>NZ_CM187613.1:0-3543278 GCF_059882455.1 Tateyamaria sp. 7Alg 36 | reverse complement strand
TCCCAGGGGTCGCCGTACACAAATTCCGCACCGAATGGTGCAACGCGATACATCGCCACGGTCTTCCTCCTCCCTGACCTGTCGATGTTGTAAGCACGGCGGCCCCTACCTCCTCCCAGGGGTCGCCGTACACAAATTCCGCACCGAACGGTGCAACGCGATACATCGCCAAGGTCTTCCTCCTCCCTGACCTGTCGATGTTGTAAGCGCGGCGGCCCCTACCTCCTCCCAGGGGTCGCCGTACCCAAATTCCGCACCGAATGGTGCAGCGACATACATCGCCAAGGTCTTCCTCCTCCCTGACCTGTCGATGTTGTAAGCACGGCGGCCCCTACCTCCTCCCAGGGGTCGCCGTACCCAAATTCCGCACCGAATGGTGCAACGCGATACACCGGTTGGCGGGTCTTCCTCCTCCCTGACCTGACAAGCGGTGAAGCAGAAGCGGCGGCCCCTCCTCCCAGGGGTCGCCGTTTTCGATTCTTGGGGGTTTGAGGGGCGTAGGGCGAAGGTGCCGCGCGGATCACCCTCGTGATCGGGGGCCGTTGTTCTCTATGGATCGGCTGTGTGGCTGACCGCTTCTTTCAGAAGCTATCCTTGCCACCAGTTGCGATCACTTTCGTGATCGTAACTTAAAACGGAATGTCGTCGCTGCTTGAGATGAAACGGGACACGACCTTTTTCACGCCGGCCTTTTCAAAGTCGATTTCAAGCTTGTCGCCCTCGATCCCCACCACCGCGCCATAGCCGAACTTCTGGTGAAACACCCGTTCGCCCATGGTAAAGCTCGACACAGCCGTCAGGTCGATCACGCTGTTGCGGCTTTCGGCGGGTTGCGACACGGGGCGCGTGCCGGACCGTTCCTGCAAACGCCGCCAACCAGGCGAGTTGTAAACATTCGCGTCCGCCGCCGCCTTGTGCAGATTGGACTCCGTCGACGGTGCCGCCGCGCCGTATCCGCCCCCGTAAAGCCCCGGAGGGGTCAGGACATCCACGTGCTCTGCGGGCAATTCGTCAATGAACCGCGAGGGCAGCGATGACTGCCACTGCCCGAATACCCGACGGTTGGCCGCGAAAGAGATGGTACAGACCTCTTCGGCGCGCGTGATACCCACATAGGCAAGGCGGCGCTCCTCTTCGAGGCCCTTCAGCCCGCTTTCATCCATGCTGCGCTGCGACGGGAACAACCCGTCTTCCCACCCCGGCAGGAACACCATCGGGAACTCAAGCCCCTTGGCCGCGTGCAGGGTCATAATCGACACTTTGGCCCCTGCATCGTCCTGTTCGTTGTCCATGATCAGCGACACGTGTTCCAGAAACCCTTGCAGGTTCTCGAAACTTTCCAAGGCCTTGACCAGTTCCTTGAGGTTCTCTAGCCGCCCCGGCGCTTCGGGCGTTTTGTCGTTCTGCCAATGGGCGGTATAGCCGCTTTCGTCCAGAATCACCTCGGCCAGTTCCACATGGCTGATCGGGGGCGGGCCGTATTCGCTGCGCAAGGGCGCAAGGCCTTCGTCGATAACACTGTCATCCTGCACCACTTCGATCCGCGGGCCGCGCAGCTTGCTGTTCCAGCGCGCGATTCCGTCCACGAGCGTGCGCAATTCGGTGCCGCCCTTGCCCTTGATCAGACCCTGATCAACCGCAATCCGCGCCCCTTCGACCAGCGACACACCATTGCTGCGCGCCGCGATCTGGATCGTTTGTTGCGCCTTGTCGCCAAGGCCGCGCTTGGGCGTGTTCACGATCCGCTCGAAGGCCAGATCATCCTCGGGGCTGACCACCACGCGGAAATAGGCCATCGCGTCGCGAATCTCCAACCGCTCGTAAAAACGCGGCCCGCCAATCACGCGATAGGGCAGTCCGATGGTCAGGAACCGGTCCTCAAACGCGCGCATCTGGTGCGACGCACGGACCAGAATTGCCATGTTATCAAGGCTGACCGGATCCATGCCGCGGGTGCCACGCTGGGCCGACTCAATCTCGTCCCCGATCCAGCGGGCCTCTTCCTCTCCGTCCCAATGGCCGATCAGACGCACCTTTTCGCCGTCATCTTTGTCGGTCCACAGCGTCTTGCCCAGCCGGTCCTGATTGCCCGCAATCACGCCTGAAGCCGCGCCCAGAATATGCGGGGTGGAGCGGTAGTTCTGTTCCAGCCGGACAACATGCGCGCCCGGAAAGTCCTTTTCAAACCGCAGGATGTTGCCCACCTCGGCCCCGCGCCAGCCATAAATCGACTGGTCGTCATCGCCCACGCAGCAGATGTTCTTGTGGCTTTGGGCCAACAGGCGCAGCCACAGATACTGGGCGACGTTGGTATCCTGATACTCGTCCACGAGGATGTATTTGAACCAGCGCTGGTACTGCGCCAGTACGTCCGGATGGTCCTGAAAGATCGTAACCATGTGCAACAGCAGGTCGCCGAAATCACAGGCGTTCAACTCTTTCAGCCGCGCCTGATATTGCGCGTAAAGTTCCACACCCTTGTGGTTGTAGGCCCCGCCATCGCTGGCAGGCACCTTGTCCGGCGTCAGGGCGCGGTTTTTCCAGCCGTCAATGATCCCCGCCAACTGGCGCGCAGGCCAGCGTTTGTCGTCGATATTTGCGGCGCGGATCAACTGTTTGAGCAGCCGGATCTGGTCATCCGTGTCCAGAATGGTGAAGTTGCTTTTCAATCCCGCCAGTTCCGCATGCCGCCGCAGCAGCTTGACGCAGATCGAGTGGAACGTGCCAAGCCATGGGACCCCTTCGATCTGACCACCCAGCATCGCGCCGACGCGGTTTTTCATCTCGCGCGCGGCCTTGTTGGTAAAGGTCACGGCAAGGATCTCGTTCGGGCGCGCCCGCCCCGTGTTCAGCAGATGCACGATCCGCGCCGTCAGCGCACGCGTCTTGCCCGTACCGGCGCCCGCCAGCATCAGAACAGGCCCATCGGCCTTTTCCACTGCTTCGCGTTGCGCAGGGTTCAACCCGTCAAGATAGGGCTGGGGCCGCGCTGCCATGGCGCGCGCGGACAGGGATGCGCCCTCAAAGGCGTCAAATTCGTCAAAACTGCTCATGGGCGGGGTTATAGCGCGCGCCCAAGAAAAGAGAAAGCTGTTCCGGCTATGTTCTTTGCCGCTGTCGCGGGGTTTCGCGCGCCGCCTAGTGCACGCCAGCAAGGGCGGGCAGCGCCTCTGCCCCCTGTGCGGGCAACGACTCAGGAACAGGGCGCGCCCGCCACATCAGCGGCGCAGGGCCAAGCTGCGCGCGCAAGGATGCAACCCCCAGCTTGACCGCCATGGCACTTGGCACATCCGTGCCGACAACACAGTGCAGCGATGGAAAATGCGGCGACAGATCATCCTGATCGACGGTCACATCCGGCGTGCGCAGGATCGACACGACAAAGGGATTGCGTTCTTCGGCCATGCCAAGGATGTCGCCCAACGCATCCCCCACCGTCGCCTTGTCCACCACCAGCAGATCGACCCCCAGCCGCAGGATACAGGTTTCGGCCACGGCGACATTGCCGGTGCCGGTCACATGAACACCGGCCTCCATCAGCTTGATAAGGCTGTGATCCCTGCGCGATGTCATGGTGTCGACAATAAGTGCCTGCATGGAAAATCCCCTTTGCTGCGGCGCGATGCGTGCATCATCATTGGCCCATGGTCCCTTAAAAAATGATTTAAATCTCTGGCAAATCTGAAGGGGCTGGACAGTGCCCGCCGCCCTGCGTCACATGGCGCCATGACACGCGACACCTCATATCCCGCCCTTGCCGATCTGCGCCGACGCGCACAATCGCGCATCCCCAAATTTGTCTGGGAATACCTCGACAGCGGCACGGGGGTCGAGGCAACGCGCGCGCGCAACCGGATGGCGCTGGATCGGGTCGGGCTGATGCCGTCGATCCTGCATGGCGAATTTGCCCCCGATCTGTCGGTCAACCTGATGGGGGAGACCCTGCCCCTGCCCTTCGGCATTGCGCCTGTGGGCATGTCCGGCCTGATGTGGCCCGATGCGGAACGCCTGCTGGCACGGGCGGCGGCGCAGTTGGATATTCCCTATACGATCTCGACCGTCGCGACCCAAGCGCCCGAGGATGTGGCGGACGATCTGGGCGCGCATGGCTGGTTCCAGATGTACCCGCCCCGCGATGAAACCATCCGCCGCGACATGCTGGACCGCGCCCGCGCATCGGGGTTCAAGACACTGGTGCTGACGGTGGATGTGCCTGTCGCCTCGCGGCGGGAACGCCAGACACGGTCCGGCCTGACCAACCCGCCGCGCCTGACGCCGCGTTTGCTGGCGCAGGTCGCACGACGCCCCGCATGGGCGATGGGCATGGCCAAGCGCGGGATGCCGCATATGCGGATGCTTGACGCCTATACCACCCCTGCGGCGGAAAACCTGCCGGTCACCGCGCATGTGGGATATCTGCTGCGCACAGCACCGGACTGGGACTATGTGAAATGGCTGCGCGATGCGTGGGACGGTCCCTTTGTGGTCAAGGGCGTGCTGCGCGCCGATGATGCCGCCCAGCTTGAGACATTGGGCGTCGATGCGATCTGGGTGTCGAACCACGCAGGCCGCCAGTTCGACGCCGCCCCCGCCAGTATCGAGGTGCTGCCCGATATCCGCAGCGCCACCACCTGCCCGATCATCTTTGACAGTGGCGTGGAAGGTGGTCTCGATATCCTGCGCGCACTGGCCTCGGGTGCGGATTTCGTGATGCTCGGGCGGGCGTGGCACTATGCGCTCGGCGCGCTCGGGGCCGAAGGGCCTGCGCATCTTGCCCATATCCTAAAGGCTGATCTGATATCCTGCATGGGGCAGTTGGGGGCGCGCAACCTGCGCGACCTGCCCGAACCGTTCCGTCTGGATTAAGGTTTCCACGTCAGGAAGTTACGGATCATCCGCAAGCCGATATCCTGACTTTTCTCGGGGTGGAACTGCATGCCCAGCATCGTGCCTGTCCCGATCACCGCCGTGACATCGCCGCCATAATCCACATGAGCGAGACGTTGTGCGGGATCGGCCACCTCGAAATGGTAGGAGTGCACGAAATAGGTGTGATCGCCATCCTTCACCCCGTCAAAGACAGGGTGCGGCGCGTCCAGAACCAGATCGTTCCAGCCCATATGCGGCACTTTCAACGCAGCGTCTGCGGGCGTGATCGGCACGACTTCACCGCCGACCCAATCCAGCCCTTCGGTGTCGCTATATTCGCGGCCCCATGTGGCCATCAACTGCATCCCGACACAGATGCCAAGGAAGGGGCGACCGCGCGTCTCGACCGCCTCCACCAGCGCATCGTACAAACCGCCAGTCCCGCGCAGTGCTGCGGCGCAAGCCGGAAATGCCCCGTCACCGGGCAGCACGATGCGGTCGGCCCGCGCCACCACATCCGCGTCCGAGGTCACGACAACCGTGCCCTCGCCGATATCCTGCGCCATGCGCTGGAACGCCTTTTCCGCCGAGTGCAGGTTGCCGCTTTCGTAGTCAATCAGGGCCGTCAGGCTCATAGCGCGCCCTTGGTCGAGGGGATGGCATCAGCCATACGTTGATCCACTTCCAGCGCGATCCGCAGCGCACGCGCCACCGATTTGAACGCCGCCTCGGCAATGTGGTGGCTGTTCAGCCCGTGCAGCATGTCCACATGCAGGGTGATGCCGCCATGGGTCGAAAACGCCTGAAAGAACTCGCGCACCAGTTCAGTGTCGAAAGTGCCGATCTTGGAGGTTGGCAGATCGACGTTCCACACCAGATAGGGGCGACCCGACAGGTCCAGCGCCGTGCGGACCAGCGCGTCATCCATGGGCAACAGGCAAGAGCCGTAACGCTGGATGCCCTTCTTGTCGCCAAGCGCAGCCGTCAGCGCCTGTCCGATGGCAATGCCCACGTCTTCCACCGTGTGGTGGTCATCAATGTGCAGATCCCCCGTGCAACGCACGGTCAGGTCGATCAACGCGTGGCGTGCCAACTGGTCCAGCATGTGATCAAAGAACCCGACCCCCGTCTGGTTGTCATAGATTCCGGTGCCATCAAGGTTCAACTTAACGGAAATATCGGTCTCGGCCGTGGTTCGGGTCTGGGTGGCGCGGCGCATGGTGCATGCCTTTCGAATGGTCTGTGTGGCATCTCTATAGGGGGATGCGCCAGTATCGCCAAGGGCTTGCACCACCCCTGCTGCGTGATAGCGTCAGCGCGGGCATCCGCGTGTCCCCGCGCGGTTTTGTTTCCGGCGCGATTTCGCGCTACACCCGCACGCAACACCGCGCATATTAAAAGGATCCGCCATGAAACGCCGTACCCTGCTCCGCTCTGGCAAGAGTGTTTCCGAAATCGGTCTGGGCTGCATGAGCTTTGCCGGATTTTACGGCCCCTCAAGCGAGGCCCAAGCGCATGAGACACTGGCCTGCGCCCGCGATCTGGGCATCGATTTCCTTGATACGGCGAATGTCTACGGGCTGGGTCTGTCAGAAGAGATCATTGGGTCTTTCCTGAAGGGCGACGCGGGCGACTTTACCATCGCGACCAAGGCGGGCATCTGGCGCGACAAGGAACATGGCAATCGCGGTTTCAACAACAAGGCGGACTATCTGCGCAGCGAACTTGAAGGGTCACTGCGGCGTCTAGGGATCGACCATGTCGATCTGTTCTATGTCCACCGCCGCGACCCCGAGGTCGAGGTGGAAGACGTGATGCACACCCTTCTGGCCCTGAAGCAGGAAGGCAAGATCGGCGGCATCGGCTTTTCCGAAATCGCGCCCACCACACTCCGCCGCGCCGTGGCAGTTGGCCCCGTGGATGCGGTACAAAGTGAATATTCCCTGTGGACGCGCCAGCCCGACCTTGGCCTGCGCCGCGCGTGCGAAGAGTTGGACGTGGCGCTTGTGCCCTATGCGCCGCTGGGACGCGGGATTTTCGGCAATGTCGATCTGGACCCGAGCGGATTTGGCGAGATGGATTTCCGCGCCAAGAACCCGCGTTTTACCGCGCCGAATTTCGCGATGAACATGGCCTATGTCACCAAGTTCCGCGCCCTTGCCGCGGATTGTGGCACGACGCCCGCCGCGCTGGCGCTGGCATGGTGCCTAGCCCGTGGGCCACGGGTGATCCCGATCCCGGGAACGCGCACAGCCGAACACCTGACCCAATGTGCAGCCGCCAGTGCGTTCAAGATGACGGATGAGGTGATGGATGCGCTCGACACCATAATGCCCTCGGGCTGGGCGCATGGTGATCGCTATTCCCAAGGTCAGTGGAACGGGCCCGAGGGCTATTGCTAGCCGCTCGGGATCGTTTAACGCTGTTTAGTCGAGGCCTTTGACCGCAATCTGCGCGTCCGGTGCGGGCGCGATGACCTTTTGAACAAAGAACAGCGCGGCAAACATCGCGACCCCGATCAGGTCCGTGACCAACCCGCCCGATATCATGAACAACGCGGCCACAACGATGCCGATCCGCATGAACCATGCCGCGCGCGCGCCAAAGAACCAGCCTTGCACCCCAGCCGACAACAGGAACACGCCGAAGGTCGCAGTCACGGCCGCTTTCAGCACGATGAACCAGTCGCCCTCCATCAGGATGGCCGAGCTGTAGAAGAACATGAACGGCACAATGAACGCGGCGATCCCGATCTTGAAGCTGGCCATCGACGTCTCCATCGGGTTGGACCCCGAAATGCCCGCCGCCGCATAGCTGGCCAGCGCCACGGGCGGCGTGATGGCCGACAGGACGGCAAAGTAGAATACAAAGAAGTGTGCGGTCAGCGTGGGAATGCCCAATTGCACCAGACCGGGTGCGACGACTGAAGCCGCCACCGCATAAGCCGCCGTGGTCGGCATACCCATTCCCAGCAGGATCGCGATACACATGGCAAAGAACAGCGCCAACAACTGGCTGACCCCCGCCAGATCCAGCAGCAGCGCCGAGAACCGCGCGCCCACACCGGTCAGGGAAATCACCCCGACGATGATGCCCGCACAGGCACAGACTGCGATGATCTGGATCGACATGATACCGGCCAGCTCGAACGCCTTGAGGATCGACCGCAGCCCCATCCGGTGCGGTGTCAGCCACGACACAACCGCCGCCGCAACCGTGGCCAGCGTACCGGCACGGATCACGGAATAGCCCATGAACAGCGCCACGATCAGGATCACAATCGGGATGAACAGATAGACCTGCCGCACCAGCTTGTTGAACTTTGGCAACTCGTCCTCGCGCATGCCGCGCATGCCCAGCTTGGCCGCTTCGAAATCCACCATGAAGTAGATCGACACGAAATACAGAACCGCCGGAATGATCGCCGCGATGGCGATGTCGGTATAGGGAATGCCCGTGATCTCGGCCATGATAAAGGCCCCTGCCCCCATGATCGGCGGCATGATCTGCCCACCTGTGGAAGCTGCGGCCTCAATCGCGCCGGCTGTCTTGCGATGATAGCCGACCTTTTTCATCAGCGGGATGGTCAGCGATCCTGTCGCCACCACGTTGCCTGCCGAGGTGCCGTTGATCATGCCCATCAAACCGGACGCAAAGATCGCCACCTTGGCCGGACCGCCACGCGCACGCCCCGCGGCGGCGAAGGCGAAGTTCACGAAATAGTCGCCAACCTTGGACGCCTGCAGGAAGGCCGCAAAGATGATGAACAGAATGATATAGGTCGACGACACCGCCGTGGTTGGCCCCAAGATACCCGCGTCGGAATAGACATGGCCAAAGAAGCGCTGCCATGAATAGGCGTTGGTGACTGCCAGAATGCCCGGCATCAGGTGCGCGGTGAATGTGTACAGCAGGAAGACACCGGTGATGATCACGAGGGCAAGGCCCGCCACACGGCGCGTCAGCTCCATGATCATCGCGGCCCCTGCGGTGGCAGCAAATGCAACCCCGATGGGCACAAAGGCCGTTCCAACCGAATTGCGCGCCGCCGTGCCGTAGATCGCCACGAAATAGACCGCGACCACGATCGCACAGATCGCCAGCGCGATATCCCCCACGACAAAGGCGCTGCGGTTGCTACGTTCGACCCAGCCCAGAACGATGGCGCCAAAGGTCGCCACCAGCAGCGGAATGCCGAACCAGCGCACTTCGGAGGCGTAAATGTCTGTACCCGGGAAGGCCGCCCACGTGGTCAGCCCGCCCATTTCAGGCAACGTGCCCGAATTGATCAGCCCGACAAAGCCGATGGCCGTGATACCCGCCACACAGGCGCAAACTGCCAAGGCTGCACCGATGGCCGATAGCACCATCGACCGGCCCCGAGCCGCGTCCGTTTCGGAAAACGTGTGCGAGGCAAAGACCAGAAACCCGAGCGCCAGTGCGCCCGCGATGTGGATGATGCGGAAATTCCAAGTCTCAAGCGGGAATTGCGGCAGAAACCCGATGTCGATCCCCGTCATCGACGACAGCGACACACCGTTCAACGCGATCATGTGGAACGCCGCGTAGACGGTCGCAAAGGCCGCGATCAACATGGCAGAGGTGCCACTGAACATTCGGCGGTTCTGCTCTACCGGTTCTTCGTCGACGCCTTCGGCAAGAACAATATCGTCCGTCACGCTGTGTTGAGAATTGGATTGATCAGTCACGAAAGCATCCCCCGCTTATATCGCCACCCCGTCGCCTTTGCGGTTCACAGGTCTTATACAAGAATGCCTGCGCCCATGGTGAAAAGGCGCAGGCAGTTTGCGTGTTACAAGGCCGGTTGCGGCCCTTGCGCGGGTGTTATCCGCCGTGGATCATGCCTGCGTCAATGGAGGCACCGGCGTTATCGGTGAACCATTTTGCCGCACCGGGGTGCCATTTCATGACAGTGTTCTTGTCCCAGAACTCAGGCAGGGACGAACGCGCCGCACGGTGTGTTGCCACCATCCGCTCATTGTCGGACATAACCGCATCGACCACCGCGTAGACAAAGCTTTCTGGCAGGTCGCAGTTGGCAATGGCGAAGTTCCACATAGACACGGAACGCGCTGGCGCTTCGAGTGTGGTGTAGCTGTCGGCAGCGATTTCGAAGGCCGCGACAGGGAAGGCTTCGATGATCTGGGCCTGCTCTTCTTCGGTGAACTCGAGGATGTTGATCTCGGTCTGGACCTCAAGCTGGGACACCGCTGGCACCGGCACACCGGCAGCAAAGGCGATCACGTCCAGCAGACCATCCTGAAGCTGACCACCAAGGTCGGCCCAGCCGCCATTGCGGCGGTCAAATTCGACGCCCAGTTCTTCCATCATGCGGGGGAAGTAGGTGTCGGATGTGGAACCCGCGGGGCCGAAACCGATGGCTGCGCCTGCCGGAATGTCAGAGACCGAGTTGATGCCCGAGGATTTCAGAACCGTGATCGAGAACGGTGTCTGGTACATCGGGAACATCGCGCACGCGCCTGTCATTTGCAGACCGGGTGCGATCGGGTTGGTCCCGTTGATGGATTCCGCTGCAGGGCCCATCGTGGTCATGCCAAAGGCAAGGTCGTTGGAGTGCACAAGCGCCATGTTCTGCATCGGGCCGCCGGTCACTTCCGCGCCGCCGTTCACGCCCAGCACTTCGGACACGATCCCTGCCCAGCCGGAGCCGTAGCCGAAATATGTGCCGCCTTGCGAGCCGGTGCCGACGGTAAAGCTTTCGGGCCAGCCTGTGCGGTCTTCGTGGCCGTCCGCATAGACGGCTGTCGCGCTGATCGCAGCCGTGGCCGCCAGCGCAGTGATTTTTGTCAACAGTGTCATCAGGTTCAATCCTCCCAGAAACCTTTTTTCCGCAGCAAGCGGCAACTGGCCCTCTTCCTGAAAGGCCCGCCGCGCTGCGTCAGTACTTGAATGTGGGCGATGGACCTGTGTGTGTAAACCCGATTCCCGATGCGAAGTTATTTATACAATTAAGTTGCACAATCTATCATCACGCTGTTTGCGCAAGCATTTCGCGGCTGTCCTGCAAGACCTGCAGGAACACGTCGCGGGTCGCATGGCGCGTGTCGCGCATCCACACGGCGGACAGGCGCAACTCTTTTGACGCGCCATCGTCCGGCAATGCAAGCGGGGTGAACTTTACCCCGCGAATGCCCAGCCGCGACACCCATTTGGGCACAATCGCCAGCCCCACGCCCGTGCTGACCAGACTGACGATGGTCTGCTTTTCCTCGGCGATCTGCGCCACCCGCGCGCTTAACCCCGCCTCAAGAAACAGTTTCATGGTCAGGTCATGGCTGTGCGGGCGCGAGCGGCGGTCCGGCACGATCAGCGGTTCGTCCACCATATCCTGCACCCGCAGCACGGGTTTATCCGCAAGGGCGTGATCCTCGGGCATGGCCACCACAAGGCTTTCGCTGAACAGATGGCGGAATTCTAGCCGCGCATCGGGCACATCCGGCGGGCGCACGATGGCCACGTCCAGACTGCCCGTCAGAATACGCGGTAGCAGGCGGATGGTCTTTTGCTCTTTCATCTCGAAGGCCATATCGGGCAGCGCCTCTTTTAGCCGCGGCAAAAGCTGCGGCATCAGGCCCGCCGCCGCGCTGTCGATCACCCCGATGCGCAGTACCGCGCCCTGCTGTTGGGTGCGCTCGCGAAAGGTCGCCTCAAGCCGGTCGGCCCGCGCGACGATCTCGCGCGCGGCGATGACAAATTCCTGCCCCGCCTCGGTCAGGGCCACATTGCGCGTGGTGCGCACCAGCAACCGCCCGCCAAGATGTTCCTCAAGGTTTTTGATGTGCCGCCCCAAAGACGCCGGAAGCATCTTCATGTTCTGCGCCGCACGGCCAAAGTGCAGCGTGTCGGCCACGGCCAGAAGGCATCGCAATTGCCGCAGTTCCATCGCCGCTCCCATTATTCACCGATTATATATAATAATATTTGATTGCGCTGACCGGATCAAGACGCGGATAAGGGCGCGACCCGCCAGCCTGCACAGCGCCAGCGCCCTACCCCCTTTCAGACCCATAAGGCAGATTTCCAGATGACGACCTACAAGATTGCCGCGATCCCCGCCGACGGTATCGGCCCCGAAGTGATTGACGCGGGCAAAGAGGTGCTGACAGCCCTTGCCGACCACCTTGGCACCATGTCCTTTGACATCACGACCTTTGACTGGGGATCGGATTACTACAAACGCAACGGCGTGATGATGCCCGAGGATGGTCTGGCGCAGCTGAAACCCTTCGACGCGATCTATTTTGGCGCGGTCGGTGCGCCCGATGTGCCCGACCACATCACCTTGTGGGGGCTGCGCCTGCCGATCTGTCAGGGCTTTGATCAATATGCCAACGTGCGGCCTACGCGGATCATGCCGGGGGTCAAGGCACCGCTGCGCGATGTCGGTCCCGGTGATCTGGACTGGGTCATCGTGCGCGAAAACTCCGAAGGGGAATATTCCGGCAATGGCGGGCGCACCCACAAAGGCCTGCCCGAAGAAGTTGCAACCGAAGTGTCTATCTTTACCCGCGTCGGCGTCACCCGCATCATGCGCTATGCATTCTCGCTGGCGCAGTCGCGTCCGCGCAAGCTGCTGACCGTGGTCACCAAATCCAATGCGCAACGCTATGGTATGGTGCTGTGGGACGAAATCGCTGCCGAGGTGGCGCAGGAATTCCCCGATGTCACATGGGACCGGATGCTGGTCGATGCGATGACCGTGCGCATGACCCTCAACCCGCAAAGCATCGACACCATCGTCGCCACCAACCTGCACGCCGATATTCTATCCGATCTGGCGGGCGCGCTGGCAGGCAGCCTTGGCGTGGCGCCCACCGCAAACATTGACCCCGAACGACGTTTTCCGTCAATGTTCGAACCGATCCACGGCTCGGCCTTTGACATCGCGGGCAAAGGGATTGCGAACCCTGTGGCGACCTTCTGGACTGCCGCGCAAATGCTCGACCATTTGGGCGAGGCCAAGGCGAGCACGCATTTGATGAACGCCGTCGATCGCGTCTGCGCCGCCGGTATCTTGACCCCTGATGTGGGCGGCACCGCCACAACCAAGGACGTGACTGCCGCCGTGATCGAAGCGATCCGCGGGCGCAACGATCTGGGTTGATAGTGTAACAACCACCGGCCCTGCACGATGTGGCGGGGCTGGTGGTTACGCGCCCACCTTCGGCGTCAAATACACTTGAGGAAGGCCTGCACTTTTTCCGTTCTGTGCAGGTCCATATGCGTCACCACCCAGATCGAGGCGGCGCGTTCCTGCGTCGGGGGCAGGATCTCGACCAGCTCCGGTTTGTCCACCGCGTCATGTTCCGCCAGAAACCCGACGCCGATTCCTTCCAACACCGCACTATTCACCGCCTGCTGGTCACTGGTGAACAGCGCGAATTCGTCCGCCTCGACCGCGCGGCCAAGCCAGTTGTGATAAGGCAGACGCGTCACGCCTTCGCGCGCGCCGATGAACGTGCGCGAAGAAAAGCGGTCAGGCGTCACGGGGCCGCTATGGGCAATGAAGTCGCGGCTGGCATAAAGGCCAAAGCGCACCTCGCGGAACAGCTTGACCACGTAATCCGGCGTGTCCGGCTTGGTCCCTGCGCGAAAGGCGACATGCGCCTCGCCATATTCAAGGCGGGCAAGGCTGGCACCGGCGGCGAACTCGATCTCGATCTGCGGGTGGGCGCGGCGGAAACTGCGGATCGCGGGCATGACCAGCGGTGCCACACCCGCAAGGGCCGTCACCACCAGATCGCCCGATAGCTGCCCTGCCCGCCCGCGGCTGCGGCCTGACAGGTCGGTAAACATCTCGTCCGCGCGCCCGACGATTTCCAGCATCTCCTTGCCCGTATCGGTCAGCGTATAGCCCCGCGCGTGGCGCGAAAACAGCGGGGCCTGAAACTCGGCCTCTAGCGTGTCCACATGGCGGTTCACCGTGGCGCGGTGCACGCCAAGTGCCTCGGCCGCTGCACTCACCGTGCCAAGACGGGCAAGGACAAGGGCGGTTCTGAGTTCGGTCCAATGCTGCATATGCCTGCGGTAGCAGGTTCGACTTGTCGCATCAACGCGCATCTAATGCGCGTTTGGGCATCTGGTGCGCGATAGCCTTGCGTATCATCTGATCCTCAACGAGTCGTCCGCCCTGCGAACGGCATTCGAACCCATGTCCCTGTCGCTGTACTTGGCCCGTCGGTGCGGCGTTGGGAGGGCTGTTTTTTTAGGCAGCCAGATGCGCAGAGACAGGGCAATTGCCGGACTGTTTACCGGCGCGTTCGATCAAGGTTGATGACATATGATGCAAGCAGTACCAGACCGCAAACCAGACCTATTTCAGATATGCCGCAGTGGCGGCAAGGAAGTGAACACGATGTTGCGCACTGCGATACTCACGCTTTTCATGTCCGCCGTGGCGGGCGCCTCTTTGGCTCAGGACGCGGTGGATGCCGCCGCGGTGAAACCCGTCAAACTGACGACCGTTTCCTCTGAATCGCGCGGCATGTCCCGCCAGTTCTTTGGTCAGGTGGTCGCGCGCCAGACGGTGGATATGTCGTTTCAGGTCGGTGGCCAGATCGTCGAATTCCCCGCCATCGAAGGTCAGGTAACCCCGAAAGGCGGCGTGATTGCCCGCCTCGATCTGACCGATTTCGAACTGGCGGTCGAACAGGCCCGCTTGCAACAGCAACAGGCAGAACGTCAGGTCGACCGGTATGAAAAGCTGAAAGGCAGCGCGGTTAGCGAGGTTGCCCTCGAAGACGCGATTACTGATGCCGCCCTTGCCCGCGTCGCCGCCCGCAAAGCCGAAGTGGACCTAGAGCACGCGACGATCCACGCCCCCTATGACGCGCTGGTCGCCGAACGCTTTGTCGAGAATTTCACCACGATCAGCGCGGGCACCACAGTCATCCGCCTGCATGACATGTCCGAGTTGCGCATCGAAATCGCGGTGCCCGAAGTAATGTTCCAGCAGGTCGGCTCCGACGCGGACGTAACTGTCACTGCACGCTTTCCCGGCAGTGACACGACCTACCCGCTTGAGCTGCGCGAATTCAACGCAGAGACCTCGGTTGTAGGGCAGACGTTCCAGTTGACCTTTGGCATGACGCCGCCCGAAGGCATGGTCGTCCTGCCCGGATCGTCGGTGACAGTGATGGCGACGCTGAACGATGGCGGCGCGTCCCTGACCCTGCCTGCCACAGCGCTTGTCGCGAACCCCGAGGGCGATCTTTCCGCCTTTGTGTTCGAGGCCGATAGCGACGGCGCCGACATCGGCGTGGTGCGCCGCGTTGATCTGGAGGTCGAGCCGCTGCCCTCGGGCGAAATGAAGGTGATCGAAGGGCTTGAGGACGGCGCGCAAGTCGTCGCCATGGGCGCGGATCTGCTGGAAGACGGCCAACGCGTGCGCCGCTTTCGCACCTTCGGCCAGTAAGGAGCGAGTAAAATGAACATCGCCCGCCTGTCCATCGACAAGCAAATCCTGACATGGATGATCATCCTCGCCTGCCTGTTCGGCGGCATCTGGGGCTTTCTGTCGATTGGTCGCCTCGAAGACCCGAGCTTTACCATCAAACAGGCGGTTATCGTCACCCAATATCCGGGTGCGACCGCTGCCGAAGTGGCCGAGGAAGTCACCGAGCCACTTGAATCCGCCATCCAGAAAATGGGCGAACTCGACACGATCAAATCCATCAACTCCCCCGGGGCGTCGGTGATCGAGGTTGAAATCCTGTCCACCTTTGGCGGTGACGAATTGCCAGCTATCTGGACCGACCTGCGCGCCAAAGTGAGTGATGCGGCCAAATCTCTGCCCCAAGGCGTCGGCACGCCTGTGGTCGATGATGGTTTCGGTGATGTGTTCGGCATCTACTACGCCGTGACCAGCGACGGGTTAAGCGATGCGGAAACCCACGATCTGGCGACCTTCCTGCGCCGTGAAATCCTGACCGTGACAGGGGTGGCCGATGTGCAGGTCTCGGGCCTGCCCGAAGAGGTCATCTATGTCGACACCGACCTCGCGCTGACCGCGAACCAGAACCTCGCCCCCGGCGTGATTGTGAACGCCATTGCGAACGCCAACGCGGTAACGCCAGCGGGTTCGCTGGGATCGACACGGCTGGTGCGCCCCGAAGGGTCCAATAGCATCGACCAGATCGAAGGGCTGACCATCGGCGCGCAAGGCGAAGTGGTGAATGTCGCGGACATCGCCAATGTCTATCGCGGGCTAAGCGAAGACCCTCAAGTGCTGGTGCGCCATGACGGGGACAAGGCCTTCACCCTTGGGGTGGCGGGCCTGTCCACGGAAAACATCGTGGACGTGGGCAAACGGGTGGACGCCAAACTGGCCGAACTCGACAGCGAAATTCCGGTCGGTGTTCAATTGCACCCGATCTACCAGCAGCACATCGTGGTGGACGAAGCCTCGCAAGGGTTCATCCTGAACGTGCTGCTGTCGGTGGCCATCGTGATCGCGGTTCTGGCCGTGGCCATGGGCTGGCGGTCGGCTGTGGTGGTCGGGGTCACGCTGTTCCTGATCGTTCTGGGCACCGTGTTGTTCATGTTCCAGTTCGGCATCTCGCTTGAGCGGATTTCGCTGGGCGCGCTGATCATTGCGATGGGCATGCTGGTCGACAACGCGCTGGTGATTGCCGAAGGCATGCAGATTTCGATGCAGCGCGGTAAATCCTCACGCGAGGCGGCGGATGAAGTGGCGGGCAAGACGTCGATCCCCCTGCTGGGCGCGACCGTGATCGGCATCATGGCCTTTGCAGGCATTGGCCTGAGTAACGATGCGACGGGCGAATTCCTGTTCTCGCTTTTTGCGGTCATCGGCATCTCGCTGCTGCTGTCTTGGGTACTGGCGCTGACGGTCACGCCGTTGCTGGGCCACTATCTGTTCAAACGTGGCGCGGATGATGGTGCGGACCCCTATGCCGGTTTCTTCTTCCGCGGCTATGCGGGGCTGGTGCGTACCGCCCTGACAGCGCGCTGGATCGTGATCCCCGCGCTGGTGGGCGTTACCGTCACCTGCTTCGCCATGTTCGGGTCGATCAAGCAACAGTTCTTTCCGGACTCGAGCACGCCGATCTTCCTTGTGCATTACCAACTGCCCCAAGGCACCGAGATTTCGACCACGTCGGATGACATGAAAATCCTTGAGGCGTGGTTGGCCGAGCGCGACGAAGTGTCTGCTGTCACCACCTATGTCGGTCAAGGCGCGGGTCGCTTCGTGCTGACCTATGCGGCGGAAAAGGCCAACCCAAGCTATGCGCACATGCTGATCCGCACGCATAACCTTGATGACATCCCTGCCCTCGCTGCCGAGATCGAGGAATTCGGCAAGGCCGAACTGCCCGCAGGCGTACTGCGCACGCGGCGGCTTGTCTTTGGCCCAGGTGGTGGCGATCCGATCGAGGTCCGCTTCTCCGGCAACGATCCGGTCGTCCTGCGCCAGCTCGGTGACGAGGCGATGGAACGGATCGCGGAGGCGACGGACACGCTGCAATATGTGCGCAACGACTGGCTGGAGCAGGAAATCGTTATCCGCCCCGTCTATGCCACCAACCGCGCGCAAACCGCTGGCATTACCCGCGAAGACGTGGCGTCCTCGCTGCTGTTCGCGACCGACGGTATCAACGCGGGGGTGTTCCGCGAGGATGACCGCCAGATACCGATCATCGTGCGCGCCAGCCGCGATGCGGACTATTCGATCTCGGATCAGGTGGTGTTTTCCGAAAGCGCGGGCGGATATGTGCCGCTTGAACAAGTGATCGACGGCTACACTTACGAAGTGCAAAACACCCGTATCTACCGCCGCGACCGCCTGTTGACCCTGACGGTCAAGGCCAATCTGCCCGCCGGTGCCAGCGCAACCAAGGCACGCCTTGAAATCGTCGACACCATCGAGGCGATGAAACTCCCCATCGGCTATCGCATGGAATGGGGCGGCGAATTCGAAAGTTCGGGCAAGGCGCAGGCCGCATTGGGGGGTGCCCTGCCCTCCAGCTTCCTGATCATGTTCGTCATCACCATCCTGCTGTTCATGTCCATGCGTCAGGCGCTGATCATCTGGCTGCTGGTGCCGATGTCGGTGAACGGCGTTGTGATCGGCCTGCTCGCAACGGGCTATCCGTTCAGCTTTACCGCGCTGCTGGGATTGCTGAGCCTGTCGGGCATGTTGATCAAGAACGGCATCGTGCTGGTCGAAGAAATCGACATCGTCCGGCGCGAAGGCGTGCCCCTGCGCGAAGCCATCGTCACCGCCTCAACCTCGCGTCTGCGTCCGGTTGTTCTGGCGGCTGCGACGACCATTCTGGGCATGGTGCCACTGATCAACGACGCGTTCTTCAAGTCGATGGCCGTGACCATCATGGGCGGCCTTGCCTTCGCAACGGTCCTGACCATGATCGCCGCGCCAGTGTTCTACTACGTGTTCTTTGCACGCAGCGAAAAGGCGGCAGTTGCCGCGAAGGCCGCAACGGCCTGATACCTGCCCTTCCCCACCCGATGGAAAACGGTTCTGTCGGGTGGGTCTTAAACGGGCTCGGGCATCTTATCCTCGGACAATTCGAATACGGCACCTGCGCCATGCCTCGGAACGCAGGGCAACGCATATATCGCGTTCATGTTGTTTCCAGCGGTTTGGGAAACCGCACAATCGACCCGAAACGCCTGTTAAATGCGCCAGCACCTTTCCCAAATTCTAGCCATACGTGAACTTTCGAAAATCACGTTGTTAAAGGTGGCAAATACCCGAAAACTATGAGTTTATTACCCATTATGCGGTCCAAATATTATGAGGCCTTAAATGGAAATTGCTTTAATCGTCTTGGGTATTGCCGGCGTCTCCGCGCTTGCCTTCGTCAAATGGTCGTCCGCCAACCGGTTCGCGGATACAGCAGGCTACGCCGCGCGCACCCACTCCCCCCAATCGCCCACGCAAACGTCGACCGCCGCGCATGCGCCGTCGCAGTCTTTTGACGCAGCCAGCGCCGAACACCTGCCCAGCCCGCACATCATGCAAGGATCGGCCTATGCTGTGGACGGCCACACAATTGTCATCGACAAAGTTCAGATTCGCCTGTTCGGCATAGACGCGCCAGAGCTGAACCACCCCGAAGGACAAAAAGCCAAATGGGCGCTGGCCCAACTGTGCAAAGGCCAGAAGATCAAAGCGGAAGTCACGGATATAGACGCCTTTGGCCGCGTGGTCGCTAAGTGCGTTTTACCCGACGGCCGCGACCTTTCCGCCGAAATGGTCGGAAATGGCATAGCACTCGACCGGTCCGAATTCTCGGGCGGCCTTTACCGTGATCGCGAAACTGCAGACGCCCGCAAAAGGCTCTGGCTCGTTGCGGCAAAACAGGACGGGAAATTGCACGTTAAGGTGAAATCGGACGCGCGCAAAACGACGAAGAAGTAGCTTTTGTTTGGCCGTCGACATGGTGTCGCGCTTTGCATGAAAACGGCAATATCGGCGGCGTCAGCCCAACAAGGTAAACCGGCCAGTCAAGAGCGGTATGTAGGGAACAATCAGTCCCTAGAATAATAGGAAAAGCACTTGGAGGCGAGTACCGGAATCGAACCGGTGTACACGGATTTGCAAGATCAAAACAGTTTTAATATCTGTTTTTCAGCAATGGGTTATACGCAAAAAATCGCGATGTGTACAAATTTATGTACGCTGTTAGTTCCGACTTTTCCAAGCGGATAAACAGCGTCGCCTTGTTTCCAGTTAGTCCCGTTCTTACCTACTACATATTGATCTGCAAGTTGCTTGGAACAAGAAATATGGAAGATGTTGAATACGTTAAAGAAGTTCTGGCTCAGGATTATCGCACCGAACATCAGCACGAGATAAGCTATCCAGACTTAGAGCGCGTGATCGACGAAACTAAGTTCGATTTTCTCACTGGTCGTGTTGAAGGCGAAGCAGCTAACGGTAGTAAGAGCCGTGAAGGACAAGATTACCTTTGGTTCAAGTGCGGTGATAAATCGATCCTTTCGCATCGCTTCATCGTCGCTGTCACATTGAACAAATGGGCACCACGGGACTTTGACGTTGACCATATAAATCATGATCCATCAGACAACAGACCGGCTAACCTGAGGATCGTCACGCGACGCGACAACGCAGGCAATCGTCGCTCGGCGCTGTTGTCTGAACTCGCAGATTTCGACGAAGTCGTAGCTTCTTTGGCAAAGCGCGCACCAAAGGTGGAAGTTACACCGATTGTCGAATCCCAGGCTGAGAGCGCGTTAGATGCTCTGAGACCCAGCAGTAGCGGAATTCCCTCAGTTACCTACACTGGCGAGACCAAGCCTGCTGAGCACAGCAACGGCATTTGGCGAAAAACCGATCTTGGGTCATGGCACTTGCACTTTGATGAAACGCCCAGACTGAAGGGTTGAGCATTTTCTGGTTAAAGCTCCCGTTAGCGCTGAGCCACAACCTTAGCCAAGTCCGCGATAAGCGCCAGCTTGTCGTCATCGACTTCCAGCGTTGTTGCGCTTAGCTCGCTGATAAGACGGCTGCGCAGCTTTGACGTGTTGTTGGGTTCGTAGTCGAAAAAGAACTTGAGTTCGACATTGAGCGCAGTTGCGATGTCACTTAGCGTGTTGAAGTTCGGGGCTGTTTTGCCGCGCTCCAAGTTCGACACCGTTTCAAAGCTCATGTCGATAGCTTCTGCCAGCACTGCTTGTGTCATGCCACGCATCTTGCGCGCTGCCTTAACGCGCGATCCAATTTCCTGTTTCAAATCCATAGCCATACACGGCTTGTAAATCGAAACTTTGGACTTGAGATCGAAGTGGAATGACCGTTGCTTCAAAGAAACGTATTTTGAAGCCGTTTTTTGTGCGGTGTGGGAGGGAAAATTGGATCGACGCTTATTTTTAATTGGAGCGCTTGCACTTAGCGCATGTCAAACAACTACAAACCCGCATCTGAGTGCGGGTGCTGAGCAACGATTTGTGCCAGTTGAGAACGCGGCAGCGCTGATGGCAATCGTTGGCGGACGCACGGTTGAATACACAGAGCAGAGCAACACTGGCGCGGGTATTAGACAAACGTTCAACAGGAACGGCACGACAGTCTACGGGGATCAACGGCGCGTGTGGACCGTGCAAAATGGTCGGTATTGTTCAAGCGCTGATCTGCAATCGGACCCAAGCACGTGGTCGTGCTTCCAGCTTGATGTGAACGAAGCCGGGACAATCATTCGCTGGATCGACGTCGAGGGCACGCCACGAAACCCAGAACTTGGACCTGACACTTGGTATGGCAGGATTCTTTGATGCTACTGCTGTTTAATGATGTCAGTTGGTAATGTTGCGTCACTGCGTTGCAGTTCCACAAGCGCCATACGTTTCTTTTCTTCTTTGCTTCGCAAAGCTTCAAAGTCACTTTGGCGCATTTTCTTTGCCAGAGCATGTCATTCGAATACGGATTATGATTGCTTGGCTTTACCTAGAGCAAATAGATCAAGCCCTATTTCGGGCTTGATCTAAAGGCATAGGCGTTACCCGTCGCATTTTTTGGCTACGCTCCCCAAACCATAAAGGAAGAGCAGGTTTTCCTATCATCTCTATTACTGGGACATCATACGCACATGGTGGGCTGGCGTAGCAAAGCTTGTTCCACCACGTTGACGGGTACCGCACAGCGGCTTGTCATCCGTCTCACTCAATTCACGCATCTCTGCGCTACAACCATTCCGACAACAGTAAGCACAGTTCTGCAATGTCAGCGTGCTTTAGGCATCCTGCGCACGATGGCAGGGTAGACTATTGAAGCGCATAACTGACGAATGCGTTTGCTTACCGTCTCACATCAGAACGGGTTTGCGGCACAATGATAACTGGCGTGCTAACCGTAGGGTCAGTTTGTCGTGCAGCCTTAGCTGTCTAATGTATTTAGTAACTAGCGGCGAATGCACTGTGAAACGGCGGAATTCTCGCCGTTTTCAGATCAACTCAATTGCATTGCGCATCTTGTTCTCGTTTAGTTCGATGTAGCGCATCGTCGTGTTCAGGTGCTTGTGCCGTGCAAGCGCTTGGATCACACGCGCGTTGATGCCCTTGTCTGCTAGCTCGGTCAAAAACTGCCGACGCCCGCTGTGCGAGCTTGCGCCTTTAACGCCTGCCAGTTTGTAGAAGCGCGCAAACAGATTGACGATTGTTTGCGCGCTGAACCCGTCACCCTTTGCGCTAAAGAAGAGCGAAGCATCTTGCTTTGCGATGTGCCGGGGGTGCTGCGCGGCATATGCCGCCAGCGCCTTTGTCAGTCGTTTGCTGACCAGCACTGTCGCGCTGTCGTCGCCCTTTGTTTGTGCCGCTGCCAAGTAAATCGTGTCACGCACTTTGCCGCTGTCTTCAAACACATCGCCCACCCTCAGCCCAGCGATCTCGCACGCGCGCAGCCCTGCAAAGAAGCTGAGCGCGAAGATAGCGTGGTTGCGGACGGGATAACGATGGGCGTTGATGACTGCGGACACGCGCTTGCGTTCTGCGTCGGTTAAGAGCTTTGCTTGTTTCATGCATCACCTCAAAATATGTGGTTTCGTTGTAATGCACTGTAAACTCTAACATTTTGGCGGACGACCGAATTTGGCGCTACGCCTAAGTCGTTGAAATCGAATACGGTTTGGCGAAGATGTTATACACTACTGTTTCTATAACATTTTGCGCTGTGGCGCGGCGTCCAGCGCAACTTCTGTGATGCGATGCTGCTCAGCCAGAAAAGCTCTAAGCGCATTGTTCACCTCGTCCAGCCCGCGTATTTCAGCTTCGAGTAATCCGCCCATGCGCCTGTTGCTCAATCTCAGTGTGGCAAGCTTTAGCTGGACACTGCGCATACAGTCGATTGCGGCGGTGACGCTGAAATCGCGTCCGCTGTGCTTGCGCTCGCCAAACCAGCTTTTGCTCCTGCCGCACCAGTTCATGCTGAACTCTTCGCCGTTCTGTACGAGATCATGCTCAACCAGTCGTTCATATACCTGCTCCACGAGTGTCATGTGCTGCTCCCTCATAGCCCGCTGTACTTTGGCTTACGCGGTTTGCTGGGTTCAGCGACGCGCACGGGTTTTACGGGTGGCTTTGGATCAACCTCTGTCTCGCGTCGTTTCGCTTTGCGTCGTCGTGATGCTGCGTCGTCTTCCTGAACGGACTGCTTGAGTTCGTTGATTAGCTGATGGGTCAAAGTGATCATTGCTCTAGTTATGGCAAGCTGCCCAGATTGCTTTTGATGTGAAAAGCTTTGCAAAATCTGCGCGCTCGCTGTGCGTACCTGCCGTGTCGTCATGTGGCTCTCCTTCAAGTTTATTTATCCTTAGCAGGCTAAATGTGGGGGGGTGCCCTGACTTTACTCCAATATCGGGTGTTTCTCTTGCCTGAGTTGTGAATTTCGGCGATGGTTCACCCAATGAGTTCAAGTTCGCGGGGATAATTTTTGTCCGATCTCAAACAAAAACTAGCCAATACCAAGCCGAGGGAGGATAGCGGCGCGCACACCAACGCCCGCTATCATTTTCAAGCCCTTTGCGGTCTTGTGTTGGTTTTGGAACGACACAAGCTAGACGGTGATTACGCCCTGGTTTTTGAGTTTCACGATGACATTGCGTTGTTTGATAATTCTGTAGATCCGCAGAACGTCAAGTTTTACCAAGTAAAGTCAAAGAAGAGTGGGCATTGGACCCACGCCGCTTTGACAAAGCGAGATACCAAGAAAGCGGATGCAGTCTCGTCGTTTCTAGGAAAAATGTATCAAAATGTCGTCGCATTCGATGGCAACGTTAGTTCGACCACGTTTCTCAGCAACGCTCCAACTAACTTTGCCCCAACCGATAAGCAGAAGTTTTGCCTGACTGAATGCGATCAAGACGACTTATCGAAGATCGTTGCGAAACTGGAAAAAGAGTTTTCAGGTGAAGACAGCATCAAGACTGAACTTCTATGGATTGAAAAGTGTGATTTGAGCCTTGATGACGCCGACAATCACGCGAAAGGAAAGCTTGAAGCGTTCGTGGTCGATAGCCTTGGTGAAGTTGAGTTTTCTCTGTCGGCTCTCTTCAAGGCAGTATCAGATGAGTGCACAACGAAAGCCCGCGGGACCAAAATCGATCTGACCGATTATGATAGTGCCGTCAGCGAACGCGGCATTACCCGCAATGATACAGAGGGCTGGCTGCAAACTGTATCTGCAACGGTTGCTTGTCCGAAGTGGGAAGAGATAGCACCTGACATCAATCTACCCGCCGCTCAAAAGCTACGTTTGAGACGTGAGTGGAACAGCTATCGTGTCGCAGTGTTAAACCCAAATGAAGCTGTCCGGAAGGTAAGACGGATGATAGCAACCCATCTCAGCGACATCGGCGACGAACATCAAAATTTAGATGCTTTGCTCGACGCTGCATTTGAAGCATTGAAAACGATGGTGAGGTCCGAACTGCAATTGGCATCAGATGAACACATCAAGGCGATGATCTTATATGAAGCGTATTCAATCCAATAAGTTAGAGAACTACAAATCTTTGATTAGGAACCTAAGGACTAAGCAGCATGAAAAAGCTGAAATTCAAAAAACTTTGGCTGCTATCAAATCAAGAAAAGAAAGCAAGGGTTGAGGACTTCAGCAATCCTGCAACGGCTGTTGTTGCAGACAACGATTTCGGCAAATCAAGCCTGATCAAGTCGCTTTATTCATCGCTTGGCGCTGATCCATCACGCACACCAGAAGCTTGGAAAAACGCCAAGGTTGAAACACTCTTAGAGTTTGAGATCGATGGTTTAGTTTTCTTCATGTTGCGACAAAGCAGTCGCTTTGCTCTGTTTGATGTTGAAGGCGAACTAGTTTGGAACGGAACCTCAATAGTCAAAGAGTTGGGTCCAAAAATCGGAGAACTGTTGGACTTTGAGATCATTGCGAAATTGAAAGGTGGGAAGAGCTCTGTGCCTCCACCGTCCTTTTGCTTTCTGCCATTCTATCTAGATCAAGAAAAAGGCTGGGTCGATACGTGGGCATCTTTTTCAGGCTTGGAAATGGTGAGTAGCTACAAGGATGATATTGCTCGCTATCACACTGGCATTCGCCCTAAGGAGTATTATCGCGCGAAAGCTATTCGCGATGACACGATGTTACAACGAAACGAACTAGCGCAAGAACGTTCTGCTCTCAGCAAAGCAAAGAAGCGCTTTAGTGAAAAGCGAAAAAAGATTGGCATCGCTTTGGATGTCCGTGCGTTTGAGGACCGAATAAAGGCTCTCTTGAAAGAACAAAATGCACTGCAAAGAAGCTATGACGAAGTGCGCAGCCATATCGGGCAATTGCAATCGCAAAGGACTTCTTCACAAGAGGAAGTCGAGATAGCGGCAAAGGTCCTGTCCGAACTTGAGGCGGATATCAAGTTTTCTCAGAAGCTGAGCGAAGCCGAAATCGTATGTCCAACATGCAGCACTGTGCACGAAAACGACTTCGCTAACAGGTTCGGTTTGCATAACGATGCGGAAGCTTGCCGAATGGTTTTTGTCGAAGCGAAAGCAAAAGTCGAAAGGCTCGACAAAGACATCGATGCAAAGCTCAAGGCGGTGCCAGCGTTACAAAACCGTATTGCGCGGATACAGGAGATACTCGAAGAGACCAGAGGCGACATCAAGCTTGGTGATATGCTGCGAGACGAGAGTGAGAGGATTGTAGACGATACCTTTGAGCAAGAAGAACGTTCGATTGACGGTGACATTGGTGCATTGAATGACAAGATTGTAGCCGCGAAAAAGGAAATGAGCTCTTTTGATAAGAAAGAGCACAAGGATCGGATAATAAAATTCTACGCTGCCAAGTTGCGAGCCTTTTGTACGAAACTCGGCATTGAAAATGTGCCTGCGAACATGTGGGACAACATTCGCCCGACGATCAAAGAAACGGGAAACCGAGCGCCTCGGTTGTTACTGGCATACAACTACGCAATCTTGCACACGATACATGAATTCTCGACATCATGCTTCTGTCCGATTGTCGTTGACACGCCCTTGCAGCAAGATCCCGACCCTGTAAACGCTGAGAAGATGATAAGGTTTGCCATAGATGATCGTCCCGAGGGAAGCCAATTGGTCTTGGCAACCGGCAGCTTGCATGGTGTTGAGTTTTTAGGGCGCGAGATAACCCCGGAGAACAAAGAGCAGCTTCTAAGAGCAGACCAATATGAAGCCGTTCGCACGCACATGTTGCCGTTTTTGAATGCTGTGCTAGAAAGCTGATAGCGAGACCGAAGCGTGTTAACACGTTTCTTGCTGCCAAAAGAAAAGCCCCAGCAATGCTGAGGCTTTTGGGTCATTTGATAAGGCGCAGATGGGTTGGACGCGGCGGTGGAGAGATAGGTTGTGCAAGCATCATTGCGTTTGGCACGATGTCGCGCCAACTGCCGTCGCTGTTTCTCACAATCTCGTCGATCTCGTCCGCGCTGAGCCAACGCTGTTGATCGCGCAAAATTTGCTCGACACGCGCGCGAATAGAAGTGGGATCAGCAGCATTGAAGTTGATTGTCACGCAGCGGTTCAACATGCCTTTGTCGAGCTGCTCTAAGTAGTTGGTGGTTAAAACACTGACTGTGTTGGGCGTGTTGAGGAACGCTTTGAGTGCGCGCTGTGCTTCGCTGGTCAAGTTGTCCACTTCGTCGAAGATGAAGTAATGAAGCGAGCTTTCGTTGAACGAAAGGGTGCTGGCGATGGCGGAACAGCGTTGCAGGATCGACGTGATTTTCTCGGCTTTTTGGCAGGACACAAAATGCGGCTCGATATTAATAGCCTTTCCACTCCGCGCACGTTCAAACTCATTACAAAAAATACGCGCATAAGTCGTCTTTCCAGTGCCATATGTCCCGTAAAAGCACAGGGCGGATTTGCCACTTGCTGGGAAGGGGAAACTGCCATGCATAAGCGCGGAGATTTGGTTTTGTGCCGTGCTGTTTGCAAAAACCATGTCGGCAGTTGATTGGGGTGCAGTATTTGTCATTAGTCTCGCTCCTTATGCTGCCAGTTTTTGGGCGTCGCCCGTTGCGTCGTTCTGCTGCTTGTTGAATGCGTCGTTCTTTTTGTCCGCAGCGCTTTCAGCGTCAGCGCGCCCCTTGGCTTTTTTCTTTGCCTTTTCGGCGTTGCTGTAGAGGTTTGACAGCGCGCCAGAGACGACCGTTTTGCCTGCAATGCGCTCGCCGACGTTTTCTTCAAAAACCACGTGCTTTACTTCGACGTTGCCACGTGCGTTGAGCTTGCCAACCAGCACGACATACTGACCAATGTTGTCAGTCGCGCATTGTGCAATTTCTTCACATGCAATCTCAGTGATGTTTGGGGTGTTGTCAGCAAGCTCACGTCCCTCCGCAGCACGCTGCTTTGGCGTCTTTGTGTTCTTTGCAAGCGCAGCACGGATTTCTTCGATGCCGCCACGGTCTTCGATGTAGCCAGCAATTGCATTGCCAGTGCCAACGCCTTCCTGTGCTGCGCAGCTCAAAACGCGCGCATATGAGTTAACACGGCGGCTGTCAGTGTCGCTGTCGCTGAACACGTACTTGGTGACAAGCTGGATGAACGTGGGGGTTTTGGCGGTTGGGATATTGCGGCTTTTGACTTCTTTCAGCAGCCAGTCGTACTTCTCAGCGCTTACGTCATTGCCGTCCTTCGCTTCCAAGTAAACAGAGTAGATGTCACCCAGCAATTCATACAGGCGCTGGTTTGCGGTTGCATAAAGCGTCGTCTGCCACTCTTCGCGTTCTGCAAAAAGCGTGTTAACATGTTTTTGGAATGCTGCGAGTGTCGTGGTTTTGATATCTTTCATCTTAGTCATTGCTTTTCCTTCCATTTTTGCAATCAAGCTCTTTATCAAGCTATGACATCTTTATAACTCAGGACTGCTATGCTAGATACGAACAGGCATTGGAGACTTCGATGGTTGTTAACGCAAGGAGATATTTTTTATCGCAGCACCCAACTTTTGGCAGGACGCCTGTCCCAGCAGCATTCAAGGTCGAAGCTTCGCCATATTACTGGTGGTGGTATGCGTTGACGCTGAATGCGGACTACGCGGAAGCCTGCGCGAACGGCGGGCTTGGATGCGAGCGCGTCTTCGAGGATTTTGGCGATGTGCGCTATGACGGTAATCGCCACGCCGCATTCAAAGCTTGGTGGAACGAACGTGTTAACACGCTTGAACAGCGCGGCGCTTATCTGTTTGCCGAACCTGTGTTGCGTGGCAAATCAGTTTCCATTGTGACGGACTTGGACACTGCGGCTGAGGCGATAGAAGCCGAAGAACGCATATTGGTGAACATTCCTTTAGACGCGCAGCGCAAGCACATTGAATGGCGGCTGAACAACATTTTGAAAAAGCACTTGAAGCCAGAAGCAGCGCGGCTTGTGAAATCAGTTCGAAAGAGCAAGGCAAGATATAGCTTGGAAAAGCCCATCGTGCCAGATGCGCTGAAAAAGTGCTTCGATCTTTACGATGCGAAGCAGGCAGCGGCGGCGCAGGGAGAGAAAGTGAGTAACTTTGACTTGGCAAAGCGCGCACGGATCAAAGTGCAAGAACGTGACAAGTTTGACGAGGCAAGCTCGCCTGAAAGCCACCGCCGTACAGTGTCAGCCACCGTTTCCCGCTACATCAGGCAGGCAGAACGGATGATTGCACACGCGGCACATGGGCAGTTTCCGTAGTGCTAGTCGCCCTGCCAAGCAGCGATCATTTCTCTGAACGGGGAATAATCGCCACGCTCCGTGCACTTTCCAACCAGTAGCTGAACGCGCACAACGGCATCGTTCAATGCTTCATTGAGTTTTGCTTCATCAATCGTATCGCCTCTTGGCTTGCCCCATGCGTTCGTTAACAAGCCATACGCCAAGAGCGTTATTGCACCTTCGTCAATCCCTTCTGATTGCCTATCAAATCCCAGGCAAATGTCCCAATTTGTAGCGAGAGCAGAGCAGATTGCGGGACCAAATAGGTTTGTTGGGCGCATAGTGCACGTAAAGCTAACTTTGTCGTCGTGCGATCCATTGTCTTGTGCAGGGCTTAGATCAAAACCAAGCATCCGTTGCACGTCTTCGTTCAGGCTTCGATCCATGCCAAAAATGCGCTCTCCTGTCGGCGCAACCAAAGTCTCAAATCCAAAGCCGCTCATTTCTATCTCGTCTGCAACACTTGGATCAATGTCGTCCATGTTCGCAGTGCCAACAAATCCTAGGTCCGCTTCGATTGCTGCATCTGAGGCGATTGCAAGTTGCGCGATCCATAGCAGCTTTTCTTCTGTCGTTTGCATTGGGCATCTGCTCCTTATGTGTCTGGAAACGCTTAAATTTCGGTCGTTCTCTGAAGTATTTGAGCACATACTTGCGATATGAACGCAAGGAGAAATGGCATGACACAACTGGCGAAACTGACGGTAAAGATGGTGAAGCGGGCAAATGCGAAAGACCCAACGCAACAGCGCCGCGCAAAGCTGATCGCAGCCATCGAAGAGCAAGCAAAGGTATTCGCTGCAAAGCTGAAAGGCGACGTGCATCAGGTGCGCGCAAAGGGGTGGGCGACAAACGAGCACGGCGAAAAAGTTGCTACAGAGAAAATGCGGCAGGTGCGCGCGTGGTTCTTTGAGCAAGACGGAGGTTGGTATGTGCAATGCAGATACGGCAGCAAAGTGCTAGACTTGGGCAAAGGCAACGCAGTGTTTGTGAAGGAGCTGAAAGATGTGGAAGGCGCGCTCGAAGCGTTTTTGGTTGCAACGCAACAAGGCGAACTGGACGCTGCAATTGAGGCGGCACTGAGTAAGCGCAAAGCTGCTTGATCGACACTGGCGCGGGCGCGTATTTAAGCGCCCGCTCGCATCACTTTAACAAGCTGAGATACGGACCATAATCTTTGGTCATTCGGCACATAGCGTCGAGTTGCTCAAGCTTTTTGCCCAATTCCCTCAACATCTCAGCCGTTTCAATCTGCGCTTGGCAGTCAGGATCGTTTTGACAAACAAACACGCGCTCGTAGCTCATCGTAGCACCCATAACGCCTGCATACTCAGCGCCAAGTTCCACGGGTATAGCGAAGCTGCATTGAACTTGGTGTGTTTGAGAAAAAGCTTTGAGCAAGTTTGGACCGTTTAGGTCAGTGGGCACTAAACATAGCTGGCAACGTGCAGTCGCCATTTTTCCGCCGTCCCAATTCTCCAATCCCAGTACTTGCGGCGCAGTTGAAAATTTCACGCCAAACAAGCGTTGAGTTGTTTCGTTTAAGTTGTTGAGCAGACCACCGACAACGCTGTTTCTGTCCAGTGTGTTCAGGACAATTTGTACGCTGTCCTCTTCAATCTCAAACACATCGTCGTCGTCACGGTCAAAGCGCAACTGGTATTGTTCAGGACTTACGAAGCTACCTTTTGCGGCGAGAGCATCAAAAAAGATCACTTCGCGCGTAACGCGAGACACAATTTGAAAGATTGTTTCTGTTGCTTCGAAATAGTCGTCCTGTGCCTGTGCCTGCATTTCGTTCTACCCGTTCAAAATCAGCATTAGCGTGCTAGCGTTTATCTTTTCAGCCCGCTTTGCATCCAGCGCTTTCATCGCAATCTCTTCCGTCACAACATATCCGTCGCGCCCAACGCCAAGCGCAGCCAAAAGTGCCTCGTCTTCAAGCAGCCCGTCCGCGTGCATCGTAAAAGCGGCGTCAACGACGCTTTGTGCGCCCGCTACAGCGCCCTTAGCTTTGTCCGCGCGCATGTTCCGCCCGCTGTGCAGTTCGGCGTTTAGCAGAGGGCTATATTTGCTGTAGTGCTTGTCGATCATCGCCGTGCTGTTGCCCAACTGCTTGCTGAGCGCGTGCGTTGTGATCCCGCGCTTCAAATCCCGCGTCGCGTAGTAGTGCCGCAAACTGTACAACGTGCGCTCTTTGCCGTCTGCGCCCGTTTTCAAATCCATCACGTCCAGCAGAGCATTAAATGCGCGGTTTAAGCTTGCAATGTTGGCTACGTCGCCAAGCCGCGTCGTAAACACAAACTCGTCGCTGCGTGCTGCGATCAACTCGTCAAATGTCCCGTCACGTAGCTTTGGGTTCAGCTTGCGCTGCCGATCCAAATACCCTTCAACAGTGTCCCTCGCCACAGCGCTGCGTTTGCGCGTTTTGCCATCAACGTTCACCACCAAGTAGCGTTCGTCGCCTTTGTCCTGCCACTCAACGTTACGCCATCGCAGCCCAAGCGCTTCCGTGCCGTGCCGCACGCCCGTGTTCGCCAAAAACAAGACGTAGTTGCGCAGCACTTCCCGTGTTGCCGCCGCTTTGGTGTTCTTTGACTTTTTGTGCCAGGTGCGCAGTGCGGTGTAGATCTTCTTGTATTCTGCGTCTGTAAAGCTGCCCCTGCTTTCGCTTTTGACGCCCTTGTTTAGCAGAGTGGGGCGCATTGCTTTAACGAGCCAGCTTTGTAGCTCAGCTTCATCTAGCACCCTGTTCAGCGCAGCATTGTGGTTGTTGATGCCGCTTTGTGAAAATGGCTTTTTGTTCTGCTGCGTGCGCCAAGCGTCAAATTCGACCAAGCCCTTGTAGTCAATTTTGTCTACGTCCGTGTCACCAAAAAACGGTATCAGCCAGAGACGCAGCGCTGAGATGTAGTCCTTGTACGCCTGCTTACCTGTGCCGCTCTCCAAAGCGTCCTGCATCCGCTTGATCGCGTATTCTGCAACATGCTTGAACTTGCGTGTTTGGGCGGGGAGGTTATTTTTGATGCGGGCTTGTGTGTCGTAGTAAAGCTCAAGCGCACGTTCTCGCGCTTCTTCCAAGTCGACCGTCTTTGTACTTTTCACGATGCGCTTGCCGTTATCCAACGTCAGCCGCGCATACCAGTTTTCGCTGTTCGCTCGCTTATCCAGCTTCAGTTTCTTGTGCACATTTATCGTCGTTGTGCCGTAGCTCATTTTGCCGTTCTGCTCGTATCTGTCTGTTAAACATACAGTATGTGAAAACGAACGGAATTTGTAGCAGAAAACTGGGTGCGGACTGTGTACGATTTGTGTACAGACGTGAAAAGCAAAAAAACCGGCTTAATATGCCGGTTTTTATATGCTTAACCACTAAATGTTGTGGAAAATTTGGAGGCGAGTACCGGAATCGAACCGGTGTACACGGATTTGCAATCCGCTGCGTAACCACTCCGCCAACTCGCCATCCGTGGTGCGAGGGCTGCGATAGCCCATCTATTGGACACGTGCAAGACGACATCTGCGCGAAACTCGTAAATACACGCGCAAGCGCGTTGCTCATGGGGCGTGGATGTGGCACATCTAGGTATAGGATTCTGAACGAACGAGTTTAGTAAAATATGACGAACTTCACTGCACGCCGTACAATGATGGTCGACACGCAAGTGCGCCCTTCCGATGTGACGAAATTTCCCATCATCGACGCCATGTTGTCGGTCAAGCGCGAAGATTTCGTGCCCTCCGCCAAACGCGAGGCGGCCTATATGGGCGAGAATATCGGCCTCGGCGATGGCCGCGTCGTGCTTGAGCCGCGCACGCTGGCCAAGATGCTGGATGCGCTGGACATCCAGCAGGATGAACTGGTCCTCGATATCGGGGCGGCGCTTGGCTATTCCTCGGCGGTGATCGGACATATGGCGCAGGCGGTTGTCGCGTTGGAAGAAGACGCCGACATGGCGCATGAGGCCGAAGAAGGCCTTGTCGCGGCCGGCATGGACAACGTGATCGTGCACACCGGCCCGCTGAACGAAGGCGCCAGCGCGCACGGCCCCTATGACGTGATCCTCGCGCAAGGCGGTGTCAGTCACGTGCCCGACGCGATCCTTGCACAGTTGAAAGACGGCGGGCGCATGGCCTGCATCTTCATGGACGGGGCCTTGGGCGAAGTGCGCATCGGCTACAAGCTGGACGGACGCATGAACTGGCGTCGGTCCTTCAACGCAGGCGCGCCGATCCTTGTCGGCTTTGAAAAACACGACGCATTCCAACTCTAGCAGACGAATAATGCGCGGCAAAACGCGCAGACACGAAAAGGGCGACATCATGAGCAGATCAGGACGCAGTCGTAATTGGCGATTCAGTGCGGCGGCTTTGTCGTTGCTGGTTACCTTCAGCGCGCCGATGGCATCGGCGGACACGTTGGCAGACGCCCTTGTCGGCGCCTATACCCATAGCGGATTGCTGGACCAGAACCGCGCTCTGCTGCGCGCCGCCGACGAAGACGTCGCGATTGCGGGGGCCAACCTGCGCCCGATCATCGCGTGGTCTGCGGGCGTGACGCGCACGTTTGGCGACACCACCACCCTGACCCGTCAGGACGCCGGATCGACTGTTGCGAACCTTGGGTTGAACGCGACGCTGCAACTCTTTGACGGCGGTGCCGATGCGGCACGGATCGAGGCGAGCAAGGAAGCGGTTCTTGCCACCCGCGCCAACCTGCTGGCGGTTGAACAGGCGATCCTGCTGCGCGCTGCCGTGGCCTATTTCAACGTGGGCCGCCAACAGGAATTCGTTTCCCTGCGCCGCAATAACCTGCGCCTGCTGCAACAGGAATTCCGCGCCGCACAGGACCGTTTCGAAGTGGGCGAAGTGACCCGCACCGATGTGGCACTGGCCGAGGCCGCCGTGGCGCAAGCCCGCAGCAACCTTGCCGATGCGCAGCGTGATCTGGCTCAAGCTCAGGCGGAATATACCAACGCCGCAGGGCGCAAACCCGGCCCGCTGGCTGGCCTGCCCCGCCTGCCCCAGACCACAACGGACGTGAACAGCGCCCAAGCCGTGGCCGTGCGCAACCACCCCGAGATGGACGAGGCCCGCCGTCAGGTCGCCGCAAACGAATTGCTGGTAACCGCTGCTGCCGCCGATACCTCCCCCGTTGTGCAACTGACCGGATCGCTTGGCCTGCGCGAGAATCTGGGATCGCGCACCGACTCGCAGACCGGCACGGTCGGGGTCGAAGTCTCCGGCCCGATCTATCAGGGCGGACGGTTGAGCGCGAACGAACGCCGCGCCATGGCTGTGCGCGACGCCTCGCGCGGGAACCTGCACAATGTGCGCCATAACGTGCAACAGGATGTGGTGACCGCGATTTCCAACCTTGTCGCCGCCCGCGCCAGCCTTGCCGCCTCGGATCGCCAGATCCGTGCGGCCCGCGTCGCCTTCCAAGGTGTCCGCGAAGAGGCGACATTGGGTGCGCGCACCACACTGGATGTGCTGGATGCCGAACAGAACCTGCTGGACGCGGAAACCAACCGCATTTCCGCGCAGGCCGACCAGTATATCGCGTCCTACCAAGTGCTCGAATCCATGGGGATGCTGACGGCGCAACGCCTCGGCCTGCCTGTGCAAATCTATGACCCAGCGGCCTATTACAATCTGGTCAAGGACAGCCCTGCAAAGCGGTCCAAGCAAGGCAAGCAACTCGATAAAGTCCTGCGCGCCCTGCAAGCCGATTAAGGGTTTCACCACAGTGTTGTGCGACTCTGCGCAGCGGGGTAGACTATGTGGTGAGGCTGAGAGTGGTAAAAGTTTATGTCTGATCCGATGACCAACACCGAGGTGGAGGACGTTCTCGCGTCGATCCGTCGCCTTGTCTCTGATGACACGCGCGCGGTGCCTGCGGCAGCGGCCAAGCCGAAAAGCGACCGTTTGGTGCTGACCCCTGCCCTGCGGGTGGATGATGAGGCTGTGAAAGCCGATGAGGTGAAGGTCGAGGAGGAAGCGCCCGAGGCTGAGGTAGAAGCCGAGGCTGCTGACGACGATTTTGAAGCAGATGCGTTTGATGACGGGGATGACGCCGAAGGTGCCGATTCCCTGACCGCCTTTGCCACCGTCGCTTTTTCGAAAAAGCCCACCGAAGCGCCACAGGTCGACAGCGATGAGGTCGAAGCGGAAGCCGAGGATGACGACGCAGAAGCGGATGACATCGAGGCCGAAGACGAATCCGACGACCACGACGAGGCACCATTCGATGACGCGGAAGAGGAAGACAGCTCTGCCTCCGTCCTCGTTCTGCATCCCGAGCCCAGCGACGCTGTACGCGAAAGCCTTGCAGAGGTTCTGAATGACGAGGCGCAGACCTTTGAGTTCGCCGAGGCGCAGGACTCCCCTGCCCCCGAAGATGACGAAGACACCGAGCAGGATGCGCCAGCGGCTGAATACGCGCCCGAACCGCCCATGCCCGGAAGTGACGAACGTATCCTCCCGACCCTCAGCCTGAGCGAGAAGATCGCGACGCTGGAAACGCTGGTTGGTAAACGGCGCGACAACTTCGAACCCGATGACGCGGGCGAGGATCCCTATGCCGGTACCCGCGCCCCCGCGATGGAATGGGAAGACGCCGACGACGCGCCGGAATACAGCGCCTATGCCGACGCGAACACCGACGATGACGAGCGCACTGCGCAAAAGCCCCAGATTTTCGCAACGGACGAGGATGTGCTGGACGAAGAAGCCCTGCGCGAACTGGTCAGCGATATCGTGCGCGAAGAGCTACAGGGTGCCTTGGGCGAACGCATCACGCGCAATGTCCGCAAACTGGTGCGCCGTGAAATCCACCGCGCTTTGGCCGCGCAGGAACTGGAATAAGAAAATCGCGCGTACCCTTCGGCGCGCGCGATCTGTTTTCTCTTAAACACTCCCTAAGCAATCGCAGGCACGGCGGCATATGGCCCCCGTGCCTTTTTTGATGCTCAAGCGGTGCGGCCCAATGTGCCCATGAACTCGCGCCATTCGCCCTTGCTCATCCCCGAAGATTCTTGCGTTACATCCTCGCCCTTCAACATGCGCTGGATGCACTCTAGCGCCGTGGCGGACAGGGTCGCGCCGCCCATGCGGTAATCCTCGAAGGCGCCATAGGCGGCGGGCACCCAATCCTTGACCATCTCGGCAATCGCATCCGCATAGACGCGGATTTCGTACTGCGCATGGGCATCGGCCCGCAGGCGCAGGAAGTGGAACAGGTTGTGCAGATCGACCTTCCAGTACCACTGGGTATAGATGTTGGTGGGCAGGTTCATACGCGCCAGCTCCCGCGCCAGCCCCTGCTGCCCCTCGTCCGAGATCATCGATTCATAGTTGTCATAGGCACGGTTGGCATCGGTCTTGAGGATCTCGAGAACGCGCTCCGCCTCGGCCCCTTCCAGAACCGCGCCGCGCCCTTGGTTGTTCACCACCGACTGCGCGTTCAGCGCATCAGGCTGCGGGATATAGAACTCGCGATCAAGGATCGAATAGCGCGCCGAATATTCGTTCACATTGGCGGTGCGGTGACGGATCCACTGGCGCGCCACAAACACCGGCAGCTTCACGTGCAGCTTGATCTCGCACATCTCGAACGGGGTCGAATGCCAGTGCCGCATCAGATAGCGGATCAAACCCGCATCGTTCTGCACCGACTTGGTGCCCTTGCCATAGCTGACCCGCGCCGCCTGACAGATCGCGGAATCGTCGCCCATATAGTCGATGACCCGCACGAACCCGTGATCCAGAACGGGGCGCGCATGATACAGATGCGCTTCCATCGCCGGAACCGTGGCACGCAGCGTCGGCTGAGGGGTCGCCCGCAGGTTTTCGATTTCGGCAAGCTGTTCGGGCTCAAGCGGCATAGCGGCGTCCTTTATCCACAGAATCTATCAAGCCCTGACTTTATCTTGTGGATCGTGATCCGTGAACCGCAATATAGGGGTTGGCTTTGTGCAACGCGCCGCATGCATCGTCACACTATCCCAAGGATTTCGTTGACTTTTGGCCCCCGTAGGCAGAGTTTTGGCTGCAACGAGGCAGTAAAAATAAACCGCAAAAGGTTTTTCAGGCATGAAACGGACAGCAGCAGTATGCGCGCTCGCCCTTGGGCTTGTGGCGTGTGGGGATGGGAATCCATTCACAACTCCGGTCACGGACGGGGACACCACCACAGGGGGCGGCACAGAAGACACCAATGTGCCCGAAAGCATCCTTAACGATATCGACCGGATCAGCTTTGACGCCGACAGCAACACGCTGACGGTCGAGGGTCTGACGCAGGACGGCGTGCCGCTGGTGAACGCCTATCGGCCCATCGCGAACACTTTTGCCCCCGGTTACACGACCTTTACTGGCCAGAATGACCCGCTGGGCCGACACGCCACCGCATTTGTCGCCAGCCGCGAGGGCATTCAGGGCGGCGTTGTGATGACCGGCAGCCAGTTCAACCGCTTTTTCGGCGGATCCTTTTTCGAACGCACCGGTACCTATACTGCCCCAACCTCGCCTGACAGCCGTTTTGACGTTACCTATTACGGCAACTACGCAGGCGGTCTGAACCTGCCCGGACCGGCGACCGACATTCTGACCCCACAACCCGGCCTTGATCCCGATGTCGATTTACCAACACAGACCGCCTATGTGCGCGGGCTGATGTTTGTGAACGTCGATTTGAACGATATGTCGGTCGAGGGACAGATTTATAACCGTACGGGCGTGTTCTCGGCCAATCCCGACGGCTCTCTGGCCAGTTCCAGCCTGCCGGATGAAGGGTTCCTGGACCTGCCCGACATCATTCTGATCGCGGGCGAGTTGACCAATGACGGCACGTTCTCGGGCGACCTCGAAGTGGCTGGCAATGTCGGACAGGACATCGGCGATTTCGCAGGTGTCATCGGCGGACCGGATGGCAGCGCAATGGCGGGCGGCACCACGCTGTCCGAATTTGATGACCGTATCGAGAACGAGATCGAATACGGCGTCTTCGTGCTGGACCTGTGCGTGGCCGGAAATACCGATCCGATCTGTACCAACGCAACCCAACCCCAACCCTAAGCCGATGAAACGCGCGCTTCTGGCTGCTGCGCTGGCCCTGTCTGCGACAATGGCGACACCGCAGGACCAACCGGATGTCCCGACAGCGACCCTGACGCTGGACGAGGCACGCGGGGTGGCGCGGCGCGCGCTTTATGCGGGTGAATTCGAACTCGCGCGTCAGTTGGCCATGGGCCTGCTGGACGCCGACGAAACCGACCCCTTTGCCTATGGGGTGCTGGCCGCTGCGCACAGCCGCATGAACGATCCCCGCCTTGCCCGTGCGGCGGCGCGCCTGTCCTATAAATACGCCAAATCCCCGCCGCAGAAATTCGGCGCCGCCCGTACCGCTGCCAGCATCGCCTTCCAGCAAGAGCGCCCTACCCGTTCCCAAGCATGGCTGCGCCTTGCCGCGACCCATGCGGATACGGAACAACAGGAAAAGCTTCTGTCGCGCGATTACGCACGGGTGCGCGCCGCCAATCCGCTGCGGTTCAACATCAACGCCTCGCTTGCGCCGTCCGACAATGTGAACAACGGCACCGATAACGTGCTTGAGGTAATCAATGGCGTGCCGACCCTCGGCTTTTATCGGGGTGGGTCGCGGGCGCTGTCTGGCACGGTTGGCACCTTTGACATCCAGGCGCGCTATCGCCTGAACCAGACCGCCACGTCCCACACGCAGGCCCATGCGCGGCTTTATACGCGGCGCGTCGCGCTGTCTTCCTCTGCCCGTGCCATCGCGCCCGGCCTACGCAACAGCGACTTTGCCTCGACCTATGCCGAGGTCGGCCTGCGCCACCAGTTTGCTTTGGGCGCGCAAGGCAACTCCCTGTCCCTCGGCGGGGCGGTCGGGGCCAGTTGGTCGGGCGGCGAGGCGAGCTATGACTTTGCCAAGATGAACGTGGCGCGTGGCATGCGTATCGCCCCTGCAACGCAACTGACCCTGAACGCCGGTGTAGAACGGCGCATGTCGACCCAGTCCAACATCCGCGACACCGATGTTGTGACCCTTGGCGCGCAGATCGGGCACAAGTTGCAGCGCGGCGACCGCATCAATCTGGGCGTCACGATGCAGACCGTGTCGGGCGCGTTCATCAATGCGGACTACCAAACCGCCAGCCTGCGAGCGAGCTATGCGTTCGGCAAGAAGCTTGGCCCCGCCCATATCACCACTGGGTTGACCGTGGGCTATACCGACTATGACACCTATCTGCTGGTCAATCCGGTTGCAGGCGGGCGGCAGGACATGTCCGTTTACGGCGATGTGTCCCTGTTCTTTGCCGATTACGACTTTGCCGGTTTCGCCCCGACGGTCCAGCTGCGCAGCGGGCAACGGTCTTCCAACGTTAACCGCTTTGATATCAGCGAAACGACGATCAGCCTTGGCATCCAGTCCAAATTCTAGATCAAGGATTTTAGATCGCGACGGCTCTGGCCCTGCCCGCGCGGCGTGATAGGTTGCACCCCGAACAGTGCAACAAAAAGGAAGTCACGCCATGCCTCTCAAATACCTCCACACCATGGTTCGGGTCAAAGACCTCGATGCCTCGATGGCGTTCTACAAGCTGCTCGGGCTGGAAGAGACCCGCCGCATGGACAGCGAACAGGGCCGGTTTTCCCTGATTTTCCTCGCCCCTCCCGGACAGCCGGAATGCCCTGTCGAACTGACCTATAACTGGGACGGCGACGAAGGTCTGCCGGATGACAGCCGCCATTTCGGCCATCTGGCCTATAGCGTCGACAACATTTACGAGACGTGCCAGCACCTGATGGACAACGGCGTTACCATCAACCGCCCCCCGCGCGACGGCCACATGGCCTTTGTCCGCTCGCCCGACAATGTCTCGATCGAGCTTTTGCAGGCCGGTGACAGCCTCGCCCCTGCCGAGCCTTGGGCCAGCATGGAAAACACAGGTCATTGGTAAGGCTCGCGGCCCTTCTGACGCTCTGTGCGGTGGCCTCTCCGGCCTCCGCATGCCGTCTGGCGCTGTTACTGGCGCTGGATGTGTCCTCTTCGGTGGATGCGACAGAAGACCAACTGCAACGGGGCGGGCTTGTGTCCGCCCTCACAGCGCCGTCGGTTCAGGCGGCGTTTTTTGCCACGGATGCGCCCGTTGCGCTCGCGGCATATGAATGGTCGGGGCGCTATAACCAGCAGATCATTCTGGACTGGATCCTGATCGACAGCCCTGCGGCGCTCCTCTCTGCTGCCGAGGTGATCGCGGCAAGCAAGCGCAGCCATAACGAATTCCCCACCGCCATGGGCTATGCTTTGGGCTTTGGCGCGGACATGCTGGCCCGCGCGCCCGACTGCCTGCACCGCACACTCGACATGGCCGGAGACGGGCAGAACAACGAAGGGTTCGGCCCCCGCCTTGCCTATCGCGAGTTCGACTTTGCCGATGTGACCGTGAACGGGTTGGTCGTGAATGCGGCCGAGTTCGCCTCGGAAACGCAACTGATTGAATTCTACCGCGATCAGGTGCTGTGGGGGCCAGGTGCCTTTATGGAAGTGGCGCAAGGGTTCGAGGATTACGAACGCGCCATGCAGCGCAAGCTGGAACGGGAACTGACCCCGCCCGTTCTGGGGGCGCGGCCCATGCCGCGATCCGCCGGATGAGGCGGCTGGGGGCGATACTGCTGACCCTCGGGCTGGGCCTGCATGCCGGCCTGTCCCACGCGGCCTGCCGTCAGGCGCTGGCCCTTGGTCTTGATGTTTCGGGGTCGGTGGATGCGCGCGAATACCGGTTGCAGATGGATGGCCTCGCCGCAGCGCTGGACAGTGGCAAGGTGCGTCAGGCCCTGATGATCATGCCCGACACGCCGGTGCATCTGCTGGTTTACGAGTGGAGCGGACCGGAAGACCCCACTGTGATCTTGCCATGGACGGCCGTTACCGGCCCGCTGGTTCTGGATGCGATCATCGCGCAATTGCGCGGGGTCGAGCGGCGGCAATCCACCCCCGGTACGGCGCTTGGGCTGGCCATGCGCACAGGGGTCGCCCATCTGAAAGAACGCTCAGACTGTTGGAAGCTGACGCTGGATCTGTCGGGCGACGGTAAATCGAACCTTGGCCCCCGCCCTGTCGATGTGAAGCCCGAAATCGAACCCACCGGCATCACCATCAACGCGCTGGTGATCGGGTCGGACACGCAGGGCCAAGGCGAACAAGCCCAGCCCGAAATTCCCGCCATCGCCGCCTACTATCAGGCCAATGTCATCGTGGGGCAAAACAGCTTTGTGGAGACCGCGATTGGCTTTGGCGATTACGCCGCCGCGATGGAACGCAAACTGGAGCGGGAGTTGGAAACTCTGATCCTTGGAGATGTACAGGACCGCACGGGATCGCACCGCGTGTCGCCCTGACCGCCTGCCTTAGTAAATATACCTGATCTGGTCGCTCCAGTACCGCTCCATCCGTTTCAGCGATGCGGTAATCTCGACGATGCCTTCGGGGCCAAGCACCCCTTTGGCCTGCAATCCGTCCGCATGGCGCAGGAACAGTTCGGCCACCACGTCGCGGATATGCCGCCCCTGTTCGGTCAGTTTGACGCGGACCGACCGGCGGTCGATCTCGCAGCGCTGGTGGTGCATATAGCCCATTTCGACCAGCTTTTTCAGGTTATAGCTGACATTCGAACCCTGATAATACCCACGGCTTTTCAACTCGCCCGCCGTCACCTCGTTGTCGCCGATATTGAACAGCAGCAATGCCTGCACCGCGTTAATCTCGAGCACGCCAACGCGTTCGAATTCATCCTTGATCACATCCAGCAGCAACCGGTGCAACCGTTCGACCAGCGACAAAGCCTCAAGATAACCCAGCATAAAGCTGGCATCATTACGGGTTTTGTTCGCCAAGCCGGACGGCTGGCCGATTGGATCCTGTATGCTCATCCGCTCTCTCCGGCTCATTACGTTCGCCGACACAAGATGCGGTTGATTCGGAAATATTAGGTTAAGCGCCAAAATCGCTGGGCTTCTTGCCCTGAAACGTCTTGGAAATATCTGAAATCAAATCGGAAAATGCCGCTGGTGCGGCTTCCTGCCCCGTCACCCAGCGGATCAGGTCCTGATCGTTCTCATTCAGCAGCGCGTCATAGGTATCCAGTTGACCGCCATCCATGGCCGACAGGTTCTGCCCCGCATAGGCGGTCAGGATCAAATCCATCTCCTTGATCCCGCGCCGCATGGACCGCATTTGCAGGCGTTTCAGACGGTGCTCGCGCAACTCCTCACTCATCGGCAGGCCCTTCCAGCGTTGCGCGCATCCGTTTCTCAAGACGCGCCACCTGTTCGGCCCGCGCCAGAAGATCCCCGCGCAGATCGCGCAATTCGGTCAGGATTGCACGGGTTTCGTCTGTCAAAGGTGTGGTGTCGATGGGCACGCTCAGCCCCTCGCCTTCGCCGTTGATCAACCACATCATCGAAACGTTCAGCAATCCGGCCATCATCGACAGGCGGTTGGCGCGCGGCTCGCTCAGGTCGTTTTCCCATGCGCGCAGCGTCGCAACCCGCACGCCCAGCCGTTTAGCGAGCTGTTTTTGCGTCATTCCTGCGGCTTCACGGGCGGCAGCAACGCGGTCGCCAAAGGTGGCTGCATCTGCGCCGTACCAGTCTTGGGTGTCGTCCATTGTCGGTCTCCTGACTGCTTTTCATGGTTGAAGCGTCAAATACTTGCCCGCGAAGGGCGTGACGCCTATGACAGATCGCGAACCCCTTTTAGCGAGGCCATGGCCAAGATGACATTCCTTTCCGCGACGCTTGACCGCGTCAAACCGTCCCCGACCATCGCTGTAACCACAAAAGCGGCCGAATTGAAGGCCGCAGGGCGCGATGTGATCGGCCTTGGCGCGGGCGAGCCGGACTTTGACACGCCGCAGACAATCAAGGATGCCGCCGTTGTTGCCATCGCTTTGGGCAAAACGAAATATACCGCCGTCGACGGCATTCCGGAACTGAAACAGGCCATCGTGGACAAGTTCAAGCGCGACAACAGCCTTGATTACACCACCGCGCAGGTCACTGTCGGAACGGGCGGCAAGCAGGTGCTTTACAACGCCTTCATGGCCACCCTGAACCCCGGTGACGAGGTGATCGTGCCCGCGCCCTATTGGGTCAGCTATCCCGACATGGTGCTGCTATCCGGTGGCACGCCGGTTACGGTCGCATGCGGTATTGAAACCGCCTTCAAGATGACACCCGAACAGCTTGAGGCCGCGATCACCCCCAAGACTAAGTGGCTGATCTTTAACTCTCCTTCCAACCCAACCGGCGCCGGTTACAGCCGTGACGAGTTGAAGGCCCTGACCGACGTGCTGGTGCGCCATCCACATGTCTGGGTGATGTCGGATGATATGTACGAACACCTTGCCTATGACGGGTTCAAATTCTGCACCCCTGCCGAGGTTGAACCCAAGCTGTATGACCGCACCCTGACCGTGAACGGCGTCAGCAAGGCCTATGCGATGACCGGCTGGCGCATCGGCTATGCCGCAGGCCCGGAGCCGCTGATCCGCGCCATCCGCAAGGTCCAGTCGCAATCCACCTCGAACCCCTGTTCGATCAGCCAGTGGGCAGCGGTAGAGGCGCTGAACGGGCCGCAGGATTTCCTTGCCCCCAATAACGAGATGTTCGTGCGCCGCCGCAATCTGGTGGTCGAGATGCTGAACGCGATTGACGGCATGGAATGCCCCGTCCCCGAAGGCGCGTTCTATGTCTATCCGTCGATTAAGGGCCTGATCGGCAAGACCAGCGCGGCAGGCACCAAGATCACCGATGATGAGGTCTTTGCCACCGCCCTGCTTGAGGAAACCGGCGTTGCGGTCGTCTTTGGCGCGGCCTTTGGCGTCTCGCCGAACTTCCGCGTCAGCTATGCGACCTCGGATGCGGCGCTAAAAGAGGCGTGCACGCGTATCCAGACCTTCTGCGCCAACCTCACATAACGGAAACAAGATGAGCACCGAACTGCCCGAATATTATTTTCGTGTGCGCGAAAACGGGGCCGCTGTGTTCCGCGTGGACACGGAAAACCGCCAGCGCCGGATCGAGATGGACCAGATCGCCATGGTCAACATCCGCAACGGAGAGATCAAACCCCATGGCGATCGCGCCCTGAGCGAGGCGGACCTGAACCGGATCCGCGCATGGATGGAAGAACGCGCCGAGGTGCTGGCGCATCGCGACATCGACGACATCCACCGTGCGGTGGACTACCTCAACCTCACCACGCAGTGGGCGCAATCGCGCGCCACGGATGAACAGCTTGACCTTGTGACGGATGCGTTGCTGCTGGCCATGCATGATCTGCGTTCGGTTCTGGTGCGCAAAAAGGCCGACCGCATTCTGGGCAAGAAATAAGCGCGCATTCCGCATGCAAGGGACGGCGGGCGGGGCGCATTTGCGGCCCCGCAAGGGGCCTTACACAGCGTGCCCGTTGGCCTCGGCCCGCTTTTCAAGACGTGGCAGGCACACGCGCCAGAACCTGTGCATCAACAGTACGCTCGCCACGGCCAGACCGACCACAAGGCCCAGCCACACGCCAACCCCGCCCCAGCCAAAAACAAAGCCGAGAACATAGGACACCGGTATCCCGATGCCCCAATAGGACACGCCCGCCAGCACCATCGGCATCCGCGCATCCTGAAGCCCGCGCAGCAGCCCAAGCGCCACAACCTGCGCCCCGTCCACAAGCTGGAACAGCGCGGCAAGGGCCAGCAGCACAACACCGATGGCGACCACATCGTCGCTCGCCTCTTGTGCGGAATCCATAAAGACCCAGATCAGCGTTTCGGGCACCGTGACGAACAGCACGATGGTCGCAAGGGCCATCAGCAGGCTCATCACCAGCACGGTGTGCGCGCCAAGCCGCATGTTGACCAGATCGCGCCGCCCATAGGCATTGCCCGCACGGATCGTCGCCACATTGCCCAGCCCCAGATGCACCATGAACGTGATCGAGGCGAGTTGGATCGCGATCCCGTGCGCCGCCAGCGGCACCGTGCCAAGCCAGCCCATCATCACCGCCGTGGCGGCAAACAGCCCCACCTCGCTGAGCGTGGTCAGGCCAATGGGCCAGCCAAGGCGGAACACCCGCCCCATCATTTCGAAATCGGGACGCCAGAGGCGCACCAGAATGGCATGTTCGGGCAGCACGATCAGCGCATAGGCGACGCTGCCCACAAGCATGACGACATGCGTAGACACCGAGGCGACAGCCGCCCCCGCGATCCCCATTTCGGGCGCGCCCCAGTTGCCGAAGATAAACGCATAGTTGGCCAGCCCGTTCACCAGCGCCGCTGCCAGCGTGATCCACAGCACCACCTGCGTGCGCTCCAGCGCGGCGAGATAGCTTTTGAAGGTCATGACGATCAGCGCAGGCAGAATTCCCCAGCCCGCAATCTGCAAATAGGCGGCACCGTCGCGCGCGACCTGTTCGCTTTGCCCAAGCGCCAGCAAGATCGCTTCCGACCAGATCATCAGCGGCATCGCAAGAATGCCAAAACCAAGGCTTAGCCATAGCCCCATACGGGTGGCGCGGCGCAGGGCGATTTCGTCCCCTTCGGCGTGGTACGACGCGACCATGGGCATCACCGCCCAGGCAAAGCCCGATCCCATCAGGAACAGCACGAAAAAGAACGAGCCAGCCACGGTCATGGCGGCCAGTTCCTCGACCCCGTAGCGGCCCAGCATCACCGTGTCGGTGACACCAATCGCAACAGACCCAAGGTGCCCGCCAATAAGAGGCAGACCCAGAACAAGCGTCGCGCGGGCATGGGCGGGATATGGCATAGGTGGTGTGGACATATCAGTCCCTTACGCCTGAGGGCGCGGGTTGGAAAGACCTTCTGTCGCACCCTGCCCCGCACCACCTTGCGCGGTAGTAGCGCGTTAAAGCAGCGGCAGGGCCAGCGCCACCGCGACCAGTGCCACCAGCGCGCCTGCGACCACCTCGATCAACGCCATGGCGCGCACTGCGCCTGCGCCGCTTAAGCCCGACAAGACGGACTGGCGCGTGCCCACGACGGCCAAGGCGACCAGTATGGTGACACTCGCCGTGCCCAGCCCCATGACAAAAGCCCCCGCGATGCCCGCGAACGGAATGCCAAGGGCGAAACACAGGATCAGCAGGAACACCGCGCCCGTACAGGGCCGTATGGCAACCGACAGGATAATCGCCGCCGCATCGCGCCACGAGGAAACCGACGCGGCCTGATCAACCGTTGGCCCGTGCGCGTGCCCGCAGGTGGAACAATGCCCATGCTCATCCACCGGATGGGCCGCAGCAGACCACGTGCGCCGCAACCCGCGCACCAGTAGCCAGACGCCGACGCCCGCGATGGCAAGGTAGCTCGCAGGGGCCAACATCCGGTCTGCGGTGTCGGTCATCTGCTCTCGGCTGAGGTCGAACAGGAACGCGCCTGCACTGACCAGCACCACCGCCGCCAAGGCCTGTGCCAGCGACGACGCCAATGCGAGACCCGACAGGCGCAGCGCGGTGACCCGTGCCGCCACGCCATAGCCGCCGATCACCAGCTTGCCATGTCCCGGCCCCGCCGCGTGGAAAAAGCCATACGCGGCGCAAAGTCCCAGCAGGGTCGCCCACGCGCCCGCCTCGCCCGCGCGCACGGCGCGCAGCCCTTGGGCCAGCGCATTCTGCGCCTCGCGTTGCTGCGCCGCAGCCCAGACAGACACGTCGGACATGCCGCCGAACCCGAACAGCCACACAAGCACCGCCGCCGCCGCGACGAGAACGCCAATCCTCAAAGCTGGCATGACAGCATTACCGTATCGGCAAAGCGGTCACCCACTTCGGGAAATTCATCCTGCGCCTGTGATTCCGGCGTCGCGTACAGCAACTCCTCGACATAGGAATAGGCCGCGTCCAGATCCGCAGGCTCGATCGACGTTGTGCAGGGGCCATCGACCTCCACCTGCCCGACCAGCGCATAGGCCGTGTAGAATGTTGGATCATAGGCCTTGATCTGAAGCCCCGCGGCCGGCGCATCCGCCGCGCGGAAATGCCGTGAGGTGATCCGCCCGTCCTTCACGCTCAGCCCGCGCGACTGGGGCGGGCCCAGTTCCACCGGTGCGTCGCCCTTGGTGACATAAGTATCGCCCTCGTACCCCTCGACCCATTTCAGGTCGAACCCTTCCAGCTTGGCCACCTCGTCCGGTGTCAGTTCGCCATCGCCATCCGCGTCCAGCCCCATATCCGAGAAGATCAGCAGCGAATAAAAGTCGTCATAGCTCCACTCGACCTCGACCCCTTCAAAGGTGCCATCGGCGCTGACCACAGCGCGCAAGGTCGTGTCGATGAAGATATGCGGATGCGCCTGCCCCGTCAGGGGCGCGGCAACCAGACCAAGGGCCAGCAAATGGGAACGCATGTTTTTCATGAGATTGATGTAGCGACGCACCCCGTTCCACTCAACCCCGCTTGGCAGAAATGCGCGCCTTGCCGCTGCCCCCGAATGGCGCCCTTTTGGCACCCTGCGTCACGGGTGGGGTTAAGGGTTGTATGAAGCCGCGTCTGTGGCACACTGACCGCGTAGATAGTGACCGCTCGGGCGTTGGAGAGCACTCAGGAAAATACGTTTTGCGCAGAAGGACAAGATTATGGCTTCCCCCTTTACCCCTCCGTTGGCTGCGGCCGCTGTAACGGCACTGGTCGCATCCGGTTCGGCCCTTGCGAACCCCATTGACAAGATCCGCCCCGACGCCCCTGCCCTTGCGCCCTTTGGCACTTATCCCATCGGGGTGCAGACCCTGACAACAGTGATCCCTGACAGCATTGACGTGCTGAACGTGAAGGGCACGAATGTGCCGCGCTATGACCGCCCGCTGACGCTCGAAGTCTGGTATCCCGCCGCCCTTGGCACGGTTCAGGGCGGAACCTATCAGGCAATGCTGCGCGACGGCATGACCGAGGTAACGCTGACAGGCCGCGCTGCACGGGACGCGGAACCGGCGAGTGGTGCACGCTTTCCACTGGTGGTGATCAGCCACGGCTATCCCGGCAACCGTTTTTTGATGAGCCATCTGGGCGAGAACCTTGCTTCCAAGGGTTATGTCACGGTGTCGATCGACCATACCGACAGCACCTATTCGGATCAGGCGGCGTTCGGATCGACCCTGCTGAACCGTCCACTGGATCAGGCGCATGTGATCGACCATATGGCACAGCTTGACGGTCCGTTGGGCGAGATTGTGGACGCCGACACCACAGGCGTGATCGGCTATTCCATGGGCGGCTATGGCGCGCTGATCTTTGGCGGTGCGGGGGTAACGCAGGCCTCCACCGAATACAGCTGGGGCACGCCCAACGGGCTGCTGTCGGCCCATATCGCCGGATCGGACAGCCACGAGGCGCTGATGGACCCGCGTGTCAAAGCGGTGATCGCCATCGGCCCGTGGGGCAACAATGCGGGGTTCTGGGATACCGAAGGGCTGGCAGGCATGCGCGTGCCACTGATGTTGATGGCGGGCAGTGCCGATGACGTATCGGTCTATGACGCGATGCGCGGTATCTTTGACGGCACCACCGGCACCGACCGCCACCTGCTGACCTTTGATGATGCCAACCACAATGCCGCCGCGCCGATGCCCGCCCCTGCCGAGGCTTGGCTGCCCTCGGCCAAGCCGGACGTGGTGCCCTTTGACCATTATGCCGACGCGGTCTGGGACACGACGCGCATGAACAACATCGCCCAGCATTTCGCGACCGCCTTCATGGGGCAGCATCTAAAGCAGGACAGCGACATGGCGCCCTATCTTGACCTGATCGCGGACTCCAACAAGGGCGTGATGGCACTGGCCGAGGACGGCACCCCGACCGAGGACCACACCTATTGGACCGGCTTTGCCCCCCGCACCGCCAAGGGGCTGCGGTTTGAAACCAAGGCCAAGGGCGAATGATGCGCGTTTCGCAACGCGATCTGAACGGGCACAGCTTTACGATCCGTGAATGGGGGGCCGAGGGGCTCCCCAAAATACTGATGCTGCACGGTTTTCCCGAATATGGCGGCGCATGGGACGGGCTGGCGACACGGCTGTCGGTCAGGTTCCACTGCATCGCACCGGACCAGCGCGGCTATGGCCAAAGCTATGCGCCCGACGCGGTCAAGGACTATGCTATGTCCGCCCTTGTCATGGATATGGCCGCGCTGATCGGGGATGACGCACCGCTGATCGTCATGGGCCATGATTGGGGGGCCTCAGTCGCCTACGGGCTGGCGATGTTTCGCCCCGACCTTGTCAGCCGCCTGATCATCGCCAACGGGGTACATCCCGTCCCTTTCCAGCGCGCTATGGCCGCAGGCGGCGCGCAATCGCAAGCCTCGCAATATATCAACACGCTGCGCGAGGACGGGTCCGAAGACCGCTTTGCCGCTGACGATTTCGCACGATTGATGAAACTGTTCTCGGCCAAGATGAACCTCGACTGGCTGTCGGGCGACGCCCTTGCCGCGCAAAAGGACATCTGGGGGCAATCGGGCCTGCGCGGCATGATCAACTGGTATCGTGCCTCGCCGCTGGTGGTCGCCGATCCGGGGCAGCCGGTGGACATGCCCGACCTGCCGCTGGACAGGTTGATGGTGCGCTGCCCGCACCTGCTGATCTGGGGGGATGGGGATACGGCATTGCTGCCCGTTTCAACCGAAGGGCTAGAGGAGTTCGCGCCCGATCTGACACGCGCCGCTGTGGCCGATGCCGATCACTGGCTGATCCACCAGCAACCCGATGCCATTGCCACGATCATCCGCGACTGGCTGTAGCCGCTGCAAATAGGAAGGCGCCCGATCAACGGGCGCCTTACCTGAGTTTCCGTGTTAGCCTACGTTGCGATCAAAACGCGCGCTGCGGTGATAGGCCTCTGCCACCGTTTGCGGGGGAAAACCCGCCACGTTGATCCCAGCCGGACCTCTTGGGCAGTCAATGACGCGGAAATAGTCATTCACCTTGCGAACACTGCCGTAGAACGCGCAGGCCTGCGCATCGGAGACATAGGGCGCGACAAGACATTGCTGGCCCTGATCCCAGTCCGCCGGCATGCCGACGCGGTGTTCTTCGGTCACTTGCAGGGCCGAGACCGAGCGCAAGAGTTCATCAATACTGCGACCTACGTTGATCGGGTACTCGTAACTCATCTTGATACGCATGCTGGGATCCAGAATGAAGGTCTTGCGGATCGCAAAGTCCGCGCCTTGCTTGGGGTGGATCATGCCGAACGCGGCACTCAGCTTGCCGTCTTTGTCCTCGATGGTGGGGAAATCGATATCCAGCCCCGACTCGGCGCTCAATTCGTCTTCCCAGCGGGCGTGGTTAACGGCCTGCTCACAGCAGAACCCCAAGACCTTTACACCAAGCGCTTCGATCTCGTCCTTGAGCGCCGCGATCCCCATCCATTCCGTCGCGCTGACGGCGGATTTGGTCGACGGGTGGCTCATCAGAACGGTCCAGCCGCCTTCGGCCCAATCGTGGAAGTTGATATGCCCTTGGGTCGAGTTTGCGCTGAAGTTCGGAAAGATATCGTTGATCTGCGGCAACCAGCTGACAGAGCGGTGATATCCCGCGGGAAACTGTATTTTCCCTGAGGTTTCGTTGTGGATGAAGTACTCGACGGGGCTTCTTTCGAACAGTTCCTTAAATTGCATTTTCTGTGACCTTGTGGAGGTGGGGCGGGAGGAGTTTGGAAGGAATTTCCCGCCGTGATTGTTTCTTGCTGAACGGGAAATAAGGCAGGAATGTGTCCAACCACTGATAATTTATGGGAAAAATTAACTTTTAACCTGCGGAAAAATTAACCTTTACACACGCATAAAGTGTGGGAATAGGCGGATTTTCGCCGTAAAATCAAACGTTTGTTAACCTTAACATCCCAATGAGCAGCCAATTGGGGCACTTTTATGCGCTCGGGTTTGATGCCATAGTGAAAACCTAATGAACAAAAAACGAGCAGCTGCCATGACCGATCTGTTGAGCGGAGCCGCCAAAGCCTCCGAATATGATGCCTCCTCGATTCAGGTTCTCGAGGATATGGAGCACGTCCGCCTGCGCCCCGGCATGTATATCGGCGGCAAGGACGACCGCGCGCTGCATCACATGGTGGCCGAGATCATCGACAACTCGATGGACGAAGCGGTCGCAGGCCACGCCACATGGATCGAGGTCGAGCTGCACGAAAACGGCCATGTGTCGGTGCGCGATAACGGGCGCGGCATCCCGACCGATCCGCACCCCAAGGATCCCAGCAAGTCCGCGCTCGAAATCATCTTTTGCACCCTGAACGCGGGCGGCAAGTTTTCCGGCGATTCCTACCAGACTTCGGGCGGTCTGCACGGGGTCGGCTCTTCCGTGGTCAACGCCCTGTCCGATCACCTGCGCGTCGAGGTGGCCCGTAACCGTGAACTCTATGCAATGGAATTCTCGCGCGGGTTGCCGCAGGGCAAGCTGGAGAAAGTCGGCGCAGCCCCGAACCGGCGCGGCACTGCCGTCACCTTCCACCCTGATCCTGACATCTTCGGCTCGCTCAAGCTCAAGCCTGCGCGCCTGTTCAAGATGGCGCGGTCCAAGGCCTACTTGTTCTCCGGCGTTGAAATCCGCTGGAAGACCGCGATCACCGATGGCGACACCCCGACCGAGGCGACATTCCACTTCCCCGGCGGTCTGGCCGACTACCTGACCGAAGTGATGGCCGGTGCGACCACCTATGCTGACGCGCCCTTTGCGGGGTCGGTCAGCTTTGAAAAGTTCAAGGTACCGGGCAAGGTCGAATGGGCGATCAACTGGACCCCTGCCCGCGACGGCTTCATCCAATCCTATTGTAACACCGTCCCCACGCCGGAGGGCGGCACCCACGAGGCCGGTTTCTGGGCCGCAATCCTCAAGGGCATCAAGGCCTATGGCGAGTTGGTCAACAACCGCAAGGCCAGCACCATCACCCGCGAGGATCTGACCACAGGCGCCGGTGCGCTGGTGTCCTGTTTCATCCGCGAGCCGGAATTCGTCGGCCAGACCAAGGACCGGCTGGCCACTGTGGACGCACAGCGCATGGTCGAAAACTCGGTGCGCGACCACTTTGACAACTGGCTGGCGGCAGACACGAAATCCGCCGGTGCGATTCTCGACTTTCTGGTGCTGCGCGCAGAAGAGCGCCTGCGCCGCCGTCAGGAAAAGGAAACCGCCCGCAAGACCGCGACGAAAAAGCTGCGCCTACCGGGCAAGCTGGTGGACTGTTCGGCCACCAACCGCGAAGGCACGGAACTGTTCATCGTCGAGGGTGACTCGGCTGGCGGGTCGGCCAAAATGGCGCGCGACCGCAAGACCCAAGCCCTGCTGCCCCTGCGCGGCAAGATCCTGAACGTGCTGGGCGCTGCCTCGTCCAAACTGGGCAGCAACGCGGAAATCTCGGACCTGACACAGGCGCTTGGTGTCGGTCTGGGCGCAAAGTTCAATCTGGACGACCTGCGCTATGACAAGGTCATCATCATGACCGATGCGGATGTTGACGGCGCGCATATCGCCGCCCTGCTGATGACGTTCTTCTTTACCCAGATGCGTCCGATGATCGACGGCGGCCACCTCTACCTCGCCTGCCCGCCCCTGTTCCGCCTGACCCAAGGCGCAAAGCGTGTGTACTGTCTGGACGAGGCCGAAAAGGCGTTGCACATGGAAAAAGGACTGGGCGGCAAGGGCAAGATCGACGTGTCGCGATTTAAAGGTCTGGGCGAGATGGACGCCAAAGACCTCAAAGACACCACCATGAACCCCGCCACCCGCAAACTGATCCGCGTGTCCGTGGACGATGACGAACCCGGTGAAACAGGCGATCTGGTCGAGCGTCTGATGGGCAAAAAGCCCGAGATGCGATACCAGTACATTCAGGAGAACGCACGGTTTGTGGAGGAGCTGGATGTTTGAGGGGAATGACCCGCACCACTCTTCCTAATAAACTGTGAATACAGCAGGCTTATTTTTCCGTTTGTAGCCCCCGACCGCGGGTCGGAGGCCGTATTGCATTTGATCCAGTGGATCAAATGAGGCCGCAGAGGGTCGCTAGACCCCGGGGGTGACGCAGTCGCCCCCGCCCATGGGGGCGCCTCTCATGCATTGCTGTGCAATGCAATTCCGGCCCCACGATAGCATAGCAATCGTTCGGGTCGGGGGCGGCGAAAACGCGAGGCGTTTCCGCTGAGTTGGGATCAATCGTTTATTAGAAATCAAAAGGGGGTATCAAGGGCCGCACCGCTAACCCTCTCGTGCGTTTCTGCGAAACACCCTGCCGGGTCGACGCGCCCGCGCAGCGGGCGCTTGGAAAAACGGGGGCTTTCGCCCCCGCCTGCACTCAATAACCAATAGTGTACTTGTTACCAAAACAACTGGACCAATACTGCGTCCGTATTGCTCCAATGTATGCCGCGCGAATAGTTAACAAGTCGTAACCCAAAAAAGGCATCATTAGGGCTATCTCTAAGCGGCCTCCCGCCGATGGGCTGCGTTCTGGGACAAGAACGCGCCATAGCAGCTTGATCCAACGGGATTTCTAACCCCTACTGAGGCGATGTATCTGCGCGCCTTTCTTCTATTAACCTTTCTGGCCACGTGCGGCCGTCCCATGACCGAGGCGGAAGTGGCCTTTAGTGCGACGATCCATGGCAGCGCGCTGGATACTTCAAAGGTGCGGCTGGTGGACGGTGCACCGACGCGGGCGGTGACCTTCCGGCGCAAGGCGCGGCCCCGCACCACCTGTCGCGAGTTGATCGTGCCCCCACCCAAGGACGAGATCGTCACCGCCAAGCCCGCCGCCGTAACCCTGTGGCAGCATGTGCTGTTCGACAAGGACTGGTATCTTGACGATTACGTCCCCGCCTATCCCGACCAGATCAACCTTGTTGCGGCCATGCTGCTGGCGCATGAGTTGACCCATGTCTGGCAGTGGCAGAACCGCAAGACCACCGGATACTCGCCCCTGCGCGCCGCCACCGAACACCAGTTCAGCGATGACCCCTATCTGTTTGAAATCGATAGCGACCGGCGCTTTTCCGAGTTCGGCTTCGAACAGCAGGGCTCCATCGTGGAGGAGTTCGTATGCTGCCGTGCGCTGGCCCCCCAAGCGCCGCGCACCAAGCGTCTGCACAGCCTGATTTCGCAGGCCATGCCGGTTGCCAAGCTGCCCCAGTCGCGCCAACATGACGTGCGATTGCCGTGGGATGGTGTCGAATTGAACGGCATCTGCGGCTGACCCCGACATAAGGACATAACGATGGCGCAATATGCACTGATCATGCTGCTGGCAGGGATCGGAATTCCGGTGCTGGCCGCATTGAACGCGGCCCTTGGCACGCGGCTGGGCAACCCTGCGGCGGCAGCGGCGGTGCTGTTTCTGGTGGCGATGGTGGCCTCTTGCCTCGTCTTTGCGGCGACCGGCGGGCATGGGTTGGCGCGGCTGGCGGCGGCGCCGAAACACCTGTTGCTGGCTGGGGTGCTGGTGGCCTTTTACGTGCTGTCCATCACCTATATCGCGCCGCATTTCGGGATCGGGAACGCGGTGTTCTTTGTGCTGTTGGGCCAGTTGATCAGCGCCGCCGCCATCGACCATTTCGGCCTGTTCGGCGCGCAGCCCGCAGCCCTAAGTGCGGCGCGCATGGGCGGTATCGCCCTGATGGCAGCAGGGGTCTGGCTGACCCAACTCGCCTGAACGCGGCTCAGTCCAGCGCGGCGAGCGCACGGGCCTGCGCCCACGCCTCGCCATCCACCTCTGCCGGATCAGACAGCACACGCCCCTGCCCGGGCATGCGGCTGCCCGCATCGGCTTGCACCATCTCGGCCAGTGCGCTCAGGCGGTCGGCAAAGTCCGGCGAGGTGGTCGGGTCGATCAGGATATAGAACTGCCCCAAATCATGCGGTGGCCCCTCGGGCGCTTTCAGCGGCTTTACATCGCGGCTAAGCACGCCGCCCGTCATGCCCGCGGCCAGCAGTTCGGCCATCAGGCCAAAGCCCCAGCCCTTGTACCCGCCCATCGACACGAGCGACCCTGCCAGCGCCGCCTCGGGATCAGTGGTCGGGTTGCCATCGCGATCCAGCGCCCAACCTTCGGGGATCGACGTGCCCGCCGCCTTGGCCATGGTAATCTTGCCCAAGGCCACGGTGGTGGTGGACTGATCGAACTGCATGGCCAGCCCGCCCGCCCCGTCCGGCACGGAAAAGGCAATCGGGTTGGTGCCGATCATGCGCGTCTTGCCCCCTGGCGGTGCGACAATGGGTGATGCGTTGGTCAGCCCGATGCCCATCAACCCCGCACGCGCGATCTGTTCGGTGAAATAGCCCAGCGAAGTGCACGTATGCGCATGGCCCACGGCCAGCGTCGCCACCCCGTACTGGCGCGCCGCATCCAGTGCGGGCGGCAACCCGTAGGCAAAGGCAGGCTGCGCAAAGCCCATGAGCGCGTCCACATGGATGGCCGCCGGTTTGGGCGCGGTAACCACAGGCACCACATCGCCCTGCACCCGCCCCGATTTCAACTGCGCGCAATAGCTCTCAAGATAGTACAGCCCGCAAATCCGGTTGCCCGTCGCCTCGGCCACGGCCACGGCGCGCGCCACCTCGGCGGCGGCAAAAGCCCCCGCGCCGTGGCGCATCAGGGCCGCCTGCACGGTGCGTTCAATCTCGGAAAGGGAAACAGATGTCATGGCGATGTCCTTGGCGCTGTGGGCCGCGCAGGATCAAACCGCGCCCTTCAGTCAGAACAAACACAACGGCGCGGGTCAAGCAGTGGTGGAGGTGCCCGCAGCCTCGATCCGGATCAGGGACAGGTCGACAGGATCGCTGAGCCCCGCCAACAGGATGCTGCCGCCCGATGACAGGGACACAAGGATACCGTCCGCCGTCGCCGTCTGCCCAAGGATAATCAGCGTGCTCGGATCCGCCGCTTCGATCACCAGCGCGTCGGTAGTTTCGTCATAGTCCCTGACCGTGACCACCGCGTCCACATCGGCGCGCAGGGCAAACGTGTCCGCGCCAGCGCCCCCCGTAGCCACATCGCCCGCCCCCAGCACCAGCGTGTCATCACCGGCACCGCCATCCAGCAGGTCGATCTGTTCATCCGACGCCGTCGCCGGATCCGCCCCTGTCGCAAACAGCAGGTCATCCCCGTCGCCACCCGTCAGCGTATCCGCGCCATCACCACCGGCGAGCGTGTCATCCAGTGCCCCGCCCGTGGCGCTGTCATCGCCGCCGCCCATGAACGCGTTCTGCGCCGTATTGGCAGGTGGCGCGGCCAGCGTTTCGCCCTCATCCGTACCGGCGAAATTCGCGACTTCCGGCGCGGCCTCTTCGATCTCGGACGGTAAGGTCAGAAAGCTTATGGCGCTGTCGGGCAATTCGGCGGTCAGTCCCGTTAATGTTACGGTTGCGCCGCTGTCGAGTGTGATCAGCAAGCCTGCCTCGGTCACTTCTTGGCTGGTGACTGCGATGGCGCCGTCTTCTTCCTGTTCGATGACCAGCAGGTCGCTCGCCACATCGAAATCGCTGATCGTGATCGCGCCGTCTTCTTCGTCGCGCAGGCGGAAGGCGTCCGCCCCGTCGCCACCCGTGCCCAGATCGCCGTCAGAGAGGTACAAAAGGTCCGCGCCCTCGCCCCCCAGCAACGTGTCGGGCGCATCGTCAAAGGGATTGTCGGCATCCGCGCCGTCCAGCGTGTCGTCGCCCGCGCCCCCGCTCAGCAGATCAACACCCGCACCGCCCAGCATCACATCATCGCCGTCGCCACCCGCCAGCGTGTCATCGCCCGATAGGCCGCTAATTGTGTCGTTAAGCGCGGAGCCCAGCAGATCATCGCCCACATCCTCTTTGCCGGTTACCGCCTCTCCGGTCAGATCGGGGTCGCCGGTTTCCTCGCCCGTATCCTCGTCTTCGACCGGATCGTACGAGGACGAGCCAAAGGCCCCGATCAACGGGGCAAGCGAGATCAGCAGCAAGGCGACAATCTGGGACATGGGGCAGGCTCCTGCACGTGGCGCACGTTAACCAAGATTAATAGCACAAGAGAAAGGCGCGCCCTATCGCAGAACGCGCAACACAGTGTTTCCACAGCGCAGGACAGCAGTTTAGACGGTGGTCAACTGCCCCGCATCCAGCCGCAAGGTACGGTCCATCCGCGCCGCCAGTTCAAGGTTATGCGTCGCGATCAGGGCCGACAGGCCGGTGTCACGCACCAGCCCCATCAGCGCGTCAAAGACCTGATCGGATGTGGCCGGATCAAGGTTGCCCGTCGGCTCGTCCGCCAGCAACAGCCGTGGCGCGTTGGCCAAGGCGCGGCAGAAGGCGACGCGCTGCTGTTCACCGCCCGACAGTTCGGCGGGACGGTGATCGGCGCGGGGGGCGACCCCGACACGGGCCAGCAGCGCGCTCGAACGCTCGCGCGCCTCGGCCTTGCCGACACCATTGGCCAGTTGCGGCAGGGTCACGTTTTCCAGCGCGCTGAATTCGGGCAGCAGGTGGTGGAACTGATAGATGAACCCCACATCCGAGCGCCGCGCCAAAGTGCGCCGCCGGTCGGACTGGCCGGTCATGTTTTGCCCACCCAGCGTGACCGATCCCGCATCGGGCGTGTCCAGCAACCCCGCAATATGCAACAGGGTCGACTTGCCCGCGCCCGAAGGGGCCACCAGCGCGACAATCTCGCCCTCCCCGACGCTCAGGTCCACACCGCGCAGCACATCCACCTGATTGGGTTTGCCCGCGTTGTAGGTTTTGGTGATGCCGCTCAGCGCCAGAACAGGATCGCTTGCTGGATTACTCATAGCGCAACGCCTCCACCGGATTCATCCGCGCCGCCCGCCGCGCCGGAAAGATGGTGACCACAAAGGACAGGCCCAGCGACAGGATCACCGCGCTTAGGACATCCGACAGGTTTAACTGCGCAGGCAGCGCATAGATGCCGCGAATGGACGGATCCCACACACCGCCCCCCATCACGTAGTTCACAAAGGAAAACAGCGGATCAATGTAGATCGCGAAAAGGCAGCCCAGCACCACGCCCATGGCCGTTCCGATGATACCGGTGAACGCCCCGCAGATGAAAAACACCCGCAGGATCGACCCTTCGGTCAGTCCCATCGTGCGCAGAATGCCGATATCGCGGCCCTTGTTCTTCACCAGCATGATCAGGCCCGACACGATGTTCATCGCCGCAATCAGCACAAGGATGGACAGGATGATGAACATCACGTTGTCCTCGACCTCAAGCGCGCGCAAGAACCCGCCCGACGAATCCCGCCATGTCCAAAGCTGCGCGCGCTCGCCAGCCGTTTCAAGCAAGGCAGGCGCATAGCGGTCCACCTGTTCGGGGTCTTCCACCATCACCTCGATCTCGTCCACGACGCCTTCGCGGTTGAAAAAGCTTTGCGCCTCGGCCAGCGGCAGATAGACCCGCACACGGTCAATGTCATAGCGCCCCGCCGAGAAGATATAGGTGACCTCGTAGGCGTTGATGCGTGGCGAGGTGCCAAAGGCGGTCTTGACCCCGTTGGGCGAGATCAGCTTGATCCGGTCGCCCACCTGCGCGCCCAGTTCCTGTGCCACGCCCGACCCGATGGCGACGCCCTGATCGAACCGTGCGATGTCGCCCTGCGCGGTTTCGGGGTCCGCGATGCGCGGCAATCCGGCAAGGTTTTCCGCCGTCATGCCAAAAACCTGAACGCCAGTGTTGCGGCTGCGCAGGTTCGCCATCACCTGCCCGCGCACCAAGGGGGCCACCCGTGTCACGCCGTCAATCCCGCGCAACGCCTCGGCGCGCGCGTCATAGTCGGAAATGGTGCGATCAATCCCGCCCGTCTCGGTCACCTCGCCGATCTGGTACACGGTGACATGGGCATTGGCCCCAAGGATCGTATCCACAAATTCCGCCCGAAAGCCCGAGCGCACTGAAAGCGTGGCAATCAGGGCGAACACCGCCAATGTGATGCCGATCAGGCTGATCCACGTCATGGTGCTGACGCCGCCCTCGGCGCGGCGCGCACGCAAATAGCGCCACGCGATCATCCATTCAAACGGGGCAAAGGGGGTGGTCTGGCGCGCCATCTATGGCTCCTGCTCGGGACTTTGCCCACAAGTGGCGGGCACACGGGCCAAGGTCAAGCCCCCGAGCCTTGCGCGGCCGTGCGCCGGCGGCGAAACGGCCAGACCAGCAGGCGCATCCCCGCCCATGTGGCCAGCAATCCCGCCAGAAATCCGGAGCCGCCAAAGATCATGCCCGCCATGTTGACCGGCACCGCAGGTTCATATGCTTTCAGCGCGGCGCGTGCCACGTCACCATCGCTCAACCGTGCGGCGTGATAGGCGCGCATGAACGGCCCCGCGCTTTCCAGCACCTGCAAATCCTCGCGCAGGGCGTCATAGCGGGCAAAGGTGCGGGTCATGTCGGCACGGCGCGCCTCAAGAAACGGCGCGCCCTGCATCTGCTCCAGCGCCTCGGCACGGTCCAACCCTGCGCGCTGCGCCGAGGTGTCGAAATCCGCCACCACTTCGGCCAGCGCATCCACAGCGCCCCCCAGACGCTGGGTGTATTGCTGCGAGAACTCGGGAAATTGCGACGCCCCCGCCCCGCCAAGCATCCCTCCGGCCAGCACCAGCACACGTAGGATCATGGCGCACCGCCAAGGGCCGCAGCGGCCAGCGCACCGTCAAGTTGCGCCATCACGTCCCAATCGACACAGCCGTCCCACAGCGCAAGTGCCGCAACACGCCCGTCCCAGATCACCGCGAAACTGCCCGCATCCATCCGGCGCGGAAAACACAGCGCGCCGAAATGCCAGAAGTTGTACCCGCCCCGAAAGGCGCGAAACACCATGCCCATCCCGTAATAAACGCCCGGCGCCATCTCCACATGCGGCAGCGCCATCGGATCGCGGCCAATCACGCTGTCGGGGCCGAAATGCGCCGTCAGGAACGCCAAATAGGCCGACGGTTCCGCCACCAAACCACCCCATGGCTGCATCGCACCAGAACGCGGGCTGGGCGCGATGTCCTCCGAAAGGTCCAGCGCCGCCTTGCAATATTCGAAATAGGGCTGACCCGAGACCGCCTCAATCACCAACCCCAACAGCGCATAGTTTTCGTTGTTGTAGAAAAACGCCCCATCCGCCGTATCCCCAGCGCCGCGCGCATTGACCGTCTTCAGCACCTGCGCGCTGAAATGCCCCGCCCCGTCCGGCGCCTTGTCCAGCCAGCGCGGCATCGCCTCTTGCGTCGCATCCGGTGTCAGGCCGGAACTGTGGGTGATCAGCGCCGCAATGCTCACATCCGGCGCATCGCCAAGGATATCGGGCAACCGGTCCGACCAGAACAGCCGCCCGTCTTGCACAAGGTGATGCACACAGACGGCAGTGATCAACTTGCTTACACTGGCCAGTTCACCACGGGACGCCACGGCATGCGCCTGCACATCCCACGCACCATCTGCCCCGCGCACGCCCGTGGCCAACTGCCCCGACAACGCGCCCTGCGACAGCCAGTGGTCAAACGCCCCCTGCACCGCGCCATGCACGTCCTCGGCACGCGCGGGCAGCGCCAGCAGTAGCACCGCCAAAATCGCCCCCGCATGCCGCATCTGGTTAGACCTCCGCGTAAATCTCCACGATGCGCTTCAGCGCCTCTTCAGGCGGCAGTTCCTCGCTCTGGCCCGTGCGACGCGAGGTCAACTCGACCACGCCGTTCTTCAGACCACGTGGCCCCACGGTGATGCGCCATGGCAGACCGATCAGGTCCATCGTCGCGAACTTGCCACCGGCACGCTCGTTGCGATCATCATAGAGCGGCTCCAGCCCCAGTACGCTCAACCCTTTATACAGCACCTCGCAAGCTGCATCTGCTTCTGCATCGCCCTGTTTCAGGTTCACGATCCCGCAGTGATACGGCGTCACGCCCTCGGGCCAGATGATGCCATTGTCATCATGGTTCGCCTCGATGATCGCACCCAACAGGCGCGACACGCCGATCCCGTGGCTGCCCATATGCACAGGCACAGGTTTGCCATCGGGGCCCTGAACAGTTGCATTCATCGCGTCGGAATATTTGGTCCCGAAGTAGAAGATCTGCCCGACCTCGATACCCCGCGCCACGCGGCGACGCTCTTCTGGGATCGCATTGAACAGGGCCTCGTCATGGGTCTCGTCCGTGCGCGCATAAAGGTTGGTAAACTCCTCCATCACGCCGGCACATTGCGCGACATCGTCGTAATCAATCTCGCGATCGCCAAAGGTCAGGTCCGTGACCGCACTGTCATAGAACACTTCCGACTCGCCTGTTTCGGCCAGCACAAGGAACTCGTGCGTATCATCGCCGCCAATCGGGCCGGAATCGGCACGCATCGGAATCGCCTGCAAGCCCATCCGCTCGTAAGTGCGCAGATAGCTCACCAGATGGCGGTTATAGGAATGCAGCGCATCCTCTTTGGTCAGATCGAAGTTATAGCCGTCCTTCATCAGGAACTCGCGGCCCCGCATGACGCCGAAACGCGGACGGATCTCGTCGCGGAACTTCCACTGGATCTGGTAGAGGGTCAGCGGCAGGTCTTTATAGCTGTTCACATGGGCGCGGAAAATGTCCGTGACCATCTCCTCGGCTGTGGGCGTAAACAGCATGTCACGCCCGCCGCGATCCTTGATGCGCAGCATCTCGTCGCCATAGGCGTCATAGCGCCCGCTCTCGCGCCACAGATCGGCGGACTGGATGGTCGGCATCAACATTGCCATGTGACCGGCCCGCGCCTGTTCCTCATGCACGATGTTTTCCAGCTTGCGCAGCACTTTGAACCCCAAGGGCAGCCACGAATAAATGCCGGCACTGGATTGCTTGATCATCCCCGCGCGCAGCATCAGACGGTGGCTGACAATCTGCGCCTCACTGGGGTTTTCCTTCAGAACAGGCAGAAAATAACGGCTCAGACGCACGGATGACACTCCTTTGAAATCGACACCCTGATTAGGGCAAAGCCCCGCGCCCCGCAACGCCCCATCTCTTTGGGTTCCAAATACCTCGGGGGAGGCCGCAAGGCCGGGGGCAGCGCCCCCATCCCAGACTGTAATGCGCGCAGCGCTCCGTTTTCGCGGCGCTCAATCGCGCAGGGGTCTTGAAGCCACGGCCAAAACCCCGCATCTGTAGGCAAACCGCAGCTTTCTTCCGGAGACCCCATGGCCCTGCCAGTGCGCGAACAGTTCAAATATTGGGGCGCGGCGGCGGCGGTGTTTTTCCTGTTGCTCTACGCGCTCGGGGATCAGCTCTTGCCCTTCTTCCTCGGGGCGGCCGTGGCCTATTTCCTTGATCCGGTGGCCGACTGGCTCGAAGCGCACGGGTGCAGCCGCGGCCTTGCCACGGGGATCATCACCGTTACGGCCATTCTGGTCTTTGTCATTCTGGTGCTGCTGGTCATTCCGACGCTGGTGCAACAGGCAGTGCAACTGTTCAACGCCGCGCCTGAAATCGCGCAGAATGTGGGGACTTTCCTTGCCGAACGTTTCCCCAGCTTGCTGGATGACGATTCCACCGTGCGCAAATCGCTGGACGCGTTGGGCCAGACGATCTCCGAACGCGGCGGCGCACTGCTGAATTCGGCGCTGACCTCGGCGGCAAGCCTGCTGAACATCCTTGTGCTGTTTGTCATCGTGCCAGTGGTGGCGGTCTATATGCTGCTTGACTGGGACCGCATGGTGGCGCGCATCGACCGCCTGCTGCCCCGCGACCACGCCCCCACCATCCGCCATCTGGCCAAACAGATCGACGCGACGCTGGCCGGCTTCATCCGTGGCATGGGCACGGTCTGTCTGATCCTCGGGGCCTATTACGCGGTGGCGCTGATGCTAGTGGGGCTGCAATTCGGCCTCGTGGTCGGCTTTGTCGCGGGCCTGCTCACCTTTATCCCTTATGTCGGCGCGCTGGTCGGCGGCGCGCTGGCCATCGGGCTGGCCCTGTTCCAGTTCTGGGGCGAATGGGCGTGGATAGCCGCCGTCGCGGGCATCTTCATGCTTGGCCAAGTGGCCGAGGGCAATTTCCTGACCCCCAAACTGGTGGGCGAAAGCGTCGGGCTGCACCCCGTCTGGCTGATCCTGTCGCTGACCGTGTTCGGCGCGCTGTTCGGCTTTGTCGGGATGCTGGTCGCGGTGCCGATGGCGGCCTCGCTTGGGGTAATCGTGCGCTTCCTGATCCAGCAATACCAGCACAGCCGCCTTTATACCGGCCTGTCACACGATCAAAAAGACGAGGCGCAGGGGTAGTCGTGACCAAACAACTCGGACTGGACCTGCCAGCGCAAAACGCCTGGGGGCGCGATGACTTCATGGTTGCGCCCTCGAACGCGCTGGCCTTGGCAATGATCGACAGCTGGCCCACATGGGAAAAGGGCAAGCTGGTCCTGAGCGGCCCCAAGGGCGCGGGCAAGACCCACCTGACCCACATCTGGGCCGATGCCACTGGTGCGCGGATCATCAATGCATGCGACCTTGACCCCGACACCGTGGATACGCTGGCCACAGGCCCCGTCGCGGTCGAGGACGTGCCCGACATCCGCGACGCACCACAACAGCAAACCGCCCTGTTCCACCTGCACAACCTGCTGCACGGGTTGCGCCACCCGCTGCTGATGACGGGTGCGGCAGCACCGTCGCACTGGGCCATGACCCTGCCCGATCTGCAAAGCCGCATCGACGCGGCGGGCAATGCCACCCTTGATCCCCCAGATGACAGCCTGCTGGCCGTGGTGCTTGCCAAGCTGTTCAACGACCGCCAACTGACACCGCGCCCCGACGTGATCCCCTATCTCGTCAGCCGGATGGAGCGCAGCTTTGACGCGGCACGGCGCATTGTCTCTGCCCTTGATGCCGCCAGCCTTGCGCAGAAAAAACCCGTCACGCGGCCCCTCGCCGTTCTAGTGCTGGACAATGACCTGTCCGGCGAAGGATAGTCGTCACTTAACTTTCATATTTGATCGCCATACCCCCGCCATGACCAACGCCGATTTCCTCGCCTCGCCCTTCCCCGACGCCATTGATCTGCCCGATGTGGACACCGCGGGGCCGGGACGGTTTTTCAACCGCGAACTCAGCTGGCTGGGCTTTAACTGGCGCGTGCTGGAAGAGGCCGAGAACCCGCGCGTTCCGCTGCTTGAGCGGTTGCGCTTTCTGTCGATCTCGGCGGGCAATCTCGACGAATTCTATACGGTGCGGGTCGCGGGCCTGCGCGAACTGGCGATTGCGGGCAACACCACCCCTGCGGCGGACGGGCTGTCGCCTGCCGAACAACTGGTGTTGATCAACGAAAACGCCCGCGCCCTGCTGCGCGAACAGCAGCGTGTTCTGGCCGATCTGCTGAACGAGATGGAAGTCGCGGGCATCAACGTTCTCACCCGCGACGAACTCACCGAAGAAGACCTCGCCTATCTCGAAGAGGTGTTTCTGGCCGAGGTGTTCGCGGTTCTGTCGCCACTGGCAATCGACCCCGCGCACCCGTTCCCCTTTATCCCCAACACCGGCTATGCGCTGGCGCTGCAGATGGAACGGAAATCCGACAAGCGCGTCTTGCAGGCCCTGCTGCCCATTCCCGCCCAGATCGACCGTTTCATCGCCCTTCCGGGGCCGGACCAGCGTTTCCTGCCGCTTGAGGAACTGTTGATCGTGCACGTGCCCAGCCTGTTCCCCGGATACAAGCTGAAGGCACATTTCGAATTCCGCGTGCTGCGCGACAGCGACCTCGAGGTCGAGGAAGAGGCCGAAGACCTCGTGCGGGAATTCGAGGTGGCCCTGAAACGGCGGCGGCGCGGCGAGGTTGTGCGCCTGACCCATTCCGCGGGCGCGCCCGAGGCGCTGAAATCGGTCATCATGGAAGAACTCGGCGTCAGCGAGGCCGAAGTGGTCGAGGTGAACGGCATGATCGGCCTGTCGGACCTGTCCGCGCTGGTGCTCGACAACCGGCCCGACCTGCTGTGGCCCAGCTTCACCCCGCGCGTGCCCGAACGGGTCAGCGACTTTGACGGTGATATGCTGGCCGCGATCCGGCAAAAGGACATGCTGCTGCACCACCCTTACGAGACGTTCGATATGGTGGTCCGGTTCCTGCAACAAGCGGCGCGCGATCCCGATGTGGTGGCGATCAAGCAGACGCTGTACCGCACTTCGAAAAACTCTCCCATCGTCGAGGCGCTGTGCGAAGCCGCCGAAGACGGCAAATCCGTCACCGCGCTGGTGGAACTCAAGGCCCGCTTTGACGAGGCCGCCAATATTCGCCAGTCGCGACGGCTGGAACGGGCGGGCGCGCATGTGGTGTACGGGTTCCTCGACCTCAAAACCCACGCCAAGATTAGCACTGTGGTACGCCGCGAGGGCAAGAAACTGGTGACCTACACCCACTTCGGCACCGGCAACTACCACCCTGGCACGGCGCGTATCTATACCGACGTGTCGCTGTTCACCTGCGATCCGAAACTGGGGCGCGACGCCACCAAGGTATTCAACTACCTGTCGGGCTATGCCCCGCCCGAGGGGCTGGATAACCTCGCCATCTCGCCCACCACACTGAAACCGCGCCTGCTGGAAATGATCGCCGCCGAGGCGGATCATGCCGCCAATGGCAAACCGGCTGAAATCTGGGCCAAGATGAACTCGCTGATCGACGCCGAAGTGATCGACGCGCTCTATGCCGCCGGACAGGCAGGCGTAAAGATCAGCCTTGTGGTGCGCGGCATTTGCGGCCTGCGCCCCGGTATCAAGGGCTTCTCGGAAAACATCCGCGTCAAATCCATCGTCGGGCGGTTTCTGGAACATTCGCGCATCGTCTGTTTCGGCAACGGCCACGGGTTGCCGTCGAAAAAAGCGCGCGTGTTCATCTCGAGCGCGGACTGGATGGGCCGCAACCTGAACCGCCGCGTGGAATCGCTGGTCGAGATCGACAATGCCACCGTGAAGGCACAGATCGTGTCGCAGGTCATGGCCGCCAATCTGGCCGATGTCGCCCAAAGCTGGGTGATGGCCCCCGATGGCACATTCACCCGCCCACCACTGGCCGAGGGCATGTTCGCCTTTAACTGCCATCGCTTTTTCATGGAAAACCCGTCGCTTTCGGGGCGCGGCTCTGCCGGTGCGTCGGACGTGCCGAAACTGACCCATACCGAAGACTAGGGCCATGGCGCACGGGGTCAGCGCCGCATTGACCCCGTGCACCCGCTGGTCCATCACTGACTTAAAGACAACGGCACCACGGGGGCTCTATGAGCGCATCGGTCAAACCGCAAAACGACACAGGTCTGTTTGACCGCCCCCTTTTTGCAGATGCATCGGCCCGCGCCCTGTCGCGAGTGGGCGTTGTCGATGTGGGATCGAACTCGGTCCGGTTGGTGGTGTTTGACGGCGCGGCACGCTCGCCTGTCTATTTCTACAACGAAAAGATCATGTGCGCCCTTGGCGCGGGCCTGTCGGTCACGGGGCACCTGAACCCGACGGGCCGCGTGCGGGCGCTAAACGCGCTGCGCCGGTTCCAGCGGCTGGCCGAGGGCATGGGCCTTGCCGACCTGACCGTGGTCGCCACCGCCGCCGTGCGCGATGCCAGCGATGGCGCGGATTTCCGTGCGGATGTGCTGCGCGAAACCGGCCTGACCGTGCGCATCATCGACGGGCGCGAAGAGGCGCGGCTGTCGGCCCAAGGGGTGTTGCTGGGCTGGCCCGGATCCTACGGGCTGGTCTGCGATATTGGTGGGTCGTCCATGGAACTGGCCGAAATCTCGGGCGGGATCGTCGGGCGGCGCGAAACCTCCGACCTTGGCCCGCTCAAGCTGCAAACGATGAAAGGCGGCAAGAAGGCCCGCACTGCCTTTATCAAGGACACGATGGCCAAGCTGGAAAACGCCCTTGGCAGCCAGCGCGACCGCCTGTTCCTTGTGGGCGGGTCGTGGCGCGCCATTGCCAAGGTCGACATGCACCGGCGCGGCTATCCGCTTCAGGTGCTGCACGAATACCGCATGTCGCCCAAGGCGGTCCGCGCCACCGCCAAATACATCGCCGAACATGACGATCACGAGGCACTGCGCGCCGATTGCGGGATTTCGTCCACGCGTATGGCGCTGGTCCCGCTTGCCGCCGAGGTGCTGGTCCGGCTGGTCAAGACGTTCAAGCCCAAGGATATCGCCGTCTCAAGCTATGGCATCCGCGAAGGGATGCTGTACGAACAGATGCCCCAGAAACTGCGCGACCGCGATCCGCTGATCGAGGCGTGCTATTTCGCGGAATCCAAAGACGCCCGCATGCCCGGTTTCGGCAAATCCCTGTTCAAGTTTATCGAACCGCTGTTCAAATCCGCCCCGTTCGCGCGCAAGCGTCTGATCAAGGCCGCCTGCCTGCTGCACGACGTCAGCTGGCGCGCCCATCCCGATTACCGCGCCGAGGTCTGTTTTGATAACGCGACCCGCGCCAACTTGGGCGGGCTGAAACACTCCGAACGTATCTTCCTCGGGCTGGCGCTGCTGCACCGCTATACCAACAAGCGCGAAGGCACCCATTTCGAAGACCTCTATGATTTGATCGACTTCAAAATGCAGAACGACGCCGAAATCGTGGGCAAGGCGATGCGTTTCGGCGCGATGCTGTGGATGGAGAAAGACGCCAATATGGGTGAATTCCGCTGGTTCCCCAAAAAGCAATTGCTGGAACTGCACCTGTCACCCCGTGCCATTCCCTTGTTCGGTGAAGTGGCCGAGGCGCGGCTGAATTCCCTTGCCGCGTCGCTTCAGGCCGAGGTGAAGGTCAAGGAACGCCGCCGCTAGATCTCGATTTGCTCGCCCGCGTCGGGAACCGGTTTGGCGGGCGACGGTGCATCCGGTTTGCGGCGGATGATAATGTCGCCGTTCTCCAACATCTCGGGGGGCGCATAAACGCTCCAGTCCTCGACCTGCTCCAGCAGATCGCGCAAGGCAGGGCCCATTTGCGCGGTGAACGCGTCAAGCGCGGGGCCGAATTTCTGCGCCAGCCCTTCAAGCTCGTCCAGCGCCGGTTCCATGTCCTTCAGGAACCCGTCCAGCAGCATCTGCATGCCGCGTTCGATCAGGCTCAGCCCTTCGTCGGGCGCGCGGTCCTGCGCCACCACGGGCTGCGCCACGGCAAGAAAAACAAGGGTCAGGGCGGTTTTCATAGACGTCATATGGGGCCGTCCAGATCAATATCCAAGGTCACCGGAAAATGGTCCGACGCGGTCACCAGCGCATCGCGCAAGGCGGGGTTGGCCCAGCAGTCGGGATCGTCCAGCGGGTGCCAGATGCGCCAGCGTGCGCTGCGCGCCGCAAGGTCCGGCGACACCATGATATAGTCCAGAAGCGCCTGCAAATACCGCTTTTCCGGCCTGATCCAGAACCGCGCCGTGGTCGGCATCGCCCCAAGGCGGCGCTGCAGACCCAGCCGCGCATGGGGATCGAACAGGGCGCGGTCCTCGGTGCCCATAATAATCTCGACAGAGGAACGCCCGAACAGGTTTTCGTATTCATCCAGTCCGGGACCATCGTTCAGATCACCCATCAGCATCAGCGGCGTACCCGCATCCAGCAGCGCATCGATCCGGCCCCGCAGCCAGATGGCTTGGGCCAGTTGTTTGCGCCGGTTCGCGATCGAGATGCGCAAAACCTCGTCCCGCGAGGTGGCGCCATGCGGTGCCTTCGATTTCAGATGTGCGCCGATGATGCGAAAGGCAAAACCACCCTTGGTGCGCACGGCCAGTTCCAGCGGCGGCTTGGAAAAGCGCACCTTGTCCATGGTCGCATCCACATCCAGATCAATGGCAAATTCGCCATCAAAGGACGGCACATTTTCGTGCACCTGCGGATCATGCGCTACGTCCAGAACATCAGGATCATACAGCAGCGCGATTTCCTGCTGTGTGTCATTGGCAAACCCGATCACCGCCTTGCGCGCACGCAGCCCTGCATGGGCGGCAAAGCTTTCCAGCGCAGGCACGGCGCTGCGTTTGCGGCTGGTATCGGGGGCCTCGATGATCAGGACCGCATCCGCATCCATCGCGCCAAACACGGTGCCAAGGGCCGCGATCTGGGCCGCGCGGGAGATGTCATAGCGCGCCGACCAGCCATCATCGTTCAGCAATCCCCCCGCATCGTCAAACAGGCTGTTCATCCATTCGACATTGTAGGTGGCGATGCGCATCAGCTATGCGCGCTCTGGATGTCGTCCCATGCGCGGTTGATGTCGATCATCCGCTTTTCGGCCAGCCGCACGGCCTCTTCCGGCACGCCACGGGCCATCATAGCGTCAGGGTGGTTCTCGCGCACCAGCTTGCGCCAGACGGTGCGCGTATCCTCAAGCGGGGTATCGGGGCTGACCCCCAGCACCGAATAGGGGTCCGGCACCGCGTCGGGTACGAAACGCGCACGCAAGGCGCGGAATTCGGCGTCGGGAATGTCGAAAATCTGTGCGACCTGCTCAAGGAAAGCATCCTCGTTCGGGTGATAGAAACCGTCGGCCATGGCGATATGGAACAGCCCCTCCATCAGGTCGGTCAGGGTTTCGGGTTCGTCACGGAACATGGAATGGATGCGCGTCGCATAGTCCCTGAACCCCGCGACGTCCTGCCGCGCAAGGTTGAAGACCCGAGCAGCACCGGCCTCGTCCTCGGCGGCGATGTGGAACACGTCGCGAAAGGCGGTCACCTCGTCGCGGGTCACCTGCCCGTCCGCCTTGGCCATTTTCGCGCCCAGTGCGATCACCGCAATGGCAAAGGCCACGCTGCGTTCCGGCGGGGCGCGCAGGCGGTCAAAGACGGCTGTCAGCCCTTCCCCTGCGGACAGGGCGGCAAGCGCGTCGGATATGCGGGTCCAAAGTGACATGGGACCATTTTATAGGCCAAGGCGCGGCGCGATGTTAGGGCTATCCGCCCCTCATAACCGCTTTTGCATCAGGATAAGGTCCAGCCACTGCCCCGCCTTGCGCCCCACCTGCGGCAAATGCCCGACACGGTCAAAGCCAAGCGCGCTGTGAAAGGCGACCGCGTCCGGATTCGCGCCACTGATTCCGGCGACCATGATGTGATGGCCCGCCTCGCGTGCCTGCCGCTGCAATGCCTCAAGCAGCGCACGCCCCTGCCCCTGCCCGCGGGCGCGCGGATCAAGGTGGATCGTATGTTCGACCGTCGCGCCATAGCCCGGACCGCCGCGAAACGCGCCATAGGTGGCAAAGCCGCCCTGATCCGGCAGCAGCAACACAGGGCGCGCGTCGATCATCGCCTCGATCTCGGCCTGTGACTTGAGGTCGGTGGTAAAGGTGATGAGCGTGTCGGCAATCACCGTGTTCCACAGGGCCGCGATCCACGGGGCATCAGACGACTGCGCGGGACGGATCACAGGCTGCGCTCTCCGTGCGGGGTGTCAAAGACCGCGTTCATTGCGACAGGCCCCACCTCGACCGAAACGCGGGGATCGTTCAAGTGGCGCGTGACGGCCTGCAAGGCGGAATCGGGGTGGACCAGCGTCAGCCGCTTCAACACCGCGCCCGTGGGGGTAAGCCGCGCGGCGGGATGTACGCCCGCTGGCCATTCGATCAGCGCGGGCCACAGGTTGTCACAGGGCGTCGTGCCCGCCGCCGATACCGCCATGCGCCAACTGAGCGCGCCACGGCTAACCGCAACGGGCGCGCCAACGCCGTCGGGCATGTCGCGCAAGGCGGCGTCCATATCCGTGACCGCACAGGCCCAGTTCGACAGGCGCGCAGGCCCCGCGAACCGGTCAAGGTCGTACCAGCGCGGCCGCGCAGGCGGTGGTGCGTCGGGATCGGGCGCAATCGCTTCAAGATACAGCCCATCGCCCAAGCCCATCAGCGCGTTATGGGTGTGAAAGACACTATGCGCGCCCCCCGCCTGCATGGGCAGGCCAAGCGCCTCTTCCACAGCCGCCTGCGCCTCGGCCAGTGTCTGGCCGCCCACGACAAGGTGGTCAAACAGCACCCGCGTTACCCGCGTGCGCTGCGCAACAGCGTCAGGATGTCCTGCGCGGCGGCGGGAATGTTCGTCCCTGGCCCGAAGATCGCCTTGACCCCTGCGTCATAGAGGAACTGGTAATCCTGCTGCGGGATCACGCCGCCGCAGATCACGATGATGTCTTCGGCATCTGCATCCTTCAGCGCCTGAACAAGTTGCGGCGCGAGGGTCTTGTGCCCCGCCGCCTGACTGGAAATGCCGATCACGTGCACATCGTTGTCCACCGCGTCCTGCGCGGCTTCGGCGGGGGTCTGGAACAGCGGGCCAACATCCACGTCAAAACCGATATCGGCAAAGGCGGTCGCAATCACCTTAGCGCCGCGATCATGCCCGTCCTGCCCCATCTTCACCACCAGCATGCGCGGGCGGCGGCCTTCTTCCTCGGCAAAGGCATCCACCGATTTCTGGATCGCGGCAAAGCCTTCGTCGCCTTCATAGGCAGCACCATAGACGCCCGCCAAAGTCTTGACCTCGGCGCGGTGACGCCCGAACACTTTTTCCATCGCCATGCTGATCTCCCCTACCGTGGCGCGGGCGCGTGCCGCCTCGACCGCGAGTTCCAAAAGGTTGCCATCCGACGCCGCCCCTGCCCCAAGCGCATCTAGCGCGGCCTGACAGGCGGCTTCGTCACGGATGGCGCGGATTTTTTCCAGCCGCGCAATCTGGCTGTCGCGCACGGCGGCATTGTCGATATCCAGAATGTCGATCGGGTCTTCTTTATCGAGGCGATACTTATTCACGCCCACGATCACCTCGTCGCCCTTGTCTATCAGCGCCTGACGGGTGGCGGCGGCCTCTTCGATGCGCAGCTTGGGCATGCCAGAGGCAACGGCCTTGGTCATGCCGCCCATCTCTTCGACCTCTTCGATCAGCTTCCACGCGGCCTCGGCCAAATCATGGGTCAGCTTTTCGACATAATAACTACCCGCCAGCGGATCGACGACATTGGTCACGCCCGTTTCATTTTGCAGGATCAACTGGGTGTTGCGCGCGATGCGGGACGAAAACTGCGTCGGCAGGGCAATCGCCTCGTCAAAGGAGTTGGTGTGTAGCGACTGCGTGCCGCCCAGCACTGCCGCCATCGCCTCGTAAGCGGTGCGCACCACGTTGTTGTAGGGATCCTGTTCGGACAGGGACACGCCAGACGTCTGACAATGGGTGCGCAACATGGATGATTTCGGGTTCTTTGGTTCGAATTCCGACATGATGCGGTGCCACAGCAGGCGCGCGGCCCGCAGCTTGGACGCCTCCATGAAAAAGTTCATGCCAATGGCGAAAAAGAACGACAAACGCCCCGCGAACGCATCCACATCCATGCCGCGCGCAATGGCCGCGCGCACATATTCGCGCCCGTCAGCAAGGGTGAACGCCAGTTCCTGCACTAGGTTCGCGCCCGCTTCCTGCATGTGGTAGCCCGAGATCGAGATGCTGTTGAACTTGGGCATCTCCGCCGAAGTATAGGCGATGATATCCGCAATGATCCGCATGCTCGCCTCGGGCGGATAGATGTAGGTGTTGCGGACCATGAATTCCTTGAGGATGTCGTTCTGGATCGTGCCGGACAGCGCCTTACGGTCCACGCCCTGTTCCTCGCCCGCGACGATGAAACTGGCCAGAATGGGGATCACCGCCCCGTTCATGGTCATCGATACCGACACCTTGTCCAGCGGGATGCCGTCGAACAGGATTTTCATGTCCTCGACACTGTCGATGGCGACACCGGCCTTGCCCACATCGCCCTGCACACGTTCATGATCGCTGTCGTAACCGCGGTGCGTGGCCAGATCGAAGGCGACCGAGACACCCTGCTGGCCCGCCTCAAGCGCGCGACGGTAAAAGGCGTTGGATTCCTCGGCCGTGGAAAAGCCTGCATATTGCCGGATCGTCCATGGACGGCCCGCATACATCGTGGCCTTTACCCCCCGCGTGAACGGCGCCTCACCGGGGATAGAGCCGAGGTGATCGACGCCTTCAAGATCTTCTTGGGTATAAAGCGGAGCGACATCAATGCCTTCCAGCGTTTTCCACGTCAGATCCTCGACCGGTTTGCCTCGCAATTCGCCTTCAGCAAGGCTGCGCCACGCGTCTTTCTTCGATGTCATGTCCTTGTCCTTTTGTCATTGGGCCCATCGGCAGGGTTTGCCCCGCGCTTTTATGGTCCAGATCCTCTGTCAAAGTGGCCAACCCGTCCGCACCGGCGATCAGCCAGTGCATGTCGTCGGCATAGTTTTCGCGCAATTGCGCCCGCGTGGCGGCGTCAAACGGAGTCCAGCGCCCCGCGCCATCGGGCACCTGATCGGGGTCTTCGCCCCTGTCGGCAAGAATGGCGCGCAGGGTTGCCGCATCCGGCGCACGGTTCAGCCATTCGGGCGCGCCATCGCGCGGCGTGTCTAGTCCTGTGCATGCCGACACCACCGCATCCGCCCGCCCGATGGCCCGTTCGAACGGGATGACCACGATCCGCGCCTTCGGAGCGGCGCAGGCCACATCGACAATCACGTCCTGCCATGTACGCCGCGCCGCCGCGATATCGCGGCAGGCATCCGCATCCGGCACACAATGGCCCCGCGCCACGCCATAGCTGATCGCGGACCCCCAATAGGCATCCAGCCCGCGCACCGACAGCACCACCGTGTCAACCTGCCCGTCAAAGGCATGGACATAGCGCGACAGCCGCTGTCCGATATCGCGGTAAAGCCGTCGCGTGCGGATGTTCAGCCGGACCGAGCCCATCATATTCTCTTCGCTCACCAGCAGCGCGCTGGCCCCGTTGCGGGCGGCCTTGTCCATCTGCAACAGGATACGGCCCCGCGCGCGCCGTGCCGCGTGCAGATCAAGGTGGGGGGCGGGCTGGATTCCGGCAAACAACCCCTTGCGCGTACGCGCCGGCCCCCAATAGGCAAGCCCCGCATCCCGCAAGTCCCCCCGATGCCGATGCACATAGGATTGCAGGCTGGTGGTTCCGGTACGATGCGCGCCAATATGCAAAATAACTTTCATGTCCGCCCTTTTTGCTGCCCTATAGGGCGACGGGCGCATCGGACAGCGACGCGCCGTGACACAGGCTGGCACGCAAGGCCTTGAAGAGCGATTAAAGCTAAAAATGATGTGATGGGCCGTCGCAATCGGGTGAAAAGCCGCTACATAAGGGTCAACAGGAGAGCGCATGAAATACCTACGACCCATTGTTCTTGCAGTACTTTTAGGGGGCACCATGGCAGCGGCCCAAGCGGTGGAAGAACCCGAAACCTCGATCTTTCTGGACGATGACGTCGAGGATTTAACGCAATTTGTCTGGGAAAAACGCCCCATCGTCGTGTTCGCGGACAGTCCGGCAGACCCCAACTTTGGCCTCCAGATGGAATATCTGGAACTGCGGGCCGAAGAACTGGCCGAACGCGACGTGGTGGTTCTGACCGATACGGACCCGTCCGCGCAAAGCGCGCTGCGCACGAAACTGCGACCGCGCGGGTTCATGCTGGTGCTGATCGGCAAGGATGGCAGCGTCAAACTGCGCAAACCATACCCGTGGGACGTCCGCCAGTTGATGCGCAGCATCGACAAGATGCCGGTGCGGCAACGCGAAATCCGCGAGAACCGCAAAGAGGCCGAAGCAGACTGAGCATCGGCCCCCTTATGGTGGCGTGACCGGATCACTCGAATTCCAGAATGATCTCGTCAACGGCCAGACTGTCGCCCGCAGACGCGTTCACCTTGGACACGATGCCCTTCCGCTCGGCGCGCAGGATGTTTTCCATCTTCATCGCCTCGATGGTGCACAGGGCCTGACCTTCCTGCACCTCTTCGCCCGCTTCGACATGGACGTTCACGACCAGCCCCGGCATCGGGCAAAGCAATAGCTTGGACGTATCAGGCGCGACCTTGACCGGCATCAGGCGGGCCAGTTCGGCCTGACGCGGGCTGCGCACATGCACGATAAGGTCGGCACCGCGGGTGCGGATGCGGAACCCGCCCGACACTTTGCCAACCTTCAGAACCAGCGGCGCGCCATCCACGGTCATCACGGCCAGTTGGTCCCCCGGCGTCCACGGGCCAGACACCCGCAAATCCGCCCCGTCGGCAAAGCGTACATTGGCCCCGTCATGGTCCGCGTTGATGGTCACATCAAAGCTGTGATCCTGAAGCGCGACATTCCAGTCAGTGCCTACCTTGCGTTCGTGATTGTCCATCCGGCCCGACACGCGGGTGCGGCGGATTTCCGCAACGCGGTGCATCGCGGCACAGGCGGCGGCGACACGTTGCAACTCGGCCTCGGGCAGGGTCACGCCCTCGAACCCGTCGGGGTATTCATCGGCGATAAAGGCGGTCGTCATGGTCCCGTCGATAAAGATCGGGTGATCCATCACCGCGCTCAGGAACGGCAGGTTGTGCCCGATGCCTTCGACCTCGAAACTATCAAGGGCCACGCGCATTGCCTCGATCGCGCTGGCGCGGTCAGGGCCCCATGTGCACAGCTTGGCGATCATCGGGTCGTAATACATGCTGATCTCGCCGCCCTCGTAGACGCCGGTATCGTTGCGCACCGCCGTCTCGCCCGAGGGCGCTTCGCCCTGCCATTTGCCCGTCTCAAGCAACGGTCCCGCTGCAACTTCCTGTGGCGGGCGATAGCGGGTCAAACGCCCGATGGACGGCAGGAACCCGCGATAGGGATCTTCGGCATAAAGGCGGTTCTCGATGGCCCAGCCGTTCAGCTTTACGTCGTCTTGGGTGATGGACAGCTTCTCTCCGGCGGCGACGCGGATCATCTGCTCCACAAGGTCCACACCGGTGATCAGTTCCGTCACAGGGTGTTCCACCTGAAGGCGGGTGTTCATTTCGAGGAAATAGAAATTCTTGTCACCATCGACGATGAATTCCACCGTACCGGCACTGGCATAGCCCACCGCATGGGCCAGCGCGACGGCCTGTTCGCCCATCGCCTTGCGCGTCGCCTCGTCCAGAAACGGGCTGGGCGCTTCCTCGACCACTTTCTGGTTGCGGCGCTGGATCGAACATTCGCGCTCGCCCAGATAGATGCCGTTGCCATGGGCATCGCACAGCACCTGAATTTCGATGTGGCGCGGTTGGGTGACAAACTTCTCGATAAAGATACGGTCGTCGCCAAAGCTGTTGGCCGCCTCGTTCTTCGATGACTGGAACCCTTCGCGGGCCTCGTCATCGTTCCACGCGATGCGCATCCCCTTGCCGCCGCCCCCGGCAGACGCTTTTAGCATGACGGGATAGCCGACATCGTTCGAGATTTTGACAGCCTCGTCCGCATCCGCGATCAGGCCCATATAGCCGGGAACCGTGCTGACCCCCGCCTCTTGCGCGATCTTTTTGCTGGTTATCTTGTCGCCCATCTTTTCGATGGCCCCGACAGGTGGCCCGACAAAGGCGACACCGGCGGCATCCAGCGCCTCGGCAAACTTCGCGTTTTCTGAAAGGAAGCCGTATCCGGGATGCACCGCCTGCGCGCCCGACCCCTTAATCGCCTCCATCACCTTGTCGATGACGATGTAGGACTGGTTGGCCGGTGCGGGGCCGATATGCACCGCCTCGTCCGCCATCTGCACATGCAGCGCCTGCGCGTCCGCGTCCGAATAGATCGCAACGGTCGCGATCCCCATCTTGCGCGCCGTCTTGATAACACGGCAGGCGATTTCGCCACGGTTGGCGATCAACAGCTTTTCAAACATGGGGCCTCACTTGTTTGGGGATTAGAACGCAAAACACCGCCATGCAGCAAAGCATGACGGCGTCTTGTGTGAATATAACGGGGCGCTGAGCGCGATGTCAGATCAGCGGCATTTACCCGGGTTGAGTTCGCAATACAGCACGTTGGCACCAGCGCCAACTGCGGCCCCTGTAACAACGCTGCCAGAGGTGACAGCCGCTGCGCCAGCGCCGACGGCGCCACCGATGACAGCGCGGTCTGTAACCGTGTCACCACAGGCGGCAAGGCCAAGGGAGGCGACAACTGCGAGGGCAATTGGTTTAAGTGCCATGTGAATATTCCTTTGCTCGTTTTCTGTCTTGCTAAGCTAACGCGCAAAGAGGTCAATCGTTCCCTTACCCAAGGTCGCAAATGCGCGTGACGTTGCCGATGACGGCCTGCCATGGGCGCAATTCCCCCGTCAGGGACAATGCGGCGCGCAATGTGGGGTGGGGAAAAAAAGACGGGCAGCAGAGCGTCGAAAAACGACTGCTGCCCGCGAGGGGAAGGGGTACGGAAATAATACGTAGCGATGGGGTACTTCTGGGGATCCAGCGCTATGCCATCAGCGTTGCACAGGATGTCGCACCCCGCAAAGCCCGCCGTTCGGGGGTCGCGCAAATGGGCTGTCTTCCGCCAAAACCGCACAACCGACGGCAGAAATGCGCCGATCCGCGTGACGGTGATCGCCCCGTGCCTCATCTGCCCGTTCCCTTGTCGAACAGGTCGGGAAAGGAGGCGCGCGCCGCCGTTTCGTCAATTACCAGAAGTGCTTCGTAATCGGCGACATCAAACGGATCGGTGGCGGGGATGACCTCGCGCCCGAACAGCCACGATAAACGTCCCGCATCCAGATTACCGCGCTCGAACGGCTCGGTCCCGAAATGGTCCCACAGTGCCGCCATAAACGCCGCATCCGCCCGCTTGTCCGGTGGACGACGGTCGGGGAACCGCTCGCGACGGGTCAGCGGCGTTACCCCTTTGGGGTTCGGGCGGCGAATTGTGAATTGGAAGTCGGTGCCGGAGAGACGTCCGGGAAATCCGCGATGTTTCAGCATGGGCTGCCCCCCGCGGCGAGGGGTGTCAGGGCGGGCGTGACGGCCCGCCCTGCGAAATTATTTGTATTTGCCGGTGTAGACTGGCTCTTGGCTAACGGGCTCTGGATCAACGACAACGAACTCTTCTTCGTTGTTGCGGCCGCAAGCGGCTGCCAGAACCATGAGGCCAACCAGCCCGAATACTTTGATGCTCTTCGACATCTGTCTCTCCTGTAATCAACTTGTGAGCGTGCGACATCGCACGCCTTCTGCGAGGTAAGGACGTAATCGTAACGCCTTGGCTCGCATATACGTGATTTTGCGTGCAAAAGAAACGATATTGCAACGGCTTGAGCGGTATGTGGCCGCAATGCCGCAACGCGGTTTTCGGTGCCAGATATAGCGGTGAGCATCAAAAGCCCTCCCAAGTGCATGTGTTTTCCGCGACGCTGAACCCTTCGATAAACTGCGTCGCATCAGGGTCAAACGCGCCGAATGTGACGACTCGGTCCATCAAGGTCACCACGACGCGCTCCGGTGAAAGGGCGTGTTCGGCGACATAAGGCAAGGCCACAACCTCGCACAAATGGATAAAATCATCCTTGGCATCAAAGAAGGAGATGTCGCCGTTTTCGCGATCGATCCGCGGCGCCACAAAGCGGAAGCGCAGCCAGTCGCCTCCCCCCACCGCTTCGGCCAGAACCTCGTGCAATTCGACCGTCTGGCCGGATGGCAGAACCTTTTGCGCCATCGCGCCGCTTGCACAGATAAAGAGTATGACGCAGCCCCAGACCCCGCGGCGTTGCCGCACGCTGGCTCCTCCCTCTGGGGCTGCCGCGCGGGCGAACGAAACACCACCCGCGAACCTTTGGCGCATCTTGAGCATAATACGCGGTAACATCAAAGGACTTCTTTCTGTGATTTATCAGGGGCGCACTTAAGCGCGCTGTGCCGCGCCATCGGGGCGGGCAGGTTCTGGTCCGCGAGGGCGGATGCATAGGCAGCAATGAGTGGGTGCAATGGTCGCTGTGTCATCGCACACCTCCGGCATGTCTGATCCAGCGCGCGCGGTTCGTGGGGCTTTCGAGGACAGCAAGCGCCCGCGTATAAACAGCCTCCGGCACAGAGGACGCCACACGCCCACCGGCACTCACGGCCCAGCCTTCGGGTACAGGATCAAGCCGCACCACCGGAGAGAACCCGCGCAGGTTCTGCAAGGCACGCCACAGGTCTTGTCGGATCTGATGTGCAAGCCGCTGCGGGTCCACGCGGGGCAAAGTGGTCTGCACCGCGAATTCCAGCTTGGGCGGCAATTGGCGCGCCAAGGTCAGGCTGTCGCCATCGCGCAGGATATGCCAGCGCGCACTCATGTCCGCGACCCCTGACCGGCTGTCAGCACGCGCGCCATGCATAGGGTCGGGCCAGCCGCTAGTTGTTGCGCAGCGCCTCGATCAGCGCGTCCTTGTCCATGTCCGACCGCCCCTCGATCTCCAACTCCTGCGCGCGCTCGTAGAGTTCGTCCTTGGTCCATTCCTCGTAGGGGGGCGCCTTGCCGCCCTTCTTGGACGGCGATTGATCGTCCGAGGCTTGGGCGTTCGCAATCCGCGCCGCCTTCTCCTTGGACGCGCCATCCTTGCGCAGCGCCTCGTAGGTATCCTCGTCCTTGATGCTGGGTCTGTCGGTCTTGGCCATGGGTGTCTCCTTTGCCGGAAAACGCCGCCGCAGCGTCATTGGTTCCCGTCCACCCCGTTGGCAATGAATCGAGCCGCATCATCCGAAGAACCTGATCCCGCGGCAATGCGCGCTGGAAAACCCGTGCTGCACCGCCACTTTCGTCACGTCCTTGGCCACATACTTCCCTGTGTTCTCGACGCGGGGCCAGACCATGGCCACCACGATGCGGCTGTATTTCTGCCCCGCCAGTTCCGCCTGCAACGCGGGCAGGAAGGTCTTGCAGATCGTCTTGAGCCGGTTACCCGCGACGCGCTTGCCACGGCATTCCCGCTCCTGCTGCGCGGCGGCAGGCATGGCGAGGCACATGAACAGGATCAGCAGAAGACGGGACATCAAGGGCCTTTCAGGCAGAAAACCGGCGGATAGAGCGGATTACAGCGGGATATTGTCGTGTTTCTTCCACGGGTTTTGCAGCGATTTGCCACGGAGCGATGCAAAAGCGCGGCTAACCCGCCGACGGGTCGAACGCGGCAAGATCACCTCATCCACGAACCCTTTTTCCGCCGCGACAAACGGGTTCGCAAAACGGTCTTCGTAATCCTTGGTGTGGGCTGCGATCTTTTCGGGGTCGCCCAGATCGGCGCGGTGAATGATCTCGGTCGCGCCTTTTGCGCCCATCACCGCAATCTCGGCCGTGGGCCACGCATAGTTGAAATCGCCGCGCAGATGCTTGGACGCCATCACGTCATAGGCCCCGCCATAGGCCTTGCGAGTGATCACGGTCACCTTCGGCACCGTCGCCTCGCCATAGGCGAACAACAGCTTTGCACCGTGTTTGATCACCCCGCCATATTCCTGCCCCGTGCCGGGCAGGAAACCGGGCACGTCGACCAGCGTCAGGATCGGGATTTCGAACGCATCGCAGAACCGCACAAAGCGCGCGGCCTTGCGGCTGCTGTCAATGTCCAGACAACCTGCCAGCACCATGGGCTGGTTCGCCACCACACCAACGGTCTGCCCCTCAAGGCGGATAAAGCCGGTGATGATGTTCTTGGCGAACTCTTCCTGAATTTCGTAAAAGTCCGCCTCGTCCGCGACCTTGAGGATCAGCTCTTTCATGTCATAGGGGCTGTTCGGGTTCGCGGGGATCAACGTATCAAGCGATGTCTCGATCCGGCCCGGTTCGTCAAAGAATGGGCGCACCGGCGGTTTCTGCCGGTTGTTGAGCGGCAGGAAGTCCACCAAGCGGCGCACTTCGGCCAAGGCCTCTACATCATTCTCGAACGCGCCATCCGCAACGCTGGACTTGCGGGTATGGGTGCTTGCGCCGCCCAGTTCCTCGGCGGTGACGACTTCGTTCGTGACGGTCTTCACCACGTCGGGGCCGGTCACAAACATGTAAGAGGTGTCTTTGACCATAAAGATGAAATCGGTCATCGCGGGGGAATAGACCGCCCCGCCCGCACATGGCCCCATGATCAGGCTGATCTGCGGCACCACACCGCTGGCCATGATGTTGCGCTGGAACACCTCGGCATATCCAGCCAGCGACGCGACACCTTCCTGAATACGCGCCCCGCCGGAATCGTTGATCCCGATCAGCGGCGCACCGTTCTGCATCGCCATGTCCTGAATCTTGCAGATTTTCTGCGCGTGGGTTTCGGACAGCGATCCGCCGAACACGGTGAAGTCCTGCGAGAATACATAGACCATGCGCCCGTTGATGGTGCCCCATCCGGTGATCACCCCGTCGCCCGCAGGCTTCTGGTTCTGCATGCCGAAATCGGTACAGCGGTGGGTGACGAACATGTCGAACTCTTCGAAGGAGCCTTCGTCAAGCAGCAACTCGATCCGCTCGCGGGCGGTCAGCTTGCCACGGGCGTGCTGTGCCGCAACCCGCTTTTCGCCGCCCCCCAGACGCGCCTCGGCACGCCGCGCTTCCAATTCGGTCAGAATATCGTTCATGCTGTCCCCGCTGGTCATTTTGCGCAATCATAGAGCGGCGCCGCCCCTGCGGGAATAGCGATTTGGCATATTTGCAAACTCTATTCACCGGTCGTATTGCAAACTGCAAATCGGCAAATATTTGTCCAAACATAAAACTGTACTGGACAGTTTAGTTGCCCCGACTTACTTCCATCGCATGACAACCAAGCACAAGGTCCGCTTTCTGGACCGCTCGACCCCGCCACATCTTGCTACGCTGATCCTGCTCGCAGGGGTTTCGGCCATGGTCATGAACATGTTCCTGCCCAGCTTGCCGAATATGACCGCCTATTTCGACACGGATTACAGCGTTATGCAGCTTTCTGTTGCGCTTTATCTGGCCGTGTCTGCCGTGACGCAGACCATCATCGGGCCGGTGTCGGACAATCTGGGCCGCCGCAAGGTTCTGATGTGGGGGATTGGTCTGTTCATGGTGGCCACATTGGGCTGCATCTATGCGCCAAATGCCACGGTATTCCTTGTCTTCCGCATGTGTCAGGCGGTTGTCGCCGTCGCCATGGTTCTCAGCCGTGCGGTCATCCGTGACCTTTACGATCAGGATCACTCGGCCTCGATGATCGGCTATGTGACCATGGGTATGGCCGTTGTCCCCATGATCTCCCCCGGTTTGGGCGGCATTCTGGACGAGATGTTCGGCTGGAAATCCGTGTTCTGGTTCTTCTTCGCCACGGGCGGGTTGATGCTGTGGCTGGTCTATGCCGACCTTGGCGAAACGGCCAAGAAATCCTCCAAAAGCTTGATCGGCCAGTTCAAGGAATACCCCGAATTGCTGCGCTCGCCGCGCTTCTGGGGCTATTCGCTGGCGGCGGCATTCTGTTCGGGGTCGTTCTTTGCATATCTCGGCGGCGCGCCTTTTGTCGGCACCGTCGTCTTCGGCATGGGCCCGTCAGAGCTTGGCTTTTACTTCGGTGCACCTGCTATCGGCTATTTCCTCGGCAACTTCTTTTCAGGGCGCTTTGCCACGCGGATCGGCGTGAACAAGCTGGTCCTGTGGGGGTCCATCGCCAATGCGGTCGGCACCTTCCTGTCGCTGGGTATCTTCGTTGTGGGCCTCGGCTCGCCGCTCAGCTTTTTCGGGATGATGATGTTTGTCGGCTTGGGCAACGGCCTTGTGATCCCCAACGCCACGGCGGGCATGCTGTCGGTGCGCCCCCACCTTGCGGGCACCGCATCGGGCCTTGGCGGGGCGATCATGATCGGCGGCGGCGCGGGACTGTCCGCGCTGGCGGGCCTGTTGCTGACACCCGACACCGGCGCGTTCCCCCTGCTTATCCTCATGTGCACCACGGGCGTCTGCGCGCTGTTGGCCATCGGCAGCGTCTATCGCCGCGAACGGCGTATCGCCGCCCTCTGACACTTGCGCGCAGCGCTTTGCAAACCTAGCCTGTAGCCACTGCAAAGCTGCAAAGGCGGGATTCGCATGGCCAACCCCAAACTCTATGCTGGCGCGAAGCTGCGCGAGGTCCGCACACGTGTCGGCATGACCCAAAAGGATTTCGCCGCCAAGCTGGGCGTATCCCTGCCCTATCTGAATCAGATGGAGAATAACCGCCGCCCCGTCAGCACCGCCGTGGTCCTTAGCCTTGCGCAGGATTTCGGGCTGGACGTGACCGAACTCAGCGCGGGCGATGGCGAACGGCTTGTGTCCGACATGCGAGAGGCTTTGGCCGACCCGATCTTTGCCAAGGACATCCCGCCCCTTGCCGATCTGCGCCTTGCCGCATCTAACGCGCCGGCCTTGGCCCGCGCCTTTCTGGACCTGCACCGCAGCTACCGCGAAACCCATGAGCGGCTGGCCTCGCTGGACGAGGCACTAGGGCGCGAAGACGCCCGCGCCCGCCCAAGCGCGTGGGAGGAAGTGCGCGATTTCTTCCATTACTGTGACAACTATGTGGACGCCGTCGACCGCGCCGCCGAACATTTCGCCACCGCCCAAGGGCAGCACGGCAACATCCGTGTTGCCGCCGTTTCGGCGCTGGCCAATGCAGGCATTACGGTCGAATTTGCCGACACCGACACGCTGCGCCGCTATGATCACGACACACAAACGGTGCAAATTTCGACGCGAGCGGCGCCCCAGTCCCAGACCTTTCAACTGCTGCTGCAAGTCGCGCTGGTCCGGCAGAATGCGCTGCTGGAGGCGACGCTGGATTTCGCCCGCTTCCAGACCGACGAGGCGCGCGCCATCGCCAAGATCGGGCTGGCCAACTATTTCGCGGGGGCCGCATTGATGCCCTACTCCGCCTTCCTGAAGGCCGCGCAGACAACGCGCCACGATCTGGAGCAATTGGCCACAGGTTTCGGTGCCTCGATCGAACAGGTGTGCCACCGCCTGTCCACGCTGCAACGTCCCGGTGCCAAGGGGATACCGTTCTTTTTCGTCCGCGTGGATCAGGCAGGCACGATCACCAAACGCCACTCGGCCACGCGGCTGCAATTTGCGCGCTTTGGCGGGGCATGCCCGCTGTGGAACGTACACCGCGCCTTTGAAACACCGGGGCAGTTCCTGCGCCAACTGGCCGAAACGCCGGACGGGGTGCGCTATGTCAGTCTGGCGCGTGATGTGTCCAAAACCGGCGGGCGGTTCGGTGCGCCGGTGCGGCGCTATGCCATCGCGCTTGGGTGCGAGGTGAAACATGCGGGCCAGTTGGTGTTTGCCGACGGTCTGGATATCTCGCGCGATGCCAGTTTCGAACCCATCGGGATTTCCTGTCGCATTTGCGAGCGGAAGGAATGTCACCAGCGGTCGGTCCCCCCGCTTGAGCGGCAACTGTCCGTCGATCCGGACCGGCGCGGGGTGCTGCCCTACGCGCTGAACTAGCGTCTGGCCCGTCGCCACCCTGCGCGCACGGCCTCACTTTCGGAACAGAACCACCGCTCGCCGCGCTTTTCGTTGATGCCGGTCTGTTCGTAGAACTCCTGCCCCGGCACGTGGTAGATCTGACCGTTTTTCGAGATATTTCCCTTGATCCGGCAGCGCGGGTCAATCGGAATACGGCCCTTGGCGCGGGTCTTGCGGAATTGTGCGGGCGACTGGACGCGAAACCCGTGCAAGCCACGATCAGTGACGCTCGCGCCCTTTTCATCCAGATCGTAATCCATGCCATATTGGCGATAGGCAAAGGCCCAGCCATTGGCGACGATCTGTTGGCCCATGTCGCGCCCGTTCACCTGACAACGCGCAACGGTGCGGCCATATTTGTCGATATCGGTGGGCGCGCAACGGGCCTGCGCCCCTTCGAACGTTTGCGCCACCTGCGCGCTGGCCCATGCGCCACAGGCAAAGGGCACGCCGTGTTCTGTCTCGCACATCTGGTCCTGTTCGGGCGCGTCGATGGCATGCAGTCGCACGCGGGTGCCGCCCACGTCAATCGTATCGGCATCAATCACATGCACGCGCCCCGACACTTGCGCCGAGACCGGCAGCGCAAGTGACAGAAGAACAACTATCGAACAAATCCTTAACATTTCGTTTATATGCAGACGAAATGCTTAAGGTGCAAACGGGTTCGCGCCAGATACTTAACGCTGCGTGGTTTCCCAGTCGGGGTGAATCCACGGTGCATCGTTGCTGCGCGCCAGCGGATCACGGCCAAGGATGTGGTCCGACATCTTCTCGCCCGTCATGATCGACGGCGCATTCAGGTTGCCATTGGTGATGCGCGGGAACACCGAACTATCCACCACGCGCAGCGCGTCGACCCCGATCACGCGGCCCTGCGGATCGACGACCGCATCCGGATCATCCGCACGCCCCATCCGGCAGGTGCCGCAGGGGTGATAGGCGCTCTCGGCATGTTCGCGGATCACGTCGTTCAGTTCGTCATCGCTTTGGGCCTGCGCACCGGGCTGAATTTCGTGCTTCACATATGGCTCGAACGCGGGCTGGGCAAAAATCTCGCGCGTCAGGCGAATGCAGCGGCGGAAGTCTTCCCAGTCCTGCTCGGTGCTCATGTAGTTAAAGCGGATCACTGGATCGTCGGCGGCATCGGCACTGCGCAGCGTCACCGACCCGCGCGAAGGCGAGCGCATCGGCCCCACATGGGCCTGAAACCCGTGCCCCTCGGCAGCCGCCTGCCCATCATAGCGCACCGCGATGGGCAAGAAATGGTACTGGATATCGGGATAGGCCACGCCCGCCTTGCTGCGGATAAAGGCGCAGCTTTCGAACTGGTTTGATGCGCCCATGCCCGTCTTGGTGAACAGCCATTGCGCGCCAATCATCGCCTTGGACACAAGGTTCCAGTGCTTATACAGCGTGATCGGCAGCTTGGAGGCCATCTGGATATACATCTCGAGGTGGTCCTGAAGGTTCGCCCCCACCCCGCGCCGGTCGGCCACCACGTCGATCCCGTGTTCGGCCAGATGCGCGGCAGGGCCGATGCCCGACAGCATCAGGATCTTGGGCGAGTTGATGGACGACGCGGCAAGGATCACCTCGCGCCGCGCACGCACCACTTTGCCGCCCTTCAGGGCGACACCGACGGCGCGCCCGTCCTCGATCACCACCCGTTCGACCAGACCGCGCAGAATGTCGCAATTCTCGCGCTTGAGCGCGGGTTTCAGATAGGCATTGGCCGCGGACCAGCGACGCCCCTTGTGCACCGTCTGCTCGAACGGGCCAAACCCTTCCTGCTTGTGGCCGTTATAGTCGTCCGTGACCTCGTAGCCCGCCTCGCGGCCTGCCTCGACAAAGGCGTGGAACAGAGGGTTCTTGCGCGGCCCGCGCGAGACATGCAGTGGCCCGTTACCGCCACGCCACGCAGGATCGCCGCCATGGCCACCGTCGTGCCAAGTCTCCATCCGTTTGAAATAGGGCAGCACGTCAGCATAGGACCAGCCCGAGGCGCCGGATTCGTCCCAGTGGTCGAAGTCCATCGCATGACCGCGCACATAGACCATGCCGTTGATCGACGACGACCCGCCGACAACCTTGCCACGCGGGCAGACAAGGCGGCGGTTGCCCAGATGCGGTTCGGGTTCGGACATATAGCCCCAATCATAGCGCGACATGTTCATCGGATATGACAGGGCCGCAGGCATCTGGATCAGCGGGCCTGCATCGGTGCCGCCATGTTCGATGACAAGAACAGACTGGCCCGCCTCGGCCAGACGGTAGGCAACAGCGCAGCCTGCGCTGCCCGCTCCTACGATTACAAAATCCGCTTCCATGATCTGTGGTCTTTCCTTCGGCAGTCGTCAGTCGGTCGGGATGGGCGCATGGCAGCGCGGGGCCGCCACGGCGCGGGGGTCAGAATGGCGCTCCGACATCGCCCATGCGCACATATACCGACTTGAGCTGGCTATAGTGGTTGATTGCAGCCTTCGAATTCTCGCGCCCCACACCCGAGAGTTTGGAGCCGCCAAAGGGCGCTTCGACAGGGGCGTCGTTATAGGTGTTGATATAACATGTGCCGGCCTCGAACGCAGCCGCGACGCGGTGGGCGCGGGTCAGGTCACGGGTAAAGACGCCCGCCGCCAGACCGAATTCGGTATCATTGGCGCGGGCCATCACCTCGGCCTCGTCTTCGAAATCCAGCACTGCCATGACGGGGCCAAAGATTTCCTCGCGCGCGATGGTCATGTCGTCGGTCACATCCGCGAACACGGTCGGTTCGATAAAGAACCCGTCGCGCGCGATGCGTTTGCCCCCACAGACCAGCCGCGCACCTTCGGCCTGCCCCTTGGCGATGTAGCCTTCGACAATCTCAAGCTGGCGGGCCGAAACCATGGGACCAAAGGAGGTCTCGGGGTCTTGCGGATCACCGATCACCGCTGTGGCCAACCGTTCGCTGAGGCGGGTCAGAAACGCTTCTTTGATGTCCTTGTGCACAAAGACGCGCGTGCCGTTGGAACAGACCTGCCCCGAGGAATAGAAGTTGCCCAGAATGGCACCGGACACGGCGTTTTCGATATCCGCATCCTCGAACACGATCATCGGGGATTTGCCGCCCAGTTCCATGGTGACATGTTTGATGCCAGCGGCAGCGGCGGCATAGACCTTGCGCCCCGTCGGCACCGATCCGGTCAGCGACACCTTGTCCACGCGCCCGTCCGACACAAGCGCCGCGCCCACATCGCCAAGGCCCTGAATGACGTTATAGACGCCCGCAGGCGCGCCTGCTTCGTGCAGGATTTCGGCGACCTTGAGCGCGCAGAGCGGCGTGGTTTCGGAGGGTTTGAACACCATCGTGTTGCCGCAGGCGAGCGCAGGCGCGCCCTTCCAGCTGGCAATCTGGGTGGGGTAGTTCCATGCGCCGATGCCGACGCAGACGCCCAATGCCTCGCGGCGGGTATAGACCCAATCCTCGCCCAGCTGGATATGTTCGCCGGTCAGGGTCGCGGCCATGCCGCCGAAATATTCCAGCGCATCCGCCCCGCTGGTCGCATCCACCACGGACGTTTCCTGATAGGGTTTGCCGGTGTCAAAGGTTTCAAGCACCGACAGATCGTGGTTGCGTTCGCGCATGATGTCGGCCGCGCGGCGCAGGATACGGCCCCGTTCGGTGCCTGTCATCGCGGCCCAAGCCGCCTGTGCCGCCCGTGCCGAGGACAGGGCCGCGTCAATGATCGCGGGCGTGGCAGAATGAACCGTTGCGATCACTTCGCCCGTTGCGGGATAGATCACGTCGATCGGCGTGCCTGCGGTGTCTTCGACATAGGCGCCATTGATAAAGTGGCTGGCGGTAGGTTGGGTTTCATAGGTCATTTTATTTTCGCCTCCGGCGGCAGTATTTTTGGCCAAAAGAAGATCACTCGCCCCGTGGGAAGCGTTGTTTTTCTTCGACGGTGTTGAGGTCCATGTGGTTGCGCATAAAGCGTTCGGACGCTTTTTGCAGGGGCTGGTAGTCCCAAGGGTAATATCCGCCCTGCCTGAGGGCCTCGTAGACGACCCAGCGGCGGGCCTGACTGGCGCGCACCTCGGCGTCGAATTTGGCAAGATCCCAGCGGGCTTCGGATTTGGCGCGCAGTTGCTGCAACGTGCCTTGATGTTCGGACACATCCGCGAGGTTGCGCAATTCGTGCGGGTCGGCATCAAGGTCGAACAACTGGTCGGGATCAAGGGCGCAGCGGTTGTATTTCCACTTGCCATAGCGCAGCGATACCATTGGCGCATAGGACGCCTCGGCGGCGTATTCCATTGCGACGGGTTCGCTGCGTGCGACCCCCTGCCCTTGCGGAACCACCGATTGGCCCGTGGTCCATGGGGCGACCTCGCTCATGTCGACACCGGCCAGATCGCACAGGGTCGGGCAGACGTCGATATTGCTGACCGGATCGCTGACCAGCCCAGGTTCCATGGTGGGGGCGCTGATCATCATCGGCACCCGCGCCGATCCTTCAAAGAAGGACATCTTGAACCACAGCCCCCGTTCGCCCAGCATGTCGCCGTGATCCGACACGAAAAGGATGATCGCCTCTTGCCGCGTGGCCTCCAGCGCCTCCATCACCTCGCCGATTTTATCGTCGAGATAGGAGATATTGGCGAAATAGGCGCGGCGGGCGCGGCGCACGTCCGCATCCGAGATGTCAAAGCTGCGCCAGTCATTGGCGTCGAAGATGCGCTTGGAATGCGGGTCGTGATCCTCGTAAGGGATCGGCGCGACCGTGGGCATCAGGTGGTCGCAATCCTCGTAAAGATCCCAGTATTTCTTGCGCGCCACGTAAGGATCGTGCGGGTGGGTAAAGCTGACCGTGAGGCACCAAGGCCGCGCATCGGCCCCGCGTGCCAGATCATAGACCTTGCGTGTGGCGTGATAGGCGACCTCGTCATCATATTCCATCTGGTTGGAGATTTCGGCCACGCCTGCCCCCGTGACGGACCCCATATTATGATACCACCAGTCGATCCGCTCGCCCGGTTTGCGGTAATCCGGTGTCCAGCCGAAATCGGCAGGATAGATGTCGGTGGTCAGGCGTTCCTCGAACCCGTGCATCTGGTCGGGGCCGACAAAATGCATCTTGCCCGACAGGCAGGTCTGGTAGCCCGCGCGCCGCAAATGGTGGGCATAGGTCGGGATGGACGAGGCAAATTCCGCCGCATTGTCATAGACGCCCGTGGCGCTTGGCAACTGGCCGGACATGAACGCCGCCCGTCCGGGCGCACAGAGCGGCGAGGCGGTATAGCAGTTGGCAAAGCGGGTCGAACGCGCTGCCAGTTTTTTGAGGTTTGGCGCATGCAGCCAGTCGGCAGGCCCGTCGGGAAACAGGGTGCCGTTCAACTGGTCCACCATGAAAATCAGGATGTTGGGCTGGCTCACATCTCACCTCCGGTCAAAGTGTTCAGGGCGGATTGCGCGGTCGTCTTGGCCGAATCCACCGATCCGTCCGCCGACAGGGCCGCGCGCAGATACAGCCCGTCGATCAGCGCCCCCAGCATGGCGGCATCCGCCGCAGGGTCACGCGACAAGGGCCGCAGCGCGTGGGTCAGGTTCGAACGCAGCCGCCGCTGGTAAAGCGTCAGCAACCGGTGCGTTTCGGGATGGGTGGTCGCCTGCGCATATAGGGTCATCCACGCACTGACCGTGGCGGGCGCAAAGCAGGAGGGCGCAAAACTGGCCGCAATCACCGCCTCGGCGCGGGCCCGCGGGCTGCGCGCGTTGCGCAACCCTGCCACCACTTCGTGCCCGAAATCGCGCAGGATCTGGCGCATGGCGGCCAAGAATATCTGATCCTTGCCACCAAAGTAGTGGTGCGCAAGTGCCGTGGACATGCCCGCCCGCTTGGCGATCTGTCCCACGGTCACATCCAGCGATCCGGCCGCGCCGATTTCGGCAATGGTCGCTTCGACCAATGCAGCCCGCCGGATCGGTTCCATCCCCAGTTTTGGCACGTTTACACCCTCAAGTAGATTGGCATCCTACCTGATGGTTTTTTATTGACCCGTCAATCAATAAAAATGTCAGAGCTTGGTCGCAGGGGCTGGCGGGGTCATCGGCCTGCGGTTCAACACCGCCTCGCGCCATGTGATGAAGGTGACCGAGGCAAGGATCAGACCACCGCCAAGGACAACCCAAAGGTCGACAGGCTCGCTAAAGACCAGCGCGCCAAGGGCGACGGCCCAGACCAGTTGCAGGAAGGTGATGGGCTGCGTCACGGTCACGGGCGCGGCGGCAAAGGCCATGGTCATGGTGTAATGCCCCGCCGTGGCAAAACAGGCGACGGCGAACAACAGGCCCAGATCCTGCCATGTGGGCGTAACCCAATCGGCCAATGCAAAGGGCGCAAGGCCGATGGTGACAAAGATCGACAGCATCGCGACCACCACGGCAGGCTTTGCCTCGTCCGCGACGATCTTGGCGATCAGGTAGGATCCCGCAAAGGTCACCGCACAAAACAGCATCGCGATATGGCCGGGTTCGACCACCCGAAACCCCGGACGCAGGATGATTGCCGTGCCGATCAGCGCCACGACAATCGCCGCAATCCGCCGCATGGCCAGCTTTTCGCCCAGAAAGATCGCCGCCCCGATGCTGACATAGACCGGCGCAAGATAGTTCATCGCCGTCACCTCGGCGATGGGGATGCGCGTCATGGCAAAGAACCACAGGATCACGCCGCCCGTATGGAACACGCCGCGCGCGGAAAACAGCGCCCACTGCCGCTTGGTCAGATGCGCCTGTCGCACGGCGGGCAGCATGGGCAGCAAGAACACCAGCCCCAGAAGATAGCGCAGGAACGCCGCCTCGGCCGGTGGGACACGCGGCCCCATATATTTCACCAGTGCCGTCACAGCGACAAAGCACAGGCCCGTCACCAACATCCAGAATATGCCCGTCAGGGGCTTGGTATTTTCGCGTTGCATGGCGCCATCAATGGGCCGATGGCGCAGCGGGTGCAAGCCCCGCCACCGCGCAAGATGGCCCGAACCGCGCCACCCAGCCTAAAGGTACAGCAACTTCACCGCGATGGCCCACATGGTCAGCGCAATCAGCCCGTCCAGCACCTGCCACGCGCGCGGGCGTGCAAATAACGGCGCCAGCAGGCGCGCCCCGTATCCCAGCGAAAAGAAGAAGACAAAGCTGGCCAGCACCGCCCCGATCCCGAACCCCAACCGCGTCGGATACTGGGCCGAGATCGACCCGATCAGCACCACCGTATCCAGATACACATGCGGGTTCAGCCACGTGAGCGCCAGCAGGGTCAGGATGGCGCTTCGCAGGCTCTGGCTGTCCCCGCCGCCCGCATCCAGCGCCCCGCCCCCGCGCCATGCAGAGCGCGCGTTCTGCCAGCCATACCACAGCAAGAACGCCGCCCCGCCATAGCGCATCACCGGCGCAAACCACGGCAGCGCCTCGGCCAGCGCGCCAAAACCCGCAACCCCGCCCGCGATCAGGATCGCATCGGACAGCGCGCACGTGAGGCACACCCAGAACACATGCGCCCGCCGCAGCCCTTGCCGCAACACAAAAGCATTCTGCGCCCCTATGGCCAGAATAAGCGACAGGGACAGAAAGAATCCCGCAAAGAATGAAGTCATCACAACGCCTTGACTAGGGTCGCTTACCCTAGGCGGGGCTTTGCCGACGGACAAGACCGACAGGCTATATCGGCGCACAACCGCCCTGCGAAAAAAAACGAATGCATTCTTCTCAAACACCCTCTATGTCCGCCCAACGCCGACCCGAGGCTGTTTGTGCAGCGGCGACTCTCCGGAATTCACAGTGATCTGATCGCGGAACTCTGGCGTATCTCTAAAGACACCCCATATGTGGTGAATAAAAATAAGGAAGCAATCAATGCTTGACGACACTCACAGCGTGGATTTGACCACGCGCGACCTCGAATTGATCGAGTCAGCCCTGCAAACGCAGGAAAAAATCCTGAGCGTGCAAAGCCGCGCCGGCGGTTCTGCGGCGCGTGCGCGCCTGAACGACCTCAAGGGGTTGATGCGCCGTTTGCGTCGCCAGACCCCTGCGACGCAAAGCGCCCCCTCGCCCAGCTGGACTCAGGTTGCGCGCCAGTTCTTCTTTTAAGACGCCGCATATTTCTTAAGGGGGGCGTTGTGCCCTCGCCCGAAATGAAAAACGCCGCACCTGAATGTCAGGGCGGCGTTTTCTATTCTGTGCTGATGGCAGTGCCGGATCAGTCGTCGTTCAACTGCGCCATGACCTCGTCGCTGGCCTCGAAGTTTGTGGTGACCTGCTGAACATCGTCATCGTCCTCCAGCGCATCCACCAGCTTCATCAGCTTTTGCATCGCCTCAAGGTCCATCTCGGTTGTGGTGGTGGGGCGCCAGACCAGCTTGGTGCTGTCCGATTCGCCCAGTTCCGCTTCAAGCGCGGTGGACACTTCGTTAAGGTCCGTATCCGCACACCAGACGATATGCCCGTCCTCGGTCGACTCGACGTCCTCGGCCCCTGCTTCGATTGCGGCCATCATGACCGTATCCGCATCGCCGACTTCGGCGGGATAGCTTACCGCGCCCTTACGGTCGAACATGAAACCAACGCTGCCGGTCTCACCCAGATTGCCGCCGTTCTTGGTAAAGGTCGACCGCACGGTGGACGCGGTGCGGTTGCGGTTGTCGGTCATCGCCTCGACAATCACCGCCACACCGTTGGGGCCATAGCCCTCATAGCGGATTTCCTCGTAATCGTCCCCGTCACCCGCCTGCGATTTCTTGATCGCGCGGTCGATCACGTCCTTGGGCACGGAATTCGACTTGGCCTCTTTCACCGCCAGACGCAAACGCGGGTTCTTGTCCGGATCGGGGTCGCCCATCTTGGCGGCCACTGTGATCTCCTTGGACATCTTGGAAAACAGCTTGGCACGGATTTTGTCCTGCCGCCCTTTACGGTGCTGGATGTTTGCCCATTTGCTGTGGCCTGCCATGATTACGCGCTCCCGAATGCCGTTTTGTCGCCTGCTGATAATCCAAACCCCGCCACCCCCGCAAGCCCGCACCACCTTTGCACCCTCAAGACCTTCTTTTGGCCCGAAATACTGCGGGGGAGCGTCAGCGGGGGCAGCGCCCCCTCTGCCCTCTCCATTCTGCTCTTGCGCCCGCTGCACGCGCGCAACATGCTGCCCGCATGACACAGGATCAAATCATCATCTTCTGCCTGTTCGGCGCAGTCTTCGGCCTGCTGCTGTGGGGGCGGTTCCGCTATGACCTCGTGGCGTTCAGCGCGCTCATGGCGGGGGTGGTGCTGGGCGTTGTGCCCAGTGCCAATGCGTTCTCGGGCTTTGGCCATCCGGCCACGTTGGTGGTGGCGCTGGTGCTGGTCGTTTCGGCGGGGCTGGTGCGGTCGGGTGCGGTGTTCCTGATCACCCGCACGCTGGTGGACTCCTCGCGCAGCCTCGGGGCGCATATCACGCTGATGGGGGCGATTGGCGGCGTCTTGTCAGCCTTTATGAACAACGTCGCCGCCCTTGCCCTGCTGATGCCCGTCGACATCCAGACCGCGCGCAAGGCAGGCCGCAGTCCGGGTCTCAGCCTGATGCCGCTCAGCTTTGCGACCATCCTTGGCGGCATGGCCACGCTGATCGGCACGCCGCCCAATATCATCATTGCCGCGATCCGGCAGGAAAGTCTGGGCGAGCCGTTTTCCATGTTCGACTTCGCCCCCGTAGGCGGGCTGGCGGCGCTGGCGGGGTTGCTTTTTGTGGCGCTTGTCGGCTGGCGGTTGATACCCGCGCGCGGCGACACGACCAGCGCACAGGATGACGTTGCGCAATATATCGCAGAACTGACCGTGCCCGAAGACTCCAAACTGATTGGCAAACGACTGGGCGAACTGGACGAGGACGCCGAAAAGGCCGACGTCGCCATCATCGGCCTGATCCGCGACGGCAAACGCCGCTATGGCCGCGCCCGCAGCGCGATCTTGCGCGCAGGCGACGCGCTGGTGCTTGAGGCGACGCCGGACGCGCTCGACGAATTCCGCGCCGCCCTGTCCCTTGCCGTGGCCGAGGCCAAGCGCGACGAACAGTTGCGTGCCGCCGGTGAAGGGGTCGAAATCATCGAAGTGGTCGTCACCGACCAGTCCCGTCTGATCGGGCGCACCGCGCAATCGGTCGGGCTGAGCTGGCGGCAATCCACGGTGCTGATGGGGATCTCGCGCCAAGGCACCCGCATCACCCAGCAGATCCGCAAGACCCCTGTGCGCGCGGGCGATATCCTGTTGCTGCTTGTCCCGCGCGACACCGGCGCGGATGTCACACAATGGCTGGGCGCCCTGCCCCTCGCCGAACGCGGCCTTGCCGTGACCGCGGACGAAAAAGTCTGGCTCGCCATCGGTCTGTTCGCAGGGGCCGTGGCCGCGGCCAGCTTTGGCCTGATCTACCTGCCCGTCGCCTTGGGCATGGTGGTCGTCGCCTTTGTCCTGTCAAAAATCGTGCCGCTGTCCGAGCTTTATACCCATATCGAGTGGCCCGTGATCGTGCTCTTGGGGTCGATGATCCCGCTGGGCGCCGCGCTCGAATCCTCGGGCGGGACCGAACTGATCGCGGGGTGGCTTGTCACGCTGACCAATGGCATGCCCGCTTGGGTCGTACTGACCGTGCTGATGGTTGTCACGATGAGCTTGTCTGACGTGCTCAACAACACCGCCACCACCATCGTCGCCGCCCCCGTGGGCATCCAGATGGCACAAAGCCTCGGCGTCTCGCCCGATCCGTTCCTGATGGCCGTGGCGGTCGCTGCCTCTGCGGCGTTCCTGACCCCGATCGGGCACAAGAACAACACGCTGATCCTCGGCCCTGGTGGCTATCACTTTGGAGATTACTGGCGCATCGGCCTGCCGCTGGAGATTATCGTTGTCGCCGTGTCCATCCCTGCGATCCTTGTGTTCTGGCCGCTCTAGGGCGACGCCCCCGATCCACCCTCCCACTGCTTGACGGTGCGAAACAGTTGCGCGGGGCGCGCCTGTCCGCTTACGCTTTGAAAGAATTTCGGGGGGATATTCATGGACATACTTCTTAACGTGGTTCTGCCACTGTCGCTGGCGGTCATCATGCTCAGCCTTGGCATCGGGCTGACGGTGGGCGACTTTGCCCGCGTGCTGCGCGCGCCACGGGCTTTTGGCATCGGCGCGGTGTCGCAGGTGGTCCTGTTGCCGCTGGCCGCCTTTGTCACGGTGACCCTGTTCGGCCTGCCCCCCGCCATCGCGGTCGGGTTCATGCTGCTCAGCTTTTGCCCCGGTGGGGTGACGTCCAACATCATCGCGAAGCTGGCCAATGGCGACGTGGCACTGTCTGTCTCGCTCACTGCCGTGATCAGCCTGCTTAGCTTGCTGAGCGTGCCGGTACTGGCCGCGTGGTCCGTGGTCTATTTCATGGGCGACACCACGCCGCGTGTCTCTGTCGCCTCTCTCACCCTCGCGGTGTTCCTGATCACCACCCTGCCGGTGCTGATCGGCGTGGCGATCCGCCACTTCGCCCCGTCCTTTGCGCGCGCGGTCGAGCCCGTTTTGTCGACACTCGCCACCGTCCTGTTCATCGTGATCGTGCTGGCCGCCCTAGCAGGCAACTGGGACGTGTTCATCGAAAACCTGCCCACACTCGGCCCCGCGCTAATCACCCTGAACATCGCATTGCTGCTGATCGGGCTGGGCATCGCGCGCATGGCCAAGCTGAACTGGGCACAGGCCAAGACAGTCGCCGTGGAAACCGGAATCCAGAACGCCACGCTTGGCATCACGCTCGCCACGCTGATCTCCGGCCCCGCCGAAGGGTTCAGTGCCATGGCCCTGCCCTCGGGCGTGTACGGCATCACCATGTACCTTGTCGCCGCGCCGTTTCTGGTGTGGTTCCGCAGAACCTGAGGGCACCGCAATGGATCAAGCCGACGTCATCATCGTAGGCGCGGGCCTGTCGGGCCTTGCCGCCGCCGCCGAACTCGGGGATCGCGGCAAACGGGTCATCATCGTCGATCAGGAACCGCGCAGCTTTCTGGGCGGTCAGGCGTTCTGGAGCCTTGGTGGGCTGTTCATGATCGACACGCCCGAACAACGCCGGATGGGCATCCGCGACAGCCGCGAACTTGCGCTGAACGACTGGATGGGCAGCGCGCAGTTCGACCGCGACGTGGATGCATGGCCGCGCAAATGGGCCGAAGCCTATATCGACTTTGCCGCGACCGATATGCGCCCGTGGCTGCACGAGATGGGCCTGCGCTGGTTCCCGATTGTGGGCTGGGCCGAACGCGGCGGCGGCTTTGCTGACGGGCATGGCAATTCGGTGCCGCGTTTTCACCTCACATGGGGCACGGGGCCGGGCATCATCGAACATTTCGTGCGCCGCTGCCTTGCCCACGAACAGGCCGGATTGCTGTCGTTCAAATTCCGCCATCAGGTCGACCGGATCGAGATGGAGAACAACGCGGCCAAAGGCATCAGTGGCACGATACTGGCCGAGGATACCGCCCAGAGAGGCCAGAAAACCAATCGCGACGCTGTGGGTGATTTCACCCTGCGTGCGGCCTCGGTCATCGTGACCTCGGGCGGGATCGGCGGCAATTTCGACATGGTGCGCAAGGTCTGGCCGACCGACCGCCTTGGCCCCGCGCCCAAAAACATGATCGCAGGCGTGCCCGCCCATGTGGACGGGCGCATGATCGCCATCAGCGAGGCGGCGGGCGGCCATGTCATTAACGGTGACCGCATGTGGCACTATACCGAAGGGGTGCGGAACTGGGATCCGATCTGGCCCGCCCACGGCATCCGCATCCTGCCCGGGCCGTCCTCTCTGTGGTTTGACGCGCGCGGCAACCGCTTTGCCCCGCCCGCCATGCCTGGTTTCGACAGCATGGGCACCCTGCGCGACATCCTGAAAACCGGCTATGATTACAGCTGGTTCGTGCTGACCCAGAAGGTCATCAAAAAGGAATTCGCCCTGTCCGGTTCGGAACAGAACCCCGATCTGACGTCCAAGAAATGGGCCGAAGTCATCCGCCAGCGCGTCCTTTCCGGCAAGAAGGCGACCGCGCCCGTCGAGGCGTTTAAAGAACATGGCGAGGATTTCGTCGTGGCCGATGACTTGACCGCATTGGTCGCAGGCATGAACCGCATCACCGGCGACAACCTGATCAACGAGGACCACCTGCGCGCCCAGATCACCGCCCGCGATGCGCAAATCGACAACCCGTTCTCCAAAGATGCCCAGATGATGGCCATCCACGCGGCGCGCAACTATCGCGGCGACCGCCTGTTGCGCACAGCCAAGCCGCACAAGTTCCTCGACCCTGCCAACGGGCCGCTGATTGCCGTGCGTTTGCATGTGCTGACGCGCAAGACATTGGGCGGGCTGCAAACCAACCTCGACAGCCAAATGATCGGTGCCGATGGTACCCCTGTGCCTGGCCTGTTCGCTGCGGGCGAGGTCGCAGGCTTTGGCGGCGGCGGCTATCACGGGTACAACGCGCTTGAGGGCACGTTCTTAGGCGGGTGCATCTTTTCGGGCCGCAACGCAGGGCGCAGTGAGGCGATTGCCTGAGCCGTGTCGCGTTGGGGCGATGAGCCATGAGCCATGAGCACCAGTTGTTCGCCCCGCTGGCGTGACTACCGTAAATCCGGCGCGGTCCAGTACATCGCTGTTTCGGACTGATGGAGCCCCGTCACGCGATCCGGTTTTTCCTGTCGCTGACCAGCCCAGCGCGCTATCCGTACCCGCATCTGCAATTTCCGACACACAGGCCTTGCCATGGTGTTCCTTCGACGAGCGGCTTTTATCGTCGCGCTACTCCTGCCCTTCTCTGTCTGCGCCGCCGACCTGAGCCGGACCATCGACCGGCTTGAACGCAACCTCGGCGCGCGCATCGGCGTGGCCATCCACCACAGCGCCACGAATGAAACATGGACCCACCGCGCGGACGAGCGGTTCCCCATGAACAGCACGGTCAAAGTGCTGGTCTGCGCCGCCGCACTCGCGCAGGACGATTTGGCCCTTACCGACCTTTTTGCGCATCCGCGCCGAACATGTCGTCGGCCACGCCCCCGTGACGCAATCGCGTGTCGGAGAGCACATGACAGTCGCCGACCTCTGCTTTGCCGCGATCGACCAAAGCGATAACGGCGCCACCAACCTGTTGTTCGACGCCCTTGGTGGGCCTGCGCAGGTGACTACGTTCCTGCGTCGCATCGGTGATGACACGACCCGATCAGACAGAACCGAGCCTGAATTAAACAGGTTTGCCCGAGGCGACCCGCGCGACACCACCACCCCCGCCGCCATGGTGCGAACGCTCGAAACCTTGCTGATCGGCAACGCTCTGTCACCTCAACACCAACAACTGCTCACCGCCTATATGCGTCCGGGAAGCTGGACCGGCACTTTGATCCGCCCGTCTGTCCCCGAGGGTTGGGCCGTGGCCGACAAATCCGGCAGCGGCAAAAACAGCCGCACCCTGATCGCAATGCTGACCCCACCAAGCAAAGAACCAATCTTCGTCAGCCTGTCGATCTCCGACACAAACGCAGATTTCGCCACGCGCAGCGCCGCATTGGCGCAGTTGGGGGCGGCAGTGATGGACCAGCTGGTGGAGCACTGATCCAGTAAACAACATATGGTGTTTCACTGGGTTTAGAACATCCGCCTCATACGCGTCCTACGCGGCGCAGGTTTTTTGGATGTTAGCAGCATACAACCACCGAAAAGCGGATGGAGTTGGGAGCACAAACCGTCAGCTAAATCCTCCGCTCCACATCGTCATTCGTCGTCACGATAAGATCCAGAATTAGCGCGCCGAGACCGTCGTTGATCTGTAATTATGTCCCTTTCTACGTGGGTCATAAAGCTACATGCCAAGAACGCAGCTTCCATCCCGCTTACCGGAAATTCTCGGCAAAACTCCCGCAGCACGGAAATTCGATAGCCTCCTATTCACTTCGGAATGGATAGAGTCCGCTACCACCTAGCTAAATGTTTTTAACGCCCCCATAAACAACGGAACCTATTCGGCCTCCCGCACCCTCCGCTACTTAAGCGGCCACCGAACCATTATCCTCCTCCGTCTGCCAATCACTGGTCACAGCGTCGACTCGGAAGCCCGCTACAATCTGGGCAAGTTTGGACGCCTCTTCGGTCAACAACTGGTTAGAAGCAGTCGTCTCTTCGAACATGGCCGCGTTCTGCTGGGTAGAACGGTCAAGATGCTCCACGGCGATGTTAATTTCACTGATGCCGGTTGATTGCTCATGCGCCGACGCGGCAATTTCGGACACGTTTTTCGCCACATCATTGATGCCACTGATGATCGTGCCAAGCGCTTGGCGCGTTTCGTCCATGAGCGACGCGCCCTCCCGCACGTGGGAGGCAGAGTCGGTGATCAAGCCATTGATCTGCGTTGCGGCTTCGGAACATCGCAGCGCGAGGCCTCGGACTTCGGAGGCGACAACGGCAAATCCTCTGCCCGCTTCGCCCGCGCGCGCGGCTTCCACGCCCGCATTCAGCGCCAACAGGTTGGTCTGGAAGGATATCGCATCGATCACTTCAACAATCTTCGTGATTTCTTTGGAAGACCCTTCGATCTTGTCCATGGCCAGCACCGCGTTTTCCATCACGGCGCGGCTGGCTTCGGCGTCTTTCTGGACGGTTCCCACCGTCGACGACGCGGCAGATGCGCCTTTGGCGGCGGAAGACACACTGCGCGTCAGTTCACTCAACGCGACAGAGGTTTCTTCGAGCGTCGCCGCCGCAGCCTCTGTCCGGCGCGACAGGTCAATGGACGATGCGGCGATCTCTGCACTACTTGAATCGATTGTGCTGGAACTGTCACCGATCTTGCGCACCAGTTCGGCCAGAATGTCGATAGCGGCGTTATAATCCATGCGCAAAGTCCGGTAATCCGCTGGAAAGTCCGCAGAAATGCGGTGGGTAAAGTCGCCATCGGACAAACGCTGCAAGCTGGTGGCGATTTCATTCACAACCAGTTCCTGCTCTGCCGCGCGCTCTTTTCGCTCTGCCTCGACCGCGGCGCGTTCTTGTTCTTTGCGCGCGCGCTCTTGTTCCTCGCGCAGACGGTCCTGTTCGGCGCGCTTTGCCTCGGCGGCGCGGGATTGTTCTTCGGCGGCGCGTTTTGCCTCATCGGCCTTGCGCTCGGCCTCCAGCGTTGCAGCCTCCCGCTCTTTCTCCTGTTCCTGCAACTTGATCCGCTCAAGCGCGCCATGGCGGAAGACCTGCAGCGCATCCACAAGACGGCCCAGTTCCCCTTTGTAGGTGCTAACCCCTTCGATCTCATTCAGATCACCTTCGGCAAGGCGGGCGGTAATCGCCGTGACGCGGTTGAGCGGACGCGTGATCATGATCCAGATCAACAGCGGCGCCAACGCGACGATTGCCACGCTGATCCACCCGATTTGCTGAACCCAAAGCCGTGCCTGCGCGACCTCGGCATTCAAGGCGGCTGACGTGGCGCCGATCTGCGTTCTGGAGGCGTCGGCAATGTCACTCGCCATGGCACCGATACTTTTCACCACCTCCGTTGCGCGTTGCGTCGCCATCATGGCCTTGGTCTGGGCGTCAAAAGCGGCAGCGCGGGTGGCCATGATACCTGTGTCGGGGGCCGCGAATGCCAGAAGGGCGTCGAGCCGTTCACTGATTTCGGGGCTGGCCGAGGCACTTGCTTTGGTGAGGTGCGTCGCCATAAGCGTCAGATCCTCACCCCGCAAGCCCAGTTCAACTGGATCACGGGCAAGTGCGACCTGCATGACAGAGGCAAAGAAATTCTTTGTGGCGACGTCGACGGCGGATTGCGTGCGGATGCGTTCAACCTGATCGTCCAGAAGGGATTGGATCGCTTCGGAATTGGCGGTTTTCGCGTCATCGCTGTTGATTACCAGCTCGAAATAGATGTCGTCCAGCGCGAGGGACAGGCCGGCATCCGCGTCCTGTCTTGAAGCCAAGACAGACTGGGCGGGCATCGCCCCAGTGTTGCTGTTCAAGGCGCGCATGAACACCTCGCGCGCCTCGTTGACCACCGCCGCAACTTCTTGCGTTGTCGGTGCCTCGGCCAGCACAAGCATCAACTCGGCCAAGCGATCATCGGCGGCCTGCCCCAGATCGCGCAGGATGCTTTTCATCGCGCTATCGCGGGTTTTGAGAACGCTGAAAGAGACGCCGGACAACAGGTTGATTTCGGATCGCACCGCCAGCGTTGCCTGATAAAGTGCAAAGTCGCGTTCGATCAGGTGGGTCAGCGTTTCATCTATGCGTGTAATCGTATCCTCACCGCCGATGGCCAGATCGAAATAGGCGTCATCGGCCGCTTCGGTCAGCAATTCCGCCGCCCGCACTGCAAGCTGTTGCGCATGCTCGACCGAGGCCGCGACCCCGGCGGCACTGGCAAACTCTTCAGAGCGTGCCTTGGCCAGATTGGCCAGTGAATTCCGGACATCCTGAAACTGGTCGCTGAGGGCGGAGGCTTCTTCCCCGTTTGCCTCAAATTGCGCGGAGATTGTCGCAGCATGGTCAATGACCACGCGCGTTTCGCGGTTGATCTCTTCGATCTGCTCGGGCGTTTCGGCGATCAGCAGGTCGGCAAGGATGCCGTGCAAACGCTCTGTCACCTTGATGACATTTGCACTGCGGTTCAGTTCGGGCATCCGTTCTTTCGACAGCACGGTCATATTGTCCGCAATCGACTGGAACACGAACCAGCTGACCACAATGGCCGCTGTGGTCATGGCCGCAAGCGCACCAAAGATAAGCGCCAACCGGACGAGGATCGATCCGAAAATATGTGAGAGGAGACCGCGCATTAAGACACCTGTTTCTGTAAAGCTGTTCGAAAACTTCTAGGAAGCCCGCCGTGAATGGTGCCCGCCCAAGACGGGCAGGCACCCGTCTTGTTCAGCTGCCACGCGGCACGGCGGTGAAGGAGCCGTCTGCCTCGATCCGCGTCAGGAACACGTCATCCGATCCCTGATTGTCACCAGGCCCGAAGTTGAGCACCATGCCCCCCAGATCGACCGTGCCAAGGCCCTGCATGGCCGCGATCAGGCTGGCGCGGGTCAGATCCTGCCCCGCATTGCGCAGCCCTTCGATGGCGAGCCGTCCGGCAACGTACCCTTCGAGAGAGACAAAGCTGGGTTCAGCCGCGGCATCCAGCGCAGACAGGGCCGCCTGATATTCGGCCACAATGGGCAGCGACGTATCCCACGGGCGCGGCACGACCTGACTGATGATCACCCCTTCGCCAGCAGTGCCAAGCTCGGACGCCAGCGCCTTGGACCCCACAAAGGAGATTGTTACAAAAGTCGGGTCCATCTTCATCTTGCGGGCAAGTTTGATGAATTCGGCCAACGGCTTATAGGCCCCCACCATCACAACCGCCTGCGGTTTGGCCTTGCGGATTTCAAGCAGCGCGGACTTCACTGCGACGGTGTTACGGGTATAGGTGCCTTCGGCGACAAGGGACATGCCGCGCGCCTCTAGCGCCTTGGTCACGCCCGACAGGCCAACGCGGCCAAAGCCGTCATCCTGATAGAGGATCGCGATATCGCTCAGCCCCTCCACATCCACCAGATGGTCGATCCACGCCTGCGTTTCCGCGTCATATGTGGCGCGCACGTTGATTACGTTGGTTAGTTCCGGCGCGCGCAAGAAACCGGCACCGGTAAAGGGCGCGATCATCGGCATCTGCGCCTCGGTCGCGATGGGCTGGATCGCCTTGGTGGTGGGCGTGCCCACTGGGCCGACAAGGGCCAGATAGTTGTCGCCCGCGATAACCTTGCGCACCTCGTTCACCGAACGGTCCGGTTCATAGCCGTCGTCGATACTGGTCAGGTTGATCTGACGCCCTGCGATACCGCCATTGCGGTTCGCCTCTTCAAAGGCGGCAAGCATCCCTTGCCGCATCCCCGTGCCTAAGGCCGCCGCGGGCCCCTCCATGGCGGCCACTTGGGCCAGATTGATGCTGTCATCGGTGACACCCTGCTGCGCCAGCAACGGCGTGGCGGCGCACAGCATGGCGATGCATGCGAATAGTCGTGTTTTCTGAATCATGATGGCTCTCCCGGATTCGGCTGGTAGGCCCACAAGAAACAGAGAGATGTTTAGAAAGGCTTTAAACGCGCTGACTTGCGCCAGACGCGTTTAACCTGATGTCCGTCGAAACAGTGGCCTATAGCGGCCAGATGAACGGGATCACAAAGGACGCAAGCAGCGCGACGCTGATGTTCAACGGAATGCCGATGCGCATGAAATCGCTGAACTTATACCCGCCCGGCCCGTAGACCAGCGTGTTCGTCTGATAGCCGATTGGCGTCGCAAAGGCGCAGGATGCGGCGATCATCACCGCGACCACCAAGGGGCGCGGATCCAGCCCCAAGGCAACGCCAAGCGAGATCGCCAGCGGCGTCATGATCACCGCAACCGCGTTGTTGGACACAATCTCGGTCAGGGTCGAGGTCATGAAGAACACCACCAGCACCACCAACGGCGCAGGCAACGCCGCCAGACCGGGTGCGACACCGTCCACAATCAACGAGATCGCGCCGGAATTCTGCAACCCTGCCCCCACAGCCAACATGCCGAAAATCAGCGCCAACAGCTGCCCGTCGACAAAGGAAAACGCCTCGTCCGCGTCGATACAGCCTGTGACCAGCACCAGCGCCACGGCCAGCACCGCCAGCAACAGGATCGGCGCCACGTTCAGCGCGGCCAGCACCACGATGCCCAGAAGGGCGGCAATGGCAATCGGCGCGTGCGAACGACGGAATGCGCGCGCCGAAGGTTGCGATACGTCCACCATCTCCATCTCCGAGGCGAGGCGCTGGATATCTTCCGGCGCCCCTTCCAACAGCAGCGTATCCCCGACCTTGACCACCAGCGTATCGAGCTGCCGCCCGATATTCTGGTTCCGCCGGTGCACCGCCAGCGGATAGACGCCATAGCGCCGCCGCAACCGCAGCGCACCAAGCGACCGGCCCACCATGCGACAACCGGGCGTGATCAGCACCTCGACCGTGGTGGTTTCCACCGCCGACACCTGATCGACGCGCTTGAGTTCTTTGTTGGCCTGAAGGCTCAGCAACTCGGTCATCTGCGTGCGCAGCACCACACGGTCCCCGACCTGAAGCTCGACCTTCTCGAGCTCGCGGCGCAGCGACATGTCCCCGCGCACCACGTCGATCAACCGCACGCCTTCGCGCTTGAACAATTGCACGCCGGTAACAGCGCGCCCGATCAGGTTGCTTTCGGGCGGGATCACCGCCTCGGTAAAAAATTTCATCTTCGAACGGTCCGACAGCATGTTCGCCATGCTGTCGCGATCCGGCAGAAGTTTGGGCGCGAAAAGCGTCATAAAGATCAAACCCCAGACGCAGACCACAAGGCCGATGGGCAGGATCTCGAAAATACCGAACGGTTCCAACCCCTGATTGCGCGCCACCCCGTCCACCAGCAGGTTGGTCGACGTCCCGATCAGCGTCAGCGACCCGCCCATGATTGCCGCGTAACTCAGCGGAATCAGCAGCTTAGACGCTTTGGAACCGAGCGTTTGGCTCAGCTGCACCATCACTGGGATCATCACGACCACAACCGGCGTGTTGTTCATGATCGCGGATCCGCCCATGACCGCCACGATAACGGCAGCGACGGCTGTCTTGGGGTGCGTCTTGGCATAGCGTTCGGCATATTTCGTCAGCACGTCCAGCGCGCCTGTGCGCACCAGCGCGCCCATCACGATGAACATCGCCGCAATCGTCCACGGGGCCGGATTGGACAGCACCGCCAGCGCATCGTCATAGGGCAGGATGCCAAAGGCGAGCATCAGCGCGGTGCCAACAATCGCCACAACTTCGGTCGAGAAAGTCTCGCGCACGAACAGGACGAACATGACCACAACCAGAACCAGCGCCAGAAGCGGACTGGCCAGCGGATAGGCGTCGAGAAAGGGCATAAGCGTCAAAGTCCTGAATACGCGCCTGAGTTCAGGGGGCAGTGTTGCCGATTGCGCCCGCCCCAGCAAGCGCCGCGTTGTCGCGCAGCGTCGCAAGATAACCGGCCGAGGGAAACTGCGCAAGCGTGGCCCAAATAACAGGCGCTCTGGCTGACTTGAACGACGGCCAACTGCACGCTTTCGCAGCAGCGCTCAGGCACGGTGCGGGTGTCATCGGTCTCACGGGCCGCTTTGTTGCAACGCCCCGCCATGCCGCACAGGCTCGATACGGGTGGCACGGCCCTTCGCGTCAGTTTCGATATAGACACCCGACAGGGTCGCAGGGCCAAGTGCGGGGGTAAAGCGCCCCTTGGGCATGCCGGTGATAAAGCGGCGCAGCGGTTCGTCCCGCTGCATGCCGATCACCGAATTGTAGTCGCCGCACATGCCCGCATCACTCAGATAGCCGCAGCCCTTGGACAGGATCATCGCATCCGATGTGGGCACATGGGTATGGGTGCCGACCATCAGGCTGGCCCGCCCGTCGCACCAATGCCCCATCGCCATCTTTTCGGATGTTGCCTCGCAGTGGAAATCGACGATGATCGCGTCTGCATCCCCGCCCAGCGGGTGAGTGCGGAACACAGTTTCCAGCGCCGAAAACGGATCGTCAAAGGGGCGCTTCATGAACACTTGCCCCAAGGCCTGCGTCACCAGCACACGTTTGCCGCCACGGGCGGTGAACATGCGCGCCCCTTTTCCGGGCGCGGTTTTGGAGAAGTTCAGCGGGCGGATGATGCGCGGCTCGCTCTCGATATATTGCAGCATGTCCTTCTGGTCGAACGCATGGTCGCCCAAGGTCACACAATCGGCCCCCGCCTCCAGCAACAGCTTGGCATGCGCGCCCGACAACCCCATGCCAGAGGTCGCGTTCTCGCCGTTGACTACGACAAAATCCAGATTCCACGCATCGCGCAAACGGGGCAAGGTGTCGGTGATCGCCTGACGGCCTGAACGGCCCATGACATCACCCAAAAACAGAATATTCATGGCGCCCTCCTTATGCCGCCGGACACAAGCGGGACAAGCCCCCGCAAGGGCCGTGACGTGACGAAGCGCGCACGCGTCACACTTCGATCACGGTGCTTTCGGTGACAATCATGTCCAAAGGCTGGTCCGTCGGCTCCAGCGGCAGGGCGTCGACCTCTTGCACATCATAGGCAAAGCCGATGGCCAGTGTCGGGCGGCGGTTGCGCAACTGTTCCAGCGTGCGGTCATAGAACCCGCCGCCATAGCCCAGCCGCCCGCCACTGCGGGTAAAGGCAACAAGCGGTACGATCACGATCTCTGGGTCAAGAAAATCGTCCACCACAGGCACACGCGCGCCAAAAACGCCCTCGCGCATCGCGCCGTCGGGGGTCCAGCGGGAAAACCGCAACGGCTGGCCCGATCCGAGGATCACAGGCACCGCCACGGGGCCATGGGCTGCCGCCTCGGCCATCGCAGGCACAGGGTCAATCTCGGACCGGATGGGCATGTAGCCCGACACTGGCACACCGCGATATCCCGCCAGAACCGAGGACAAGACCCCGCAGGCCCCGCCCCGATCCAGATCAAACGCCGCCTTGCGCCGCGCATAGGCCTGTTTGCGCAACTCGCTCTTTTGTGCCGCAATATCCATCACATGCCTCTCTTGGGGCCGGTGGGCGGGCGCATTCGACCGGAAGGGAGAACAGTGCCGCCCCGCCGCCCCGTCATAGCAGGACCAAAGCCGCAAGTCCGAGGAAGGCGAAGAAGCCGACCACATCCGTCACCGTGGTCACAAATGCCCCGGACGCCAGCGCCGGATCAATGCCAAAGCGGTTCAGCACCACCGGAATCACCGTGCCTGCAAATCCGGCCACCACCATGTTCACCACCATCGCCGCGCCAATCACATAGCCAAGCGCGGGCGAGCCGAACCAGATGATGCCGACTATTCCCATCACGACCGCAAAAACCACGCCGTTGATCAATCCCACCAGCACCTCGCGTCGGATAACCCGCCACACGTTCGCGCCGGTCAGGTCTTTGGTCGCCAGCGCGCGCACCGCAACGGTCAGCGATTGCGTCCCCGCATTGCCCCCCATGGACGCCACGATGGGCATCAGCACGGCAAGCGCCACGATCTGCGCGATCGCCATCTCGAATTGCGCAATCACCATCGACGCAAGGATCGACGTCACCAAGTTCACCGCCAGCCATGGCAGGCGGCGGCGGGTGGTGCCGGTCACATTATCCGACAGGGCCGATTCCTCACCCACACCGGCAAGGCGCAGGATGTCTTCCTCGTGTTCCTCGTCCAGAACGGCCATGGCGTCATCAATGGTGATCAGGCCGATCAGCCGCCCCTCGTCATCGACCACAGGGGCCGAGATCAGGTGATACTGGTTGAACGCATAGGCCACGTCGCTTTCCGCCTGCGTCGCGGGGATGACGCGGAACGTATCCTCTACCAGCGCAGTCAGTTTCACATCGCGGCGCGAGCGCATCAGCTTGCCCAGCGTCACATTCCCGATTGGGTGCATACGCGGGTCGACCAGCACCACGTGATAGAACTGGTCGGGCAGGTCTTCTTCGGATGCGGCACGCAAATGGTCGATGGTCTCGCCCACGCTCCAGTGCTCGGGGGCCATCACCACCTCGCGCTGCATCAGGCGGCCTGCGGAATACTCCGGAAAGGACATCGACTGTTCGACCATGGCGCGGTCGGCATCTTCCAGCGCGTCAAGAATGGTCTCTTGCTGGGCGTCGTCCAGATCCTCGATCAGGTCGACAACATCGTCGCTGTCGAGTTCACGCACCGCGTCCGCCAGAACATCCGGCTTCAGAACGGCGATGACTTCCTCGCGGATCGATTCGTCGAGTTCGGACAGGATTTCGCCGTCGAATTCCTGATCATACAGCCGGATCAGCCGCGCCCGATCAAAGGCGTTGATCTGTTCCAGAAGGTCCGCGATGTCTGCCGCGTGCAGCGGCTCCATCAGGGTGATCAGCTGTTCGCGGTCGTCGATATCCACCGCATAAAGGATCGCCGCGAGGTCTTTGCGCTCAAGCACATAGCCCTTCTCTTCGGTTTGCGGGTCCATGACATCTGTATCGTCCGACATAAGACCCCCTGATCGGTTGCGGCGTATTCGGGCAGACCATAGGGGGCGGCCTCGAAAGTGACAATGGCGGTCGATTTCACTTTGCGCCCCGCGCGCCGCAGCGGCATAAAGCGCTATGACATCCCGACATCTCCTCACCGGCCACGTGCTGCAGTATTCTGCCAATCCGTTCACCACGCCATGGGTCGACGCGGTGCGCATCGACTCCGACAGTGCCGTATTGATCGACGCGGGGCGCGTTGTGGCCATTGGCGCCGACGCGCTGGCGCTGGCCGGTCCCGACACCCCGCGCCACGATCACAGCGGCCGCCTGATCATGGCCGGCTTTGTGGACGCCCATGTGCATTACCCGCAGACCGCAATCATCGCCTCTTGGGGCAAGCGGCTGATCGACTGGCTGAACACCTATACCTTCCCCGAAGAAATGCGTCTGAGCGATCCGGCCTATGCCGACATGATCGCCAACCGCTACCTCGATCTTGCGCTCGACAACGGCACCACCACAGTGGCGAGCTTTTGCACCATCCATCCGCACAGCGTTGACGCAGTGTTCGAGGCCGCAGCGGCCCGCCATATGGCCGTGGTCGCGGGCAAGACCTGCATGGACCGCAACGCGCCCGACGGGCTGCGCGACACAGCTCAATCCGCCTACGACGACAGCAAGGCGCTGCTTGACCGCTGGCACGGCAACGGCCGCGCGGCCTATGCGATCACGCCGCGCTTCTCGCCCACCTCGACGCCAGAACAGTTGCACGCGCTCGGCGCGCTTTGGGCCGAGCGGCCCGATGTGCTGATGCAGACGCATCTGAGCGAACAGCTGGACGAAATCGAATGGGTCCGTGGCCTGTTTCCGGACGCACGCGACTACCTTGATACCTACGAAGCGTTCGGCCTGCTCGGGCCGCGCGGAGTCTACGGCCATGCCATCCACCTGATGCCGCGCGAAGTGGACCGCTTGCGCGATGTGGGTGCGGGCATGGTGCATTGCCCGACCTCGAACACCTTTATCGGCTCGGGCCTGTTCGACCTGATCGGATTGGCCAGCAGCGCGCAGACCGTGGGCCTCGCGACCGACACAGGCGGCGGGTCGTCCTTTTCGATGCTGCGCACCATGGCAGCGGCCTACGAAGTGTCACAGTTGCGCGGCCAGCCCGTGCATGCGGCGCAACTGCTTTGGCTCGCCACCGCAGGCTCTGCCGCTGTACTGCATCGCGGGGACGAGATCGGCACATTGGCACAGGGCCGCGCCGCCGATATCTGCGTGCTCGACCTCGCCTCGACCCCTGCCATCGCCCAGCGCAGCGCGCAGGCCGAGGATATCTGGGATCAGGTTTTTGCCACGGTGATGATGGGCGATGACCGCGCTGTGGCGCAGGTCTGGGTGAACGGCATCTGCCAGCGCGGCGCGGCGGCTTAGGCCGCGTCGATCAGCCCCTGCACCAGCCTGTTCTGACGCGCCACTGCCGCGCCCAGATCAAAGGTCGTGACATGCCCGTCGCGCACCACCTGCCGCCCCTGCACAAACAGGTCACGCACCGTGGTCGGCCCCGCCAGCAGCAGCGCCGCAGGATCCCAACTGCCTGCCGAAGCCACGCCGGACACATCCCAGATCGCCAGATCGGCGCGCGTGCCCACGGCCAAGCGGCCACATTCGGGCCGTCCCAGCACATCCGCCCCGCCCCGCGTCGCAATTTCAAGCGCTTCCATCGCGGGCATCGCATCGGCCCCATTGGCGACACGCTGCAACAACATGGCCTGTCGCGCCTCGGCCACCAGATTGCCCGCATCATTGCTGGCCGATCCGTCCACCCCAAGGCCCACGGATACGCCCGCATCCCGCATCGCACGCACCGGCGCGATGCCCGATCCCAGACGGCAGTTGGAGCACGGACAATGCGCCACCCCCGTGCCGGTCTGCGCGAACAGCGCAATCTCGGACGCGTCCAGCTTTACGCAATGGGCATGCCACACATCCGGTCCGACCCAGCCAAGCTCTTGCGCGTATTGACCGGGGCGACAGCCGAACTGCGACAGGGAATAGGCGATGTCCTCGTCATTCTCGGCCAGATGGGTGTGCATCATCACGCCCTTGTCCCGCGCCAGCACCGCCGCCTCGCGCATCAAGGTGCGGCTGACCGAGAACGGCGAACAGGGCGCAACGCCGACACGGCACATCGCGCTTTCGGAACTGTCATGAAACGCGTCGATCACGCGCACGCAATCCTCAAGGATCGCGGCCTCGCCCTCGACCAGCGTGTCGGGCGGCAACCCGCCATCGCTAACGCCAATGCTCATCGCCCCACGCGTGGCGTGAAACCGCAGCCCGACCTCCGCCGCAGCGGCAATCGTGTCGTCGAGCCGAGAACCGTTGGGGTAAAGATACAGTTGGTCCGAAGTCATGGTGCAGCCGGACAGGGCCAGTTCCGCCAGCCCGATCTGCGCAGAGACGAACATATGGTCGGGACCAAACCGCGCCCAGATCGGGTAGAGCGTTTGCAACCAGCCAAACAGCAGCGCGTCCTGCGCCGCAGGCACCGCACGGGTCAGCGTTTGGTACAGGTGGTGATGGGTGTTCACCAATCCGGGGGTCACGACACAGCCCGCTGCGTCCACGACCTCGCCCTCGGTGTGCAGGCCATGGCCAACCTCGGCCACCGCCCCGTCGCGCAGCAGGATATCCGCGCCGCGCAGCACACGGCGGTCGTCATCCATTGTGACCAGATGGTCGGCGCGCCGGATCAGCACTTCGTTCATGACTGGCCCCGCAGGATCTCCAATGCGGCGCTGTGGATCTGCGCGTTTGCTGCCGCCACGGCGCGCCCGCCATTGTGGACGGGGCCGCCCTCCCAATCCGTGACGATGCCGCCTGCGGCCTCGATCAGCGCGATGGGGGCCTGAATGTCGTAGTTGTTCAACCCCGCCTCGATCACCAGATCGACCTGTCCGGCGGCAACCAGCCCGTAGGCGTAACAATCCATGCCGTAACGCACCAGTTTTACCTGCGCGGCCACGGCCTCGAATGCGGCGCGGTCATCCGGCGTTCCGACCTCGGGGAAAGTGGTAAACAACACCGCCTCCGACAGCGGGCGCGCAGCACGGGTGGTGATGGTCTGGGTGCCATGCGGCCCCTCAAGCACCGCCTGCCCCGCCGCCCCGACAAAACGCTCACCGATATAGGGCTGGTCGATCATGCCAAGGATCGGGCCGCTCTCAGGCCCCACGGCGATCAGCACCCCCCAAGTCGGCGTGCCCGACACAAAGCCCCGCGTGCCGTCAATCGGGTCCAGCACCCAAGTAAGGCCGCTGGTCCCTGCGGTAACGCCGAACTCCTCGCCCAAGATCGCGTCGTCAGGGCGCATCTCGGCCAGCACGGCGCGCATCGCCTGTTCGGCGGCGCGGTCGGCAACTGTCACAGGGTCATAGCCCGTCGACAGCTTGTTGTCGTCGGCAAGGTCCGGCGTGCGGAAATAAGGCAGGATCGCAGCGCGTGCGGCATCGGCCAGCGCATGGGCAACCTGCGTCAATCGGGGTATATCGTGGTCCATGAAAACGGCGTGCCAGACCCCTGCTGACAATGCAAGAGGGCCTGCGCCACCCGCTGACGTGCACGGGGGCACACGGCCCCCCGCACGCGGTGTTCGCGCAGATCGCCTAGGCGACGTCGCTAAGTACGCGGGCCAGTTCGAACAGGCGGCGGCGCTGGTTTTCGGGAATGGCGTAATAGGTGCGCACCAGTTCCATCGCTTCTTTGTCGCCCATCATGTCGGGCACGGCAACGGCCGCGGATGCACCATGTTCGGCACCCGTTTCGTCGCGCCCTTCGATACCTTCAAAAAAGTACGCCACCGGCACACCCATCGCCTCGCCGATATCCCAAAGCCGCGACGCGCTAACACGGTTCGCTCCGGTCTCATATTTCTGGATCTGCTGGAACTTGATACCAACAAGATCGGCCAACTTTTGCTGTGTCATACCGACCAGCCAACGCCGTTGCCGGATGCGTTTGCCGACATGCACGTCTACTTGATGCGCCATCTTGTAACTCCGCTTTTTATTTACTTACGGTGCGGGCGGTACACAAAAATGCACCGCCCGCACCGTCGGACCGTTAACATCCGAAGTTGTTTACTAGATTACTCAACATTCGGTGAATTCACAACTCAAACCGGAAATCGCACCGTCGTCCAGCGGTGTCGATACTACCCCTTCGTATAGGTCCGCGCGTGCAAAGATGTGAACGATATCAGTTTGTTGAGAGGTCATCTATTTGTATACAGCTCCACCCGCACGCCGTTTCTCGCGATCTAACAATACGTTACCTTACGAACACGTCAACTCAACCCTGAGGCGAAGGCAATATTGTTTCCAAAGCAAGTTCGGAAAATGACGCGCGAAAAAATGCGCGTTAAATGGCGAAAATCTGCCAATAGCCTGTGCACCTGCTCGTGAAGCCGGCAGAATCACCCACACATCGAACCGGTCAGACCCGCGCCACCGCGCGCAGTTGCACCGTCTCGGGCGCGCGGAAGGCGCGGCGCAACATCGCAAGCAACGCGTCATGCACCTCGTTCGTGCCCCGTGTCGCGCCATAAAGGTTGATCCGGTGCGCGGGCAGCGCGGGCAATGCGCCGCCATGGTCGATGCGGTCCAGATGTGGCGGTTCGGTCCCTTCGATCATGGTATGCACGGCCAGATCGGCGCTGACTGTCGCTTCGATCGTGCGGTCGCTTTCGGTCTCGACAACCACGTCCCACGGGATGCCCGCCTCGTCCAAATGCTCCACCACACGGGGGCGAAATGTACACATTCGCCCGAAGGCGAGCTTGAGCGGACGCTGTCGCCAGGCCGAGCCACCAGGCGCGCCAACCCAGCACAGCGGCTTGACGGCCAACTCCTCCCCGCCGGTATCCAGCCCTGTTTCCGTGGTCAGGATGATGTCGAACGCGCCCTTGGCAAATTCGGCTTTCAGCCGCCGTGTGAACGAACTATCCAATTGGACCTTCACGCGCGGAAAAGCGGCGTGGAACTGTTTCAGAACCTGCGGGATCGCCGGATAGACGATGTCGTGGGGCACGCCCAAGGTGATCTCGCCCTCATAGGCCTGATCGGTCAGCCGCGTGATCACCTCGTCATTCAGCGCCACCATGCGGCGGGCATAGACCAACAACTGCTCGCCCGAGGCGGTCAGCGCAATGGTGCGCCCCGACCGGTCGAGCAATTCAAGGCCCAGCAACTCTTCAAGACGCTTCATCTGCATCGACACCGCCGACTGGGTTAGATGCAGGAAACCGGCAGCGCGCGTGACCCCGCCGCTTTCGGCCACGGCCACGAAAGAGCGCAATGTGGTGACGTCCAGATTTCTCATATCACTATCCTTGATGCACGATCGAACAAACATTCGTTTTTCAAATGTGCCATAACAAACCATATGCATCAACAGAATTGATACGAACCGCTTCATGCATCACGTTTACCCAAGAAGGAGACAGACCGATGGCCCTTATCGATATCAACAGCTGCAACAACGCCCTGACCGTCGCCCCTGCGTCCCGCCGTTTTTCCCTGACGACGGCCCTGAACGTGTGGCGCACCCGCCGCGCACTGGCCCGCCTTGACGCGGACGCACTGGCCGACATCGGCGTCAGCGCCAAATGCGCCGCCAAAGAAGCCGCAAAACCGATCTGGGACGTGCCCGCCAACTGGCGCCGCTAAGCCTTTGATACCAAAGAACGCACAAGATTGACCCGTTCGCGTAACGCATTGGTCAAACTTGTGCGACTTGGCACCGGAACATCCGGCGAAAACCCTTGAAAGAGTGACCTAACACCCCGATATTAGAGGCAATGCGGGCCTCAATCCGCGCTCCGGTGTCACGCACCGGCAACTTCTATCACTTGGAGGTCACTTAATGGCTGAGTTAAACACCATCCGGACCGCGGCCGGAACGCGGGCCGCACATATCGATGCCGGGCTGCGCGCCCATATGAACAAGGTCTACGGCACAATGTCCGTGGGCATGCTGATTACCGCTGCGGCGGCATGGGCCATTGCGGGTCTGGCTGTCACGAGCGATCCCACCGGCGCGACCGTCGCGCTGCGCGAAGGGCAATACCTCACCGGTCTGGGCGAGGCGCTGTACACCACACCGCTGCGTTGGGTCGTAATGTTCGCCCCTCTTGCCTTCCTGCTGTTCGGCTGGGGCGCGTTGATGCGTCGCGGCTCGGCTGCGGCTGTGCAACTGGGTTTCTTCATCTTCGCCGCCGTCATGGGCGTGTCGATGTCGTCGATCTTCTTGGTCTACACCCCCTACTCCATCACCCAAACCTTCTTGGTGACGGCCATCGCATTCGCGGGGCTGAGCCTGTGGGGTTACACCACCAAGCGTGACCTGAGCGGCATGGGCACTTTCCTGATGATGGGCGTGATTGGCCTGATCGTTGCGATGGTCATCAACATGTTCCTGCAATCGGGTCCGATGATGTACGCGATCTCGATGATCGGTATCCTGATCTTTGCAGGTCTGACCGCGTTCTACACGCAGGATATCAAGAACACCTATGTGGCGCACGCCGCACATGGTGATCAGGACTGGCTGGACAAGGCCGCCATCGACGGCGCGCTGAGCCTCTACATCTCGTTCCTGAACATGTTCCAGTTCCTGCTGATGTTCATGGGCCAGCAAGAGTAAGCGTCCAGAACCACTAAACCTTTCCAAGGGCCGGTCATCGTGACCGGCCCTTTTTCGTCTCCCCCCACTGCCAAAGGTGCCCCCCGTGACCGTTATTCGCAAAGGACAGGCCAGAATTGATAATGGCGGCGCAAACACCCCCCTTGGCCCCTACCGGGCCGAACTGATCAGCGACACGGGCGGCCTGACGCAATTCGGCGCGTTCATCGAAGAGCTTCCCAGCGGGTCGCGTAGTTCCCATGCGCACTGGCACGCAACAGAGGACGAAATGGTGCTGATCCTGTCAGGCACCGCGACCTTGCACGAGGATGGCCAGCAAACCGAACTGCACGCAGGCGACGCGGCCTGCTGGAAAGCGGGCGATCCGGTGGGCCACTGTCTCGAGAATCGCTCGGGCGCGCCTGTGCGCTATGTGGTAATTGGCACCCGCGCCCCTGCGGACCGCGTGACATATCCCGCACTTGACCGCGTACTGACCTTTGACCGCAGCAGCGGCGCGCGCCACTACACCACCGGCGATGGCACACCGGTTGACGGGCTGGACTAGACACAGCCCCCTCCTGCACGCCCGAATGGCAGACAAAGAAAAAGGCCGCTTCCTTCAGGAAACGGCCCTTAAACTGCGAGAGGTAGGCGATCTTACTTGATCTTGCCTTCCTTGTACTCAACATGTTTGCGCACGACGGGGTCGTATTTCTTGACGACCATCTTTTCGGTCATGGTGCGCGCGTTCTTTTTGGTCACATAAAAGTGGCCAGTACCTGCGGTCGAATTCAGGCGGATTTTGATCGTGGTTGGCTTGGCCATCTTGTGTCTCCTGCATCGCTGGTACGCTGTGCGGCGCCAGCGGGAAATTCGTATGAGCGCTGCTTTTACCCCGCCGCACACCCGAGTCAACCCCGCAAGCGCCCTATCGCTGCTGTTGCACCCATTTTCCGGCCGATATGGGCCGTTCAAACGGGGAAAATATGCGCGGAGAGGCTATAAGCCGGATTCTGTCTAGGGCGGTTGCCCGCCCCGAGATGACCATTCCTCTTGCCGCAATGTTGCCACTGCGGCTCTAGCTGCCAACCCGGACCTGCTGGGGCGAAAGCAGCCCCGTCGGTTGCCCGACACGCGGTCCCTATTTGGCATTGCTCCCGGTGGGGCTTGCCATGCCCGGACTGTTACCAGCCCGGCGGTGGGCTCTTACCCCACCGTTTCACCCTGACCTTGGCCTCCGCAAGCGGGCGCACAAGGCGGTTTGTTTTCTGTGGCGCTGTCCGTCGAGTTACCCCGCCCGGGCGTTACCCGGCACCGTGTCTTTCGGGAGTCCGGACTTTCCTCTCGGGGGCATGCCCCCAAGCGGCCATCCGCCTCTCCGCGCGAGGAAGGCCTTACGGTGCGCAGGTGGGGGCCGTCAATGGCACACGTCGCGCCGGTGGTGAGGGCGGGAGCCTCCGGCGGGGATTTTTTTGGAACAGAGAAGGGTGGACCGGTGGGACTTTAGGCTTGGTCCGGTGCGGGAGGCAGGACAGTGAAGTCGTCCGCGCTTAGCGCGCCCGTGGCATGGGGGCGGTGGCGCAGGCGCACGGCGTCGAGAAGGGCCGCGTCCTCAACCACAGCGGTGTATCCAGCAGCGCGGGCGCGGGCGCGGAAGGCGTTCATGTCACAACTGGCGGGTACGTTGTGCTGCGCCGTAGGGGCGGCGAGCCCTTGGCGCGCCAGTCTGTCCCAGTCAAACCACGGGCCGGGATCCTGTTTGCGCCCCGGGGCCATGTCGGAATGGCCGATCACATTCGCCGGCGGAATATCCCACGCCTGCATCATATGGCGCAAAAGGGGTTCCAGCGCCTGCATCAGTGGCTCGGGGAAAGGCCCCTGCCCGTCATTGTCGAGCTCGATCCCGATGGAGCGCGAGTTCATGTCCGACAGCCCCTGCCATTCACCCGCCCCTGCATGCCATGCGCGCAGCCCTTCGCCCACCAGTTGCGTGACGCGCCCAGACTTGCAGATAACGTAATGGGCCGACACTTCGCTTGCCGGATCGCACAGCCGTTCGATCGCGGCCTCAGCTGTCTTCATCGCGGTGTGGTGCAGCACAACAAAGCGCGGCAGCAGCCCGTCCCGACGCGGCCCGCAATTGGGCGAGGGACAAAGCAGCTGTGTCACCTGCCCCGCCTTAGTTGCCAGCGGCACGCCGGAAGGGGGCCGGATCCCAGTCGCAGGCATAGCCGTCACCATCAGGGTCCAACCCCTTGCGGTCACGGTCCGGCCCGCCAAAGGCGAGGAAATCGATCTGCGCTTCATCCGAGGATGCGTATTGCGCGCAGTTGCGCTGGTATTTCGCATTGGACGCGAGGCTCAGGCGGCGGTGCACCTTGGTGCCCCGCGGGTGGCTGGTTTGCAGCGCGTATTGCACCACGTTCGGCTGGCTGTTGCCCGCACGGCTGGGCAGCGCGGTGGGCTGGATCACTTCGTACTGTTGACGGTTCGACGCGATACGCGCCGCGTCGCTTTCGATGGATTCGCGCGAGGCGACCGCGTCAAAGCTGTTCTCATCCGAGATGCCGGGATTGTTAAGGATCACCGGCGCCGCGTTGGAGGGGCTGGCATTCAGCACCTGCTGACCCGAATTGGCACGAGCGGCGGCAGCATCCTCACTGGCCGCGACCTGTGCCAGCTCCGCGTCCAGCCCTTGGGGGTCGGACACAGCGCGTGCCGTGCGCGTCGATGTCACCGTCGCTGCATCCGCAGGTGGCAGCGCCTGCGTGCCGACCGACGGGGCCGCTGGCACACCGGGGTTGGCGAGTTGCGAAGCGCGCGCCTCGCGGGCGGCCAACGTGTTGGGGTTGTCAAAGCCCACCCCGCGCCCGGGATTGGCAACGCCCGCACCGCTGTCGGGAATGGCAGGCTGGCACGCGGCCAAGCCTGCGACGGCACCAATAAGAAGGAAACTGCGGACGATCATTGCTGCTCTACCCTTTCGAGTATTGGCCATTTCAGGTGGGACAGGCCCGTGTGGGGTGATGTTTTGCGGGTGTTACCACCATTTCTGCGGCTTGGCCACAAAACCTGCCCGCGCCTCAAGCGCATAGGCGGTGTTCAGCAAATCGCCCTCTTCCCACGGACGCCCGATCAGTTGCAGACCCAGCGGCAGGCCCGACGCATCGACGCCCGCAGGCACCGCGATCCCGGGCAGGCCGGCCATGTTGACTGTCACGGTGAACACGTCGTTCAGATACATCTCGACCGGATCATCCGACGCCTCGCCCAGACCAAAGGCCGCCGATGGTGTCGCAGGCGTCAGGATCGCATCCACCCCTTGGGCAAAGACGTCCTCGAAATCCTTCTTGATCAGCGTGCGGACCTTGCGGGCGCGGTTGTAATAGGCGTCATAGAACCCAGCCGACAGCACATAGGTACCGATCATCACACGGCGCTGCACTTCGGCGCCAAAGCCTTCGGCACGGGTCTTTTCGTACATCTCGGTGATGCCGTCGCCCTGCTCCAGCTTGGCGCGGTGGCCATAGCGTACCCCGTCATAGCGGGCGAGGTTGCTCGACGCTTCGGCGGGGGCAATCACGTAATAGGCTGGCAGCGCGTATTTCGTGTGCGGCAACGAGATGTCGACAATCTCCGCCCCCGCATCGCGCAACATGGCGGTGCCGTTTTCCCACAGGGCCACGATCTCGTCCGACATGCCGTCCATGCGGTATTCGCGCGGAATGCCGATCTTCTTGCCCTTGATGTCGCCGGTCAGCATCGCCTCGAAATCCGGCACCGGGAGATCGGCCGATGTCGAATCCTTGGGGTCGTGGCCGCACATGGCCTCCAGCATGATCGCCGCATCGCGCACCGACTTGGTCATCGGCCCCGCCTGATCAAGGGACGAGGCAAAGGCGACAACGCCCCAACGCGAACAACGCCCGTAGGTTGGCTTGATGCCCGTGATGCCGGTAAAGGCCGCAGGCTGGCGGATCGAACCGCCAGTATCAGTGCCGGTCGCCGCCAGACACAGGTCCGCCGCCACGGCAGAGGCCGAGCCACCCGACGAGCCACCCGGCGTGAGGTCGCGGTCATCTACTTTCCACGGGTTCACGGCATTGCCGTAAACCGAAGTTTCGTTGGACGATCCCATGGCGAATTCGTCCATGTTCAGCTTGCCCAACATCACAGCGCCGGAGCCAAACAGGTTCTGGGTGATGGTGGACTCGTATTCGGGCAGGAAGCCTTCCAGAATGCGCGATCCGGCCTGCGACGGCACACCTTTGGTGCAGAACAGATCCTTGATCCCGATGGGCAGGCCACACATGGCAGGCGCATCGCCCGCCTTGATCCGCGCATCCGCCGCCGCGGCTTGCGTGCGGGCGATCTCCGGTGTCTCGTGCACAAAGGCATTGAGCGCACCCGCCCCCTCGATGGCGCCCAGACAGGCTTCGGTCAGCTCGACGCTCGTGACATCTCCGGCCCGCAGCGCATCACGTGCCTCGGCCAGTCCCAGCTTGTTCAGATCGCTCATTATTCCACCACCTTGGGTACGGCAAAAAATCCTTCACGCGCATCGGGGGCATTGGCCAGCACAGCCTCTTGCTGGCTGCCATCCGTCACCTCGTCCACACGGCGCTTCAGCCGCTGCGGCGTCACGGATGTCATCGGCTCCACACCGTCCACATCGACTTCGCCCAACTGCTCGATAAAGCCGAGGATGGTGTTGAATTCCCCTGCCAGCGCCGTCAGGTTTTCCGGCTCCACCTTGATACGGGCCAGCTTTGCCACACGGGCGGCGGTTGTTTCGTCAATGGACATGGTCAAATCCCTCGATATGCACTTGCAGTGGCTTTAGCGTGCGCGCTGCGGGCCTTCAAGCCTGCGCGGCCCCCAACCGCACCTCCGCCCCCCTGCTTCGCGCCCCCTGCCCCTTCTCTGTTCCAAAAAAATCCCCGCCGGAGGCTCCCGCCCCCGCAATCCTGCGCTAGGGTAGCCCCATGAAAAGAGGAGAGACCCGCACATGAACATCATCTGGCTCGGCCATGGCAGCTTTCGCATCGAGATCGGGGACCAGATCCTGCTGATCGACCCGTGGATCAACGGCAACCCGATGCTGCCCGAAGGGCGCGCACCGGACGCCACGGCGGGCGCGACCCATATCCTCGTCACCCACGGGCATTTCGACCATACAACGGATGTGGTCGCGATCAGTCAGGACACCGGCGCGCCGGTTTCGGCCCCTTATGAACTGGCCCAACACCTGCACGGCGCGGGCGCGACCGAAGGACACGCGTTCGGCAAGGGCGGCACGATCCAACTTGGCGATGTCAGCGCCACGTTGGTTCCCGCGTCCCATTCCTCATCGCTGCAAATCGACGGGCGCGGCGTCTATATGGGGCAGGAATGCGGCTATGTGATCAAGGGCGAAGGCAAGGTGATCTACCTGTCGGGCGACACCGATATCATGGCCGACATGGACTGGATCGGGGATTATCACAAACCCAATATCGGCATCCTGTCGGCGGGTGGCTATTACACGATGGATATGGCGGGCGCGGCCTATGCGGCGAAACGCTATTTCAACTTCGACACGGTGATTCCCTGCCACTATCGCACTTTCCCTGCATTGGAACAGAAGGCCGATGCGCTGCGCGCAGGATTGCCGGATGTGACCGTGATCGAACCCGAAGTGATGCAGCCGATCACCCTTTAAAGGCACCCGCCTCCCCCGCCCTAGCGTCGGGCGGCAAAGAAATCGCGCAGCAACTTTTCCGCATCCCGCGCCGCAATCCCGTCATAGACCTGCGGCGCGTGATGGCTCTGGGCGCGCTCGAACACCCGCGCGCCTTGCGCCACGCCGCCCGACTTGGGGTCCGCCGCGCCGTAATACAGCCGCTCGATCCGTGCGGCGGCAATGGCGGCGGCGCACATCGCGCAAGGCTCAAGCGTCACATACAGACGATGCCCCGGCAACCGCTCGGCCCCGAGTGCGGCACAGGCGGCGCGGATCGCCACGATCTCGGCATGGGCCGTCGGATCACAGGTTTCCCGCGTCCGGTTGCCCGCTTGCGCCACAACCGTGCCATCGGGGGCCACGATCACCGCGCCCACAGGCACCTCGTCGCGCGCGCCAGCGGCACGCGCTTCCTTCAGCGCCAGATCCATGAACGAACGAAACTCCATCCCTGTCCCCTGCCACGTCCCTTGCCCCGCTGGCAAGGCACAGGTATGGGCATGCCATGACCGAGACCCCCAAAACAGGCGACCGCATCGCCAAAGTGCTCGCCCGTGCTGGCCTTGCCAGCCGTCGCGGCGCAGAAGAGATCATTGCCGCAGGGCGCGTCAGCGTGAACGGCAAGCAGATCGACAGCCCCGCGCTGAACGTGACCGATGCCGACCGCATCACGGTAGACGGCAAGGCCCTGCGCGCCGCCGAACCCGAACGCATGTGGCTGTATCACAAGCCCGCAGGTCTGGTGACCACCGATGCCGACGAAAAAGGGCGGCGCACGATCTATGACGCCCTGCCCGAGGACATGCCCCGCGTGATGTCCGTCGGACGGCTCGACATCAACTCCGAAGGGCTGCTGCTGCTCACCAATGATGGCGGCATCAAACGCAAGCTCGAACTGCCCAGCACCGGCTGGATGCGCCGCTATCGCGTGCGTATCAACGGCCGTCCCACCGACGACACGCTGGAACCGCTGCGCAAGGGGATCACCGTGGAAGGCGAACGCTTCCAGCCCATGCAGGTCACGCTTGATCGCCAACAGGGCGCGAACGCATGGCTGACCGTGGGCCTGCGCGAGGGCAAGAACCGCGAAATCCGCCGCGCCATGGAAAGCGTCGGACTGGTGGTGAACCGCCTGATCCGTGTCAGCTACGGCCCCTTCCAACTGGGTGATTTGAAACCCGGCGCGGTCGAGGAAATCCGCCGCAAGATCGTGCGCGACCAACTGGGCCTCGAGGTCGAGGAAACAACCGGCACCGCCACGGCCAAACCCAAGCCCAAACCGCGCAGCCCCATGCGCAAACGCAAGCCGCGCTGATCACAAGCGCGGCGCGCGCCCAGCGCCGCCGCCCCCTGTCCTACCGCGCCAATCCTCGGGAAATTTTGCTTGCAACCTGTGCCGTTCCTCGGCTTCATCAGGGACAATCCCTTAGTGTCAGCGAGCCTTTTTATGCCCCCTTTTCCCGTTATCCTTGGCGCATTGATCGCCATTTTGACCCTTGGCGCGCCCGACACCGTTCAGGCGCAGGGCAAGGTCAAAGTCACCTATCCCAAGGGCGCCCCACGCATCGCCTCCGAATACCGCTCCATGAAAGGGGTGAACGGGCCACGCCGCGCGGCCCCGCATCAGGGCATCGACATAAAGGGGCGCAACGGTCTGCCCATCCTCGCCGTGGCGGCGGGCAAAGTGCTTGAGGTCGAAACCGGCCCCTGCTGGGGACCGACCATTGTGGTGCATCACGGCAATGGCAGCGACGGCAAACCGCTGATCGCGCTGTATGGCCATCTGGGCCGCACCGACGTGGTCGCGGGTCAGGCCGTGGCACGCGGGCAGGTCATCGGCGCCCTTGGCAACTCCTACCGGCAGTTCGAATGCAGCGTCGGCGTGCGCCACCTGCACCTGCAACTGGGCCGTGCGTGGCGCGGGCCGAACAAGGGCACCTATTGGGGCCACGTGCGCTATCTCAAGGACGGGGCGAACGGCACCAATCCCCACCTCTACTGGGCCGACGGGCGCGGGCAAGTCACCTGCTTTGACCCTGCGCGGCGCTACCCTGCGGGAACCCTAACCTATCCGGTGCCCTGTCGATAAAAACGTTGACGCACTGGCAAATGACGTCACAACGTCTTACCTTGCGGTCCACAAAGACTTGACGGGGTAAATAGTGACAACAACCTTCCAGAAAATCGCCTATGCGGTGCTGATCGCGCTGATGTTCGGTGTCACCACCGGCCTGATCGGAGGGTTGTAACCCATGGCCAAAAGATTCGGCGGAAAATACAGCCCCGACGACAGCGCGCGCAGCGACGCTGCGGATGCAAACGCCCCCCGCCCCCGCGCCGCCTTCCAAGGCGCACAGGTGGACCCCGTGGGCGCCCGCGCCAACATCCTGTTCCTGCCCGCCATCCCGATGGTGTTTCTGGCCCTCAACGATGGCGCGGTCGGCCTGACATTCGCGCTTGTGGCGGCAGCGACCCTGACACTGGCGGCATGGCTGCTGCGCGGTGGTCTGCTGGCCGAGGCCGCGTACCAGTCGCGCAAGGTCGCCCGCCGCCCCGCCATCCCGCGCAAGCTGTTCGCGTCTGTCCTGACGGGCATCGGCATCGCGCTGGCCGCCTACCGTGTAGAGGCCGGTCTGATCGCGCCGCTGCTGTTCGGCGTGGCCGCGACAGGCTTGCACATGGCCGCCTTCGGCTTTGACCCGATGAAGGACAAAGGCATGGAAGGCATCGACACCTTCCAACAAGACCGCGTCGCCCGCGTCGTGGACGAGGCGGAAACCCACCTCAACGCGATGACCGACGCCATGAAACGCGCCGAGGACCGCAAGATGGAACTCAAGCTCGAAGCGTTTCAGGCCACCGCCCGCGACCTGATCCGCACGGTCGAGGAAGACCCCCGCGACCTGACGGCGGCGCGCAAATATCTGGGCGTCTACCTGATGGGCGCACGCGACGCGACGATCAAGTTCGCCGACATCTACGCCCGCACCCGCGATCCGCAGGCGCGCAGCGACTACGCCGAACTGCTGGACGATCTGGGCGACAACTTTGCCGCCCGCACCCGCAAATTGCTGGTCGACGACCGCTCTGACCTCAACATCGAAATCGACGTGCTGCGCGACCGTTTGCAGCGTGAAGGGGTGCGCAACGTGCCCCACGACAACTCATAAACAGTAAGGTGATCCAACATGTCTGAAACCGTCCGCCAAAAGGCCCAAAGCGCAACCGCTTCTGTCGAGGAAGTGACCGCCGTCGTGCTGCCCGAACCGACCGACGCCAATGCCATCGTGCCACTGGAAAAGGCCGACGCGCCCGTGGGGGCCGAAATCCGCGCCCGCATGGATGAAATCGACATGGGCGATACCAACTCCATCGTGTCCTTCGGCTCTGCCGCACAGGCCGAGTTGCAGGAAATTTCCCAAGCGATGCTGACCGATGTGCGCAACAAGGATGTCGGCCCCGCCGGTGATTCCCTGCGCGGTATCGTCACCACCATCCGCGGCTTCTCGATCAGCGAACTGGACGTGCGCCGCGACCGTTCGTGGTGGGAAAAGCTGCTGGGCCGCGCCGCGCCCTTTGCCAAGTTCACCGCCCGTTTCGAAACCGTGCAGGCCCAGATCGACAAGATCACCGACAACCTGCTGGCGCATGAACACACGCTGCTCAAGGACATCAAATCCCTCGACCTACTTTATGAAAAGACGCTGCAATTCTATGACGAACTGGCGCTTTACATCGCGGCAGGCGAGGAAAAGCTGAAGGAACTGGACGCAAAGACCATTCCGGCCAAGGAAAAAGACGTCGAGAAAGCCGCCGAGAACGACAAAGTCATGGTGGCTCAGGAACTGCGCGACCTGCGCGCCGCGCGTGACGACCTTGAACGCCGCGTCCACGACCTGAAACTGACCCGTCAGGTGACCATGCAGTCGCTGCCCTCGATCCGTCTGGTGCAGGAAAACGACAAAAGCCTCGTGACCAAGATCAACTCGACACTGGTCAACACCGTGCCGCTTTGGGAGACCCAACTGGCCCAAGCCGTCACCATCCAGCGCAGCGCCGAAGCCGCCGCTGCCGTGCGTGATGCAAATGACCTGACCAACGAATTGCTGACCTCGAACGCGGCCAACCTGCGCGAAAGCAACAAGGCGATCCGTCAGGAAATGGAACGCGGCGTGTTCGACATCGAAGCGGTCAAAAAGGCCAATGCCGACCTGATCGGCACGATCGAGGACAGCCTCAGAATCGCGGACGAAGGCAAAGCCAAACGTGCCGCCGCCGAGGAAGACCTCAAAAAGATGGAAGCCGACCTGCGCGACACGCTGGCATCCGCCAAGGCGCGCAAGGACGGGGTGGGCGACAACGCCGCCACATCCGTTCCAAGCTGATCGCGAAAGGCGGGCGCGATGGCGGGCACAGCACGAAAGGGCATATGGGGCGGCTTGACCGCCCTTGCCCTGCTTGCGGCCTGTGACATGCCCGCCGCGCCTGTCGATCCGGTCCTGACCCCGCAGGTGCGTCCTGCGGGGCTGGCCAGCGCGCCGCCCCGCCAGACAGTGCGCGCCACCTCTGAACGCAGCGCCGCGCTGCGCCGCTATCTCACACAGGTGCAATCCAGCCAGTTGACCTCGGGCCTGCTGCGGCAGGACGGGGGCGGGCCGGACACGCCCTTTACCTCGACGATGCTGGCGCGCAATTTCGAACGCATCGCCTTTTACAATGAATATGCCTCTGGTGGGGTGGACCAGAATGTCTCGGGCGCGCTGCGCCGCTGGAAGGAACCGGTGCGCATCGGCATCCAGTTCGGCCCCTCGGTCCCGCCCAGCCAGCGCCTGCGCGACGCCGCTGACGTGCGTGACTATGCCGCCCGCCTGTCCCGCGCCACCAACCACCCGATTTCGGTCGGCGGCACGCCCAATTTCATGGTCTTCTTCGTGAACGAGGACGACCGCGCCGAAACGCTGGACCTGAACGCCCCGCGCATCGCGGGCGTCACCACCACCAACCTTGCCGCCGTGCGCAACCTGCCCGAAAACGCCTATTGCGCCGTCGCCGCCTATGCCGCAGGGGCGAACCGCTCGACCTATACCGCCGCCGTCGCCGTGATCCGCGCCGAAAACCCCGACCTGCTGCGCCTGTCCTGCATCCACGAGGAACTGGCCCAAGGCCTCGGCCTCGCCAATGACAGCCCCGCCGCACGGCCTAGCATCTTCAACGACGACGACGAATTCGCCCTGCTGACCAACCACGACGAATTGCTGCTCGGTATGCTCTACGACCCCCGCCTATCGCCCGGCATGACACTGGAACAGGCCAGCCCGATCATCCGCCAACTGGCCGTTGAACAGGTGGAAAAAGGGGGCGGGGAATGAGCGTGCTTGCTCGGCTTTTGGCCGCGGCCCCACCTGTGGATACCGACCTGACGGTGCGGGAATGGATGCTGGCCCGAACCGATGCCGCCCTTGCAGGGGTCGCAGTCGGCCCCTTCCCCACCCTGCACGATATGGCGGGCCACGTGATTGCGGTCTATGCTGATGCCATGGGCAAACATGACGCGGGCGACCGGCTACAGCCACCCGGCGTTGCAAACTGACCAGACCAAAGGAGCCCCCAAATGGGTATTTTCGACTTCCTCTCCGGTGAATTCATCGACGTCATCCACTGGACCGACGACACCCGCGACACCATGGTCTGGCGCTTTGAACGCGAGGATCACGAGATCAAATACGGCGCCAAGCTGACCGTCCGCGAGGGGCAGGCCGCCGTGTTCGTGCACGAAGGGCAACTGGCGGATGTCTTCACCCCCGGGCTCTACATGCTCGAAACCAACAACATGCCGATCATGACCACGTTGCAGCACTGGGATCACGGCTTCAAAAGCCCGTTCAAATCCGAGATCTACTTCGTGAACACCACCCGTTTCAGCGACCTGAAATGGGGCACCAAGAACCCGATCATCTGCCGCGACCCCGAATTCGGCCCCGTCCGCCTGCGCGCCTTCGGCACCTACACGGTCAAAGTCACCGACCCCGCCCGCTTCCTCGTTGAAATCGTCGGCACCGATGGCGAGTTTACCATGGACGAGATCAGCTACCAGATCCGCAACATCATCGTGCAGGAAATGTCCCGCTCCCTCGCCAAATCCGGCATTCCGGTGCTCGACATGGCCGCCAACACCCGCGAACTCGGCCAGATCGTCGCGAAAGAGATCTCCGCCCAGGTCGCCGAATACGGCCTGACCATCCCCGAGCTTTACATCGAAAACATCTCGCTCCCCCCTGCGGTCGAGGCGGTGATGGACAAACGCTCCTCCATGGGGGTGATCGGCAACCTCAACGAATACATGCAGTTCCAAGCCGCCGAAGCCTTGGGCCGCGAAGGCGGCGGCAGCGCCGATGCGATGCAGGCGGGCCTTGGCGCGGCGATGGGCATGCAAGTGGGCCAGATGGCCGCCGCCGGCCCGTGGGGCGCACGCCCTGCAACGACCCCTGCGAGCATGGCCCCCCCCCCCCCGCCGGTCGAACACGTCTGGCACATTGCCGAGAACGGCCAGACCAAAGGCCCCTTCTCCAAAGCCCGCATGGCCCGCATGGCCACGGACGGAGAACTGACCCGCGAAACCTATGTCTGGACCGCAGGCCAAGACGGCTGGCTGCGCGCCGAAGACGTCACCGAACTCGCCCAACTCTTCACCATCCTGCCCCCCCCGCCCCCGGGGATGTAAGAGGGGTTTGGTAAGGATTGATTAGAGAGCCACCCCTGAGGGTATCGGGGGTGGTTTTTTGTGGGGCGCTTTCGTCCAAAAGTGAATGTCATGACGCTTGCCAGCGCAATATTGACCTTAGATAATCTTTCAGGTCCGCTATAAAGCCTATCGAAAATAAATGCCAACGATCGGAATTATTATGGCGCTTCGATGAAAAAATTAGTTAAGAAAATGAACAGCACACTTGAGGATAGGAAAATGATCAGTTTCTCATCAACCCCGAAACCGGACGATGTTTTCACACCACGCGCCGCAGACGTCAACCCTAAACTTTACATTCCTAGGCCCGATTTGGAAGAGGATCTGATTGAAGGATTATCAGAAAGCCAACACTTGGTAATATTTGGGGAAAGTGGAAATGGAAAGTCTTGGCTCTACAAAAAAGTTTTTAAGGAAAAGAAAGTATTCTATGAAGTCGTTAACCTTGCTGTCGCGTCAACATTTGGATCGTTAGGTTTAGCATTCGATGACAAACTTTCCAGGAGAGAGGAGCTAGAAAAAGAGGAATATGAACTTACTAAATCTGGTGGCGTAAAACCTGGCGGTGTCGGTGTAGATTTTGAAGGCACTTGGAAATACGTCAAAGGAAAGAAAGAACCCTTCGAAAGGCTGTTAGCCTACTTACGGAAATCTGCAGGTAAAGAGAAAGCCGTCGTTGTATTTGATAACTTTGAGCAGGTTGCCAGCGACGCAAATCTGTGCAAGCAGATTGCTAACTGCATCGTTCTTCTGGATGACCCTATTTACGCAAGCTATAAGGTAAAAATCGTCGTCGTTGGAACTCCGGTTGGAATCGATGAAATTCTTTCCAAGAATACAAACATTCAAACTATTTCCACACGATTGAAAGAGATCCCAGAAGTTGAGAGGATGACCCCGGCTGAGGCGAAACTATTGATGCGGCGAGGTCTGGAAGATCAGTTAAAACTGCAAGTTCTTGGGAATTCTCAAGTGTTTTATGACCGCATGTTGAGCATTACAGACCGAATTGCGTTGGAGTTACAAGAGTTAGGATTGAGAATAGCAAAAGAGGCGATAAAGAAAAACGGCGTAATAGACCAGAATGTTCATAGCCGTGCTGTGCAAAAATGGGCTAAAAATTCTATTCGCGCTTACTGCACCATGGTATCAAGCAGAATGAATTCCAGAGAAACAAAGGCATCGAGACGAAACCAGTGCATCTACGCATGCGGGGTAACAGAAAAGGAGAGCTTTACCTACAAAGATGTCGAGGCTAAAATCAGAGAAATCTTTCCCGCGACTACCGCTGGCGTTTCGTTGAACGTGTCCGGCGAACTTTCAAAGCTATCGAAGGGGGATAACCCGATATTGAAACGCCTACCTTCCGACGATGCTTATAGACTAGCAAGTCCTAAAATTCGCATGGCAATCCGCACTGTATTGACTGTTGAAGATGAAAAAGTTCGCAAGGTGGTTTCAGACATCTAACCAGAATTTGCTTACTATAGAGTAATTATAGTAGCATAGCCTACTATGCTACTCAAGGGGGGGGAGGACTAACTGATTAACCAACTTATTAGACAGCCAATTCGTTTTTCCCGAATATTCGTCGGTGTGAAGCCTAATTGAAGGACTGGAGTGAAGGCCGGCTTGTTTAAGTCTCAACCTGTATAACCCTCAAAAACCGCCCTCCCCATTAACCCCCCATTCACAAAACCCACCGTACGCTCCCTTAACGCCCCCTCCGGTGCATCAGCGGTGTACAGGGTGTGCACAGGTTCTGTACGGCCTGTGCATCGCGTTTTTGCCTGTTTTCACGGGCATTAACCCCTCGAATCGCGGTCGGAGGGCTGACCCGCCCCGCGCTGTTGCGCGTACGCTGTCTTGACACGGGCCCCGCGCGGCCCACACTCCTCTCCATGTCCCCAACGCGCCCTCTCTCCTCGCGTCTGCCTGCGCGGCGCACGGCCCTCAAATGGCTGCATTGGGGGATGGTCCCGCTGTTCGTCTGGTTCCTGCTGGTCCAGCCCGAAGACGTCACCCCCTTCGGCCCCGCCGCCTTTCAGGCGCACTCCTTTCTGGCGCTGATTTTCGTGTCGCTGTCGCTGGCGTGGTTTGCCGATCTGATGCGGCGCGGGCTGGCCAGCCGCCCCGGTCCCAAGCTGTCCCCGCCGCTGCGCCGCCTGCACCGCGCCTTGCACCTCACGCTGATCTGGGGGCTGTTCTTTGTCGCCTTCACGGGCTTCCTGCTGGGGCTCACGTCCTCCGTCCTGCTCAAGGCGGGCGGGGTGTTGCCCATCGCGCCGCCCATGGGCTGGAAACATGCCAACGAATGGGTCGGAGCCCTTCATATCATTGAGTTTTATGCCCTCGGCGGTGTCGTGGCCCTGCATGCCGCCTTCCACATCTGGCGCCATTATGCCTTGCGCGACAACGCCCTGCGCATCATGGCGCCCAAGCGCTGGCACCGCTATCTGTAGCCTATGCAGAGCAATCGCACAGGCGCGGGCTTTTCCGGTTGGCGGCACCGCCTGCCCGTGCCATTTTCCCCCTGTCGCGCCAGCCGTCGCGCGCGCATTGCACCTTCGTAACGGGACGCCATGACCGACCTGCCTGATAAACCCGCCATCCCGTCCGAACACAGGTTTCCCTGTGACAATTGCGGTGCCGATTTCCGCTTTGATCCGGCCAATGGCACGCTGACCTGCGATCACTGCGGCAACACGTCGTCCATCGAAGGCACCCGCGCACGGGCCCCCCAAACCATTGCCGAACTCGACTACCGCGCCGCCCTGCGCGCCGACCTACCCCAGACCGAGATGGAAGAGACGCGCGTCTCCAAATGCCCAAACTGCGCCGCCGAGGTCGAATTCGACGCCAATATCCACGCCACCGAATGCCCGTTCTGCGCCACCCCCGTCGTCACCGACACAGGCGCGCACCGCCACATCAAACCCCGCGGCGTCCTGCCCTTTGCACTGGCCGAGGCCGAGGCCCGCGCCGCCATGAACGACTGGCTTGGCGGGCTGTGGTTCGCGCCCAACGGCCTGCAGGAATACGCCCGCAAGGGGCGCAGTTTGCAGGGTATTTACGTGCCCTACTGGACCTTCGATGCGGACACGCGCAGCGCCTATACGGGCGAACGCGGCACGGTCTACTACGAAACCCGTACCGTGATGCGCGACGGCAAACGCCAGCAGGTACAGGTGGCCAAGGTCCGCTGGCGCTCCGTGCGCGGCAAGGTGGCACGCTTCTTTGATGACGTGCTGGTGCTGGCCTCGACCTCGCTCCCCAAGCGGTTCACCGACGCGCTCGAACCGTGGGATCTGAGCGCTCTGCAACCCTACACCCCTGAATTCCTTGCCGGTTTCCGCGCCGAAGCCTACAGCGTCGAGCTTGAACAGGGCTTTGTCGAAGCCCGCGCCCATATAGATGCCACCATTGCCCGCGACGTGCGTTTCGACATCGGCGGCGACCGTCAGCGCATTCACTCGATCGATACCACGCTGGGCGCGATCACCTTCAAACACGTGCTGCTGCCGGTCTGGCTCGCTGCCTATAAGTACCGGGGCGAGACCTATCGCTTTGTGGTGAACGGGCGCACGGGGCGGGTGCAGGGCGAACGGCCTTACTCGAAGATCAAGATCGCGCTGGCGGTGCTGGCTGGCCTGTTGGTCGCGGGGGCCATCGGCTTTGTCATGGCGCTGCAATCATGAGCGATTTTGACACGCTGGATGCGTTGTTGCAGGCACGCTTTTCCTGCCGCGCCTTCCGCCCCGATCCGGTGCCGCAGGATACTATCGCCGCCATTGTGCGCGCCGCGCGCCACGTGCCAAGCTGGTGCAACGCGCAGCCGTGGCAGTTGATCGTAACCACGGGCGCGGCCACCGATGCGTTCCGCGACGCCCTGTTCGACGCGGCCAACACAATCCCGCCCGCCCCCGATCTGCCATGGCCCGACACCTATCCCGACGTCTACGGCGCACGGCGGCGCGCCTGTGGTTTCCAGCTTTATGATGCGGTGGGCATCGAAAAGGGCGACCGCGCCGCATCGCAGGCGCAGATGATGGAAAACTACCGCCTGTTCGGCGCGCCCCACGTGGCCATCGTGACCGCACCCCGCGTGCTTGGCCCCTATGGTGCCATGGACACAGGCGGCTTTGTCACCGCCTTTTGCCTTGCCGCACAGGCCAGCGGCGTGGCCAGCATCCCGCAGGCTGCCATCGCCGCACAGGCACCCTTTGTACGCGCGCATTTCGACATTCCCGATGACCGGATGATCCTCTGCGCGATCTCCTTCGGCTATGCCGATACGGACCACCCCGCCAACAGCTTTCGCACCCCGCGCGCCGAGGTGGACGAGATCATCGACTGGAAGGACGACGCATGAGGGCACTGCTGCAACGGGTAACAGAGGCGCGTGTTGATGTGGCCGGTGAAACGGTGGGCGCGTGCGATGCGGGCCTACTGATCCTTGTCTGCGCAATGCCCGAGGATGACGCCGAAACGGCCAAACGGCTGGCGCTGAAAATCTCGAAACTGCGCCTGTTCAAGGACGAGGCGGGCAAGATGAACCTTTCCATCCTGCAAACCGGCGGCAGCGCTTTGGTGGTCAGCCAGTTCACCCTCGCCGCTGACACATCCCGCGGCAACCGCCCCGGATTTGCGGGCGCGGCCAAGCCGGACGTGGCCGAAACACTGTACCTGCAATTTGCCCAAGACCTGCGCGACCTAGGCATCGCCACGCAGACCGGCCAGTTTGGCGCGGACATGGCCGTGTCGCTGGTAAATGACGGCCCCGTGACAATCTGGCTGGATACGGATGAGGTTTGAACCGGAAATGACCGTTTTGCGGGACCAGGCTGCCGCTCAACCTTGGCCTGCCAATTGGCCCTGTCAGTCTATACCGGCCATTCACTTGTCTATAGCAACGCTGCAGCGCGGCCCGTCGAACCGTCAGGGTACGGGAAATAGATCGCGTTACGTTCGATCACATCAGTGATGTGATATCGTAGGTCCGGGAAGTGGTTGCGCAGGGCACGTTTGTACACACGCTGCATGCTGCGCTTGGCCGCTTCCAGCACGATGATGGGTTTGTGTTCCGCGATGATGCGCTTCGCGCCCATCAGGGCCTGAAGCTCATAGCCTTCGATATCCAGATGCAGAACCGAAATCTTGCGATCCGCAGGGATCAGGTCGTCCAGTGTCGTGACCTCGACATTTACCACATGGTTTCCGGTTTCTCCCGGCACGATCTTGGCGGCGGCGGCCAGTTCCGGCCCACCTTCGCGTCGCGCGGTTAGCAGCGGCAAGGTGCCAGGTTCATTCGACACAGCGACCTGATGCAGCACGACATTGTCCAACCCGTTCAGGGTGATTGTGTGGCGCGCCGCCGCGTAGGTCACGGGCGAAGGTTCGAACGTGTGATACAGCGCGCCGGGGGCCAGCGCACCCGAAAGCGCCGGAAAGAAATCACCGATGAAGGCCCCACCCGAGATGATGTCGCCATCCCCGACCATGCCGCGCAGCAGCTTTAGCGTTTCGGGTTCATAAATCTTTCCGTCTGCTAAAAGCTGCGGCACTTCGCGATCGGCATAGGCCTGCGGCACGCAGTAGCGGCCATAATCATTTTCAGCAATGAAATGTGCAAAGTCAGGTGCGGCGCTAAATACTTGCGGTGCGGCTGGGCTGATATGAACATCTATCTTCGTCTTGCGTTTAGCGCCCATTGCTTCGACCTACTCTATTGTTTCGGGTGTATTCGCTCGCCGTTACCGGTTGCTTAACAATCACTGGGGGGATGGGCGAGAATAAGGCACGGAGATGGCCAGCAAATGGCTGCAGGGTCGTCTTGCAGTCAATGGTGCTAAATGCAGCGAACGGCTGCTAACCACCCGTCGCAGTCACTTGAGAACGATGCAGCATTGCATCGCATTGGCCTCAACGCCGCCCGTCTCTTAAGGCTCGCGGAAGGCTTCCTGCGATTTATAGAGCGGCTTGAGCAGGTATTGCAGCACGGTCTTCGACCCCGTGTGCAACTCCACCTCGGCCTGCATACCCGGACGCATGGCAATGCTGCGCTGGCGCTCGCTCAGGTCTTGGGTATCGACGCGCAGGGTCACCTTGTAATGGGCATCCCCATCCGGCTTGCGTTCGTCTTTGAATGTGTCTGCCGAGATCAGCTTTACCTTGCCCTTCAGCGATCCGTAGATCGTGTAGTCATAGGCGCTCAGCTTGATCGTCGCATCCTGTCCGGGGCGGACGCCCGCGATGTCCTTGGGCGACACACGCGCCTCGACGAACAACTCCTCGTCCAGCGGAATGATCTGGAGGATTTCCTCACCCGGGCGGACGACACCGCCGATGGTGGTGACGGACAGATTGTTGACGATGCCGCGCATGGGGCTGACCAGCACTGTGCGGTTCAACTGGTCCTGCGCGGCCTTCTGGTTCTGGCGCAGGGTCGCTAGTTCCTTGAGCGTGTCGGAATAGGCCTGCGCGCGTTCCAGTTCGGTCTTGGTCAGGATTTCGTCCAGCTTGATCCGCGCATCCGCATGGGCCTTGCGCGCACGGGTTACTTCGATCAGCGCCACGATCTTGCGGTCCAGCAAATCCTCAAGCAGCGCCCGTTCCTTGGCTGCCTCGTCCAGCACCCGCTGCGCGCCCTCGCGGCGGCTGAGGTAGTCGGTCTGGCGCGCATTCAGCAACGCGCGTTCACTAGCAATCATGCCCTTCATCTTGGCGTTCATGCTGGCGGGCACCTGAAAGTCGAACTGCCCCGCCAGTTCCGCCTCAAGACGCAGCTGACGCACGGCCAGCGCCGTGATCTGGCTGTTCAGATCGTCCGCCTGACTTTGGAACTGGGTTGCCTGCAAACGGGCCAGCACATCGCCGCGTTCGACAATATCGCCCTCGGCCACCAGCAGTTCGGCCAGAATGCCCCCTTCAAGGTTCTGGATGATCTGCGGGCGCGAGGAAGAGATCATTTCGCCCTGCCCGCGCACGATTTCATCCACCCACGCAAAGGCGGCCCAGATCAGAAAGACCAGCACCGCGCCGCCGCACAGCCAGATGACAAGGGACGGGCCGCGCAGATCGGCCTCAAGCTGGCCACTCAGTCCTGTGGGGGCCATGGTCATGCGATCTTACCCCGCAGTGGCACGGATTTGTTCAGATGCGCCAGCACCTGATCCTGCGGGCCATCCACGGTCATGCGCCCGTTTTGCAGGATAAGGGTGCGGTTGGTCAGGCTCAGGATCGGCACGCGGTGCGTTGCAATGATCGCGGTGCGCCCCTGCATCCATGTTTCAAGCCGCTTGACCAGTGTCGTCTCAAGCGTCTGGTCCAGCGCGGCGGTCGGTTCATCCAGCAGGCAGATGGACGGATCCTGCAACCACAGGCGCGCCCAGCCGATGGACTGGCGCTGCCCGATGCTAAGCCCCTGCCCGCCGTCCAAAATTTCCAGATCCAGCCCCTTGTGGTGCGCTTTTACAAACGGCCCCAAGCCCGCGAAATCCAGCGCCTGCATCAGACGGTTGTCGTCGCGTTCCAGCATGGTCAGGTTCAAGTTGTCGCGCAGAGTGCCCGAGAACAGCCGCACGTCCTGCCCCAGATAGCCGACCAGACGGCGCAGGTCGCGCGGTTCGATCTGGCTCATATCCGTGCCGTCGATCAGCACGCGACCCTTGGTGGGCGCGTACACGCCCGACAGGATTTTCAACAGTGAGGACTTGCCCGCCCCGTTGCTGCCCAGCACCGCAACCCGCTGGCCCGGCATGATCTGGACGGCCGGAATATCCAGCGTCGGCGCACCGTCTTCTTCGTATTGGAACTGCACTTCGCGCAGTTCGAAATGCCCGCGCAGTGCGTCGCGGCGCAGATAGGTGCGGTCGGGCATTGTGTCTTGCGGTGCCTCGGCAATCGCGTCCAACCCGTCCAGCGCGGCCTTGACGTTGCCCCAACGGGCCATGGTGCCCGCCAGTTGCGTCAGCGGTGCCAACGTGCGCGAGGTCAGGATACCCACAGCGATGATTGACCCCACCGTGAACTGCCCCGCAAAAACCAGATAGGTGCCCGCGATCACAGCGGCCACATAGGTCATCTGCTGCATCCCCTGCGACCAGAAGGTCAACACCGAGGCAAGGCGGCGCTGTTCGGAGGATTTCATCGCGCTCAGCGTCGTCAGTTCTTGCCACAGGCGCATCACGCGGTCTTCGGCACGCTGGGTCTTGACCGTGTCGCGCTCGAAAATGGCCTCGTGCAGCAGGCGCGAGGATTTGGCCGACGCGCCTTGGGTTTCCTGCGTCAGGCGCAGCATCTTTTTCTGCATGAAAAAGCCCGGCACCACCATCAGGATACCGCCCAGCAGCAGAACCCACACCACCGGCCCCGCGATCGAGGCAACCAGCAGCAGGAACACAAAGATGAACGGAATGTCGGCAATGGTGCCGATGGTCGAGGCGGTAAAGAATTCACGCACCGACCCGAATTCGCGCATGGCCGAGAATGTCATCGACGGCGACTGCCCGCGCAGATCACTGCGCATGCCCATCACGCGCTGCATCAGCAGCGACAGCACGCTCAACTCGATCTGCCGCCCTGCCCCGTCCATCAGACGCGCACGGGCGACTTTCAGGAACGCCTCCATCACCAGCGCAAGGCACGCGCCAATGGCCAGCACCCACAACGTCGCCTCAGACTGGTGCGGGATCACGCGGTCATAGACCTGCAAGGAAAACAGCGCCACGGCCACCGCCAGCAGGTTCGCCACGAACGAGCCAAGCGCGATTTCCGCCAAAGCGCGTCGAAAGCGGTGGAATTCACCCCAGAACCAGTGGGCCGGTTTGCTTTGGGTCTTGTGGGTACGCGCCACTGTGGCAAGGGGCGCTTCGGCGCGCACGACCATACCAGCAAAGAACGGCGCGAATTCCTTGATCGGAACATGGGCGCGGTTGTCGGGGCAGGTCTTGTCATAAATTACCAGATCGCCACGCGACTGGCCCAGCACCAGCACCACCTGACCGCTGGTCATATAGGCCAGCGCGGGCCACTGGTCGGGCGAAATCCGCTTGACCGGCGCGACCGAGGCGATCAGCCCCGCCGCCTGCAACCCCGCCGCGATGGCATTGGCCTCGACCGTGGCGGACGCCTTGGGCGAGGTCGACTGGCGCAGCGACTGGTGCACGTCGGTGCGCGACATGTTCACCCCGAGGATGCCGGCATAAGCCACAGACAGGTCCGCCCGCGCCAGCAGACGGTCATCGAAATGGTTGGCATTATCCGCCTGCATGCTGGGCGCACTGGCGTCACTGCCCGCGCTGATCTTGGCGCGGGTGCCGTTCATAATCGTTAACGTAAAAGGCGTCTTCTGGGTCAAATCTGGTCTCCGTCCGCCAGTACGCCCTGCACACGGGCGAGTTCGACCTGCAATCGCAAGGCGTCGTATTTCAGGGTGACTTCGCTGGCCTGACGGGCGGCGAATGTCTCATAAACGCCGACCACATCCATGACGGGGCGCCGGCCTGCTTCGTACTGGTCCTGAAACAGGTCCAGATTGGATTTGGCTTGCGCGGTCAGGGTGCGCGCTTCGGCGGCTTGGCGCGATGTGGCGGCCACTTGGCCTTCCAGCTTGCGCAAGGACCGGTTCGCGTCCTCGTCCGCTTGGGCCACCACGCGGCCTGCGGCCTCTTTCGCGGCGGCAATCGCCTTGAGCGACGCGCTGGTGCCAAAGCCGATACCGGTGCCGCCTGCGGTAATGCCTGCGCCGCTGTTTTCGCCAATGGTGGCCTGCGCGCTGATCCCGGGCAGTTGGTCTGCGCGGTCGATCTGTGCTTGGGCGATCATCCGTTCTTTTTCGGCATGGGCGCGTGTCACCACCAGCGGTTGGGCTGCCGAGGCGCTGATGTTCAGCGTTTGCACTCCGCGCACGTCATTGAGCGGGCCAATTGCCATCGCGTTCAGTTCCGACAGCGCCGTCGCCGCGGATTCCTCGCTCGCGGCAATGGCGGCGCGGATTTCGGCGGTCTTCTGGCGGATCACGTTGAGGTCGGACATGTCCGACACCCCGCCGCGCACACGCTCGGACATGATATATTCGAAATGTTCGATCTCGCGCAGGGTCTCGCGGTGCAGTTGCGCGGCTTCGCGTCCTTCGGCGGCGGTCAGGTACAGACCCAGCCCCGTTGCCACGCGGTCATTGGTATCCTCTGCCAGCGCAACGGCGGCAACCTCCACATCGGCCTTGGCAAAGGCGCGTTCGCCTTTCTTGCGGCCATTGTCGAAAATCACCTGATCCACCACGATCTGCGTGACGATGTCCCCCAGCGAGGTAAGCGAGATGTTCGGCCCGATGGTCGGCAGCCAGTTTTTCGAAGCCGCCTCGGCCCGCAGCCGCGCCGCGCGCAATTCGGTTTCAGCGGCACGCGCATTGGCCGCCAGAACAGCCGTGGTCACACGCTCATAGGCGCTGCCTGCGGGCAACACGCTGCTGCGCCCCAGAAGCCCCTGAATGACCGCGCTGTCACTGTTCAGCGTTTCGTCGTTTTTCGTTGGTGTCGCCAGCAGCGCCGCGTCCGATACCGGCGGGGACACTGCCGTGTCCGCCCCCGTGTTCATCCGCGACACAAACGGGATGTCCCCCATGCTGCCCATGCACCCCGCCTGAAGCGAAATTGCGAAAAACAGCGCCGCGCCCTTGATACCACCTTGCCCCATGATCGGTTCCCGTTTCGGGTTTTTATCGTTGTGAGGACGGGCGCGATTGCGGCAGTGCCGGTCCGCGCCTCTTGTCATTCTGGAGTGTTCGTTCCTGTAATCCTTAGGACTGTTCCCAGTGAATTTACGAAGTTTTTCGGTGCCTTAGCCGATGGCAGTGTTGACGGTGATGTCATCATCAAGAATGACCGTGCCCTCGGCGCCCAGCGAATAGACGTGGTAGTTTTGATCGCCCACCATTTTCGATCCGGTGCGCGTCGCGCCTGCGATGGTCACCGTGTCGTCCGCGCCGCCATGGATGGTCAGCGTGTTGGTGGCATCTGACAGACCCAGCAGTTGCGCCTCGGTGATGGACAAGTTCGCCTCTTCCGCGAATTGCAGGTCCACCGCCTCGATCTGGTAGTTGCCAAGCGCGGGGTTGGACAGGTCTGTGACCGTGCCTGCGCTTTCGTCATCCAGAACCACATAGGTGCCGCTCGTGTTGCCCGGCGTGTCGGTCGAGTTCACGATCAGGTGCGAACCGTCCGGTACGTTCTCGCCAAAGCGGAAGTCGACCTCGTTGAACTCGGCGTCCACGGACTTGCGCCCTGCCACGGCAGTGATCGACCCGTCTGCCGACACTTCAGAGACCGTCAGATCACCATCGCTCAGTTCGGTTGTGATGCCACGGATACCGTCACCCGCCCGTGTCAGGCTGGCGATGACAGGGCCGCTTGGCGCATCGGTGTCGATGCTCAGCGTGTCGCTGATCGTATCGGTGTTGCCGACCGGATCGGTCGCCATCACGGTGATTTCCGCATCATAGGTGCCGCTTGCGATGGCCGATGGTGGAATTTCCAGCGACCAGTTGCCCGCCGCATCCACAACTGCTGGCATCACGGTGCCGTTGAAGTCGACCATGACGGTCGAACCGGCTTCAACCCGCCCGCCTAGGGAAATCCCCTCGCGTGCTTCGGCGCCGTTGATCACATCGTCGGACGTCACCTTGTCCTGAATGTCGAGCTGGTTGACCAGCGTGTCGACGCGCACTGTGTCAGTCACGGTTGCAACGTTGCCCGCACGGTCTGTGGCCGAAACGGTGACATCGGTGGTGTATTCGCCCTCTGGCACCTGATCGCGCGCGAATGGCGCGGTCCAGTTGCCGTCTGCGTCCACGATGGCCTGCACAGTGACAGTGCCCAGCGTGACCATCACGCTCGATCCGGGTTCCGTGGTGCCGGTCAGCACCACGCCGTCAGAGCGTTCCGCCCCCGAGATGATGTTGTCCGTCTCGATCACGTCCGCCGCAACCGACAGGTTGTCAACGCGTGTGTCCACATGGACCGTATCGCTTGCCGTGGCCGTGTTGCCTGCCGCATCGGTGGTCGTGGCGGTGATCTGCGCATCATAGGTGCCAGGCACGATTTCGTTGCTGCTGTAATAGGCCTGCCAGACGCCCGCACCGTTGGCGACCGCCTGATGGGTCACACCGTTCATGGTCACACTGACCAGCGCGCCCGGATCGGCGTTGCCTGTCAGCATCACGCCATCGCTGGCCTCGGCATAGTTGATGATGTCATCGCCTTCGATCGGGCCTGCAATGGTCAGAAGCCCCGCCTCGGTATCGACGTTGACGGTCTGGTTGACGCTGCGGGTGTTGCCCGCCGCATCTGTCGCCGTCGCCGTCATCTGTGTGCTGTAGGTGCCAGGGGCGATATCGCTGCTGGCAAAGGTCGCGGTCCACGACCCGTTCGGCGCCACAACGGCTGTGGACGTGGCCCCGCCCATGGTCACAACCACGGTCGACCCTGCCTCGGCAATGCCGGTGACAACAAGGCCAGAGGTGGATTCAGTCGCGTTGATCACGCCATCCGCCCCGCCTGCGGTCGAGGTAAACCCAAGCGCATTCACCAAAGTGTCGATGTCGACGGTGCCATTCGCTGTGGCGGTGTTGCCAGCGGCATCCGTTGCCACGGCAGTAACAGTCGCCGTTGTCTCGCCCGAAGGCATTTCCGTCGCCAGATAGCTGGCCGACCAGTTGCCAGAACCATCAACCGTCGCTGTGCGCGTGATGCCGTTAAAGGTCACTTCAACAGTCGATCCGGGCTGTGCGCTGCCTGTCAGGGTTACGCCATCGGCGGCTTCGGCTGCGTTGATCGTGCCGTCGCCCTCGATTGTGGTGAGGTCCATGGCGATCTCGGTCACCGTGTCCACAACCAGCGTGTCGGAAATGGTGGTCGAGTTGCCAAAGCTATCGCGCGCAACAATCGTTACGCCTTCGGTATATTCACCGGCAGTCAGCGTGCCGCTTTGCCATGTGGCGGACCAAGTGCCGCCTTCGGACACGGTGACGGTGCGTGTCACGTCCTGAATGGTGATTTCCAGCGTCGCGCCTGCTTCGCCGGTGCCTGTCAGGGTCACGCCGCCCGACATCTCGTCGCCGTTGACCACATGGCCCACGCTGCCCACACCGGTGGTAAAGGCAACTTCGGGACCGACGGTGTCGATGATGAATTCCGGACCCACGAGCGTGGATTCACCGCCACCCTGATGAGTGAACAGGACAGATGTTTCGACCGTCCCGTCAGAAGGAAGCGTGTCGCCGGAGAATGTAACGGACCATGTACCGTCTTCGCCGATTGTCGTTGTCTGCGTTTGATCCCCAGCCGTCACGAGGACGGTATCGCCAGGCTCACCCGTGCCGGAGACTTCGAAACCGTGGGTCGTGGTATCGTCGCCGCCCACATTCGTGGATGTGCCGACCGAATTGACCGCTGGCGCCGCGGGGCCTTCGCCCGCGCCTCCACCACCGCCGCCACCGCCGCCGATCAGCGCCGCGCCACCGATGGCCGCTGCCCCTGCCGCACCGGCACCCACCAGCCCGCTGCCGCCCAACAGGGCCGCGCCCAGCATCGACACTTCCTGATCGTCGCCAACGCCGCCCAGACCAATATTGCCCGCATTGGCAATCTCTGTGCGCCCCAGATAGATCAGGTCGTCAGACGGGCTCCACTTGCCCCACTGTTCGGTTGGACCGAACTGGGCGTAAAGCTCACCGTCAGTGGTTTCGACAAAAGCAACCTCGTTCAGGTATCCGTCGGCGGATACGAACAGGCGGTTGGTTTCGCCCACATCGTTGAAATAGTTTTCGAGGGTGATCGTGCGCCCGTCGACCAGCGTAATCACAAGATCTTCGCCCATACGCCGCTGTCCGGCGAGGTCGATCTGTCGAACGTTGAATGAAATTTCCTGTCCGCTTGTCAGCGTAACCGTTGCATCCCCATCAGCAGGGACCACGCCACGCTGCAATGCGCCCGCACCATCGCGGACGACGAAATCAATCGCCTTCATAACACCACCACTCTCGCCTCAGGCCGCTTTTTCGCGTGCCATTTTGTTAACCTGTCGCCGGCATTATTCGCCGTGCTGACCAATATTTATGCCCCATGATATAGCCGAAGAGCGAATCAAGAGCTAGACACTTTTTTACTCGCGTCCACGATTTGGCGCTCAAGAGCACTGAAAATGTGTCATTTTTGCGGCTATTCAAATGCCTGCACAGCAAGGGAATATTCATGAATACGCAGTCAGATTTAATGACACTATGGCAAAAAGGTGTCGACGCTGTACGTGGGGATAATGCAGTCCACCGTGCGCATGCGAATGGTCTGGTGCAAAAACCCGACCACATTATCGCAGTCGGCAAGGCGGCAGTTGCGATGGCCGGTGCGGCTGCCGAACACTGGCCCGACGCGACCTGTCTGATCGTCACCAAATATCACCACGCAGAGGGCGCGCCAGACCACGCAACCCTGATCGAAGCCGCCCATCCGGTGCCGGATGGGGCCTCTTTGGCCGCCGGAAAGGCGCTGATCGACCGTGTCGCGGCCTGCAAAAGTGATTCGCATTTGCTGATGCTCGTGTCGGGCGGGGCGTCCGCTTTGGCCGAGGTGCCGGAGGCGGGACTGACCCTTGATGACCTGATGCGAAGCACGAATGAAATGCTCGCCTCGGGTGCGACCATCGGCGAAATGAACAAGCACCGCACCGCCCGATCCCAGATCAAGGGCGGCAAACTGCTGGCCGGTTTCGGCGGTGCGCGTGTCACCACCCTTGCCCTGTCGGATGTGGAAGGCGACGCGCTGGCGACCATCGGCTCGGGCATCGGGGATGCGCCTGAAACACCCGATTTCGACTTTCACCCCCATATCGTCGCCAGCAACACTATTGCTCGCGATGCCGTCGCGGCGGCGGCAGGCCCCCTGCCCGTGCGCGCGAACGACGAAACCCTGTATGGCGACATCGCCGACCTCGCCCCCAAAATCGCCACACAACTGAAAAGCACCCCCGCTGGCCTAACCATTCTGGGCGGGGAGCCTGTCACCGTTCTGCCCCCCAATCCAGGCAAGGGAGGGCGCAATATGGCGCTTGCGCTGCTCCTCGCTCGCGAGATCGCTGGCACCACAGGCCTGCGCCTTATCGTGGCGGGCACCGACGGGACAGACGGCCCCACAGATGCCGCAGGGGCGATGATCGACGGGCAAACATGGGCCGATGGCGCGGACGACGCGCTGGCCCGCGCCGATGCCTACCCATGGCTCAAGGAACGCGGTGCGCTGGTCATCTCTGGCCCCACCGGAACAAATGTCGCGGACCTGCTGGTCGCTATCAAAGACTAAGGACAACTGATGGACATGCCCCCACCCGACCCGCAATCGGATATGAAGAACGCCCTACGCAAGGTCGAGGAAACCGCCGATCTGGGCATCACCATGTCCGATGGCACGCGCCTGTCCGTCCGTATGTGGCGCCCCGTGGATGCAGGGGACGATCCGGTGGCCGCCATCATCGAACACCTGCCCTATCGCAAGCGCGACGGCACCTGTGCACGTGACGCGCTGACCCATCCCTATTTCGCGGCGCGCGGCTATGCCTGCCTGCGGGTGGACATGCGCGGGAATGGCGACAGCCACGGGCTGATGGAAGACGAATACACTCAACAGGAACTCGATGACGCGGTGGAGGTGATCAATTGGGTCGCCGCCCAGCCGTGGTGCAACGGCAATGTGGGCATGATGGGGATCAGCTGGGGCGGGTTCAACGCGCTTCAGGTGGCGGGCATGGCACCCGATCCGCTCAAGGCAATCATCACGCTTTGTTCGACCGTGGACCGCTTTGCCGATGACATCCATTACAAGGGCGGCTGCCTGCTGAACGAAAACCTCGGCTGGGGCGCCACGATGTGGAGCTATTCCTCCCGTGCGCCCGACCCCGCCCTGCGCCCCGACTGGCGCGAGATGTGGCTCGAGCGGCTTGAGGCAGAGCCTTTCCTGCCCTCGGTCTGGCTGCGCCATCAGACGCGGGATGCCTATTGGAAGCACGGGTCGGTCTGCGAGGATTACGCCAGCATCAAGGCCCGCGTTCTGGCCATCGGCGGGTGGGGTGACGCCTATAAGAACACCGTGCCGCGTGCTGTGGCCAATATCGACGGGGCCAAAGGGATCATCGGGCCGTGGGTCCACAAGTACCCCCATTTTGCTGTCCCCGAACCCCGCATCGGCTTCCTGCAGGAAGCGCTACGCTGGTGGGACAAATGGCTTAAAGGGATCGACACGGGCGTGCAGGATGACCCCGACATGCGCACCTATCTGATGGACGGCGTGCGCCCTGCCACGTGGTATACGGAACGCAGCGGGCAATGGCTGTCCGATCCGGATACGCGCACGCGGCGCTGGCATTTGCGGCCTGACGGGCTGGGCGATGCGCCCGCACCGTTGAATGCCATCGTGCGCTCGCCCCATGACACCGGCGCAGGATCGGGCGAATATTGCGCCATCTGGCTCGGCCCCGAAATGCCGGGGGATCAGCGCGGCGATGACGGGCGCAGCCTGTGCTTTGACAGCGCCCCGCTGGAGGAAGACACCGCCATCCTTGGCGCGCCCGAAGTGCGCCTCACGCTCTCCTCGGACCAACCCGTTGCGCAGATCGCCGTGCGGCTGAACCACATCCACCCCGACGGCGCATCGACGCGCATCACCTATGGCGTGCTGAACCTTGCCACCCATCTGGGCCGCCCCCTTGTGCCGGGGCAGGCCGAGGAAATCGCCTTTACCCTCGATCACATCGCTTATCGCGTGCCAACGGGCCACAAGGTGCGGCTGTCGGTATCGTCGGCCTACTGGCCGCTGGTCTGGCCCACGCCAACAACCGCCACCCTGACGCTGACAGGCGGCACGCTGGACTGCGAAACCTTGGTTAGTGCGGATGGCTGGGCCTTTCCGCCCCCCGACGCCGCCGCCCCGTGGCAGACCGAAGAATTGCGCCCCGAAGCGCACCAACGCCGTCAGGAAACCGATATGGTCACCGGCATCACATCACTTGTGATCGAGGATGATTTCGGCAAAGTCCGCGACCTTGACCACGGATTGATCGGCGGTTCCGTTGCCCGCGAACGCTGGGACATCCACCCGGATGACCCGCTGTCGGCCCGCGGTACCTGCCACTGGACGGACGAGATCGAGCGTGACGATATCAGGCTGCGCACCGAGGCGCGCTGCGAAATGTGGTCGGACGCCACCCACTTCCACCTCACCGCCTCGATCGAGGCCTTCGAAAACGATGTGCGCATCTATGACCGCCATATCACTGATAAAATCGAACGCGGCCCGATCTGAAACCTGCTCTCATAGCCCGCGCGGCGGATCAGGTCCACGGCTATTAGCGCTTGCTACCTAGCTTCAAATGCTTACCCTTTGGCGCATACTCAAAACCAGCCGCCCAGCAGAGGCGGATACGATCCAACGGGAGAACCTGAATGTCGAACGAACTCGAAACGCTGTCCGCACGCGTGACGGCAGGTGCGATGACGCGCCGTGAATTCATGAGCCGTGCTGCGGCACTTGGTGTCAGCGCGGCCTTTGCCTCGTCTTTCCTTGCCAATGCAGCGCGCGCCGACGCCCATGCAACGCCCGTCGCGGGCGGCACGTTCAAGATGGGCATCCAAGGCGGCGAGTCCACCAACAGCCAAGACCCCGCCTCCTGGGCCTCCGATGTGCCTTTGGCGGGCGGTTTCTGCTGGGGTGAACCTCTGGTCGAACTGAACGCCGACGGCAGCCTCAAAGGCCTCGTCGCGGAAAGCTGGGAAGGCTCCGAAGACGCCACAGTGTGGCGCTTCAAGGTGCGCCCCGATGTGATGTTCTCCAACGGACAGACCGTCACAGCCGAAGATGTCATGAAAACGATGGAGCGTCACTCGAACGAAGATTCCAAATCCGGCGCCCTCGGCATCGTGCAGGGCATCGAGTCGATGCGCACCGATGGCGACGTGTTTGAAGTCAAGCTGAGCGTCGGCAACGCCGACCTGCCCTACCTCTTGGCCGACTACCACCTGATCATCCAGCCGAACGGCGGGTTTGACGACCCCACAGCCGCCATCGGCACCGGCCCCTACACGCTGGAAAGCGACGAACCGGGCGTGCGTATGGTTTTCCAGCGCCGCGACGATTACTGGGGCGGCGATCAGGCCACCGTGGCCCACTACGACACAGTCGAAATCATCGTTCTGAACGATGCAACGGCGCGCACAGCCGCCCTGCAATCGGGTCAGGTCGATGCGATCAACCGCGTCGAACCCAAGATCGCCAAACTGCTCGACCGCGCCCCCACAATCGAGGTACTGTCCACCGCAGGCCGTGGCCACTATGTGTTCATCGCGCATACCGACACCGCGCCGTTCGACAACAACGAATTGCGTCTGGCGCTGAAACACGCCCTCAACCGCGAGGAAATGGTCGAGAAAATCCTGCAAGGCTACGGCTCGATCGGGAACGACATGCCGATCAACGCGGCCTACCCGCTGTTCGACGCCACCATCCCGCAGCGCGAATTCGACCTCGAAAAAGCGGCCGAGCACTACAAGAACTCCGGCCATGACGGATCGCCCATCATCCTGCGCACCGCCGATGGCGCCTTCCCCGGTGCCGTCGATGCCGCTGCTCTGTTCCAGCAATCAGCCCAAGCCGCCAGCATCCCGCTGGAAATCAAGCGTGAGCCCAACGACGGCTACTGGTCCGAAGTCTGGAACGTACAACCGTTCTGCTGTTCCTACTGGGGCGGTCGCCCTGTGCAGGACCAGATGTACACCACCGCCTACCTGTCGACCGCCGACTGGAACGACACGCGCTGGAAACGCGAAGACTTCGACGCCATGCTGCTTGAGGCCCGCGCCGAGATCGACGAGGCCAAGCGCAAGGAAATCTATTCCAACATGGGTCGTATGCTGAACGAAGAAGGCGGCCTGATCGTGCCGATGTTCAACGACTTCGTGGATGCGATCTCGACCAGCGTCAAAGGCTGGGAAGCAAACCCGAACGGCCCGCAAATGTATTGGAAAACGGCCAAGTACACGTGGAAAGCGTAAGTCGGTAGAATGCATCCGATATTGAAACTGGTAGCCCAGCGTCTTGCGCTGGGCGCCCTCCTCCTTCTCGCCGCATCCGCGCTGATCTTCGGCCTGACCGAAATCCTCCCCGGAGATGCGGCCCAAGCGATCCTCGGCCAGTCCGCGACCCCTGAAAACCTCGCGAACCTGCGCGCCGAGATGGGATTGGACCGCCCTGCCCTAGTCCGCTACGTCGAATGGCTGGGCGGGATATTCACGGGCGACATGGGGCTGGCCCTGACCAACAAACTGCCCATCGGAGAACAGATCGCACGGCGCATGTCCGCCACGCTGTTCCTTGCCTTCTGGGCTGCTATTATTTCCGTGCCTCTGGCCATCCTGCTGGGCCTGATCGCAGTCCGCTTCCAGAACCGCTGGCCGGACAAGCTGATCTCGGGGGTGACCCTCGCCTCTATCTCGCTACCCGAATTCATGATCGCCTATGTGCTGATCTTCTTCTTTGCGGTGCAAAGCATGACATGGGGCATCTGGGGCTGGCTGGGCATGAACCCGATTGCCTTCCCTTCTTTCGCTTCTGTTTCCCCCGGTATGCCGCTCAGCGCGCAACTCTACGCTATCGCACTGCCCGTGGCCGTGCTGACGCTGGTGGTGCTGGCCCATATGATGCGCATGACGCGTGCGGCGATCCTGAACGTGATGCAATCGGCCTATGTGGAAACCGCCGAACTCAAAGGCTTGACCACATTCGCCGTGATCCGCAAACACGCCTTCCCCAACGCCATCGCCCCCATCGTGAACGTGGTGATGATCAACCTCGCCTATCTGGTTGTCGGCGTCGTGGTGGTCGAAGTGGTGTTCGCCTATCCCGGCATGGGCCAATACCTCGTCGATGCTGTGGTGAAACGCGATGTACCGGTGGTGCTGGCCTGCGGCGTGATCTTTGCCGCCGTCTACATCATCCTCAACATCGTGGCCGACGTGGTGTCCATCCTCGCCAACCCACGCCTGAGGCACCCGAAATGAGTACGTGGTATTTTTCCCCGAAAAAATGCCACGCGTGCGACCAAGCGTATGCGCCAGCATGCGCGGGGAGGCACCCGGCAGCCATTCCAGGCGCCCAAGGCGCGGGGAGGCCCCCGGTCGCCATTCCAGGTAAAAGCGTATGCTGAAAAACATCCCCCTCTCGGCCGCCATCGGCCTTATCATCACCGCCACCTACTTCCTCGCCGCCATCTTTGCCGATGTGATCGCCCCCTACGGCATGGCAGAGGCCGTGGGCGACGTCTGGGAGCCGTCCTCGTCGCGCCACTGGCTGGGCACGGACCAGATCGGACGCGACCTTCTCACCCGCATGATCTACGGCGGGCAGACCACCATCCTGATCGCCACCCTCGCCACAATCCTCAGCTTCACCACCGGCGCGGTGCTCGGCTTCATCGCCGCCGTCTCGGGTGGCTGGATCGATCAGGTGATGAGCCGCCTTGTTGATCTCTTCATGTCCATCCCGTCACTGATCCTCGCTCTCGTCATCCTGTCCTCGATCGAGGCGACGGTTGTCACACTGGTGATCATCATGGGCCTGCTCGACTCCACCCGCGTCTACCGCCTCGCACGCGCCGTGGCTGTGGACATCTCGGTCATGGACTTCGTCGAAGCCGCCCGCCTGCGCGGCGAAAAGCTCACATGGATCATCTTCCGCGAAATCCTGCCAAACGCCCTGTCCCCGCTGGTCGCGGAAATGGGGCTGCGCTTCATCTTCATGGTCCTCTTCATCTCAACCCTGTCCTTCCTCGGCATCGGCGTACAGCCCCCGCTGGCCGACTGGGGCGGCATCGTGAAAGAGAACAAAGAAGGGATCAACTTCGGCATCGGTGCGGCCCTCTATCCGGCTGTCGCCATCGCCACTCTGGCAATCAGCGTGAACCTCATCGCCGACTGGATCCTGAACCGCACAACATCCCTGAAAGGCGGACGCGGATGACCCTCATTGTTCCACAAATATGCAAAAGCCGCAGGGTCGGCGGGTGGGCGCCTTTGGCGCAGCCAAACAGCGCACACGGCGGCGCAGAACAGGCCGCACCATGACGACACCACTGCTTCAGGTCCGCGGGCTCAAGATCGGCGCGACTGTCTATCCCCCCGGTGAGAAACCGCACGAGATCGAAATCGTGCACGGCGTCGACTTCGACGTCGAGGCGGGCAAGGTGCTTGGCCTGATCGGTGAATCCGGTGCGGGCAAATCCACCATCGGCCTTGCCACCATGGCCTACGGGCGCGGCGGCGTCGAACTGACCGGCGGCACTGTCACGATCAACGGGCGCGACGTGCTGCAATCCGGCCCGCGCGATGTGCGCCGCCTGCGCGGGGCCGAGGTGACCTATGTTTCCCAGTCCGCCGCCGCCTCCTTCAATCCGGCCAAACGGATCATGGAGCAGGTGATCGAAGCCGCCGTACTGCAGGGTAAGTTCTCCAAATCCGACGCAGAAGCACGCGCCGTGGCCCTGTTCACCAAACTCGGCCTGCCCGACCCCGAAACCATCGGCAACCGCTATCCCCACCAAGTCTCCGGCGGGCAGTTGCAACGCTGCATGACCGCCCTTGCGCTATGCCCCGAACCCGATCTGGTGGTCTTTGACGAACCCACCACCGCGCTGGATGTCACCACCCAGATCGACGTGCTGAAGGCCATCAAGGACGCGATCCGCGACACCGGCGTGGCCGCGCTTTACATCACACACGACCTTGCCGTGGTGGCGCAGGTCAGCGACCACATCATGGTGCTGCGTCAGGGCGAGATGGTCGAATACGGCACCACCGACGACATCATCAATTCCCCGCAAGAGGAATATACCCAAGCGCTCGTCTCGGTCCGTTCGATCAAACATGTGGAAAAGGAACCGACCGAAGCGATCCTAAGCGTGCGCAACATCACCGCCCGCTATCCCGGCACCAAGATCAACGTCCTGCATGACGTGAGCGTCGATATCAGCGCGGGCCAGACCCTCGCCGTGGTGGGCGAAAGCGGCTCGGGCAAATCCACCCTCGCCCGCGTCATCACAGGGCTGCTGCCCCCGAGCGAGGGCACAATCGACTTCGCAGGCCGCACCCTGTCCCCCGACCAGCCGTCCCGCAGCCGCGAGGACCTGCGCGAACTGCAGATGATCTACCAGATGGCGGACACGGCGATGAACCCGCGCCAGACCGTCGGCACGATCATCGGACGCCCGCTCGAATTCTACTTCGGCCTGCGCGGCGCGGAAAAACAAAAACGCATTCAAGAGCTTCTGGACGAAATCGAACTGGGCAGCGGCTTTCAGGACCGCTATCCGGCCGAACTGTCCGGCGGGCAGAAACAGCGCGTGTGCATCGCCCGCGCCCTCGCCGCCAAACCCAAGCTGATCATCTGCGACGAGGTCACCTCGGCCCTCGACCCGCTGGTCGCGGACGGCATCCTCAAGCTGCTGCTTGACCTGCAAAAAATCGAAGACGTGGCCTACCTGTTCATCACCCACGATCTGGCCACAGTGCGCGCCATCGCGGACAGTATCGCCGTGATGTATCAGGGCCGCGTGCAACGCTACGGCACCAAATCCGAAGTGCTGACACCCCCCTTTGACGACTATACTGACCTGCTGCTAAGTTCCGTGCCCGAAATGAAACTCGGCTGGCTGGAAGACGTCATCGCGCACCGCAAGATGGAAAGCGCGGGGAACTGAGGCGGCGCGGCCAATAAGCTGAAAATGTCGGGGCTGGGCCCGACTTCCCTTATTGCCGTGCCGCAACGCTCAGCGCGCCAAAGGAGAACTCTGTTTCAGATGCCATGGCCCCAGCATCACCGCTGCCGCGCCCGCCGACAATCCCCTAGATGCGCAACACGTCGCCTTAAGATAAGCGGGACAGGTGCGCGCACCTGCCCCCCGCCCCTGCTAGTACAGCGGCCCAACGCCATGCGGCTTCATGGACGGCAGAACAATCACCGACGCGCCATGGATCGCCCGTTTGTGCAGGTGGATCACATCCTGATTAAGCATCCGGATACAGCCTGACGACACGGCCTTGCCCAGTTCGCGCGGCGCAGCATCCCCATGCACCCGATACAGCGTGTCGACGCCATTCTGGAACAGATACAGCGCCCGCGCGCCCATCGGATTGCCCGGACCGGGGTCCATCCCTCCGTTTGCGACCGAATAGGGTTCCAGTTCCGGCTTCCTTTTGATTGTGTCCTCCGGCACGTTCCAGCGCGGCCATGCGCGACGAAACTGAAGCCGCGCAGCCCCCTCCCACGCAAATCCCGCAGCGCCAACGCTGACACCGTATCGCGTCGCCCGCGCCTCGGATTCGACGAAATGCAGCATCGCATCGTCGGGGTCGATCACGATGGTGCCGCGCTTGTGGTGCGGCCACAGGTTCGCGACCTCCTGCCGCCACAGATGCGGCGCAACGGTCCCTTCCGGCACAGCAGGAACCGGATAGGGTTCGTCGGTGACCGCTTGGTAAAAGTCCGGCAGCGGCGGATAGGCCGGTGCCGTCGCCGCAGGCGTCGGGGTCTCTGGTACGGGCCGCGCGCAGGCGGCAAGCAATGCTGCGCCACCGGCAGCGACAAAACTACGTCTGTTCAACATGTGAATGATCTTTCAGTCCTGATGGAAATGGCGCAACGCGCCGGCTTTCAATCAGTCAGACCGGGGCGGCGAAGTCGGCGGCGCGGGCCCGTCGCGCACTGTGACATCAAGATGCTCCGCGGCCCAAGGCTCGGCGCCCGACGGCAGTACAAGCGCATCCGCACCGGACGGGCACAGCGCCTGCGCACCGCACGACCCCTGTTGCAGCACCGCGATCCGTTTGGATTTCAACGGGGCGGCAAACTGTGTCTCGTTAATGCCCGTGGCTAGGGCCAAGGGGGCGTCGTCCAAAACATAATCACGGCCATCCCTGCCGCCCGTCGCGGCCGAGGCCGCAGCAAGGTTGCACAAGGGCAGGATGCTGACCAGCAAAAGCACGGTCAAAAATGTCTTCAGGCTCTGCATCATGCCGAGGTACGCGCGATGGGTGCCGGTTTCAAGACGCTCGGACTGGTCGGTGCGCCAGACAGGCGGCCCTCGGCCCAAACTCTCCGCCATAGCCCCTGCCGCGCGTTCACCTTTCCTTAACAAACCCCACCGCACGCTGCGTTCATCATGGTGTTTCTCGCGAAAGCGCACATTTCGGTGTACAGGCTGTGCACGCGTTGTGTACCGCCCGTCCCCTAGTGTTTTATGGCCTTAACCCTTTGAGCCGCGCACCGGCACAAACCGCACCACCGAACGTTGCGCGCCCCTGCCCCCGCCCCGCACATCATCCGCCAAGCGGACACAAAAAAGGCGCAGCAGGGATGCCCCAAACCGCGCCTATTTTTCAATGCTTCAGTCGGATCGCTCCGTTCAGTCTGCGGGGGCTTGTTCCCACGGGCGCACGAAGTCGCCCAGCACGGTCTGCACCGATTTCTCCGACGTGCTTTGCATGTCCACCTGCGCCACAAGACCGCGTTTCTTGTCGTCCAGCACAGACACCACGCGCGCATCCAGACCCGCTTTTTCCAGCGCCGCGTTATAGACCCGCGTGATCGCTTCGCGGCGCAGATCGGGTTTGAACACCTTGCCCACGGCCGTCTTGGGCAACTCGTCCATGATTGTCATGTGTTTGGGCATCGCGGCGCGTTCATGCACGTGCTTTTTGCAATACTCCATCAACGCATCCGGCGTGACCGAGGCCCCCGCCACCAGTTCGACATAAGCGCATGGCATTTCGCCTGCGTGAATGTCGGGCTGGCCAATGGCACCGGCAAAGGCGACGGCCTCGTGGCCCAGCAACGCCTCTTCGATCTCGGCAGGGTCGATGTTGTGACCGCCGCGAATAATCAGGTCTTTGGCACGGCCCGTAATCCACAGGTAATCATCGCTGTCCCTGCGGCCCAGATCGCCCGTGCGCAGCCATTTCCCCTGATAGAACAGGTCCTTGTTCTTGTCCGCCTCGGTATAGGTGTGGCCCGCGTAAACGCCCGGATTGCTTACACAAATCTCGCCGACCTCGTCCACGCCCGCCTCGACCGGACCATCGCTTGTGTCCTTGTAGATGCGCACGCGCGTATAGGGGAACGTGACCCCGACCGAGCCGATTTTCTTTTCACCGTCAATCGGGTTGATCGACACAAGGCAGGTCGCTTCGGTCATGCCATAGCCTTCGACCAGCGTGACGCCGGTGGATTTCTCGAACCGTTTGAACAGTTCCTGCGGCAGCGGGGCCGAGCCCGAGAATGCCGTCTTGATCGAACTTACATCTGCATCAATCGGGCGCTGCATCTTGGCCGAAATCGCGGTGGGTACGGTGATCACAAAGGTGACTTTCCACCGCTCCACCAGCTTCCAGAAGTTGTCGAACACGCCATCGCCGCGATAGCCCTGCGGCGTCGGCAGGATCACATGCGCGCCCGAGGCAATCGCCCCCATCAGGATCGGGTGGCAGGCAAAGACGTGGAACAATGGCAGCGGGCACATGATCACGTCTTTTTCCGAATACAGCAGACGCTGGCCGCACCAGCCGTTGTAGATCAGGCCGGAATATTTGTGCTGTGCCACTTTGGGCATGCCGGTCGTGCCGCCGGTGTGGAAATAGCACGCAACGCGGTCTTCCTGCACATCCTCGAATTGCAGCGTGGTGGGGTACTTCGCCACCTCGGCGTTGAACGCCTTGTAGGTGACCCCCGCAGGCTTGTCGAACTTGGGCCGGATCAGCGGAATGATAAAGGATTTGAGGCCCGACACATGGGTCAGCAGATCGACCTCAAGCACGGTTTTCACATTGGGGGCCAGCGCCACGGCCTTGGCGGTTTTCTCGGCCACATCTGTTTTGGGAAAGGCGCGCAAGGTGACAACGACCTTGGCGTTCGTCTCGCGCAGGATCGCGCCGATCTGTTCGGGATCAAGCAGCGGATTGATCGGGTTCACGATCCCTGCCACGGCCCCGCCCAACAGGGTCACAACCGTTTCGGTCGCGTTGGGCAGTACATAGGCGACCACATCTTTCGGCCCGATGCCGAGATCGCGGAACATGTTGGCGCACTGCGTCGTGCGGTCCTTGAGGGTGGACCATGTCAGCGTTTCGGCCTTGGACTTCGGGTCCGAGAATATCTGGTAGCTGACCGCATTATGATCGGGAAACTTTTTGGTCGTATCGCTCAGCATGCCATAAAGCGTCGTGGCAACGTCGCGGTCTTCCCACGGCATTTCGTTCTCGATAGCGTCGCGATCCGCGATCCCTGCAAATGTCATTGGTTGTCCTCCCTGACGCGCCTTTTGGTGGAGTGCGGCGCTTTGTCCCTATTGGCCACGATGCGGCGCTTGGGCCGATTATTCAAGCAACGCCAGCGTGTCCAGAGCGGTGGGACGCCGCGTCAATTCGCGTGACCTAGGGTCACAAAAAAGCGGCGCGCCGGTTGGGCACGCCGCCGTATTCATCTGGTAGGCGGGATGCCTCAGGCTTGCGGGATACGCAACACCTGACCAGGATAGATTTTGTCGGGATGGGTCAGCATCGGCTTGTTCGCCTCGAAGATTTCTTCGTAGCGCGCGCCATTGCCCAGTGTTGCCGCCGAAATCGCCCACAGCGTGTCGCCCTTTTCCACAGTGTGGAAAACCGGATCGGTCTCGCTTGGCACTTCGTCTTCAACGGCTGCAACGCCGGTAACGTTACCCACGGCAAGGATGACTTTTTCCTTCATCTCTTGGCTGACGGCCTGACCGGACACTTTGACCTTGTCGCCTTCGACCGTGATGTCGAGGCCCGAGGAATCCAGACCCAGTTGGTCGATCTCGTCCTGCAGGGCACCGCCGTCCAGTTCGGGTTCGTCCCCGCCTCCGAACAGATCCTTGCCCTTGTCCTTAACAAAGCTCCACAATCCCATATCCAACCCTTTCATAAATTGCATGGTTCGACAGAATTTGAACCACGTGCGCGGTCAAAATCATAGGGGAATTATTCCGCCGCGATCCCATCGGTGAATTGCAGCCGTGCCAGACGCGCATAAAGCCCGCCTTGCTCCACCAGCTTGTCATGCGGGCCGATATCGACCACGCGGCCCTGATCCAGAACGATGATCCGGTCGGCCTTTTTGACCGTGGCCAGACGGTGCGCAACGATCAAAGTGGTGCGCCCTTCGGACAGGCTGTCCACCGCTTCCTGCACGGCGCGTTCGCTTTCGGCGTCAAGCGCACTGGTCGCTTCGTCCAGCAGCAGCACAGGCGCGTCGCGAAGGATGGCACGCGCAATGGCGATACGCTGTTTCTGCCCGCCCGACAGCATCACACCACGCTCACCCAAGGGGCTGTCATAGCCTTCGGGCAGGCCCATGATAAAGTCATGCGCGGCAGCGGCCTTGGCGGCGGCCTCAATCTCGGCCTGCGAGGCATCTGGGCGGCCAAAGGCAATGTTTTCAGCGGCCGACGCGGCAAAGATCATCGGGTCTTGCGGCACAAGGGCAATGTGGCGGCGGAAGGCCTCGCGGCTCAGGGTGGCAAGGTCGACACCATCAATGCGCACCGTGCCTTCCTGCGGATCGTAAAAGCGCAACAGCATCTGGATCACGGTTGTCTTGCCGGCCCCCGACGGGCCGACAAACGCCACTGTTTCCCCCGGCGCGATGGTAAAGTTCACCCCGTCCAGCGCGTTGATCGCAGGGCGCGCCGGATAGGCAAAGCGTACATCCTCGAACGTGATTTCGCCGCGCACGGGTTCGGGCAATGCCGCGGGTGTGGCACTGTCCTGCACCGCATCCACTGTGCTGAGCAGTTCGACCAGTCGTTCGGTCGCGCCCGCAGCGCGCTGCAACTCGCCAAAAATCTCGGACAGGGCGGCGACCGCCCCTGCCACCATCACCGCATAGATCACGAACTGGATCAGCGCACCGGGTGACATCAGGCCTGCGCGCACGTCGTTGGCCCCGATCCACAGCACCCCGACCACGCCGGAAAACACCAGAAAGATTACGATCACGGTCATCAAGGCCCGCACCGTGATCCGGCGCTGCGCTGCGCCATAGCTGCGCTCGGTCACTTCCGAGAACATCAAACGGCTCGCGGCCTCGTGGGTGAATGCCTGCACCGTCTGCACCGCGCTCAGCTGTTCCGAGGCGCTGCCAGACGACGCGGCGATCCAGTCTTGGTTTTCACGGCTGAGGTCACGCACCCGCCGCCCCAGCACAAGGATCGGCACAATCACCGCCGGCACAATCAGCAACACCAGCCCCGTCAGCTTGGCCGAGGTCAGCAGCATCAGCACCAGCCCGCCCGCAAAAATCAGCACATTACGCAACGCGATGGACACGGACGACCCGATCACACTGAGGATAAGGGTGGTGTCTGTGGTGATCCGGCTTAGCACCTCGCCGGTCATAATGCTTTCATAGAAGCCGGGGGACATGCCGATCACGCGGTCAAAAACCGCCTTGCGGATGTCCGCAACCACCCGTTCGCCCAAGCGCGTCACCAGCGCATAGCGTAGCCCCGTGCCGACGGCCAACAGACCTGCAATACCGATCGCAGCAAGGAAATAGACATCCAGAAGCGTCGAATCCTCGGTCCCGAAATTGTCGATCACGCGACGTACGGCCAAAGGCAGCGTCAGCGAGATCACCGCCGTCAGGACCAGCGCGAAAGCCGCCGCCGAGGCAAGCCGCCAATAGGGTGTCACAAAGGGGAACAATGCGCGCAGCGCGCCGATGCGCTTGGACTTCTCGCGCTCTTCCGAACTTGAAGGCGGTGCCACGGGTGCGGTCTTGGTATCGGTCATGCGGCCTCCGGTCGTCCTGTTGGCCCGCACATGGCCGCAACGGGGTATCAAGGTCAAGTGTGCAGGATACCGCACCCCCGCATGGCGCGACCTAATGGTGTGATATGACGGGAGGGGAGAGACTGGAGCGGGCGGCGGGAATCGAACCCGCGTCATTAGCTTGGAAGGCTAAGGTCTTACCACTACACAACGCCCGCGCAGTGGCCGCTGCATAATCCAGTCCAGAGGCAGGGTCAAGAATGGCACCGCCCGATTGGTATGTAAAAAAGCCCGCGCGATGTCGCACGGGCTTTCCGGTAATCTCAGATCAGGTTGGGGGGATTATTCCCAGCCCACCTCGTTAAAGATTTTCTGGGCCGTTGGCACGTTTTTGGCAACCGCGCTCAGGTCCACATCATCGGGTTTGAACAGGCCCAGTTTCGCAACCGACTCGCTCAGCCCGACACCGGGAACGGCGGGGGATTCGTCGTTACCCGCCGAGAAGTACTGCTGCGCCTGATCGCTGGCGAGGTACTCAAGGAAGGCAATCGCGTTCTCGCGGTTCGGAGCGTTCACCGCCACGCCGCCACCGGACAGGTTCATGTGCGCGCCTTCGGCGTTCTGCGACGGGAAGACCCAGCCGATATTCTCACGCGCGTCGGCAGGCAGGCCATCCACTTCGGTGCGCAGGGCACGGGCGAAGTAATAGGTGTTCGAGATCGAGATGGCGCATTCACCGGACACAAGGCCGCGCAGCTGGTCGGTGTCCCCACCTTGGGGCTTGCGGGCAAAGTTGTTCACGACGCCTTGCGCCCATTCACGCGCGCCCTCTTCGCCCGCATGTTCGATCACGGACGCCAGCAGGGTTTGCGAATAGGCGTTAGTGGACGAACGGTGGCAGACCATGCCTTCATAGGCGGGATCGGCCAGATCGGCATAGGACTGGGGCGGGTTCTCGACGCTGTTCTTGTCATAGAAGATGATCCGCGCGCGCTGGCTAAAGCCAAACCACTGGTTGTCGCTGTCCTGCAGATAGGCAGGGATGCGCGCCTCAAGCACGTCGCTTTCGATGCTTTGCAGCACGCCGGCCTCTTTGGCGCGTTCCAGACGCGAGGTGTCGACCGTCAGCAGGATGTCGGCGGGCGAGTTCGCGCCCTCGGCCTGCATGCGCGCGATCAGTTCGTCGGCATTGCCTTCGATCCGGTTCACTGTGATGCCGGTCAACTCGGTAAAGTCGGAATACAGACGCTCGTCCGTGTCATAGTGGCGCGAGGAATACAGGTTCACATCACCTTCGGCGGCGGCAGCGATCGGGCCAAGTGTGACGGCAGCAACCGTGGCACTCAGAATGAAAGATTTGCGTGTCATAGTGACTCCGTGTCAATTGTTTACGGAAACACTCAGATACTATCTGAAAGCGGAACGCAAGTAATCTTAGTGAAAGAGTCGGAATAGACGCGCAATGGCGTCATTCGTCCTTGAAATCTACGTGGATATGGTTGCCGTCCGGATCCCAGATGTTGAAGGCTGTGATGCCCAAATTGTCGATCCGCGAGGTTTTGTGGGTTACGTTATGGTTGGCCAGACGCGCCTCGAACCCTGCGCGATCCGTGGCGCTTAGCGCGAAATGTTCCAACTTCAGCGCCGCTTCTGATCCCACCCCCGCCGCGCCGGTGATGCCGATCAGATGGATAATCGCCTGATCCCCCGCATACAGCCACGCGCCCGCAAACGGGAAGTCAGGCCGCGCACCGGGATGCAGGGCAAGAACATCGCCATACCACGCGATCATGGTTTCAAGCTGCGTCGTGCGCAGGTTCACGTGGTCCAGCCGATTGATATGCACGCTGTTCTCCTTCGCTTTCGCGCCCCTAGGGCCACATGCTGCGCAACACGGCGCGGGCGGCGGTCATCACGGGGTCATGGGTGTCTTTCAGAATGTCGGTTCGGTCAAAGCGCGCCGCGTCGGCATCGACCGACGCCCGCAGCGCCGCTCCAAAGGCCTGTCGCAACTCGGTCCCGATGTTGAACTTGCAGATATGGGTGGTGCCAGCCAGCCGTTGACGCTGTGCCACCGGAACGCCCGACCCACCGTGGATCACCAGCGGCACATCGGTCAGCGCCTGAATGGCGGCGATGCGCCCCTCATCCAGCCCACCAGAAGGGCCAGTTTGCAGATGCACATTCCCGACCGAGATCGCCATCGCATCCACCCCTGTGTCGCGGGCAAAGATTGCCGCCTCTTGCGGGTCCGTCCCAGCCGAGGCCGCCCCGTCCGCATACCCGACAAAGCCGATTTCCCCCTCGCAAGACGCGCCCGCCGCATGAGCCATTTCCGCAATGGCGGCGGTCTGGTCGATGTTTTCCCGCAGCGACAGGCGCGAACCGTCGAACATCACCGAAGTGAACCCCGCATCCAGCGCTTCGCGGCAATCCTGCACGGTGTACCCATGATCCAGATGCGCCACGACCGGCACCGATGCCTCTGCCGCGAGGTGCCGGAACATCGCCCCCAGAACCGGCAGGGGCGTGTGCGCGCGACAGGCCGGCCCCGCCTGCAAGATCACCGCGCAATCCTCAGCCTCGGCGGCGGCCACATAGGCGCGCATATCCTCCCACCCCAGACACACCAGCCCGGCCACGGCATAGCCTTGCGACTGGGCGGGTTTCAAAACATCGGCAAGCGTAACAAGCGGCATATCTGTCCAACCAAGGGCGGCCCACGACCGAAGATAAAATCGCCCCCCCGCCCGCGTGGGTCAGTCAGGGGTCTGCATCATTTGAACTTTGCAATCATGTCCTTGATGCCCGGGATCGTTTCGATCTGATCCGCGTGCGAAGGCTGGAAGTACTGCACAAGACTGCGCTGGCTCAGCCCGCCGAGGATAGTGAAATAATACATCTCGTATCCCGGAAGAACCGCGCAGGGATGGTAGCCCGCGTCCAGACACACAGTCGATCCGTCCACAATGTGATAGGCATCGCCTGACTTGCCTTCCTCGCGTTGCAGCATTTGCACGCCCGATCCGTGGTTGGGCCGGAAGCGGAAATTATAGGTCTCGTCGTGGCGGGTTTCGATGATCGTATCGCCGTCGCGCCGGTCGGTGTCATGCTTGTGGCTGGGAAAACCTGACCAGCCGCCCTGCCCCACGGTGAACAGTTCCGACACCAGCAAGCGCCCAACCTTGTCGTGGTATTTGGTGCCGAGGATATGCTTGATCTTGCGGTGGGTCTTTGTCTCGTCCGAGCCGTATTGCACAAGGTCCAGCGCGTCCGCGCGCACCTCGAACGCATCAAGCACCTTGTCATAGCGCGCACCTGCCACGAACACCTCGGCGCTGTCCGAGGTACACACCATCTGCGCCTTGGCGGCGGTGGGGACGTACACGCCCTCCGGTTCTCCGTCCCAGACATCGACACCGCGCCCGCCGATACCGTCGGCCTTGAACCCTTCGACGTCGATATCGACCGTGCCAGTGGCGGGCACGATGCAGGTCTCGTAGCCCGGTGTCGCGTATTCGAATGCCTGCCCCTTCTTCAGCTTCACGATGTTGAAATAGGTGAGCGGCACCGTGGCATCGTCCACATCCACAATCGGTTTGTTCTGGTTGTCATAGGGCGCGATATGCATCGGGTGTTCCTTTGATTGGGGACTGTGGTTTTATGGCGTGGACGGGCCGGCATGATCTTGCAGGAACGCCTTGAGCTCGGACGGGGTCGGCAATGCAGGCGCGCAGCCGGGGCGTGACACCGTGATCGCCGCGCAGGCAGAGCCGCGCAGCACCGCCTCTTTCAGCGCCATGCCTTCCGCGATGCCGGTCAGCAATCCGGCCATGAACGCATCCCCTGCCCCGACGGGTTTGACGGCGGTAACGGGATAGATGCCCGTGGTGAATTCGTCGCCATCCGCATAGGTGACCGCGCCATCGCCGCCCATTTTATAGATGACAATATCGGCCAAGCTGGCCGCCAGTGCCCGCGCCTTGTCCTGCCCCTTGTCCATGTCACCGGCCATGAACCCGAACTCTTCATCATTGCCGACAATCATGTGCGCATCTTCGGCGGCGCGGCTCAGCACGTCGGCAGCTTCCTGAGCGGAGGGCCACGAATAGGGGCGGTAATCCACGTCGAAAATGATCGGTACGCCTGCGGCTTTGGCCCGCTCGAACGCGGCAAAGGCCGCACTGCGCGAAGGTTCTGCGGCAAAAACCGTGCCTGCGGTGATCAATGCGCCATAGCGGGAAAAATCCACCGCCTCGACATCGTCCACCGTCATCTGGAAATCCGCCGCGCCATTGCGGTAGATCACGTTGCGGTGCCCCTCAAGCACGCTTTCGTAGAACGCCAGCGAGTTGCGGTATTCCCCGCCCACGGGGCGCACATAGGACGTATCGACGCCGTAGTGGCGCAGACGCGCGGTGCAATAACTGCCCGCCGCATCGTCCGAGACCGAGGTGACAAGCGCCGCCTGCCCGCCCAGCTTGCAAATGCCCGCGCCGATGTTCGCCGCCGACCCGCCCAGATCCACGCTGACCCGTTCGGCATCCTCGGCACGCACGCCCGCATCGGTGAAAAAGTCGATGCCCGCACGGCCCACAATCACGAAATTGTTGGCCTTTATCCCTGTTATCAGCGCCGTCACATCCGCACCTGTCCGGACCTCGGGAAAACTGTCATCGCGGGTGCCTCCTCGGGGTCGGTGCTGCGCGGGAACGCGCAAGACCAGTTGGGGAAAACGCGGCACCGGCACGGCGCCGTGTTGCCCGTGCCGCGATTCCGCGTTGACCGAATGTATCCCAACGACGATACCAACCTTGGGACCAGTTTCAACACGTATCCAAGGAAACAGCATATGGCAGAGATCGGGATCGGGATCGTCGGCGGCGGGTACATGGGCAAGGCGCATGCCGTGGCCTTTGGTGCCGTGGGTGCCGTGTTCGACACCGCCCTACGCCCCCGTCTGGAAATGGTCTGCGCCAGCAGCCCCGCCTCGGCCGAGAAGTACCGCGCTGCCTATGGCTTTGCCTCTGCCACGGATGACTGGCGCACATTGGTCGAAAATCCGCGCGTCGATGCGGTGGTCATCGCCGCCCCGCAGGAAACGCATCGCGACATCGCGCTGGCCGCCTTCGCCCTTGGCAAGCCCGTGCTGTGCGAAAAGCCGCTGGGGGCCTCACCGGACGAATCCCGCGAGATGGTCGCCGCCGCCCGCGCCTCGGGCGTGGCGAACATGGTCGGCTTTAATTACATCCGTACCCCCGCCACACAGTTCGCCCGCAAACTACTGGCCGAAGGGCGCATTGGTCAGGTGACCTCGTTCCGTGGCGAGATGACCGAGGATTTCCTTGCCGATCCGGACCTGCCCGCGAACTGGCGCACCAGCGGGGATGCCAATGGCTGCATGGGCGATCTGGCCCCGCACCCGATCAACTGCGCGCAGACACTGCTTGGCCCGATCGAGTCGGTCTTTGCACTGGTTGAAACCATCCACAAGGATCGCGGCGGCGTGGCCGTGACCAACGACGATCAGGCGCAACTGACCGTGCGCTTTGCTAGCGGCGTGCACGGGTCGATCTTTACCAGCCGCGTCGCGACGGGGCGCAAGATGGGCTATGCCTATGACATCTATGGCACCAAGGGCGCGATCCGGTTCGACGGTGAAGATCAAAACGCCCTGTGGCTTTATACCGCCGAAGGGCCAGAGGCCGAGCGCGGCTTTCGCAAGATCCTGACCGGCCCTGCCCATCCCGATTTCCTGCCCTTCTGTCAGGGGCCGGGCCATGGCACCGGATATCAGGACCAGATCATTATCGAGGCCAAGGATTTCCTGCACGCCATCGCCAGCGGCGACCCCGTCTGGCCCACATTCGAAGAAGGGCTCGCGGTCAATCAGGTTGTCGCGGCCAGCCTCGCGTCCTCGCGCAAGGGCGCGTGGATGAACGTGGCGGATTTCTAGAACCCGAAGGGGGGGAACATCACATGATCAAAATCGGTAACGCCCCGTGTTCGTGGGGGGTGGAATTTGCGGACGATCCGCGCAATCCGCACTGGCGCACCGTGCTGGCCGAAAACGCCGCCGCAGGCTACTCCGGCATCGAACTTGGCCCTGTGGGCTACATGCCCGAAGACCCTGCCGAGCTTGGCGATGCGCTGGCCGAATTCGGGCAGGAACTGGTGGGCGGGGTGATCTTTCGCGCCTTTCACGACCCCGAAAAATGGGATGACGTGATGGATGCCAGCGTGCGCACCTGCAAGGCGCTGAAGGCCCATGGTGCGCAGCATCTGGTGTTGATCGACAGCATCTCGGAACGTCGCGCCCCCACCGCAGGCCGCGCGACCGAGGCCGAACAGATGGACAGCGCCGAATGGGCCGCGTTCCGCGACCGCATCGCAACCATCGCGCGCATGGGGGCCGAGGAATACGGCCTGACCGTCGGCATCCACGCCCATGCCGCAGGGTTCATGGATTTCGAACCCGAGCTTGAGCGCCTGCTGGACGAGGTCGACGACCGCATCCTGAACATCTGCTTTGACACGGGCCACCATTCCTATGCCGGTTTCGACCCCGTCGCCTTTATGAAGCGCCATATCGGGCGCATCAGCTATATGCATTTCAAGGACATCGACCCGCAGGTGAAGGCCAAGGTGATCGCCAACCGCACCGGTTTTTACGAGGCCTGCGGCGACGGTATTTTCTGCAATCTGGGCGATGGCGACGTCGATTTCCCAGCTGTGCGGCAGGTACTGCTGGACGCCGGTTTCACCGGATGGTGCACGGTGGAACAGGATTGCGATCCGGCGGGCGACACGTCCCCAATTGACGATGCGCGCGCCAACCGCGCCTACCTGCAATCAATCGGGTTTTGAACAACGGGCGCACGAAAGGTCGCCAGTCAACAACAGAAGGGTTCACTATGGCAAAGCTGCAATGGGGCATGATCGGGGGCGGAGAAGGCAGCCAGATCGGACCGGCCCACCGCTTGGGCGCGGGGCTGGACGGGCTGTTCGAATTCAGCGCAGGCGCGCTGGATCACCGTGCCGAGGCGGGGCGCGACTATGGACGGCGTCTGGGTCTGGGCGATCGCGCCTATGGCGACTGGCAAGAGATGCTGGAAGGCGAACAGAAGCGCGACGACCGCATTGATCTGGTCACCGTTGCCACCCCCAACGCCACCCATTTCGAGATCACCAAAGCGTTCCTCGAAGGCGGGTTTCATGTGCTGTGCGAAAAGCCGATGACCATGACCGTCGAGGAGGGCGAAGAGATCGTCAAAATCGCGGAAAAGACCGGCAATATCTGCGCGGTCAACTACGGCTATTCAGGCTATTCACTGGTGCGCCATATGCGAGCGATGGTGCAGCGCGGCGATCTGGGCAAGGTGCGCCTCGTGGTCGCCGAATTCGCCCATGGCCATCACGCCGATGCGGCGGATGCGGACAACCCGCGGGTGCGCTGGCGCTATGACCCCGCGCAGGCGGGTGTGTCGGCCCAGTTCGCCGATTGCGGCATTCACGCGATGCACATGGCGTCCTTTGTCACCGGCCAAGAGGTGGTGAAACTGTCCGCCGACACGGTGTCCTGCATTGATGTGCGCGCGCTTGAAGACGACGCGATGGTCAACTTCCGCATGGATGGCGGCGCTGTGGGGCGGCTGTGGACCAGTTCCGTGGCCATTGGTCGACAGCACGGGCTTGGCCTTCAGGTCTTTGGCGAAAAGGGCGGGCTGCGCTGGACGCAGGAACAGCCCAACCAGCTGTATTACATGCCGCTGGGCGAGCGTTTGCAGGTGATCGAACGGGGCGAGGCGAACCTGTCGCCCGAGGCCGACCGCACCAGCCGCGTCACCATTGGCCATGCCGAAGGGATGCCGCTGGCCTTTGCCAACATCTATGCCGATCTGGCCGAGGCGATCCGTGCCCGCAAGGAAGGGCGCGAGATGGACGCGGCGGCGAACCTCTACCCCCGTGCCGAGGACGGATTGCGATCAATGGCGGCAGTGGTTGCTGTGGCACAATCGGGCAAGCAGGACGGCGCTTGGCTGGATGCCCGCCCGCCGATGTTCCGCTAGGCCACTACACAAAACGGGGGCCGCGACCTGATCGGTCGCGCACCCTACCCTTTCGGCTTGTCGTCGTATTTGGTCCAATCGATCTGGCGGAAATGCCAGAACGCCACCGCGCCCAGCCCCCAGAACACCATGCCCCAGCCCGTCGCGCCACGCGCCATTTCGATCCCGCCCCAGACCGCGCAGGTCGCAAGGGTCAGATAGCGCCGCCACGGCTTGGCAAAGAACGGGTGGTCGAGTTTCAGAAAATCACGCATGTCGGACCTTTCGAAAGAGGAATTCAGGGGTAACGCCGCCTAGGCCGCGCCCTGCCCCGAGACACGCGGCACCAGCGCGCGCACCAGTTCTTTCATATCCAACTGCCCGACCGGCCCGCCGTTTTCGATCACGCGATAAGTAAGGTTGGTATCCCCCTGCGACAGCGCAATCATGTCTTCGAGGTTGCTGTTGGCCTCCACATCGCCCGCAAAATCGCCGGACCCCAGCGGCTGCATCACCGACCGAACGCGCAGCACGCGGGCGCGGTTAATGTCGCTCACGAAATCTTCGATGTAGGGGTCGGCAGGGTTCAACAGGATGCCTTGCGGCTCGCCCTGCTGGACCACAGCACCATCCTTGAGGATCACCAGATGGTCGGCCAGCTTCAACGCTTCGTCCAGATCGTGGGTGATAAAGACGATGGTTTTCTGCAACTCTTTCTGCAACTCCAGCAGCAGGTTCTGCATGTCGGTGCGGATCAGCGGATCAAGGGCCGAGAACGCCTCGTCCATCAGCATGATGTCGGTATTCGCGGTCAGCGCACGCGCGATGCCCACGCGCTGCTGCATGCCGCCCGACAGTTGCGCGGGATAGCGTTGTTCGAACCCGTCCAGTCCCACACGGGCGAGCCATTTGCGCGCCTCGCTGTCCTGAAGGGCGGCGTCCTCACCCTGCACGGCCAGCGGCAGCTGCGCGTTCTGCAGAACTGTCTTGTGCGGCAGCAGCGCGAATTTCTGGAACACCATCGACATATGCTTTTGACGCATCTTGCGCAGCGCGGCGGCGTCCAGCGACATGACGTCGATGCCATCCACCAGAATATCCCCCGCCGACGGGTCGATCAGCCGGTTGAGGTGCCGGATCAGCGTGGATTTGCCCGAACCGGACAGCCCCATGATGACCGTAATCTCGCCCGCCTGCATGTCGACATTGATGTCGCGCAGGCCCAGCACATGGCGGTGTTCGTCGAGCAGCGTGGCCTTGTCCATTCCCGCCTGCACCAGCGGCACCTTGGCCTTGTCGTCCGGGCCGAAGATCTTGAACAGGCCACGGATCGAGACCTTGGGGCGTGTGTCTTTCTGGCTCATTTGCTTGGCCCCCGTGTATCGACGCGGTTCAACGCGGCCTTGGACACGCGATCCAGCACCACGGCCAGCAGCACAATGCCCAGCCCCGCGACAATGCCGACCCCGAGGTCAAGCGCACGAATACCGCGCAGCACCAGCACCCCAAGGCCCGGCGCCGAGACAAGCGAGGCGATGACCACCATCGCAAGGCTCATCATGATGGTCTGGTTCACACCGGCCATGATGTTGGGCAACGCCAGCGGCAGTTGCACGCGGGTCAGCTTTTGCCATGGCGTCAGGCCAAAGGCATCCGCCGCCTCGATCACGTCCTCATCCACCAGACGGATGCCCAGATCGGTCAGACGGATCACCGGCACGATGGCGTAAAGGATGATCGCAATCCCGTACAGCTTTGATTCTGTGACAGAAAACAGGAAAATCAGCGGGATCAGGTAAACGAAGGTCGGCAGTGTCTGGAGCAGGTCCAGCACCGGCACGATACCGCGCTGTGCGGTATCCGATTTCGACATCCCGATACCGATGGGCACCCCGAACAGCACCGATATGCCGGTACAGACAAAGACGATGGCCAGCGTCTGCATCGCGACCTCGTAGTGGTCGATGAAGGCAAAGAACAACAGCACACAGACGACGAACCCCGTAACCGCACGCGACCGGCTGACCGCCCAAGCCAGCAGGATCAGGATCGGCATCATCACCCACCACGGGGCGGATTCGAACACGAACAGTGCCCCGTCCAGCATCCACGACAGCGGCTGCGTGATCGGGTCCAGCACAAATTTCATCTCGGACCGGATGGCGAGAAACCCGTTCTCGAGCCCTTCGGTCAAATCACGGGTCTGGCCGATCTTGGCGCAAGCCTCGTGCAGTTCATCCAGCGACGGAAAAGGGAGACCCGGTGTCTCGACCTCGCCCGTGCCGCCTTGGGCCTGTGCCATCAGTTGCGCCATGGACAAGGGCGCATCCGCTTTGTCCGCGTCGCACCAGTCCCGCATGCCTAATGTATCAAAAAGTCCGTCATAGCGCGCCATGGGTTTGTCCCTGCCTTCTTATTCATTGGTCCGGCGCTACACGCATGCGCAGCGCCGGACGGTGTTAATGACTGCTTATTGCAGCAGGCCCGACAGCTTTTCGCGGGCTTCGTCGTTCAGCCACGCACTCCACGTGTCTTTGTACGTGGTCAGGAAGTACACAGCTGCCTCTTCATAGGACGCTTGGTTGTTTTCCTGCCACGCCAGCACTTCGCCCATTTGCGCGTTGGTGAAGGTCAGGTTCTTCATCAGCGCGGCGGCGTCAGGCTCACGCTCGACAAAGGACGATGTGGCCGCGGTTACGACGTTGGAGACAGGGTAGGACGACAGGCCAGGTGTGGCGCAGTCTTCCAGACCGTTGCAGGTGTGGATGTCCGCGTCATAGGCGGGCAGTTCGACCTGAACCATCGGGTATTTGCCCAAGACGGATGTGGGTGCCCAGTAGTAGCCGAACCATGGCTCTTTGGATTCGGCAGCTGCCGCGATGGCTGTCGCCAATGTCTCGCCGGAACCGTGCTGGAAACGCTCAACGCCAGCTTCGGCCAGACCGGAGGCTTTGAAGTTGTTGGAGTTGGTGATGTCACAACCCCAGCCCGACGGACAGTCATGGAAGCGACCGCCGACCAGTTCGGGGTTCGCCTTGATGCCTTCCAGCGTGGTCAGTTCAGGATGTTCTTCGGCCAGATAGGCAGGGATCCACCATGCCTCGACACCGCCATCGGACAGCACCTTGGACAGTTCGACCAGTTTGCCCGCGTCGCGCAGTTCTTCGTACACTTCGGTGTAGCTGGTCCACAGTTCGGTCAGGATGTCCGGCTCTCCGGTTTCCGCAACCGATGCCATCGCAGGCACGGTGGTTGTTGGCACGGTGGTCACGGTGCAGCCATAGCCCTGCTCAAGCAGGAACTTGGAGACATAGGTGACAACGGCGCTGCTGGCCCAGTCCATTTCCGTGATCGAGACTTCGCCGCACTCGGCCGCAGCCATGGAGGCTGCGCTGGTCGTCATCGCCAGCGTGGCCGCAAAAGCAAGCTTTTTCATGTGATTTTCCCCTGTTTTTCTAACGTTTTGATGTGTGATGGGGTTGATATACCAAATGATCACGCGCCGACCACAGCAATTCTGCGCCTTTGCCCGACAGCGCACCCGATCAGGGCAATGACGGAACGTTCGGCCCAATCTTCGGGCAGGGCGTGATCCGCGCCCACGACTCTGTTGCGGCAAGGCAAAGCCCTTAGGTAAGCAGCTTGAGCGAATTCCCGCCAATTGCACGCAGTACAGAGACGCGGCACCAATAGCCGTTACGCGCCTTCAACACGCGCCCCGAAAAGATACGCGCGCCGTTCAAAATCTGCCCCGTGCAAGGTTGCCGGCACCACTGCGTGCCCCGCACACCGGATGGCCCACCCTCGCCCCGCGTCACACAACGGCAAAACATCATTTAACCGCAGCCCGTCCGCAGCTATAGTTGGCGCACGCTAACACACGCAGAGCAGGCAAAATGGCAAAAAAACCCGCGAAACAGGCGGCGCAGACCTTCAATGTGGCGCTCGTGGCGCAAGGGGGACGCCTTGCTTATGAGGCATTGCTCTTCGTGGCGTCGCTGCGTGCCAAAAGCCCGAAATTCAAAGGCCGCGTGCTGATTTGCGAACCCCAACCCGGTCAGATGTGGGACCGCGATCCGCGCATCAATGCCCCTGATGTGGTGGCCGCGTTGATTGATCTGGGCGCAGAAATCGTGCCCTTCACCTCGACCCATTTCGGCCAATCCTATCCCTATGGCAACAAGATCGAGTTGCTGTCGGTCCTGCCCGAGGGCGAACCCTTTGTCTTCTTTGACAGCGACACCCTGATCACCGGAGAGTTAAGCGACGTTCCCTTCGACTTTGATCGGCCAAGCGCCTCGATGCGGCGCACAGGAACATGGCCGCAGATCGAACTCTACGGGCCCGGCTATACCGAAATCTGGAAATCGCTTTATGACGCGTTCGATCTGGATTTCGACAGCAGCCTCGATCTGTCCGAGCCCGACGAGTACTGGCAACGCTATCTCTATTTCAACGCTGGCTATTTCTATGGGGCCTGCCCGCGCGCGTTCGGCGCGAAGTTTCTGGAATACGCCCTGTTCATCCGCGACACCCCGCCGGAACCACTGGTGTGTCAGACCTTTGATCCATGGCTGGATCAGGTCGCCCTGCCGCTGGTCATCCATGCCCTTGGTGGCGGGCGTGACAGCGCGGTGAACACGGCGCTGGACGGTCCGGTCAGCTGCCACTACCGCTTGCTGCCACTCCTTTATGCGCGGGAAAGCGATGCGGTGATTGAAACACTGGAATCAGTCGCCAGCCCCAACAAGATCAAGAAAGTCCTCAAAGGCTATGACCCGATCAAGCGGATGGTGTTTCAGGGTCGGGGCGAAAAGGTGCGCGCCCTGTTCGACCAGAACGATCTGCCCCGTCGCGAGCAGGCGATAAGAAATCGTATCAAATCGAACGGATTTTGGATGCGCTGAGTGTGACGTTGCGTTAGGTCAGGTATTCGTACCGAAACTTCCCGTCAAAAGGGCATCAAACGCATGGACGTTAACCAAGTTAACGGTTAGTTGCCCCCCTTCGAATTCAAGCGACGCCCGTTGACCCGACCGACTTACGCACCTCTAGCCAATTAGGAATAGCCCGATGTGCAGCCCTTCGTTGCGCTTTTTTCAAGATATTGCGACCGACTTTATCGCCGACCGGCTTGATCTGGTCGCTGCGCGCTTTGTCTATCCGCTGCCATTATATGTGGGCGATGCGATTCAGGTCTTTGCCAATGCCGAGATGTTCGAAGAAGCGATAGGCATCTATCGCGACGCGGCCAGAAAGGCCGACATCGCCACCCTGACGCCACGCCTTGTCGCCTCGGGCATCGCCACGAAAAGCAATGCCAACCTGTGGATCGAATGGGACCACAAGGACAGCCATGGCAAGACCCGGCGCATCAGTCAGGTCCGCTATTTCCTGCAAAAGACGACAGTTGGTCAGCCGCAGCTGATCGAGATGATCGAATATTCCGACATCGCCTTTCCCGAAGCTTCGTCAGAGTTCATGGTCGCGACGGCCTTCTGATCGGGCCGCCGCGCATGTCGTTTGGGCGTTATGCGCCCGCTTTGGTCAACAACGTATAGGTCGTGATCAGCGCGTCCGTGGTCGAGGACCGCGCGATGCCGCCCCCGTCCTTGCGCAGGCTTTTTGCCCCGACGGTGCGTTTGATCACGCGGCCCAATTGCTGGTTCAACGTGGTACGTGCGCGCCGCGCCAGCAGTTTGGCCTTGTGGCTGTCACCGTCCGCTTGGGTCGCAAGGGTGTAGGCGTCGACAAAAGCGGCATCCTCGGACGCGGCCTTGATCACATTAAGGATAAAGTGGCTGTCGAACGCGCCCGCCGCATCCAGATCGGTCGCGGTTTTCTGGGCGATGTCGATGACCGAACGTTTGGCGGTCAACCGCTTGGCCAGTTCATGGTCGGCGGGGGCGGTGTCGATCACATAGGCTTCGACGATCTTTTGCATCATGTGCGACAGATCAAGGCCTTGCGCCTTGGCGGCGCTGGCCAGATAGGCGCGCACGCTGGGTTCCACCGCGAAATTGATCGTATCTGCCTGTTTCAGCTTTTCCAGCTTGGCTGCGCGCTTGCCTTTGCGTGCGCCTTCCATGGCATTGATCGGTGTGGCGGCTTTGCCTTTTGGTTCTTTGATTTTTGTAACTGCTTGAACGGCCATCTCAGGCTCCTGATTTATGTATACTTGTTGCAGTATACATAAATCAGGAGCCAGTCAACATATATGATGGGTATACACGACGCCACAGATCACCGCAGCAGATCGCATCGCCTGCCTTGCCCATGCGCGCCCCTTTGCATAACGATAGCGCGACCTTCGCGCCTAATTCAAAGGAATGACACATGACCGATGGCCCAAAATACGGCTTTGACACGCTTCAGATCCACGCGGGCGCCCGCCCCGATCCTGCGACCGGAGCGCGCCAGACCCCGATCTATCAATCTACCGCCTATGTCTTTCGCGATGCCGAACACGCCGCCGCTTTGTTCAACCTGCAAGAGGTCGGCTATATCTATTCGCGCCTGACCAACCCGACTGTGGCCGTGTTGCAGGAGCGTATCGCGACCCTTGAAGGCGGCGTTGGCGGCGTATGCTGTTCCTCGGGCCACGCGGCACAATTGATGGCGCTGTTCCCGCTGATGTCGCCCGGCATGAATGTTGTGGTTTCGACCCGTCTTTATGGCGGCACCGTCACGCAGTTCAGCCAGACCATCAAACGTTTCGGTTGGGAGGCGACATTCGTCGACTTCGACGACACCGACGCGGTGAAGGCTGCGATCAACGACAAGACCCGCGCGGTGTTCTGCGAATCCATCGCCAACCCCGGCGGCTACATCACCGATCTGGACGCCATCGCGGCCATCGCGGATGCGGCGGAAATCCCGCTGATCGTCGACAACACCACGGCCACGCCTTACCTGTGCCGCCCCATCGAACATGGCGCGACGCTGGTCGTCCACTCGACAACCAAATACCTGACCGGCAACGGCACTGTCACCGGCGGCTGCGTTGTGGACTCGGGCAAGTTCGACTGGTCCGCGAATGACAAGTTCCCCTCGCTCAGCGCGCCGGAGCCTGCCTACCACGGCCTCAAATTCCACGAGACGTTCGGCCCGCTGGCCTTTACCTTCCACGGCATCGCCATCGGTCTGCGCGATCTGGGCATGACGATGAACCCACAGGCAGCGCATTACACGTTGATGGGCACCGAAACCCTGTCGCTGCGCATGGACCGCCACGTAGAAAACGCGGTGAAGATCGCCAAGTGGCTCGAGGACGATCCACGCGTTGATTACGTGACCTATGCGGGTCTGGAATCCTCGCCCTATTACGACCGTGTGGCGCGTATCTGCCCACGCGGTGCCAGCGGCCTGTTCACCTTTGCGGTCAAGGGCGGCTATGACGCCTGCGTCAAGCTGGTGAATTCGCTGGAAATCTTCAGCCATGTGGCCAACTTGGGCGATTCACGCTCGCTCATCATCCACTCGGCCTCGACCACGCACCGCCAGCTGACGGCGGACCAACAGCGTGCGGCGGGCGCGGCACCGGAAGTGGTCCGCGTTTCCATCGGGACCGAGGATGTGAACGACCTGATCGCCGATCTGGATCAGGCGCTGACCAAGGCGGTCAGCTAAGCGAAAAACCGGCAAGGCGCGCCGCTTTGGGGTGCCTTGCCGGAAGGCTGCGGCGAAAACGCCGCGCGGGCAGGCTTTTCCTTTGCATGGGCAAAGTCCTGCTTTATCCTGCCACATCATCTGCGCTCGTATTCCCTCTGGGCGGCTGAATTGATAAAGGGCAGTTATGAAGCCAAACTTTGCCTTGTCCTTGTCCTTTGACGGGATCCGCTTGCTGCACCGCGCCGCAGGGGGCTGGCACCTTGTCGGCGAGGCGGATGTAAGCGATCCGGACCTGAACGACATCCTGTCCGAGCTTCGTCAGGCCACCGATGCGATTAAATCCGGCCCTGTCCGCACCAAGCTGATCATCCCCGACGAGCAGATCAAATATCTGAGCATCGACACACCCGGCATGGATGACGATGCACGACGCGCCGCCGCCGCACAGGCGCTGGATGGTGCAACGCCCTATCCGGTTGATGCGCTGTCTTTTGACATCTCGCCCGATGGCGAACGGACCCATGTGGCCGCTGTTGCGCGCGAAACATTGGCCGAGGCCGAGGCCTTTGCTACCGATCACGGGTTCAACCCTGTCAGCTTTGTCGCCGCCGCCTTTAGCAGCGATTTTCTGGGCGAGCCGTTCTTTGGCCCCACAGCCTGCGCGCCATCGCTGTTAGGCGCTGGCGAAACGGTCGAGCCGGACGGCGTGCGCGTTGTGGTGGTCGAGAGCCCCGCCGACGTGGTCGAAGATACGCCGGAGCCTGCTCAGCCCGAGCCAACTCCGCCAGAACCCGAACCAGTGGCAGAGGACCCCGCCCCCGTGCGGCGCAAGGCGGCTGTGCCCGACACCTCGGACGACTCGCCCGATATGACGCGCCCCAAGGCGGTGCCCGTTGTGATCGAGACAGAGGCAGAGCAGGAAGATACCCTGCCCGACCCGTCCCCGTCGGATGAAACAACTTTGCCGCCGCCCCTGACTGCCAAGCCCGATGGGGAAGCGGAACCGTCCGAAGCGGACACATCCGACAGTGACAGCGGCGAAACCACCACGCCGCCCCTGCTCGGCTTTGCCACGCGCCGCCGCCAGAACCCCGCATCGAACCCGACGCCCGCCAAACTGGGCGGTGTATCGCGCGAGATTACGCCTTCCAAAACATCGCCCCCCGTGGCGCCGCCCGCACCCGCAGCGGCAACGGCCAAGGACGCCCCTTCAATCAACCTGACGGCCCCGCCGAAATCCGCCGCCGACAGCCTGCGCCCCGAACCACGCTTGGGCGAGGCTGCGCCGGAACGCACAATTCCACCAGCAGGCAACGCGCCCAAAGGCAAACCCAGCATCCGTCAACTGGGCGGCTTCCTGTCGCGGCGCAAGCCGTCTGCCAAAGCCGCCGCCGTGGCCCCCGCCCCGCAAAAGGGCAGCAAAGCAGCCAAACAGGCCGCGTCCGAAACCGAACGCATGACCATCTTTGGCGCGCGCGATAGCGTACAGGTCGGTGGCAAGCCGCGCTTCCTCGGACTGATCCTGACGGCGGTCTTGCTGATCTTTCTTGCCGGTGTGGCCGCATGGGCGGCCGTGTTCATGGAAGAAGGGCTTGCCCGTTTCTTCCAGCCGCGTGAACGCACACTGGCCTCGACCCTGCCCGAAGATGCGCGCGACTCGCTGGCGCTGGATGTGGGCGCGACCACGCAACTGGACCCCGACCCCGAGGAAGAAGCCGACGGCGTGGTGGTCGCGGCCCTGAATGACGGCTTGACCGACGATGTACTGTCCGCCGAGGACGCCGCTGTACTGGACGCACTGCGCAATCCCCTGCCCGACCCCATCGCCCCCGAAGACCTCGACGCCTCCGAACTCGAAGCGCGCTATGCGGTGACGGGCATCTGGCCCCGCGCGCCCGACATGGACCCGCCCGCCGATGTGATCGAGATCGAAGACCTTTATGTCACAGGCATCGACCCGATCAGCCCTGCGTTGGATGCGGTCGCGTTGCCCACTGCCGCCTCATTCGACACTGATGGGAATCTGGCGCTTGTGACCTCTCCGGTCGCAGCGGGTACGAATTTCGCCCGTGGCCCCGATGGGCGCGTGATCCCCACGCCCGAAGGCGCGCTTAGCCCAGATGGCTTTACCGTGATCCTTGGCAGCCCGCCCGCCAAACCGCCCGCGACCTTTGTGCGCCTGTCCGTTGAACCCGACGCCGCCGCGCCCGACCTGATCGCGCTGGCACGGGTCCGTCCAAACCCGCGTCCTTCCGATCTGGTGGAACAGAATGAACGTGCCACGCTGGGGGGCCTGTCGCGCGACGAACTGGCGGCCCTGCGCCCGCAACTGCGCCCCGCAGCGCCGCAGGATGTCGCCGCCCCCGAACCCGAGGTCGCGACAGAAGAGGCCGAGACGCCGGAGGAAGCAGCACCTGTTTCCGCGCTGGCAGCGGCCACCTCGCTGCGGCCCGCCACGCGTCCGCGCAACTTCACCCGCATCGTGGCCCGCGCCACCCGCCTTGCCCCCGAACCCGAGGCAGAGCCCGAGCGCACCGCCTCTGTCGCGCCGCGCACGGTGACGCCGTCGATCCCGTCTTCGACCTCGGTCGCCAAAGCGGCCACTGTGCGCAACGCGATCAAGCTGAACAACATCAACCTGATCGGCGTCTACGGCACCCCGTCCAACCGCCGCGCTTTGGTGCGTCTGGGCAACGGGCGGTACAAGAAACTGGTTGTCGGGGATCGCTTTGACGGCGGGCGCGTGTCGGCCATCGGCGACAGCGAACTGCGCTATCAAAAGGGCAACCGCAGCGTCATCCTGAAGATGCCACGCGGCTGATCACGCGCCAACGCGCCAATCGTAGCCCCCAAAAGCAAACGGGGGCCAATGGCCCCCGCAGTAATTCACAACTGATCCAGCCTTAGCTTGCGGCCAGTTCACCATTGTCGATCTGCTCTTGCTCGATGCTTTCGAACAGGGCCTTAAAGTTCCCTTCGCCAAAGCCGTCATCGCCCTTGCGCTGGATGAACTCGAAGAAAATCGGCCCGATCACGGTTTTCGAGAAGATTTGCAGCAGGATCTTCGTCTCGCCCCCGTCCACGACACCTTCGCCATCAATCAGAATGCCGTGCTTGCGCATCCGGTCGAGCGGTTCGTCATGGTCAACGACGCGGTTCTTGCTCATCTCGTAATAGGTGTCCGGCGGACCTGGCATAAACTTGAGGCCGTTTTCCGCAATCGCATCGGTGCTGTCGTAAAGGTTGTCCGACCCGACCGCGATGTGCTGGATGCCTTCGCCGTTGTACTTCTTAAGGTAGGCCACGATCTGCCCCGTCTCGCCACGGTCCTCGTTGATCGGAATGCGGATACGCCCGCAGGGCGAGGTCAGCGCGCGGCTCAGCAGGCCGGTGAACTTGCCCTCGATATCGAAAAAACGGATTTCGCGGAAGTTGAACAGGTCGCCGTAAAAGCGGAACCACGTGTCCATATTGCCCTTGTGCACGTTGTGCGTCAGGTGATCGAGATAGAAGAAACCGACGCCACGCGGCTTGGACTGCGCCAGCCATTCGTATTCCTCGTTATAGGGCGAGGTGTCGTAATACTGGTCCACGAAATAGATGAGGCTACCGCCGATCCCGACAATCGCGGGCACGTCCAGCACCTTGTCGGTCCCCTCATAGCCTTCGGCACCTAGCGACAGCGCGCGCTTATACGCCGCCTGCGCATCCACCACGCGCCAGCCCATCGATGGGGCACATGGCCCGTGATCCTGCACAAAGCGCGCGCCAAAGCTGTCTTCTTGCGCGTTCAGCACATAGGTGATGTCGCCCTGCTGCCAGAGTTCGATATTCTTGGTCTTGTGACGCGCCACTTTCTCGTACCCCATGCGCGTGAAGACAGTGCGCAGTTCCTCGGGATCGGGATGGGCGAATTCGACAAACTCGAAGCCGTCCGTACCCATGGGGTTTTCTTCGGTGATCTGCGATTTCGGTGCGTTATGTGGAAACGGGCCCATAGTGACTCCTCCGGCTTTGGGGTTTGTCACAGTTTATTGCGCCCGACATGCGTGGTGCGCGCAAAATCAATATGCTAACACCTGTTTGACGCGCAAAATATGCGCCCTACCTGCCCATGATGACAGAAAACACGCACATGCTTGATTCCATCGACATCCGCCTGCTTGCCGCGTTGCAACGCGACGCCTACCAATCAGCCCAGCAACTCAGCGACAGCCTCAACCTGTCGGCCAGCCAGATCGGGCGCAGGCGACAACGGCTTGAGGCCGAGGGCCATATCACGGGCTATGTGGCGCGGCTGGATGCTGCCAAGCTGGGCCTCAGCGTGCAGGGGTTTGTGCAGGTGCATCTGTCCACCCACGGGCCGGAACATTCCAAAAGCTTCGGACAACTGGTCAGAACCCGCCCCGAGATCACCAGCGCATGGACGATGACCGGCGATGCGGATTACCTGCTGCGGGTCTATTGCCCCGACCTTGCGGCGCTGAACACGCTGATCCACGACGTGCTGCTGACCCACCCCACGGTTGCCAAAGTGCACAGCCAGATCGTGATGGATCAACTCAAGCCCGACAGCCCGTTGCCCACCTGAACGCCGCCCATGTGCCCGTATTCTGGCACATCTCGACCCTTGGTGGTGCAATCGCGCCCTGTTAGGAAACTCCGATCAGGTTCCGGTTGTATCCCGCCCCAAAGGCCCACATCTTACCGCCAGTTGCAAAGGCATAGCGCATGGAAAACTTCCTCTATCAGGCTTCCGTTTACCTCTTGGCTGCGGTCATAGCGGTACCGATTGCCGCGCGATTGGGGCTTGGGTCGGTGCTTGGCTATCTGGCGGCAGGCATCCTGATCGGGCCGGTTCTGGGGCTGGTCGGCTCCGAAACCGAGGATTTGCAGCACTTTGCCGAATTCGGCGTCGTGATGATGCTGTTCCTGATCGGGCTGGAACTAGAGCCGCGCACCTTATGGGACATGCGGCACAAGCTGATCGGCCTTGGCGGGGCGCAGGTCATCCTGTCGACGCTGGCGCTGGCGGGCATTGCCGTCGCCTACAACCAACCGCTGGGTGTTGCCGTGGCGATTGGTCTGACGCTGGCCCTGTCCTCGACCGCGATCGTGCTGCAAACGCTGACCGAAAAAGGGCTGGTGAAAACCGGCGGCGGGCGATCCGTCTTTTCCGTGCTACTGACCCAAGACATCTCGGTTATTCCTATCCTTGCCCTGCTGCCGCTGCTGGCTGTCACCCTGCCTGCGCAGATCACCTCGGACGGGTCGATCACGCTGACACCGGACGATCACGGCCACAGCGCCCACGCGATGAGCCTTGTTGACGGTCTGCCCGCATGGGGCGTCACGCTGGTGACCATCGGGGCCGTGGCGGCGGTGATTTTTGCAGGCGTGTTCCTGACCCGTCCGGTATTCCGCTATATCCACGCTGCGCGCCTGCGCGAGATGTATACGGCGCTGGCGCTGCTGATCGTGGTGTCGATCTCTTTCCTTATGAACCTCGTCGGCCTGTCCCCTGCCCTTGGCGCGTTCCTTGCTGGCGTGGTGCTGGCAAGCTCCGAGTTCCGCCATGAACTGGAAACCGACCTTGAACCATTCAAGGGGCTTCTGCTGGGCTTGTTCTTCATCACTGTGGGCGCAGGCATCAATTTCGCGCTGCTGTTTGCGAACTGGCCTGCGCTGCTGTCGATGGCCATTCTGGTGATCATCCTCAAAGGCTTTATCCTTTATTGCCTTGCGGTGGTGTTCAAATTCAAAGGTCGCGACCGCTGGCTGTTCACCCTCAGCCTCGCGCAAGCGGGCGAGTTCGGCTTTGTGCTTGTAGCCTTTTCCGTGGCCCAAGGGGTGATCCCGCAGGACGTCGCCGAAACGCTGTTGCTGGTGATTGCGCTGACCATGCTGATCACGCCGCTGCTGTTCATCCTGCACGAGGTGATCGCCAAACGCATGGCCGAAACCCAAGGCGATATCGAAGCCGACGAGATTGACGAGGACGGCCCCGTCATCATCGCAGGCATCGGGCGTTTCGGGCAGATCGTGAACCGGTTGGTGCAGGGCTCGGGCTTTAACACCGTGGTTCTGGACCATGATATGGAAACCATTGCGCTGATGCGGCGCTTTGGCTTCAAAAGCTTTCTGGGCGATCCCAGCCGCGCCGATATCCTGCACGCCGCCGGTCTGGACGAGGCCCGCGTGTTGGTCGTGGCGCTGGACGATCCGGAGGCCGCGACGCGGCTGGTCGCCTATGCGCGCAAACAGCGCCCCGACATCCACATTATTGCGCGCGCCTTTGACCGCGTGCACGTCTACAAGCTCTATCAGGCGGGGGCCAACGACATCGTGCGCGAGATGTTCGACAGTTCGCTACGCGCGGGGCGCTATGCGCTCGAAAACCTCGGGCTCAGCGAATACGAGGCCGCTGAAGCCGAGCAGGTATTCTACGCCCATGACCGCGACGCCGTGCGCCAACTGGCCGAGTTGTGGGATCCGGCCATCGCGACCTCGAAGAACGACGCCTATGTGGCGCGCTCGCGCGAGTTGGAAAAAGACCTTGAGGCCTCATTGGCCGCACGTCAGGAAGAACAGAAACGCGCCTAGCGCGGCAGGGTCGGTGGGCGGGCGCCTTTTTGCAGACAGGCCAAAGGCCGTGCCGGCAAAAACAGTCCCGCCCGACGATCAAGCGTCGGACACGCCCGCTTCGGCAAAGGTGGACATGCCTGAATGGCAGGCCACCGCGCCTTGCAACACACCAATGGCAAGCGCCGCACCGGACCCTTCGCCAAGGCGCAGGCCCAGTGACAGCAGTGGCTCCTTACCCAGAGCCTCAAGCATCCGCGCATGGGCCCCTTCCGCACTTTTATGGCCCGCGACCACATGGTCGAGCGCGCCGCTGACCGTGTGCTCAAGACAGGCGGCAGAGGCGGTGCAGATAAACCCGTCCATGATCACCGGAATGCGCAACTGGCGCGCACGGGCAATCGCACCGGCCATACCTGCCAGTTCACGCCCGCCAAGTCGCATCAGCACGTCCACCCCGTCGCCCGCATCCGCATGCGCTGTCAGCGCTTGGGCCACGACGTCGGTCTTGTGGGTCAGGGCATCGCCCTCGACCCCTGTGCCGCGTCCGGTCCACATCGCGGCCTCGCCGCCGAACAGGCGCGCGGCAATCGCTGCTGCCGATGTGGTGTTGCCGATGCCCATCTCTCCGACCACCAACAGGTCCGCGGCTTCGTCTACGCTGTCCCAGCCTGCGCGCAATGCGGCCACGACCTCAGCCTCGGACATGGCCGCTTCGGTGGTGAAATCTGCTGTGGGCGTTTCAAGGTCCAGCGCGACCACATCCATGCGCGCGCCGAAACACTTGGCCAACTGGTTAATCGCCGCGCCGCCATGTTCGAAATTGGCGACCATCTGCGCGGTCACTTCGGGGGGGAAGGCCGACACGCCACGCGCCGCCACCCCATGATTGCCCGCAAAAACGATGACCTGAGGGGCGGTGATGCTTGGGCGCGCATCCCCGCGCCAGCCCGCATACCAGATCGCCAGATCTTCCAGACGCCCAAGCGCACCGGGGGGTTTGGTCAATTGCCCGTTGCGGTCTGTTGCGCCAGCGATTGCGGCAGCATCAGGCGCGGGCATCTGGCCCAGAAGGCGGCGGAATTCGTCAAGTGTGTCAAAGCTCATGTGGGGTCGTCCTTGCGTGTCAGCTTCGGCCTCTTTACCCAATGGACATCCAGCCGCAAGTCAGGACCGGACATGCCGACCAACGAAACCGACAGGACAGCCTTTGCTGGGGCGTGGGATGTGCCCGCCGCCATTGTGCTGCTGACACGCCTGCCCATGCCTGCCTTGCCGGATCACGCCTTTGCCCATGGGGCGCGGGCCGTGTGGGCCTATCCGCTGGTAGGGCTGATCATAGGCCTAATCGGTAGCCTTGTAATGGGGGTGGGCAGTGCCCTCGGCCTGTCCGCGCTGCTCGTCGCGGGGCTGGTGCTGGGCGTGCTTGTGATGGCGACCGGCGCGATGCACGAAGACGGCCTTGCCGACACGGCTGACGGACTGTGGGGCGGCACCACGCCGGAACGCCGGCTCGAGATCATGAAAGACAGCCGCATCGGGGCCTATGGGGTTCTGGCGCTGATCATCGTGATGGGCCTGCGCTGGCTGGCACTGGCCGAGGTGCCGTGGACCGCCCTTGTCACCGCGCTGGTTGTGTCGCGCGCGATGCTGACGCCCCTGATGTACGACCTACCACATGCGCGCAACACGGGCCTTGCGCATAGCGTCGGGCGCGCGCCACTGAACAGCGTCCTATGCGCCCTATTCATTGCGGTGGTGCTGGCGCTGCTGTTTGCCGGCGGGGGCGGATTACTTGCCATGATCATCGCCGCGGCAGTCGCAGCTGGGATCGCGGCCCTTGCCCGTGCCAAGATTGGCGGCCAAACGGGCGACATTCTGGGCGCAACGCAAATCTGTACCGAGATTGCCGTGCTGCTGACCCTTGCCGCGCTGAGCTGACATAAAAAAACGCGCCCCCGACCGGCGGGAGCGCGTGAGATAGTTGTCGGGTAGCGATCAGGCTGCGACGCGGCTTTCGAGCACGTCGCCGACTTCTTTCGCCGCCGCGCCTTCGTCACCACCGGATACGGCGGCCACTTCGCGGGTCAGACGCTCAAGCGCGGCTTCGTACAGTTGACGCTCGGAATAGCTCTGCTCGCGCTGGTCGTCGGTGCGGTGCAGGTCGCGCACCACTTCGGCAATCGCGATCAGGTCGCCCGAGTTGATCTTTTGCTCGTATTCCTGCGCACGGCGGGACCACATGGCGCGCTTAACCTTAGCCTTGCCCTTCAGCGTTTTCATCGCGTGGGCAATGACGTCAGGGCTCGACAGGGCGCGCATCCCGATTTCCGTTGCCTTGTTGGTTGGCACGCGCAAAGTCATCTTGTCTTTCTCGAACGAGATCACGAACATCTCGAGCGAGATTCCGGCCACTTCCTGGCTTTCGACGGAAATGATCTGGCCAACGCCATGGGCGGGATAGACCACAAATTCATTGGGGCGAAAGTCGAGCTTCTTGGATTTTGTCATTCTTCATCCTCTTGAGACGCGACAAATACAGCCATATTCGACAGTCAAATCCGCATCAGGCGGGGCAAGCGTGCCACGTCTAAGGTGCGGTTCAAGTCGAAGGTTTCTATCAGGTCCGGCATTAGCAAGGCCGGACGCGGGCAGCATCCGTCTGTCAGTTATACGTGTATCATATCACAAAAAGAGGGGATTCGAAAGTTGACCTTGGGGAAACTTTCCGAACTGCCCGCTTTATCAGCGCGCTAGCCGCAGGAATTCATGCAGCGCGCGCAGCATTTTCACGCCGTCAGGCGATTCGCTGTCTTATCCGCCCTCACCTGGCGCTTCGGAAAACAGCTCCATTTTGCCCTCTTTGCCGTCCATCGCCTCGGCATCGGGCAGCGGGTCTTTCTTGGTGATGATGACCGGCCACATTTCCGAGTATTTGCGATTGAACTCGACCCATTTCTCCATATCCGGCTCGGTATCGGGGCGGATGGCGTCGGCGGGGCATTCGGGTTCGCACACGCCGCAGTCAATGCATTCGTCGGGATGGATCACCAACATGTTCTCGCCTTCATAGAAGCAATCCACCGGACAGACTTCGACGCAGTCGGTATATTTGCAGGCAATGCAGGAATCGTTGACGATATAGGTCATTGAGGCGCTCGTTTCATTTCGATTTGCGTCTAGCTAGATCACAGACCGCTATCATTCAAGGTGGCGCGCGCGGGAAAGATCACCCTGCCTGCGCTCGCGCTTGGTCGGACGCCCTTTTCCTTCATAGCGCGGATTTTCTGGGACAACGTCTTTGCGCGGGACCGGTTCGGGGGACATGTCGTTGTAAAGTGCCTGCGCTTCGGGGGCCGGACCGCGCCGTGTGCCGCACGCCAGCACCTCGATCACGCGGACGTGATCGCCAATGGCAAAGGTCAGAACGTCACCGGCAGTGATGGACGTGGCGCGTTTTGTCACACGTTCGCCATTCACGCGGATGTCTCCGGCAGCGACACGCGCCGCCGACAGCGAACGGGTTTTGAAGAATCGGGCGAACCACAGCCATTTATCCAGCCGCAGCTTTTCCTCGCCCGATCCGCTCAATTACTTGTTGTCCTTCAGCCCCATGAGGGCCGCCGCAAAGGGGTTGTCAGGATCAATCGGCTTTTCACGGCGTGGAGGCTTGGCCGAGAAGTTCTGCGACTTGCCACCACCGTCGCCATCACGGCGACCGCCTTTTCCTTTGCCCTTGGGTTTGCCACCTGCGCCGCCTTTGCCGCGTGGTTTGCCACCCTGCCCTTGGCCTTGGCCCTGACCTTGACGGCCACGGTTGCCACCTGCGGCACGACCCCATGTGAACGTATAGAACACTTCGGTTTCGACCGTGGTCACACCAGCATCCGCCGCTTGGCCCACGGGCACTTCGGTTTCGGACATGGCAGGAATTTCGGCCTCGACCTCGGGTGTTTCCGCGCCTTCGGCAGCCACGGGGGCCAATCCTTCGTCGGGAATGTCGCCCGTGCCTTCGGGCACATCATCGGGCTTGGCAGTACCTTCGGCGTCCAGCACCGGTGCGGCCTCATTACCGATATCCATGACGGGCGTGTCCGCCTCGACCGGATCACCGACGACTTTGGACACCGCCTTGACCTTCTCGCGCTCGCCACGCTCGGCCTTGTAGCCAAGGCCGGTCATCAGTGCCGCGAACTGTTCCAGCGTCATGCCGGTGATCGACAGCATGTCGGCCTTTGCCTCGAACCCGCCGCGCGAATCCTCGGCGCGGAGCATGTCCGCCAACCGTTCCAGCATATCGATCCGGATCGCCCGCTCGCCCGCATTGCGGTAACCGGCCATCGTGTCGGCCCCTTCGCCCGCATCAACCATCGCCGGAATTGTCACCAATCCGGGTGGGGGCGATTCGGGGAATTCACCCAAGCCCTTGCTCAGCGACCACAGTACCAGACGCAGACGCGTTGGCGCGGGCTTGAGCAGCAGCGGCATAAAGATGGTGAACTGGCCAAAACGGATGCCGTGTTTGCGCAGGGCACCACGTGCGTCCTGATCCAGCGCCTTCACCTCGTCCGCAACCGCGGCGCGGGGCAGCACGCCCATCGCCTCGATCAGACGGAAGGCAAAGCCTTTGGCCAGACCGGTCAGTGTTTCGTCGCGCTGCATGTTCATCAGCGGCTCGAACAGGGCGGCGACCTTGCGATCAATGAAATGTTGCGCGCGGCGCTGGACCTTCTGGGCGACCTCGGGGCCTGCCACATCGTCCACAAACACCTCGACCTGCGGCTTGAGCGGGTCGGACCCCGCCACCAGCTTACCCACCGCAGAGGCGCCCCACATCAGGCCCCCCTGTTCGGTAAAGTCGATTTCGGTATCCGGCGCGTTATAGAAACGATCCGCCCGCAGGTGGAAATGCGGCGCAAGCGCCTGCAACGCAGCCGACTTGATGGTTTTGGCCTCGGCCGCACCATTGCCTTTGTCCTGACTAAAACGGAACCCGTCCAACTTGCCGACGAACTCGCCTTCGACAGTCACTTCACCTTGATCATTTACTTCGGCCACCATGGCCTCCTTCTGGCCTAGCCGGCGCAACAAAACCGATGTGCGCCGGTCTACAAATCTTTGAGTCAGCTTCTCATGAAGAGCATCTGATAATCGGTCTTCTACATGGCGCGTCTGATTGCGCCAATGGTCTATATCATCAACCCAGCCTTTACGCTGGGCGACATACGTCCAAGTCCGGATGAACGCCAGCCGTTTACTGATCGCGTCGATGTCGCCATCGCTGCGGTCAATACGCTTGATCTGACGCGCCATCCAGTCGTCTGGGATGCTACCACGTTCGTGGAGATATCGGAATATAACGTCCAAGAGGCTGGAATGTTCCTGATGACTTATACCACGGAAATCCGGCACGCGGCACACATCCCACAACAGGCGCACCGATGGCGCATCTGTGCAACGCGCCGCCACCTCGGCAGAGGACGACAGGGTCTTGAGGGCCATGACATCATCCGCTTCGCGCACGCGCACCAGAACATCGTGATCGGGCGGGGCCTCTAGGGATCGCAGCAGCGCCTCGGTCGTGCCGAATTGCAGCGCGTGGTTGCGCCATTGCAGCTTGGACACAGGGGTAAAGCGGTGATCCATGATCGCCTGCGCCATGCCGTCATCCAAGGGGCGCACATCGCCCGTCACTCCGAATGTCCCGTCCTTTTGCCCGCGCCCTGCCCGCCCCGCGATCTGCGCGAGTTCGTTCGGGGCAAGGGGGCGCATGCGCCGTCCGTCAAATTTGGTGAGCGAAGAAAAGGCCACGTGGTCGATATCAAGGTTCAGCCCCATTCCGATCGCATCGGTAGCGACCAGAAAATCGACCTCGCCATTCTGGTACATCTCAACCTGCGCGTTGCGGGTGCGCGGCGACAGCGCCCCCATCACCACCGCCGCACCGCCCCGCTGGCGGCGGATCAGTTCCGCGATGGCATAGACGTTATCGACCGAAAATCCGACGATGGCGCTGCGCGGACGCATCCGCGAAACCTTCTTTTGACCGGAATAAAGTAGTTGGGACATACGCTCGCGGCGGATGTACTGCACGCCCGGCACCAGCGCGCCAATGGGGCCGCGCATTGTGTCGGCCCCCAGAAACAGCGTTTCATGCAAGCCGCGCGCGCGCAAAAGGCGGTCGGTGAACACATGGCCGCGTTCGGGATCGGCGCAAAGCTGGATTTCGTCCACGGCGAGAAAATCAACGCCCATGCCTTCGGGCATCGCCTCGACCGTGCAGACCCAGTACTGCGTGCGCGGCGGCACGATCCGTTCCTCGCCTGTGACAAGGGCCACAACCGATGGACCACGCAGCGCCACGATCCGGTCATAGACCTCGCGCGCAAGCAGACGCAGCGGCAGCCCGATCACACCTGTGCGGTGGCCCAGCATCCGTTCGATGGCATATGTGGTTTTACCAGTGTTGGTGGGCCCCAAAACGGCCACCACCCGCGCATCGCTCGGCATGGGCATGTTCCCCCGTTGGACGCGCCGCCTTACAGCTCGCGCCCAATACCTTTTGTTTTCAACTGCTCTAGCGCCTTGCTGGCGTTTTCGTGGTTCGGATGCAAGTCCAGAACCTGACGATAGGCATCACGGGCCAGCGTATCGTCCCCGAATTCCTGCAACATTACCCCAAGGCCGAATAGCGCGTTGTAATTGTCGGGGTTCAGGATCAGCGCGCGCTGCAAATCATCCAGCGCCGGACCGTAAAGCCCCTTCATGTAAAAGGCAGTCGCACGGGCGTGCCAGCCTTCGGCAAAATCGGGGGCATGGTCGGTGACCGCCGTCAGATGCTCAATCGCGATGTCAACGCGGTCTTCTTCCAGCGCGTCGCGCCCGCGGCGCAGCAACGTATCCAGCAGGGTCGAGCCGGATTTCGACCACTCCCTCTCGATCTCGCGGCTAAGGCGCGTGGCCTGCGCGGGGGGCGCAGTGCGCAGTTCCGACAGCATATCGTCCAGTGACGATTGCGCCAGCACAGGTAAGGAATTCCCTACTGTAAACAAAAGTGCCGTGACGACAGGGTAGAGTTTGCGAGTGAGTGTGCCCATAAACACAAATGTAACAGGGCGCGCGTTAATTGCCACAACAAGCGACGCGCCATAACCAAAAAGGGCATCAAAAATGAGTGACACCGTAAACGAAGCTGTTGTCGTGCTGAATGACAAACTCAGTGGGTCCAATTTTTCCGGCACCGCGAAATTCGACATCGAAGGCGAAGGCTGTGTGATGATGGACAGCGCGGGCGCACGTGCGGCAGACGAACCTGCGGACGTCACCCTGTCGGCAGATGCCGAAACCTTCAAATCCATCCTCGAAGGTGAAACCAACCCCACCTCTGCCTTCATGACAGGCAAGCTGAAGGTTGATGGCGACATGGGCATGGCGATGCAACTCGCGTCCGTTCTGGCCTGATGACACTGACGGCGGCCCCCCTTTTTAGTGATGTGTCCGCCGCGTCGTCGGGGGGGACTGCCTATTGGGCGCACGCTGTTGATGGCGTGCGCATCCGGCTGGGCGTGTTCAACGCCGAAAATGCAAAAGGCACCGTGCTGCTGTTTCCCGGCCGCACGGAGTATATCGAGAAATACGCCCCCGCCGCCGAGGATTTCGCGCGCCGTGGCTTTGCCTCGGTTGTGATCGACTGGCGCGGTCAGGGGCTGGCCGACAGGCTGCTACCCGATGCGCGCATCGGTCATGTGGATGTGTTCGCCGATTATCAAAAAGACGTCGCCGCCATGGTCGAGGCCGCGCGCGAACTGAAGATGCCAGAGCCGTATTTTCTGCTGGGCCATTCGATGGGCGGATGTATTGGACTGCGCGCCCTCTATGACGGGCTGGGCGTGGTTGGCGCGGCCTTTACGGGGCCGATGTGGGGCATCCGCATCGCACCACACCTGCGCCCCGTTGCGTGGGCCTTGGGTCGGGTTATGCCCGCCCTTGGTCAGGGGCACCGCCTGCCCCCCACCACTGTGCTGGATCCATACGTCCTGACCGCCCCGTATGAAGACAACCTGCTGACCAGCGACCGCGACATGTACGAAATGATGCGCAGCCAGTTGCACGCCCATCCCGAACTGTCCCTTGGCGGGCCCAGCTTTCGCTGGCTGCGCGAGGCGCTGGATGAAACGCTGGCCCTGTCGAAACGCCCTGCGCCTGCGGTGCCTGCGGAAACGTTCCTTGGCACCAATGAACGGATCGTCCACATCGGCCGGATCGAAGCGCGGATGCGGTCGTGGGAAAACGGCACGCTGCACCTGATCGACGGCGGCGAACACGAGGTGCTGATGGAAGGCCCCGCGATCCGCAACACGATCTTTGACACGATGGCGGATCGGTTCACGCAGCTGGCCTAAGGCGCGCCCCATGCGAACCCAAGGCTGGCCGTCAGCGGCGCGTGCCCTAGGTTCCTGCGGATGAGCGTTCTGACTTTCACACCTGCCGGCATCTACTGCCCCTCGGGCGATTTCTACATCGACCCGTGGCGGCCCGTGCCGCGCGCGCTGATCACCCATGGCCACGCCGATCACGCACGCAGCGGCATGGGATCCTACCTTGCCACCGACATTGCCGCGCCCGTCATGCGGCACCGCCTTGGCGACATCCCTCTGGACACGATCCGTTATGGCGAGACGCGCAAGATCGGAGGCGCGACCGTGTCCTTCCACCCCGCAGGCCATGTGCCCGGATCGGCGCAGATCAGGGTCGAGGTCGATGGCGAGGTCTGGCTCGCATCGGGCGACTACAAGGTTGTCGATGACGGCCTCTCCACCCCGTTCGAGCCGGTCAAATGCCACCACTTCATCACCGAAAGCACCTTTGGCCTGCCGGTGTTCCGTTGGCGGGACCAAAGCGCCATCGCCAGCCAGATCAACGACTGGTGGGCGTCCTGCGCGCAGGCGGGCAAGACCGCCTTTCTGGGCTGCTATGCCTTGGGCAAGGCGCAGCGGCTGTTGACATTGCTGGACCCCGATATCGGGCCGGTCCTGACCCACACCGCCATCGAAAACACCAACGACGTGATGCGCGCCCAAGGCATTTCCCTGCCGCATACCATCCGCGCCTCTGCCGATGTCGATCCCAAGGACCACAAGGGTGCCATCGTCCTTGCGCCGCCCTCCGCGATAGACTCCGCATGGACGCGCAAGTTCGGCCCGCGCGAGACGGGATTTGCCAGCGGCTGGATGTCTGTGCGCGGCATCCGGCGGCGGCGCTCGGGCGACCGTGGCTTTGTGATTTCGGACCACGCGGACTGGACCGGACTGCTGGACGCAATTCGTCTGACGGGGGCCGAAAACATCTATGTCACGCATGGTTACACGGATATTTTCGCGCGCTACCTCAACGATTCCGGCTGGAACGCACAGGTGGTCCCGACCGAATTCGGCGGCGACGAGGCCGAGGACGCCGCATGAAAGACTTCGCCACCCTGTTCAACGCCATCGACCAGTCCACCAAGACAACCGTGAAAGTGGCCGCACTGGCCGACTATTTCGCCACCGCGCCCGAGGCCGACCGTATTTGGACCATCGCCATATTCTCGGGCCGCCGTCCCAAACGGGCGGTGACCACCACACGCCTGCGGGAATGGGCTGCCGAACGGGCGGGCATCCCCCTGTGGCTGTTCGAGGAATCCTACCCAATCGTCGGGGATCTGGCGGAAACCATCGCGCTGGTCCTGCCCCCCGCAGCCACCCAGTCGGACCTTGGATTGTCGTACTGGATCAACACGGTACGCGCCCTTGCGGATGCAACGGACGAGGTCCGCAAAGCCACCGTTCTGGCCGCATGGGACAGCCTCGGCACCACCCAGCGGTTCCTGTTCAACAAGCTGCTCACCGGCGGTTTCCGCATCGGCGTCAGTCAAAAGCTGATGACCCGCGCCCTTGCCCGCGCCACGGACCGCGAAGAACCCGAAATGGCCCACCGCCTGATGGGCGACTGGGATCCGGTCAGCACCACATGGGATGACCTGATCCATGCCGACGATCCGACCGCGAACGCCTCGCGCCCCTACCCGTTCTACCTTGCCTACGGGCTGGATCTGGAACCCGAAGATCTAGGCCCGCCAGAGGATTGGCAGGCAGAGTGGAAGTGGGACGGCATCCGTGGCCAGTTGATCCGCCGCAATGGCGCGCACTTCGTCTGGTCGCGGGGCGAGGAGTTGATGACCGACCGTTTTCCCGAACTGGCGCAGGCCTGCGACTATATCCCTGACGGCACGGTGATTGATGGCGAATTGCTGGTCTGGGGCGACGACGGCCCGCAATCTTTCAACGCGCTGCAAAAGCGGATCGGGCGCAAGACCGTGCCGAAAAAGCTGCTCACCGAGGCGCCCGTCGCCCTCTACGCCTATGATCTGCTGGAATGGGACGGGGTTGATATTCGACAAGAGCCGCTTGAGGCGCGCCGCGCAACCCTCGAAAAACTCTGCACAACCCTGCCCACAGACGCCCCCGTCAAACTGTCCCCGACCGTCCCGTTTGATACATGGGAGGCACTGGCCGACACCCGCAGCGGCGCCCGCGATGCCAGCGCCGAAGGCCTCATGCTCAAACGCCGCGACAGTCCCTACCTCACAGGGCGCAAGAAAGGCGATTGGTGGAAATGGAAGCTTGACCCGCTGACCATCGATGCCGTGATGATCTACGCCCAATCCGGCCACGGACGCCGCGCCAACCTGTTCACCGACTTCACCTTTGCGGTCTGGAAGGGGAACGAGTTGATCCCGTTTACCAAGGCCTACTCCGGCCTGACGGATGAAGAGTTCCGCAAGATCACCGCATGGGTGAAAAAGAACACGACCCAACGCTTCGGCCCCGTGCGCAGCGTCACTCCCGAACATGTCTTCGAAATCGCGTTCGAAGGCATCCAAGCCTCCTCGCGCCACAAGTCCGGCGTTGCCTTGCGCTTTCCGCGCATGCTGCGCTGGCGTCACGACAAGACCGCCGCCCAAGCCAACACGCTGGACGACCTGAACGACATGCTTGCCACCTACGGCTGAACGTCCCTTCTTTTGGCAATAAATACTGCGGGAGGTCTGGAGGGCTGGCCCTCCAGTCGGTCGCCGCAGGATCGCTGCGGCGACACCCTTGCCCCCGACCTGTTCCAGCCATACCTATGGGCCAACAGATAAAAGAGGTTTTACATGTTTCACTTGCCCTTCCCCGTTCGGGACATCAACGCATCCAATGGGGACCAGCCCTTGGGCGACCTGCCGGAATGGAACCTTGATGACCTCTATACCGGACAGGACGCGCCCGAGCTCAAGCGGGATCTCGACTGGCTTGAAACCGCCTGCACCAGCTTTGCCGCCGACTACGAGGGCAAGCTGGCGGAACTGGACGCGGTTGGCCTGCTCGACTGTATCCAGCGGCAAGAGCGGATCAACCAGATTGCGGGGCGCATCATGTCCTTTGCGGGGCTGCGCTATTACCAGCAGACCACCGACGCGGGCCGCGCCAAGTTCATGTCCGACGTGCAGGAAAAGGTCACAAACTTCACCACGCCGCTGGTATTCTTCACGCTCGAACTCAACCGACTCGACGAATCCCACCTGACCGCCCTGCTGGACCAGAACGCCGATCTGGCGCGCTACAAACCCGTCTTTGACCGCATTCGCGCGATGAAGCCCTATCAGCTGTCCGACGAGATGGAGAAGTTCCTGCACGACCTCGGCGTGGTGGGTGATGCGTGGGAACGGCTGTTTGACGAAACCATTGCGGGGCTCGAATTCAATATCGACGGCGAAACGCTCAACATCGAAGGCACGTTGAACTTCCTCACCGATCAGGACCGCAAAAAGCGCGAAACCGCTGCCCGCGAACTGGCCGAAGTCTTTGCCGGCAACATCAAAACCTTTGCCCGCGTGCACAACACGCAAGCCAAGGAAAAAGAGATCATGGACCGCTGGCGCGGCATGCCCACGGCCCAGACCGGTCGCCACCTGTCCAATCAGGTCGAACCCGAAGTGGTCGAAGCGCTGCGCAACGCCGTGGTCGCCGCCTATCCCAAGCTTAGCCACCGCTATTACGACCTTAAGCGTAAGTGGCTAGGTCTTGACGTGATGCAGGTCTGGGACCGCAACGCGCCCCTACCCATGGAAGACCCGCGTATCGTCGGCTGGGACGAGGCGGAAAAGACCGTCATGGATGCCTACAATGCCTTTGATCCGCGTATGGGCGAACTGGCCCAGCCGTTCTTCAAGAAGGGCTGGATCGACGCGGGTGTTAAACCGGGCAAGGCACCGGGCGCCTTCGCGCACCCCACCGTCACCGATGTGCACCCCTATGTAATGCTGAACTACCTTGGCAAACCGCGTGACGTGATGACGCTGGCCCACGAACTGGGCCACGGCGTGCATCAGGTGCTGGCGGCGGATCAGGGCGAGATGCTGTCCTCCACCCCGCTGACACTGGCCGAAACCGCCTCTGTCTTTGGCGAGATGCTGACCTTCCGCAAAATGCTGGACCGCGCCGAAACGCCTGCACAGCGCAAGGTGATGCTCGCCGGCAAGGTCGAGGATATGATCAACACGGTTGTGCGCCAGATCGCGTTCTACGACTTTGAATGCAAGCTGCACGAGGCGCGCCGTGGCGGGGAACTGACCCCGGATGACATCAACGCGCTGTGGATGTCGGTACAGGCGGAATCGCTTGGGCCTGCCTTTGAATTCATGGATGGATACGAAACCTTCTGGGCCTATATCCCGCACTTCGTCCACTCGCCCTTCTACGTCTACGCCTATGCGTTCGGCGACGGGTTGGTGAACGCGCTCTACTCGGTTTACGCCGAAGGGGCGGAAGGGTTCGAAGACAAGTATTTCGACATGCTCAAGGCCGGTGGCTCCAAGCACCACAAGGAACTGCTCGCACCGTTCGGACTTGATGCCTCCGACCCCAAATTCTGGGACAAGGGGCTGAGCATGATCTCGGGCTTTATCGACGAACTCGAAGCGATGGAAGGCTAAGGCCCTTCCCCGTTTTCGCGGCAATCAAGGCGACCCTGTTTCGGGGTAGCCTTTTTCATGTTCAGGCGGTGAATTTGACCGTCAGCGACGTGCCGGTTTCCACAGTCTCATATTCCAGCTGGCCGTTCAGTTGCACCGCCGCCGAAGCCATCAGCATCTCGCCCAGTCCGCGCCCCTGTTCGGCACTCGGCTCGACCCGATCCTGACGGCCCACCCCGTCATCCTCGCAGGTCAGCACCCACAGCCCGCGATCCGGTTTGGTCAGGGAAATGCGGATATGGCCCTCTTTTTCATCCGGAAAAGCGTGTTTGATCGAATTGGCGGCAAATTCACTGACGATCATGCCGATGGCCGAGGCCTTCTTGGCGTCCAGCGTCGCCTCGGCCGATTGCACGGAAATCGTCACGTTTTCGGGCGAGACTTCCTGCAGCAGCGCCACCACCCGCTTGAAATAGTGGGCGATATCAATTGATCCCTGCCCCTCGCGGCCCATCAACTCGGAATGCAACGAGGCAACCGCGCCGATCCGCCGCTCTACCGCCTCAAGGACGTTGATCGCATCGGGATCGCTCAACTTGCGCGAGGCCATGCGCATCACCGACCCGATGGTCTGCAATGAATTGCGCACGCGGTGGTCCATCTCACTGCGCAGCGATTCCTCTTGCTTGAGCTTCTTGCGCAGTTCCAGTTGCGTCATCACCTGCCGCGAAAGGGTCTTGAGCGCCTCGCGCTGGAAATCATTCAGGCTGCGCGGACGGTTATCAAGGACGCACAGCGTCCCGATTGGCATCCCGTTTGGCGCAACCAGATTGGCACCGGCATAGAATTGTACCTCGGGGCCGCCCACATGCAGCGGGTTGTTCTTGGTGCGCGCATCGGCGGACATGTCCTCGACCACGAACACATCATCCTGAAGAATGGCGTGCGAGCATACGGACTGGTCCAGCGGTGTCTCCTGCGGCTCGAACCCGCGGCGCGCCTTGAACCACTGGCGGTCATCATCCACCAGACTGATCAGCGACACCGGCACATCACAGATTTCCGATGCCAGCGCGACGATATCGTCAAAATCCGCCTCGTCGCCGGAATCCAGAATATCATAGGATTCAAGCGTTTCGATCCGCTGTTCCTGTTCAGGGTGTTTGTCGGCAAGCATGGTCGTAGCCCCCAAGGCTGAAATCCGTGGCGGGCAACTTAGCGTCCGGCGCGCACATTATCCATTGCAAACGGCACAGAAGCGCTCATTTCAGCTGACTGTCCTTGGACCCGCGCCGGTTGATCCCGCCGCGCCGCTGGAATGCCGCGTCCCGTTCCGCCACGCAATCGACGCACAGCTTCACACCCGGCAGGGCGATGCGGCGCGCTTCGGGGATCGGTTCCTCGCATTCGGCGCAATGGGTGCGGCTTTCTCCGACCGGTGCGCGGCGCGCCTTCATCCGCGCCAACTCGTCCGAGATCGACGCCTCGATCTGTTCGGAAACCGCCCCGTCCTTTGCCCAACCGCCTGCCATGATGCCCTCCTACGCGTTGCTGCTTTGCCCCGTGCGGGCGGGGAAAACCCCGCCCCAAGGGCACGTTGATCCCATTACTTAGCCTTCGCAAACACCGCATCAATCAAAGCCTGCGTGCCGCGCGCATCCTCAAGGTGCCACGGATAGTCCGCACCGTCGCGCACATGGGCGCTGAATGCCTCGACCTGCAACACGTAATGGTTCACCCCTTCGAACCGTTCCTCGGTGATCGCCGCAGGCCGCCCGCCGCCATGCACGTTCTTTTGCAACTCGACCCGCGCAGGGCCGAACACCGCCGGATTGAACGGCGCGGTCAGCTTGATCACCCCGTCCGAGCCGACAAATGTCATCTCTTGGCACGGATGCATCCGCATCGAGTTAATCCAATGCGCCGAAAAGCTGGGAAAGCGCGCCGAGACCCGCGCCAGCACATCCACACCATTCTCGAAATCGACATCCGCATGGGTGATCGCGTCAGGCTCCTCACCCGTGAACCAGCGCGTGGACCCATAGGTGTAGACGCCGATATCGGGAATGCCGCCGCCACCCGTTTCAGGCTTGTTGCGCACATTGCCAGGGTCCGAGGAGTTGTCATAACAAAACAGCCCCTCCACATGGATCAGCCGCCCAATGGCCCCCTCGCGGTACAGATCGCGCGCCCGCTGCCACTGCGGGTGGTGCACGATCATATAGGCTTCTGTCGCGAAACAGCCCGACGCCTCACGCGCGTCGATCAGCGCGGCGTAGTCGTCCGCGTGCAGCGCCATCGGCTTTTCACACAACACATGCTTGCCCGCGTCCAGCGCCTTGAGGGACCATTCCACATGCAGATGGTTCGGCAGCGGGATATAGACCGCATCAATCTCGGGGTCGGCCAACAGGGCGTCATAGCTGTCATGCACCCGCAGATCGGGACAAAAGGCGCTGAACTCTTCGGCCTTGGCCGGATCGGAGGTCGCCAGCGCCACCAGTTGCGCGCCTTTGGCGGCGTGGATCGCAGGGGCCATATGCTGGCGCGCAAAATTCGCGGCACCCAGAATGCCCCACCGTACCGGATTGCTCATGTCGTTCTCCTCGCCTGTTATGGATCGCCACACCTTAACCGGAACAAACAAAGGAACAAGGGCATCAGCCAAGGCCGCAGCGCGCGATCACTCGGTCCGCCAGATCGCCATCGACGCTGCTTAGGCACAGGTCGGCAAAATACCACCAGATGAACTTGTCATAGGCCCGCTTTCGCGGCGCACGGCGCAGTATCTCGACTAGCGCGGCTTGGGTCTGGGCGACATCCGCCACATGATGAAAATCGGACTGCCCGCATAGAACAACAGGCTTGCGATGCAAGTAGGCCTCGATCCCCACAGCGGAATTGATCGTCACCACGCGATCCGCTGCCGCAATCAGATCGTGGATATTCCCCGAACTGACCCGCAAATGCGGATAGAGCGCCAGCCGCGTCTCCAACCCTTGCACCGTCGCCGGATCACGGTCCCGCGGATGCGGTTTTACCACGACGGGCCCATCCAGCGCCTCGCACACGGTATCCAGCATTTGCCACCGATCAAGATAACAGGTCTCGCCTACCACGCGATGGCCTTCCGACTGTAGGAACACCGCCGCCGCCACATCGCCCGTCTCAGCCACATCCTCAGGCTGCGCATAGCGCGAGGTGCGCTGCCCCACCATCCGCTTGCGCAAGCGGCGGAAAAACGGACGCGCCACCTCCGGATCAATATCCCCTTGCGGAAACGACGCTTGCGCGATTGACGAAAAGGCACGAATGCCCTGCCAGTCAAAATTCCAGTACGGATAGATATAGGCGACATCGGCATTGCGCACCCGCGGATGCGCAAACCGCCCGTGATGCACCACATGGATCGCCTCATCCTGCGCCACCCGCGCGGCTAGCCGCTCACGCTCCAGCACCTCGACCTCAAAGGTGATGCCACGCTCCTGCAACCCCGCCACAAGACGCAGGTAAAACGGGGCCAGCCCGTCCCCGCCCAAGCTCAGCCAACTGCGCGGCACATGAAAGATGATCTGCGTCATGAAACAAACGTTACCCCTCAACCCCGCAAATCAAAACACCACTCGAACGCCTCGCACCACCGGTCCTTACTTCTCTGTTCCCAAAAAATCCTCCCCGAAGGGCCGATCTCCCATTTTCCCAAGGCCCAAAACAACAAAAACCCCGCCTGAACCAGACGGGATTTTCATCATATCAACTTTAACGCCGGATTACGCTGTCGCCATCAGCCCTTTGGCCTTGGCAATATCGCGCATCTTGTTCTGCAACTTCTCAAACGCGCGCACCTCAATCTGGCGGATACGCTCGCGGCTCACACCGTACTGCGCCGACAGATCTTCCAGCGTCACGGTCTCGTCCGACAGACGCCGCTGGGTCAGAATGTCCTTCTCGCGGTCATTCAGCACATCCAGCGCCTCGGCCAGCATTTCGCGGCGCACTTCCAGCTCGTCACGCGCCTCGTAATCGCCTGCCTGATCGGCGCTTTCGTCCTCAAGCCAGTCCTGCCATTGCATCGTGCCTTCGCCTTCGGAGCCAACCGTGGCGTTCAGGGACGCGTCGCCCCCCGACAAACGGCGGTTCATGCTGACGACTTCGGCTTCGGTCACCCCCAGATCGGTGGCGATCTGCGCGACATTCTCGGGGCGCAGGTCACCCTCTTCCAGCGCACCGATCTTGGCCTTCGCCTTACGCAGGTTGAAGAAAAGCTTTTTTTGCGCCGATGTCGTGCCCAGTTTCACAAGGGACCATGACCGCAGGATATATTCCTGAATCGAGGCGCGGATCCACCACATCGCATAGGTCGCAAGGCGGAATCCTTTTTCAGGATCAAACCGCTTTACCGCCTGCATCAGGCCCACATTGGCTTCCGAAATCACCTCGGCCTGCGGCAGGCCATAGCCGCGATAGCCCATGGCGATCTTCGCGGCGAGGCGCAAATGGCTCGTCACCATCTTGTGCGCGGCTCCGGTGTCTTCTTTCTCCACCCATGCCTTGGCCAGCATGTATTCTTCTTCCGGCTCCAACAGCGGGAATTTGCGGATTTCCTGCATGTAACGGTTCAACCCGCCTTCGGGGGTTGGTGCGGGCAGATTTGCGTAATTGGCCATGATATCCCTCCTGGCTATCCCCGTCTTATCCAATGTTTACGGGCTTAACATCTATATGGGTCGATGGTCCCACCCCTACAAGGGGTAGGATCGGTTAATGTCACGGTGCCACAGACGTGTGCAAATTTGCAGGGGTTGCGACGCCCCTTCACGACCATGTGCAAATCATTGCAACACATGCCGAACGGGGTCTGTTCTGCCCCGGTCGCCAAAGTGCCTTAGAAACCTTTGAGGTATCTTAACTGACGGCCTGCAAAAGAGTTGCAAAATCATCCGGAATTGCAGCCTCGAACCGCATTTGATCGCCCGTCACCGGATGCTCAAAGCCCAGAACTGCCGCATGCAGCGCTTGGCGACCGAAACCCGCCACTGCCGCTGCACCCGCGTCGCTCAACGCATTGCGCGCCAGTTTGCGCCGCCCGCCATAGACCGGATCGCCGACAAGGCCGTGACCCGCATGGGCCATATGCACCCGAATCTGGTGCGTGCGCCCCGTTTCCAGCCAGCATTCCACCTGCGACAGAACCTCGGGCGCGCCGTATCTTTCCACTACCCGCGCCCGCGTGATCGCATGACGCCCGCCATGGAACAGCACCGCCTGACGCTGCCGGTCGGTCTTGTGGCGCGCCAGTTGCGTGGTCAGCTTCAGCACATTGCCCGCTTCGAAACTCGCGCCCTTCACCCCGCGCAAGCGCGGATCATTGGCATCCGGCACCCCGTAGACAAGGGCGCGGTAATACCGCTCGACCGTATGGGCCGCGAACTGCGCCGCCAGCCCGTGATGGGCGGCATCGCTTTTGGCCACCACCAGCAAACCACTGGTATCCTTGTCGATGCGATGCACAATGCCGGGCCGTTTCATGCCCCCCACACCGGACAGATCGTCGCCGCAATGATGCATCAACGCATTCACCAACGTCCCCGACGGCGAACCGGGCGCGGGATGCACCACCATGCCCGCGCGCTTGTTGATGACGACAAGGTCATCATCCTCGTGCACGATATCGAGCGCGATGTCCTCGGGCAGAATATGGCTTTCCTGCGCTTCCTCCAGTGTCACAACCACCTCGGCCCCCGCGGAAACGCGCGCCTTGGGGTCGGTGACGACAACGCCGTCGATGGTGACACTGCCCTCGGCCAGCAATCGCGACAAACGCGTGCGCGACAGGGCTGCAACCACTGGCACGTCGCGGGCAATCGCCTTATCAAGACGTGCGGGCGGGTCATCCGCGATGAAAAAGGACAACCGGTTGGACGACATCGAAACCCCTTTGGAACCTGCTAACCTGCGCTTCTTGCGCCGGCTGGTGACGGTATTGACCGTCATAATGATCGCAGGCGTTGTAACCGTGGTGTCGCTGCTTGTCATCCGCCTGAATGGCGACCCTGCTGCCCTGCCCCTGCCCGAACAGGTCACACTGCCCGAAGGCGCGACCGCGACCGCCTTTACCATCGGGTCCGACTGGTTCGCGGTGGTCACGGAAGACGACGAAATCCTGATCTATGATCAAGTGACCGGAACGCTGCGTCAGACCGTGCGTATCGACTAGGGTTGGCGGGTGGGTGCCTTTGCCACAGGCAAACAGCGCACAGGCCAACACGCCAGAAACACGTAAAACCGGCGATGTAGGGGGGCAGCGCAATCAGCGCCTATTCTGAAACCCCGCGCCCGTTTCGCTGTGCGAAAGGATGGGGTGGTACCACCTCCTGGTCTCGAACCAGGGACCTCTTGATCCACAATCAAGCGCTCTAACCTACTGAGCTAAGGCGGCACTGCGGGTCAAATACCCCTCGTTTGCGCCGATTGCAAGACCGTGAAAAGCGATAAATCACCCTCTTTTTCCACCTCGGCCCCACGTCACCCGACGTGAGTACAATGACTTGCATGGCCTGTCACAATCCCGAACGCGCAATGGGCGACATCCTGGCCCCTACTACGCAGTCGCTTCGCAAACAGATTCGCGAATAGGCCGCGCCCGTGCATTGCCCTCGCACATCCGCCGCCCCGCACCACCTTGCCTTTCAACCCGCCACGGTCTAGCAGACGGCAACGTCAAACCGGAGGCGACCATGGGTATCAACAACGAACGCGACATCGAAGCCAATATGCAAATCGGCCCCACCGATCAGGGCATGGTGCGCATTTTTGTCGAATCCAAAGGTGTGGAAATCCCGATGGATTTCGACCCCGAGGAAGCTGAAGAAATCGCCGACGAAATCCGCGCCGCCGCCAAGGCTGCCAGCGTGATGAAGCCCTAAGGCGCAAACGCCCCTCTGATTTCAGCTAACGTGTGCAGCGCGCGCATCGCGGGCCGGTTCTGCACGTCCGATCACCAGCCCAAACCGGCACCCGGATCGCGCAGCGCCTGCAAACGCCGCGCCGCGTGGGTGGCGAATTTCTGCACCATGACCTTGCGCCGCGCCGCGGCCAGCTTGTCCTCCGGTGCCATGCGCACGATCTCTGCATCATAGGCATCCGCGATGATCAGGCCGGTTTCGTCGGGCAGCAACTCCACCGGAAACGCCGAATCCACCGCCCAGAAAAAGCGGTCACACCACTCCAGATACCCTTCCCACTTGGAATCGGACATGAAATCGGCGCGGCTCGACTTGCACTCGACCACCCAGATTTCGCCCTTCGGCCCCAACGCCATCACATCCACACGCAATCCGCGCGCGGGCACAAGTTCCTCGACTGTGGCCCAGCCCAGACTGGCCAAGTGCCGTGACACGCCACGCGCCAGCAACTGCCCCGGCATCATGTCGGGCATCACAGGGGGGGAAAAGGACCGCTCTTGCATAGCCCCCAAATATGAACAAAACCTGAACAAACGCAAGAGGCCCCTGCCCGCCCCTTGGCGTAGGCCCCTGATGCGCCTACCTTATGGGGATATTTCGGGGGATCATCATGACAAACGACACCCGCCTGAGCGAGACACAGGCCCGCGGCGTGCGCTATGCGCGCGAGCTTGAGGGACATCTTGGCTGGCTCGACACATTTTCGGGCACTGCTCTGGGGGTTCTGGCGACGGCCTCGGGCATTTACACCTATCTTGGTGTCTCGTCCCTGCTGGATGAAAACGGGGCCATGTCGGTCTTTGCCGCCATCGCCTATTCGGTGGCTGTCTCGGTCGGCATCTTTGTCTTCTGGTCCTATATGATGCGCCTGTTCCCCGCCGTCCGCTCGGCCCGCGCGCGCATCGGCCTGATGCTTGCCATGGGGGCCGGATCGCTGGCCATTGTCGCCATGTCGTCTTGGCTGAACGCCGCCGCCCTTGCCGGATCGGCAGCGGTCGAACAGCATCTGGCGAAAACCGTGCAGGATTACCAAGGCAGTCTGGAACGCGCCCACGAGGTCGCCATCACCGCCCAATCGCTAGAACGCGATGTGGCCCGCGTGCGCCAATCCTTCGAAGACCTCAGCGAACAAGAGGCTGCTGGATCGCTGTCTGGCCTTGCAGGACGCGGTGCCGTGTTCCGCGTGTTGCGCCAGAAAGCGGCAGAGCTTTCGGGTCTCGAAGGGCAGATCAGCGCCCAGACCCCGCTGGTCGAGGCCGCCTTCAGCGAAGGCAACGCCATCCTGTCCCGCATGCGCGCCCTTACGGTAGAACCCGGCCCGGTCGAGGCCCGCAGCGTCGAATTCTCCGAACAGGCCGTGCGTCTTGCCGGTCTGATCACCCAGTTGCGCCAACTGTCTGTCGCGCCACTGGTGGAGCGTGCAGCCCAAGACCTCGCGGCTTCGGTCGTGCTGCCCGAACTCGATGGCGGCACTGCGGAAAACCGCGTCGATCAGGCGGCCACAATCACCTCGGTGCTTGAAGTGCTCGCCCAACGCGCCACCACACTGGAGCGCGCCGCCCAAGCGGTACAGGCCCTGCAACCCGCGGCGGACGTGACCTATACCCCGATCTCCTCGGCGGACGCGGTTATCCTCTATGCGCGCAACTTCGTGCCCTCATGGGCCGGCGCGATTGCCATTGACCTGCTGCCTGCCGTGCTGGTCTTTATCCTTGCCATCACGCATTCCGCGATCCGTGGCGGGCGCGAAGGGGCCTCTATCGAAGACACGCTGACACTGGCCGAGTTGCGCGCCGCCATGGCCGCGATGCGCGATGTGGAACAAACCTTGCACGAACACGACCAGATCACCGCCGCGCGCCCACTGCCCACGCCCAAGCAAGCCGCAGAATGACCGACCAAGCCCCCCAAAAACGCAGCCCCGTCGCACGGGTTCTGATGGGTATTCTGATCTTCCAGCTTGGCCTTGGCGGGTTGCTGGTCATCGGCGACATGCAGGGCCTGCGCCTGCCCAGCTTTGGCCCCGACGCCCCGCGCCTGACCGAACCGGTGCGCCCGGGGGATCAGCGGCGCACCTTCCGCCCCGACCGCGACCGCCCCACCGTGCAGCCCGCCCGCGACCCAGGTGAGCTTCCCGACCGCCTTGTCCTCACCGCCATCGACGGCGGCACCTACCGGCTCGAAGGCAGCATTCGCGCCGACGACGCCCCGCGGCTGATTGACTTGCTGGACGCGGCCGACCCCGCGCCCGAAACACTGGTGCTGCAATCCCCCGGCGGCTCGGTCAGCGACGCGCTGAGCCTTGGCCGCCATATCCGCGCCCAAGGGATCGACACACAAATGCTCGCGGGCGAATACTGCTATTCCGCCTGCCCCTACCTCCTTGCCGCCGGTACGAACCGCGACATCGAAACCGGCGCATCCGTCGGCGTGCACCAACACTATTTCGGCGAAAACACCTTCCTCCCCGCTGCCTTCGCGGTCGAGGATATCCAGCGCGGCCAAGCCGAGGTCATGGGATATCTGAACGACATGGGCATCGACCCGCTGGTCATGCAACACGCGCTCAGCACCCCGCCGGACGAGATTTATGTCCTGCTGCCGGAAGAGCTGGAAAGATACGGCTTCACCAGCGCGAACTGATCCACATCCGCTCAGGGTAGCTGGCGCACCAACCCCTGCCCCGCTTCAATATGTTTGTGCGTCGCCAACACCGTGGCGAGCCGCTTTTCATCCGGCGGATGGGTGCCCCAGAAACTCAGCTTGCCGCTTTCGGTGCGCGCATCCTCGGGGCGGGCAAAGAACCGTGCGCCCTTCACCGCATCATACCCCGCCGCCACCGTGATATGCGTGCCCAGCGTATCACTTTCCAATTCATAGGTCTGGGAATACGCGACCGACCCGATGGCCGCACCCGCCTCGATACTGTCTCCGATCAGATCAGGATCGGTGTGTCCGCCATAGCTCGCGCTATGGGCCGTTGCGGCAACGGCAATAGCCCACATGATCAACGCCCCTGCCAGCTCCTGCTCCGCCTGCTTTTCGATATGGCGCCCGATCAGATGCCCGTACTCATGCCCCAGAACAAAGGCGACCTCGTCGTCACTGCGCGTATCGCGCAACAGCGGCAGGGTCATCCGCACCACCGGTGCCCCGTCCACATAGGTGAAATAGGCATTGCGCTCATCCAGCTTGCGATCAATCTCGACCCGCGCCGCACAGTTGAAGTCGGGCCGGTCTACCATAACACTGGCACAAAACCGTTCGGCCACAGGGCGGATGCGGCTGGCCACCCGTCGAAACCGCCGCTCCGCCGCAGCCGAAGACAGCGATGGGCGCGCCGCTTCACGCTGCGCCACCTCGAACATGGACCGCGCCTCACTGGCACTGGCCGCATCAATCTCGGGCAATGCAAATGTCGTGCCACAGCCTGCCCCAAAAACCGACAGCGCCAAGGCCGAAAACAGCCTAACGTTACAAAACCCCATAACAATCCCCCAAAATCAAAACCCTGAAATAGAACTTAAAACGTAACAACTGACGCCAACTGGCGTCAACATAAACAATTCCGGCACACCACCCGAACCGCCCCTTCTCTGTTCCTAAAAAATCCTCCCCGAAGGGCCGCTTTCCGCCAAGCCCACCGCATGCCCTTGTCGAACCACACCGCAAGCCCTATCTGTCAACGCGACGGGTTCTGCCCTTCTCGTGACAGGTTGCATTCCGGTGGCCTTAAGCAATTCCGAGGGAGCTGGCTCTGTGCGGACCCTGGTCCGTTTACCTGGCGCCCACCTGTACATACAGGTCCTCGGGAATGAGAGAACCAAACGGTTGTGGTGGTTCCCGTCGCTTTCCAAAAAAAACACGGCCCAAACGGGCCGGCGGGCGGGCGCATTTGACCGTCAGGTCAAACAGTCCCGACCTGCGGCGCGGACACGGCACGGCGCACCATGTCCCAATACTGGTCCTGCACAGCCCCAAGGCTCAGCCGCCCACCGGTGCGGAACCATGTGGTCACGCCCGTCAACATGGCGATCACGGCCAGCGTGGCAATCTTGGTGTCCTCAATCTCGAACATGCCCTGCTGTGCGCCGTCGCTCAGAATATCTTCCAGTACGGTTTCATAGCGCCGCCGCATCTGTTCGATCCGCGCGAAATTCTCGGGCTCCAGATTGCGCAACTCCATATAGGCGATGAACACCGCATCGGGCCGCTCGTGGTGAAAGGCGATGTGAAAGCGCACGAACTGCTCAAGCCGCGCCAGCGCCGACCCGTCCCCGCCTGACGGCACCGCCGCCAGCAGCGCGTCCATATGGTCCTGCATCAACTGGAACAGCAGGGTCTGCTTGTCCGGCGTATAGTTATATAGTGCCCCTACCTGCACTCCCACATCCGCCGCGATCCGGCGCATCGACACCGCCGCATAGCCATGGCGCGCAAACAGCGACAGCGCCGCCGCACGCACGCGCGGGCCTGTAATATCTGAATGTGATCCGGTGGTGCGCGCCATTTCCCACGATTATCTGAACAGATGTTCAAAACCAAGCCGTGCTTGCACGCACGCCCCCCTTGGTGCATCACCTTTACAACACGAAGACGCTCACAAAGGGATACCATCCGGCCATGCGTATCGCGCTCCTTGTTCTTTGCATCGCCCTGACGGGCTGCACACGGTTTCCCGAACTGGACAATGTCGTCTCGGCCGAAACGGCTGCTGCGGACTATCCCGCCCTTGTCCCGCTTGAACCGTTGCTGGCCAACACGACACCGGTGGTCGCAGACCCTGTGGCGACCTCGCGCACGCTCAATGCCCGCGTCAACGCCCTGCGCGCCCGCGCCGCCGCGCTGCAACGCACAACAATTGTCGATTCCACCACCCGCAGCCGCCTGACAGACAGCCGCAGCTAGGCCGCACCACTTCTCGCAATTGCGCCCCTGCGCCGAACCCGCTACATCGCGACGCAAAGCCCGTGATCGGGCGCAGAGAACAAAGGGACACCCACATGAACGCACCGTTGCGCCTTGGCATCGCAGGATTGGGAACTGTCGGCATCGGGGTGGTCAAAATCATCCGCCAACATGCCGCACTGCTCAGCGCACGCACGGGGCGTGACATTTCGATCAGCGCCGTTAGCGCCCGCACCCGCGACAAGGATCGCGGCGTGTCGCTGTCTTCCTACGCATGGGAAGACGACCCTGTCGCTCTGGCCCGCCGCGATGACGTGGATGTGTATGTGGAACTGATGGGCGGCACCGACGGCCCCGCCAAGGCCAGCGTCGAAGCCGCCATTGCCGCAGGCAAGGATGTGGTCACCGCCAACAAGGCAATGCTTGCCGTGCATGGCCAGTCGCTGGCCGAAGCCGCCGAAGCCGCGGGCGTTTCGCTGCGCTATGAGGCGGCAGTCGCAGGCGGCATTCCCGTGGTGAAGGCCCTGACCGAAGGGCTGGCAGGCAACACCATCACCCGCATCGTCGGCGTCATGAACGGGTCGTGCAACTATATCCTCACACGGATGGAAGACGCGGGCCTCAGCTATGCCGAGGTCTTTGCCGAAGCCGACGCGCTTGGCTACCTCGAAGCGGACCCGCAGCTTGACGTGGGCGGCATCGACGCCGCGCACAAGCTGGCCATCTTGTCCGCCATCGCCTTCGGCACCCGCGTGAATTTCGACGGGATCGAACTGGAAGGGATCGAGCGGGTCAGCATCGACGACATCCACCACGCCAATGACATGGGCTACAAGATCAAGCTGCTGGGCGTTGCACAGCGTACGGGCCGCGGGCTGGAACAGCGCATGATGCCCTGCCTCGTTCCCGCATCCTCGCCCATGGGCCAGTTGCAGGGCGGCACCAACATGGTGGCGATCGAAGGCGACGCGGTCGACCAGATCGTGCTGCGCGGACCGGGCGCGGGCGAAGGTCCAACTGCCTCAGCGGTGATGGGCGACGTCTGCGACATCGCGCGCGGCCTGTGCCTGCCCGTCTTCGGCCAGCCCTCCACGGGCCTTGAAGATGTGGCGCCGACCGCTGCCGTGCTGCCCGCCCCCTATTATCTGCGCATGGCGCTTGTCGACAAACCAGGCGCACTGGCGAAAATCGCTACCGTACTGGGCGACGCGGGTGTCAGCATCGACCGGATGCGCCAGTACGAACACAGCGATGCAAGCGCGCCTGTCCTGATCGTCACGCACAAGACCACCCGCGCCGATCTGGATGCCGCCATCGCCTCTATGGGATCGACCGGCGTTTTGCTGTCCGACCCTGTCGTACTGCGTATCGAATCCGTCTAACCGCCCGCTTTTCCAAAAAGGACTTTCGCCATGACTTCCACCGCCATTTTTCAGGATCGCATGCTCTCGCTGGGTCTGGCCCGTGTCTCCGAAGCGGCCGCGCTCGCCTCGGCCCGCCTTGTCGGCCACGGTGACGAGAAAGCCGCCGATCAGGCCGCCGTCAATGCAATGCGCGAACAGTTGAACATGCTGGACATCGCAGGTGTCGTGGTCATCGGCGAAGGCGAACGGGACGAAGCCCCGATGCTGTTCATCGGCGAGGAAGTCGGCACCGGCAACGGCCCCGGCGTGGACATCGCGCTTGACCCGCTCGAAGGGACGACACTGACCGCCAAGGACATGCCAAACGCGCTGACCGTGATCGCCATGGGGCCGCGCGGGTCCATGCTACACGCGCCGGACGTCTATATGGACAAGCTCGCCATCGGCCCCGGCTTTGCGCCCGACACCGTCACGCTCGACATGGACCCAGCCGAACGCGTGGCCGCACTGGCCAAGGCCAAAGGCTGCGACCCTGCCGACATCACGGTCTGCATCCTCGAACGTCCGCGCCATGAGCAGATGATCGCCGCCGTGCGCGGCACAGGGGCATCGATCCGCCTGATCACCGATGGCGACGTTGCAGGCGTCATGCACTGCGCCGATCCGTCCACCGGCATCGACATGTATATGGGCGAAGGCGGCGCGCCCGAAGGGGTCCTCGCCGCGGCGGCGCTGAAATGCATGGGGGGCCAGATCTATGGCCGCCTGTTGTTCCGCAACGACGACGAAAAAGGCCGCGCGGCCAAGGCAGGCATCACCGATCTCGACCGCATCTATACCCGCGACGAGATGGTAACGCAGGACGTGATCTTTGCCGCATCGGGCGTCACCTCCGGCTCGCTTCTGGCGGCTGTGCACCGTGAACCCGGCTGGCTGACGTGCGAAACATTGCTGATGCGGTCGAAAACCGGATCGGTGCGGCGCATCAACTACCGCACCCCGACCCACACCGTCTAAGCGCGGCCCCATAGCGGCCCGCACCCCGCGCCGCCGTCAACGACCTGACCCGAAGGAGGAAACACCCGTGGCCTTTCTTAACGTCGAACGGTCCTTGACGCAGCGCCGATGGGTCGGCCCCTCGGCCGACCTGTCCCGCGCCGCGCAAGCGATGGCACAACAGACCCAGTTGCCGGATCCTGTGTGCCAAATACTTGCGCGCATGGGCGTCAGTCCGCAGGACGCGCCTTCCTACCTTGCGCCAACGCTGCGCGACCTCATGCCCGACCCGCGCAGCCTGCGCGATATGGAGCGCGCCGCCGCCCGCGTGCTTGAGGCCGTGAACAAACGCCAGCGCATCGCCGTTTTTGCCGATTACGACGTGGATGGCGGCAGTTCCGCCGCCCTTCTGCTGACATGGCTGCGCGATCTGGGATGCGGCGCGACGCTTTATGTGCCTGACCGCATCGACGAAGGGTATGGGCCCAACGACGCCGCCATGGCCGCGCTGGCAGCCGAGCATGACCTGATCATCTGTGTCGATTGCGGCACCCTGTCCCATGATCCGATCGCCGCCGCCAAAGGCGCGGATGTGGTGGTGCTGGACCACCACCTTGGCGGGGAAACCCTGCCCCCCGCGCATTCTGTGGTGAACCCCAACCGTCAGGACGAAGACGGCGAACTGGCCCATTTATGCGCCGCGGCTGTCGTGTTCCTGATGCTGGTCGAAGCGGGCCGCCAACTACGCGAGGTGGGCCGCAAGGGGCCGGACCTGATGGCGCTGCTGGACCTTGTCGGCCTTGCCACCGTGGCAGATGTCGCGCCGCTGATCGGGGTCAACCGCGCCTTTGTCCGCCAAGGGCTGACCGTCATGGCGCGGCGGAATCGTGCGGGGCTGGTGGCGCTGGCCGACGTGGCGGGCATGGACACCGCGCCCACCCCCTATCACCTCGGCTATCTGCTGGGGCCGCGAATCAACGCGGGCGGGCGCATTGGGCAGGCCGATCTGGGCGCGCGCTTGCTGGCCACCGCCGATCCGCACGAGGCTGCGGCCCTGTCCGAACGGCTCAACACGCTCAACACCGAACGGCGCGAGATCGAGGCCAGAGTGCGCGCCTCTGCCCTCGCCCAAGCCGAAGAACGCGGCACCGACCGCGCGCTTGTCTGGGCCTCAGGCGACGGCTGGCACCCCGGTGTGGTCGGGATCGTCGCCGCCCGATTGAAAGAGGCCACAAACCGTCCCGCCATCGTCATCGGGGTCGAGGACGGCATTGGCAAAGGCTCGGGGCGCTCCGTCTCGGGCATCGACCTTGGCGCGCCGATCCAGCGGCTCGCGTCCGAGGGGCTGCTGATCAAGGGCGGCGGGCACAAGATGGCCGCAGGGCTGACCGTGGCCGAGGACAAGATCGAAGCCGCCATGGCACGCCTTGACGAATTGCTGACACGGCAGGGGGCCGATGCGATGGGGCCAGCCGATCTGCGCCTCGACGGGGCGTTGATGCCTGCCGCTGCCTCGGTCGAACTGCTTGAGCAGATTGATTCCGCAGGCCCCTTCGGCGCGGGTGCGCCTGCGCCGCGCTATGCTTTTGCGGGCATGCGAATCCTGTTTGCCAAACGCGTGGGCGAAACCCATCTGAAAATCACCTTTGGCGAGGCGGGTGGCGCGCGGCTCGACGCGATCTGCTTTGGTGCCTTCGACGGCCCCCTTGGTCCTGCCCTTCTCGACCATGGCGGCGCGTCCTTCCATCTGGCCGGACGGCTCGAAATCAACACATTCCGTGGCCGCCAGTCCGTGCAACTGCGATTGGAGGACGCCGCAGCCGCGTAAAAACAGCGTGTTCGCCCCCGCAGTGAAATTATCTCCAAAAGAAACGATTTTTCTGCTTGCGCCGAATTGACCGATTGCCTAAAGAACCGCTCACAGCTTGTCCCGTTCGTCTATCGGTTAGGACGCCAGGTTTTCAACCTGGAAAGAGGGGTTCGATTCCCCTACGGGATGCCACTGTACGGCTTCCTTACAAGCGCGAAAAACAGCCCAACGCGGGCGCGGGTCACCGCGCCGCTCTGGTCACCGCGCAGGTTGTTTGCCGCTTTCTCCGATAATTGATCTGCGAACCTCGCTGCATTGCGTCTGCGGTTCTGCGGCGCTCCCCAGCACCGGCGCATCGCTTGGTTCTTTTCCTCAAAGTTTCAGCGCATCGCCTGATGGTCGGAACCACCGCACCAAGAGAAATCACAGAATTTCCTACGACTCCCGACACATAGGCGCCGATTCTATGCAGTTGCGCCCAATATCGTCCTGCACCACGGCTACGCTGATCACGCCACCGGATCGGCAAGCGACGAACACCTAAGGCCCCCTCACGCCTCCCGCCCCACCGGTGCGGTCAGGTTCTTGCCCACCGCGCGCAAGGACGGGTGATAAACGGTCTGCGTCGCGCGCCCACGGTGTTTGGAGGCATAAAGCGCTACATCCGCATCATCGAGGATTTCTGCGATGGTCTTGCCCATCTCGGGCTCATAAATCGCAGTGCCGATGCTGGCCGAGATATTGCACACCTCCCCCTGAAAATAGATCGGGCGCGACAGGTGTTCGATGATCCGCTCGCCAATATGCTCAAGCGCCAAGGGCCCATGCGCAAAGGGCAGGATGATGACAAATTCATCCCCGCCGATGCGCGCTACGGTGTCGGTCTCTCGGGTCTCCTCGACCATGATGCGTGCCACGGTTTGTAGCACGTGATCCCCCGCCGCATGGCCCAACCGGTCATTCACTGCCTTGAACCAGTCCAGATCAATCTGCATCAGCCCGAACTGTGTACCCCATTCGATCAGACGGGCCAGCACATGATCCATGGCGCGGCGGTTCTTCAACCCCGTCAGCGTGTCGGTAAAGGCCTGCTCCTCCGCCGCGATCATCGCCCCCTGCAAACGCAGGTTCAGCTTGCGCGACGCCTCCATCGCCGCCGATTTCGCCTCCACCAGATAAAGCATTTCGACCGTCAGGTCCGTGGCCGCGAAATCCGCACTGGTCAGCGCGTAATCCGCCACCGCATCGACCACGGAAATGCCAAAGGACAGGTTCACGATACTGAGATCCGGATCTGGCGCGGGCACCAGAATGCCCTTGATCTCGGTCTTGGGCATGTTGCGCAGTTGCAGGTGCAGCTTTACCCCCGCCGCGGCGCGCAATTCACCCATCGTGCTGATCGCACGCGGCCTTTTCAGATCGAACAGCTCCAGAAACCGCGCCCCCACCATCGGCGCATCGGGGCGCAGTTTCTGCACCGTGGGACCGGCATGAACCACATGGCCCGTCGCCGACAGCACCAGATGCATAGGGCATAGCACATCCAGTGCCGCAAAGAACGGGGCCGTTTCTGTCATATCGCGCGCGCCCCCAATTCGAATGCCCGCCCTTCGGCAAATTCGGGTTCCACCAGCGCGATAGAGATCGTTTCAATCCCCTGCCCCGCGCCGGTATGCTCCAGCACGGCCAATGCGCCGTAATCATCCGCCATGGCCCGTAAAATCCCCATCATCACATGGCCATAGCCCTGCAAAGGGCATTCGCAGATTAGCGTGAATTGCGAGGGCGCATTTTCCCGCAACTCGATCCGCGGCAGGGTCAGGTCGGACACGGCAAGCCGCGCACGGTCCGGCAGATCGTCAAGGGAATGCAGAAACTCAACAAAGGTCACGCCACCGAATCGCAACAACCGGCGCAACGCCTCAACATTGGGGTGAGAGACGAGATAGGTGCCAATATCCTCCATCACATCATCGCGGGGGCGTTTCAGAACATGGCTGACCGCATCCAGCAGCGCGGGCGTGATCGCATCGTCATAGGTCAGCATCGCCTCGAACTCGACAAAGCGCAGATCGGCAACCCGTGTCGTTTCAACCCATTTATCGGCCCCGTAACTATCGGTCACAAAACACTGTATGGCCCTGTTGATCAGCCCATGCATAGCAGTACGTCCCAAATCCTCTGACGGAGTATGGGCGTGCAGAGTTAACAATTGTCTTAACAGATAAAATCCGACCCATTTAGCGCGCAGCGCGGCCTTAGAAATCCGTGGGCGCGCCGCCTTCGGATTTGCGGCGGGCGACGAAATCGGCCAGTTCGGCGCGCAGGCTGTCGTCTAACGGCGGCGCCTCAAACGTTTCGATGATCGACTTGAACAGCCCGTGTGCGCGTTCGGGTGTCCAGACCGCGCCCGCGGCTTCCCACCCTTCGTAATTCTTCCAGTCGCTCAGGAACGGTTGGTAAAACGCATCCGCATAACGGTCCTGCGTGTGCTGGATGCCAAAGAAATGGCCCGCATCACCCACCGACTTGATCGCATCCAGCGCAATCTCGTCCGGCCCCGTCGCGGTCAGGGACGGATCCATATAGCGCTGGATTTGCTGCAAAACCTCGCAATCCATGATGAACTTTTCAGGGCTCGCGATCAGCCCGCCCTCAAGCCATCCGGCGGCGTGATAGACCATATTGGAGCCCGACTGCACCGCCGCCCACAAACTGTTCGATGTTTCCCACATCGCCTGCCCGTCCGGCACATTCGCCGCGCACACGCCGGACGAGCGCAGCGGCAGACCGTAAAAGCGCGCCATCTGCCCCGTCATTTGCGTGGCCCGCATATATTCCGGCGTCCCAAAGGCGGGCGCGCCCGATTTCATGTCCACATTCGACGTGAACGTCCCGATCGCGCAGGGCGCACCGGGGCGCACATATTGAAACAGTGCAATGGCGCACAGCGCCTCGGCGACGGATTGCGCCACCGCCCCTGCCAAGGTCACGGGCGCCATCGCACCGGCCAGCGTAAACGGCGTCACCACTACGGCCTGCCCACGCCGCACCATGCGCAAACAGCCGTCAATCATCGGGTGGTCATGTTTCAGCGGCGAGGTGGAGTTGATATTGGTGTACATGCGCGGCGTCGCCTCGAACTCGGCCTCGGTCAGCCCGCCTGCGATGCGCACCATCTCCATCACGTCCTCGACCCGCTCGCGACCCAGCGAATAGGCGTGCATCGCCTTGTCCGTCAGCGTCAGCTTGTCAAACAGCACATCCAGATGCCGGACAGAGGCGTGGATATCGACAGGTTCCACCGGATAGCCGCCCGCGAAGTGGATGCAGTTGAAATACTGCGTCAGCTTCAGCAGGTTTGCGCACATCTCGCGGGTGCCCGCCACTTTGGTGCCGATGGACATGTCCCAATAGTTCGGCGGCGAGGACACGTTGCCAAAGTTCAGATGCCGCCCGCCGATGGTAATAGTCCGGTCGGGATTGCGCGGCGTGATGGTGAACTGCGACGGGGCCTTGCCGACCATCTCCATCACGAACGCGCGGTCGAAAAAGACCAGATCGCCGTCAACCTTGCAGCCCGCGCCTTTCAGGATGCCGACAGCTTCGTCATTCAGGAACCGGATACCGATCTCTTCGAGGATGCGCATTGCCCCGTCGTGGATCGCCTCGACCCCTTCGGGGGGCAGCGGTTCCACCGGCGGGTCGATCATCAGCGGCGGGTTCCACGGCATCTGTTCGATCACAGCGGCACCGCGCCGCGCCGCCGCACCTGCCCGTCCACCGCCACGGGTTCTGCGCATTGGGTCGGGGGCGGTCATGGGGCGGTTCCTTTGATGGGATCACAGCCCCAAGGACACATCACCCCGCCCCGTATCACATTGCCATTTGCGACCGCCCGTGTCGCTTTCCGCAGGCTGGTCGCGCACAAAAGCGGTCAGACCGCCGCCGCACTCTCCAGCCACGCAGGGATATGGCCGATATTCGGCAGCACCGCTTCGGCATGGGGGGCAAGGTCATCGGCACTGGCCAACCCCGTCAGCACACCCAGACAGCGCATGCCCGCCGCACGGCCTGCGCGCAGGTCATGCAGACTGTCCCCGACCATCACCACCGTGTCGGGCGCAAGCCCCGTCGCCTTGCAAAAGGCCAGCAACTGGCCCGGCGCGGGTTTGCCGCCATGGCCGCTGTCATATCCGGCGATGAAATCGAAATGTCCCACCACTCCGGCTGCGGTAAGATGCGCGCGCGCAGGCGCTTCGCTGTCATTGGTGGCCACGCCCAGCATCAGGCCACGGGCGCGCAATCCGGCCAGAAACGGGTGCAACGGCACTGCTTCGGCCTGCGGCGCGCGCTCGGCCTCTTGGTTGATCAGTTGTGTCAGGCTGGCACGGTCCATGTCGGGCACCAGCGGGGCCAGCACCTCGACAATATCCGCAACGGTACCGGCGATGGCGACGCTGTCGCGGTGGAAGGTGCCGGTTGCCATCTCGAACCCCACGGCCGCGCCGTAGGTCGTCGCACGCGCCAGATCGCCCTCGGCCAGACGCATCAGAAAGGACGACGCCCAAGCCTCCCATGTGGTGGCGAAATCGAACAGGGTGCCGTCCTTGTCGAACACGATCCCCTTAACTGGCACAGAAAGGTTAACGCCACTCACGTCCAATGCACCTGATCACCACCGGGCAGGGCCATGCGCGCATACATCGGCTGGTCATAGGCCAGTTGCGCACTATCGCAGAACTCCCGCACCCACTGATCGTCCATCATGATAAAGTCCAAAAGCGCCCCCAGAAAGGCCGGATCGGACACGCCTTGGGCCATGTCAGCCTCGCTTGCGCCGGTCGCGCCTAGGAACACGGGGCGCAATTCATCATTGCCCACCATCCAAGAGAGCGCCTTCAAGCCGACGATCTCGGCGGATTCTTGCGACAAAGCCATAGGGAGTGACCATTCCTGTGATTTGGAAACACTTTGTTAACCTAAACCAACAAGAAATGAATGCACAGGAATTGTAATGAATTGGAACGGACTTGTGCACGGAAAAATCCTTGTCATAGATCCCATTGCGACCAACCGCATCGTCTTGCGGGTGAAACTCGCCGCCAGTCACTATGATATCATTCAGGCCGAAAGTATCGCAGGCGCGATGCGGACCATCGCCACCGACATGCCGGACATGATCCTGTGCGCCGATGTGTTGCCCGATGGCGGCCCCCTGCGCCTGATGGCGCGGCTGCGCAAGGCAGGGGTGATGGGCAAGGTGCCTGTGGTGGTGATCGGCGCGCCCACCTCGACCCAAGACCGCCAGTGCCTGTTTGCCGCAGGGGTCGAGGATGTGCTGGAAAAGCCGATTGACGACAGGCTGCTGCTGGCCCGCACCCGCAGCGTGATGCGTGCCTATGCCTCGGCCAGCGAATGGCAGTTGCGCGACGGCACCTCGCGTGCCTTGGGGTTTGCCGAACCCTGCAACAGTTTCGGCCCCCGCGAAGCCGTGCGCGTGGTGATCGATTCCGAAGATTTCGATCCCGCTTGGCGCGACCGGCTTGCCGCCCATATCAACGCCAACGTCACCTTTTGCACACCCAGCGATGCGGTCAGCCGCACCGGCACGGACCGCACCCCCGATGCCTTTGTCCTGCTGATCGAACGCAACAGCAATGTGGACATGCTGGGCCTGCTGGCCACCATCCGCAGCCACGGCGCCACCCGCCACAGCGCCATTATGGTGGTCGAGGTCGACCCCGACCCGCATATCGGCGCGCAATTGCTGGACACGGGCGCGAACGACTTGATGCGCTTTGACCCCGATCCGGCGGAACTGGCGCAACGGCTTGAAACCCAGATCGCGCGCAAACGCATGTCTGACACTTTGCGCGACACCATGCGTTCGGGCGTTGAAGCGGCGGTACTGGACCCGCTGACCGGCCTGCACAACCGCCGCTATGCGCTGCCCCACCTTGCGCGCATCGCCGAACGGGCCGCGCAGACGCAAAAACCCTTTGCGGTGATGGTGGCCGACATGGACCACTTCAAGCGGATCAATGACACGATGGGCCATGCTGCGGGCGATGCAGTGCTGATCGAAACCGCCCGCCGCCTGCGCGAGAACCTGCGCGGCGTCGATCTGCTGGCCCGTATCGGGGGCGAGGAGTTTCTGATCGTCCTGCCGGGGGCGGGGCTGGCCAACGCGAAAAAGGCCGCGCAGCGCCTGTGCCGGACCATCCGCAACACCCCGTTCGACATTCCGGATCAGGATTTGCCAATCACGGCGACAATCTCGATCGGGTTAACGGTGTGCGATCCGTCGGTGCAAACGCAAATGGAACTGCCCATGAAGGCCGAGGCGCTGCTGGGCCGTGCCGACAAGGCGCTTTATAGTGCTAAATCCGAAGGACGCGACCGCGTTACACTGGTGCGCCCTGCCGCCTGAACCGGCGGGTGTTAACCGTTTGCCACGGCGACAGCGTTAACTTTTCCCCGCAGGTTGGTTCATCAACGCTCGCCCTTCGGCCCGTCCTTCTTGCGTGTGCCTTTACGCATCGCGGCCTCTTCCATGCGCACGGTATAGGCGATCCGCTCGGACGTACTTAGGCGCGATACCGCGTCGATCCATGCCTCTTGCGCGGCATTCTGCACCCGTGCGGCATCCTCGGCCTGACGGTTCAGCACCACGCGCACGGCGTCGATATCCAGCGGATCGTCCTTTAACAGCGCGATCATCTGCGTATAGGCCCCGCGCCGCGCACGCCGGTCCGGCAGGCTGTCATCGGCACGCATCGTGTCAAACACCTCGCGGCGCACTTCGCGCGGCAAGGCCAGCACATAAGGCATCGCATAACCCAGCGATGGTGGGCGCGCACCTGTGGGCCCGCCGCGCAGCACCATGCCCGACACCAGCCCGACAATGGCCAGATTGGCCGCCAAAGACAGGCCAAGCACCACCTTGATCCACATCGGACAACGGGGTTTCTGTGTCGCGGTTTCCATGCTCATCCTTCCTCGATGTCCCAGCCGAAGGCGGTTAACGCATCCTGCCCTTCGTAATAGGTTTCGTAATTGACCGGCCACAGGCTCTCCAGCCCCATCGTGTCAAGGCCACCCAGACCGACCACAAAACCGGTCGCCGCCGCCGCGACAAGACCCCCGACAGCCATCGCACCGCCTAGACCGTCAATGATCTGGCGCCACCACGGCTCTGCCCGACGCGCCCCACCAGGAGCGGGCAGCGCATCCATCGCGTCCTGCATCACCCGCGCCATCAACGCATCCGAGGCCGGCGCATCCCCTGCGCGGCCCAGATCATCCAGCAAGCCGGTAATCCACGCATCTTCATCAGGGCGGTCAGCGGGTCCGGTACGGTCGGTCATGTCCTTCATCCTTCTGCAAATCCAAGGGCAGCAGCCTGCCCGCGTAACGCTGTGGCCAACGCGCGTTTCCCGCGGGCCGTCAAACTTTCCACCGCCTCGACACTGATGCCCAGCGCCTCTGCAATGGCGGGATTGGGCGCATCGTCGAAATGGCGCATCGTCACCGCAATGCGCTGGCGTTCCGGCAATTCGGCCAGCGCGCGGCGCAAGGCTTCCATACGGGCGGTGCTTTGCATCTGTGTCTCGACCGACGGCGTGGGATCTTCGGGCTCGGCAATATCGTCCAGCGGGACAGATCCGCGCCCACGCTTGCGCAGACGGTCGGTGCACAGGTTCGACACCACGCGATAAAGCCACGTGCTGACCTTCGCCTCGCCCTCGCGCCACTCGGGTGCAATCCGCCACAACCGCATCATCGCCTCTTGCGCCACATCCTCGGACTCGGCCGTGTCGCCCAGCAAACGGTTGGCCTGTCCGAACAGGCGCGGCGTCAGGCGCAATGTCAACAAACGCGCCGCCCCCGCATCGCCCTTGGCATAGCGGGCCAGCAGCGTGGCGTCGTCCGTATCAGGATCGGTATCAAGGGGCATAGTCATCCAATATGGGCTAACCCTGCCCTGCCCCCATATACAAGGGGCAGGACGGGATTGTTCTTATTGGTCGTCTTTGGGCGTGTCGCCGTGGCGCTTGCCGTGGCCTTTCTTGCCGTGACGCTCTTTCATCTTGGCGCGTGCCTCGTCGAACTCGGCTTTCGAGATGCCACCGCTCTTGTCGGTGTCGACGCGGTCAAAGAACTTCTCGGGCGTGCGCTTTTTCGGCTTCATCTCGTCTTTGGAGAGTTTGCCATCCTCGTTCTCGTCCATATGCTTCAGCATACGTTCCGCGCGCTCGGCCGAGCGTTTCTTGCCCGCCGCTTCCAGTTCTTCCTGTGTCAGGAAACCGTCGCCGTCAGTGTCGACAGCGGCAAAGCGCGCATCGCCAGCAGCCTGCATTTCAACCAGAGTGATCTCGCCGTTGCCATCCGCGTCCAGCGCCGCAAAGTCGGGGCCCTTCTCACGCGCCATGGCAGATACCGTGGTCAGCCCAATAGCAGCAGAAGCGATCGCGGCGATAAATGTGGTACGTTTCATTTGGTTATACTCCGTTTTTACCTCAAGGCGGGCCAGCGTTTCCAACCGCGCCATACCCATCAAACGCAAGCCGTCGCCCCTTCCGTCGAAAAAAGTTCAAAAAAGTTTTGCGCGACATTGGGACGCAATTTGCCATTGCCCCATTCCATCAGCGGCCAAGCATCGCCATCTTGGGTTTAGCCAACGAAAGTATGTCCCGTGCAAAACGACCAAACCGCCGATCACACCAGCAATGCCACCGCCGACGCGCGCCCCGTGCGCACAGCCCTGTTTCGCGGCTGGCGGGGCAAGTGCCCGCGCTGTGGTCAGGGCCGCGTCCTCAAGGGCTATCTCAAGGTCGAGGACGATTGCGCTGTATGCAAGCTCGACTATTCGCACCACCGCGCCGATGACGGTCCCGCCTATCTGACCATCCTCGTGGTCGGGCACCTGATGGCCCCGCTGTTGCACGTTGTTTTTGTCGCATGGCGGCCCGAACCTCTGGTGCTGTTCACCATCTTTGCCGTGGGCTGTGTGGGCCTCTCGCTCTACCTGCTGCCGCGTCTGAAGGGGGCGATTGTCGGATTCCAATGGGCCCGTGGCATGGGCGGGTTTGCCCAAGGCGGTCAATCGGCCTAGGGTCAGCCTGACCCGACATAACGCCGCTTTCAGGCACTGGCCCATTTCCATGACACGACCCGCCCCGACACCTATCGACAAAAGCGCGATCCGCAACGCGAGTACGGTCATCGCCGTGCGCGACCGCGCCACGCGTCCGCGCATCCTGATGGGGCAGCGCGGCGCACGGGCGGTGTTCATGCCCAACAAATTCGTCTTTCCCGGCGGTGCGGTCGACCCCGACGATCACAAGATCCCGCTTGGCACCCCGCTGGCCGCGCCCAACGACACCCGACTGGATGACAACGCGCCAAACGGTCTGGCCAACGCCCTTGCCGCTGCCGCTATCCGCGAGTTGTTCGAGGAAACCGGCCAAGTGCTCGGCACTGCAGGCACATGGGACAGCGCGCCGCCCGACTGGCAGGACTTTGCCGCCACGGGCCACCTGCCCCATGCCGATCCGCTGCAATTCGTGTTCCGCGCCCTCACCCCGCCCGGACGGCCACGGCGCTTTGATGCGCGGTTCTTCCTGATCGACGCCGACGACCTCGCCTCTGACATCGACGACTTTTCCAAGGCCTCCGACGAACTGTCCTACCTGCAATGGGTGGCGCTGGACGAGGTGCGCAATTTCGACATGCCCTTCATCACCGAAGTGGTCCTGAGCGAAGTCGCCGCACGGATCGAAGACCGCGCGCCCCCCGACAGCGTGCCCTATTTCCGCAACGACGACGAACAAAGCCTGTTCTTGCGCCTGCGCGGCACCGAAATGCCCGACTGAACGCCGCGCCCGCTCAGATCACCACGATCAGCAGGATGATTGAGGCGAGCAATACCGCCATCCCGACCCACTCGCGCAGCGACACCCGATCACGAAACACAATGACCGAGGCGAGCGCGCTGAACACCAGCTCCACCTGCCCGACCGCGTTCACATAGGCCGCGTTCTGCAAGGTGAAGGCAGTGAACCAGCAAAACGACCCCGCCATCGACATCAGCCCGACCCAGATCGCCACCTTACGCGCACGCCACACGGCCCCCACCTGCCCCGGATCGCGCCAGCGCAGCCACAGCACCATCGCCACCGTCTGCATCATCGTGACCATCGACAGGGTCAGCCCCGCCCGCGCCAGCGGATCCTCCATCCCCAGCGACAGGGACGCCCCGCGGTAACAGACCCCCGAAACCGCAAACAGCAAGCCCGACCCAAGGCCCAGCCCGACCGCTCGGTTCGCCATATCGCGCAGCCCGAACCGCGCCAGTTCCGGCGGTGCCGAAAGCAGTAAAACCCCCAGCAATCCCACGCCAATCGCGGCAAATCCCCAACCGCTGACCGCATCGCCCAGCAAGACCCAGCCGACCAAAACGGCCTGCATCACCTCGGTCTTCTTGAACGCGATCCCGACGGCGAAATTGCGCGCCTGAAACAGCCGCACCGTGGCCACCGTGGCAAGGATTTGCGCCAGCCCACCCAAGGCGCCAAAGCCCCAGAATCCAAGGCTGAAATGCGGCAGGGATTGTCCGGTGCCATACATATACAGCGCCATCAGAACCGCCACCAAAGGCGCGGAATACAGGAACCGCGCCAGCGTCGCGCCCCCCGCCGTCAATGTGCCAAGTGACAACTGCCGTTGCAGCATGAACCGCAGCGTTTGGAAAAACGCCGCTGCCAGCGTGATGGGAATCCACAGGATCACGGGCGCGCCGCGTGCAGGGTGCCGCCCTTGGTCACGGACGCTGACCGACGCTGCGCCCTGCGCCCTCGGGCCGTGGCAGCGCGCCATGCGCCGCCGCGATCCGTTGCAGGGCGGCGGTGATCTCTGGCGAAGGATCGCTCGGGCGGCGGGTGTCCAGACTGACATGCAGCAGGAAATGCTCCCCTGTCGCCAGCACGCGGTCCCCCTCGACCATCTCGTGGAACAGGTGCATCTTCTTGCCCGCTGCTGCCAATACCTGCGTGCGCACTTCGATCACCGCGCCCGCATGCACCTCGTCCACATGGCGGATATGCGTCTCGGCGGTGAAAAAGCTGCCCCCCGTCGCGATATAGTCCGCATCGCACCCGATCAGCGCCATGAACCGGTCCGTCGCATCGCCAAAGGCCTGCAAATACCGCGCCTCGTTCATATGCCCGTTATAGTCGGTCCAATCGAGCGGTACGGCACGACGCACCGTCAGGATCGGGGCCGACACATCGCTCAGGTCATCGGCGTGGGCGGCCAGAACCGTGCCCGCGCGCAACTGCGCCTCGTGCGCGTTCATCACCGCGCCCGCGCCCCAGTCATTGGCCTTGAGGGCGCGCATCATGCCCACCAGATTGTCGTCGCGCGCACGCAGCATCTCGGCAATGCTCATATGGCCCGATTGCGCATCGGACTGGCCCGCGATCAGGTCCACCAACTCGTCCGTGAACTCCGGCACATCCATCAGCTTCGTCCACGGCCACTGCAAAGCAGGGCCGAACTGCGCCATGAAATGCCGCATCCCCGCCTCGCCCCCTGCGGTGCGATAGGTGTCGAACAGGCCCATCTGCGCCCAGCGGATGCCAAAGCCCATGCGGATCGCCTCGTCGATCTCTTCGGTGGTGGCGACGCCGTCCTTGACCAGCCACAGCGCCTCGCGCCAGACCGCCTCAAGGAAACGGTCCGCGATATGGGCGTCGATCTCTTTGCGCACGCGCAGCGGATAGTGGCCCAGACTGCGCAGGATGCTTTCGGCCTTGTCGACCAGCGCCGCGTCGGTCTGCGGCGACGGCACCACCTCGATCAGCGGCATCAGATAGACGGGGTTGAACGGGTGGCAGACCATGATCTGCGCTGGCCGCGCCGCGCCTTCCTGCAATTGTGATGGTTTGAAGCCGCTGGTGGAGGAACCGATGATCGCATCGCCGGGGCACGCCGCCTGTATCGCGGCCAGCACCGCGTGTTTGACCTCCAACCGCTCCGGCACGCTTTCCTGTATCCAGTCCGCGCCGTGCACCGCCTCGGCCATGTCGGTGTGGAACGTCAACTGACCCTCCGGCGGCAGGGCCACATCCGTAAGGCTCGGCAAGGCACGCCGCGCTTGGGCCAGTACGGGGGCCAGTTTCGCCTCCGCCTCGGGATCAGGGTCGCAGACCCGCACGTCCCAGCCGTTCAGCAGGAACCGCGCTGCCCAGCCGCCACCGATCACCCCGCCGCCAATGATAGCTGCTGTCTTCATCGTGTCCTCATCGTCCAGTCCGCTGTGCGATAGCCGTTGAAATCCAGAACCTGCGCCGCCGCCCGCACCTGATCGGTCCGGAACCGCCCCTCGCGGGTGGCAATGAACCCAAAGTCGCCCTCGGGATTGCCAATCGCCACCGTATGGTGGTCCGGATCGGTCCACAGCACCCACAGATCTCGCTGCGCCCCGTCGGCATAGGTCATCTGCAAAATCCCCGTCGCCCGTCGGGTCAGGCTCGCGGTGCCGCCCTGTTCTTCCCACCGCGTACTCGCGCCCGACACGGAAAAGCCGACAAGATCCCACGCGCCGCCCGCACTGGTATAGACCACCCAGTTGCCATCGAACTTCACCGGATCGAACCGCAGGATCGCACCGATCGGCACGGTCGGGTTGCGGATCAGAGACGGGTCATTGCCACGCGGCGCGTCGTCGGTACAGGCCGACAGCAGCAGCGCAAATGCGATCAGCGTGAATGCACCAAAACGGTGCACAGCCTGTGCACAGGTTGTGCACGCTCTGTGCATCGCCATTTTCACGATTTCGGCGCCCGTTTGACCAGCCCGAGTCTTTCGCGCACTTCCGCCGCGCCAATCACCCGCGCGCCCATATTTTCGATGATGCTGCCCGCCCGTTCGACCAGTTGCCAGTTCTGCGCCAACTCGCCCTTGCCCAGCCACAGATTATCCTCAAGCCCGACGCGCACATTGCCCCCCGCCAGCACCGCCGCCGCGACATAGGCCATCTGGTTGCGGCCCAACGCAAAGGCGGAAAAGGTCCAGTCATCCGGCACATTATTCACCATCGCCATGAAGGTATTAAGGTCGTCCGGCGCACCCCACGGCACGCCCATACACAGCTGCACCAGCGCGGGCGCGTCCAGCACGCCGTCCTTAACCAGTTGTTTTGCATACCATAAATGCCCCGTATCGAAGGCCTCGATCTCGGGTTTCACGCCCAGCGCGGTCATCAGCGACCCCATCGCCGTCAACATTCCCGGCGTGTTAGTCATCACGTAATCGGCCTCGGCAAAGTTCATGGTGCCGCAATCCAGCGTGCAAATCTCGGGCAGGCACTCGGCCACATGGGCCACGCGCGCCGTCGCCCCGATCATGTCGGTCCCGTCCTGTTGCAAGGGCAGCGGGGTTTCAGGGTCACCAAAGACCATGTCCCCCCCCATGCCTGCCGTCAGGTTCAACACCACATCCACATCCGCGTCGCGGATACGGTCAGTAACCTCCCGATAATACGCGAGTTTCCGGCTTGGCGCGCCGGTATCGGGGTCGCGCACATGGCAATGCACAATCGCCGCCCCCGCCTTTGCCGCCGCGATGGCGCTGTCTGCAATCTGCGCCGGACTGCGCGGCACATGGGGGCTGCGATCCTGCGTGCCGCCCGACCCTGTCACGGCACAGGTGATGAAAACGTCGCGGTTCATAGAGAGGGGCATCGGCAAAGTCCTTTCAAGGGTGCAGACAAGCGCCGGACCTCTGTGCCGACACTGTGGCCCTGCGCGGCGTCTTGGCCGCACAAAGCCTTTGTTTCCAGCGCCTTGGCGCGCCCTTTGCCGCGTTTAGTACGGCATCGGGTGGGCGCGATGGGCGGCGGTGATCTCGTCCATGACCTCGTCGCTCAGCGTGATGTCCGCCGCGCCGATGGCCGTTTCCAACTGGTCCATCCGCGTCGCGCCAAAGATGACCGAGCACATGAAAGGCCGCGTCATGCACCACGCAATCGCCATCTGCGACGGGTCCAGATCGTGACGCTTGGCAATGTCGAGGTAGGCATCCACCGCCGCAAACACGCGGTCCGTTTTGCGCCCGCCCAGATCGTCGTTCAGCGACATGCGCGACCCTTCAGGCACCGCACCGCCCTGATACTTGCCGGTCAAGAGGCCGGTCGCCAGCGGAGAAAAGGCAAGCAAACCAACGTCTTCGTATACGCTCACTTCGGCCATGTCGGTATCATAGAGACGGCAGAGCAGCGAATATTCGTTTTGCACCGTGGCCACGCGCGGCCCACCTGTCGCTTCGGCGGCAGCCAGCCACTGGCCCGTGCCCCACGCGCTCTCGTTCGACAGACCAAAGGCGCGGATCGTGCCCTTCTCGACCTCGCGTTGCAGCGCGCCAAGGCAGTCTTCCATGTTCTGGCGTTCCTGCACCGGATCAACGCCGGTGGGGTCAAAGGTCCAGTTCTTGCGGAACATATAGCTGCCGCGATTGGGCCAGTGGAACTGGTAGAGGTCGATGTAATCCGTCTGCAAGCGGCGCAGCGATCCCTCGATCGCCTCGGGGATGGTTTCGGCGCTGATTGGCGCGCCATTGCGTGCGTGCTGCATGCCCGCGCCGGAATGTTTGGTGGCCAGCACCATGTCGGAACGCGCGCCCCCCCGTTCGAACCACAGCCCGATGATGCGCTCGGTACGTCCGATTGTCTCTTTCGAAATCGGGTTCACCGGATACATCTCGGCGGTGTCGACGAAATCAATCCCCGCTTCCAGTGCGCGGTCGATCTGGGCGTGGCCCTCTTCGGCGTCGTTCTGGGTGCCCCATGTCATCGAGCCAAGGCAAAGCGCCGACACCTCGATATTTGTCCGTCCCAGTTTGCGTCGCTGCATGCTATGTCCTTTCCACGCCGAATTTGGTGCAGACCCTAGCGGTCGGGCGGATACGGGCAAGCGGTTTTTATGCGCTGCCCCAGCATATCCGGATTGAGAACATTTGCAGAACATGCATGATAGGGCCATGTCCCTGTCCCACCCTCTTTTACAGCGCGGCCCGATCCGCGGCACCCCATGTCTGTCGGTCCTCCCCGAGGGCGAGCGGCACGGGCTGGGCCACGGGCTGGCCCTTGGGCGGGTGCACGAGGCATGCGGCCCTGCACGCCACCGCTTTGCGCTGTGGCTTGCGGCGCAGACCACGGGACCGGTGATCTGGATCGCGCCGGACTGGACGCCGGACCGCCTGAACCCCTGCGGGATGATGCCATTCATCGACCCTGCGCGCCTGATTCTGGTGCAGCCCAAACGGGCCGAAGATATCTTGTGGAGCATGGAGGAAGTGCTGCGGTCCGGCGTTGCGCCCCTTGCTGTGGCCGACCTGCCGGGATTGCCCGCGCTGACCCCTGTACGCCGGATGCATCTGGCCGCCGAAAGCGGAGGAAAGACCCAAGGTACCGCGCCACTGGGCCTATTGCTGACCCCTGGAATGGGCGGCGCGCAGGGGGTGGAAAGCCGCTGGCATCTGGCCCCCGATCACAAGGATGACGCGATGGCATGGGTACTAAGCCGCCTCAGGGCGCGCACCGCGCCCCAGCAGGCATGGCGCGTGACCCGCCAGAAGGGCGAGCCGCTGCCGAGGATCGCGCATCGGATCAAAGCCGCCTAGTCGGCCCGAAAAGGCAGACGCAAGGCAGTTGCTGTGCTATCCTCTCCTCAAAATGAAGGTGTGACCGCACCCGTGCGGATCAACGCCTCGAACATATTGAGGCCAGAAAATGCAGCGTCGAAGCCTGATCCTGTGCGCCCTTGCGGCACTTGCCACGCGTGCCCATGCCGCGCCACGCCCCTATCGGCTGGGGTCAGGCGGCGCGACAATTTCCTATACATTTCAGATGAATGGCGGGGTGGTCACAGGCACGGTGCCAATCGCCCGCGCCGATCTGGACATTGATCCGAACAACCTAAGCACGGCGACCGCAGACGTTACCGCCGACCTAAGGCGGGCGCGCACCGGCCTGATCTTTGCCACCGAGGCGATGAAATCGCCCGCCGTGCTGGCCGCACGAGATTTCCCGCTGGCACGGTTCCGGTCCACCAATGTCATCCTGAACCAGAACGGCCGCCTGTCGGACGGGGCGGTCCTGCAAGGTATGCTGACCTTGCGCGGGGTCACCCGCCCCGTTGCCTTTGATGCACAACTATACCGCGCCCAAGGCAGTCTGCGCAGCGATGTCCGCACGCTGAACGTGGTGCTCACCGGCACCATCGACCGGCGCGATTTTGGCGCCACAGGCTATGCCGAGCTTGTCGCCCATCCGGTCGCCATCGCCATCCGCGCACAGATCGAAGCGCCGGCGTAAAAAAGCGCGCGCAGGCGCGAAACCCTCTGGGGTTGGCCGAACTTCTGGGTCAATGTGCACCGCATGCGCATGCTCATCTCCTTTGCCGCCCTGTTTCTGTCGGTCGTGCTTTTGCAACTCAGCTCGGGCTCTTTGGGGCCGCTGGATGCGTTGTCGGGCTTTGCACTGGGGTTCAGCACACAAGACATCGGTATCCTTGGCTCGGCGCATTTCCTTGGCTTTTTCATCGGATGCTGGTGGGCCCCGCGCCTGATGGGCAGCGTCGGCCACGCGCGCGCCTTTGCCGCCTTTACCGCCAGCGGGGCCATCGCCCTGATCGCCCATATGCTGATCCTTGACCCGCTGGCATGGGCGGTGATGCGGATTGCATCGGGCATGTGCGTCGCGGGCTGCTATACGATCATTGAGGCGTGGTTGCAGTCCACGGTCACGAATGAAACGCGCGGGCGCGCCATGGGCACCTACAGGGTTGTCGACATGGGCGCATCGCTGGCCGCGCAACTGGTGATCAGCGTGTTGGAGCCTGCGAGTTATGTCAGCTACAACCTGCTGGCCATCCTGTGCTGCATCGCCCTGTTGCCCGTCACCCTGACCACGGCGCAGCAACCCGAAACGCCCTCCTCACCTCGGCTGCGCCCGCGCCTGGCGTTTGAACGTTCGCCCCTCGCAGCGGCGGGCGTTATCGTCGCTGCGCTGTCGAGCGCATCCTTCCGCATGGTCGGCCCAATCTATGGCCAAGAGGTCGGGCTAAGTGTGTCGCAAATCGCATGGTTCCTCGGCTCTTTCGTGCTGGGCGGGGCGCTTGCGCAATATCCGGTGGGCTGGCTGGCCGATAAATATGACCGCCGCTGGGTTCTGATCTGGCTGTCTGCCGCCGCCATCGCCAGTTGCGCCATCACCGTCATGGCCAGCGGACTTGGCACGGCAGGCATCATGCTGACCGCTGGGCTGTTCGGGCTGACCACCTTTCCGATCTATTCCGTGGCCGCCGCGCATGCCCACGACTTTGCCGACGGCTCGGAACGGGTCGAGCTATCCGCCGCGCTCATGTTCTACTTCGCCGTGGGGGCCATCGCCGCGCCCTTTACCGCGTCGGCGCTGATCGACGCCTTTGGCCCGTCCGCCCTGTTTGCCATGATCTCGGTCGGGCACGGGGTTCTGATCGTTTTCGGCCTGCTGCGGATGCGCAGCCGCGCCGCGCCGTCCACGCGCACGCGCTATGTTTATGCGCCGCGCACCTCGTTCCTGATCGGTCGTTTGATGGGTCGCAGCCGCGATCAGGACTAGGCGGGTACGCACGGGGCTTTTCCCTGCCGCGTCGCGCTGTTAAACGGACGCACCACATGCAAAGGCCCAATACATGCAGCGTCACCTGATCACGTCGGCAATTCCCTACATCAACGGGATCAAACACCTCGGCAACCTGATCGGCAGCCAATTGCCCGCCGATCTTTATGCGCGCTACCAACGGGTACGCGGCAACGAGGTTCTGTTCCTGTGCGCCACGGACGAACACGGCACACCCGCCGAACTTGCCGCCGCCAAGGCAGGCAAACCTGTGGCCGAGTATTGCGCGGAAATGCATGCAGTTCAGGCAGATATCGCGACGCGCTTCGGGCTGTCCTTTGACCATTTCGGACGCTCATCTTCGCCGCAGAACCACGCGTTGACCCAGCATTTTGCAGGGCGTCTGGCCGATGCGGGCCTGATCCGCGAAGTCGAGGAAAAGCAGGTCTATTCCAATGCCGACGGACGCTACCTGCCCGACCGCTATATCGAGGGCACCTGCCCCAATTGCGGATATGACAAGGCGCGTGGCGACCAGTGCGAAAACTGCACCAAGCAGCTTGACCCGACGGACCTGATCGAACCCCGCTCGGCCATTTCCGGTTCTACCGATCTAGAGGTCCGCGAGACCAAACACCTGTATCTGCGTCAGTCCGAACTGAAGGGCGATCTGGACGCGTGGATCGATTCCAAGACCGACTGGCCTGTTCTGACCACGTCGATTGCCAAGAAATGGCTGCATGACGGCGACGGCTTGCAAGACCGCGGAATCACCCGTGACCTTGATTGGGGCATTCCGGTGCGCCGTGGCGACGCCGAATGGCCCGGCATGGAAGGCAAGGTTTTCTATGTCTGGTTCGACGCCCCCATCGAATATATCGCCTGCGCCAGCGAATGGGCTGATGCCAACGGCGACGCCGATTGGGAACGCTGGTGGCGGACCGACAAGGGCGCGGACGACGTGCGCTATACCCAGTTCATGGGCAAGGACAACGTACCATTTCACACGCTCAGCTTTCCGGCCACGATCCTCGGATCAGGCGAGCCGTGGAAGATGGTCGACCACCTCAAGTCCTTCAACTACCTGAACTATGACGGCGGCCAGTTCTCCACCAGCCAAGGGCGCGGTGTCTTCATGGACCAAGCGCTGGATATCCTGCCCGCCGACTACTGGCGCTGGTGGTTGTTGTCGAATTGCCCAGAAACCTCGGATTCCGAATTCACGTGGGAACTGTTCCAGCAAGGCGTGAACAAAGACCTCGCCGATGTGCTGGGCAATTTTGTCAGCCGCGTCACCAAATTCTGCCGCTCGAAATTCGGCGAGGCGGTTCCCGAAGGCGCCCCCTATGGCGCGCGCGAAGAGGCGTTGATCGCCGATCTTGATGCGCGGATCACCAAATACGCCGCGATGCTGGAGGCGATGGAAGTGCGCAAATCCGCGCAAGAACTGCGTGCGATCTGGGTGGCGGGCAACGAATACCTCCAGTCAGCAGCGCCATGGGTAACGATCAAAGAAGACGAGGCACAAGCCGCGATGCAAATCCGCATGGGCCTGAACCTGATCGCGCTCTACTCCGTCCTGTCTTCGCCCTTCATCCCCGAGGCGGCAGCGGCCATGCAAGCGGCAATGAAACTGGAGTCCGTCGCGTGGCCCGAAGGCTGTGCGGATGCGCTGAACCAGCTTGCCGCTGGCCACGTCTTCGAAGTGCCGGACAACCTGTTCAGCAAGATCACGGATGACGCGCGCGAGGAATGGCAGGAACGGTTCGCAGGTATCCGCCAATAGGGTTATCCTGCCGTTATCCCTCAGTTTTCAAGCCTTTCTCGCTGAGCTTCCGCAGGCCTCGGTAGGGTTTGAAGACCAACCTTTAATCTGGTGTTGCCTTGTCTTTGGCGGATTTTTGGATGGTCTTCGTTGCAAGGTCTTTGCCTTCGCTGCGCCAACTACACTCGACCACGTTTGCTCATAACTGCCTTTGCCCTCATCCCGATGGGCAAGCCATGGCTTGATTGTGGAGTGAACCCCGAAGTCGGCGCTGCTGGTGATTGCGCGAAGTCAGGCTCCATTACGGCGTCCGGTATACCGTCGAAGCCTCTATTCAAGGGGCCCCACATTCCGCCCGCAAGACATAGTGCGCTTTCACACCCCGCTTTGTCCTCGTTCTGCCCACAAGAGCCGCTTAAATATTATCCTTCTGCGCTCTCTTCTCAATTGCGATGCGACCGACCTCGCGACTTCAGAACTCTTCCCACCCTGTCGCAATCGGCTCCGCATTCTCTTCAACTTTTAAAGCTGTGTTTCCGACAACTGCTGGCATCGCCTGCGGGGCGCGTTGTGCAACATGCACAGGTGCAGCCACCCCCATTCGCGGCGCGTTTCCGTGACTGGCCCCTAGCCGAAACTTCGCCACCGCGTTCGCAAGCGAATCCGCCTCGCTGGTCAGGGCATGACTTGCCGCCGTCGTTTCCTCGAACATGGCTGCATTCTGCTGGGTGACATGATCCAACTCGTTTACCGCGATGTTGATCTCATTCAATCCTGCCGACTGCTCGCGTGCCGAGGTTGCAATTTCTGCAATCCGGCTGGAGATTTCTGCAACCGATGTAACGATCGCGGACAGTGCCGCACCAGTTCGGTCGACAAGGTCGACGCCCTGTTCAACCTGCTCGGCACTGTTCGAGATCAGCGCGTTGATCTCGCGCGCCGCATCGGATGACCGCTGCGCCAAGGCCCGCACTTCCGTCGCAACCACAGCAAATCCTCGTCCCGCCTCGCCCGCGCGTGCCGCCTCAACCCCCGCATTGAGCGCGAGTAAATTGGTCTGGAACGCGATGTCATCGATTACGGATGTGATTTTCGAGATTTCCTGCGATGACGTCTTGATCCCGTCCATGGCCTGAATGGCGCGCCCCGCCACTTCGCCACCTTGCTCTGCATTAGATTGCGCGTCGGCAGACATGCGGCTCGCCGCGTTTGCACCATCCGCTGCGGAGCGAACAGAAGACGTTAACTCATCTAGCGCCGCCGCGGTTTCCTCCAGCGTTGCCGCTTGCCGCTCCGTCCGGCGGGACAGGTCGTCGGCTGCGGTCGTGATCTCGGACGTCTCGCTGCGGATGGTCTCAACATTATGGGTGACGGTCGAAACCGCCTCGCGCAGTGACTTGACCGCGACATTGAAGTTGTTGCGCAGTTCTTCATATTCGTGCGGGAATGCTTGCGTCAGTTCGTGGGTCAGATCCCCTGCCGAAAGTCGCTTCAATCCTTCGGCCAATGCGGTCACGATCTCGGTCTGTTCTTCGCTGATCCGCTGCTTTTCCGCCAGAATGCGTGTCTTCTCAGCCTCACTCTCGGTCACGTCCGTGCCGAGCATTAGAATCCGCTCCACGCTTCCGCCGGAGGATTTGACAGTAAAGAAACCACCATCAAGAACGAAAGCAGCTCCAGCACGCCCAGACAGCGTAATCTTGCCATGCACAGACTGACCGGCCAGCACTTCACCGACCAGTTCGACTGGCAAACGGTTGTCCTTTTGGTCCTGCGAAATCAGCCCCAATACAGTAACCGAAGATATATCTTCAGGATCCAGATCCAACATCGCAGCGGCAACTGCATTGATGCTCAAACATGTCCCATCAGGGGCAAAGTCCAAACGCGCTTGGGTGTTGTCGATCCCCCTGATGATCGCGGCGTTGCGTTGTGCGATGGTGGTGTCATCCCACTCGATCACGGCGCCGATTGCGTCAGGCCCGCCGTCGCGCACCGCATTGATCCCGATAGAAAGGTGCCTATCGCCGACCCGAAGAGTGGTTGTCTGGCCTGCGCCATCCCCTTGCGCACCTTTGGCCAGCGCTGCCGCCGTCGCCACCTGTGATATTTCGCTGACATCAAGTCCGATCCAGTCCCCAGAAACGGCGCTCGGCCAGATCTGTTCCAGATCGGGCATCAGATCGTTCAGCAGGGCGACGCAGGCCGGATTTACAAAAGTTGTTTTCAACTCTTCATCAACCATCATCATCGGGGCAGAACTTTCGACAAATGCGGCACTTTTCAAGGCAGCGTTCCGCTGTTGGGCTTTGGCGCATTGCAAGCGCCCCCTGAACTTTTCAAGGTGCAAAGCAATGGCACCGATTTCATCGCCGCGCTCGCAATATGGCACCCCCGTCTCGAAATCCTCGCCCGAGATGTTCTTCATCGACGTTCCGATGCGCGACAGGGGGCGAGAAACGGCGAGCCAGACAAATGTGCTGATCCCCGACAGGGCGAGTAGAAAAACCACCCCTCCCACAACAAGCGCGGTGCCATAGTGGCCATGCGCGCCATCGGCATGCGGTTCCCAATGCGTCACCACGACCCCATTGGACGCACCCTGCTGCCCCGTACGAATCGGATAGGCGAGTGTCATCTTGTCAGGCGACATGGCGGGAGTTCCGGTCGCCAACGCCTCGTTCACCAGTTCAAGCGCAACGTCGCTACCGCGACCGTCGCCGTTTGTGAAGATCACGGTGCCCGACGAATCATACAGCGCCGCATTGGTCAAAGACGGCTTGGACGAGGCGAGTGATTCCAGCATCAGTTCAGCTGTTTCAGGCGCGCCGACATCATTCCCCGACAGTTCAATTTGGCGGGCCAGCGTCTCGGTCACATATTCTGCGCGCCCCTCAACCGTTTCCTGCATCCTTTCCGCCATTTCGGCCCGCTCGAACGCTTCGATTGACACCACAACGGCGAGTGTCATCAGACCTGCGAACAGGGAGATTTTCAAAAGCACGGTGTTGAAATTCGACCCCATCAACGTGCCGGACACAGAATTCTTCATAATTCACCTATTCGTTGGACCGGTCACTCAGGCCGCTGCGATGTTCTGTTGGGCAGTACCTATGCGAATGGTCTTACCGGACGATTAATCGCGACAGACAGGCAGCGCGGCAGCGTCTGGCACACGGAGCTTTGGGTGGATTAAAAATATTGAAAGCATTGGGCGCCCATACATGGGGCGAAGCAAGACCGCTTTGTTCACTAGCGACAGCGCGATGCCCCCCTGCTGGGACACGCCTAAGTGCGGTGAACGATCTACATCCAATGGGGAAAGACAGACACGGCAATGCCCTTATTAGCCATGCGAATATAGGAGTTCTTGGTGCGGGCGGTGGGACTCGAACCCACACGGGCACAAGGCCCAACAGATTTTAAGTCTGGTATGTCTACCATTCCATCACGCCCGCATTCTGCCTTGTTAGGCAATCGGGCGAGGCACCTCAAGCCTGCGCGTCAGATATCCTTGCCGATGGGGCCAAGTGGGGCACCAACAGCCAACAATGAGCGTTCGGACAGCCACGGATTGTTCTTCACAGCTGCCAGCATTTGCGCCCGCGCCTCACCCCGCCGCCCGAGGTTCATCAATGTCAGCGCCCTTCCCGACTGCGCGCCGACATGGTCCGGCGACCGCGCGAGCGCTTGATCTAGATCCAATAACGCAGCGGCAAAATCACCGGCTAGAAAGGACGTAAACGCGCGCTGATTATAACCCTCCGCGAAATCGGGGCAGTATTCGACAAGACGGTCAAAGCTTTGCGCCGCGCCAAAGAGATCGAAATTGCCGCGCTGTCGCATACCCTTGTCCAACAACTCCTGCGCCGCAGCGTCCGGTGCGTCCAGCCACAATTCCCACATTTGCGCAGAGATGGCTTGAGCGGCGGCCTCGGTTTTGGCTTCGTTGATTTCAACAATCAAATTGGACAGCGCCGCCCGATGATCGGGTGCGGGCGGACAGGGGTCGGCCCATGCAGGGGCAGACAAAAGGGCAAGAAGGACAAGCGATCTCATGACCTAAAACTGCGCCGCCACGCCGCTGCGTCAAGTTCGACGGTAAAAATGTCGGGGCGCCGGCCCCTACGCCAAACCTGAAACAGGGCAGAGCGAGGCGGGAAACCAACGCCGCCTCTTGACCTTAGGGGTACGCCGCCCAACTGTGAGCCTATGTTTCCAATTCGCGATCACAACCCGTCCGGGCGTATTCCATATGTCACCTATATCCTGATGGCCGCCAATATCGGCGTGTTCCTCAGCTATGTCGGCATTCTTGATGACAACCGTGCGATTGGCGCGTTCTTTTTCACCTATGCCGCCATCCCCGAACGGATCACGGCGGGTGGAGGTTTGGGCACGCTGTTCAGTTCGATGTTCTTGCACGGCGGCTGGATGCATCTGGCAGGTAACATGCTGTTCCTGTGGATTTTTGGCGACAATATCGAGGACGAGATGGGCCACGGCCCCTATCTGTTATTCTACATGGTCGCTGGCATCGCAGCGGGGGTGATACAGGTCGCATCCTCACCCACTTCCGGCATTCCGACGGTCGGGGCATCGGGCGCAATTGCGGGCGTCATGGGCAGTTATCTGCTGCTCTTTCCAAAGGCGCGCGTCGATATCCTGTTGTTTCTGGTCGTGTTTATCAGGGTTTTTCCGATCCCCGCGTGGATCATGCTGGCCGTGTGGTTTGCGATGCAGTTCGTGGGCGGTCTGGGCGCGGACCTTGAGGCGGGCGGCGTCGCCTATTGGGCACATGCGGGCGGCTTTGCCGCGGGGCTATTGCTGACCCTGCCACTGTGGCTGCGGCGTGGCGGCACACGGTTCTGGCAACGCACCGATGGCCACCCGCCCCATCCCGAGGCGCAATACACCCGCTCGCGCGTTCCCAAGGTCCGGCGGTGAGGGCGCAGTGCCATTGCGGCGCGATTGTTCTTGAGGTCACATTGCTGGACGGTCTCGACACCGCGTACCGGTGCAATTGTTCGTTCTGCCGACGCCGTGCGGCCCCTGCCGTCGTCGCGCTGAAAGATGGCCTGACCGTGCTGAAAGGGGCCGAATATCTCACCCTGTATCAATGGGGCAGCAAAACAGCGCGGCACCATTTCTGTCGTCTTTGCGGTATTTACATGTACCACAACCAACGCGCCAACCCCGACAGGATCGGCGTGAACATGGGTACATTGGAAGGGATCAATCCCGCAGAATACGAGCCGATTCCTTGGACGGACGGCGTGAACCATCCGTCAGATCGCAACGCTTAGGCGCGGATGATTTTGGCCAGTTGCGGGAACATCGGCTCGTTCGCGCAGATGATTGTCCCGTCTTCAAGGATGTTGCCCGCCGGATCCAGCGGCTCGACCAGACCACCGGCCTCGCGCACGATCAACGACCCTGCTGCGATATCCCATGCGTTCAGGCGACGCTCCCAGAACCCGTCGTAACGGCCCGCCGCCACATAGGCGAGGTCCAGCGCCGCAGCACCGAACCGGCGCACACCGGCACATGTGGGCATCAAACGCGCGAGCTCTTTCAGCGTCTCGGGCAAATCGGAACGACCGCCGAACGGCAAACCGGTCGAAAACAGCCCTTCGATCATCTTGTGACGGCCCGATACACGCAAACGCATGTCATTCATGAACGCGCCCTGCCCTTTTTCGGCAAAGAACAGTTCATCCTTGGTCGGATCATAAATCACGCCCGCAACCACTTGGCCTTTGTGCTCCAGTGCGATGGACACAGCCCAGTGCGGCAAGCCGTGCAAAAAGTTTGTCGTCCCGTCCAGCGGGTCCACGATCCAGCGGCGCGTCGGGTCTTCTCCGGCCTCTTCGCCACCCTCTTCGGCCAACCAGCCATAGGTGGGACGGGCGCTACGCAGCTCTTCTTTGATGATGGCTTCGGCGGCAATGTCGGCCTTGGAGACAAAGTCGCCCGCGCCTTTCATCGACACCTGAAGGTTTTCAACCTCGCGGAAATCCTTGGCCAAAGCCCGCCCCGCCTTGCGCGCGGCTTTCATCATGATGTTCAGGTTCGCACTGCCTTGCATGTTTCAAAAGCTCCAGCCGGGGTAAAAGGATCAGTGGCGGGCTATACGCGCCCCTGATCTGCTTGCCAAGGGGGCGCAGTTAGACCACGCTGATGAACTTCCCCAAACCGAAAGGGTTCACAATGAGCGACACGTTTAAGAAGATCACGCTCGCCAGCCGTCCCGACGGCGCGCCGACAGAGGAAAACTTCTCGCTGCAATCGGCGGCCATGCCCGAACCCGCAGCCGGAGAGGCCCTTGTCAAAGTCCACTACATGTCGCTTGACCCCTATGTGCGCGGACGCATGGACGATGCGGAATCCTATGCCGAACCCGTCGCGATCGGTGGCACCATGGAAGGCGGCGGCGTGGGCGAGGTCATCGCTTCGAACGCGGATGGCTGGAATGTGGGCGACTTCGCTGTCGGCATGTTCGGCTGGGCGACCCACGCGGCGGCCCCCGCGGCAGGCCTGCGCAAGCTTGACCCCGAACAGGCCCCCCTTACCGCAGCATTGGGTGTTCTCGGCATGCCCGGTTTCACCGGCTGGCACGGGCTGATGGCCTACGGCAGTCCTGTCAAAGGCGAAACCTTGGTCGTCGCCGCGGCCACTGGGCCAGTCGGGTCCATGGTTGGTCAGGTGGCCAAATCGCTGGGCCTGCGCACGGTTGGCATCGCTGGCGGCGCGGACAAATGCAAACTGGCCACCGACACCTTCGGCTTTGACGTCTGCCTTGACCACCGCGCCTATGACGACGCCAGCGCCATACGCACCGCACTGAAAGAGGCTGCACCAGACGGGATCGACATCTATTTCGAAAATGTCGGCGGCAAGGTGCTTGAGGCGGTCCTGCCCTGCATGAACCTGCACGGCCGTATCCCTCTGTGCGGCATGGTGTCGTGGTACAACGCGGGTGCCTTGGGTGGTGCGGCAACGTCCGGCATCACCGGTCCAGCGATTTGGCGATCAATCCTCGTCAAATCCCTGTCTGTCGAAGGGTTCATCATCTCCAACCACTGGGACCGCTACGGCGAATTCCTGAAGGAAATCGGCCCCAAAGTCGCCAGCGGTGAATTCGCTGTGGTCGAGGACATCGCCGAAGGTCTGGAAAATGCTCCCGCCGCCTTCATCGGCATGCTCGAAGGCAAAAACGTCGGCAAACAGATCGTGAAACTGGTCTGAACGGTCATCGGTTTGGCGGGCGGGCGCATTTGCACCGCAAATAGCGGCCCGCCACCCCTTACAGGTTCTGCAACTTGCGCGCCTCGATCCGCGCCAGTTCAATCAGGCGCTTCATATAGGGTTTGTCGCGTTCATCACTGCGCACCGCCGCATAAAGCCGCCGCGTCAGCCCCGCCTTGGTCAACGGGCGGGTGATGTAATCGCTGGAATATTTCACCTCGCGCACCACCCAATCGGGCAGCACCGACACCCCACGGTTCGACGCGACCAACAACAGGATCACCGCAGTCAACTCCGCCTGCCGCACCGCTGCAGGCTCGACCTGCGCGGGCATCAGCAACTGGCTGAACACATCCAGCCGCGAATGCTCCACCGGATAGGTGATCAGCGTCTGGTCGGCAAAATCCTCCGCCTCGATATAGGCTTTCTGCGCCAGCGGATGCGTCGAAGCGGCCACAAAAACAGGGGCATAGTCGAACAGTTCCACGAACTCGATCCCCGGCAGGGCTTCGGGGTCCGACGACACGACCAGATCGACCTCTTCCTTCATTAAAGCAGGCAATGCATCAAAGGCCAGACCGGGGCGGATATCAACATCCACGTCCGGCCAGCTTTTGCGGAACTGCTCAAGGACCGGAAACAGCCACTCGAAACAGGCGTGGCATTCAATGGCAATGTGCAACCGTCCGGTCGATCCGTCCCGCAGCGCGCCGAACTCGTCCTGCAACGCCTCGATCTGGGGCAAGACCTGCTCGGCCAGCCGCAACAGCCGCATCCCCGCCGCTGACAGCTTTAGCGGCTTGGACCGGCGCACGAACAATTCGACGCCCGCCTGATCCTCCAATCCCTTCACCTGATGGCTCAGCGCCGACTGCGTGATATGCAACCGTTCCGCCGCACGGGCCAGCCCGCCCGCCTCGTGAATGGCCTTGATCGTGCGCAGGTGGCGAAACTCGATATGCATACGCGCCTCATGTAGATGATGAATGTTATGAATTTGCTTCAACATAAAGGGCAAGGCATAAACACTGCAACCCGATAGGAGCACGCCACATGACCGCCTTGTCTTTCGAGACCTTCCCCCCAAAGTCGCTGGATGCGTCGTTCCACCTGTGGGACACGGTCAACACGCTCGCCCCTCTGGCCCCCCGCTTTGTCTCTGTCACCTATGGCGCGGGCGGCTCGACACGCGAACTCACACAGGAAGCGGCGCAAACCCTGCGTAAAACTTCCGGCCTGCGCGTGGCAGCCCACCTGACCTGCACCGATCAAAGCCGCGCGGAAGTGCTGCAAACAGCAGCGAAATACAAGAAATCCGGCATCACCGATGTGGTCGCCCTGCGCGGTGATCCGAGTGACGGCACCACGTTCACTGCCCACAAGGACGGCTTTGCCAACAGCATCGAACTAATCGAGGCACTTGCTGACACTGGCAACTTTAATATTCGCGTCGGCGCCTACCCCGAATCCCACCCCGACGCGGCCTCCATGGCCCAGAACATCGACTGGCTGAAAGCCAAGCTCGACGCGGGCGCGTCCGAAGCCATCACGCAGTTCTTCTTCGAAGCAGAAAGCTTCCTGCGCTTCCGCGATGCCTGCGCGGCGGCGGGTATCACCAAACCGATCACGCCGGGCATCCTGCCAGTGGCCAACTGGAAACGGGCCAAATCCTTCGCCGAACGCTGCGGCACCCCCGTCTCGCCGGTCACCGCCACAGCCTTTGACCGCGCCGAACGCGAAGACCGCGCCGAGCTTTTTGCGCTCACCCACTGCTCCGACCTCTGTGCCACACTGATCGACGAAGGGGTGGACGCGCTGCACTTTTACACGCTCAACCGTCCCGACCTGACGCTGAAAATCTGCCGCGCACTAGGGCTGGCACGGCCCGTCTCGGTCACAAACGCGGCCTAGGCCACGACTTCTTTTGGCCCCAAATACTGCGGGGGTGAGGCCGCAGGCCTCGAAGGGGGCTGCCCCCCTTCCCCGCCCACAGCCCTAGACCAATCGACCACCTTCCCATAGCGTCGCCGCAAACCCTATTCCGGAGACGCCAATGCCCATCGCCCAAACCCCGTCTGACCTGCCCAGCCAAGATGACATTCTCGCCATGTCGGGGCTGGAATTCATGCAAGGGATCATAGATGGCACCGTTCCCGGCCCGCCAATCGCACAGACCATGGGCTACAGTTTGCACCATGTCGGCGACGGCACGGTCACCTTCCGCGGCACCCCACAGTTTCATGTGACCAACCCGATGGGCACGGTGCATGGTGGCTGGTACGGCACATTGCTCGACAGTGCGATGGCCTGCGCGGTGATGACCAAAGTGCCTGCCGGCTCGGTCTACACAACGCTCGAATACAAGATCAACATCACCCGTTCGATCCCCCTTGGCATGGCAATCGACTGCACCGCCACGGTGGATCATTCCGGCCGCTCGACCGGCGTTGCATCGGGCGAAATCCGCGGAGTTGAGGATGGCAAGCTTTACGCCACCGGCTCGACTACCTGCATCATCATGAAACTGCGCTAGAAAGGGACGGTGGGCGGGGCGTGTTTGATCGTGCCGCAGGGCACGGATCAAAGAGCGCCCGCCCCACGGCCCCGCCGCCCCCACAGCCGTTTTGACCACGGCTCCCGCTCCGGCCCGCTGATGACCGACGGGTGCACACGTTCTGACGGGTCAAGGCCGACCTTGCGCGGTGCGCGGGTGATGAACCAGCGCCCGAACCCGCGAAACGTGCCCACCGAGGGGGCTGTGGCATCCTGTTCGAACCGGTTGGCCCAGCCTTCGGGCAGCGGCAGACCGCATTTTTCCGCCTGTTCCAGCATCCACACCAGCGGGATATTGGATAAAGGGCGCGCCTCGTTGAACCCGCTCAGATGGCCGCCCACATCGCCGTGCGTGCCGCGAAACCACATCTGTTCCAGATGCCCGTCCCAATTCGGCGGCGTCTCCCACATCACGGGCGCATAGGCGAGGCGCGTTTCGTTACGGGCCAACGCGTGAAAGCCGTGTTTGACCGATTTGCCCAGATGGTGGTTGTGGAACGCATGGCGCGGCGCGCTCAACCGCCACAGATAGGGCATATTCAGCCCCAGTGATTTAACCGTGTCCCACGCGCCGATCATCTCGATCTCGACCGACTCGTGACAATTGTTGCGCACAAAGGCCTGTGCCGCCTCGCTCTTGGGATTGCGCTCGTAAAAGCGGTAGAGATCACGGATGTTGCGCTCGGTCGCGGCCTCGGCGCGCAGCAGGCCGACATGGTCCACCACACCGGCAAGGGAGCGCACCGCATAGGCCCCACGTGAATAGCCGAACAGATAGATCTTGTCCCCCGGACGGTAGCGAGAGGCAAGATAGCCATAGGCCCGCCGGATCTGGCGATTGATGCCGCGCCCGAACAGCACATCCCCCGCGCGCCGCCACTCGGACCATTGCAAACCGGGTTCGTAGTACAGCGACACCTCGCTGCCCATCTCGCCCAGCAATTTGCCCAACAGGCCCGCGTTCGTCTCTTCCCCCGGTTCGAGCGTGGACATTGTGCCGTCAATGATGATGACATGGGTTGTGGGGCCCCGCGTGCGCGGGACCATTTTTGCAGAGCCGCGCCCGAACCGGTCCTTCAACCATCGGGCAATGGATCTATTCAGCCGCGATAGCGCCATCCTGCAACATTTCCCAAACTTTCATCGGTGTGAATGGCATGTCCGCCTGCCGCACACCGTGATCCCACAGTGCGTCCTGCACCGCATTCGCCACCGCCGCCAATGCACCAACTGTGCCAGCCTCGCCGCAGCCCTTCATCCCCATGACATTCGCGGTGGAGGGCACGGGTTCCGAGGTAAAGCCGATCATCGGCACATCCTCGGCGCGCGGCAGGGCGTAGTCCATGAAGGTCGCGGTCAGCAACTGACCGTCTTCGTCATATTGCACATGTTCGGTCAGCGCCTGACCGATGCCCTGCACCACGCCGCCATGTACCTGCCCTTCGGCCAGCATCGGATTGATAAGATTTCCGAAATCGTCAACCACCGTATAGCGGTCACAGGTGGTCACGCCGGTTTCGGGGTCGATCACCACCTCGGCCACGTGGCAGCCGTTGGGGAAGCTGCGCGCGGGCAGCGTGACGCGCCGTTCATGCACCAGCAAATCCTCGCGCCCCTTCTCGCGGGCCATATCCGCGACCTCAAGAACGGTCGGCGTCATGTTCGACCCTTCGGCGCGGAAGCGTTCATCATCAAAGCTGATCTCGGACGCGGGCACGCCCATCTCGTCCGCGAGAAACGCTGTGAACGCATCTGTCAACGCAGTGACTGTGGCCAGCGTCGCGTTGTTCTGCACCGTGACAGACCGTGAGCCGCCCGTGCCACCGCCTTGTTTGATCCGGTCGCTGTCGCCTTGGATCACGTCGATCTTATCTGCGGGAATGCCGGTCTGGTCGCTCAGGAACTGGGCATAGACCGTTTCATGCCCCTGCCCGTTCGATTGGGTGCCCACATAGATGTTCACGCGGCCCTCGTCGGTGAATTCCACTTTGGTCGTTTCCGCAGGGTCACCCAAAATACTTTCGATATAGTAACAGGTGCCCATGCCGCGCAGCAGCCCGCATTGCGCATCCGCCTGCTTGCGCTGCGCAAAGCCCGCGACATCAGCCTCGACCTCGGCGCGTCCCAGCACTTTGGCAAAATCGCCCACGTCATAGGTTTCGCCGGTGGTCGTGTCGTACGGGAACTGGTCCGGCTTGATAAAGTTGATGCGGCGCAATTCCATCGGGTCGACGCCCAATTCGCGCGCGGCACGGTCGATGGCCCGCTCAAGGATATAGATCGCCTCGGGGCGGCCCGCGCCGCGATATGCGTCTACTTGCGTCGTATTCGTGTAATACCCGACCGAGCGCAGATAGGTCGTCTGCACATCATAGACCCCCATCAGCACGCGCGAGAAAAGCTGCGTCTGGATGGCTTGGGCGAATTGCGAGTTATAGGCCCCCATATTCGCCTCGTTGAACACGCGATAGGCGGTGATGCGGTGGTTTTCGTCAAAGGCCAGTTCGGTCAGCGAGGTCAGATCGCGCCCCGCATTGTCGCTCAGCATCGCTTCGGTGCGTTCGCTCATCCAGCGCACGGGGCGGCGCAGATCACGCGCCGCATGGGCCAGCACGAAATATTCGGGGTACATCATCCCCTTCATGCCGAAACCGCCGCCTGTGTCGGGGTTGGTCACGCGGATATCATCGGCAGGAATGTTCAGGCCAGCGGCAAGCTGGTCTTTCGGCCCCCAGACCCCCTGCCCGTTGATCGCCACATGCACGCGGTCGCCTTCCATCTCGGCAAAACAGCCGCGTGGCTCCATCGAATTGACGATGATCCGGTTGTCCCCGATGTCCAGCGACACCACACGCGCCGCCGCATCAAAGGCCGCATCGGTCGCCTCTTTATCGCCCATGTGCCAGTCATAGGCGACATTGTCGGGCGCTTCGTCATGCAGCGGCTGCCCCCCTGCGGCGATATCCATCTTGGCAGGCAGTTCGTCGTAATCCAGTTCGATCAGCTCGGCCGCATCGCGGGCCTGTTCCAACGTGTCGGCCACGATCACGGCAACCGGCTCACCGACGAAACGCAGGCGGTCACGGGCAAGGATCGGGCGTTCGGGGGCCGCGCCCTGCGTCCCGTCGCGGTTTTTCATCGTCGCGCCCTGCATCCCGACATTCATGCCCGCCGCTTCAAGGTCGGCCAGCGTATAGACCGCATGCACCCCATCAGCGTCCTTGGCGTCCGCCACATCCAGCGTGGTGATTGTCGCATGGGCCACAGGCGCGCGGAACACAAAGCAGTGCAGCGCCCCTTCGGGTGCAATATCATCCACATAGCCGCCTTCGCCGGTCAAAAACCGGATATCTTCGCGGCGGCTGACGGGTTGGCTTTTTCCGAATTTGTTCATGGGGTTGCTCCTGCATATGGCGCGGCAATGTTTGATCATGAACCTAGCGGCTGGGCAGCGCGTGTCTAGTGCCGACGCGCACCCCTTGCCGCGATGTCGCGGCATGCCTGATGCGCCGGTTCTCACTCTATGGCGCTGAGTGAATTACAAATGGTATCGCGCCCAGTGGTCAGCGCCTGCGCAATCTGTCAGCATCGCATCAACGACCGGCCCCACACGCGCCCGCGACACCAGACGAAAGACACCGTATGATTGCCCCCACGCTCGACCATGTTTGCACCCTGTCCGTGGACCTTGCCCCGATCACGGAAATGGGCGCGGGGCGTGCAGGGCGTCGCCGGATCATCCCGATCATCGGCGGCACGGTGACGGGGCCGCGCTTGCAGGGGCGCATCCTGAATGTCGGGGCGGACTGGCAGACCATCTTTGACAATGGCATTGCCGAACTCGACACGCGCTATGCGATGGAAACCCATGACGGCGCGGTGATTGAAATCGTCAATTACGGCTTCCGCCACGGCCCGCCAGACGTAATTGCCGCCCTTGCACTGGGCGAGGATGTGGCCCCCGACAGCTATTACATGCGCACCCATGCGCGGTTGGAGACGGGGGATGCGCGCTATGACTGGGTTAACGGCACGCTGTTTGTCGGCACGGGCAGCCGTCAGGCCGTCAGCGTGCGGGTCGATCTGTTCGCCATCAATTAAGCGGCCTAGTTCAACAACACAGGGATCTGCACCGCGCCGCGAAATCCGAAGCCGCGCCAGATCACGGCATCGCGGTCGGGGATTTCCATGCGCGGGAACCGATCAAACAGGATGGGCAGCATCACCTTGGCCACGGCGCGGCGCGCCACATGGGTGCCCTGACAGAAATGCGGGCCGTTCCCGAATGACTGGTGGGGGTTCTTGTCGCGATAGACCTGAAATGCCTCGCCATCCTCGAACAGTTCCTCGTCACGGTTGGCACTGGCCTGAATGGTCATCACCGTGTCGCCCTTGGGGATCAGGTGGCCGCGGATTTCGACATCTTCGGTGACCAGACGGGACGAGGCCGAAATCGGTGCAACCCACCGCACGCCTTCCTCGAACGCCTTGTCCCAATCGTCATTGCGCACCACCTCGGCCAGCTGGTCGGGATGGGTCAGCAGACCATACAGTATCGTATTGAGCGCATCGCGCGGTTCATTGATGCCGCCGCCGATGGCGATTTTGATGTTGGAATAGATTTGCGACATCTCGATTGGATCGTCCGCATTCAGCATCACCGAAAACGCCGACGGGTTCGGATCGCTGCGGTGGCGATCCTGAAGCCGATCCAACAGCGCGTCAATCGCGTCATTGGCGCGATCCGACCGTGCAAAGGGTTCATCCCGCCAGCCAAAGTTCCCCGCCCCTTCGATCAGGGCTTGGGACCATTCCAGCATATCCTCGTCGCTCGCCTCTTCCATGCCCAGCAGGATGGCCAGACCACGCGCAGCGTAGGCACCGGAAAAGACGTTAAACAGATCGACAACCTCGCCCCGTGGCAGACGCCCGACATAGTCGCGCGCGATCTGTTCGTAACGCGGCATCCATTCATTCTGGATCACCTTGGCCCCGAAGGCAGGGGCCATGGCCATGCGTTCGCGCCGATGCTCGGCCCCGTCCTTGCGCATCAACGTGTGAGCGCGAAAGGCGCGTTTCATCGGCGTGTTTGGATCGTCCGAGCTGAACACCTCGGGGTTGTCCTTGACGAATTTGGTGTCCGCCGCCTTGGTCAGGAGCGTGCGCCCAACGGATTTGACGCGCAGCACAGGGGCCTCGCGGCGCAGCCGCTTGTAGATGGGAAACGGATCAACGTTCAGCTGGTCCAGCGTGATCACTTCGTCCAAGGGCGCATGCGTGGCCATGACCGCCCCCTAACCCGTTTCGCCCAGAAGCCGCAGGGCGTTTTCCTTGAGGATCAGCGGGCGCACCTCGTCCTTGAACGGCGCGTTTTCGAAATCCGCCAGCCAGCGGTCCGGCGTGATCGCGGGCCAGTCAGAGCCGAACAGCATCTTCTTCTTCAGGATCGAATTGGCATAGCGGATGAAGGTTTCGGGGAAGTATTTCGGGGACCAGCCGGACATGTCGTAATAGACGTTAGGCTTGTGCTGGCAGACGGCAAGGCCCTCTTCGGTCCACGGAAATGATGGGTGCGCCAGAATGATCGGCATGTCGGGAAAATCGACGGCCACATCATCCAGATGCATCGGATTGGAATATTTCAGCCGCATGCCCATGCCGCCGCGCATCCCCGACCCCACGCCGGTCTGGCCTGTGTGGAACAGGGTAATCACCCCTTCCTCGGCGCAGGCCTCGAGGACAGTATAGCATGCCTCGCGATCGTTGGGGAAAAACCCTTGCATGGTCGGGTGGAACTTGAACCCACGCACGCCGAACTCGCGCACAAGGCGGCGCACTTCGCGCGCACCCGCCTTGCCTTTGTGAGGATCGACCGAGGCAAAGGGGATCAGGATGTCGTCATTCTCGGCGCAGATGCCCGCCACTTCCTCGTTCGAATAGCGGCGAAATCCGGTCTCGCGCTCGGCATCGACGGGAAAGATAACAGCGGCGATATTGCGTTCGCGGTAATAGGCAGCGGTGTCCTGAACCGTGGGCAACATGCCCTGCGCCCCTGCCGGATTGCGGAAATAGGCGGCCATGCCTGCCTGAAATTCATTATACCCGTCATCGCGGGACGCACAGCAGGGTTCCTCTGCATGTGTATGAAAATCAATGGCTTTCACCTTTTTGAAATCGACCATCTCCGCTCCTCCCGTGGCAAAATCCGGCGCGGTCAAAAACCGCTATGCTATGTAACATTTTACCTGTAAAACAGTCCTGTGACTAGAGGTATCATCGCGGGGTTGCCGGACATGGCTGAACAGACAGAAACGAAACGCGTCACCCGCGTTGAGATCAATGGTGACATTGCGACGATCATCTTTGACCGTCCCGAAAAACGCAATGCAATGAACGACGCGCTGATCGACGAACTCGACGCGTTCTTCTCTAAACCGCCCGAAGGTGTGAATGCCGTCATCCTGCGTGGCGAAGGCGGGCATTTCTGCTCGGGGCTCGACCTTGCCGAACACGAACACCGCGAACCGATCGAAGGCGTGTTCCATTCGCGCAACTGGCACCGCGTGTCCGAGGCGATCGAATTCGGCGGCCTGCCTGTGATCTCGGTCCTGACGGGCGCGGTGATCGGCGGCGGACTGGAAATCGCGACCTCGACCCATGTACGCATTGCGGAGCCTTCGGTGCGTTTCCAACTGCCCGAAGGGCGGCGCGGCATCTTTGTCGGGGGTGGCGCAACCGTGCGCGTGGGCCGCATCATCGGCCCCGACCGGATGCGTGAAATGATGCTGACGGGGCGCAGCTATGGCGCGGACGATGGCGTCGCCATGGGCCTTGCCCACTACGCCGTGGCCGAGGGCGAAGGCATCGCGCTGGCCGAGAAGCTGGCGCGCAAAATCGCTGACAACGCGCCGTTTTCAAACTATCTCATGATTCAGGCCCTGTCGCGGATCGGGGACATGTCGCGCTCTGAAGGGCTGTTCACCGAAAGCCTTGCCGCCGCCCTGTCGCAGACATCGGACGGTGCCAAGGAAGGGCTGCGCGCGTTCCTTGAAAAGAGGGAGCCGAAGTTCAGGTAACCGCGCCGGATCGGGGAGGATCCACGCGGACACGGTAATACCAATGGCCAAAAATGGCCGAACTGTCTGGGGAGGACACAATGAAACGAAGAACGCTTTTGAAGACGGCGCTGCTTGGCGCTGTGACCAGTTTTGCACTTGCAAGCGCGGGATATGCCCAAGAGGTGACGCTGCGCCTGCACCAGTTCCTGCCACCCCCTGCGCCGGTACCGGCAAAGATCCTCAAGCCATGGGCCGAGCGGGTCGAACAGGCATCCGACGGCCGGATCAAGATCGAACATTTCGACGCCATGTCGCTAGGCGGTCGCCCGCCAGAACTGATGGATCAGGCGCGCGATGGTGTCGTCGACATGTCGATGACCGTTGTCGGCTATACGCCCGGACGGTTCCCGCGCACCGAAGTGTTTGAACTGCCATTCATGATGACCAACCCCGTTGCCACGGCCAAAGCCTATTGGGAAATGGTAGAAACCGACTTCCAGTCCAATGAATACAAGGACGTGAAAGTCCTTGGCGCATGGGTCCACGGCCCTGGCGTCATCCACACACAGGACGGCGTGTCGAGCCTTGAGGACATGAAAGGCCTGACCCTGCGCGGCCCGACCCGCATCATCAACGACATGCTGTCGGAACTGGGGGCCGAACCTGTCGGCATGCCCCTGCCCGCCATCCCCGAGGCGATATCCAAAGGCGTCGTCAAAGGCACCGTGATCCCGTGGGAGGTGACAACCGCCATCCGCCTGTCGGAACTGGTGGACAACCACACCGAATTCACCGGTGACGAGGCGCTTTATACCGCGGCCATCGTTCTGGTGATGAACCGCGCCAAGTACGACGCCCTGCCCGAAGACCTGCGCGCCATCATCGACGCGGAATCCGGTGCGAAGCTGTCGGCCTTTGCGACGCAAGTCATGTGGGACGAAGACGCTCCAGCGCGCGAGATTGCCGTGAACGCGGGCAACACGATCACGCAACTGGACGCCGACGAAGTGGCACGCTGGAAAGAGGCCGCGCAGCCGGTCATCGACCGCTGGGTTGCGGACATGGACAGCAAAGGCATCGACGGTGCCGCCCTGATCGAAGAGGCCAAGGCCCTGATCAAGAAGCACGGCGGCTGATCCGTCATCGCATCCTTGGCGGGGGTTGCGGCCCCCGCCTTGTTCCCAACGGATGATTGCAGATGTACCAGACCCTTGACCGCGCCATCCGCCTTCTTGCCCAGCTACTTGCGTGGGCGGGCGGCCTCATCCTGATCGCGGTTGTCGTGCTCAGCTGCATCTCGATCATCGGGCGCGCCTTTGTGCCGCTGGATATCGGCCTGGGGCCTATACGAGGCATCTACGACATCACCGAAATCGGCATGGCGGCGGCGGTGTTCGCCTTTCTACCATGGTGCCAGTACCAGCGCGGCCATGCCACGGTCGAACTGTTCACCCCTTTTATGCCAACGGTTCTGAATGGCATCCTGACGCTGGTGTTCGACATTGCCATGTGCGCCCTTGCGGTGCTGCTGGCGTGGCGATTGTACCTCGGCATGCTGGACAAGCTGAGCTATGGCGAAACCACCCTGATTGCGCAACTTCCGGTCTGGCAAGGCTATGCCGCCGGTCTGGGCGGTGCGGTCGGTTTTGCGCTGGTCGCGGGGTTCTGCGTGATCCGCTCGGCCCGCGATCTGTTCAGCCCCTCCAGCAAAGGCGCACCGCATGTCTAATATCGAACTTGCCCTGTGGTCCTTTCCGGTGCTGCTGGCACTGGTCTTTGCCCGCGCCCCCATTGCGCTGGCCATGATCGGCGTCGGGATCGGCGGCACCTATCTGGTGATCGGCAACCCGATGATGACGCTAAACCAGCTTAAGACGCTGACTTATGGCACGTTCTCGAACTACTCGTTTTCGATCATCCCGCTGTTTTTGCTGATGGGCCAGTTCGCCACCCTGTCGGGCATGTCCGCAGGGCTGTTCCGCGCCGCCGAAAGCTTCCTTGGCCATCGCCGTGGCGGCGTTGCCATGTCGGCGGTCGGGGCCTGCGCGGGCTTTGGCGCGATCTGCGGCTCGTCCCTTGCCACTGCCGCCACCATGGGTCAGGTCGCCCTGCCCGAGTTGCGCCGCTATGGCTATCCGGGCTCGTTGGCGACGGGCGCACTGGCGGCTGGGGGCACACTGGGCATCCTGATCCCGCCCTCGGTCATCCTTGTGATCTATGCCATTCTGGCCGAGCAGAATATCGAAAAACTCTTTGTCGCCGCCCTGATCCCCGGCATTCTGGCCGCCATCGGCTATATGATCGCGATCTCGGTCTGGGTGCGTGTGTCGCCCAACAGCGCGGCGGTGCGCGCCCGTGTGCCATGGGGCGAACGTATGGTCGCACTGGGCAAGGTCTGGCCTGTGGTCGTGATCTTTGTCGTGGTTGTGGGTGGCATCTATGCGGGCATCTTCACCCCGACCGAAGCCGCCGCCGTGGGCGCCGCTGGTACGGGCATCATCGCGCTGCTGTCGGGGCAGATGTCGTGGCCCAAACTGAACCAGGCCGTGCTGTCCACTGCGTCCTCTACCGCGATGATCTTTCTCATCATCCTTGGCGCGGGCATCTACAACAACTTCCTGTCGCTGACTCAATTGCCCCAGACCGCCTCTGTCTGGGTTGGGGATCAGGGGTTCTCGCCGTGGCTGGTGCTGACGCTGGTGCTGCTGATGTATCTGCTGTTCGGCTGCGTGATGGACAGCCTGTCCATGGTGCTGCTGACCGTGCCGATCATTTTTCCGATCATGTCGGCACTGGATTTTGGCATGTCCTACAACGACTTCGGGCTGTGGTTCGGCATTCTGGTGTTGATCGTGGTCGAGGTCGGGCTGGTCACGCCGCCTGTGGGCATGAACCTGTTCATTATCAACGCCATGGATCAGCAAACGCCCATCCGCGAAACCTATAAGGGCGCGCTGCCCTTTGTGCTGACGGATATCGTTCGCGTGGTGATACTGGCAGGCTTTCCCGCCATCACCCTGTGGCTGGTCTGGGTGATCGACAGCTTCGGCTAAGCCTCTTAGCTGCGGATCACCCCGTCGCCATCCTGATAAAGCGTCGCGATCAATTCGGCATTGTTGGCCCGCAAGGCCCGCTGGTTCAGCGACCCTTTCTCGGTCGCCTCGCCCGCGTCGAATGTCGGCTCATACGGCAGCACGATGGCGCGCCGGACGCGGCTGGCCGATCCGGTCGCTTTGGCCGCGGCGGCTGACAGCGCCGCGCTCAGTTCCGCTTGCCGCGTGTCGGGGTCCATCGCCTTGGCACGGTCCGACAGCAACAGCAGCGCGCCCAGTTGTGCCTGATCCTCACCCACGATGACCGCATCGCGGATCAGCCCGCCCATGGCATCGACCAGCGCCGCCCGCACCGCCCCCACAGCCACCCATGTGCCGGTGGTCAGCTTGAAATTCTCGGCCACGCGCCCGTCGAAAAAGAACCCTTTGGAAAAGTCGTAGGGATCGGCGGGGCGCAAGGCATCGCCAAGGCAATAGAACCCTTCGTCGTCAAAGGCCTTGGCCGTGTTTGCCGGATCGCCGAAATACCCCGGCGTGATCGACGGCCCTTTCAGCCGCGCCTCAAGCTTGCCGCCCGATGGCACCAGCTTGAGCGTCAGACCGCGTGACGGCACGCCCACATTGCCGGACTTGTCCTGCACCTCGGTACAGGCCAGCGCAAAGGGGGCGGTTTCGGTCGCGCCGAGCCCCGTCGCCAGCAGCACCTCGCGCCCCGTGGCGGCGCGGCCTGCGGCGCGCAGACGCTCCCATGTGTGCTGGGCCATGCCCGCGCCCGCATAGAACATCATCCGCAAATCTTTAAAGAACGTGGCGGCAAGATCCGCGTCGGCCTCAAGCGCGTCCACCAGCATGTCATAGCCGACCGGCACGTTGAAATACCAACTGCATGAGACTTCGCGCAGGTTGCGCAGTGTCTCGTCAAACTTGCCCGGAACGGGGCGACCATCGTCGATGTAATAGGTGCCGCCATTGGTCAGCACCAGATAGGACACCTTGTTGCCCGCCGCCGTGTGGTTCCACGGTGCCCAGTCCAGCACCACGGGCGGCTGATGGCCCAGAAAACGGTAGCTGTCGCGCACCATCGCCTGCATCGCGCAGATCATGCGGTTGGTGTTGATTACCGCCTTGGGCGCGCCGGTGGAGCCCGAGGTGAACAGGTATTTTACCACTGTATCCGCGCCGACCTGCGCACGCGCCGCAGCACCCTGCGCCGCATCGCCGTCCAGCAGATCGTCAAAGGCGACAGCCCCGCTTTGCAGGTTGCGCGCGTTAATTACGACGCGGTCAGGGGCCGCAATGGCCGCGCAGGCGGGGTTGAATGCCACACCGTCATCGGCAAACACCGCGCCCGGTTTCAGGGTCTCGGCAATGCCTTTCAGCTTGGCATGGTCCTTGGACACCAACGAATAGGCGGGCGACAGCGGGGCGTAGGGGATGCCAGCGTAAAAGCACGCCGCGCCAAGCAACCCGTGTTCCAGACCGTTTTCGGACAGGATCAGCAGCGGGCGATCTGGCCCCAAGCCCAGATCCAGCAATGCGCCACCAATGGCGCGGGCAGCCTCGCGGGCACGGGCATAGCTGATCCGTTCCCAATCGCCGCCATCCTTGCGGCGGGCCAGCCACGTCTGTTCCGGCGTCTCGTCGGCCCATTTGTCTAGATAATCGGCCAGCGTCGGCAGATGGTCCTGCAACGGCTCGGTCTGCGCCATGCAGATGGTGCCATCATCGCGGGTCTCGTAGGTGAACTGCGGGGTCCAGAAATCACCCTGCTCGGTCGTTGTCGTCATATGTTGCCTCCCCCAAAAGCCGCGACAGACACGTCAATGACACGTCTGCGCTCCCCTCCCTGCCTGCGCGGGCGTCAGTCCGTTTCCAGCGCCCTGATCTTGTGCAGCAGCGACACCAGTGTGTCCCGTTCCTGATCTGTCAGCACCGAAAACAGCTTTTCCTCGTGATCGCGCACAAGGCCAAGCGCCTTGACATAGGCCGTCTGCCCCTTGGGCGTCGCGACCAGCGCCTGCACCCTGCGATCCCCCTCCACATGGGTCCGCTTGAGCAGCCCGCGGTTTTCCAGCGCATCGACAATCGCCACCAGCCCCGACCGTTCGATCCCCAGCATCCGTGCCAGTCTGCTTTGCGTGATCTCGGGGAACTGCGCAACCAGCAGCAGCGCAGAGAAATCGCGCGGGCCAAGCTGGTCCTCGTCCAGCGCCTTACGGAAATCGGCCTGCGCAATCATGTAGGCGCGCTTGAGATTATAACCGATCAGTGAATCCAGATCGGACAGCGGGCGTTGGTCGTCGTCGCTTTGGGCTAGCGTTGCGGGCTCGTTCATACCGGCCTGTTCCCTTTCGTGATCGTTACGCAGTCGTACTGAAAATCGTTAACTGGGTAAACAGTTTTAATGATGCACCATATCCCGCCCCAATGCGGCATTGCCTGCCTGTTGGCTGCGCGTACTCTGGCGCGCCCTGCACTATCATGCAAGGCGCGGACGTGGCGCTTTTTAGCCGACCCGCTGTGGCGGTCACAGGCGGACGCCACATGCCTCCCGCAGTCTGTGCGCCCCTCCCCTTGCGCTTTGATCCGCGAAGACGGAACACTGCACCACAGGGAAGGCACCACCGCCGGCAAGAGGAGAACACCATGACCAACCCCCACCGCACCGCCATTATCGGACTAGGCTCCATGGGATACGGGATGGCAGCGTCCTGCCTCGCCGCCGGTCACGAGACCTATGGCTATGATGTAAATCCGGCGGCGATGGACCGCTTTGCTGCCGACGGGGGCGCAAGCGGGACGCTGTCGGATGTGGGCGCAACCCTTGATGCGGTCGTGGTCGTGGTCCTGAACGCCGCCCAAACCGAACAGGTGCTATTTGGCGCAGATGGCGTGGTGGCGACCTTGCGCGAAGGCGCGGTCGTCATGGCCTGTGCCACCGTGCCGCCCGATTTCGCCCGCGAGATGGAGGCGCGCTGCCGTGAACACGGGGTCCACTACCTTGATGCGCCAATCTCGGGCGGGTCACTGAAGGCCGCACAGGGGGCGCTGTCGATCATGGCCTCGGGCACGCCCGAAGCCTTCGCCGCCGCCCGCCCCGTGCTGGATGCCACCGCATCGACCGTCTTTGAACTGGGCGACGCTGCCGGTCCCGGATCGGCGATGAAGGCCGTCAATCAGCTGCTCGCAGGCGTGCACATCGCCACCATGGCCGAGGCGCTGACATTCGGCATGACCCAAGGCGTCACCCCCGAACAGTTTGTCGAGGTGATCAGCCAATGCGCGGGCACAAGCTGGATGCTGGAAAACCGCGCGCCCCATATCGTGGCGGGCGATTACACGCCGCATTCCTCAGTCAACATCTGGCCCAAGGATCTGGGCATCGTGCTGGACATCGCGAAATCGGCAAGTTTTTCCGCCCCAGTCACCGCCGCCGCCCTGCAACAGTTCATCGCCGCCGCGGGGATGGGACTGGGGGGCGAAGATGACGCCGCCGTCGCCAAAGTCTATGCGCGCAATGCGGGCCTGACCCTGCCGGGTGAAAAGCCATGAGGTTTTCCGCCAACCTCGGTTTTCTATGGACCGACCGCGCCTTGCCCGACGCGATCCACGCCGCCAAGGCCGCCGGTTTTGATTCCGTCGAATGCCACTGGCCCTATGACACGCCCGCCGAGGACGTGGCCGCCGCGCTGAAGGCGACGGGACTGCCCATGCTCGGCCTGAACACAGATCGCGGGGATGTGGCAGCGGGCGAAAACGGGCTGGCCGCCCTCGTCGGACGTCAGGACGACGCACGCGCCGCGATCCGGCAGGCGATTGATTATGCCAATGCGATTGACGCGGGCGCGATCCATGTGATGGGCGGTTTTGCCAGCGGGTCAGAGGCGCACGCGCAGTTCGTCGCTAACCTGCGCTTTGCCTGCGAACAGACCGACCGGACCATCCTGATCGAACCGCTGAACGGCCACGACGCGCGCGGCTATTTCCTGCACACCACAGATCAGGCCCGCGCCATCATTGCCGAGGTTGCGATGCCCAACCTCAAACTGATGTTCGACTGCTACCACGTGGGCCGGACCGAGGGCGATATCACCACCCGACTGTCGGACCTGCGCGACATCATCGGCCATATCCAGTTCGCCTCGGTTCCCGACCGTGGCACACCGGATCATGGGGAACTGGACTATGCCCATATTTTCGACGCTTTGGCGGACTGGCCCGCGCCCTTGGGCGCAGAGTACAAACCCGTCGGGGATACCGATGCTAGCCTTGCGTGGATGGCACGGTTTCGCGGTTGATCCGGCCAATCAAAAGATAGCTGAACGCGATCATCACCGCCGCCGTGCCGAGGCACAGGGGCAGACCGCCGATCTGATAGGTCAGCCCCGACAGCAGCGTGCCAATCAACCGTCCGGCCGCATTGGCCATATAGTAAAACCCCACATCCATGGTCACCCGCTCGGCACTGGTGAAGGCGAGGATCAGATAGGAATGAAGGGACGAGTTCAGCGCGAACAGCACACCGAACACCAGCAATCCAACTACTACGCAGACCGTCAGCCATAGCGCCGGACCGCCCGCAAATGCCGCCGCCAACGCAAGGCCCGCAGGGACAAAGAACAGCGTGCCCACCCAGAACCGCGCACTGGCGGCAAGGTCCGCCTCGCTGCGCTGCGCACTGCGTAAAAGCGCGGGTGCCTTGGCCTGCACGGCGCCATAAAGGATCACCCAGATTGCCATGAACACGCCGATCATGAAGAACGCGGCGCGCTGGCCTTCGGGGGTGCCATCGCTAAGCACGGCGTAAAAGTAGATCGGGATGCCCACGACAAACCACACATCCCGCGCCCCGAACAGGAACACCCGCGCCGCACTCAGCCAGTTCACACGCGGGTTCTTTGAAAACACCTCGGTGAATTTGGCGCCCTTGCGCCCGCGCGGCAGGCCCGCAGGCATACGCAACAGCACCGCCAGCAGGATCACCACAAGGATCAGTGCCATGCCCAGAACTGACGCGACAAAGCCGAACAGCGCCAGCGCCCCTGCCCCCAGCAAGAAGCCGAACCCCTTGACCGCGTTCTTGGAACCGGTCAGCAGCGCGACCCAGCGGAATAGCCCGTCGCCCTCGGGGGCCAGCAGTTTGACCGCGGATTTGCTGGACATCTTGGCCAAATCCTTGGCCACGCCCGACACGCCCTGCACCGCCATCACGAACACGACCGACGCCGCAACCGACCACGCCGGATCAAGCTGCGCCAGCGCCAGCAGCGCCAGAACCTGCAAGCCTAGCCCCGCATAAAGCGTCGAAGTCAGCCCGTAGCGCGCCGCGATCCAGCCCGCAGACAGGTTCGTGACCACGCCCGCCACCTCGTACAGCACGAACAGATAGGCCAGTTGCACCGGCGAAAAGCCCAAGGAATTGAAGTGCAGAAGCACCAGCATCCGCAAGGCACCATCGGTCAGCATGAACGCCCAATAGGCCGCCGTGACAGCGACATAGGCGGCGAACCCCTCGGGCCTCACACTCACAGGCTGGCACCCACCATTTGCGCCACATCGACAAGGCGGTGCGCATAGCCCCATTCGTTGTCATACCACGCATAGATTTTCACCTGCGTGCCGTTCACCACCATGGTCGATGGCGCATCCACAATGCTGGACCGTGGATCGTTGGTGTAATCCGTCGACACAAGCGGGCGCGTCTCGTAGCCCAGAATGCCTTGCAGGGGACCGTTGGCGGCGGCTTCGAACAGTGCGTTCACCTCTTCTACAGTGGTGTCACGCGCCACTTCGAACACGCAATCGGTCAGCGACCCATTCAGCAACGGCACCCGCACCGCATGGCCGTTCAGCTTGCCCGTGAGTTCGGGATAGATCAGCGTGATGGCCGTGGCCGAACCGGTCGTCGTGGGGATCAGCGCATTCAGCGCCGAACGCGCGCGGCGCAAATCCTTGGCTGGACGGTCCACGATGGTCTGGGTGTTGGTGACGTTGTGGATCGTGGTGATCGACCCGTGCTTGATCCCCAACCCTTCGTGTATGACCTTGACCACGGGGGCCAGACAGTTGGTGGTGCAGGACGCCGCCGTAACGATGGGCTGGCCCGTGTAGGCGTCGTTATTAACGCCATAGACGATGTTCGCTGTATCGCCGTCCTTGACCGGCGCGGACACGACCACCTTCTTCACACCTGCTGCGAAATAGGGGGCGAGCTTGGCCTCGGTCTTGAACACGCCGGTGCAGTCGATCACCACATCGACCCCGTCGAGCGGCAGCTCTTCGATGGTGCGGCAGTTCAGGGCCGGAATACGCGTGCCGTCCACCGTGATACTGCTGTCATCCGCGCCGAATTGCGCAGGCCAGCGCCCGTGGACCGTGTCAAACTCAAGCAGGTGCGCGTGCATCGCCGGATCGCCCACAGCGTCGTTCACAAATGCAACGTCACAGCCGCGCTCAAGCAGCGGGCGCAGCGCCAGTTTCCCGATCCGGCCCAAGCCGTTCAAAGCGTAAGTGGTCATTCTGTATCCTTGTTCCGGCCGATCTCGTCGACCTCGTTTTGCAGCGAAACGCGGCTGAGTGTGTCCATGGGCAGCGCGGTAAAGGCGATGATCCGGTTGCGCATCGCGCCATAGGTCCGTTGAAAGGCCAGCCGCTGTTCGGCCTGCGTACCGGTCGCCTTGACCGGATCGGGCAGCCCCCAATGAGCCGAGATCGGCTGCCCCGACCATGCGGGGCATTCCTCGTTCGCGGCTTGGTCGCAAACGGTGAAGACGAAATCCATTGCGGGCGCGTCCGCTGTCTGGAATTCGGCCGTGTTTTTTGACCGCAGCAGGCTGGTATCCATGCCCTTGCGTTCCAGCATCTCGACCGCAAGCGGGTGCAGTTCGGACCGCGGCTGCGTGCCAGCGGAATAGACGTTGAACCGGTCCCCCGCCACATCGCGCATGATGGCCTCGGCAAAGATCGAGCGGGCGGAGTTGCCGGTGCAGATGAACAGCACGTTCTGTTTGCCATGCCCCCCTTGCGCGCCTGTGACGGCAGGGGCGGGCAGGTCCGGTGGACACAGGTCGGGACGCCCGCCACAGCAGTCATGGAACAGCGCGCCGACCATGGCACGCGCGCCCTCCATATCCACCGCGTAGTTCAGCGTATTGCCCGCGCGTCGTTGGCTGATCAGCCCGACAGTGTGCAAGGCCGATAGGTAGGTCGAGGTGGTCGAAGCCTTGAGCCCCAGCACCTGCGCCACCTCCCCCGCCGACACCGCATCGGGATAGCGCCGCATCAGCAGGCGAAAGACTTTCATGCGCACCGCATGAGACAGGGTTGAGAGTTGATCCAGTAGCATGGCACCATCTATTTCATAGTTTTGTGAAATAGATATGACAGTCGCCAAACTGCCGCAATCTTTTATCTCTGCCCCTTATCGCGGGCGGCGCAGCACCCCCGCAGGGTGCAGGGTTTCCCCTTTCCATTCAACATCTTGCGCCGTGTGGTTGAACACGAACACTTCGGATCCGGTGGCCCGCATCCGCACCCCTTCGGGCAGTTCGACAACCTCAAGATCAGGCGCGACAGTGCGGATCAGCCGCATGTGAGTCGCGTCATCCCCCCAACCGCCCATATAGGTCACGCGCGCCCCGCAGCGCACCGCAACGGGGGCGTCGGCCTCGGTCTGCAAGATCACCTCACCCCCGCCGCCAAGCTGTTCGAAATAGCCCGACACCTGCCCGCCACCAATGACGTCCAGCGGCAGATCGGGGCGCATGGATTGCACGCGCTCGACCACCAGATCGCTATCTGGCCACGCGGGCGGCAGGGGCAGCGGCGTGCAGAAATGCGTGTCGCGCGCACCACTACGTGGGCCGACAATCACCTGCCCCGTCGCCGCATTCAGCGCCGTTTTCAGATCGTCCGCCATGTGCATCATGCCCGGCACCAGAACCAGCGCGTAGCCGTCGAAATCCCGTGTGTCGGGCGGCAGGATGTCCACCGACAGGCCCAGCTTGCGACAGGCCCGATACCAGTCCATTACCAACCAGAAATAGCTTAGATGCGCGCCATGGGGCTGCACGGTCCACATCGCATCGGCGTCATAGTCGAACATGATGGCCACGGGCGCTTGCGCATGGGCCACATCAGGTGCCTCGCCTAACTCCTCCATCACTGTGGCCGCCTCGCCAAAGGCTTCGGCCTCAACCGAGTCGGGGCGCAACAGGCCTGCGTGCATCTGTTCTTGGGCGAAGGGGGCCTGCCGCCAGCGGAAATAGCATACCGCCTCGGCCCCGTGCGCGAACGCTTCCCAAGTCCACAGGCGCACCATGCCGGGCAAAGGCGCGGGATTGTACGGGGCCCAGTTCACCGGACCGGGCTGCTGTTCCATCACCCACCAGCGCCCGCCGCCTTTGGGATGCGTCCCTCGCGCTGCGCCAACGGCACGGTAAAGGTCGTGGTGAAAGGCCTGAAAATCGGGATCGCCCTGCTGGGCGTAGGCACGCTTGTGCGCCTCGCTCGCGCCTGAACGGTCCTCAAGAAAGCCAAGCGGATAGCTGTCCCAAGACGCAATATCGAGGTCCGCGCCCACCTTGAAATGATCAAAGTCAGTGGTGCGCCCCATATAGTTATGGGCAATCGGCGCGTTGGAATGGGCGCGAATGATCTCGGTCTGCAAGCGGTTGAACGCCACCACCTGATCGGAGGAGAACCGACGGAACGCGTGCGCGTGGGACGGGTTCGCCTCGGTCACGGTCAGATTGGGCAGTCCGATCTGGTCAAAGCTGTCATAGTCCATCGACCAAAACACATTGCCCCATGCCGCGTTGAGCGCATCAATATCGCCGTCATTGCCCGCCCCGGGAAACTGGCCGCGCAGCCAGTCGCGAAAGGCCGTGCGCACCGCGTCGGAATAGCTGAGCACCGTGTCATGGCAGCTATATTCATTATCCGTCTGCCACGCCGCCACATGCGGGTTGCTGCCATAGCGTTCGGCCATGGCGGTGACAATCTTGCGGCATTCGGCCTGATATCCGGCATGGGAAAAACAGTAATGTCTGCGCGAGCCATAGCCGCGCACGCGCCCTTCGACATCGACCGCGAAAATGTCCGGATGTTTCGCAACGATCCATGCGGGTGGCGTCGCGGTGGGCGTGCCCAGCACAACCTTCAGCCCCGCCTGCCCCAGCACATCAATGGCGCGGTCCAGCCAGCCCCAATCATACTGCCCCTCGGATGGCTCCATCCGTTTCCACGCGAATTCCCCGATCCGCACCCATGTCAGGCGAAGCGCGGCCATGCGGGCGGCGTCCTCTTGCCACTGCGCTTCGGGCCAGTGTTCGGGGTAATAACAGACACCCAGTGTGCGTTTCATAGGATCACCTGATGCTCTTGCTGGCCGGTTGCGCCAGCCGTTGTGATAAATGTCATGCCCGCGTTGTCCTCGTCGCTTAGCCCCTCGTGGGCCGAGGTGACATAGAGCGTGCCCAGATCGTCGCCCCCAAAGGACGGACAGGTGACTTGCGATGCAGGACAGGCGATGCTGCGCAGAAAGGTGCCATCGGAGGCGTAACAGGCCACGCGGCTTGCCCCCCATTGCGCGTTCCACAGATTACCATCGGTATCTACCACCGCCCCGTCGGGATTCAAATCCTCGGCCCGCAGATCGACAAAAACCTCCGCCGTGCCATCGGGCCAGCCGTCAGCGTCCAGCGCGACCTTCTGGATACGTTGCGAAAACGTGTCCGCGAAATAGGCGGTGCGCCCGTCAGGGGCAAAGCAGATGGCGTTCGAGATGGTGATCCGGTCAAACAGCTTGCGCAATTCGCCACGGTAAAAGCGATAGATCGCGCCCGCATGGGGTTCGGCATTGATCCCCATCGTGCCGATCCAGAACCCGCCAAGCGGATCGGCGCGCCCGTCATTGGACCGCGTTACGGGATTGTCGTCCTCAAGCGGGCATACAATATCGCGCTGGCCCGATGTGATATCGAACCGCCACAGCCCCCGCGCCGAGGCCATAAGCAGCGTATCATCATCCACCCAGCCTGCGGCGCTGACATAGTCGTCAAACGTCCAGCTTTGGCGCGTATCCCCTTTGGCGTGCAGCGTTTTATTCAGAATATCGAACCAGAACAGGGTCTTGCGGGTCGGGTGCCACAACGGCCCCTCGCCCAGTTCGCACGGGTGGTTGTCAAAAACCTCCATCACGCGCACGCATCATAGGCGGCGACCATATCCGCCGCGCGCGCCGCCACGTCCGCCACCGACATGCCCGGTTTGTAAAGGGCAGAGCCGATGCCGAACCCTGTCACGCCCGCCGCGCGCCAGTCGGCAAAATCCGCCGGACCGACACCGCCCACGGCATAGGTTTTGGTCCCTTTGGGCAGGACCGCGCCAATGGCCTTCAGCCCTTCGATCCCCAGCAAGGAGGCCGGAAACAGCTTGAGCCCGTCCGCACCCGCCTGCAACGCGGCAAAGCATTCGGTGGGCGTCATCACCCCCGGAAAGGACAGCATCCCCGCCTGTTTTGTCGCCACGATCACAGTGGCATTGGCGTCCGGTGACACGACCATATGCGCCCCCATCTGGTGCAGCTTTTCCACATCGCGCACATCCAGAACCGTGCCCGCCCCGATCATCGCATGTGCCCCGTGCGCCAGTAGCATCTTTCCAATGCTGTCAAAGGGCTGCGGTGAATTCAGCGGCACCTCGATACGGGTAATCCCCGCCTTGACCAAGGCATCGGCCACCGGCCCTGCCTCGTCGGGTGTGATACCGCGCAGGATGGCTATGATTTCGCGGCTCATGCGTGTTCTCCGTTCATCTGCTGAAAGGCGGCGCGCAGGCCTGCCAGTGTCATGTCCTCTACCCCTGCGCTGTGGCAGGGTACCGATTGCATCTCCAACGCGGCCTCATAGGCGCGGGCAAGGGCGTCGGCACCGATCACCGCCACCTGCTGGCCCAGCCAATAGGGTTTCATCGCCGCCAGTTCCGCCCCGATCAGCAGGCCGGACAGGCGCGCGCGCGCCACATCGGGGTGCAAACCGTCAAGCAGCCCCTCGGCGCGCAGGCTGAACAACGTCGCCGCCAACCCTTCGGGGCGCGAGATGGCCTGATCGACCCCTGCCGCGAACCCCTCCGCATCCCAGCCCGTACCGACCGAGTGGCGCAGCACCGACTGGCTGGACAGCAGGGCAAACATCTCGCCCGTCATGGCGGTGCGGAAACTCACGATCTCGTTCGCGCTGACATGGACCCATTTCGTGTGGGTGCCCGGCAAGCAGATGACGCCGTCAAAATTCGGGTGCGTCGCCAGATAGCCCGCGATTTGCGTTTCCTCACCGCGCATCACATCGGCGGGCGCGTCCTGCTTCACCCCGGGCAGGATGCGCATGTCGAACCCGTCGACCGCAGGGCGCACCGCCTGCGCCGCACTGGGCGGGGCGCAGGGCACGGTGGCATAGGGTGCCTCGATCCAGCCTTGGCGCGAGCCGACCATGCCGCAGGCGAGCACCGGCGCGGGTAGCGCATCGCCCACCAGCGCGCGTAGGGCAGGTTCGAACCCTGCCCGATCCAGCGTGCCCATGCCATCAGCAGACTGGCGGCGTTCCAGAATGGACCCGTCCGCCTGCATCAGCCAAGCGCGCAGATGCGACGTCCCCCAATCCACAGCAATCCAAGCGACATCCTGCATCAGCCTGTCACCGCCACGCCACCATCGACCACCACGGCCTGCCCCGTCATCATCCGGCTTGCGCCAGAGGCAAGGAACAGCACGGTGCCGACAATATCCTCAGGCACCAGATGTTCCTTGATGCATTGGCGGTCCATATGCGCGGCCAGCCCTTCGGGTGTTGCCCATTGGTCCAGTTGCTTCTGCGTCAGTACCCAGCCCGGGGCCAGCGCGTTGACGCGGATGCCATCGGGGCCGAATTCACGCGCCAGACTGCGCGACAGCCCGTTGATCGCGGAATTGGCGCTTGTATACAGCGGATAGCCCGCGTTCCCCATCATATAGCTGATCGACGAGAAGTTGATGATCGACCCCGACTTGGCCGCCTGCATCGCGGGCAGCACCGCCTGCGCGGCAAAGAAATAGGCCTTGAGGTTGATCGCGATCATCCAGTCGAAAAAGGCGCTGTCGACCTCTTCGGTGCTGTGGCGTTTGTCATTGGCCGCGTTGTTGACCAGCGTCAGAACGGGGCCATGCGCCTCGGCCGCCTGATCCACACAAGCCTTGAGCGCATCCACATCCGTGATATCGCAGGGCATGAACAAAGGGCGGTTGCCGTATTTCTGTTCCATCTCGTCACAAAAGGCCGTCGCGTCCGAACGTTGCACAAAGGCCACCTTTGCGCCCTGTTCCAAAAACCCTTCGGTCAGAGCGGCACCGATGCCCGAGCCGCCACCGGTGATGAACACAGACGCGCCCTTCAGATCGTGGAATGTAACTGTCTCTTTCATCTCAATTCTCCATAGGGCGCGGGTCAGGCCAGATCGCCCTTGATCACCCACATACGTTCCGGAAAGCTCCATGGCAGGGTCAGGCCATGATGCATCAGATAGGCACCGCTGACCACGATGGCACCGGATTTGAGCGCCATCGCACCGCGTGACAAATGGCCGATTTCGTCGCGGTTGATCAACTCGATCCTGTACTTGGCATCGGGGCTGAGGCGGGTCAGGCGCAAAGGGCGCGGCACGATCTGGTCCGAGGTCGCGGCCTTGCCCGCAAAGACCACGAACTGCCCGCCGCCCACTTCCAGATGCTGTTCGGCGATAACCGCCGGATCGGCACTGTCGAGCCGCAGGATATCGGCGCCATACATCCAGTCGCGGTTGGACTTCCACCAGCCGGTCACGCGGGTCAGCACGTCGGCCTCTTCGTCGGTCAACTCGCGCGGGTCCATCTCGAACCCCATGTGGCGCTGTGCGGCCACCCAAGCGCGGAACCGGATATCCAGCGTGCGCCCCGAGGTGTGGCAGGTGCGCGGCCCCACATGGCTGCCCGTCACCGCCAGCGGCAGGAAGATCGACGCGTTGTGCTGGATGCGCAGCCGTTCGACCGCGTCGTTACTGTCACTCAGCCAGACACGCTGTGTGCGTTGCATGATGCCGAAATCGATCCGGCCGCCGCCCGATGCGCAGCTTTCAATCTCCACATGGGGAAACTCGCGCCGCAACCGGTCAAGCAGCGCATACGACCCGCGCGTTTGCGCCGCATCCGGCATGGGCAGCACGCGGTTGTGGTCCCATTTCACATATTCGATGTCGTGGCGCGCCAGAATATCCCCGATGCGCGACGCCAGAAAGGACTGCACTTCGGGCAGTGCCATGTTCAGCGCCATCTGCTGGCGGCCCATAATCTGGTCCTCGCCGCCCAAGGCCCAGTCGGGATGGGCGCGGAACAGGTCCGAGTTGGGGTTGATCATCTCCGGCTCGAACCAAATGCCAAAGCCCATGCCCAGCGATTTCACATGTTCGATCAGCGGCGTCAGACCGTCGGGATATTTGCGCGGATCGACCTCCCAGTCGCTAAGCGCCTGCGTGTCGTCATCGCGGTTCCCGAACCAGCCGTCATCCAGCACGAACCGTTCCGCCCCAAGGGCGGCGGCACGGCTTGCGATCTCTTTCAACTCGTCCACGTTGTGGTTGAAGTAGACCGCCTCCCAGCAGTTGTAGTGCACGGGGCGCGGCGCGTCGGGGCGCGGAAAGGTCACGACCCGGTCGCGCAGATGGCGCTGGAACGCCACCGCACAGCCGTTCAGCCCGTCATCGGAAAACACCGCATACAGCGTGCCAGTGGCAAACCGTGTTTGCGCCGATCCTTCCATGCGCGCGGCATGGCCGAACTGGATCTGGCGGCGTCCGTCTGGCAGTTCCTCGGCCACCATGCGATGCCCGCCGGACCAGCCGTAGTGGAATGCGTAGGTGTGTCCACTGGCGTTGGTCGCACCGCGTGTCGGCACCACCAGCCCCGGAAAATGTTCGTGGCCCGTGCGCCCTGTGCGGTTCTCGCGATAGCGGATGCCAGGCGACCACGGGGTGCGGTTCATCTGGAACTCGCCACACCAGCGACCCGCGAAATCAATCATCTCGTCGCTGAGTTGCGGCGCGGGGAAGACCGGCGCGCTCAGCCAGTGCAGGTGCATGGGCGCGTCGGCCTCGACCTCGGCGCTGGCCTCGATGATGTGGGTGACGGGATCAATCGCAAAACGCGCGCGATAGGTCAGCACCCGCGTACTGTCGAGATAGGTCAGGACCAGCACGTTCTCGGCCTGCTCGGCCTGTTCCAGACAGAACTTGGGCAGAAACGGCGTGCCGTCCCCTGCCCGTATGATCAGCCCCGGCTGGCCCGGAAAGGACCGCGTCGCCTCGGGGCAAATGCTTAGTTCGGGGTTGGAATCGAGCATGCCGCCGGTCACGTCCGGCGCGCTCGCGTCATACAGCGTTACAAGGTCTTCATCGTCAGGCAGACGCGGCCCCCAATAGACCACCTCGGCCAGACGCCCACCGGCACAGCCGAGCACAAGGGACTGCCGTCCGTCATCCAATCGCCAGCATCTGATCACTTGACTGCTCCCATCGTCAGACCCGCGATAAAGTGTTTCTGCATCAGAAAGAAACAGGCCACTGGCGGCAGCGCAGCCAGCAACGACGCCGCCGACACCAGATGCCAGTTGTTCACGAATTGCCCGTTCAGCGCGCGCACCCCTGCGGTGATCGGCTTGGCACTTTCGCCGGTGGTCAGCACGTTGGCCCAGAAGAAATCGTTCCACACAAAGGTAAAGATCAGCACCGACAGCGCCGCAATCGCAGGGCGCACGAGGGGCAGGACGACGTACCAGAAAATCTTCCACTCCGCGACGCCTTCGATCCGCGCGGATTCAATCAGATCAAAGGGCAACGCCTTGATAAAGTTACGCATGAACAAGGTGCAGAACCCCGTCTGAAAGGCCGCGTGGAACAAGAACTGGCCCGCAATCGTGTCATAAAGGCCGGTCTGCACCGACATGTCCCGCACCGGCACCATCAGGATCTGGAACGGAATGAAGTTGCCCGCCACAAACAGAAAGAACAGCGGCAGCGCCACGCGAAAGCGGTAGATCGCCAGCGCATAGCCCGCAAGGCAGGCCAGCGCCACCGACAGGATCACCGTCGGCACCGTGATCAGCACCGAATTCAGCATATATTGCGCGGCGGCAGACTGGGTGAACACGGCGGTGTAATTGTCGACCAGCGCAAACTCAGACGGCCATCCGAACACATTGCCCGAGTTGATGTCCCGCGCCGACCGGATCGACGTCAGGAAAATGGCCAGCAGCGGCAACAGCCACAGCACCAGCGCCACAGGCAGAAACGCCTGATAGCCATAGCGCATAGCAGGAGAGGATTTTTCAACAGGACGCGGAAACATCAGCGCAGCCCCTTTTCGTCTTGGTACATCTGCCACAGGAAATAGCTAATGAAGATCAACATGATACCGAACAGGACCGTGGCCACGGACGACCCGTACCCATAGCGTTCGCCATATTCCGAAATCGCGACCTCGTACATGTAATGGGACAGCACGTTGGTCGACCCGAACGGCCCGCCCTGCGTCATGATCGCAATCATGTCAAAGCTGCGCAGCGCCCCGATCACCGTCACCACGATGGCGATAAAGGTCGCGGGTTTCAGTTGCGGCACCACCACGTACCACAGCATTTTCCACCCCTTGGCCCCGTCAAGGCGCGCCGCCTCGATCTGGTCCACGGCGACATTGTTCAGCCCCGTCAGGTACAGGATCATGCAATAGGCGATCTGCGGCCACAGACCGGCGGCGATAATGCCATAGGTCGCCCATTCGGGGCTCGACAGGATGTCGGGCGCGGAGCGTGTGCATTTGAAGGTAACGTTGCCAAGGATGTTGGTTGTCTCTTCGCAGAACAGCGCCTTCCAGACCGTGCCGACAACACCGAAATCGGGATTATAGAACCAGCCAAAGATCAGACCCACAACGACCTGACTGATGACGAAGGGAAAGAAGAACATCGACTTGTAAAACCGCATCCCCGTGACCGTCTGGTTCAGGAACAGGGCGACAAACAGGCCCAAAGGTACGGCCAGCATATACAGGACCAACCATGCCACGTTGTTGCGCAGCGAGGTCCAGAAATTTGGATCGTCCCAAAGCTTGGCATAGTTGCCAAAACCCACCCATGTCGCGGTGCTTTCACCTTGGGCATTATAGAGGCCATTCCATTCATACAGGCTTAGCCACAGGCTTTGGAAAATCGGGATCACCACGTAGATGGCGAAAAAGACCAGCGCGGGGATCAGAAAGATCCAAGGCGCCACAGCCAGCTTGTTGCGGCGCAGCCAGCTGGGTCGGGTCGGCGCGTTCGTCTCGGGTAGGACGGCATGGGGCATGGTGCTCTCCTGATTTGGCGCGGGGGCCACATGACAGGGAAAATCTTGCCCGTTTGGGGGCAATGTAAGGTGGGCATGACTGCCCACCTCGCGGCGCAGGATCAAGGGGGCAGTAATGCCCCCCTTCTCAGGCACGCTTACTTGTACACGTCGGCCTGAACCTCATCCAGACGCTCAAGGATCGCGTCCATTTTCGAGGTGTCGAGCATGAACTCCTGAAAGCCTTCCATGCCTGCTTTGGCCATCTCGGCTGGCGCATCGCGGTCATAGAACTGGGCCAGACCGGAGGCACCGTTCAGCAGTTCGAACCCTTCCTGAATGAACTTGTCATCAGAAATCTCCGCCTTGGAGTTGATGGGCAACTGGCCGATGGTTTTGTTCCACTGGCTTTGCACATCGGGGCGCGCGACGAAGGCAAGGAATTTCTTGGCATCTTCGACGTTCTTGGCGTTGGTCGGGATAAAGAACGCATCCGCAGGCGCTTCTTCCGCACTTGGGATCGAAGCGTCGATTGTCGGGAACGGCATGAAGTCGATCTGCTCTTCTGTCAGACCGGCATTCTTGTATCCGTCCACCGAGAAGTTGCCCATGACATACATCGCCGCGTCGCCATTGGCGAACGGTGCAATGGCGTCCTGCCAGCTCATGGAGGCGTGGTTATCCACGAAACCGCATTCGTTGATCAGGGTCTCCCAGTTCTGGAACGTCGCCTTGATGCGGGGATCGGTGTACTTGATCTTGCCCGCTGTCAGGTCGTTGTGCACGTCATAGCCGTTGGTGCGCAGGTTCAGGTAGTCGAACACACCCGCCGCCGTCCAAAGGTACTTTGTCCCGATGGTGAAAGGGGTTACGCCGTTTTCCTTCATCTTGCCGCAGGCGGCCAGAAGCTCGTCCCATGTCTGGGGCTCTTCCAGCTCCAGCAGGTCGAAGATGTCTTTGCGATAGTAGATGCCCCACTGGTAGTAGCTGTATGGCACACCCCAGATTTTGCCGTCACGCGACATGGTCGGCTTGATCGCAGCCAGATCTTCGTTAAAGCCGTTTTCCTCCCACACATCGTCCACGGGCTGGAACAGACCGGCATCGACAAAGGGTGCCATGCGGTTGCCCGGATACCAGCTCGTCACGTCGGGCGCGTCAGCGGTCAGGAAGTTGCGGATGGCGGTCTTATGCGCCTCGCGGTCGTTGTTGTTGACGATCACGTTGATGTCGGGGTTTTCCTCTTGGAACAACGCCACCGCATCATCGAATCCCTTCTTCGGGCCGGGGTTGAGGTCGTCAAAGTTGATGACCAGATCGGCCGCGAATGCACCGCCAGCCGCAGCCGACAACGCAATCGCCGCTGTCGCAGCTTTCAAATTCAGGAACATGGTTTCCTCCCTTAGTTCCGTTTTCTTCCGGTCCGCAGCGTCTTGCGTCGCACCGTCACCGGAAAGTCAGATTTCTTTTGACTTACAGCTTCTCTTCGTGGAAGTTCCACATAGTGAAACCTAATTCCAACTATTGGAACTATGCGGTGACACATGACACAGGTCAACAGATTCTTGTGTGACGTCGGGAGGGACAGATGATCAACGCGGCACCCCGTTCGGGGGACGGCACTATTGGTAAGGCGCTGCAAGTGCTGGACCTTGTGGCGCAGGCCGAACGGCCTGTGCGCTTTTCCGAACTGCTGACACTGTCCCCGCACCCCAAGGCGACGCTGTACCGGCTGGTGCAGACGCTGACGAATCTGGGCATGTTGCGTTATGACGTGGACCGGCAAACATACGCCCCCGGATTGCGGCTGGTCAGTCTGGCCCACGCCGCGTGGCGGCAAAGTTCCCTCGCGCCCATCGCGCGCCCGTTCATCGACGCGCTCAGCGAGGCCGTGAACCAGACCGTGCATCTGGCGCAACTTGATGGCGGTCAGGTGCTTTATGTCGACAAACGCAACGCCGCCGACCCAATCGAGATGTTTTCGCAAGCGGGCAAGATCGGCCCCGGCTATTGCACGGGCGTTGGCAAGGCGATGTTGGCCTTCCTCGCGCCCGAGGCGCTGGAAACCGCGCTGTCCCAGCAGTCGTGGTTTGCCCACACCGCCCACACCCATACCAGCCGCGACACACTGTGCCGCGAACTTGAGGACGTGCGCCGCGACGGCGTCGCCTTTGACCGCGAAGAACACGAACCCGGAATCATCTGCGTCGCCGCCCCGATCCTGTCGGGCACAGGCCGGGCCTTTGGCGCGCTGTCCATCACCACATCCACATCGCGCAAGTCCATGGCAGACCTCGAAGAACTTGCGCCACATCTGCAATCAACCGCACGCGAAATCGCGACCGCTGCGGCCAACTGGCAATTTCCAAGCCAATGACCACACCACAAAAAGGGGGGCTCTCATGAGCGGCGTCACACTCGAAAAAGCAATCAAACGCTACGGGGCAACCCAAGTGATCCACGGCGTGGACCTGACAGTGGAAGACGGCGAATTCTGCGTCTTTGTCGGCCCTTCGGGCTGCGGCAAGTCCACCCTGTTGCGCATGATCGCGGGGCTTGAAGAAACGACAGACGGCAAGATCAGCATCGGCGCGCGCGACGTAACCCACATGGACCCCGCCCAGCGGGGTGTGGCGATGGTGTTCCAGACCTACGCGCTTTATCCGCACATGACGGTCAAGGAAAACATGGGCTTCGGCCTGAAGATGAACAACGTCCCCAAGGACGAGATCGAACGCAAGGTCAGCGCCGCCAGTAAGATCCTACAACTTGATGACTATCTGGACCGCAAGCCCAAGGCTCTGTCCGGCGGCCAGCGCCAGCGGGTGGCCATCGGGCGGTCCATCGTGCGCGGCCCCAAAGTGTTCCTGTTCGACGAACCCCTGTCCAATCTTGATGCGGAACTGCGCGTCGACATGCGGGTGGAAATCGCGCGGCTGCACAAGGAACTGGGCACCACGATGATCTACGTCACCCACGATCAGGTCGAGGCGATGACCCTTGCCGACAAGATCGTCGTACTGCGTGCGGGCCATATCGAACAGGTGGGCAGCCCGATGGACCTGTACCACGACCCCGACAACAAATTCGTCGCCGGTTTCATCGGATCACCCGCGATGAACTTTGTCGCCGGCGTGGCCGAGAAGGGCGGCGTGCGCGTGCCCGCACTGGCCGACAGGTTGATCAAGACCGACGTCGCCTTGCCCGCCGCCGGTGCCCCCGTCACCGTCGGCATCCGCCCGCAGGACATGGAGCTCAGCACGGAAAGCTCTCCGGTCAAGCTGGAACTGCGCGAACGACTGGGCGGCGTCACCTACGACTACCTGACCACGCCGACGCAGGAACGTCTGGTGGTGGAAAGCCGTGGCGATCTGTCGATGGAGGAAGGGTCCGAAGTCACCGTCACCTTCGACGACAGCCGCACCATGTTTTTTGACGCGAACACCGAGGCGCGCTTGCGCTAAACGACCGCGTTCTTTCTGCTGCATCAGCCCGCCTCCGACACCGGAAGGCGGGCTTTTCCTTGCCCAGAGCGCACCCTGTTGAGGAAATGTGGATGAGCTTACTAGCTTGTTCGAAAAAGGGAGGCAAGCGGCCAGCCTCTGTGGAAAACACGCGGCATTTGGTGCGCTTTCCATAAACGCTGAGACACGGAAAATAGGCAAAATTCTTATCCACACCCCGATGTGGATAAATTCAGATGCTCAGAAGATAGATCGGGATCACCGCACAACCGGTTGATCCGCAACAGGAATCACCCCTGCTGGCGCAAGTACTCCATGATCGCAGGTCGCACGCTCATTTCGCCGCGATGGCGCGCGTCGGCAATCACCTTGCGCACATCCTGCAAATTCGACCGCCGCAACAAGGACTTGACCGGCCCGATTGATGCAGGACGCATGGACAGATTGCGCAATCCGATAGCCGCAAGGCACAGCGCCTCGACCGGACGGCCCGCATCTTCGCCACAGAAGGACACCGGCGTGTTGCTGATCGCACAACGCTCCACGATCCGCTCGATCAGGCTCAGGAACGACACGTTTAGCGAGTCGTACCGCCGCCGCACCCGCTCGTTCTCGCGGTCCGCGGCAAAGAAAAACTGCTTGAGGTCATTGCCCCCGATCGACAGGAACCCAACCTCGTCGAAAAACTTTTGCGGCGCAAAGGCAAGGCTGGGCGTTTCCAGCATCGCCCCCACCTCAACATGCTTGGGCAGCACGTGGCCAAGACTGCGCTCGCGCTCCATCGCCTTGTCCATCTGCGCACAGGCTTGGGTGTATTCCTCTGACTGCGCGATAAAGGGGAACATGATGGTCAGCGGACGGCCCGCCGCCGCACGGATCAGCGCCTGCAACTGCATCTGCATCACGCCCGGCTTGTCCAAACCGACACGGATCGCCCGCCAGCCCAAGGCAGGGTTGGGTTCGTCATTCGGCTTCATATAGGGCAGCACCTTGTCCGACCCGATGTCGAGCGTGCGGAACACCACCTTTTTGCCCTGCGCCGCATCCAGCACCCGCGCATACAGCGCCGACAACTCGGACCGTTTCGGCATCTGGTTGCGCACCAGAAACTGCAATTCCGTCCGGAACAGGCCGACCCCTTCGGCCCCCGACCCTTCAAGCGATGGCAGATCGGCCATCAGCCCCGCATTCATGTTAAGCGAGATCACCTCGCCACACAGGGTCTGCGCCGGCTTGTCACGGATCGACACATAGCGTTCCGCCGCTGCCGCCTGCATCGCCATCTTGTCGCGGAACGCGTTCACGACCGTATCGTCGGGGCGCAGGTGCACGATCCCCTGTTCTCCGTCCACCAACACATGATCGCCGTTCAGCGCCTCAAGCGTGGCGCGTTCGGCATGCACGATCAGCGGAATCGCCAAGGCGCGGGCCACAATGGCCGCGTGGCTGCCAACCGATCCGGCCTCAAGCACGATGCCGCGCAGGCTGCGCCCGTAATCCAGCAGTTCCGCAGGGCCGATATTGCGTGCCACAAGGATCGGATCGGCAGGCATATCCGCGCCCGTATCCTTGCCCTGCCCCGTGAGGATGCGGAGCAAGCGGTTGGACAGGTCATCGAGATCGCTCAGCCGTTCGCGTAAATAACTGTCCGTCGCCTGCCCGATGCGCGCACGGGCCAGCGATTGCTCTTTCTCGACCGCAGCTTCGGCACTCAGACCGCGGGCGATGTCTTCCTCCATGCGGCGCATCCAGCCCTTGGAGTTGGCGAACATGCGATAGGCCTCAAGCACTTCGGCCTGTTCTTTATCGACACCGGCCAGCGCCAGCATCTTGTCGACCCCGACGCGCAATTCCTCGACCGCTTCGTTCAGACGCTCAAGCTCGCGATGCGGATCGTCGGCGATGGGGTTGGTGACCACCACACGCGGTTCGTGCAGCCAGATATGCCCCTCGGCCACACCTTCCTGCGCCACGGTGCCGCGCATCATCACAGGCTGGCTGTGCCGCGCGCCCATGCCGCCACCCTCACCGACAAAGGCACCCAGTTCGGTCATCTCCGCCAGAACCATGGCGACCACTTCCAGCGCATAGACTTCGTCAGCGGAATATTCGCGCGCATCTTTGGATTGCACGACCAACACGCCAAGCGCCTCGCCCAGACGCTGGATCGGCACCCCGAGAAAGCTGGAAAACACCTCTTCGCCCGTTTCCGGCATATAGCGGAAACCGCGCGCACTTGGCGCATCCGCGGCATTCACCACCTCGCGGCGGCGCGCCACACGGCCCACCAGACCTTCGCCCAGACGCATGCGCGTGCGGTGCACGGCCTCGGGCTTCAACCCTTCGGTGGCGCAGAGTTCCAGCGTGTCGTCATCGCGAAAAAGGTAGATGGAACAGACTTCTGTACCGATGCTGTCCGCGATCAGATTCGTGATCTTGTCCAGCCGCGCCTGACCGGCGTCATCCCCCGCCATGGCGTCGCGCAGCCGACCCAATAACTTGCGGCTTTCTGTTTCCACCCGTTCGGCCATTGGCCAACGTCCCCCATCGCTTTGCGGACCCAGCTTAGATCACAGCCGCACCGAAAGCGAAATCCAAAAGACACATCGCCCAAGGCGATTTGCCACAGGTGGTTGAATTTGCGCCATCAAGCGGCCGGTCATGACCCGCCGCTTGGCAACAAACCGCGTGTTCAGGCCGCTTTGTGCAACTCGAACGCATCGTGCAGCGCCTGCACCGCCAGTTCCATGTATTTGCGATCAATCAGCACCGAGATCTTGATCTCGGATGTGGTGATGACCTTGATGTTGATGCCCTCGGCGCTCAGGCAGTCGAACATCTTGGCGGCAACGCCTGTGTGGCTTCGCATGCCGATACCGACAACGCTAACCTTGGCCACTTCGGTATCCGCAATCAGCTCGTGGAAGTTGATCACACCGGCAGCAGCGGCATCCGCCATCGCCTTGTCGGCCCGCTTGACCTGATCCACAGGGCAAGAGAACGTCATATCCGTGCGCCCCTCTTCCGAGATGTTCTGAACGATCATATCGACGTTCACACCGGCATCGCTCAGCGCGCCAAAGATCGCAGCCGCAATGCCCGGGCGGTCGGCAACGCTCACCAGCGTGACCTTGGCTTCGTCACGGCTATAGGCCACACCGGCCACTACATTGCTTTCCATGATATCCTCCTCGTCGCAGACCAGCGTACCGGCCTCATCGGATTGTTCCTCGAAACTGCTCAGCACGCGCAGGCGCACCTTATACCGCATGGCCAGTTCAACCGAACGGGTCTGCAAAACTTTTGCACCAAGGCTGGCCAGTTCAAGCATTTCTTCAAATGCGATCCGGTCCAGCTTGCGCGCCTTGGACGTGATACGCGGATCAGTGGTATAGACCCCGTCCACATCCGTATAAATGTCGCACCGCTCCGCATCGAATGCGGCGGCAAAGGCCACGGCGGTGGTGTCCGACCCGCCACGGCCCAGCGTGGTGATCCGGCCCTCGGGGCTGATGCCCTGAAACCCTGCCACCACCGCGACCTTCATGCCTTCGCCAAACTTGGCGTTGATATTGTCGGTCGGGATTTCCTCGATACGCGCGCTCGAATGCACAGACGTTGTCTTCAGCGGCACCTGCCAGCCCTGCCAGCTGCGCGCCGGCACGTCCATTTCCTGCAAGGTCAGCGCCATCAGGCCTGCGGTGACATTCTCGCCGCTGGACACAACCGCATCATATTCCCGCGCATCATACAGCGGCGATGTCTCGTTGACCCAACCGACCAGTTCATTGGTCTTGCCCGACATGGCGGACACGATCACGATCACATCATAGCCTTTGGCCACCTCGACGCCCACGCGCTTGGCGGCGCGGCGGATGCGGTCCAGTGTGGCCACGGATGTGCCACCGAATTTCATAACCAGTACAGGCATGGAACAGCCCCGAATTTTGCTTCGCTCGCGCCTTAGCGCTCCGCTGGCCCAGTTGCAAGACAGCGCCGCCCCAGACCCTTCTCTGTTCCAAAAAATCCCGGGGGATGTCGCGCTGGCGCGACAGGGGGCAGCGCCCCCCTGATAAAAACCGACGTCCCGAACGCGACACTGCCCCTAGTAGGGATGCGCCCGCCCGTCCCACGTCTCGAAACAGCCCGATGTCTCATGCGACAGCGCCTCGAACCGCGCGATCAGCCCGTCCACACTCTCGTCCACCGTGATCGCCGCTTCGGTGCCGCCCATATCCGTCTGCACCCAGCCCGGATGGTAGATGCCCACGGCAATCTCGCCCGCGAGGTCCGCCGCCAGATTGCGCCCCACATTCAGTACCGCCGCTTTGGACGCGCGATAGATATAGCTGCCACCGGGGGCGCGTGTATGCGACGCCATCTGGGACGAGATGATGGCGATCTTCGGCGCTTTGGCCAGCCGCAGATTGGGCAGCAACGCCTGCACGCTCAGAAACACGCCGGTGACATTCGCCGCAAAGGTCTGCGCCCACAGATCGGCGGCAAAGCCTGTTTCCAGATCCTCGCCCTTGTCCAGATAGACACCCGCATTGCACACCAGCAGATCAATCGGCACCTGATCCAGACGTTCGGCCATGGCCCTGTGATCGCTGGGCTGCGTCACGTCCAGCGTGACATCCGCCGCTGCCGACCGGCCCGTCGCCACAACCCTGTGCCCTGCGGCCTCATAGCGTGCGGCAAGTGCCGCGCCGATACCGCGCGTGGCACCCGTAATCACAATGTTCATCGGCTCAGTTCACTTTTCGGGTTGGGATAAAGGGCAAGGGCGCGACCGGCACGCCTTCGTCGATCAGGGCCTTGGCATCCTTGATATTCGCCTCACCCCAGATCGGGCGTTCCGGCGCATCGCCGCTGTGCATCTCGCGCGCCTCGCGGGCAAAGTTCCCGCCCACATAGGTCGCGTTCTTCTCGACCTCGGCGCGCAGTTTGGACAGGGCCGCCGCCAGTTCTTTCCTGGCCGCTTCGGACGGTTCTGCCGCTTGCGGGACAGGTGCCTTTTCCGCCGCCTTGGTGGAGACATTCGGGGCCATGATCGCCTTGCTCACCTGCGACGATCCGCAGGCGGTACAGGACACGTGACCGCCCTTGCGCAACTGGTCATAGGCATCACCAGAGGCAAACCAGCTGTCGAACCTGTGTCCGCTGTCACATTTCAGAGTGTACTTGATCATATGCTATCAACATAATCCGAATGCCGCGCACCGCAACGGCACATATATGCGTTCCGCACTGGTTTAGCCGTGGCTGCGCGGATCGAAATCGCGCAGGATACGCGCCAGTTCCGGCTCGTCCACCATGGCGGCGGCTTTCTTGCGGCTCACCCACTTGCGCCGCCTTTGGCCCGCCTCGGGGAACTTGTCGACCACCGTTTTCACCCGAACACCATAGATCATCGCGACACAGGGCAGGTTATCGCCGTCATCTTCCAGCGTCTTGGTATAGGAATACATTCCCAAGGGCCGCCAGTCCGGCACGCCTACCACGCCCGCCTCTTCCCACGCTTCTTGCGCGGCACTTTCCGCAGGGGTCTTGCCATCCATCGGCCAGCCCTTGGGCAGGATCCAGCGCCCCGATCCCCGCGACGTGACCAGCAGAACCCGCACCTTTTTCTTCTTCACGCGGTAACACAATGCGGCAAACTGCGTGCGCACATCGGTCTTTCCGCCCTGCCCCAACGAAAGGGGAAGTTGCTTGATCAGTGGGGCCGTCACTGTTCGTTCCCTTCAATTTCCGGCCTAAATATAGGGGGCAACCGGCCTATATGCCAGAATCCTTGTGCTTTTTGACGTGATAAGAGCATAAAAACCGAACGCTTAACGATCCGTTCACCATCGCGCGGATTGCTCTGCACTTTGCGCTTGAGGCAGGGACCGCATTGCCCAATAGTATCTGTGATATGAAAAAACTAAGACGGATCAAAGACTTCCTTCTTTCGGCCCTTCTTGCCTCCACGCCTCTGGCGGCGCAGGCAGGTCCGATGCAGGTCTTTGCGGCGGCCAGTCTGCAAGGCCCCCTAGATGCCGTCACAACATCTTGGGATGCGGGCAGCTCGATCAGCTATGCAGGCTCCGGCACCATTGCGCGCCAGATTTCACTGGGCGCACCGGCGGATGTGGCGATCCTTGCCAATGGCGCATGGGCCGACTGGTTGCACGATAACGGCCACGCCCCCGACCCTGCCCGCGCACTGCTGTCCAATCGTCTGGTGGTCATCACAGCCGCCGGTGGCCCCGTCTTCGACACTATGGACGGCGCGACGCTGACGGCCGCCTTGGGCGATGCGCGCCTTGCCATGGGACAGCACCAATCGGTGCCTGCGGGCATCTATGCCAAGGCGTGGCTGGAACAGATCGGCGCATGGGACACGCTGCGCACGCGACTGGCCGAAACCGACAATGTCCGCGCCGCCCTCGCGCTTGTAGCGCGGCGCGAGGTGCCGCTTGGCATCGTCTACCGCTCGGACGCGCAGGCCAGTGCCGAGGTGACAACCGCGTGGACCGTCCCCGCTGACGCGCACCCGCCGATCCTGTATTACGGACTGGCCTTCACCCCCGAGGGAGAGGCCTTTCTGACCCACCTTGCCACACAGACTGCCCCCTTTCTCGACGCCGGATTCGAGGCACTGCCGTGATGCTCGACCCCGCAGGATGGGAGGCCTTGCGACTGTCGCTCCTGGTGGGCGTAGTTGCCACCCTACTAGCCTTGCCGCTGGCCACATGGGTCGCATGGCTGCTGGCGCGGCGCGACTTCTGGGGCAAGGGCGTGCTGAACGCCGCCGTGCACCTGCCACTGGTCCTGCCGCCCGTGGTCACAGGCTACCTTCTGTTGCTGTTCTTTGGCCGCACAGGTCCGGCAGGGCGCTTTCTTGAGGACGTCTTTGGCCTCGTCCTCGCCTTTCGCTGGACGGGCGCGGTGCTCGCCGCCATCGTCATGGCCTTTCCGCTGATGGTGCGCGCCATCCGCCTCGCAATCGAGGCGGTGGACCCCAAGATTGAGGACGCCGCCCGCACCCTTGGCGCGCCCGACTGGGCGGTGTTTGCCACCATCACGCTGCCCCTGATCCTGCCTGGCATCCTTGCAGGCGCGGTCATGGGCTTTGCCAAGGCTTTGGGTGAATTCGGCGCGACGATCACCTTTGTCGCCAACATCCCCGGCCAGACACAAACCCTGCCTTCGGCCATCTACGCGCTGCTACAGGTGCCGGGCGGTGAGGACGCCGCGATCCGCCTTGTGCTCTGGGCCTGCGTGCTGGCCCTTGGCGCGGTGGTGCTGTCGGAATGGCTGGCGCGGCGCGTGGCCCGCAGGATCGCGGGCACATGACGCTGTCCGTCGCCCTCCGCCACCGCTTTGGTGACTTTACCCTTGATGCACGTTTCGAGGCTGGCGCAGGCGTCACCGCCCTGTTCGGGCGTTCCGGCACAGGCAAAAGCACCATCGTCAACGCGGTTGCGGGCCTGCTGCGCCCCGATCAGGCGCGCATCACCTTGGACGACGTGACCTTTCAGGACGCCAGCACCTTCCTGCCCGTGCACAAACGGCGCATCGGCTATGTGTTTCAGGACGCACGGCTTTTTGCGCATCTGACTGTCGCGCAAAACCTTGATTACGCGCGCCGCTTTGGCGCACGGCCCAAGACCCGCGCCCATATGATCGACCTGCTGGGCCTTGGCCCGCTGCTGACCCGCCGCCCTGCCACCCTGTCGGGGGGCGAACGCCAGCGCGTCGCCCTTGGCCGCGCCCTGCTGGCGGAGCCGCGCCTGCTGCTGATGGACGAACCGCTTGCTGCGCTGGACGGTCCGCGCAAGTCCGAGATCCTGCCCTATCTCGACCGGCTGAAATCCGACACGGGCGTGCCAATCCTTTATGTCAGTCACGCGGTGGACGAAGTGGCGCGGCTGGCCGACCAGTTGGTACTGTTGGCGGATGGCAAGGTGGCCCGCTTCGGCCCCATGTTCGACGTGATGGCCGATCCGGCGGCGGTGCCGCTGCTGGGCGTGCGCGAGGCGGGCGCGGTGCTGAAGGCCCGCGTGGCGCGGCACGGCGACGACGGGCTGACCACGCTTGATGTGGCGGCGGGGTCGCTGCATCTGATGGGGGTCGAGGCACCGCAAGGCGCCGACATCCGCTTGCGGGTGCTGGCGCAAGACGTGCTCTTGTCGCTGGACGTGCCAAAGGGGCTGAGCGCGCAAAACATCCTGCCCGTGACGATCACCGCGATCCGCGCAGGCGACGGCCCCGGCGCAGCGATTGCGCTGGATGCAAACGGCGACGCCCTGCTTGCGCGGGTAACGGCGCGGGCGGTGGCGTCGATGGGTTTGGAAAAGGGCCAGTCGCTTTACGCGATTATCAAGGCCACCTCGGTCGCGCCCAGTGCGATCTCGGGCACGCTTAGCGCAGCGCCTTCACCTGATCCTTCAGACGGCTGACCAGCACGTCATGCGGCTGGTCCGCATCAATGGCCAGACGGCGCAGACCGAAATGCACATGCGCCACGTCGGTGTAATAGCTGGTATAGGCATAGTTCGTCGCCGCCCCCGCCATCGCGCCCAGCACCGGCACCGTTTGCGCGGCCAGCTTCTGGCCCATCACCACCGCAAGGCGCGGCGCAACCCGTGCGATCACTGCCTGAATGGCCGCGCCGGACAGCGCCACGCGGGTCGACAGAAAGGCAAGGTCGGCCTGATCGTCATGGGCCAGCGGCCCCGCGGCGGCAAAGACCTGAACACAGTCGAACCGCACCGATTCCGATGATGGATCAAACCCGTGCTCCTCGGCCACGCCTTCGATCACGCGCAGCAGCAATGTGGTTGTGACAGGCAATTCCGCCAACGCCGTGGGCAAGCCGCCAAAGCCGCCCGCCGCCCCCATCGCGGTGCTAAGCGCGGTATTCAGCCACTCGGACTGGTCCGGCACCACACGGCGCGATTCGCTGGCCGCACGCATCGCATAGGTCAGTGCCGCCTCGCTTGCGCCGTTCAACTGCATCCGCACCGCCGAGGGCAATAGCGCCAGCAACCCGTCCGCCCGCGTGCCCAATGCGTTCAACAACTGAATGCCCAAACCACCCGCCGCACGATAGCGCCGCGCAAGGCGTTCAATTTCGGCATCAGGATCAATCGGCGCATGGGCTTCGGTGATATCGTTCATCGTTTATAGATTGGGACGCCTGCGCGCGGTTTCAATCCGCCCGCGTGACTTCTCCGGCGATTCCCACCCACGCACCTTCGCGCAAGGCACGGCCCAGAACACGGTCGGGGTTGGTGGGGGGCGGCATCACGACATCGTCCAGACGGGTGAACCCGAAGCGGCTGTAATAAGGCGCATCGCCCACCAGCAGCACCCGATCCCAGCCCTCGCGGGTGGCGCGGTCCAGCGCCTCTTCGATCAGGGACGCGCCCAACCCTTCGCCCTGACAGGTCGGGTGCACCGCCACCGGCCCCAGCAGCAGCGACACGTCCGACCCGATGCGCACAGGCCAGAACCGGATCGCACCGCCCAAAATCCCGCCCTCGTCCCGCGCCACAAGGTTCAGCGACGCAACCGACGCCACGCCATCACGCAAACGATACGATGACAGCAATTCCCGCCCCGGCGCAAAGCACAGATCGTAAAGGGCTTCGACCTCCCACCAATCGTCAGGAGTTTCTTTTGTCAGTTGAAACATGGGTGTGGCGGATCGCAATCGGTCGTCAGGGGTGGTCCCCGCCCTAGCATGGGGGTACTCCTTGCGCAAACCTTGAGATGTTGGAGAGCCATATGTTCTATCGCCCAGAAGACGGCCACGGTCTGCCGCACAACCCGTTCAACGCCATTGTGACGCCCCGGCCCATCGGCTGGATCTCGACCCGCGGGTCGGACGGGTCGGACAACCTCGCGCCATATTCCTTCTTCAACGCGGTCGCCTATGTGCCGCCACAGGTCATGTTCGCCTCCACCAGCGCCAAGCCCGACCGCGACAACACCAAGGACACCGTCGCCAACATCCGCGACACCGGCGTGTTCTGCGTGAACATCGTGGAATACGCGATGAAGGACGTGATGAACAAAACCTCCGGCGCATGGGATGCCCAGACCGACGAGTTCGAACTGGCCTCGGTCGACAAGGCCGATTGCAGCCAGATCAACTGTGCTCGCGTCGCCGCTGCGCCTGCGTCGCTAGAATGCAAAATGACCCAGATCATCAAGATCGAGGGCGAAAGCAACTACCTCGTCCTTGGCGAAGTGGTCGGCGTGCACCTGCGTGACGACTGCCTTGTGGACGGCATCTTTGACGTGATGAAATTCAAACCGCTGACACGGCTCGGCTATCGCGACTATTCCGTCATCGACGAAAAGTTCAGCCTCGCCCGCCCCGGAGAGTAACCATGTTTCCCGACGCAACCCGCGCCTATCCGATCACCTTGCCCGATGGTTCTGCCCATAAAGGCACCGTGTTTCTGGATCAGGTGATCGACCATCCCTCATGGGAGGTCGGGGCCTATTCCTATGCGTCGGATTTCACCCCGCCCGAGGATTGGGCCAGCCACCTTGCCCCCTACCTGTTCGGCTTCGGGCAGGAAAAGCTGAAGATCGGACGCTATTGCCAGATTGCGCACGGGGTGAAGTTTCTGACCTCGGGCGCGAACCACGCGATGGACGGGATCACGACTTTCCCTTTTCCGGTGTTCGACACCGACCGGATCGAAGGGTACCAGCCCGACACCCGCGACACGGTCATCGGCAATGACGTCTGGCTGGGATATGGCGCGCTGGTCTGTCCCGGGGCGCGGATCGGCAATGGCGTGATTGTCGGCGCGGGTGCCGTGGTGCGCGGCACCGTACCGGACTTTGCCATCGTGTCGGGCAATCCCGCACAGGTGGTCAAAATGCGCTTTGCCCCCGAAGACTGTGCGCGGCTGTCGGCACTGGCATGGTGGGACTGGCCCGCCGCGCGGGTCGAGGCTGCGATGCCCGCCCTTCTATCGGGTGACATCACCGCGCTTGAAGCGTCCTGAGCCAAGCGCGACTCAGCTATTTTCCAACCTTAAAAAGATCAGATCGAAGGGCGGCCCCCGCCCTTCGATGTTTTGTTTTGCGGCCTAAGCCCGCTGATCAGTGCGCGCCCAGAATACCCGTCCGCACACCGTAATCGGTCGCGATCTCGTAATCGGGGTCATCGTCACTATCGACAATCAGGTGGCCCGCTGTGGTCAGCAACCGGTGGCAATCGCGGGTCAGGTGACGCAACTGCACACGCTTGCCAAGCTCTTGATACTTGGCGGCAACGGCCTCGATCGCCTGCAAGGCGGACTGGTCCACAACGCGGCTGTCGGCAAAGTCCACGATCACCTTGCTCGGGTCGCCTTCGACGTCGAACATCTCGATAAAGCCGGAGGCAGAGCCGAAGAACAGCGGCCCCTGCACCTGATAGACCCGTGCGCCTTCGGGCGTGGTATAGGCCTTGGCATGGATGCGGCGCGCGTTGTTCCACGCATAGGCCAGCGCCGACACGATCACCCCGACCACAACCGCAACGGCCAAGTCTTCCATCACCGTCACAACCGTGACCAGAACGATGACAAAGGCGTCCATTGTCGGCACTTTGCGCAGGATCTTCAGCGAGTTCCACGCGAACGTCCCGATCACAACCATGAACATCACCCCAACCAGCGCCGCCAGCGGGATCAGTTCGATCACGCTCGACCCGACAAGGATAAAGGCCAGCAGGAACAGCGCCGCCGCGATGCCCGCGATACGCGTGCGCCCGCCGGATTTCACGTTGATCATCGACTGGCCGATCATCGCACAACCGCCCATGCCGCCAAAGAAACCTGTGGCCGTGTTGGCCACGCCTTGGGCGATACATTCCTGACTTGCCCCGCCACGCTGCTTGGTCAAATCACCGACAAGGTTCAGCGTCAGAAGGCTTTCGATCAGGCCGATTGCCGCGAGGATCACCGCATAAGGCAGGATGATCTGGAAGGTTTCCCATGTGAATGGCACCGACGGAATGTGGAAGGCAGGCAGGCCGCCCTCAATGCTGGCCAGATCGCCAACCCGTGGTACATCAAGGCCGAAACCGATCACGATGGCCGCCACAATGCCGATCCCCGCCAAAGGCGCAGGGATCAAACGTGTCACACGCGGCGCGGCCCAGATGATTGCCATGGTCAGCGCGACAAGCCCCAGCATCAGATAAAGCGGCATACCCGAAAGCCACGCGCCGCCCGCCATGCCGTGCCCGCTGACCTCGGCCGTGCCGGGCACTTTGAACTGTGTCAGCTGCGCAAGGAAAATCACGATGGCCAGCCCGTTCACAAAACCAAGCATGACCGGATGCGGCACAAGGCGGATGAACTTGCCCCATTGCATCACACCAGCAAAGATTTGCAGCAGCCCCATCAGAACCACCGTGGCAAACAGATACTCAACCCCGTGCTGCGCCACCAAGGCGACCATCACAACGGCCAAGGCCCCCGTCGCACCGGAAATCATCCCCGGACGGCCCCCGAAAATTGCCGTGATCAGGCCGACCATGAACGCCGCATACAGCCCCACCAACGGGTGAACCCCTGCCACAAAGGCGAAGGCAACCGCCTCCGGCACGAGGGCCAGAGCGACCGTCAGGCCCGACAGCAGATCGGTGCGAATTTGGGCGGGCGTCAACTTCACCTCGCCCGGGGCGATGGAAAAGTCTCCGAAACGCGTTTTGGTGCGCATGTTCGAAAAATCGAAAAGGGCCATGGGATTCCTGTCTTCAAATGTCGTGATTGGCCCGCCCTTACCGGATCGGATTGCAAATGACCATGGGGGCACCGCGCCGGATCGCCCCTGTGCCCCTAGGCCATCATCAATGAAATCCGCCTGCCCACGATCCAAGCACATGCAGAGTTAACAGTTGCCCAAGATCGGTGCGCCGCTGCAAAGCGTTGCCGATGGCCCACACCCTGCGCGCGGTGGGGGTGTACAGGCGGTGCACAGGTTGTGTACCCCTTGTGCACGGGTTGTGCGCCCCTTTATTGCGCCCCGCCCGACCCTGTTTTCGATCCGAAAGGCCCGCTATGACCCAGACCAAAATCGCCGTGATCGGCGGCTCAGGCATCTACGATATCGACGGGCTGGAAGGGGCAAAGTGGATCAGTGTGGACACCCCGTGGGGCGCGCCGTCGGACCAGATCCTGACCGGTACGCTGAACGGTGTGGACATGGCTTTTCTGCCCCGCCACGGGCGCGGCCATGTGCACAGCCCGACCACGGTTCCCTACCGCGCCAACATTGACGCGCTCAAGCGGATCGGGGTGACGGATGTGATATCTGTCTCGGCCTGCGGCAGTTTCCGCGAAGAAATGGCGCCCGGTGATTTTGTTGTTGTGGATCAGTTCATTGACCGCACCTTCGCGCGCGAGAAATCCTTCTTTGGCACCGGCTGCGTGGCGCATGTCAGCGTCGCCCACCCCACCTGCCCGCGCCTGTCCGAGGCCTGTCTGACGGCTGCGAAAACCGCTGGCATCAACGTCCATATGGGCGGCACCTATCTGGCGATGGAAGGGCCGCAATTCTCGACCCTCGCGGAATCCAAGATGTACCGTGAAAGCTGGGGCGCGGATGTGATCGGCATGACCAACATGCCCGAGGCGAAACTCGCCCGCGAGGCCGAGCTGTGCTATGCCTCGGTCGCGATGATCACCGATTACGACAGCTGGCACCCCGACCATGGCGAGGTGGACGTGACCCAGATCATCGAAACCCTGATGGGCAACGCAGGCAAGGCGCGCAAGCTGGTTGCCGAACTGCCCGCCCTGCTGGGGGCCAGCCGCGCACCCTGCCCGCATGGCTGCGACCGCGCACTGGAATACGCCATCCTGACTGCTCCGGACAAACGTGACCCTGCCGTGGTTGCGCGGCTGGACGCGGTGGCGGGGCGGATGCTGAACCCCGTCTGATGCCCCCGTCACACCTTACCTGCATTTACCCACCGGCACGCGATTGCGGCCGCATTGACCCCACTATTGCCACCCCGGGCGCCCTGAACGCCGCACCAAGGAAAGCCGCATGAAAACCGTTCAAGACTACATCCGCACCATCGTCGACTTCCCCCACGAAGGGATCATGTTCCGCGATGTGACCACCCTGTTTGCCGATCCGCGCGGGTTCCGCATGGCGATTGACCAGATGCTGCATCCTTATGCGGGAATGCAGATCGACAAGGTCGTGGGCCTTGAGGCGCGCGGCTTTATCCTTGGCGGCGCCATCGCGCACCAACTGTCCGTCGGCTTTGTGCCAATCCGCAAAAAGGGCAAGCTGCCGGGCGCGACGATCTCGCAGGCCTATACGCTGGAATATGGCGAGGCGATTGTCGAACTGCATGACGACGCGATCAAGGCGGGCGAAAAAATCCTGCTGGTGGACGATCTGCTGGCCACGGGCGGCACTGCCGAGGCGGGGATCAAGCTGGTTGAACGGCTGGGCGGAGAGATCATAAGCTGCGCCTTCGTGATCGACCTGCCCGATCTGGGCGGGCGCAAGCGGCTTGAAGCGATGGGGACGGAAGTGAACGCGCTGTGCGCTTTTGAAGGCGAATAAGCAGGCGCATTGCCACAAACGGGTCTGTGTTCTAGGCTGAAAGCATTGTTTTCAGCCTTTGGACCTGCCCGATGGACATTGCCCGTCAGCGCCGCCGATTTCCCGCGCCCCGCCGTTTTGCCTTGTTGGCGGGGGTTGCCGCCCTTGCCCAATGCACCACGATCAACGCCCATGTTCCGGCAGAGGAAGAAGCCGCCTTTGCCACGGACGGGGTGATAGCGCGCTATCACGCGCTGCTCAACACACCGTTCTCTCACCCGCTGGCGGGCAGTGGATACATCGTGGGGATAGAGAAAAGCCCCCGCGCCAAAATCCACTTCAACGGCACCGGTGCGGATACCGCACGGCTTCAGCCGCCGCACCGCCTGCCCCCGTCGCAAGACCCGCGTGACCTGTCGCAACAACAGGCGACTTTCAGGAACGCGATGAACGATCCCAAGGTTATGTTCGTCTCGCATATCCTGCGCTATGGGCAGACAAAGCACACTGCCAATATCGATACTGACCTGATCTATAGCGCCTATAGCAAATCCGCCTTTGGCAACCACGACACACCGCCCCAAGCTGCCGCTTATGAGGCGGGGTGGGATGCGCTTGACCAAATGGAACAGCACGTCGTCGCCGACGCCAAAACGGCGCAGGAACGCGGCCAGCCTTTTACCCACCTCATGTTCCTGTCGATGGGTTGGAACAACGACCAGTTCGAAGCGCTTGAACGCTATAACGCGATCCGGCAGCACGCCATCCGCGCCGCCGAGGCCGAGGGGCGCAGCTTTAACCCTCTGGTGATCGGGCTCACATGGCCCTCGGTCTGGGGTGGCAACTCGGTTGTTGATCTGGCCAATCGCGCCTTTCACATCGGCAGCTATCCGGTCAAGGCGGCGGACGCGGACGAGATCGGGTTCGGCATCGCCAACCACATGCTGAACGCGATGCTGCCACGGATCGAGGCGGCAACGAAGCTGCAAACCGTCGCTGTCGGGCATTCGATGGGCGCGCGCATCCTGACCCGCGCCTACTATTCGGCGGACCTGTTGAAAGCCCCCGTCGCACGCACCACGCCCGCACCGGTGATGATCGGGTTGCAAGCAGCGTTCAGCGCCAACCGCTTTCGCGGGTCATACCGCCTTGTGCCGCCGGTACGCTGGATGTTCACGGGCGAAGGTGGCCCGTATCAAGACCACGCCGAACCCAACGGCACGCTGGCCCTCACATGGGCCACGGGGGATCGGGCGAACCCAGTTGCGCGGATCGGGTCGGGGGCTGCGCATGTTGGCGGCAAGATCGGGGACCGCACAGTACGCAACGTGCCCGCGCTTGAGGACAAGATGGCGCGCTATACCGTGCCCACATCCCAAGACCTGAGCGCGCTAGATGCGCCATGCGCCGGTCTGAAAGACAGCGGCAAGGTGATGTATATCGACGCCTCCAGCATCATCGCCTCGCATGGCGACATCCTGAACCCGAAGGTGGGCGAACTGGTTTGGCGTCTGACCGACTGCCTTGGCCCCGCGAAAGGCTAGCCGCCCCTATCCCGCCTGCGCGCGCAGCACCGCACCGGGGTTCATGATGCCCGCAGGATCTAGGGCCGCCTTGATGCTGCGCATCACTGCCAGTTTCGTCGGATCGCCATAGCGTTCCAGATCGCCGACCTTGAGCCGCCCGATGCCATGTTCGGCACTGACCGACCCGCCCAGTTCATGCACCAGATCATGCAGCGCCTGCTGCACCGCGTCGCGCACATCCAAATGGTCCGCCTTGGTTTTGCCGATCACAGGGAAGACATTGTAGTGCAGGTTTCCATCGCCCACATGGCCGAAACAGTTGATGCGGAAATCGCCCAGATGCGCGATGCGCCCACGGGCGGTTTCGATAAACTCGGCCAGAACGCCCAAGGGCAGGGAAATGTCATGCGAACTGACCGCCCCGATCAGGCGGTTCGCCTCGGGGATGGATTCGCGCACGGTCCAGAAATCGCTGCGCTGTGCCTCGCTTTGGGCGATCACGCCATCAGCCACCAGCCCTGTATTCAGCGCCTCCTCGAACAGACGCTCCAGCGCGTCAGAGGGTGCGATGCCACCCGATAGCCCCAGTTCGACCAGCACAGACCACTCCGGCGTTTCGTCCCACGGATTGCGCACCTGCGGCATGGTTTCGGCGAGGAAATCAAACCCCTGCCGGTGGATCAGTTCAAAGGCCGACACCGCCTCGCCCACATGGGCGCGCGCCATGGCCAGCAGCGACAGCGCCGCCGCGGGCGAGGCGACCTGAAACATCGCCGTGCCAATCGCCTGCGGAATCACAAACAGCTTCAGCGATGCCGCAGTGATGACACCGAGCGTGCCTTCGGCCCCGATCAGAAGGTTGCGCAGGTCGTATCCGGTGTTGTCTTTGCGCAGACGGCTGAGGCCATTGTAAATCTCGCCACTTGGCAACACCGCCTCGATCCCCAGACACAGATCACGCGCATTGCCATAGCGCAGAACGCCCGTACCGCCCGCGTTGGTGGACAGGTTGCCGCCAATGCGCGCCGACCCTTCGGCGGCCAGAGACAATGGAAACACCAGCCCCGCCTCGGCGGCAGCGGCCTGCACATCGGCCAGAATGACACCGGCCTCGGCCACCAGCACATTTTCCTGCGGATAGACGGCGCGGATCGTGTTCAACCGCTCAAGCGACAGCAGCAGCGGCACCGGCCCCTCGGGCGATACCTGCCCGCCGACCAGCCCCGTTCCGCCACCATAGGGGATCACTGGCACACGCGCCTCGGCAGCGGCGCGGATCAGGGTCGCGACCTCCTCGGTCGAACGGGGGCGCGCCAGCAATCCCGCCTGTCCGGCATAGCGCCCGCGCGGCTCGCTCAGGTGGCCTGCTTCGGGTGCGGAAAAGCGGTCTGCCGGCAATGTGGCACGCAACGCCTCGGCGCGGTCAGGGGTCAGGGAATTCAGCATGGGGGCCTCTTTGGCTGTGCGGGCCACAGGTGCCACGAAACCCACCAAAAGCGCAATGCGCCCAGATCGACGCAGCGTGCCAAATCACTCCGGCGTTTTGGACAGCCACGCGGGGCGCAGCACCATGATGGTCGGGCGACTTGGTAGCCGGTCGAGCGAGACATCCAACGCAGGGCCGCCAACCTCGACCACCTGAAAGCGATCGCGCATCCCGTCGAGGAATGTATTGAGCGTATAATCCCCGAACCAGTGCATTGGGATCACAATGGATGACCGCAGCCGATCCACGATCCGCATCATTGTCGGCAGGTCCACCGTCATCCCCCCGTCCACGGCTGCCATCACCACATCAAGGCGGCCAATGGCGGCATATTGTTCGTCATTTGGTTCGTGATGCAGATGGCCCAGATGCCCGATGCACAGGCCCGCCACCTCGAATACAAAGACCGAATTGCCGTCCCTTTCCACGCCCGAGAATTGCGACCGGATATCGGTCGATACATTGCGCACCAGCACTTCGCCAAGATCAACGCGGTGGTCGATCCCTTTGCCGAACTCGCCCCAACCGTTCAGCGCATGGGGAATGGCGGGATCGGGAAAGGCGGTCCAGTGGGTTTCGTGGGCATGGTTCATCGTGACCAGATCGGGGATCATCGGCGCCGTGCCGGTAAAGCCGGTAAAGTCAGTAACCATGTTCAGCCCGCCCGCCGTGCGGATCAGGAACGACGCATGGGCGATGTAATGGATGCGCACCGTTTCGGGGGCCACATCGACATCATAGCTGGCCTTGTGCACAAAGGTCGCGCCGTCGATGTCATTCGCCAAAGCGATGCAGTGGCTTGGCGTGCGGGTCTGTTGCGCCGTAAGGGTCAGCGGCAGCAGCATCAGGCAAAGTGATGTCAGGATCAGGCGCATGGGTGAAAGCATACCCCAGAGCGCGCCATTCTCAAAAGCTCTTGGCCCTGTTTTGCGTTATATCGCGCAGCTTGCCTGTTTATCCGACATCCGTGCGCCCGCGCCGGTCCATACGCAACGCCGCATACAGCACATGTGTCCGCCAGCGCCCGTCGATCTGGAGATAGCTTTGCGCGACGCCTTCATACTTGAACCCGCAGGTTTCCAGAAGCCCGCGTGACGCGGTGTTTTCCGGCAGGCACGCGGCCTCGATCCGGCTGAGGTCTAGGCGGTTGAACGCATAGTGCACGACCGCCAAGATCGCCTCGCGCATGTAACCTTGGCGCGAGAACTGCACCCCCGTCCAATAGCCAAGCGTGCCCGCTTGGGCCGGACCACGCCGGATATTGTCCAGCGTGATCGCCCCCACCAGCACATCGTCAGAGCGGCGGAACAGGAACAGCGGCAGCGCGGTGCCCGACGACACCGACCGCTGTGCCCAGTAGACGCGGTTGGTAAATGCCTTCCGCGTCAGGTGGTCCGAGGCCCAGCTCGGCTCCCACGGGGTCAGATGATCGACGCTTGAGGCGCGCAACGCCGCCCATGCACGGAAATCGGAATGGACCGGCGGGCGCAACGACATGCGCTCGGTCTCGATCTGCAATTTCCGTTTGGTCAGCAGCATCAGGCGGCGCGGCGCTCCTCTAGGGTGGCGCGGTCGGGCGCTTGATCGACGGGGCCGTAAAGGGCCATGGCCATCGGCGCGCGGCTTGCCATCTGTTCGGCGAAGTCGCTGACATCGCGCACGGTGATCGCGTCGATCAGCGCCACGCTTTCCTCAAGCGGCGGCACGCGGTCCCAGATCTGCACCAGCCGCGCCAGACGTTCGGCGCGGTTCGACGGGCTTTCCAGCCCCATCAGCAGCCCTGCCTTCATCTGCGCACGGGCGCGGTCGACCTCGGCTTGGGTAATGTCGCCCACGGCGCGCTTCATCTCGTCCACGGTGATGGTGGCCAGATCGGCGATCTGGTCGGCGGCGGTGCCTGCATAGATCGTTGTCATGCCGGTGTCGTGATAGGCACCTGCTTGGGCAAAGATCGTATAGCACAGGCCGCGGTTCTCGCGGATTTCCTGAAACAGGCGGCTCGACATGCCGCCGCCCAGCACGCTGGCATAGACCTGCGCGGTATAGATCGCGTCGTCGCGATATCCGGGGGATTCAAAGGCCAGCGCGAAATGCGCCTGTTCCAGCGCCTTGCCATGGCGCACCTCGCCCCCAGAGAACCGCGCCGCATCCGGCGTCAGCACAGGACGGCGTGGCATGTGACCAAAGAAATCTTCGGCCATGCGCACGATGGCGTCGTGATCCACAGCGCCCGCCGCCGACAGGATCATCTGTTCGGGGCCGTAATGCTGGCTCACGAATTGCGAAAGATCGGTGCGCCCAAAGGCCGACACACGCTCGCTTGGCCCCAGAATGGTGCGGCCAAGGGGCTGTTCTGGATAGGCCTGTTCCTGCAACCAGTCAAAGATGACATCATCCGGCGTATCAAGCGTCTGCCCGATCTCTTGCAGGATCACGCCACGCTCGGTCTCGATCTCGGAATCCTCAAAGACAGGGTTCAGCAGGATATCGGCCAGCACGTCCAGCGCCAGCGGCACATCGTTTTCCAGAACGCGCACGTAATAGGCGGTGACCTCGCGGCTGGTATAAGCGTTGATATAGCCGCCTACATCTTCAATGGCCTCAGCGATTTGCAGCGCGCTGCGCTTTTGGGTGCCCTTGAACGCCATGTGCTCAAGAAAATGCGCGATCCCGTTCTGCTCCGGTGCTTCGTGGCGTGCCCCTGCCCCGACCCAGACCCCGATAGAGGCCGATGCCAGTGAAGGCATATGTTCGGTGACAATGCGAAACCCGTTGCTCAGGGTGTGTGTTTTCGTGCTCAATTCAGGGCTCTCATGTGGCGCGGTGTTCCTTGATATGGGTCTTGAGTGCCTCAAGATCGTTGGGCACGCGGGTCACCCGTTCGCTGCGGTCATACAGGTCCGCCATGCGCGGGGGAAGAGGGGGCCGTATCCCTGTGGCGTCCTCGACCGCGTCGGGAAATTTCGCAGGGTGCGCGGTGGCCAGAGTGACCATCGGCGTGCCTGCGTCGATGTGATCGGCAGCCACGTGTACGCCGACCGCCGAATGGGGGCACAGCAACTCGCCTGTCTCTTTCAACGTGCGGGTGATCGCGGCGGCAGTGTCCTGTTCAGAGGCGCGGCCCGAGTCGTAGTGATCCTCAAGCGTTTGCATTGCGCCTTGGCTCACTTCGAAACCGCCAGCTTTCAGTTCGTCCATCAGTTGCGCCACCGCACCGCCATCGCGACCGTAGGCGTCAAACAGCGCGCGTTCGAAGTTCGAACTGACCTGAATGTCCATCGACGGGCTGATCGACGGGATCGTGTCGCCCTTGTGATAGCCCTGCCCGCTGAGGCAGCGGTGCAGAATGTCGTTCTGGTTGGTCGCCACCACTAGGCGGTCGATAGGCAGGCCCATGCGCTTGGCAATGTAGCCTGCGAAGATGTCCCCGAAGTTGCCGGTGGGCACGGTAAAGCTGACCTTGCGGGTCGGCGCGCCAAGGCTCGCGGCGGAGGAGAAGTAATATACCACCTGCGCCAGCACCCGCGCCCAGTTGATTGAGTTCACGCCCGCAAGGCCGACGCCATCGCGGAATTCGAAATCGTTGAACATGTCCTTCAAGCGGGCTTGGCAGTCGTCAAAATCCCCGTCCAGCGCCAAGGCATGCACGTTGGATTCGGTTGGCGTGGTCATCTGGCGGCGCTGCACCTCGCTGATGCGGCCATGCGGGTACAGGATGAACACGTCGACATTATCGAGGCCGCGGAACGCCTCGATCGCCGCCGATCCGGTGTCACCCGAAGTGGCCCCCACGATGGTCACACGCTCGCCCCGACGCGCAAGCGCGGTCTGGAACAGCTGGCCGATCAGTTGCATCGCGAAATCCTTGAACGCGAGCGTCGGTCCGTGGAACAGTTCCAGCAGGAAATGCCCCTGCGACAGTTGCACCAGCGGCGCGCGGGCGGCATGGCCGAAACCGGCATAGGCGCGGTTGATACAGCCACGGAACTCGGCATCACTGAACGTGTCACCGACAAAGGGGCGCATCACGGTATAGGCGATCTCTTCATAGCTTTGCCCCGCCATAGCAGCGATGGTGTGCGCGTCGATCTGCGGGATGGTTTCAGGCACATACAGCCCGCCATCACGGGCAAGGCCGGTCAGCATCGTGTCCTCGAAAGTCAGCGCGGGTGCTTGGCCACGGGTCGAAACATATTGCATGGGGCTAGCCTTTCTTGGCGCGGGTGCGCCACAGGAAATAAGACGTCATACCAACCCAGATCGCGGCCAGCGAGAACCAGGTGATAGCGTATTGCAGATGGTCATTAGGGATGTTGATCGTGTCCACGGGCCATGGGGTCACGCCCAGATCAACGGCGGGTTCGGGGGCTTCGCGCAGCACCACCAGAACCGGATCAGTCTCAAGCGCGGCGGCCATGGCGGGCACGTCGCGGGCGAACCAGATGTTGCCTGCAAGGTCCGGTTCGGGGGTAAAGCCGTCGGCCTCGATCGGGTTATCAAGATTGCCCGTCACGGTCAGCGTACCTGTCGGGGCGTCGGCCACGTCGCGCGATTGCGGCTGCCAGCCGGTATCGACCAACACAGCACGGCCCGCGTCGGTCTGGAACGGGCGAATAATGCGATAGACAGGGCCGGTCGTCTTGCGCGAGGCGAGCATGCGGATGTGGTCCGCACCGAATGTGCCGGTCATCTGCACGGGCGCATAGCGGCGGAATTCAGGTTCCAGCGCCTCGACCAACGGGACGGGGTCGGCACCGATCTGCGCTTCGATCCGCGCCAGCAGATCGTTCTTCCAGCCCAGCCGCTGCACCTGCCAGACCCCGAGAGAGATCAGCACAGCCGCACCGCCAAGCCCGACAGCCAGAAAGAAGATAATGCGCGTCATGACGCCTTTGCCCCAAAGAAAAAGCGCGCGAGGGAAATCCCCTCGCGCGCCGGTGTTTTTACAGCCCTGAGCGGTGCCTGCAAGCGCCGATCAGATACCCCAGAGGTAGACGGCGAAGAAGAGGAACAGCCACACCACGTCAACGAAGTGCCAGTACCATGCCGCCGCTTCGAAACCGACGTGCTTTTCAGGGGTGAAGTGGCCACGCATGGCACGGATCAGACAGACGGTCAGGAAGATTGTCCCGATGATCACGTGGAAGCCGTGAAAGCCTGTGGCCATGAAGAAGTTCGAGTAGAATTTGTCGCCGCCGAATTCCCAGCCTTCGTGCAGCAGGTGCATGTATTCATAAGCCTGCAGACCGGTGAAGGCGACGCCCAGAACGATACCGATGGCCAGACCGTTGATCAGATCCTTGCGGTTGTTTTCGTGCACCAATGCGTGGTGCGCCCATGTGACGGCACAGCCCGACAGCAGCAGGATCAGCGTGTTGATCAGCGGCAGGTGGAATGCGTCAACGGGGTAGATCTCGGGCGCGACATAGGTGCTGCCCACATAGTCGTTCATCGGGTACAGCGCGTGCTTGAAGAACGACCAGAACCATGCGGCAAAGAACATGACTTCGGACATGATGAACAGGATGAAGCCATAGCGCAGGCCGATGCGCACAACCGGTGTGTGATCGCCAACGCCGCTTTCGGTGACCACATCCGACCACCAGCCGAACATCACATAAAGCACGGCAACAAAGCCGATCAGGAACATCCATGGCCCTGTAAGCTCAATGGATTTGAACAGGATTGTCATCCCGCCGGACATCCAGACAACGCCGCCAAACAGCATGACAAAGCCGGCAAGCGCGCCAAGGAGCGGCCACGTAGAGGGCGCAAGAATGTGGTAGTCGTGGTTTTTAGCGTGGGCCATTGTTGACGTCCCTTAGTTCAGATTGCTGTCGTCGGCCTGATCGAGGGCGGCATAGCCTTCGGGCAGGTCAATTTGGTAAAATGTATAGCTCAGTGTGATCGAGTGCACGTATTTTGCGTCGCGATCCGTAACTATTTCCGGATCGACATAGAAGGTCACCGGCATCTGCACCCGTTCACCGGGGGCAAGGACCTGCTCTTCAAAGCAGAAACAGTCGATCTTGGAAAAGAACCCGCCCGCCTCGTATGGCGCGACGTTATAGCTGGCCGATCCCGCGATGGGACGGTCGGTCGGGTTGTAGGCCTCGTAAAAGGCCAGACCGGTTTCGCCGATCCGCAACTCCATCTCGCGCACCACGGGTTTGAATTCCCATGGCATGTTGCGTTCCAGCGATGCGTCAAAGCGGATCTTGATGGTCTGGTCCAGAATCTCATCCGAGGCGACTTCGCTGACACCGGTGGTGCCACCAAAGCCAGTCACACGGCAGAACCAGTCATAGAATGGCACCGACGCCCAAGCGAGCCCGCCCATCACAACGACAAGGCCAACTGTTTGCGCAACTGTCTTCTGGGGACCGGTCAAGCGGCTCATTGGGTGTCCTCAACACGTGGCATTTCGAAATCGCCGCCCGTGATTTTCACAAAGGTCAGCGCCAGTACCAGCACAACAAAGGCGGCCAACATCAGGCCCACGCCGACATTGCGGCCTTTGCGGCGGGTGTGAATCTCGTGCTCTGCCTTGATGCTCATGCCCAGATACCCCACGCGGCGGGCAACAGCGCCTCGACCAGAATCGCACCAAAGTGCAGGAACAGATACCAAAGCGACAGGCGGAAGAAAGACTTCTCGACCTTGTAATCGTCGTCCTCGGCCTGTGTCTCGTCACGGCGCCAGATGTCATAGGCGCCTTTCAAGAACAGGCCGTTCAGCACCAGCGCGGTTGCCAGATAGACGGGACCACCGATCGAGGTGAACGCGGTGCCAACAGCCAGAACAACCAGCGGCACGGTATAGGCAAGGATGTGCAGCCGTGTCGACTTGCGCCCGTTTGTCACGGTCAGCATCGGCACACCCGCATCGTCGTAGTCGGATTTCATGAACAGCGCCAGCGCCCAGAAGTGGGGCGGCGTCCACATGAAGATCAACGCAAACATCAACCACGGTTCAATTGCCATGGACCCCGTGGCAACGACCCAGCCGATCACCGGCGGGAAGGCACCAGCAGCCCCGCCAATCACGATGTTCTGCGGCGTCAGACGCTTTAGCCACATCGAATAGATCACGACATAAAAGAAGATGGTAAAGGCCAGCAGCCCCGCGGCGAGGAGATTCGCGCTGAGCCCCAGCATCATCACGGCCATGCCCGACAGGGCGAAACCGATCATCTTGGCCTCGTCCGGCGTCACCTTGCCCGCAGGGATGGGGCGCTTGGCGGTGCGGCGCATGATGCCGTCGATATCAGAATCCCACCACATGTTCAGCGCGCCGGATGCCCCAGCCCCGATGGCCACGAACAGGATCGAGGCGAAGGCGATGACGGGATGCACCTGTTCAGGCGCGGCCAGCAAACCCACAACGGCAGTGAACACGACCAGTTGCATCACGCGCGGCTTCATCAGGGCAAAATAGTCCCCCAAGGACGCCTCGCCCTCTTGCATTTGGCTTTGATAGCTCACGTCGGTCATGTCCGGCCTTGATGTGATGATCTGGGTGGGGTGTGCAGGCGGGAAATCCCCCGCCCGACACATTTAGTTGGAAGCGACAGTCAGCGTGCTGGGCGTGCCCGCGAATTCCTGCTTGGCGTCGGCCAGCCATGCGGCATAGGCCTCTTCGCTCACCACTTTGACGGTGATCGGCATGTAGGCGTGTGCGATGCCGCAAAGCTCGGAACACTGACCGAAATAGACGCCTTCCTGCTCGGCTTTGAACCACAGTTCCGCCAGACGGCCAGGCACAGCATCCTGTTTCACACCGAAGGCAGGGATGGTCCACGCGTGGATCACGTCGGCGCCGGTGACTTGAACAACAACGGTTTTGTTCACGGGAATGACGACCGCATTGTCCGTGGCCAGCAGGAAATCTTCGCGGGCATAGCCTGCTTCGACCAGTGCGGCTTCGGTCTCTGGCGTCAGGGAGTTGTCGCCACCGGTCGCTGGCGCGCCGATCATGTAGGATTCAAAGCCAAAGCCCTCGTCCACATACTCGTAACCCCAGAACCACTGGTAGCCGGTCGCCTTGATGGTGATGTCGGCCTCTGGGATTTCCTGTTGGTGGAACAGGGTCGGCAGCGAGAACGCACCAATGAAGACCAGAATGACAATCGGGATGATCGTCCACGCGATTTCGATGGGCGTGTGGTGGGTAAACGCAGCCGGATCGGGGTTACGCTTGCGGTTATAACGCACGATCACCCATGCCAGCAGCAGGGTGACGAACAGGGTAATCGCCGTGATGATCACAAGGATCATACCGTCCAACCACTGCAAACGGCGCGCGATTTCAGTGGCCGCAGGCTGAAAGCCCATCCCACCATCAACGGGGCGTCCGATCACCTCTAGCCCGTCCTGGGCCCATGCTGGTGCGGCGGTGAGGGCGGCTGTGACGCCCGACATCGAGAAAAGCTTTTTCATTTGGTCGTCCTGATCTTGTTGGATCATTGATCTGGTCCAAGAGGTGTGGTGCACGCCTCCCGTTGTATTGATGGCACTTACAATCATATCTTTGATCCAAGATAAAGACATAAGGGGCGCGTCAAACGGACGCTTTGCGCACAAAATGCCCCCCGCAACCTTTCTAAGGAGCCTTCCATGACCGATGCCCCCTTTGCCCCGCTGGACCAATTGGTCGACCGGACTGCCGCGCTCGACATTCTAAGGGGGGCGACCGAAGGGGCTGATGATGGCGAGTTGTTCTTTGAACAGCGCCGGTCCGAGGCGCTTGTCTATGATGACGGGCGGTTGAAAACGGCCAGCTATGATGCGGCAAAGGGCTTTGGCCTGCGCGCTGTGCGCGGTGAGGTCGCGGGATACGCCCATTCAACCGAGATCAGCGAATCCGCCTTGCGCCGTGCGGCGGAAACGGCCCGCCTCGCTGTCGGCGACGGGGGCGGCACCATGGCGGATGCACCCCAAGCCACCAACCGGCACCTTTATACAGATGCCGATCCGATTGCCGGTGCATCTTTTCCGGTAAAGCTCGAAACCCTGAAAGAGGTCGACGCCTTTGTGCGCGGTCTTGATTCGCGGGTTGTGCAGGTGTCGGCATCGCTTGCCGCATCGCTGCAAGAGATCGAGATTCTGCGCCCCGACGGTCTGTCTGTGCGCGATGTGCGCCCGATGTCGCGGCTGAATATCTCGGTCATCGTGGAACAGAACGGGCGGCGCGAAAGCGGCAGTGCGGGCGGCGGCGGGCGCGTCGGTCTGGACGGGCTGATCGACCGTGCCGACTGGCAGGCCAAAGCGCGCGAGGCATTGCGCGTGGCCGTGGTCAACCTTGATGCGGTCCCTGCCCCTGCGGGTGTGATGGATGTGGTCCTTGGCCCCGGCTGGCCCGGCATTCTGCTGCACGAGGCCATCGGCCACGGGCTTGAGGGCGATTTCAACCGCAAGGGCAGCTCGGCATTTGCGGGTTTAATGGGCCAGCAGATCGCGGCCCGCGGTGTTACGGTTCTGGATGACGGTACGATTCCCGACCGGCGCGGATCAATTACCATTGATGACGAAGGCACACCATCGGCCAAGAATGTGCTGATCGAGGATGGCGTGCTGGTCGGCTATATGCAGGACCGCCAGAACGCACGCCTGATGGGGGTGGAGGCCACCGGCAACGGGCGTCGCCAAAGCTATGCCCACGCGCCGATGCCGCGCATGACCAACACTTATATGTTGGGTGGTGACGTGGCCCCGGGCGATATCGTGGCAGACCTGAAGGACGGGATCTATGCCGTCGGCTTTGGCGGCGGTCAGGTCGACATCACCAACGGCAAGTTCGTGTTTTCCTGCACCGAAGCCTACCGCGTGCAGAACGGCGTCGTCGGTGCGCCGGTCAAGGGCGCGACCCTGATCGGCGACGGCGCGACCGCGCTGAAACATATCCGCGCCATCGGCAACGACATGGCGCTTGATCCAGGCATGGGGAATTGCGGCAAGGCGGGCCAATGGGTGCCTGTCGGCGTCGGCCAGCCCACATTGATGATTGGCGGACTGACCGTCGGTGGGTCGGCCGCCTGATCTTTCTGCCTCCGATTCGGGTAAAATCAGCGCCCGTTGCGCCCTGTCCCTCCCCTATTCGGGGGAGGCGCGGGACGTCGGATCGTTCGAGTTTTGTTCCAATTTCAAATTTCGTCACTGAAATTATTGCTTAAAATCAGAGTAGTACGGTTTTGCCTCTCATTGGCGAAAAGGTGTTCATGCGTTGTTAACCTTGCTGATTCTATAAAAAAGCAAGCAACGGACGGAGACACGGATGACTGAAAAGGATGCCCATCCTTCTTCCACTCACCCCCCACTCCCACCCACCTCGGAAGATGACCGTTTTGCGTGTCTTCGTCTGTTGCGCTCTCGCCGGGTCGGCATATCGACGTATCAACGTCTGCTGATTGAACACGGCACTGCGCAAAACGCGCTGGCCGCGCTACCCGAGGTAGCGCGTGCCGCCGGCGTTGAGCGTTATACCATTTGCCCCGAAGCGGTTGTGCATGCCGAACTAAGCGCCGGACGCGCGGCAGGTGCCCGACTGATCGCACACGGTAGCCCCGACTATCCCACCGCCCTTTATGACTTACGCGATGCGCCGCCTTTTCTATGGGTGCTGGGCGATCCGGCACTACTAAACCGCCCCGCCGTCGCCCTTGTGGGGGCGCGCAACGCTTCCTCCCTTGGCACGCGGATGGCGCGCGCCCTTGCCCATGACCTCGGGGCGGCGGGTTTTGTCGTCGTCTCCGGCCTTGCGCGCGGCGTGGATGCGGCCGCGCATCTGGCATCACTGGAAACCGGCACGATTGCCGTGCAGGCAGGCGGGGTCGACACCATATACCCTGCCGAAAACACCGAACTCGCCCTGAAGATCGCGGATCAGGGCGTACGCCTCAGCGAACAGCCCATGGGGCTGCAACCGATGGCGCGTCACTTTCCCGCACGCAACCGCCTGATCTCGGGCCTTGGCCGCGCAACCGTGGTGGTGGAGGCGGCGGCGAAATCCGGCAGCCTGATCACCGCCCGCGACGCACTTGATCTGGGCCGCGAGGTGCTGGCCGTGCCGGGCCATCCGATGGATGCGCGCGCCTCGGGCTGCAACATGCTGATCCGCGACGGGGCGACGCTGGTGCGCAACGCCGCCGATGTGATCGAGGCGCTGGCCCCGCTGGCGCCAAAGACCATGGAACTGCCGCTGGAATTCCCACAAGCCGCCCCGCCCGACCGCCGCAGTTTGCGCGAAACCGCCGATCTGCACAGCCAGATCCTATCGCGTCTGGGCCCCTCGCCTCTGGCCGAAGACCAGTTGATCCGCGACATCGGCGCACCCCCTGCCAGCGTGGCCCCTGTCCTTGTCGAACTGGAGCTTGACGGCACGATCGACAGGGCCCCGGGCGGGCTGCTGACCCGTGTCAGTTAGGGGCCGCAGAGCAGCACCCGTTGACATTCCTCTCTTGCACAACACATCTTGCGCGGCCATAGAGCACCAAATTTTCCCGTCCAAGGTTGAACCGTTTCATGCCAGTTGTCGTTGTCGAATCCCCAGCTAAAGCCAAGACAATCAACAAATATCTGGGCGACGATTATACCGTTCTGGCCAGTTACGGGCACGTCCGCGACCTGCCTCCCAAGGACGGATCGGTCGATCCAGACAACGGATTCGAGATGCTGTGGGAGGTCGCAAGCGACAGCAAGAAACACATGAAGGCGATTGCCGACGCGTTGAAAGAAGACAACGCACTGATCCTCGCGACCGACCCCGACCGTGAAGGCGAAGCGATTAGCTGGCACCTCCAAGAGGCGCTGACCAAGCGCAAGTCGATCAAGAAAGACACCCCCGTCAGCCGCGTGACCTTCAACGCGATCACCAAGACCGCCGTGACCGAGGCGATGGCCAATGCGCGCCAAGTCGACATGCCGCTGGTCGAGGCCTACCTCGCCCGCCGCGCGCTGGATTATCTGGTGGGCTTCAACCTGTCGCCCGTGCTGTGGCGCAAGCTGCCCGGAGCAAAGTCGGCAGGCCGCGTGCAATCTGTGTGCCTGCGCATCCTGACCGAGCGCGAGATGGAAATCGAAGCGTTCCGCAACCGCGAATACTGGTCCGTAAAGGCCCTGCTGGCCAGCCCGCGCGGTCAGGAATACGAGGCGCGCCTTGTCAGCCTTGCGGGCAAAAAGCTGGACCGTTTCGACCTTGAAAACCAGACGCAGGCGGAAATGGCCGTCGCCGCCATCGACAGCCGCGACCTGAAGATCCAGTCGGTCGAGGCCAAACCCGCCTCGCGCAACCCGTCCGCGCCCTTCATGACGTCGACCCTGCAACAAGAGGCCAGCCGCAAGTTCGGCATGGGCGCACGCGCCGCGATGAGCACGGCGCAGCGTTTGTACGAGGCAGGCTACATAACCTATATGCGGACCGACGGCATCGACATGGCGCCCGAGGCCGTCAGCGCCGCGCGCGACGCCATCGCCAGCTTCTATGGCAAGGATTACGTCCCCGAGAAACCGCGCATCTACAAGAACAAGGCCAAGAACGCACAGGAAGCGCACGAATGTGTCCGCCCCACCGACATGACCGTCAAACCCGACGATCTGCCGGTGACGGATGCGGACCAACGCAAGCTGTATGATCTGATCTGGAAACGCACCCTTGCCAGCCAGATGGAAGGCGCGCGACTGGAACGTACCACTGTGGATATCGGCAGCGATGATGGTCAGGTTGGCCTGCGCGCCACAGGGCAGGTTGTTCTGTTTGACGGGTTCCTGCGCGTCTATGAGGAAGGGCGCGATGACGAGGTCGTGGATGATGATGACAAGCGCCTGCCGCAGCTGAGCCAAGGCGACAAGGCCGACAAGCGCACCGTCACCCCCGAACAGCATTTCACCCAGCCCCCGCCCCGCTATACCGAGGCGACGCTGGTCAAGCGGATGGAAGAGTTGGGCATTGGCCGTCCCTCGACCTATGCCAGCATCGTCACGACAATTCAGGATCGCGGCTATGTACGCAAGGACCGCAACCGCCTGATCCCCGAGGACAAGGGCCGCTTGGTCATCGCTTTCCTCGAAAACTATTTCCGCCGCTACGTGGGCTATGATTTCACCGCCGACCTTGAGGCGCAGCTGGATGACGTGAGCGCGGGCGACCGCAATTATAAAGACGTGCTTGGCCGGTTCTGGACCGACTTTTCCGCCGCCATTGCGGAAACCAGCGAATTGCGCATCACCGAGGTGCTGGAAAAGATCAACGAAGTGCTGGAACCGCATCTGTTCCCGCCGCTTGAAGATGGCGGTGATCCGCGCCAGTGTCCCAATTGCGGTATTGGGCGTCTGTCCATGCGCACCGCGCGTTCGGGCGGGGCGTTCATCGGATGCTCGAACTATCCCGAATGCCGCTATACCCGCCCCTTTGGTCCGCCGGACCCAGAGGCCGAGGCCAGCGCCATCCCGCCGGACGGCAAGTTGCTGGGCGAGGATATGGGCGACGAGATCCGCGTGTTCAAAGGGCGCTTTGGCCCCTATGTCCAGCGCGGCGCCGTGACCGAAGAGAACAAGAAGCCCCCGCGCCAGTCGATCCCCAAGGATTGGGCGCCGGAGGAACTGGAACTGGACCGCGCCGTCATGCTGTTGTCCCTGCCGCGCGAGGTCGGGCCGCATCCGGAAGATGGCGTCATGGTCTGGGCCAATATCGGGCGCTATGGCCCCTATCTGAAACATGCCGAATCCACCTCGGATCGCGGCGGCACCAATGCCAATCTGGAAAGCATTGACGAAGTCTGGACCGTGGGCATGAACCGCGCGGTGCAACTGCTGGCCGAGAAAGTGGCCAGCCGTGGCGGACGTGGTGTGGCGGCCAAACCGCTGCACGAGCTGGGGGAACACCCTGACGAGGGCGGCCCCGTTTCGGTGATGAAGGGCAAATACGGCCCCTATGTGAAATGGGGCAAGGTCAACGCCACCATTCCCAAAGGCACCGAACCCGAACAGGTCACCATGGAGATGGCGGTGCAACTGATCGCGGAAAAAGCCCCCGCGAAAAAGAAAACCACCCGCAAGAAGCCTGCGGCCAAGAAAACAGCGGCGAAAAAACCTGCCGCCAAGAAAACTACGGCCAAGAAAACTACGGCCAAGAAAGCGCCCGCCAAAAAGGCAGCGGCGGACAAGAAAGAGTCCTGATACCCCTACGGTGATTTGCAGGGGCACTGTTAGCGTCAACAGCCGGTGCCTCTGCGTTGACTCTGCGTCGGCAGAACGGCAAACAGTCACCAGCGGATGATACAGGCTTCGGTTTCGAAGCTGTAAGGGGACACTTATGAAAAAGATTTACGGCTCGGCAGCCGAGGCCCTCGACGGGCTTTTGTTTGACGACATGTTCATTGCAGCGGGCGGTTTCGGCCTGTGCGGCATTCCTGAACTGCTGCTGGCAGCGATCCGCGACGCGGGCACCAAGAACCTGACCTTTGCCAGCAACAACGCAGGCGTCGACGATTTCGGCATCGGCATCCTGTTGCAGACGCGGCAGGTGAAAAAGATGATCAGCTCTTATGTCGGTGAGAACGCGGAATTCATGCGCCAGTACCTGTCGGGCGAGCTGGAACTGGAATTCAATCCCCAAGGCACATTGGCCGAGCGTATGCGCGCAGGTGGCTGCGGCATTCCCGGTTTCTACACCAAGACAGGCGTGGGCACCGTTATTGCCGAGGGCAAAGAGCACAAAGAGTTCGACGGCGAGACCTATATCCTTGAACGCGGCATCTTTGCCGACCTCGCCATCGTCAAGGCATGGAAAGCGGATGCAACCGGTAACCTCGTGTTCCGCAAGACCGCGCGCAACTTCAACCCGCCAGCGGCGATGTGTGGCAAGGTCTGCGTGGCCGAGGTCGAGGAAATCGTGCCCACCGGCTCTCTGGATCCGGATTCGATCCACCTGCCCGGTATCTATGTGCACCGCCTGATCCAAGGCGAGCACGAAAAACGGATTGAGCAGCGCACAACGCGTGCAGCCTAAGTTGACTGTGCCTGCGGGCACGACATTTATCGACGGATAAGGAATAGACATGCCCTGGGACCGCAATCAAATGGCCGCGCGCGCCGCGCAGGAACTCGAAGACGGCTGGTACGTCAACCTTGGCATCGGCATCCCGACGCTGGTGTCCAACTACATCCCCGAAGGCATCGAAGTGACGTTGCAATCGGAAAACGGCATGCTTGGCATGGGCCCCTTCCCCGTGGAAGGCACCGAAGACGCCGACCTGATCAACGCGGGCAAGCAGACCATTACCGAACTGCCCCAGACTGCCTATTTCGACAGCGCGCAGTCGTTCGGCATGATCCGTGGCGGCAAGATCGCGATGGCGATTCTGGGCGCGATGGAAGTGGCCGAGAACGGCGACCTTGCCAACTGGATGATCCCTGGAAAGCTGGTCAAAGGTATGGGCGGCGCGATGGACCTTGTTGCAGGCGTAGGCCGCGTGGTGGTCGTGATGGACCACACCAACAAGCATGGCGACAGCAAAGTGCTGAAATCCTGCACCCTGCCCCTGACCGGTCAGGCCGTGGTTGACCGTATCATCACCGATCTGGGTGTTCTGGATGTGGTCGAAGGCGGGTTGCGCATTGTCGAGACCGCCGAGGGCGTCACCGAAGACGAATTGCGCGCCGCAACCGAAGCCACCATCGTCTGATAAAACTACCGCTTGGACCTGCGCGATCCGCGTTCAGGTCCAAGCCATCCGAACTGGCCTTCAGTTCATCGCTGCAAACACACAGCCATCCGTGACAAGTTCGGGCGGCGTGATACACAGCCCCCGCGCCAGTTGGAACGTCGCCAGTACTTTGGGCACGTAATCGCGGGTTTCATTATAGGGTGGTACGCCCTGATGTTTGCGCACAGCCCCCTCGCCCGCATTATACCCCGCCAATACCAGCACCGGATCGCGGTCAAAGGTCTCCATCAACCAGTTCAGGTATTTGACCCCGCCCGCGATGTTCTGGGACGGCTCGAAACTGTCCTCGACGCCAAAGCGGCTGGCGGTATCTGGCATCAACTGCATCAACCCTTGCGCGCCTGCGCGGCTTTGCGCCTCGGCATTGCCCGCGGATTCGACCATCATTACCGCCAGCACCAGCGCCGGTGACACCTCGGTACCAATGGTTGCCTTAAGGATGTCGATACCGCGTGATTTCGCCAGCGCCTGCATCTGCTGCAAACGTGGCACGGGCACAGGCGTCTTGGCGCGGGCCAAAGCTCGCACCGCAAGATCCAGCCGCCCGGGCCCCGCATCAGTGATATCGGGCGACACATCCTCCCAAAACCAGTCATAGCGCGCCGCATAGGCCGCAGGCGCACCGCCCGACGACGGATCGGGCTGCGCAACAGCTTCGGGCGTGGGCGCGTCGGGTTCGATCTGGATGGTGATCCGCTTTTTCGCGCCACTGCTGGGCGGTTTAATCCGTTTCGCGGAAAAATCCTTGAACGGTGGCGGGTCTTTTGCGGCCAAAGGCGCAGAAATCAGGCCCGCAGACACCAATGCTGCAAAAAAGAGAGGTTTCATCACACTGCCTGCCTCGGAAAGCTTCGGTTCTTTGACCGATATTGGCCCCAGTATCGCAAAAATAGCCGCTTTGGGCTAGCATTGGTGAATGCAAAAAAGGCGGATTTGCCTTATTTGCCATGCCGGACAGGGAAAAACGCCCTTCTTCACATTTTTTCAACTATTAAAATCGTTAATTTTCAGCGCACTAAGCGAAACCCGTCGATTTTTTGCGATGCGACCCGAAAAGCCCAATTTGCCGCCAAATTCGTGCCCCAATCCAAGGGCTATATAGCGTCATACCAAGTCGGACACGGGCCAATGAGAGAGAGCGGCCCCAAACAGACGGCAAGGTAGACAACACAAACTTTATGATCCTTTGGAGGGACATCACATGATCAAATTCATCAAAAACTTCCGCAACGACGAAGACGGCGCCGTAACAGTTGACTGGGTCGTTCTGACCGCTGCCGTTGTTGGCCTGGCCGTTGCTGCCTACACTTCCATCGAAACAGGCGCGACCGAGCTGACAGCCGACACAGACTCGTTCCTGCAAGCTCAAGACCCTAACGCAGTCGCTGAGGAATAAGTCGGTCTGACCTGACATTTAGAATTGCGCTAGGGGCCGCGACCATTCCCGGACGCGGCCCCTTCGTCTTTGTTTAAACGTAACAAATGTTCAAAAAGGGTTCCCCATGCCGAACCACTTCATTTCCAAATTCCTGCGCGACGAGCGCGGTGCCGTTACAGTCGACTGGGTCGTGTTGACGGCAGCAGTTGTCGCTCTTGCCGTCGCTCTTGTTGTCGCCCTCACGAACGGGTCGGCCGGAGTATCCGCAGGCGTCGAAGCGTTCATGACGAACTTCTTCTGATCCGGCTGCATCACAACAATTACATATCCAAACTGCCCGGTCTGTCACGCCGGGCATTTGCCGTGTCTGCCAGACCCGTCACCGCGCCGCGGCACGCCTGACTGCCCCAGTTTATCCCCCCCTTGTCCCCGAAACCGCCACAATCTGGGGTCATACCCGCCCCAAGAGGTCCCCGCCCTTCCGGCGAACCGGACCCAATGATGAGGTAAATGAAATGCGAATGGTTTTTGGATTGGTGCTTTTGGCAGGGATCGCCCTGGCTGGTGGCGCCGTGTACATGGCAAAGAATTATATCGGCCAATACCAGACCGCGCTGGCCAAGGAACGCGCCCAACGCCAGAAGATCGTGCCGACTGTGCCTGTTTACGTGGCCCAGCGTCGCCTGAAATACGGTGAGACGCTGACAGCCAAGGATGTGCGCACCGTGGACTGGCCCGAAAACGCCATCCCCGAAGGCACCTTTACCGAGGAAAACCCCCTGTTCCCTGAAGGTGTGACCGCAGACCGCGTCGTTTTGCGCGCGATGGAAAAGGACGAGGCCATCATGGCCGTGAAAGTCACCGAACCCGGTGAAGAAGCAGGCCTGACCTCGCGTCTGGAACGGGGTATGCGCGCCTTTGCTCTCAGGGTCGACGTTGCATCGGGCGTGTCCGGCTTCTTGCGTCCTGGTGACCGTGTCGATGTCTATTGGACCGGCCGCGTGGATCAATCCCTTGGCACATCGCGCGGGGAAGTGACCAAACTGATCGAACCGGGCGTCAAGCTGATCGCCATCGACCAGAACGCGGCAGGCGACCTTGATGGCGCGATCATTGCACGTACCGTGACCGTCGCAATCGGTCCCGCACAGGTTGCAACGCTGGCGCAAGCGCAATCGACTGGCCGTCTGTCCCTGTCCCTTGTCGGGGCCGAGGATGATACGATCGCGGGCGCCATCGAAGTGGACCAGCGCGCCCTCTTGGGTCTTGAAACCCAAGAGGTCAAAGCACAGGTCGAAAAGGAAAAGACCTGTACGATCCGCACGCGGCGTGGCGCAGAGGTGGTCGAAATCCCGATCCCCTGCACCAACTGATCTGCGAACTGATCCCCTGAAAACAATGACTTGCAGCGGCGTTTCCCCAAGGAAGCGCCGTTGCCATTTTCGGCGCTGTTGCCCGTTGCCCACATAAACGCATGGGTCGAACCCATTGATTCTTGCAAAAAAAATCAAACTGGCGCATGGTTATAACAATACGCGGGCAAAAAGACCCGACACCGAGGCGTGATCAAAAAGGCAGGTCACATGAAATTTGATGGAATTTTCAAAGCAGCCCTGCTGGGGCTGTCTCTTGCTGTAAGCCCGATTGCGATGACCGCAGGGGCTGACACGTTGCGGGTTGTGCGCAAGGCCACGGACTCCACACTGGATGTGCCGATGAACCGCGCTGTCGTGGTCGAAAGTGATGTGGCATTTGCCGAACTGAGCATCGCCAATCCGGCCATCGCCGATATCTCGTCCCTGAGCGACCGCACAATCTATGTGCTTGGTAAATCCCCTGGTCTGACGACATTGACCCTGCTGGATGCCAATGGACGCCTGATTACGAACGTGAACGTCCGTGTCGCCGCCGATATTTCCGAATTCAAGGAACGTCTGCGCCAGATCCTACCCGGAGAGAAGATCGAAGTACGCACCGCCAATGACGGCATCGTGCTGTCCGGTGTTGTGTCTTCGACCTCGCGCCTGCAACGCGCGCTTGATCTGGCCGAACGCTATGCCGAAGGGCGCGTCTCCAACCTGATGAGCGTTGGCGGCGTCCAGCAGGTCATGCTGAAGGTCCGCTTTGCCGAGATGAACCGCTCGGTCTCCAAATCGCTCAGCTCGTCCCTGTCTCTGAACGGGTCGATCTTTTCCGGCGATGTGGGTGTGAACGGCGGGACCGGCACAACCAACAGCTCCGGCGGCATCGGCACGTCGCTGGGTGGCAACGTTCCGAACGTGAACGCGAATACCGGCGCCATCCTCTTTGGCTTTAACGCTGGCAACACCCAAGTGGGCCTGCTGCTCGAAGCCCTTGAAACAAAAGGCGTTGTGCGCACGCTGGCCGAACCGAACCTTGTGGCCCTGTCGGGGCAAGAGGCAAAGTTCCTTGCGGGCGGCGAATATCCCGTGCCCGTCAGTCAGGATAACGGGACCATCACGGTCGAATTCAAACCTTTCGGGATCGAGCTGAACTTTATTCCCCGCGTGGTGGACAAGGATCTGATCAACCTCGAACTTGAGGCGGCAGTGTCGGCCATCGACCCCACCAACGGTTTTGCCTTCAACGGGTTCGAGATCGACGCCTTCTCGCGGCGCGAAACCTCTACCACAGTGGAAATGCGCGACGGCGAAAGCTTTGCCATCGCCGGTCTGCTTGAGGACAACTTCGACGACAATTCCAGCCAGTTGCCTTGGTTGGGCGACGTGCCGATCCTTGGCGCGCTGTTCCGCTCGGCCTCTTACCAGCGGAACCAGACTGAACTGGTCATCATCATCACGGCCCACCTCGTCTCGCCCGTGCGCGGCGACGTTCTGGCCCTGCCCACCGACCGCATCAAACCGCCCAGCGAAAAAGACCTTTTCCTGTACGGTCGCACCGCTGCGGGCACACGCACCCCGAAACAGGGTGCTGCCGGCGAGGTTGCCAAGCAGGACTTCTCGGGCTCATATGGCTATGTGTTGGATTAAGGACTGGTCATGAAACCACTCATCCCTTTCGCATTGGCCGGCAGTCTTGTCCTAGGCGCATGCGGTCCGTCCAGCGATCCGGTCTATACACAGTTCTACCGCGAAGCCGGTTCTTTGGTTGATACGGGCCAGTTCGGCAACGCAACGGCCAGCAATACGCTTTATATGACGGGCGAACGCCAATACACCTTTGATCTGGCAAACCGCTTTGCCACTGAGGTGTTGACGACAGTCAACTTCGCTTTCAACTCCGCCGCGCTTGACGCAGGGGCGCGGGACACGTTGCGCGAACAGGCGCAGTGGATCCGTCAGTTCCCCGAAGTCCGCTTCCGCGTTTATGGCCACACCGATGCCGTCGGATCGGCCGGTTATAACAAAAGCCTCGGCCTTGCGCGTGCAAACGCCGTTGTCGCCTTTCTTGTCAGCCACGGCATCAGCCGCTCGCGGCTAGAGGCGGTTGCCTCCTTTGGGGAAACGCAGCCGCTGATCGTGTCGCAAGGGCGCGAACGTCGTAACCGCCGCACCGTCACCGAAGTGACCGGTTTCGTACAGTCGCATCCCACTGTTCTGGATGGACAATACGCCCAGATCATCTATCGCGATTACGTGCAATCCGCCGCACCACAAAGCCAGCTGACCGGCATTTCCGGCTCCGAATTCCGCACCGAACAATAAGCGGCATTCCTCTAATTCGACGCATCAGGCGCGCAGACAATCCCAGTCTGCGCGCCTGATCGTTTAGAGATACCCAACAATTGGAGCTTTTTGGCCCAAATCTCGCCTGAATTGACTGCGAAAACACCCCCTAAGGATAGCTACGCCCAATCCGTTTGGGCTCAGCCGCCCCAGCAGGAGGTCCAGAATGGCCCTTTTCACGCTGCGGGGGCCGTCACAAGGAAGGACACGGGGCACAATGAGCAGCACGATGCCACAACCGGAAACAGCACCAATCACGGCCTGTACCATCAGCCGCGACGTACAGAACTTTGATCTGTTGATCGAAGACATGGAACAGGTTCTGGGCGAAAGCTGGGGTGATCTGGGTTTTGCCGAGTCGCTTGCCTTCTTCAATCAGGCCGAGGCCGAGGCGCTGGAATTCGTCGCATTGGCCATTGATGACGCCGACGAAGACGACCTTGTCCTGATGGGCGAGATCATTTCGCAAGCCAAGGCGCGCAATATCAAGGTGATCCTGATTGCCGACGATGTAACGCCCGCCTCTTTACACCAGCTGTTGCGCCGTGGGGCGGACGAATTTGTCCCCTACCCCCTGCCCGAAGGTGAACTGGCCCAAGCCATTGACCGTTTGCGCACCGGTCCCGCGACTGAACCTACCGCGCAACCCACCACTGCGCAGTTGCAATCCGGTACTGACAAGCAAGGCGCGGTCTTTGTGGCCCACGGCGTTGCGGGTGGCACAGGTGCGACCACGCTGGCCGTGAACCTTGCGTGGGAACTGGCGCTGCTGAATCCTGGTGACACACCCAATGTCTGTCTGCTGGATTTCGATCTGCAATTCGGCTCTGCCTCGACCTATCTGGACCTTGCCCGCCACGAGGCCGTGTTCGAGATGCTCTCGGACACAGAAGGCATGGACGCGGATTCTTTTGGCCAGTCGCTGCAACTGTTCGAAAACCGCCTGCAAGTCCTGACCGCCCCTGCGGACATGATCCCGCTGGATCTGATCACGCCCGAAGATATCGAACGGGTGATTTCCATGGCGCGGGCGCATTTCGACTTTGTTGTAATCGACATGCCTTCGACGCTGGTGCAGTGGACGGAAACCGTGCTGAACGCGGCGCACATCTATTTCACCACCATGGAAATGGACATGCGGTCGGCGCAGAACACGCTGCGGTTCAAACGCGCGCTGCAATCCGAAGAACTGCCCGTGGAAAAGCTGCGCTATGTGCTGAACCGTGCGCCCAAGTTCACCGATCTGGGTGGCAAGGCGCGGGTCAAGCGCCTCGCAGAAAGCCTCGACATCGCCATCGAAGTGCAATTGCCCGATGGCGGCAAACCCATCACGCAGGGTGGCGATCACGGCCTGCCCCTTGCCACATCTGCTGCCAAAAACCCGCTGCGGCGCGAAATCGCCAAACTTGCGGCCTCCATTCATGAATTAAGCGAGGATCACGTCAAAGCGGCGTGATCCCTCTCACTGGGGTAACCGAATGTTTTCGAAGTACAAAAAAGAGACTGCCAAACCGGCCGCCGCCCCTGTCGCAGCGGTCGTTAACGCGCCCAAACCAGATGCGCCCCCACGGATCGAACGCAAGGCAAACGCCTCTGCGGCCACGGTTATGCCGCTGGATAAAGAGCGCAAAAAGAAAGAGCGAATGGGCGAGATCAAACTCGAACTGCACCGCGCCCTTCTGGACAACCTGAACCTTGCCGCCCTCGAAAAGGCGACAGAGGCCGAATTGCGGCAGGAAATCGGGGCCATCTCGAACGAGTTCCTCGAAGAAAAGAACATCATTCTAAACCGCGAGGACCGTCAGGTTCTCAACCAGGAACTGTTTGACGAGGTGATGGGCCTTGGCCCGCTGGAAACGCTGCTGAAAGACGACACCGTGAACGATATCCTCGTGAACGGGCCCCAGCAGATTTTTGTGGAACGCGCAGGCAAGCTGCAACTGACCGACGTTACCTTCAAGGATGAACGCCACCTGCTGCGCATCATCGACAAGATCGTGTCGGCGGTGGGTCGGCGTGTCGATGAATCCAACCCCTATGTGGACGCCCGCCTCAAGGACGGGTCGCGTTTCAACGCGATGGTGCCCCCTATCGCGGTGGATGGCAGCCTTGTGTCCATTCGTAAGTTCAAAAAGGACAAGCTGGGCATCGACGATCTGGTGCAGTTCGGTGCCTTCACCGAAGAAATGGCCGCTTATCTGCAGGCGGCTGTGGCCACACGTCTGAACGTGATCGTGTCGGGCGGTACGGGTTCGGGTAAGACCACCACGCTCAACGCGCTGTCGTCGTTCATCGACAACTCCGAACGTATCCTGACGATCGAGGATACGGCGGAACTGCAACTGCAACAGACCCATGTGGGCCGGATGGAAAGCCGCCCGCCCAACGTTGAAGGCAAGGGTGAGGTTTCCCCCCGCGACTGTCTGAAAAACGCCCTGCGGATGCGCCCCGACCGCATCATCGTGGGCGAGACCCGCGGCGAGGAAGTCATCGACATGTTGCAAGCCATGAACACCGGCCACGACGGATCAATGACCACGATCCACGCCAACTCGGCCCGCGACGGGGTGTCCCGTCTGGAGAACATGATCGCCATGGCCGGGATCGAAATGCCGCTCAAGGCGGTACGCTCGCAGATTTCCTCAGCTGTGAACCTGATCGTGCAGGCCTCGCGCCTTCAGGACGGCTCTCGGCGCATGACCTCGATCACCGAAATCACCGGCATGGAAGGCGACGTTATTTCCATGCAGGAAGTGTTCCGCTTCCAGCGCGTGGGCCTCACACCGGAAAACAAGATCATCGGCCACTTCACGGCAACGGGCGTGCGGTCGCACTATTCCGAACGGTTCCGTATGTGGGGCTATGACCTGCCATCGTCGATCTATGAACCCATCGCCGCCGAGTAACCAACGCAAGGCGCCAAGGCGCAACAAGGACCTGTCAAAATGAGCGCAGAACCCATCATCTACGGCCTGATCTTCATCGGCGTGCTTGTGCTGGTCGAAGGGCTGTACCTTGTCGCTTTCGGCAAGTCGATCAGCCTGAATAACCGCGTTAACCGCCGCCTTGAGATGCTGAACAAATCCGGCGGGCGGCGCGAGGAAGTGCTCGACCAGCTGCGCAAGGAATTGCAGCAGCATATGGGCGCGCGGTCCATTCCGCTTTACTCGCTGCTGGCGGAACGGGCTCAAAAGGCGGCCATCGCCTTTACCCCACAACAGCTGATCATGGTGATGGGCGGCCTTTCCGTGGTCGCCTTTGTCGGCCTTAGCGTCGGCACCGAAACCGAACCGCCCGTGCGTATCGTGCTGTCCATCGGCATCGGCATCGGCGCGGTATTCTTCTGGGTGTCCTCCAAGGCCAACAAACGCATGGCCATGATCGAGGAACAACTGCCCGACGCGGTGGAACTGATGGTGCGCAGTCTGCGCGTCGGCCACCCGTTCAGCTCGGCCATCCAGATCGTCGCCAAAGAGGTGCAGGATCCACTTGCTTCGGAGTTCGGCGTGATTGCGGATGAATCCGCCTTTGGCCGTGATGTGGGCGAAAGCCTCAAGGCGATGGCCGAACGTCTGGACATGCAGGATTTGCGCTTTCTTGCCGTGGCCGTGACCATCCAGCAGCAATCGGGCGGCAACCTTGCCGAAATCCTGATGGGGCTGGCCAAGGTGATCCGTGCGCGTTTCCGCCTGTTCCGCCGGGTCAAGGCCATCACCGCCGAGGCGAAGTGGTCGGGCAAGTTCCTGTCCGCCTTCCCGCTTGTGGCGCTGGTCGTGATCCAGATCGGTGATCCGCATTACTATGACGAAGTGCGCGACCACCCGTGGTTCATTCCCGCCTGCTTTGTTGTGGGCATCTTCTTGTGCGTCAACCTTGTGGTGATGCGCGTACTGACAAACATCAAAGTCTGAGGAAACTGATCATGGACGCGCTGCTGCAACCGCTTACCGACCTCCTCGGGCCATTGGGGCCTATCATCATCGCAGGTGTTCTGGGCCTGATGATGATCGTCATCGTGGTCTTCATGATGATGCGTCAGCCCGAAGACCCGCTGGACAAGCTGAAAAAGAACTACCGCGCCGCCGAAGCGGGCGTGCCGCAAAAGGAACGGCTGCGTCACGGTGCGCGCAACGAACAGCTCGAGAAGTTCTCGACCTTCCTTGAACCGCAGGACGTCGCCGAACTGTCCAAGCGGCAGTTGATGCTGCGTCAGGCGGGCTATCAGTCGCGCGATGCGGTGCGCATCTTTCACGCCGCGCAGTTTGTGCTGGGCGTGCTGGGACTGATCGGGGGCGTGATCTATACCAATTTCATCGTCGGCACGGACGAGATGACCACGCAGAAGATCATGATGTGGACCCTCGGCCCTGGCGGCGTGGGGTATTACCTGCCGCAATACTGGATCACCAGACGGGTCGAAGAACGTAAGGAAGAGATTACACGCGGCTTTCCCGACGCGCTGGACATGATGCTGGTCTGTGTCGAGGCGGGCCAGTCGCTGGACCAGTCCATTACGCGGATCGCGGGCGAGTTGCGCGCCTCTTTTCCTGCGCTGGCGGACGAGTTTCAGGTGGTCAGCTATGAGATGAAAGCGGGCAAGGACAAGGTCAACGTCCTTAACGACATGGCCGAACGCTGCGGCGTGCAGGACGTGGCCAGCTTTGTGACCGTGCTGGTGCAATCGGCCAGTTTCGGTACCTCAATCGCGGACGCCCTGCGCGTTTTCGCCGCCGAGATGCGCGACAAGCGGGTGATGCGCGCCGAAGAGGCCGCCAACAAACTGCCCACCAAGATGACGCTCGCCACCATGATGCTGACCGTGCCGCCGCTGCTGATTATCCTTGTCGGCCCGTCCGTGCACGGCATCACGCAGCTGGGCAATATGGGGAACTAGAAATCGGCACGCACTGTGCTACAAGATACGCACCGCACGTCCCGCGAAGGGACCGTGCGGTGCAGTCGCATATAAAAGGTCGCAAAGGCCCCATGATTACAGGTGCGCGGGCGCTGCCCGCCCTTCTTCTTTCGCTGGTCCTGTCCGCCTGTTCCACGGGCGGAATCGACGTGTCGCAATCCGGCCCCTTCGCACCCGGTGTGGACCGCAAGGGGCAGGCTGCGGACGGCATCGACGTGGGACACCGCCTGATCGCCGCCGGTGAATTCGAACTCGCCATCAAGGCGTTTAACCGCGCCGCCCTTGATCGCGGCGGCTTTGACGGTGAAATCCTGTCGGGGCTGGGCACGGCCAACCTTGGCCTTGGCCGTCTGGGTCAGGCCGAAAAACTGTTGCGCCGCGCGACCACCGAATTCGACCCCGTGCCAGAAGACCTCAACAATCTTGGCGTGGTCCTGATGGAACAAGGCGAAACCGGCGAAGCTGTTGCCATTTTGCGCCGTGCATTCGCCCTTGATGACGGAGAAAGCACACTCATCAGGGATAATTTGCGCATGGCGCTCGCAAAATCCGAAAACTCTGATACGGTAGAGGTGAACGAGAACCAGTATAAACTGGTCCGACGCGGCAGCAGTGACTTTCTTATCCGGTCAGCTGGCTGATTTTGAGGTGCACCGCAGGGTGCGATGGGATGCGACCGTGCAGCAAAAGCGCGGCGTGAACGAGCAGTAAAAGGACGCAAACATGCGCCACTCCGTAGTTTTGGCCGTCTCTTTGGCAGGGGCTCTGGCCCTGTCCGCATGCGCACAGAAATCTGCCGACCAAACGGTCGAGCGGGCCTTTCAGAACGTTAATGTCGTGGATGAAAGCGATCTGAACGATGTGATGCTGACCGTGGCCGACCCGAACGAGGCGGTCAGCTATTTCCAACGCACCGCCGCCGAAAACCCCGACCGCATCGAAGTGCATCGCGGGCTGGCCAGCAGCCTTGTGCGCGCCAAGCGTTTCTCCGAAGCGGCCCCCGCCTATGCCAAGGTTCTCAAGCTTGAAGGCGCAACAAATGACGACCGCGTGGATTATGCCGATGCCCTTCTGCGCGCTGGCGACTGGGCCCGCGCCGAACAGGAACTCGACCGCGTTCCGCCCACGTTCGAGACATTCAAACGCTACCGCCTTGAGGCGCTGATTGCCGACAGCAATAAAGAGTGGAAAAAAGCCGACAGCTTTTATGAAACCGCCGTGGGCCTGACGACGCGCCCTGCCGGTGTTCTGAACAACTGGGGTTACTCGAAACTGACACGCGGCGATTATGCCGATGCCGAACGCCTGTTCGGCGACGCGATCCGGCAGGATGGCACCCTGTTCACCGCCAAGAACAACCTGATCCTCGCCCGTGGTGCGCAGCGCAACTATGCCCTGCCCGTCGTCCCCATGGACCAGATCGAACGGGCGCAACTGCTGCACACGATGGGTCTGACGGCCGTGAAACAGGGTGACGTGGAAACCGGCAAAGGGTTGCTGCGCGAAGCCATCGAAACCCATCCCCAGCATTTCGAGGCCGCTGTGCGCTCCTTGCGCGCGCTCGAAGCCAACGTGTCGAACGGATAGAACGATGGCCATGTCCGCGCAGGCCGCGCTGTGGTTCTTGCCGTTTCTCGTCCCGCTGTGCCTTTACGTGGCCTATACCGATCTGGCCCAAATGCGCATCACCAACCCCACTGTGCTGGCCATATTTGCGGTGTTCGTGGTGGTGGGCCTGTTCGTGTTCCCGCTTGATGCCTATCTGTGGCGCCTTGCCCATCTGGGCATCGTTCTGGTGGTCTGCATGATCCTGAACGCCGCCGGTGCCATGGGCGCGGGTGACGCGAAATTCCTTGCCGCTGCCGCGCCTTACGTTGCCGTGGGCGATGTGCGTCTGGTCATGGCCCTGTTTGCCGCCGTGCTGCTGGCAGCCTATGCCAGCCACCGGATTGCCAAATACACGCCGCTGTCGCGCATGGCCCCGGACTGGAACAGCTGGTCGCAAAAAGGGCGCAAGTTCCCTATGGGCTTTGCCCTTGGTCCAACGCTGGCGATTTACCTCGTATTGGCCGCGATCCACGGGTCCTGACCGCTTTGTGGCCATAATTTGGTCCGAAATCGCGTCTAGGAAGGGCAAAAGCAGTCACGTAACAGGCCCGTTTCCATGAATATGCAAGTTTCCGACATCATCGCCCCCCCTGCCCCCAAACGGCTGGAAGAGATGAAGCTGTCCCATGTGATGATGCGGGACATCCTGTTGAAGACCATGTTCCGCAAGAACCTCGACATGGTGTCGGACCTGTCGGCGGCGATGTGCATCCCCATTCCGGTGGTGCAGGAACTTATCGACATGAGCCGCGAACAAAGGCTGATGGAGGCGACAGGCACGCTCAACGCCAACAATGGCAACGAGATGGGCTATCAACTGACCGACAACGGGAAGTCCCGCGCGCTGGACGCATTGGCGCAGTCGGAATATTTCGGCGCGGTGCCCGTGCCGCTGGATGTCTACCGCGAACAGGTAAAACGCCAGTCGATCCGCAACATTCTGGTCACGCGCCAGCAGTTGACCGCCGCGATGGGCCACCTTGTACTGCCCGACGATCTGCTCGGCCAGCTTGGGCCAGCGGTGTCCGCGGGCCGGTCAATCCTGATGTACGGCCCCCCCGGTAACGGGAAATCCTCGATCTCGAACGGTATCCGCGACGCGCTTGGCGATCAGGTTTATGTGCCGCGCGCGATTGAATACGCCGGACAGGTGATCACCGTGTTCGACCCGATTGTGCACGTTCCGGCCAAGGACGAAGGACAGGATCCAAACTCGCTGCGCCGCCGCACACCTTTCGACCAACGCTATGTCAAATGCGAACGCCCCACTGTGATCACCGGCGGTGAGCTAAGCCTTGATATGCTTGATCTGGTCTACAACCCGACAGCCAAGACCTATCAGGCGCCGCTGCAACTGAAATCCACCGGCGGCATTTTTATCGTCGACGACTTGGGCCGTCAGGCCGAACCGCCACAGGCGCTCGTCAACCGCTGGATCGTGCCGCTTGAGGAATCCAAAGACATCCTCGCCCTGCAATCGGGCGAAAAGTTCGAAGTGCCGTTTGACACACTCGTCGTGTTCTCGACCAACTTCCACCCCAACGAAATCTTCGACCAAGCCGCGCTGCGCCGGATCTTCTTCAAAATCAAAATCGAGGGGCCCAATCAGGCGAACTTCCTGAAAATCTTTGCCATGGTCGCCAAGAAAAAGGGCATGCCCCTGAACGAAGAGGCGCTGATCCATCTGCTCAAGGTGAAATACCCGACGATCGACAACATCTATGCAAACTACCAGCCCAACTTCCTGATCGACCAGATGGTCGCGATCTGCAATTTCGAAGGCATCCCCTTGCAAATGCGCCCCGACCTGATTGACCGCGCATGGGCCAACATGTTCGTCAAGGACGAGCATATCGTGAAATGATCGGGGTCGCGGGATGTGGGCGCATGGGTGCGCCGATGCTAGAGGCGCTGCGCGACGCCACACAGGCGCGCGGCTTTGATGTGGTGGCCAAGGACGCCGCCCACATCACCACTGATCCCGCCGCCTTCGCCTCGGACCTGCACACGCTGTTCAGCGTTGTCCGCGATGCCGATGAAACCAACGCGCTGCTGTTCACCCGACAACGGCTGGTCGAAATCGCGCCGGATCTTACGCGCATCTTCATCTGTTCCACCCTGTCGCCCCGCTATGTCCGTGACCTGCGCGGCCGCGTGCCGGAACACATCACCCTAATCGACGCGCCCATGTCCGGCGCACAAATCGCCGCGCAGAACCGCAGCCTCAGCTTTATGCTGGGCGGCACTGACAGCGATATCCGCGACGCGATGCCTTTGCTGGCGATGATGGGCAAACACATGCACCATATGGGCCCCTATGGCGCAGGGATGCAGGCCAAAGTGCTGAACAACCTGCTGGCCGCCTCGCATACGGCGATGACACGGCTGGTGCTTGACTGGGCGGATGACGCAGAGCTCGACACCGACAGGCTTCTCGACCTGATCAACACCTCTTCGGGGCAGAACTGGCTTGCCTCCGGCTATCACGAGATCGAATTCGCGCGCGACGGCTTTGTCCCCGACAACTCCATCGGCATTCTGGTCAAGGACGTCGCCGCAGCCCTCGACGCCGCACCCGACGGCGCGGACGTGACCCTGCCGGAAACGGTACAGGCCGCCATCCGGGCACTCCGCCCTCGGGGCGCATAACCCCTCTTCTCTGTTCCAAAAAATCCCGGCCCATTGCCCGACAGGTGGCTTTGCCACCGAAAGGGCAGGCTCCCGCACTTTCCTTACGCGCGCGGCCCGCTACAGTTCATGCCATGGCCACACTCCCCCCCCAATTCAGCGACTGGTTCGCCGCCAAAGGCTGGTCGATCCATCCGCACCAGCAGGCAATGCTGGACCGCGCGGCGGACCCGTCGCTGCTGTTGATCGCACCAACTGGCGGGGGCAAGACCCTTGCCGGCTTCCTGCCAAGCCTCGCCGAACTGGCAGACGGCGCGCATACGGGATTGCACACACTCTATATCTCCCCGCTTAAGGCGCTTGCCTCCGACATCAAGCGCAACCTGCGCACCCCCGTCGAAGAGATGGGCCTGCCGATCCGCATCGAGGACCGCACCGGCGACACCTCGCAAACCCGCAAGAAACGCCAGCGCGCCGACCCGCCCCATATCCTGCTGACCACCCCCGAAAGCCTCGCGCTGCTCACCAGCTACGAAGACGCGCCGCGCATGTTTGCGGGGCTGCAACGGGTGATTGTCGATGAAATCCACGCACTGGCCGAAAGTAAACGGGGCGACCAGATGTTCCTCGCCCTCTCACGGCTGCAAGCGATGTGCCCCAACCTACGCCGCGTCGGCCTGTCCGCCACGGTCGAAGATCCCGCCGCCATCGCCCACCTGCTTGCCTGCCACCCCGACCCGTGCGAGGTCATCCACGCCGATCCTGGCCCCGCGCCGGACATCCAAATGCTGGTCACCCAAGAGGCCCCGCCATGGGCCGGATCGGGCGGCAAATACGCCATTCCGGCGGTTCTGGAACAGGTGAAAAAGCATAAGACAACGCTGATTTTCCACAACACGCGCGCGCAGGCCGAACTTTATTTCCACAACATCTGGCTCGCCAATGACGAAGGGCTGCCCATCGGTATCCACCACGGATCGCTTGACCGCACACAGCGCGAAAAGGTTGAAGCGGCGATGGTGGCGGGCGACCTCAAGGCGATTGTCTGCACCGGCACGCTGGATCTGGGCATCGACTGGGGCGATGTGGACCTGATCATCCAGATCGGTGCACCGAAAAACGTGAAGCGGCTGGTGCAGCGGATCGGGCGCGCCAACCACCGCTACAACGCACCGTCCAAGGCGCTGCTGGTGCCTGCCAACCGGTTCGAAGTGGTGGAATGCGTCGCCGCCCTCGAAGCGGTGAAAGAAGGCGCGCTTGACGGTGATCCGCGCGGGCGCGGGCCGCGTGATGTCTTGTGCCAGCATATCCTGATCGCCGCCGCCGCAGGCCCGTTCGACGCCGACGCGCTCTATGCCGAAGTCGTCACCGCAGGCGCCTACAGCGATCTGGACAGGGCCGAATTCGATGCCTGTCTCGAATTCTGCGCCACAGGGGGCTACGCCTTGCGCGCCTATGACCAGTGGCAGCGCCTGCTGCAGCGCCCCGACGGGTTGTGGCAATTGCGCGACCCGCGCAGCGCGCAACGTATCCGCATGAACATCGGCACCATTCAGGACACCGACACGCTTAAGGTCCGCTTCAAAGGGCGCGGCGGCAAACCGCTGGGCGAGATCGAGGAAGGCTTTGCCGCGACCCTCACCCCCGGTGATACATTCCTGATCGGCGGGCAGATCGTCCGCTACGACAGCTTGCGCGAGATGACCGTGCAAGTCACCCGCGACGCGGCCAAAAAGCCGAAAATCGCCACCTTTGCAGGCACGAAATTCGCCACCTCCACCCAACTCAGCCACCGCATCATCGACATGTTCCAGCGCGACGACTGGCCCGACCTGCCCGCCCACACCCGTGACTGGCTGGCACTGCAACGGCAGGTCAGCCGTCTGCCCGAACCGGGGCGGCTGCTGATCGAAAGCTTCCCCCATGACGGGCGCGCGCATACTGCCGTTTACGGCTTTGCAGGGCGCAACGCGATGCAGACGCTGGGCCTATTGCTCACCAAACGGATGGAGGAAACCGGCCTCAACCCGCTCGGCTTTCTGGCGACCGACTATGCCACGCTGATCTGGGGGCTGGAGCCCGTGCGCGATCCTGTCCCGCTGTTCGACATCCACGCCTTGCGCGACGGGCTGGACCGCTGGCTTGCCGGAAACGCGGTGATGAAACGCACCTTCCGCGCCAGCGCGACCATCGCGGGCCTGATCGAACGTAACACGCCGTCAGCGCGCAAATCGGGGCGGCAGGCGACATTTTCTTCCGACATCCTTTATGACACGCTGGCCAAATACGATCCCGACCACCTGATGCTCGACATCACGCGCCAAGAGGCGATGCGCGGTCTGGTGGACTTCGGCCGGATCGAGGAGATGGCCGCACGGATCGTCGACCGCATCGACCTTGTGGAACTCGACCGCGTGTCCCCCCTCGCCGCCCCTCTCCTCCTCGAAGTGGGCCGCGTCCCGATCAAGGGCCTCGCCGAAGAAAAGCTGCTGGCCGAAGAAGCCGACCGCCTGATGGCCACCGCAGGCCTAAGCCCCGCTACATAAGCCTCCACCCAAAAATCTCCCTGCCCGTCTTTGGGTAAAAAATACCTCGGGGGAGGCCGCAGGCCGGGGGCAGCGCCCCCGCTTTTTTCCCGCCAACACACCTCACCCCATATCTTGAAGGACACAAAAACCACGTCTATGAACAAAATATGAACACGTGCGACATTTCACTCAAGGGCGCGGCCCTCAAGGCACTGGGATCAGGCGCGTTGTTCTGGCCCGACCAATCGCTGCTTTGTGTCTCTGACCTGCACTTGGGGAAAGCCGAACGCATTGCGCGGCGCGGCGGCGGGTATCTGCCCCCCTACGAAACCCGTGACACGTTGACCCGCCTTTCTAGAGACCTTGAGGCGACGGGCGCGCGCACCGTCATCTGCCTTGGCGACAGCTTTGACGACCTGACCGCGGCGCAGTCCTTGGGCGATGCAGACCGGTTATTCATCACGCAGCTTCAGGCGGGGCGGCGCTGGATCTGGATCGAGGGGAACCACGATCCCGGACCGATTGAATTCGGCGGCCCCCATCTGGCCGCCTACAGCCTTGGACCCCTGCTGTTCCGCCACATTGCCGATCTCCATAGCGTAGACGGTGCAGGTGAAATCTCGGGGCATTACCACCCCAAGGCAACGCTACGGGTGCGCGGGCGGGCGATCACGCGGCCCGCTTTCCTGTGCGACGGCGACCGCCTGATCATGCCCGCCTATGGCACCTATACCGGCGGGTTGCGCAGCCACGACGGCGTGCTGGCGCGGTTGATGCAGGACGGGGCGACGGCGATCCTTACGGGCGACCGCCCCGTCACGATGCCAATGCCGCGTTAGGCGGTCAGGCCTTCCGGCTCTTCCAGACCATTGGCGCGGCAGCAGGCGGTGACCGTGTTGGCCAGCAGGCAGGCGATAGTCATCGGCCCCACACCGCCCGGAACGGGGGTGATCGCACCCGCCACGTCGGCGCAGCTGTCAAAATCGCAATCTCCAACAAGGCGGGTCTTTCCCTCGCCCTTTTCAGGCGCGTCGATCCGGTTGATGCCCACGTCGATCACGGTCGCACCGGGTTTGATCCAGTCGCCTGTGACCATCTCGGGGCGTCCCACTGCGGCAACCACGATGTCGGCGCGGCGTGTGACCTCTTGAATGTCCTTGGTGCGGCTGTGTGCGATGGTCACGGTACAGCTGTCGCCCAGCAACAACTGCGCCATCGGCTTGCCCACGATGTTGGACCGCCCCACGACAACCGCGTTCAGCCCCGACAGTGACCCGTGGTGATCGCGCAGCATCATCAGACAGCCCAGCGGTGTGCACGGCACCATCGACTTCTGCCCCGTGCCCAGCAGACCCACGTTCGAGATATGGAACCCGTCCACGTCCTTGGCCGGATCAATCGCGTTGATCACAAGGTCTTCGTTCAGGTGTTTGGGAAGCGGCAATTGCACCAGAATGCCATGGATTTCGGGATCGGCATTCAACTGCGCGATCAGGTCCAGCAGGTCCGCCTCGGACGTGTCCACATCCAGCTTGTGCTCGACGCTTTTCATGCCGACCTCGACCGTCATCTTCCCCTTGGAGCGGACATAGACCTGCGACGCGGGGTCTTCGCCCACCAGCACCACCGCCAGTCCCGGTGTGATCCCGTGATCGTCTTTCAGGCGGCTCACATGGGTGGCCACCTTGGCCCGTACTGTGGCGGCAAAGGCTTTGCCGTCGATGATTGTCGCGCTCATATCAGTCTCTTTCCTTGTCCTTTTCACCCGCAGGGCTGCCCCCTGCGGATGGAGGGCGGGCGCAGCACCCGCCCTTCGGGGTTCAGAACAGCCCTTCGATCTGGCCGTCCGCGTTCAAATGTATGTTTTCCGCCGAAGGCACGCGGGGCAAGCCGGGCATGGTCATGATCTCTCCGCAGACAGCGACGATGAAACCGGCCCCCGCTGACAGGCGCACTTCGCGCACGGGCACGGTGAATCCGGTGGGCGCACCGCGCAAGTTGGGGTCGGTCGAAAACGAGTACTGCGTCTTGGCCATGCAGACGGGCAAATGTCCATATCCCTGCTCTTCCCAAAGCTGCAACTGGGCGAGGATTTTCTGGTCCATGACTGCGCCGTCAGCACGATAGATCTTTTTGGCGATGGTCTGGACCTTTTCGGCCAGCGACATCTCATCAGGATAGATGGGCGCAAAATCCGCCGTGCCCGCATCTGCCAGTTCCGCCACCTTCGCCGCCAGATCGGCAGAACCTTCGGAACCCAGTTCCCAGTGGCGGCTCAGCACTGCTTCGGCCCCTTGTGCAGCGACGAAATCCTTGACCGCCTGCACCTCGGCATCGGTGTCGGTGACAAAGTGGTTGATCGCGACGACCACCGGCACACCAAAGGATTTGAGGTTCTCGATATGCCGCCCGAGGTTCGGGCACCCCGCCTTGACCGCGTCCACATTCTCGGCACCGAGGTCGGCCTTGGCCACGCCGCCGTTCATCTTCATCGCCCGCACGGTGGCAACGCAAACCACGACGGACGGCGCGATACCGGCCTTGCGGCACTTGATGTTCATGAACTTCTCGGCCCCCAAATCCGCGCCAAATCCCGCCTCGGTTACCACATAGTCGGTCAACTTCAGCGCTGTGGTCGTCGCAATAACCGAGTTGCAGCCATGGGCGATGTTGGCAAACGGGCCGCCATGCACAAAGGCTGGGTTGTTTTCTAACGTCTGCACAAGGTTGGGCTGCATCGCGTCCTTGAGCAGCACGGTCATCGCGCCATCTGCCTTGATGTCGCGGGCAAAAACGGGGCAGCGGTCGCGGCGGTAGGCCACGATCATATCGCCAAGCCGTTTCTGCAAGTCGCCAAGGTCTTTGGCCAGACACAGGATCGCCATGACTTCGGAGGCAACCGTGATATCAAACCCCGCCTCGCGCGGGAAACCATTGGCCACACCGCCCAAGCTGGCCGTGATCTGGCGCAGGGCGCGGTCATTCATGTCCACCACACGCCGCCACACAACGCGGCGGGTGTCGATATCAAGTTCGTTACCCCAATAGATGTGGTTGTCGATCATCGCGCTCAGCAGCGAATGTGCCGAGGTGATGGCGTGGAAGTCACCGGTGAAATGCAGGTTCATCTCTTCCATCGGGACGATCTGGGCATAGCCGCCGCCAGCGGCCCCGCCCTTCATGCCAAAGTTCGGGCCCAAGGAGGCCTCGCGGATACAGACCATAGCGTTCTTGCCAATGCGATTCAGACCATCCCCCAGACCAACGGTGGTGGTAGTCTTGCCCTCGCCTGCGGGGGTCGGGTTGATCGCCGTCACAAGGATCAGTTTGCCGTCCGCGCGGTCCTGCACCGAGTTAATGAACGACTGGCTGACTTTGGCCTTGTCGTGGCCATAGGGCAGCAGGTCTTCGCTGGCGATGCCGATCTTGGCCCCGATTTCCTGAATCGGTTTCTTGTTGGCTTCGCGTGCGATTTCGATGTCTGATTTATAGGCCACGGTGGTCCCCCCTGAGCGCCCTGTCGGGCATTATTGTCGTGCCCTGCATACATGGCCTTGCCCAGTGACCATGTGCGCAATTCCGACATTTCAGAAGGGTTGAGCGGCCACAATGCGCGCCATCGTTTCGTTTCGGAAACGATCCGGCCTGAGCAGGGACGCGGCGACCGGATAGGTCACCGGCACTTACGCCGCGCCCTAACCCGCGCGTGCGGCGTCCAGATGCGCCCACACCGGCTGGTCCGGTACATGCAGCACCAAAGCGTCCCCGACGTTCAAGGCGCCGCCCCGTTCGACCCATGCCGTGACCCCGCGCAGCCCTTTGGCAGCGGGTTTGAATTTGCTGCCAAAGCCGCTTGCCTCTTGTTCGATCTCGCGTCCGGGCAAGATGCAGGGGCGGTTTTCCATGTCGATCACCAGCCCCGCCCCCGACGGCGCCATCAACCGCGAGGACGGTGGCACATGCGAAAAGTCGGGGATGCCCTCAAGAACCATGGACGCGCCCAGCCATGTGGGATCAATCGCGTCCAACCCCATCTTGGCGGCGATCTGGTCCAGTTCCTCTTGGCTCACAATGGACAGTTGCCGCACGTTGCGGATTTCGGTCCCGCGGCGGTACTGGCTGGTCACGCGGCTACAGGACGGGCGGGTCGGCCCGCCATGCGCCTCGTTTGGAAAGCCGTCGAAGGTGGCCTCGACAGCCTCCAGCGGAACAGAGCGCAAGCTGCCTGCGTCCTCGGTCACGACGCCCAGCCAGTTGATGCGGGCGATAAAGGATGTGGGTTTGAGGGCGGGCATGGGCAACTCTCCTGATCTGTCAGGGGCAGTTACACCGACGCCCGCACCCGCCGCCAATGAAAAATTGTGCGCGGGCCGTTGGCGGCGTTGATATATCCCCCACCCTGCCACTGAATGCGGCGCGCAGAACGGCAAAAGGCCCGCCATTTCGGGCGGGCCTTTATAAGTCAATTCAGCGCTTCGGCTTAGGCAGAAGGTTCAGGTTCCAGACCACCATCACCCGACGGGCCGGATTTCTTCTTGGCCTTCGGGATCGCGGTGAGGGACGGTTTATCCTCTTCCACTTTCGATCCACCTTCGTCGTCGTCCGAGGAATGCGGTGGTTCGCCGTTCATCACACGCTCGATCTCTTCACCGGTGAGGGTTTCGTATTCCAACAGCCCTTGGGCCAGACGCTCGAACTTTTCCTCGTTCTCGGTGATCACCTTGAGCGCCCAGTCATAGCCGTCCTGAATGAACTTCTGCACTTCCTGCTCGACCAGTTCCTTGGTGTTGGCAGAGACCGAGAAGCCAGCAGTGTTACCGGTGTAGCCTTGGGCCGCTTCGGAATAGTCGATGTTACCGACCTTGTCCGACATACCCCATTGCAGCACCATCGCACGGGCCAGCGCCGAGGCTTGCTGAATATCGCCTGCAGGGCCGTTGGAGACCGAGTCCGCACCGTATTTATGGATTTCAGCCGCCTTGCCCGCCATGGTCATGGCCAGACGCTGGTGGCATTCATCCTTGAACATGTTCAGTCGGTCCATTTCCGGCAGGCTCATCACCATGCCCAATGCACCACCGCGCGGGATGATCGTCGCTTTGTAGACTGGATCACATTTCGGCAGCAGGTGACCGACAAGGGCGTGGCCAGCCTCGTGATAGGCGGTCATTTCCTTTTGCTCGGCGGTCATGACCATGCTGCGGCGTTCCGGCCCCATCATGACTTTGTCCTTGGCCGTTTCGAAATCCAGCATGGTGACAAAGCGGCGTCCGATACGGGCGGCGGTCAATGCCGCCTCGTTCACGAGGTTCGCCAGATCGGCACCCGAGAACCCGGGTGTGCCGCGCGCGATGATGCGCAGATCAACGTCAGGTCCCAAGGGCGTTTTGCGCGCGTGAACGCCAAGGATCTTCTCGCGGCCTTTGATGTCTGGATTGCCGACGGTGACCTGCCGGTCAAAACGACCCGGACGCAGCAAGGCAGGGTCAAGGACGTCTTTCCGGTTTGTGGCCGCGATGATGATCACACCTTCGTTCGCCTCGAAACCGTCCATTTCAACCAGCAATTGGTTCAACGTCTGCTCACGTTCGTCATTGCCGCCGCCATAACCGGCACCACGGTGACGGCCCACAGCGTCGATCTCGTCGATGAAGACGATGCAGGGCGCATTCTTTTTCGCCTGTTCGAACATGTCACGCACACGGCTGGCACCCACACCGACGAACATCTCGACAAAGTCAGAGCCCGAGATCGTGAAGAACGGCACGCCCGCCTCACCCGCAATGGCGCGGGCCAGCAGTGTCTTACCGGTACCGGGAGGGCCCACAAGCAGCGCGCCTTTTGGAATCTTACCACCAAGGCGCGAGAATTTCTGCGGGTTGCGCAGGAATTCCACGATCTCTTCGAGTTCTTCCTTGGCCTCATCGATGCCCGCGACGTCGTCAAAGGTGACGCGCCCATGCTTTTCGGTCAGCATCTTGGCCTTGGATTTGCCAAAGCCCATCGCACCGCCTTTGCCGCCGCCCTGCATCCGGTTCATGAAATAGATCCAGACACCGATCAGCAGCAGGAAGGGCAGCAGCGACACAAGGAAGGTCTGGAAGCCCGATTGCTGTTGCTGTTCGGCACGAACGGGGATGTTGTTTTCGATCAAAAGGTCGGTGACCAGCGCGTCTTCGGGCTTGATCGTCACGAAATCCTCGGCCCCGCGACGGAACCGGACCTCTTCGCCATCCAGCGTCACATTGCTGACCGAACCGTCTTCGACAGCGGCAACAAATTCGGAATAACTGATTTCGCGGCTTTGCAGCGTGTTGCCCGACCCGCCGAACAGGTTGAACAGTGCCAAGATAAGCAAAAACAAAACCACCCAGAAGGCGATGTTACGTGCGTTTCCCAAGGAAAATCTCCTGATTCATGCTGCCGCTTGGATGTACCCTACGGCGTTGCTTCTAAGATAGAGAGGATCGCGCGAGGTTCAATGCGATAAAAGCGCGGCAAAAAAGGCATCTTGGCCGCCATCAAGCTCTGCGGCCCAGTCAGGGTCCGGCTGTGCGACCGGTGCCGCGATCATTTCCCCATCATACCATACCGAAGGCGTCACGGCGAGGGCTGCACGTGGCAGGCCGGTATCGCGCCAGTTTTCGATCTGCGACAAAGCGTCCGTGCCTAGGGCGCGCACCTCGATATCGGGGTCGTCATCGGGCCCTGTCACCAGCCATCGGTCATCCCACATATCCCCCACTTCGCAGGTCAAGTCCTTGATCGCGTTGAATTCCCTGAATACCCAGATCACGTTATTCTCGACAGTGATCTGGCATCCATCAAGGGTCGCACCGCGGCTGGCACGCACGGCCTTGAGGGTCTGCGCCACCGCCTCGCGGCGCGGCGGATAGGGGTGTTGCGAGGTCCACGAAAGCGTGTGCACTAGCAGGCGGCGGGCAATTTCCTCGGGCAGCATGCGAAAGGCGCGCAGGTCCAGCGCAATCGCCCCGTGCAACAGCGCGGCAGTGTCGCGCGCGGCCAAAAAGGTCTGCCAATCAAGGGCTTCGCGGGCGCGGCTCATATTCTGGGCAACGGCAACAAGCGTTTCGGTGCCCACACCCAGCACGTCCAACACCTTGAGGGCCTCGCGCACCCGCACCCGTTCAAAGGCACGGTTTTCGTTGCTTGGATCCTCGCACCATTTCAGCCCCTCGGCACGCAAGAAGTCGCGCAAATCCGCACGCGCCGTGCGCAGGAACGGGCGCACCCAAGTAATGCCGTGGCGAATGCGGCGCGGCGACATCGCGCTAAGGCCGTCAACACCCGCGCCACGCGCCAGCCGCATCAGAAACGTTTCGGCCTGATCGTCGGCGGTGTGGCCAAGGGCGACATGGGTGATGTCGTTGCCAAAGGCCCAGTCGGCAATCAGCGCATAGCGCGCATCCCGCGCATTGGCCTGTAAATTGCCCGCGCCGTCCCATCCGGTCCAGTATTCGACATGATGAGGCAGATCCCAGCGGGCGCACAGGTCGGTGACCAGCGCCACCTCATCTTTGGCTTCGGGGCGCAAGCCGTGGTCAATCGTGATGACGTGCAAATCAACATCGTGCGCCTCGGCATAGCGCACCAGCGTCGCCAGCAGTGCAACCGAGTCGCCGCCCCCCGACACTGCCACACCCAGACGGGGCAGCGGTTGCGCAGGCAAAAGGTCTTCGACCGCCGCAATCAGGGGGTCCGACATCCTTTAGGAACAGCCGATATTACGCATCGCATCCTGCGCTTGGGCAACTGCGGGTGCCGCCGGAAAGCGCACCGCGACCTCGCCCAAAGTCACACAGGCCTCGGATGTCTGGCCAAGACGGCCAAGCGCGGCCCCAAGCCGGTACAGCGCCTCGGGCGCAAGCGGGCCTTGTTGGTCCAGCGTGAAGGCCGCCAGATAGGCGCGTGCGCCCTCGCGGACGTCACCCAACCCTTCCAGCGCCTCACCACGGCGCAAGGTCGCCTCTATTGAGAGGGGGCCGCCTGGGTAGGTCTGATTAAAGGTCTCAAACTGGTCTGCGGCGCCGCGAAAGTCACCGGAGGCGAGCGCCGCCTTCGCCCGCTCGAAATCGGCCTGTTCGTTTGTGGCCAGTTGTGTTTCCGGCTGCGTGGTCGGTGCAGGGCCGGTCGGTGCGACGGCGGGGGCGTCACCGCCCCCCAGCGTGGGCGTATCGCCAAGCGCGCCAATATCGCAGCCTTCTTCCAATTCACACAGGCGGAATTCCAGATCACCGATGCGGTTGGTCCCGTCCTGTACGACGCGCCCGATGCGGAACTCCAATTCCTCTGACTTGTTGGTCAGGCGCTGCAATTCGCTTTCGATGGCGGTGATGCGGTCCAGCGTGTCGCCGGACCCCACATTCGGTGCGGCACCGCCCGTGGTGGACAGTTCCCGCTTGAGCTTTTGCACCTCGACATAAAGAACCGTCAGTTCCTGCCGGATATCCGCCAGTGTCGCATCCTGTGCCACGGCGCGCACAGGCCCCGTGACGCCGAATGCCAACACCGCTACTGCAATTAACCGCACCATTTACCGCCTCTTTCCTGCGCTTGCGCGCGTTGACCTAGCTGCTGAGACCACCCGCCAGCACGGTGACTGCGCGCCGGTTCTTGGCATAGCATGCTTCTTCGCTGCACACTTCGATCGGGCGTTCCTTGCCGTAGCTTACAACCTGCAAGCGGCTGGGCTGGACCCCTTGGGACACCAGATAGGACCGTGCCGCATCGGCGCGACGTGCGCCAAGGGCAAGGTTGTATTCGCGGGTGCCCTGTTCGTCGGCGTGACCTTCGATCACGGCGGTGTAATCCGCGTTCTGCAACAGCCAGACGGCCTGATTTTCCAGTGTGGCGCGCCCTTCGGGCGACAGCGAAGACTGGTCCACCGCGAACAACACGCGGTCGCCAACGGCCTGCTGGAAATAGGCGGGCGATGCAGGGTCGGACGCGCTGCCCGGAACGATGCCGCCTGCGCCATTGGCGAAGGGATCATTCGCGGAATCGCCGCCCGCACCAAAGCGGTCGGGGTTTGTACAGGCTGCGACGCTTAGCGCGGCGCAGATCATCAACGCAGAAGTCTTCAGTTTCATGGGCTCGGGCCTCTCTCGGGTTACATCGCCACGTTTAACGGGCGTTGAGCTTTCAGTATCACGAACGGGGCTTTTTGAAAATGCACCGTTACATATCAGATTTCGGGTCTGGTCCGCGCCGCGCCCCTAGCGCTGCAACGGCCCCCACGATGCGTCAGAGCCACCTTCGGGCGTGCGCACGGGGCGCAGGTTCCGTCCAGTGATATCCACCGAATACAGCGTCGAACGGCCCCCTGCCCCTTGGGTTTCGCGGGCGAACATGATGACGCGCCCGTTGGGCGACCATGTCGGCCCCTCGTCAAGGAACGACGCGGTCAGCAGGCGTTCTTCGCTGCCGTCCGTGCGCATGACGCCGATGTGGAAACGGCCCTTGGATTGTTTGGTGAAGGCGATCAGATCACCGCGCGGCGACCAGACCGGAGTGCCATAGCGCCCCTCGCCGAAGGAAATGCGCGTTGCCTCCCCTCCGGTAGCGGGCATGACATAGAGCTGCTGTGTCCCCGACCGGTCGCTTTCAAACACGATGCGCGATCCATCGGGGCTAAAGCTCGGGGCGGTTTCGATGGCAGGCGTGTTCGTGAGGCGCGTGGCTGCGCCTGTGTTGATGTCCATCGAATAGATGTCGGTATTGCTGCCTTGCGAGATGGAATAGACCACCGTCTGCCCGTTAGGGGCAAAGCGGGGCGCAAAGCTCATCGTGCCTTGCTGGCTTTCCAGAACGCGGCGCTGCACCGACCCCACATCCAGCACATAGATGCGCGGGAAACCGCTTTCGTAGCTGGTGTACAGCACGCGATCACCGGATTTGGAGAAGCGCGGCGCAAGCACGATATCTTCGGAGCCGGTGAGGTACTGCACATTGGCGCCATCATAATCCATCACGGCCAGACGTTTGCGGCGGTTGTCCTTGGGGCCGGTTTCGGACACGAACACCACGCGGCTGTCGAAATAGCCGCCCTCGCCCGTGATCCGGCTATAGACAACGTCGGCCACCTTGTGCGCGATGCGCCGCCAGCCGTCGGTTGTGCCTGCAAATTGCAGACCGTCGCCCAGTTCCGCGCCGGAGAACACGTCATAAAGGCGGAATTTGACGTTGATCTGGTTGCCCTGAACGCTGACCGCGCCGGTGACCAGCGCCTGCGCGTTGATCGCCTTCCAGTCGGCATATTGCACAGGCGCATTGAAGTCGGACACCTGCGAGATAAACGCGCTGGAGGGCAGTTCGCGGAACAGCCCCGTACCGGTCAGATCGGCGGCAATCACGCGGGCCAGTTGCGCGCCCATCTCGGCGCTGCCTGCGGTTTCGGCCACCAGATCGGGAACCGCCACCGGCAGGGGTTCGATAACCCCTTCGGTAATCTCGATCCGCAACGGGCCATCCTGAGCCACAGAGAGGGTGGGAACAAAAGCTGCCGCCATCATGGCAAACAGTGCGCAGAATAGTCGAACCATCATTTGATACGCATCCTTTCGGGATTGAACGTCATCTCGATTTCTTTCCATTGGCCGTATTTATCAGCCGGCAATCCGTACCCGTCCCGGGTGCAGCGTATAATCGCGCGGCGTGCGGCTTCAAAGGCCTGATTTGCAGCCGCTGACGACCCGCCCGAGCTGGACACGAGGCGAATGGAACTGGTGACGGGTTTGGAATCGGCTGTCATCGCGACGCTGACCACCACGGTGGTTTGCAGCGCCTCGGAGGACAGCGACCCCACGTTCCAGCAACTGGACACCGCGACCCGTAACGCATCCTTTTCCCCCGCCGTCAGCGGCGGGCCTTGGGGCACCTCGGCCTCTTCCACGCCGCCGCCTTCCAGCGCCTGACGCAGGGCGTCGTTCACCGCATCCGCCGTCGATTCAGGTGTTTCGGCAGGCTTGGGCTTGGGTTCCGGTTTGGGTTCGGGCGCAGGATCAACTGCCGGTGTTTGGGCAGGCGTTTCTTCCGCCGGAGTTTCAGCGGTGCGCACAGGTGCAGATGGACGGCGCGCAGGTGGGCGCATCGAGGTGTTGGGCGCATTGGCGGGTGTTTCCGCCTCGGTCACGATCTCGGTTGCCGCCTCTTCTGGCGCGGTCGCTTCCTGTTCCTGCTCCACAGGGATGTCGGCACCGGCATCTTCGGTCACGGCCTCTTGGGCCACCTCGGCGGGCGCGGTGTCTTCGGGGGGCGGGGCAACGGCTTCGGGCGCGACACGTTCGGATGGGCGCGGCACGGGGCGCGGCGCGATTTCGGGCGTCAGCACAGCCTGCTCTTGCGGCTGTGGCTGGTCCGGCGGTGTGTCGGCGATCTCTGGCTCCGGCTCCGGCGCGGGGGGCGTCGGGGCGACTTCGGGTTCGGGCTGTGGCGCGGGCGTTGGAGCCTGCGTTTCAACCGTTTCATCCGGCGTCGGAGTTTCAACGGGATCGGGGGCCACATCCGGCTCCTCGGCGGGCTGTTCGGGTTGGGCCACTTCGGTCACATTGTCGGGCTGTGGGCCTGCGGACAGCAGCGCCTCATATGCCTCGGTCGAGATGACAGAGACATCGGTAGATTCAAATGGCAACGGTTCGGACTGGAACGTGCCGCCAAACAGCACCCAGCCGATCAGACCGGCATGGCCGATCCCCGATATGACCTGCCCCGTGTTCACGGACTATTGGTCCTCGCCGTCCAGCGCGGGGCCGCCAATGTCGGTCACAAGACCGATATTGGAAAACCCGCCCGCGTTAAGCGCGCCCATGACTTCCATAACCTCGGCATAGGACACCGCCCCATCCGCGCGCAGGAACACACGGTCGCTGGCGCGTTCGGCGGCAATGGCGCGCAGGCGCTGCACAAGCGCGTTGCGGTCGACCTCGGTCGTCTGGATCTGCACACTGCCTTCGGCGGTGATGGTCACGGTCAGGGGCTCTTCCTGATCGGTGGACAGCGCGTTGGCGGCTGTCTTGGGCAACTCGACCGGCACGCCGACGGTCAGCAAGGGGGCCGCGACCATAAAGATGATCAGCAGCACCAGCATCACGTCGACAAAGGGGGTCACGTTGATCTCGGCCATGGGGCGCGTGCGCCCGCCGCGCCGACGCCGCCCCGATCCGCCGTCTTTTTGAACCACGCCAGCGCCCATATCAGCTGTCCAGTTGACGGCTGAGGATGGTGGCGAATTCGTCCGCGAAAGCCTCGTAGCCCGCGACGATCCGGTCGCTGTCCGCGCTCAGCTTGTTGTAGAAGATAACCGCCGGAATCGCCGCCAGCAGGCCCAGCCCCGTGGCCAGCAGCGCCTCGGCAATACCGGGGGCGACGACGGCAAGGTTAGTGTTTTGCTGTTCCGCGATTTCGATAAAGGCGTTCATGATACCGACCACCGTGCCGAACAGGCCGATAAACGGCGCGGACGACCCGACAGTGGCCAGCACAGTCAGGCCCGATTGCAACGCTTCGGACTGCTTGGCAATCGCCACATCCATGGACCGGTCAATACGCGCCGTGGCACCGGCAATCAGCCCGCCATCGTCACGGTGCGACCGCTGCCATTCGATCATCCCGCTGGCAAATACCTTTTCGGCAGCCCCGTCCGGATCAGGCCCGATCTGTTCGAACAATCCGTCCAAAGGCTCCCCTGACCAGAAGGCGCGATCAAAATGCGCGGCCTCGGCGCGGGCGCGCCGGTACAGGATCAGTTTCTGAATGATGATGCCCCATGCCCAGAACGAAGCGACGATCAGCATGATCATCACCAATTTCACGACAATTGTGGCGCGTGCGAAAAGGCCCCACAGTGAGAAATCAATCTCCTGCGCCAGGGCGAGGGTTTCTGCTTCCATTTGCCTGCTCTTTTTTTGCGGACTGTATTCAGCCTCTATTGCCTGAAACATAGGGCAGCAAAACGGGGAAAGCTATCACTTCGGCGTCACCAGCGCCTTATTTTGTGGAAATTGCGCGGATTTCCGCAGGCAGACGCACCGGTTTTCCTTCGGTGGTCATGGTGACGGCCACCACATGCGCGCGGAACAGCACAGTACCGTCGCGCTGCACCTCTTGGTCAAAGGTCCAGCGCACGGGGCCTGCGGCTTGGTGGGTGGTCACAACCTCCAGCCGGTCGGCCAGACGGGCCGATGAAAGGTAGTCGGCCTCGACCCGCGTGACGACAAAAACCAGACCCTTTGCGCGCATTGCGTTCTGGTCCAGTCCCATCTGTTCCACGATCTCGGATCGCGCGCGTTCGATATAACGTAGGTAGTTCGCGTAATAGACGACGCCCGCCATATCGGTGTCTTCGTAATAGACGGTCAGGGGAAATCTGTGCGGGGTCATGGCGATCCTATGTGGTTGATCCCAGTCTAGGCCCGCGCGGCCGAGGTGCAAGCCGTCTTGACCGTCGTGTGCCAGCGCGCCTTGGCGGTTGTGTGGCTATTCGCGGTATTCGGCGTGGCAGCTCTTGCAGGCGGCACCAAGGGTGCGCAGCGCGCCCTGAACGTCCGCGCGGCTTTGCACCGTTTGCGCCGCTCTGTCAGCCTCCACCTGCAAGGCGCGGGCCTGCGCGGTGAAGTCATCGAAATTGTCCCAGATGGCGGCACGCGCCTCGGATTTGGGATCATCCTCTTGCGCGGTGAACAGTTCGACCGCCGCCGCCGACTGCTGCGCGATGTCGCCCAGTGCGGTGCGTGCCTGCGCGGCGTCAAAGGCCACCTGCCCTTTCGCCATCGAACCAAGCGTTTTCATACTGTCCGCCATCGCCGTCATCCCGTTCATACGGGCCAAGACGGCGGGGTTCTTCACCCCCCGATGGGCCAGCGCCGCCGTGGCACACAAGGCAAGCGTCAGGGCAATCACGGGGGCGGTTTTCATGGCGGTCATCCTTTGCCCGCAGGGGCGTTGATCAGGTCAAAGACGGCATGCGGGCCGACAGGCGCAGCGCGTGCGACGGATCATCCGCCGCGACAGGCATGATAGGATCATAGGCTGCACGGATCAGCGCGGCAATGTCGGGGCGCAGCACGGTGGTGTCCTTGGCCACCGCCAGTGGCGACTGGTCGCGGAACGCCACATCCGACCACAGCAACATCGACTGCACCGCCTGACTGAGTGCGAGGGTCTCGGCGGGGACATCGCTCAGGTTTTCGTCCATGCGCAGGAACACGAAACAGGCCTTGATCGCGCCCGCTTCGTCAAAGCGGAAAATCCGGTACTGGTTGGCATCCGCCTCTTTCAGACGTGCCACCAACGGGGCGAGGTCCGGCACCAGACGGTCCATACCGGTGACCTCCGTTAACTCGTCCCATTCCTTGAAGAAGAACCAGATGAAGTTCGACCCAAGTTCGGTGTCGGTTTCGACCACTTCGGTGCCTGCCAACTGGCACATCGCCTCAATCGCGCCCTTCACGATGCCAAGGGTTGCGTCCTCAACCCCGAAAACGACGGGGGCGAGCGGCCTCCCCCAGCGGGCAAAGGCATAGTCGCCGCTGGCGCGGGTGAACAAAGCTTCGATCTGGTCGGGCGTGATCATATGCGTCCCTCAAGTACTGCGGAAAGAACCGCGCGCTGGATACGGGGCAAAGGCGACAAAGGTCAACGGGGAAGGACGCGAGGCGCGTCAGCTGAACAGATCGCCCGCCTGTTTCGGCGCATCCAGCCCCAGATGCCGCCAAGCGCGCTGCGCCAGCATCCGACCGCGTGGCGTGCGCTGGATCAGGCCCTGTTGCAGCAGATAGGGTTCGATCACCTCTTCCAGCGCATCGCGGCTTTCCGACAGGGCGGCGCTGAGCGTTTCGATGCCCACAGGGCCGCCGCCATAATGTTCGGCCATCAACCGAAGATAGCGCCGGTCGGCACCGTCCAGCCCCAGATGGTCGACGCCGAGGCGGGTCAGCGCCGAATCCGCCAATTCCTGTGTCACGCGGCCATCGCCATCGACCACGGCAAAGTCCACGACACGGCGGAGCAGACGGCCCGCGATACGCGGGGTGCCACGGGCGCGGCGGGCAATCTCGCGTGCGCCCCCCTCGTCCGCAGGAGCGCCCAGCTTGCGGGCGTTGCGCTCGACGATGGTGAACAATTCATCCTCGGTATAAAATTGCAGGCGGGTCGGGATGCCGAACCGGTCGCGCAGCGGCGTGGTTAGCAGCCCCATACGTGTTGTCGCGCCGACCAACGTAAAGGGCTGCAATTCGATGCGCACAGTGCGCGCCGCAGGGCCTTCCCCGATCACAAGGTCCAGTTCGAAATCCTCAAGCGCGGGGTAAAGCACCTCTTCGACCGCCGGATTCAGGCGGTGGATTTCGTCGATGAACAGCACATCCCGCGCCTCAAGATTGGTGAGGATCGCGGCCAGATCACCGGCACGGGCCAGCACAGGCCCCGAAGTCATGCGGAAATTCACCCCAAGCTCGCGCGCCATGATCTGCGCCAGCGTGGTCTTGCCCAATCCGGGCGGGCCGTGAAACAACGTGTGATCCATCGCCTCGCCACGCTGGCGCGCCGACTGGATAAAGACCCGCAAGTTCGCGCGCGCCTCGGCCTGCCCGACAAAATCGTCCAGCATTTGCGGACGCAGGGCACGGTCAAAGGCGCTTGCGTCATCTTCGGGCAACGGTGCCGCGCGCAATGTCGGGTCAGAGGGGTGCGTCATCTGTCATCCTTGTCCAAGGGGCGTGCGCCCCCATCGCTATCCTTTGGGGGCCAGCAGCTTGAGCGCGGCGCGGATCAGCGTGGGCGTATCCGCCTCGGGTGCCTCGCCCGCCGCTTGCGCCACAGCCGCCGCCGCGTCGGACGGACCATAGCCCAGATTGCCAAGGGCCGACAGCGCGTCCGCCTGCGCCGAGGCTGGCGGGGCCGCCATCACCACGGGTTCGATCACCGCATCTTCCATGTCAGCCGGTTGCGCCACAGCATCACCCGTGGCCTGCGCCACAGTGCCGCCCATGGCCATCACCGACGGAGCCTTGTCCTTGAGGTCAAGCACGATGCGTTGCGCGATCTTGGGGCCGATGCCCTTGGCCGCCTTCACCGCGTTCCAGTCGCCAAGCGCAATCGCCCGCCCGACCCCGTCCGGCCCCAAAGTGCCAAGAATGGCCAGCGACGCCTTGGCACCGACGCCCTGCACCGACATCAACAGGCGATGCCATTCCTTTTCGGCCAAGGTTGGAAAGCCGAACAGTTGCATCAAATCCTCGCGCACCACCAGATCGGTGAACAGCGCGCAAATCTGCCCCGCCGCAGGCAAGGTCGCCATCGTGCGGTCCGAGCAATAAACAAGGTATCCGACGCCCTGCACATCCAGCAGCACGTGATCGCTGGCGCGGTAGTCGATGCGGCCTGTCAGCTTGCCGATCATGCCTGCGCCCGCGCCACAGCGCCCGCCAGACCACCGGACGCCCCGTGCAACCCGTGATGGGCGTGACAAATCGCAATCGCCAGTGCGTCTGCCGCGTCGGGGCCTGCAATCTCGACTCCTGGCAACTGTACGCGTACCATATGGGCGACTTGCCGCTTGTCCGCATGGCCCACACCGACAACCGTCTTTTTCACCGAGTTCGGGGCATATTCACCGATCCGCAGTCCGGCCCGCGCAGGAGCGAGCATCGCGATCCCGCGCGCCTGACCCAGTTTCAACGTGCCAACCCCGTCCTTGTTCACAAAGGTCTGTTCGACAGCTGCAGCCTCGGGGGCATGGGCGGCGATCACCTCGGTCAACTGTTCGAACAGCGACAACAGGCGCAGCGATAGATCTTCACCCCTGGAATGGCAGATTCCATTCGCCACATGGCGCAGGCGCGGGCCGTCGGCGTCGATCACGCCCCAGCCCATATGCCGCAATCCCGGGTCGATTCCTAAAATTCGCATGGTTTTTTGCCCTCGCCTGCCCGCCTTATGGCTTTTCCAACGCACTAGCACGAAAGGCGAACATCCGCCAAGCGTTAACAGCCGGCGACAGTTTGCGACACTGGATTGCCCGATTGCGACACCCAGACTTACGCCATAGGCGGAAAACGACCGGTACTGGCGACGCATCGCCCTGCGGCCTGCCTTATTTTCGCCATATATTACCGCGCGTTAACCCCGATCCGCGGCCATGCAAATTCTGCATGGCACCTATGAGGCTTCGGTGCCTTGTCGCATGTTCGCACACTGCCTAAATGCTCAGCACACCGCCGAACGGTTCGGCTTTGACCAGAAGAAATGAGGATAGCTGCAATGGCTGCTTTCGACACAACCCGCCCCGCCCACGTCTCTGCACCTTTCGCAGGGCACATCAAAGTCTTCACATCTAACCTGATCGCTTCCGTGATTTCTTGGAACGACGCACGCGTTACACGCAAAGCATTGAATTCGCTTACAGACCGCGAACTTGATGACATCGGCCTCGCACGTGGTGACATTGATAACGTAGCGAAAATCTACTGATATACGTCTCCACTTCGGGTCACCCCGAAACGGGCAAAAAGCCGCGCAACCCCTTTGTGGGTTCGCGGCTTTTCTATGTCTGGCACCCGCGAACGGGTACTAGAATTCACTTGACAAGCGGGTCCAGAAATCCGGCGAAAAACACGGTCAGCGGATCCAGTTGCATGACCCAAGCGCCGCCCTGTTCCAGCATCGTACCGTTGGAAAGTTTCGCGACGCGTTCGTTATAGGTGATGTCCCCCAACGCGGCGAGCATCACGGCCTTGAAGATAAAGAACCCCAACAAAAGACCCAGCAGTCCCGACAAGGGAAAGCCGTGTCCGATCCGTCGGCGCGGGCGCACGACGATCAACCCGTCGCGGCGAATGTCGGCGGTATAGCCGCGCGCCATGGAATGGTGTTTGCGCGACACTTTTTTTATCCGTCTTTGAAATTCGTTTTGTGACTTATGCATGGCAGCCTCAGTTCCTACCAAGAATTGGCCCCCACCAAATACGCAACACAAACTGATCCTGAATTGTGGCAAAATCTGGGCAAACAGGCCCAAATCCTTTCAATTTCGTTAAAAATCAGCCATTTCTTTGCAGGGTCAATGTCGTCCAGTCACCAATCATTTCGCGGTGCACAACACTGTTTCCGTTCTGTGTATAAACCTCGGCCACACCATCGGCCTGTTCGTTCAAAATCCCCGAGAGAATCGCATAGCCACCCGTTTCGAGTCGCGCGCTCAGGTCCGGTGCCAGCGCGATCAGCGGCCCCTTGAGGATGTTGGCAAAGATCAGATCATAAGGGCCGGACAGGTCGGGGTGATCGAAACCCGCCGCCTCGACCACCTTGACGCGGTCGAACATGCCATTCGCCGCCAGGTTCGCCTCTGCGACCTCGACTGCTTGGGCGTCGATGTCGCTGGCCATCATGGTCGCGGGCCAGATTGCCGCCGCGCCCATGGCCAGCACGGCGGTGCCACAACCGATATCGACCACACGTTCACCGGTGAAACCTGTATCGGCCAGACGGTCCAGCGCGCGCAGGCAGCCAAGGGTGGTGCCGTGGTGGCCAGTGCCAAAGGCCATTGCCGCCTCGATTAGCAGGGCGTGTTTTCCCTCGGGCACCTTGTCGGCGTCGTGGCTGCCGTAAACAAAGAAACGGCCCGCCTCGACAGGGGCAAGTTCGCGGCGCACATGGGCGACCCAATCAGTTTCGGGCAGTTCGGACACCTGAAACGGTTTCGCCCCCATCGCCGTCGCCAGCAGCAGCAGCGCAGTTTCGTCCGGTTTGTCGGTGAAATAGGCCCCGACCTCCCACAGGCCCGAACCGTCCTCGACCTCGAACACGCCGACGCCTGTGGGGGCGTCTTCCAGATCTTCCAGTGCTGCGCCAAGTTTCTCGGCGGGCAGTTTGCCCTTCAAAGTGGTCAGTGCGGTCCAAGTCGGCATCAGCGTCTCCTGTATCTGTCGGCGTTTGGCCATGGTCGGGCCGGTGGGGGTGTCACATCTGTCGCAGGCCCAAGGCGCGCCACATACCGCCAGCCCCACGCGGCGGCAAGGGTGCCGATGACCGCGCCCGCAAGCGCTTGGCCATAGATCACCCCCGTCGCGCCAAACCCTGCGGCCAGTAGTGCGGCGGCGGGCCAGCTCAGCACGCCGTCCTTGATCCACCCCAATAGGGTGGATCGCGCCGGTTTGCCAAGGGTGTTGAAGGCGGCGTTCGATACGAACAGCCCGCCTAGAAAGATGAACGCCCCCGCGCCAACGCTGGTAAAGGCGACCAGAACCTCGGCGCCCTGCCCCGTCAGGCCAAAGGCGCGCAGCACCAGCGGCGTCACCGACCACAACACCGCCCATGTGGCCAGCGTGTAAGCGCCGCAAAAGACCAGCGCGTCGCGATAGGTGCTGCGCAGCCTGTCAAACTGCCCCGCGCCAAGGTTCTGGCCAAAAATGCCGCCGATGGCCCCGCTCAGCGCAAAGATGCCGCCAAAGGCCAGCACCGTCAGACGCCCCACCACGGCCCATGCGGCAACCGCGTCATCCCCGAACGGGGCCATGACCATGGTCAGGAAATAGTTGCCCGCAGGCGTCGCCATCTGCGTCGCAATGATCGGCACCGCCACCGCCACAAAGGGCCGCCAAGTATCGCGAAGCCCCGACAGGTCGGGCGCGGCGATCAGATCGTGCTGATAGGCGGCAAAGAACAGCGCAAGGCCCATCAGGCAGAACCGAAACAACACAAGGCCAAGGGCAGCGCCGTCCAGTCCCAAACCCCAATAGAGGATAAAGATCGGGTCCAGCACCATCAGCACTGCCCCCGATACCAGCGTGACATACATCGCCTTCGCGCCCAGCCCCTCGGCCCGCAAACAGCCCGAGGCCGACAGCGCAATCGCCATCGGCAGCAGCGATGGCACGGTCATCAGCAGATAGCGCGCCGACAGTGCTGCGGTTTCCCCCGTGGCCCCTGCCAGCGCCACAAGATCATGGCGCAGCGCCACCACCGCGATCACAATACCCCCTTGGAACAGACAGGACATAGCCATCGCCGCCCCTGCCTGCGACCGCGCGCGGGGGCGGTCGCCTTCGCCAATCCGGCGCGACACAAGGGCCGTCGCCGCGATCATCAGGCCCACGCCGGAGGATACCGAGAAGAACTGGATCGCATAGGCAAAGCCAAGCGCGGCCACCAGCTGCGGCTGGCCCAGTTGCGAAATCCACAGCAGGTTGGCCGCATCCACCAGAAACACGAACGTAATACCAAAGGCCCCTGTCGCCGTCATGCGCACCACATGGCCCATGGTCGATCCGCTTAGAAACCGCCCCTGTGCCATGATGCGCGCCCTCCCGCCCCTATTCGGCGGCAGTGGGCAGGGGCGCGCTCAGCCGTGTCTCGTACCCCGGTTGCGGATGGCGCGGGATCAGCAGCGCCAAGGCCAGCGAGGTCGCCGCCATACCAGCGGCAAGGAAGAACACCGCCCCCGGAGACACCAGCCACAACAGCCCCAAGGGCAAGGGCAGGCCCACAGCCGCGATATGGTTGATGGTAAAGGCAACAGCCGCCGTGGGCGCAATATCCTGCGGGTCCGCGATCTTCTGGAAATAGGTCTTCAGCGCCAGCGCGAGGCCGAAAAAGATGTGATCGACCACGTACAACGCCGCCGCCACCATCAGCCCCCAGCCAAGGAAATAAACCCCGCCATAGGACAGGAACACGATCACCAGCCCGACATATTCGAACACCAGCGCCTTGCGCTCTCCGTAGCGCGCGACGATGCGGCCCAGAACGGGGGCCACAAGGATGTTGACCAGCAGGTTGATCAGATACAGCGCGGTCAGTTCGTGCACGTCAAAGCCGAACTTCTCGACCATCATAAAGCCGGCAAAGACCATGAAGATCTGCCGCCGCGCACCAGACATGAACTGCAATGCGTAATAAAGCCAATAGCGACGGCGCAGCACAAATGTCTTGAGTTGGGCGTGCGGGGCCTCGAACTGCGGATAAGCGAACATCGCGATCAGGGCGATCACCGCCGTGATCCCGCCCCCGACCATATAGACGATGTTGTAGTTGAGGTTCAGCGGCTCCCACAGGATCATGATGACGAAATAGACCGCGAAGGTGGCCGACGACCCCGCCGCCAGCAGCCAGCCGAGCATCTGGGGCGCTTCGGCGCGGGTCAGCCATTGCAGTTGCAGCGACTGATTGACCGTTTCGTAATAGTGAAAGCCGACCGAACTGATAAAGGTCAGGATCAGAATGCCGGTCAGTTCGGGGAACTGCGCGGTCACAGCTGTGGCTAGCCCCAGCATGATCAGCGACAGCAGGCCCAACACCTGTTCGCGCACGAACATGATCACCACGATCACGCCAACGGCAAGAAACCCCGGAATTTCCCGGATCGCATGCAGCAACCCGATGTCGCGCCCGTCAAAGGCGGCGACCTCGACTACAAAGTTGTTCAACAGCGCCAGCCAGACCGAAAACCCGATGGGCATCGCAAAGGCCATCAGGAACAACATCGCCTTGGGACGGCGCCACTTTGGCAGGTTTTCCGCCTCGGCAAGGGTCACGAATTTGGTCATGGCGCATGCTTTACGCTCTTTCCGCGTCGCTGGCGAGGCACCTTGATGCACAGTCATGAGGGCAATTTTGCACGCAGCCATTGCGCATCATTCGGGTTGCGCGAAACCTGCTGACTGCGGCATCACGGGTCTATGGCGCAACGCGATATCTCCAGCCGCTTCGGCCCCCTGACCCTGACCGAGGAAGACGGCGCATTGGTGCGCCTTGATTGGGGCGTATCAGGGCGCATGGACAGCAGCGAAGTTCTCGATGCCGCCGCCGAACAGCTTGCCGCCTATGAGGCCGGTACCAGAGAGAACTTTGACCTGCCCCTGCGGGTGCACGGCAGTCAGGTACAACAGGATGTTTGCGCAGCCATGTCCGAAATTCCGTTCGGGGATACGGTGACCTATGGCGATATCGCCAAACGCTTGGGCGTTCCGGCGCAGGTGGTCGGGCAGGCCTGCGGCGGCAATCCGATCCCGATCATCATTCCGTGCCACAGGGTCATGGGTGCCAAAGGGCTGACCGGTTTTTCAGGTGCGGGCGGGGTCGAAACCAAGGTCGCCCTGCTGCGCCATGAAAAGGCGGGCGGCTTCCTGATTTAAGGGGCGGAGGTGCCGTCGCGCACCGGCACGACCTGCTGCGCGATGCCAGCAAAGACCAGATAGATCGACGTAACCACCAGCCCCCAATGCGCCCAGCTTTGCGGGTGGAAATCGACCCACGCCGCCCAACCGGCGAAAAAGGTCCACGCCAGCGCCATGGGCAATGTCACGGTGCGCCACCGCTCGGTCCGGACCGGATGAACGAACTTCAGCGGCAGGAACATCGCCACGGCCAGCGTCGTGACCAGTGCCAGCGATACCCAGAAATTCGGCTCAAGCGCGAAGATGACCAACACCAGCATGTTCCAGCACCCCGGAAAGCCGGAAAAGGAGTTGTCCTTGGTCTTCATCCGCGTATCCGCGAAATACAGCGCCGAGGCAAAGGTGATCAGGATGATCGCCACCCAACCGGTCCAGCCGTCCATCAGCCCCGATTTGAATAGGGCGAAGGCAGGAATAAACACATAGGTCAGATAGTCGATGATAAGGTCCAGCAACACGCCGTCGAATTCCGGCGCGTTGGCTTTGACATCGTATTTGCGCGCCAGCGGCCCGTCGATCCCGTCCACAAAGAACGCGACCACCAGCCACAGGAACATCAGATCCCATTCGGCCTCGACAGCTGCGAGCATGGCAAGCATCGCAAACACGGCACCGGTTGCGGTCAGAAGATGGACGCACAGCGCGCGGAATTGATCGGTCATGGGTCAGTCATGGTCCATTGCGGGGATGGTTGCAAACCGAAATTGCCCCGTCTTTTGCGCTAGCCCGCCGCTTTGGGATGGGCGCGCGCATAGACGTCCATCAATCGGGCAGTATCCACAGCCGTATAGGCCTGCGTGGTCGACAGGGACGCGTGGCCCAGCAATTCCTGAATGGCGCGCAAGTCCCCGCCCGCGTTCAGCAGATGGGTGGCAAAGCTGTGGCGCATGGCGTGCGGCGTAGCCGAGGCGGGCAAACCCAGTTGCATCCGGCCCTGCGCCATTACCTTCTGAATCGCACGCGGGGCCAGCGCCCCGCCCCGTATCGCCCTGAACAGCGGTCCGTTCTGGTCCAGATCATAAGGACAGGCCGCCACATAGGCCGCCACCGCTGCACGGGCTGCGTCAATCACCGGCACGATGCGTTCCTTGCCGCCCTTGCCCGTGATCCGCATCACTTGCGGCAAAGGTGCGTCGCGACCCGTGAGGCTGAGTGCTTCGGAAATCCGTAAACCGCAGCCCCACAGCAAGGTCAGCACCGCGGTATCGCGCAGGCCCACCCATGGCAGTTCGGATTGCAACGGCGCGATGTCGAGCAGATCGCGCGCGGCATCCTCGGACAGCGGGCGCGGCAGTTTCTTGGTGAACTTGGGCGCACGGGTGGACAGAACGGCCGTGGGTTCGAACCCCTCGCGCTGTGCCAGCCATTTATAGAACGCCTTGACCGCCGACAGCTTGCGCGCCAGCGACCGTGCACCGACACCGCCCGAACGCGTGCGCGCCATCCATGCGCGCATGTCCTGCGTGCTGATACGCGCCAGCGCGCCAAGGCCCTGCGCCTGCCCGCTGTGGTCGGTCATAAAGGCCAGAAATTCGGTGATGTCGCGGCCATAGGCCAGCACGGTGTTCTCGGCGGCCCCCTTGACGCCGCGCTGATGGGCCAGAAAATCTTCCAGCGCGTCGCGGGCGGCAGGAGAGATCAGGCTCATCCCAGCCAGCGCCGCATCGCCCGTTCGAACACACCAGTAAAGAAGGCAAGCAGATCGGTGCCCTGCTGTGGTCCGAACATATGCGGGTCTTCGGCCCCCATCACCAGCAGGCCCGGCAAACGGCCATTGCCGAAATCCAGCTTGAGGCACGCTTCGGAGCGGACCCAGTCGCCGTGATCGCCATAGATCGCCGGATCGCAATCCTGCACCTGTCGCAGCGTGACCTGCCGCACAGGGCCACCGCGTCCTTGGGTGAGGTAACTGTCGATGAAACCGGGTTCTGCGACGCTCAGGACATCGCCCAACCGTTTCACCGCCGGATCGTTGTCGTTCTGCACGGATTCAAGCACCAGCTTCACCGCGTCCACGCGCAGGATTTCGGCCACTTCGCCGCCCAGATCGCGCAGGAAAGGTTCAAATTCCAGTGGGTCCAGCATGCGCAGGATGGCGCGGTGGACCTGATTGGTGCCAGCAAGGTTTTCATAGGCCGCCGCAATGACCGACCGGTGGGTGTCCTCAAGCCGGTCAAGGCGCGCCTCAAGACGCTCCATCGCGAGACCGCGTAAGTCTACAATATTTCCGCCCATGGCCCGTTCGTTGGCCGCAATCAGGGCATGCATCAAATCTTTGTCGTCAAGAATTACATCAGGTCGGGAAATAATCGCCTCTCTCAAGGCGTCTTCAATCTTGGGTTGGCTGCTCATACCGTACTCTTATAAATTTTCTGAGTGTCTAACACAGAGCGGCACAGAAATCTGCCCCCGATCTAGAAAAAATGACCCGCCGCACGCCCCGTGCCGCACGGCCTGTTCCGTAACGGGGAACGGGCGCGTGCTTCTCCCCATGAAAAGGCCACGTCGTTGGGGCACATGGAGAGCATGGAACAAACAGCGCCAACCACCACTCACGGGAACGGGTCCCAAATTTTCCCTCTGGGCCCCGAAGAGTTGCGCGCGTTGTTGAGGCGGATCAGAAACGCCTGAGTTTACAGGATTTTCTGGCCCGTCTTGGCCCAATCTTTCATGAACTGATCCAGACCGGCATCGGTCAGCGGGTGGCCTGCCAGCTTTTTGATGACTTCTGGTGGCGCGGTGATGACATCGGCACCGATCAGGGCGCACTGTGTAATGTGACCGACCGACCGGATCGACGCGGCCAGAATCTCTGTTTCAAAGCCGTAGTTGTCATAGATGGTGCGGATATCTTCGATCAGTTCCATGCCATCAAGGTGGATATCGTCCAGGCGACCGATGAAGGGCGAGATGAATGTCGCGCCCGCTTTGGCCGCCAGCAGCGCCTGATTGGCCGAGAAGCACAGCGTGACGTTGACCATGTGACCGTCGTTCGACAGCACTTTACAGGCTTTCAGCCCGTCCCATGTCAGCGGCAGCTTGACGGTGATGTTTTCAGCGATTTCGGCCAGTTTGCGGCCCTCGGCGATCATCGCGTCGGCCTCCAGCGCGACAACTTCGGCGCTGACGGGACCGTCGACCAGATCACAAATCTCTTTAGTCACTTCCAGAATGTCGCGGCCCGACTTCAGGATCAGCGAAGGGTTGGTTGTGACACCGTCCACCATTCCCAGATCGTTCAGTTCTGCGATGGCGTCGATCTCGGCTGTGTCTACAAAGAATTTCATGTGCGACCTCTCTTGATGGCTTGGCGTTTGGTTGATCAGCGTTTACCTCATGCGGAGTGAAGCCGAAACCCCACATAAACCCATGTCCACGGTAGGCCCGTCCTTTTTCGACGAGGGTGCGCTGGTCGCTGTTCTGACGGCGCAGCCGCTGGATCGTGCGCTGGATTACAAAGCACCCGAAGGCGGCTGCCTTCTGGGGGCTTTTGTCGAGGTGCCATTAGGGCCGCGCAAGGTGCTGGGCGTGGTCTGGGGCGCGGGCAAGGGCGATTACGACTATGCCAAGGTGCGCAGCGTGATGCGCGTTCTAGATGCCGCCCCGATGCGCGACGAGATGCGCGCCTTTCTGACCCGCGCGGCGGCCTATACGCTGACCCCGCTGTCGGCGATGTTGCGCCTTGCCACGCGCGCGCCCGGGCTGGGGGATCCACCGTCGATGCGCAAAATCTACCGGCGCGGCGCCGGAGAGCCGGACCGCATGACCGATGCGCGTAGGCGCGTGCTCGAATTTTTGGGCGAATATGGCGATCTGTCTTTTACCCTCAAGGAACTGGCCGAACTGTCCGGCGTCACATCTTCGGTCATCAAGGGGTTGGTGAAACAGGGCGTCGTCGCCGAAGAGGACAGCCCCCGCGACCTGCCCTTTCCGCGCCTTGATCCCGAATTGCCCAGCAAGGCGCTGACCGAAGACCAGCAAGCGGCGGCAACCCATGTGGCCGAGGCCGTGCGCGCCGGCACCTATGGCACCACCTTGCTGCGCGGCGTCACCGGATCGGGTAAGACCGAAGTTTATCTTGAGGCTGTCGCCGCCTGCCTGCGCGCCGGTCGGCAGGCGCTGGTGCTACTGCCCGAAATCGCGCTGACCGCCGAATTCCTGCAACGGGTCGAGGTCCGCTTTGGCGCGCGCCCTGCCGAATGGCATTCCGGTGCCACCATGACCGAACGCCGCCGCATCTGGCGCATGGTCGGTCAGGGACAGGCGCAGCTTGTCATCGGGGCGCGATCCGCCCTGTTCCTGCCCTATCAGAACCTCGGCCTGATCGTGGTGGATGAGGAACACGACACCTCCTACAAACAGGAAGAGGGGGTTCTGTATAACGCACGCGACATGGCCGTCTTGCGCGCTTCACTGCTGGGCGCGCAGGTAGTGCTGTCCTCGGCCACGCCCAGTCTGGAAACATGGGCCAATGCCCAAAGCGGCAAGTACACCCGCCTTGATCTCACCTCGCGTTTCGGCCCTGCGGTCATGCCGGTGATGAAGGCGCTTGATATGCGGTCCGAAAAACTGCCCAGCGACCGTTGGGTGTCGGACGCGCTAAAGCGCGAGGTTGATGCCCGTCTGGAGAAGGGCGAGCAGGCGATGCTGTTCCTAAACCGGCGCGGCTATGCGCCGATCACTTTGTGTCGTGCCTGCGGCCATCAGGTCGGCTGTGACCAGTGCGACGCGCGCATGGTCGAACACCGGTTCCTCAAGCGGCTGATGTGCCACCAATGCGGCGAGACAAAGCCCATGCCCACCACCTGCCCGTCCTGCGAGGCCGAAGACCGGATGGCCCCCGTCGGTCCGGGGGTCGAGCGGTTGGGCGAAGAGGCGGTCAAGCTGTTCCCCGACGCGCGCGTTGCAGTGCTGAGTTCGGACATGTACGGATCGGCCCGCGCCCTAAAGGCCGAGATCGAAAGTATCGCCCAAGGCGCTGCCGATGTGGTGATCGGCACACAACTTGTGGCGAAAGGGCACAACTTTCCCAACCTGACGCTGGTTGGGGTGATTGATGCGGATCTGGGGCTTCAGGGATCGGACCTGCGCGCCGCCGAGCGGACGTTCCAGTTGATGCGGCAGGTGGCGGGCCGCGCGGGGCGATCCGACAAACCCGGCACCGCCCTTTTGCAGACGTTTCAGCCCGACCACCCCGTGATCCGCGCCATTCTGGCAGGTGACGAAGAAGGGTTCTGGCGCGCCGAAGCCGCCGAGCGCGAAGCCGCAGGCGTGCCACCCTATGGCCGCATGGCGGGCATCATCCTGAGCGGACCGGACGTGGCACAGGTGTTTGACGCCGCCAACACGCTGGCACGCAACACCGCACCGCTGACCCAAGTGGGCGCACAGGTTTTTGGCCCCGCCCCCGCCCCGATTGCCCGCGTGCGCGGTCGTCATCGCGTGCGCTTGCTGGTCAAGGCAGGCAAAGGCGTGGCCCTCCAAGGGGCGATTTCGAAATGGATTGCGCCCCTACGTCTGAAAGGCGATCTGCGGCTGGCGGTGGATATCGACCCGCAGAGTTTTTACTGACCCTGCCGTTTTACTGACATTGGCAGCGGCGGTCAGTGTGGGCTGCGTCGGACACTGGGGGCTCTGCCCCCGGCTGCGCCTCCCCCGGGATTTTTTGGAACAGAGAAGGCATGGCGGAGAGGGTACCGCCATGCCCGTTTGTTGTCAGGAAAGGGCTTCTTCGCAACGGGCGCAGACTGCCGGATGTGCGTGCGTGCCCACATCGGGCAACACTTTCCAGCAGCGCCCGCACTTGTCGCCGTCGGCCTTTTCGAACACCACCGCAATGCCGGCCACGTCCGGCAGGCGGAACGCCTCGGCCGGGGCGGGATCCGCACTGACGCGGATGTCGGACGTGATACACACATCGTCAAATGGCACCGAGCCGAGCGCGGCGGCCAGATCGGCATCCTCCACATGCACCACCGGCGCAGCCTCGAGCGAGGCGCCGATGACCTTTTCGGTGCGTTGCACTTCGAGGGCGGCGGTGACCACGCGGCGGGCGCTGCGGATACCGGCCCATTTGGCGGCCAGCGCGTCATTGCGCCATTCCGCTGGGGTGTCCGGCATGTCCGTCAGGTGGACCGAGCTGTCCTCGCCCGCGTTCCGTTCCAGCCACACTTCTTCCATCGTGAATACCAGCACAGGGGCCAGCCACGTTGTGAGGCGGTGGAACAGGATGTCGAGCACAGTGCGTGCGCTGCGCCGTTGCAACGTATCACCATCGCAATAGAGCGCGTCTTTACGGATATCGAAGTAGAACGCCGACAGATCCACCGTGGCGAAGTTGAACACTGCCGAGACAACGCGCTGGAAGTCGAAGGCCGCGTATCCTTCGCGCACTACCTTATCCAGTTCCGCCAGACGGTGCAGGATCAGCCGTTCAAGCTCGGGCATATCGCTGGGATCAACGCGGTCGCTTTCAGTGAAGTCGGACAGCGAACCCAGCATATAGCGCATCGTGTTGCGCAAACGGCGATAGCTGTCTGCAACCCCTTTCAGGATTTCAGGCCCGATCCGCTGGTCTGCGGTATAATCGGCCTGCGCCACCCAAAGCCGCAGGATGTCAGCCCCGTACTGGTCCACGACCTGTTGCGGCACGATAGTGTTGCCGATGGATTTGGACATCTTCATGCCCTTGGCATCCAGCGTAAACCCGTGCGTCACAACGTTGCGATAGGGCGCGCGCCCCGTGGTGCCCACCGATTGCAACAGCGACGAATGGAACCAGCCGCGGTGCTGGTCGGTACCTTCCATATAGACATCGGCGATGCCATCTTCGGACCCGTCTTCGCGGTCGCGCAGGGTAAAGGCGTGGGTCGATCCGGAATCGAACCACACATCCAGAATATCCATGACCTGATCGTAATCGTCAGGGTTCACGATCCCTTCGAGGAAGCGCTGCTTGGCCCCCTCGTCATACCATGCATCCGCGCCCTCGGCCTCGAAGGTCGAGGTGATACGGCGGTTCACCTGCGGATTGCGCAGCAGGAAATCCTCGTCCGTGGGCAGCGCACCCTTCTTGGTGAAACAGGTCAGCGGCACACCCCATGCGCGTTGGCGCGACAGCACCCAGTCAGGGCGCGCTTCCATCATGGAATGCAGACGGTTACGGCCCGATTTCGGCGTCCAGTTGACATTGTCGATCTCGGTCAGAGCGCGTTCGCGGATGGTGTTGCCGTGCATGTCCAGACCGTCACCCACAGGCTTGTCGATGGCGGCGAACCATTGCGGCGTGTTGCGATAGATCACCGGCGCTTTGGAGCGCCAAGAATGCGGATAGCTGTGCTTGATCTTGCCACGCGCCAGCAAACCGCCAACCTCGACCAGCTTGTTGATCACGGCGCTGTTGGCGTTGCCTTCTTTGCCATTGGGCTTGAGGATCGCCTTGCCACCAAAGAACGGCAGATCGTCGCGATAGCGCCCGTCAGGGTTCACGTTATAGGTAATGACCTGCTCAAGCATGCCAAGATCGCGGTACAGCTCGTATTCCTCAAGGCCGTGGCTGGGCGCGCAATGCACAAATCCCGTGCCTTCGGTGTCGGTCACAAAATCCGCCGCACGGAAATCGCGCACATCATCCCATTCGCCCTCGGCCCCTTCGGCACCATGCAACGGATGGGTCAGCGTCATCCCGTCAAGCTGCGCAGGCGTCACATCGCGCACACGGCGATACATCGTGTCATCAAGGCGCGCGGCCCCGAACACATCTGCCACCAACGCATCCGCAAGGATATAGCGCTCGCCAACCTCGGCCCAGCACTCCTCGGGGCGACCGGTGACTTCGTAGAGGCCATAGGAAATGTCCGACCCGTAAACCACCGCCTTGTTCGACGGCATGGTCCACGGCGTGGTGGTCCAGATCACCACGTAGGCGCCGGTGAAATCACGGGTCGCATCCGCCTCGGCTGCAATCTCGGCCTCGCGGTGCGATGCGGCCTCTTCCTCGCCACCCGCGACCAGATCGTGCAGGGCAAATTCGGCAACCTTGAACTTGACCCAGATCGTAAAGCTTTCCTTGTCGTGATACTCGACTTCGGCCTCGGCCAGAGCGGTCTGCTCCACCGGCGACCACATTACAGGCTTTGAGCCCTGATACAGTGTGCCGTTCATGAGGAACTTCATGAACTCTTCGGCGATGACACGCTCGGCATGGAAATCCATGGTCAGATAGGGCTGGTCCCAATTGCCCGTGATGCCCAGACGCTTAAATTCCTCGCGCTGGATGTCGACCCAACCGGCGGCAAAGTCGCGGCACTCGGCGCGGAACTCGTTGATCGGGACGTCGTCCTTGTTGCGGCCCTTCTTGCGGTACTGCTCTTCGATCTTCCACTCGATGGGCAAACCGTGACAGTCCCATCCGGGGATATAGCGCGCATCAAACCCCATCATCTGGTGGCTGCGCACGATCATATCCTTGATCGTTTTGTTTAGCGCGTGACCGATATGCAAATGCCCGTTCGCATAGGGCGGACCGTCATGCAGCGTGAAGGGCGTGCGTCCGCCGCCTTCCGCTTTCTGGCGCAAACGGTCGTACACACCGATGCGCGCCCACCGCTCCAGCCACTCTGGCTCGCGTTTGGGCAGGCCCGCACGCATCGGAAAATCGGTACGGGGCAGGTTCAGGGTCTGTTTGTATTCGGGCGTATCGGCGCACATGGGTGGCGTCCTTTATCGATCAGTCTGGGCAGGGAATGGCATGGGCGGCGCGATAAGCTCAAGCACCTTTGTCCGGCGGGTTCAGATCGCCGGCACGATAATTCGAATGATAATCATCATCTGTCCCATGATCGCGCTTATAGGACCGCCATGCGGCGCTCACAAGACCTGCCTGTCTTTGGGGTCAAAATACCTCGGGGGCAGGCCGCAAGGCCGACGGGGGCAGCGCCCCCGCATCGCCGCTGCCGAAGGCGGCGGCCAGCATCACGTGCGCCAGCACGGGCGCTCACTCTGATGACGGCGGATCGGGGGGCGCGGGGTTTTCCTGTGTCGGGCCGGAGTCTGTGCGCGTCTGCGCCCAGCGGTTCAGCCACGCAAGTGCCGCCAGCGACAGGCCCAGCACAACCAATGACAGAACGCGGGTCAATCCTTCCAGCCCCGAAATGTCGATCAGGAACACTTTAGCCACGGCAAGGCCGATCACCACCAGTCCGGCGCGGCGCAGCACAGGCGCGTTGCGCGCCAGCGATTGGTAGAACAGCAGCGCCCCCACAACCAGCAGCGCGACCGTGTAGCTGTAAAGCTCGCCCTGCAAAAATCCGTGGCGCAACTCCATCCCGTCCGCGCCCTGCCACTGATGGCGCAAGGCGGCAAAGGCCCAGAAAGTCGCCAGCGCCACCGCAATCCCCGCCAGTCCAAGGCGCAGCCATACAAGGCGCAGCTGCCACGCGCCTAGCCCCAGAACCAGCGCGGGCAGCAGATAGGCCACCAGCAGCGTGTTCAGCAGCGGCGGACCAGCCACATCCGTGCCCCAACTGCTCAGCAAGGGCGACAACAGCGTCAGCCCAAGCGTCAGCGCGCCCAGCCCGATCAGGCCGAACACCGCCGCAAGGCCCGCCCGCACAAGGCTCAGCCACCCGCCCAGCTTCTCAAGCCGGATCAATTGCGCCACCATCAACCCGAACCAGATGGTCGCAAACAGCCCCATCGCCCAATGCGACCCCGTGTGATCCGCGCCCGTCAATCCCTGCAAGAACCGGAACAACAGCAAAGAGGCCAGCGTGCCACCTGTGGACCACGCCGCCGTGTCCAGCATCACCTGCGCCGACAGACGGGTGCGACCGCGCAAGCCCCAAAGGGACGCGACAAACGCCGCCAACGCCCCGCCATAGGCCAGCAGTATCTCCCACACCGGCGCATCCACTGCCCAGCCCAGCCCCGGATCGGCGATCAAACGGGTACCCACGGCGGCAACGCCTACGACGACAACAACCTGCATCAGCGGAAGGTCGAACCGCCGGTCAAGCAACGCCGCCACCAGCACCGTCACAGCCAGCGCCACAGTCAGCGCGGCCGAGGACAGGATCAGCACCATCGCGAAGCTTATCGCCGCCAGCGCCGATACCACGAACAGGGACGCGCGCATGCGGTCCTTATGATCAACACGCGCAAAACGCAGCGCATAAGCCACCATCAACGCGGCCAGCGCGATCCCGTGCAGCGCCCAAGGATAGGCCCCGATGGCTCGCGCCGGTGCCCATGTGACCTCAAGCACGATCGCCATGAGCGGTGCCGTCACCGCCGCACCCAAGGCCCATGGCACCCCGTATCCACGCCGCAACCCGCGCTCGGCGGCGGCAATGCTCAGCGCGATGCCAACGGCCCACAACAAGGTCACGGCCAGTGGAAAATCCGCCTCGGGCGTTTGGGCATAGGCGTCAGCAAAACCGCGCCAGACGCTGCCGCGCCCCTCGCCCTCAAGCGCGACGGCCACCAGCAATCCGACCACGGGCACCGCTGCCAGATCCTGCAAGGCTGGCCCCGATACGGACCAAACGATCAGCGCCAGCGCCATCACCGCGCAGGAAACCACCGCGACCCAGAACGTGTCGCCCCCCAATTCCGTCGCCCAGACCAGCGCGACGACCGCCGCTGCGACCGCCCCCGCCGCCAGCATGGTCGGGAAGGCAGGGCGCGGCCCGCGCGGGAAGATGGCCCAGCGGGTCGTCACCACACCGTCATGATCCGGCCAGATCGACCGCGCGGGCACCAGCACTGCCAGAACCGCCAGCACCACCACATAGGCTTGGAACCCGACATGCAGGTCGGACCCGCCCCCAAACAGGGTCAGCGCGCCCATGACAAACCCTGCCCCGACGCTCAGCGCGGACACCCATGCCCAGCGGCGCATCGTATCCACCCCAAGGCCCACCGCTGTCACCACGGCAAAATACACAAACAGCCAGTTGGTCGCAGGCACGTTTGAGCCGACAAACATCGGCGCGACAAAGGCACCCAGCACACCCACAGTGGTCAGCAACGGCCCGTGCATCCAGCCGAGCACCACGCCCAGCAAGCCCACAGCGGCCATGCCCGCAAAGGCGACCTCGACCCCGATTAACCCATACAGCAACCGCGCCGCTGCGATCCCGCCGAACAGAGTCACAAGCCCTGCCCCCGAGAAAACGGATGGCAGATAGGCGGTCGCGCTGTCCGGCCCGTCGCCATAACGGCGGCGGATCACTTCGCCCGCCCCGATCAACGCCGCGCCAAAGGCCAGCGCGGCCAGCACCCGTGCGGATGGCGGAAACAGCCCGTTTTCGACCCCGTATTGCACAAGAAACAGCCCCGCCAAGGCAAGCGACAGGGCCGAGACGACATAAAACCAGTTGGTGGCCACCCATGTGATGCCTCGGTCAAACAGGGTCGGGCCGGTTGGTTCCGCGGCTGCGACAGCCGCCGCAGCCTTGCGCCGCGCCTCGGCACGGGCGGCAGCGGATTGTGCGGGGGGTGCCGAATGCGTTTCCGGTGTCTCGGTGACCTCTGGCACAGGGCGCGCAGCCGCTTGCGCCGGTTCTGGCGATGACGCGGGTTTTGCCGGTACAACGCCACGCTTCGCATCGCGCTGTTCAACCATCAGCCGCGCCACATCCGCCTCAAGGCTTGCGACGCGACTGCGCAATCCGGCGACACCCACAAGCAGCAGGATCACAACGACCGGAATGGCCAGAACAACAAGGCCAAGCAGCAGCAGAAGCGGTTCTATCATAACGATCCCTTACCTGTTTCGCCCGACACTACGGCAGGCACACGCGCGGCGAAAGGTAGGGTTTTCCTGCGGCAACGGCGCGCCGATAAGCGCGCGGTGCCCTAGCCGTTGATGTGGTTCCACACGGCAGAGATCACAACCGATCCCTCGCCCACCGCGCTTGCCACACGTTTCACAGAATCGGCGCGCACATCGCCCACCGCAAACACCCCGTGGCGCGAGGTTTCATAGCTGCTGCGCCCGCCCACATCCGCCCCCGTGAGGACAAAGCCGCGTTCGTCGAGATCAACCAGACCGGAAAGCCAACCGGTATTGGGCGCGGCCCCGACCATGACGAAAAGGGCCTTGGTCTTGATCTGCCAATCGGCCCCTTCGGCGCGATTGTGGACTGTCACCGCCTCAAGACTGTCGTTGCCGTGCAGCGTGGTCACGCGGGTGCACAGGTGGATGGTGATGCGCGGATGGCTTTCCAGCCGTTGCAGCAGATAGTCCGACATCGACGAGGACAGGCTGTCGCCGCGCACCAGCAGGTGCACATGCGCACTGGCGCGGGCAAGGAACATGGCCGCCTGCCCCGCCGAATTGCCCCCGCCGATGATCGCAACCTCGGTGTCCTTGCAATAGCGCGCCTCGATATCCGTGGCGGCGTAATAGACGCCCGCGCCTTCCAGTTCTTCGAGCTTGTCCAGCTCAAGTCGGCGGTACTGCACGCCTGCCGCCACGATCAGGGCGCGCGCGGACACCCATTCGTGACTGTCCAGACGAATGTGGAACAGGCGCTTTTCACATTGCTCAAGATACTCGGCCCGCACCGGCATGGCGAAACGGGTGCCGAACTTCATCGCCTGAATTTCACCGCGCCCGACCAGATCACCGCCCGAGATGCCAGTGGGAAACCCCATGTAATTCTCGATCCGGCTGGAGGTGCCCGCCTGCCCGCCAATGGCCAGATCCTCTAGCACGACCGAGGTCAGTCCCTCGGCCCCTGCATAGACGCCCGCGGCCACCCCCGCAGGTCCGCCTCCAACAATCGCCACGTCAAAGATTTTTTCCTCGTGCAGCGATATATCAAGGCCAAGCGCCACCGCGACGCCGCGTGGCGTGGGCGGGTCGATCACTTGTTCCTTGCCAAAGACAACGGCGGGGCGGGTGCGGTCGATTTTGCAGGATGCGGCGAGTTGATTGCCCGCCTCGCTGTCAATCTCGACCTCGGTGAAGGGGATACGGTTGCGCGCGGCAAAGCTGGCGATGCGGCGGATATCGCGATCCACCTCGCCACCGATCAGGGTCAGCCCGCCCACCGAATGGGTCAGCATCCGGCGACGGCGCGCGGCAAAAACGGTGATGACGATGTCCGACAGTTCGGGAATATCCGCCATCAGCTTGAGCATCGCAGGGCGCGGCACACACAGCAGTTCGGCATCCTGCACTGCCCGTGCCCCCATCAGGCTGCGCCCGCCACTGAGAAAGGCAAGTTCGCCAAAGAACTGCCCCGCCCCCATGGTCGCCCCGCCATAGCGTTCGCCGGTGCTGGCGTTCACGGCCTCGATCTCGCCGGACAGGACATAGTGGAACCGGTCGATCCGGTCGCCCGCATCCTGAAACCACGCGCCCGCCTTGACCTGCACCACTTCGCCAATGCGGCGCATGGCTGCGACGTGATCGTCGCCCAAGGGACGTCGCGCCATTGAATCCAGATCTGCCGCAAATGTTTCCATCGCCCTACCCCTTGTCGCCCGAACGACCCGTTGGGAACAGCCCGCCAAGCGCCTGTTTCACCAAGGTGCGCGCCTTGGGGCGCTTGCCACTTTGGAATGCAAGCGGGCGGCACACCTCGATCGCGGCGACACCGACCCGCGCGGTTAGCGCGCCATTCACCAACCCCTCACCAAAGCGACGCGAGAGTTTGCCAAGGATCGACCCGCCCAAAAGCGGTTCCAGCATGTCATCGCCCACAGCTACAGCGCCCGTGGCCACCAGATGGGTCATCACCGCACGGGTCAGCCGCCAACTGCCCAACAACCCGCCGCGCCCGCCGTACACCTCGGCGATGCGGCGGATCATGCGCAGGTTTGCCGTAAGGGCCGCGACCACGTCCGCCAGCGCCAGCGGCACAAGGGCCGTGACCGTGGCCACCTGCCGTGCGGCGGCGGCAACTTCGCGTTCGGCGGCGCGGTCAAGCGGGGACAGCAGCGTGTCTTCGGCCAGCGCCAGAAGGCCTGCGGCATCCATCTGGTCGCCGCGCAATTCGGCCAGACGCGCACGGCCCCAATCGGTGTCGGCACGCGCACGGTACAGCGTATCAAGCCGGTCCACGACTTTGCGCGCCGCGCCCAGATCCTGCGCCTCGCAGGCGCGGGCGGCGTCATGGCGCAGCCCGTCGATACGCGCCAGACGGCTGAGTGCTGCAAGCTCGCGCAGGGCCATGACCAGCAGGACCAGCACAAAGATCGCCAGCAGCGCAGCAAAGCCCCACCCGACGATGGGCTGGCGTTCGATCCAGCCGTTCACAAAATCCCACGCCGTGGCGCTGATCACTGCCGTCAGCAGCGCGCCGGTAACCGCCCAGAACAGGCGCGACAGCCGCGAGGGTTTGCGCGCCATGCTGCGCGCCGCCATCTGCATCGCGGCTCCGGTCGGCGCGGGCAGATCGGTGTCCGGCACCGGCGGCGCATCGGCCACCGCAGGGGATGGCGCATCGTCAAGCTCGATCAATACGGGGCCTTTGCGTGCCATCACTGACGCTCCTTTACCCATTCGAAGTGGATGTCGGGCAAACCTTCGTCATTGTCCGCCCCATCGGTGCATTTGATCGCGGCAAAGCCGTGGGCGGCATAAAACGCCTGCGCGCCTGCATTGGCCTGGAAGGTCCACAGCATAATGCGGTCGCGGCTGCGCTTGAGGTGGTTCAGCAAGTTCGTGCCGATGCCGCTGCGCCGCGCGCGGGCCGCCACATAAAGCGCGTGCAGGTCCGGCCCCGCGCATGCGGAAAAGCCGAGGACGCGACCATCCTGTTCGGCCACCTGTACCCAGTCACGGTCGATCATATCACCGGCAAACCCGACCTCTTGGGCGCGGCTGTGCACGCGGGGCAACCACGGGTTCGCGTCGACAAATTGCGACAGGATATCACCCATAGCACCCGCATCGGTGCTGCGTGCGGGACGGACCAGCGGCACGCTCACAAGCGGTCCCCGATCAGAAACTCGGCGGCGCGGTCCATGCGCATATGTGGTGGCCCGTCTCCAGGCCGCAGGGTCAGCGGCGCGGGGGCAAAGCGCATGATCTGATAGTCCTCGTCCAGCCACTTTTCCGCGCCCGCCTTGGCAGGAGACAGGATATGCGCGGGGTCTTCGGGCAGGGCACCGGGATAGAACGCGGCCTGTTTGCCCGTATCGAGCAGCGTGCCGCGCACCACGTCCAGCGGGGCGCCGTCATGGGTCATCGTTTCCTCGGTCGTGGCCCGCAGGGAGGCCAGCGCGAGGGCTTGGGTCTTGGCACCGGCAAAGCGCGCGCGGTCGCGGGCATCGCGGGTCAGCGCCTCCATGATCGCAGTCAGGCGGGCGTGCTGAGAATGGTGCAGGTGATCGGCCTTGGTCGCGGCAAACAGGATTTTCTCGACCCGCTTGCCACGGAACAGCTGGGTCAGGAACGCATTGCGACCGGGTTTGAAGGCAGCAAGGATGTCGGTCATCGCCACGCGCATATCCTCGACCGCGGCGGGGCCGGAATGGATCGCACCCAAAGCATCGACCAGCACCACCTGACGGTCGATGCGGGCAAAGTGGTCGCGGAAAAACGGGCGCACGACCTGTGCCTTATAGGCCTCGTAGCGCCGTTCCATCTCGCGGCGCAGCGACTTGCGCGGCGCCTCGCCCGCAGGCAGCGGCGCGAAGGTCAGGACCGGAGAGCCCGCCAGATCACCGGGCAACAGGAACCGCCCCGGTGTGCAGTCATAAAAGCCCGCATTGCGCGCGGCATGGAGATAGGCGGTGAAGCTGGCCGCGAGTGTTTTGGCCTGCACCTCGTCAAGGCGCGCCGTGCCATCGGTGCCGTTGGCCGCCGTCAGATAGTCCTGCCCCGCATCGCGGTCCGCCAGCCGTGCCAGCGTGGCGGACGACCAGTCGTCATAGCTTTGATCCAGCAGGGCAAGGTCCAGCAGCCATTCGCCGGGGTAGTCGATGATATCGATGTGGATGGTGCGCGGCCCCTGCAAACCCGCCAGCAGCCCGTTCGGCTTGACCCGCAAAGAGACGCGCAATTCGCTGACCGCCCGCGTGCTGTCGGGCCAGCGGGGCGGCTGCCCTGTCAGCGCGCCCATATGCGCCTCAAAATCAAAGCGCGGCACGGTGTCATCGGGTTGGGGTTGCAGATAGGCCGCCGCGATGCGCCCCTCGCTTGCCGCGAGCAGGTGCGGCATGCGGCCACGATCCAGCAGGTTGGCGACCAGCGAGGTGATGAACACCGTCTTGCCCGACCGCGCCAGCCCCGTCACGCCGATGCGCAAGGTGGGTTCACTGACGAGGTCCGCGCCTGTGTCGTATATGCCCTGCGCCACATCCAGCACGCGGTCGGCGAGTGTCGTCAAAATCACGCGGCGATCTCCTTTTGTGCCCCCTACATAGGGCGCGGGGGCGCGCATCGCCAGAGCCGGTGGCGCTGTTGGCGGGGGCGGGAGCCTCCGGCGGGGATTTTTTGGAACAGAGAAGGGACGGACCGTGCGCAAAGGTGACAGGTGCGCCATGTTGATCGCGCGCGCGATTGGCGCTAGGGGACGGCCATGCCTCGCTATGCTCTTAAAATAGAATATCACGGTGGCCCGTTTGTGGGCTGGCAGCGCCAGACCGACCAGACCTCGGTTCAGGGCGAGATTGAAGCTGCGTTGGCGCGGCTTGAACCCCGCACCCACAAGATTGCGGCGGCGGGGCGGACCGATGCGGGGGTGCACGGTCTTGGGCAGGTGGCCCATTGCGATCTTGAGCGCGACTGGTCGCCGTTCCGCCTGTCGGAGGCGTTGAACTATCATCTGCGCCGTGTGCCGGTTGCGATTGTCGATTGCGCCGAGGTTGCGCCGGATTGGCACGCACGGTTTTCAGCCCTTGCGCGGCATTACAGCTTTCGCATCCTGAACCGCCGCGCCCCTGCGACGCATCTGCGCGGGCTGGTGTGGCATGTGAAGCAACCGCTGGACGTAGCCGCGATGCAGGCTGGTGCCGCGCATCTGCTGGGCAAGCATGATTTCACCACGTTCCGTTCCACCATTTGTCAGGCGGAAAGCCCTGTGAAGACGCTGGACCGGCTGGATGTGCAGGCGGTGGACGGCGACCACGGCCCCGAGATCCGGTTTGATGTGCGCGCGCGGTCGTTCCTGCATAATCAGGTGCGCAGTTTTGTCGGCACGTTGGAGCGGGTTGGCGCGGGATCGTGGCACCCCGATCAGGTGCGCGATGCGCTTGAGGCGCGGGCGCGGCCCGCTTGCGGCCCTGTCTGTCCGCCGCATGGTCTGTATCTGGCGCATGTGGTCTATCCCGACGACCCGTTTGCGCAAAAGGCCTAGGCCCTTAGTCCAGTTCCATCGCGCCCGCCCCTGCCCCCATGGCGCGGGATGCGGCACTGTCGGGGACATAGGTGCGCGCCGCGAGTGACTTCATATCGTCCAGCAGCGCCTTTGAGATCGTGATGCGCACGGGGCGGCGGCGGGTACTGGGCGCGGTCAGGGACAGGCGTGCGGTCAGGGTCTGGCCGCGCACCTCGACCTCGGACTGGCACGGCAGGCTGGCCAGCCAACTGATCATCAGGGCGCGCTGTGCCGCATCGGGTTCTTCGGCCTCGACCACGCGGGGCGAGAGGGACGCGGTTTCAACCAGCGCCTCGACCCGATGGGCGATGTCGAGGATGAGCGAAGGGGTTTCGAGTGCGTCGCGCAGTGCCCCTTGCGCGCCGCCATCGGCCAGATGCCGCGCCAGCATCGCGCCAAAGGCCAGTGCCTGCGCCGCAGGGACGCCCGCCCCTGTCGCCGCGCGCACCGCAAGCGCCTGAATCTCTGTCCACGAGTGTTCCGTCATGCAAGCACCGGCAGCCACCAATCATCCTCTTCCAGCGTGAGCGCATCCCCGAGCGGCGCGCCTTGCGCCAAGGTGATCCGCGTCCACAGGTCGGATTTCGGATCAAACTTGGTCGCCCCGAAGAAACTGAGCTTGCAGCGTAACATATCAATGGGGCGGCAGGTCTGCGCGATCAGGTTGTCGCGGATTTCCGCGTATGGATAGCGCGCAAGCGTGGCCACCCGCGTGGCCGCGTGGGCGTGTTCTGGATGGGTTTTGAGGAAGGCCGACACCGGCTGGTCCTGCGCCGGCAGGTCCATCTGCATCGCCTTGATCCGGCGGGCAATATCCAGCGGGGTTTCAAGGTCCGCACCCCCTTCGGCAAAACGGTCACCAAGGCGGGGCTCAAGCTTGGCCGCGCTGACATACCAGAAGCGGCGGCAGGCATCGGGCGCGTCATAATCTTGCGCCAGCGCCCAGCCCCAATCGGCCTGCACTGCCGCGCCCAATGCATCCGTGCCGCAGAACGGGGTGATCAGTGCACCAACGGGATCGCCCATGCCGGTGCTCAGGTCGTCGATATGATCGGGAAACCCCTCAAGCAGCAGGGCCAGCAGCAATTCCTGTAGCGGGATGCTGGCGGATTGGGCGGCTTGCCACAGCGCCTCGACCGGCGCGGGGCCGGTTAGGTCGTCAAAGCGGGGGCGGAACGCGGCCCATTCCAGTTCCAGATCACGCAAGGCCGCGTCATGCGCGGCGGCGGGTACGTGCCATTGCGACAGATGCGCCGCGGCGCGATCCGCAAGCGTGGCAAGGCGGGCGCGCTCGTCGCCGTCCAGTCCCGCGATGCTGCGCACCCGCGCGAGTGCCGTTTCCCGCGCCACCATCCAGTTGTTGAGCAGCACGGGATGGGTGACGAGGAACGGTGCCATGCCCAACCCCGTTGCATTGCCGATCCCGAGGTGGCGGGCCAAGCGGAGCTCCAACCTGCCCCCGCCCACGTGTTGCACAAGATCCAGCGTGAAATGCCGGATCAGGTAGACGCACAGCATCTCGGCGGCGAACGGCCCTTCGAGGCCTGCGCGATCCGCAATCAGGTGTCGGTCCGCGATGCCGAACTTGCCGTTGCCATAGACCGCCGTGGTGCGCATCAGATAGCCGATATCGCGGATCAGCGCCGCATCGGGCTGCGCCCCTGCGCGCAGCGCTGCGACGGTTGCGTCCCACATGCGCACGGATTTGTTGGCGCGGCTCAGGACGAGATCGCGGGGCGTAAACCGCCCCTCTTCCTGCAAGGGCGCGTTGGCGGCGATGCGATCCACCTCGGACCTGTCCGGCACCCCGTCATAGAGAACAAAGGCCGCGTCCCATGCAGTGGCGATCACGCGGTCGCTGCGCTGGTCATCAGACAAAGGGTTCGCGATGGCCACAAGGGAATAGGTATGCCCGCCCAGTTCGACGCTGTAGACAGCACGCCCGTATCCGTCGACTGACATTTCCCAAAGGGGGCGGGTGATCTGTGCGCGCTCGGCGCACAGGCGGCGCACCAGAACCCGCAGAAAGCTGAGCCGCGTCGGCATCATCGCCCCCATACGCGCCAGACGCATCACCGTATCAGGCGCGCGCAGAGGCAGCGTATCGGGGGCTGCATCCTTCATCCGGAACACACAGGCAGCATCATGCCCATGATTTGAGGGGGCAACAGGCGCGGATGCAAGTATTTTCACCCGCGCATGTCATAACCTGCGCCCGAAGGCGCGGTGCACCTAGACCGGCTGCTGGGTGTATTTGCGCAACTCGGCCCGCGCCACCTGCCTGCGGTGGACAGCGTCCGGCCCGTCGGCAAGGCGCAAGGTGCGCTGGTGCGTCCACGCGTGGGCCAACGGCGTATCTTGTGAAATCCCCTGCCCGCCATGCATCTGCACCGCCTCGTCAATCACCTTGAGCGATACACGCGGGGCGACGACCTTGATCTGGCTGATCCACGGGGCAGCGGCGCGTGCGTCGCCCTGATCCATCATCCAAGCAGCCTTGAGGCACAGCAGGCGGGCCATTTCGATCTCCATCCGCGATTCCGCGATGATGTCGTAGTTCGCGCCCAGTTGCGCCAGCGGCTTGCCGAACGCCTCTTTCGACAGCGACCGTTTGCACATCAGTTCAAGCGCGGCTTCGGCCTGACCGATGGCGCGCATGCAGTGGTGGATACGGCCCGGCCCAAGACGGCCTTGGGAAATCTCGAACCCGCGCCCTTCGCCCAGCAGCAGGTTTTCGGCAGGCACGCGCACATCGGTGAACCGGATGTGCATGTGGCCGTGCGGCGCGTCGTCATGACCATAGACCAGCATGGGGCGCAGTACCTCGATACCCGCGCTGTCGGCGGGCACGACGATCATCGAATGGCGCTTGTGCTTAGGCGCGTCGTCGCCGCCTGTGCGCACCATCACGATATAGACCTTGCAGCGCGGATCGCCTGCGCCGCTGGCCCAGTATTTCTCGCCATTCAGGACATAGTCATCACCGTCGCGCACGCAGGACATGGAGATATTCGTGGCATCCGAACTTGCCACATCCGGTTCCGTCATCAGATAGGCCGAGCGGATTTCCCCTTCAAGCAGCGGCGCGAGCCAGTCGCGTTTCATCGCCTCGGTACCGTAGCGTTCGAACACTTCCATATTGCCCGTATCAGGTGCAGAGCAGTTGAACACCTCGGCCCCCAGCGGGGTCTTTCCCATCTCTTCTGCAAAGTGGGCGTATTCAACGGTGCTCAGGCCAAAGCCCTTGTCGCTGTCGGTCAGCCAGAAGTTCCACAAGCCCGCTGCCTTAGCCTTGGCTTTCAATCCTTCGAGGATTTCGGTCTGCCGTTCGGTATATTGCCAGCGGTCGCCCTTGCCGACTTCGGCGGCATATTCCTCCTCCATCGGCATGATTTCGTCGCGGATCATCGCAGCGACGCGGTTGAGCAGTGCGCGGTTCTCTGGGCGCAAGGTAAATGACATGTCCATGATGGTGATCCTCCCTGTTGGCGCCACCGTGGCCGATTGGCGCGGACGTGTCCACCACGCAGCAAAGTGCCGCTAGGGCACTTTGTAAAACACTGCCATCAGCCCGCGCCGAACGGAGCGCATCCGCGCGCGATTAGGCCGCGCGCAGGCCCAGAATCGCGCGCGCCTGTGCCGGTGTGGCGACGGGGCGGTCATGTTTGGCACAGATCTCGGCAAGACGGGAAACAAGGGCCGCGTTAGACGGGGCGAGCGTTTCCTTGTCCCACCGCACATTGTCCTCAAGCCCCGTGCGGGCATGGCCCCCTGCGGCCACGGCCCATTCGTTCAACACGATCTGGTTGGCCCCGACCCCTGCCGCGCACCACGACGCATCCGGAAACAGGCGATTGACCGTCTCGATGTAGAAATCAAACACGGCACGGTCCACCGGCATCGCGTTCTTCACCCCCATCACGAACTGCACGTAAGGCGTATCCACGATCTTGCCCTGCGCGTGCATCTGCGCGGCCATAAAGATGTGGCTCAGGTCAAAGGCCTCGATCTCGGGCTTCACCTCGTATTTCACCATTTCAGCGGCCAGCCAGTCCACTAGCTCCGGCGGGTTCTCGTAGACCCGCGTGGGAAAGTTGTTCGACCCCACAGACAGCGACGCCATGTCGGGGCGCAGCGGCAGCATCCCGCCCCGCGTCTGACCCGCGCCGGAGCGTCCGCCGGTCGAAAGCTGCACAATCATGCCCGGGCAATGTTTCTCGACCCCTTCCTTGAGCAGCGCGAACTTTTCAGGGTCCGAACTGGGGCTTTCATCATCGTTTCGCACGTGGGCATGACAGATCGCGGCACCCGCCTCGAACGCGGCATGGGTGCTTTCGATCTGCTCGGACACGGTGACGGGCACCGCCGGATTGTCGGCCTTGCGCGGCACAGAGCCGGTGATGGCAACGCAGATGATACAGGGATTGGACATGGGGGCCTCTTTGCATGCGGTCTGGGCGCAAGCATCCCGCATCGACGGCGATAGGTCCAGCGGTCACCGCCACACCACAGGGCCTATTCGAGCGCACGAGCCCGCCCGCATTTACCGCCCCGTGGCGTGCGCGGGCCTGTCACGCGCCGGCTAATTGTGCGCGTAAGTGTGGGGTAATATGCGCAAACGCGCCATCGGTTCCCTTGTTATTACCGCCCTTCCCCCGTTAAAGACCGACGATGATTCCGTTGACCCGTCAACGGCATTCAGTATTAGAGTTGAAAATTAGTTATGAATACCGAACCCGCCCCGCTGAGACTGCGATCTTTTCTTACATACCGGCTGACCCGTTTGCAGGCGCAGATCAATGCGCAGGCCCAGCACATCCTGCGGGTGCACAGCGATATCGGCCAGACCGAATGGCGGGTTCTGATTCTGGTTGAGGACCACAACGAAAGCACCATGGCCGAGATCGTCCGCGACGGACAGATCGACAAGGCGCAGGTCAGCCGCGCGGTCAAAAGCCTGATCGCCAAAGACTACCTTGAGGCGCGCGCCGATCCCGATGACCAGCGGCAAAGCATCCTGCGCGCCACCGAAAAAGGCGCGGCCCTTTATCAGGTGATCCTGCCGCTGATGCAGGCCCGCCAGCGCAACCTGATGGCGGAACTGGATGAGACCGAGATCGAGGTCATGTACAAGGTGCTGGACAAGCTGGAACGCGCCGCCGCCCGCCGCGATTTCTGATCCTGCTTGCGCGCTGCGAGGGGCGGCTTGTGCCCCGCAACCCGCGCCAAACACGACAGTTTTTCCTGCCCCTTCCCCGCCCCGCATCACGCCCGCGATCCGCGCCAAAACAACTGCCTTATTTTTAATCGCGGCTGTGCACCAAAATGATCCAGAAGTGGGATCAGGTTGCAGGACGCAAGTTAATGTGCACGGTTAGGTGTATGCCAAAGAGTCCAAAATACTTCGACGAGATGACAGGCCACGGCAGCACGCCCCGTGCGCCCTACCAAGAATATTGCAAATGGTTCGAGGGCGAAAACAACGCCCGCCTGTTGCAAAAATCCGAAGAGGCCGAAGCGCTGTTTCGCCTGATCGGTGTGACATTCAACGTCTACGGCGACCCAGACGCGACCGAACGGTTGATCCCCTTCGATCTTGTGCCGCGCATCATTGCCGCGCGCGAATGGGCGCTGGTGTCGCGTGGTATCGAACAGCGGGTGCGCGCGCTGAACGCCTTTTTGCACGACATCTACCACCGTCAGGAAATCGTGCGCGCCGGTCGCATCCCTGCCGAGATGATTGCGCGCAACGACGCCTTTCTGCCCCAGATGATCGGCGTCACGCCGCCCGGTGATATTTACACCCATATTGTCGGCACCGATCTGGTGCGCACGGGGGATGACGAATTCTTTGTGCTTGAGGACAACGCCCGCACGCCGTCGGGGGTGAGCTATATGCTCGAAAACCGCGAGACGATGCTGCACATGTTCCCCGAGCTGTTCTCGAAGGTCAAAGTCCGCTCGGTCAGCCAGTACCCCCGTTCGTTGCGCCGGTCCCTGTCGGGCTGTGCGCCTTCGGCCTGCGACGGGCGGCCGACGCTGGCGGTGCTGACACCTGGCATTCACAACTCGGCCTATTACGAACACGCCTTTCTAGCCGACCAGATGAGCGCCGAACTGGTCGAGGGTCATGACCTTCGGGTGGTGGACGGGCGCGTCGCGATGCGCACCACCGAAGGCTATAAGCCCATCGATGTGCTCTATCGTCGTGTCGATGACGATTATCTGGATCCGCTGAACTTCAACCCCGACTCGATGCTGGGCGTGCCGGGCATCATGGATGTGTATCGCGCGGGCGGGATCACCATTGCCAACGCCCCCGGAACGGGGATTGCCGATGACAAGGCGATCTACAGCTACATGCCGGACATCGTCGAATTCTACACGGGCGAAAAGGCGATCCTGAAAAACGTGCCGACGCACCGCTGTTCGGACCCGCAAACCCTGAAATACGTCTTGGCCAACCTGTCCGAACTGGTGGTCAAAGAGGTCCATGGTTCAGGCGGGTACGGGATGCTCGTGGGGCCTGCGGCGTCGAAAAAGGAAATCGCGGAATTCAGCGCCAAACTGACCGCGCATCCCGAAAACTACATCGCACAACCGACGCTGGCGCTGTCTACGGTGCCGATCCTAACCGAAGCGGGCCTTGCGCCGCGCCATGTGGACCTGCGGCCCTTCGTGCTGATGTCGCCCGACAAGATCGAGATTATGCCCGGCGGTCTGACCCGCGTCGCGCTCACCGAAGGGTCGTTGATCGTCAACTCGTCACAAGGTGGAGGCACCAAGGACACTTGGGTGCTGGAGGACTAGAACATGCTTGGCAAAACAGCAGGCGGATTGTTCTGGATGTTCCGCTATCTCGAACGGGCCGAAAATACAGCGCGGATGATCGACGCGGGGCTGCGCATCTCGCTCACCCGATCAAGCGCCGCCGAAAGCGAATGGACCGCGATCCTGTCCTCGACCGGCTTGAACGATCTTTACACCTCGCTGCATGGCGCGCCCAACGGGCAGCGGATCATCGACTTTCTGCTGCGCGATCCGGGCAATCCGGGCAGCATTCTGGCCGGTGTCGAAGCGGCCCGCGTCAACGCGCGCGTGGTGCGCACCGCCCTCACCCGCGAGGTTTGGGAGGCGGTCAACGAATGCTACATGGTCCTCAAGGAACTGCTGAAAAATCCGGTCGATGACCGCGACCTGCCCCGAGTGCTGCAAATCATCCGCCAGCGCACTGCCTTTGTGCGCGGCGCCTCGCACGGGTCGATGGTGCGCAACGACATCTACAATTTCGGGCGCATCGGCACCTTCTTTGAACGGGCCGACAACACGGCGCGCATTCTGGACCAGAAATACTATATCCTGCTGCCTTCCGTGCGGCTGGTCGGCAGTGCGTCGGACAATGTGCAGTGGGACACAATCCTGCGCGCCACCTCGACCACCCGCGCCTATCAGACCCTGCACGAGGGCGAGACCGATCCGATGGCGATTGCGCGTTTTCTGGTGCTGGATGGCCGCCTGCCCCGCAGCCTTGCGTTCTGCTATGGCAAGATCGGGGAAAACCTTGGCTTTCTGGCGCAGGAATATAACGCGCGCCACCCCTGCCATGCCCTGTCGGATGCGCTGTGCGCGCGGTTCAAGACCCACGACATGAGCGCCATCTTCGAATACGGCCTGCACGAATTCATCGGGGACTTCCTGCGCGACAGCGCGGAACTGGGTCGCCAGATCGAAATCGATTACAGATTCAGCGAGTGACCAAAACATGCGACTGAGGGTCGAGCACAAAACCCACTACACCTACAACGCGCCGGTGCCCTATGCGCTGCAACAGGTGCGCCTGCGGCCCAAATCCCGCCCCGGACAGGTGATCGTGGATTGGGACATCGAAGTGCGCGGCGGCCATGTCGAGGTGTCCTTTGAGGACGAACATGCCAACGCCGTGGATCTTGTCAGCTTTACCCCCGGCGAGACCGAGATCGAGATCATCTGCCGTGGCACGGTCGAGGTCGAGGATCAGGCAGGCGTCGTGGGACCGCAGGGCGGTTATGTGCCGCTGTGGCTGTTTGAGCGTAGCACCGACCTGACCACACGCGGACCCGCCATCGACGCCCTGATCGCGTCGGCCCCCACAGAAGGCACGCCGCTGGAAATCCTGCACGCGCTCAGCGCGCATGTGCTTGAAATGGTGCCCTATTCGACGGATCAGGTCGCCTCTGACCTGACGGCAGAACAGGTGATGGAAGTCGGGCACGGCGTCTGTCAGGACCACGCCCATGTGTTCATTACCGCCGCCCGCGCCCTCGGCTTTCCGGCGCGCTATGTGTCGGGCTATCTGATGATGGACGACCGGATCGAACAGGACGCCACCCATGCATGGGCCGAGGCACATGTGGCGGGCTTGGGCTGGGTCGGCTTTGATGTCTCGAACAGCATTTGCCCCGATGCGCGCTATGTGCGGGTTGCCACGGGGCTGGACTATCGCGGCGCGGCCCCGATCCTTGGATTGCGGATGGGGGATGCGGGCGAAACCATGTCTGTCGCCCTTCAGGTCCAGCAACAGTAACTGCCGCCGTCCCTATCGGGCACAGGCCAGCAGTGCATTCAGGTCCACATGGGCCTCGATATGGTCGGCCAGCGCATCAAGCGTTGCCTCGACCTGCCCGCGATAGGACGCGTCGTCGCCAGCCACGCCAAAGCCCGACAGCCACGCGCGCCGGAACCCGTCATCGGCAAACATGCCGTGCAAATAGCTGCCCGCCACGCGCCCGTCCGCGCTGATCGCGCCTTCGGCCTGCCCGTCTACATGGGCAAAGGGGCGCGCGCGGTCGGGGCCGTCACTGCGCCCGATATGGATTTCGTACCCGTCAAACGCCTGCCCCGTGGGCGCGTGCACCGCCGCCACATCGGTCAGGCGCTTGTCCCCCGTCATCACCGTCTCGATATCCAGCAGGCCAAGGCCTTGGGTCTGCCCCGCCGGTCCTTCGATACCGTCAGGGTCCGCAACCACATGCCCAAGCATCTGGAAACCACCACAAATACCCAGCACATGACCGCCACGGCGCACATGGGCGCGCACGTCTTCGTCCCAGCCCTGCGCGCGCAAAAAGGCAAGATCGCCACGGGTCGATTTACTGCCGGGCAAGATCACCACATCCGCATCCGCAGGCAACGGCTGGCCCGCTTGCAACATCGTGAGGCGCACGCCGCTTTCCTGTGCCAGCGGGTCAAGATCGTCGAAATTGGCGATGCGTGACAGTTTCAGGCAGACGATGTGCAGCCCCTGATCGCGCACTGGCGTCGCAATATCCAGCGCATCCTCGGCAGGCAGTTTCCACGCTTGATCGAACCACGGCACCACGCCGAAACCGCGCCAGCCGGTATGCTGTTCGATCAAGCGATAGCCGTCGTCGAACAGCGTCGGATCGCCGCGAAAGCGGTTGATCATAAAGCCCGCGATCATCGCCGCGTCGTCGGGGTCAATCACCGCCTGCGTGCCGACGACCTGCGCGATCACCCCGCCCCTGTCGATGTCGCCGGTCAGGATCACGGGGCATCCGGCGGCACGGGCAAATCCCATATTGGCGATATCACCGGCGCGCAGGTTGACCTCGGCAGGGCTGCCCGCGCCCTCGACCATCACCAGATCATATTGCGATTTCAGACGGTTGAAGCTTTCGAGAACGGGCGCCATCAATTGCGGCTTGAGGGCGGCATAGTCCCGCGCCTTGACCGTGGCGAGCCGCTTGCCCTGCACCACCACCTGACTGCCCACGTCCGTTTCGGGTTTGAGCAGGACGGGGTTCATATCCGTATGCGGCGCCAACCCGCAGGCAATGGCCTGCAACGCCTGTGCGCGCCCGATCTCGCCCCCATCGGCCGTGACAGCGGCATTGTTCGACATGTTCTGCGGCTTGAACGGCGCCACAGACAGGCCACGGCGCAGCGCCGCCCGACATATGCCCGCCACCAACATGGACTTGCCCACATTCGACCCGGTGCCTTGGATCATCAGGGCGGTCATGCGTCGTCATCATCCCCGGGCAAGGGCAAGCGCGCGATATGGAATTCGCGGGCAAAGCGGGACAGCGGGCGCGCCACAAACAGGACCGATCCGAGCACGAAAAGCCATGTGGCCGCGTAGGTTGTCGATTCCTTGAAAAACAGAATGGACCCGATCAGGAACAGAATGCCCGCGCTAAGGTCGATGACCGTATAAAGCCGTTCGTAAAAGCCGTAGACCTCGGCGTGACGCTTGGTTGGGTGGCTGCGATCAACGAAAGACGCGGCTTCCAGATTCATCTCAGAACTCCACGCCTTTTTGCGCTTTCACACCGTCACGGAACGGGTGCTTCACCAGCGTCATCTCGGTCACCAGATCCGCCGCCTCGATCAACTCGGGCTTGGCGTTGCGCCCTGTCAGAACCACATGGGTCATCTGCGGTTTCTGGTGCAGCAGGAAATCGACCACCTCGTCGATGTCCAGGTAGTCATAGCGCAGGGCGATGTTGATTTCGTCCAGCAGCACAAATTCCACTTCGGGGTCGAGGATCTGTTCCTTGGCGATTTCCCAGCCCTTCTTGGCGGCCATGATATCGCGGTCACGGTCCTGCGTTTCCCATGTGAACCCTTCTCCCGAAACGAAAAAGCGGCACTCATCCTCAAAACGGGTGCGCAGGAACGTCTTTTCTCCCGTGTCCCAGTTGCCCTTGATGAACTGCACCACGGCGCAGTGCATGCCGTGGCTGATGCAGCGCATGATCATGCCGAACCCTGACGACGACTTGCCCTTGCCCGCGCCGGTATGGACCATGATCAGACCTTTTTCCTCGGTCTTGGTTTCCATCATCTTGTCGCGGGCGGCCTTGATCTTTTTCATCTTGGCGTTGTGGCGTTCGGTGACGTCGTCCATGGGCTTCTCCTTTTGTCGGGGCTGTTGGTGCCACGGAATTGCCGCGCGCACCAGTGTTCTTAGCGCCCAGCTATTGCCGCGCTGACGCTGCGCAAGGCCGGCGTTTGCGCCCTGCACAGGCAGCGATCACGCTTGACTCGGTCCTTTGCGACGCGCACTAGGGATGCGCTGGTGCCTGCATCCGTGATGTAGGTGAAAAGGGAATGCAACGGGCCAATCGCCCTAAACGCAGCCGCCCCCGCGACCGTGACCGGAGAGGTCGCCCATAGCCACTGGCCCTTCAGGTCGGGAAGGCAGGGCACCGACAGGGAAACCTGATATCCGCAAGCCGGGAGACCTGCCAGCGCGAGAGAATGACGAAACCGGACGGGGTGTTTCTGGGTGTCGGGTCGTTATGGCTTTTGCCGCCCGCCATCCTGCCCCTGCCCACCTGTCGAAGGAACCATGGGATGAGCCAGTTGGCCCCTGTCGAATTGCTGGTCTGCACCAAGTGCCGCCGCGAGACCGAAGTGCCCGAAGGCGGCACCCGCCCGGGCGAGGTGCTGCATGCCGCATTGGCCAGCCGCGAGCTGCCCGACCATGTGACACTGAAGGCTGTCGAATGCCTGTCGAACTGTTCCTCGGGCTGTTCCGTCGCCATTCGCGGCGGCGCGGCGCGCTGGACATACGTTTATGGCAACCTTCTGGAATCCGAACATGTGGACACCGTCGTTGAAGGTGTCACCGCCTATGCCGACACGCCTGACGGGCTGGTCCCGTGGCGCGCCCGCCCCGAACATTTCCGCAAGAATTGCATCGCCCGCATCCCCCCGCAGGAGTCCTGAACCATGGCAAATCTGAACAAAATCCCCGTCACCGTCATCACCGGCTTTCTCGGCTCGGGCAAGACGACGCTGGTGCGTCACCTGATGCAGAACCCCCAAGGCAAGCGTCTGGCGGTAATCGTGAACGAATTCGGCGATGTCGGCGTCGATGGCGAGATCCTGAAATCCTGTGCCATCCCCGACTGCCCTGCGGAAAACATCATGGAACTGGCAAACGGCTGTATCTGCTGCACCGTGGCCGATGATTTCATCCCGACGATCGAGGCGCTGATGGCGCTGGACCCGCAGCCCGAACATATCCTGATCGAAACCTCCGGTCTGGCCCTGCCCAAGCCGCTGCTGAAGGCGTTCGACTGGCCCGATATCCGCAGCCGCATCACCGTCGACGGTGTCATCGCGCTGGCTGATGCCGAGGCCGTTGCCGCAGGCCGGTTCGCGCCCGATGTGGCGCGTGTGGATGCGCAGCGTCTGGCCGATGACAGTCTGGATCACGAAACGCCCCTGTCCGAGGTGTTCGAGGACCAGATCAGCTGCGCCGACATCATCCTGCTGACAAAACCCGACCTTGCAGGCCCCGAAGGCATCGCCAAAGCCAAGGCGATCATCGCTGCCGAAACGCCCCGCCCCCTGCCGGTGGTCGAAGTGGCCGAAGGCGCGGTCGACCCGCGCGTGATCCTTGGCCTTAACGCTGCTGCCGAGGATGACATGGACGCCCGCCCCAGCCATCACGACGGCCATGACGACCACGAACATGACGACTTTGAATCCGTCATTATCGACATCCCCGAGGTCGGCGACCCCGCCGATCTGGTGGCCCGCATCGAAGCGATGGCCAAGACGCAGAACATCCTGCGCATCAAAGGCTATGCCGCCGTCACGGGCAAACCGATGCGTCTGCTGGTGCAGGCCGTGGGTGCGCGCGTGCGTCACCAATACGACCGCCCGTGGGGGCCGGACGAGGCGCGTCAGGGCCGTTTGGTCGTGATTGCCGAACATGACGACGTAAACACGGACGCGATCCGCGCCGCGCTGGTCCAGACTGCGGCAGCTGCCGAGTAAACCCCAAGGGTCACCCCATGCACGTCGTCTTTCGCGAAAGTCATGGTCTGGAAGAGACCGAGACACCGACCGATCTGGGCCAGACGCCCGCCGATCTGGTGGTCCTGTCCTTTTCGGACAGTGATCTGGGCGCGTTTGGCGCGGGCTGGCACCGTGGGGGTGGGCCCGAAGGAAAGATGCCGACGCTGCGACTGGCCAATCTGGTGGGGCTGAAACACCCGCTGTCCGTCGACACCTATGTCGAACAGACGCTGGCGGGGGCGCGGGGCATTCTGGTCCGGCTGATCGGCGGCGTGCCCTATTGGTCCTACGGCTTGCAGCAGGTGCGCGCCTTGGCGCAGGAAAAGGGCATCGCACTCGCGGTGCTGCCTGCGGACGGGCGCGTTGACACGCGGCTGGACGAGATGTCGACCCTGCCCGTGTCCACCCTGCGCCGTCTGGCCCATCTGTGCGACACCGGCGGCGCGGTCGCAGCCCAAGCGGCACTGGCACAACTGGCGCTTGCCTCAGGCCTTTATGCGGGGCCGGTGCAAGGGGCCAAAGCGCTGCCGATGGTCGGCGCGTGGATGCCCGAACACGGGGTCAGCTGCCCTGTCATCATGGCAGACGACCCCAAACCGCTGGTGATCGTCACCTTCTACCGCGCCTATCTGGCGGCGGCGGACCTGTCCCCAATCACCGCCCTGTTCGAAGCCTTGCGCGCGCGCGGCTTTGCGGTGCTGGGCCTGTTTGCGCCGTCCCTGAAAGCCCCCGATGCCGCCGCGTGGATGGCACGGCAGATCGCGCACCTGTCCCCTGTCGCCATCGTGAACGCCACCGCCTTTTCCGGCAAAGGCAAGAACGGCACCTCGCCGCTGGACGCGGGCAATGTGCCTGTATTTCAGGTGGCACTGGCCACATCCACCCGCGACATGTGGGCCGAGGCGGATCGCGGCCTGTCCCCTGCCGATCTGGCAATGCACGTGGTCCTGCCCGAGGTCGATGGCCGTTTGTTCGCGGGCGTCACCTCGTTCAAGGAACCTCAGCCACGGGACGATCATCTGCAATTCGCCCGCTATGCGCACAAGGCCGATACCGAGCGTTCGGAGGCCGTGGCCGACCGCGTCAAGGCGTGGTGTGATCTGGCCGCGACCCCTGCGGCGGCGCGCACACTGGCCTTGGTGCTGTCGACCTATCCGGGCAAGGACTGGAACATGGCCCATGCGGTGGGCCTTGATGCGCTTGCCTCGGCCGAGGCGATTTTGGGCGATCTGGAACAGGCAGGCTATTCGGTTGCACCAGCGCAGGGCGCACTGGACGCGGCCCTTGCCGCCGACACCATCACGTGGCCGCTTGAGGCCTACCGCGCCGCGCTGGCAACCCTGCCCGCCGCGTTGCAGGACGAATTGGCGGCAGAATGGGGCGACCCGAGCGATGCCGCCCCTGACGGTCAATTCCATTTCCGCGCCTTACAGCGCGGCAACGTCACCATCGCGCTGCAACCCGAACGCGGTTTCTCCGAGGCACGCGATGACGACTATCACGACCTGTCGCGCACGCCGCGCCATGAATACGTCGCCTTTTACCTATGGATGCGCAGCCAAACGCAGGCGCTGATCCATATCGGCGCGCATGGCACGCTGGAATGGCTTCCGGGCAAGTCGGTGGCCCTGTCGGATTCGTGCTGGCCCGAGGCACTGATCGGCGCGACGCCTGTCATCTACCCCTTTATCGTCAACGACCCGGGCGAAGCGGCACAGGCCAAACGGCGCATCGGCGCGATGACCCTTGGCCATCTGCCCCCGCCAATGAAGGTCAGCGATACCCCTGATCGCCTTGTGCGGCTTGAGACATTGCTCGACGAATTTTCCAATGCCGACGGGCTGGACCCGAAACGCCGCGACCGCCTGCAGGACGATATCCGTGCCGAGGCGCAGGCTTTGGGCGTCGAGGACGATCTGGGCCTTGACCGCGCCACTTCGACGGCCGAGGCGATCACCCGCATCGACCGCTTTGTCTGTGACATCAAGGAAAGCCAGTTCGGCGACGGTCTGCACATCTGGGGGCGCGGTGGACCTGTGGATATGGGTGCCGATATGGCCCCGTCGATCAAGGCCGAACGTGACGCCCTTCTGGACGCGCTTAACGGCAAACGGATTGCGGGCGGGCCGTCGGGATCACCCTATCGCGGGCGGCGCGATGTGCTGCCCACAGGGCGCAACCTGTTCACCACCGACCCGCGTTCTGTGCCGACCCGCGCCGCCTATGCCCAAGGGGTCAAGCTGGCCGAGGAACTGGTGCGCCGCCACTTGCAAGACGAGGGCGACTGGCCCCGTGGACTGATCGTCGATTTGTGGGGATCGGCCACCATGCGCACCGCGGGCGAAGAATTCGCCATGGCCCTGCACCTGCTGGGCGTGCGCCCTGTGTGGGACAAAGGGTCAGAACGTGTGTCGGGGATCGAGGTACTGCCCATCACCGACCTAGACCGCCCGCGCCTTGATGTGACCTTGCGCGTGTCCGGCCTGTTCCGCGATGTGTTCCCCACTCTGTCGGCGCTGTTTTCACAAGCGGTGCGCGCGCTGAGTGCGCGGGACGAGGCATCGGACTGGAACCCCTATGCGGGCCGCGCCGCGACGCCACGCGTTTACGGCCCGAAACCGGGCAGTTTCGGCCTTGGCATGGGCGCGGATCTTGAAACCTTTACCGACGAAAGCCGCGCCGCCGCAGGGCGCGCATGGCTGGCCGCCAGCGCCTATGCGCTGGACGGGGTCGACGCGACCCGAGACGCTGAAGGGATCGCCGCCCGCGTGGCGCAAGCCGACAGCTTTGTGCACCTGCAAGACCTGCCCGAAACCGACGTATTACTTGCCTCGGACTACGCCGCGCACGAGGCCGGATTTGCCGCCGCCCAAGCGATCACAGGCGGGTCTGCCGCGCTCTATCATCTGGACAGCACCGACCCGACCCGCCCCCGCGCACGGTCCCTGCCCGAAGAGATAGCCCGCGTCGTGCAGGCCCGCGCCATCCAGCCTGACTGGCTAGCAGGCATGATGCGCCACGGGTTCCGTGGCGGGGCCGAGATTGCGGCAACGCTGGACCATATGGCCGCGTTCGCGCATCTGGCGGGCGTGGTACAGCCACATCTTTTTGACGCCTATCACGAGGCAACTTTGGGCGACCCGCAAGTCTCGGCCTTTCTGGAAGACGCCAATCCCGCCGCCTATGCCGCAATGGTGGACCAGTTCGCCGCATTGGCCGCCGCGGGGCTGTGGCAAACGCGGCGCAACTCGATCCGTGCCGCGCTGGAGGCCGCGCAGTGACCGCCTACAACAGCAACCAAAGTCCCAGCGTGAAAGGTTGGTGCCCCGGCGCCCATACGCCGATGATGTCGGGCGACGGGCTGATTGTGCGCGTGCGCCCGCCCATGGCGCAGCTAAGCGCGGCACAACTGCTTGGGCTGTGCGACACGGCACTGCGCTTTGGCAACGGGATCATCGACCTGACCAGCCGCGCCAACCTGCAACTGCGCGGCATTGAAGAGGCGGCGCATCAGGACGTGCTGGACGCCCTATTGGCGCTGGACCTGCTGGATGCCACGCCCGCACTGGAACGCCGCCGCAATATCCTGATGACCCCGTTGTGGCGTGCGGGCGATGTGAACACGCAACTGCATGCGTCGATCTGTGCACGACTGGCCGAGTTGCCCGACCTTCCGGCCAAGATGGGCATCGCACTGGATGCAAGTGACCAACCCGTACTGACCGAAAACTCCGCCGATTTCCGATTCGAGACTGGCACCGATGGCACACTGATCTTGCGCCTTGATGGCATGGCACAGGGGCGGCGCGTAACACCTGACACAGCGGTCGATGCGCTGGTCGAAATGGCGCGGTGGTTCTGCGAGACCGGCGGCGTGCAGGCCAAGCGGATGAAGGCCCACGTGGCCAACACCCCCCCGCCGCCAGCGTGGGCCACAGACGCGCCCTGTGCCACGGGCCAGCCCCTTGGCGTCAGCAAATCGGCACTAGGCCGCGCTTTTGGCGCCCCGTTCGGCAGCCTTGATGCCCGCACCCTGTCGGCACTGGTCACGGACAGCAAAGCCACAGCCATGCGCGTCACCCCTTGGCGCATCTTTGTGCTCGAAGGGGCGCAAGACTGCGCGCCCCACGGCTATGTCACCGACTCGAGCGATCCGGTTCTGGCCGCACACGCGTGCCCCGGCGCGCCCGCCTGCCCGCAGGCAAGCGTTGAAACGCGCGCCCTCGCGCGCGAACTCGCCCCCCTTTATCACCGCGGCCTGCATGTGTCGGGCTGCGCCAAGGGCTGTGCCCACCCGCGCCCCTGCGACACCACGCTTGTGGGGTCAAACGGCGCGTATGACCTTGTGAAACAGGGCCATCCGTGGGATCAGCCAAAGCTGCGCGGCTTGTCCGCGACCGACCTCTTGACGCGCAAGGCCTGACAGAATGCCCTATGAATACCAAACCGATGGCGCGGCCATTTACCTGCAAAGTTTCGCCACCATCCGTGCCGAAGCGAACCTGTCGCGGTTCGCACCGGACGAGGAACAGGTGGCCGTGCGCATGATCCACGCCGCAGGCATGGTCGGGCTGGAAGAGTACTGCCATTTCTCGGACGGGTTTGTCGCCACGGCCCGTGCAGCACTGGAAAACGGCGCGCCCATCCTGTGCGATGCGCGCATGGTGTCCGAAGGGATCACGCGCGCCCGCATGCCTGCCGACAACGCGGTGATCTGCACGTTGCATGACGACGCGGTGCGCCCGCTGGCCGCCAAGATGGGCAATACCCGTTCGGCTGCTGCACTGGAACTGTGGCGTCCGCATCTGGACGGGGCCGTGGTCGCCATCGGCAACGCGCCCACCGCCCTGTTCCACCTTCTCAACATGCTCGAAGACCCCGCATGCCCGCGCCCTGCCGCGATCATCGGCTGCCCCGTCGGCTTTGTCGGCGCGGTGGAATCCAAAGACGCGCTGTGGGCCGACCAGCCTGTGCCATGCTGCATCGTCAAGGGCCGCTTGGGCGGCAGCGCCATCACCGTTGCCGCCGTGAATGCGATTGCGAGCCGTAAGGAATGAGCGGCACATACGGAACCGTGTATGGCGTTGGCCTTGGACCGGGTGATCCGGACCTACTGAGCGTGCGGGCCGACCGATTGGTGCGCAATGCCCGCCACGTCGCCTTCTTCCGCAAGGCGGGGCGCGCGGGTCAGGCGCGCACCTTGGCGGACGGGCTGCTAGATCCGCAAGCCGTTGAGATCGCGATGGAATACCCCGTCACCACGGAAATCCCGCTCAGCGATCCGGCCTACAACTCTGCGCTCAGCGGGTTCTATACAGACTGCACCAAACGGTTGCGTATGCTCACCGACGCAGGCGAGGATGTCGTGGTGCTGTGCGAGGGCGATCCGTTTTTCTACGGCTCTTTCATGCACCTTTATACCCGCCTCAAGGACGACATTACGGTCGAGGTCGTGCCAGCCATCACCGGCATGTCCGGCGCATGGACCGCGACGGGCGCGCCGATCACGTGGGGCGACGACATCCTGTCGGTTCTCATGGGCACGTTGGACGAGGACACGCTGACGCGCAATATGGCCAACGCCGACGCGCTCGTCATCATGAAGATCGGGCGCAATATCGACAAGGTCTGCCGCGCCTTGCGCGCTGCGGGAAAATACGACGCCGCGTGGCTGGTCGAATATGCCACCATGCCAAACCAGACCGTGCAGAAACTCTCGGACGCGGAGGGCAAGGTAACGCCCTATTTCTCGATCATCGTGGTGCATGGACAGGGGCGCAGACCATGAGCGGTGCCTTGGTGATTGCAGGGCTTGGCCCCGGATCGGACGCACTGGTCACGCCAGAGGTGACGGCGGCACTGGCGCAGGCCACCGATGTGGTCGGCTATATCCCGTATGTGGCACGCGTCGCGCCGCGCGACGGCCTGACCCTGCATGCCAGCGACAACCGCGTGGAAATCGACCGCTCGCGCCATGCGCTGGAAATGGCGGCGGCGGGACGGCATGTGGTGGTGGTGTCTTCGGGCGATCCGGGCGTGTTTGCCATGGCCGCCGCCGTGTTCGAAGCTCTGGAGGACGGCCCCGATGACTGGCGCGGCCTCGACATCCGCGTCCTGCCCGGCATCACGGCGATGCTGGCGGCGGCGGCGCGGGCGGGGGCGCCCTTGGGCCATGATTTCTGCACCATCAACCTCAGCGACAACCTCAAGCCGTGGGACGTGATCGAACAGCGCCTGCGCCTTGCGGTGCAGGCCGATTTTGCCATGGCGTTTTACAATCCACGCTCGAAATCGCGCCCCGAAGGGTTTGAGCGTACGCTGGAAATCCTGAAAGCGGCCTGCGCCGACAACCGGCCCGTGATCTTTGCCCGCGCCGTGTCGACGCCCGACGAAACGATCAACGTCGTCCCGTTGCAGGACACCACAGCCGACATGGCCGACATGCGCACCATGGTCATCGTCGGATCGTCCCGCACCCGCATCATCGACACGGGCGCTGCCCCGATCGTCTATACGCCGAGGTCCGTGTCGTGACCCAGCCACGCCATAACCTGTGCAACGCTGTCGGCTTCGGTGCGCGGCGGGATCATCGGGCGGTCGATCATGACCACGGGCAGGCCCAAGGCGCGCGCGGCCGAAATCTTGGCGTAAGCCCCCGTGCCACCGGCGTTTTTCGACACGACAAGGTCGATGCCATGCGCCTCCATCAGGGCGCGGTCATCATCATGGGTGAACGGCCCGCGCGACACCACGACATGATGGTCGGGAAATGGCGGCGGGCTGGCTGGCGGGTCGACCAGCCGCAGCAGATAGAAATGCTGCGGGTTGGGCGCGAATTCCTGCAAATGCATGCGCCCGACGGCCAGCATCACGCGGGCGGGTGCAGAATCAAGCGCGGCAACCGCCCCTGCTATGTCAGGCACGCGGATCCAGTCATCACCGGTCTGTGGCGACCACGATGCTCGGGTCAGCGCGATAAGCGGCACTTGCGCTTGTGCGCAAGCCTCGACCGCATTGCGGCTCATCTGTGCGGCGAAGGGGTGCGTGGCATCAACCACATGGGAAATCTGGTGCGCCTCAAGATAGGTGCGCAGTCCCTCAACCCCGCCAAAACCGCCAATGCGCTGCGGCAACGGCTGGCGCTTGGGCCGCTCGACCCGACCGGCAAAGCTGACCGTGCCGTGCAGCCCCGCAGCGGCCACCGCTTGGCCCAATGCTGTGGCCTCGGTCGTGCCTGCGAGGATCAGAAGGTTGGGCGCGATGGCTGACATGGCGTGGCTTACCCTGATTGGAATTGGCGAGGACGGGCGTGCAGGGCTATCCGCGCGAAGTCAAGACGCGCTGGCCCGTGCCGAGGTGATCATGGCCCCGCCGCGCCATCTGGACCTGTTGGGCGACGCCATCGCCCCCCAAGCGCGTCGCATCCCGTGGCCGGTACCCTTTGCCGACGGGTTGGACATTCTGGACAGTTTGCGCGGCCAGCGGGTTGTTGTTCTTGCCTCCGGCGATCCGTTATGGTTCGGGGCGGGGTCGGTGATCGCACGCCGGTATGAGGCGGGTGAATGGGTGGCGATTTCTGGCACATCCTGTTTCGCGCTGGCCGCATCGCATCTGGGCTGGGCGATTGAGGGCGTCACCTGCCTTGGTCTGCACGCCGCGCCCATGGCCCGCCTGCGCCGTCATCTCGCGACGGGAATGCGCCTGATCGTGACTTTGCGCGACGGCGCGGCGGTGCACTCCCTTGCGGACTATCTGACGGATCAAGGTTTTGGCACCAGCACCGTGACCGTGTTCGAGAATCTGGGCGGCCCGTCACAGCGGGTAACAGCGATGCGGGCCGATGCGCTCTCCGGCACTTTCGGCCACCCCGTCTGCGCCGCCATCGAAGTCGCAGGCGACGGCCCTGCCCTGACCGTGGCCAGCGGGCAGGCCGATGCGCGTTTTGCCAGCGACGGGCAGATGACCAAGCGCATGGTACGTGCCGTGACCTTGTCGAGCCTTGCGCCGAAACCTTACGAGCATTTGTGGGACATCGGCGGCGGTTCGGGAACCATCGCGCTTGAATGGCTGCTGACCCATCCCACCACCCGCGCCACCTGTATCGAGCCGCGTGACGACCGCGCCGCGCGCATTGTCCAGAACGCCGAAAACCTTGGCGTCGAAAACCGCCTGCGCGTTGTGATCGGCGCGGCCCCCGAGGCCTTGACCGGACTGGACACGCCAGACGCCGTGTTCATCGGCGGCGGGCTGTCGCACGAGATGCTGGAGGACGTGACCGCCATCGCGCCGCGCCTTGTGGTCAATGCGGTGACACTTGAAGGCGAAGCACTGCTTGCCACGTGGCACGCCCGTCGTGGTGGCGCGCTGGCGCGGATCGAAACGTCGCAGGTCAAGCCGCTTGGCCCCAAGCGCGGCTGGTCCGCATCCTATCCCGTGGTGCAGTGGGAGGTCACGCTGTGATCGTCGCAGGCTTTGGATTCACCAGCCGTGCCAGCGTGGATAGCCTCCGCGCCGCACTGGCCGCCACGGGACACGCGGACACAATCGACGTGCTTGCGGCCCCTGCGGACAAGGCCGCGCAAGCGCCTATGCGTGCACTGGCTGACGCCCTAACTCTAGGCATCCATCCCGTGCCGAAAGACCGCCTTGCCGCGCAACAAACACAGACCCGATCCACCATCAGCCAGATGCATCGCGACACAGGCTCCGTGGCCGAGGCTGCCGCGCTTGCCGCCGCTGGCGCAGGGGCCACCCTGATCGTGACCCGCCGTATTTCCGACGACCGCATGGCGACCTGCGCCATCGCAAAAGGAGCAGACACATGACCGTCCATTTCATTGGCGCCGGCCCCGGCGCGCCCGACCTTCTGACCCTGCGCGGGCGCGACCTGATCGCCGCCTCGCCCGTCTGCCTATATGCCGGATCGCTGGTGCCCGAGGCGATCCTTGGTCACTGCCCCGCGGATGCGCGCGTGGTGAACACCGCCGCGATGGACCTTGACCAGATCATGGAGGAAATCACCGCCGCCCATGCCAAAGGGCACGACATCGCCCGCCTGCATTCGGGCGACCTGTCGGTCTGGTCCGCGATGGGCGAACAGGTGCGCCGCCTGCGCGCCGCCGACATCCCCTTTAGCGTGACACCCGGTGTGCCGTCGTTCAGCGCGGCGGCAGCGGCCCTTGGCGCGGAACTGACCCTGCCCGGCATTGCGCAATCCGTGGTGCTGACCCGCACACCGGGGCGGGCGTCGTCCATGCCCGAGGGCGAAACCCTGACCAATTTTGCGGCCACGGGCGCGACGCTGGCCATCCACCTGTCGATCGGCAATCTGGACCGCGTGGTGGCCGACCTGTCGCCCGCTTATGGCGGCGATTGCCCCGTCGCGGTGGTCTATCGCGCAAGCTGGCCAGACCAGCGGACCATCCACGCCACGCTCGACACGCTGAAAGACGCGATGGACGACGGCATCTCGCGCACGGCGCTGATCCTCGTTGGCCGCGCCCTAGGGGCCGAGGATTTTGACGAAAGCTGCCTTTACGCGCCCGATTACGACCGCCGCTACCGCCCGATGAGCGCGGAAAGCCCGTGGGCAAGCTGGAGCCATGGCGATGACTGAGGCGACAACGCCCCCACCGGGTCTCATGATCTCGGCCCCTGCCTCCGGAACGGGGAAAACCACGGTGATGCTGGGACTGTTGCGCGCCCTGCGCGATGACGGGCTGGTGGTGCAGCCTTATAAATCGGGGCCGGATTACATCGACCCAGCCTTTCACATGGCTGCGGCGGGACGGGCGTCGTTCAACTTTGACACTTGGGCGATGGACGAGGGGCTGCTGAACGGCGTGGCCGCGCAAATGGAAGGCGCGGATATCTGTGTCGCCGAAGGCTCCATGGGCCTGTTTGACGGGGTGGCAACACGCGGGCAGTCCGGTTTCGGCTCAAGCGCCGAGACGGCACTGGCCATGGGCTGGCCCGTGGTTCTGGTGATCGACGTGGGCGGACAGGCGCAATCGGCTGCTGCCACCGCGCTCGGTTTTCGCATGTACAATCCCGACCTGCCTTTTGCGGGCGTTATCCTGAACCGTGTCGCCAGTCCGCGCCACGAGCGTCTGACCCGTCTGGGGATGGAACGGGCGGGCGTCACGGTTCTGGGGTCGCTGCCGCGACGCGGTGACCTGAAACTGCCTGAACGCCATCTGGGACTGATACAGGCGGTCGAGCACCCCGATCTGGAAAGCGCGATTGCGGGCTATGCCGCCTTCCTGCGCGAGAATGTCGATCTGGGCGCACTGCGCGATGCCGCACAATCAGGCCCTGCCCGCGCTGCACATCCGCTTCCCGCACCGCCCGCACAGCGCATTGCACTGGCGCGCGATGCGGCGTTTTCCTTTACCTATCCGCACCTTCTGGCAGGTTGGCGCGCAAAGGGCGCTGAAATCCTGCCATTTTCCCCGCTGGCCGATCAGGCCCCCGACCCGAGCGCTGACCTTGTCTGGTTGCCCGGAGGGTATCCCGAACTGCATGCGGGCACCTTGGCGGCAGCGCAGAATTTCAAGACGGGGTTGCGCGACTTTGCCCAGACCAAACCTGTGCACGGCGAATGCGGTGGCTACATGGCACTGGGGGCGGCGCTGATCGACAAGGACGGCGTGCACCATAAGATGGCCGGTCTGCTGAACCTTGTTACCAGCTATGAAAAGCGCAAATTCCATCTGGGGTATCGTCGGGCCGAACTAACCGCCCCCTTGCCCGGCTTTGCGACCGGCGCGGCACTGCGCGGGCACGAATTCCACTATTCCTCGATCCTTGAGCAGCCAGACGCACCCTTGGCCAACGTCTTTGACGCTGACGGCAACCCTGTGCTCGAAACCGGATCCCACAAGGGCCATGTCAGCGGCACGTTCTTCCACCTGATCACCGGAGAGACCCCATGAGCGGCTTTGTCAGTTTTGTCGGCTCCGGCCCCGGTGATCCGGAACTGCTGACCCTCAAGGCGGTGGACCGGCTGAAGCGGGCCGATGCGGTGCTGTTTGACGACCTCAGCTCCGGCCCGATCCTGAGCCATGCGCGCAGCGGTGCCGACCTGGTCGGGGTGGGCAAGCGGGCGGGCCGCCCGTCACCCAAGCAGGACCATGTGAGCCAGTTGCTGGTCGATTATGCGCTGACCGGCCAGCGGATCGTGCGGCTGAAATCCGGCGATGGCGGCACATTCGGACGGCTGGAGGAAGAGATCGAGGCGCTGAAAGGCGCGGGCATTTCCTATGAAATCATACCGGGCATTCCGTCGGCTTGCGCCGCGGCGGCGGCGGCGGGCATCCCCCTGACGCGGCGGTTGACCGCGCGCAGGGTGCAGTTTGTCACCGGCCACGATGTACGAGGAGCCTTGCCCGAAGACCTGAATATGGCCGCGCTGGCCGATGCGCAGGCGACCACGGTGGTATTCATGGGCCAGCGGACCTTTCCCGCCTTTGCCCGCATGTTGATCGAGGCAGGCCTGCCCGCGCAGACGCCTGCGCTGCTGGCCGAAGGGGTCAGCACCCCTGCCCAAGCGCTGCACCGCATGGATATTGCCGCCCTATCGGCGCGGCTGGAAAACGCGGTGAGTGATGCGCCCGCGCTGATCCTCTATGGCGCGCTGGCGGAGGGCTAGCAGAGGGGGCCAGCCCCCTTGCCTCTTCGAGGCGCACCCCCGCAGTATTTCTGGCCAAAAGAGGCGCATACCGGAATGAGCTGTGTTTGCGCGGTGCCACATGCGGTCGATCCGGTGGGTCAAATGCCGCTTCCAGACTTGTTCGCACGCGGAATCAATGTAAACGTGGAAGGCGATGGTGATCCCGCAAGGGGTCTGAAAAGGGAACCGGGTTCAAATCCCGGACTGCCCCCGCAACTGTGACCGGAGAGCGGCCCGGCAAACACCACTGGCCTAACGGCTGGGAAGGTTCGGCCCCGCAGCGACCCGGAAGTCAGGAGACCTGCCATCGGGAATGAAACATGCCGGGCAACCGGTGACAAAGCCGCCGGGCGGGTGGCAAGGAGACAGAGAATATGCATATCGAACCGGGCGTTGTAGATGGCGCAAAAATGGCATTTGCTTATGGATCAGCGGCTGCTGCGGCGGGTTATTCGCTGAAACTGGCGGCAAATGATCTTAAATTTGCCAATGTGCCTGCGTTTGCGGTGCGTGTCGCGCTGGCGACCATCGGAACATTCGTCTTCTTCGAGGTCATGCCGCATTTCTCGGCCGGTATTTCCGAAGTGCACTTTATCCTTGGCACATCGCTGTTCCTGCTTTTGGGTGCCGGTGCGGCGGCTGCGGGCCTGTTCTTGGGGCTGCTGTTGCAGGGCACGTTCTTTGCGCCCGGCGACCTGCCGATGATCTTTGTGAACATGACGACACTGCTCTTCCCGCTGTTTGCCTTGCACCATATGGCCAAACGCATCGTGCCAGAGGCGCGCGCCTATGTGGATCTGGACTATGGCCAAGTGCTGAAAATGTCGGCGGTCTATCAGGGTGGCATCATCGCTTGGGTCGCTTTCTGGGCGATCTACGGTCAGGGCGTTGGCGCGGCGAACCTGCAATCGGTTCTGAGCTTTGGCGCCGCCTATGCGCTGGTCATCGTGATCGAACCGCTGGCCGATCTGGCGCTGCTGGCGGGGGCCAAGGGCCTGCGCAACTGGAAAACCGGTGGTCTGTTTACGCACCGTTTGTTCAACGCCGGTTAAGCAAGGCTTTTGACGTTTCGAGGAAGGGCTGCGCCGCGGGCGCGGCCCTTTTTCATGAGGGGTAAGCATGATTGAACTGCATCTGATTGGCATTGGCACGGGAAATCCCGACCATCTGACCGGCGAAGCGCGGCGCGCCATTGCGCAGGCCGATCTGTTCCTTGTGCCGCATAAGGGCGCGGGTAAATCCGATCTGGCCGATCTGCGCACGGGCATCATCGACACGGTGCGCGATGATGCGGTGATTGCCCTGTTCGACATGCCGGTGCGCGATGACAGCCTGCCCTATCAGGCCCGCGTGGCCGCATGGCATGACGAGATTGCCGCCATCTGGGCCGAAACGATTGCGGCACATCCCGACGCGCGCCGTGTGGCATTGCTGGTCTGGGGGGATCCGTCGCTCTACGATAGCACCTTGCGCATTGCGGCACGGCTGGACCCTGCGCCGCGCCTGCATGTGGTGGCGGGTATTACCTCGGTTCAGGCGCTGACAGCGGCCCACGCGATCCCCTTGAACACAGTGAACGGGCCGGTGACGATTTCCACGGGGCGGCAGTTGCGCGATCACGGCTGGCCCGAGGAGTGCGAAACGCTTGTGGTGATGCTGGACGGGGACTGTACGTTCCAGCAACTGGACGGGGCGGATTTCGACATCTGGTGGGGGGCTTATCTGGGCATGGCCGAGCAGATCCTTGAGGCCGGTCGGTTGTCCGACGTGGCCGCAACGATCGTGGCGCGGCGCGCCGAAGCGCGTGCGGCCCATGGCTGGATCATGGACACCTACCTGCTGCGGCGACGTGCCTAAAATTTAGGCGCGATGCGGGCTGCGTGACCGCAATGCGGACGGCGAGTCTGGCCCTGGGGGGCGCGGAATGCTTTTATCGCCGAACCTTCAGGACCCGACCGGAATGACCGCACATATGCCCTTGCCCCCCACCTTGCCCGTGCAACCGCGCGCGATTGGCAGCGTGCGGTTGTCGACCAAGGCATTGGGTGCGCGCAGCGTGTTGGAAGACCTTTATCAACAGGGTGCATCCAAGGTCGTGTTCCCCCGTGCAAGCATCGGCATGACGGGCGTATTGCTGAACACATCCGGCGGCGTGACCGGCGGAGACCGTTTTTCCAACGAGGCGCGCGTGGGCAGCGGCACGCACCTGACACTGACCACACAGGCCTGCGAGCGCGCTTATCGCGCCCAAACCGGCGAAATGGGGCGCGTGCGCACCCGGCTGCATGTGGACGATGGCGCGACCCTGTGGTGGCTGCCGCAAGAAACCCTGATCTTTGACGGTTGCGCGCTGGATCGGAAGCTGTCCTGTGACATCACAGGATCGGGCCGTGCATTGATTGTTGAGCCACTATGCTTTGGACGGCTTGCCATGGGCGAGACGCAGGTGCACGGGCAGGTATTTGACCGGATTCAAGTGCGCCGCGATGGTATTCCGCTGGTTCACGACGCGTGGCGGTTCAGCGGCGATATCACCGCGCAAATGCAAACTGGTGCGCGCGGTGGCGGTGCGACGTCGCTGGCCAGCCTGATCTATGTCGCGCCGGATGCCGAGGCGCGTCTGCCCGACATTCGTGCGCATCTGCCCCAGACCGGCGGCGCGAGCCTGCTGGCGCCGGATGTGCTGGTGATGCGTGTGCTGGCGGCAAGCGGTTTTGCGCTGCGCCAGACGCTTTTACCTATTCTTGATCTGTTAACGGGCCGCGAAATGCCGCTCTGCTGGAGACTTTGACCCATGCAACTCACCCCGCGTGAAAAAGACAAATTGCTGATCTCGGTTGCGGCCGAAGTGGCGCGCAAACGGCTGGCCCGTGGCGTCAAGCTGAACCACCCCGAGGCGATTGCCCTGATCACTGATGCGGTGGTCGAAGGGGCGCGGGACGGTCATTCGGTGGCCCATATGATGGAAGCGGGTGCGCAGGTTGTACGCCGTGACCAGTGCATGGAAGGCGTGCCCGAGATGATCCACGACGTGCAGGTCGAAGCGACGTTTCCGGACGGCACCAAGCTTGTGACCGTGCACAATCCGATCCGGTGAACATGCATATTTATGGAACAATGATGGTGGAGGACGGGCGATGATACCAGGGGAAGTGATTGTGGCAGAGGGGGATATCCCGCTGAATTCCTCGGCGCAGGCCATCACCTTGCGCGTGGCCAATACCGGTGACCGGCCCGTGCAGGTCGGTTCGCATTACCATTTTGGAGAGGCCAATGGCGCGCTTGATTTTGATCGGGCGGCGGCGCGGGGCATGCGGCTGGATATTGCCGCTGGTACCGCCGTGCGGTTCGAACCGGGTCAGGAGCGGGATGTGCAGTTGATCCCCATCGGGGGCGGGCGCACGATCTATGGCTTTAACAATCAGGTGATGGGGCCGTTGTGAGGCGGCTTCGGGCAGCGGGCTGTGCTGTCATCGGCGCCATGTGTGACGTGGCGCATTTGGCCGCAGCGCCCTGCCCCTTTTGAACATGACGGAACAAGCGGCGGCACAGGTTCTTCCACCCGGCCCCCGCGCACAGAGCTTTTAACGCAAGGACGCTGACCATGCCCACATCCATTTCCCGCCGCGATTATGCCGCCATGTTCGGGCCCACCGTGGGCGACAAGGTGCGGCTTGCGGACACAGAACTGTTCATCGAGGTCGAGCGAGATCTGACCGCCGAGGCGGCAGGCGCGGCCAGCACCGGCGGGACGGGCGGCAACGCGATGCTGTACGGTGAAGAGGTGAAATTCGGCGGCGGCAAGGTGATCCGTGACGGCATGGGCCAGTCGCAGGCGACCTCCGCCCAAGGGGCGGTGGACACAGTTATCACCAACGCCCTGATCGTGGATCACACCGGCATTTTCAAGGCGGACGTGGGCCTGAAAGACGGGCGCATCGCGGCGATTGGCAAGGCGGGCAACCCTGACACGCAACCGGGTGTGGATATCATCATCGGCCCCGGATCCGAGGTGATCGCGGGCGAAGGGCGCATTCTGACGGCAGGCGGTTTTGACAGCCATATACACTTTATCTGCCCCCAACAGATCGAGGACGCGCTGCATTCCGGCCTGACCACCATGCTGGGCGGTGGCACCGGCCCTGCGCATGGCACGCTGGCCACGACTGTGACGCCGGGCCCGTGGCATCTGGGGCGGATGTTGCAGGCGGCGGATGCGTTTCCGATGAACCTTGCCTTTGCGGGCAAGGGCAACGCGTCCCTTCCGGCCGCACTGGAAGAACAGATCAAGGGCGGGGCCTGCGCGCTGAAACTGCACGAAGATTGGGGCACGACCCCTGCGGCCATCGATTGCTGCCTGTCGGTCGCGGACGCGTGGGATGTGCAGGTGATGATCCACACCGATACCCTCAACGAATCCGGTTTTGTCGAGAACACGGTCGCCGCGATGAAAGGGCGCACGATCCACGCCTTTCACACCGAAGGTGCCGGTGGCGGGCACGCGCCGGACATCATCAAGATTTGCGGTGAGGAGTTCGTGCTGCCATCCTCGACCAACCCGACGCGGCCCTTTACGGTCAACACGCTCGAAGAACACCTCGATATGCTGATGGTGTGCCACCACCTCGACAAGTCGATCCCCGAAGATGTCGCCTTTGCCGAAAGCCGTATCCGGCGTGAAACCATCGCCGCCGAGGACATCCTGCACGACATGGGCGCGTTTTCGATCATCGCATCCGACAGTCAGGCCATGGGCCGTGTTGGCGAGGTGCTGATCCGCACATGGCAGACGGCGGACAAGATGAAGAAACAGCGCGGGCGGCTGGCCGAGGAAACCGGCGAGAACGACAATTTCCGCGTGCGCCGCTATATCGCGAAATACACGATCAACCCTGCGATTGCCCACGGGATTGCCCATGAGATCGGGTCGATCGAAGTTGGAAAACGCGCCGATCTGGTGCTGTGGAACCCCGCCTTCTTTGGGGTGAAGCCCGAGATGGTGCTGCTGGGTGGCACCATTGCCTGTGCGCAGATGGGTGATCCGAACGCGTCGATCCCGACGCCGCAGCCGGTCTATTCGCGGCCCATGTTCGGGGCCTACGGGCGGTCGGTCGAACGCTCGGCCGTGACCTTTGTGTCCGCAGCGGCGCAGGCCGAAGGGATCGGTGCGTCGCTGGGCCTTGCCAAGGACACAGTGGCGGTGACCAACACGCGCGGCATCGGGAAAAAGGATTTGCGCCTGAACGATGCGACCCCGCATATCGAAGTGCATCCCGAAACCTACGAGGTGCGCGCAGATGGCGAATTGCTGACCTGCGAACCGGCCGAGGTATTGCCGATGGCGCAGCGGTATTTCCTGTTCTAAGCCTAGATCGTCGCCATGTTCAGCGACTGCGCAGGATAGATCATGCGTGCCCTTTCACAGCTTTGCCCGGCCCTGCCGGGCAGCCCCCGACCGTCCCTGCGACGGGGGCATATCCTCCACCGGCGGCCAGGGACTGCCCTTTGACTTCGAGACACAATGCTCACCTCACAGACCTATCACAACCACACCCATGGCACCCCGTCGGACCACGTGGAACTTACCTACGAAGACCGCTTTTTGCGCCGCAAGGTGCTAACGCTTGCGTCGGGTGCGCAACTGCTGGTCGACCTGCCCCAAACCACATCGCTGGACCATGGCGGCGCGTTGATCACGACCGACAAGGCCGAGGTTGAAATCCGCGCTGCACCCGAGCCGCTGCTTGAGGTGACGGGCGAGGCGCTGCACCGCATCGCGTGGCATATCGGAAACCGCCATACGCCCTGCCAGATCGAAAGCAACCGCCTGCTGATCCAGCGCGATCACGTGATGGCCGATATGTTGTCGAAGATCGGCGCGACCACACGTGAAGTGACCGAGCCCTTCACCCCCGAAGGCGGGGCCTATGGCCATGGGCGCACCCACGGGCACGACCATTCGCACAGCCACACATGAACCACGCGCTGACCCTCATGCAATGGCTCTCGCCCGCCTTTCCGGTGGGGGCCTTCGCCTATAGCCACGGGCTGGAACAGGCGGTTGCGGACGGGTTGGTGACGGATGCGGACAGCTTGCGCGAATGGATTGCGGCGCTGCTGCGTGACGGGTCGGGCTGGGCGGATGCGATCCTGCTGACGGCCGCCTATGGCGCGGACGATCCCAAAGAGGTCGATGCCATTGCGCGTGCCTTTGCCGCCAGTGCCGAGCGGTTAAAAGAGACTGACCTGCAAGGCGCGGCCTTCTGCGACACGGCGCGCGCCGTGTGGGACTTGCCCATCGCGGGCCTGACCTATCCCGTCGCGGTCGGCGCGGCGGCGCGCGCCATGGGCATTCCGCTGGACGAAACGCTGCCGATGTACCTGCACGCCTTTGCCTCGAACCTTGTGGCGGCGGCGCAGCGGCTGATGAAACTGGGGCAGACGGACGGGCAGAAACTGCTTGCCGCCCTTGCCGCCGACATTGAAACCACGGCGCAAAACGCGCGCCTTTGCACGCTGGATGACCTGAGCGCGAACAGCTTTGCCTCGGACATTACGGCGATGCGCCACGAAACACTAACACACAGGATTTTTCGCACATGACACAGTTGAACGGCCCCCTGCGCATCGGCATTGGCGGACCTGTCGGCGCAGGCAAGACGACGCTGACCGCCGCCCTCGCCACGGCCCTCAAGGATCAACACTCGATCGGGGTTATCACCAACGACATTTACACGCAGGAAGACGCCGAAGAACTGATGCGGCGGCAAATCCTGCCGCAGGACCGGATCATCGGCGTAGAAACGGGCGGCTGTCCGCACACCGCTATCCGAGAGGACGCATCGATCAACCTTGCCGCCGTAGCCGAAATGCGCACGCGCCACCCAGAGGTCGAGGTGATCCTGATCGAATCCGGTGGCGACAACCTGTCGGCGACCTTTTCACCGGAACTGGCGGACATTACCCTCTATGTGATCGACACCGCCGCGGGCGAGGAAATTCCCCGCAAGGGCGGGCCTGCGATCACGCGCTCGGACCTGTTGATCATCAACAAGACCGACCTTGCCCCCCATGTGGGCGCATCGCTTGAGGTGATGGAGCGCGACGCGACCAAGATGCGCGCCGGTCGCCCATTTGTCTTTGCCGCGCTGCGCCATGGCAAAGGCGTCGAGGACATCGTGGGCCATATCCGCGCCCTGTCGGGTCTGGGGCTGACGGACGCCTAAGCGGCCTTTATGGCAGGACGCGTAGATATGCGCGCCCTGCCCCGACCTGATCACAGGTCAGACAAAGTCGATAAACTTGTTCATCGGCATTTCACGGATACGCTGGCCCGTCGCGGCGAAGATCGCGTTGGACAAGGCAGCGGCGGCGGGTGGCACCATCGGTTCACCCATACCGCGCACCTGATCGCCATTTTCCAGCCCGCGCACCATGATTTCCGGTGTCTGATAGAAGCGCATACCTTCGTAGTCATAGAAGTTCTGCTGATCCACCATGCCGTCGGAATAGGTGATCTCGGCATTCATCGCGTGGCCCAAGGCCCAGACGATGCCACCCTGCACCATGTTTTCGAAGGCGACCGGATCGACCACTTTGCCCACTTCGGCGGCGGCCCAGACTTTGTCGATGCGGATGCCGCTTGGCGTGTTGGTGACTTCGACCACCTCGGCGGTTGCCACACCGAAGGACATGCAAAAGGCAACACCGCGCCCTTTGTTCGGCCCCAGTGGCGCGCCCCAGTCCGACATCTCGGCCACGGCCTCAAGCACTTTGCGTGACGGTTCGTGCCAGCACAGGCGGATGCGTTCGTCCATCGGATCGGCACCCGCCTTGGCGATCAGTTCGTCCAGAAACACATCGTGGAAAAATCCGTTGGTGGACGCCCCGACCGACCGCCAAGACGAGATTGGGGCGAGTTCGGGCGCGCGGTATCCGGTCACGCGGTAATGCGGCACGGCAAGGGGCTGTTCCCACGCGCCTGCCACGATCTGCATGTCCGGCCCCGGAACGGGGAAACCCTGCCGCCCCATCTGGCTGGCAATGACCGAGGGCATGGCGATGCCCAGATCAATCGCGTGGACCTGCCCGTCCTTCACCGTGCCGCGTGCGCGTGCCATGGCAATCTGGCGGGTGTCGTTATGGGTCATGTCCTCTTCTCGGGCATAGGTCAGCTTGACCGGTGTGCCTTTGAGGTGCAGCGCGATTTCAACCGCTTCCTTGACCACGCGGTCCTCAAGGCGGTGGCCAAAGCTGCCGCCCATCATTTGCACATGCACAAACACCGCATCCGCATCCATGCCCGTCATCTTCGCGACCGAGTTCTGCACGAAACGCGGGATTTGCGTGCCGGTATAGACATCTATGCGGTCCTCTCCAACCAGCACCGTGGCCGAAATCGGCTCAAGCGGGGCATGGGCCAGATAAGGCGCGCGGTATTTGGCGGTCAGCACCTCGGCCCCGTCCAGCGCGGCATCCACATCGCCGTCATCGCGCTGCGTGCTGTCGATATGGTCGGCATCAAAGCTGTCGGACAGGGCCTGCCAATGCCCCTCCATCTCGGACGGATAGGGGGCATCGCCCCAGTCAATATCAATCGCGTTCACCGCCTGAATGGCCCGCCATGTGTTGTCCGCGACCACGGCGACACCGCCGGTGATCTCGATCACATGGGACACGCCGCGCATTTCCTTGGCAGCACTGGCGTCATAACCGTTCATCGCCCCGCCACGGCGCGGGTTGGTGCGCACAGTCGCATGCACCACGCCTTCGGGTTCGAAATCAATGCCATAGACCTGTGTGCCGGTGGATTTGGCGATCGTGTCCACGCGCTGCATCGGTTCACCGATCAAGCGCCACGTGGAAGGATCGCGCAAGGTGACATCGTTCACGGGGTCGATGGTGGCCGCAATCGGCGCCAGCGCCTCATAGGTCAGGGCGCGCCCGTCCGGCAGCATCACCTGCCCGTTGGCAGTGGTCATGTCAGCCACATCAACGCCGGTCTCTTGCGCGGCGGCGGCTTTCAGTGTTTCGCGGGCCACAGCCCCCGCCACGCGCAGCTTTTCATAGCTGTCCGGCACGGTGGTCGAGCCGCCTGTGATCTGCATGCCGATGAATTTCATCATCGCATCCATCACGCCCCGCGCCGATTGCGCCATGAACCCGTCATCGGTGGAGGGAAAGGGCGCGGCCTCGGCACTGAGGGCGGTGTTGTAATAGGCAGGGTCCGGCATTCCGGGATCGACGCGGACCTGTTCCAGCGTGACATCCAGTTCCTCGGCGATCAGTGCAGCCTGCACCGAATAGGCCCCCTGCCCGCTGTCGGCGCGGGGCGTGATCAGGGTGATGCCGGAGGCGTCGATATGGACATAGGGCGTCAGCGCGGCAGCGCCGTCCTCCAGATCGTCCAGCAACGGGTTCGTCGCGGGGCGCTTGTACATGTAATAGCCAAAGGCGACGCCCCCGACGATGGCAGCGGACCCGATAAGGAAAGTGCGGCGCGCGATTGTTCCGATACGGCTCATGAGCTTAGGCCTTTTGCAGGGATTGGGCGGCAGTTTTCACGGCGGCGCGGATGCGGTTGTAGGTGCCGCACCGGCAGAGATTACCGCTCATCGCGTCATCGATTTCAGCATCTGTCGGGTCAGGGGTTTCGGCCAGCAGCGATGCCGCCTGCATGATCTGGCCCGACTGGCAGTAGCCGCATTGCGCGACTTGATGGGCGATCCACGCCGCCTGCACCGCATGCAGAGCCTCGGGCGTGCCGAGCCCTTCGATGGTGGTGACAGGGCCGTCCACATCGGCAGCAAGCGTTTGGCAGGAACGTACCGCAACCCCGTCGATATGCACGGTGCAGGCCCCGCAGGCCGCAACACCGCAGCCGTATTTCACGCCCTTGATGTTCAATTCGTCCCGCAACACCCACAGCAGGGGCATGTCATCCTCGACATCCACATCGTGGGTCGTGCCGTTTACCGTCAGCTTCATCGCGGTCCCTTCCGTGTCAAAAAAAGGCACCCCGCCCACGCGAGGTGCCTGTTGTCTAGGTGGGCGCGAGGCCCCCGAAAGCAAGCTTTCCGTTGCGGCCCGTGTTTAAAATTCCACGACCGCGCGAATGGACTTGCCTTCGTGCATCAGATCGAAGCCATGGTTAATCTCGTCCAATGTCAGCTTGTGGGTGATCATCGGGTCGATCTCGATCTTGCCGTCCATGTACCAGTCAACGATTTTCGGCACATCTGTGCGCCCCTTGGCTCCGCCAAAGGCCGTACCGCGCCAAACGCGGCCCGTGACCAGCTGGAACGGACGTGTCGAAATTTCGGCGCCCGCAGGGGCCACGCCGATGATGATGCTTTCGCCCCAACCCTTGTGCGCGCATTCCAGCGCGTCGCGCATGACCTTGGTGTTGCCCGTCGCGTCAAAGGAATAGTCAGCACCGCCCTTGGTCAGCTCGACCAGATGGGCCACCAGATCGCCGTCGACCTTGGTCGGGTTCACGAAATCGGTCATGCCGAAATAGCGGCCGGTCTCTTCCTTGTCGTCGTTCAGATCGACACCGACAATCTGGTCGGCCCCTGCAAGGCGCAGGCCCTGAATGACGTTAAGGCCAATGCCGCCCAAACCGAACACCACGCAGCGCGCGCCAATCTCGACCTTGGCGGTGTTGATCACTGCGCCGATGCCGGTGGTGACGCCGCACCCGATATAGCAAATCTTGTCAAAGGGCGCGTCCTTACGCACCTTGGCCAGCGCGATTTCCGGCACAACCGTGTGGTTGGCGAAGGTCGAACAGCCCATGTAGTGGTGGATCGGCGTGCCATCCAGCATCGAGAAACGTGTGGTCCCGTCCGGCAACTGCCCGCGCCCTTGAGTGACGCGGATTTTCTGGCACAGGTTGGTCTTGCCCGACAGGCAGTATTCGCATTCGCGGCACTCGGGCGTGTAGAGGGGGATAACGTGATCGCCCGGTTCCAGCGTGGTCACGCCTTCGCCCACTTCCAGCACAACGCCTGCACCTTCATGGCCCAGAATGGCGGGAAAGATCCCTTCGGGGTCGTCGCCGGAACGGGTGAATTCATCGGTATGGCAGAGGCCCGTGGCCTTGATCTCGACAAGGACTTCGCCCTTGCGGGGGCCTTCGAGATTGACCTCCATGATTTCGAGCGGTTTTCCGGCTTCGACTGCGACGGCCGCGCGGGTTTTCATCATGATCAACACTCCTTTGGATTTTGCGCCATCAAGGCCTGTCACGGGCGGCAGTGTCAATGCCGATCGGTGCGGGACAGGTGGCCAGCCGACCCTTCGGGGAGGATTTTTTTGGAACAGAGAAGGAGGACGTGGTGGGCTGTGGATGGCAGGCGGTATTGATGCGGGCACGGCCCGAGGATCAGGGCAGAACGGCGAGGACCATCAGGATATAGGTCCATTGGTGCAGGGCCTGATCGACACCGAAAGCGCGCCAGTATCCGGCCTGATCGGGGCCATGATCCTTGTGGTCGGACCAGCGCCCCTTGGCCCAATCAATGTGGAAATGGACCACCCATTCGGCGATGCAAACCAGCAGTGCGAGCATCATCGGTACACCAAACAGCAGCATCGCCACCAGAGAGCCGAGCGCGTGCAGCCCTGCGTGCTGTACCCGTCCGAGATGCAGGTAGACCCCGCGATCGCGCAGCATACGCGGCGTTTGCAGATAGAAATCCGCAAACAGGTGCTTGGCTTGCAACAGGATCAGCAAGCCGAAGGCAAAGGGGACTGGATCGCTCAAGAAGAGGCCTGTGTGGATGACATGCAACCATCCTAGAATGGGAAACCCTACATCGCAATCTTAATGGTCTTTTCAACCGAAACAGGCCATGCGCAGGCGTATATACGCCCAGAGAGGGCATTGATTTTTTGCCGTCAAAACGGTTAATCTGGACACGGATAAGGCATCTGGGTACGCGCGTGGTCCTGTCCGCAGACAATTTGGGACGCCTGTCATCGAAACCTCGCTTTTTGCCTTTATCTGGAAATATTCGAAACGCGACCAACTGATCCTTCTGATGGTCACGCTGTGTCTGTTCCCGCTGTTGTACCTGACGCTGGAACTGCCCAAACGGATCATCAACGATGCCATCGGGTCGGGGTCATCCACGATCAGCGCGTTCGGCTATGACTTCAGCCAGATCAACTATCTCATGTTGTTGTGCGCGGGGTTCCTTTTGGCCGTGATCGGGCATGGCCTGATGAAAATGCGGATCAACACCATGAAGGGCGTGCTGGCCGAACGGTTGTTGCGGCGCTTTCGCTACACGCTGATTGCGCGCGTGCTGCGCTTTCCCCAGCCCTATTTCGAACGCACTTCACAGGGTGAGCTGGTCAGCATGATCACCGCCGAGAGCGAGCCGATGGGCGGGTTGATGGGCGACGCGGTGGCGCAGCCTGTGTTGCAGGCGGGCCAGATGCTGACCATTCTGGGGTTTCTGTTTCTGCAATCCTTTGCCTTCGGGCTGGCGGCGATTGCGCTGATCCCCTTGCAGGCGTGGCTGATCCCCAAGATGCAGCGCCAGATCAACCTCCTGAACAAGAAACGCGTGGTGCAGGTGCGCGCGCTGGCGGCCGAGATCGGCGAGGGCGCGGTGGGTGCCTCGACCCTGCGGGTCAATGGCGGCTGGCGCTACCGGATGGCAATGATCGGGGACCGGCTGGGCCGGTTGTTCGACATCCGTTTCCAGATCTACCAGAAGAAGTTCTTTATGAAGTTTCTCAACAACTTCATCACGCAACTGACTCCGTTCTTTTTCTTTTCCATCGGCGGCTATCTGGTCATTCAGGGGCAGGTGACCATCGGCGCGCTGGTGGCGGCTTTGGCCGCCTACAAGGACCTGTCGAGCCCGTGGAAAGAGTTGTTGGCCTATTACAATCAGTCGGCGGATATGTCGCTGCGGTGGGACACGATCACCGAACGCTTTGCCCCCGAGGGGATGATCGACGACAATCTGTTCTATGGCCCTGCCCCCGAGGCACCGCGGCTGAACGGGGATGTGGTGCTGGATCAGGTGACTGTGCGCGATCCGGACGGCAATCCGGTGCTTGAGGATATCAGCGTCACCCTGCCCGCCGGTTCCGTAATCGGGATCAGCGCCGACAATGACGAGGACCGCCGCGCACTGGCCGAAGTCCTTACGCGCGAAACCCTGCCCACCAGCGGCACTGTCACCCTATCGGGGCACAAGATCAACGACCTGCACCAGTCCACCATTGCCAAGCGGATCGGTCATGCCAATTCGCGCCCCGTGTTGTTTCAGGGCAGCTACGGGCAGAACGTGATGATGCCAATGCGCGTGGCCCCTGTGGGCGCGGGCGAGGAAACCGAGTTTTTCCGCGAGGCGGTCCGCGCGGGCAACAGCACCGATATGCTGAAATCCAAGTGGGTCGATCCGACCCTTGCAGGCGTGGCTGACCGCGACCAGTTGCGCAAATGGTGGTACACGCTGATCGACGGCACCGGCAGTGGCGAGGTCCTGACCCGCCGCACAATGGATCAGGCCTTTGACGCCAAGAAACACGCCGCCCTGACGCAGGCACTGATCAACCTGCGCCCCAAGGTGCAACAGGCGATTGAAGCGGCGGGGCTGTCGCGCATCGTGCACCGTTTTGATCCGGCGGCGTACAACCCCGCCCTGCCCATCGCGGAAAACCTGCTGTTTGCCACCCCGCGCGAGGCGATCACCCCGTCGATCATCGAGGCCAAACTGGAATTCCTGCGGCTGCTGCATGAACTGGAACTGGCGGGCAATCTGGAAGTGCTGGCGCGCAATATCATCGAGATGCTGCGCCAGATTTTCGGGGCCAATGGCACGGACCACCCCCTGTTCCGCAAGGTCGGGCTGGATGTGGCCGTCTATGACGCCGCACTGGAACTGGTGAACCGCAAACCTTTGGGCGCAGAAATCAGCGACAGCGAACTGGCCCTGCTGCTCAGCGTGCCGTCCAGCGTCACCGCCGAACAGGTCGGCCCGTCCTTTCCGGACGAAGTCACCTCGCGCATTCTTGAAATGCGGGGCGCGCATGCGGCGAGCCTGCGCAAACAGATGGACGACCTGTTCGTGCCGATTGAACCAGACGGTTATTTGCACGGGCTGACGGTTCTGGAGAACGCGATCTACGGCAAAGTGGCCGAGGGTGCGGGCACGCGGGGTGAGGAACTGCGCCATGTGGTCGGGCAGGTGCTGGCCGAGGAAGGGGTCAGCCCGCTGGTGCTTGAACTGGTCTTTGACGTGCCGATTGCCCTTGGCGGCGCGAACCTGCCCGCCCTGTTTGCCGAACCGCTGGCGATCAGCCGCGCCACGATCAAGCGGCCCGATATCCTGATCCTCGACAAGGTGATGGCCAGCTATGATGCACGCACCCGCGATGCGCTGATCTCAAACTTGCGGGCGCTGCTGCCCGACTCGGTGCTGATTTTCCTCAACGACCGGTTCGAGGACGAAGAGGTGTTCGACCTGCATTTCGAGGTGCAGCAAGGTCGCCTTGTCGGGGCCGAGGGGGCACGTACCGAGGCCGACAGCGATGTGGGCGCCGATCTTGCGCGCAAGGTCGAGGCGCTCAAACGAACACCGCTTTTCTCCGGCCTTAAGCGCAAGCAGTTGCGGCTGCTGGCCTTTGGCGCGCGCTGGTATTCGGCAATGCCGCGCGAATATGTATTCCGTAAACGCGATAACCCGACCGACGGCGCCTATATGATCATCGACGGCGAGGCCGAGTTGCTGCTGCCCCGTCCGGGGGGCGAGGACAAGCTGATCGCAACGGTTGGTGCGGGGGCACTGGTGGGCGAACTGGGCCTGATCCGGCGCGAGCCGCGCGCGCTTGATATGCGGGCCAAGACAGACCTGACATGCCTGCGCATCAGCGAAGAGGATTTTATGGCCGTGGTCGAGAACGACGCCGCGACCGCGTTCCGGCTGCTTCAGGTCGTTGCAGGCTACGTCAAGACCTGAGCCGCCCACCGCATGGCCGCGGACTGTGTTGCAAACGCACCCTCGCCCGTTCACCACCAGCGATGCTTTGCGCGTTATCCACACAACACCGTTATCCGCTGGAACCTTTCGCTCCCTTTTGGCATTGACTACAGATGGCCATGGTTCACATGCGGCGGGGTGCCCAGATGATCAAGATTTTCAGCCGCGTACTGGCCTTTGCAAGTGTCACCGCCCTTGCCCCCTCTGCCGCCCTCGCTTTTGAGGTGACAGTGCAAGCACCAGACACGGTGGCAGCTGACCTGCGCACCACCTCACTGACGGCGGGATTGATCGACAGCGACGACATCGTCGAAGCCCCCCGCCCCATCGACATTCTGAGTGCCGCTCAAGCCGACTATAGCCGCCTGATCGGCGTGCTGTACGAACAGGGCTATTTCGCGCCGACCATCAGTATCAAACTCGACGGGCGCGAGGCGGCACAGATTTCCCCCGTGGCCGCGCCCCGCGCCGTATCCGATGTGGTGATCACTGTGGAAACCGGCCCTGTATTCACCTTTGGCAACGTCACGATCACCCCCGCCGCGCCCACGTCCGAACCGGTCGAGGGTCTGGCCAGTGGCGAAACCGCGCGCATTTCCACGCTGCGCGCGGGCGCAGCGGCGCAGATCGCCGGATGGCGGCAGGCCGGACATGCCAAGGCCGACATTGCGTCCCAACAGATCACCGCACGCCACCCCGAACGCACGCTCAGCGCGGCGGTCACACTCGATCCCGGTCCGCAATTGCGCTTTGGAAAGCTGATCATCAAGGGCGACAGCGCGGTGCGCGAAAAACGCCTGCGCCAGATCATGGGCTGGCCCGAAGGCAAGGTCTTCGACCCCGACGATATCAAGCAGGTGGAAACCCGTCTGCGCCGCACGGGCGTTTTTGCCGCCGCCAATTTGACCGAGGCGCAAACCGCCAATCCCGACGGCACGCTGGACGTGACTGCGACCCTGTCGGACCAACTGCCGCGCCGCTACAGCTTTGGCGCGGAATACAGCACGCTGGACGGTCTCAGCCTCAGCGCGCTGTGGCTGCACCGGAACATCTTTGGCGGTGGCGAGCGGTTGCAAATCGACGGCGAGATCAAGGGCATGGGCGGGGACACCGCTGGCACCGACTATCGCCTGACCGCGCTGCTGACACGCCCCGCCACTATCCGCACCGATCTCGAGGCCTATCTGCTGGCCGAGATCGAACAGCGCGACGATCCGAACCTGTTCTCGCGCACCATGCGGCTGGAACTGGGCGGCACCTATTACGCCAGCGATACACGCGAATACAGCTATGGCATCGGCCTGCGCCGCGCCATGACACGCGATGATCTGGGCGAACGGGATTACACGATCCTGACCGTCCCGCTTAGCGCGACCTTTGACAAACGCGACGTGCCGCTGGACGCCACATCGGGCTATTACGCCAAGATTGGCCTGACGCCGTTCCTGAACCTCAACGGCACCAAAAGCGGGCTGGTCACAACGCTTGATCTGCGCACCTACCGCCAACTGGGCGAACGTGCGACGCTGGCCTTTCGCGGCGTTGTGGGCTCGGTCGCAGGGCCGGACATAACCCTTGCGCCTGCGGACTTCCTGTTCTTCTCGGGCGGGTCCGGCACGGTGCGCGGGCAGGAATATCAATCCCTCGGCGTCGACCTCAGCCCCGGTGTCACGGTCGGCGGGCGCTCTTTCGTGGGGCTGTCGGGTGAGGTGCGTGTGAAAACCGGTGAAAACCTGTCTGTCGTCGGCTTCTACGATGCGGGCTACATCGGGGCCGAGGCGTTCTTTGACGGGTCAGGCACATGGCACACGGGCTACGGGGCCGGCATCCGCTATAACACGCCCATCGGGCCGATCCGCTTTGACGTCGCCGTGCCCGGATCCGGGCCGGGCAATGCGTCCGGTGTCGAAATCTACCTTGGAATAGGACAAGCCTTTTGATGCGCCATATCCTCGCCCTCGTCCTTTGCCTGTCTTGGCCCTTTGCCCTGTCTGCGCAGGACGCCAGTGACGATGATCGCGGGTATATCGCGGGACTGCTTGAGAACCTGTTGGGCGGCGACGGGCGTACCGTGCGCATCATCGGCTTTGCCGGCGCGCTGTCCAGCACCGCCACCATCGACCGCATCACCATTGCCGATCCCGAAGGCATCTGGCTGACCATCGACGATGTGGCGCTGACATGGAACCGCAGCGCCCTGCTGCGCGGTGCCATTGATATCGAGGAACTGCGCGCCGCCCGCATCGACCTGCCACGCCTGCCCGTGGCCCAAGAGGGCATGGACGTCCCCGATGCCGAGGCAAAGCCTTTCGAACTGCCCGAACTGCCTGCGTCGATCAAGCTGGGGCAACTGGCCATTGACGTGGTCGCCTTTGGCGCGCCTGTGCTGGGCGAAGCGGCAGAGCTGTCACTGAACGGGGCCGCGACCCTTGCGGGCGGTGATGGCGAAGCGACGCTGGTGGCCCAGCGTGTCGATAGGGAGCGTGCGAATTTCACCGTTGATGCAAGTTTCTCCAACGAAACCCGCGTTCTCGCCCTTGACCTCGACCTGTCCGAAGCAGCCGAGGGCCTGGTATCGGGCCTGCTGAACCTGCCCGGACGGCCCAGCGTCGATCTGAAAGTCACCGGCGATGGCGCGCTGAGCGATTTTGCAGGCCAGCTTGACCTGCGCACCGACGGGTCACCGCGCCTGTCCGGCAGCTTGGACCTGAACAGCGAAGCGGACGGGCCGATGGCCTTTGACGTCGATCTGAACGGCGACGTGTCCACCCTGTTCCTGCCCCAATATGCCGAGTTTTTCGGCCCCGATGTCGCACTGACCGCACAGGGCAACCGCGCCTCTGACGGCACGCTGGCGCTGGATGGTTTTGACCTTGATACCCGCGCCATGCAGCTCAGCGGACAGGCCGCGCTGAACAGTGATGGGTGGCCAACGCTGCTGGACATCACAGGGCAGATTTCCAACCCCGATGGCGGCCCTGTGCTGCTGCCAGCGGGCGGAGCGGAAACGCGGATTGATCTGGCCGACCTCGATATCAGCTATGATGCCCGCGACAGCGACGCGTTGTCGGCCACGGTCACGGTGTCTGGCGTGGACCGCGCCGACCTGAGCGCTCAGGCCGTCACCTTGGCGATGAAGGGCACCTTGTCGGGCGATGTGAACAGCATCGGCAATCTGGACCTGCGCACCGATCTGACCGCCAGCGGCCTTGGCTTTGCCGATCAGGGGCTGGCCAACGCCGTGGGGCCGGTGGTGCGCGGCGGGCTGGACATTCAATACAGCGATGACGCGCCCCTGCGGCTCAGCGATATTTCACTGGCGGGCGGGTCATGGACGCTGGCAGGCAGCAGCGAAACCCAAAGCCTGACCGAAGATTTCCTGACCAATTTCGACGTGACCCTCGACACGCCCGACCTGTCGGACTTTGCCGATCTGGCGGGGCTGACACTGACTGGCGGCGGACGCCTTGCGATCAGCGGCAACGCGGCCTTGGGCGGCTTTTTCAACATCGACGTAACCGGCACGACGCAGGATCTGGCTCTTGGTATCGCGCAGGCCGACGCCTTGCTGGCAGGGCAAACCTCGCTCGGGATGTCGGCGCGGCGGGATGAAACGGGCACGTTCCTTGACCGTCTGGAACTGGACAACGCCGCGCTGGACGCAGACGTGACGGCGCAGTTGAAAACCGGCGCGTCCGAGGCAAAGTTCGCCCTGCAACTGGATGACGCGGGCCGCGTGATCGACACGCTATCCGGCCAGCTAAGCATTGATGGCACCGCGCGCCAGACAGGCGAGGTCTGGGATGTGGTGGCTGATCTGGCTGGCCCGCTGGACGCGACCGCCACGGCCAGCGCGCAGATCGCTGCAAGCCGCATCGGGATCGACCTGACCGCCGCCCTGCCCGACCTCAACCCGTTGGTGCCGCAAGTGAACGGCGGGGCCGAGATCACCGCCAGCGCCGTGCAAATCGACGGCGTGTGGACATTCGACACCGCGATCAACGGCCCCTACGCATCGCAAGCCACGGCCAATGGGCGCTTTGCCGACAACACCCTGTCCGCCGACTATGCCCTGTCGGTGCCCGACCTGTCCCCGATCGCCGCAGGCGTGTCCGGCCCTCTGGCTCTGGAAGGCGACGTGCAGCAAGTGCCTGACGGCTGGGAATTCGCGACCCGCATCGACGGCCCCTATAACAGCGACGGCACCGTCACCGGCAGCTTCAAGGCCGCACGTCTGGCCGCTGCGTTCCAACTGGCCCTGCCCAATGTCGCCCCCCTCGCCCCCGGTGTGTCGGGGCCGCTGGCGCTGGACGGCACCCTCACACAGATCGACAACGGCTGGCGCGTCAGCACCGACATCAACGGCCCCTACCGCAGCACCGGCACGGTCAGCGGCACCTTTGGCGCAATCGGCACCACGGCGCGCTATGCGCTGAACCTGCCAAATATCGGTGCGCTGGTGCCGCGTTTGTCGGGCGCAGCTTCGGTCACCGGCACGGCGACGCAAGTGGCGCGCGGTTTTGACATCGCTGCCCTTCTGGATGGGCCGTCAGGCACCACGGCGCGGGTGTCGGGTCTGGTCGGGACATCGGGTCGCTTGGAACTGGACGCGACGGGTCAGGCGCAGCTTGGGCTGATCAACCCGTTCATCACACCGCGCAGCCTTGCCGGTGTAGCGAGCTTTGATCTGACCGTGGATGGCCCCGCCGCCTTGTCATCCGTGCGCGGGCGCATCACCACCAACGGCACGCGGCTCGCGGCCCCCAAACTGCCCCTGTCCTTCGCCGATCTGAGCGGCGCCATCGACCTTTCCGACGGGCGCGCCAACATCGACCTTACCGGCCAAGTGACCGAGGGCGGCACGGTCGCCATCAGTGGCCCCGTCACCCTGTCGGGGCGGTATCCGGCGCAACTGGATGTCGCCCTGTCGAACGTGGTTGTGACGGATCGCAACCTGTATGACAGCGTCGTGAACGGCGCGGTCAGCCTGAACGGCGCGCTGACAGGCGGCGCGCGCATCGCAGGCACGCTTGATCTGGGCGAAACCAACGTGCGCGTGCCATCCTCGACCGTGTCGACACTGGGCAGCATTCCCGAGATCAACCATATCGGCGCAACGCGCCCCGTGATGCGCACCCGCGACCGTGCGGGGCTGATCAAGGACACGACCGCATCATCGGGCGGCAGCAGCGTGGCCTTCCCGCTCGATATCGCCATCAACGCCCCCTCGCGGATATTTGTGCGCGGGCGCGGTCTGGACGCGGAACTGGGGGGCAGCTTGCGCCTGTCCGGCACTACGGCGGATACGATCTCGACCGGCACGATTGATCTGATCCGCGGGCGGCTTGATATCCTGTCCAAACGGTTCGAGCTGAGCGAGGGGCGCGTGCGCCTACAGGGACGGTTCGAACCTTACCTGCGCTTTGTAGCCGTGACCACGACCAGCTCAGGCACCGCGCGCATCGTTGTTGAGGGGCTGGCCAATGACCCGCAAGTGACATTTGAATCCACGCCCGACGCGCCGCAGGATCAGGTGCTGGCGCAAATCTTCTTTGGCCGCGATATTTCGGAACTGTCGGCCTTTCAGGCGCTGCAACTTGCCAGCGCGGTGGCGCAACTGGCAGGGCGCGGCGGCGAAGGGATCGTGTCGCAATTGCGTGGCTCCTTCGGGCTGGACGATCTGGATGTGACCACGGACGAAGACGGCAATGCCGCCGTGCGCGCAGGCAAATATATCAGCGAGAACGTCTATACCGATGTGACTGTCGGCGGTGCCTCAGGCCCCGAAGTATCGCTGAACATCGACCTCACGCCCAACGTCACCGTGCGTGGCAGCGTGGCCGCAGACAGCAGCACCGGCGTCGGTATCTTTATCGAGAAAGACTACTGACCCCCTTTGACAGGGACCGCGGAAAGGCGTAGCACCCGAAATGTATCCAAGCGGATACAAAGAAAGGCGCTGCATGACACATCCCGAAATGAGCCAGGGCGAAGCCGCCTATGCCAAGCTGCTGGCCGCGATCCGAGGCGGAGATTTCGCCCCCGGTGACCGGCTGCGCGAAACGGATGTGGCGGAACGTCTGGACCTGTCCCGCACCCCCGTGCGCGAGGCCCTGCGCCGACTTGAGGCCGATGGCATCGTTGAACACCGCCCGCGCCTTGGCGCCGTGATCCGGCAGTTGAACCCGGGCGAATTGGTCGAACTGTACGAAATGCGCACTGTTCTTGAACGCACCGCCGCCGAGATGGCGGCGCAACATGCGCATCCCGCCGAACTGGTGGCGCTGCGCGACGTGAACGCGGCGCTTGCCGACAGCCCGCCGGACCGCGCCGCCGCCCTTAATCAGGATTTCCATCGCGGGCTATACCACGCTACGCGCAACCGCTTTCTGCTTGATTCCGCGCGCGCACTGAACAACGCGCTGATCCTGATGGGGCCAAGCACACTGGATGATGCGGCGCGCCTTGCGGTCGTCGTGGATCAGCATGCCGCCATTCTCGACGCGGTCGAGGCAAAAGATGCCGCCGCCGCGGGTGATGCGGCCGCGGCGCATTTGCAAACCTCGCTTGTGCACCGGTTGAAGGGGGTGCGCCAATGATGCGGGTCGCACTGACTTTCATGATCGCGGGCCTCGGCGTTGCGCTGTTCCGCTTTGTCGATCTGCCCCTGCCGTGGCTGCTGGGTCCGATCTTTGCCTGCCTAATCGCCGCCCTGTCCGGCGTGCGCATGGGCGGCATCGCCGAACTGAACGAAGGGATGCGCACCATTCTGGGCGTTGCGGTCGGCGCGACCTTTACCCCTGTGCTGCTGGTGTCGATGATGGGCATGTGGCCCACACTGTTGATGATCCCGTTGATGATCGCGGTGATCGGCGTAATCGGTGTGCCCTATTTCCAACGTCTTTGGGGCTATGATTTCCCTACCGCCTACTACGCCACCATGCCCGGCGGATTGCAGGACATGCTGGTCTTTGGCGAAGAGGCAGGCGGCAGTCCGCGCACCCTGTCGCTGATCCATGCCACCCGTGTTCTGGTCATCGTCGTGGCGCTGCCGTTCATCCTGCAAGGGGTCTGGGGCGCGGACCTGTCCAACCCGCCCGGCGCACCGGCAAGCGAGGTGCCCTTGGTGCAAATGGGGCTGATGGTGCTCTGCGCGCTGGTCGGATGGAAAGGCGCGAAACGGATCGGCATGTTCGGCGCATCCATCCTTGGCCCGTTGATCGTCGCCGCCCTTCTAGCCGTGGTTGGCATCCTCCAGACCCGCCCGCCGGTCGAGGCGATCTGGATGGCGCAGTTCTTTATCGGCATGGCCGTGGGCATGAAATATACCGGCATCACCATGGTCGAGGTGCGCCGTGATCTGGTGGCGGGGCTGGGGTTCTGTGTGATCCTGATCCTGCTGACCGTGATCTTTGTGGAGGCTGTCTATGGCCTAGGCCTTGCCAGCGGGATGAATGCGCTTCTTGCCTTTGCCCCCGGCGGGCAGGCGGAACTGACGGTGCTGGCGCTGATCGTGGGGGCCGACGTCGCCTTTGTCATCGCGCACCATGTGTTGCGCATCTTTGTGGTGATCCTTGGCGCGCCGCTGTTTGCACGGATGTTCAAAGCGCCCAAAGGGTAGGATCAGCGCGAGCGTAGTTCGACCATATCCGCCTTGTGCGCGGTCGAAACGTCATCGAACAGGGCGCGCAAATCCAGCGTGCTTTCCACCTCGATCCGGTCGAAATTCTCGCCCAGCCAGCGATCCGCATGGGCCCGGCCCAGATCGCGCAGATGCACCAGAAACGCCCATTCCGAGTTCATCTTCGAGGATGCATCCAGTTCCAGCATGTCGTCGCACCCGTCGATCATATGCATATGCATCATGCGGTAGTCGTCATTGGACAGCGCGCCGTCCTCGATCAGCCGGTCGATCAAGTCGATGGTGCGCAAGTCCCGCATAAGCGAGCCGTTGAACGTAATCTCGTTGATGCGGTTCTGGATTTCGCGGGCATCCTTGGGCGTGCCTTTGCGCAGCAGCGGGTTGATCTGCACGATCACGATATCCGATGACGGCGAATGGTCGATAAACGGGAACAGCACCGGATTGCCCATATAACCGCCATCCCAGTATGGCACGCCCTCAATCTCGACCGCCTTGAACATATTGGGCAAACAGGCCGAGGCCATGACCACATCCAGCGTTACTTCGTGCCGGTGGAAAACGCGGGCGCGCCCCGTTTCGACATTCGTGGCCGAGATGAACAGGCCCATATCCGAACAGCCCGCCACCTTGTCGAAATCGACGAACTCGTCGACCAGATCGCGCAGCGGATTGATCCCCAGCGGGTTTAGATCATAGGGCGACGCCATACGGCTAAGCGCGTCGGCCATGATGTAGCCCGGCGAATGATCCAGCGACCACGACCCCGTCAGCATATCCAGCGGTGTGCGCTTGATCGGGCTGGCCTGCCCCGCGATGCTGACCGCGCGCCAGAATTCCTCAAGCGCTTCGCGCGCACCTGCCGCGCCGTTCTCATACATGCCTTGGGTGGCGACCACCGCGTTCATCGCCCCTGCCGAGGTGCCGCTGATCCCTTCGATCCACAGGCGGTCCTCTTCGAACATGCGGTCAAGGACGCCCCATGTGAACGCCCCGTGCGATCCCCCGCCTTGCAGTGCGAGGTTGATCGCCTTTTCGTGACGCTTGGTGCGCCCGTTGGCCTTGGACATGATGCGGCTCCTGCCGGTGATTACTGCGCGGTCCAACCGCCATCGACGGGCAGCGACGCGCCGGTGATCGACGATGCGGCGTCTGTGCACAGGAAGACGCACAAAGCGCCCAACTGTTCGACGGTCACGAATTCCTTGGTCGGCTGCGCCTTGAGCATGACGTCGTTTTTCACTTCGTCCTCGGTGATGCCGCGCGCTTTGGCGGTGTCGGCCACCTGCCCTTCGACCAGCGGGGTCAGCACATAACCGGGGCAGATCGCGTTGACGGTCACACCGTCTGTCGCGGCCTCAAGGGCCACGGTCTTGGTCATGCCAAGGATGCCGTGTTTTGCCGCCACATAGGCCGATTTGAACGGCGAGGCGACCAGCCCATGGGCCGAGGCAATGTTGATGATGCGCCCGAACTTGCGCTTTTTCATACCCGGCAGGGCGGCGCGCATGGAGTGAAAGGCCGAGGACATGTTGATCGCGATGATCGCATCCCACTTCTCGATCGGGAAATCCTCGATTGGCGAGACGTGTTGAATACCGGCGTTGTTGATCAGCACATCAACCTGACCGAATTGTGTCTCGGTTTGTGCGACAAGGTCGGCAATCTCGTCCGGTTTGGTCATGTCCGCGCCGTGATAGGCGACTGTGCCGCTGCTTTTGGCGTCAAGGTCGGCGCGCGTCGCCTCGATCTGGTCCTTGTCGCCAAACCCGTTCAGCATGATGTTGAACCCTTTGGCAGCAAGGGCCGTGGCGATCCCGAGGCCGATGCCGCTGGTGGATCCGGTGATGATGGCGGTATGTGTCATGTCGTGCCCCTTTTCGTCATGCTGCAGTGCGGAAACTTACCCTAGAGGTAGCAGCATTGGCACGTTTGGCAATTCGGAATTTTTGAGCCTCGCTTGGCGGCGACGCACGACACGGGCGGCGTCAGAGGGGAATTTCGCCCGTCGGGCCGACATCCAGACGGTGGATGTGATCGGCGATGTCCTGCGGGAAATGGCGGCGCACCAGCGGGTCATGACCGGGGATGATCAACGCGGGCGTACTGGCCAACGCGTGCAGGCGGTCGAACCCGTCCAGCATATCCTGAAGGTCCACCACGATGGGAAAGGGTTTGCGCGCCGACATGTTCTCGTAAAAATGGGACGCGTCCGAGGCCAGCACCATCCACCCCGCCTGCGTGCGCACGCGCACCGCCTGAAGGCCGCGACTGTGCCCCCCAATACAGTGGACCGTCACCCCGTCGGCAATCGCCCCGTCGCCGTCATGGAACACCACCTGCCCCGCATAAAGCCGCCGGACCGCCTCGCAAACATGACCAGCGGTGAAGGGCATACGCAGCGTGTCGTGGCACATGCACGGCCCCGTGGCATAGGCCATTTCGGCCGATTGCAGATGTAGTTTGGCATTGGGAAACAGGTGCAGCCCGCCCGCATGGTCATAATGCAGGTGGGTGACAATGATCTCGGTGATATCCTCGGGACGCAGATCAAAGGGTTTGAGTGCTGCCACCGGATCAAGGCGGATCGGACGACCCCGCGCCTGCCCTTCTTCGGCGTCATAGCCGGTGTCGACCAATATGACCCGCCCCACCTGCGGCCCCGTCCCGCGGATCAGCCACATGAAGTAATCCATCGCATGGGGCGCGTCGTGGTTGTCATCAAAGATGAAACTGTCCGCACGGGTACGCGCCGCACGGTCGGCATATTTGATGGCGTGGACCGTCCAGTCGGTCATCTGTCGACGCGTTCAAAGGTGCGCAGGGACTTGTTCGCCACCAAATCGGCCACTTTCGGCCCCGTCGCCTTGTAATGCGGCATGGTCTGGTGCGCCTCGAACGCGGCCAGATCGTCGTAAAGTTCGTACAGGAACACGGTGTTCGGCTGGCTTGGATCGGTGCAGACATCAAACTGGCGACAGCCCGGTTCGTCGCGCACAGAACAGCGCGCGTTGTTCGTAATATGCTCCATGAACTCGTCCATTTTGCCCTGTTTGATCTCGAAGAAAACGGTGACGGCATAGGGCATGAGGGAATCCTTGTTCAAAAATGAAGGGCGTGGTGGCGCGTTGCGGCTGTATTAATGCATACATTAATGTATACGTAAAGCCATCGCGAGGCGACTCGCCACCGAATTGCGCACGACCGAAGGGACGCTTTTATGGAAACCTCTTATGACATTGCGGTCTTTCACGGCGACGGGATCGGGCCGGAAATCATGGCCCCCACGCTTGAGGTTCTGGCCATGCTGGCCGCCAACGGTGGCTATCAGCTGAACTTTATCGACGCACCTGCGGGGGCCGCGCATTACCGCGACACCGGCGACAGCTTTCCCGCCGCATCGATGGAGATTGCGCGCGCGGCGGATGCGATCCTTCTGTCGGCCATGGGCCTGCCCGACGTGCGCTATGCCGACGGGACCGAGATTTCGCCACAGATCGACCTGCGCAAGGCGCTGACCCTGTTTGCAGGCGTGCGCCCCGTCACCATCCGCCCCGGCCAGCCGACACCGCTGGCCACGGACAAACCCGTCGACTTCGTACTGATCCGCGAAAGCACCGAAGGGCTGTTTTACACCCAAGGCTGCGGCGAGGTCGAAGCGGACGAAGCCCGCGAAACCCTGCGCATCACCCGTGCGATCTCGGAACCGCTGTTCCGCTTTGCCTTTGATCTGGCCGCATCGCGCAAGGCCGCAGGGCGCGGACAGGGCCGTGTGACATGTGTGGACAAGGCCAATGTCTTCCGCGCCTTTGCCTTCTTTCGCGAGATGTTCGATGCCGAAGCCGCCAGACACCCTGACCTGAGCGCCGATCACGCCTATGTCGATGCCACCGCCCTGTGGATGGTGGAAAAGCCGTGGACCTTCGACGTGATGGTGACCGAAAACATGTTCGGCGACATCCTCAGCGATCTGGGCGCGGGCCTGATGGGCGGGCTTGGCCTTGCGCCCTCGGCCGATGTCGGGGCGGATCACGCGGTGTTCCAACCCTGCCACGGCTCGGCCCCCGACATCGCGGGCAAAGGTGTTGCGAACCCGATGGCTATGCTTTTATCCGCCGCCATGATGCTTGATTGGCTGGGGGGACGCGACGGCGCGCCTGCCTTGCAGGCTGACGGACAGCGATTGCGCGATGCCGTCGACGCGGTAGTGGCGCGGGGCGAGGTGCTGACCCGCGACCTTGGCGGCACGGCCAACACAGCCGAGGTGGCGCAAGCAGTGCGGGAGGCGCTGGCATGACCGTCCGCGTTGCCTGTGTCGGGGCGGGATATTTCAGCCAGTTCCACTATGACGCATGGCGGCGGATCGACGGCGTCGCGCTGGTCGGTGCCTGTGACCTTGATATGGAGCGCGCCCGCGCCACAGATGCGCCCGCCTATAACCGTCTGGACACGATGCTGACGGACACCGCGCCTGATCTTGTGGACATCATCCTGCCCCCTCCGGCCCATGCCGAGGCCATTCGCACGGCCTTGGCCGCAGGGATCAAATGGATCATCTGCCAGAAACCGTTCTGTACCGATCTGCAAGACGCGCGCCAGATCGTGCAAGAGGCGCAGACCGCAAACGCCCGCCTGATCGTGCACGAGAATTTCCGCTTCCAACCATGGTACCGCGCCATACGCGCCGCGCTTGACCGTAACAGCATCGGAGAGGTGCACAACGCCACCTTCCGCCTGCGCCCGGGCGACGGGCAAGGCCCCCGCGCCTATCTGGACCGCCAACCCTATTTCCAGACGATGCCGCGTTTTCTGATCCATGAAACCGGCGTGCACTGGATCGACACATTCCGCTATCTGTTCGGGCCGATCACCCATGTCTATGCCGACCTTCGACGCCTGAACCCCGCCATCGCGGGCGAGGATGCGGGCCATGTGCTGTTTGACCACGCGTCGGGCGTGCGCTCGCTGTTTGACGGCAACCGGCATCTGGATCATGTGGCCGACAACCTGCGCCGCACCATGGGCGAAGCATGGATCGAAGGCACCAAGGGCACACTAACCCTTTATGGCGACGGGTCCGTCACCCGCCGCGCCTTTGGCAGCTACGACGAAGACGTGATCCTGCCCCCCGACACTGCAACAGGCTTTGGCGGGGATTGCGTACTGGCCCTGCAAACCCACGTGATCGCGGCCATGCAGGGGGCTGAGGCCGAAAACGAAGCGGCGGATTATCTTGAGGTTCTCGCCCTCAAAGATGCGATCTATGCTTCCGCCGAGGCTGGACGAAAAATCGCAATGGAAAGTGCAGCCTGATGGGTGCCTCCCCCCATGTCGAACGCGCCCTCGCCGCCCTGCGCGAAATGATCTTTGCTGGCACACTCGCCCCCGGTTCGGACCACCTCGAAAGCGAACTGGCCGCGCAACTGGGCATGTCCCGCACACCGGTACGCGAGGCCGCGCTGGTCCTGCAATCCCAAGGGCTGGTGCAAGTACGCCCCCGCCGCGGCATACGCATCCTGCCCGTCTCGGCCCAAGACATGCACGAGATTTACGACATCCTCACAGAACTCGAATGCCTCGCCGCCACCCGCGCGGCCGAAGCAGGCTATTCCACCGCCGACCTTGCGACGCTGGCAGGCACCATCGACAAAATGGAAACCGCCCTTGCAGCCGCCGACCTGCGCGCATGGGCCGACGCCGACGACGCCTTCCACCTCGAACTGCTCCGGCTGGGGCAAAACACACGGCTGTTATCTATCGTCGCCATGATGCACGATCAGGTCCGACGCGCCCGCACGCTTACCCTGTTCATGCGCCCGCTGCCCACCGCATCAAATGACGACCACCGCGCCGTTTATCAGGCCATAGCAAACGGGGACGCAGAGGCAGCCCGCGAAATACACCACGCCCACCGCCGCGCCGCCTGCAAGATGCTGGTGACATTGCTGGAAAAACACCAGCTCGGCACTCTCTGAACCGTAGGATTTTGCATATTTGGAGAACAATGATGGGAATGGAGCGCACTTCTGTCCATCATTGTTCTATAAATATGCACTCTCCCGCCTTCAGTCGTCCCACGCGACATCGAATTTCGAGACCACCGCCTGCACCTGCGCGTCATTCAGCGCACGGGGGGACAGGCTGCGTGTCATCAGTGCAAGCCGCGCGGTGTCCTCAAGTTCTTCGATTGCGTTGCAGGCAGCCTCAACGTCTTTACCCGCAACCACAGGTCCGTGATTGGCCAGCATGACGGCCGAGCGTTTGCCTGCCAGTCCGCGCACCGCCTGCCCCATTGCAGGATCACCGGGCAAGAAGAAGGGCAGCAGCGTGACCTTGCCCAGTTTCATGATGCCATAGGGGGTGAGCGGGGGCAGGAAATTGTCGGGGTCCGCATCAGGCAACATCGACAGGGCGACCGAGTGGCAGGAATGCAGGTGGACAACTGCGCCTGCCGTGCTGCGCGTATCGTAGAACGCAGTGTGCAAGGGCATTTCCTTGGTGGGTTGATCACCGTCGATCAGGGTGCCCTTGGCGTCAAACCGGCTGAGGCGCGCGGGATCGAGACGGCCAAAGCTTGTCCCTGTGGGAGAAACCAGCAGCCCGCCATCTTCGGTGCGGGCCGAGATGTTGCCGGTGCTGCCATGGGTCAGTCCACGATCAAAGAGTGATTTCGCCAGCATGCAGATCTGTTCGCGCAGCGCGCTTTCGCCATGTGTCATCCGCCCAGCACCTTTGTGGCTTTCTCAAAGAAATCCTCGGCCCCGAAGTTGCCTGACTTCAGTGCCACCACCAGATCGGGGCCAGCGCGCAATGCAGGCACACCGGGGTCGATTTCGGGACCAATCTCCAGCACGTCCAGCCCCAGCCCCGTCACCACTGCGCCGGAAGTTTCGCCGCCTGCGGTGATGATCCGTGTCGCGCCCTTATCGCGCAAGTTACGTGCCACTTGGGCAAAGAAATTCTCAAGTGCTTGGGCAGAGCGTTCGCGCCCGAATGTGTCCTGCACCGCGCGCACTTGATCGGGATCGGCAGAGCTGTAGGCGAGCGGCAGGCCGGATTGATCCAGCAGCCAGTCCGCCAACGCGCCTGCCTCAAGCCGCCCTTCGATCACGTCGGCAGCGACGATCTCGCGGGTCGGGTGGCGCGCAGCGTGGTAGGCGACCTGCGCGCGGGTCGCGGTCGAGCAAGAGCCGGACAACGCAGCCACGGGGCCATCCTGACCCTGCCACGGCACGGTCCCTGCCTCGCAACCGAAATTGGCGGGCAGGCCGAGCGCCACGCCGGACCCGCCCGTGATCAGCGGCAGGTCTTGCGCGGCGGCCCCGATGGCGCGCAGGTCCGCGTCGCGAATGGCATCCACCACGATCATGCGATGGCCTGCATCGTGCTGCGTCGTCAGGGCAGTACGGATCGCGTCTGCTCCGGCAAAAACCGACGCGGCGCTCACATGGCCGACGCTATGGCGGGTTTGCGGCGCCAGCCATCGGCGCAGGTCGGGATCGGTCATCGGCGTCAGGGGATGGTTCTGCATTCCGCTTTCGCTTAGCAGCGTGTCGTTCACGAACAGATGCCCCTGATAGACCGAGCGCCCCGTGCCGGGAAAAGCGGGGCAGACGATGACCTTGTGTGCGCCAAGCGCATCGGCCAGCGCGTCGGCGACGGGGCCTATATTACCCTCTGGCGTGCTGTCGAAGGTCGAGCAATATTTTAACAAAAACTGCGTGCAGCCCTGTGCGCGCAGCCAGTCCAGCGCGGCAAGGGATTGCGCAACTGCGTCCGCCACGGGGATCGAGCGGGATTTGAGCGCGACAACCCCAGCCTCGACCGAGGGGTCGGCGGGCCCGTCCGGCACACCTGTGTACTGCGTGGTGCGCATGCCGCCCTTGGCCAACGTGTTGGCCAGATCGCTCGCCCCAGTAAAATCGTCGCCGATACATCCCAGTTTCATGGCTGGCCTCCCCTCCTCAACCTGCTGCTTGTGACAAAACACGGCCCTTGGCTGCGGCGCAAGGCGGCTTGTCTGCTTTTGGTACAGCTAAAGCAGGTCGCGCGGCCCGTCACAGGACACGCCCGCAAGGCGCAGCATGTGCCATGCCAGTACAAGGTTGCTCGATAGAACCGGCACGCCCAACTTTTCCTGTAGGGGCGCGATCACGTCGAGCGTGCGCAGATTGGTGCAGGACAGGAACAGCGCGTCCACCTGTGCGCCCTCCATCATCGCCGTGCTGGCCGCGATAATCGAGGCGGCGTCGATCTGCGTCACAGCCTCTTCATTGCCCTCATCGAAACTGTCGAAGGTCGGGGTATCGATGTCGTGGCCCGCCAGCACCTCGCGCAGCCGGTCCGAGACCGAGGCGACATAAGGCGACAGGATCGCAATGCGCCGCAAGCTCAAAGCCTCGCAAGCCGCGACCAGCGCTGACAGCGGGTTCGTCACATGGCGGGTTTGTGTGCCCTTGCCGATCTGCGCAGCGACGACCTCCGCCCCGATCTGCGCCGTGCCTGAGGTGCAGCCATAGCCCACAACGTCAAAACTGTGGCCCGCAGGAAACAGGGACGCCGCGCCGCGCAATGCGCCCTCCATCGTTGCGAGGGCGTCTGGCGTGACCTCAGGTTCGGATGCGACGCGAGAGGTAAGAAGGCTGATCTCGGGCGGCATCAGGCGGCGAAAGTCATCCTCGATCGTGCGGTCGGCTTGCAGGGCGATCAGACCCAAAAAGGGGCGGCGGTCGATATGGCGGGTATAGGGCTGAGTCATGTCGCAAGCACCGGCAACTGGCGCGGCGCAGGGGTTGAGAGGTAACGCGCGCCGTCCTCGGTGATCACGATATTTTCCTCGTGCACCAAGGTGCGATCCCGTGTCAGGCTCAGCCCCGGTTCTAGCGTCAGCACCATGCCCGCCTTCAACACGGTCTGGTCCGCAGGCACCAGCGAAGGCCATTCGGTCAACTGCATCCCCAGCCCGTGGCCATAGCGCCCCGCATCCGACCCGCCCGCGCCGCCCGTCAGGATCCGGTCCATCGCGTGAAACAAATCGGCTGCCGTGGCCCCCGGACGGGCCGCGGCAAATCCTGCATCGCAGGCTTCGAGCAGGCGGGCATAGGCGTCCTCGACCTCGGCACTTGGCGGGCCAACGGACCAATTGCGGTCAAAATCGCTGAAATATCCGTCGCAGACCACGCCGGTATCCAGCATCAGGACATCACCCGCTTGCAAGGGCGCGTCAGTCGCCGGCGCAATGATATCGCCATAGCCGCCCGCCCCTGCGCCGCCGGCCACATAGGACACCCAATCGGCCCCTTCTTGCAGGCACAAGCATTGGAAGTCGCGGAAGATACGCGCCAACGGCACACCGGCACGCGCCACTTCAGGCACGCGGGCAAATGCGGCATCCGCCACGGCGCAGGCAGTTTGGATCTTGTTGATCTCTTGCGCGGATTTCACCATCCGCAACCGTCGCATGATGTCGCCATCACCGCCAAAGCTGCGATCCGCCAGCGCCGTTTGCAGGCGCGCCCAACTGTCCAGCGGCAGGCGCAGGTGAGTTTCCGGCCCAGACGGTACGCCGATCCGCCCGCCCGCAGGCACACACCCGCGCAACGCATCGGCCAGCAACGACACCCCGTCATCCTCGTAATCCGGACTGCGCCATGTGCGAATATCCTGCAGCCATGTCGCCCCCATCAAGGGCGCACCGATGGACGGGATCACAGCAATTGGTGCGGCATCCGATGGCAGAACGATGAACCACGGGCGCGTCGGACTTTCCCAGAACCGCGTGAGGTATCCGGTGAAATAACGCACCTCGGGCTCGGTCGTCAGCAAAAGCGCGTCGATGCCCGCCTGCTGCATAAGATCGTGCGCGCGGGCAACGCGGGAATGGAATTCAGAGGCGGGAAAGCCGCTCATCCCTCGGCCTGTTCGGACAGCATCAGCAGCACCCGCGATTGCGCATCAAGGCCCATCGCCTGCCGGTCGGCGGCAACCAGCCCCGCCAGTCCGGCAGCGCCGGACGGGGTGCTTGCCAGCCCGTGGTCAGCGGCCAGCGCAGCGCCTGTTTCGCCTTCGCCTTCGGTGATGGTCATGAACCCGTCCGCATCCCGCGCCAGACCTTTCAGCGCGATCAGCGACGCGACCTTGCAATCGAGCCGCCCCATGGCCGACGCGGGGCCGGTGGTCACGACAGGTTTGCCCGCCTGAACCGAGGCGATGAGACAAGGTGCGGCATCCGGCTCGACCGTAATGATGCGCACCGCATCGCCCCACTGAATCCGCGCGATGGCCGCTGCCGCACCTGCCAGCCCGCCGACACCTGCCTGCAAAAACAGGTGGGACGGGGGTGTGTCGATCTGGTCAAACACCTCGGCCATCAGCGCAAGGTAGCCTTCCATCAAGCGGTGCGGACGCTCGGTATACCCCTCCCACGAACTGTCGGACAACAACACCGCGCCGCGTGCCTCTGCGCCGCGCATCGCAGCCTCCATGCTCGCCTCGTATTCGGCACCGGCGCGCACCACTTCGGCCCCGAGGGCACGCAGGCGGTCGGCAAAGACTTCGGGCACGGTTTCGGCCAGATAGATCACTGCCTGCGCACCGAATGCCGCCGCGCCTGCCGCCACAGACAATCCGTGATTGCCCGCGCTTGCGGTGACATAGATTTGGCCGCGCGCCGTGCCTGCGGCAGCATCACAGGCAATCACATAGGCCGCGCCAAGCGCCTTGAAGCTGCCCAACCCCATACGGGTGCGTTCGTCCTTGACCATCACCTCGGCCACGCCGCAGCGTTCGGCCAGTGCGGCGGCAGGCACAAGCGGAGTCACAGCCGCTTTCGGACAGCGCGCCAGCAGCGCACGCGGGGCGTCGGCATCGACGCTGGGTGTCGGGATGTCGCGCAATGCCGGATCAGACAGGCCGCGACCGCGGTAGGGGTTTTCAAAATACTGCATGGTCAGAACGCAATCTGTGCCTTGATCGCCTGACTGCGATCCGAGGCCATATCAAACGCTTCAATGGCCGAGGCCAAGGGAAAGCTGTGGGTGATCAGGGGGGTGACGTCGATTTGCCCGCTTTGCATCAACGCGATGGCAGTGTGGAATTCTTCGTGAAAGCGGAACGAGCCGCAGAACCTGATTTCCTTGGCGGTCATTGCCTGCACCGGCAGGGTCATATCCCCGCCCAGCCCCAGTTGCACCAGCACGGCGCGCGGGCGCAGTGCGGGGATGGCGGCAGCCACGGCGGGGGCCGCGCCGCTGCACTCGAAATGCAAGTCGAAATGCCCCTTGTCTGCGTGGTAATAGGCCAGCGCGTCGGGGTTTTCGGCCACGTTGATGACGCGGGTCGCGCCGATCTTGCGCGCCATGTCGAGGGTGAAGGGGGCGATATCCGTGGCGACAACCTCGACCGCGCCCGCCGCGCGCGCCACCAGCACGCAAAGCTGCCCGATGGGGCCACAGCCTGACACCAACACACGTTTTCCCATCAGATCACCCGCCTGTTTGGCGGCATGCAGACAGACCGAAAGCGGCTCTGCCACCGCGGCTTGCGCGGGGGTCAGACCATCGGCGGCCACACATTGCGTCGCATCCGCCACGAGGTACTCGCGGAACGCGCCCTGAACGTGGGGGAACGGCATGGCCGAGCCGTAAAACTGCATGTTCAGACAATGCTGCGGCTGTCCTTCGTCGCAGAACTTGCACGCGTGACAGGGGCGCGAAGGTGACACCGCGACCAACTGGTTGAGGTGCAGCCCCTCGACCCCATGCCCCAAGGCGACCACATGGCCCGACACCTCGTGCCCCAGAACCATCGGTTCGCGCAGACGCACCGCGCCAAAGCCGCCATGCTGGTAATAATGCAGATCAGAACCGCAAATCCCGCCCGCCGCCATCTTGACCAGTACCTGCCCCAAAGCCGGTTCAGGCATGTCCATATCCTCGATGCGCAGATCGCGTTCGGCGTGGATGACTATCGCTTTCATCGGCGCATTCCCCTTGGTTATGTCCAAGGCAGCATGGGCAATCCGTGCAAAGGACACAAGCACCTGTTGACCCCGCGCAGCACGCTACTTACCGTCCACGGACACCCGCACCCGATGAAAGGCCGACTTCCTCATGAGCACATCTCTCTTCTCGCTGGCGGGACACCGCGCCCTGATCACAGGTTCATCCCAAGGCATCGGCTTAGCGCTGGCGGCAGGTATGGGCGCTGCGGGGGCCGAGATCGTGTTGAACGGGCGCGATGAGGCCAAACTGAACACCGCCGCTGAAACACTGCGCGGCCAAGGCATCACCGTCCATACGCTGCCGTTTGATGTGGCCGACCACGAAGGGGTGCGCGCCGCCATCAACAACTTCGAAGAGCAAACCGGCACCATCGACATTCTGGTGAACAACGCGGGCATGCAGCACCGCACCCCGCTAGAGGATTTCCCCGCCGACGCGTTCGAGCGGCTGTTGCAGACCAACGTCGCGTCGGTCTTTCATGTGGGACAGGCGTGCGCGCGCCATATGATCAAACGCGGCAAGGGCAAGATCATCAACATCGCCAGCGTTCAAACCGCCCTCGCCCGTCCTGGCATCGCGCCCTACACCGCGACCAAGGGGGCCGTTGCGAACCTGACCAAAGGGATGGCCACCGATTGGGCGGGCAAGGGCCTGAACTGTAACGCGATTGCACCGGGGTATTTCGACACACCGCTGAACGCCGCTTTGGTAAGCGATCCGGCCTTCACCGAATGGCTGGAAAAGCGCACGCCGGCGGGTCGCTGGGGACAGGTGGATGAACTGGTCGGCGCGGCAATCTTTCTGTCGTCAGCGGCGTCGAGTTTTGTAAACGGTCATACGCTGTATGTGGATGGCGGGATCACCGTGTCGCTTTGATCCTGTCGCAGTAGGGCTGGTTTTGGGGCGCGTCGGGTGTGCCCCCTTCCCGCTCCGTGTTGCTGCGGCGAGGTAAGTTTGGCGGCTAACCTTTGCCGTAGAGGCACGATAGCACAAAGCCTCCTAAGCACGGCGCGGGGGCGCGGCCTCACACTCTGCGGCACCCGCCATCATCAGCTCCGTCACAGCCTGTAACGCCCCTTCCCACGCCACCTGATGCGCTGGTGTCCATTCCTTGCGCATCAGCACCGCCACCGTATCAATCAGAACCCGCGTCACGGTCGGGTAATATTCGGGCCGCACCCCATAACCGGCGTGGCGCGCACCAAGGGCGCGCAATTCCGCCTCGATCCGTGACAGGTCATAGGCGCTTTCCACCACAACGACGATCGAATCCCACAGTTTTCTGCTTTGAGCGAACATATCTTCGGGAAACAACTGCCGCAGTTCGGGCGCGACGGTAAACAATTCCTCGTAAAAGGTGGTGGTGGCCGCGATATTGGCCTCCGACAACCGCTCGGCCGAGGCGCGGATGCATTCAGCCTGTTCTTTGGTCAGCATGGCACCCCCTCATATCCGTGGAATAGACCCAAGATATAAGGCCGCTGTGGTTAAAAATTGGTTCCCACGCGTCTGGCTTGCACCTGCCCCACTGCGCCCTGTAAGTTCATCCAACACCAGATGCCTGAAAAGGGGCCCGATTTGTCTTTTACTCCTGCCATCACCGGAACTGGCGTTTTCACGCCCGACCTCGTCATCACCAATGCAGAGCTTGTCGTTGCCTTCAACGCCTATGCCGACCTGTTCAACGCCAAACATGCCGACGCCATCGCCGCAGGAGAGATCGAAGCCAAGGCGCATTCCTCGGAGGAATTTATCGTCAAGGCATCGGGGATCGAACAGCGCTATGTGATGGACAAGGATGGCATTCTGGACCCCAAGGTCATGCACCCGCAACTGCGCCAGCGCAGCGATGACGAACCGTCGATCATGGCTGAGATGGGCGTGGACGCGGCGAACAAAGCGTTGAAAGCCGCCGGAAAAACCGCCGCCGATGTAGGCGCGGTGATCTGTGCCGCATCCAACCTTGAACGCGCCTATCCCGCCGTCGCCATTGAAATTCAGGAACTGCTGGGCGTGCAGGGTTTTGCCTTTGACATGAACGTCGCCTGCTCATCCGCCACATTCGGCATTCAGGCCGCGGCTGATATGGTGCGGTCGGGGTCGATCAAATCGGCGCTGGTGGTGAACCCCGAAATCTGTTCGGCGCATCTGGAATGGCGCGACCGCGACTGCCACTTCATCTTTGGCGATGTAGCCACCGCGACGCTGATCGAGCGGGCCGAAGACGCGACCGGCCCCTATTTCGAAATCCGCTCGACCCGCTGCGCCACCGAGTTTTCCAACAATATCCGCAACAATAACGGCTACTTGCGGCGCTCGCGCCCTGACGGCATGGCGGATCGACGCGATATGCAGTTCATGCAGAACGGGCGCAAAGTATTCAAGGAAGTGCTGCCCATGGTCAGCGCCCACATGGCCAGCCACATGGCCGACGAACAGATCACCGCGCCCGACCTCAAGCGCGTGTGGCTGCATCAGGCCAACAAGTCGATGAACGATTTCATCGGTAAGAAAGTACTGGAACGCGACCCCGCCCCCGGTGAACAGCCCAACATCTTGCAGGACTATGCCAACACATCCTCGGCAGGGTCGATCATCGCCTTTTCCAAACATTCCGACGATATGCAGCCGGGTGATCTGGGCATCATCTGCTCGTTCGGGGCAGGCTATTCCGTGGGTTCGGTGATCGTCGAACGGCGCGGCTGAAGCGGCGCCTTCTGGCTCGGCTCGACCTCGATCGCCTCGTCAAGCGAGGCGGCAACCTTGCGCAAACGGTCCAGCTTTTCGGCATGGCTACTGGCGGTACCGGAGTGCTGGGCCAACAGGCCCGCAATTTGGCTATAGGTCGTCTCGAACAACTCGCGCCCCCGCTTCCAGTCCATAAAGCTCATCCCGCGCAACACCGAGATATTGAGCAGCACATCATCCCCCACGTCGATCTGGCGCAGCAACTTGCGCGCGTTAACAACCATGGCGCGCGCCAGCACGGAAAACGCGGTCGGGTGACGGGCCACGCCCGCTTTGGGTTTGCGTACCAGCGTGTGTAGCGCTTGCCAGCGGTTCGGGAAATCCTCGTATTTCGCACGCACCATCCACGGCTTACCCGGCAGGAAGTTCAGCACCACATTCGACCCCGCCTTGAGGTTGCGCATTGCATCCACTGGCACGTTGTCGATTAATCCCCCGTCGATCAGCACCTCGCCATCATCGCGCAGGAAAGGCGGGAAGACACCGGGAATGGCGGTCGAGGCGCGGATCGCCTGCCACAGCGGTCCCTCGCGGATGACAGTCACATCGTTATGGGTCAGGTTGGTCGACACGGCAAAGAAGTTGATGTGCAAATCCTCCACATCAAAGCCGCCGTAGTGTTTGCGAAATGCCTCGTCCAAGCGGGAATGATCCAACAAGGAATAACGCGGCACTGTCAGGCGCGACATCGCCTTTGACCGCAGGAAGATATCCTCGCACTGGACCATGATGTCATCGGGATCCAGCCCAAGCGCCAAGGCCGCCGCCATGGCCGACCCGACACTGGTGCCGCCGACAAAATCGAATTGATAGTCCTTTTCATGCAGCGCCTTGATCGCCCCCAGATGGGCCGTGCCGTAAGAACCGCCACCGCACATGACCAGCCCGATCGCCTCGCCCCGCACAAACCGCCCGATCCGCGCAAAATCCGCCGCACTGTCGAGCGCGAGGTGATGGTGCAGACGCACGGGACGGTTTTCCAGCCACGCGCGCGTGTTGCTGGTGCTGTCGCTGCTGGTGGGCCGGTGCAGGATCACATGTAGATGCGATGGCAGGGTCGCGGCAAAGATCGCCTTTTCCAGTTCCGATGGCGCGTCGTCTGCGGCAAACGTGCCTTCCTTCGGGGCCACGATCATGATCGTGTCGCTGTTATTGGCGGTGATCTGCTGCCAGTTCGGCTCTGCCGCCGGATCGGGGCAGATCAAAAGCAGATTGCCATGCGTCGCCTCTTGGGTCTCCAGCCAGCGCGCCAGTTTGCGCCGGTCGGCCAGCATGTCCGCCGGACAGTCCTGCGGACCCAGCAACTTCCAATCCGCGCGCGCCTCGAACGCGCCGTGCAGGCCAGAGATAAAGGCCGGATCAATCGCCGCATTCGCCCCGCCAGGGAACATGGCACAGACCTGCCCCGATACAGGGCGCAGCTTGGGCGTGGCGGGAATGGTACGGGCCAAGCGGCGCGACAGGGCCGCCAGAATACCGTTCGCCAAGGCAGGCGTGCGCGCCGCAAGTGCGTCATAGGCCTCGCGGCTCAGACACATGACCGCGCTGTCTCGGGCCGCCACAACCGTGGCCGTGCGCGTACCACCTGCAAAGAACGCAAGCTCGCCAATTGGTTCGCCTTTGGAAATCTCGGCAATGGCGCGTCCTTCCAGCAGAACGGTGAACCGCCCGCGCAGTACGATATACAGCGCGTCAGCCGCGTCACCTTCCCTGATTAACACCGCGCCACGGGTCAGATCGCGATATTGCGCGGTGCGCGCCACTTCATCCAGAATCTCGGGGTCGAGGGAGTGGAGGCCGTCGATTTCCTGCAATAAATCAATTAACTCGGCGTTTACTAAATTACTGCTCAACGCAAACTCTCCCTTTGTAATAGCGCGAGTTTACCGCCCCCGCGCCATCAAACAAGCCGAAGTGACGTGGCGTAAAGATGCAGGAATGCGCGCGCGAATTGGGATGCGGGTCGGCGGGCGGGCGCCTTTTTGCGCGCAGGCGCGAAATCAGTCCGTCCCGGCGACTGCGTACATGCGCCCGCGGCCTCTGGCAGGGCTGTCAGGGTAGAAATGTCGTTATTTGAAAACGGAAAGCGCGCGGCGCGCCCGTACAGACGTCAAACGGGGCCATTCGCCCCGATGGACCTCAGTTGCTTTCGTCTTCCAGATGCAGCTTCATGTCGATCAGAACCTGTTGCAGCATCGTTGTCTCTTTAAGCAACCGCTTGGCCTCGTTCACGGTGATCACGCCGTCTTCGATGGACTGCTGATATTCGCTCATCAACATGGCAAACCGTTGACTTAGCGCGATAACATCGGCGTTCACGCCCCCTGCGCGGGGATCATTGCGGCGGCGGTCATCATGGCTCAGGGTGATGCCCTGCACCTCGGCAAGCGCGCTTGTGACGTGCGGATACTTGGACTCTTTTTCCAGCGCGACCACAGCGTCAATTGGCATGAACCGGTCGGCATGTTCCGGATTATCCGAATAATACCGCCCCAGCGTCGCCTTCGATTTGCCGGTCAATGCGCAGGCAGGTTCGATGCCGACGTCTTTGACCAACGCCTCGGTGTGCTTTTTCAAGTAGCTGCCAAATCCCGCCATTGCCTTGCCCTTTTCCTCGCGATTGTCCGGCGCGCCCCTTTACGGGGGAACCGGCGTGGTCTTTTCCCATTAATCTGCAGGAAGTGAAATGTCATTTGTTAATCGTCCCCAGCGTGTTTCGGGGACGTAACGATGACCCGATGCGCCCCCGAGCGTCGGTGTTGAGTGGGGTGCATTCCTGAACTCTGGCATGTGGGGGCGTCGGGCCGGCAAACGTCGGCAAGCAGGAGTGTATCCGAAGGCGGTAACGAGTATCCGGCGTGCGTACATCCCCCAAAAGGACGCTTGGGCGTTCAGGTGCGCATTAAGGTGAAGGCGGTAACCAAAGACGGTCCGGTGGGCAGAATAAGACGCAGCAAAAGCGTCAATTGCCCACCGGACCAACTCATCCCCTTCTGTGATCTTGCCCAACTGCGGCGCGCGGATTAAGCAGCGGTTCATGGCCAAACTCTACTTTCACTATTCGACCATGAACGCGGGTAAATCGACCGTTCTGCTTCAGGCGGCGCATAACTACCGCGAACGCGGCATGGTGCCCTATTTGCTGACGGCAAAGCTGGATGATCGTGCGGGCACGGGGCGCATTGCCTCGCGTATCGGCATCGGCGCCGAAGCGGGCGTGTTTTCAACCACCGATGATCTGTTCGACCGTCTTGCCACCCGTCAGGCCGAAGGCCCCGTGGCCTGTGTATTTGTAGACGAGGCGCAGTTCCTTACCGATGAACAGGTCTGGCAACTGGCCCGCGTGGTGGATGATCTGAACCTGCCGGTCATGTGCTACGGGCTGCGGGTCGATTTTCTGGGCAAGCTCTTTCCCGGATCGGCGGCATTGCTCGCACTTGCTGACGAGATGCGCGAAGTGCGCACCATCTGCCATTGCGGTAAGAAGGCAACGATGGTGATCCGCCGCGACGCTGAAGGCCGCGCTCAGGCCGGTGGCGCGCAGGTCCAGATTGGCGGCAACGACACCTATGTGTCGCTGTGCCGCAAACACTGGCGCGCCGCGATGGAAGACAGCTGATCGGCTGCGCCGTTAAACCGGATTTTCCAAGGCGCGCCCTGCACAGAAGGCCGCCACATTCGCCACCGCCATCAGGCCCATATCCACCCGCACTTCCAGCGCGGCGGTGCCAAGATGCGGCAACAGCGTAACACTGTCCAAGGCGCGCAACGCCTCCGGCACATCCGGTTCGCCCTCATAGACGTCCAGCCCTGCGCCGCCGATCTGCCCGCCCTCTAGTGCGGCGATCAGCGCCGTTTCATCCACCACATCCCCGCGCGAGATGTTGACCAGATGCGCCTGCGGCCCCATCGCGGCCAGCACATCCGTGCCGATCAGATGCCGCGTCTCTGCCCCACCCGGAACGGCGGCAACCAGAAAATCCACGCTGCCCGCCAAAGCGACAGGCGTTTCCACCCGCGTCGCCGGAAAGGACAGCGTCTTGGCCGACCGGTTGACATAGGACACGTCCATACCAAACCCGAAATGGCAGCGTTGCGCGATGGCCTGCCCGATACGGCCCATGCCCAGAATACCGACCTTCTTGCCGCTCATGTGCAGGCCCAGCATCTGTGTGGGATGCCAGCCCGCCCATGTGCCCGATCGCACCAGCCGCTCGCCCTCGCCCGCACGGCGCGCCGACATAAGCATCAGCATCACCGCAATATCTGCCGTTGCATCCGTCACAGCGCCGGGCGTGTTGGTCACAGCGACGCCGGCCGCCTTGGCCGCTGTCACGTCGATATGGTTATACCCGACCCCGAAATTGGCCAGCAATTTGCAACGCGGCGTGCCCACATCCTCGAACACCTGCGCCGAAAAACGGTCGCCCAGAGTGGGCAGAACGACGTCATAATCGCGCAGCGCCCTGCGCAGTTCCGCATCACTCAGTGGGCTGGTGTCGCTCCGCACATCAATGTCCGGCGTAATCTTGCGCGCGGCCTCGATAACGGCCTCGGGCAGCGGGCGGGTGATCCAAAGCTTGGTCAATGCAAACGCCCCCCCGTCGGCACATCCTTGTCCGGTGTGGCCAGCACAACCGCACCGTCCTCATCGGGAAAGCCGAGGACCAGAACCTCGGACATGAAGGGCCCGATCTGGCGCGGTGGAAAGTTCACAACGGCCATGACCTGCCGCCCCACAAGGCTGTCTGCATCGTAATGCACCGTAACTTGGGCCGAGGTCTTGCGCTCGCCGATCTCGGGGCCGAAATCGACCCACATCTTGATCGCGGGTTTGCGCGCCTCGGGGAACGGTTCGGCCCGCACCACGCGGCCCACCCGCACATCCACCTTCAGAAAATCGTCAAAATCTATCTCAGCCACGGGCCAACTCCTTGGAACGGTCCGCCGCTGCCGCCACCGCACGGGGCAGCAGTGACGGAAACCCGTTCGCTTCATCCATCAAAACCTCCAGCGCGGCCTGCGTGGTGCCATTCGGGCTGGTCACGTTCACGCGCAATTCTGTCGGCGTTTCCTCGGCCTGCATGGCCAGCGCCCCTGCCCCCGCCACAGTTGCCTTGGCCAGTTGCATCGCCATCTCAGGCGGCAAGCCTTGGGCAACACCGCCTGCGGCCAATGTCTCGATCATGTGGAACACATAGGCCGGACCGGATCCGCTAACGCCCGTGACCGCATCCATCTGCGCCTCACTCTCCAACCGGACGACGTCGCCGACGGCAGACAGCAATTCCGCCGCCTCATCCAAAGCGGCTTCGCCAGCAGCATTGGCGCAAATGGCGGTGATGCCCTGACCGACAGCGGCGGGCGTGTTGGGCATGGCGCGCACAATCGGCGTCTGTTCCCCGAATGCCGCCTCGAACGTGGCCAACGACGTGCCCGCCGCGACCGAGACGAACACCGTCTCGCCCCCCGCAAAGGCCGTGATGGCAGGTAAGGCGTCGCCCATCATCTGCGGCTTGACCGCAACCAGCACCACAGCAGGTGCGTCAGGCAATTCCTCGTTGATCCGCACACCGGTGCCACGCACCCACAAGGACGGCTTGGGGTCGATCACCCACACGCGATCCACAGGCATCCCGCGCCCCAGCCATCCGGCCAACATCGCGGACCCCATCTTGCCACAGCCCAGCAGAACAAGCCCGCCAGCCGCAATACGTGTGTCTTTCATAGATGCCCCCAAACCAGTTCGGGGGGCAGGTTATGCGCGACCGTAAGCCTCTGCAATGGCGACTTGCAACGCATCCTTTGGCGTCCGGTCACCCCAGATCAGCAACTGCAAGGCAGGGTAATAGCGCTCGGCACTCATTACCGCCGCACCGATCATCGTGTCGATCTGCTCGGGGCTGGCCATTTGCCCGCCGCTCAGCACCAGACCATAGCGATAAACCATCAGCTTCTGATCCGCCCAATAGGTGAACGCGCCCGCCCAGCACTGGTCGTTGATCAGGTTCAACAACTCGTACAGCGCAGGCAGCTTTTCCGCCGGCGGCTCCATCTCGAACGTACACACCATGCGCAGGGTCTCGTCAAAACCCGACCAAGCCAGTGTCACCGAATAGGTGCGCCACTGCCCTTCGACCGCCATGGCAATCTGGTCATCCGCAATGCGATCAAAATCCCATTCGTGATGTTCCGCCAAATGCTCGACGATATCTATAGGGTGAATATCTTCTTCGATGAACTGTTCGGAAAGGGCCATGGTGCCACCTCTTGTTCGCTGGTAGCGATGGGGGCTGGCAGCGCCCCAAGCGCTAGGTGCCTGCTCTAGAAATCGGAGCTTTTCCCCGTATCTCTACAATATATGGTGACCGCGCCCCAACAGTCTGGCAACCCTTTATTTGGGGATAACCTCAATAAGTTGGGGACAACCTAGCAAACAGACGCAAAATCGAGCGCCCAAAGCACGAAAATCCATGCCCCATTTCCAAAAACCGCGCCCTCCCCCTTCTCTGTTCTAAAAAAATCCCCGCCGGAGGCTCCCTCGCCCAAAGAAAAACCGCCCAAGGCAAACCCGGGCGATCCTGTGACGTTTCACGTTAGATAAAGAAGTGGCGCGCCAGCGCCTCTGCTGGATTACTTCTCCAGCGCGTCCAGACGGGCCTTGAGGGCTGCGTTCTCTTCGCGGGCCTTCTGCGCCATGGCGCGCACCGCGTCGAATTCCTCGCGGGTGACGAAGTCGCGGTCCGCCAGCCAGCGGTCCATCATCGACTTCAATGCGGTTTCCGCCTCGTCCTTGGCACCTTGGGCGACGCCCATCGCATTGGTCATCAGTTGCGAAATATCGTCGAAAATTTTGCCGCGTGCTTGCATTTGTCGTCTCCCGTTCAGCGTTACGCCTTATATGGGCACCACGGCACCGCAAGGCAAGGTTGACCTCGCCCGTTCCCAAAGGCATTGACTCGCAAATGATCGCATTCCTTCCCTTCCCCGACATCTCGCCCGAGATTTTTTCGATCTCGGCTTTCGGCATGGAATTTGCCCTGCGCTGGTATGCGCTGGCCTATATTGCGGGGATCATCATCGGCTGGCGGCTGGTGGTGATGACGGTGAAAACACCGCGGCTCTGGCCTGCGAACACGCCCGTCATGTCCCCCGCCCAGATCGAGGATATGCTGACTTGGATCATTCTGGGCGTGCTGCTGGGCGGGCGGCTGGGCTATGTGATCCTCTACGAACCCGCGCAATACCTGACCAATCCCGTCTCGATCCTTTATATCTGGCAGGGCGGCATGGCCTTTCATGGCGGCTTCCTCGGGGTTGTTCTGGCGGCGTTCATCTACACGCGCTGGCACCGCATCAATCAGCTCAGCGCGGCCGACGCGATTGCCCTTGGTGTCCCCCCCGGTTTGTTGCTGGGCCGTTTTGCCAACTTCATCAATGCCGAGCTTTGGGGCCGTCCAACGGAACTGCCTTGGGGCGTCGTGTTCCCCGGCAACGCGGCGCAGTTTTGCCCGCAAGTCGTTGGGGCTTGCGCACGTCATCCCTCTCAACTGTATGAGGCGTTCCTTGAAGGTTTCGTGCTGCTGGTCGTGCTGTTGTGGATGGTTTGGCGACGCGGGGCGTTCAAGCGCCCCGGACTGGTTTGCGGCACCTTTCTCGCTGGCTATGGCGCAGCGCGCTTTGCCGTTGAATTCGTGCGCCAGCCGGACGCGCAGTTCACCGGACCCGGCAATCCGCTGGGACTTGCGTGGCACATTGGCGGCTATGGCCTGACCATGGGGCAATTGCTGTCCTTGCCGATGATCGTGCTGGGCGTCTACCTGATCCGCCGCGCCAACCGCACCGGTGTGCTGACCCCATGAGCCTTGCCGACGACCTTGCCGCACGCATTGCCGCCTCCGGTCCCATCACCGTGGCCGACTTTATGGCGCAGGCGCTGCTGCATCCGACCCATGGCTATTACAGTTCACGCGATCCGTTCGGCAGTGCGGGCGACTTCATCACCGCACCCGAAATCAGCCAGATGTTTGGTGAGGTGATCGGGCTGTGCCTTGCGCAAAGCTGGCTGGATCAGGGGGCACCGGACCCGTTCGTTCTGGCCGAACTCGGCCCCGGTCGCGGCACGTTGATGGCCGACATCCTGCGCGCCACCAAAGGTATCGCAGGCTTTCACGCCGCTGCGCATATCGCACTGGTTGAGGCATCGCCCATCTTGCAAGAAAAGCAGCGTGAAACCCTTGGCGACTATGAGGTCACATGGGTGGACACGATTGACGCCTTGCCGGACGGGCCGCTCTGGCTGGTGGCGAACGAGTTCTTTGACGCCCTGCCGATCCGCCAGTTCCAGCGTGATGGTGCGGGCTGGCGCGAACGCTGTGTCGGGCTGAACGGCTCTGAACTATCCTTTGGCCTGTCGCCCGTCGGGCCGCAGCCCGCCCTTGATCACCGGATGGAGGACACGAGAGACGGCGATCTGGTTGAACTGTGTGCGGCGGCCACCGCCATCGTGTCCCATATCGGGGCGCGGATCGCGGACAAAGGCGGCGCAGCATTGCTGATCGACTATGGCGACTGGCGCTCGCTTGGCGACACATTACAGGCGCTGCGCAACCACGCCAGCGTCGATCCCCTTGACGCGCCCGGCACCGCAGATCTGACCGCCCATGTCGACTTCGAAGCGCTCGCCCGCGCCGCTGCCCCTGCCCGCTATACCCGCCTTACCCCTCAGGGAATTTTCCTCGAACGGCTCGGCATCACGGACCGAGCGCGCGCTTTGGCAGCACAAATGCAGCCCGAACCGTTGAAGGCCCATATCGCAGCACATCAGCGGTTGACGCACCCCGAGGAAATGGGAAACTTGTTCAAGGTGCTTGGCCTGTATCCCGCCAATGCCACACCGCCGCCCGGACTGGAGCCATGACGCTTGAACTCCTCACTGCTGACAGCCTCGCGCCTGTGCGCCATGGCTTTTTCACGCGCAAAGGTGGCGCGTCTTCGGGCATATTCTCGGGGCTGAACTGCGGTACGGGCAGCTCGGACCAGACCGAGATTGTGGCGATCAACCGTGACCGCGTGGCGCAGGCGCTGGATGTGCCGACCAACCACCTTGCGGGAGTGCACCAGATACATTCGGCGGATGTGGTCGTTGTGGACGGCGCGCAAACCGACCGCCCCCGCGCCGATGCGCTGGTCACTGCCACACCTGGCGTTGCCCTGTCGGTGCTGACCGCCGATTGCCAACCGGTTCTTTTCGCGGACAGCGCGGCAGGTGTGATCGGTGCGGCCCACGCGGGCTGGAAAGGGGCGCAATCCGGCATCTTGGAAGAAACCGTTGATGCGATGGTTGCCCTTGGCGCCACCCGCGAGAATATCCACGCAGTGATCGGCCCCACGATCAGCCAGCGCGCCTATGAGGTCGGGCCGGAGTTTTTTGACATCTTCATGGATGAAGACCCCGAGAACGCCCGCTACTTCGCGGGGGGTGATGGTGACCGGATGCATTTCGACCTGCCAGGCTACGGGCTGATGCGGTTGCGCAGTGCGGGCATCGGCGGGGCCGAATGGACGCGCCACTGCACCTATTCCGACCCTGACCGGTTCTTTTCCTACCGCCGCTCGGTTCATGCCAAAGACCCCGATTACGGGCGGCTGATCTCTGCCATCGTGCTTTGAAGACGGCCAAATCTGGGCGGGTCCTGTCACGGACCTGCCCCATTGTTTCCAGAATTGAACCAGTCGGCCTGCACCGCGCCTTGTAAACATGGTGTTTGCGTCATTGACCGCCCTGCCTTGTTTCGCAAACAGCCACGCGCATTTTAGGCAAACTTTTCGCAACAGCGCCAAAAACCTGCCGAATTGGGCGGTCATCTTAGGGTCAAGCGGGCATCAGACCCGACCACCTAGACCGAGCAGAGGATCACCGCCCATGACCAAGACCCGTTTCATCAAATCCGTCATCGCCACCGCCGACGCGAACGCGACACCACAACTGCCATGGGCACGGGGCAAGCGGCGCGCGGCTTTCATCGCCAAGCGTCAGGCGGCACAAAACACCCGCAAATCGGCCTGACCATTCCGCAGGGCGCAACCCGCCCTGCGAATCAAAATATGGCGCGCTGGCGACAAGCTGCGGCAACAATTTCCCCTTCAGGCGCATCATTGATGCGCCTTTTGTGCTTAACGTCGCCCTTTTCTTGACAATGTTTAGGCGAATTAAACATTATCCCTCATTACTTTGACACATGGCGAATGCCCATCTGTCGTCGTCGGTGGGGGCCGACACGGATGTGACCAGAAAGATTGAGGTTACATATGACAATGAACGCTGCCCTACACATGCCCCGCGCGCATGACGTTTCTGCCCGCGCCGCACGTATTTTTGACGTCGCTTCGCTGCGCGCTGACGGAAGCCGCAGTATCTCGACCTTCAAGGCGCCTGCGACGGCGCTGTTTGAATCCGCCTTCTCAGCCTTTGCACGCGGGGTCAGCCTAGCCACCCCCAGCGGTCAGATCGCGATCGAGGATCTGATCCCCGGTGATTTCGTGAACACATCTTCTGGCGAACCCGCGCAAGTGATCTGGATCGGATCGTCCAGCTTTGTGCCTGCGGACGTGAATCGCCGCATGCCGCTGATCCGGATCATGGCCGACAGTTTCGGTCAGGGCCGCCCGTCGTCCTTTGTCACGGTCGGACCTGCCGCACGTCTGCTGCAAACGCCACCCCATCTGCGCGGAGCGACGAACGGCGCGCCGATGCTGACGCCGGTGCGGGAATTCGTGGACGGCGTCAATGTGATCGAGGTGACGCCGCCAACGCCCGTGCGCCTGTTCCACATCGTGCTGTCACGCCATGCGGCAGTCGATGTGGGCGGCATGATGATGGAGACATTCCATCCCGGCATGGCCGGAACGCGCAACGCAACCCACGCGCAACGCGATCTGTTTCTGTCGATGTTTCCGCATATCTCGCACATCTCGGATTTCGGACCGCTCGCACATCCGCGCGCGCCAGAGGTCGAGATGGTCGCCTGACGGCCCGCCCGTTCGCGATCAGGCCGATCTGGACAGGCGCGCCTCCAGCACATCAAACGGCACGCCAGGGGCATCCTTGGCCTGCCGGATCACCAGCGATGTCTTGACCGATTCCACGTTGGGTGTGGTCAGCAACTCGCCGGTCAGGAAACTTTGGAAACTGGACAGGTCGGGCGCGACGCATTTGAGGATGAAATCCACCTCGCCGTTCAGCATGTGACACTCGCGCACCAACGGCCACGCGCGGCATTTCTCTTCAAAGGCGCTCAGATCGGCCTCGGCCTGACTAGCCAGCCCGACATTGGCGAAGACCTGTACCTCAAAGCCCAGCACATGGGCATCCACATCGGCATGATAGCCGCGGATATATCCCGCCTCTTCCAGCGCACGCACGCGGCGCAGGCAGGGCGGGGCCGAAATGCCGACCCTGCTGGCGAGTTCCACATTGGTCATGCGGCCGTCGGCCTGCAATTCAGCTAGAATCTTGCGGTCAATTGGATCGAGTCGCGTACTGGCCATCTGCATCCCCTTATTTTTCGGATGTTATAGCAGAGCCCAAGGCGTGCGCAATATTGTTTCACTTTCGCGCAACAATCGTAAAAATCTGCGGAAATCACGTGTTTCTCACCCCCGCGTGAAGCCGCAAAATCGGGGTTCAAACCACGCCCCGTCGCGTCTATATCGGTAAGGCTTTTCACCCCCCGCAGGAGGCTTTTCATGCCCGACACAAGACGCACCAAAGTTCTGATCATCGGGTCCGGCCCAGCGGGATACACGGCAGGGGTCTATGCCAGCCGCGCCATGCTTGAGCCTATTCTGGTGCAAGGCATCGAACCCGGCGGTCAATTGACCACCACAACCGAAGTCGAAAACTGGCCCGGCGATACCGAAGTGCAAGGCCCTGACCTGATGGTCCGGATGGAGGCACACGCCAAGGCGATGGGCTGCGAGATCATCGGCGACATCATCAGTTCGGTCGATTTCTCCAAACGGCCCTTCGTCGCACAATCCGACAGCGGCACCGAATATGTGGCGGATGCGATTATCCTTGCCACCGGCGCGCGCGCCAAATGGCTGGGCCTGCCGTCGGAAGAGAAATTCAAAGGCTTTGGCGTATCGGCCTGCGCCACCTGCGACGGGTTCTTCTATCGCGGGCAGGAAATCGTTGTGATCGGGGGCGGTAACACCGCTGTCGAAGAGGCGCTTTTCCTTACCAACTTCGCTTCCAAGGTCACGCTGATCCACCGCCGCGACGAATTGCGCGCTGAGAAGATCCTGCAAGACCGTCTGTTCAAGAACCCCAAGATCGAAACCCTTTGGCATCACCAACTGGAAGAGGTCTATGGCTCGGACAACCCGATGGGTGTCGAAGGGGTCAAGGTCAAGCATGTGGACACCGGCGCGATCACCGACATCCCTGCCAAGGGCGTGTTTGTTGCAATCGGCCACGCGCCTGCCAACGAATTGGTCAAGGATGTGCTGGATACGCATATGGGCGGCTATGTGGTCACCAAACCCGACAGCACCGAAACCTCGATTCCGGGCGTGTTCGCGGCGGGCGATCTGACCGACCACAAATACCGTCAGGCGGTCACTTCGGCCGGTATGGGCTGCATGGCCGCACTAGAGGCTGAACGTTTCCTTGCCGAACACGGGTTGGATGAGGGCAAGGATGTGTCCGAACCTTTGGGATACGGCGCGGTCGTCGAATAAAACCCCCGCCTCGGCTGTTTACCCTGTACCGGCCCACATCAGACCGGATCAGGGTGACTATTTCACGGCGCACGCAACCGCGCCGTGATTGACCCCCATCCGGTCGCGGGCCACTGTGGCGCAAACGGACAGGGGCAAGGCAAATGACGACACATGTGCTGTGGCGCGGCGGCTGGAGTGCACGGCTGCGCATCCTGTCCGGCCTGATCCTGATGCTGTATGTTCTGCTGCATTTGCTGAACATCGCGTCGGTCCTGATCTCGCCCGCCTTTGCCGACAGGTTTCAGGATATCCGCCTTGGCATCACCCGCAGTCGCCCTGCCGAGCTGCTTCTGGCCCTCGCCCTTGGCACCCATATCGTCCTGACCCTGTCCAAGCTAGTACGGCGGCGAACCCTGCGCCTGCCGCTGGTGGACTGGGTGCAGATCCTGATGGGTCTGGCCATTCCGCTGATGCTGTCGAGCCACATTATCTATACCCACATCGCCCATGAGACGCAGAACGTGGACACGCGGCTGGCCTATCTCACCTCGCTGATCTGGGGCAGCAAGGATGGCTGGATGCAGCCCCTGTTGCTGCTGGTGACGTGGCTGCATGGCTGTATCGGCGTGCATATGTGGCTACGACTGTCGCGGTGGTGGCGCAAGATCACGCCGTGGATGGTGGGCCTTGCCGTGTTTGTGCCCACTGTGTCCCTTCTGGGCTATGTCACCTCGGCTCGGATGGTGGCCCTGCGCCTTGCCAATCCGGAAGCCAAGGAACTGGCCCGCACCCTGTGGGGCTGGCCCGATGCCTACGGATTTGCGCAACTGGCCCGCATTGATGCAACGACCGACAGAGTGATTATCGCGGCCCTTCTGGCGCTGCTGGTTGTCATTGTGCTGCGTCGCCTTTGGGCTGCGGTGCGCAAGCCGGTACGCGTCACCTATATCGACGGGCCAACCGTGCGCGCGCCGCGTCACCAGACTGTGCTTGAAACCTCGCGCAGTGCGGGCGTGGCGCATACCGCCCTGTGTGGCGGGCGCGGGCGCTGCACCACCTGCCGCGTGATCGTCGAGGCGGGGATCGAGGATTTGCCCCCGCCCTCTGACGCCGAGCGGCGCACGCTGGCCGCCGTAGGTGCGCCGCCCAATGCCCGCCTAGCCTGCCAGATGCGCCCCAACAGTCCGGTAAGCGTGTTCCGCGTCTTTGCCCCCGATGGCAAACGCAGCCGTGCCCACGCCAGCCAAGGCAAAGAGGCGCGGCTTGCCGTGCTGTTTCTGGACATGCGCGGCTTTACCGCCCGCACGGACGGGCAGTTGCCCTATGACGTGGTCTTCCTGCTGAACCGGTTCTTTGACAAGATCGTGCCGCCCATTCTGGGCGCGGGCGGCACAGTCGACAAATATATGGGCGACGGGCTGATGGCGGTGTTCGAAACTGCCGATGCGCAAAGTTCAGGCCGCGCCGCGCTGCGCGCCGTCGAAGGGATCGGCCACGCGTTGGAGGTTTTCAACCGCGCACTGGAAGAGGAAGGCGCACCACCGGTGGCCATTGGCGTCGGCGTGCACCTCGGCACCGTGGTGCTGGGGGAAATCGGTGCCGCAGGGCGCGCGCCCCGCACCTTGATCGGGGACACTGTGAATGCCGCATCAAGATTGGAAAGCGGCACGAAGGAACTTGGCGTGCAGGCGCTCGTCTCGCTTGATGTGCTGTCGGCGGCGGGCGCGACGGTCGATGACAGCGCCACGGTCCAGATGGAATTGCGCGGACGCGACACGGCGCTGGCCGCCCTGAAAGTAAAGGATGCGACACGGCTGGGTGAGCTGATCGACTACCCCTGACGCGCCCCCCCTGCCCCCTTGGCACTGCACGGGATAGGCGTTGCGCAATCACAACACTGTGTAAAATCGACAATTTGACCAAGTTTGTTCTTTGGTGAACAAACTTTCTGTGACATGCGTTCACGCGTGAACAAACCCTGAGTCGATGACATGCCCAGCGCACCATCAAAATCAAGCTCTGACCGCGACGATCAGCTTTTCCGGCTGCTGCGTCAGCTTGATATTGCCCCAAGCGGGTCGCAACGCGCAACCGCGCAAGCGGTTGGTGTGTCGCTTGGGCGGCTGAATGCGCTATTGCGCGATGCCACGGCGGCAGGGTTTGTGAAAGTCGGCGCACATGACGGCGCGGACAAACGGCAACGATACTCCTATGCCCTGACCACACGTGGTGCGGGCGAAAAAAACCGACTGACGACCCAATTCCTTGCCCGCAAGTTTGCGGAATACGACGCGCTCTATTCGGAACTCACAGGCACAACCACAGGCTTCAATCCTCTCAACCACAGGACCAAATTGATGGAAAATAACCTCGCCCCTATTCCGGAGCTTTTTGTCTCTTATGACAGCGCGCAGAAACTGAAAACCGAAGCGGGCGATCTTGTCAGCTGGGATCTGACACCGCGCCAGATCTGCGATCTGGAACTGTTGATGAACGGCGGCTTCAACCCGCTCAAGGGCTTCCTGACCCAAGCCGACTACGAAAGCGTTGTGGACACCATGCGCACCGCCGATGGCGCGCTGTGGCCGATCCCGATCACGCTGGACGTGAACGAAGAATTCGCCAGCAGCCTCGAAGTCGGTCAGGACATCGCCCTGCGTGACCAAGAAGGCGTGATCCTTGCGACCATGACCGTCACCGACAACTGGAAGCCGAACAAGGCGCACGAGGCCAAGATGGTCTTTGGCGCAGACGATTCCGCCCACCCCGCGGTCAACTACCTGCACAACACCGCCGGTGCGGTCTACCTCGGTGGCCCCGTCACAGGCATCCAGCAGCCTGTGCACTATGACTTCCGCGCCAAGCGCAACACGCCGAACGAATTGCGTGCCTATTTCCGCAAGATGGGCTGGCGCAAGGTTGTGGCCTTCCAGACCCGCAACCCGCTGCACCGCGCGCATCAGGAACTGACGTTCCGTGCCGCCCGCGAGGCACAGGCCAACCTGTTGATCCACCCCGTTGTGGGCCTGACCAAACCCGGTGACGTCGATCACTTCACCCGCGTGCGGTGCTACGAGGCGGTGCTCGACAAGTACCCGCAGGCAACCACCTCCATGTCGCTGCTGAACCTTGCCATGCGTATGGCGGGCCCGCGCGAGGCGGTCTGGCACGGCCTGATCCGCAAGAACCACGGCTGCACCCACTTCATCGTTGGCCGCGACCACGCTGGCCCCGGCAAGAACAGCCAAGGCGAAGATTTCTATGGCCCCTATGATGCGCAGGATCTGTTCCGCGAGCATCAGGAAGAAATGGGCATCGAAATGGTCGATTTCAAACACATGGTCTGGGTGCAGGAACGCGCCCAATACGAAGCCATGGACGAGATCAAGGACAAGGACGATATCACCATCCTGAACATCTCGGGCACAGAACTGCGCCGCCGTCTGGCCGAAGGTCTGGAAATCCCCGAGTGGTTCTCCTTCCCCGAAGTGGTTGCCGAACTGCGCCGCACCAAGCCGCCGCGCAACAAGCAGGGCTTTACCGTGTTCTTCACCGGTTTCTCCGGTTCGGGCAAATCCACCATCGCCAACGCCCTTATGGTCAAGCTGATGGAAATGGGTGGCCGTCCCGTGACACTGCTGGATGGTGACATCGTGCGTAAGAACCTGTCGTCCGAACTGGGCTTCAGCAAGGAACACCGCGATCTGAACATCCGCCGCATTGGCTATGTCGCGTCGGAAATCACCAAGAACGGCGGCATCGCCATCTGTGCGCCCATCGCGCCCTATGCCACAACCCGCCGCGCCGTGCGTGAAGAGATCGAAGATTTCGGTGCCTTCGTCGAAGTGCACGTTGCGACCTCGATCGAGGAATGCGAACGCCGTGACCGCAAGGGCCTGTACAAGCTGGCGCGCGAAGGCAAGATCAAGGAATTCACAGGGATCTCCGACCCCTATGACGTCCCACAAAACCCCGAGCTGAGCGTCGAGACAGAGAATGTCGACGTGGACAACTGCGCGCACCAAGTGCTGCTCAAGCTGGAAAGCATGGGCCTGATCTCGGCCGACTAATGGCACGACGGGGCGCACCACAGGTGCGCCTTACATCGAAACGACCCCGTAAGGCGCACCTGTTGGTGCGCCTTTCTCTATCGCGCCGGTGGCCCTGTCCTGCAATTGCAACACAGAGCCTGCAATCCGTGAATTCAATCTAAAATTGTTGCTTAGGCCTTTGGCAAGTCCTACGCTATGAAGCAGGTCAAATTGAAAGTCGAACAATGTCCCAGCGCTTTGTAAAACACTTTTTTCAAACCATTTTTGCCGCCACACTTCTCGTTGCAACAGTTGATCGCGCGCAGGCTCAATGCGTTACCAGCTGTGGAAACGACCTGTCGGACCTTCCGTTTGTGTCCGCCACGACGACCAACAATCTGGTCAGCGACGCGCTGTCCCATGCCGCAAACAGCGGCGCCCTCCCTGATCGCGCACGCAATCGGGCCTCCTTTGCCTTTTCGAGCAAGCGCGCAGCCCCAGTTGATCCATGGAGCGGCTGGGCCTCGGCGTCGGCGCGCGGCTTTGACGGTGATCTGGATGGCGACGGTCAGGTAGTGACCTTTGGCATCGACAAAGCCTTTGGTACCTCGCGGGTCGGCTTTGTTTTGTCCTATGGCACCTACAGCGTCACCGACACGTTATCGACGCAAATCGATACCGACAGTGTCAGCTATGGTCCGTATTTCATGACACAGTTGAATGACACGTGGTCTTTGCAAGGCTTTGCGCTGTTTTCCGACCCCGACTACACTGTTGGCACCACATCATTTTCCAACGACCGGATCAGTGGCGGGCTGACGCTGGGCGCCGTTTACGAGGTCGGATCGGTGGTGATGGCGTCTTTTGTCGGCGTCAACGCTTTTTCTGAAGATCAGCCCGTCGTGGGCCTGAACCCTGCGCGGACACTCTCGGGGACATCGCTCAAGGTCGAAACATTGGTCTATTTCCAGCCCCAGGGCCCGCTGTTGCCATATGTCGGCGTTTCGCTTGACCTCAACCGCTTTGATGACGGTCTTGGCAACACGACCACCAATCTGGCCCCGCGCCTGTCGGCGGGTTTCGAGACGACGGGCGACAACGGCACCTTTACCATGGACTTCGATGTGGGCGAGGTCGCGGACGGCACGACCGACTATGGCATCAACCTAGGGTATTACGTGCAGTTCTAAGGTTAAAGCCGCAGCGTGCCGCTCATCAACACATAGGCCTGCCCGCCGACCTCGACACCGCTGATGGCATCGCGCGCCCCCAGTACGCGCACCTGCGCCTGCCCCGGACGGTTCAGCCCATGACCCTGTTCGGCGGTAAATTCGGGCACGGGGATCAGCGCTTCGGACCACAAATAGGCAGCCATGGCCCCTGTGGCCGACCCTGTGAACGGGTCTTCGGGCGGGCTGGGCGGGGCCAGCAGCAGGCGTGCGAACGTGTCGCCCTGTTCGGTCGCGCCAGACAGTGTGACCCAGAACGGCTCCATCATATCCGACCCATCGAGGCCGAGATGGGCAAGGTAGGCGTCAAAACCTTCGGAATCGAACCGCACCGCCTCAAGCGTGGCACGGTCTTTGACCACTGCGATGCAGAAGGGCAATCCGATCGACACAATGCGCGGCGGGTGCACGATATCCTGCGCGTCGATCCCGCCAACGGCGGCGACAACCTCGGCCGGCACATGCGCGCCGAAGGTGGGTGCGATCTGGGTCATCGTCACGGAATTGCCCACCACCACGACCGACACGATGCCCGCGCCAGTTTCCAGCCGCAACACCCCGTCCGCGATCACCCCGCGATGGCGCATCGCCGCCACCGTGGCCACCGTCGGGTGGCCCGCAAAGGGGATTTCACGGCTGGCAAGGAAGTATCGCACGCGGATATCGGCAACATCGGACGGCCCCGTGAACGTGCATTCCACAAGGGAGGTTTCGCGCACGAAAGCCATGCAGGTTGCGTCGTCCAGCCCCGCGCCGCCATGCACCACGGCACAACCATTGCCCCCGAATGCCCGATCCGAAAACGCATCAACCCAATCGACGTCAAACATCAACTCTCTCCCTCTGCAAACCTGTATGCGGCCACCAGATCATCACGCATCACTTCGAACATGGCCTCGAATTCGGCCAAAGGCATGCCAAATGTCGCCTCGAATGCAAAGGTCCAACTGTCCGCCGTGCGCAGGGCCGCAAAATACTCGAACAGCGCCGCCCGACCAAAGCGCGCCCCCAGAAGATCGGCGGCGTATTGCCCGACGTCATAATCTGCGGTACTGCGGACCCGTGCGCGCAGGCTGGCCAAAGGGATGGCGTCCTGTTTCACCACCCGCCTGTGCGTGCCGACCGAACGTTCGGTGAATCGTGAGCGGGTGGCAAAGAACTCCTCCTCGAACACCTCTGCCGCACCCTCAATCAGCCATTTGGGGCCGAGCGTACGTTCGCCCGAGGGCAAGACGGGGCGCGCATGCACCCCGGCGAGTTCGCCCTGAAGACCATGCACAAACTCGTGCGCGATGATGCGGGTCCACCATGTTTGGTTCTGTTCCCCCCATGCGGCGTCATAGGCCGCAGGTGGCGCAGCGCAAAACACGGCAAAATCACGGAAGGCGACGGCGCGTGGATTGGTCTCACTACCGCAGGGCGTTGTGCGGAGCGCAGCCAGAACAGCCGCAGGGGCGCGCAGACCTTTGGCAGCGTCGTGCAGGTCTTGCGCGTTTTGCCCCGCGATGAAACTGAATGATCCGACAAGATGCTGGCCGTAAAGGCTGGCGAAATAAGCGCGGCTCTCGGCCACCCCCTGCCGCATAATCGTTTCCAGACCACCGGCACTAAGGGTCGGTGGCACAACGATCAAATCCGGGCGCCGCGATGGCCAGAAGGCCGCGAGCGATGCATCGGACAGGCCGAGTTCCTTGCACCAGATCGCAGCACTATGGAGCGTCAGTTCGGGTAAATCATCCCGCGTGATCGCCGCTGCGGCCTTGGCCGTGCGCGGTCCGATCACGGTGGGGTCGGCATCGACGCTGTGACCCATATGGGCCAATTGCGACGTCACACATGGCACATAGCCCTGCGCACAGGCAGGACCGACCAGTAAGGCCAGCAACATCCCTGCCGCTGGCCATAATCGCATCAGTGAAGCGGTTGCGGCGCGTAGTCGTTCTGTACCGCCAGCGCAAAGGCCAGCTTGCGATCCGCCACGAGGGCCAATTGCTGTCCTTCGGCATCGTGCACGGCAAACAGCTGTTCCAGCCCGTCCGCCTGATCGCGCACTTCACGGGGCAGGTCGGTCACGGCCACCGATTTCACATAGACCATGCGACCCACATCGGCATTCAAATCAAAGGCTTTGTTCATCACTTATCCTTTCCGTATGTTGATGGTCTGAACGATCGTCTCGGGTTTGCTGCGCGTCAGATCGACATGTAGCAGGCCGTTTTCCATAACAGCTTCGCCGACGTCCACGCCTTCTGCCAATACAAAACTGCGTTGAAACTGGCGCGCGGCAATACCGCGATGCAAAAATATGCGCCCTTCGGTGTCTTCGGTCTGGCGGCCACGGATCACCAACTGGCGGTCTTCGACCGTGATGGAAAGATCGTCCTCGCCAAATCCGGCCACGGCCAAAGTGATACGGTAGGAATAGTCAGAGGTCTGTTCGATATTGAACGGCGGATAGCCTTCGCTACCCTTGGCAGTGCGTTCCAGCAGCCGTTCCAGTTGCTCGAATCCCAGCATGTGGGGATAAGAGGCCAAAGTCATCTTCGTCATGCGACACGTCCTTTTAAGATCAAGCGACAGTCAGGAATCCACCCCGTCATCGGCAGCGGATGACATGAATATGGGCAGAATATCCGCGTCGAACAAGGGGTAGGCGTATCGCGGCCCGCCGATTATATTGAGAATTCTGCAACTGCATGGAATCACTCACATGAACGCTCCATCGGATATGTCGATGAAATCCGACGATGTGCTGGCTTACGAGCTTGAGGTGTTCCGCGCCGAGCATCGCGATCTGGACGCCGCTATTCGCGCCCTGCAAGAGATCGGCACAGCCGACCAGTTGACCATCCAGCGCCTGAAGAAGAAAAAACTGCAACTCAAGGACCGCATCGCGAATATCGAGGATCGTTTGACCCCTGATATCATTGCCTGATTTCCACTTTTTGCGCATCCGGTCCGCGGCCATTGCCTGCCCGCATGATCCGTCTATAGTGCGCGCTTTCACCACGACTACAATGCGCGCTTTGTGCGTGACGGGGCACATCACATGACAGACACCTCCCCCCCTGTGGGCATCATCATGGGCAGCCAATCGGACTGGCCCACAATGCGGCAAGCAGCCGATATTCTGGACGAGCTGGGCATCGCCTACGAGGCGCGGATCGTGTCCGCCCACCGCACGCCGGACCGCCTGTGGGATTATGGCAAGACAGCAGCCGATCGCGGCTTGCAGGTCATCATCGCAGGCGCAGGTGGTGCCGCGCACCTGCCGGGCATGATGGCGTCCAAGACGCGGGTGCCGGTGGTGGGCGTTCCGGTCCAGACCAAGGCGCTGTCCGGTGTTGATTCCCTGTATTCCATCGTGCAGATGCCGCGCGGCTTTCCGGTTGCGACCATGGCCATTGGCGCGGCGGGGGCGGCGAACGCGGGCCTGATGGCCGCCGGTATCCTCGCCCTGTCCGATCCTGCATTGGCAGAGCGGCTGGACGCATGGCGCGACGCCCTGTCCGATTCCATCCCAGAGGTTCCGCAAGATGACTGACCCCCTGCCCCAAGGCGCAACCATCGGCATCCTTGGCGGTGGCCAGCTTGGCCGCATGCTCAGCGTCGCGGCCAGCCGCCTCGGCTTTCGCACCCACGTCTATGACCCTGCGCCCAACCCGCCTGCGGGTGATGTGGCGCATCTGGTGACGACCGCCCCTTACGAGGACAGCGACGCCCTGTTCGCTTTTGCCAGCACCGTCGATGTCATCACCTACGAGTTCGAGAATATCCCGACCCTGTCGCTCGACACGCTGGAAGAACACGCGCCCATCCGCCCCTCGCGCGAGGCGCTGCGCGTCAGTCAGGACCGTCTGGTCGAAAAGGACTACCTGTCGCAACTGGGTCTGCGCACCGCGCCCTATGCGGATGTGCCTGATGCGGCAGCGCTTAGCGTTGCCCTTGCCGATATCGGCGTGCCTGCGATCCTGAAAACCCGCCGCTTTGGCTATGACGGCAAGGGACAGGTGCGCATCACCGCGCCCGCGGATGCCGAAGCCACCGCCGCAGACATGGCAGGCGCGCCCGCGATCCTCGAAGGGTTTGTCGATTTCAGCCACGAGGTTTCCGTCATCGCCGCACGCGGTCTGGACGGGGCCGTCGCCTGTTTTGATCCGGGCGAGAATGTGCACAAGGATGGCATCCTGCACACCACCACCATCCCTGCCCGCCTCAGCGCGTCGCAGCGCACCGATGCGATTCTGATCGCGGCCAACATTCTGAACGCGCTGGATTATGTCGGCGTCATGGGGGTTGAGCTGTTCGTAACCCCTGCGGGCCTCGTGGTGAACGAAATCGCGCCACGTGTGCATAATTCGGGCCACTGGACGCAGAACGGCTGTGCCGTGGACCAGTTCGAACAGCACATCCGCGCCATCGCGGGCTGGCCTTTGGGCGACGGCAAACGTCACAGCGATGTGGTGATGGAAAACCTGATCGGCGATGATGTGGACCGTGTGCCTGATCTGGCCCGCGAGCCGTCAACCGCCCTGCACCTTTATGGCAAGGTCGAAGCACGCGCCGGTCGCAAGATGGGCCATGTGAACCGCATCACGACCTAGGCCACGCCCCTTAACTGCGGCGTTCGGAACCCCTTACGCCGCAGCGACAAACCGCTCGGCCACATCGCCGGACATGAACGACACCCGCCCGGCCGAAATGGTGGCGGCGACGCGGTCCTGCGCATCCAGCACCACCAGATCGGCGCGCTTGCCTACGCCAAGATCGCCGCGATCCGTCAATCCCAAGACGGCGGCAGGGCCAGCGGATACCAGCGCCCATGCCTCGGCCAGTTCCAGCACGCCAGAGCGCACGAGGGACAGCGCCGCGCGGCGCGGGCTGGGGTAGTGGTAGTCAGAGGCCAGCGCATCCGCCAGTCCCATGCTGACCAGATCAAGTGCCGAAACATTGCCCTTGTGCGACCCGCCGCGCACCAGATTGGGCGCACCCAGAACGATGTGATGGCCTGCGGCGCGGGCGGCCTCGGCGGCGTCCTGCGTTTCGGGGAACTCGGCCACGTCTGCCCCGCGTGCGGCCCATGTGGCGCGCCCTTCGGCAGTGTTGTCATCATGGCTGCCCAACTGCACGCCCGCCGACCGAAGTGTTGCGCACAGCGGTCCCAGCAAATCCTGCGCCTGCGCGACATTGGCGTGCAGGTCGAGCAGCATCTGGAAATGTGCGTCAGGGTTACGCCCCGCCTTCAGCGCTTGGCCCGTCAGGCGCGGCGGCTTGCGCCCCTCGGCCAGACGGTCGTGCGGCAGGTGATCATTGAACACCACATATTCAACGCCCCATTCCGCCACGCGGGCGGGCAGTTCGGCATAGAGGTCGATCAGGCTGACCTCGAACCGCAGTTGCGGGCGCAGATCAGTAACCATGGTCGGCCCCACATCGCGCAGGGTGGAAAAGACCTGATCGGCAAACTCAAGGCTGCGCAATCCGCCTTCCCAACTGACGAACTGGGCCAGAACGCCGGTGGTGATTCCGTTGGCGGCCAGTTCGGCCTCAACCGCGATCAACCCTTCGGCCATCTGCTTCATCGCGCCACGGCGCGGGGCCACATGACGTTCAAACCCGTCCCCATGCACATCGACGATGCCTGGCAAGACGCGATACCCGCTCAGGTCCACCGCCCGCCCTACTGGGGCGTCCGCGATCAGCCCACCGTCCAGCGACAGGGGCGCATCGGACAGGCCATGGGGATGGAGGGTTTCCGCTCCGACAAGGTCAATCTTCAGCACTGTTCGCTCCAACCAGACAGGCGCCTTCGGGACATCCCAACTGTTCCAGCACCTCTTCCACCCAGCCAAGTTCACGGTCGAATGACCCACTGCGCAGGAAGGTGATCGTCTGGGTGATGACGTTGGGGTTGTTCATCATGAACGTGTGGGTGACGGGCATCACGATATGATCGGTCTGCCCCGCTACGAGGGTCGAGATCACCGCCACCTTGCCATCATCCGGCCCGGGCAACAGGGACGAGAAATAGGGGTTCAGCGACTGGTTGCCCGCAATGATGCCGACCGGATAATCCACTGCTGGCAAACTGTGCGGCAGGTTGTCCGCCCCCGTTCCCAGTTGCGCGCCCGCAGGACCGTTGAACCAGCCAAAGGCGGCGATGTCGCCCAATTCATCCACCACTTCGCTGCCACGGTTGGGCGGGGCAAGCATCACCACACGCCCAAGGTTGTCGGGACGCGGCTGTGTCGCAAGCCAGTAGCGCACCAGAATACCGCCCATCGAATGGGTCACGAAATGCAGCGTCTCGTCCCCGCATTCCGCAATGGCGGGGGGCATCACTTCGGAGGCGAGGGTTTGTACCGTTTCGGTGGTCGACGGATAGCCGGGCCGCACCACGGTATAGCCTTCGGCGCGCAGCGCGCCTTCCATCACCAGCAGCGATGTTTCGGACCGCGCCAGCCCGTGCAACAGCACCACGCAGTCGGCCTGCGCCACGCGGGGCAAGGCCGTCGCCGCCACAAGGGCAAAGAGGGTGACAATCCGTTTCATATACCGTGAGATAGTCGCAACCCGCGTCCTATGGAATGGGACGATTTGAAGTAATGGAAAGAAAACGCCGATGCGCCCGAAATCCCCCCGCCTTGCCGTGCGTGCGATCATCGTCGAAGAAGGGCGTCTGTTGATGGTGAACGCGTGGCCCGACGGGCAAAGCCCGTTGATGTGCGCCCCCGGTGGCGGGGTCGAGGTGGGCAGCAGCCTAACCGACAATCTGGCCCGTGAAGTGTTCGAGGAAACTGGCCTGACCGTCGACGTGGGCGCACCCTGCCTTGTGAACGAATTCCACGACCCCGCAGGCACGTTCCATCAGGTCGATATCTACTTCCACTGCACAATCTCGGCCCGGTCCGCCCGCCCCGACCAATGGACCGATCTAGAGGCCATCGTGACCGAAAGGCGCTGGCTGACCCGCGCCGAACTGGCCGCGACACCGCACAAGCCCGACAGCCTGGGCGACGTCGCCTTTGGCCAAGGCGGGATCAGCTACGACCCGCTTGAGCCACTGGTGCGGTAACCGCCAGCGCGATGCCCCCCAGCACGAGGATGGCCGAGGCGAGAACCGTCAGCGTCACCGCCTCGCCCAACAAGGCTGCACCTGCGGCGATGGCGATCACAGGGACGCTTAGTTGGATCACGGCGGCGCGGCTGGCACCCAGTTGCGGCAAAACGTGATACCACAGCGCATAGCCAAGGCCCGACGTGACCGCCCCTGACAGGATGGCCAGCGCAATGCCCGACGGGGCGGCGGTCAACCCGTTGCCCATCAACAGAACCAACAGCATCGGCAGGGCCACCACAAAATTCGCACCAGTCGCCGCCAAGGGGTCGCCCGCGCCCTTGCCCGCTAGCGTGTAGATTGCCCAGCCAAGGCCCGCGATCACCATCAGCACCGCGCCCACCGTATCGCCCGCCCCTGCCCCGTCCTGCGGCCAGAGGGCAAAGACCAGTCCGGCAAAGGCGATGGCAGCCCCGCCCAACTGCCGCACCGTGGGGGCCGCGCCGCGCAAGCTGGTCCAGCCGAACATGGTGATCTGCACCGTGCCGAACAGGATCAATGCGCCCAAACCCGCATCCAGCGTCACATAGGCTAGCGAAAACCCGATCATATAGGCCGACAGGCTTGCCGCCCCCAAAAGCCGCCCCTTGGCCGCGATGGGCAGGCCCCCGCCGCGCACGGTCAGGATCATGCACAGCACCACGGCCCCCGCCAGAACACGGATCATCGCAAAACTGCTGGGATCAATCGACCCACTGTCCACGGCCAGCCGGTTCAGCACCGAATTGGCCGCAAAGGCGATCATGGTAAGGGCGGTTAGAAGGATCAAACGCATCTTCGGCTCCTGGCGGGGGCGCATCTGCGCGCCGTGAATTGAAGGGACGGAACGGCCACGCGCGTTACCCGCCCGTGCCGCGCCATGCGCGGAAGGTGCGCAGCGCACGGCCCAGAAACACACCCGCCGCACCGGCCACACATGTCGCGAACAGGGCCGAGAACACAGCGCCTTCATAGGCTTGTGCCGCCACGCTTTGCACAACACCAGCGGCAAAGTTCGACCAGAAGATCACCATGACGCACACAAGCGTGATCCACTCACCACGCAGCAGAACATAGCGCCCCTCGACATCCGTGATCAGACGCCCTTGCCTGCCATAGGCCCAGACCGCCCCCGCCACATATCCCGCAACGCCGAAGCCAAACGCGATATCGGCACGCGGCAGGTTGGCGATACTGTTGAGGCTCAGCAAACCCAGCAACGGAATAGCGAGGTTGAGAAGAACCGGAGAGCGGCGCGGACGGCTTGCCGCCAGCCCGAGCACGATCAGCCCGACCAGCAAAGGCCACACCCAGACAGGCGCATTCATCCAAATGCCAAGAAGGATCTGTTGTACCACATGCGCCCCGTTCAAATCTGCCCTTCGCATAGCCGAGGGGCGGGCACAAAAAAAGGGGCCGCAACCGCAGCCCCTTTCTTAATTCAAACGCTTGGGCGCGTTTACATCATGCCGCCCATGCCGCCCATGTCGGGCATGCCGCCGCCTGCTGGGGCGCCGTCTTTGGATGGCTTGTCAGCAACCATAGCTTCGGTTGTGATCAGCAGACCAGCGACCGACGCGGCGTCTTGCAGTGCTGTGCGCACAACTTTCGCAGGGTCGATGACGCCGAATTTGAACATGTCGCCATATTCTTCGGTCTGTGCGTTGAAGCCGAATGTAACGTCGTTGCTTTCGCGGATTTTGCCCGCAACAACGGAACCGTCAACGCCCGAGTTCTCGGCGATCTGACGCAGAGGCGCTTCGATTGCCTTGCGCACGATGCTGATACCAACGTCTTGGTCGGAGTTTGCGCCTTTGAGACCTTCCAGCGATTTGCCGGCTTGGATCAGGGCAACACCACCACCGACGACAACACCTTCTTGCACGGCCGCACGGGTCGCGTTCAGGGCGTCATCAACGCGGTCTTTGCGCTCTTTCACTTCGACTTCGGACATGCCGCCGACGCGGATCACGGCAACACCACCGGCCAGTTTGGCCACGCGCTCTTGCAGTTTCTCTTTGTCGTAATCGGAGGTTGTTTCCTCGATCTGGCCACGGATCTGAGTCACGCGTGCTTCGATCTCGGCTTTCTCGCCGGCACCGTCGATCACTGTGGTCTCGTCTTTGGTGATCTGAACGCGCTTGGCTGTGCCCAGCATGTCCATTGTCACCGACTCGAGCTTCATGCCGAGGTCTTCGGAGATCACTTGACCGCCTGTGAGGATCGCGATGTCCTGCAGCATCGCCTTACGACGATCGCCAAAGCCTGGTGCTTTGACAGCAGCGATTTTCAGACCGCCACGCAGTTTGTTCACAACCAGAGTTGCCAGCGCTTCGCCTTCAACATCTTCGGCAATGATCAGCAGTGGTTTTTGCGACTGGATCACTTGCTCCAGCAGGGGAACCATTGGCTGCAGGCTCGAGAGTTTCTTCTCGTGCAGCAGGATCATGCAGTCTTCCAGCTCGGCTGTCATCTTGTCGGCGTTTGTCACGAAGTAAGGCGACAGGTAGCCACGGTCGAATTGCATACCTTCGACAACATCGGTCTCTGTTTCCAGACCTTTGTTTTCTTCGACGGTGATCACACCCTCGTTGCCGACTTTCTGCATCGCGTCCGCGATCTGACGACCGATTTCCGCTTCGCCGTTGGCCGAGATTGTGCCGACTTGAGCGACTTCGTCGCTGTCTGTCACGTCACGTGCCGCCGCTTTGATCGCTTCGACGACTTTCGACGTCGCCAGATCGATACCGCGCTTGAGGTCCATCGGGTTCATGCCTGCGGCAACCGATTTCATGCCTTCTTTGACGATGGCCTGAGCCAGAACAGTGGCGGTTGTTGTACCGTCGCCTGCTTCGTCATTGGTGCGGCTGGCCACTTCTTTGACCATCTGCGCGCCCATGTTTTCGAACTTGTCTTCCAGTTCGATTTCCTTGGCGACCGAAACACCGTCTTTGGTGATGCGGGGTGCACCGAAGGATTTGTCCAGAACCACGTTGCGGCCTTTGGGGCCGAGTGTGACCTTCACCGCGTCAGCAAGGATGTTCACACCCTTGAGCATGCGGTTGCGGGCATCTGTATTAAATTTGACGTCCTTAGCAGCCATATCTTTTCTCCTTTGAGAATGTGTGTTCGAAAATCATCGTGCGGCAGGCACGCGGCCCGCCGAAAAAGCGCGATCGCTTACTCGATGATCCCCATGATGTCGGATTCTTTCATCATCAGCAGTTCTTCGCCGTCGATGGTGACTTCGGTGCCGGACCATTTGCCAAACAGCACTTTGTCGCCGGCTTTTACAGCCATCTCGATCAGCTCGCCGCTGTCTTTGCGGGCACCGGGGCCTGCGGCAACGATTTCGCCTTCGCTTGGTTTTTCCTTGGCGCTATCGGGGATGATAAGTCCGCCAGCGGTTTTTTCTTCGCTTTCCGTGCGGCGTACCAGCACGCGGTCATGAAGCGGTTTCAATGCCATCTTTGCAGCTCCTTAAGGCTCAAAGTTTCCTTTAAGGCCCCCTGTTGGAGGGCCGTTAGCACTCATCAGCACTGAGTGATAACGAAGCGTAGATAGGCCCCGTTGTCCGCTGTGTCAACGGGAGTCCCAAAAGCAGATTTCAAAAAATTTTAGCGGCCCCTGCGTGCTGTGCCGGACTGGCCCGAAACAGCAAAAAATAACGCCCCGCAAGACGCCTTGACCAAGGCTGAAATGGCCTATCCGCCCAGCACATCGCCCGAGCTTTGCACCGCTTCGGCCCCTTTGGGCGTCAGGCCATACACGCCCTTGTCGACCTTTTCAAACCATCCGTAGTGATCGTCGCGCATCATGGTCGTCGCACGCGCAACGCCAGTTTCCCGCGCCACATCCGCGCCCTTGCTGGCACCGGCCTCGAACAGGAACATGGCCAGTTTAAGCGCGTCCTGCCGATAGGCGGTTACAAGACCAACGCGCGTCTGCCCGCCATCATTGGGATCGCCCACACGCCCTGCGAATTCCTTGAGCAACTGCGCCTTGCGCTTGGCATTCTTGCGCGGCGCGTAGGGGCCAGGATCGCAGTGAACCTGCACCAGACCATCCGACAGGCGCACCGTCATCAACCCGATTCCCAAGCGGCGGCACAGGCGCGTCATGTCCTTGGCCGATTTAAGGAACCGTTTCCCCTTACCCCGCGCCACGGCCATGTACACTTCGTCACTGACGCCCAAACGCGCCACACATTGATGCACAAGCGCCAGCGAGAACCCCAGCTTCAACTCGACGATCACCGGCGGCTCGGCCCCGCGCACCGCCACGACATCCGCTGCGCCCACTTCGGACTTCACCACATATCCCTGCCCCTCAAGGAAGGTTTTGACGGGCGGGTAAAGGTCGGTCTCGCGCTCGGCCACGGATGCTCCGCTGGAATGAATGGGCGGGGGCACCAAAACGCAGCACCCCGTGCAAGGCAACCCTTTTTGCACGCGCTCTTCGCCGCTGCACGGCCCTTTGCGCAACCCCGTGACAGCCCCCGTGACACCGCATCACATTTCGCTATAAGGGCTGCAAAATCCATCTCCCTTAAAAGGTGCACACTTCATGACCACCCTCGTCTTTGGCCACAAATCCCCTGACACAGATTCCACCGGCTCGCCTATCATCTGGGCTTGGTATCTTAACGAGATCAAAGGCGGCGACGCCGAAGCCGTCCTGTTGGGCGAACCCAACACCGAAGCGGCCTTTGTGCTGAAAAAGTGGGACCTGCCCAAGCCGCGCATCATCGACAGCCTTGAGGGAGACCAGCCGGTTGTGATCGTGGACACCAACAACCCTGCCGAACTGCCCGACAACATCAATGACGCCGACATCACGGCAATCATCGACCACCATAAACTGGTCGGCGGGCTGGAAACCAAAGGCCCCATCGACATCCGCATCGAGCCGCTGGCCTGCACGGCCACCATCATGTGGAAAATGATCGGCAAGGACATGGCGCAGGCCCCTGCATGGGTCAAAGGCGCGATGCTGTCCTGCATCCTGTCGGACACTCTGGAATTCCGCTCGCCCACCACAACGCAGGAAGACAAGGCCATCGCGCATGATCTGGCCAAGGATCTGGGCATCGACATCGCCGAATACGCCTCCGAGATGTTCGAAGCGAAATCCGACGTCTCGGCCTTTTCCGATGCGGACCTGCTGCGCATGGACAGCAAGGAATACGAAGTTGACGGCACGCAATTCCGCGTCTCCGTTCTGGAAACCACAGCGCCCAAGATCGTTCTGGACCGCAAGGACAGCCTGATGGCGTCCATGGTCGACGTGGCCAAGGAAGACGGCGCAGACGAAGTGCTGTTGTTCGTTGTCGACATCCTGAACGAAGAAGCCACCATGCTGATCCCCAACGACCGCGTAAAAGCCGTGGCCGAGAAAAGCTTTGGCGTCAGCGTCTCGGGCGACACTGTCGTCCTGCCCGGCGTGATGAGCCGCAAAAAGCAGATCATTCCCGTTCTCAAGGTCTGATCCAACAAAGGCGCAGGGAACCCTGCGCCTTCCCCCCACGTTTATCTTTCGCAAGGCGCACCCGCGCCGCGATCCCTATTGGAGAAGCTGCACATGGCACAGATTATCACGTCTCTGGCCGAGATTTCGGACCGTTACGACGCATTGTTCGTCGATCTCTGGGGCTGTGTGCACAACGGGGTCGAGGCCCTGCCCGAAGCCGTCGCGGCCTTGCAGGCCTATCGCGCAAAAGGTGGCAAGGTGGTGCTGGTCACCAATTCGCCCCGACCGCGCGCAGGCGTGACCAAACAGCTGGTGCAGTTCGGCGTGCCGGATGATGCGTGGGACACGATTGCCACCTCGGGCGACAGTGCGCGCGCGGCCATGTTCCGCGGTGTGGTCGGCGACAAGGTGTTCTTTATCGGCCAACCGGGGGAAGAGAAATTCTTTGAACCCATCGGCGTCATCAAGGACCCGATCGACGTGCAACTGGTCCCGCTAGAAGAAGCGACAGGCATTGTCGTCACCGGCCCCCGCGATTCGATGGCAGACCCCGACACGATGCGCCCCGAATTCCTGATGGCCAAACAAATGGGCCTCAAGCTGCTTTGTGCGAACCCCGATATCGTGGTGGATCGCGGCGAGGTGCGTGAATGGTGCGCGGGCGCGCTGGCCAAGCTGTACACTGAAATGGGCGGCGAGAGCCTGTATTTCGGCAAACCGCATCCGCCGATCTACGATCTGGCGCGCCGCCGCTTGTTCGAACTGGGCGTCGACATTCCCGACAGTAATATCCTTGCCATTGGGGACGGCGCGCAAACGGATGTCGCCGGTGCCATGGGCGAAGATATCGATTCGCTGTTCATCTCGGGCGGTCTGGCCGCGGTAGAGACGAAAACCGACACGCAACCCGATCCGCAAGCGCTGGAAGCTTACCTGCAAAAGGAAATGAGCGCGCCAACCTTTGCCATCGGCTATTTGCGCTAACCGTCTTTCCGCTTGATTTCCTGCGCGCGCAAAGTAATAACATTGCGCAACGATGCCGCCTATCGGCAGAAAATTACCGGAGACATCGCATGCTGGACAACCTGCCCCGCGGCACCATCTGCATCGAAGACATCGAGATGGGCATGACCCGTCACCTGCGCAAAGAGGTCACCGACCTTGATATCGAACTGTTTGCGCAGGTCTCGACCGATCATAATCCGGTACATATGGACGACGATTATGCCCGCGACACGATCTTTGCGGGCCGTATCGCGCACGGGATGCTGACGGCGGGCCTGATCTCGGCCGTGATCGGAGAGCAGTTGCCAGGCCATGGCACGGTGTATCTGGGCCAGTCGCTGAAGTTCCTCGCCCCCGTCCGTCCGGGTGATACGGTGCATGCCGAAGTGACGGTGACCGACATTGATGTGTCCAAGCGTCGGGTGAAGCTCGACTGCCAATGCCGTGTGGACGGCAAAAAGGTTCTGGTAGGCGAAGCGACCGTGCTGGCCCCGTCCCGCAAATTCGACTGACCCAGCGGCCGCTGACGCGACACGATGTTTCAGGGGGCGCTGCCCCCGGCCTGTCGGCCTCACCCGCAGTATTTTTTGCCAAAAGAGGCGCGTTGGGCACGCTTGCCCTTGGGGGCCTGCGCGGCTAGGCAGGGCCAATGAAGATCATACGCGATTATCAGTTTGTTGCGCCGTCGGATCGCGGTGCCAGTGCGGCCATCGGGAACTTTGATGGCGTGCATCTGGGTCACCAGTCGGTGATCGAGGTGGCACGTGCTGCCGCCCCTGATGCGCCATTGGGTGTGATGACGTTTTCGCCGCACCCACGCGAGTATTTTGCGCCCCACACTGCGCCGTTCCGGTTGATGAGTCCTGCGGCGCGGGCGAGCCGTCTGGACAAGCTGGGGGTCGAGTATCTGTATGAACTGCCGTTCAACGCGGGACTGGCCAGCCTAACGCCGGAAGAGTTCAGCGAGCGGGTTATTCGCGACGGTCTGGGGCTGCGCCACGTTGTGGTGGGGGCCGATTTCTGTTTCGGGCACAAACGCGCGGGAACGGCGCAAAGTCTGGTGGAGCATGGGGCGGCCATGGGATTTGGCGTGACGATTGCGCCCTTGCTGGAACGTGGTGCGGCCACTGTATCCTCTACCGCCATTCGCGACGCACTACGCGAAGGGCGCACGCGGGATGCGGCAGCGATGTTGGGCCATTGGCATCGCATTGAAGGGCCGGTCATTGGCGGTGAGCAGCGCGGGCGAACATTAGGCTATCCGACGGCGAACATGTCGATTGACGGGCTGCACCTGCCTGCCTTTGGCGTTTATGCGGTGCTGGTCGATGTTCTTGAAGGGCCCCATAAGGGCACGTACCACGGTGTTGCATCGCTGGGCGTGCGGCCGATGTTCGGAGAGAACCGGCCCAATCTGGAAACTTTCCTGTTCGACTTTTCCGGCGACCTGTACGGGGTGCCTTTGTCGGTGGCCCTTGTGGAGCATCTGCGCGGGGAAGAGAAATTCGACAGTCTGGACGCGCTGATTACCCAGATGGATCAGGACAGCGCGCAGGCGCGCTCCATTCTGGCCGCGCTATGAGCGATCCGATAGCGCGCAAAGGGTTGGCTGACCGGTTCTGGGAAACCAAATCGCTGACCCAGATGAACCCTGACGAGTGGGAAGCCCTGTGCGATGGCTGCGGCAAATGCTGCCTGAACAAGCTGGAAGATGAGGACAGCGGCGAGGTGGCGCTGACCCGTGTGGCCTGCCGCTTGCTGGACGATGCAACTTGCCGCTGCGCGCAATACGAGGTGCGCCACCAGTTTGTGCCGGACTGTATCGTGCTCAAACCGTCGAACATCGAAAGCCATTTGTACTGGATGCCGCAGACCTGCGCCTATCGCCTGCTGCACGAAGGGCGCGGGCTGGCGGATTGGCATCCGCTGATTTCCGGCACGCAAGAGAGCGTCCATGCGGCAGGTGTGTCGATGCGCGGCCAGACCGTCAGCGAGTTCGACGTCAGCGATGACGACTGGGAAGACCACATTATCGAAGAGCCGCTTTAGCGCGCTTGCAGAAACGTGCGGATTTCGAAGGCGACCGCCTCCGGATGGGTGATCGGGCCCATATGGCCGCACCCTTCGACCGTGACCTCTTGCGCATCCGGCAACCGCCGCGCAATGGCGGCGTTGACTGGGGCAGACCATAGTGACGCGCCCCCGTGCAGCAGCAGGATCGGAGAGGTTGCCTGCGCAAACCTGTTGTCGGCCAGCAAGCGCGCGCTGTCGCCAACCAGAAACGGGGCAGAGGCGCGCACAAAGCCGATGCGATCCGCCATATAACTGCGCGTCGCTGCAGGAATGTCGTGCCACCCCGTCGTGTCGCCCCACATCGTGTTGAACGTGCGCGCCGCCGCAACGTAATCGCCCGCTTCCATGGTGGCGTCAAACGGGGCTGTTTCGCGGGCGTAGTGGGCACCAAATGCCGGATCATCGACAAAGGCAGGCGCGAAAAAAACGGGTTCGAACAGGGACGCGGACCGCACGCGGTCGGGATCCTCCATCGCGAGGCGCAGCGCGACTGTGGCCCCGAAGGAATGGCCAATGATGTCGACAGGGCCATCGCCCAGATCGGACAGCACAGCGCGCGCCATATCGGTGGCGGTGTCGTGCAGATCGCCCGTCCCGTCCCAATCACCCGAACGCCCGTGCGACGGCAGGTCGAACGCATGCAACGTCGCGATATCGCCTAATGCTGCACCCACCCCGCGCCACGCGCCCGAATGACCCAGCGAACAATGGATCGCGAGGACGGGGCGCGCACCGGACCCGAAGGTCCGGCAGTGGATATGTGGGATCAAAGCTTGCCCGACAGATGCAGGTCGAGATCCTCGAGCGTGTCCTGCCCGAAGAACCGTTGATCCCCGTCGACAATATAGAAGGGTGCGCCGAACACGCCCTTCTCCACGGCCTCTTCCAGATTGCGGGTATAGGTTTCTGCCCCTGTCAGCAGACCGGAATCCGCCAGCGTGGGATCGAAACCGGCTGCTTCGAGGCAGGACTTGATCACATCATCCTGTGCAATGTCCTTTTCATCGACCCAGACGGCGCGCAGGATGCCATGGACCAGTGCGCCCATGTCACCGCCGCCTGCATTCTGTGCGGCAATGATCGCATAAGAGGACGGCGCCGCATTGGTAGGCCAGTGCGCGGGCTTCAGATTCAGCGGCATTTCCAGCTTGCGCGCGATGCGTGGCAGTTCCTGTGCGCGGTATTCCATCCGGTTCGGGTGGCGGTCTTTGGGCGCGGTCCCGCCCGTACGTGCAAACAGCGCCATGATATCAAGCGGCTTATATGCAACACTCGCCTCGTATCGAGAGGCGATCATCTCGAGCCGCATGCCTGCAAGATAGGTAAAAGGGGACAGTGTCGAGAAATAATAGTCGATATGGGCCATTTGTGTCTCCGCTTCCTTAGGTCTTTTGTTTCGCGCGACGGTACGCCCGTGCTAAGCGGTGTCAACATCACGAATCTGTCACATGTCGTGCTGCACGGGGACGCCAAATGCCAAATATCCAAGAACCGAAACTGATTTCGGGTAACGCCAACTTGCCACTGGCCAAAGCAATCGCACGTCGGATGTCGATGCACAGGGGCGTGAATGTCGGCCTTGTCGATGCGCGCGTCGAGCGGTTCAATGACGGTGAAATCTTTGTCGAAGTGTTCGAGAACGTGCGCGGGGAGGATATGTTCATCATCCAGCCCACGTCCAATCCGGCCAATGACAACCTGATGGAACTGCTGATTATGTGTGATGCGCTGCGCCGGTCTTCGGCGGCACGTATTACGGCGGTGATCCCCTATTTCGGCTATGCCCGTCAGGACCGCCGCAGCAAGGCGCGCACGCCGATCAGTTCCAAACTGGTGGCGAACATGCTGGTGGGTGCAGGGATCGAACGGGTGCTGACGATGGATCTGCACGCCGCACAGATCCAAGGCTTTTTCGATATTCCGGTGGACAACCTTTATGCCTCGCCCATCTTTGCGTTGGATATTAAAACCCAGTTCGCAGGGCATCTGGACGATCTGATGATCGTGTCGCCCGATGTGGGCGGCGTAGCCCGCGCCCGCGATCTGGCCAAGCGCCTGAACGCACCGCTCGCCATCGTGGACAAGCGCCGCGAAAAGGCCGGCGAAGTGGCCGAGATGACTGTGATCGGCGACGTGACGGACAAGACCTGTATCATCGTCGATGACATGTGCGACACTGCTGGCACACTCTGCAAGGCGGCACAGGTTCTGCTCGAAAACGGTGCCAAAGAGGTCCATTCCTATATCTCGCACGGCGTCATGTCCGGCCCTGCGGTGGAACGGGTAACGAACTCGGTGATGAAATCGCTGGTCATCACCGACAGCATCCAGCCCACCGATGCGGTGATGAATGCCGCCAACATCCGCATCGTGCCCACCGCGCCGGTCTTTGCTCAAGCGATCCTGAACATCTGGCACGGCACCTCTGTGTCTTCGCTGTTTGATGCAGAAACCCTTAGCCCGATCTATGACGGGATGTATGCCGCTGAATAAGCGTATGGGCGCGGCGTGATCCAAACAGATCCACGCCGCGCCACATTGATCCAGATCATGGACGCCTGCACGAGCCAAGGGCCAAGCTGCTTGGGAAACCGAGACAAAGGCACATCATGATCCGCACCCTCCCCATTTTCGCTCTGGTCGCTATGTCGGCTTGCACAATGCAACAGGCCGATACGTCCCAAGCACGCGGCGCGCAGCTTTACGCGCAACACTGCGTTGCCTGTCACGGCAGCACCGGCCAAGGGGACGGCCCGATTGCCGCGCAACTTGCCGTGGCCCCGCCAGACCTGACCACGCTCAGCATCGCCAACCGTGGTGTGTTTCCCGCCGACGATGTGATGGCGCAGATTTATGGCTATCACGGGCGCTATGTGGCGGGCGCGATGCCGGAATTCGGCCCCGTGCTGGACGGGCCAAGCGTCGGCTATCAAACCGCCTCGGGCGAGGTGCTGGCCACCCCACAGGCGCTGATCGACCTGTCGAACTACCTGCAATCCATCCAGCGCTGACCGCGCCGCGTAACTGCCACGGCTAAACTTGCGGCGCAGCCTACCACGGCGCGCACCCATGGCGGGATGCCACTGGACATGCTTTGCCGCTTGGCCGACAATCGACCGGCACATTCGGGGAGTCCGCATATGAAGACCATCGTGACCGCAACCATCCTGTCCCTCGCCGCCTCGACCGCTTTTGCGGCGGGCCATTGCGCCGACGGGAAGACGCTGACCGAAGGCACGTTAACCTTCGCCACAGGCAACCCCGCCTATTACCCGTGGGTCATCGACGACGCCCCCGAAGCTGGCAAAGGGTTTGAGGCCGCCGTCGCCTATGCGCTGGCCGCTGAAATGGGATTCGATGCGGACGCCGTCACATGGGTGCGCACCTCGTTTGACGAAGCGATCCAACCCGGCGCCAAAAATTTCGATCTGAACATGCAGCAGTTTTCGATCACCGAAGACCGCGACCGCGTGGTCGACTTCTCTGCCCCCTACTACACTGCGCCCCAAGCTGTGATGACCACCTTCGACGTGGTCGCGGCAGGGGCCACCCCCACGATGGACAGCCTCAAGGGTCTGAAATGGGGCGTCGTCGCCTCGACCACGGCCCTGCCCGTCGTGATGGAGATGATCGCCCCCGATCAAAGCCCGCTGGTCTATGACGACAATGCCAACATCACTGCCGCCATGCAGGCGGGCCAGATTGACGCGGCCCTGTTCGACCTGCCCACCGCGCTGTTCACCTCCGCTGTGCTGATGGATAACGGAGTGGTACTGGGCCAGTTCGACCCGACCGCCGCAGAAAACCCCGACCAGTTCGGCGCGCTCATGCCCGAAGGTTCCCCCCTCAAGGCCTGCGTTGACGAGGCACTGGCCGCGCTGACCGACAGCGGCGCACTGGCCGCGATCCAGGCCGAATGGCTGCAGGACGCCGTTGGGGTGCCCCTGATCAAATGACCACACGCCGCGCCGCTTACGAGGCCCGACAAAGGCGTCGGTCGATCCAGCTTGCCGCGTGCAGCACTATTGTAGTGCTCGCCCTGCTGGTCATCTGGATCCCCCGCGCCCCGGGGTGGGAGGCGGTGCGCGCCTCGTTCTTCAACGGCGAAGTGTTCCTGCGCACCTTCCCCGACCTGCTGCGCGCCTTTGTGGTGGATATCGCGATCTTTGCATGGTCCGTGCCGCTGATCCTTGTGCTGGGCCTCGCAATCGCGCTGGCGCGGGGTGCACGCGCCCCTGCCCTGTTCCCGCTGCGCATCTTTGGCGCGATCTATGTGGACCTGTTTCGCGGCATCCCCGTTGTGCTGCTCGTCTATCTGGTTGGCTTCGGCATTCCGGGTCTGGGCCTGCCGCGTCCATGGAACTCGCCCTATATCTGGGGCACGGTGGCGCTGGTGCTGACCTATTCCGCCTATGTGGCCGAGGTGCTGCGCTCGGGCATCGACAGCATCCATGACAGCCAACGCAACGCCGCCATCTGCCTTGGCCTCAGTGAACGCGACACGATGCGCTACGTGATCCTGCCCCAAGCGATCCGGCGCGTGGTGCCTGCCAATATGAACATGCTGATTGCCCTGCAAAAGGATGTCGCCCTGCTGTCCTTTATCGGCCCTGTCGAAATCTTGCGGCAGGCGGGCATCTTCAAAAGCCTGCTGGCCAATTTCACACCCTATGTGGCGGCGGCCGTCATCTTTCTGTGCGTCACCGTACCCGCAACACGCTATGCCGACCACCTGATGAACAAGGACCGCAATGCCCGAACCTAGATTGCACTTGCGCGGCGTCACCAAAAGCTATGGCGACGTGCCAGTCCTGCACGGCATCAACATGACTGTTCAGGCTGGCGAAATGGTCTGCCTGATCGGCGCGTCCGGCTCCGGCAAATCGACGCTGCTGCGCTGCATGAACGGGCTTGAGGCGGTGGACGACGGCGAGGTGTTCCTCGACGGGATCGACATTGCGGAACCTGGGTTCGACCTTACCCCGATCCGGCGGCGCATCGGCATCGTGTTCCAGTCCTACAACCTGTTCCCGCATATGACGGCCTATGAAAACGTGGCCCTCGCCCCCAAGCGCGTCCTCAAGAAAGGCGACAGGGCCCGTGCGCAGATCGAAAGCCTGTTCGCCCGCTTCGGCCTTGGCGCACATATGCACAAATACCCCGACCAGCTATCGGGCGGCCAGCAACAGCGCGTCGCCGTAATTCGTGCCCTCGCGATGCAGCCGCAGACCATGCTCTTTGATGAAATCACCTCGGCCCTCGACCCCGAATTGCGCGGCGAAGTGCTCGACGTGCTCCGCTCGCTTCGCGATGACGGGATGACCATGGTCCTCGCCACCCATGAGATGGGATTTGCCCGCGAACTGGCGGATCGGATCTGCTTTATGGATCAGGGCGTCATCGCCGAAGAAGGGCCGCCCGACCAGCTGTTCAACCACCCGAAAAGCGACAGGACACGCAGTTTCCTTGCTGCTGTCTCAGGGTGATTGCCCCTTCTCTTCGTAGAAAAATACTTCCCCCGGAGGGGCGGTCCGCCGCAAGCGCAGCGGCCTAGTACAGATCCCACTCGTCTTCCTGCCGCAACTCGCCCATGGCCATCCATGCGGCCCGTACGCGCGCCACGCGCGTATCGCCCCATGTGCGGAACACCATGTCGAACCCGTCCTTGGTGATCGTCTCGGCCGAGATATCGGCGCGCAACGGGGTTTCGTTGTCCACGTCCCACATTGAGATCGACACATGTACTGATGGATGCGTGCGGAACGGTTCGGAAAACTTCACACGACGCCGCCGCTCGCGCTGGCCGCGTCCCGTCCACATCTCTCCGCCATCCTCGAAATCCGAAAACAGGACGATGTCGCCCTGTTCGATACCGATCAAATGATTGCGCAGTCTCTTCATAACAGTCTTGTCTCAAATCTACGCACGGTTGTCCCGCCACATCTTGGCAAAACGAGGGCAAAAACAAGAAAAGGCCCCGCCTTTTGGGCAGAGCCTTTTCAAACTGGTATCGCGCGTGCGCGGATCGGTTACAGGCTGGGCTGTTTGGTGCTCAGACCGATTTCCGACCCGACCGCAACCATGTCCGCCAACAGCTTGGCCGCGTCATCGACGGGGCCCGGCTCGTTTTTGAACGTCTCTTTGGTGCGGTTGTACATGTCCTGAGCGTCATCGAACATGACGTCCATGTCGTTCTGGGTCATGTCACCTTTGGCCACAGCGCGTTCGGCCAGAACCGACACACCCTGTGCGCCGATTTCGGCAAAACCGCCAGTCACGACATATTCGTGGGTGGTGCCACCCGCTTCGACGCGCAGCACACCGGGACGCAGGGTCGTGATCGTCGGCGCGTGATCCGCCATGACGGTCATGTCACCATCGGCACCCGGAATTTGAACAGCACTGGCTTGCAACGAGGCAACAGCGCGTTCGGGCGACACAAGGTCAAATTGCATCTCTGCCATGTCTCTTCTCCTTTTGGGGCGAAGGGCGGATCAGGATCCGCCCGCTGTCCCCGTTCGGACACATTGTCAGGTGGGCGCAAACCGCCCACCCATGATCTTAGGCGGCGTCTGCGGCCATTTTCTCGGCTTTGGCGATCACGTCCTCGATGCCGCCAACCATATAGAAGGCGCCTTCGGGCAGGTGGTCATATTCACCGGCAACAACTGCCTTGAACGACGCGATTGTGTCTTCGAGTGGCACCTGAATGCCGTCGGAACCTGTGAACACTTTCGCAACGTCGAAAGGCTGGCTGAGGAAACGCTGGATTTTCCGCGCGCGGGACACGGTCAGTTTGTCCTCTTCGCTCAGTTCGTCCATGCCAAGGATCGCGATGATGTCTTGCAGCGACTTGTAGCGCTGAAGGATCTGCTGAACGTCGGAAGCCACCTTGTAGTGCTCTTCACCCACGATCTGCGGGTCCATCAGACGCGACGAGCTGTCCAGCGGGTCAACCGCAGGATAGATGCCGAGTTCGGAGATCGCACGCGACAGAACGGTTGTCGCATCCAAGTGCGCAAAGGTTGTCGCAGGCGCAGGGTCGGTCAAGTCATCCGCAGGCACGTAAACGGCCTGAATGGAGGTGATCGAACCGGATTTGGTCGATGTAATCCGTTCCTGCATCTGGCCCATGTCGGTCGCCAGTGTTGGCTGGTAGCCCACAGCCGAAGGAATACGGCCCAACAGGGCGGACACTTCGGAACCGGCTTGGGTAAAGCGGAAGATGTTGTCGACGAAGAACAGAACGTCGGTGCCGGAAGCATCGCGGAACTGTTCGGCCAGTGTCAGACCTGTCAGGGCGACACGTGCACGCGCTCCTGGAGGTTCGTTCATCTGACCGTAAACCAGAGCAACCTGGCTCTCTTCAAGGTTGTCGGGCTTGATCACGTTGGATTCGATCATCTCGTGGTAAAGGTCGTTCCCTTCACGGGTACGCTCACCCACACCCGCGAACACGGAATAGCCCGAGTGCACTTTGGCGATGTTGTTGATCAGTTCCATGATCAGAACGGTTTTGCCAACGCCGGCACCACCGAACAGACCGATTTTACCACCTTTGGAGTAAGGGGCCAGCAGGTCCACAACCTTGATGCCTGTCACCAGAACTTCGGATTCTGTCGACTGGTCGGCAAAGGCAGGTGCCTCGGCGTGGATTGGGCGGAATTCTTCGGCGCCAACGGGTCCACCTTCGTCAACAGGCTCGCCCACAACGTTCAGGATGCGGCCCAGTGTTTTGGGGCCGACGGGAACCATGATGGGGCCGTCTGTGTCGATGACTTCCTGACCGCGAACCAGACCCTCGGTGGAGTCCATCGCGATGCAGCGAACAGTGTTTTCACCCAAGTGCTGCGCCACTTCCAACACCAGCTTGTTGCCGTGGTTGTCAGTGGTCAAAGCGTTCAGAATTTCCGGCAGGTGGTCACCGAACTGCACGTCGCAGACGGCCCCGATGACCTGTGTAATTTTGCCTTTAGCATTTGCCATGTTTCGTCTCCGGTTTTTCTTACAGCGCTTCCGCGCCGGAAATAATTTCGATCAGCTCGTTCGTGATGACGGCCTGACGTGAACGGTTGTATTCGACGGTCAACTGGTCGATCATTTCGCCCGCGTTGCGGGTTGCGTTGTCCATCGCCGACATCCGTGCGCCCTGTTCGGACGCGCCATTTTCCAGCAGCGCCGTAAAGATCGACGTTGCAATCGCACGTGGCAGAAGATCGGCCAGAATGGCCTCTTCGTCCGGCTCGTAATCATACAGCGTGTCGGCGGCCTCGAACTCTTCGGGGATCGCGAACGGAATGATCTGTTGTGCTGTCGGGATCTGCGTCACGACGTTCTGGAAGCGCGCGAAGAAGATCGTCGCCACATCGAACTCACCACCATCAAAACGGCTCAGCACGTCCTTGGCCACGCCTTGGGCGTCGCTGTAGGCCAGCCGCTTGACTTCAGACATGTCCACGTGACCGACAAATTTGTCGGCGTAGTCACGCTTGAGCTGGTCGCGGCCTTTTTTGCCAACAGTCAGGATTTTGACTGTCTTGCCCGCAGCAATCAGCTTGGACGCATGTGCCCGCGCCAGTTTGGCGATGTTGGTGTTGAAACCACCGCACAGACCGCGTTCGGACGTCATGACCACCAACAGGTGGACCTGATCCGAACCGGTGCCTGCCAGCAATTTGGGCGCAGAATCAGAGCCCGCAACGCTGGAGGCGAGCCCCGCCATCACGGCATTAAACCGTTCGGCATAGGGGCGCGCCATTTCGGCAGCTTCCTGTGCCCGCCGCAGTTTTGCGGCGGCCACCATTTGCATGGCCTTCGTGATCTTGCGGGTCGATTTGACCGACTCGATCCTGTTTTTCAGGTCCTTGAGATTTGGCATTGCCCTACCTCCCGGTTACGCGAAGGTCGAAGCGAACTCGTCGAGAACCGCCTTCATCTTGTCGACGTTTTCACCCGATTTGAACTTGGGATCCTCGTCCGAGATCCATTTCAGGAAGTCGGATTTCTGGCTGCGCAGGAACTTCAGCAGGCCGGCCTCGAAGGCACCCACTTCGGACACCTTGATCTTGTCCAGGTAGCCGTTTGTGCCTGCGAAGATGACGCAGACGATCTCGGCGTTGGTCAGAGGCGCGTATTGTGGCTGCTTCATCAGCTCGGTCAGACGTGCACCACGGTTCAGCAGCTGCTGAGTGGCGGCATCAAGGTCGGAACCGAACTGGGCGAAGGCCGCCATTTCGCGGTACTGGGCGAGCGACAGTTTCACCGGACCCGCAACCGAAGACATCGCAGATGTCTGGGCCGAGGAGCCAACGCGCGAAACCGACAGACCTGTGTTCACGGCAGGGCGGATACCTTGGTAGAACAGTTCGGTCTCAAGGAAGATCTGACCGTCAGTGATCGAAATCACGTTTGTCGGAATAAAGGCCGAAACGTCGCCACCTTGGGTTTCGATGATCGGCAGAGCCGTCAGCGAGCCGGAGCCGTTTTCTTCGTTCAGCTTGGCCGAACGTTCCAGCAGGCGAGAGTGGAGGTAGAAAACGTCGCCGGGATAGGCTTCGCGGCCTGGTGGGCGGCGCAGCAGCAGGGACATCTGGCGGTAGGACACGGCCTGTTTGGACAGGTCATCATAGATGATAAGCGCGTGGCGACCGTTGTCGCGGAAGAATTCCGCCATGGATGTCGCGGCGTAAGGCGCGAGGAACTGCATAGGAGCAGGATCGGAAGCAGTCGCGGCAACAACGATCGAATATTCAATCGCGCCGGACTCTTCGAGCTTTTTCACCAGCTGGGCAACGGTCGAACGCTTTTGACCGATGGCAACATAGATACAGTACAGCTTCTTGCTTTCATCGTCGCCTGCGGCGTCGTTGTAGGATTTCTGGTTCAGGATCGCGTCCAGAGCAACGGCAGTTTTACCTGTCTGACGGTCACCAATGATCAATTCACGCTGGCCACGGCCAATCGGGATCATCGCGTCAACGGCCTTGAGGCCAGTCGCCATCGGCTCGTGCACCGATTTACGCGGGATGATGCCAGGGGCTTTAACGTCTGCAACGCTACGCTGTTTGGCGTTGATCGGGCCTTTGCCGTCCAGCGGGTTACCCAGACCGTCCACAACACGACCCAGCAGTTCGTTGCCCACAGGCACGTCCACGATGGAGTTTGTGCGCTTGACCGTGTCGCCTTCTTTGATGTCACGGTCGGAGCCGAAGATAACCACACCGACGTTGTCGGATTCAAGGTTCAGCGCCATGCCCTGAATTCCGCCTGGGAATTCGACCATTTCACCGGCTTGGACGTTATCAAGGCCGTATACACGGGCAATACCGTCACCAACCGACAACACGCGACCGACTTCGGCCACTTCGGCTTCTTGACCAAAGTTCTTGATCTGGTCTTTCAGGATTGCAGAAATCTCTGCTGCTTGGATACCCATTTATCCGACCTCTTTCATTGCATTCTGGAGGGAAGAGAGCTTGGAGCGGATCGACGTGTCGATCATCTTCGAACCCACTTTTACGATCAAACCACCGATGAGGCTTTCATCGACGGAAGCATTGATGGAAACGTCCTTGCCCATGCGGGCCTTGAGCGTCTTGGCGAGACTTTCGCGTTGCGCCTTGGTCAGCGCCTTGGCCGAGGTGACTTCGGCAGTCACTTCGCCTTTGTCCTTGGCGATCACTTCGCGCAGCGTTTGAACAAGGTGTGGCACCACGAACAAACGGCGCTTGTCCGCCATGAGGGACAGCGTGTTTGTCATCACAGAGGTCAGCCCGGCCTTCTGGGCAATCGCTGTGACGGCGCTGCGCTGTTCTTCGCGGCTGTACAGCGGCGAGTTGATCAGCGCATTAAAATCGGAACTGTCCGCCATGGCCGATGTCAGCGTCGCGATGTCGGCTTCAAGGCCTTTCACATCGCCTGCTTCCTTGGCAAGCTCGTAGACAGCAGTGGCATAGCGTGCAGCGATGCCTGTGGAGATCGAAGCTGGTTCGGACACGTCCACCCTTTCGATGTCTTGGCCTCGGACACATGGGACTATAGCGCGCGCCGAGGGTGTTGGAACGCTTTGGTTTGACTCAAAGCGAGGAAATCACGGGGGATGTAACAGAGGGGGCAAGACCCCGCAACATATCTTCGTGAACGGGTGAAATGCAGGTTTTTGTTAAATTTCATGCGCTTAGGAAAAGTGCGGCGGTTTGACCGCCAGAGATTGTTAAGTTTTCCACACAATTCTTGAGGCTTTTCATGTGATTCCGCGCGTCTTGCGCCGGATTGCCCCCGCCTGATGGTTAATAATGCCTCATGTGCCGCACTTGAGTGCACCTTGCCCCGTGCCCAGCGGTGAACGTCGGTCTGAACGCGCCCGTCGGGCCCCATGCGCCACCTTACGGACAGGCGCATCCGGCCCCGTCTTGATGCGCCGTCTACAGCCCCCCGCCGATGGGGGCGGGCACACCTTGCGGCACCTTCTGTCGTTTCGCCGTGGATCGGGCGACCTTGCCCTTGGGTGGATAGACCAGCTTGGAGGCTTCGACCATGAACGCCCCGCCTGCCACCATCCCCGGCATGGTGCGCCCAATTTTTTCGAACATCGCGCCGGATTTCATCCAGACCCGCTTGCTCGACGGGAACAGATACAGCGCGCCCAAATGCCGCTCAGGCAGGAACTGGTGTTTGTGCAATTGCGTCTCAAGCTGGCTTGCGGAATAGGGGCGGCCATAGCCGAAGGGCGTGCGGTCGCGCCGCGACCAAAGCCCTGCGCGGTTGGGCACGATGAACAGCGCCTTGCCGCCTGGCCCCAGCACGCGCCACGCTTCTTCCAGCAGGTCATTGGCCCGTTCGGATGTTTCCAGCCCGTGCAGGATGACCAACTTGTCCACATGCCCCGTTTCGATCGGCCACAGGGTTTCCTCGGTCAGGACCGACACATTGGACCCGTCCGGCGGCCACGGCATCACCCCCTGCGGTCCGGGCATCAGGGCAATCACGCGCCGCGCCTCTTTCAGGTAGGGGCGCAACAACGGCGCAGCAAAGCCGAAACCCGCAACCGTCTGGCCCTTGGCCTCGGGCCACAGTTCCAGCATGCGCCGCCGTAAAGAGGTCTGCGCCGCACGTCCGAGCGCGCTGCGGTAATAGAAATTACGCAAATCCTGTACGTCCAGATGCATCGCGTCCCCTTGCCTCTGCGCGCCACTCGGGCCACCTTTGGTCCGAACCTACTGCAAGAAAGCGCAAAAGCCATGCCCCTTGATATCCGCACAATCCCCTGCCTGTCCGATAACTATGCCTTTCTTGCCCATGACACCGAAACGGGCGCGACTGCGCTGATCGACGTGCCCGAAGCGGCGCCAATCCTTGCCGCGCTGGCCGAAACTGGCTGGACGCTGAGCGATGTGCTGATCACCCACCACCATGACGACCACGTGCAGGGGCTGGCCGAGGTACTGGCCGCCCACCCTGCCCGCGTGGTGGGCGCTGCGGCGGATGCGCACCGTCTGCCACCGCTTGATCTGGCGCTGAACGATGGCGACAGTGTGACCGTGGGTGCACAAACCGGCACTGTCATCGACGTGTCGGGCCACACGATCCACCATATTGCATTTTATTTCCCAGACTCGCGCGCCGTGTTCACGGCCGACAGCCTTATGGCCCTTGGCTGCGGACGCGTGTTTGAAGGGACCAAACCGCAAATGCACGAAAGCCTGCAAAAACTGGCCGCGCTGCCAGAAGACACAGTCGTCTATTCCGGCCACGAATATACCGCCGCAAACGCCAAATTCGCCCTGACTATTGATCCGGAAAATTCCGCCCTTATATCGCGTGTCGAGGACGTGACCGCCAAACGCGCAAGCGGCACGCCCACCGTGCCATCCCTGTTATCAGACGAATTGGCCACCAACCCGTTTCTGCGCGCACATGACCCCGCCATTCAGGCCCATCTGGGCATGACAGGCGCCAACGCCGCCGACGTGTTTAGCGAGATCCGCAGCAGAAAAGACAATTTCTGAGTGTGATTGCGCTAACGGCACGCCAATTCGCCGAAGACACACGCACGTGACCGATAAAACGGACGTCAAGACAAAGAAAAGTCTTGAAGACGGGCGCTGTTCAACCAAACTTAAACACAAGAGGCCATGGTTGGTGCGGGACCTCGATATCCCTCGAAGCCCCACCCGACCCCGATCGACAGGAGCACGCTGTGCCTTCATTTTCGACGACACTGGAAAAAGCCATTCATCAAGCACTCGCGCTGGCCAACGAACGCCGGCACGAGTTCGCAACCCTTGAACACCTGCTGCTCGCCTTGGTTGAAGAACCGGATGCGCGCCGTGTGATGCAGGCCTGTTCGGTTGATATCGACGAGCTGAAAGGCACGTTGATGGAATTCGTGGACGACGACCTGTCCAACCTTGTGACCGACATTGACGGCTCCGAAGCGGTGCCGACGGCGGCCTTCCAGCGCGTGATCCAGCGTGCGGCCATCCATGTGCAATCGTCCGGCCGGACCGAGGTGACGGGCGCGAACGTGCTGGTCGCGATCTTTGCCGAACGCGAAAGCAACGCCGCCTACTTCCTGCAGGAACAGGACATGACGCGATATGACGCGGTGAACTTCATCGCCCATGGCGTCGCCAAAGACCCCGCCTTTGGCGAGGCACGCCCTGTTTCCGGCGCGCCCGAGGCCGAGGAAGAACCCCAAGGCGTTACCGAAGGCGAGAAAAAGGAAAGCGCGCTTGCCAAGTATTGCGTGGACCTGAACGAGAAATCCCGCGAGGGCGACATCGACCCGCTGATCGGGCGCGATTCCGAAGTGGAACGCTGCATCCAGGTGCTGTGCCGTCGCCGCAAGAACAACCCGCTCCTGGTGGGTGACCCCGGCGTGGGTAAAACGGCGATTGCCGAAGGGCTGGCGCGCAAGATCGTGGCCGGAGAAACACCCGAAGTGCTGTCCGGCACAACCATCTACTCGCTCGACATGGGCGCGTTGCTGGCCGGTACACGCTATCGCGGCGATTTCGAGGAGCGGCTGAAAGCGGTTGTGACCGAACTTGAGGAGCACAAAGACGCGGTCCTGTTCATCGACGAAATCCACACTGTCATCGGTGCCGGTGCGACATCCGGCGGGGCAATGGATGCGTCCAACCTGCTGAAACCTGCGTTGCAGGGCGGCAAACTGCGCACCATGGGATCTACCACCTACAAGGAGTTCCGCCAGCATTTCGAAAAGGACCGCGCACTGTCCCGTCGTTTCCAGAAGATCGACGTGAACGAACCCTCGGTCGAGGATGCAACGAAGATCCTCAAGGGCCTCAAACCCTATTTCGAGGATCACCACGGCGTGAAATACACCGCGGACGCGATCAAGACGAGCGTGGAACTGGCCAGCCGGTATATCAATGATCGCAAACTGCCTGACTCTGCCATCGACGTGATCGACGAAGCGGGCGCGGCGCAACATCTGGTGGCTGCCGCCAAACGGCGCAAAACCATCGGCACCAAAGAGATCGAGAATGTCGTGGCCAAGATCGCCCGCATTCCACCCAAGAACGTGTCGAAGGATGACGCCGAAACGCTGAAAGACCTCGAGGCATCGCTGAAACGCGTGGTCTTTGGTCAGGATAACGCCATTGTCGCGCTCGCCTCGGCCATCAAACTGGCGCGGGCAGGCCTGCGCGAGCCGGAAAAACCCATCGGCAACTACCTGTTCGCGGGTCCGACCGGTGTTGGTAAAACCGAGGTCGCCAAACAACTGGCGGACACGCTGGGTGTGGAAATGCTGCGTTTTGACATGTCTGAGTACATGGAGAAACACGCGGTATCACGCCTGATCGGTGCCCCTCCCGGCTATGTCGGGTTCGATCAGGGTGGCATGCTGACCGATGGTGTCGACCAGCATCCGCACTGTGTTCTGCTGCTTGACGAGATGGAGAAGGCGCACCCAGACGTCTACAACATCCTGTTGCAGGTGATGGACCACGGCAAACTCACCGACCATAACGGGCGCACTGTCGATTTCCGCAACGTGATCCTGATCATGACCTCGAACGCGGGCGCGTCCGAAATGGCCAAGGCGGCCATCGGCTTTGGCCGCGACCGCCGCGAGGGCGAGGATACCGCCGCGATCGAACGTACGTTCACGCCGGAATTCCGCAACCGTCTGGACGCGGTGATCAGCTTTGCGCCGCTGCCGAAATCGGTGATCCTGCAAGTGGTCGAAAAGTTCGTGCTTCAGCTTGAGGCGCAACTGATGGACCGCAACGTGACCATCGAACTGACCAAACCCGCAGCCGAATGGCTGGCCGACAAAGGCTATGATGACAAGATGGGGGCGCGCCCGCTGGGCCGCGTCATTCAGGAATACATCAAAAAGCCGCTGGCCGAAGAGTTGCTGTTCGGCAAACTGATGAAGGGTGGCGTGGTCAAGGTCGGCGTCAAGAATGGCGAGCTGGACCTGAAACTGGAAGGGCCGGATAAACCGCGCCTGTCCGGTAACAAGCCTCCGTTGTTGACCGCGGATTGATGCGCGCGGCAGCTGTCGCATCCCTGATATTGTCCCTTGCCGCCGGTCCACTGGCGGCAAGGGATATTACCCTCAATATCCCGATTGACTGCGACCTCGGGTCCGACTGTTTCGTGCAGCAGTATGTCGATCATGACCCGTCCCGTTCGGCGCGGGATTTCCGCTGCTCCAACCTCAGCTACAACAACCACAAAGGCACCGACTTCGCCCTGCGCTCTATCGCGCAGATGCAGCGCGGTGTGAACGTGATCGCCGCCGCGGGCGGCACGGTGCGCGCCACCCGCGACGGCGTCAAAGACCAGATTTACACCCGCCAGTTCGAGGCGTCGGTCAGTGGCCGCGAATGCGGCAACGGCGTGGTGATCGACCACGGCGACGGCTGGACCACGCAGTACTGCCACCTCAAACGCAGCTCTGTCGCGGTGCGCAAAGGCGCGCAGGTGACCACCGGCACCGTTCTGGGGCAAGTCGGCCTGTCAGGGCGCAGCCAGTTCCCCCACGTGCACATGACAGTACGCAAGGCCGGCGATGTGGTGGACCCGTTCGACCCCGATGGCAAAATTGCGTGCAACGCGCCGGACCCTAAAACGCTGTGGGCCGCGCCCCCGCCCTACCGTCCCGGTGGTGTGCTGACTGTCGGCTTTGCTGACGCCATCCCGAAATTCGACAAGATCAAGGAAGGCAGGGCCGCGCAGGCCAGCCTGCCCGACACCGCGCCAGCGCTGGTGTTGTTCGGCTATGCCTTTGGCGCGCGCGCGGGCGACCGGATGGTGCTGCGCATCGACGGGCCAGAGGGCAGGTTTATGGATGAAACCGTCGTAATCGAGAAAAATCAGGCGCAACTGTTCCGCGCTGTCGGGAAAAAGCGCCGCGCCAACTGGCCCAAGGGCACCTATCGCGGCACGGTCAGCCTGCAACGCGGTAGGCGGACGATCAATTCGGAATCCGGATCGGTTGTCGTTCGGTAGAACGCGCTTACTTCTCGGTGAATTTAAGTTCGATCCGGCGGTTCTGCGCGCGCGCTTCGGGCGTGTTGGCGGGATTGATCGGTTGGTATTGCCCGAACCCGTTGGCCGACACGCGATCCGGTGGAATACCAAGGAAATTCACCATGTATTTCACAACGGACAGTGCCCGCGCCTGACTGAGTTCCCAGTTATCGGCAAACTCGCCTGTGCCCGACAGTGGTACGTTGTCCGTATGCCCGTCCACTTGGATCACCCAGTCGATTTCTGCCGGGATGTCGCCCGCGATGTTGCGCAGGATGCTTGCGATCTTGGCGATCTCGCCCTCGCCCGCCTCGGACAGGTCCGCGCCGCCTGGCGGGAACAGCACCTCGGAGGAGAACACAAAGCGGTCGCCCACAATCTGCACCCCGTCTTGCGTGCCAAGCACATCGCGCAACCGCCCGAAGAACTCGGAGCGATAGCGTTCCAGATCCTTCTGCTGCGCCTCAAGCCGCTCGCGTTCGGCCTGCTCCAACTCGCGGCGACGGCGTTCTTCTGCGGCCACGCGCGCAAGTGCGGTGTTCAGTTCCGACCCCAGAGATTGCAACTGCACATCCCGCGCCGCATCCCGTGCCACGGCATCATCCAGCAAGGCCTGCAACTGGCCCAGCTGGTTGCGCAGCGCCGCGACCTGCTGGTTCAGCAATTCGGTCTGGCGCTGCGCCTCAAGGGTCGCGGCCTCTTCCTCGCTTAGCGCCTCACGTGCAGCCGCCAGCAAGGCGGCGCGTTCTTCGGCAGCGGTTGTAACGTCGGACAGTTCCTTTTCCGCAGCGGCCTTTTGCGCCAGCGCATCGGCAAGGGCCGCGCGCGCCTCTGCCGTGTCGGTACCAAGGCTTTGCAATTCGGTCTCTGCTGCCAGTTTTGCGGCCAGCGCAGCGGCCAGTTGTTCGCGCACCTCGGCATTACTGCCCCCTGCCGCAGCCACATCCGCTGCCGCCGCATCCCGTGCTGCAATCGCCGCTGCCAGTTGGGTGCGCAAGTCATTCAGATCGCCCGCTTGCGCCGTCAGATCCGCTTCTGCCGCAAGTTTCGCAGCCACCGCAGCGGCCAGCTGATCGCGGATATCGGTCAGTTCCAGATCGGATGCCGCGATGCGCGCCTCAAGGGTGCTCATCCGCGCTTGCAGTTCCGCCACATCCTCGGCCGAAGCGGCGCGCGCCGTCTGGGCGCGTTCCAGTTCCGCCTGCAAACCTTCGACTTGCGCCTCACTTTCGCGTAGGGCGGCTTGGGCCTCTCCCAACTCTGTCTGCATCGCGGCGGTGGATTGCGTACCGCCCTCCAACGCTTCCTCGGCGGCTTTTAGGCGCATCTCCAGCGTGGCCGCCATCGCTGTGCGTTCATCCAACTGGCCCAAGGCGCGCGACAATTGCGCCTCAAGCTCTGCCGCCGCTGCCGCACCGCCTTCGGCGTCGAGCAGTGCCGCCGCCAATTGCGCCTCCAGATTTGCGCGCTCGGATGCGGCGGAATCTGTCTCGGCCTCTGCTGCCTCAAGTGCCGCCAGCGCATTGGCCAGATCGGCCTCAAGCTGGTCGAGTTGTTGTTGAGCATTCGTGGCCGTATCGGTCGAGCTTTCGACCGCCAGCAACGCAGCGGCCAGTTGTGCATCCAGATCCGCCTCTGCCGCGCGCGCGGCAGCAAGCAGGGTCAAGGTATCCTCGGCCTCCTGACGCTGCGCCTCAAGCGCGAGGGTCATGGCGGTCAGTTCGGCATCCGCATTTTCCAAACGCGCGCGCAGCGCCTCTGCGGCGGCGGCTTCGGCTAGTCGTGCAGCTTCTTGCGCGCTCAGTTCTTCTTGAGCGGCGGCAAGGTCGGCTTGCAGCGTATTCGCCTCGGCCACGCTATCGGCATTGCGCGCCCGCAAATCCGCGATCAGGGCTTGCAGCGCATCGGTTCGCGCCGCTGCCAGCCGCGCCGCTTCGGTCTGGGCGTCGGTCTCGCTGCGCGCTTGGGCAAGGGCAGCGTTCAGCGCCTCTTGTTCCGACAGCAATTCCGCCTGCGCGGTTTCCAGCCCCGCCACACGATCCAGCGCACCATCCCGCTGTGCGATCAGGGCCGCCACCTGCGCCTCGAACCCAGTGATCTGCGTTTGCGCCGCGTCCAGCGCAGCACGTTGCGCATCCCGCTCGCCCGTCAGTGATGCGATCAGTGCGGCTTGTTCCTCGACTTGCGTCTGCGCATCGCTCAGCGTCGCATTCAGCGATGACAGCCGCGCATCAAGCTGGTTCGCACGCCGCTCTTCCAGCCCCAAGGCCTGCGCCAGCGCCGCAACCTCGCCTGCCAGCTGGTTCAGCTCACTTTCCTGTCCGGTGATCGTCTCGCGCAGCACAAATTGCACGACCATAAAAATGGTCAGCACAAACATCAGCACCAGCAAAAGGCCGGTCATGGCATCCACAAAACCGGGCCAGATAGAGGCCTGAAACCGTTGTCCAGTGCGCCGCGACAATGCCATGGCTAGGGTTTCCCGCCGTCGGACCCTTGCCGCCCGCGCCCGCCGCCATTGCCGCCCGATGTTCTGCGGTTCATGCCGCGCGGCTGGCTAAGCGCCGATGCCAGCGCCGAAATATCAGTGCGCAGTTCGGCCATCGTTTCCTGCCGTCCGGCGCTGATCTCTTCCAGAATGCGCAGCATCTGCACGTCGATCGACCGCAGGCGCATCCGGCTTTCCGCGTCGATGCCATCGCCCATGCCTTGGGTCTCGATAATCTCGATCAGCCGCTCTTGACCGGCGGCGCTGCGGTTCTGCCCTTCGGACAGCGCGTGAAGCCCGTCGGCCAGCCGTGCCTGACTGTCCACAAGCCGGTCCAGCGCGCCGGAATTGCCGTCCTGTTCCTGCATCCGCGTGGTCATGCGATCCACAGAATCCGCCAGCTTGCCCAGCTTTTCATCGACCATCGACCGGCTGATGTCGGACTGGGTGAACATGGTTTGCAGGCTTTCCATTTGCTCGGCCAGATGGTCAATGACACCGGCCAGCACGTTCGGCTCTCCGCTGCCTTCGCTTTCACTGGCAAAGCTGACGCGGGTGATCGAACTCAGCCATTCTTCAAGCTCGCGGTAGAACCGGTTCTGTCCGTGCCCTGCGAACAGTTCCAGAAGCCCCACAATCAACGACCCCGCAAGGCCCAGCAGCGACGAGGCAAAGGCGACGCCCATGCCGCCAAGCTGTTCCTCTAGGCCGCTCATCAAGCGGGCGAACACTTCGAACCCCGCCTCGCCGTCCTGTGGTGCAAGGCTGCGGATCGTATCGACAAGGGCAGGCACCGTCGTCGCCAGCCCATAAAACGTGCCCAAAAGCCCAAGGAAAATCAGCAGGTTGACGATATATCGCGTAATCTCGCGCATTTCGTCGATACGGGTGGCAACGGAATCAAGGATCGACTTGGTCGAGGATGCGTTCAACTGCATCCGCGATCCGCGACTGCGCAGCAGGGATGCAAGCGAGGCCATCAGTTGCGGCGCCTGCCCGTCCCCTGTCGGACCGCCCCCTGCGAACCCTTCGATCCAGCGCACCGACTGGATCAACTGGAACACCATCCAGAAACAGGCAACCACGCCGATCAGAAAGACAAAGACGATAAAGCCGTTGAGATATGGGTTTGCCTCAAACACCGGCAACACGCGCGGCAGGGCAAGGATCACACCGGCGCCCGAAAGGCCCAGTACAATGAACATCAATACGATTTGCCGCACGGGCTGGGAAAAGTGCGGCTGCGCCTCGGTGGTGGTCTGTGCCATGGGTCGGCTTATGACCTCTTTTTTACGCTGCTCTTGCAGCAATCTAACGGAGTTGCGGCAAAAGCGCCAAGGATTTATGCGCGGATCGCCGCAACGCGGCGTGCCAGCCAGTCAAGGTCCGGGTCGGCCACGCCAAGGGTGTTCAGATGCTCGGCCGTGTTGAACAGATATTCGTGGTTCGGCCCCCGCCCGCCGACCGCGCGCGCGATAATCCGCGCCTGTTCATCCAGCGGCAGGCCGCCGCAATACTGCACGTGATCGGGGTCGATCACATAGGTGATGGCAGGCACACTGTCCCCCGTGCTCAGGGTCACGTCCAACACCCGCTCGATATAGGCGGACGAGATCAACTCGCGTTCGCGAAGATAGGCGAGCGTGGCCTCTTCCTTGCCCGCGGCAACCCGTAGGGCCACGCCATTGCACAGCGCGCCGGTCACAGCGTCCAATGCCAGCACCAGACCGGGGTCGGTTTCGGTGCCGCGATGATGGATTGATCGCATGCAGAACGACCGCGCATAGCCCGACAGGGTCGCGGTGACTTCTTCTGCCACGTCGAAACCGGGGTTCCAAAGAAGACTGCCATAGCCGAACACCCACATCGTCATTTGTCTGGTCCTTTCACAGTTGCATGGGATAGACCCGATTCCGGATCAGAGTGAAAGGGCGCAAATGCGCAAACTATTGTGGACCGTGGTTTTGGTGGCGCTCGCATGGGCAGGCTGGTGGTGGTTTGCCTCGACCTCACTACGCGGCGGCATCGCGGCATGGCTTGACGCGCGCAGCGACGAGGGCTGGCAAGCCGAAACCCGCGAGATCACGGGCGGCGGCTTTCCTTTCGAGATCAAGGCTGGCCTGCGCGACCTCGCCTTGGCCGATCCCGATGCCGGTCTGGCGGTGCAAACCGCACGCATCGACATCACGGCCCCTGTCTGGTGGCCGGGCGATGTGACCGTGGCCTTGGATGACACGCCGATCACCCTCGCTTCGCCCGTGGGCCGCGCGATGCTGAACATGCAAGACAGCGTGATGGCGTTGAACCTGCACCCCGGCGCGGCGCTCGAACTCGAAACGCTGGGCTGGACGTCCGGCCCATGGCAGTTAAGTGGCACAGACGGCCAACAGGTGCAGGCCGACACGCTTGTGCTCGACATGACGCAGGTCGAAGGTGCCACCTACACGATTGAGGCCCGCGCCGACGCCTTCGCCCCCGAGGGCACAACACGTGCGCGACTGAACCTGCCTGACAGCTTCCCTCGCGCCTTTGACAGCCTGATCCTCAAGGCCACAGTTACCTTCGATCAACCATGGGACCGGCGCGCCCTCAGCGACGCCCGCCCGCAGCCCAGCAGGATCGACCTGCACCTTGCCGAGGCACGCTGGGGCGATCTGCGCATCAATGTGGCCAGCGCGCTGAATGTCGCCCCGAACGGCATTGCGGATGGCACTCTGTCACTGCAAGCGGAAAACTGGCGCACGATCATCGACCTTGCCGAACGGGGCGGCGCCTTGCCGCCTGAATTGCGCATGCCTGCAGAAAGCGTGTTGAAGCTGCTGGCAGGTGCGTCAGGCAATCCCGAAACACTGGATGTGGACCTAACCCTGCGCGACGGCGGCCTCTACCTCGGCTTCCTCCCGCTCGGCCCCGCCCCCCGCTTTATCCTGCGCTAACCCAACGCGGGCGTCCGCTCTTCTCTGTTCCAAAAAAATCCCGGGGTCTGGGGCAGAGCCCCAGAAAAACAACGTCAAAGGCGCAGCGACAGTTGATCCGACTGCGCAAGGCTCAACCCCTACCGGCAATACGTCCCGCTGCGATACCGCGCCGTATCAAAATGGAAATGGTCGCGGTGAAACCGGTCCGAATTCGGCCCCAGAACCGTGCCGAACGGCCCGCAAGCGGCCTTGTGCATGGATTTCAGCGCGCGCCCGTTGCCCCAATCATTCAGCACCGTCAGGGTCGAACCGTCCTTAAGGCCAAAGCCCGAGATATCGACCGCGCGCCCGCGCCCGTGTTCCGAGATGCGCGCACCAGGTTGGTTGTTGCGGGTCCGGCAGGCATAATGTGCCGCGACGCGCAGGCTGGCAAGGCCCCCACCCCTGCTGCGCAGGGCAGGTTTGGCCCCTTTGACGGTCCACTTTTTCAGCGCTTTGGCAGTGGGGCAGTCGATCAGTGCAGGCTGGCTCAGACGCACGCCTGCCACGGACTTGAGGCGCACCGCCTCCTTGATCCCGCATCCGTCAATCCGGCCCGGAACGTATCCGACCACATCACCCTGTAATTCGGGATCGCCACAGACCTGCCCCTTGCGCCGTTCGGCGCGGCGGGCCATGGCGCGTTCCACCATCGCGCGGGGGCGCAGACTGGGGCGCAGCGATGTGGGTCCGGCTGCAAAGGCGGCGAGATGTACCGGCTCCACGCCGCGCACCACCACTGTCACATCGGATGCATCCGTACCGGCACGGGCCACGGGCCGCTGCGAAACCTCCGGCCCCGCCGCGACAGCCGAGGCCGCGAAAAGGGTAACGAGGCACAAAAGCCTCACCGTTTCGCTCCGCGTCCGAAATCTGGGGCATCGGTGTCCTGCCCCGCCTCAATGATGCTGCGCCGGATGGCGCGGGTGCGGGTGAAATAGGCGTGCAGGTGATCGCCGTCGCCGCGCCGGATGGCGCGCTGCAAGGCGAACAATTCTTCGGTGAACCGCCCCAGAATTTCCAGCGTGGCGTCCTTGTTGTTCAGGAACACGTCCCGCCACATGGTCGGATCACTGGCCGCGATGCGGGTAAAATCCCGAAAGCCCGCCGCCGAGTACTTGATCACTTCGCTATCCGTCACGCGGCGCAGGTCATCGGCCACACCCACCATCGTGTAGGCGATCAGGTGCGGCGCGTGGCTGGTCACCGACAGGACAAGGTCGTGGTGATCGGGTTCCATCTCTTCGACATTGGCGCCCATCCCTTCCCACAAGGCGCGCAGCTGCTCCACCGCGTCGGGGTCAGAGGCTTCGGCAGGGACCACAAGGCACCAGCGGTTGTCGAAAAGTTCGGCAAAGCCGCTTTCGGGGCCGGAATGTTCGGTGCCTGCCAGCGGGTGGGCGGGTACGAAGTGCACGCCTTCGGGCAGATGTGGCGCGACCGCGTCGATCACCGCCCGTTTGACCGACCCCACATCGGACACGGTGCAGCCTTCCTTGAGATGCGGCGCGATTTCCGCCGCCACATCGCCCATCACGCCCACCGGCACACAGAGCACCACCAGATCGGCACCGGCGACCGCTTCGGCCATCGACTCGCAGACGCGGTCACACAGACCGATCCGGCGTGCCGTGTCGCGGGTTTCTTTCGAGCGTGCAAAGCCTGTGACCTCGCCCACCAGATTGCCCCGCTTCATCGCCCAGAACATCGAGGACGCGATCAGGCCCAGCCCGATCAGTGCAACACGATTGTACATTATGCCGCCCCCGTCGCAGCAGCCTGCGCATCATTGCGCCAGCGAGTCAGTGCATCAATCACGCGGCCCGTCTGTTCGGCATTGCCGACCGTAATCCGCAGCCCTTCGGGAAAGCCATAGCCCGCAACGCGCCGGATCAGGATGCCATCTGCGTTCAGGGCGGCTTCAGCGGCATCCGCCTCTTCGACAGAGGCGGCGCGCGCCAGTACGAAATTCGCGTGGCTGTCATCGCAGGCCAGTCCCAACTGGCGCAGCGCCCCCGTCAGCCGCGCACGCTGTTCGACGTTCAGCGCCGCGCAATCATCAATCCATGCGGTGTCGCGCACCGCCGCCTCGGCTGCGGCCAGTTGCACCACCGACAGGTTGAACGGTTGGCGTATCCGCGTCATCACATCAATCATCTCGCGCGGGGCATAGCCCCAGCCGACGCGCAACCCGCCCAGCCCATAGATTTTCGAGAACGTGCGCGTCACCAGAATGTTCGACCGGTCCCGCGCCAGCGCAATGCCCCCGTCATAGCCGATGGCAAATTCCACATAGGCCCCGTCGATCACAAGGATCACATCCTCTGGCAAGGCATCGGCCAACCGTTCCAGCGCGCCGGATTCCAGCATGGTGCCTGTAGGATTGGCTGGGTTGGCCAGCAACACGATGCGGGTGGCGGGCGTTACCGCCTCGAGGATCGCATCCACATCCACCACACGGTCGGTTTCACGCACGCACACCGGCGTTGCACCCGCCATATTCGCAAGGATCGGGTACATGGAAAACCCGTGCTCGGTATAGATAATCTCGTCCCCTGGCCCCGAAAATGCCTGCGTCACGAATTGCAGAACCTCGTCCGAGCCGACGCCGCAGATGATCCGGTCGGGTTCGAGCCCCCAGACATCCCCGATGGCGCCGCGCAGGTCCGCGTGATCGGTATTGGGATAAAGATGCATCGCCGTCGCCGCTTGGGTCAGCGCCGCAATCGCACTGGCGGGCGCGCCCAACGGGTTCTCGTTCGAGCTAAGCTTGAGCACATTGTCGACGCCCGCAAGATGCGACCGCCCGCCCTGATACAGAGCGATATCCATAATTCCGGGTTGCACGGTCAGCTTGGTCATGCGGCGCCTTTCCTTGTTGCGCCAGTTTTAGGGCCCGACGCCACAAGTGGCCAGTGACAAAAGCGCGCCACAGGCCAAAGGATCAGACCATCGCGCGCACCGCAGGTTTCCAGCGGAACCCGACACGGATCACCCCGTGATCATTGGTGCCGCTTTCCTTGTGATCGTCATGGTTCAGGTGGTCGTTCTGCACCGTCATTTCGTCAAAGGCCCAGATGCGCCGTTTTGAATTGTCATAGAATTCCTGCGAAAACATGATGTGGTCGAGGCTTTCGCGATACCCTTTGTAGACATGGGTGTAATAGACATCGCGCACCGACCGGTATTCCTGCATCGTTTGCGCTGTGTACAGGGCGTTGTCGCCCCCGCCCGATGACAGCGGCGACAGATAGGTGGGCTGTTCGGACAGGATGTTGAGCGTGTTGCTGTCCTTGCCGTCATTCATGTCACCGATCACCACCACGGGCGTGTCGGTCTTTTTGATCAGGTCAGTTACCAGAACGCGCAGCGCGGCGGCCTCGGCCGTGCGGCGCACTGTTGAAATCGCATAGCCAAGGGCGGCGACATGGGGGCCGTGCTCCTCTTTCTCGTACCAGCCGCGTTCACGCCAGATTTGCGTCGGGCGGCGGGATTTGAAATGGCAGACAAAGACGTGGATCACCGGCGTGCGCGGATCGGGTTGCACCTGAAAATGCAGCACGGGGCGCGAGAATGTGGATAGTTTGACCTCGATGAAATCCTGTTGCGGATCATCACCGCCGGATTTCAGCACGCAGGCGGGCGGGAAATCGGTGATCCATTCGGGCGTTCCCACCAGCACATCGCGGCGCACCGCTGCGGCGCACACAATCCGCTTGCCGTTGTGCGATGGCGGCACCAGCGTGGCATAGTCGCCGTCCATCCCCGCCATGCCAAGCGCCTGTTCCAGCGCGGTGCCGGCCCACAACTCTTGCACACCGATCACATCCGCTTGCAACCGCCGGAATGTCGCGGCCGTATAGTCGATCTTGCGCTGGTAGACGTCGCTATCCCACCCGTCCGTGTCGCCGTAAATCGCCGCACCGGGCAGTTGCAGGTTCAGCAGGTTGAAACTGGCAAATGAAATATCTCGGGCAGCCATGCTGTGCCTCCCAATATCGTGAAATATGGGGACATCCTATCACAGGTTGCATTTTCGCCCTAGAAGAAGCTGCGCCGCCTATTTCGCCGGTTGCAGCTTTTTCAGTCGTTTTTCACCTTCTTCGATCACCATCTGTTCAAAGGTCGAGATAAAGCCGCTGTCTTTTTCCAGCGCCTTTACGGCCAGTTTTTCATAGGCCTCGACCGAGCTTTCGTTGCCCGTCATCTTGTCCGCGATAGAGGCATAGGCCGTCTTGCCCATCACCTCGGTTAGCTTCTTGGCGCTGTTAGCGGTGATATCCTTGCATTCCTTCACGGCGAATTTGGTCAACTCGTCCGTGTCAAAGCGATAGCGGTGCTTGGCCACCAGCTTTAGGGTCAGGGCGCGCTCCATCTTGGGGCCGAATTTCTCCACCGCCATATCGACCGAGCGTTTCTGCCAGTTCGCGTCGAATTTTTGCAGCGACTTGAAACTGGCCGCACCGGCCAAACCGCCAAGGATCGTCGCCGCCAGCGCGTCGATAATGCGCTTTTCGTCGATCTTCTTGCCGTCCTTGGCATCCTTGGCAAGGTTTCCGGCCTCGGCAATGGCGCCCTTGATAATATTCTGGCCGACATTGGAGCCCAGAATGCTGCCCACCACCTTGTAGGTATAGCGCTGCAAACGGGTCGAGAACTGGCGCTGCGCCGCCTTGGCGACCTGATCCACGACCTTTTTGTAGGCTTTGCCCGACAGGGACGTGCCCAATGACGCGGCAACCCCGCTGATCAGCATATTGCCCAGTACTTTTTCCGCCGACTTCTTTGGGTCCAGCTTGTCGTTGGCGGCATATTCGCCAAGCTCTCCGGCGGAGACTTTCAGCCCCTCGACCCCCATGGCCGCAACGATCTGCGCCTTCTTCGGGCTCATCCCGCGGGTGGTGACAAGGTATCCGGTGGCCAGAACCTCAAGCACCGCAAAGGAGGATTCGGATGCCACTGTCGCCCCGAACGCGCCCCATTCGGCGCGCTTCATCGCCTTGTTGTTATAGTCTTTCCATTCCTTCACGGCCTTTTTGTGCAAGCCGTTGGCCTTCACCACGAGGGTTTTGACCTTCTTCCAGTCCACCTTGGAACGGTCCGTGGCAGAGATCACCGCCAGCGCTGCGGCACGGGCATTCAACGCCGCCTTGGACGATGGCGGCGGGGCCAGACCGAAACCGGACGAGCCAATGGCCACCATCGCATTCAGGAAACCGGACTGTCCGGCCATCGTTTCCTCGACCTCGCGGATCAGCTGGTGGATCATGTCACATTCGGACACGACCGCATTGGCGTTGCGCACGATCTTGTGGCGTGCCTCGATCTGGAGGCGGATAAACTCGTCGACGGCGATCCGGCGCGTCTTGCCTTTTTCGACAACCTCGTAGGCCTCGTACCCCGCGATCATGTCGCGATAGCGGAAGTATTTCACCGCGCCCGCATTCCACGTCTTGTCACCCGGTTCGATGACGCCGTTGATCTGGTCGCCCGACAATTTGCCCTTGGACCCTTGATAGGTGCGGATCAATTTAACCAGCGTCGGGTTCATCTTTCCCTGCATCGTATAGGGCGCGCCTTGGGCGATCATCCACATCTCGATCGTGGCGACATCTTTGGGCTTGTTGCCCGCTTTGGGCTTTTTCGATTTCGGGTCCCCCACGGGGCCGGACAGTTTATTTTCCAATTTATACGCTCCGATAGAAGTCGGGTAAGGGCTGGTAAAAATTCTATCTGCGAAGTCTAGCCCGACTTTGCGCAGAAAAAAAAGGCAGACATTCCTTACCTTGCGCAAAAGCCCCTGCGTCGGCGCCGGGCGTGTTTTATCTGGCCGAGTGGGGCGATCACCTTAGATAACGTGCGAACTAGGAAAAGGCCGCCCCGCATGATTACCGACCGTTTGCACAAGACCCTGACCGATGATGATGTCGAAACCACGCCCGAAGAGGCGCGCCGTTTCTCGCGGCATCTGTTCTCGCTATTGGCGACGAAACTGGCGGACGGGCTAATTGACCCGAAGCTGGTGCTGGCATGGTTGCTGTCGACACTCGGGGCACCGGGGTATCTGGTCGGGGTGTTGGTGCCGGTGCGCGAATCCGGCGCGTTGTTGCCGCAGATTGTTCTGGCGCGACAAATCCAGAAACGTGCGGTGCGCAAATATTTCTGGGCCGCAGGGGCCGCGTTGCAAGGGGTTGCCGCCCTTGGCATCGCGGCGGCGGCGGTGACGCTGGATGGCGCGGCGGCGGGCTGGGCCATTGTGGTGTGCCTTGCGGTTCTGTCCCTTGCACGCGCGGCCTGTTCGGCAAGTTACAAAGACATCCTTGCCCGCACCGTTTCAAAAGGTGCACGCGGCACGGTATCGGGCGCGGCGGGTACGGTTGCGGCGGCGGCTGTCTTTGCCTTTGCAGGCATGTTGGCGGTCGGGATCATTCCGCTGGAACTGGGCGCGATTTCCATCGCCATTACCGTGGCGGGCGCGCTTTGGATCGGTGCCGCCCTGTTGTTCGTGGGCTTGGACGAGCCCGAAGATGACCGTGCCACCGACGGGCTGGGCGGGTTCGAAGCGATTGTCGCGCCCTTGAAAGAAGACAGCGAGTTCCGCTCTTATATCGCGGCGCGGGGGTTGCTGATTGCCACGGCGCTCGCCCCGCCCTTCCTTGTGATGCTGACGGCAGGCGGCAAGGAGGAAGACGGGCTGGGCAATCTTGGCCTGCTGATGATCGCGTCCTCCCTCGCCGCGATTGCGTCGTCCTATATCTGGGGGCGGCTCTCGGATGAATCGAGCCGCCGGACGCTGGCCTATTCGGGGATGCTGGCCGCGCTGGCCCTTGGCGGGGCGGCAGTTCTGGCCCTGATCGCAGGCAAGATGAGCGGGATGTGGGTCGCCCCCGCGTTCCTGTTTGTGGCGCAAATCGCCTATGAGGGCGTGCGCGCGGGCCGCAAGACGCACCTGACCGACATGGATACTGACGGGCAAAAGGCCGTCTATACCGCGCTGTCGAACACTATGATCGGCGTGCTGCTGATGGCGGGCGGCGGCTTTGGCGTCATTGCCGATATGTTCGGGCCGGAGATCGTGTTGCTGATCTTTGCAGGGATGAGCGTTGCAGGCGCTGTCCTCGCACTGACACTCAGCGAGGTGCAAAAAGAAAAGGACGCGTGAAGCCCACGCGTCCTTTGAAATCTTGTGATGGCTGCGGGGATGCCCCGCAGCGCCGCCTTAGTTCTTGGCGTAGAATTCGACCACGAGGTTCGGTTCCATCACGACAGGGTATGGCACGTCGCCCAGTGTGGGTGTGCGCACGAATGTCGCTGTCAGTTTAGAGTGATCCACGTCCATGTAGTCAGGCACGTCACGCTCGGGCAGTTGAGTAGCTTCCAGAACGGCTGCCATCTGCTTGGAACGGTCACGCACTTCGATCACGTCGCCTTCTTTGACGCGATAGGAGGGGATGTTGACCTTTTTGCCGTTCACGCGGACGTGGCCGTGGTTCACGAACTGACGCGCAGCGAACACGGTTGGCACGAATTTCGCGCGGTAAACAACGGCGTCCAGACGACGCTCCAGCAGGCCGATCAGGTTTTCACCGGTGTCGCCTTTGACACGCTCGGCTTCGGCATAGATGCGGCGGAACTGTTTTTCCGTCAGATCGCCGTAGTAGCCTTTCAGCTTCTGCTTGGCGCGCAGCTGGATACCGAAATCCGACAGCTTGCCCTTGCGGCGCTGACCGTGCTGGCCGGGGCCATATTCACGACGGTTAACGGGGGATTTGGGGCGGCCCCAAATGTTTTCGCCCATGCGGCGATCGAGTTTGTACTTGGCAGACGTGCGTTTTGTCACGGCTGATCTCCTTCGTTTAGGTTTCGAAGGGCGTTGTCCTCTGACCCGATTTTGCGGGCCTGACAGGAAACCCCTTGCGGGGGCCACCAACACCAATGAAGCCGCGCTTATACGGGCCAAACAGTCAGAGTCAACGCCCCAACGCGTTTTGCGCCATTTGCGCGCAGGCGCTGTGCCGGTGACAGGTGGTGATATGATCGTTGACCAGCCCCGTCGCCTCAAGGAACGCATAAACAATCGTCGGGCCGCAGAACTTGAACCCCTGCTTTTTCAGGTCTTTGGAGATTTGGGCCGACAATGGTGTCCACGCGGGCACTTCGGCTTGGGTCGCCCAACGGTTCTGCAACGGCACCCCGTCAAAATAATTCCACAAAAACGTATCAAAGCCACCTTTTGCGTTAACCTCCTGATAGGCGCGGGCGTTGGTGATCGTCGCTTCGATCTTGCCGCGGTGGCGGATGATTCCGGGATCAGCCAGCAACCGCTTTACATCCGCCTCGCCCCATTCGGCGATGCGGTCAGGGTCGAACCCTTCGAAAGCGGCGCGGAAATTCTCGCGCTTTTTCAGGATGGTTATCCAGCTTAGCCCCGCCTGAAACCCGTCGAGGATCAGCTTTTCCCACAAGGTGCGCGCATCATATTCGGGCACGCCCCATTCGGTGTCGTGGTAGGCGACATAGATATCTTCGGGCCCTGCCCAGCCGCACCGACCATCCATTGTGACACCTCTTAGTGGTTAATCTGTAAAATTAGAACGAAATGCTAACATTAAGGGAAATTTTACGGGGAGCACGCCAGAAACACCAGTATTGAAGATCCGCAAAAGGTGCTGCCACACCATGACGAAATTCCGCCCGATCGAATTGCCTCCGGGCCTTGATAGTCCGCTGAGCGCGGCGGTGACGAGCCGTGACCGGCACACGCTGGCGATGGTGGCAGAGGCGATCAAGCACAACCAGACCCTGTTGGCCTTTCAACCAGTTGTCATTCCGAACGAAGGGAACCGCGTCGGCTTTTACGAGGGGCTGATCCGCGTCATGGACGAAACCGGACGCATCATTCCGGCCAAGGATTTCATGCCCGTGGTGGAACGCGCCGAACTGGGGCGCGAGATTGACGTGGTCGCGCTGAACATGGGGTTGCGCACCCTGCACCAGAACCCCGCTATGCGCCTGTCGATCAACATGTCGGCACGCTCTATCGGATATCAGCGCTGGATGCAGACCCTGAACCGCTGGCTGAAAAAGGACGGGTCGGTGGGCGAACGGCTGATCCTCGAAATCACCGAAAGCTCGGCCATGGATCAACCCGATCTGGTGGTCGATTTCATGGACCGGCTTAGCGCGCGGGGCATCTGTTTTGCGCTGGACGATTTCGGCGCGGGCTATACGGCGCTGCGCTATCTCAAGGATTTCTTCTTCGACATTCTCAAGATCGACATGCAGTTCTGCCATGGCATCGCCGACGACCGCGACACGCAGGTTCTGACACAGGCGATGATCCAGATCGGGCGCCATTTTGACATGCTGGTCATCGCCGAAGGGGTCGAACGCGCCCAGGATGCCGAGATGCTGACCAAGATGGGCGTCGACTGTATGCAGGGCTTCTATTTCTGCGCACCACAGGTCCGTCCCGACTGGCTGTTCAGCGAACGTAAAAAAGCTCAGAAGGCGGGCATGCGCGCCTAGATTGTTTGCGACAGAGTTGCGAATCCGGTATCGCAAAAAGGCGCGGGGCAGTCTGGGGCCCGCACGTCGTGCCAGTCTCGGGGTGCCTCCACGACACGTCCTCACGGAAACATTTTTGAGGATTTGACCACATGACCAATATCGTCATCGCTTCTGCTGCCCGTACTGCCGTTGGCAGCTTTGGCGGATCGTTCGCCAACACCCCCGCCCATGACCTTGGCGCCGCCGTTCTGGAAGCCATCGTAGAACGCGCCGGAATCGACAAATCCGAAGTGTCCGAAACAATCCTCGGGCAGGTTCTGACCGCCGCCCAAGGCCAGAACCCCGCCCGTCAGGCCCATATCAACGCAGGTCTGCCCAAAGAATCCGCCGCATGGTCCATCAACCAAGTGTGCGGCTCCGGCCTGCGCGCCGTTGCCCTTGCCGCCCAGCACATCCAGTTGGGGGATGCGGACATCGTTGCCGCTGGCGGACAGGAAAACATGACCCTCAGCCCCCATGCCGCATCGCTGCGCGCGGGCCACAAAATGGGCGACATGACCTATATCGACACGATGATCCGTGATGGTCTGTGGGATGCGTTCAACGGTTACCACATGGGTCAGACCGCCGAAAACGTCGCGGACCAGTGGCAGATCACGCGTGACATGCAGGACGAATTCGCCGTCGCCAGCCAGAACAAGGCCGAAGCCGCGCAAAAGGCCGGCAAGTTCGTTGACGAAATCACCCCCTTCACCATCAAGACCCGCAAGGGCGAGATCGTTGTCGATGCAGACGAATATATCCGTCACGGCGCGTCGATGGAGGCGATGGCCAAACTGCGCCCCGCTTTCACGAAGGACGGATCGGTCACCGCAGCGAATGCCTCTGGCCTGAACGACGGCGCGGCCGCCGCCCTGATGATGACAGCCGAAAACGCCGCCAAGCGCGGGATCGAGCCTTTGGCGCGTATTGCAAGCTATGCCACCGTCGGCCTTGACCCATCCATCATGGGTGCGGGCCCGATCTACGCCTCGCGCAAGGCGCTGGAAAAGGCGGGCTGGAAAGCCGAAGACCTTGATCTGGTCGAAGCGAACGAAGCGTTCGCCGCGCAAGCCTGCGCCGTGAACAAGGACATGGGCTGGGATCCGGCGGTCGTGAACGTAAACGGCGGCGCCATCGCCATCGGCCACCCCATCGGCGCATCCGGTGCGCGTATCCTCAACACCCTGCTGTTCGAGATGAAGCGGCGCGATGCGAAAAAGGGCCTCGCCACCCTGTGCATCGGCGGTGGCATGGGCGTCGCCATGTGCCTTGAGCGCGACTGACCCAGAAAATGCGGCGGGCAGAAATGCCCGCCCGTTATTTCATAGATAATTTTAAAACTATCGCGCAATAAAGTTGCGCACGGACGCGACTTTGTGAAACAAAGAAGTTGAAATATCGGAGGAGAACCACCCATGTCCCGCACAGCCCTAGTGACCGGAGGCAGCCGCGGCATCGGCGCCGCCATCTCGACTGCCCTCAAAGACGCAGGCTATTCCGTTGCCGCGACCTATGCGGGCAACGACGAAGCCGCCGCCAAGTTCACGGACGAAACCGGCATCAAAACCTATAAATGGAACGTTGCGGATTACGAAGAATCGGCCGCCGGACTGAAACAGGTCGAGGCGGACCTAGGCCCCATCGACGTCGTCGTAGCCAACGCGGGCATCACGCGGGACGCGCCCTTTCACAAGATGACCCCCGAACAGTGGCATCAGGTGGTCGACACCAACCTGACCGGCGTGTTCAACACCGTCCACCCGATCTGGCCCGGCATGCGCGAGCGCAAATTCGGCCGCGTCATCGTGATCTCGTCGATCAACGGCCAGAAAGGCCAGTTCGCGCAAGTGAACTATGCCGCGACCAAAGCGGGCGATCTGGGCATCGTGAAATCGCTGGCGCAAGAAGGCGCGCGCGCAGGCATCACCGCCAACGCCATCTGCCCCGGCTATATCGGGACGGACATGGTGATGGCGGTGCCTGAAAAAGTCCGCGAAAGCATCATCGCGCAAATTCCCGCCGGACGGCTGGGTGAGCCTGAGGAAATCGCACGCTGTGTGGTCTTCCTCGCCTCTGACGACTCGGGCTTCATCAACGGATCGACCATTTCGGCCAACGGCGCGCAATTCTTCGTCTGAACCTTATGCGACAGCATGAAAAAAGGGCCGGTGCAGCGATGCACCGGCCCTTTCATAATCCCGTAAGATGGCGCGCGCGCATCAGCGGGAAGATTTGCCCCCGAACAACCAGTGCCACGCGTCCTGCATGGCTTTGGCGCGTGCCATATGTGCGTTCAGCATGGCGTTGCGTGCGGCGGGGTTTGTTGTTGCTTCGATCATGTCGGGTTCCTTTGGGAAGAAGGATCTGTGTGTCTCTTGCCGATCAATATGAGCTTTTCCGGCACCTCCGACAAACGAGACTTTTCATAGGTTCGGTTAAGCTGTACTTGTCTGAGCATGCCAGATCGCCTGCCCCCCTTAACCGCCTTGCGCGCCTTCGAGGCCGCCGCGCGCCATATGTCATTCGCCAAAGCGGCCGATGAGTTGCATGTGACGCCTGCCGCGCTCAGCTTTCAGATCAAATCTCTTGAAGAGCATCTGGGCATGCAGGTGTTCCGCCGTCTGAACCGCGCTGTCGAATTGACGGATGCGGGCAAAGCCCTCGCCCCCGGTGTGCGGGACGGGTTTCAGTCACTGTCAGCGGCGTGGCGCGCCACGGAAAGGCTGCTGGACAACCACACGCTTACGGTCACGGCTGGCCCTGCCTTCACCGCAAAATGGCTGGCACCGCGGCTTTATGAATTCGCCCAAGCGCATCCCGAAGTGGAGCTGCGCTTTTCCGCATCGCTCAAGCTGATGGATTTCGGGCGTGACGCGATCGACGTCGCCATCCGGTTCGGGCACGGCTCGGACGAGGGGCTGTATTCCTTGCCCTTGGCGCAGGAATGGGTGTGTCCCGTGATGACCCCTGCGCTTGCCGAACGCTTTCCGACGCCGGAAAGTCTGATGGATGCGCCGCTGATCTTTGATGACAGCATCAACTTCCTGGAACCCCAGATTGACTGGAGCACGTGGTTCCGCGCCATGGGCATTGATTTCGCCCCCACTCACGGCCCGCGCTTTAGTCAGGCGGACCACGCCGTTGACGCGGCCCTTGCTGGCGTCGGGGTCGTCATCGGGCGGCGCGCGCTGGTGGTCAAGGACATTGACGATGGCCGACTTGTCGCGCCTTTCCCCACCGCGCTGGACACCGGCGTCGGCTTTCGGTTCCTGTGCGCCGATGGGGCGCAATCGCGTCCACAAATCGCCGCCTTTCGGGATTGGATCATTGCAGAAATCGAAAAAACCAGCCATGTCACCGACCGAATGACCATCGTACCAGCAGCGGATTTCCACGCCCCATGACCAAGAAAACTGCTACCCTAACGGGTTTTGTCGCTGTCCTTCTGTGGGGTGTTCTGGCGCTGTTGACGGTCGGCAGTGCACCGACACCACCCATGCTGCTCAATACCATCTGTTTTGCCATCGGTGGCGCGTTGGGCCTTGTATGGACGGCGACGTCGGGTGGTTTGGGGCAACTGCGCCACGTGCCGATCCACGTCTATATCTTTGGCACACTTGGGCTGTTCGGCTATCACGCGCTCTATTTCACCGCGTTGCGTCTGGCCCCCGCGGCCGAGGCGAGCTTGATCGCCTATCTCTGGCCTCTGTTGATCGTGCTGTTTTCCGGCCTCCTGCCCGGAGAGGTCCTGCGCCCCGGTCATATCCTCGGCGCCATCATCGGGTTCACTGGCGCTGCGCTGATTGTGACCGGCGGGGCTGCCGGTTTCCAAACCGAAGCAATCGCCGGATATGCGGTGGCGCTTGTCTGTGCGCTGACATGGTCCACCTATTCGGTGATGTCGCGCCGCTTTGGCACCGTTCCGACGGCGTCCGTGGCCCTGTTCTGTGTGGCAAGTGCGCTGTTGTCCCTGCCCCTGCATTTCGCGTTCGAAGTCACAACATGGCCCGTTGGCCTGCGCGGCTGGGCCAGCGCGATCCTGTTGGGCCTCGGGCCTGTCGGGCTTGCGTTCTATGTCTGGGATATCGGCGTCAAGCAGGGGGACATCCAGATCCTTGGAACCGCGTCATACGCCGCCCCCCTGCTGTCGACTGTTGTGTTGGTTGTTGCTGGCGTCGCTACGCTGACGTGGTCGTTGGCCATCGCGGCAGTTCTGATCACCGCGGGGGCCTTGCTGGCCGCGCGCGCCAGCCTGAAGGTCAGCCCGAAAGTCGGGTAATTTCTTCCTTCAGTTTCAATTTCTGTTTCTTGAGGGTGGCAATCTCGGTCGTATCAACGCCGGGTGCTTTCTGGGCCATATCGACCTGATCGCTCAGGGTTCGATGCTTCTTTTTCAACTCTTCGAGATGGGCAGTGATGCTCATGCAATCCTCCTTGCTGATAAAGTGCATGACCAGCCAACCACAGCTTGTGCCATATGTCACGCTGCACCCGCACAATGAACTTCACTCAATCGGAAATAGCTTAATGGCGGGTTAAAGTTTCAGCGCCGCACCGTCCCGCAAAACCGCCTGTATTTCAGGGGTATAGCTATCTGCGTCTTTTTCGTGCTGCGCGCCTTTGTGTAAAATGATCGGCGGATGGAGGCGAAAATCCGCCCGTCCTTCCTTGCGTGCCCGAAAAATCACCAGTTCCGCGATGCGCCCGACACGCGGACAGATGGGCCAGATTTCGATACTTCCCAGCCGCCCGTGCGCCGCCGCCAGCAGGTCGGGCACCCGTTCAGCCCTATGGATCAGGTGCAGGTGCCCGCGATAGCGCAGCCGCCGCGCCGCCGTGTCGATCCATGTGGCCAAGGGGGTTTCCAGCCCCCGCGCCGCCTCGCGCCCCTCGTCCGAGGCCTGCCGCCCCGCCTTGCGATTGAAATAGGGCGGATTGGCCAGCACATGATCATAGCTGCGCGTGCGCACGCCTTCGGGCAGGTCGGACAGGTCCGCCGTTACCACCCGCAGCCCATTGCGCGCCGCCAGTGCGGCATAGTCGTCCTGCCGTTCGACCCCAGTCAGGTCCAGCCCCGGCACCCGCGCCCCAAGGCACAGCGCCGCCGCCCCCACACCACAGCCCAGATCAAGGACCGACTCGCCCTGTCGGGCAGGCACGCTCGCGGCAAGGATGACCGGATCGACGCCCGCACGATAGCCGCTGCGCGGCTGCCACAGGTGCAACCGACCGCCCAGAAAGGCATCCCGTGTCAGGTCATTTTCCGAGGTCGATGTCATTGTCTTTCATCGCACGCAGAGCAGCATCGTAATCGGCTTCGCACACCATCAGGCGGCGCGGGAAAATTCCGATCCCTCCTTCGAGGATGCTCATGTTTACGTCCATTTGAAAGCAGTCTATATCCTCGCCCTCAAGAAGGGCAGAGGCGAAGGCAATGATCGTCGGGTCGGTGCTGCGCAAAAGTTCCTTCATATCACGGATGTACGGACATCCCCGACCAAATGTCGAGGGATAATGGGATACGGATTATGGATGCGTCTGATATCATGAAACCGCATGACCGTTTGGCTGCGTGGCTGGCGGATGACATGGATGCGGTAAACGCGCTGATTCAGGATCGCATGGCCTCGCGCCATGCCCCGCGCATTCCCGAGGTGACACGCCATCTGGTCGACGCGGGCGGCAAGCGGTTGCGCCCCATGCTGACCCTCGCTGCGGCCCATATGTGCAACTATGACGGCCCCTATCACGTGCACCTCGCCGCGACGGTGGAATTCATCCACACCGCGACCCTGCTGCATGACGATGTGGTGGATGAAAGCGCGCAGCGCCGTGGCCGTCCGACCGCGAACCTGCTCTGGGACAACAAGTCGTCCGTTCTGGTAGGCGACTACCTGTTCTCGCGCAGTTTCCAGTTGATGACCGAAACCGGATCAATGGACGTGCTGCGCATTCTGGCCGACGCCTCGGCCACCATTGCCGAGGGCGAAGTGCTGCAAATGACCGCCGCACAGGATCTGGCGACGGACGAGTCGGTTTATCTGCAAGTGGTACGCGGCAAGACGGCGGCGCTGTTCTCGGCTGCGACCGAGGTGGGCGGCGTGATCGCTGGCGCCGACACGGCGGTTGTGAAGGCGCTGTATGACTATGGCGACGCGTTGGGCATCGCCTTTCAGATCGTGGATGACCTGCTGGATTATCAGGGCCAGTCCGCTGCCACAGGCAAGAATGTCGGTGATGATTTCCGCGAACGCAAACTGACCCTGCCGGTGATCAAGGCCATCGCCAAGGCCGACGCCGAGGAACGCGCCTTCTGGTCGCGCACCATCGAAAAAGGCCAACAGGACGACGGCGACCTCGATCATGCGCTGGACCTGCTGCACAAACATGCGGCGCTTGAGGACACCAAGGCAGACGCCATTGCGTGGGCCGAAAAAGCCAAAGCGGCCCTTGGCACCCTGCCCGCCCATGAGCTGCGCGACATGCTGATTGATCTGGCCGACTACGTGGTCGAACGGATCAACTGAGGCGCGGCGCGCGTGCCGCCGTTCAAGCGGCCCGCCTGCACCCACCAATCGGGATGATCCTGCGCAATGGCCTGCGCTGCGGCGCGGGCATCTGTTTCACTAGTGAACAGCCCGAAACAGGTCGCACCCGATCCGGACATGCGCGCAAGGCGGCACTGCGCGGTCTGTTCCAGCGCGCCAAGGCAGTCACTGACCACCGGACAATCCCCGATCGCGGGCGCTTGCAGATCGTTGCGCTGCGCCGCGAGCCAGTCAAACAGGGCATCGATGTCGGAGAAGTCAGGCGGCAAGCCGTCCAGCCCCGCATTGTCCTTGCGCGCAAGCGCCGAAAAGACGGCCGGCGTTGATACTTGCACACGCGGGTTAACCAGCACAACGGGCAGCGCGGGAAAGTCTGCGACAGGCTCTACCTTCTCGCCAATGCCGCGCACGCGGGCGGGATCGCTGAGCACGCACATCGGGACATCCGCGCCGATCTGCATCAGTGCAAGCAGGTCGTCCGGCGTCACATCACGGGGCATCTCCTGCCCCTCAAGCGCGGCGCGCAGCACCAGCAACCCGCGATAGGTCGCCGCCGCATCCGCCGACCCGCCCCCGATGCCCGACGCCACGGGCAGGCATTTTTCCAGATGCATCGACAGTGGCCTGTCCGGCGTCCAGAACTTCGCTGCCGTGGCCCACATGATATTGCTGTTACCTGACAACTCGGGCGCACCTTCGGGGCCCGAAACCTCAAGACCCAGCGGCCCGTGACCGCGCAAGGTGACTGTGTCCCCGATGTCGGCAAAGGCAACCAAGGTATCAAGCAAGTGATAGCCGTCACCGCGCTGGCCGGTGATGTGCAGGGCAAGGTTAATTTTGGCGGGCGCGAAAACGTCGACCCGCATCTCAGCCGTCGTCATCCGCCGCTTTCAGTGGTGCAGCACCCTCTTCTTCCAGCACAACATCAAGGCCCACTTCCAGTTTGCGGCGCATCCGTTCGGGATCGGCCTCGCCATCGCTGTCTTCGGCATCCACAAAGCTGAGCGCGCGCATCCACTGGAACCGCGCCTCGCGGTTGCGGCCCACGGCCCAGTACACGTCGCCCAAGTGATCGTTCACCACCGGATCGACGGGCATCAGTTCCACCGCACGCTCCATATGGCCAACGGCTTCTTCATAGCGGCCCATGCGGTAGAGAACCCAACCAAAGCTGTCGACGATATAGCCGGAGTCGGGGTTCGCAGCAACGGCCTGTTCGATCATGCCAAGCGCTTCGTCCAGATTGACCTGCTTTTCCACCATGGAATAGCCAAGGTAATTCAGCACCTGCGGCTGGCCGGGGTTCAGCGCCAGCGCCTGACGGAAATCCGCTTCGGCACGGGGCCATTCCTGCATCCGTTCCAGCGAGATCGCCCGCGCGTAATACAGGAACCATGCGCCGCCCATCCCTTCGGGGGTCAGGTCGATGGCACGGTCATAGGCGGCCACAGCCCCGTCAAAGTCATCCTGCTGGCGCAGCACATCGCCAAGGGTCGAATGCACGATGGCCAGATCAGGGAACCGCTTGGCCAGTTGTTCCAGCACTTCGATCGCCGCATCGGTTTTGCCCGACCGGCGCAACGCATCCGCACGGCCCAATTCCGCCGCATGGAACGCCGCCGCGTCCGATGGCACTTCCTTATAAACCGCGCTGGCAAGATCGTATTGCTCCAATTCTTCCAGCAGGTCCGCAACCATCAACAGTGCGTCAATGTGATCGGGGCGCAGATGGCGTGCGATCCGTCCGTAGATCAGCGTGTAATCCGCCCCCGCATCCTGCCGCAGCGCGCCTGCCACGGAATAGAACACCTCGGCCGCGCCATCGCGGGCAGATGTAATATGGGTGAAGGGCAGCGTCTCGCCTGTATCCAGTGCTGCCTGCATCTGCGCAAGCTCGGGGTCAATGGACGAACCGAACGACGCCTCAAGCGAGGCAAGCGCGTCCTCGTTCCGGCCAAGCTGCGACAGGATTTCCGCCCGCGCCATCGCGCCGCGCCGCGTTTGCTGCAACGGGCCTGCTTCGTCCACGAACAATGCCTCTGACGCCTCGAACTCGCCCAGAAATGCCAGTGCCATCGCCTTGTGATAAAGGGCAAAGCCGCGCAGACCGCGTTCCTCGCTGATACGGTCAAACTCGGCCATTGCATCTTCGGCACGGTCCGCACCCACCAGCGCCCACGCGGTCAACAGCCCGTCCACCAGCGGTCCGATACCCGAAGTCTCGGCGTCACGTTCCAGATAGGTCTCGTACTCCTCGCGCGACAGAAGGTCGGCGATCACCGTCATATGCGCCGCCTGACTGCGGCTATCGCGGTCTTCCAACAGGCGTGCGATGGGCAGGGCACGATCCAGCCGTCCCATGGCAAGCTGCGTGACAATCACATCCTCCATCAACCCGACATTGGCCGCATCCCGCGCCAAGGCCGCCGTGTAATAACGCGCAGAGGCGTCAAAATCATTGCGCACCGCCGCCTGACGGCCCGCCAGATACGCCCCCGATAAGGACTCCGCCGCAGCGACCTGCGGAACAAGGGCGATAGAAGCGGCAAGGGCGGTGTGGCAAAGGAAGGAACGGATCACGTGGGAGAGCTGCCTTTTGCAAGAGGTGTTACGCGCAAGGCTACCACGTCTGGCATCAGGTGCAATGTGACCTCTCGAAATGGTTGGAATTCGCGCACGGCTTTGGCCCACGAAAAAGGCCGGATACAAGGATACATCCGGCCCAATTTGTAATGCTGCAAGCGGCGCGCTTACATGTTGGGATAGTTCGGCCCGTCCCCGCCTTGCGGTGTGGTCCATGTAATGTTGTGCGACGGGTCTTTGATGTCGCACGTTTTGCAGTGCACGCAGTTCTGGAAGTTGATGACAAAGCGCGGATCCTTGCCCTCTTCCTGCACGAATTCATACACGCCCGCTGGGCAATAACGCGCCGACGGTCCCGCGTATTTCGGCAGGTTCACGTCAACCGGCACGCTGTCATCCTTCAGACGCAGGTGCGCGGGTTGGCTTTCCTCGTGATTGGTAAAGCTGAACGCGACGTTGGTCAGGCGGTCAAAGGACAGTTTGCCATCGGGTTTGGGATAGTCGATGGGCGCGTGTTTGGATGCTTCCTCGGTCGCGTCCGCATCGGATTTTCCATGCCCGACCGTGCCGAACAGGGAAAAGCCCAGCGTGTTGGTCCACATGTCGAACCCGCCCAGCACCAGCGACGCCGTCAGCCCGTATTTGGACCACAGCGGTTTCACGTTGCGCACTTTTTTCAGGTCGGTGCCGATGGCCCCGTTGCGAACTTCGGCTTCGTAATCGGTCAGCTCGTCACCCGAACGCTCTGCCTTGATCGCGGCAAAGGCGGCCTCGGCCGCGGCCTTGCCCGACAGCATCGCGTTGTGGTTGCCCTTGATACGCGGCACGTTGACCATCCCCACCGAACAGCCCAGCAGCGCAACACCAGGCGCGACCATCTTCGGCATCGACTGGTAGCCACCCTCGGAAATTGCGCGCGCGCCATAAGCCACACGTTTACCGCCCTCAAGAAGCTCGGCCACCATCGGGTGATGCTTGAAACGCTGGAATTCCATGTACGGGAACAGGTGCGGGTTCTTGTAGTTCAGGTGGACCACGAAACCGACATAGACCTGATTGTTCTCAAGGTGATAGATGAACGACCCGCCGCCCGCATTGCCGTTCAGCGGCCAGCCCATCGTGTGGGTCACAGACCCTTCCTTGTGCTTGGCGGGGTCGATCTCCCAGATCTCTTTCATGCCAAGGCCGAATTTTTGCGGCTCTTTACCCGCCGACAGGTCGTATTTGGCGATCACCTCTTTGGACAGGCTGCCACGCACCCCTTCGGAGAGGAAGACGTATTTGCCGTGCAGTTCCATCCCCGGTTCGGTGTTTTCTCCAATGGTGCCGTCCGCCTCAAGGCCGAACACGCCCGCGACCACGCCTTTGACTTCGCCGTTATCGCCATAGACCAGTTCGGAACAGGCCATGCCGGGGAAAATCTCGACACCCAGTTCCTCGGCCTGCTCTGCCATCCAGCGGCAAACATTGCCCATCGACACGATATAGTTGCCGTGGTTGTTCATCAGCGGCGGCATGGGGAAGTTCGGGATGCGGATCTGCCCCGCCTCACCCAGCATGTAGAAATTGTCGTCCTTGACCGGCACGTTCAGCGGCGCGCCCTTTTCCTTCCAGTCGGGGATCAGCGCATCAAGGCCGCAAGGATCCAGAACCGCCCCAGAAAGGATATGTGCCCCCACTTCCGACCCTTTTTCCAGAACGACAACGTCCAGATCGGCATCAAGCTGTTTCAGACGGATCGCAGCGGACAGACCCGCCGGACCTGCGCCAACGATCACAACGTCATATTCCATGGTTTCGCGTGTCACTTCGGCCATAACGGCTCACTCCCTTGATCGCGCAACGGGGCCATCGCCCTTTGCGAAAGTTGTTTGGAATTGGCTAGCCCAGCAACACCGCATATGCAATTGGAACACGGCGTAAAATGCCGCCGAGCGTGGGATACCATGTGCATTCGCAACGGTTTGCCGTTCTGGCAGGCCTGACGCGCACAGGCATCAATCCCCCGCACGATCCCCCATCAGGTATCGCGGCCCCGCGCCAAGCCGCGCCACGCGATCCTCGGGATTGTACAGCGCACAGGTCTCAAGGCTCAAACAACCACAGCCGATGCAGCCGTCCAGATTGTCCCGCAAACGCTCCAACCGCGCGATCTGCGCATCAAGTTCGGCGCGAAAACTGCGACTGATACGCGTCCAGTCCGCCCGCGACGGCGCACGATGGCGGGGCAAGCGATCCAGCTCGGCCTTGATCTGCGGCAAGGTGAACCCGAATTGCTGGGCCGCAATAACAAAGCTGAGCCGCCGCAAATCCGACCGCTGGAACCGCCGACGCCCCGCCCCGTTCCGCCACGGCGCGACCAGACCCACCTCTTCGTAATAGCGCACCGCCGACACCGCCAACCCCGTGCGCGCTGCAATCTCGCCAATGCTCAGCCCCTCGGATGCCATGCAAAAAACCTCTTGACCTAAAGTTAGCTTGAGGTCGCAGAGTGCAGGAACACGGACAAAAAGGAAAGTACCATGACCGCCACCGCGCGCCTCGAACACACCAACTTCACCGTCTCGGACCCGAAGGAAACCGCCGATTGGATGTGCAAACTTTTCGGCTGGCACATCCGCTGGCAAGGGAAGGCGATGACCACCGGCCACACCATCCATGTGGGCACCGATACCCATTACCTCGCCCTCTTCACGCCCGGCGCGCCGACAGCAAAGGGCAAGGACAGCTACACCACCGTCGGTGGCCTCAATCACCTCGCCGTGGCGGTCGACGACCTCGACGCGACCGAAGCGGCAATCAAGGCACACGGCTTCACCACCGGCAACCACGCCGACTACGAACCCGGCAAACGCTTCTACTTCCACGACAGCGATGGCATCGAATACGAAGTTGTCCAATACGACTGACCCGCCCCCCCTTCTCTGTTCCAGAAAATCCCAGGGGAGGGTCGCAGACCCGGGGGCAGAGCCCCCACCAAGTGGTCGACATGGCGCAGCACCCACACTGTTTGCCAAAGTAAATCCACTTGCATTCCACCACCCCATTGGGTCAGGTATTCCCCATCGAATGCAACGGCGGTCCCCTATGGGGCCGCCGCACCTTATCTGGACACCGACCCGATGGAAAAAATACCAATGACCCGCGCGGGCTTCCTTGCTTTGGAAACCGAGTTGAAGCACCTGAAAACCGTCGAACGGCCCGCCATCATCAAGGCCATCGCCGAGGCGCGCGAACACGGGGACCTCAGCGAGAACGCGGAATACCATTCGGCGAAGGAAAAGCAGTCCTTCATTGAAGGACGGGTCAAGGAACTCGAAGGGGTGATCTCTCTGGCCGATGTGATCGACACGGCCAAGATGTCCGGCGCGATCAAGTTCGGTGCGACGGTCACTTTGGTCGATGAGGATACCGATGCCGAAAAGACCTACCAAATCGTTGGCGAGTACGAAGCCAACATCGAAAAGGGCCTTTTGAACATAAAATCGCCGATTGCCCGTGCCCTGATCGGCAAGGAAGAGGGCGACAGCGTCGAAGTCCGCACGCCCGGCGGTGAAAAGTCCTATGAAGTCCTGAAAATCAGCTATAGCTGAAGGCCATGGCCGACAAACAGAACCCACAGTCCCGCCCGACCCCGCTCGGCATCTATGACAAACCCCGTCAACCGGGTGTGACGGGAATCGAAATCGTTGCACTTGCGCTGTCCGCGCTCTGGCTGCTCGGGGCGGCGGGTTTTTTCCTGCTGTCCGATACTAGTGGCGACGCCTCTGGCGGTGACGGGCTGCGGTTCCTGATCACCATGCTGGCCGTTTTCATGCCGGTCGCGATGATCTGGGTGGCCGCGACCGCGGCGCGCTCAAGCCGCGTGATGCGCGAGGAAAGCCAGCGCCTGCAAGCCGCCATCGACGCGATCCGCCAAGCCTATATCGCGCAGCAACAGGGCCGCGACATCAGCAAGGAACCCTCGGTCGCGCGCAAGCTGGACGAAATTGCCGCCGCAACGCGCAACACCGAAACCGCGCTGGCCACGTTCCACACCCGCCGCGACGGCGAAGGCGCGCCGCGCAGTGCCGCCCCTGCTGCCCCCGCCGATACGGGCGACCAACCCAAGCTGGCCCTTGGCACCAGTTCCGAAGACATGACACCGCCCCTCGCCGCCGAAGATTTCATCCGCGCTCTCAACTTCCCCGAAACCGCCGAGGACGAGGAAGGCTTTGCAGCACTGCGCAAGGCCATGCGCGACCGCAATACTAGCCAGCTTGTGCAGGCCGCGCAGGACATTCTGACCCTGCTCAGTCAGGACGGGATCTATATGGATGATCTGCGCCCCGACCGTGCCCGCCCCGAAGTGTGGCGGCAGTTCGCTGCCGGTGCGCGCGGGCGGTCCGTGGCCGCTTTGGGCGGCGTGCGGGACCGGTCCTCGCTGGCGCTGACCGCAGGGCGGATGAAACAGGATCCGATCTTCCGCGATGCCGCGCACCACTTCCTGCGGCGCTTTGACAAGGCGATCTCGACATTTGCGGAAACTGCCAGTGACGGAGAGTTGTCGGCCCTTGGCAACACGCGCACCGCCCATGCTTTCATGCTGCTGGGCCGCGTTGCAGGCACGTTCGACTAAAGGCCGAAACCGCCCCATGGAATGAACCGGACCGGATCACCGGCGCGGATATGCGCCGCCGGTTCGGGCAGTTCCACCAGCCCTTCGGCCCATGACAACCCGCTGATCCGCCCCGACCCTTCGGAGGCAAAGACCTCGACCACCCCATCGGCCATGCGTGCGCGCAGATATTCCCGCCTTCCGGCTTTTTTCTTTTTTTCGAAACCTGCGGGCACGGTGAACCCCTTGGGCGTGGTCCAAGCCGCACCAGCCATTTGCGCCAGCGCGGGCGCAGCAAAGACCAGCGCACAGACCATCGCCGCCACCGGATTGCCCGGAAGGCCGAAAACAGGCGTACCATCCCACATGCCAAGCGCCAGTGGACGCCCCGGTTTGACGGCGATCCGCCACAGCGCCATGGCCCCCGCCTCGTTCAACAGGGCGGACACGTGATCTTCATCCCCTGCCGAGGCGCCACCGCTGGTCAGGATTACATCCACCCCGTCCGCCGCCGTATCAAAGCGTGTGCGCAACGCGGCACGGTCATCGCGCACATGGCCCAGATCGACCGCCACATGACCCAACTTGGCAATCACGCCCAGCAGCATCGGGCGGTTCGCATCGAAAATCTGTCCGGCCCCCGCAATACCGCCCGCCGCGACCAGTTCGTCACCCGTGGACAGCACACCAACGCGCAGCGGGGCGCGCACCTGCACATGGCCCACGCCGACCGCGCTGACCAACGCCAGATCGGCAGGGGTCAGACGACGCCCTTCGGGCACAACCGTGTCACCGGCGTGCACATCCTCGCCCGCCTTGCGTGTGTTGGCCCCCGCCTTGACGGGTCCGCGAAAGGCAATGGCGTCGCCATTCCGCGTGACGTCTTCTTGCAAGATCACCGTGTCCACACCTTCAGGTAGCGCCGCGCCGGTCAGAATGCGCACCGCTTGCCCTTCGGGCACTGCGATATCGGGCGTGCGCCCGGCAGTCATCGACGCTGCCACCAATGGCATAAGATGCACGCCCTCGTCCCGCCCACCGGCAAAGCCATAGCCATCGACGGCGGTATTCGGCAGGGGCGGATGGGCGCGGGCGGCTGTGATATCAACGGCAGCGATCCGGTCCAACGTATCCGCAACCGGCACGGTCTGCACCCCGACCACCGGCCCAAGGCGCGACCGTAGATCGGCCAGCGCCACCTCCACCGGCGTCCAGTCGACCCCAGTGGGCAGCGCAAAACAATCGTTCTTCAACGGCGGCGGTGTGGCAGTCAGGGCAGCGCGCAAGGCATCCTCGTCCCCGACGCCAAGTATCCAGCCCTCGACCGGATCGCCCTTGCGCAACATCGCGCCAATTTGCTCCGCCGTCAGTCCCGCCAGCGCCTCAGCCAAGACGCGGACCTGCGCGCGGTCCTTGATCTCGTCCGGTTCCTGCCGCATCGCCACCTCGGCAGACAGGAGAGATGGATACACCTCGGCCAGTACAATCGGGGTGTCGGGGACCTGAAACGGGCTGACCGACAGGGACGCGCCATAGCGCGTGCGCAGCCCGTGCAGCCGCGCCATACCCAGCAGGCCTTGCGATCCCACGGAACCGGTTGTGTAAAGCTTCCAACAGGGCTGGGCGGAGCGGATGGACTCCTCGACTTTGCGGCGTTCGGCCATGCCGTGCCCGTGCCGCGCAGTGCCCTTGGCGGGCAGGTCCGCATCCTCAAGCGTGGCAGGACAGCCCCAGAACGGCCCAACACCGTCGAACCGCTGGTTGATTGCGCGGGCGACCTCGAACCGGTTGTTGGCGTTGTCCGCACCGTCCGAGATGCGCGCCGCCAGGTCCGCCCAGACCGCCAGCGGATCATCCGTGCCGGTCAACGCCTGCGCGAACCCGTCGGGATAGCCAAAGGGAAAGTCGAAACCGGCCAGCACCCGTGCGCCCGTCGCAAGCGCATCGTCGAACTGCGCCTCTAGGAATGCGACCGCATCGGCGCGGGTGCGATGATAGGTGCAATTGGTTGCCCCTTCCGCATGGACCGCAATCCAGATCGCATCGGCCTTGGGCGTGGCAGAGGACGGCGAGGCAGAGGCCGACCAGTCCACGACGATGATGCGGTCAAAGGCGCTCACAAACCGACCTCGGCCAGAATGAAATCCGCAACGGCGCTGGTGTCGTCAAGGTCGAAGGCAGGGATATCCAGTTCAAGCGGCATGTCGCTGGCAACGGCGCGCACCGTCGGATCATCGGGCGCGATTAGCGGGTTGCCGGTCACGGCGCGATGCGCCTCGACCTTGGGATGAGCGTCGCGCTTGTACCCTTCGATCAACACCAGATCGACCGGAGACAGTTTGGTCAGCAGTTCGGCCAGCGCGGGTTCATCCGCGTCACGCAATTCGTGCATCAGGGCAAAACGGTTGCGCGAGGCAAGCAGCACCTCGGTCGCCCCTGCGACGCGGTGGCGGTGGCTGTCCTTGCCCGCATGATCCACGTCGAAACTGTGATGGGCATGCTTTACCGTCGACACCGAAATGCCGCGCCCCGTGATCTCGGTCACAAGCCGCTCCATCAGGCCGGTCTTGCCCGCGTTCTTCCACCCTACGATGCCGTATAGTCTCATTGCATTGCCTCGGCCCGCGCCAGATCATCCGGCGTGTTGACGTTGAAAAAAGCGGCCTCGTCCGGAAAAGTGGCAAAGCGTGCATCATGGCGTGCGGTCCATTGCACCACCTTGCGCACACCGTCCTGCAACGCGGCGCGCAGATCGTCGCGCAGTGCCACGGGCCACAGGCCAAAAGTCGGGTGACGGGCAAGGCCGCGTTCGGGATCGGGGGTCGCGGCCAGTGCCAGCGGATGCGCCATCCCCTCGCTCGCCAATTGCAGGCGCGGCACCAGATCACAGGGAAAGAACGGCGTGTCGGCGGCTGCGGTCACAATCGCCTCGGCCCCTTGTGACGCGGCCCAGTCCAGCCCCGCCAGAACCCCCGCAAGGGGGCCGGCGAACCCTTCGACACTGTCGGCAATCACCGGCAGGCCCAACGACGACAGGCGCGCCGGATCGCCATTGGCATTCAGCGCCAGCCCGTCCACCTGCGGGTCGAGACGGTCGATCACATGGTCGATCAGACGCCGCGACCCGATGCGCAACATGCCCTTGTCACCACCGCCCATGCGCGTGGCCTGCCCCCCGGCCAATATGACCCCGAGCGGCGCAATCATGGCGCCACGCCCCAAAGGACGGACGCGCCCGTAGCAGTCAAAAGGCTCATACCGACGCCCCCTTGCGCCGGTACTTTGCACTGTCCTCGGGCACGGCATCGGGATCGGCATCGCGGATCAGTCGGTTTTCCCCACTTAGGCAGACAAAACGCTGCCCCCGCATCCGGCCGATCAACGTCAGGCCTACCTGCTGGGCAATCTCGACCCCCCAAGCAGTAAAGCCCGAACGCGAGGCCAGCGCAGGGATACCCATCATCGCGGTCTTGATCACCATTTCAGAGGTCAGACGCCCAGTGGTGTACAGGATCTTGTCCTCGGCGGTGGTGCCTGTCGCCATCATCCAGCCCGCGATCTTGTCCACCGCATTGTGGCGGCCCACGTCCTCCATATAGACCAGCGGCTGATCCTGCTGACACAACACCGTGCCGTGGATCGCCCCCGCCTCAAGATACAATGACGGGGTGCGGTTGATTCGCGCCGACAGCGCATACAGCCATGAGGTCCGCAGCGGTGTGGCAGGCAGAGTCACGCCCTCCAGCCCCTCCATCATGTCACCGAACACGGTACCCACCGCGCAGCCGCTGGTACGGGTCTTCTTGCGCAGCTTTTCCTCGTGATTGGTCGGGGTCTCTGTGCGCACTACGACAGTTTCCAGTTCCTCGTCATAATCGACGCGGGTCACAACCTCGTCCGCGGCCAGCATCCCCTGATTGCGCAGAAACCCAAGCGCAAGGTAGTCGGGATAATCCCCGATGGTCATCGCCGTCACGATCTCTTGCCCGTTCAGAAAGATGGTCAGGGGGCGTTCCTCGATCACGGAGATATCCGTGGCCGCGCCCGTCTGGTCATAGCCCGTCACACGGCGGGTCAGCCGCGCCGCTGACGGATCAGGGGCAATCAGGTATCCGTCGATGTCGTCGCGTTGTGCCAATTGCATCCCCCCTGCCGGACCGCTAAGCGTTACAGGACCAGTCTAAGGCCCCTACATGCCCTTCACCACCACCAAATCCGCCTTTTGGGCGGGCGTACGCGACGGCGCGCCTTTCATGGCAGTCGCAGGGCCTTTTGCGCTTTTGTTCGGCGTGTTGGCGACCGAGGCGGGGCTGAATGTCTTTGAAGTCATGAGCTTTTCCATCGTGGTGATCGCGGGCGCGGCCCAGTTTACCGCGCTGCAACTGATGCAGGATCAGGCCCCGACAGTGATCGTTTTGCTGTCCGCCCTTGCGGTGAACCTGCGGGTGGCGATGTATTCGGCGGCGCTGACCCCGTTTCTGGGACGTGCGCCGATCTGGCAGCGCGCCTTTGCCGCCTATCTGCTGGTCGATCAAAGCTATGCGCTGAGCCATGCGAAGTTCGACGCGGACCCCGCAATGACGGTACCGCAGCGCATGGCCTATTACTTCGGCACCTGTTTTCTGGTGCTGCTGGTGTGGTTCGGGTGCAGCTATCTGGGCGCGGCCATCGGCACCACGCTGCCCGCCGATCTGCCGCTGGATTTTGCGCTGCCCATCGCCTTTCTGTCGATGGTCGCACCGATGATGCGCACCGTGCCGCACCTGATCGCCGCCGCTGTTGCGATTGTGGTCAGCCTGTTTGCCGTCGCGATCCCCTATTCCCTTGGCCTGATCGTCGCGGGCACCGCTGGCATGATCGCGGGCGCACAGGCCGAACTGTGGTTGAAGACCGAACCGATGCTGCCGCCCGACCCCGAGGACGCGCCATGATCGACAAACAGACATTGTGGATCGTGATCTTTGGCCTTGGCGTCGGCAGCTTTCTGTTACGCTTTGCCTTTCTGGGCTTTGTAGGCGACCGCCCCTTGCCCGCATGGCTGGTGCGGCACCTGCGCTATACGGCGGTGGCGATCCTGCCCGCGCTGGTGGCGCCGCTGGTCGTTTATTCCGGCGAAGGCGGCACAACCGAACCGTCGCGCCTGCTGGCGGCGATTGCAGCCCTTGGCGTCGGCATGTGGACGCGCAATGTCTTTGCCGCCATCGCTGCGGGGGTTCTGGTGCTGTTCGCCATGGTCTACGGGCTGGGCTGACGCGGCCAAACCGCCCATACGGCGATGGCAGCCTTGCCAAACACCGCGCGCCACGTTTGACTGTCCCTACCACCGACGCATCAGCGAAAAAGGGGGCCATCATGCCAGAGATCAGTTCGAACAAGGTCGTGCGCGTCATTTTCCTAGCCCGCGAATACGGACCGGAAAGCCATCAGTTCCACGACTATGTCCAAAGCCTGAACGAAGACGAGGCGGCAAACCTTGTCGCGATCATGTGGGTTGGACGCGACAGTTTTGATGCCAGCGATTGGGACGAGGCATTGGCCACAGCGCGGGCCGAAGCCACCGCACCGACCGCAGATTACCTGACCGGCATTCCCGAACTGCCCGACCATCTTGAGGCAGGTCTCGAAGCGCTCGGCATCGACGTTGCAGATGCCGAGGACCATTTCGACGGGCGGTAAGGGACGGCGGGCGGGGCGTCTTTTGCGGCACGCAAAACAGCGTCCGCACGACGTTGCGCTGCTACCAGAGTTCGGGTTTTTCCAGCGCGGGCACGCAATGCGACGGCCCCTTCAGCGGCTCCGCCCCTGCTTCTGTCAGCGCCTGCATCAACCACCCCTCAGGCTGGCTAAGCGTGAGCGGCGGGCGCGCTTCCTGCTCGCTAATCTGCGCAAAACCGGTTTTGCCGTAATATTGCGGATCGCCATAGGTCAGCGCCACATCCACGCCCCGCGCACACAGATCGTCCAGCCCATGTCTGATCAGGCGCTGGCCCACACCGCTTTTCTGGCTTTCCGTGCGAACGGCCACCGGCGACATAATGAAGACTGTGCGCGCATCCTGCGGATAGCGCATGCGCGAAAACATCGCGCCGCCCAGCAGTACGTCGCCGTCATAGGCAGACCACACCACCAGATCATCGGGCGGGGTCGATTGCATCATGTCAGTGACAAAGGCGCTGATCGCCGCGCCTTCTTCGGCCCCTGCGGCATCGCCGAAGGACTGCGTGAACAGGGTGCGAATGTCATCTTCGCGGCCTTTATGGCCCAATCGGAAGTCCATTGGCATTTCTCTGTCGGCTGCCACGCGGGCGCTTTGCCTTAATCGGGCAGTACGATGCCTTGGACGCCATCAACAATGCTGCCCTCGTCATCTTCATAATATTTCTCTTCGATGACGCCTGCGCGGGTGGAAAGCTGTTCCATCAACTGGGTCGGGAAATAGGTGCGCTTGATATCCGAAAACCCCGGAACCTGTTGCAGCAGTCCAGTGGTCGCATCGGCGCAGAACGCCCCTGCCACGGCCCCGTTTGTCTGCGCAAGACGCAGCGCCACGGCGGCCTGTTCGGGTGTCACGTTAAAGGTCTGGCTGACCACGTGATAGGTGCTGCGGGCATGGGCGCTTTTGTATCCGGCCAGCACAGCAGGGGTGACGCCATAAAGGACGTCTTCCTGCTCGGGCACGCGCTCGTTCTCGAACGAACCGGCGGGGTCAAAGATAACCCGCTGGCTGCCATTGATCATCAGCGCGGAATGCGCGCCTTTGCCGGTGCGGTTGCTGACCATGGTGAACACGGTCAACGACGCCGGACCGGGGGCGCGATAGGCCACTGCGGCCACACGCTCGTCCGAGGCATAGGGGATATCCGGTGCTTCGGCACATGCCGCAAGCCCGAGGCACAGCGCGACCGCCGCCAAAACACGCATAACAAGCACTCCCTGCCCCGTACCGTCTATCAGGTGATGAAAATCGCCATACCGACGATGATCGCCAGAATCACGATCACCGACCAAGTTGTAAACTTCATGAAACCGTCAAACGTCTTTTCTTGCGCTTGGTAGTCCATTTCACCGTGCTTGTGGTCTGCCATGTGGGGTCCCTTTTCGAAATTGGTTGGCCGCGATGTAGCCTATCACGCGGCCCGTGTCACTGCGTCTTTGGCGCGCGCCTGCACCAAAGGGTTATGCCTCGTCCAGATCCTGCGCAAGACGAAAGCCGATGCGCCGCGGTGCGGCCTGTTTGACCTCTTTGGGCAAGGCGCGCAGCAGCACATTCATCTGCGTCACGTGTTGCACCAGTTGCGTTTTGGCCCCCGTAGGATCGCTGCCATAGAAGGTCACGATGTCAGGATCGAAATAACCCATGCCCTCGATCCGCAACACGCCCGCATCGCCACCGGCAAAACCCATGGCGACCTCGTGTTCATTGTCGAGGTTCTCTTCGAAGTTCTTGAGGTAGATCACCAGCCGCTCATAAGCCCATTGTGCGGGGCTTTTCTGGGCGGTCGGGGTCTTTTTCACCGATGCAGGCACCGGTTTGGAGGCGACATTGGGCGTATCGGGGTCGGTGTGGACCTCGTGACAACGCGGCAACGCCTCGGCTTCGACAGCTTCGGCTGTTGTCTTGATCTGGTCATCCATGTGTCACCCTTTAGCCTGCGCGCTGGTACACCCACGCGCCATCCTCGCGCCGCTGCCGTGTGGCGGCACCCGTCTGGTAAAGGTGCGACAGATGCGCGACGGATTCAACCAGTGCCAGCCCGTATTCCCCCGCCCCGATCCGGCGTTTGAACAGCGGTGCAAAACACTCCGCCGCCGATTTGGGCGTGTCGATATGATCCAGCAGACGCGCAAGCGCGCCATGGTGGTTGTCGATCAACTGACGCATCCGCGTCGGCAATCCGGTAAAGGGCAGCTTGTGCCCACCCAGCACCAACTGGTCCTCCCTCGCCAGCGGGCGCAGCCGCTCGCACGCCTCAAGCCATTCGCCAATCGGGTCGGCCATCGGCTCGGTGGCATAGACCCCGACATTCGGGCTGATCGACGAAAGGATCTGGTCACCCGAGATCACCAGATGGTCATCGCGGCTCCAGAAGGTGGCGTGTTCCGGCGCGTGCCCGTTGCCCATGTGGATGTCCCATGTGCGCCCGCCCATGGTGATCGTTTGACCCTGCTGGATGCGGGTAAAGCCCAAGGGCATTGGCGCGACGATGTCGGCAAAGTTGAAGGGGCGTTCGGCGGCGCGCTGCGCAAAAATCTCGGCATCCATGCCCGCACTACGCCAGAAGGCCAGCGTTTCGGCCACGGGGGTTTCCTGCACATCCAGCGTCAGCATCCGCGCAAACAGCCACGCGGTGCGCGTTGTAACCAGCTCCGCGCCGAACTCACTCTGGAACCAGCCCGCCAGTCCCACATGATCGGGATGATGGTGCGTCACCACCACGCGGGTGACAGGCTTGCCCGCCAACGGGCCGTCCATCAACGAACGCCAGATGCCGCGTGTCTTGTTGGAGGCAAAGCCGGTGTCGATAACCGTCCAGCCGTCGCCGTCATCCAGCGCGTAGACGTTCACATGGTCCAGCTTCATCGGCAGCGGCAAGCGCATCCACAGCACACCTGTCGCCACCTCTATGGCCGCGCCCTGTTCAGGCGGGGTGTCGAACGGATATCTCAGACCGGCGGGGCTGCCATCCGCCACGGGTCAGGCTGCCAGTTCGTCAACGGACAGGGCAAAGAGATCGTCCGCACCCGCCTGCGCCTGTGCCAGCAGGCTGACATGTTCGGGCAACAGGCGCTGGATATAGAAACGCGCCAGTTTCGTGCGCGCACCGCCCTTGTCCGACATGGCCGCCTTCAGGTGCATATAGCCGCCCAACACGCGGGCAAAGGCGCGCAGGTAAGGCACTGCCCCCGCGAAACGCTGTTGCAGATCGCTTTGCCCGACCAGCCAGTCGGTCGCTTCACGCAAGGATTCGCTGGCCTGCCAAACGGCTTCGGCCATGTTCGGGAAATCGGCGCGGGCGGATTCTGCGCATTCCTCAATCTCGTCCAGCAGACGGCCTGCGGCCTCGCCCCCGTCCATCATCTTGCGTGCGACAAGGTCCATGGCCTGAATGCCGTTGGTACCTTCGTAGATCGCGGTGACGCGCACATCGCGGCTGTATTGTGCCGCGCCCGTTTCCTCGACAAAGCCCATGCCGCCGTGCACCTGCACCCCTTGGCTGGCCACGTCAATGCCCACATCGGTGCCGAACGCCTTGGCAATCGGGGTCAGGAAGGCGGCGCGCGCTTTCCAGTCCGCGTCGCCCGTCGCGGTGGTCATGTCGATGGCCACGGCACAGGACAGGCCGATGGCGCGGGCGGCAAAAATATCTGCCTTCATGCCGGTCAGCATGCGGCGCACATCGGCATGATCGACGATGGTGCCGGTGGGGCCAGCGGTCTTGCCCTGTTTGCGTTCCAGCGCATAGGCCAGCGCGTGCTGATAGGCACCTTCGGCCGCGCCCACACCCTGCCCGCCGACGCCCAGACGCGCGTTATTCATCATGGTGAACATCGCCGCCATGCCGCCACCTTCGGGCCCGATCATCCACCCCTTTGCGCCGTCATATTGCATCACGCAGGTGGGCGATCCGTGCAGGCCCATCTTGTGTTCAAGGCTGACGACCTTGAGGCTGTTGGCCACGCCTGCATTGCCGTCTTCATCCGGCAGGTTGCGCGGCACCAGAAACAGGCTGATCCCCTTGGTGCCCGCAGGTGCACCGGGCAAGCGGGCCAGTACCAGATGGCAGACGTTTTCGGTAAAGTCGTTGTCGCCCCACGAGATATAGATTTTCTGACCCGTGATCGCGTAGGTGCCGTCGCCGTTGTCCTCGGCCTTGGAGGTCAGCGCGCCCACATCCGATCCGGCCTGCGGTTCGGTCAGGTTCATCGTGCCCGCCCATTCGCCCGAAATCAGCTTCGGCAGGTAGAGTTCCTTGATCTCATCACTGGCGTGGTGTTCCAGCGCCTCGATCTGGCCTTGGCTCATCAACGGGGCCAGTTGCAGCGACAGGCAGGCCGCGCTCATCATCTCGTTCACCGCCGAGGTCACGGTCATTGGCAGGCCCATGCCGCCATATTCGGGATCGGCGGACATGCCGACCCAGCCGCCTTCAGCAATCGCCTTGTAGCCCTCGGCATAGCCGGGCGATGTGCGGACAACCCCGTTTTCCAGCCGCGCGGGATGCAGATCACCGGGACGTTGCAGCGGGGCCATGATATCCTCGCACAGCTTGCCCGCTTCGGTCAGGATGGCCGATGTCACATCCGAGGACGCCTCGGCAAAGCGGTCTGTCGCCGTGACCTGATCCAGTCCGACAACATGGTCGAACAGAAAGGAATAGTCGTCTACGGGTGCGCGATAAGGCATGGGCAACAGGCTCCGGCTCAGAGTGACTTGGCAACAGTTCAGCGCGCGCGTAAACCGCGCAGTGTTACGGCATGTTTGCGGAAGCGCATGGGTATGCGCAACTGCAACGCGGCGTCACGGGAACCCGCAGGCGGATCGAACAGGATAAAATGCACACGCAACGGCTTTTGGTGGAAAACGACGGGATCGCGCAGGCGGCGGCCATTCTGGCGCGCGGCGGTCTGGTCGCTGTGCCGACCGAAACGGTCTATGGCCTTGGCGCGGATGCGCGCAATGGCGATGCCGTGGCCCGCGTTTTCGCCGCCAAAGACCGCCCCACGTTCAACCCGTTGATCGTACATGTCCCATCGCTTGAGGCCGCGCAGCGCTATGGCCGGTTCGACGCCGAGGCGCGGGCCTTGGCCGACGCGTTCTGGCCCGGTCCGTTGACGATTGTTGTGCCTCTGGCTGACGGGCATGGCCTGTCGTCGCTGGTGACTGCGGGGCTCGACACTGTGGCGCTGCGGGTGCCTGCGCACCCTGTGGCCCAAGCATTGCTCGCGGCCTTTGACGGCCCCGTCGCCGCGCCGTCGGCCAACCCGTCGGGGCGGATCAGCCCGACCACCGCCGATCATGTCCTGAATGGTCTGTCGGGCCGGATCGAGGCTGTGCTGGATGCGGGTCCGTGCGCCGTGGGCGTCGAATCCACCATTGTGGGTGGTGCGCCCTTGGCCCTGCTGCGCCATGGAGGCGTTGCGCAGGAACGGATCGAGGCGATTACCGGCCCGCTCGCCGCCGCTGGCCCCGCCATCACCGCACCTGGCCAACTGGCATCCCATTACGCGCCGCGCGCCTCTGTCCGGCTGAACGCCAACCACGCGCAGATGGGCGAGGTGCTGTTGGGCTTTGGCCCCATGCAGTCGGATCTGAACCTGTCGCTTGAAGGGGATCTGGTCGAAGCCGCCGCGCATCTGTTCGAATATCTGCATATGCTGGACGCGCGCGGGCATCCCATCGCCGTGGCCCCCGTTCCCAACATCGGTCTGGGGCGGGCGATAAATGACAGGCTGAAACGCGCCGCAGCACCACGGCCCTAAGGTCAGGTCAGGCGCGCCCCGCCATGCCGGACAGGCCCAGCGGATCAATCCCCAACGTGCCAAGTGCGGCCGCCCATTTCGCATCATCGTCCGGCCCGAAAACCAGATCGGCCTGCGCATCGACCGTCAGCCAGCCGTTATGCGCTAGTTCCGCCTCAAGCTGACCCGGCCCCCAACCGGCATAGCCCAGCATTACCAGCGCATCCTGCGGCCCGTTGCCCGAGGCGATATCCTCCAGCACATCCAGCGTCGCGGTCATGCCAAAGGACGCGCCGACCTCTAGCGTCTTGAGTTGCGAGCTATAGTCGTTGCCGTGCAGAACGAAACCGCGGGCCGGTTCCACCGGACCGCCGATATAGACCTGCGTCTGGCTCAGTCCCTCGGCCACGGGGATGTTCAACTGTTCCATCAACGCGCCCAGCCTGACATCCGAGGCGGGCTTGTTCACGATCAGGCCCATCGCACCCTCGCCCGAATGGGCGCAGATAAAGATGACCGAGCGATCAAAGCGCGGGTCATTCATGCCCGGCATCGCCACCAGCATTTTTCCGGTCAGGTCCATCGAAAACGGGTCGGGCATCGCTGCCTCCTGTCGGGCACGGCACATCGGTTGCGTCTGGGTGTGAGGCCACAATGGCCCCCCGCGCGCCCTGCGACAAGCCCCGTCGCCGTAATGGGCAAAGCGGCGCGCACCGGATCGTGACTTGGATTTCATCGCGTGCGTAGGCACATAGGGGCCATGAACGCGAAAACACACCTGCTGGCCACTGCCGCCGCCCTCGTCACCATGCTTGGCCCTGTGGCGGCCATGGCGCAGAACACTTTTGTCAGCCCGATCCGCCACGAGGTGCTTCAGGGCTGGGACATGCCCGACGGGCGACGTCTGGCGGGCCTGCGCCTGACCTTGCAACCGGGGTGGAAGACCTATTGGCGCAGTCCGGGCGATGCAGGCATCCCGCCGCAGTTCGACTGGACCCGCGCACGCAATCTGGCCGGAGTCGCCATCGCATGGCCCACGCCTGAGGTGTCCGAAGAAAACGGCATGCGGTCGATCGTCTATACCAAGCAGGTGGTAATCCCGCTTTATGTGACGCCCGCGCGGTCGGGCAAGGATGTTCGGCTGCGCGGCACCATGTCATTGGGCGTCTGCGCCGACATCTGCATCCCGCACGAGATCAACATCGACACGCTGCTTGATGCGCCCGACACATCCCCCACACCAGAGATTGTCGCCGCCCTTGCCGACCGCCCCTATTCGCAGGCCGATGCAGGTGTACGCGCCGCCACCTGCCGCCTGCGCCCCACCGATCAGGGCATGCAGATCGAGGCCCGTGTGACCCTGCCCCATACCGGCGGGCGCGAGGTCGCAGTGATCGAAACCGGCACCGCGGGGCTGTGGATCAGCGAAAGCCGCACCAGCAGACAGGGCGACACGCTGATCGCTGTCAGTGACATGATCCACCCCGATGGCGGTGCCTTTGGCATTGATCGGTCCGATGTGCGGATCACGATTCTGGGCGGCAAATACGCCGTGGATGTCCAAGGCTGCACAGCGGGCTAACACAAGCCGATCCGTTAGGGCGCTTCGCGCCGCGCCCGCATCATCTGGAACAGCGTCACACTGACGATATAGGCGACCAGCCCCACCACCAGCACGCCCAAGCTGAACAGCAACAGCGCCGCCAGCATCGGGCTACTTGCGGCAAGGGCGGGCATCAGTGCGGCCAGACCGCTCGGCAAATCCCCATAGACCAGCGCGTGCCCCATGGTCAGCGCCAGCCAGCAAAGCACCAACGCCCAGATGCCGACAATACCCAACCGGATTGACGCCGCAGGCGAGGACAGGCCGCGCCGCATCGACTGCACCTGCCGTGCCACGTCGTGCTGCACCGCGATCAGCGCAGGCACCACCAGCAGAACCAGCACCATGCCAAAGCCAAGCCCGTAAACCAGCGTCACAATCGTCGGCTTGAGGAACTGCGCCTGTTGCGACGTTTCATATAGCAGGGGGCTCATCCCCAGAACGGTGGTCAGCGTAGTAAGCATCACAGGGCGCAACCGATCCGCCGCGCCGTCGATGATCGACGGCACCAGACCGCGTTCGCCCGCGTATTCGTCAATGGTGGTCACCAGCACAATCGAGTCGTTGATGATGATCCCCGTCATGCCTAGCAGGCCCACGACGGTGAACATGCTTAGCGGGATATCCCACAGCGCGTGACCATAGATCGTTCCGACCAGCCCGAAGGGGATCACCGCCATCACAACCATCGGGCGCGTCCAGCTTGAGAACACCCAAGCCAGCACAAGATAGATGCCGGTCAGCACCAGCGTCAGCCCCGTAAGGCTATCACTCAGGAATTCGTCCTCCTGCTCGCTCAGTCCCGCCTGTTCATAATCCACCTGCCGTTCGGCGGCGATGGTGGGCAGGATATCATCGGCCAACGCCTGATTTATCTCTGTGGCGCGGGCAGGGTCGTCTTCGGAAATGTCCCCCGTGACCGAGATCAGTCGCACGCCGTTCTCGCGCCGCACGGTGGAAAAGCCGGTGCGCCGTTGCACGCTGACAATATCGGCCAGTGGCACATATTGACCGTCCGGCGTGCGCATCTGGGTGCGGTCCAGAAAATCCGCCGTCAACTCGCCCTCTGGCAATTCCACACGGATTTCGGCGCTGCGCGGCCCGTCAGGATACGTCGCCGCCTCGATCCCGTTCAGGCGTGCGCGCAGGGCGCTACCCAATGTGTCGATGGTGAACCCAAGCGCCTGCCCTTGGGGGGTCAGATCAAGGATTAACTCTTCTTTATCGTAGGCGAGGTTATCTTCGACTGCGCTGACCTCGGGGTACTGGCGCAGGGCGCGTTTCAGATCCTCGGACGCGGCCTTGAGCGTATCGGTATCCGCGCCAAAGAATTCCACATCCAGCGCATCGCCACCGGGACCGGAGCGCCAGCCGCGAAAGCTGACCGTTTCGGCCATCGGGTGATGCACCACCGCATCCTGCAACTGCGTCACAAAGGCGAACGAGGTGTAGGGGCGCAAATCCGCGTCGATCAACTCGATCGAGATACCCCCCAGCAGGTCCGCATCCTTGGTGTCCGTGCCCGACAGGCCGCGCCCCGCATTGCCGCCGATTTCCGCGATCACATAGTCGATGGGATTGCGGCCATGCTTGGCCTCCAACTCCGCGCCTAGCGCCTCGGTCGCGCGCTGCATCTCACGCATCATCTCAAGCGTATCGGCGCGCGTGGCCCCTTCGACCATGGCAAAATTGCCGGTGACCGACCCGCGCTCTGGCGCGTTGAAAAAGCGCCATTGAACGTCGCCATTGATGAACAGCGCCACTTGCGAGGCCAGAATGGCGCAGACACCGGCCAACACCACATAGCGGCAGGTGATCACCCCTGCCATGAACGGGCGGAAGACGCGTTCGCGCATCCATTCAAAACCGCCGTTCACAATAGCCGACGGCGTATCAAGCCCGCGCAGCGCCATCAGGTTCAGCCATGCAACCTTCTTGGGCCGTGGCGACAGCATGAACAGCGCCGCCGCGATCACCGGTCCGATCAGCAGATAGGGCACCGCACTGGCCAGTCCCGTCATCGCATCAGGCCACAGCACAAAGCATACCGCGCCCGAAATCACGGCACTGAGCACGGCGATACTCGCCACCGCCACGGCCAACCGCGTGCGGCTGAACTGCGTCGGGTTGGACCCCGCCAGCGCATGGGACATGTGGTGCGGCAGGATCAGGAAGCATTCGACCAGCGAAGCGATCAGAACCACGATCACGGTAAAAGGAATGTCCTGTATCAGATCGCCAAAACGCCCCCCCACAGCCACCAAGCCGAAAAAGGCAATCACAGTCGTCAGGGTCGCGGCAAAGACAGGCATCGCCATCCGCTTGGCCGCGTTTTCGGCAGCTTCGGCGGCGCCCTCCCCATAGGCGCGAAAGCGGTGATCGGCATGTTCGCCCACCACGATGGCGTCATCGACCACGATGCCCAGCGTGATGATCAGCCCGAAAAGCGAGATCATGTTGATCGTCAGCCCGCCCGCATACATCAGCGCAATCGCCGCCAGCAGCGCCACGGGAATACCTGCCGCCACCCACAAGGCAGTGCGCGCATTCAAAAACAGGAACAACAGCGCAATCACCAGCGCCAGCCCCGCAATCGCATTGTCCACAAGGATGTCGAGCCGTGCGGAAATCGCCTCGGCCCGCGTGCGGATCAGTTGCACCGTGACGGCGGGCGGCAAGGTGGATTGCAACGCATCCGCCGCCTCTTGGACCTGCGCCTGCATTTCGATGGCGTCGCCACGGTTGGAACGGTCAATGCGGATCGACACCGCCGGATTGTCGCCGACAAAATAGCTGCGGTTACGGTCGGCCCCCAATTGCTCTACCCGCGCCAGATCACGGATGCGGAGTTTTGATCCGTCAGGGTTGGACCGCAGCACGATGCCGCCGATCTCGTCGGGTGTGCGTTTCTGCGTGCCGGTGCGCACACGGGCGTTTGCGCCGGTCACATCGCCTGCAGGGTCAGTGTCGACCTCGGAGGCGATGGCGGCAGCGATCTGCGACATGGTGACGTCATTGGCGATCAGTTGCAGCGACGGCACTTCGATCAGGGTTTGCGGCGCGGCGATGCCACGGATCGTGGTCCGAGTGATCCCTTTGGCAAACAGGCGCACAACAAGTTCGTCCGCGAACAGGCCCAGTTGTTCTGTCTCGACAGGGCCGGTTATGACCACATCGGTAACCCGATCCCGCCATGCGCCGCGCCGCACGCTGGGTTCGTCCGCGTCATCCGGCAGGGTCGTGACTGCATCAACCGCGGTCTGCACGTCATCCGCCGCACGGCCCATATCCCAGCCCGGTTCGAATTCGAGGGTGATCGACCCGCCGCCCTCACGCGATGTGGCGGACGAGGATTCGACCCCCTCCACCGCCAGCAATCCGGGCTCCAGCACCTGTACGATGCCTGCATCCACATCCTCGGCACCCGCCCCGTCCCAGTTCACGGAGACCGTGACATTGTCGATGATCACATCGGGAAAAAACTGGGCGCGCATATTCGGAACCGCAGCGGCCCCCGCCACCAGCATCAGCAGCAGCAACAGGTTCGCAATGGTGCGATGGCGCACAAAGTAACTGAGGATACCGCCCGCTGCCGGAGGGATGCTGCGCGCCATGCTCAGCCCCCCATCCGGCTTTCAATCCGCTCAACCATCTGGGCAGGCACGCGGGCTTCGGCCAGTTGGGCTAGCACGCGGGCCTTAGCCTCGGCAGGCATGCGCGCATTGCTTTCGACAAAGGCAATCAGCCGCGCGCGCCGTTCCGAGGATAGTTCCAGCATCTGCGGCTCAGCCGGGGTGGCGTCCGCCGATTGCGGGTTCAGTGGCCGGACCGAGATTCCGGGGCCAAGCAGCGGCGTGCGGGATTTAACCACATCGCGCCCCGCAATGTCGGGACTGCGCACCAGCACATCATCGCCTTCGCGGTGCATCACCGTCACCTCCAGTGCCTCAAGGCGGCTGTCTTCGGTCAGGACCAGCACCGTGTTCGACGCATCCACCGCCGAGGCGGGCAAACGCACCACGTTTTCCAAGGGCGGTTCCTGCACGGTCACCGTCACAAAATCACCGGGTTTGAAGCCACGCGGCGCATCCAGTCGGGCAAAGATTAAGCGGCCGGTCTGCATTTCGCCGGCACCGGCACTGGCGCGATTAATCACGCCCGTTGCCTGCAAATCCACACCGGACACTTCCAGCGTTGCGCGGATCGGCGCGGCCATGATCTGCCCGTCCTCATCCAGCAGGCGGGCATATTGCGCGGTGGACACGCGAAACGCGACCTCAAGCGCGTCAGCGTCAATCAGCACGGCCAACTTTTCATTGGCCGACGCCAGACGCCCCGCAACCACATCCGTTTCACTGAGAGTACCGTCAAAGGGGGCAACCAGCGTAGTGTCATCCAGCGCGCGCTGCGCCTCGTCCAGCGCGATATTGGCACGGGCCAGACGGGTCTGGGCCTGATCAATACGCGCCTCAGCCACGGTCACGGCCTGCCTGCGTGCCAGCACCGACTGGCGCGCGGACGCCGCGGCGAGTTCGGCCGTTTCCACCGCTGCCGCAGTACCAACGCCGCGATCCGCCAGATCGACCTGCCGTTCATAGGCGCGCTGTTGCAAATCGGCCTGATCCTGCGCGGCGGCCTCTTCATCCAGCGACAATAGCAGGCCCCGTTCCGCATCGCGCACCTCGGCCTGCGCATCCATCAAATCGGCTTCGGCCCGGCTTAGCGCCGCATCGGCATCCGCCGGATCAATCCGCACCAGCACTTGGCCTGCCTTGACGGCGCCGCCATCCTCAAACCCGTCATATAGTTCGATGATCCGCCCAGAGGCGGCTGCGCGCAGTTCAAGCTTGCGACGGCTGTCCACCTCTCCGAAAGTCTCAAGAACTGGGTCTTCCCGCCCCGGCACGGCGCGCATCACCCCCACTGCAAAGGTCCGTTCACGTGCAGGGGCGGCACGGGTTTCGCGTGCCATACGGTCCTGCACCGCGCTGCCCACCAGCTGTGCCGCATAGACCATCAACCCGAGGCTTAGCGCCGTAAGGACCAAGCCGATCAGGCTTTTCCGAATGAATCGCATAAATCCAATGCCCGTCATTTTTGCTGCGGATATCCTAGCACAAAAGCTAGAATGCCAAGAAATTTAACCAATAAACAAAACTGTTACGCGCCCGTCGGCTATTTACGCCGCTGATGTTCATCCAATCGCGGCAGAATCTCCACAAAGTTGCAGGGCCGGTGCCGGAAATCGAGCTGTTTTCCAAGGATTTCATCCCACGCATCCTTGCACGCACCGGGACTGCCGGGCAGCGCGAACAGGTAGGTACCGTTGCGCACGCCGCCCGTGGCGCGGCTTTGGACGGCGCTGGTGCCGATCTTTTGCATGGACACGATGGTAAAGACGGTGCCGAAGGCGTCGATTTCCTTTTCATAGACATCGCGATGCGCTTCGACAGTTACATCCCGCCCCGTCAGTCCCGTCCCACCGGTCGAGATCACGACGTCAATGTCGGCATCCTCGCACCAGTCACGCAACTGCGCGGCAATCTGCGCCCGCTCATCCGGCAGGATCTTGCGGTCGGCCAGCACATGGCCTGCCCCTTCGATCCGCCCAACCAGCACATCGCCCGAACGGTCCTCGTCCAGCCCGCGCGTGTCGCTGACGGTCAGCACAGCGATGCGCACAGGGATAAATTCCTTGGTCTCGTCTATCCGGCTCATGTCCGCTCCAGTATTGCTAGGCGCAGGGCGAGGGCGGCAAAGATACTGGCCGACACCGTGTCAAGAACGCGACTGCCACGGGCCAGTCTGCGCCCCGCCCCACCGGCAAACACGCCCACCGCGCCATTGATGACAAAGCCGCCCACGCTCAGGATCAGGCCAAAGGTCAGGAACTGTCCCAACACGGAGCCCGCTTCGGGGACGACAAATTGCGGCACAAAGGCCAGCACGAAAAGGATCACTTTGGGATTGGTCAGGTTAACAAGGAACCCCGCCCGAAAGGCGCGCCGTGGCGTGCTCACCGGCACATCGCCTGCCTGACCCGCGTGGCGCAACGTCTGCACCGCCAGCCAAAGCAGATACGCCACCCCGATCCAGCGGATCACCTCGAACGCGACAGGCACCGTGGCGACCAACGCGCCAAGGCCCAGCCCCGCCAACGCGGCATGCACAAAGGCTCCCATCGAAATGCCCGCACTTGCCGCCAAAGCCGCACGCGGTCCCGACCGCAGCCCCTGCCCAAGACAGAACATCATATCCGCCCCCGGCGTCAGGTTCAGCGCCAGCCCCGCAGGCACAAAGGCCAGCATCATGACCGGATCAACCATCCCGCAACCGCGCCTTCAGGGCCAGCAGATCGGCCCACGCCTCGCGCTTGCTTGCCACATTGCGCAGCAGATAACCGGGGTGGAACATCGGCAGAACCGGCTTGCCCACCGCCTCGGTCCAGTCCCCGCGCAAGCGGGTGATCCCGCGCTTGCCCAACAGGGCCTGACAGGCCTGATTACCAAACACCACCACCACATCCGGCGCGGCCAGCGCAATATGGCGGTGCAGGAACGGTAACATCATCGCAATCTCGTCCGGCTTTGGGTCACGGTCCTGCGGTGGCCGCCACGGCAACACATTGGCCAGATAAACGGAACTCTCACGACTCAGATCAATTGCGGCCAGCATCCGGTCCAGCAACTGGCCCGTCCGCCCGACAAAAGGCCGCCCCTCGCGGTCCTCTTCGCGGTCCGGCGCCTCGCCGATGATCATGACCCGCGCACCCGGCACCCCGTCCGAAAACACCATATTTCGCGCACCACGCTTCAACTCGCACTGCTCGAACCCCGCGAGTGCGGCACGCAAACCGTCAATGTCCTGCGCCGCATCTGCTGCCGCACGGGCCATTGCCACCGCATCCACCTCAACCGGACGCGGCATCGCGCCACTGGGTGCAACAGGGGCCGCCGCAGCGGCAGGCTTGGCCACACGTGCAGGCACGTCATAGCGGTTCACCGGCGTGTCCCCGATGGTTTCATCGGCCCCCAACTCGATCTGCCAAGCCAATGCGCTCAGCGCGCTATGATATTCCGCCGATTCCATGGTGACAGACTACTCCGCCAAATCCCAAAGCTGAATGCCCCATCATTGTTCTGATAAATATGCAGGCACCGACGCTTGCCGCCAGCGCACAGCACCGCATATAAGGGCGCAACAGCGACAGGGATCTGCATGACCTTCACCCACCGCCACCTTCTGGGCATCGAACATCTGCGCCCCGATGAAATCACCACCCTTCTTGATCTTGCCGAAACCTATGTGGACCTGAACCGCTCTGCCGAGAAACACGGCGATGCGCTGACGGGCCTGACGCAGATCAACATGTTCTTTGAAAACTCGACCCGCACTCAGGCCAGTTTCGAACTGGCGGGCAAGAGGCTCGGGGCGGACGTGATGAACATGGCGATGCAGGCCAGCTCGATCGCCAAGGGCGAGACGCTGATCGACACCGCCATGACCCTCAACGCGATGCACCCTGATCTACTGGTCGTGCGCCATCCGCATTCCGGCGCGGTGGACCTGCTGGCGCAAAAGGTGAACTGTGCGGTGCTGAACGCAGGCGACGGGCGGCACGAACACCCCACGCAGGCGCTGCTGGACGCGCTGACGATCCGGCGCGCCAAGGGGCGGCTGCACCGCCTCAATATCGCCATCTGCGGCGACATCGCCCATTCCCGCGTGGCGCGGTCCAACATCATCCTTCTGGGCAAGATGGAAAACCGTATCCGCCTGATCGCGCCGCCGACGCTCATGCCCTCGGGCATCGGCGAATTCGGTGTCGAGATTTATGACGACATGGCCAAGGGGCTCAAGGACGTGGACGTGGTGATGATGCTGCGGCTGCAACGGGAACGTATGGATGGCGGCTTTATCCCGTCCGAGCGGGAGTATTTCCACCGCTACGGGTTGGATGCGGACAAGCTGGCCCATGCCAAGCCCGACGCCATCGTCATGCACCCCGGCCCGATGAACCGCGGGGTCGAGATTGACGGCGAACTGGCCGACGACATCAACCGCAGCGTCATTCAGGATCAGGTCGAGATGGGCGTCGCCGTGCGCATGGCCGCGATGGACCTGCTGGCCCGCAATCTGGTGGCGGAACGGGGCGCGGCATGACGACGCCGCTGCATATCCCCGCCCACGAGGCTGGCGTGCTGCGCCTGTTTTCCCTGTCCATGACCGAGGAAGAGGCGCAGGCACTGCTGCAAGCCCCCGAAGACGAAGATGCCCCGCACCCGTTGAAAACCGCCCTTGGCGCAGAAACCCTTGATACCGAGTTTGTCGAGGTCTTCCCGATCAGCAATCTCGAAGGGCTGGGGCTGGCCGGATACCTGCACGAAGGCAACGATGTCCCGCGCGAGGCACTGAAACCCGACGCGGCAAAACTGGCCAAGCTGGGCGGTTGGGTGCTGATCGCCCATTCCAGCGCCTTCAGGGATGCGGCCCAGACCCTGCGCCCTGCGCCCGAACTGACCCTTGTGGGCACCTACCCGCAGGAAGGCACCGATTGGCGCGCCACTGAAAACGTGGCCTCGGAAGCCGCCAAGCCCTATACCGCGCCCCCCGAAACGGTGAAAAAGCGCCCCTCGGACGCGGCCATGTCGGGGCGGATCGCCACCGTTGTGCTGATCCTGCTGGGTCTGTTCACATGGGCCATAATCTGGATCGCAGGATGACCGATACCCTTTTCACCAACGCCAAGCTGATCGACCCCGAAGCGGGCACCATCACCACGGGCGCAATCGGCGTCACCAATGGCAAGATCACCGCGATCATCACCGATGACAGCCCCCTTCCCGAGGCGGGCACGGTCGTGGATTGCAAGGGCAAGCACCTTGCCCCCGGCATTGTCGATATCGGCGTGAAAGTCTGCGAACCGGGCGAACGGCACAAGGAAAGCTTTGGCTCTGCCGGATTGGCGGCGGCTGCAGGCGGCGTGACTACTATGGTCACGCGGCCCGACACGGACCCTGCCATCGACAACCCCGAAACGCTGGAATTCGTGATCCGCCGCGCGCGCGAGGCCGCACCTGTCAACGTGCTGCCCATGGCCGCCCTGACCAAAGGGCGCGCAGGGCGCGAGATGACCGAAATCGGCTTCTTGCTGGATGCGGGCGCTGTGGCCTTTACCGATTGCGACCATGTGGTCACCGACAGCAAGGTTTTTGCCCGCGCACTCAGCTATGCGCGCAGCCTCGGCGCACTGGTGCTGGGCCATCCGCAGGACACGGGCCTGTCCAAAGGAGCGGCTGCGACCTCGGGCAAGTTCGCATCCTTGCGCGGCCTGCCTGCCGTGTCCCCCATGGCCGAACGCATGGGGCTCGACCGCGACATCGCCATGGTCGAGATCACCGGCGCGCGCTATCACGCTGACCAGATCACCGCCGCCCGCGCCCTGCCCCCGCTGGAACGCGCCAAAAGCAATGGCTTTGACATCACCGCTGGCACCTCGATCCACCACCTGACGCTGAACGCGCTGGATGTGGCCGACTACCGCACCTTCTTCAAGATCAAGCCGCCCCTGCGCGACGAGGAAGACCGCGTTGCCATCGCCGAAGCGGTTCAAAGCGGGCTGATCGACGTGATCAGTTCCATGCACACCCCGCAGGACGAAGAAAGCAAACGCCTGCCGTTCGAGGCCGCCGCCTCTGGCGCGGTTGCGCTGGAAACATTGCTGCCTGCGGCCATGCGCTTGTTCCATGCCGATCTTATCAGCCTGCCCGTGTTGTGGCGCGCCATGTCGCTGAACCCCGCGCGCCGTCTGGGTCTGCCCTGCGGGCGGATGGCGGTGGGTGCGCCCGCCGATCTGGTTCTGTTCGACCCGCACGCCCCTTTTGTGATGGATCGCGCCACCTTGCGGTCCAAATCGCGCAACACCCCCTTTGACGGCGCGCGGATGCAGGGTAGGGTTCTTGCAACTTATGTGGGCGGCTCCTCCGTCTTTACGCACTCCTGATATTTAAAGTTTTATTGATGCCCCTGATCGAATCCTCCGCTTCCGTTTTGCTGCTTTGGGCCGTGCTTGGCTATCTTCTGGGGTCGATCCCCTTCGGGATGGTGCTGGCGCGGGTGATGAACCTTGGCAACCTGCGCGAGATCGGGTCCGGCAATATTGGCGCGACCAATGTGCTGCGCACCGGCAACAAGACTGCCGCCGCGCTGACCCTACTGCTGGATGCGGCCAAGGGGGCCGTGGCGCTGCTGCTAGCCCGTGCGATCACGGGACACGAGGACGCCGCGCAGATTGCGGGCCTCACTGCGATGTTGGGGCACTGCTATCCCGTTTGGCTGCGTTTTAACGGTGGCAAGGGGGTTGCGACCTTCCTTGGCCTGCTGCTGGCGCTGCATTGGCCTGTCGGTGTGGGGACCTGCATCGCGTGGTTGCTGGGTGCCGGTATCAGCCGGATGTCGTCCATGGGCGCGCTGGTCGCTGCCGCTGCGTCGACCTTCCTGATGATGTTTCTGGGCATGCCGTCCGCGATGCTCCTGGGTGTGATCCTGACGCTGCTGATCTATTGGCGCCACCGCGCCAACATCACCCGCATCCGCGCAGGCACCGAACCCAAGATCGGCGCCAAGACCAAGTGAACGCGTTTGCCACGGCCCTCGACGCGCTGCCCTTTGGTACGTTTCAGGGATACGCGCAGGGGCGGCGGTATGTCGTCACTAAATCCGGCTTTGCCGATGGCCGCGCCATCAAGCTGGTGGCCGAGGAACTGGGTGGTTCCGACTACATCAGCTTGAACTGGTATATCCTGGCCTCTGGCGCGCGCCTGAAACCCTGCGAGATGTCGTCCGAGAAGGTCACAGATTTTGTGCTGGACCTTGTGCCCGACAGCTAAGGGCGACGCCCCTGCCCTTCCGGCCGTGGGCGCGTTGCCGCGCCCGACGCCTGATCAATAGGAATAGGCCCCGAACACTTTGGTCACGTCGCCATTCCAGTCGCCGTGGTAATGTTCGATCAACTCGTCCGCAGGCGCCTTGCCGGTCTCGACACTTTCCTGAAGCGCGTTCAGGAAATGCGTTTCGTCCGGCACCAAACCGCCCGCGCCAGTGCGCGCACGCGCCACCAGACCCGCACGGGAAATCGCCACCGCCTCACGGGCGAGGTCGATCATCTTGATCCCGTTCACCTCGGCCTGCAAACCGTCAACCGAGGCCGCAACGCGTAGCGCTTCGCGGGTTTCGGCATCAAAGCCTTTGACCAGGTCCCATGCGGCATCCAGCGCCGTCTGGTCATACATCAGCCCCACCCAGAACGCGGGCAGCGCGCAAAGCCGCCGCCACGGGCCACCATCGGCGCCGCGCATCTCGATGAACTTCTTCACGCGTGCCTCTGGGAAGGCGGTTGTCATGTGGTCCGCCCAATCGCTGAGCGTCGGCGTCTCGCCCGGCAGGGCGGGCAGCTTTCCGGCCATGAAGTCGCGGAAGGACATGCCGAGCGCGTCGATATATTTCCCGTCGCGATAGACAAAGTACATCGGCACATCGAGCGCATATTGCACCCAGCGTTCAAAGCCGAAGCCTTCCTCGAACACAAACGGCACCATGCCAGCGCGCACGTTATCGGTGTCGCGCCACACGCGGCTGCGCCATGATTTGTGGCCGTTCAGCTTGCCCTCAAAAAAAGGCGAATTGGCGAACAGGGCCACCGCGACAGGTTGCAGCGCAATGGCGACGCGCATCTTTTGGACCATGTCCGCCTCGGACGAAAAGTCGAGGTTCACCTGAACCGTGCAGGTGCGCCGCATCATGGTGCGCCCCATTGTGCCAACGCGGCCCATATAGGCGTCCATCAGCTTGTAACGCCCCTTGGGCATCAGCGGCATTTCTTCGTGGGTCCAGTGCGGGGCCGCGCCAAGGCCGATAAAGCCCGCGCCGATATCCTCGCAAATGTCTTTTACTTCGGACAGGTGCTGGTTCACCTCGTCACACGTCTCGTGGATCGTCTCAAGCGGCGCGCCCGCCAGTTCCAGCGCCCCGCCCGGTTCGAGGGAGATGTTGCACAGGCCTTTTTCCAGCCCCGTGAGCTTGCCCGCTTCGCGCACTTCGGACCAGCCGTGGCGGTCGCGCAAGCCGGACAGGATCGCGTCAATCGACCGCGGACCTTCGAAGGGCAGCGGTTTCAGCGTGTCGATGCAATAGCCGAACTTTTCGTGTTCGGTGCCGATGCGCCAGTCTTCCTTGGGTTTGCAGCCCGAGGCCATGTATTCAGCCAGTTGATCGTGATGTTCGATCGGCCCGCCGCCGGATTGAGGAATAGACATGGGCGCGCGCTCCGGTTTTGTCTGCGTTGAAGGTCTAGGGATGGTGCGATTTGTGCAGGGTGTCAATGCTGCGACGTGCCTTGGCGATCACGAGATTGCGCGTGCAACGCGATGCAGCTTTGGAACCATGGGTGGGGCAACAAGGCGGCAGGATGCGGTACGACCGCCCCTAGGCACGCCCCCGCGGTTTCATCTGCGCCAGCGTCGGCACGGGCCGTTCCCAGATCACAACAGGTTTGCGCGGTGCAGCGCGCAATTGGGACAGCATGTGTTCGGTTTTCAGTTCCGGCAGACTGGCAAAGGCATCAAACAGCGCATCGGCCCCGTCCGCGTCTACTGGGATCATAACGGGCGGATGGTCGGGCTGTTCCAGACGCCAATGGGCGGGGCGTTGTCCGCCATCCAAGGTCAGCCGCGACAGTTCCCGCATCGCGATGGTGCCGCCCGTTAATGGCCCGAAATAGGTCACTTGCCCCTCGTCCACCTGCACCGTGCCAAGGCCGCCGCCCGCGCCGCGAAACCGCCCGCGTTGCAGGCCGATCATGATCAGTGCCCCCGCCGCAACCAGCAAGGCAGGTGCGACAAAGCCCAGCAATCCACGCGGCCCTGCCAGCCACCACAGCGCCAGCACCGCCACGGCGATACCGACCAGAACCTCGCGCCAGCGCCATAGGGTCGCGGTTGCCTCGGGACGGAAAAAGCTCATGCGGTGTCTCCTATGATGCGGGGGGTCAGCAGCAGCGCAACGCGGTAATCCCCGACGCGTCGATAGCCCAACGCCTCGTAAGCGCTGGCGGCAGCGTCGTTGTTGGCAAACAGAACTGACTCGGTCACGCCCTGCGCCGCGCAGCGTCGCAACAGGCCCGCAACAGCGCGGCGGGCATAGCCGTTGCCGCGCAAACCGTCCGGTGTGAACACGCCGCCGACCTGTACAATGTCGGGCAGGCGCGCATTGATCCCCGCCATCGCTAGCGGTTCGCCGTCTTCTTCCAGAATCACAACATCCTCACTGCCAATCGCGGCAGCGGCTCGGGCGCGGGCCGCCTCGGACGGGCCTTCGTCGGGCAGCGCCTGTCCGGTATCAAGCTCGTAGGTCGCAAACCATTTTTCCAGCAGCGGCAGATCGGCGGCGACGGGGGTGCGGACCTCGCCCTCGACCTCGGCAAGATCGGACAGGGGCAAATGGTACAGTGGATCATCCGCCAGCACCCGCCACGGCCCCAAGGCCAGACCGCAAGCGCGCAAACAAGCCTGCACCTGCACAGGGCGTCCGGTCATGCCGATCACTCTGCGCCCCGAGATGGCAGCGGCGAAACCCGCCCACGCGTCGTCCGGCGCATCCGGCGCTTGCGCCATGAGTTGCCCCGCATTGGTGATCCCGAAGACCCCCGTGATACCCTGCCCTGCCTCGGTTACGTAAAAGGCCGTGCCGTGTGGGTGGTCCAGATTATCAGTGCCGAAGCCTGCAAGATTGCTACGCAGGAACAGGGATGTCGCCGCATGCGTGGACAGGAACGCATCCAGCGCCGCCGCATCATCCGCCATGGCGCGGCGCAGGGACACGTTGGCGTCACTCACGTCCAATCCCCCAAGTGCTGCTGCCAGACCGTCATCGCCGCCACCGCCGCCGTATCGGCACGCAGGATGCGCGGGCCAAGTGATACCGGATGGGCATTTTCAAGCGCGTGCAGTTTGGCCCGCTCCGCGTCCGAAAACCCGCCTTCGGGCCCGATCAGGATGGCCCAAGGCCCTGCAATGTCGGGCAAGGTACGGTCCTCTCCGGCCAAGGCTTCGTCACAGAACATCAACTGGCGCGTGCCCAGACCGGCGAGCATCGCGTCGAACTTTATCAACTCTTCGACCTGCGGCACAAAAGTGCCACCGCATTGTTCCGCCGCCTCAACCGCGTGGGCCTGAAGGCGGTCACGCTGCACGCGGCCCGCGTTGGTAAAGGCCGTCTGCACCGGCACAATGCGGCGCGCGCCCATCTCGGCGGCTTTTTCGACAATGAAATCGGTGCGCGCCTTTTTGATCGGAGCAAAGATCAGCGACAGGTCGGGCGGCATTTGCAGATCGCGCGTCTGCGCGGCGCACACCAGCACACCACCGCGTTTGCCTGCCTCGACCACGTCGGCGCGCCATTCGCCATCGCGCCCGTTGAATAGCAGAACCGCCGCCCCGACAGACAGGCGCATCACCCCGAAAAGGTAGTGCGCTTGGTCCCGCGACAGAGCGACCGATTGCGTTGGCCCCAAAGGGTGATCTACATACAGGCGGATTTTCGGCTCATTCATGGACCCTACATATGACCAACATGCCCGCATCGCCAGATGGTCCTGACAGGAACGCCGCAAATGATCAGGTGGCTGACGCGGTTTCCGGCAACTGGGTCGATACATGGGCCCCCGCCGCAACCCGCCCTTATCTAAGGCTTAGCCGCGCGGACCGGCCCATTGGTACGTGGCTGCTGTTGCTGCCCTGTTGGTGGGGGCTGGCGCTGGCCATGATCCACGATCAGCAGATCGGCTGGTTCGACGGCTGGATCGCACTGGGCTGTGCGGCAGGCGCGTGGCTGATGCGCGGTGCGGGATGCACATGGAACGACATCACCGACAGCGACTTCGACGGACGGGTAGAACGGACACGTTCGCGCCCGATCCCGTCGGGTCAGGTCAGTGTGCGCGGGGCGGCCATCTGGATGTGCGCGCAGGCGTTGATCGCCTTTGCGATCCTGCTGACCTTCAACACGAATGCGATTTTGCTGGGTGTCCTCGCGCTGCTGCCTGTCGCCATCTATCCCTTTGCCAAACGGTTCACATGGTGGCCACAGGTGTTTCTGGGGCTGGCGTTCAACTGGGGCGCGCTGCTGGCATGGACTGCCCATAGCGGCACGCTTGGCGCGCCTGCTGTGGTGCTGTACCTTGCGGGCATTGCATGGACGCTGTTCTACGACACGATCTACGCCCATCAGGATACCGAAGACGACGCCCTGATCGGCGTAAAATCCACCGCCCGGCTGTTCGGCACCAAAACGGCTGCATGGTTGCGCCGCTTCCTGATGGCGACCGTCGGGCTAATGGGGATCGCAGTGATCTTTGCCGCGCTCGACAACGCCTCGGTGCTGGCGATGGTGCTGGCCCTTGGCGGGCCGTGGGCGATGGGTTGGCACATGGCATGGCAGCTGCGCGGGCTGGACATTGACGATCCGGCCAAATGCCTGCAACTCTTCCGTGCCAACCGCGACACCGGCATCATTCCGCTTCTCTTTTTCTGTGCTGCACTGCTCGCTTGATTGAAACCTGCCGCACAGGGGCTTAGACCTGTCGCGCAGACACTACACAAAGGCATCTACATGCGCTTGTCCTCGCTTCTCATGGTCGTCGGTATGTTTTTCGCAGCTGCGCTGCTGTCGCTGGTCGCTGCCAACATGTCGGTGAAACTGATCGAGGAAAGTTCCGAAATCGGCGTACGTGACGCACTGGACGAACGCGGCATGACTTGGGCCGAAGTACAGGCAGACGGCCTTCAGGTGCGCCTTGCGGGCCTCGCCCCGACCGAGGCGGTGCGCTTTTCCGCCCTGTCCACTGCTGGCACCGTGGTCGATGCGGCACGGGTCATCGACGACATGCAGGTCGAAGCCGCCGCCGCCCTTGCCCCGCCACGGTTCTCGGCCGAAATCCTGCGCAATGATGCGGGCCTGTCGATCATCGGCCTGATTCCCACCTCGACCGACCGCGAGGAAGTACTGGACCGTGTGCGCGCGATCAGTGGCAACCAGCCCGTCACCGACCTGATCGAGGTCGCCGACTATCCCGCCCCGGATGGCTGGGAAGATGCACTAAGCTACGCGCTGAACGCGATGGAGCGTTTGCCACGGGCCAAAGTCTCGGTCGAGGCGGGCCGCGTGACCATCACCGCCATCACCGACAGCGCCGATGAAAAGGCCCTGCTGGAAAAACAACTGCGCCGCTTGACCCCTGCGGGCCTTCTGGTGGCGCTGGACGTGGCTGCGCCGCGCCCCGTCATCACCCCGTTCACCTTGCGTCTGGTCAAGGACGAAACCAGCACCCGTTTTGACGCCTGTTCGGCAGATACCGAATCCACCCGCTACCAGATCCTGTCTGCCGCGCGGCAGGCCGGTATGGAAGAACAGGCCACCTGCACCGTCGGCATGGGCGTGCCCAGCCCGAACTGGGGGCGTGCCGTGTCCATGGCCATCGCGGCAGTGGATGAACTGGGCGGCGGTTCTGTCACGTTCTCGGATGCGGACATTACGCTGGTCGCCGCAGAAGGCACTCCGCAAAGCGACTTTGACCGCATCGTCGGGGAACTGGAAACCAAGCTCCCCGCCGTTTTCGCCCTCTATGCCAAACTGCCCGAAACCGTTGACCCCAACCAAGGTCCGCCCGAATTCGTCGCCACGCTCAGCCCCGAAGGGCTCGTGCAATTGCGCGGTCGCCTGACGGACGAGAACCTGCGCAACGTGGCCGACAGCTATGCCAAGGCAGCGTTCGGTTCCTCCAATGTCTACACCGCGACGCGCATGGTCGAAGACCTGCCAAACGACTGGCCTCTGCGCGTGCTGACCGGCCTTGAGGTTCTTTCGCAACTCTCCAACGGTGCGGTCACCGTGACGCCCGATACGCTGGTCGTGTCCGGCAACACCGGCAACCCCAAGGCCAGCACCAATATCGCCTCCCTGCTCGCCTCCAAACTGGGCGAGGCCGAAACGTTCGAGATCAGCGTTACCTATCAGGAAAAACTCGACCCCGTCGCCGCCATGCCCACCGCCGAGGAATGCGAGGCCGAAATCGGTGAAATCGTCGCCACCTCGAAAATCAACTTCGAACCAGGCAGTGCGACCATCGACGCCGCTACCTTGGGCACCATGGACGACATCGCCGAAGTGCTGAAGCAATGCGGAAACATCCCGCTTGAAATTCAGGGCCATACCGACAGTCAGGGTCGCGAGGAAATGAACCTGAACCTCAGTCAGGCCCGCGCCCAGTCGGTCCTGAACGAATTGCGCGCCCGCCGCGTGCTGACCTCGACCTTCACCGCCAAAGGCTACGGCGAGGCCGATCCAATCGCCGATAACGAAACCGAAGAAGGCCGCGAAGCGAACCGTCGCATCGAATTCAAACTGCTGCGCACCAAAGCAAGCCTGCGATCAGGTGAAACAGCGCTGGAATCCCTCGCCCGTTCGGGCGATACAGACGACAGCACTGAAGAAGACACCGAGGGAACAGGCGCCGATGAGTAGAACCGAGTTCGTCATAGCCACAGCGATTGTTCTGTTTGTTGCCTTCTGTTTGGGATGGTTCGCCAATTGGCTGATCCACCGCTTTACCCGCGTCGCGGCAGGGGATGTGGCCGAACTCGACCGGATGAGTCAGGAACTGCACGAAGCCGAAGAAACCCGCGATCAGGCGATCACCTATCTGCAACAGCGCGAGGCGGAACTGACAAACCAGCTCAGCCAGACCGAAGCAGAACTGCGCGCCGCTATGGACGGTCTGCGCGACGCGCGCCACGAAACCGAAGAACTCCGCGCCTGGATCGACCGCCAACAAGCCGGCTAACTCCACGCCCCCTTCTCTGTTCGAAAAAAATCCCGGGGAGTCCGAAGGACGGGGCAGAGCCCCTAAAACTTCGTATCGCGTAAGCGGCCTTTGGATCAACGCGGCTTACCAGCGTTTCAACGCATCTTCGTCCTCGTCACGCGCCGCCACCCATGCCTCGCCGTCTTCCGTGATCTCACGTTTCCAGAACGGGGCTCGGCTTTTGAGGTAATCCATCAGGAACTCCGCCGCCTCGAACGCATCCTTGCGGTGCCGTGCGGCGGTGGCGACCATCATGATCATCTCGCCCACGGCCAAGGATCCATGCCGGTGGATGACCAGCGCATCCTCCAGCGACCAGCGCTCCATCGCTGTTTGCGCAATATCGCGCAGGGCTTTTTCCGTCATGCCGGGATAATGCTCGATCTCCATCGTCTTGAGGGAACCGTCGACATCGCGCACCACGCCGGTGAAGGTCACGATGGCCCCCGACACGCTGCGCCCATGCGCAAAGCGCGCGGCCTCGGCACCGAAATCGAACGGGTCGGACTGGACGGTTACCTGCACAGCCTACCCGCCTGTCATGGGCGGAAAGAACGCCACTTCGCGCACCCCGTCCAAGGGGGCGTCGAAATCGGTCAACTGCTGGTCCACCGCCACGCGCAGGGCCGAGATATCGGCAAAGGCCGCTTCATAGCGTTCCTCGCGCGCGCGCAATTCCTTGACCAGCTCCATCACAGTGGCAGCACTGGTTTCGACCGCTTCCCGCGGCAGTCCGATGCGCTCGCGCACCCACGCAAAATACAAGACGTCCATCCCGATTACCCTTTCAGATACGGCATTGCTTTGCGGTAATAATCCATGCCTGTGATCAGAGTCAGCGCCGCCGCAACCCACAGTAACCACAGCCCCGTGCGCCCTGCCCATTCCGCACCAGACAGTTTCCAGCCAAGTCCGTGCAGGTCCGGCTGTTCGCCGTTCAGGATTGCCGAAACCATATCCTCGTCCATGCCCCAAATCGACATACCGAAGTAATGCTCGAACACACCTTGGGAAAACAGCACCGCAATCGCGACCATCTGGAAGGTCGTCTTCCACTTGGCCAGTTGCGTCACCTTCAGCGTTCCCGCCGTGTCACCCAGAAATTCCCGCAGGCCCGAAACAAAGACCTCGCGGAACAGGATCACGGTGGCGGGCAGGACCAGCCACGGCGACCAAGAGGAAAACGCGATAATCACCATCAGCGCAATCACCACCATCGCCTTGTCCGCGATCGGGTCAAGCATGGTGCCAAAACGTGTCTGCTGCCCCCATGCGCGCGCCAGATAGCCGTCAAACCAGTCGGTGATCGCCGCGCCCACGAACAGCACGACCGCGAAAATATCCGCATGGGGCCGCGTAAAATACAGGAACATCACCGCCACCATCGGCGCCGCCAACAGTCGCAAGGTCGTCAGGATATTTGGAATGTTCCAGATCATATGCAATCTCTATCGCGTTCTATTGCGCGCAGGAAGGGGGCGCATCATCGGGCGAACTTACTTTTCATGGAAGAAGTCATAGACCTTCTGCGCCAACCCTTCAGAGACCCCGTCCACCGCCTTGAGATCGGCCAGATTGGCCCGCCCCACCGCCTTGGCCGAGCCGAAATGCGCGAGCAGCGCCCGTTTGCGCGCTGCCCCCACGCCGGCGATATCGTCCAGCGGATTTTTCATGTTCGATTTGGCCCGTTTGGCGCGGTGGGTACCGATGGCGAAACGGTGCGCCTCGTCGCGCATACGCTGGACGAAATAGAGGACCGGATCGTTGTGGCGCAGCGCAAAGGGGCGCTTGCCCATGCGGTGGAATTCCTCTTTGCCCGCGTCGCGGTCGATGCCTTTGGCCACGCCGACCATGGGGATGTCGGCCACACCATGTTCGGCCATGATCTGCGCCACCGCACTCACCTGCCCTGCCCCGCCGTCGATCAACAGCAGATCGGGCCACATGCCTTTCTGACGGTCTGGGTCTTCGCTCAGCAGCCGTTTGAAGCGGCGATGCAGCACTTCCTTCATCATGCCGAAATCGTCCCCCGGCGTCAGGTCGTCGCCCTTGATGTTGAACTTGCGATAGCTGTTTTTCATGAACCCGTCAGGGCCGGCCACAATCATCGCGCCCACCGCGTTGGTCCCTTGGATGTGGCTGTTGTCGTACACCTCGATCCGTTCGGGCGGAGCGGGCAGATCGAACGCCTCGGCCAGTCCCTTAAGCAGCCGCGTCTGCGTCGCACTTTCCGCCATCTTCCGCGCGAGGCTTTCGCGGGCATTGCGCAAGGCGCTGTCCACCAGTTCCGCCTTTTCGCCGCGCTTGGGCACCAGCAATTCGACCTTGCGCCCCAGCTTGCCACTCAACGCCTCAGCCATCAGGTCGGGGTTCTCGATCTCGTTGGACAGGATCAACTGGCGCGGCGGTTCTTTCGTGTCATAGAACTGGCCGAGAAACGCCTCCAGCACTTCGGCCGCATCCACATCCGCCCCGACGCGCGGGTAAAAGTCGCGGTTACCCCAGTTCTGCCCCGCACGGATAAAGAACACCTGCACGCAAGCCTGACCCTGTTCGAGGTGCAACGCGACGATGTCGGCCTCGTCCACACCCTTGGGATTGATGCCTTGGGCCGTTTGCACCTGCGTCATGGCGCGGATGCGGTCGCGCAGGGCGGCGGCGCGTTCGAACTCCATATCCTCTGACGCCTTTTGCATCTGCGCGGCCAGTTCCGCCTGAAGCTCGGTGCTGCGCCCTGACAGGAACCGTTCGGCATCCTTGACCGTGGCGGCATAATCCTCGCGCGAGATCAGGCCGACACAGGGGCCGGAGCACCGTTTGATCTGGTATTGCAGGCAGGGGCGCGTGCGGGTGGAAAACTGGCTGTCGCTGCAATTGCGCAGCAGGAATACCCGCTGCAACTGGGACAGCGTGCGGTTCACCGCGCCCGCATTGGCGAAAGGGCCGTAATAGGCGCCCTTTTCCTTTTTCGCGCCGCGATGCTTTTTGATCATGGGATAGTCGTGATCGCCCGTGACCAGAATATTGGGGAAGGATTTGTCGTCGCGCAGCAGCACGTTAAACTTGGGTTTCAACTGCTTGATCAGGTTCTGTTCAAGCAACAGCGCCTCGGTCTCGGTGCGCGTGGTCAGGAACATCATGGATGCGGTCATCGAGATCATGCGCGAAATGCGGGCCGAATGCCCTTTGGGCCGCGCATAGTTCGACACCCGCGCACGCAGGTTGCGCGCCTTGCCCACGTACAGAACGCGGCTCTCCCGATCCAGCATCCGGTAGACACCCGGCGACGCATCCAGCGTCTTGAGATAGCCTTGGATAACCTCATGCCCCACCGGTGCGGCGGGGTCTGGGTCTGGCGTCATGTGATCATCGGTCTGTGTCATTCGATTCGAGCTTTTTTCGCGATCGGCTGCAATGATTCAATAGGGGGATCAAGCATCCTTCCATCCACCGAAGCGGTGGATAAGTCTGGAGACAACTTATGGGCATCAGGAATTTTTTGTTAGTTTCCGCACCTTTCCCTGCGCTGCCTAATTTTTAGGCAGCAACGCAACCTGTTGTTTTCGCTTGGTAAAAAATGTTAACCTCTCCAAGCGTTTGAATCTAAAGGGCTTTTGGTAACGCTTTTGTAACAGAGTTTAACGCAGTGCAAAACTCACCTAGCGTCACCTACTCGACCCCCACCACATCAGGCGTACGCCATGCCAGATGCTGTCCGCCATCCACACACAGCAACTGGCCCGTGATCGACGGTGCGTCGAGGAAATAACCCAATGCGGCGGTAATATCCGACGGATTTGCCCCGCGTTCCAGCACGGTTGCGGCACGTTGCTTGGCAAAATGGTCGGCGCTCTGACGCTCTCCCTGCAGGGTGGGTCCGGGGCCGATGGCATTGACCCGAATGGCAGGCGCAAGGGCGCGCGCGCTGGTCTGGGTCAACGCCCACAGGCCCATCTTGGCCAGCGTGTAGGTCATAAACTCGGGCGTGAGTTTGCGCACCCGCTGATCGACCATATTCACGATCAATCCTGAAGCGACGGGTTCGTCCATATCGTCGTAATCCGGCGCCAATTCCTGCGCCGCCATGGCCTGCGTCAGCATAAAAGGTGCGCGCAGGTTGCTGTCCATATGCCGGTCCCAGCTGTCGCGGGTGGCGCTGTGCACCGTGTCATATTCGAAGATGGACGCATTGTTGATCAGGCAGGTGATCGGCCCGCCCAAGGCATCCACCGCACGCCCCAGCAGAAACTGGGTCGCGTCCTCGTCCAGCAGGTCGGCCTGCAGGGTGATGCCCCGCCGGCCTTTGTCCTCGATCTGGGCGACGGTGTCGCGCGCGCCCTTGTCGGAACTGGCGTAATGCACCGCCACGTCATATCCACGCCCCGCGAGATAGACCGCCATGGCCTGCCCCAACCGGTGCCCTGCCCCTGTCACAAGTGCGCGTGTCATCGCACCCTCCTTGCTATGATGTTCTAGATCAGTACCACGATCAGATAGGCCGCGTAGAGCGCAGACAAGACCACAGCCCACACGCGGGTGATATCGCGGCGCAAATAGACGAACGGCACCAGCAGGACGGATGCCGCCAGCATGACCCACAGGTCAAACACCAGAAACTCGCGATCCACGGGGATTGGCCCGACAAGGCCAGCAATGCCGATGATGGCCAGCAGGTTGAACATGTTCGACCCGATCACGTTGCCCAATGCGACATCCGCCTGACGGCGCAGCGCGGCCATGACGGTTGTGGCAAGTTCGGGCAGCGAGGTGCCCACCGCCACAAGGGTCAGGCCGATGACTGTGTCGCTGACACCATATGTCTTGGCAATGATCGTTGCGTTCTCGACCAGCAGGCTGGCACCCAAGGGCAGGCCGATCAGGCCGAGGATCAGGAAAACCCCGATGCGCCACCATGGCAGGTCGGGATCGACGCCTTCGATTTCGCCTTCGTCCTCCGGCAGGGCGGAACAGGCGGCACGGTGGCATTTCGCCTCCATCGCCTGATCGAACAGCACATAGGCCAGCGCCGCCAGCAGGATAACCGACGACATCCAGTCAAAGACCCCGCGAAAGGCCAGCACGATGAACAGCAGCGACGCACCGATCATGTAATTAAAGGATTTGCGCGTGTTGCATTCGGATGTGTGCATCGTGGCCAGCAGCGCGGGTATCCCCAGCACAAGCAGGATGTTGGCCGTGTTCGACCCCACCACGTTGCCAAGGGCCAGCCCCGGCGCGTCGTCCAAGATCGCCTCGATCGAGATCAGAAGTTCAGGCGCAGAGGTGCCAAAGGCCACAATCGTCAGGCTGACGATCAGCGCAGGCACGCCAAGGCGCAGGCTGAGGTTCACCGCTCCTTTGACCAGTGAATCTCCCGCAAGCAGCAGGATCAGCAGACCAAGTCCGCTTAACAGCCACGGCATCAGTTCCGCCATCAACGTTTACCCCGCCCGCAGGCACATGGCCCTTTGCCAATACGATACCGACCGCAGTCGCATTTTACCTGACCCAACCGCTTGCCCCCGATCCAGTGCAATTTGCCGAACATGGCAAGCACACCCATAAAGACCAGAAAAAGGACAACAATCTTGGCCAGCATAATTTACAGCCCAAACTGAGCGAAGGCCGCCCGTTCCTGAACGCTGGCCAGCGCGTCATCCATGACCTGCGCACCGAAACGCGACAGGAAGGGACGGCGCACGCCGTAGCGGCGCAGTTGCACCTTATCGCCAAAACGCTCTTTCAGAATGGGCTTGAGGTGGCCGATCCCGTCGATCAACCCAAGGGCCTGCGCACGTTGTGCCAGCCAGTAATCTCCGTTGAACAGGTCGGCATCCTGATCCAGTTTGCCGCCCCGCCGCGCTTTTACGTGGTCGATGAAATTCTCGTGCACATCACCCAGCAGCGATTGCAGTTGCGCGACATCCTTGGGCTGCTCCGGTTTGAACATGTCCAGTTTGGATTTCGATTCACCGGCCGTATAGATGCGCCTTTCGACCCCGTGGCGTTCCAGAAGCTCATGCGCGCCAAATCCGGCCGAAATCACGCCGATGGAGCCGATGATCGAGCTTGGATCGGCAAAGATTTCATCCGCCGCCACCGCCAACCAATAGCCGCCCGATGCGGCCACATCTTCGACAAAGGCCAGAACGGGAATGTTCTTGTCGTCGGCCAATCTGCGGATACGCGCCGCGATCAGCGACGATTGCACAGGGCTGCCCCCAGGCGAGTTGATTTCCAGCGCAATGGCGGCAGGCTTCCCGCGAGAGAACACCTTTTCGATCACGGGGCCAAGGGATTGATCGCTCAAGCCCCCGCGATTGTTGGCAATCATCCCTTGCAGCCGGACAACGGCCACGACGGGTTCGGATTTAACAAATGGGATCCAACGCTTCATCCCGTTCATGTAGATTGCCGCGCGGGGTCAAACAAGGTCACAAGGCAAAGGAGTTGCGCGACACTTGTCCGACGCGACGTTATTGCCGGATCCGCCATCCGGTTTTGAAGATCCACCCGACCGCCGCAAGACACAGCGCAGTGAATGCTCCGATGGCCAGCAGCGAAATCGCAATCGGCACATCCGCCACCCCGAAGAAGGCCCAGCGGAAACCGGAAATCAGGTAAACCACCGGATTGAACATCGAAATCGCCTGCCATACCGGCGGCAGCATCGAGATCGAATAGAACGAGCCACCCAAGAATACCAAGGGCGTCACGATCAACAGCGGTATCAGTTGCAACTGTTCAAAGTTCCCCGCCCAGATGCCGATGATGAACCCGAACAGCGCAAAGCTGACGCAGGTCAGCACAAGGAACAGGATCATCGCCAGCGGGTGCGCGATGCTGATATCCACAAAGAAGAACGAGGTGATCAGGATGATAATCCCGATAAACATCGACTTGGTCGCCGCCGCCCCGACATAGCCCATGACGATTTCAAGGAAATTTACTGGCGCGGAAAGCAGTTCGTAGATCGTGCCGATGAATTTCGGAAAATAGATGCCGAACGACGCGTTCGAGATCGCCTGCGTCATCACGGTCAGCATGATCAAACCCGGCACGATAAACGCGCCATAACTGACGCCCTCGACCTGATCGATGCGACTGCCGATCGCGGCGCCGAAGACCACAAAATAAAGGGACGAGGACAGCACAGGCGACAGAAAGGACTGCGCCAGCGTGCGGAAAAACCGCGCCATCTCGAAAACGTAAATCGCGCGAACAGCGGACCAGTTCATTGGGCGTCCTCCGGTTTGTCCTGAACAAGCGAGACAAAGATGTCTTCCAGACTGCTTTGCCGTGTCTGCACATCGCGCAACTGCAAGCCCGCGCCCGACACATCGTTCAGAAGTTTGGTGATGCCCGTCCGTTCGCCCTTGGCGTCGTAGGTATAGACCAAGGTCCACCCGTCATCGCCAAGCGTCAGATCATAGCCCGACAGCGCGGCGGGAATTTCGGTCAGTTGCGTGGTCAGTTGCACATCAAGCTGCTTGCGCCCCATGCGCGACATCAGCTTGTCCTTGTCCTCGACCAGCAGGATTTCACCCTTGTTGATCACGCCGATGCGGTCAGCGATGGCTTCGGCCTCTTCGATGTAATGGGTGGTCAGGATCGTGGTCACGCCATCGGCGCGCAACTGTTCAACGATCTGCCACATGTCCTTGCGCAGTTCCACATCCACGCCCGCCGTCGGTTCGTCCAGAAACAGGACGCGGGGGTCGTGGGCCAGTGCCTTGGCAATCAGCACGCGGCGTTTCATGCCGCCGGACAGGGCGCGGATCTGGCTGTCGCGTTTATCCCACAGAGACAGGCGGCGCAGGATATCCTCGACCGCGCCATCCTTGCGTGGTTTCCCGAACAGGCCGCGCGAAAACCGCACCGTGTTGATCACACGTTCGAACGGTTCCAGCGCGATTTCTTGCGGGACCAGCCCGATCAGGCTGCGCGCGGCACGATAGTCAGTCAGGATGTCATGGCCCGCCACAGTCACCGTGCCCGATGTGGGCATGGTGATGCCGCAGATGGTCGAGATCAGCGTCGTCTTGCCCGCGCCATTGGGGCCAAGCAGGGCGATAATCTCGCCCTGTTCGATGTCCAGCGACACGCCCTTCAACGCCTCGAAACCGTCGTCATAGGCTTTGCGCAGATTTTTGATGCTTAGGATAGCAGCCATGGTTCCTCGGCCTTTGTTCTTGCGCGCCACAGGTAACCCGCCGCGTGCGACCCGACCAGCGCGCAGGCGCACAGTCGGGTGTGCGGGGTCATTCCTTGCCCGTCAACCGGCCCAGCCAGCCCTTCTTGGCACCGGCTTCCGGTGCGGCGTCGGCATCGCCATCCTCGGCAGGCCCTTCAAGCGCGGTTTGCAGGTTGTTAAACAACTGGTCGGCCATCTTCTTGGCGAAACCGTCAATGATGCGGCTGCCCAGCTGTGCCAGCTTGCCGCCCACCTTGGCCTCCACATCATAGCTGAGCGCGGTGCCGCCATCGACATGTTCCATACGCACCACCGCGCCGCCCTTGGCAAATCCGGCAGCGCCGCCCTTGCCTTCGCCGGTAATGGTCAGTTTCTCGTTTTCCACCATGTCGGACAGGCTTACCTGCCCTTTAAACGTCGCCTTTACGGGGCCGACTTTCTGGGTCACCGACGCCTCGAAACCGTCATCGGGGTTGCCCGTGACCTCGGTCGCGCCGGGCACGCAGGCCTTCAGGACATCGGGGTTCAGAAGGGCGGCGTAAACTTCGGCGGGCGGGGCCGCGATCTGGCGGGTATCTGACATTTTCATGGTCTGGTGTTCCTTCCGTCTCGGTCTGGCAAAAGCCTAGCGCACCCGTGCGCGCGGCGCCATCTGCTTTCGTGCGTGACAGGATCGCGGCGCATGGATAGGGCTGGGATCATGACCGATACCATCCTGAACAAATCCGGCCCCGCCATCGCCTTTGTGCTGTTTGGCGTGTTTGCCATTTCGATCAACGACATGCTGATCAAGGAATTGTCGGGCGGCTATCCGCTGCACCAGATCGTGTTCACGCGGTCGCTGATCGGCATCCTGTTCAGTCTGGTCATCGTCCAGTTCGAGGGCGGCTGGCACATCCTGCGCACCGACCACCCGTGGCTGCACGCGATGCGCGGCCTGTTGATCGTGATTGCCAACATGACCTTCTTTGTCGGGCTTGCGGTGCTGCCGCTGGCGGATGTGACGGCGCTGTTCTTTGTGGCGCCTTTGTTCATCACCCTGTTGTCGATCCCCCTGTTGGGCGAAAAGGTCGGGCCGCTGCGCCTTGGCGCGGTGGCGGTCGGATTTGCAGGCGTCGTCATCATGCAGCGCCCGTGGGCCGCCCCCGCCGCGCTTGAGGTCAGCCGCATTGTCCTTCTGTTGCCGGTGCTGGCGGCACTGACCTATGCGCTGAACCAGTTGCTGACCCGCAGGCTGGGCGTGACCAGCAAGGCAAGCGCGATGTCTGTCTATATCCAACTGACGTTCATCGTAGTTTCCGTCGGCTTTTTCGCGGTCGCGGGCGATGGGCGCTATGCCGAGGGCGCGACCAGCGGGTCGATGATTTTCCTGTTGCGCGCATGGGTGTGGCCCGCGGGCAGTGATTTCTGGGTCTTTGTCGGGCTGGGAGTCAATTCGGCAGTTGTCGGCTACTGCCTTAGCCAAGCCTACCGCCTTGCCGACGCAGCCACCGTCGCACCATTCGAATATGTGGGCCTGCCGCTGGCCGTGTTCTGGGGCTTTGTCGTCTTTGGCGACCTGCCGGTGATCGAGGTCTGGATCGGCATTGCGCTGATCCTCGGCTCGGGGCTGTTCGTGTTCTTGCGCGAACGGCGCAAGACACGCCAGCCGACGCGACCTAGCCGTCGATGGTGATGACGACCTTGCCCGTAGCCTTGCGCGCGCGCAGCAACTCCAGCCCCTCGTTCGCGTCTTCGAGCGGCAGCACATGGCTGACATGGGGTTTCAGCTTGCCCGCCACGTACCAGTCGAACAGTTCGGCAAAGCTGTCGGTCAGGACAGACGGGTTCACCCGCGTGTAGCCGCCCCAGTAATAGCCGATCACGGTCAGGTTCTTGACCAGCAGGATATTGGCCGGAATTTGCGGCACGGTCCCGCTGGCAAAGCCCAGTGGCAACAGGCGCGCTTCGGGGTTGCAGGCGCGCAGGGCCGCATTGAACAGATCCCCCCCGACAGGGTCATAGACCACATCCGCACCACCCAATGCCTTGACGTCGGCGCGCAGATCGCAGGTGTCACTGTCCAGCAGATGGTCGGCCCCTGCGGCCTTGGCCACCGCCAGTTTTTCAGCGCCACGGGCCACTGCGATCACCTCGGCCCCCATCAGCTTGCCCAGTTCGACCGCCGTCAGCCCGACGCCGCCCGACGCGCCGAGCACCAGCAACCGCTCGCCCTTTTGCAAGCGCGCCTTATAGCCAAGCGCGACGTGGCTGGTGCCATAGGCGATCAGAAAAGCCGCCGCGTCCACATGGGACATCTCGTCCGGCACGGGCACACAGATATCCGCCGACAGGCAGGCGTATTCGGCAAGCCCGCCAAAGCCGGAATAGGCAGCGATGCGCTGGCCGACCTGCAAGTGGGTGACACCCGCGCCAACCGCTTCGATCGTGCCACACATCTCCATCCCGATGGTCGCGGGCAAGGGCGGCTTTTCCTGATAGGTGCCTTTCAGGATCAACGTGTCACCAAAGTTCAACCCGCAGGAATGGATACGCACCAGCACCTCGCCCGCGGCGGGATCAGGGCGCGGCACATCGCGCATTTCAAGGGGCTGACCGAGGGTCACAAGTTGCATGGCGCGCATCGGGATTGTCCTTCTTGGCTTTAGCCGCCGTCGCGGCCCATTTGCCAAAGCGCATAGCCGATTTGCACACAGGCAAACAACAAGCCATTCGAAAACCACAGGATGAACAGCAGCAAAAACGCATCCGGAGACTGCGCCATACGGCTGGCCAGCCCCGACACATCCATCACCCACAGCGCCACGGTGAACAGGGCCGACACGGCGAAACCGATGGCGGTCGCATTCAGAAACATGCGGATCAACGGGTTGGGATTATCACTGTGCATGAGGGAAAGGTAGGGCGCTGTGGCGGCCACGGGTAGTTTTTTGTTCCGCCTGCCAACGGGGGACGGGGCGCGCGTTCAGGCGCGTCCCGTCTTTTCGTGGTTGGTCCCCTCTTACGAAGAAGAGGCCAGGAGGCTCGCGTTGCCACCCGCCGCTGTGGTGTCGATGCACAGGTGGCGTTCGATGGCGTAGCGTTCGGGTGCGATCTGTTCTGTGATCAGCGGCAGGATCGGGCCGTCACGTTGCGCCAAGGCGCGGCGTAGCGCGCCGGTCCAGTCCGACGATCCGGCGGCCGCCACAGCGGCGATCCCTTTCAGCTTGACCAAGTCTTCGGGTGCAACCGTACCCTCAAGCATGACCACCGGTGCACCGGCGGCAGCAAGGACCACGCCCATCGACTGCAAGGCACGCGGCGTAACGATCAGCGCGCCGCATCCGGCACCAAGGGCCTGAATGGCCTGGGCCACCGCGATGTCTTCTGTCGGGCCAAGGCACAGGATCATGCCGCGCGCAAAGCTGCGCAAGCGGTTGCTTTCGCCGGTCGGGCCGGGCAGCGTTTGCGGGGTCATGTCAAAGGCTGCCGTTTCGGCCAAGGCGCGCCGCACGACGCCGGAGCGCCCCGACAGCGCCTGCCGCAAGACCGACACCTTATCCACGCGGGCTGCCCAGTTGCGCGCATCGATCTGGTCCATAGCCAGTTCGACATCGGACGGGTCCACGGTTTCACCCGTCGGGGCGTCAAACGCCTTGGGCTTTTCGGTGCTGCGGAAGCGGGTCAGGTACAGCGGTCCGCCCGCCTTCGGACCCGTCCCCGACAACCCTTCGCCGCCAAAGGGCTGGCTGCCCACGATGGCGCCGATCTGGTTGCGGTTCACGTAAACGTTGCCGACCTGAATGCGCTCGACAATCTCTTCGACGCGGTCGTCGATGCGGGTGTGCAGCCCGAATGTCAGACCGTATTCGCGGTCATTGATGGCGTCGACCACCTTGTCGAGGTCACGGGCCTTGAACGTGGCGACATGCAGAACGGGGCCAAAAATCTCGCGCTCCATATCCGTGATGCCGTCAACCTTGACGATGGCGGGGGTGACATAAGTGCCGTTGTCGTTCGGCACAGGCATCTTTTTAAGCAATGTGCCCGCCTGTTCATGGGCCGCGATATAGTCGGTGATCTGGGCCTGCGCATCCGCGTCGATCACGGGCGAGACGTCCACATCCGTGCGCCACGGGTCCCCGATCACCAACGCATCCAGCGCACCGGACAGCATCTCCATCAACTTGTCATGGACGTCTTCCTGCACGTAAAGAATACGCAAGGCAGAACAGCGTTGTCCCGCAGACTGGAACGACGAGATCAGGATATCGCGCACCGCCTGTTCCGGCAGGGCCGTGGAATCGACAATCATCGCGTTCAATCCGCCGGTTTCCGCAATCAGCACCGCGTCGGGTCCGGCATTTTCGGCCAGCGCCTTGTGGATGATCATTGCCACTTCGGTCGATCCGGTAAAGCACACGCCAGCAATGCTTGGATCACTGGTCAGCGGGCCACCTACCGTGGGGCCATCACCGGGCAGCAATTGCACAGCCGCATCCGGCAAACCGCAATCGCGCATCATCTGCACGGCGCGGGCCGCAATCATCGGCGTTTGTTCGGCAGGTTTGGCAAGAACCACATTGCCCACCGCCAGTGCCGCCGCGATCTGGCCGGTAAAAATGGCCAGCGGGAAATTCCACGGGCTGATGCACACAAACACACCGCGCGCCGTTCCGGGGGCCTCCTCTTCCAGACGCTCGGCCTCGTTTGCGTAATAGCGCAGGAAATCGACCGCCTCGCGCACTTCGGCAATGCCGTCCAGCACGGTTTTACCGGCTTCGCGGGTGGTGATAGAGGTCAGCTCGGCGATGTTGTCCTCGTACATGTCGGCCAGTATACGCAGGATATTGGCGCGCTCGCCCACAGAGGTTGCGGACCAGTCCTTGAAGCCGTCCGACGCCGCCTTGATCGCAAAGGCCACATCTTCGGAGGTCGCCTCTTGGACCGTGCCCACCTTGCGGGTCTTGTCCGCGGGCGAGAACACGTCACGCACCGCGCCTTTGGGTTCGTGACCAGCAGCAAGCATCGGCGTGGCAGACCATGTGGTTTCGGCAAATGCCTCGCGCGCGGCCAGAAGCGGCAGGATTGAGGCCGGTTCATTAACCCTGAACCCTTTAGAATTCGCCCGCCCGGGCATGAACAGATCCCATGGCTGCGCAATCGACGGGCTTTTGATCTCGTCTTTCATCCGTTCCATTTCGCTGACCGGATCGACCGAAATGGACTCGGCGGGAATATTATCGTCCACGATCTGGTTCACAAAAGACGAGTTCGCGCCGTTTTCCAGCAGGCGGCGAACCAGATAGGCCAGCAGGTCCTGATGCGCGCCGACAGGGGCATAGATACGGCAATGGGTGCCTTCGGACTCTTTCACGATCTGGTGCAGGGATTCGCCCATGCCGTGCAGACGCTGGAATTCAAAGCTGTCCTTGTCATTGCCAGCCATGGCCACAACGGCGGCGCAGGTATGGGCGTTATGGGTGGCAAATTGCGGATAGATGCGGTCGCGCCGGTCCATCAGCATCTGCGCGCAGGCCATATAGCTGACATCGGTGTTGTTCTTACGGGTAAAGACGGGGAATCGTTCGACCCCGAGTTCCTGCGCCAGCTTGATTTCGGTGTCCCAATAGGCGCCTTTCACCAGCCGCACCATGATCTTGCGGTCATAGCGTTCGGCCATGTCATAGAGCGCCTCGATCACCGGACCGGCGCGACGGCCATAGGCCTGCACAACGACGCCGAACCCGTGCCAGCCGTCCAGCGCCGGATCGGCAAGCATCGCTTCGATCAGGTCCAGCGACAGGTCCAGACGGTCCTGTTCTTCGGCATCGATGTTGAACCCGATGCCCGCCGCAGCCGCCTGTTTCACAAGGTCGAGCGCGCGGGGCAGCAGTTCCTTAATCACCGTGTCTTTATGGGGGTATTCATAGCGCGGATGCAGCGCGGACAGCTTGACCGAGATACCGGGGCTGGTACGCACATCGCCCTTGGCCTGTTTGGCAATCGCGTCAATAGCGCGGGCATAGGCTGCGTGATACCGCACCGCGTCCGCGTCCGTGCGGGCCGCTTCGCCCAGCATGTCATAGGAATAGGTGTACCCCTTTTTCTCAAGCTCGCGGGCGTTTTTCATGCCTTCTTCGATGGTCTGGCCCAGCACGAATTGCCGCCCCAGAATTTTCATCGACTGGCCCACAGCCGTCCGCACGACCGGTTCGCCCAGACGTTTGACCAAAGCGCGCAACGCCTGCGCGGGGCCTTTGCGTTCGTCATCCAACACCTTGCCCGTCAGCAACAGCGCCCATGTCGAGGCATTGACCAATGACGAAGACGAATGCCCCAGATGCGCGCCCCAGTTCGACGGGGCCACCTTGTCTTCGATCAGATCGTCGATGGTTTCGGCATCCGGCACCCGCAACAGCGCCTCGGCCAGACACATCAGGCCCACCCCTTCGGCGGTCGACAGACCGTATTCGGCCAGAAACGCCTCCATCATCGACGGAGAGGTCTCGTTGCGCACGCGTTTGACATATTGAGCCCCTGCCGCTGCCGCCTTGGCGCGCTCGTCCTCGGACAGACCAATTCGTTCAGCAAGGGACCGGACCAGTTCGGCCTCTTCCGCGGTGTAATAGGCCCGAACCTGCGCGCGTTTGGGATTTTCGTGCAGGGCGTTTGCGGTGGCGGCATCTGTCATGGGTTACTCTCCGGTTACAGGGGCGGGTAAGGGCTGTGGTGGGCAGGTCAAATAAGGGGCGGACGGCTGCACAGGGCGGTCGTACGTGTCCCGCCTATCGCTCAGAAATGTATAGCTGTCACGCGCAACATTCAGGGCGGATCGGTTGATCGCAATCACGCGCAAATCTTCGCTTTGGGCGCTGAACTTTTCGGCATGGGTCGCCTCGTCCATCCACGGATAACAGAACAGCGAATTGCCATAGGACGCGCCCGCTCGGTTCAGGGACAGCAGGAACACTTGGTTCTCGATTGCCCGCGCAGTGGCAAAGGCGTGCCATGTGGCAAAAGACGGATCGCGGTAATAGGCACCGCAATGCAGGATCACATCAACCCCGTGGTCCAGCACCAGCGTGCGGGCCAGTTCGGGAAAGCGGATGTCGTAGCAGATAAAAGGCGACAGCCTGAAACCCTTTACCTCGAAGACGAACAGGTGATCGCCCCGTGTGAAGTATTCCTTTTCCATCGACGCGCCGTATTGCGCCAGATGCAGCTTGTCATAGTGGCCGACAAGCTCTCCATCAGGGTTCAAAACCGCGATGGTGATATAGGTGCCGTCCTGCCCCGCACGGGCAAATCCATAGCAGACAAAGCAGCCCGCGCGCTGCGCCACTGCGCGCCAGCATTGAAATGACGGGCCATCCAGCGGCTCGGCCAGTACATCCAGCGCCGCAAACGCTTCGCGGCTGTAATCAATGCTGGAAAGTTCGGGCAAAACGACGATGTCGGCGGGGGTGGTGGCCAGTTGCGCCTCGACCACGGCGGCACTGCGGGCAAGGTGGCGGTCGCGGTCCTGAACTGTCGTCATCGCAGGGATATCAATCTGGCAAGCCAGCAGCACAAGCGTTTCTTCCAACGCAGACATCTCCGCCATGATTCCGTTCTTGTCTGGGATGCTGTTTCCCCCCCTGACTCGGGTTTCATCGTGCACCAGTTGCGTAAACTTGACCAGCGCCTTGTGCCAAACAGGCTGTGTGGCGCGCGCCATTTGGGCATGTGGTGAAAAATGCGCCGCGACATTGCGCTTTGCGGCAAAGCGGCACAGAGTTGGCAGAGGCCAGTGGCCCGAACGGTCCACTGGTGCGCCCCCGATGCAAGGAAGGCTGCCGTGAAACCGTCCAACCTGTTCTACCAGAACCGCCAGCGCCGCCCCGAGGTCGCCCGCGCCGAAGGCATCTATATCTGGGACACGGACGGCGCGCGCTATCTTGACGGATCGTCCGGCGCGATGGTCAGCAATATCGGCCATTCAAACCCGAATGTGCTGGCCGCGATGAAGGCACAGATGGACGACGCCACCTTTGCCTACCGTTTGCATTTCGAGAACGCCGCCGCCGAGAACCTCGCCACCGCGATTGCGCAGCGGATGCCCAAGGGGCTGAACAAGGTGTTCTTTGTCTCTGGTGGGTCGGAGGCGATGGAATCCTGTGTGAAGTTCGCCCGCCAGTGGGCCGTGGCCGCAGGCCAGTCCAGCCGCTGGAAGGTGATCTCGCGCTATCCGTCCTATCACGGGTCGACCTTGGGCGCGCTTGCGCTGACCGGATATGGGCCGCTCAGCGATGCGTTCGCGCCGTTGATCCAGCAAATGCCGAAAATCCCCGCGCCGACCTGCTATCTGGATCGCGACAACCTGTCGGACGACGAACGCGGCCTGAAATATGCCGAGATGCTGCGTGACGAGATTATCGCCCAAGGCCCCGACAGTGTTCTGGCCTTTGCCATGGAACCTGTAGGCGGAGCATCGACGGGCGCGCTGGTTGCACCGGACAGCTACTATGCCCGCGTGCGCGAGATTTGCGACGAGTTCGGCATTCTGCTGATCATGGACGAGGTGATGTCCGGCGTCGGCCGCACCGGCAAGTTCCTAGCGAGTGAGCACTGGACTGTGCGCCCTGACCTTGTGGCCGTATCTAAGGGGTTCGGCGCGGGCTATGCCCCGCTGGGCGCGATGATCGCGGATGCGGCGATGGTCGACACCGTCCTAGACGCGGGCGGTTTTGCGCATGGACACACCTATGCGGGTAACCCGCTGGCGTGTAGCGCGGGCCTAGCCGTGTTGCAGGAAATCGACCGTTTGAACCTGATCGACAACGCCCGCGTCATGGGCGACGTTCTGATGGCGGGCCTGCGCGACTTGATGGACCGTCATGCAATGATTGGCGACGTGCGCGGCAAGGGTCTGTTGACCGCCTTCGAACTGGTCGCGGATCGCGAGACGATGGCCCCCTTGCTCAAACATCTGAATGCCTACGAACGGCTGGTCGAAATGTGCTATGCCCGCAAGCTGATCACCTACTCCCGCCGGACACGCGGCGGGGTCGAGGGGGATCATTTCCTGATCTGTCCGCCGCTGATCGTCACCAAGGACCAGATAGGAGATATCCTGCACATTCTGGATGACGCCCTGACAACCTTTGCCCAAGAATGCGAAAGGACCGGATCATGAGTGAGAAGATCATCCTGACCTGTGCGATCACCGGCTCGATCCACACCCCAAGCATGAGCCCACATCTGCCCGTCACACCGGACCAGATCGCCACTTCGGCCATCGAAGCCGCCGAGGCGGGTGCGTCGATCCTGCACCTGCATGCGCGCGACCCTGAAACGGGGCGCCCCAGTTCAGACATCGACGTCTTTCGCGACTTCCTGCCGCGCATCAAGAACGCTTGCGACGCTGTCATCAACCTGACCACCGGCGGCAGTTCGCAGATGAGCGTGGAACAGCGCCTGTCCGCCCCCGCCGCCCTCGCCCCCGAGATGTGTTCGCTGAACATGGGGTCGATCAACTTCGGTCTGTTCCCGATGAAGGACCGCTATTCCGACTGGAAACATGATTGGGAGGAACCGTTCCTCGAAAACACTCGCGATGTGGTTTTCAAGAACACGTTCCACGACATCGAAACGGTGTTTCAAATGCTCGGGGAAGGCGGTGGCGCGCGGTTCGAATTCGAATGCTACGACGTGGGCCATATCCAGACCGTCGCGTTCTATTTGCGCCAGAAGCGGATTAAGGCTCCCGTCTTCCTGCAATTCGTGATGGGCGTGCTGGGCGGCATCGACGCCAGCCCCGAAAGCCTGATGATAATGAAACAGACCGCCGACCGGTTGCTGGGCGACGCCTACCGCTTTTCCGTGCTGGCAGCGGGACGCCAACAGATGACCATCGGCACGATGAGCGTGATCCTTGGCGGTCATGTGCGGGTCGGACTGGAAGACAGCCTGATGATCGCACGCGGCGAGTTGGCCACCAGCAACGCCCAGCAAGTGCGCAAGATTCGCGGCGTTCTGGAAGGGTTGGGATACGAGATCGCGAGACCGGACGAGGCGCGCAAGATGCTGGGCCTGAAAGGCGCGGATAAAGTCGGGTTCTAGAACGCCGCCCGCGACTCAGCCGCGTGAGAACTGCGCGAAAGGGCGCGCCCTGCCCCCGCACAGGGGCCGTCGGACACCCCGAAGACACGGGGCCAATACACATGCCCAAATGACAGCCGCCAAAGGGGCAAATTACCTGTCTAGACGGGCCGTTTCGCTAAACAATTTGCAGATAAGGGACAATCGGCCTAGGCTCGAAGGATGTCACGATTGACGTAAGGCACAGAGTTTTCTTTGCGCCTGAACATAATCCATAGGGAGAATACTTGATGAGTTTCAACAAGATCACCAAGGTCCTGTCCGTCGGCGCGTTGAGCGCCTTGATGTCCACGGCCGCTTTCGCCGAAGATATGACACTTCGCTTTGCAGGCGTGTTTCCAATCGACCATCAAGGCACCAAAATGATGGAGCAGGTGGCCGCGGATGTTGCGGCTGCGGATGTCGGTCTGACCATCAACGTGTTCCCCGCCAACCAGCTTGGATCGGGTGAGGCCCTGTTCGAAGATGTCGCGCGCGGCAACATCGACCTTGCCTCGGCCTTTATCTATGCCGACACCGATCCGCGCCTCGAATTCCTGTCCATGCCATTCCTTGTCAGCGGCTGGGACGAGATGGACAGCATCATGCGGAACATGGATTCGCAGTATAACCAAGTCCTTCAGGAACTGACCGACGAATACGGCGTACACGTGTTCGCCCAAAACCCCGAAGGGTTCGTGGGCATCGTCGCCACCAAAGAGCCGACAAACTGGAACACGTTCGAAGACAAGGGCATGAACATCCGCGTCTGGTCGTCGAGCATCGTGAAATCCATGGTCGAACTGCTGGGCTATAAAGCGACGACAATGGCATGGGGCGATATTTTCCCCGCGATCCAGTCCGGCATTGTGGACGGCGCGATCTGCTGCACCAAAACCGCGACCTATTCGATCTTTGCCCAGTCCGACGTCGGCACGCACTTTGTCGAAATCAACGCGATCTCCGAGCTGACGACCTACTACGCGTCGCAGCGCACTTTGGACAAGCTGAACGACGAACAGCGTGAAGTGCTGCAAACGGCGCTGACCAAAGCGTCCGACGACTTCTTTGCCTATAACCGCGAAAACGACGCGGCCTTCGAGGCGAAACTGGTCGACAGCGGCTATACGATCCTCAAGCTGAACGAAGAAGACCAAGCAGCCGTGGCTGCGAAAGTGCGCGAAGAAATCTGGCCGATGATGGCCGACAGCGTCGGTCAGGAAATCGTTGACCGGATGCTTTCCGGTCAGAACTGATCCTGAAATGCCCCAGAGGGCCGGCCTGATCGCCGGCCCTCAATCGTATTTACCCACGCACAGAATTTAAGGGGGACACATGGTCAAGACAAAGGTCGATCGGCCGGCATTCTTTGGCTATACCACCGCCGAGGGCAAGCAGCGCATAACGGACGAATTACCACCCGTCCTTGGCGTCCCGATGAAAATCATTGCCTTTGTCATGCGACTGATCGTGACCCTATCCGGTTTCCTCATGGCGTTCACCTTCGGCGCGGTTGTCGTGATCCGCTATGGCTTTGGCGGCGACCTGTTCGCCTATGAGGAATGGCTGCTGGCCGCCAGCATCATCGGCTTCTTCGCCGGTGCGGTGCTCGCCTCCTCTCGCAATTTGCACATCAACGCCGACATCCTTGGCATTGTCATTCAGGATCCGCGCCTGATCTGGTGGCGCAGCTTTGTGGTACTGACGATCGAATTGGCTGTGATCCTGTTCCTGTTTTACGCCTGCTATGTCTCGCTGCTTGACGACTTTTCGTTCCCGCGCCTGCGCGCCACGCCCGTTCTGCGCATCCCCTTTGTGTCATGGCGCATCGCCATCATGGTGGCCTTCGGCTTTATGGCCATGTTCACCGGCGCTTACCTTTACGTGCATATCCGAAAAGGGCTCGGCCTTCCTCTGAGATCTGAAACCGTGAAAGGGGCCGAACAGTGATCATCACCGGAAGTCTGATTATCGTATGCCTGATGCTCCTTCTGGGGGTCAGCGTCTATGTGGCCTTTGGCGCGGTGCTGATCTTTATCGCCGTGGTCGGGGACCAGTCGATCACGGGCTACCTGCCCACAGGATCGACGGGCATCCGATCACTGGTGCTGCTGGCCATTCCGCTGTTCATGATCGCCGGTGGCATCATGGAAAAGGGCCGGATCGCTGCGCCGCTTGTCGCGCTGGCCGAGATGTTCATCGGCCATATCAAGGGGGGCCTCAGCGCAGCGGGCGTCATCGCCTGTGGCATCTTCGGGTCGATCTCGGGCAGTGCGAACGCGACGCTGACCTGTATCGGTGGCATCATGATGCCGCACCTGAAACGCGCCAACTATCCCGGTGGCCAGTCTGCCGCGCTGATCGTGTCAGCCAGCCCCTTGGGCCTGCTGATCCCGCCCAGTTCGTCGCACATCCTCTATGGCTGGGTCGCACAGCAGCACGTGCTGAAATGCTTCCTCTCGACGGTCATTCCGGCGATCATCCTGATCACGCTACTAATCATAACCAACCAGTTCATGCTGCGCAAACACAAGGACATCATCCTGTCCGAGCGCCCCTCGCCCTTCCTGCCACAGCTTGGACGGCAAGGGCGTCTGGCCGGTCCTGCGCTGATGATGCCGATCATCATCCTTGGCGGTATCTATGGCGGCATCATGACCCCGACCGAGGCCGCAGGCATCGCCGTGGTCTATGCGATTCCGATTGCGATCTACTTTTACCGTGGCCTCACATGGCGCACCCTTGCCCAGACCATCCAGACATCGGGTGTGACCATCGGTGTGGTCATGGTCATGATCTTTATGGTGCTGATCGTGTCGGACAACCTGATCGCCCAAGGTGCGCCTGATCTGGCCAAGAAGATGGTCTATTCCGTGTCGGAAAACCCGATTGTGATCCTGTTGATGATCAACGTCGTGATGATCCTGATCGGCATGCTGATGGACGACATCTCGGGGCTGCTGCTGGCAACGCCGATTCTGCTGCCCATCGCGCAAAGCACTGGCATGGACCCGATCCATTTCGCGGCCGTCATCGGTGTGAACCTTGGCATGGCGAACATCACGCCACCCACCGCGCCGCTACTGTACCTTGGTGCGCAGATTTGCGACGTGCCCGTGTCCAAGATGCTGTGGCCGACGTTGATCTTCATCATCTTTGCATGGCTGCCCACACTGATGCTGACCACCTTTGTGCCGGAACTGGCGCTGTGGTTGCCGGAACTGCTGCTCGGGCGGTAAGAAATCCAGCACTAGAACAACAAAGGCGCCCCAAGCGAGGGCGCCTTTTTATATCTTGAGGGGCGCAGATCCATGAACCGCTGCGCTGGTATCACCGGCTGCCGCAGATGCGGCGTGCCGCCTCGGACCGACTACTGGATAAACGCCCAGGAATGCAGACCAAGAAAGAGTGCTGTCACGGAGATCAGCGTCGCGATCCCGAGAGCATGTCTTACAGTACGTGCCATTTTCCCGATCCTTTCGAGGTACAGGGTTACAGACGCCAGATAGGGGGGCGCGAAAGCACAATCCACTCCTACAAACCGCATGCCAGATATGCAGTTTGTGCATGTCTGAGGGCTGTCGATTACCTATGCCACAGTGGCTGCGTGGGCCCGCTGGACCACTTTGTCGGCCACCTATTTTATCGCGGCATTGATCAGCATTCTCCTACCGCTTTGAAATGGCCGGATTCTACAGTCATGTCGAACCCGGCCCCTCTCAATGCAGCAAAGGCGCGGCACCCCTTTGCACGGGTTACATCACCCGCTAACGGCGCCGAAACCGCCACCGCCAGGCGTGCGCATAATAAAGGTATCACCCGCCTCCATCGCCCGTTGATCATTGCCTTGCAGGCGTTCCACTGTTCCGTCCGCCCGTTGAACGAGGTTCTCACCCGGCGCACCGTTGCCGCCTCCGTTCACACCGAACGCCGTTGTTTCGCGATGTGACGACAGCACGGTGACAGTCATCGGCGACAGGAACTCCAGCTCGCGATTGATCCCCTCCCCGCCACGATGCAGCCCGTCGCCCCCCGACCCTTCGCGGATCGAAAACGCGCGGACGCGCACAGGAAAGCGGGTTTCAAGAACTTCGGGATCGGTCATGCGGGTGTTGGTCATGTGGCTATGCACGGCGGAACAGCCATCGAAATCTGGTCCCGCCCCGGTGCCGCCGCAGATCGTCTCGTAATTCTGCAAGGCGTCATCACCGTAGACAAAGTTATTCATCGTGCCCTGACTGCCCGCCACAACGCCAAGCGCACCATAAAGGGCGTCTGCGATGCTTTGACTGACTTCTGTATTCCCCGAAATCACGGCGGCGGGGTAGTCCGGATTGATAAAGCTGCCCTCGGGCGCGATGATGTTGATCGGCTTCAGGCACCCTTCGTTCATCGGGATGTCGGTGCCGACAAGCGTGCGGAATACATACAGCACAACCGCGTGGCAAATCGCCAAGGGCGCGTTGTAGTTCAGCGCGTCCTGCGGGCTGGTGCCGGTGAAATCCACCGTCGCGCTGCGGTCTGCATGATCGACCGAAATCGCCACTTCGATCCGCGCCCCACTATCGAGCGGATAGGAAAAGCGGCTGTCTTCCAGAACGTCGATGACACGGCGCACGGATTCTTCGGCGTTGTCCTGCACGTGGCCCATATAGGATTGCACCACCTTGGCACCGAATTGATCGACCGCCTTTTGCAACTCGGCCGCGCCCGTGGCATTCGCCGCTATCTGCGCGGTGAGGTCTGCCATGTTGTGATCAATATTGCGGCAGGGATACTGCCCCGATGCCAACAGCGCGCGCGCCTCTGGCTCGCGCAGGCGGCCGCCCGTCACCAGTTTGAAATTGCGGATCAGCACGCCTTCCTCATCGATATGGCGGCTGTCGGGCGGGGCCGAACCGGGGGTCTTACCGCCAATATCCGCGTGATGCCCGCGTGAGGCGACAAGGAACTGCACCTCGGTTCCTGCATCGTCAAAGACGGGGGTGATCACCGTTACATCCGGCAAATGGGTGCCACCATTGAACGGGTCGTTCATCATGAACACATCACCGCGCGCGATCTGGCCTGCGTTCTCGCGCAGGATGGATTTCACGCTCGCGCTCATGGAGCCGAGGTGCACCGGTACATGGGGCGCATTGGCGACCAGATCACCCGATGCATCGAAAATGGCGCAAGAAAAATCAAGACGCTCGCGTATGTTCACAGAGGCCGCTGTCTTAGCCAGCGTCGCCCCCATCTGTTCGGCAATGGACATGAACAGGTTGTTGAAAACCTCGAGCATGATGGGATCGACAGAGGTTCCAATCGCCTCTTTCCGCTTGATCGGGACAGTGCGGCGCAGCACCAAGGCACCGCCGTCTAGGCAGGTGGCCTGCCAGCCGTGTTCGACCACGGTTGTGCCTGTCGGTTCATTGATGATTGCGGGCCCCTGCACCGTCACGCCTGCGCCCATTTTCGTGCGGTCATGGGTAGGCACGTCCTGCATGGTGTGTTCCGCCCACATCTGCGTGCGGCCATGTTCACTGTTTTCCTGCGCGGCGTTGGGCAGTTGCGCAGATGCGCCCGAGGCACCAACCGCCTCGACCGAGATCATCTCGGCCACGATGTCGTCGCGATCGGGGCGGAACCCGAATTCGACCGCGTGCGCCTGACGGAACGCTTCGACCATCTCGGCAGGGGTGCCAAACGGGACAGGCAGGGTGGTCTGCGATGTGGCCATGCGCAGATAGACCTTTTCGTGCACCGCGATGTTGGTGCGATCCACGCCTTGTCGCAACACTTCGTCCATGGCGCTGGCGGTCAGCGCGGCAGAGGCGTCGCGGATCGCCGCGACATCATCCACCGGCACCAGCAACTGCTGTTCGCGCATCGCGACAATATCGGCCAGCCCCATGCCAAGCGCCGACAATACGCCCGCGAACGGGTGCAGATACACCGAGGTCATCCCGAGTGCATCGGCAACCAGACAGGCGTGTTGCCCCCCCGCCCCGCCAAAACAGTTGAGCGTATAGCCGGTCACATCATATCCGCGCGCCACGCTGATCTCCTTGATCGCGTTGGCCATGCTGTCGATGGCGATCCGCAGGAACCCTTCGGCCAGTTCCTCGATTGACATGGGGGCCTCGCCGGACTGGTCTGCGATCTCTTGGGCAAGCTGTTCGAATTTCTGGCGCGGCGTTGCGATATCCAGCGGTTCGTTGCTGTCCGGCCCGAAGACGTTCGGGAAATTTTCGGGCTGCAACTTGCCCAGCACGGCGTTGCAATCGGTCACGGTCAATGGCCCGCCACGGCGGTAACAAGACGGTCCGGGATCCGCGCCCGCGCTTTCGGGGCCGACCTGAAGGCGGCCATCCCTGAACGACAGGATCGACCCGCCCCCCGCCGCCACCGTGTGGATGTTCATCATCGGCGCGCGCATCCGCACACCAGCCACCTCGGTTTCGAAACTGCGCTCGTATTCTCCGGCATAGTGGCACACGTCGGTCGAGGTGCCGCCCATGTCAAAGCCGATCAGCTTGTCAAAACCGTCCTGCGTCGCGGTTCTGACCATGCCGACCACGCCGCCCGCCGGTCCCGAGAGGATCGCGTCGCGTCCGTGAAACAGGCTGGCGTCGGTCAGACCGCCATTGGATTGCATGAACATCAGCCGTTCGACCGCACCCGCACCCAATGCGTCGCGCACCTGATTGACGTAGCGCTTAAGGATCGGCGTCAGATAGGCATCCGCAACCGTGGTGTCCCCGCGCGAGACAAGCTTGATCAGCGGGCTGGCTTCGTGGCTCAGGGAAACCTGCGTGAACCCCTGCTGGTCGGCCATCTCGCCCAGTGCCTTTTCATGCGCGGGGTTGCGGTAGCTGTGCAAAAGCGCAATCGCCACCGACCGATAGCCCGCGCCATAGGCACGGCAGATTTTCTCTCGGGCTTGGGCAAGGTCCATCGCTTCGATGATGTTGCCATCCGCATCCAGACGTTCATCAATTTCTACGACATGGGAATACAGCAGATCGGGCAACTGGATGTTCAGGGCAAACAGATCGGGGCGGTTTTGATACCCGATTCGCAGCAGATCCCTGAAGCCGCGCGTGATCAGCAGGACAGTCTTCTCGCCCTTGCGCTCCAGCAGCGCATTTGTGGCGACCGTGGTGCCCATCTTGATCCCCGCAATGGCACCTTCGGGGATGGCTTCGGCGTCTTTCAGGCCCATGATCTCGCGAATTCCATGAACGGCGGCGTCTGCGTAAGACTCTGGTTTCTCAGACAGAATCTTGTGCGTCCGCAATTCCCCTTCGGGCGTTCGGGCCACGATGTCGGTAAAGGTACCCCCACGGTCAATCCAGAAATCCCACTTCGAATCAGCGCACACGTTCATCATTCTCTCCAAACCATAAAACTGTTGCTTTATTTTCAAAACGCTGACAATTTGTCAACGTAACGAATTACGAGCACAAAGTTCGAGTTCAATCCAACAGAGGAGTAAAACGTTGAAACATTTCATCTTGGCCGCCGGTCTTGCCGTCGGTTCCGTCAGTGTTGCCACCGCCGACACTTGGGACATGCCGACCCCTTATGGCGACGCGACCTTCCACACGCAGAACATCTCGCAATTTGCCGCAGACATCGCGGCGGCAACGGACGGGGCGCTGGAAATCACCGTCCATTCCGGCGGTTCGCTGTTCCCGCACGGGGAAATCCGCAACGTCGTGCGGTCAGGGCAAGTGCCGATCGGTGAATTCTTCCTGTCGCTGCTGGTCAACGACGACGCGGCTTTCGGCATCGACAGCCAGCCCTTTGTCGCAACCAGCTATGACGACGCCGAACGCCTTTGGGCCGCGCAGCGCCCCGTCGTGACAGAATTGCTGGCCGAACAGGGCCTGATGCCGCTTTATTCGGTGCCGTGGCCTGCGCAGGGTCTGTACACCAATGGTGAGATCGCAACCGTTGAAGACCTCGCCGGCCTGCGTTTCCGCGCATATAACGCCGCGCTGGAAGAGTTCGCCGCCCTTGCCGGTGCCGCGCCAGTGCAGGTCGAAGCGCCGGACATCCCCCAAGCCTTTGCCACCGGTCAGGTCGAGGCGATGGTGACATCCCCATCCACCGGTGCCAACTCCACCGCGTGGGATTTCGTGACCCACTACACACCGATCAACGCGTGGGTACCCAAGAACATCGTCGTGGTGAACGAACGTGCCTTCCGCCGCTTGTCTGATGACGTCCAGGCTGCCGTGCTAGAGGCTGCTGCCGCTGCCGAGGCTCGGGGCTGGGAAATGTCCGCCGCAGAGGCTGAGGCGCAAACCGCCGTTCTGGCCGAAAACGGGATGACAATTGTAGAGCCAAGCGCGGAACTGACCGCAGGCCTGCAAGAGATCGGCGCGCAGATGCTGTCCAACTGGGAAGCCAGCGCATCCGACGCCGCCATGTCCATTCTGAAAACCTATCAAGGTCAGTAAGACGGACGGGGCGGGCCATTCCGCCTGCCCCTGTTTGACGAAAAGAGCCTGGCGCTGGCACCCCGATGCGCACGCGCCAGGTTTTTCCATGAGGAATATGTAATGCGACTATTACTGGACCGGATCTATCTTGCGGCGGGATGGGTGTCGGCATTCACCATCCTTGCCATCGCAATCTTGATCAGCGCACAGATTTTTCTGAACTTCGCGACGCGGGTGTTTGGCCTGCCCCTGCCTTCGACCATTCCGTCCTATGCGGATTTCTCGGGCTATATGCTTGCCGGTGCGACCTTTCTGGCGATGCCCTACACGTTTCGCACAGGCGGACACATCAAGGTATCACTGGTCACGGCACGCCTGCCCGCAACAGCGCAGCTTGTGGCCGAGGTGATCGCCCTGCTGGCGGCGGCGGCACTGACCCTGTTTGCTGTCTATTACATTTGGGCACTGGTCGCCGAAAGCATCCATTATGGCGATGTCTCCAACGGCACGATCCCGATCCCCCTATGGATCCCGCAATCGGTGATGGCCCTTGGGATGTCGTTGCTTGCCCTTGCTGTGATCGACAGCCTTGTCCAAACAATTCACCGCCGCGCGCCTGTGATCGCTGCATCCGAGGAGGTCTGATATGTCTGATCCTGTTGTTGGCCTTATCCTTCTTGCGGTCCTGTTCGTGTTTCTGGCGGGGGGCTTGTGGATTGCCCTGTCGCTGACGGCGGTTGCGGCTGTGGCGCTTACCTTCTTTTCGAACTCGTCTGTGGGTCTGAACCTTGCGGTGACGTTCTGGGGGCACAGCCATTCGTGGTCCCTGACCGCCCTGCCCTTGTTCATTTTGATGGGGGAAATCTTGCTGCGATCACGGCTGAGCAAGGACATGTTCAACGGGCTTGCGCCGTGGCTTGGCGGGTTGCCCGGGCGGTTGCTGCATGTGAACGTCCTTGGCTGCGCGATCTTTGCCGCGGTGTCCGGTTCGTCCGCTGCGACTGCCGCCACCATCGGCAAGATGTCGATCCCCGAACTGAAGTCTCGTGGTTATCCCGAAAGCCTGATCCTCGGCACGTTGGCCGGATCGGCCACGCTTGGGCTGCTGATCCCACCGTCGATCATCCTGATCGTCTATGGGGTGGCCACGGAGCAATCCATTGCGCGGCTGTTCGTGGCCGGCCTGATCCCAGGCGCGATGCTTGTCACCTTGTTCAGCGCCTATGTCGCAGTGCGCGCATGGATGGATCCCGATCTGATCCCGTCCGAAACGGTCAAGATGAACCTCAAGGAAAAGCTGTGGGAGGCCCGTGGCCTAATCCCTGTTGCCCTGTTGATCAGCGGGGTCATCGGCGCGATCTATACCGGCATCGCCTCGCCCACGGACGCCGCCGCATTGGGCGTTCTCCTGTCGATCCTGCTTGCGGTTCTGTCGGGCAGCTTTACCCGCGCCAAGTTCATGGATGCGCTTTTGTCAGCGGCGCGCACGTCCTGCATGATCGCCTTTATCCTGCTGGGAGCGGCATTTTTGGCAGTTGCGATGGGTTTCACCGGATTGCCGCGCAATCTGGCGGCGTGGATCGGAGAGATGGGCCTGTCGCCCTATGTGCTGCTCGCCGTGCTCACGGTGTTTTTCATCGTGCTTGGCCTGTTCCTTGACGGGATTTCGGTGGTGGTTCTGACGACATCGATCATCATGCCGATGGTGATGGCCGTGGGGATCGACCCGATCTGGTTCGGCATCTACCTCGTCCTCGTGGTAGAGATGAGCCAGATCACACCGCCGGTCGGGTTCAACCTGTTTGTCATTCAGGGGCTGACAGGCATCGACATCCTGCGCATCGCCAAGGCGGCAATGCCGTTCTTCTTCCTGCTGTTGCTGGCGGTGGTGCTGATCACGATCTTTCCGCAGATCGTGACCTATCTGCCGACGGCTATGAATCGGTAACGGATATCGGGCTGCGTCACAGCGATGATGCAGCCCGACTTGCCTGATCGTACTGGCCTGAAAGGGAACGAAGGCTGGCGCCAAGGCTGCTCAACTCCTCGCCCGAAATGTCCATGCGGCTCAGCCCGTCAATCAGGCACTGTTCGCGCACGGTACGGTATTGATCACACAGCGCCGCGCCCGTTTCAGAGGTGCTGTAAAACACTTCCTTCCCGCGCTTTTCCGAGGCGATCAAACCGGCCTTGGACAGCTTGCGCAGTGCGTAGTTCACCGTGTGCGTGTCGTCGATGTTCAGCAGAAAGCAGATATCGCTCAGCCGTTTGTCGCGACCACGGTGGTTCACATTGTGAAGAACTAGAATTTCCAGCGGGTTCATATCGGTATGACCCGCCGCCGCCATACATTTCACCATCCAGCGGGAGAATGCGTTGAACGCGATGATGAGGCCGAATTCGAATTCGGACGCCTCCCACCCTTCGCCATCCGCGAGGTGGCGAGAGGATACAATTCTTCGTTTCGCTGGTGATTTCACTACATTTAACCAATTATTTGCGTGGGTTTCCACACTAACATTTAGTTTAGAATGTTCAAGAAACATAGCGTATTGGCGCAAGCGTGACGGTGCGACACGGACAGCGAATGTCGCCCGCGTCGCAGTTTGAGCTGCGGATTATGTAGGACAGCGGTCTAACGCTGCGCGGCCTGCTTGGCGGCTTCTTTGGTGATCTCTGCCGTAAATTCCGCAATCGCGCTCAAGGCTTCGAAAGCCTCGGCCTTGGGGACGCCGTAAGACAGGAAGCCATGGGTCGTGCCCGGATATTCCAGAAACCGCGTCCTGACCCCCGCATCGACAAGCCGCGCGACATAGTCGCGCCCACCGTCCCGAATAGGATCATACTCGGCCGTCAGTACCAGTGCCGGTGGCAGGCCCGTGAAATCCTCGTACAGCAGCGGGCTGACGCGCGGATCAAACAGGTCTTCCTCGCTGTTCAGATAGTATTTGATCGTACGGACCAAAGACGGCTCCCCGATCAGGAAACCGGTGCTGTAGTCCTTCCATGACTGGTACTGGCGATGCTTGGAAAGGGCCACGCTGGGATAGATCAGGATTTGCGCAAGCGGCATCGGCAGGTTGCGCGCCTTCAGGTCATGGGTCAGCACCGCAACCAGATTTGCGCCCGAACTGTCGCCGCACAGGATGATGTCGGACAGGTCAACGCCCAACCCATTCCGGTTCTCGCAGACCCAGTCATAGATCGTGATGCAATCCTCGGTCTGCTTCGGGAAGGGGTTCTCGGGCGCAAGGCCGTACTCGGCGCTCAGCACCGGCAATCCGGTCATGTGACACATCTGGCGACACAGGGAATCGTGTGACTGCACGCTGCCCATCATCCACGACCCGCCGTGGAAAAACAGGATCGCGGGACCGTCTTTGCGGACCTCAGCCTGCGGCTGGTAAATGCGCAAGGCGGCGGGCGCATGGGTACCTTCGACCTCGACATCGCGCACATGGGCCACGGGAACCGTGTCGATCTGGATATGGTCGGTTTCCATCCTGTGGCGTGCGCGGATCGCGGCGATATCCGCATCCGGCGGCAGCGAATTCTCGGCGTTCCATTCCAGAAAGTCGCGCACTTCTTTGGACAGCGCGGCATAGCGTGGGTCGGTCGGTTTCTTATCCGTACTCATTACGCGTCCACCAGATGGCAGGCCACCGCGGCACCAGTCGAGGCGTGGCGCAGTGCAGGCACCTGTTCCGCGCAAACCGGCATCGCGTGGGGGCAGCGTGACCGGAATGCACAACCGCTTGGCGGATCAAGAGGGCTTGGGATTTCGCCCGACAAAAGCTGGCGGCTTTTCCTTTGGGACGGATGTTCGATCGGGACCGAGCCAAGCAGCGCCTGCGTGTAGGGATGCAGGGGCGTGTCCAGCACAACCTCTGCCGTGCCCTGTTCGACCACGCGGCCAAGATACATGACCACAACACGGTCGCTCACATGGCGCACCACGGACAGGTCATGCGACACGAAGACGATAGAAATCCCCAACTCTTCCTGCAATTCGGTGATGAGGTTCAGCACCTGCGCCTGAATTGACACATCGAGCGCGGAAACAGGTTCATCCGCGATCACCACCTTGGGCCGGAGCGCCAGCGCCCGCGCGATGCCAAGCCGCTGGCACTGACCGCCGGACAGTTCATGCGGATACCGCTTGCCATGCGAGGCGTTCAACCCGACACGCAGCAGCAGTTCCACCACGCGCTGGTCGCGCTCTTCCTGCGTGCCCTCACCGAAATTGTCCAACGGTTCGCGGATGGCATTGAAGGCCGTCATGCGCGGGTTGAGCGAGGTATAGGGATCCTGAAACACCATCTGCACCTCGCGGCGCCAGTTCTTTTCCTCGGCGCCCGAAATGTCGGACACATCCTTGCCGTCAAAACAAATCGTGCCCGCCGATGCCGTTTCCAGCCGGACCAGAAGCCGCGCCAGCGTGGTCTTGCCACAGCCGCTTTCGCCTACGATGGACAGGGTTTCCCCCTTGTTCAGCGTCAGGTCGACCTCGCTCACTGCCTTGAGGCTTTTGCCCCGCCCTAGGTGGAATACTTTGGACAGGCCCGTGGTTTGGATCAGTGGTTCAGACATGTATGTCCTCCTGTAGCTGGCCCAGCACGGCACTGCGCACACATCGGCTGAGGTGGTTGTCGCGGATCACCGGCGTTTCAGCGCCCGGCACCCTGCATTCGTCCAGCGCAAAGGCGCAGCGTGGCGCAAAGGTGCAGCCCTTGGGGCGTGCAAACAGTTCAGGCACCGATCCGGGGATATCGTTCAGGCGGTTGCGCCCTGCGCTGACACGCGGGCTCGCCTGCATTAGACCCATTGTATAGGCATGCCGTGGGTCGTCGAACACGTCTGTGACGCTTGCGGCTTCGACCATGCGGCCCGCATACATGACCGCCACGCGATCCGCCGTTTCCGCCACCACGCCAAGGTCGTGGGTGATGAACAGAACGGCCGTGTTCAGCGTCGCCTTGAGGTCGTCGATCAGCGCCAGAATTTGCGCCTGAATGGTCACATCCAGCGCCGTGGTGGGTTCGTCCGCGATCAACAGTTTCGGATTACGCGACAGGGCCATGGCGATCATCACACGCTGACGCATCCCACCCGACAGCTGATGCGGATAGCTGTTCAGCCGCCGACGCGCATCGGGAATTCGCACCAGTTCGAGGTAATGAACCGCCTTCTCTATCGCCTCTTTCTTGCCGACGTTCGGCGCAAGGCGGATGGCCTCAATCATCTGGTAACCGATGGTGAAGGCCGGATTGAGCGACGACATCGGATCCTGAAAAATCATTGCGATGCCCTCGCCGCGCAGGCCTTTCAACGCATCGCGGTCGCGCACATCGACGTCCTTGCCGTCAAACACGAACCTATCCGTGGTGACATGGGCGCTGTTCGGCAGAAGCCCCAGAAGGCTCATCGCGCTGATCGACTTGCCCGAGCCGGATTCGCCGACAAGGCACAGTGTTTCACCCTCGTGGATTTCGAAAGACAGGTCTTCGACCGTGGCAGGCGCCGTGGGGCGTCCGAAGCGGATGTTCAGGTTCTCTACTTTTAAGAGCGGGGTTTTATGGGTCATCTTATCCTCTCTTGCGTGCAACACGCGGATCGAGCGCTTCGCGAAGCCGGTCGCCCAGAATGTTGACGGACAGCACCAGCAGCGACAGCATCAAGCCTGGAAAGGCGATGGCCCACGGCGAAATCTGGAAGAACACGCGGCTTTCCGCGATGATCCCGCCCCAGCTTGGGATGTCCGGTGGCGTACCTGCGCCCAAAAAACTCAGGATCGCCTCGGTGATGATGGCCGATCCGAAAGTGGCCGTGGCCTGTACCGACACCGCGCCGATAGTGTTGGGCAGCAGGTGGCGCAGGATAACTTTCCACGTGGGCGTCGCCATGGTGCGGGCGGCGTCAATGAACGGCATCTCTTTGACCGATACGACAACACTGCGCACGATGCGCGCCATACGCGGCATTTCAGGCACGGTAATGGCGATGATGATCGTTGTCAGGCTGGACCCCATCAGGGCGACCAGCGCGATGGCCAGCAACACGTTCGGAATGGCCATGAACCCGTCCATCAGGCGCATGATCACCCGATCACCGATCTTCATAAAACCGGCAATCAGGCCCAATGTGCCACCGATCAGGGTCGTCAGGATGGCCACACTGAACCCGATAATCAGCGAGTTCTTCGTCCCCACCATGGAGCGTGCGAAAACATCGCGGCCCAGATGGTCGGTGCCAAAAAAGTGGTCGGCACTTGGCGGTTTCATCCGCGCAATCGGGTCGATGTCGGAATAGTTCGTGATCAGCATCGGCGAAAAGATCGAAATCAGCACCGCCGCGACGATGATCCCTACCGCGATCTTTTCGACAGGGCCGCTGGTGAACTCGCGAAAGAAGCGCCAGAATTCAGCCCAACGCGACCGGTGCAATTGGATGGTGGGTTGTGTGTCAGTGGAGGACATGTGTCAGCACCTCAGTAACGGATGCGCGGATCAAAGAGCGCATAGCTCAGGTCCACGATCAGGTTGACGACAATGAGGGCTGCCGAGAAGAAGATCATCGTGCCCTGAACCACCGGAAAGTCGCGTTGGGTAATCGCATCGACGACAAGGCGCCCGACGCCCGGAATGTTGAAAACGGATTCCGTCACCACGACGCCGGAAATCAGGATCGCAACACCCACGCCCACCACGGTGGCAATCGGCACACCCGCGTTCTTGAGCGCGTGCACAAACACGACCTTCATCTCGTTCACCCCTTTGGAGCGGGCGGTGCGTGTGTACCCTTCTTGCAGGATTTCGATCATCGCGGCGCGGGTGATGCGGGCCACAAGCGCCCAGAAGACCAGCGTGATTGTGAGCGCAGGCAAGGCAACAGATCGCAACGTCGCGCCCACCCCCTCGCTTAATGGGCTGTAGCCCTGCACCGGAAACCAGCCCAGCTTGATCGAAAAGATGTACATATTCGCGTAGCCGATCAGGAAAGGCGGGATCGAAAAGCCCAGCACCGACAGGATCATGATGGTGCGATCCGAAAGCGAATTGACCTTCCAAGCCGCCAGCGCACCGGCGGGCACAGCCAGAAAGATCGTCAAAAGGATAGTAACGCCGCCGAGGACCAAGGTCGGCTCAAGCCGCGCGGCAATCAGCTCCGTGACCGGCTTGTTGGAGAAGATCGAATTCCCCATATCCAGCCGCAGCATGTCCGACGCCCAGATCCCGAATTGCACGACAAGAGGTTCGTTCAGCTGAAGCCGTTCGCGGATCTCTGCGATCTGCTCCGGCGTCGCATTCTCACCGGCGATTAGGGCCGCCGGATCGCCTGGTGCGAGGTGGCTCAGCAGAAAGACGAAGACCGTCACGAACAAGATGATAGGGACCGACGCCACGAGACGCCGGATGATGTAACTCAGCATGAGTAGCTCCTGTCATGTTAGAAAAAAGTCCGGTCGGCAGGGAGTGAAACCGACCGGACCAGTGGGGCTTAGTCAGCCTTGGATACACCCCAGAGATTGGTGGTCATTGGCACTTGCTGCATACCTTGCAATTTGCCGGACCACGCGCTCGCTTGGGTGTATTGCCCCATCATGATGACCGAGACGATCTCGTAGGCTTCTTGCTGTATGTCTACGGCAATCGCTTTACGTTCCTCATCGGTCGATGCCTTGATGAAATCCTGTTTCAGCTGTTGGAGTGTTTCGGAGCAGTTCCAGCCGTACCAGGCATCATCACAGGCGCCGCTGACATAGACGTTGGTCAGCGGGTTTTGCAGCGCCATACCGTCCCATCCGGTCTGGAACACGTTCCAGCCACCTTCGTCGACAGTCCCTTTGTTGGCGCGTCGTTGGGCCACGGTCGCCCAGTCCGCAGTGACCACGTCTACCTCGAAACCTGCTTCGCGCAGTCGTTGTGCCGTGACCGACCCACCGGCCCGCTGGTCACTGACATCTGTGGCGTGCAGCAGGGTGATCGGCGTCCCGTCATAGCCCGCCTCGTCCAGCAGCGCCTTGGCGGCGTCGATGTCGCGGGTCATCTGACGCTCGCCATTGGCGTCATTTTCCAGCGCGGTGCCGCACATGAAGATCGACGCGCAGGTCTGGTAGAGATCGGTGTACGACCCGAGGATCGCCGTCATGTAATCCGTCTGGTCCAGCGCAAGCTGCATGGCCTGTCGGATGCGCACATCATTGGTGGGCGGCTGCAGGAAGTTCGGGATGATCTGGATCGTCTGGCCCAGCGGGTTGTGCGGTTTGATCACGATATCACTGCCCGATTGCAGGATCGGGATCAGGTCCGGCTGGAACTGCGGGATATAATCAAGCTCGCCCGCGACCAGCGCGTTTACGGCTGTGATGTCATCGGGAAAGAAAATCCGCTCAACCTTGTCGACCATGACAACCTTGCCACCGGCAAGACCCGAAGGCGGCTCGTCACGAGGGACGTAATCCTCGAACTTGGTGTAGACGGCACTGACGCCGGGCTTCCATTCTTCGGTATTGAATACGAACGGGCCAGAACCGATAGGGTCGGAAATCTGTTCATCCTGCGCCGCCGAAGCGATGCGCGCGGGGATAATGAACGGCACGTTGGAGGCCGTTTTTCCCAGTGCCTCGATGATCAAGCCGAAAGGTTCGGTCAGCGCGATAGTAAAGGTCGTGTCGTCCACTGCCGCCATCTCGGACAGGCGGGATTTGATCTCGACCCCGAATGAATCCTTGCCCATCCAGCGCGTAAGCGAGGCAATCACGTCCTCACTGGTCACAGGCGCACCGTCGTGGAACTTCAGCCCGTCGCGCAGGGTGAACGTGTAGGTCAATTGATCATCACTCACCGACCACACATCAATCATTTGAGGTTGCACGACACCATCAGCGTCTTGCGCGAAAAGCGTATCATAGATCAGGTAGCCGTGATCGCGGACGCCGTAGTTGGTTGTCCAGATCGGGTCGATCATGTCCAGCTTTGACAGGCCGTTATACCGTATAACTGTTTCCGCGTGCGCAGATTGCCCAATGGCACATGCCGCAATCACGGCCGCCAGTGAATAGTTCTTGAGTCGTGTCTTCATGGTTTCCTCCCAGTTTCCTCTTCCTCTGCCGAGAACGTTTGCATCAAATATTTCATCAGTCCATCATTTTATCATTGCACCACATCATTTGATGTAACAAAGTTGGAAGGGTCGAAACACCACCCGTCGTCATGCGAACCGGAAAGGCCCAGATACCTGTGTCACAAGAACCTTCCCTCAAACAGATCGCATTCTTTGCGGATGTCAGCACCGCAACGGTGGACCGCGTCCTCAACAATCGGCCCGGCGTGCGGGAAAAAACCCGCCTCAAGGTCCAGTCGGCCATCGAGGCGCTGACACATGGCCAACGCCGCACATCCGCCCCAGATCTCAAAGACCTGCGCGTCGCCTTCATCCTGAATACGACCGAACTGCTGACCGAAGCCTACGAGGCGCTTATCCCACGGCTTGCCGCGCGGCTGGGCCTGACACATGCGCCGCAGGTTCTGCAATTTCACGCTGACAACGTCGTCGAGGCGGCCAAAGAAATGCGTAAATTCGCAAGCGGGCTGGACGGCGTCATACTTGTCGCACGCTCCAGCGCGGAAATGGCGGGGCAAATCAACGCCACGGTCGAGGCCGGAACCGATGTGGTCTGCGTGACCACCGACTTTCCCGGTTCCCGTCGGCTTTGTTATGTTGGCATGGATCAAGTGGTGGCCGGACGTCTGGCCGCGCGCATGGTCGCGATGCGCCAGACAGGCAAGGAACAACTTGTCGCGCTGCATATCGGGCGGAACTGGCGCTGCGAGGGCGAGCGTGAGATGGGCTTCCGCTCCACCCTGCGCGAGTTGAACTTTCAGGGCAGGATTGTTGAACTGGCCACCTCCAGCGGGACAGCGGAAGAGGCATATGACCTGCTTTCCGGTCTGCGCAAACAGGGCCAGCATGTGGATTCGGTCTATTCGCCGTCGTCCGGCGTGGTCGGCCTTGCCAAAGCGGTCGAGGATCTGGCGCCCAACGACAAGTCTTTCATCATCGGCCACGAGCTGTTCCACCCGCTCAAGGATCTGCTGCTATCGGGTGGCCTTGGCGCGCAGATCGCTGCGGACAATTTCGCGGTTCTCACGGAATGTCTGCGGATGGTGGCACGCCGTCGTGCCGATCAGGCTGTGCCGTCTTCGGTCTTTCTGCCGACCCATGTGGTGACGAAAGAGAACGTAAACCTGCTTGATTGGTACTGATCGCCCAACTCGCGGGCGACGGGTGGACGCTGGCCGCAACGGCGCAACGTCCACCCCCATTCATTCAGGCAACCGCCGCGACGATCATGAATTCGACCAGATAGTCAGGCGTGGCAAGCTTTGCCTCTCCGCACGCGCGCGCGGGGGGATTGGCGGGGTCCACCCATGCGTCCCAAACGGCATTCATCTCGGCAAACAGCGCCATGTCGGCCAGCCAGATCGTCGTGGACAGGATGTGTGCCTTGTCCGATCCGGCAGCGGCAAGAAGGCGCTCCGCCTCGGCCAGTGCGGCCTTGCTTTGCTCGGTGACAGTGGCACCTTCACCAACCTGCCCCGCAAGGTAGACGGTGCCATTATGTACGACGGCCTGACTCATACGGGCGCCGGATTCGATACGTTTAATCGTCATGGGATATTCCTGAGTTTGAGGATTGGGGCAGCAAAAGCACCGCCCCGAGTTTCATGATGCATTCCGGCTTTAGGCAAGCCTTTATCTGCGCCCCTACCCGTGCGAGCGTACGGCGGAGATAAACGCACGCGTACGCGGTTCGGTCGGCGCGCTTAGCACTTGTTCGGGTGATCCGGTCTCGACCACCTCACCATGATCCATGAACAGCACCCGATGCGCGACATCGCGGGCAAAGCCGAGTTCGTGTGTCACGATGATCATGGTAATCCCTGTTTCGGCAAGGCTGCGCATGACGTTCAGCACTTCGCCAACCAACTCGGGGTCGAGCGCCGACGTGGGTTCGTCGAACAACAGCACCTCAGGCTCCATCGCCAAGGCGCGGGCGATGGCGACACGCTGCTGCTGCCCGCCCGACAGTTCGGAGGGATAGGCATGCAGCTTCTGCTCCAGCCCCACCTTGGTCAGCAACGCCTCGGCCTTGGCGCGCGCCTTGGCGCGGGGTTCGCGCAGTACCTGTACCGGCCCCTCGGTGACATTCTCCAGAGCTGTCTTGTGCGGAAACAGGTTAAAGCGCTGGAACACCATTGCCGTCTTCAGCCGTTGGCGCGCGATTTCGCGGTCGGTGAGTTCGCGCAGGCGGTCACCTTCGCGGCGGAACCCGACAAGATCACCCGCCACCACCAAATGCCCGCCGCTGACGGTTTCAAGCTGGTTGATGCAGCGCAACAACGTGCTTTTCCCCGAACCGGACGGGCCGATGATGCACAGAACTTCGCCTTTTGCGACCGTCAGATCGACGCCCTTCAGCGCGTGGAAGGTGCCAAAGTGTTTCTCAAGCCCGTAGGAGGCGACGATTGGGTTCGTAGTCATGATTTACTCCCGTTCTTGCGGACGCCTTTGGCGTAGTATTTCTCGATGCGGCTTTGCAGGATGCTCATGATCGTGACGATAACGAGGTACCAGATCGAGGCGACAATCAGCAGTTCGATCACCCGCGCATTGGCGTAATAGATGTTCTGGGCCGAATGCAGGATTTCGGAATACTGGATGACCGACGCAAGCGAGGTCAGCTTGACCATCCCGATCCATTCGTTGCCGATGGGCGGCACGATCACACGCATGGCTTGGGGAATGACGATCCGGCGCAAGCATTGCAATTGCGGCATCCCGATGGACTGCGCGGCCTCGTACTGCCCGCGATCCACCGACATCAAGCCGGCGCGCACCACCTCGGATGTGTATGCCCCCTGCTGGATGCCGAGGCCAAGCAATGTGGCGACAAAAGGCGTCATCAGGTAGACCGTTGAGATGGAAAAGAGACCCGGAATCGCGATGGTCGGAAAGATCAGCGCGAGGTTGAACCAGATCAGCAGTTGCAGCAGCACCGGCACCGCGCGGAAGAACCACACATAGCCGCGTGCCGACCAGCTGAGGACCGGATTGTTCGACAGGCGCATGATCGCAAAGATCACGCCAAGGGCGATCCCGATCAGCATCGCAAGAACCGACATAATCACCGTGTTGATCAGCCCGCTGATAATCGCGGGTACGGTGAGAAAGCGGGCGACATAGCTCCATTCGATCTTGCCGACGGCAAAGCCGTAGCAAATTCCGCCAAGCGCCAGAAGGATCAGCGCAGCCGAGAGATAGCGACCGTGATAACGGCGTCGGATCACTGGCAGATCCGCATAGGGGTTTGGGGGCATTGTCATGATACTGGGGTCCTGTCGGGGTTTGTCCGTGTTTCGAGGACGATTTTGCCAAGGTGACCTCGGCTTTCCATAAAGCGGTGCGCCTCTGCGACTTCGGCAAGCGGGAAGCGTCGGGCGATGCGCGGGGTGAGCGCACCATTTTCGACCAGCGGCAGCAGATCCTGCCGTGCGCCATTGATGATGCGGGCCTTGGCGTCGACGGGACGATCACGCAAGGATGTGGTGAAAAGCGTCAGTCGTTTGCCCATCATCTTGCCCAGCGGTACCTGCGCCTCTGGGCCGCCCATCAGGCCGATTACCACGATCCGCCCGTCCATCGCGGCGGCTGTGACATTGGCCGAAAGGTGCGAGGCACCCATCACGTCGAGGATCAGATCGGCACCGCGCCCGTCGGTCAGGGCAAGAACCTGCGCCGCAAATGCATCCGCGTCGCGTCCGTCAATCACGTGGTCAGCACCCAAGGACCGGACGAAATCCGCCTTTGCCGCGCTGGAACAGGCAATCACTGTGAGGCCTAGCGCATGGCCGGCCTCGACCGCAAAACTGCCCATCCCGCCTGAAGCACCGTGCACAACCAAGGTCTGGCCGCGCGTCATGCCGCCAAGATCAACAAGGTTGGACCAGATTGTTGCCATCGCTTCGGGCAGGCTGGCTGCTTGTGCCGCATCCAGCCGTTCGGGCCATGGCAGCAAATGATCGGCGCGGGCGCACAGCCAGTCGGCCTGCGCGCCCCCGTCGCTAAGGGCGCAAACCCTGTCACCAACCTTCCAGCCGGTGACAGAGGGGCCAAGTGCGTCGATGATACCGGAGGCTTCGATACCGGCGACCGGACTGGCAAGCGTGTAACGTCCGCGCGCCAGCAGCAGGTCCGAGTAGTTGAGGGCCGCCGCCGCAACGCGCAGGCGCACCTCTCCCGGTCCGGGTTCGGGGATCGGCTGCGGACAGAGGGCAAATGGTGCCCCGCCCGCAGCCTCACCCCAGACAACGGCCAGCATCTCGGTCGGATCACAGACCTTGGCCGACATCGATCAGGTACCTTGGTCGATAGAGACTTCGGTCAGCCCTTGCGCTTCCATACCGAACGCTTCGAGCGCGGCGGAATAGGCACCGTTCTCCATGATCTCGGTCACGCCCTGTGCCACAGCATCGCGCAGTTCGACATATTCCTTACCGAATGCGAAACCGAACAGCGTGCGGGTGATCGGATCGCCGATTGTGCCGAACGTGTCGGGTTCTTGCGCCATCAGGTAGGCAACATATTCCTGACCCAAGATCCCTGCATCAAGACGCCCCTGCATCAGGGAAAGGCGGGTGTCGGTCGCGCCGCCTGTGCCTTGGACATTCATTGTCTCAAGGTCTGCGCCGACGCAATGTTCTTCGTTCCATGCCTCAAGCGACGGCAGATAGCTGGTGGTGCGGGGTGCGCCGACCGCGTGGCCGCACAGATCGGCGTTCTCGGACATTTCGGCAGCAGTCGCGGCAAGGCCGAAAGGCTGCGCGCCGGTGGAAATGTAGTCGACAAAGGACATGGTTTCGCGACGGCTTGGCAGATCGGAAATCGCCGTGCCGATCATGTCGATGCGGCCGCTGGCGACCGATGTCATCAACTGCTCAAAGCCCATGTCTTCATACCGGATTTCAAGGCCGAGCACTTCGCCCAATGCGTCCACCAGCATCACGTTGATGCCTGCGCGTTCGTTGGTTTCGGGGTCGCGGAAAGCCATCGGAGGGTAGGTGCTTTCGATACCGACCGAGAGGTAGCCCTTTTCCTTGATGTCTGCGGGGACCATGTCGGCTGCGGTGTCGGCCATGGCTGTGTTGGCGGCAAGGCCAATCACCAGAGATGAGATCAGAGTTGTGATTTTGTACGTCATTGGGAAGCTCCACTGTTGGTTTCGGGATCAGGCGAGTGTGCGCGCGCAGAGGATCCCGAGCTGCGCCCGCGCTACGGGGAACTTTGTGTTCCCCTCGTAATGGATGTGTCGGACCCCGAACGGGGTCGGTACCGGTTCAGGTGGGGGCGGCCCCCTCGATCAATGAGGAAGAGGGTGCGCTGTCCGGATCGATTGCGCGCAATCTGTAAGCCTCGGATTTCGGGGCCCAGTCGGCGTAAAGGGCGGCCAGATCTTGCAGGGGCGTTTTGGAATCGTCGATGCGCAGGTCCGTGTCTTTCAACTCGTCCGGCCCCATGACGACAAGGAAGGCGGATTGCAAAGGATCGCGTTCACTGCCTGCTTCTTCGCCCACAAGCATCCCTGCCATTAGCCGCTGTTCCAGCGTTCCGGTCGCACCTTCAAAGCCGCGCACCATCGCTGGCAGCACATCGGCACTGCCAAGGAAGTTGCCGATGGCAAGACAGTCGGTTCCGGTCAGACCGCCGGTGTGATCAAGGCACGACTCACCGGTATGGTGCAGCCCGTCGCCCTGCATGGTCAGAACACCCAATTGACGCCAGTGCGGCGCATGGGCCGCATCGCGCATTGCATCCAGAACCGCCACCGCATCACCGCCATCTTCAAAGGCGCGTAACCCGATACGGTGCAGCCGTGGATCTGTGCGGGCTTGGGAGAAGACCACGCAACCGGGCAGCACGGCACCAACCCGCGCACCAACGGCGACGGAGGAAGTGGCGACGGCAAAGCCAATGCGGTCGGTCTCTATGCAGCGTCCGGCAAGGGAGTAGGTCATTCTGCAATCTCCACACCGGTCTGTGACGTGATCGGGCCGTAATGTTCGATCCGGCGATGTTTTGCGAAGTTGAAGACCGACCGGCGGATATATTCGCCAAGCTCAAGGTCGCAGTTATACGAGATGACTTCATCCTCTTCCGTCACCGCGCGGGACACGGTTTCACCGGTCGGCGCAACGATGGCGGAGCCGCCAATCATGGTAAATCCGTCCTCGGAGCCGCATTTTCCCGCCGCCATCACCCAAGCGCCGTTCTGGTAGGCGGCGGATTCGAGGCTGAGACGGTGGTGATGTTCGCGCAGATGCGCCGGTTCGTTGTGGTGGATGTTACGGGTCGGCGTGTTGTAACCCAGCATGAACACCTCGGCACCGGCGAGGGCCATAACGCGGAACGTTTCGGGCCAGCGGCGGTCGTTGCAGATGCACATACCGATCCGACCGACATCGGACTTGAACACCGGAAAGCCCAGATCGCCGACCTCGAAATAGCGTTTTTCGAGGTGTTCGAATTCCGGATCCCCAATCGGATCTTTCGTGCCAGGCAGGTGGATCTTGCGATATTTGCCAAGCAACTCGCCCTGTGGCGACACCAATACCGAGGTGTTGAACCGGTGCACCGCACCACCTTCGGTCACTTTCTCGGCGTAGCCCAGATAGAAACCGACGCCGAGCTTTTTGGCCTCGTCAAACAGCGGTGCCATCGCGGGGGACGGGAAACCTTCTTCGTAGAAACGGTCGTATTCGGCGGGGTCGTCATAGACATAACGCGGAAAAAAGGTCGTGAGGGCAAGCTCGGGGAAAGTGACCCAGCGGGATCCGCGGCCATGCGCTTCGCGCAGCATGTCGATCAGGCGAGCCACGGTGGCTTCCTTCGTGTCGCTTAGGTGGACGGGCCCCATCTGGGCCACGGCGAATACGGTTTTACGGCTCATTGCCTGCTCCTTCGAAATCTTGAACTCGACGGTAGACAGGGGGTGAATTATCTGGAAATAAAAAAACACGGGCAAAGTATAATATAAGGTTATTCACAATGATCAGATTGCGACAACTCGAAGTGCTGTGTGCGGTGATTGATTTGGGCACCACATCAGGTGCCGCCGAAGTGCTGTCCGTGAGTCAGCCCGCCGTGTCGAACATGATCCGGCACATCGAAGATCTGGTCGGGTTTTCCCTGTTCAAACGGGAAAAGGGCCGCCTGACGCCAACACCCGAAGCCCTTCACATCGCGCAAGAGGCGCAGCACCTGTTCTCGCAACAAAAGCGCGTGGACAGAATCATCAACCAATTGAAGGGCGGCACTGTCGGCCAATTGAACGTGATCGCGACGCCATCCATCGGATATGTCCTACTGCCACGGCTGATCACGGAATTCACGCGAACGCGGCCAAGGGTGCAACTGTCGATCGAGCTGGGGAGCGTTGACGACATAATACAACAACTGATCAGCGGTCGCGCCGACCTCGGCTTTTCAATCACCCTGCCCCGTCACACCGCGCTTAGTATTCGTCCCATGGCGTCGGGTAATATGGTCTGCGCGATGCCGGATACGCACGAACTCGCCTCATCCCGGCGAATCAACGTGTTGGATCTGAACCACGTGCGGCACATCTCGTACAGCTCCAGCACGCCGCTGGGGCAAATGGTTGACGAGGTTTACAGGAAGAACGGGATCGAACGCCGTTACTTCTGCGAAGTCCGCCACACATCGACGGCACTTGAGATGGCGGCAGCGGGGGCTGGCGTCGCGCTGGTCGACAACTTTGCACTGCTTGGCGTGGCGCGACGCGGCATTGCGGTGCGCGAAATCGAGCCGGAAATGAAGGTCAGCCTGCACGGCGTTACCTCGAACCTGTTCCCGACGCCCCACGTCGCGATGCAGTTTCAGGAATTCGTACGCGGCGCATTAAATGATCCAGACGCACTTCGCGCGTGGGGAATAACTACAGATTATTCCTGAAGCCGTTTATTTTATTTCAAATTGTTGACCACCGCTGCTCTTTTTGTGACATGCCGGAGCCATCAGCTCCGCAACGACATTAGAAGGCAGCAGCATGAACGACCCAATCCTCTCCGTCTGCGAGGCCATCAAGACCTACGGCGATTTCCGCGCACTGGATGCCGTGGATCTGCACATCAAGGAAGGTGAGTTCCTGACGCTGCTCGGCCCGTCCGGTTCGGGCAAGACGACGCTTTTGTCGGCGATTGCGGGGTTCACCGCCCTCGACAGCGGCCATGTCCATGCACGCGGCACGGACATCACCCGCCTGCCGCCGGAAAAACGCGACTTTGCCATGGTGTTCCAGGGCTATGCGCTGTTCCCGACGATGACAGTGGCCGAGAATGTCGGCTATCCGCTGCGCGTCCGTAAATGGGGCAAACAGGAAACCCGCGACAGGGTGCGCGAGTGCCTTGATCTTGTGCAGATGCGCCAGTTCGCCGACCGTATGCCAAACCAGCTTTCTGGCGGGCAGCAGCAGCGGATCGCGCTTGCGCGGGCATTGTCATTCAAGCCTGACGTATTGCTTCTGGATGAACCGCTGTCCGCGCTCGACAAGAAACTGCGCGCTGACTTGCAGTGGGAACTGAAGGCCCTGCACGAACGTCTTGGCGTCACATTTGTCTATGTGACCCACGATCAGGACGAGGCGCTGTCCATGTCCGACCGGATTGTCATCCTCAAGGACGGCGCGATCCAGCAAGAGGGCTCACCGACCGAACTTTACGACCGGCCCCGCACGCGCTTTGTCGCGAACTTCCTTGGTAAATCCAACTGTATCGAAGTTGAGATCACCGGTCACGAAGGGGATCAGGCCATCGCCCAAGCTGCGGGCCACCGCTTCCCCATCATGGGCGGCGACGCTGTTGCGACAACCGGCAAGGCATGCGTTGCGCTGCGTCCGGAACGCATTCGTCTGGGCCTGCCTGGCGAAGAACCGTTCAAAGGCCGCGTGCGGCAAATCAGTTATCTGGGCGAGCGGTGTCAGGTCCTCGTGGACCACGAGCAATTGGGTGAAATCATGGTTTCGCAATCGACATGGCACGCGGATGTGCGCCCCGAACCGCGAATGGACGTCAGCTTTGGCTGGGATGCCGAAGCCTGCGTGCCGCTTATCGACGCCTGATCCGGCGTTATCAAAAATCCCCCGCCGCGCCGTATCCTCAACGGCAAAGCGGGGAAAAAGGGCCCCGAGTTCAAGGCAAGCCCCCCCCAACAAGGAGACATCTCTTGGATACTTCAGACCATAACTACCAGTCCGATCTCGCAGAGATCGCGGCAGAGAAATACAAGGCCGGCACCCTGTCGCGTCGCGGGTTCCTGACCGCCATGGGCGCGCTTGGCCTTGTGCCACTGCTGGGTAACCGCGCGCTTGCGCAGGCCAGCGAACTGGTCGTATGCAACTGGGGCGGCGCGGCCTCTGACATTCTGCGCGACCTGCTCGGGAAAGCGTTCGAAGAAGAAACCGGCATTCCCGTCCGTGTCGACGGGGCTGGCCCCAGTGCGGGCAAAGTGCGCGCTATGGTCGAAAGTGGTGCCGTGGTCTGGGACGTGTGCGACAGTGGTGCGGGATCTGCCATCGTGATGAACGGTGCCGGAGTTATCCAAGACATCGACTACTCTATCGTCGACAAAAGCAAAGTGCTTGAAGGCACCGCCCTGCCCTTTGCGGTAGGCAACTACGTCTTTTCTTACGCCCTAGCCCACAACCCGACCATGCTGCCAGATGGCGGCCCGCAAACTTGGGCAGATGTGTGGAACGTCAAGGACTTCCCCGGCATGCGAACCTTCCGCAAGTCCGTGCGTGGGCAACTTGAAGGCGCCGCGCAAGCCATGGGTATCGCCAAGGAAGACGTCTACGAGTTTCTGGATGATGAAGGTATCAAAGCCGCCATCGCCAAGTTCCGCGAATTGCGCGACAACATCATTGTTTGGGGATCGGGTTCGGACAGCCAAAACCTGTTCCTTCAGGGCGAAGTTGCCATGGGCAACATTTATTCGACCCGTGGCTTTCTGCTGAAAGACCAGATGGAGCCGGGCACGTTCAAAATGACATACGATGGGGCGCTGTTGCAGCCGGGCATGTGGGTCGTTCCCAAGAACAACCCCGCAGGCACAGAGACCGCGATGAACTTCATTGCCAAAGCGCAGGATCCGCAGCTTCAGGCGGATTGGTTTGTGGCGATCGGTAACGGTCCGATCAACCCCGCCGCAGCACCGCTTGTACCTGCCGAACTGGCTGAATGGAATCCGAACACACCCGAAAACGTGGCCAAGCAGGTGATCTACAATGACGAGTGGTACGGCAAGAACCAAGTGTCTGCCGAAGAACTCTACATTGACGCCCTGATCGGGTGATCTGAGCCTAGGATGCCCCAAGTGAATGAAAAACTGCGCTATTGGATGCTGGTTCTGCCAGCTCTGGCCGTGATGATCTTCTTCTACATCTGGCCGGTGCTCAACATTTGGGGCATCTCTGTTACCGAACCCTCCGTAGGGCTTGGCAACTATACCAAGATGTTCGATTCAAACGCGGTACGGGTCAGTTTCAAGCTGACCTTCCGCATCGCGGCGCTGACCACATTGTTCTGCCTGCTTCTGGGCTATGTGCTGGCCTACACAATCTCGAATTTCGCAACGCGGGTCAGGCCGCTGATGCTGGGGCTGGTGCTGCTGCCCTTCTGGGTGTCGGTGCTGATCCGGTCCTTTGCGTGGATCGTGCTGCTGGGTCGATCAGGTCTGGTGAACGACGCGCTGATGCATACGGGCCTGATCGGCACCCCGATCCGGTTCATGCACAACGAAACCGGCGTGCTGATCGCGATGGTGCACGTGATGCTGCCCTTTGCCGTGCTGCCGATGCTGACCAATATGCGCGGCATCCCCGACAGCTATATGAAGGCGGCGCGCGGACTAGGGGCCAGCGAATGGCGCGCCTTCCGCGAGGTCTATTTCCCCCAAACCCTGCCCGGTGTCTTTTCGGGCGGTCTGCTGGTCTTTGTCCTGTCGCTTGGTTTCTACATCACACCGGCGCTGCTGGGCGGTGGGCGCGTGATGATGATCTCGGAATACATCACCTACCAGATTCAGGAATTCCTTAACTGGGGGCTTGGTGCCGCGCTTTCTGTCGCGCTGCTGGTCGCTACTGCCATTGTCCTTCTTGTCGCGGCGCGTTTCGTGAACCTGCGCAAGACATTCTTGGAGCGTAACTGATGACACGGTCCCCCTTGCGCATCTTCTTTGTCACAGGAAGCTGGACGGTCCTCGCCTTCCTTGTCCTGCCGATCCTCGTGGTCATTCCGGTCTCGCTGACCGACACGAGCTTTATCGGACTGCCGAAAGAGCATTTGTCGCTTCAGCATTTCGAGACCTTCCTGAACTCGCCCGAATGGCTGCACGCCACTTGGACCAGCATCTGGATCGGGGCCATCGTGGCGGCGGCGTCTACCGCGTTGGGCACGGCGTTCTGCATCGGCTGTTGGTTCCTGTCGGACCGTGCCGCGATGATTGCGCGGTGGGTGATGATCGTGCCGATCCTTGTGCCGCCGGTTGTTCAGTCGCTGGGCTTTTACAAGTTCTGGGTCAAACTGGGGCTGATCGATACGCATTTCGGCGTGATCCTCGCCCATACCCTTCTGGCGCTGCCTTATGTGACAATCTCAGTATTTGCGGCGCTGACCAACCTTGACCGGCGCATTCCGCAGGCCGCCCGCAATCTTGGCGCCCCTCTGGGCATGGCGATCCGCACAGTGATCCTGCCATCGATCCGGCCCGGCATGATCACGGGCGCGATTTTTGCCTTCATCGTCAGCTTTGACGAAATTGTCGGGGTGCTGTTCCTGACGGTGCGGCGCGTCGAAACACTGCCCAAGATGATCTGGGAGGGCATTCAGGAATCTGTCGATCCGGTGATTGCCGCCGTTGCGACGATCCTTGTTTTCATCACCCTGCTGGTCACGGCGACCACTGTGGCCCGATCCTACACCGCCACAAAACCCCCAGCGTCCTGAGAGGAACCAGCCATGACCTTTTCCATCATCGGGCATTGCGACCGTACCGGCGCGTTTGGCGCCGCCATCACCACCTCGGACCTTGCCGTGGGCAGCCGTTGCGTGCGCCTAGCCCATGGCCGTGGCGCGTTTCTGTCACAGCACCGCACCGACAGCCGTCTGGGGGATCTGGGCATCTCGTTGCTGCGCGAAGGTACCTCCGCCGACGACACGATCACCCAAGTTGTGGCCAGCAGCCCCGATATCGAATGGCGCCAACTTGGCGCGCTGGACGGGCGGGGCCAAAGCTCGGTCTTTCATGGCCGCCGCATGTATTCCATCTATACGCATACGGCAGGCAAGAACTGCCTCGCCTTGGGCAATATCCTTGATAACGAACGGGTCACTGCGGCGATGGCCGCGGCGTTCCTTGCAGATGCTGAACTGACACTTGCGGAAAAACTGTTGAACGCTCTCGAAGCGGGGCAAGCCGCAGGTGGCGAAGTGGCGGGGTCTTTGCGGTCTGCCGCGCTTCAGGTCACGGGCGATCATGGCATTCCAAGTTGCGATTTGCGCATCGACATGTCCGAAGGTCGCGCAGTTGAAGACCTGCGTGCCCTGTTCGAAGCATATAAGGGACGCGAGGCAGCGTTGCGGGCGATTGCCCTTTCGCCCGACGCAGTGCCCGTGCAATCGACATTGTTCGAGACCAGCATCAATCGCATCGCGGAACTGGGCCTCGACGCGCGCTTTCCCACGGCGTCGCACAGGGATAGCTGGACCGTCGCCGGCGAAGAAAGGAAATGAACATGCACTTCGACACAGTGATCCACGGGGGCCTGATCGCGACCGCCGACTATACCGCCAAGGGCGACATCGGCATCAAGGATGGCCGCATCGCCGCTATGGCCGAAACCCTGTCGGGCGGCGACCGTCGCATCGACGCGGGCGGGCGCATTGTCATGCCCGGCGGGATCGAGGCACACGCCCATATCGCGCAGGAAAGCTCCTCTGGCATCATGTCCGCCGATGACTACCTGTCGGGGTCAATCTCGGCAGCTTATGGTGGCAATTCTTCGTTCATCCCCTTTGCCGCCCAGCAGCGTGGCCAGTCCGTTGATGATGTAATCGCCACCTATGACGCGCGCGCAGCATGTTCGGTGATCGACTATTCCTACCACCTGATCATCTCTGATCCGCAGCCGAAGGTGCTTGAGGACGAACTGCCCCGCGCTTTCGCCCGTGGCATCACCTCGTTCAAGGTTTTCATGACCTATGACCTGATGAACCTTGGCGATGGCGGTATGCTCGACATCCTCGCCGTTGCGCGCGAACACGGTGCCATCACCATGGTCCACGCCGAAAACAACGACATGGTCAAATGGATGAACCGTCGGCTGGCAGACAAAGGGCTAACCGCGCCGAAATATCACGCCATCTCGCGCCCCGAACTGGCTGAGGAAGAGGCGATCAATCGCGCCATCCAACTGGCCAAACTGGTCGATGCCCCGCTGTTCATTGTGCATGTGTCGACCGCAGGCGGTGCCGAGATCGTGCGCCGTGAAAAGTTCAACGGTGCCAAACTCTTTGCCGAGACATGCCCGCAATATCTTGCGCTGACCCGCGATGATCTTGATCGTCCCGGCATGGAAGGGGCGAAATATGTCTGCTCTCCGCCGCTGCGGGACGGCGCGACACAGGACGCGCTGTGGCACCATATCGCGCAGGGCACTTTTGAAAGCGTCAGTTCGGATCACGCGCCCTACCGCTTTGATGAAACGGGCAAGTTCCTGAACGGGCGGGATATTCCCTACCCCAAAATCGCCAACGGCATGCCCGGCATTGCAACGCGCCTACCTTACCTGTTCTCCGAAGGGGTGGTGAAGGGCCGCATCACGCTTGAGCAGTTCGTGGCGCTGTCGTCCACCAACGCCGCCAAGACCTTCGGCTGCGACACCAAGGGCCGGATCGCACCGGGCATGGACGCCGACATCGCCATCTGGAACCCCGAGGCGCGCGTTACTGTCACCGCCGCCGACCAGCATGACAACATGGATTACACCCCGCTTGAAGGCAGGGAACTGACGGGCAAACCGGAAATCGTCATGAACCGTGGCGCGGTGATTGTCGAACACGGGGAGTTGAAGGCAAAAGAAGGTCAGGGCCGCTTTGTCGCGCGCCAGCCTGTCGATCTGCGCGGGAAATCCGGCTTTACCGCCAAGGAATTTGACCCCGCCCACAACTTCGGCGCGGACCTGCGCTGATGCGGGTACTTGTGATCAACCCCAATTCATCGGTCGCCGTGACCGACGGGATCGCCGAGGCGCTGTTGCCGCTGGGCCCGCATTTCGAGGTCGTGCGTCAAGAGGACGGCCCCGAAACGATCCGTACCGACGATCATGTGGCCGAAGCCGCCGAACCCTTGGCGGCCCGCATCGCGGACGCCCAGGCCGATGGCTATATCATCGCCTGCTTCTCCGATCCCGGTCTGGACCTTGCGCGGACGCGGGTCAGCCAGCCGGTAGTTGGCGCGCAAGAGGCCGCCGTGCTTGAGGCATGCGCGCAAGCGGACCGCTTTGGCATCATCGCCCTCTCCGAACGCGCCATTCCGCGACACCTCAAACGGATCGAGGCGTTGGGCTGCGCCGACCGACTGGTGGCGGAACTGCCACTGCTGGATGTCTCGGCCGCGGATTCCGGTCGCGACCCCGAGGTCTATCGCCATCTGCGCACCATTGGCGAAACGCTGCGGGATCGCGGCGCGGGGGCGGTTGTTCTTGGCTGTGCAGGCATGGCCCAAATCGCCGCGCAACTGCAATCCGACCTTGGCATTCCGGTGATTGACCCCGTCGCGGCGGCAGGTCGGTTGGTACTGGCAAGGATTGGCTCCGCATGACTTTCCGGGGCTACCCTGTCGTGGTCGCCCTGCCCTGTTCCATGTCAGCGCATCGCGTCGACGCGTCCTGATGTCCCGCCGCCCTCCCGCATCCGGCACCACCGTGAAAGGCCCTGAAGTGACACATTCCCAGATTTCGCCCCTGCCCGAAACCGACGACAAGACCACTGCAATTTTTGGCACATATGTGCTGGCCGACGGCCCTGCGGGCCAAGAGGTTCTGCGCGACAAATGGGTGATCCTTGAAGGCGACCGGATCGCCGCAATCTCGGACAGCCGCCCCGCGCAGGCCGACCATGTCATCGACCGCCCTGGACGCTTTGTACTGCCTGGCCTGATGAACCTGCACAACCACTGCTTTAGCGAGGCAATTGCCCGCAGCCATGCCGAAGACGGGGTCAGCAAGCGCAACGACCAAAGCATCGTTTATACCGTGCTGCTGCCCCTCTCCAAAACCGGCTTGGACATCCTGTCGGCAGAAGAGCGTATGGCAATTGCGCGCATGGGCATCGTGCAGCTTTTGTTGGGCGGCGCGACCTCTGTGATGGAGCCGTTCCGCAACAACCTGCCCGAAATGTTCGACGCGGCCGCGGAACTGGGCCTGCGTTTCTGGGGCGCGCCCTACCTCTTTTCCGCGTCCAACCCGCGCGCTGGCACCGAAGGCGGCGTCGCCTATGACACCGCCTCGACAGACGGGAACGATAACGCGGTCGATCTTGCCACTTGGAACGCGCTTTATGACCAATGGCACGGACGCGAGAATGGCCGCATCAGCCTTGCCATGAGCCCCCATGCGACCGACACCTGTGATCCGGACCTGTTGCGCGCCGCCACAGCGCGTGCCCGCGACCTTGGTGTCCCAATCACCACCCATATCGCCCAAAGCGAAGGCGAGGTCACCACGATCACCAAACGCTGGGATGGCCGTACCCCCGCCGAATATCTCGACTGGCTCGGCGTGCTGGGGCCCGACCTTCTGGCCGCGCATTGCGTCTATAGCAGCGAAAGCGACCTTGCCTTGATGAAAGCCCGCGATGTGACGGTGGTGAACTGCCCACGGGTCTTTGCCCGTACTGGCAAGACGGCATCCTTCGGCCGGTTCGAAGCCGCAGGTCTGCGCACGCTGGTGGGCACAGACGGCTACAACCTCGACCTGCTGGGCGAAATCAACGCCGCCGGCATCGTGTCAAAAGTCACCAGCGGCGACGCACGCAGCGCCACGGCACCTGCCCTGCTGAACGCGATCACCGGCGCAGGCTCGGTCGCCGTGAACCGCCCCGACCTGGGCCGGATCGTAGCGGGCGCCAAAGCCGACCTGACACTCGTCGACATGACGCATCCCCACCTCCAACCACACTACGACCCACGCCGCGCGCTTGTGTCATTGGCAAACAGGGCGAACGTGGACACAGTCATCGTGGACGGTCGGGTTCTGGTCAGCGACGCCAGCCTCGCCAACGCCGACGCGGGCGCTGTGACCGAAGCCGGCGCCGCCGCGATCCGCAAAATCTGGGACCAACCGGAAGCGCGAGAGGCCTTTGCTTCGGCCTAGAAGTGAGAGCTGGCTGTCTGGCTGGGCGATCGAAAGACTGAAGAATCTAGCGGGCTGCGAAGTAAAATTTCGCGGCCTTTTTATGTGCCTTTACTAGAATGCTACGCTTTGGAAGGGCTTAAGCGTTGCGGCGGACGTGTGCGCAAACGCAGCAACTACAAGGCAACGGCGAGTTAGGCGAACTTTGGGCGCTGCGGAAAGATGCCTAAGCTACGCAAGCGCCGATATTCCCTGAAAGATAGAACCACGATGCTGCACCACTGTATTGTCGTGGTGGAAAGATCGAGCGCGCCGGACTTTTCAGGTTTTACTTAGAACACGAGCAGGGCACGGCATCATGATATGCCACGTCTGACACTGACGCGGCTTCCAAGAGAAACCAAGTGCCATCAGAATGTTGCGATTTAAAGTGGTGCCCGGGGGCGGGAGACACTTTTCACTTAAAAACAATAGGGTAATCTAGAGTGGGACACTTGTGCGCTCCACTGCTTTACTAAGCTTTTCGTAAAAACTGTCCCACCAAAACGCCAAACAACCAAAGGTGCTATTGCAAGGATTGGCCTTGGCGATCTTGAGCACGGGCTGGCGCTTCATTCTCGACGAGGAGCGAGTGGGTCACGCCGAGCTTTGATCGCTTCTGTCGACCAGTCATGTGCATCCTTGGCTACCGGCCTGACGATGTGGACACTGGGAGTGCCATCCTGACCGTTCCGGCGACTATCGGAATGCCCTGCAGGCCCCGACCGCGGCCAGCATCTATGTCAGAAGGAACCCTGCCCTGCGGCTCCACGCAGCGGCCTGCTTGCTATCGCTGCTCCTATTCGGGCCTCCCTGCAGATGCGAACCTGAGCGTTACCAATGAACCCGCTAGAGGCCGGCCCGCTTAAAAGCTATTGCTCGACGAGACCAACGAACGGACCAGTCCGGACCAACTGCGTGCATTCCCGAACATAGACGCCATGTTGCCCCCCCCCCAGAGCCTATGCCTGAGTGTTCGGCTGGGCACTGGAATGTTGTAGCATTTGCGCCCCTTGCATATGCTCCCAGAAAAACAAAGGTTCAAAATGCTCACAGGCACCATCCGCACGCAAATCGACCAAATCTGGAACGCTTTCTGGTCCGGCGGCGTCTCCAATCCGCTCTCCGTCATCGAACAACTCACCTTTCTGCTCTTCATCAAGCGGTTGGACGAGATCCACACCCGTGAAGAAAGCAAGGCCGAGATGCTGGGCACGACTATGGAACGCCGCATCTTCCCCGAAGGGCAGGATGACAAAAGCGAACCCTACGACAACCTGCGCTGGTCCCGTTTCAAGAACTTCGAAGCGCGTGAGATGATGCGCATCGTGGATGAACACGTCTTCCCCTTTCTGCGCCAGATGGGGGAGGAAGGCTCATCCTACGGCACACATATGAAAGACGCGCGGTTGGGCTACTCCAACCCCAACCTGCTGGCCAAAGTCGTGCAGATGCTCGACGACATCCCGATGGAGGACCGCGATACCAAGGGCGATGTCTTTGAATACATGCTGGGCAAGATCGCCAGCGCGGGGCAGAACGGCCAGTTCCGCACGCCGCGTCATATCATCAACCTGATGGTCAACCTCATGGCGCCGACCCCGCAGGACACCATCTGCGACCCTGCCGTGGGCACCTGCGGCTTCCTGGTGGCGGCGGGCGAATACCTGCGCGACCATCACCCCAAGATGCTCCGCGATCCCGAACAGCGCGACCACTTCCACAACTCCATGTTCCACGGCTTTGACTTTGACAGCACCATGCTTCGGATCGGCGCGATGAACATGACCCTGCACGGCGTGGACAACCCCGACATCGCCTACCGTGATAGTTTGGCTGAAGAACACGGCGCCGATGAAGGGCGCTACTCCCTGATCCTCGCCAACCCGCCTTTTGCCGGATCGCTGGATTATGACACCACGTCCAAAGACCTGCTGAAGATCGTCAAAACCAAAAAGACCGAGCTGCTGTTCATGGCGCTGTTCCTGCGCCTGATGCGCACGGGTGGGCGCGCGGCGGTGGTGGTGCCTGATGGCGTGCTGTTCGGCTCCTCCAAGGCGCACAAGGACATCCGCAAGATGCTGGTCGAGGATCACAAGCTGGATGCGATTATCAAAATGCCCTCGGGCGTGTTCCGCCCCTATGCCGGTGTGTCCTGCGCCATCGTGGTGTTCACCAAGACGGGCGTGGGCGGCACCGAGGATGTGTGGTTCTATGACATGACCGCCGACGGGATGAGCCTTGATGACAAGCGCACGCCGCTGTTGGAGGACGCCAAGCTTGGCCCCGTGCCGGAGGTGGCATTGACCGAGGACGAGCACGCCAAGAACAACCTGCCCGATATTCTGACCCGCTGGCAGGCGCTGGCGCATGAGGCCGACCGCCCCCGCACCGCGCAAAGCTTCATCGTGCCAGCGGCTGAGATCATTGCCACCGGATCATGGGATTTGAGCCTCAACCGCTACAAAGAGATCGAGCATGAGGAGGTCGAGCACCAATCCCCCACCGAGATCATCGCAGAACTGCGCGCGCTGGAGGCGGAGATTGCCGAGGGGCTGGACCGGTTGGAGGGGATGTTGGGATGAGTTGGCCCCAAGTGAATTTGGGCGATGTTTGCGAGATAAATGTTGGCCGGACTCCGCCTCGTAAGGAAGAGCGGTTTTGGAAGAATGGACTCCACCCATGGGCCTCAATTTCTGATCTCGGGAAACAACGCGAATTACATGACACAAAGGAGAGTTTTTCTGAAACCGCACTAAAAGAGTGCAAGATGAGAGAAGTGCAAGCGGGCACCGTTCTATTCAGCTTCAAGTTATCAATTGGCAAAGTTGGGATTGCGAAACGTAACCTTTTTACTAATGAGGCAATTGCGGCACTCCCACCCAAAAAAGAAGACCAGTTATACGCTCCGTTCCTCGCCTATGCTCTTGAGGCAATAGATTTCAGCGACGTTGGGTCGCATGCTGTCATGGGGCGCACACTGAATAAGAAATCTCTTGAAACGCTCAAAATCCCCCTCCCGCCGCTGGATGAGCAGAAGCGGATTGCCGGGATATTGGGTCAAGCGGACGCGCTCCGCCGCCTCCGCACCCGCGCCCTCGACAAACTCAACACCCTCGGACAGGCGATCTTTCATGAAATGTTTGGAAGTATAAAGGGTAGAAAAGAAGAAACTTCCAATACTCAACAAACCAAAAGCCCCGGTTGGTCGCGCTGCAAACTGGGGGATCAAATAAAGCTACAACGAGGTTATGACATTGTAAAAAAAGAAGTGCGCAATGGTGAAGTGCCTGTAATCTCGTCAGGAGGAATTTCTTACTACCACGACACCGCTGGAGCATCAGGACCGGGTGTAATCCTCGGCCGAAAAGGATCAGTAGGAAAAGTTCACTATTCTGAAGGTGATTATTGGCCTCATGACACAACTCTTTTTGTTAAAGAGTTCAATGAAAACTTACCTATCTTCATTTTTTTCCTACTCCGTCAATTCTCTCTAAACGAATACGAGGCAAGTGCGGCAAACCCAAGCCTGAATAGAAATAACTTACATCCTCTTTTGGTAAACTGGCCACCGGTCAGAATGCAATTACAATTTAGCAGCCGTATAGATGCAATAAAGAATGAATTTCCATTTTTTGACGAAGGTCTATCAAAGGCCGAGACCCTCTTCTCCTCACTCCAACACCGCGCCTTTCGCGGGGAGCTCTGACATGCCTGCCGCGCTCCACCGCCTCACCCTTCCGGGGGCAATGCTGCAACGGGGGTTCTGGCTTTATGTCTGGCGCATCGCCGCGCCAAACGGGGCGCTGCATTATGTTGGCCGCACGGGCGACAACTCCAGCCCCCATGCCGCCGCGCCCTTTACGCGGATGGGCCAGCACCTTGGCACATCTGCCAATTCAAACGCCCTGCGCCGCAACCTGATCGCCCATGGCGTCACCCCAGAAGACTGCACCAGCTTCGACCTGATCGCCCACGGCCCGATCTACCCGCAGGTCGATCATGACGGCAGCGACCGCGCCACCTTGATGGAACGCCACAAACCGTTTCGCGATCAAGTCGGCGCAATGGAAATGCTGCTATGTGACGGATTGAAAGACGCAGGGTATGACGTGCTGAACACCGTCAACTGCAAATGGGTTCTTTCACCCGAGGGTAAAGAAAAGTGGGAAGAGGCAAAACAAGCCTTTCGCAAAGATTTTCCCGCATTAAGGTAATGCCATTCGAATAGGTTATCTTTATGTCCCAATTTTCTTTTCTAGCCGCCGATTTCCCCGACCTGAAACAGCACGCTGAAAAGGCGGAAAAGCTGGCCCTTTCCGACCCACGCGGGGCATGTTTCCGTGCCCGGCTGGCACTAGAGACGGCGATGAAATGGCTTTACCGGAACGAGCCGGCCCTGCGACAACCTTACGGGCGCGAGTTGGCGGCATTGATTGCCGAGCCTACGTTCACAGCCCTCACGGGACCAGCCATTGTCAAGAAAGCCGAGTTCATCAAGAACCACGGCAACCGCGCGGCCCACGATGATCGCCGCCCCCCCTCCGCCCAAGACGCTGCTGCGACTGTGCGCGAGCTGTTCCACCTATGCTTCTGGATTGCACGGACCTATGCCCGCACCGCACGCCCCGACCCCAAGCTCACATTCGATCTGTCAAAACTGGAGAAGTCGCTGACCATAAGCGCCAGCACCGTCGCTCAGATCCAGAAGATCGAGGGCGAGGTCAAAGCAGAGCGCCAGCGCGCAGATGCCGCCGAAGCAGCACTCCGAACGACAGAAGAAGCACATAAGGCTGTCGAAGCTGAGCGCGACGCAGCTCGCGCCGAGATCGCTGGCATTCGTAGGGCCAACCAGAAGATCCCCGACGATCACGATTACTCCGAGGCCGCCACCCGCGACAGTTTCATCGATCAGTTGCTCACTGAAGCAGGCTGGCCGCTTGATCAGGAACGCGACCGCGAATTTCCTGTGCAGGGGATGCCCAACGGCACTGGCCAGGGTTTTGTCGATTATGTTCTCTGGGGGGATGACGGCAAGCCGCTCGGACTGGTTGAGGCCAAGCGTAGCCGCACGGACAGCCGAACCGGCCAGCAACAGGCCAAGCTCTATGCCGATTGTCTTGAGGCAAGGTTTGGGCGGCGTCCGGTGATGTTAACGACCAACGGATACGAACATTGGATCTGGGACGATGCGATGTATCCCGCGCGCCGCATCTCCGGCTTTCTCAAAAAGGACGAACTGCAACTGCTTCACCAGCGCAGGAGCAATTTGAAGAAGCTACGCGATGTGCCGCTAGACGAAGAGATCGCCGGGCGTTTCTACCAACAACGCGCCATCCGTCGCGTAGGCGAAGCTTTTGAGAGACACGTGCAACGCAAGGCTTTGCTTGTAATGGCAACAGGCAGCGGGAAGACACGCACGGTGATCGCTCTGGTCGACCAGCTGATGCGGGCCAACCGCGTCAAACGCGTGCTGTTCCTGGCGGACCGCATCGCGCTGGTTAAACAGGCGCATGGCGCTTTCAAGACGCATATGGGTGCAACCCCGAGCGCCAATTTGATCGAGCGGCATGACCCCAGGAAAAATGACCACTCCGGTGCTCGAGTGTATTTGTCCACCTATCCGACGATGATGGGCCTGATTGAGCAAATGAACGGCGGCGTAAGGCGGTTCGGACCTGGCCATTTCGATATGATCGTGATCGATGAGGCGCACCGATCAGTTTATCGCAAATATCGCGCGATCTTTGAGTATTTCGATTGCCTTCTGGTCGGGCTGACTGCGACGCCCCGCGATGAGATCGATAAAGACACCTACTCTCTCTTTGATCTCGAGAAAGGCGTGCCCACGGACTCCTATGACCTCGATGACGCGGTCAGCGACGGCTACTTGGTGCCTCCCAAGACGATCTCGGTTCCATTGAAGTTTCAACGCGAGGGGATCGATTACGACCAGCTCACCGATGATGAGAAAGAAGAATGGGACGCGATCGAGTGGGATGAGGACGGCACCGTCCCTGATCGGGTAGAGAGCGCCGAGCTGAATAAGTGGCTGTTCAATATAGACACTGTCGACAAGGTGCTGGAGCACCTGATGCGAAATGGGGTCAAGGTGGCTGGGGGGGATCGTTTGGGCAAGACGATCATCTTTGCGAAAAGCAGCAAGCATGCGCGCTTCATTGTCGACCGGTTCAACATCAACTACCCGCACTATAGGGGCCAGTTCGCCCAGTTGATCGACTACAGCGTTACCTACGCGCAATCCTTAATCGATGATTTTTCCGAGGCAGAAAAGACCCCTCACATAGCTGTATCAGTTGATATGCTCGATACGGGGATCGATGTGCCGGAAGTGGTCAATCTGGTTTTCTTTAAGATCGTCAGATCGAAAACGAAGTTTTGGCAAATGGTTGGGCGCGGCACTCGGCTGGCACCCGATCTGTTTGGGCCAGGCGAGGACAAGTCAGAGTTTATCATTTTTGATTTCTGCCAGAACTTAGAGTTCTTCAAAGAGAACCCCAACATGTCCGACGCGGCTGGCTCTCTCCCGATTGGTCAGCGGCTATTTGTGACACGGGTCGAACTGATCGAGGCGCTCTCCGGCGCGGAAACCTCCCACAAGGATCTAATCTCTGACACCAAAAAACGGCTGTTTGAGGAAGTCAGCGCGATGCCAATGGAGAACTTCATCGTGCGTTCCAAGCGGCGCAGTGTGGAGCGGTTCCAAAACTCGGATGAATGGGACGACCTTGACCTTGATGCGCGCTTGGCGCTCACCGATGACGTCGCGGGCCTGCCCTCCGCGTATGACGATGGCTCACTGCCAGCAAAGCAATTTGATCTCTTGATCTTCAATGCTCAGCTGCAGCTGCTCAAAAGGGCGGCGGGTTTCGCTAAACTGCAAAAACGGATTGAGCAATTTGCGTCCAATCTAGAGGCGCTTTCAAACGTCCCGATGGTCGCACACGAGCTCGAGCTGATCCTAGAGATACAGACTGAAATCTTTTGGGAAGACATCACAGTGGAAATGCTCGACACCGTGCGGCGCAAACTGCGTGGTCTGGCAGAGTTGATCCAACCTAAAGAACGTAAAGATATTATAACCAACTTCACCGATGAAATCGGAACGGGCGGCGTTCTCGATATGCCGGACATTGGAAGCGGCGTCGACAAGGCGAAGTTCAAGATGAAGGTGCGTCGCTTCCTAGAGCAGCAGCGCGATCACATCACCTTGCTGAAAGTAAAGCGAGGCGAGGCACTAACAAAACAGGATCTGTCCGAGTTGGAGCGTTTTCTAGTTGAGAATGGCGTTGCAGACGAAATCTCTCTCGATGGCCTATCAGAGGAAGGTGGCTTGGGCCGTTTTCTCCGATCCCTCACCGGGTTGGACCGTAGCGCCGCCAAGGATGCCTTTAGTTCGTTTGTTACACGCCACGATCTCACCGCCGACCAAACAGAGTTCTTAGACTTGGTCATAGACAGCCTGACCGAAAGTGGCATTGTAGAGCCTCAAGTCTTCTACGAGAGCCCCTACACGGACATTGACGACATGGGTATCGCTGGCGTGTTTGACCGCGTTCAGACACAGGAGATCATAAAGATCGTCCGGATGCTGAATGACGCTGTTGCGGCTTGATCAAGGTTCGTGCTCTCGGTTCCCGAGCTTGGCCGCATAAGGCTCACGGCCTCCAGACTGCGCGGTTCTCACCGAACCATTTTAGCAGACGGCCCAACATATCAGGCGACACCGTTGTTCCATTTCTTCGAGACTGCCAAAGCGAGGGGTCGAGTCGAGGCCTGCCAAGCTCGTCCATGACCATGCTTTCCGACAACCCGCGCGACGTCATAATCTTCCGCAATACGCCAATCTCGGTCCTATTTAGAGGACGCCGCTTAAGAGGAAGAGGATAATCTTCCGGGTTCAGACGACTACTGCCCGAAAGTTGAGTTGGTGCTGGGAGACTTGGATCCGTGGCGGCAGCACCCTCAGCGTCGGATAGGGAGAACTCCTCAAAGACGCTCGCGGGACGCGTATGCGCTTGTGATTCGTCGTGACCTAGGGGAGCAGCCACCCTCGCACCAGAGGAGCTATTTGAGGGGGCTCCGTCTATTTCAGGAGCATGATCGGGCAGCGAGGCATTCATTTCCTCCCCGGAACCAGTGATGGCTGAAGCGACATCCTCGTTGTCCAGATCTTCGTGCATCTGGATCTCTGCCAAGGCTGCGGCAAACGGTTTGCGCAAAGATCCTATCGTCCATGCCTTTTTTTCCTCATGCACTCCGCTAACCAGATTGAGAGCTCCGGAAGCGTTCAAGGCCTCTACCCTGCCCGGCCATGAAAGCGCCGTTATCGACGGATTTTTCCCAATGAAGTCGACAAGCTCCTGCACTTTGCGCTGACTGCGGAGCATGTTGTTGATGGCACCACTTCGTTGCGCCTCCTTGAGGTTTGTCGTGTTCCCAGGCTTTCGGCCTTTCTTGTTACTATTTCTGACCATTGCCCTAGAGATTCTTGCAGCATCTGCGCTTGCGGCCTCTGCTGCTTTGACCAACTTCCTCAACTTCCGGGGGCCTACCCTCCCCTCTTTCACCGAGATGATTTCGACGGCCGCGAGCTCTGGCAAGTTCAGATCCTTTACGCTACGTGACAAACGATCGACGCTCGTGATCAGGATGGGTAACCCTTCGGCCGTGGCACGCAACAATACCTCTCGAAAGCCCGGGCGCTTGGAGGAGTGCCGATTATAAGCCGACTGGGCGTCCTCGCATATTCCAATCAGATCCATGCTCTGCTCGTGCGCATAGTCTCTGAGGACTGCAGACTGGGCGTCCAAACTGATACCTTTCTGTTCCTGTTGTCTCGTAGAGACGCGGACGTAGCCAATGACCCGTCTTTTTTTCATCATGTTAGTCTGCTCTGACACCAGATCATGCCCTATGCTCGATATCGTCCATTTATTCTTAAACAGCAGTATGTTATCCGCAGGTTTTGGGTTGTTCATGACTAATTGAGGGAGATAGCCATGAACTGACCTTAGCTACGGGCAGACTCAGCACGATTAATGGTCAGTTTTTCTCGGCTTCAAGAACTAAGATAGGACAAAAATTCTGGTTGCAGCAAGCCATATCGCATCGCGTCAGCGGGCTTTTAGAGGCTCTGAGTAGCGAAGTGTTTCATTCGCCCGCGAGCTCCAGAATGTTCTACCTTAGTCGAGAGCATTCCTGTGTGCTCCAGACAACCTTGCGCTGGCGCGCCTACCTGCATCCGCGCTTAGCGACACTCCAGTAGAGCGCTGATGTGGCAGCCAAGCGTTGGCATCTGGCTCGCCAATTGACGTATATTGCTACGCTCCGGCCATATCCCGACAGGTATCGCTGATTGACTAGAATAGCGACAGAGCACTATCTCCAACATCAATCCCTGTTTCCGAGGGTAACAACAGGATCAGCTCACCATCATGCGGAGAGGAAGGATTGTGCGCCCAAACATGGTGGCGACTAGAGCCATCCCCATGCGGTCTGTCTGAGACTTCTAGGACTTCGATTGCATTTCACGCGCCCATCCACCCGAGCGTCCCTGGGAGTCGAGCCATTCCTCCGACTGAGGTAGCGCTCGAACGAATGGATGTTGGATAACCCTCGTATGGACCCAAGCTCCGATATGATACTTGGGGCCGTCGTATAGCGGAGTAATATCTCAGTAGATTCTCGCTGTAAGCGCGGCCAGGGGACACTTTCATTTGACTCAGCTATCGGCAATGCGAGGGCGCAACGCATTTACCAAGCGGTTTGCAGTCTCTGCCAGCCATTTCATTTGGTCGTCCTCGTTGGGCAACCCCGTCAAAGGCTCGTCAATTGCCACGGTTGGCTCCGAAATGTCATCTACTGCGTGGAAGCGAAGTCGCGGCATATCCACTTCCTGCCGGATCCCGCGCTTTTCGCCGATTAATTCAGCAATCACATCGGCATGCTTTTTGGGGATGAAGAAGCCAACCATATCACTGGTCCGATACGCTGTCATGCGCGTCTCCCCAGGTAACGGGATGCGGACCCAGTTGTTGCCCCCATGCGTGGGAATGGGTTGGTCGGGATGATCGAATGTCACTTCGTTAATGAACCGCTGCCAAAAAGCGCGATTGCCAGCTCTTCGGTTAACGCCGCTCGGGTCTACAACCGCATCCAGTTCATCCTCGTTGTCACGATGATCAATCTCGATCGGCATCCCATCAGACGTCATAAGAATGCGCTGGTGGTGCACTTCCGTCCTGAAGGGGATGCTCGGCACAACGAGCTTAGTGCCCGCATCGTCAGCCCAGATTTGAAACTCCACAAGTGCGAGCCTCGCGCCCTGATGCCGTAAGTGATCCGCGATGACTGACATATCCTCGCGGATCCCGTCCCCAGCGACAATGAGATCAAAATCTCCCGTGCGCAGGCTTTCTGCCACCCTATCGCTAAACATTGCTTCCCCGAGGCTACTCTCCTGTTTGACAAGGTCATAAATCGGATTGTCTCCTTCGAGACCATGTCGCGCCTTGAGCTGAGCCGTGAGGTCCGAATAGCTCCACCGCCGCAGCAATGCTGCATATTCCAGAATTTGCGCTACGACTTCCCGACGGGCTTGTGGGTTTCGCCACAACTTACATTCGATCAGGACGAGGCGCCCACGAGGTGTAACGCCGAGAATGTCCAAAAACACCCGCCCACCGGGTTTAGGCAGAGCGAGCTCGCGAACTAGGGGGAGCATAGTTCCTGCGCCAGGATCGATATCGTCAAGCGGAATAAGGCCCGGCTGCTCATAGAGAAGCGCCTGAAGCCAACTTTCGGCATGGCCAGACGACAACTCTGCCCGCTCAAGAAAACGCATGGGCCGATTGGCATCATCAAGTAACGCTGACTTCATAGTAACTTGGGTCCAATAGTGAGTTCATAATCTTAGCAATGACCGTGGTCTCGGTGATTGTTAGCCCATCTGCCAGTCCGTTCCGCGATCAGATCGGTCCACGCTACGAAATTGACGCCCTCAATGGCAAGCAACCACAAGAAGCCCAATAAGGAATGCGCCGGGTTGGTAGTTCGGATATCGATAGCCAGCGACTACTGGTGTGTCGGATCGGGTGAGAAAGTAAGACAGCCCCCTCCGCGTGGATTGGGACGGTGAGCATTCCGCCATGGACGATACGTGCGGATCATGCACCAAAGACCCACCGCAAGGCAGTCTGGATAAGTTCCTCGGTAGCAGAATAAAACCTCAAGCAACGGGCGACATATCCTTGCCCCCCCTGCCAGAATAACAATCTTTGATCTGCTTCCTCGGCCTCAAGATCTCCTGCGTAGACATGCGCTCAATACACAGCCCCCATGGTTATCTTTTCCTGATCTATTGGGCAGGGTTGGCGAGGAAGACGATAAAAAACCATGGCAGGTATTCTAGAATTTGGATTCAATGCAAATTGGACCCCACGATACAATCTTGCTCAAAGGGCGGAGAGCAGCCATTCGCTGCACCTGCAACGGACGTCCGCTTCACATTGATGGCGGTAGACCTTTTTTGACCAGCGCGAGCTGCTCTCTATAGTCTTCTAGCCGCGCGTTGGCATTTGTGTCGATCACCAGAATGACCGCCATCATTGCAATAGTCGTGACCAGGCTCGCCCGCCAGATCGGAGCCCCGAAGAACGGTATTGCCAGCGCGCAGGCGGCGATGATCAGCGGGATCACTCTGAACACCGCGATCCGGTATTCGTTCAACACCCTGTCGGCACGCGCGATCTCGTCTGCGACGAAACCGGCGGCATCCGTGGCGTAGGCCGCAGGGAAACTCTTCAGCCGGGTTTGGCTGGGGATGAACAGGCCGACCCCGATGATCAGGATCAGCGTGCCGGCCACCAGCATGGGAACGACATAGGCTCGTGCCACGTCGGTCCTGCCCATCTGCCAGAAGCCCAGGCTTGCCAGAAGGAAGGACAAGCCGAAGAGAACGAAGGAGGCGGAGGAGAGCATTTCGGCTTTCGTCCAGTCGGTAGCTGTTTTCAGGATGTCCATGTTTTCGGCCCTCATCAGTTTCACTGCCCGGGATTGGAGGAGCGGCGCGACGGGTCGACCGACCCAAACCCGGTCTATTCAGTCATGGCAAGATTGCGAGGCTCTTACAGTCTCCAGCTGAACCCGGTGTCCTTCTCGGATCGCTCCCACAGCCTGACCATCACCGACTTGTCGTGAGCGTGCGCATTCAGCGTGCCACGGCCGACGGGACCGACGAACTCCCTGGTGCCTGTAGGGCCGTAGAGCGCGCGCTCTTCGGTCAGCACCTGTTCTGTCGCGCACATGACCTCCGGATAGGCTCCCTGTTCAGCGGTCTGGACCATCGGCGTCTTGGTCATCAGCCACCAGATAATTCGCATCGTCCGGCTGCCACTCGTCGAGATCAGCGAGGTCGCCGATGATCCGGGGTGGCAAACGAAGACCTTCACCCCCGTCCGCCCAGCCGCGGCCAGCCGGTCCTGAAGCTCGTAGGCAAACATCATCTGCGCTAGCTTGCTCTGGGAATAGGCGGTGTTCGCCCCGTAGCCTTGTTCCCAGTTCATGTCGTCGAAGCGGATGGTCTTCAGCCCCATGTTGTAGCCGAGACTGGCGACGACAACGATCCGACCATGCGACTGCTCGATCCGGTCGAACAGAATGCCGCACAGTGTGAAGTGACCGTAATGGTTGGTGCCGAGCTGACTCTCGAAGCCGTCGCGCGTCAACTTGCGGTTCGGCACCTGGGCGATGGCGGCGTTGCAGATCAGCGCGTCGATGCGCGGGGTAGTTTTCAGCACCTCTTCGGCCGCCATGCGGACGGATGCCTGCTCCGCGAGGTCCATGCGGATGAAGCGCACGGGTGCATTGGCGCCGAACTCCTGTTTCAGTTCTTCCACGGCGGCGGCGGATTTCTCGGCGCTGCGGTTCAGCATCACCACCTCGGCGCCCTTGCCCAAGAAGATGCGGGCCGTCTGGAAGCCCGCGCCGGCGTTGGCCCCGGTGATGACATAGGTTTTGCCGGTAAGATTGCCGAGGCGCTCGGGCGTCCAGCCTCTCTGTCCGAAAGTAAGGTCAGCCATGGTCTTCTCCAGTGATCGGGGCGCCGTCGGCGCTTGTGTTTGTAAACTGTCGTGTTTACCTAATGGAGAGCAGCGCATGTGTAAACCCTGATGTTTACATTTATCGCAGAGCGGGAGGCAGCAACGATGAAACTGACTGAGAAGAAACGAAAAGATATTCTGGAGGCGGCGATCCAGGAGTTTCGGGAGCAGGGCTTTCCTGCCGCGCGGGTGAACCGGATCGCGGAGCTGGCCGAGGTGTCGAAGCGCACGCTCTACAAGCATTTCGAGAGCAAGGAGCTGCTCTTCGGTGCGATCACCGACATCCTGCTTGAGGAAATCGCGGCCGTGCCGAAGCTACACTTCCGGCCCGACTGGCCGCTACGCGAGCAACTGATCGGGGCAGTGCGGGACTACGTCGGGCATCTTACCGGCGAGCAATACATGGGCCTGAACCGGCTGGTCATGTCGGAGCTCCTGCGCGATCAGGAGCTGGCGCAGACCTTTTTTGCCAAGGCCGCGATGCAGGACGGTCCAATCTCGGGGCTGATCGGGGAAGGAATGCTGGCGGGCGCGCTGCGCGAGGCCGAGCCCGGCTTCGCCGCGGGCCAACTGCTGTCAATGGTGAAGCACTTTCTGGTCTGGCCGCAGTTCCTGATGGGGGCGAAAACCGAGGTCGACCCGGATGCCGTCATCGGCAATTGCGTTGACATGTTCCTGGCCCACTACAGCCCGAACGACTAATGGCGCTCGTGATTGATGCCATGAGGCAGAGCGACGTCATGGTCTGACGTCGCTCTGCCGTGCGGAGATAGCTTTGCGAACAGACGTCAGCCCGCGATGACGATCGCGATCTGGCCCATGCGGACCTTCTCAAGAAACACCTCCCGCGCGGTGCGCAACTCGTGGAGCTGGTAGGCTTCGGCCAGCACGGACCGGATCCTGCCCCGCTCGATGTAGCCCACCAGATCGGTAAAAACGCTCGAGCCCTGCCGGGTGCTCCCGATCAGTGTTAGGTTCTTGGGATAGAGCGTGCTCAGGTTCAGTTCAACGATCGGGCCGGCGCTGACCCCGGGCTTACGCAACGGCCACGCACCGCCAGCGCGTCGAGCAACGCGGACCGCCGACGAAGTCGAGCACGACGTCGAAAATGTCCTGCGGCAGAGCCGTCTTCGAGCTCGTCGTGCCAGTCTTCATCCGTGATCTCGAGGATGTCGCCCTTAGGACTTGGACCTGTCAGGCTGTCGTCCTGGCCAGCCACTTCCTAGTGCAGTGGGGCCTCGATGCGGGACGCCTTGTGCGTCCTATTGGGTCCGCACTCGAGGGCGGTCAGGATTTCTACGCCCTCCTGCCCCGTCAGAGCGCATCCGAGGTGTCAATTCGGGTGATGAATCGGCTAAAAGTATGGCGCATGAGGAAATCCGGGAGGAATGATGCCTGGCATCCTCATTCGCTCCATTCCGAACGATTACCCAATTTTGCGATCAGGAAATCCATAAACACGCGGGTTTTCGGGGTCAGCACATTCGTGCGGGGATAGATCAGCCATAGCACCGATCGGTCGTTCATCTTCCACTCTGGCAGGACACGGACAAGGCGGCCCTTTGCGATTTCGCCGGCCACGTTCCAGAGGGAGTTCATCGACAGACCGGCCCCCGCCAGCGTCGCCTCGCGCTGCGCGTCGCCGTCGTCGAGGATCGCCCGGCAGGTCATGCTTGTCGGATTCAGCAGAGCCGTCTCGCCCTGCGTGTTCACAAGTTCACGCGGCTCCAGATTGCCCCAAGCGATGAGTTCGTGAGCGGACAGGTCCGTTGGTGTCTGCGGCACGCCGCTCCTGTTGAGGTAGGCCGGCGCGGCACAAAGGATGCGGGTGTCATCGGCAAGTTTGCGGCCCTTCAAGCTGCTGTCAGCAAGCGGCCCGCTACGCAGGGCTAGGTCGAAACTGCCCTCGATCGCGTCGAAGCGCGTGTCGGACAGGCGCAGGTCGAGGGTGAGGTCGGGATGGGCCTCGTGGAACTCCGGCAGGAGCGGCATGATGTGAAGCTGTGCGAAGCTGCTCGGCGCGGCGAAGCGCAGCGTGCCTTGGGGGCCGCCACCTGACCCGCCAAGCGCTGCGCGGGCCGCATCCGCCTGGGCGAGTATCTCCCGTGCGTAGGGCAGAAAATCCGCCCCATCGAGCGAAAGGGAGACCTTACGCGTGGTGCGCCGCAGCAATTCGACCCCGAGCTCCTGCTCGAGCTTAGCGAGCCTCGCGCTAGCCACTGCGGGCGCAAGTCCCAGCTCGCGCCCCGCGGCCGAGATGTTCAGCCGGTCGGCTGCCATGACGAAAAGGCGAAGATTGTCGGTATCCACGGCGATTATATCCCGAATCCGAAAGATCAAATCCGATATGGCCGGATTTATTGTGGCTTAGCAAGGTATAGGTTTGATCCATCAGCCGAGCCTGATGAGGAGAAAAACTGTGAAAAATACTCTGCAACACACTGGCTTCGCCCCGCTGAACCGAGCTTACAACGCGACCTTCCGGCCTGGGCAAATGAGTATCGGTCTCGTCGCTCCGCTGGAGACGCAGGGCAATGATCCTGTGCCCGCCATGACCCGCCACATCGAGCGGGCACGGCTGGCCGACGCCTTAGGATTCTCGGCGCTCTGGTTACGGGACGTGCCGTTCAATGTGCCCTCCTTCGGGGATGCGGGGCAGATCTACGACCCTTTCGTCTACCTCGGTGCACTGGCAAGCACGACGCGCGACATCGCCTTGGGGGTGGCGAGCATCGTGCTGCCCCTACGCCACCCGGCGCATGTGGCAAAAGCGGCGGCTTCAGCGGATGTGCTTTCTGGTGGAAGGCTACTGCTCGGCGTGGCCTCGGGCGACCGGCCGGACGAATACCCCGCCCTGGGCATGAGCTTCGAGGATCGCGGCGACAGGTTCCGCGACAGTATGAACTACATTCGGGCAATGGCCGAGAGCTACCCCTTTACTGAAACCACGCAGGGCGCGCTCTCCGGGGGGATCGATATGTTGCCCAAACCTTCGGCCGAGCGACTACCCCTGCTGATCACCGGCGGCAGCCAGCAAGAGCCTGACTGGGTGGCGCGGAATGGCGACGGATGGATGACCTACCCGCGCGATTCGATCGCGCAGCGCCGAGTGGTCGGCGCTTATCGCAAACGAATTGCCGAGGCGGGGCTATCAGACAAGCCGGTGATGCAATCGCTCTATATCGACCTCGTCGCACAGAAGGATGCGGCAGCTGGCCCCATCCACCTCGGCTTCCGCTCTGGCACCAACTACCTTCAACGCTACCTTGAGGAGATCCGCAGCCTTGGCATCAACCACGTTGCCCTTAACCTGCGGTTCAATGGGGCTGATATCGAAGACACGATGAAGCGGCTGGCGGACGATATTCTGCCACATTTTCATCAGTAAGGAGACGACATGCTCAAGACGATCCTGATCACCGGAGCCACAGACGGCATCGGCCTTCTGACCGCGAAAACGCTTGCAGGTGAGGGCCACAATGTGCTGCTTCATGGCCGGAGCGAGGAGAAACTGGAAGCCGCCGCGGCAGAGGTCGGCACTAATCCGGAGACCTACCGTGCCGATCTGTCGGACCTATCTGAGGTGACCGCCTTCGCGGAGCAGGTCCGCGCGCGGCATAAGCGGCTGGACGTGCTCATTAACAACGCAGGGGTGCTGAAGGCCCCGAAGACCCGGACGGATACCGGTCTGGACCTGCGCTTCGTCGTCAACACACTGGCCCCGTGGGTGCTGACCCGAGAGCTCTTGCCGATCCTGCCCGTGGAAGGCCGGGTCGTGAACCTCTCCTCTGCCGCGCAGGCGGCTGTTGACCTGGCAGCCTTGCGCGGCGAACGAAGCCTCGGCGACATGGACGCCTATGCCCAAAGCAAGCTGGCGATTACGCTTTGGACGCAGGAAATGGCCCGCGCACATCCAAAGGGCCCGGTTTTCGTTTCAGTCAATCCAGGCTCGCTGCTGGCGTCGAAGATGGTCAAGGAGGGCTTTGGCATCGCAGGCAACGACCTATCGATCGGTTCGGATATCCTGATCCGCGCGGCCCTGTCGAAGGAATTCGCCGACGCATCGGGCCGCTACTTCGACAATGACGCCGGCCGCTTCGCTCCACCTAACGCGGCGGCAGGCGACCCAGCACACGTGGCAAAGGTGATGGCCAGCATCCGCGCGCTTACCGAGGGCTCGGCTCGGACCTAAAGATAGGATTGGGAAGTCACGGCAGATCAGAATATCGCAGCTTTTCGCTCGAAGAAGATCTCCGCGATGTTCTCTTCGACCCTTCGGTTCGTCACGATATTTTAATAGATTTGATGCTGTTCGTTGCGTGTCGGCGTTATTGCTCCTCCCATTCATACATGGCGCGATGCCGTCCTGACCGCGGTGGAAAGCGGCTCACTGAGGCGCAAGCGCCGACATTCTTTTTCTGTCAGTGACGGTGCTGCGAGGCCTTAACCGTCTCACAGTGAGACGGTTTGAAACCGGGCATCACGAGCTTAGTCAGTCCGCAGCAATGGGCTCAATTATATCCAATTTATAAAAACTGAACTCCGCCTACCCTCGGTTATATTGAAAAGGTATAACCCATATCTCTCTCTCAACGCAAAACCCAGGAGAGACCAAATGAAAGCCATGACTCTGAACGCCTACGGACCCGAGGCGTCCTTCACAGAAGTAGACCAGCCGCGTCCTGAAGTTGGCCCCGGACAAGTGCTCGTCCGCGTCAAGGCGACGAGCGTCAATACCGTTGACACGATGATCAAGGACATGGGCTCCGACTTGCCCCTGTCGCCCGAGTTGCCCGCCGTGCTGGGCATGGATTTCGCAGGCGTCGTCGAGGAGATCGGTGCGGGCGTGACCGGCTATGTCGTTGGCGACGAGGTTTATGGTTGCGCCGGCGGCTTGGCCGACCTTCAGGGGGCACTGGCCGAGTTCATTCCCGCTGACGCACGGCTTATCGCGCACAAGCCCGTTTCGCTGTCCATGCGCGAGGCTGCCGCCCTGCCGCTGGTGAGCATTACCGCCTGGGAAGGGCTGGAACGTGCCGGCGTCTCCTCTGGGCAGAAGGTGCTGGTTCAGGGTGGTGCTGGGGGTGTCGGTCATATCGCTGTGCAGCTGGCCCTTCACCTTGGCGCAGAGGTTTCCTCGACAGGCTCTGGCGCCGAACAGATGTCGGTGATCAAGGGCTACGGTGCCCGACCCATCGACTTCAAGTCCGAGGAGATTGACGCTTATGTTGGCAGCCATACCGGTGGTGTTGGCTTTGACGCGGTATTCGACACGGTCGGCGGGGCGAACCTGGCGAACTCCTTTGCAGCCGCGGCGCTAAACGCTCACGTCGTTACGACGGTCGCTCTTTCGGAGATCGACCTCGCCCCTGCCCATTTCAAAGGCCTGTCTCTTCACATCGTTTTCATGCTGCTCCCAATGCTGCACGACGTCCGGCGCGAGGTCCATGGGCAGATCCTCGCAGACCTCGCCAAGCTGGTGGACGACGGAGTCGTAAAGCCGCTGTTGGACGGACCGAACTTCGCGCTATCACAGGTCGGCGATGCTTATGCCAGACTGCAGGGCGGGCACGCGCTGGGCAAAGTGGTCGTAGAAGTCTGACACGCAAATAGAGGTCGGGCGACATAACGCCCGACCCATTGTTACGCTATCTTGAACATCAACTACGTCGGCAGATCCGACATTCGCTGCGACCGGAATAATCGACGGCTTTGGGCCGAAGGCTGAAGTCGACGGGTATAGGTCCTGCAGTGTCTTTGCGGGACCAGTGAATGATCAATCCCAAGCTGGGGCAAGTGTCTCTGGGCTTACCAACCGCCCCTCGGCTGTGCCCAGGGCATCAATTCGGGCGATCTCCTCTGCGCTCAGCTTGATTTCCGTTGCACGGAGATTGTCGGCCAGTCGGTTCTTGTTACCGGTCCGAGGCAGCGCAATGGTCATTGGGCGCGTCAGAATCCAGGCCAGGGCAATCTGGGCCGGACTTACATGATGCGCGGCGGCGATATCGAGCAACGTGGTGTTCTCCATGACCTTACCTTGCGCCAGCGGCGAGTAGGCCTCAACCGGAATGCCCTTGCTGGCGAGGTGAGCGATCATCCGTGATTGGTCAATCAGCGGATGCAACTCGATCTGGTTGGCGGCCAATGGCGTGGTCAATGCAGCCTGTGCTTGATCGACCATATCCATGGTGAAATTCGACACGCCCCCATGACGAACTTTGCCCGCAGCAATCAGATCGTTCAACGCGCCAATGGTGTCAGTAATCGGCACATCTTTTGAAGGCCAGTGCAGGAGCAGCAGGTCGACATAGTCCGTCCCCAGTCGTTTCAAAGACGCGTCGGCAGCCGCGATGAAGGCTTCTGGCGAGAAGTGCTCGGGCAGGATTTTGGTGGTAAGGAACACCTCATCGCGGCGGACATCGGCGCGGCGCAAACCTTCGCCAACTTGCTCTTCGTTTTCATAGGCCTGCGCCGTATCAATATGGCGGAACCCTTCGGAAAGGGCCGCGGCCACCATGTCGGCAACGGTATCTTGCTCAAGTTGAAATGTGCCGAAACCCATGGATGGAATTTGGGCAGGGCCGATCAGGGTGATACTCATTGTTCTGTCTCCATTGTGTTTTCTTGTGCAAACTCAGGCATGACGTGCTTGGCCAGCTCGGCGAGAACGTCTTCGATTTCGCGCTGTGATTGGCGCAGGTTAAAGGCGATGTGGGCGACACCTGCAGCGTGCAGCGATTGAACATGTGTGATGAGCGCATTGCGACCGATACGGCTCCCGAACTGGATTGGCCGAGAAGGCGCATCGGGATCAGGGTCAAGGTCCAAGTGCATGGCGGTCAAGACCGGCGCAGGGGGAAGGCCAGCATCGGTGCGTGCCTGCCGCCACATCGACAGACGGCGTTCGGCCTGCTCAGGAGGGCCGGGATAGGTGAACCAGCCGTCCAATGTGCGGGCGATCCATTGCAGGCTTTGCTGGCCCATCCCGGCCATGACCATCGGGATACCTTCTGGCACATAGGGGCGCACGGTGACGGGGCCTTGTGGTCCTTGCAGCGCATCACCTGACCAGAGGGTGCGCATCTGGTCGACGCGATCGCGCAGGGTGGCTCCGCGGGCCTCATAATCCAGGCCCATCAGCGGGTATTCCACCGGACGATCCCCGGACGCGATGCCGAGGATAAACCGCCCTTCAGACAGATGGTGCAGGCTGGCCGTCATCTTGGACAGCAGGATCGGATCCCGCAGCGGCAGGACGATACCCGCAGTGCCAAGTGCAATGCGCCGCGTGCGGCCTGCCAGAAAGCCGAGATAGGGGAACGGATCGAAGACCTGTCCCGCATCCCCGAAGCTCGGATCGTGAACCGGCACGTCCCGCAGCCAGACCGCATCAAAGCCAAGGCTCTCGGCCAGCCCCACGCCCTTGGCGGGGTTTGAGGTGTCTGGCACACCAAAGGGGCGCCCCTCGATTCTGGCGCGGCGTTGCCCGGCTTCAGACCAGTCGCGGTCCAGTGGCAATTCAATGCCAAACGTCATGCGGTCTTTGTAAATCAGATTCAGGGCAGACATGATACGAACCTCCTGTTCATTGGTCTGCCCCGCCGCACGTTAGATACGGCGAGGCAAATGAGGTTATTCAGCAGCAACAGCTTGGGGTGCTGTTGCGTTCAAGCGACCAGACAGGCGCACCAGAACGATCCCGACACCCACCACACCAGCGGCGATGTAAGGAGCAGCGGCAAGGCCGATGCCTTCCACCACAAGTCCACCAGCCCATGCGCCGCCGGCAATGCCGAGGTTGAACGCACCGATGTTTAGGCCGGACGCCACATCCACCGCGCCGGGCGAGACTTCTCGTGCGATTTGCACGACGTAAGACTGCAGCGGCGGCACGTTGGCGAAGGCAAAACCACCCCAGAAGGCTGCAACCGCGATGGCTGCAATCGGGCTGGTGAGGAGCGCTCCAAGTGCGATCAGTGATATCGCAAGGCCAGCAAAGATCACCGTCAGGGACGGCACTGCACCAATACGGTCAGCCAGTTTACCGCCGGCGATGTTCCCTACGGCGACAGATGCACCATAGAGCAGCAGCACGAGGCTAACCGCGCCGGCAGACAGACCCGTGACTTCGTTCAGCATCGGCGCAAGGAAGGTGAAGGCGATGAAGTTGCCGCCATAGCCGACGGCTGTGATCAGATAGACCAGCAGAAGGCGCGGCGAAGTCAGCACCTGCAATTGCGCCTTGATCCCTGCCGAGGCCGTCTTGGTCAGATTGGCCGGCACCAAGATGGCAGACGCGATAAAGCCGATCACACCAAGTGCTACAACGCCAAGGAAGGTCGACTGCCAGCCAAAGTTTTGACCGATGAACGTTCCCAAAGGCACACCCGTCACCAGCGCGACAGTCAAGCCAAGGAACACCAGCGCAATTGCCGAGCTTTCCTTTTCGGGTTCCACAAGATCCGTGGCGATGGTCGAGGCGATGGCAAAGAACACACCGTGCGCCAAACCAGTGATGAAACGCGCAGCGACAAGGCTGCCGTAATCCGGCGCAAAGGCTGCATAAGCATTGCCTAGCGTGAACAGCGCCAGCAAGAGCAGCAACAGCGTCTTACGCGGCACGCGATCCGCCATGGCCGTCAGCACTGGCGCGCCGATAGTCACGCCAAGGGCGTAAAGGCTGACCAACAGGCCAGCGGAGGGGATAGAAACGCCAAGATCGGCGGCAATGGTGGGAAGCAAGCCGACGATAACGAACTCGGTCGTTCCGACGGCGAAAGCGCTGATGGTCAGCGCCCAAAGGGCAAGTGGCATCGGTTTTCTCCAACAAATTTGATGTCGACGCCGTATATGCCTGTCGTTATCTATTGCGAGAACAGACAAGTTTGGAATGGATCATTGCAGAAATTGCACGAATTGCTGCGCATGGGGGATTTGGCTGCCTTTGTCGGGATCGTCGATGATGGGGGCTTTGCTGAATCTGCACGGCGCAGAGGGGTGTCTGCCTCTACGCTCAGCCGATCGATTGCGCGGCTGGAAGAGCAATTGAAGGTCACACTGTTGCGCCGCACAACGCGATCCATCGAAATCACCCCCGAAGGTGCTGCCGTTCTGGCCGAGGCACGCGAGATTCTGGACCGCAGTGAAACCCTGCAGGAAATCGCTACCAGCGGACAGGCCCCCGCCGGACCACTGCGTGTAAACGCACCAGTTCCTTACGTCCTGCATGTCCTCGCCCCGCGTCTGGCCGAGTTTCACGCGCAATACCCCGACATTCAGTTGTCGATCGACATGACAGATTCACTGGTGGACCTGATCGGGAGCCACGCGGATGTTGCCATTCGGCTGGGACAGCTGCCTGATAGCGACATGTTGCACCGCCCCTTGGGGCGAACGGCGTGGAAATTGGTGGCTGCGCCGGACTATCTCGATCGCAACGGCTGGCCAAAGACACCGACAGACCTTGCACAATTGGAACAGGTGCGCTTCGCGGCACCCGACCATATCAACACATTGCGTTTTATAGGTCTGGCCGAGCCGGTAACGGTGCCCACTGCCCTGACTGCGGGCAACGGAGAGGCCGTTCGCCAGTTGGTGTTAGGCGGTTTAGGCATCGCCCGCTTCTCCGATTTCATGATCGCAGATGACCTGCGCGCGGGCCGCCTGACTGAGATGTTCCCTGGCCAGATTGAAGCGGACCCGCTGGATATCTCCGCGCTCTACCTTACCCGCGTGTCGGGGTTGCGACGGTTGAGTGTCTTTCTGGATTGGCTACGGAACATTAGCGAAAGCTGAGTTATTCACACGCGCTTGCAGTATGCATAACGATGACGAGCAAAGCCTGGCCGCAGAAAGTTATTCTCCGTCAGTCTTACATCGGCATATTTTTAGATGCCCGCTTCTCGGAGGCTACACTGTGGCGGCGCGGCGCCATGCGAACGGCTGTTTTGGGCTGGAAGTGGCGATCTATCCACAGGCTACTTCGTGGCAATGTTTGGAACGGCATACGGCTAGGTGGAGTTCCGCGGATTCTCTCAACGACCCGCGAGCGCCGCGCTGGCGAACTCTTCCTGCCTCGGCTGCGCTCCTCGGGCTCTACTCAATCACCAAGCTGAGTTCTGAACATCCACCCGCTGAACGGGACCGTTCACGCTGACGCTCCCAAGTTCGGCATATGATAGACCTCAATAAACAGCCCCTCCAGAGCGCGTCTTCGTTTCTTACCGTAATACGCCTCAGACACGTTACACGATGCTTCAACGAGCTCCATTTTGGCCCAACCGAGCCTAGATGAATGCGTCATGGCGTGATGGCGCTCATCATTTTGAACCGTTTTTCGATCTTTCAGCACTAGTGACGACTTCTGTTTACCTTACGCCTTATTTTATTGGCATTTTGGTTGGCGGCTTGATTCGGATAGGTTGACGCCTGGGTTAAAAGTGACCTGAAAGGTTTACATCTAAGTTGGCACAAGTTTCCCATTTGGTTGGCATATTCTCACCCATGTAAACTCCCTTTTGTGACCCAAGCGGTGAGAACTCCCCATCACCAAAAAGGGGCGCCGGCAGCGCCACCTTATTAGTCTTCCTTACATAAAACCGCGTTGAACCCGCTGCGCTCATTGATCCGTAGATCAAGTGCAGCATCTCTTCCACCGAGCCTCAATCGCTGGCCTCACGGGAAACATCACAATCGGAAAAGAGACAGCGCAGGGCTTGGACGCGAGCGAGCGTCGGCGCCGGATCCGCGTCATGAGTGATCAGCCGCAAAAAGCCCACCCAAGCGCGCTCGTTCTCGGTCAGGTCTTCAAGCTTAGGGCGCATGATCGAACTTGGGGCGTCGGTCATTTACCAAAGATCCCGCGGATCGCAGCCCTTGCACGCGCTGTCAGCGTTGGATCCGTTTCTCCCGAAGCTTCACGTATCGCCTTTAGCCAATCGACTTCGTTGCGACTGACGATGGTGCCGAACACCTCTTCGACTACGGGACGCGTCGTCTCGTGCCCAGACTGAAGCATCGCCATCCGGAACAGCCGCGCCGGGTCAGTATCCAACGCACGAGCCAAATCAGTAACGCGGTCAAGCGCCAGCTTCGTCGTGCCAGCCTTGATCATGGACAGCATATTTGGGTTGATGAAACCCGCTTCAGAAGCGATCTCGGCTTGGCTTTTACGGGGTTTGAGCTCGGCAATCCGGTGGGTGATGAATTGCGACAGATCGCTGCCGCCATAGGGTTTTGTTCTCGCCATTTTTCATTTCGCTTCATTTAATCACGCAGCATCATTGCTACTTGATTTACTTATAGAAGACGCGCTTTTGGGATTGCTTCGGGAGTTACAGACCGTATTTCATGCGGACATCTTACCGCAGCATCTGCGGTCCTCCCTCGACTTTGAATATGTCCAGAAGATTACGCGGCCTCGCGATCATTGAGGCCATTCAGGCGTCCGAAGAAGTAACCGCGGCACGATGGATTACGTCATCGCCCAGGTAGGGCCTGCTCTACCCGCCGAGACAAGCAAGCTGGTCATTCGGCGCCCTGATCAACTTTCTCTAGAGTGGCGGACTGTTGTGTCAATAATCGGCAATTAAACGGGTAATCGTCTGCATCCCACTCTGCCCCTCACTATAAAGTCGGCAACAACAACTCTTTGCCGGTCAAACAAATGCTCGATGATCTAGAACTCAATGAATCAGTTCTACGCAAACCTGCACAAGTAGGCCTGGAAGACATGAGGGCAGGCCTCAAAACGCGATCTCGCTCACGTAAGCACGAGTTTTGCCCAGCACCTGACCGGCGTGGATTGAGCCGCGCTGAAGCGGCCGAATACATCGGGCTTGGGACCACAAAATTTGATGCTCTAGTAAATGATGGACGGATGCCCAAGCCCAAGCGCATAGACGGGCGCAAAGTCTGGGACCGCCTAGCGGTTGATCGTGCATTTGATGAACTGGATGCACCCGAGCAGGATGATGCTAATCCATGGGATTGCTGATGGTGAAAATGCGTCTGAAATACGTTGTGGAAGATACCGACCGTCACGGGAATATCCGCCTCTATTACCGCCGCCCCGGTGCGCCCAAAATTCGGCTGCGGGGCCCCATCGGCTCCCCCGAATTTCTGATCGACTACAAGCACGCCACTAAATCCGAGCAACCGAAAGCCCAGATCGGAGAAGCTGGCCGATTGATCCACGGTTCTATCCGAGCGCTTTGCGTTGAATACTATAAATCTGCTATGTTTCGCGAACTAGACCCACGGACACAGAAAGTCCGCCGTGCCATCCTCGAACGTTTTTGCCTGCACAAAAATGATGGCGACAAACCTTACCGCATGTTGCAACCAAAGCATGTTCGTGCTCGCAGGGACGAAATGATGGACAGGCCGGCAGCTGCCAACGGTCTAGTGAAAGCTCTGCGCCAGCTTTTCAAATTCGCTGTGCGCTACGATCTGCATGACTCCAATCCAGCTGTCGGGATCGAGTATCTTTCAGGTAGCGCAGATGGGTTCCATTCGTGGACATTGGATGAAATCGAGCAATTTGAGAACACCCATTCTGTCGGCACATCTGCACGCCTGGCCTTAGCGCTTGCCCTCTATACTGGGCAGCGTCGCGCAGATCTCGTGGTGCTGGGCAAGAAACACGTCCGCAACGGGTGGTTGACATTCACCCAACACAAGGGCCGGAACCGTAAGCCGGTGCGGATGGAAATCCCTATAATCCCCGAGTTGCAACAGATTATTGACGCCACACCAACTGGCGATTTGACCTTCCTTGTCAATAAGTTCAACCGACCCTTCACGTCCAATGGATTTGGCAACCGCTTCCGCAAGTGGTGCGACGAAGCCGGATTGAAAGAGTGTTCGGTTCACGGCCTACGCAAGGCTGCCGCCGCGCGCCTGGCGGAGTTGGGATGCACAGAACAGGAGATCATGGCGATCACCGGCCACCGGACCAGTAAGGAAGTGACGCGCTACACCAGAGCGGCAAGTCAAAAGACCCGCGCCGAAAGCGCCCTTCGCCGCCTGTCAGGAGAACAAAGCTAAGACAAAAGTGTCCCACCATTTTCCGTCATGTCGGCCAGTGGGACAAAAACGGAGTCTAAGCGTCTGATTTTCTTTTGGTATTTTTTATAGTGGTGCCCGGGGGCGGAATCGAACCACCGACACGAGGATTTTCAATCCACTGCTCTACCCCTGAGCTACCCGGGCACGGGATGAAGGCGACGCCTTCTTGGGTGGAGGCGTGATATGACGAAGACAGAACGCTGTCCATAGAAAAACGGACAAAAAACGCGCCTAGTTTCACTTCCTGCGTTTAGTGTGTCGTAGGACCGTCATCTTCAGGGATATCTTGGTCTTCTTCACGTTCGGCGGGGATGGCGTAGCTGCCTGTCATCCAGCGCGACAGGTCGATATCGGCGCAGCGGCGCGAGCAGAAGGGCTTGTAGGCCTTGACGGTCTCTTGCTGGCAGATCGGGCAGGTCACGCAAGCACATCCGACAGTGGCAAACGCGCGCGTTTGCGTTGCAGTTCGAAATGGCCCAGCGGGGTCCAGCCGGCCATTACTGTATCGACGTCATCGGCGCGGAATGCCGCACGCAGGGCGGATTCGAAGGTACGGCGCTCTTTCTTGGGCATCGGGGCCAGATCGACGGTAATCTGCCCGCCAAGGCCGCGCACGCGCAGCGCGGCAGGCAACGCCCGCGCACAGGCCAGATTCGCCTTAAGGCCCGAAGCAAAGGAACTGTCCGCGCCAGTGTTCACATCCACCGCGACCAATGCACGGGTCGATTCCACAAACATCGACGCACCATTGCCAAGCGGCACGCGGGGGCCTTGCGCTTCGTCAATGGCGTCAAGCGCGCCGTGACTTTCAAAACAGCCCGCGTCGGTGACCACGTCAGCCTCGGCCGTCCAGTCGCGCCATGCCAGAACATGTGGACCATCGCCAAGGGCAAGAGTTTCGACCGCAGTGTCGGTATCCCCGACCACCTGTTCGGCCAGTTCGCGCATCGCGGCGATGTCGTCGGCAACATCTTCGGGATCGGCGCCAGCGGCGGCAGAGCGGAGGATCAGGCCCATCTCGCTGCCCTCCATCCCGTCATGGGCAAGGGCGAGCAGTTCATCCCGCACATCGTCATCGCGGATGCTGCGCGACAGGTTCAGACCCGGCGCGTCGGGGGTCACGATGGCATAACGGCTTTTGAACAGCAGCTTGTGGGTCACGGGAATGGCTTTGCCCGCCTCGGCATAGCCGGTGACCTGCACTTGCAGCACCTCGCCCGCACCGATGCCTTTTACCCCACGAAGATAGGCCTGACCGTCGGGCGTCTTGAGGAAGATGCCCCCCTGCCCTGCAACAGGGCGGTCCGTCACGGCGCGATAGACCGTGCCGGGGCGCGGTGCGTCACCTTCGATCAAAAGATCGCTTAGCCGACCATCCACCATCAAAGCCGCCGCTTCGCGCCCCTCGATATGGTCCAGCAGAATCTGACTGCCCTTCATGCCCAAACCCTCATGCCTGCGGCCTGCAACAGGCCCGCTGTTTCGGCCAATGGCAGGCCAACTATTCCGGTGAAAGACCCCGATATCCACGGGATCAACGCGCCCGCGGGGCCTTGGATGCCATAGCCACCCGCCTTGCCGCGCCAATCCTGCGTGGCGAGATAGGCGGTGATTTCCTGATCGGACAGGGCCTTCATGCGCACGGCGCTAACCACGTCCTTTTGCCACATGCGCGCGCCTTTGCGCACCGCGACAGCCGTGATGACGCGGTGACGGCGACCCGAAAGCGCCTTCAGGAAACTGCGTGCCTCGTCCTCGTCCGCAGGTTTGCCCAAGATCCGGCGCCCAAGGGCGACCGTAGTGTCGGCACAAAGGACAACATCGTCGTCCCCCGCCGTCACAGCCGCCACTTTCTCACGCGCGATACGCACGCAGTAGGGGCGCGGCAGTTCACGCGGCGCGGGGTCTTCGTCAATGTCGGGGGGGCGCACAGCGTCCGGCACGACGCCCAACTGCGCCAGCAGTTCAAGGCGTCTCGGGCTGCCAGAGCCGAGAATAAATCCGGTCATGTCAGTGCTCGCGTGCGCAAAGCACTGCGATCACTTGAAGCGATAGTTGATCCGGCCCTTGGTCAGGTCATAGGGGGTCATTTCGACCTGCACCTTGTCACCTGCCAGAACACGAATACGGTTCTTGCGCATTTTACCTGCCGTATGTGCGATGATCTCATGGCCATTCTCTAGCTCGACCCGAAACGTCGCATTCGGCAGGAGTTCCTTTACGACACCGGGAAATTCGAGCGTATCTTCCTTGGCCATGGTCTCTCCTTGCTTAGACAGTCCGCGCAGATGCGGACGCGCCACTAAATGCGCCCGTTGCACCCATAATTCAAGGGGTAATCAAGCCATTTGCGTGACTGTGGCGGGATCGGCACGTCCCGTCTGGTGATCCCAATGCGCCCGATTGAGGACAACACCGTCAGCGCGCACGTTCCGGATCGTTTCAAGGTCCACATCGCCATAGACCCAACCGGCCTCGTTCAGCGCCCCAAGGGCGATGATTCCCGTGTCGGGAAACCCGGTATCGGGTGGGCCGAAAATGCCCCCTGCGCCGGTCGAAGTGTCCACCGCAGGCGACCATTCGGCAAGGCCCACCACCGACGACATCACCGTCACGCACTGGTTTTCCAGCGCGCGCGCCTGCGCCCCGATGCGGACGCGGGAATAACCTGCCAATGCCTCGGTCACGGACGGGATCAGGATAATATCCGCCTCAGCCAATGCGCGGCCCAACAGGGGGAATTCACTGTCATAACAGATAAGTACGCCGATCTTGCCCAAGGCGGTGTCAAAGATGGTCAGCGGCCCACCCGGCACGACATCCCATTCTTCGGCCTCGAAACGGGTCATGATCTGCTTGTCCTGCACGGCGCGATTGCCCGCAGGCGTAAAGAACCGCGCGCGGTTCACAGGGCGCGTGACGCCATCAGGCAGGGCATCGGTGGCAGGCGCTGATGCCGCCAGTACATAAACGCCGAACTGCTGCGCCAGACGGGCATGCAGCGCGTCCGCATCCGCCAGCCGGTCGGCCACGGCAAACAACGACGCTTCAAGGTCGCCCGCCACATCCAAGCCCGCCAATGTCGCCAGTTCCATCGCGCCATATTCGGGGAACACAAGCAGGTCAGCGCCCTGCCCCGCCGCCTCGGCCACCCAAGACGTGAGTTTGGTTTCATAGGCCGCCCAGTCGGGCAGAACATCCAGCGGGTAAGAGGCGGTCGCGATTTTCATGGTCCCATGATGCCGCCACTGCAAGGAGGTGACAAGGGGGCACTATCATTGGAAAACTGGAATATGATGCGCCAAATCCGACTTTTTCATTGACGCAATGGCGCGTCAGTTTCATCAAACGTAAAACTACAGCGGAACCCGATATGCTTAGCAAAGGCGTCACATTGCGCGGCCTCGAAGTGTTCGAGGCGCTCGCCTCGACAGGGTCGGTGGCGCAGGCCGCTGCCGCCACGGGCCTCAGCCAGCCTGCGGTCAGCCAGCAATTGCGCAATCTTGAAACCGCGCTGGCCACCGATCTGATCGACCACGGCAAGCGGCCCATGCGGCTGACCCCTGCAGGGCGCAGTTTCCTTGCGCGGGCCGAGGCGGCGCTGTCACAACTGCGCCTTGCCCAGTCCGAACTGACGCTGATGGACCTTGCGCACCTGTCGGCGCTGTCCATTGGCGTGATTGACGATTTTGAAAACGACCTGACACCCCGCCTTGTGACCATCCTTGCCGAGAGCCTGACGCGCTGCAAATTCACCTTTGCCACCGCGCCCAGCCACGAAATTCTGCGCGCCATCTCGGAAAAAAGGCTGCATATCGCGATTTCGGCCAGTGACGGTGCGATGCGCGACGGGGTGCTCGAATACCCGCTGGCGCGTGATCCGTTCATGCTGATCGCGCCCAAGGGTCTGGGTGTGCAAGACAATCTGTTGGCCAGTCTCAGCACACTGCCCTTCCTGCGCTATGAACGGGATCAACTGATTTCGCGCCAGATCGAGGCGCATCTGGCGCGGCAAAAGCTGGACCTGCCGGACCGGTTCGAGATCGGCAGCCATCTGGCCCTGATGGCAATGGTGGCGCGGGGAATCGGCTGGACGGTCACCACCCCGCTGGGATTCATGCGGGCCGCGCGATTCCACGATCAGGTTGATGCCTTCGCCCTGCCCTTCACCCCGTTTTCGCGCACGATCTCGCTGTATGCGAGTGCGGATTGGGCGGGCAATGTGCCCACTGATGTGGCCCAGACCATGCGCAGGTTGATGCAGACCCACATGATCGAACCGGCCTTGGCCAAGCTGCCTTTCCTGACGGGGGAAATGCGCCTGCTCGACACCACCAGCCAGCCGATCCCGCCCCACGCCTGAACCCCCCTTTACCGCGAAAGGAAAACTGCCATGCCTTCCCCTTCGATCGTTATCCTCACCGGCGCGGGTATCTCGGCCGAAAGCGGGCTGGGCACCTTCCGCGACGAAGGCGGGCTTTGGGCGAAACACCGGATCGAGGATGTCGCCACCCCCGAAGGGTTCGCACGCGACCCGGCGCTGGTTGTCGGATTCTACAACACACGCCGCGAACAGGCTCATAACGCCACGCCAAACGCGGCCCATGTGGCCCTTGCGCGGCTACAGGCGGCGTATGGGGGCCGCGTTACCCTTGTGACGCAAAACGTCGATGCCCTGCACGAAAAGGCGGGTAGCACCGATGTTGTGCACATGCACGGCGCGCTTGATTCGGCCCTGTGCGCGCAGTGCGGCCACCGCTGGGACGCGCCGCTGGTCATGCAGGTGAACGAGGAATGTCCGGCCTGCGCCAACCCCACGGCGCGGCCCGATATCGTCTGGTTCGGCGAGATGCCCTATCACATGGACCTGATCGAAGAGGCACTGTCGCAGGCCGACATCTTTGCCGCCATTGGCACGTCCGGCAACGTCTATCCCGCCGCAGGCTTCGTGCAATTGGCCCGCCATGTGGGCGCGCACACGGTCGAGATGAACCTCGACCCGTCCGAAACCGTGAACCTGTTTGCAGAAACCAGACCGGGCAAGGCGTCGGTCACTGTGCCGGAATGGGTCGACAGCCTGCTGGCCGCCGACAACGCCTAACGCTTCAGCTTGCCCCAAAGGTCGTATTCGCCAGCCTCGTCCACCTCGACCGTGACGATATCGCCCGCTTTGAGGTCTTCGAACCCTTCGTCGATGAACAGGTTGCCATCGATTTCCGGCGCATCGGCCTTGGTGCGGCAGGTGGCGGCGTCTTCGTCCACCTCGTCCACGATGACCTGCATGGTCTGGCCGACCTTCGCCCCCAACTTGGCCTCGGAGATCGCCTGCGCCTTTTCCATGAAACGGTCCCAGCGGTCCTGCTTGACCTCGGCGGGTACGTGATCGGGCAGTGCATTTGACCGCGCCCCTTCGACGTTTTCGTACTGAAAGCACCCGACGCGATCCAGTTGCGCCTCGTCCAGCCAGTCCAGCAGCGTCTGGAATTCGGCCTCAGTCTCGCCTGGATAGCCGACGATGAAGGTCGAGCGTAGCGTCAGGTCGGGGCAGATGTCGCGCCATGCCGCGATCTCGTCCAACGTCTTGGCCGCCGCCGCAGGGCGCGCCATGCGTTTGAGCACATCGGGATGCGCATGTTGGAACGGAATGTCGAGGTATGGCAGCACAAGACCGTCCGCCATCAGCGGGATCAAGTTGCGCACATGCGGATAGGGATAGACGTAGTGCAACCGCACCCACGCGCCAAGCGATCCCAGATCACGTGCCAGATCGGTGATATGGGCACGGTGGCCGCGATCTTCGGCATGTTTGATATCGACGCCATAGGCCGACGTATCCTGCGAAATCACCAGCAGTTCGCGCACACCCGCCTCGACCAGCTTTTCCGCCTCGCGCACGACGGCGTGGGCGGGGCGCGACTGCAAGCGCCCGCGCATGTCGGGAATGATGCAGAACTTGCACTTGTGATTGCAGCCCTCGGAAATCTTGAGATAGCTGAAATGGCGCGGCGTCAGGCTGACCCCACGGGCAGGCAGCAGGTCGATGAACGGGTCCGGCGACGGCGGCACGGCTTTGTGGACGGCATCCAGCACCTGTTCGTACTGGTGCGGGCCGGTCACGGCCATGACCTTGGGATGTGCGCCGGTGATAAACTCCGGCTCCGCCCCCAGACAGCCCGTCACAATCACACGCCCGTTTTCGGCCAGCGCCTCGCCAATCGCGTCCAGACTTTCGGCCTTGGCACTGTCAAGAAAGCCACAAGTGTTCACGATCACCGCATCGGCACCGCTGTAATCGGGCGAAATTCCGTACCCTTCGGCGCGCAGGCGCGTGAGGATGCGTTCGCTGTCCACCAGCGCCTTGGGACAGCCCAGCGACACCATGCCGATGGTGGGCTGCCCGTCACGGCGATTGGGATCGCGCACGGCCTGTGGCGCGGCGTCATCATCAAACCGTGCCTTCGGGGCAAGGTCGGGGCGGAGATCAGGAGGGTTTGTGCTCATACACCGCCTCTTATGTGAACTCGGGGCGCGGGAAAAGGGTTGGGATGCAGGCAAAGGGTGCATAGAGTGCCCCTAAACGTTGTCAAAGCGGAGCAGCCCCCATGAAATGGATCACACGTCTTGTCGGTTTCTTTGTGGTGCTGGTTCTTGTGACGGGGGTTTCAATCTTCTTTCTGCCTGCCGACCGGATCGCGAAACTGGCCGCGAACCAGATGCGCGTGGTGACGGGACGTGACGTGACGATCACGGGCGATGTGTCGATGACGCTGTTTCCCGTGCTGGGGGTCAATGTCGGCGGGCTAGAGGTTGGCAATGCCGAATGGTCCGAACAGGGGCCAATGCTGACGGCGGAAAACGCGGCCATCGGCGTGGACCTGATGGCCTACATCCGCAACCGCGAAATCCGCATCACCAATATCGAGGCGACGCGCCCGACGATCCGGCTGGAAAGCCGCAAGGACGGGCGGGCAAGCTGGGTCTTTACCGATGCCAGCGGCACCGCCCAGATCGAGACGGAGGTCGCCCCCGCCGCCCGCACCCCGCAAGCGATCTCGATCCAGCGTTTGTCGGTGACCGACGCCACCCTGATCTATGATGCCGAAGGCGCGGACCTTGTGTCCTATACCGGCGTCGATCTGACGCTGGACTGGCCCGAACGGCTGGGCGCAGCCGACATCACCGCCAGCCTCAGCCCCGCAGGCAGCGACGTGAATGTGGACGCGCGCATCGGTGCATTCGCGGGCTTCATCACCGGACAGGTACAGCCCGTGACCCTGTCGGTCAGCGCAGGCGGCGGCATCTTGTCGCTGAACGGGCGCGCCAGCACAGGTGGCGACGTGGCCGGGCGACTGTCCGTGGATATGCCCAGCACAGACGCCTTTATGGCCGCCCTTGCCCTGCCCCGCCCTGGCCTGCCTGCCGGATTGGGCAAGGCCGCCAAACTGCAATCGGACCTGACACTAACATCCGACCGCCGCCTGTCCTTGCGCGATCTGTCGGCGGATCTGGGCGGCAACGCCCTGACGGGGGCCGCTGACATCACCCTGAACGGCAAACCCGTCATCAACGCACAACTGAACGCAGGCGCGCTGGACCTCAGCGGCCTGAGTAGTGGCGAAGGCAGCGGCGCCGCATCGACCCCCGCCCCCGCAGGCAGCGGCTGGCCCAAGGACCGCATCGACGCCAGCGGCCTTGCCGCTTTTGACGGTGAAATTGCCCTGACGGCCAGTTCCATCGACCTCGGCCAGTTCAAGCTGGGCAAGACACGCACCCTGCTGCGCAACGACAATAGCCGCATGGTTTATGAACTGCGCGAGGTCAGCGCCTATGGCGGCACTGTCACGGGCGAATTCGTGGCCAACAACCGGTCCGGCCTGTCGGTTGGGGGCAAGATGATCGCCAGCGGCATCGACATGCAGGCGGTGCTGACGGACGCCGCGGGGCTGGACCGTCTGACAGGCGATGCCAATGCCGAATTGAACTTCCTCGGGGTCGGGCAATCGGTCGATGCAATCATGAAATCGCTGTCGGGTTCGGGCGCGATCAAATTCGGTCAGGGCACGATCATCGGCATTGATCTCGACCGGCTGATGCGCTCGGGCCAGACGGGCGGTGGCACCACTGTCTTTGACAGCCTCGGCGCGACGTGGACGATGGACAGCGGCGTCATGCGCAACCAAGACCTGCTGTTGCAACTGGCCAATTACGAGGCACGCGGGGCGGGCCAAGTCGGCCTTGGCGCGCAGACGATCGACTACACCTTCACCCCCGTGGCGTTGCGCGCGAATTCCGGCAACGGCATTGCGATCCCTGTACGCATCTATGGCCCGTGGTCCAATATCAGCATCCGCCCCGACCTTGAGGCGGCAATTGACTTGAACCTCGGCGAAAAGATCGAAGAGGAAAAGGCCCGCATCAAGGAACAGGCACGCAGCGCCGCACGTCAGAAACTGGCCGAGGAACTGAATGTGACCGACACGGGTCAGGATCTGGAAGACGCCGCGAAGGAAAAGCTGAAAGACGAAGTGCGCAAGGGCCTGTTCAAACTGTTCGACTAAGCCCCGCGCCTATATCGCGACCCTAGAACGTCTGATCGTAGGCACCGACTTCCGGCTGGCTGCTCACCACCGCGTCGATCCAGTCAAATATGCGGCGCAAATCCGCCTCTGACACCGGACTTTCGCAGACAACCACCAGATTGGGCGTATTCGACGACGCACGCACCAGCGCCCAGCCGCCCCCCTCCAACATCACGCGCGCGCCGTTCACCTTGACGATGTCCGTGATCCCGTGCCCGCCAATCTGCGCACCTTGGGCCTGCATTTCGTCCAGTTGCACCATGATACGGGCCAATACATCGCGCTTTTCCGTATCCGAACACCATGGGGCCATGGTCGGCGTCGTGAAGGTCTGGGGCAGCGCGTCATACATATCGGCCATGGACATGTCGGGATTGCGGTCCATCAGCTTGCAGATCTCGACCGCCACCCGCATGCCGCAGTCATATCCGCGCCCTATCGGCTCGGCCAGAAAGTAGTGGCCCGACTTTTCAAAGCCCGCCAGCGCGCTCAGTTCTTTGACCCGCCGTTTCATGTGGCTGTGGCCGGTTTTCCAGTAATCCGCCTTGGCGCCAAGTTCCTGCAACACAGGGTCGCTGGCGAACAGTCCGGTGGATTTGATATCGGCCACAAAGGTTGCGCCGGAATGCAGCTTGGCCAAATCGCGCGCCAGTATCACGCCCATCTTATCGGCAAAAATCTCGCGGCCTGTGTTGTCCACCACGCCGCAGCGATCACCATCGCCGTCAAAGCCAAGCGCAAGATCCGCGCCCGTCGCCTGCACGCTGTCGGACATGTCGTGCAACATCTCCATCGCTTCGGGGTTCGGGTTGTAATTGGGAAAGGTGTAGTCGGGCTTCGTGTGACTGTGGATCACCTCGACCCCGATCCGCTCAAGAAGCTCGGGCGCAAAAGCGCCCGCCGTGCCGTTGCCCGTGGCGCAAACCACCTTCAGCGGGCGCGTCATGCGGAAATCACCGGCCAGATCGTCCAAATAAGCCTCTCGCACCCCGTCGACAAAGCGGTATCCGCCGCCATCACGCGACTCACCACCGCCCGACATGACGATATCGCGCAACTCGGCCATCTCTTCGGGGCCAAGGGTCAGCGGGCGGTCAAACCCCATCTTCACCCCTGTCCAGCCGTTCGGGTTGTGGCTGGCCGTGACCATGGCCACCGCCGCCACATCAAGGTGGAATTGCGCGAAATAGGCCATCGGACTGATCGCGGGGCCGATGTCGCGCACCTGAATGCCCGCCTGCATGAGGCCTAGCATCAGCGCATTCTTGATCGACAGGGAATAGTCGCGATAGTCGTTTGCGACCGCAATAACCGGATCGACCCCGCGCCGGTGCATCAACGTGCCAAGGCCAAGGCCAAGCGCCGTCATCCCTGGCAGGTTGATGTCGTCAGGATATTTCCAGCGCGCGTCGTATTCGCGAAACCCCGTCGGCGCGATCATCGCATCGCGCATGAATTCCCAAGTATTCGGCGTGACGGAAGCGGCGGGTTTCTTCATGCCCGTCAGATCGTGATCGGGTTAGCTTTGGCCAGCGCGTCGAACTGCATCAGCGTGTCGATCAGCGCGGGCATCTGATCCAAATAGATCATGTTCGGCCCGTCCGAGGGGGCGGAATCCGGATCGGGATGGGTTTCGATGAACACCGCGGCAGTGCCAATGGCCACGGCGGCACGCGCCATCACAGGGGCAAATTCGCGCTGCCCGCCAGACGATCCGCCCTGCCCGCCCGGTTGTTGCACCGAATGGGTCGCGTCCATCACCACGGGATAGCCCGTCTGCGCCATCTGCGGCAGGCTGCGCATATCGGCGACAAGCGTGTTATAGCCAAAGGATGTTCCGCGTTCGGTCAGCAGAATGCGGGTGTTACCGGTGCTTTCCACCTTGGTGATGATGTTGGGCATCTCCCAAGGGGCCAGAAACTGACCCTTCTTGATGTTGACCACCGCACCGGAATTGCCCGCCGCCAACAGCATGTCGGTCTGGCGGCACAGGAAGGCGGGGATCTGGATGATATCCGCGACCTCGGCCGCCACGGCACACTGCGCCTCGTTATGAACATCGGTCAGGATCGGCACATTGAACGTGCTTTTGATCGACTGCAACGCGGCTAGACCCGCATCAATGCCCATCCCGCGCTGCCCAGAAAGAGAGGTGCGGTTGGCCTTGTCATAGCTGGCCTTGAACACGTATTGCGCGCCCGCGGCGGCACATGCCTCTTGCATGCGGCCCGCGATCTCGTGGCCCTGATCGACGCTTTCGATCTGGCAGGGGCCTGCGATCACTGTCAGCGGGCAGTCATTCCCGATCGTCAGACCGGCGACGTTCACGTGTTTCATATTAACTGGTTACCTGTTCTCTGAGGATCGACGCGGTAAGCGAGACCATCAAATAGATGCCAGCAAAGACGATGAAAGCCAAGACTGTGTTCTCGAAAGCGCGCGGATAGGACGGTTCCTGACTGGCAATCGGTTCAACCGCGACGGTCAGATAGCGCACCTGGCGGGACGCCTCGACGCGGGCCTGTTCCATCTGTTGAAGGGCCGATTGCATCATCATGTCCCGCGCGGCTAGGTCGGCCTGCGCGATCTGCAAGCGCGCCGCCAGTTCCGCCAGCGAGTTTTCGCCCTTGGACACATCGGTCATCTTGTCCTCAAGCAGCCGCAACTGCGTCTTGAGGATGTCCAGCGTGCCACGCGCACCGTCGACACGGCTTTGGTTGGGGCGCGGGTTGTTCAGCAGGCTCGCCAGTTCGATCTCTTTCTCGATCACCTGCGATTCCAGCCCCGAAATCTGCGTGCGCAACGACGCGATCACGCTTTCGGGGTCAAGGGTCGACCCTTCGATCTGCAAGCGCACCAATGCCTCTTGGGCATCGCGGCGTTCGGATTCCGCGCGATCAAACCCTTCGCGGGCATCACGCATCTGGTCTTCGCGCTTTTGCTGGGACAGGTTGTTCACCCGCTCTTCGGCATAGTTGATCAGCTGGCGCGAGAACTGGGCGGACACCTCGGGATCGGCGGCAGCCACCTCCATACGGATCATGCCCTCGGTCGGGTCATAGCCGATTTTGACGTTCTTCTTGTAGATCTTGTAAGCTTCTTCGTTAGTCGGCTCCTCACTCAACCGCTGGATCGGGTCGATCCATTCCTGCGAGAAGTGCGATTTGAACCCCACATCACGGTCAAGACGCAGCATGGCGTCCTTGGACTGCAAGAAACCCTGCACCGCGATACTGTCCGAATTGGTGGCAAACTGCGTTGGCAGCAGCCCGCCAAGCGGCCCTGCGCCCCCCGACCCTTCGTTCTGAATGATCAGGAATTCGGATTTGGTCGCGTACATGGGTGTCGCGATGGTATAGAAATAGTACCCCGCCAGCAGCGTGGGCAGCATCACAAAGAATGCCAGCCGCACCAGCAGCAGCGCCGTCTTCTTGCGGCGGCGGCGACCGATATCGCGCTGGATGTTGCGCATTTCCTGCGCGCGACGGTCCGCCGGGCTGACCTCGGTCGAGGGCAACTGTTGCTTTTGAACCGGCATCGTCTGGGGCAGTTGGACGCGGTTCGCCCCTGCCCCGCCCGCCTTGGCGGGCAGACCCGCGAACGCGTCGGGCGCGCCGCCTTCGTGCTGTTCGGCCCCCGCTTGGGGCACCACTAGTTCCAGCATGTTGGACCGCTGGAACGGGTCAATCCCTTGCGCACGCAGCAGGCGCACGGCATCAAAATCGGACGTCGCAGGCAGGTTGTGCTTCTGCGCCACGCGGCGGGCCATACGCAATTGGCGCCCTGTCAGCCCTTCCTGACGGATCGCTTCGATTGTATTTTCGCTCTCTACCTGACGGGGTGATGACACGTCTTGGGACACGGGTGCGCGGGCAGGTTGTTGGGGTGCGGGTTGCTGGGGCGCTGCGGGGCGCGGCTGCGCCTCTTGCGCAGACGGTTCGTTCGACTGCGCGCCTCCCGCATCCGGTGCAGCACTCAGGGAGGCCGTCCGTTTGATGCGGAATTTTCTAGCTTTGGGTTTCGTAGTCATAAAGCCGTTTCGCCTCTTCCAGCGTATCGAACATGTGCAACTTGCCATCCAGAAGGACAGCCGCCGAACGCGCGAATTTTTCGAGCGTTTGCGCCTGGTGCGAGACGATGATGATCGTCGTGGTTCGCAGCCGTTCTTGCAGCACAGCGCCCGCTTTGCGGTTGAATTCGACGTCGGTGGATGACGGCATCCCCTCGTCGATCAAATAGATATCGAAGTCGAGTGCCAGCATCAGCGCAAAGGAAAAGCGCGCCCGCATACCCGACGAATAGGTGCCGATGGGCTGGTCGAAATATTCGCCCAGATTACACAGCCAGCGGCAGAAACTTTCAACATAGTCGGGATCCAGCCCGTAAAGCCGCGCAATATAGCGGCAGTTCTCGTGCGCCGAAATCTTGGCGATCACGCCCCCCATAAAACCCAGCGGGAACGAGATGTTGCAGCTGCGGCGGATTTCGCCCTCGTCCGGTTTTTCCAGACCGGCCATCATGTTGATCAGGGTCGTCTTGCCCGTCCCGTTTGGCGCCAGCACCCCGAACGAGTGCCCCAACTCCACCCGAAAGGACACACGGTCAAGGATCACCTTGCGCTGTGTGCCCGTCCAGAAGGACTTGGATACATTTTCAAACTCAAGCATCCCGTTGCTCCGCGGTGTGCTGATGTCCTACCCCTGAAAGGTGGGAACGAAAAACCCTCCTTACCAGAGGTGTCTTAAGGTTTTAGCCGTCAACTTAGGCGACATTATGTCCAAGTTATTTAGAAATGTACAGGTGGCCCGACGCGCCCTTTGCAGCGCCGGACCACCCGTGAAACGTGTGGTTTTCAGGCCGTTTCAGGCCACCACCTGCCACGCGATACCGCCCAGAACCGCCCCCGTCAGCGCAAAGCCGAGATAGGCGGCAAACACCTTGGGTTTGACCAGTGCCCAGACCGCAATCGCGGCTGGGATACAGCTGACCCCACCGGCGAGCATGAACGACATAGCCGCGCCGTTCGACATGCCTTGATCCAGCAGTTCCGCCACCAGCGGCGCCGCCGCATAACCGTTGAGGTAGGCAGGCATGCCCACCAGCGCGCCAAGGATCACGGTACCGACCCCGTCACCGCCCAACACGTTCGCGATCAGGTCCGCAGGCATGTAGTGCACCATCAGCGCCTCGACCACATAGGCCAGCGTCAGCCACTTCAGCAGGAAGACCGCGTTTTGCAGCCCTGTGTCACGGAATACCTGCACACGGTCGCTGTCGGTCCAGAACTTCCACTGCGGCTTGGCCGAGAACGGCTTTTTCACACCGCAGCATCCGCCAACTTGCGGCTTTTCCCGCAATGGATCGCTGAACACAGGTGTGCCGGACAGCAGCATCGTGCCAAAGCCGCCGAATACACCCAAGCTCACCGCGGCCACAGCTTTGGCAATCGCGAACTCGGTCCCGATCGCGCCTGTGGTGATCGCGAACATTGCGGGATCCATCAGGGGCGAGGCCAGCCAGAACGCCATGACCGCGCCCAGCGGTGCGCCCACCGCCAGCAATGCGGCGATAAAGGGGATCACCTCGCACGAACAGAAGGGTGACAGCCCGCCCAACAGCGCGGCCATGACGATCATCCGCGCCTGATTGCCCTCGAACGCCTTGGCCAGCAGGTTCTCGGCCCCCGTCGCCTTGAGGTAGGCCACCGCCAGCACCGCAAAGGCGATGAACGGCGCGGTGCCCGCCAGCGCCTTTAGGACAAAGGCAATGGTCGGCCCGAATTGCGGCGGGTCCAACACGGCAACCAGCCCCAGCAAAAGGGCCGAGCATAGCCACGCCCCGCCAATGCGTTTGTGCCAGCGGATCGGATCCGGTGTGGTGGTGGTTGTGTCAGCCATGGGTGTGATCCTCGCAAGGGGTCGCGCTGTCGGCGCAGCATTCGGTCAGCAAAAAGTTCGACAGGCTTTGCACCTCGTCAAAGGCGACAGCGGCGCAGATGATGGACCGCCCTTGCCGCGCTTGGGTGACAAGGTTCGCGGCCGACAGGATTTTCATGTGATGGGTCAGCGTCGATCCGGTGACGCCAGAGCGCGTCCCAAGATCGCCGATGCTCAGCCCCTCGGGGCCGGCGCGCACCAAGGTGCGCAGCACGGTCAGACGTTGTTCTGACCCGAGGGCGGCAAAGGCGCTCGCCGCGCGGGTGACATCAAGCGGGAGGGGTGATTCCATTTTCATATTTCTAGATATATAGAAATGAAGCGCGCGCGCCAAGCATTAATTCGACAATCATCGAAATGATTGTTCCCCCGCGCTTAATGCCCTACCTCGCCCTGCATGAACCTTGCTGACGACATCCGCGCCTGCACCCTTTGCGCCGACCGCTTTGCGGCCACGGCCACAGCCCATGCGCCGCGCCCCGTCGCATGGTTCGGGCCCGCGCCGCGTATCCTGATCGCAGGGCAGGCTCCGGGGGCGCGGGTCCACGCCAGCGGGCGCCCCTTTACCGATCCGTCAGGGGATCGCCTGCGCGACTGGATGGGCGTGGACGAGGCGACATTCTATGACACCGCGCGCATCGCCATTGTGCCCATGGCCTTCTGCTTTCCAGGCTACAACGCTAAAGGCTCCGACCTCGCGCCGCCCAAAATCTGCGCCCAGACATGGCGCGCGCAAGTGATGGAGCAATTGGGCGAGGTACCCCTGACCCTGCTGATCGGCGGCTATGCCCAAAGCTGGCACCTTGGCACGCGCTCGAATGTTTCGGACACGGTCGCAGGCTGGCGCAGCCATGCGTCCCGCGCCTTTCCCTTGCCTCACCCGTCGTGGCGCAATACCGGATGGCTCAAGAAAAACCCGTGGTTCGAGGCCGAGGTGCTCCCCGCCCTGCGCGCCCGCGTAAAGGAAGTGCTGCAATGACACAGACCCCGCTGGATATGGCCCACACCGCCATGACCGCCGCCCCCGACGACGACGCCCTGCGATTACGCTTTTTCGAACGTCTGGGCGATGCAGAACTGTTCCTGCTGCTCGAAGGCGCGCCCGAGGGCGATGCGGTCACGCCGCAGGTCTTTGATCCGGGCACGGGGAACATCGTGCTGGTCTTTGACCGCGAGGAACGGCTCGCCGCCTTTGTCGGGGGGGAGGCCCCTTTTGCGGCACTGTCGGGCCGTCTGATCGCCCAATTGCTGGCGGAACAGCAGTTGGGGCTGGGCCTGAACCTTGATGTGGCGCCGTCCTCGTTCCTGCTGGATGCGGACGGGGTCGCGTGGCTGGCCCAAACGCTGAGCCACGGACCGGACGAGGTTGAGGCGCAACTGGCCGAAGTCACCGCACCCAAGGGTCTGCCCGACACGCTGATCACCGCCATCGACACCAAACTGGCCACCGCTACGGGACTGGCGCAAATGGCCTACTTGGTCGGTTCCAAAGATACGAACGGGGTGCAGGGGCATTTACTGGCCTTTGTCGGTGCGGCCAGCGGGGCAAAGGGCGCGCTGGCCCAAGCCGCGTCCGAGGCGCTGACGTTTTCGGGGATCGAGGCGGGGGCCATGGATGTCGGGTTCTTCGATGCGTCCGATCCGGTGACGGAACGGCTGGCCCGTGTCGGCCTGCGTTTCGACTTGCCCCAACCCGCGCCAGCACGCACACCGGACACCTCCGCCCCCGGATCGGACCCCGACCGCCCGCCACGCTTGCGCTAGGTGTCATCACGCAAATCCGACAGCGGGTCACTTCACCGCGAGGGGCCGTCACAGAACGTCAGGGCCGGTATATAGATAGTGGAACGTCGCAATTCAGCGGCATCACCCATCGACCGTCCCTGACCCATACCGACAAGGAGCCCCCATGACGTCCCGATTCGCCCTTACCCTCGCCGCCGCTGCCACGGCCCTGACCATGGCCAATGCTGCCTTCGCTGGCGAACAATATGTCGACCCGACAGGCTTTGCCGTGTCCGGCTATGACGTGGTCGCCTATTTCGATCTGCCACAAGCCGCCGTGGGCCAATCCCAACCCGCCGCTGTGCCAGGCAATGCGTCGATCACTGCCGACTATAACGGGGCCACCTTTGCCTTCTCCTCGACCGAGAACCGCGACAGGTTCCTCGCCGATCCCGCCAAATACGCGCCGCAATATGACGGGCACTGCGCCTATGGCGTGGCCAAGGGCGGCAAGGTTCCGGGCAATCCGAACCTGTGGCGGATCGTGGATGGCAAACTGTACCTCAACATCACCCGCAACGTTGTCGGCTTTTGGGAAGAAGACATTCCTGGCAATCTTGAGCTGTCCGAAACCAACTGGGTGTCGATCGACCCCGACCCCGCATCCGACCGCGCCATTCCCAAATTCGAAAGCGCCGCGCCGCTGAAATGACCGGCACAGCCCCACCACCGATCAAAGGCCCGACGCGCATGACGCGGCGAGCCTTTGGCATCGGGCTGGGGATTGCGGGGATCGGAGGCAGTCTGTTTGCCGCACGCTGGTACAATGTCGGGGCGCGGGCAGATGCTGAAACGGCCTTGTCCGCGCCCGACGCCCACCGCGCCGCAATGGCAGGGGCGTTAATACTGATCGACATCCGCCGCCCGGACGAATGGCAGCGCACAGGCGTTGGCGAAGGGGCCCGCCCGCTGGACATGCGGCGCGCAGATTTCACCGAGGCGCTGCTGGCCCAAGCATCCACCCACGATCAACCCATCGCGCTGATTTGTGCGCGGGGTGTACGCTCACGCGGGTTGGCCGCACAGCTAAAAACCGCAGGGTTCACCAATGTGCTGGACGTGTCCGAAGGGATGAGTGGTTCCGGCGCAGGCCCCGGATGGATCAAACGCGGCCTGCCCGTTGTAGCGTGGTACGAGGGCTGAACGCCCCCGCCCCTAACTTACTCGGCAGCCACCTCTGGCGCTTCGATCCGCGCACGAAACACCGCACGGGCCTGACGCGCATGGCCGACGATCGTCGGCTCGCGCAGGGTCAGCGGGTTATCAAGCCGCAGGCGCGTACACGTCGTCGAACTCAGCGCCGACAACGGCACCGACAGCAGCAGACTTGCCATGATCGGCACCAACCACCAAGAGATCAGGCCCGACAGCAACCCGACCAGCAGCAGCACGCCCAGAACCGTTTCCACCCAGTGAAACTTCACCAGCGTGGCCAAAGGATAGGCTTGCGCATCGCGGCTTTGCGGTTGCCAGCCAGAGCCATAGCCCGTCACACAGCGGATCACAGCGCGCGTCTGTTGGATCATCAGGATCGGCGCATAAGCAATGGACAGGGCCAGTTCCAACAGCACCGCCCCGATAAAGGCACGCCGCCCGCCGAACAGGCGCACTGCCTTGGCATGGGCGATGATGATGCTCGCGCTAGCAACCTTGGGGGCCAGCAGCATCGCATACATCACCAACAGGAAAATCGCGCTGTCGATATGGGTCATCGCCGGTGGCCAGTTGGGGAATAGCGGGTTCGCCTCGTTGAAATAGGTGATGACGTTGGTGTCGCCATCGCGCCCTAGCAAGGTCCAGAACACCAGCAGCACGAACCACGCTGGTGACATCAGGTAGGCAGCCGCCCCTTGGAACAGGTGGAAGCGGCTGACAGGATGCAGGCCACGTGTGGTCAGCAGGCGCAGGTGTTGCAGGTTGCCTCGGCACCAGCGGTTGTCGCGCAACACATAGTCGATCAACGTGCCGGGTGTTTCCTCGAAACTGCCGGACACACGCGGCAGGAAACGCACGCGCCAACCCGCACGTCGCAGCAGCGACGCCTCGACAAAGTCGTGGCTCAGGATCAGATCCTCGCGGCCCGTCATGCTGCGCAGATGCGGCAGACCCGCGGAGGAGGCGAAGGCCCGTGTGCGGATGATCGCGTTATGGCCCCAATAGTTGCCCTCGGTGCGCGCCCAATGGGCCAACCCCTCGGCCAGCAACCAGCCATAGGCCACGTTCGAAAACTGCTGCATGCGGGCAAACAGGGTGCCCGCGCCGATCAGTTGCGGCAAGCTCTGGATCAGGCCGGTTTGCGGGTCTGCCGCCAGTTCGCAGGCCAGACGGTCGATGGCACGGCCCGTCATCAGGCTGTCGGCGTCCAGCACCAGCATCGCCTCATAGGCCGCGCCCCACCCTGTCACCCAGTCCAGCAGGTTGCCCACTTTGCGGTCGGTGTTATCGGCCCGACGCCGGTAATGCACGGGAAACGGGGCGGAGGCGCTGAGCGCCTGATAGGCGCGCCATTCCTGCGCGGCGATGGCATCATCGCGGGTGTCGGACAGAACGAACAGGCTGTAACGGTGCCCGCCTTTCTGACGCGCCAGATCGCCCAGCATCGCTTGGGCATTGCCGAAAACATCCCACGGCGTTTCGTTATAGACAGGCACCAATAGCGCCACATCCATCGCGGGCGCAGGCGCGGCGCGTTTGTCGCGATCCAGCCGCCCGACCAGCCCAACGGTCACAGTGGACACAGCCAGACTGACCCAGACAAAGGTGGACCCGATGAGCGTCAGCAGGAAATATTCCAACACGGTCATGCCCGCATTTGAAAACAGCGAATGCAAACCCCAAAGCATCAGGCCGGTTGTGAACAACGCAGGGGCAAAGACCGCAATACGCCACAGGGGATCACGCGCCTCGGGCGCGGGCACGTCCAGCGGTGGTACGGTGGAAAAATCCTGTTCCGGCATTGCCAAGGGCGCACGCTCGGGCATGGATTGCGTTTGGGATTGGGTCAGGTCTTGGGTATGAGGTTCGCTTTGATCCATCACGATTTTATCCACCGGTAAAGCCACACTTCGCTCAACGCCTCGCCATCAAGGCGCAACTGGATACGGAATTCCGCCCACTCCGCCTCTCCGGGGGTAAAGGTAAACGCAAGGCGCGGGCCGCCCGTCGCCGGATTGCGCTGCATCACGCCTTCGGTCACTTCGCCAGCAGTCGTGCGCACCAGACGGTCGATGCGCGACAGATCATCCGGCACGTGGTCTGCATTCTCGAAATCAATGGCAAAGACGCGGCCCCCTTCGGGGCGCGCACCTGCGGCAGTGTTCAACACGCGCAGCGGCATGGCCGCCTTTGGCGCGGGATCCTGCCCCCAGTCCAAACGATAGGTAAAGCGGTGCGAGGAACCTGCCGCGATCTCTTCGGCGGGGCGCCAATAGGCGACGATATTGTCGTAGATTTCCAGATCAGCGGGAATTTCGACCAGTTGCACGGCCCCGTTCCCCCACCCTTCACCGGGTGTGACCCACAGGCCGGGACGGCGGTGGTAAAGCGCCTCAAGATCGTTGAAATCCTCGAAATCGCGGGCGCGCTGCATCAGCCCGAAACCGCGCGGATCGACATCGGCAAAGGCGCTGATCTGCAAGGTGCGCGGGTTGGCCAGCGGACGCCAGATGACCTCGCCCCCGCCGTTGTGAACCATCAACCCGTCATTGTCGTGCACCGCAGGGCGGAAATCGTCGAACCGCTGGCGGTCGGTATCATCAAACAGGAACATCGAGGTCAGCGGCGCGATCCCCACATGGCTGAGCGCCTTGCGGGCAAAAATCTCGGCCTCGACTTCCATATGCAGTGGCTGACCCGGCGTGATGGCAAAGCGATACGCCCCCGTGCAGGACGGACTGTCGAGCAAGGCATGCAGGATGATCGTTGCCGCGCCCGCTTCGGGCTCTTCCAGCCAGAAGTCGGTGAAATCGGGGAACTCTTCGCCCGACGGCTCGCCCGTGTTGAGCGCAAGTCCGCGCGCGGACAGGCCATAGATGTCATCGGTGCCGATGCCACGGAAATAGCTGGCGCCCTGAAATACCGCATATTCCTCATAAATGCCGGGCTGGCGCAACTCGGCGCGTAGGCGCAGGCCAGAATAGCCTAGCGTGTCATCGACCGGCACATCGGGGAACTTGTCGGTTTTATCGAACACGCCCATGTCGAACTTCAACGGGCGGGCCTGATCGCCCTGCACCACGTTGATCCGCACCGCCTGCGGGAAATAAAGCCCCGGTGGGAACACATCGACCCGCTGCGGCGCGTCCGATCCTTCCCACAGCGCATTGCGCGCATCGAACCAGATCTTGCGATACTGGTCATAGGTCAGCTTGCGCCATGCCTCGGGGATTTGCGGGCGCGGCGTATAGGGCTGGCCCGCCAAAGCGCGGGCGCGGTCCGTCACATGGGACGGGGTGAACGGGGTTGCTTCGGCCAGTTGCAGGCCCGGCTCGGCTGTTTCGGCAAAGGCCCCGCGGGGTGCCACAGCAAGAGCGGCCAGCGAAGCCAAGAATTCACGACGCAACATCAATGCGTTACCTTCTTCCATGGGTTGGATTTGTACCAGCCGGCTACATAGGCCGTAATGATCAACACACAAATCCCGAAAAGGTTCACAAGCAAAACTGTGCCGAAATTCCGCCCAAGCACATCCATGGCAAAGCCCATGAAGCGCGCGGTGAACATCGACACGACAAAAACCGCCAGCGATTGCTGCCCGACCTTGAGGATCAGCGTCAGCACGACGCCCCAGACGCGGCCTGCCACGCTGTGACCAGCACGCAGGCGGTCGCCCTTGTCACCTGCCAGCACCCACATCAGATAGGCCAGCGCCAGAAAGTGCACAAAGCGCAGGATGCCGAAGTCGGATTTGCTGATCCAAGCCTGATTGTCGGCCCGCCAGTCGCGCGCCCAGTCAAAGCCGAACTCGCGCGTGCCGATATTGGACAGCGGTACGTTGGCCAGCACCACCGTCAGCGCAATCGCGATCATCACCGTGTTCACGGGCGGTTTCGGCAGCCAGCCGCGCATGAAGGCAAAGCCGGTGAAAAAGATCAGTTGCCACGCAAACGGGTTGAAGAACCATGCACGGTCCGAGGACGGATCGGCAGGCAGTTCCAGATGCGGCAGGCCAAGCGCCTCGGTCAACGCCGTCTGGGCCAGCAGCCAGCTGATCCCCATGAACGCCGCAACCAGCCCCAGATGCACCCGCGCCAGCACCATCACCAGCGGCATCATCACCAGCACGACCATATACATCGGCAGAATGTCGAAATAGTTCGGCACATAGCGCAGCGTCATGAACCGCAGGATCAGGTCGGAAACCGTGCCGGTATCCACCTCGGAATAGAAACGCCAAAGGTTCAGCTGGCCCACATAGTTCCGCGTGCCCTCCCATTCGAGGCCCGTCAGAAACGACACCAGCGCCAGCGTGGCAAAGAACAGCCCCACATGCGCCCAGTACACCTGCCAGACGCGATAGGTTACGCGCGCTGTGCCCAGCCGCCAGCCCACCGTGTCAAACGCACGGCCAAAGGCGATGGCACTGGCCATGCCCGAACAGAATACAAAGATTTCCGTGGCGTCCGAAAATCCCCACCGTGCCGGAATCCACGACGTGGCAAAGTTGCCCGGCGTATGGGCGAAAAGGATGATGAACATCGCAATACCGCGGAAGAAATCCAGACGGATATCACGGACCCGCACAGGGGCCGCAGAAGGGGCTGCCACGGGTGCGCTAGCAGGCGCGGCAGAGGGGGAGGAGGAGGAAGGATCGGCAAATGTCATGGCCGCTCTTTAATCTGCTTCTGCGGGGGTGTCTCTGGCAATTACATCACTGCGCGGGTATGCGCCGTGCATCGCTCAAACTCTGCAATCTGGTTGCGGAAAACCGATCAATCGCGCCTGATCTTTGGGCGATTCTGTCCTCGATCAGGGTCTGGACCGCATCTGTCATTCCGGCACGCAGGCCCGCATCGATAGTCATACGTTCAAACACATCGCGCTGCGCGTGACTGCCGCCGATGGTTTGCAGTGACGGGCGCGCGGCGGCCAGATTGCGAAACGCCAGATCATAGCGTCCTTCGGCAAAGGCGTTCAGCCCTGCAAGTGCCGCGCGACCCGGATTTGCGACACGGGCAGGCATCTCGCCGCTTCGCGTGGCGTCGATGGCATAACGCTGTGTCAGCGCCGCGCTCGCGGTGGTTTTACCGGCGGCGGACAGGGCCAGCATGTAATGCAGATCAGCAAAGACAAGGCATCCATCATCGGTGCGTGCCTGTGCCAGTTCGGCCAGTTCATCCCAGCGGTTGGCGACATTCACGCCCTCAAGCTCCAGCCGCATCAACAGCGACGTCGCATTGGCCATATCGCGGTAGTCATCGCTTTTCTCGGCACGGATCTGATCGTCATACAGCGCCAGCACGATGTCATGTTCGCCGCGATCCAGATGCAACAGCGCCTTGTGCCACCACACATGGTAGCGGAAGTTGTTGCAGTGATCCCACGCGCCGCAATTACCCTCAATCAGGGCGATGCCTTTGTCGGCACGGGCCGTCATGTCATAGACATGGGCCACCGCATGCAGCCCCCATGCATCGTCGCGGGCAAGGTCCAGCCCGCGCAGCCCTGCCGCCTCTGCCGCGTGATACTCTCCGGTTTCCTCCAACGTGAAGGCGTGACAACCCAGTGCGTAGCCTTCCAGCGGGTGTCCTTTGTGGGCGTCCAGCACCGCCTCGATCGAGGCACGCATGCCGACCCCGTCGCCAAGGATAAAGCGGATGCCGTGGCTTAGCTTGGCCGACAGCGTATCGGTGGGATGGTCGACCAGAATCCGTTCCATCGCGGCAATCGCGCCCGACGGTCGCCCGTCCAGCCATTCGCCCAAGGCGCGCACCCAAAGCCGCTCTCGGGTGCTGCCGCCGGATCGGGCAAGTGCCGCTACCGCATCGCGGCCCGCCTCCCGCGCCACCTCGGTCAGTTCCTTGCGCCCCATCATTAGGGAAAACAGGCCCTTGGCCGCGTGCCCCATCGCGAAGTCCGGCGCGCCTTTCAGGACAGCGCCCAGATGGGTCGGCGTCGCGGTGCCGTGGGACAGGAAGGCGCGGATCATGCCGTTCCAGTCCTCCAACACCGCAGCATCATCCAAACAGACCGGCGACTGGCAGATATCGTACATCATGGGCGGCTTACCTTCTTATCAGAAACCCCGCCTTTTTATTGCATTTCCGTTGTAAAATCAGGTTTTCCGCCCTGCCTACACGCACACGTGAAGCGTGAACCCCATTCCGTGAGCAAGGTTTCAGCCCCGCGCCGGAATGGGCGGCAATTTCACGTCATGGGGGAGGTCGGTGCCTAGCTCTCGCTGTCCTGTTGCGCATCCAGCATCGCCAGAACCGCCGCGGTATCCTCGCCAAAGCGTGGTGGAGGGCGGTTATAGCGCACCGGCGTGGCCGAGAATTTGAGCGGGTTGGCCAGCAGGCGGACAAGCCCGCCTTCAACGCCTTCGCGCGCAACTTCGACGACAGTGCCACGCGCCTGTGCCTGGTCGGACCCCAACGCCTCGGCCACATCATGGATCGGGCCGCAGGGCACCTTGACTGCCTGCAACCGCTGCAAAAGCTCGGCCTTGGTGAAGGTCGCCAAAACGGGACGCAGCGCGGGGATCAATGTCTCGCGGTTTTCGATCCGGCCCAGATTGGTAAGGTAGCGCGGATCGGCCCCAAGGTCCGGCGCGCCGATGGCATCGCAAAAACGGGCAAACTGCGCGTCATTGCCCACGGCCACCAGAATGTGCCCATCGCTGGCGGCAAAGGCGTCATAAGGCACGATATTGGGATGGGCGTTGCCACGTCGTTCCGGCACCGCGCCGGAGGTCAGGAAATTGCACCCTTCATTGATCAGCCACGCCATCTGCGCATCGACAAGGGACAGGTCGATAAGCTGGCCCTCGCCAGTCTGGTCGCGGTGGCGCAAGGCGGCCAAAATGCCAATGGTGGCATACATCCCGCACATCACATCCGCGATGCCCACGCCGACCTTCATCGGTGCCCCATCAGGCGCACCGGTCAGGGACATGATCCCGCCATAGCCTTGGGCCATCAGGTCATATCCCGGCTGGTCGCGGTTCGGCCCGTACTGCCCGTAGCCCGAGATCGAACAGTAGACGAGGGAGGGATGCGCCGCGCACAATGTCGCGTGATCCAGCCCGTATTTGACCAGCCCGTCGGGTTTGTAATTCTCGATCACCACATCGGCGCGCGCAGCCAGTTTGCGCACAGTCGCCTGCCCTTCGGGGGTCGAGATGTCGACGGCGATGGACTGCTTGTTGCGGTTGGCGCACATGAAATAGGCCGACAGATCTGTCTTTTCGCCGCTTTCGTCACGGGCATAGTTCGGCCCCCATCCGCGCGTATCATCGCCGCCCGTCTTGGGGTTTTCGACCTTGATAACCGTTGCGCCCAGATCGCCCAGCAGCTGCGTCGCCGTCGGCCCCGCCAGAATGCGGCTAAGGTCGAGGACAAAGACTCCGTCCAGCGCGCCCGCTTGCGCAGGTTGTCCCGTCTCAGATGCGTCCGTCATATGCCCCCCGTTCGATCTCTGCCGCGATGACGGTGAACCTGTCGCTAGCCAGCGCTGCGGTCAATGCGGATTCCAGCGCATCGCGCGAGGTGACGGTATGCCCCTCGCCACCAAAGGCGCGACCCATGGCGGCAAAGTCGTGGCGGGCGAAATCGACGCCTGCATTCGGCAACTGGCGCTGGCGCTGCTTCAGCTCGATCAGGGACAACGATGCATCGACAAAAACGACGAAAATGGTCTTCAGACCCAGTTCGGCAGCGGTGGACAGTTCGCCCGCCACCATCAGGAACCCCGCATCCCCCGAAAAACTGACAACGGGGCGGTCCGGTTCGATCACTTGCGCCCCCATCGCCAGCGGCACCGCGCATCCCATCGTGCACAGGGCCGACGATTGCATCAGCCCGCGTGGCTGCGCACAGGTCCACATCTGGCTCAGCAGAATGCGGTGCGCGCCACTGTCTGCGGTGGCAAGGGTGTCCTGCGGCAGCACACGGCGGCAGGTGTCGATCACTGCCGCCGGTCCCCAGACGTCATCGCGGGGAAACGCGGCGGCAAGGGCCGCCTTGGCCGCCGCAACTTCGCCCCCTTCCCACGTGGCGCGCGGCATGACGCCCTCGCCCAATGCAGTCAGGGTGGCGGCGCAATCCCCGATCACGTTCATGGTCGCCTGATGCATGTAATGGTGGTTCGGCGCTGCGGTGATGTCGATCATCGTCTGGATGCCGGGAAAGTAAAAATCCCGCCAGCCGGTGCGCATTTCAATCGGGTCATAGCCCAGCCCGATGATCAGATCCGCCTGCTGCACGAGCGGCAGCAGCACACCGTCCGCCTTGGGTGACAGTCCTGCACCGCCCAGCGCCAGCGGGTGTTCCTCGTCCAGCACGCCCTTGGCTTTATAGGTCGTGATGACCGGCACGCCAAAACGCTCGACAAAATCCCGCACCGTTCCCGAGATATCGGCGCGCTGCGTATCGAACCCTTGGGTCAGTGCATCGACCCCGATAATCAGCACGGGGCGCGCGGCACCGGCCAGAAGGGCGCGCATCTCGGCCAATTGGGCGGGTGCTGGCACCACCGGACAGGCAGGCGCACGCGGCGCGGGAATTTCCGGCGCAACGGGTGTCACGGCAACGGTGATCGGCACATCGACAAAGACAGGACCGGGCCGCCCTTCGGTCGCGATGGTCACAGCCTTGTCCGCGATCACATGGGCCGCACCCACGTCCAGCGTGAACGTCGCCTTGGTGATCGGCGCAAAAACGGCGCGTTGGTCCAGCACTTGATGGGTATAGGTCTGCGCCTCGTCCGCATCGACACAGCCCGCCAGCACGATCAGCGGCACGCGGTCCTGATGGGCATTGGCCACCGCATTCACCCCGTTGAGCGCGCCGGGCCCGACAGTTGCCACCAGAATGCCGGGCGCGCCGGTGCGGTGCCACGCCCCTTCGGCCATGAACGCAGCGGCGTTTTCATGCTTGCACTGGATGAACCGGATTCCCGCCCGCTCAAGCGCGTCGATCAGTGTCAGAACCTCGCCCCCCGGCATGCCGAACGCGTGACGGCAACCGGCCTGATACAATCGCGCCGCCAGCACATCGGCAGCACGCGGAGGAGAAGGGGGCAGCTCTGGCATATCGGGGCCTTCGGTTGGTGCGCAGATGCGCATTTTTCAGCAGTCGCGCTCAATGGCGCGTATCTTTGACGTCCTGTGCAGTCTTTCCACGCACCACGCGCACAAACAACTCACAGCTGCGTTGGCCTTTGTTTCAGATAGATCGCCCGCGCCCTTGACCTTCCAGTCACGGGAACCCTTATCTGACCTATCATGAAAGACACATCCCTCTCATTCGGCCTCAGCGGCCTCCACTGCGCATCGTGCGTCGGACGGGCCGAAGCGGCCCTTGCCGCCCTGCCCCAAGCCCGCGACGTCCGCGTCAATCTGGCTGACCACACGGCGCATGTTACAGGGGCCAAAGCCGCCGAGGTGCAACAGGCCCTTGATGGCGCAGGCTATCCTGCGCGCACAACGCAGGTCGAATGGACGCTCAAGGATATGTCCTGCGCCTCTTGCGTGGGCCGTATCGAAGCAGCGGCACAGAACCACCCCACCGTGATTAGCGCGCGCGTCCACTTGCCAACCAAAACCCTGCGCGCAGAACTGCTTGGCGATGGCGAACCCTTGCGCAGCACTCTGGCCAAGGCAGGCTATCCCGTCAGCGAGCCACAGGAAGATACCCAAAGCCCGCCGGACGAGGTCACGCCGCTGTTCACCCGCTTTTGCATCGCGGCGGCCCTGACCCTGCCCGTTTTCATCCTCGAAATGGGCAGCCATCTGGTGCCTGCGATGCACCACTGGATTGCGGCCACCATCGGCACCGCCACCAGCCATATGATCCAGCTTGTCCTGACGGCCCTTGTGCTGGTCGGTCCTGGCGCGGGGTTCTTCCGCCGCGGCATTCCCGGTCTGTTGCGGGCAAGGCCCGACATGGATGCCCTCGTGGCCCTTGGCGCAGGCGCGGCATTCTCCTTTTCGGCACTGGCAGTCATTGCCCCCACCATCTTGCCCCCCACAGGCGTCTATTTCGAAGCTGCCGCCGTCATCGTGACCCTGATCCTTCTCGGTCGCTGGCTCGAAGCGCGGGCCAAGGGTCATACCGGCGATGCGGTGCGCCGTCTTCTCGGCCTGCGCCCCGACACGACCGAGGTGGAACGCGACGGCACATTCACCGACATCCCGCTGACCCAGGTACAGGTCGGTGACACCCTGCGCGCCCGCCCCGGTGCGCGGATCGCCGTGGATGGCACCGTGCTGTCAGGCCAGACCCACGTGGACGAATCCATGCTCACGGGCGAACCCGTGCCCGTGCTCAAATCCACCGGTGCCCCCGTCAGCGCCGGCACCGTCCTTACCACCGGCACGTTAACCTATCAGGCCACCCATGTGGGCGACGACACCGCGCTGGCGCGCATCACCGCCCTGACCCAAGCTGCACAGGCCGCCCGCCTGCCGGTCGAGGCATTGGTGAACCGCATCACGGCGTGGTTCGTGCCCGCCGTTCTGGTGATCGCCGCAGTCACCTTTGCCCTTTGGTGGGCGTTGTCGGGATTGGGGCCTGCGGTGGTCGCGGGTGTTTCTGTCCTGATCATCGCCTGCCCCTGCGCCATGGGGCTGGCCACACCGATGTCTGTCATGATTGGCACAGGGCGCGCCGCCGAACTCGGCGTGCTGTTTCACAAGGGCGCAGCGCTGCAACGCCTGCAAGATGCCCGCGTCATCGCCTTTGACAAGACCGGCACCCTGACCATGGGCACCCCGAAACTCACCGACCGGATCGGCACAGATACGGACAAGATGCTGCGTCTGGCAGCAGGGGTCGAAAGCCATTCCGAACACCCGATCGCCAAGGCCATCACAGACGCCGCGCCCGAGATCCCTCGCGACGCAACCGACTTTGAGGCGGTGCTGGGCCAAGGCGCTCAGGCCACGGTCGACGGCACGCACGTTGTCGTCGGAAATGCGGCCATGCTTGACCACGCAAACGTCACGCCCACCCCCGAATGGATCGAAACAGCGGAAGAATGGGCCAAGGCAGGCATCACCCCCGTCCACGTTGCCCTCAACGGCACACATGCAGGCGTGCTGGCGATCAGCGATCCGATCCGCACCGGCGCAAAAGACACAATTGCCGCCCTGCGCGCAGGTGGCCGCCGCGTTGCCATGATCTCCGGCGATACCGAGGCGACAGCAAAGCACGTGGCGCGAAGCCTCGGCATCGACGACGTGATCGCTGGGGTCAAACCCGACGGCAAAGTCGCCGCCCTCGACAGTCTGCGCAGCGCCCACGGGCCCGTTGCATTTGTGGGCGATGGCATTAACGACGCCCCCGCGCTCGCCTCTGCCGATGTCGGGCTGGCAGTGAACGGCGCAAATGACGCCGCGATCGAAGCTGCGGATGTGGTGCTCATGTCGCCCGAGCCCGACGCCGTGCTGCGCGCCATCGACATCAGTGCCGCCACTTTGCGCAATATCCGCCAGAACCTCGGCTGGGCCTTCGGCTACAACGCCTTGCTGATCCCTGTGGCGGCGGGAGTCCTCGTCCCCTTCGGCGGGCCACAACTCTCGCCCCCCCTCGCCGCACTGGCCATGGCCTTGTCCTCAGTCTTTGTGGTGACGAACGCGCTGCGCCTGCGCGGGGCGGTGCGGCCATGAACATCTCGCGCGCATCCAAAGTCACCGGTCTACCGGCCAAAACCATCCGCTATTACGAAGAAATCGGCCTGATCCACCCCGACCGGAACGCCAACGGCTATCGCAGCTTCAGCGACACCGAACTGCACCGCCTCGCCTTCCTTGCACGCGCACGTGCCCTCGGCTTCTCCATCGCGGACTGCCAGTCGCTGCTGACCCTCTGGCAGGATCGCGACCGCACCAGCGCCGATGTCCGCCGGATCGCCCAAGATCACCTCGACGCCATCCAGACCAAGATCGACGACCTCAGCGCCATGCGCGACACGCTCACCCATCTGGTGAAGACATGCGCAGGCGACAACCGCCCAGACTGCCCAATCCTCAGCAGCCTCGGCGCATCGTCTTTGGGTTAGAAATACCTTGGGGGAGGCGCCATGCGACGGGGGCAAAGCCCCCTGAAACATGACGTGGCGCAGCCTCCGCCGGATTAGCGGCGGCGGTCGCGGCGCGAGGACATGGGCTGGAACGCCACGCCCACGTGGGCCTCGCAATAGGGTTTGCCCTGTTGCACGGGCAGACCGCAGAACCAGAAGTTATCAGTGGCAGGGTCGCCCACGGGCCATTTGCAGGTCCGTTCGGTCAATTCCATCAGGCTGATCTTCTTGGATTTCTTCTCGACCTCGTTGACCTTGGCCAGCGCCTCGGGGCTGATCTCGTTCGCCGACGGCTGCGGCGGCAGCGGCTGACCGGCGGGAATGATCTGTTTGCGCGCGGGCAGGTTCGGTTTAGCCTCACCTGCGGGCACAGGCTTGATCGCCGGCTCGGTCTTGGGCTGCGGTTGGGCCGGTGGTGCTTTGGGCTTGGCCTCGGCCTTGGGGGCGGCGGGCTTGGCCTTGGCCTCGACCTTGGCAGGTGCGGCACCGCTGCCTGCACGGTTGGACAGACCCAGCCGGTGGACTTTGCCGATCACCGCGTTGCGTGTCACGCCGCCCAGTTCCTTTGCGATCTGGCTGGCCGACTGGCCTTCGCCCCACATTTTTTTGAGAAGTTCAACGCGCTCGTCAGTCCAGGACATCGGCAGGCTTTCTTAGCTAAAAAGCGGCCCGCTGGCTGGGGCCGCCTAGAATTCAGTGTCAGCACCCTATTTTAATGGCGCGCGCCGAAGTTACAAGGGAGCTTGGTCAACTTCCACCGCAACGCGCCGTCCCTCGCGCCACGCCAGCAGCAACGCACCGGTGATGATGATGGTCGCACCCAGCACCGTGACTGCATCCGGTATCACGCCATAAAACAACACATCGTAAACGGCGGCAAAAATCAGGGTGCCATAGCTGAACGGCGCGACAAAGCTCGCATCGGCCCGCGCCATGGCGTTCACGAAACAGGTTTGCGCCACGGCCATCGCACAACCCAACAGCGCCATCAGCGCCCATTGCTGCGGCGTCGGCCAGATCCAGACCCACACCGCCGCAGTGGTCGCAATCCCGACGCCGATCCCGTTGTTCACCAGCAGGATCGAAAACGGGTTCTCACGGCGCGTCAGCTTTTTGATGATGTTCAACTCGAACCCCAGCACCAGCGCCGCGCCCAGCGCAAACAGCGCCGTAGGCTGAAAACTGTCAGGCGTGGGCCGCAGCAGGACCACCGCGCCGACAAAGGCAATCACTGCCGCAAGCCAGCGCCACTTGCCCACTTTTTCGCCCAGCAGCGGGATCGCAAAGATCATCCCGAAGACAGGGTTCAGGAACGAAATTGCCGTCGCATCCGCCAGCGGAATATGCGCCACACTTGCGAACATCAGTACCAGACCGCCCCAGCCGCTGAACGTGCGTGCAAAATGCAGTGGCAGATGTGGGCGTTGCAGTCGCGGGCGAAAAATGGCGACCGCGATGGCAAAGGTCGAAAACGCGAAAAAGAACCGCCCGAACACGATCTGGAACGGATGCATCGGCGCACCGAACTGCGTGGTGCCTAAGGCTTTGGCGATCAGCGTGGTCAGCGCGATAAAGGCGCAGGCCACCGCAATCAGCGTGGCGGCAAGGGGAGGATTGTGGTTCTTGGCGGCATACATGGCGTTGCATTGCGCCCAAAAGCAGAACCCGCGCAAGCGCAAAAATGCGCCTTTCACACCACACCGGCCCGCCACGTGCCGCCCTGCCCAAAAAACACTGGCCAAGGAAATCGCAACGCTCTAAGCACGCGCCATGATCAAACGCACTTCCCTCCGACGATACTGCGCGCGCAGCTAAGGCTGCCATTGATCCTGCTTGTGCGATGCGCATCCTGCATTGTGCGGCCCCCTTTCCTTTCAAAATTGTTGACCCCGCCGGATGGCTCATGCACGAACACCGTCATGCCGCTGGCCTTCTTAAAGGATGATCCCGATGATCGCTTCCGTTCTGCCGACCTATAACCGTGCGCCCTTTCACTTTGTAAAAGGCGAAGGTGCCTGGCTGATCGACACGGACGGGCGACGCTTTCTTGATCTGGGCGCGGGCATCGCAGTGAACGTGCTGGGCCATGCCAACCCCGCCCTGACCGAGGCGCTGACCGCACAGGCAGGCGCGCTTTGGCACACCTCGAACCTCTATCACATTCCCCAGCAACAGGCGCTGGCGGACAAGCTGGTGGATGCGACATTTGCCGACACGGTGTTTTTCACCAACTCGGGCACGGAGTCCTGCGAACTCGCTGTGAAAATGGCGCGCAAGTATTTTTACGACAAAGGCCAGCCGGACCGTACCGATATCATCACCTTCTCGGGCAGTTTCCATGGCCGGTCCTCTGCCGGTATCGCCGCTGCCGGATCGGAAAAGATGACCAAAGGGTTCGGCCCCCTGCTCCCCGGTTTTGTGCATGTGCCATTCGGGGATCACGACGCGCTGCACAGCGCGATCACCGACACCACGGCCGCGATCCTGATCGAACCCGTGCAGGGCGAAGGCGGGATTGTCCCCGTGCCGGACCAGTGCCTGAAAGGGCTGCGCGACCTGTGCGACGAAAACGGCATCCTGCTGATCCTTGACGAAGTGCAATGCGGCGTCGGGCGCACCGGCAAGCTGTTTGCGCATGAATGGGCGGGGATCGAACCGGACATCATGATGGTCGCCAAGGGCATTGGCGGCGGCTTCCCTCTTGGCTGCGTGCTGGCGACCGAAAATGCCGCCAGCGGCATGACTGCGGGCACGCATGGTTCGACCTATGGCGGCAACCCCTTGGGCTGTGCCGTAGGCAATGCGGTGATGGACATCGTGAACACCCCCGCCTTTCTGGACGATGTGAACCGCAAGGCGGGCAGCCTGCGCCAAAAGCTCGAAGGGCTGGTGGCTGCGCATCCCGAAGTGTTCGACTGCGTGCGTGGGCATGGGTTGATGATGGGGCTGAAGTGCAAGGCGCCCAATACCGACCTTGTGCAGGCCGCATACGATCAGGCGCTGCTGACCGTGCCTGCGGCGGACAACACCGTCCGTCTGCTGCCACCGCTCAACATCACCGATGACGAGATCACGCAGGCCGTCGCGCGGCTGGACGCCGCCGCCTCGACGCTTAACGCCTAAGCGCCGCGCCTATCCTATTCTGACTGCCGGTGCCGACCGGACAGATGTTCCAACGCTGGCCACCGGCCCAAGTTACAAGAGACTGATATGACCCATTTTCTAGACATCCACACCACCGACCAAGGCGATCTGCGCCAGATCATCGACAGCGCCCACACCATGAAGCAGGCCCGCGCCGGTCGCCCCAAGGGCACGCCCGATGACGACCAGCCGCTGGCTGGCCAGATGGTGGCGTTGATCTTCGAAAAACCCTCGACCCGCACGCGGGTGTCTTTTGATGTGGGTGTGCGCCAGATGGGCGGGCAGACCATGGTGCTGTCCGGCTCCGACATGCAGTTGGGCCATGGCGAGACCATCGCCGACACTGCCCGCGTGCTGTCACGCTATGTCGATCTAATCATGATCCGCACGTTCGAAGAAGCGACCCTGCTGGAGATGGCCGAATACGCCACAGTGCCGGTAATCAACGGCCTGACCAACCGCACCCACCCCTGCCAGATCATGGCCGACATCATGACGTTCGAGGAACATCGCGGCCCGATCAAGGGCAAGAAGGTCGTGTGGTCGGGGGATGGCAATAACGTCTTTGCCAGCTTTGCCCACGCGGCCAAGCAGTTCGACTTTGACCTCGTCTTTACCGGACCACAAACGCTGGATCCGGAGCCGAGCCTGAACGGCCTTTACACCACCGTGCGCGACCCAGCCGAAGCGGTCGCGGGGGCCGATCTGGTGGTCACTGACACATGGGTGTCGATGCACGATCCGCAATCCGCCCGCGAACGTCGCCACAACCAGTTGCGCGGCTATCAGGTGAACGACGCGCTGATGGCGCGGGCCAAGCCGGACAGCCTGTTCATGCACTGCCTGCCCGCGCACCGCGATGACGAGGCGACCTCGGCGGTGATGGACGGCCCCCATTCGGTGATCTTTGACGAGGCCGAGAACCGCCTGCACGCGCAAAAAGCCGTCATGCGCTGGTGTCTGGGCGTCTAACCCGTGACCCGCCCCAGAATCGCCATCGCAGGCGCAGGCAGCATCGGCTGCTTTGTCGGCGGCGTCCTTGCCCATTCAGGGCACGAGGTGCGGTTTCTGGGGCGACAAAGCCTTGTTGACGCAAGCGCCAAGGGTGGCCTGCGCCTGACCGGATTTGACGGGATGGACCTGCGCATTGCAGCGTCTGTTATCCACACCGATGCTCAGACGGCTCTGGCGGGGGCGGACCTCGTGATGGTCTGCGTGAAATCGGGCGATACCGCCGCGATGGGCAGCCTGATTGCGCAGCATTGCCCGCGGGCACAGGTCATCAGCCTGCAAAACGGCATCGACAACGCCGCCGCCCTGCGCCGCGCCCTGCCCGACAGCGACGTGCGGGCGGCGATGGTGCCCTTCAACGTGGTGAACACCGGCCCTGCCCATTATCACCGCGCCAGTTCGGGCGACATTCAGGTCGAGGCCGGGCCGCTGCCCGATCTTTCCTCGCCCCACCTGCGCTGGACGCAGGCCAGCGATATCGCGGCGGTGCAGTGGGGCAAATTGCTGATCAACCTTGGCAATGCGGTCAATGCACTGTCCGACATGCCGCTGCTGGAGCAGTTGCAGGACCGTGCATGGCGACGCCTGCTGGCCGACCAAATGGCCGAGGCGTTGAACGTTCTGCGTGCCGCCGGTATCGCTCCGGCCAAGACCACTGCCGCGCCGCCACGGCTGATCCCGCTCATCCTGCGCCTGCCCACCCCGCTGTTCCGGCGGGTGGCGGCGCAAATGCTGACCATCGACGCACAGGCCCGGTCTTCCATGTGGGAGGATCTGAGCAAGGGGCGGAGAACCGAGATCGACGCACTACAAGGCACAATCCTGCGACTTGCCCAAACGGTCGGGCAGCAGGCACCGCTGAATGCGCGCATGCACGCACTGATCCGCAAGGCCGAAGCGGCGGGCAACGGCCCACCCGGTTTGAGCGTGAAAGACATCCGGTCGTAACGGCACTTCGCATGATCCGCTTGCGCCTGCCCCCCACCGACCTATGGTCTGGGCGAGTTTTATGGCATGAAGGGCGCAGGGCATGGCGGCAGATATCGGGGTTTACGGCTTGGGGACCATGGGCAGCGCGCTGGCCCTGAATTTGGCGGATAACGGGTTCTCTGTCGCTGTCTCGAACCGTGAGGCCGAGTGGATTGACCCGTTCCTGAACGAGGCGCAAGGGCTTGCCGGTGCGGTCAGTGGCCATGCGGAACTGGCGGACTTTGTCGCCGCGATCAAAGCGCCCCGCACGATCCTGTTTATGATTCCGTCCGGCACGCCCATGGACGAGATGATCGCCGATGTGCGCCCCCTGCTGGAAGACGGCGACACGATCATCGATGGCGGCAACGCCGATTTCAACCTGACCCGCCAGCGCAACGCGGAACTGGACGGCACAGGCATCCACTTTGTCGGCATGGGCGTGTCGGGCGGCGAATACGGCGCGCGCAACGGGCCATCAATGATGGTCGGCGGGTCGGATCACGCGTGGACACAGTTCCGCCCCATGGCCGAGGCAATCTCGGCCCATTTCGAAGGTGATCCTTGCGTCGCCCATGTCGGCCCCGATGGTGCGGGTCATTTTGTGAAAACCGTGCATAACGGCATCGAATATGCCGACATGCAGATGATCGCCGAGGTCTATGGCGTGCAGCGCGATCTTGGCGGCTGCACCCCGTCGCAGATCGGCGCGATGTTCGGGCGCTGGCAGGACGGGCCGCTGGCATCCTATCTGGTGGAGACCGCGCATAACGTGCTGGTCGCCGTGGATGACGAAACCGGGCGCCCCATGGTCGAGATGATCAGGGATGCCGCCGGACAGAAAGGCACCGGCCTGTGGACCGTGATCGAGGCGCTGAAGCTGGGCCAGTCCGCCTCTGTGATCGAAGCGGCGGTCGGCGCGCGGGCATGGTCATCGCAAAAGGACGCGCGATTGGCGGCGCAAGACTTGCTGGACCATGGCACAAAGCCCGACATCCTGCCGACCGAGGCCGATCTGGGCGATGCCCTTCTGGCGGGGCGCATTCTGGCCCATGCGCAGGGTTTTGGCGTCATGGCAGCGGCCTCGAAGACCTTTGACTGGTCGCTGGACATGGCGCGGATTGCCGAAATCTGGCGCGCGGGCTGTATCATCCGCTCGGCCCTTCTGGGGGCCTTTGCCGACGCGTTTCGCGGGGAACTGCCGCACGGCCATATGATCCTTGCGCCCGCGATGGTGGCGCAATTGCAAGCCGCAGTTCCCGGTTTGCGCCGCGTTGTAGCGGCCGCCGCCCTTGCGGGCCAGCCGGTGCCAGCACTGGCGGCTGCGCTGTCGTGGCATGACAGCATGGCACAGGGGCGGGGCACGGCAGATATGATCCAGGGCCTGCGCGATTTCTTTGGCAATCACGGGTTCGAACGCACCGATAAAAACGGTGCGCATCACGGCCCGTGGGCGGCGCAGCCCTGATCCAAAGGACGCTGTCGCGACGCGATAGTTAGGGGGCGCTGCCCCCGTCCTTACGGACTCCCCCGCAGTATTTTTGGCCAAAAGAGGCGGTTATTTGCGCGGTTTGGCGCGTAAAGTGGGGTCGGCTTGTGTCGGATCTTCGGGCCATGGGTGTTTGGGGTATTGGCCGCGCATGTCCTTGCGCACGTCGCTATAGGAGGTTTCCCAGAAACGCGGCAGGTCGGAGGTGACCTGCACAGGGCGTTGGGCGGGGGAGAGGAGCGTGACTTGCAGCGGGGTGGTGCCCAGCATGGGGTGTGTGGTGACGCCGAACATTTCCTGCAGGCGCACGGCGATGTTCGGTGTGCCGCCTTCGTAGTCGATGGCAATTTTGCGCCCCAGCGGGGTTTCGAAATGGCCGGGCACGGCGCGGTCGAGGCGTTGCATATCGTCCCATCCTAGATGCGCCTGTAGGGCGGGCAGGATATCGAACGCTTTCCATTCTGCGGCGGTGCGCACGGTGCCAAGATGGGGCAAAAGCCAGTCTTCGAGCGTGTCCATCAGGGTCTGTTCAGACAGGTCGGGGAAATCATCCCCCATCAGGGCGGCGCGCGCCATCAGACGCTTGGCCCCGCGCGATGGTTTTAACCCCAGTTCGCGCACCCCGTCGAGCATGGCGCGTGCCATGTCCGCATCTGGTGCCTCGCCCCATGCGCGGTCGTCCAGCACCAGCGCGCCGAAGCGGCGTTGCGTGCGGGCCAGTACGGCGCGGTCCCGTTTGGACCATGCGCACAAGTTTTGCCAACTGATCTGGTCCGCGAACAGGTTTTCGAGGCCTTCTTCAGTCAGGGCGGCGGCCTGTCTGATCCGGGCCTCGCGCAGATCACCATCAAGGTCGGTCGCCACCAGCAGGCGTTGCCCCGTGAGGCTGTCGCCTTGGGGCAGGACCGCGCCCTTCCCCCCCGACAACACATAGCGGGGTGCGTTGCCCGTGCGGTGCAAGCCGATGCGGTCGGGATAGGCCAGCGCGGCCATCTCGCCCAAGTCGAGCGGCGCGGCCCGCGTGGTGGTACGGCGCAGGCGCTTTGCCTCGTCCTTGATGCGGGCGATGACGCCACGGTGGGCACTGGGAAAGGCGCGCGGGTCGTCGATGGCGCGCATGCGCAGTTTGAGGTCGGTGCCCGCCCCGCGCAAAGGGTCGCGTTCGGCCAAAAGGGCTGCCAGCGGCGCGGCCTGTTGCCCTGCGGTCACCAGCATGTGGGCCAGTCGCGGGTGCAGCGGTTGGCGGGCCAGCGCGCGGCCATGGTCGGTGATGCGCATCGCATCGTCCAGCGCGCCCAACATGTGCAGCAGCGCGCGCGCCTCGGCCAGCCGTCCGGCGTGGGGTGGCGTTACAAAGCGCAAGCCTTCATCCCCGCCCCACACGGCCAGTTCTAACGCGAAGCCCGCCAGATCACCGCTGGAGATTTCCGGCGGGGGAAAGGCGGCAAGCGCGCCGTCCTCGCCCTTGGTCCAAAGTTTGTAGGCCACGCCCGGCGCAACACGACCTGCCCGCCCTGCACGCTGGGTTGCTTCGGCACGGGTGACGCGTTCGGTGACCAGCCGCGACATGCCCGAAGGGGCGTCGAATTTGGCCCGCCGCGCGCGCCCGCCATCCACCACGATGCGGATATCCGGAATGGTCAGCGAGGTTTCGGCGATCGACGTTGCCAGCACCACCTTGCGCGCGTCGGACGGGGTGATCGCGGCGCGTTGGGCCTTGAAATCCATCGCACCGAACAGCGGATGTACGGTGGTGCCTGCGGGCACATGGGCCTCGATCAGGGCTTGGGTGCGTCTGATTTCTCCCTCGCCAGGCAGGAAGGCCAGTAGCGACCCGTCGGCAGAGGACAGCGCGTTCAGGATCAGGTCCGCCATAGCCGTTTCGAACCGCGTGTCCTTGGGCACGGGGCGGTCCAGCCAACGGGGTTCGACCTCGAAACTCTTGCCTTCGGAGGTCAGGATTTCAGCCCCCATCACCTTGGCCACGGGACCGGCATCAAGGGTGGCGGACATGGCCAGCAGCAGCAGGTCATCGCGCAGCGCCTCGGCCACTTCAAGGCAGAGCGCAAGGCCCAGATCGGCATTGAGAGAGCGTTCGTGGAATTCGTCAAAGATGACCGCCCCGACACCGGGCAGATCGGGCGCGTCCTGCAACATGCGGGTCAGGATGCCTTCGGTCACGACCTCGATGCGGGTGTCGGGGCCGACCGCGCTTTCGCCCCTGATCCGGTAGCCGACGGTTTGGCCGGTCTTTTCACCCAAGGTCGCGGCCATGCGGTCGGCGGCAGCGCGTGCGGCAAGGCGGCGCGGTTCCAGCATCAGGATCTTGCCATCGGTCAGCTTTGCCGCGTGCATGGCCAGCGGCACACGCGTGGTTTTACCGGCCCCGGGCGGCGCTTGCAGCACGGCACGCCCTGCGCGGCGCAGCTCTGCGATCAGGTCAGGCAGGATGGCATCAATGGGCAGTTCAAAGGTCATTCGCGCCTTATGGCCGAAGACCACGCGCGCGCCAACACTGGACATTTGCGCCCGCCTTTCCCACAAAACACCCCAACACAGGAGAGCGCGATGGACACCACCGATCTGGCCCGCCGGATCGCCGCAGGAGAGCGGCGCGCCCTCGCCCGTGGCATCACGCTGGTCGAAAGCGCGCGCGCCGACCATCAGGCCGCAGGGGCCGAGGTGATCGCGGCCCTGCCCCGCGACCGTCAGGCACTGCGCATCGGCATGTCCGGCACGCCCGGTGTCGGCAAATCCACTTTCATCGAAGCGTTCGGCATGATGCTGGTAGACCAAGGGCTGCGCGTGGCCGTGCTGGCGGTTGATCCATCCTCGGCACGGTCGGGCGGGTCGATCTTGGGCGACAAGACGCGGATGGACCGTTTGGCCCGCGCGCCGCAGGCATTTATCCGCCCCTCTCCCAGCCGCACCCATCTGGGCGGTGTGGCGCGGCGCACCCGCGAGGCGGTCGCACTGTGCGAAGGGGCGGGATTCGACGTTGTGCTGATCGAAACGGTGGGTGTCGGCCAGTCCGAAACCGTTGTGGCGCAGATGGCCGATCTGTTCCTGCTGCTGCTGGCCCCTGCGGGCGGGGACGAATTGCAAGGCGTCAAGCGCGGCATCATGGAAATGGCCGACATGATTCTCGTGAACAAGGCCGATGGCGATCTGAAATCTGCCGCCACCCGTACCTGTGCCGATTATGCCGGTGCGCTGCGCCTGTTGCGCAAACGCCCGCAAGACCCCGAAGGCTTTCCCAAGGCGATGACCGTCTCGGCACTGGCCGAAGAAGGGCTGCACAGCGCGTGGGAGGACATGCAGACCCTTGTGGCGTGGCGGCGCGATGCCGGCCATTTCGACGCCACACGTGCTGCACAGGCCCGATACTGGTTCGAGGAAGAAGTGCGCCAAGCGCTTTTGGCGCAACTGGACGCGGCGGATGTGCGCGGGGCGATGCACGATCTGGCCGATCAGGTGGCAAGCGGCGCGTTGACCCCTGTTATGGCCGCACGCAGGCTGGTAGAGGAAAAGCTGGCGAGATAAGCAGTGGTTTGCCCCCCTGCACTGTGTCAGAGGGGTTGACGCGGGCGGGCCATGGGCCTAATCACCGCCAAACCAGATTCCCGGGCGCCGTCACCGACGCGTCCTTTGCTAGATTTGCGAAGTCCGTTTCGCACCAAATGACGAGGATAAGCCATGTCGCGCGTATGCGAATTGACCGGTAAAGGCCCGATGACTGGCAACAATGTCAGCCACGCCAACAACAAAACACGTCGTCGGTTCTTGCCGAACCTGAACGATGTCACTCTGCAGTCCGAAACTCTGGGCCGCGGCATCAAGATGCGCATCTCTGCTGCTGCGCTGCGCACAGTTGACCACCGCGGTGGTCTGGACGGGTTCCTTGCCAAAGCCAAGGACGCGGAACTGTCGCCAAGCGTGCTGAAAGTGAAAAAAGAAATCGCCAAGGCGCAAGCTGCAAACGCCTGATAGGCCCGTTTGTACGCACTGAATTTGGCCCCGTCTGCATCGGCAGGCGGGGCTTTTTCCATTTCCGGCAGGACCGCACGATACGCCGTTCCCCTGCACCGACGCAGTTTGCCGCAGTTGAGTGTGCCCTGCGTCTGGCGTAAGCATCGCCTATGATACGTGTTCTCGCATCCTTGCTGCTTTCTATGGTGGTTGCACTGACCAGTGTGACGACCGCGCAGGCGCGCCATATGGATGCGGCGGTGGACCGGATGGTCATCTGCACCGGCTTGCAGACCAGCGTGATCTACATCGACGCGCAGGGCAATCCGACACAAAGCCCCCATGCCTGCCCCGACTGCATGGTGGCAGCGCCCGATATGCTGGCCGTCGCTTCGTTCGAACTGCGCACGGCACCTGTGGTGGCCACCTCGCCCGATGCGCCGCGGGCCATAGTCGCGCCGGATCGCCCCGACGGGACGCGCAAGGCGCGCGCACCCCCTGTCGCGGCCTGATCCCGACCACATCCCGAACCGATTTATCTTCTGAAAAAGGGGGCTCTTATGTCCTATCGTACCCGAATTCTGGCCGCTGTGGCCGCAACCTGCCTTGCCCTGCCCGCCCTTGCCGATGGCATCATGGTTATGGATCCCTATGCCCGCGCCGCAACGCCAACCGCCAAAACCGGCGCGGCGTTCATGACACTGCACAATATGACAGATCAGGACGACCGCCTGATCGCGGTCAGCACCGATGCGGCCAAGCGTGTCGAACTGCACACCCATGTCGAATCCGGTGATGGCGTCATGCAGATGCGCGAAATCGAAGGCGGAATCGCCCTTCCCGCCGGAGAGATGCACCACATGGTGCGCGGCGGCGATCACGTCATGCTGATGGGGCTGACCGGCCCGCTTGAGCAGGACGCCGAGATCACTGTGACCCTCGTTTTTGAAACGGCGGGCGAGATGGTTGTGACCGTCCCTGTCGATAATGAACGCGCCCCCGAAGAAGGCGCACATGGCGGCCACGGCGCGGCCTCGCACTAAGCCTCTGAATGGCTGGCAGGCCAGCGCTTTATGGCCTGCCAGCACCATGCCCCTTGAAATGCATATTGCGTGTTCTATATTTGTTCCAAGCCAAGGAACGGAGAACACAGATGTCGTATCACGCACGTCAGCCCGGACTTTTTGATCCTGCACACAGCGCCATGCCTGTCGCAGAACCCACACCCGCGACCGAGAAACAGGTCGCCTATGCCCGCGCCCTCGCCGTCCGCACCGGGGAAAAGCTGCCCGCCGAATTGCTGCACGACAAGGCGGGACTGTCCGCATGGATCGACCGCGCAAAGCGCGCGCCCGAGAACCAGTTCGCCGCCTACCCGAGCGCCAAGCAGGTGCAGTTTGCCGAACGCATTGCGCGACTGAAACGGCGCCAGATTCCGGCGCAGTGTTTCAAGGATAAGGTGATGATGTCACGCTGGATCGACGGCAACAAACCGCGCTAAGGGCAGATTGCCGCGCCTATCCCCTGTTAAGGCGCGGCGCGTGCCCTAAGTGGCAAGGCATGTCCGATGAAACCCGAGTCCTTTACAATGCCGACTGCCCCGTGTGCAGTTTTGAGATTGACCACTACGCCGCCTATAGCGCGCGCCGTGATCTGCCGATTCGATTTGAGGATCTGAACCGCGACGAACTGGCCGATTGGGGCCTTACGCGGGACGCGGCGGCGCGGCGGCTTTATGTGCTGAAGGGCGACCAGATCTATTCCGGCATTCCCGCCTTTATTGTGCTGTGGCAGGACATGCCCCGTTATCGCTGGCTAGCACGGCTTGTGTCTCTGCCAGGCGTGAACTGGGTGGCCAATGCGACCTACGATCACGTGCTTGCCCCCCTCATCTATCGCTGGCACCTGCGCCGTGTTGGCGCAACGTCAACATACTCGTGACGATTGCCGGTCTAGACTAGCGCATCGTCCCAAGTCAGTTTGAGCTTATGTCATATCCTTATTCCCTTCGTGAAACCCTTGCCGACGCGTCCGTGCATGCAATCGGTGTGATCTCTGCCATGGCGGCGGGCATCGTGCTGGTGGTCTATGTCGCGCAGACGCAGGACCAGACGCAGATCGCGGCGACGGGCATCTATACCGGCCTACTGTTCCTGTCACTGGTCATTTCCGCCCTTTATCACCTGCTGCCGTGGGATCGGTCGCGTCCGGTGTTCCGGCGCTTTGACCACGCGGCGATCTACCTCAAGATTGCGGGCACCTATACGCCGCTGGTGGTGCTGATCGGATCGGTCTTTGCCTATGTGGTACTGGCGGGGGTCTGGATCGTTGCCCTGATTGGTGTCGTCGGCAAGCTGAGCTTTTGGACACCGGACGGGCGCGGATCGCTGCCCGTGTATCTTGGCATGGGATGGGCGAGTGTGCTGCTGATCTGGCCGATGATCCAGACGCTGCCGCCTGCCACCGTTGGGCTGATCATCGGGGGCGGTGTTCTTTATACGCTGGGCACATTGGTCTACCGCTATCCCGAGATGCGCTATCAGAATGCGGTCTGGCACAGCTTTGTGCTCGCGGCCTCTACCTGCTTTTTCGCGGCTGTAACCGTCGGCGTGTCCGCCTGATCACTTTGCCAGTTCGCTAAAGGCGCGGGCGTTGCGGCAGTAGTGCGGGGTCGCCGATACTGCCCCCACCTGTTCGCCCAGCCAGCGCGTACAGGTTTCTGTCTGGGTGCAGCCGCAGCAGTTGATCACCAGATCGGAAATGTCCGACGGGCTTAGATCGCCGCGCAGCGCGGCTTGTTGCAGGTCGATCCCACGGGCCGTGGCCATACGGTCAACAAGGTCAGCGTGGCGTTTAAGGCGGGCATTGGTCATGGTTGCGATCCTTGGCTGATGGGCTGTTGGGGCCACCATGCCTTGCCCCCGCCAAGACCGCCTTGACCCAGATCAAAGCGCGTCCAGATAGGCCCGCACGCAGGTTTGCACGTGGCGGAAACGGTCGCCGCCAAGGTGTTTGCCGCCATACCAGCGCGTCACGATCACCAGATGGTCCTGCAATTCGGCCCGCGCCAGCATGCGCAAAATCACCATACCCGCACCCGATTCGCCGTCATCACCCTTGATCGGGCCGCCGTCGCGCAGATCGACCGCCCATGTGTTGTGGGTGGCCTTGGCATATCGCCGGTCCTGTTTGAGATCGCGCAGCGCCGCATCAATCGCGGCGCGGTCCGTCACCGAACAGCCCGACACCGCGTATTTCGACCCTTTGTCGGTCAGTATCTGGCCAAGCTGTTTCAACCGACCTCCTGCCAGCGCTGTGGTGCCGTGCGGGTTCTGCCGGCGCGGGGCTTACAACCCTGCCGACGTCCGGCGCACGGTTTCGATACGCTGCGCGTTGGGCGGGTGCGTGCCAAGGAAACGATCACCGGGATCGGGGATGCGGTTAAAGAACTGCGCGCCCTCGACCGGATTGTACCCCGCGCGTGCCGTGATGACTGTGCCAAGCGCGTCGGCTTCAAGCTCAAAATCCTTGGAATAGCTGCGGGCGCCAACCTGCGCACCGATCCGCTGGGCCGCGTCAATCGCGTTGGGATCGCCACCTGTGATCGACGCCAACCCGCCAAAGATCACCGCCCCTGCGGCAGCATTCTGTTTCTGACGCGAGATATGGCCGCGAATGTGGTGCGCCGCCTCGTGTCCCATAACAAAGGCGATCTCGTCCGCGTTGCGCGCCTCGTCCAGCAGCGCCAGCGTAAAGACCAGCAGCGGGCGCTGGTTTTCATCCAAAGTCTGGAAGGCGTTGGCAGGCTGGTTCGGGCGGTCGTCCACAAGAATGCGGAAGTCGCAATTCACGCCCGTGGTGCGGGTGCGGCATTCGCGTTCCGCCACCGGTTCGACCCGCGCCACAACCGAGGTAAAGGCCCGCCCCGTCTGGTCACGTGTGCGCAACTGGTCAGGCACATCGCGCGCCTCGGGCAGTGGTCCGGTCGAGGTCGGGGCCGATCCGACGACAACGTCATCACAGGCTGCCGCAAGTGTCAGCATCGACAGAACAGCTATCCAACGGAGCATAGGGGCGTTTCCTCTTGGTCTATGGCGGGCGCACAGCACTGTGCGTGGCTGGCGTAATATTTAACATGCATGCGCGCCGCTTCCAGTCCCCATTGTATCGCGGGCGAAGTTCGGCCTCTTTGCAAATCGCGCGGCATGTCCTAGCGTCGTCCTTATGTTTACAATTGAACACGAATTCGACGCCACCGTTATCACCCTTGTCGATGAGGGCGCGCGCCCGCTTCAGGAAGACGTGATCGTCAACAGCTTTGCCGAATGTATCACCGTGGAACAGTTCGATCCGCGCACCGACAGCGTGCTGCGCATTACCCTGTCGCCCGAACAGGTCCGCGATCTGGCTGCCGCACTGGACCTGCCCGAAGGTGTGTACCAGTTGAAGCCTGCGGACTGAAAACGCTGGCAGTCGCATCCCTGTCTGATACCGTGCGCGAAACAAGCAGGGACAGACCATGGCAATCGGCACGCAAATCCGCACATATTTCAACGGCAGCTGGCATGACGGCGATGTTCCGATCATGCGCGCGGCGGATCATGGCAGCTGGGTTGGCACGACCGTCTTTGACGGCGCACGCTTTTTCGATGGCCGCGCCCCCGATCTTGAGGCGCACTGCGCCCGCGTGAACCGCTCGGCCGAGGCGCTGATGATCACGCCCAGCATGGACCCTGCCGATATCGTCGCCGCCGTGCGCGAGGGGCTGACCGCCTATGGCCCGAACGATGCCGTCTATATCCGCCCGATGTACTGGGCCATTGACGGCGACGCGTCGGGGATTGTGCCGCAGAAAGAGTCCACCGGCTTTGCTATCTGCCTCGAAGCAGTGCCAATGGCGGATCAAAACGCCTCGACCACCTTGGGACGCACGCAGTTCCGTCGCCCCGTGCTTGAGGACAATGTTGTGAACGCCAAGGCGGGCTGCCTATATCCCAACAACGCCCGCATGCTGGCCGAAGTGCGCAAGCGCGGCTTTGGCAATGCACTGGTGGCCGATGCCATGGGCAATGTCGCCGAAAGTGCCACCGCCAACGTCTTTATGGTCAAGGACGGCGTGGTGTTCACCCCGATTCCGAACGGTACCTTCCTGTCCGGCATCACTCGCGCGCGCCACATCTCGAACCTGCGCGCCGATGGCGTTGAAGTGCACGAGACTGTGCTGCGCTTTCAGGATTTTGCCGACGCGGACGAGGTATTCTTGTCCGGCAACATGATGAAAGTGACCCCCGTCACCGCCTTTGAGGATACACAATACCAGATCGGCCCCGTCACCCGCCGCGCACGATCGCTTTATTGGGACTGGGCCGCATCGGCCTGATCGCAAGTAACTTTCCATTGCCAGCTTCGTGTTGCAGCGTCATGCTGGGCGCGGGAATGAAAAGAGGCCTGTCATGCGCAAATTTCTGGTGGTGCTGGACGATAGCCGCGAATGCCTGAACGCGATGCGGTTCGCCGCGATGCGTGCGGCGAATACAGGGGGCGGCGTCGCGATCCTGTCGGTGATCCCTCCGGACGAGTTCAATCACTGGATCGGTGTCGGCGCGGTCATGCGCGAGGAAGCCCGCGAACGCATCCACGCCCATTTCGAGGTGTTCGCCAAATGGATGCGCGACAAGCAGGGTGTGGACCCCGAACTGGTGATCCGCGAGGGCCAGCCCGTGGACGAGATCATCAAACAGGTGCGGGAAGATGACGATATCGGCGTGCTTGTCCTCGGCGCGGGCACCGACAAAAAGGGGCCAGGCCCGCTGGTCACGCAACTGACGCGCAATGCGGGCAACCTGCCGATCCCCATCACCATCGTTCCCGGCGATCTCAGCAAGGAACGGCTCGAAGCAATTACTTGAGCTTGCGGCGCGGTCATCGCCCACAACAGTTTAGAACCATTCCAAACCTTGACTTGGGCCTGCGTCGGGCGCATATCCGTCACAACCTTTCAGGAGACGCGCAATGTTTATCCAGACCGAATCTACGCCAAATCCCGCCACGCTGAAATTCCTGCCCGGTCAGACCGTGCTTGAAATGGGCACTGCGGACTTCCCGACAGCGGATGCGGCGACCAAGTCACCGCTTGCCGCACGCATCTTTGCGGTCGAAGGCGTGACAGGCGTGTTCTTCGGCACGGACTTTGTTACCGTTACCAAGGCCGACAGCGTTGATTGGGACCACATCAAACCTGCCCTGCTGGGTGCGATCATGGAACACTTCCAATCCGGCCAGCCGGTGATGGATGACGGCCACGCGCCAGCCTCCGGTCACGCCGAACATAGTGGCGAGGACGAGGCCGTCGTGGGCCAGATCAAGGAACTTCTCGACAGCCGCGTGCGCCCTGCCGTTGCGCAAGATGGCGGCGACATCACATTCCACGGCTTTGAACGTGGCGTCGTCTACCTGCACATGCAAGGCGCCTGCGCTGGTTGCCCGTCCTCGACCCTGACCCTGAAAATGGGGATCGAGAACCTGCTGCGCCATTACATTCCCGAAGTGACCGAAGTCCGCCCCGTCGCGGTCTAAGGGCATGCTCCGGACGGCGCGCCACATTGATGGCGCTAATCAACCCACAACAAACAGCGACCCCCAAGCGGTCGCTGTTTGCCGTTACAGCACCAGCACGAGCCTTGCCCCGTGACCGACGCCCCCCTCATCCTCGGCTTTGACACATCCGGCCCCCATTGCGCTGCCGCCCTGCTTCGCGGTGAAACCGTCATCGCCAGCGCGGGTGAAGCCATGTCTAAAGGACAGGCCGAACGTCTGATGGTCCTGCTCGAAGAGGTCTTGCAAAGCGGCAATGCCAAGTGGTCCAACCTTAATGCAATCGCAGTTGGCATCGGACCGGGGAACTTCACCGGCATCCGCATCGGCGTCTCGGCGGCACGCGGTCTGGCCCTTGGCCTAGACATCCCAGCCTATGGCGTCACGGGGTTCGAGGCGCGCACGCTCTGCGCCCCCGCGGGCACCACAGTCACCATTCCGGCACCACGCGACATGGCCTTCGTCCAAAACGCAGATGGCCCGCAGCTTGTCGCGCGCGACACCATCGACACCCCCGCGCCCGATCCAGACCCCGATGCACTTGCCCGCGCCATCGCACAACACGCCGCGACGCTCTGGCCCGCGGCGCTCCCCGCGCCGACGCCCTTCTACATCCGCCCGCCCGATGCGGCCCCCGCGCGCGATGCGCCGCCGCGCCTGCTGCCGTGACGCCCGACAACCTTTCGGCCCTGCACGCCGCTGCGTTCACGCAGGACCGACCGTGGTCGGCCAGCGAATTCCGCAGCCTGCTCGACAGCCCGCACTGTCATCTCGACCACCGCCCCCACGGCTTTGCCCTCTGGCGCGCCGTCGCGGGCGAGGCGGAGTTGCTGACCATCGCCACCCACCCCGATCACCGCCGGCGCGGCATCGCCCAAGACCTGATGGCCACATGGATGACCGCCGCCGCAACACTGGCCGACACGGCCTTCCTCGAAGTCGCCTCAGACAACCAAAGCGCCATCGCCCTCTACGCAAAATCCGGCTTTGAAACGGTCTCGCGCCGCCCGAAATACTATGCCCGCCCCTCCGGCAAAGTCGACGCATTGCTGATGCGCGCGCCCCTCCCCTTCTCTGTTCCATAAAAATCCTCGGGGGGGGCTGCCCTGCCAAGGGCAGTGGGGGGGCAGACAACCCCCCGCCCAAGGCTTCAGCTTGTCGTTGGGTCAGGTCCGAAACCACGGTCACAGAAACCAAAAAGCGGTTGACCCCACCCCGCCCCTGCGGCCTAATCCCGCATGATCACTGCGATCCTGGGCGCGCGTGGCACTGCTGCCGATGCCCCAACCATAAACTCGGGAGACCTGACAACATGACCCTCATGCAGAAATTCCTCGGCGCGACAGCCGCATTCGCCCTGACGGCAGGTGCAGCCATGGCCGAACCTGCCCTGATCTTCGATCTGGGTGGTAAATTCGACAAATCCTTCAACGAAGCGGCCTTTAACGGTGCCAAGCGTTGGGCCGATGAAACCGGCGGCAAGTTCCTTGAAATCGAACTGCAATCCGAAGCACAGCGCGAGCAGGCCCTGCGCCGCTTTGCCGAGAATGGCGCGAATCCCGTCATCACCACCGGATTCGCCTTTGCCGATCCGGTCAGCGTTGTTGCCGGCGACTATCCGGACACAAAGTTTATCAACATTGACGGCTGGATGCCCGAAGTGCCCGCCAACGTCCAACTGATCGGCTTTCAGGAACACCAAGGTTCCTACCTTGTGGGCATGATGGCGGCGATGGCGTCGGAAACAGGCACAGTCGGCTTCATCGGCGGCATGGACATCCCGCTGATCCGTCACTTCGGCTGCGGCTTTGCCCAAGGCGTAAAAGCGGTGAACCCTGATGCAACCGTGATCGCGAACATGACCGGCACCACACCTGCCGCATGGAACGACCCCGTCAAAGGCTCCGAACTGACCAAAGCACAGATCAGCCAAGGCGCGGACGTGGTCTATGCCGCAGCGGGCGGCACAGGTGTTGGCGTTCTGCAAACAGCCGCGGACGAGGACATCCTGTCCATCGGCGTCGACAGCAACCAGAACTACCTGCACCCTGGCAAGGTTCTGACCTCGATGCTCAAGCGCGTTGACGTCGCTGTCTATGACTCGATGACAGCCGGTGCCGACATCGAAACCGGTGGCTTCACCATCCTTGGCCTGGCCGAAAACGGCGTCGGCGTAGCCGTTGACGAACACAACGCCGATCTGGTGACCGAAGAGATGCAGGCCGCCGTCGACGAAGCCCGCGAGAAAATCATCGCAGGCGACATCGAAGTTGTTGCTTACTATGACAACGATAGCTGCCCTGTTCTGGACTTCTGATCCAAACTGGTGACTACTCAGGCCGCGCCCCAGCTATTGTGGCGCGGCTTTTTCGACGAGCAGGGAACTGAAAAATTATGACCGCCCCCGCGATCGAACTCAAAGGCATCTCCAAGGCCTTTGGCCCCGTGCAGGCCAACAAGGATATCTCGATCCGCGTGATGCCCGGCACGATTCACGGCATTATCGGTGAAAACGGCGCCGGAAAATCGACCCTGATGTCGATCCTTTACGGCTTTTACAAAGCCGATGCCGGAGAGATTTATATTGCCGGAAACAAGACCGAAATTCCCGACAGCCAAGCGGCCATTGCCGCAGGTATCGGCATGGTCTTCCAGCATTTCAAACTGGTGGAAAACTTCACCGTTCTGGAAAACATCATCCTTGGTGCGGAAGATGGCGGCTTTCTCAAGCCCTCTCTCGCCAAGGCCCGCAAATCCCTGATCGAGCTTGCTGCCGAATACGAGTTGAACGTCGACCCCGACGCGCTGATCGAAGATATCGGCGTGGGCATGCAGCAACGGGTCGAAATCCTCAAGGCGCTGTACCGGCAAGCCGATATCCTGATCCTCGACGAGCCCACTGGCGTTCTGACCCCTGCCGAGGCTGACCAGCTGTTCCGCATTCTGGACCGTCTGCGCGCCGAGGGCAAAACCATCATCCTGATCACCCACAAGCTGCGCGAGATCATGGAAGCCACCGACACGGTCAGCGTGATGCGCCGTGGCGAGATGACGGCGACGGTCAAAACCTCGGAAACCTCGCCCGAGCATCTGGCCGAACTGATGGTCGGGCGCAAAGTGCTGCTGCGGGTCGACAAAGTGCCCGCCACCCCTGGCGAAGTGGTTCTGGACATCAAGAACCTGCGCGTTGTGGACGAACAAAAGGTCGAACGCCTGCGCGGCATCGATCTGCAAGTGCGCGCGGGCGAGATCGTCGGCATCGCGGGCGTGGCTGGCAACGGCCAGTCCGAACTTCTTGAGGTGCTGGGCGGCTATGCCGATGGCACCGGCACCATCACCCTGAATGGCCAGCCGATTGACCTGACCGGCAAGTATTCGGACGCCCGTTCGCGCCGCGCGCGCGGCATTGCCCACGTACCCGAAGACCGCCAGCGCGAAGGTCTGATCATGGATTTCGCCGCGTGGGAAAACACCGCCTTCGGCTATCACCGCGATCCGGCTTATCAATCCGGCGTGTTGTCGAACAACGCCGCGATCAAGACGGAAACGCAAGCCAAGATGGACCGTTTCGACGTCCGCCCACCCAATCCGCAGCTTGCGGCCAAGAACTTCTCGGGTGGGAACCAGCAAAAGATCGTCCTCGCCCGCGAGATCGAGCGTAACCCCGACCTGTTGCTGATCGGGCAACCGACCCGTGGGGTGGACATCGGCGCGATCGAATTCATCCACCAGCAGATCGTCGCCCTGCGCGATCAGGGCAAGGCGATCCTGCTTGTCTCGGTCGAGTTGGAAGAGATCCTGAGCCTTTCCGACCGCGTGGCGGTGATGTTTGACGGGCGCATCATGGGCGAACGCCTGCCCAGTGAAACCGACGAAAAAGAGCTTGGCCTGTTGATGGCCGGCGTCAGCGGAGACCCAGCATGAAGCCGATACTTCCCGCCCTCGTCGCCCTGACCTGTGCCTTTGCCGCACCTGTGGGCGCGCAGACCGAAATCGACCGGTTCGACATCGCAATCCGCGCCGAACAAGAGGCCGACCAGTCGAGCCTTGCGACCCTTGCCACCACATTCGCGATGCTGGCCCCGCAAACCTCGGGGATGCGGCGCAATTCGCGTGTGGAATACCATTCGGGCACGGGCATGGTCGAAGACGGCGCTGCCTCGGAAAAGCTGCGCAATGCCCTGCCGCCTGCACTCGTGCAATCGGTCGAGCAACTCGAAACCATGCGCGCGGGCTGTGATATTTCGCGACACAGCTTTGCGGATGCGGATATCCTGCTGATCGTGCACGACGCGACCGAGGCACAGCCGCAGGACGCGCACCGCTGTTTCGTTGCGGGGCTTTGGGTCTATCACACAGGCGGCGCGCAGGGCGTAGATGTCAGCAACTGGCGTCCGCCCTATGTCCGCATTCTGGAATCGGTTGCGACCGGACAGCCTGCTTTTGCGGGCTTTGCGACAGGGGATAAGTAACATGGATGTAATGCCCAGATGGGCAGAGGTGGTTCTGGTCCCGCTGATCTCGCTTCTGCTTGCCGCGATCCTGTCGGCGCTTGTCATCCTTGCCATCGGAGAAGACCCCGTCGCCGCCGTCAAATTGATGGTGACGGGCGCGCTCGGCTCCACCTATGGCTGGGGCTATACGCTCTACTACGCGACGAATTTCATGTTCACCGGTCTGGCCGTGGCCGTGGCATTCCATGCGGGCCTGTTCAACATCGGTGGCGAAGGTCAGGCGATGCTGGGCGGTTTGGGCGTGGCCCTTGTGTGCCTGTTCATCCCGTGGCCGCACTGGACGCTGGCGGTGCTGGGCGCCGTTGTCGCCTCGGCCCTGTTCGGGGCTGCTTGGGCGGCGATCCCTGCCTATCTGCAAGCCAAACGCGGCAGCCACATCGTGATCACCACCATCATGTTCAACTTCATCGCAGCGGCGGTGCTGAACTATATGCTGGTCAACATCCTGCGCCCACCGCGCAGCATGGACCCTGCCACCGCGCGCTTTCCCGAGGCGGTGCACCTGCCATCGCTGCATGATCTGCTGGCCCCGCTGGGCATCTCCTTTTCCAAAGCGGCCCCTGCGAACGTTTCGCTGCTGATCGCGATGGCTGCTTGTGTGTTGGTCTGGCTGCTGATCTGGCGCACGCCTCTGGGGCTGGAAATCCGGTCTTATGGCAAATCGCACCGCGCCGCCGCCTATGCGGGGATCGGAGCGGTAAAAATCACGATGATCGCGATGCTGATCTCGGGCGGGCTGGCTGGTATGATGGCCATCAACAACGTCATGGGCGAGGCCGAGCGTCTGGTCCTGAACGCGGTCGAAGGCGCGGGTTTCATCGGGATCGCCGTGGCCCTGATGGGCCGGTCGCATCCTGTGGGCGTGTTCCTTGCCGCGATCCTGTTCGGGTTCCTCTATCAGGGCGGTGCCGAGCTTGCCCTATGGACGTCGATCCCGCGTGAGTTGATCGTGGTCATTCAGGCGCTGGTGATCCTGTTCACCGGCGCGCTCGACAATATGGTGCGGATGCCGTTGGAACGGATCTTTCTGGCGCTGCGACGGGGGGATGCATCATGAACTTCCTTGCTTTGTTCGACCTGACCGTTCTGGACACAACGGTGCGTCTGGCGACGCCCTTGTTGCTGGCCTGCCTTGCGGGGCTGTTTTCGGAACGCGGCGGGATTTTCGACATCGGCCTTGAGGGCAAGATGCTTGCAGCCGCGTTCTTTTCCGCAGCTCTTGCGTCGATTACCGGATCGGTGTGGATCGGCCTTGCCGCTGGAATCGGTGCCTCTTTGGTGCTGTCTGCGGTGCACGGCGTCGCCTCGATCACCTTTCGCGGCAACCAGCTGATTTCCGGCGTTGCGATCAACTTCCTTGCCGCAGGCATGACAGTGCTGATCGCGCAGGACTGGTTTGAACAGGGCGGACGCACGCCGTCGCTGCTCGCGGGCGGGCGGTTCGACCCGATCACCCTGCCCTTTGCCGATGCACTGGCAAGCGTGCCCGTCCTCGGCCCGATCTATGCCGAGCTGATCTCGGGCCACTCGATCCTTGTTTACGTCGCACTGCTGTGCGTGCCTGGCACTTGGTATGTCCTGTTCCGCACCCGTTTCGGCCTGCGCCTGCGCGCGGTGGGTGAAAACCCTGCGGCGGTGGACACGGCGGGTGTGTCGGTGGTTGGCCTGCGCTTTGCCGCTGTGGCGATCTGTGGCGTTCTGTGCGGCATCGCGGGGGCTTACCTCGCCACCGGTCTTCAGGCGGGCTTCGTCAAGGACATGACCGCAGGTCGCGGGTTTATCGCGCTGGCGGCACTGATCTTTGCCAAGTGGCGGCCATGGCACGCGCTGTGGGCAACGCTTCTGTTCGGCTATCTTCAGGCCATCGCCCTGCGTCCCGACATTATCGAAGGGGCCTTGGGCTTTAAGGTTCAGGTGCAGTTGCTGGACGCGCTGCCCTATATCCTGACGGTCGTCATCCTTGCCGGTTTCGTGGGCAAGGCCATTCCGCCCCGCGCAGGCGGCGAACCCTATGTGAAAGAGCGTTAGAGGCGCACCAAGATCGTGCTGCGCGGACCAAGGATCGCGCAGCACCCATTGTATTTGTTTGTGCTGCAAAGCAGCGTGACATCTTGATTTAACCCGTGCGGAGCGGCAAACAGAAACTATGCAAATTTACCTGCCCATCGCCGAGGTATCGGTTAACGCCTTTCTTCTTTTAGGGCTGGGCGGATTGGTGGGCATTCTTTCGGGCATGTTTGGCGTGGGCGGCGGGTTCCTAATGACGCCGCTGCTGTTCTTTATCGGCATTCCCCCCGCTGTGGCCGTCGCGACCGAAGCCAACCAGATCGTGGCCTCGTCCTTTTCCGGCGTACTGGCGCATCTCAAGCGAAAGACGGTGGACCTCAGGATGGGGTTTGTCCTGTTGATCGGCGGGTTGATCGGCGCGGCTCTGGGCGTGGTGCTGTTCAACTACCTCAAGGCGCTTGGTCAGGTCGATCTGCTGGTCAAGCTGTGTTATGTGCTGTTCCTTGGCATCATCGGCGGGCTGATGTTTGTGGAGTCGCTGAATGCGATCCGCAAAACTGCCCGCGGTGCCGTCCCTACCCGCAGAAAGCATAACTGGATTCACAAGCTGCCCTTCAAGATGCGGTTCCGTGTGTCCGGCCTTTATATCTCGGTCATTCCGCCCCTGATCGTCGGACTGGCAGTCGGTGTGCTGGCGGCGATCATGGGTGTCGGAGGTGGCTTTATCATGGTCCCCGCGATGATCTATCTGCTGGGGATGCCGACCAAGGTGGTGGTGGGAACATCCCTGTTCCAGATCATCTTTGTCACCGCGTTCACCACGATGCTGCACGCCACAACGAACTACACCGTGGATGTCGTGCTGGCGGTGCTGCTGCTGGTTGGCGGGGTGATCGGCGCGCAAATTGGCACCCGTATTGGCGTCAAGATGAAAGCCGAGCAGCTACGCATCCTGCTGGCGCTGATGGTGCTGGCCGTCTGTGGCAAGCTGGCCTTTGACCTGCTGGTGATGCCGAGCGAGCTGTATTCCATCGGCGCGGCGGGGGGCCACTGATGCGGTTCCTTCTTGCCCTGCTGTTGCTCGCCCTACCCGCCTCGGCCGAAACGGTCGTACTGGGGTTAAGCCAGAACGAAATCGCCATCACGACCAGCTTTGACGGTTCGGAAATCCTTGTCTTCGGTGCAGTCAAACGCGACACGCCTGTGCCCGAAGGGCCGGAGCTGGAGGTGATCGTCACGGTCGCTGGCCCTTCCGTGCCTGTCACCGTGCGCCGCAAGGACAAGCGCGTCGGCATCTGGGTGAACACCGAAGCGGTCGAGGTCGACCGCGCACCAAGTTTCTATGCAGTCGCCACCAGCGGCAAGCTCGGCGATGTGCTGCGCGATACCGAGGACTTGCGCTATCAGGTGTCCGTCCCGCGCGCGATCCGATCTGTCGGGGCGCCCATGTCGATCGAGGATTCCAGCCGCTTTACCGAGGCGCTGATCCGCATCCGGTCAAACTCCAACCTGTATCAGCTGCAGGAAAACCACGTGGTGGTGGACGAACAAACCCTGTTTCGCGGGCGCATCGAACTGCCCGCCGCGCTGACCGAAGGGGCCTATGTGACGCGCATCTTCCTGACCCGCGACGGCCATGTAATTTCGAATTACGAGACCACCATCGACGTGCGCAAGGTCGGCTTGGAACGGTGGCTGTTTACCCTGAGCCGCGAGCAGCCGTTTCTATACGGTTTGATGTCGCTGGCCATTGCCATCATGGCGGGCTGGGGCGCGTCTGCCGCGTTCTCCCTGTTGCGTAACTAGGGACTTTTGCGCGGACAGGACCGAGGGGCCAGCCCCTCGGACTCCCCGGGATTTTTTGGAACAGAGAAGTTGGACGGCGGGGCGTTTTGCCAGCGGTCTTGGCTAGATGTCTTCTGAGGGGGCGTCGAGGGTCAGGGGGGCGGCGGGGGTGCTGCGCAGATCCTCAACGGTCAGGGGGCCGGTCGGTTTGGCCAGACGGTTGCGTGTGACCCAGATCAGCCGCTCTTGCGCGCGGGTGATCGCCACGTAGGCGAGGCGCTTCCACAAGGGTTGGCCAGCCTCTGACCGGCCCATACGCGCCGCGCCGTAAAGGTCGGGGGCGAAGACTTGAACCGTGTCCCACTGGCTGCCTTGCGCCTTATGAATCGTCACCGCCGCGCCGTGCAGGAATGTGGCGCCCATGCGGGCGGCGAAGGGGATAAAAGGTTCTTCCTCGTCCGGTTTTTCGATCTTCACGATGGAGGCGGCAGAGACTTGCGGGTCTTCGGCGCCCATCACGTGCAAGCGCGAGAAACCCGGTTTGCGCCCCTCGCCAAGGTAGATGACCTGCGCACCTTTGATCAGCCCGCGCGCTTCGAGGTCGAGGCGTTTCTTGCGGTGTTTAAGGGGCAGTTCGAGGCCATCGCAAATCAGCGGCTCCCCTTCCAAGAGCGCGTCTTCGGGCGCGCCATGCACGCTGCGGAAGGCGTTGATCAGGCGAATGCGGGTGGCGTTGCGCCAGACCAGAACGGGGCTGCGCGCCATCAGGTCCACTTCGACCCTCTGACCCCATACCACACGGTCATCGCGGGCGGCGGCCTCTTCCACCATCTTTTCAAAACGGTAGAAATCGACCTCGGGGTCGGCCAGTGCGTGGGCGAGATCAAGGATCGGGTTGCCCTCCGCCTGACGGTGGATCCGGTTCAGGTGCAGCACGCGCGGGGCTGGCAGTTTTTCAAAGACCATTGTGCCGGACTGGTTGACCGGTGCCAACTGCGCGGGATCGCCGAACAACAGCAATGTGGGAAAGATTTCCTTAAGGTCATTGAACTGTTTGTCGTCCAGCATCGAGGATTCATCGACAAAACCGATGTCGAGCGGTTCCTCGCGCCGTTTCCAGCCGGTGATGAAATCCGACCCGCGCAAGCCCGCAGCGGCAAGCGCGCCGGGGATGGATTTGTTGCCCTGATAGAACGCATAGGCACGGTCCAGCGCCAGTTCCGTCAGCCCGTCGACTTCAGGGCGGTCGCCATTGCCCGCCAGCCATTCAGCGATGCGTTCGTATTCGGGATCATAGACCGGCGTGTAGAGAATGCGGTGGATCGTCGTCGCTGGCACCCCGCGAAAGCGCAAAACGCTGGCCGCCTTATTGGTGGGGGCAAGGATGGCGAGTGTGCGCTTGTCGCGCTTTTTGCGGGATTCGTAGTCGCCCGACACGATCTCGACCCCTGCCGCTTCGAGCGCTTTGTACAGTTCGGCGAGCAACAGCGTCTTGCCCGATCCGGCCTTACCCGTGATGGCCATCACCGATGTGGCCGAGGATTTCGGCGGCGTGAGGATGGTATCGTCAAGGTCGATGCCTGCGCTGCGCAACATGTCGGTTACGGCGTCAAAGGCGGTCGCTTGATCGTCGGAAAGGGCAAGGGATGTGATCATGGCGCGACCCTACAGTCGGGGCGCGCCACGGACCAGTGGGATCAGGCGTGCGGGGCCTGATCTATGCATGTTTGGACGGCAGAATGCTGCGTCACGATCCGGCTCAGGCGCTTTGTGCAAACTGGTGCGCGGGTTGACCGCCAAAGGCTTGGGCGAACCACTGGCGCGAACGGGCCATCGGGACGCCTGCGCGCTGCGCGACCTTTGCGGCTGCTGCGGGGTCGAAGTGCCAGAGGCCAACCTTGATCTGATCGCGCCCTTCGCCAGTGCACCCCAACACTTCGGGAGAGGAACCGATCATCCGGTAAATTCGCACCATGCGTGCATCAAACACACCGACAAAATGCGCGATGCCAAAGTTCTGCATGATCTCGCCCCCGCCCAGCATCAGCGCCGCCGCCACATGGCTGCCTGCACCACGGGTCAGGCAGAACCGCGTGCATTCCCAAATTTCGGGGCTGGAGATATCGCCCGAAGTCACGTGGCCGAAATGTTCGTTTACCATCGTGCGTCCCGTGGTTGGCAGGAACCGCATCGATCCGCCATGGCTGCCATCGGGTTCTTCCCAGATCACATAAAGCGGGTTCAGATCGTCATATTCGTCCCGCTCATATCCTTGGGCGTCGATACTGACATCCCAGCCAAGGCGCGTCTTGAACTGGTCGGCGCGGTCAAGAAACATGGTGCGGGCAAGTTTGGGGTGATCCTTCAGATCGCGGGCATAAAGATAACGCAGCATTCGGGTACTCCTTGTCAGACCTCGGCGGGTGTGACGAAAGTACTAGTGCTGCGTGCGTTAACGTCTGTTCATGGCCGCGACCGTCTGATGCGGCCTGCGCGCAACGGCCCTGCTTACACCACGATCAGACCGCGACTCAGGGCGCGGGCCACGGCATGGGTGGTGTTGATCGCCCCCAGTTTGAAGCGCGCGCTTTCGATATAGACGCGCAGTGTATGCTCGGAAATCGCCAGCGTGTCGGCCACCTGCGCACGGCTATAGCCCATGGCCAGCAGGGTCATCGCATCAATCTCGCGCGGGCTGAGCGATTGGGATTGTTCCGGTGTGCGGTCGGGTTCGAGGTCGAGCGCCTTTTGATTAAAGACGTGGGCGATCAGGATCAGGTCGCGCCGGTGTGTTTCGGTAAACGCCTCCCATGCGTCGTCGTCGCAGGTGTGGCTGACTGTGAACAAGGCGAACTGCCCGTTCGGCCCGCGGATCGGAACCGAGAACCCCTGATTGCCAACACCGTGTTCTATCGCCTCCGCCTGAAACTGGCGCGCATTCTTGCCCGACCAGTCCAGCCGCTTCCAGTCTACGGGGTGAAACCGCTGGAAACATCCGATGATGACCGGATCGACGCGCAGGTAATTCTGGTCAAGGTAACGTTGCCGCCATGTATCCGAATAGGTGCCACAGCCATATTGGTCGCCCGCCGAGTCGACCCAATGATAGACGACGTGACTGATGCGAAAGTGGTCGCGAAAGGCTTCGGTCGCCGCCTGAAGGGCGGCAAGGCCCTCAGCCTTTTCCAGCTCCTCCAAAATAGTTTCCGGCGTTCGCTTCGCCGCCATGGCGCTGAGCATTTGGGTCATCCTTCATCGCGGCGATCTCGGCCATCGCGACGATTGACGCATCATCCAACTGTTCTGCCAGTATGGGCATGTCATTGGCGCGGGCAAACGTCTTGAGGTCCGTTAGAACGTCCAGTATCCAGTCACTTCTCATGCTCAGACTCGCTTCTAAGTGGTTAACGATACATTAACACAACTATAGCATGTGCAACTTAGCCACGAAATTCACGTATTTCCCCTCCCCCAAAATGGTGAGGCGCGGATTTCTAACCTGTTGAAGAACAACAAACCGCGTCGAAACGGAAAACGCCCGCGAACCAATCAAGTGATTCGCGGGCGTTCTGAAATCATTCGTAGGCCGATGCGTCCCTATCGGCGGGCAGCGATTGCATCCTCAAGCGTGCGCAAACCGGTCTTGGGGGCCTGAACCAGCACGCTCATATTGCCGGGCTTGTGCGCATTGGCGAGCATCTTCATATGCGCCGCGCGCAAGTCGTCCCATGCGAATACTTCGGACATGCATGGATCAAGACGGCGTTCGACCATCAGATTGTTCGCGGCACTTGCCTGCTTCAGGTGGGCAAAGTGGCTGCCTTGCAAGCGCTTCTGGTGCATCCACATATAACGGACATCGAAGGTCAGGTTGTAGCCGGTCGTCCCCGCGCAGATCACGACCATGCCGCCCTTTTTGCACACAAAGGTCGATACAGGGAATGTCGCCTCGCCCGGGTGTTCAAAGACCATGTCGACATTGTTGCCTTTGCCGGTGATGTCCCAGATTGCCTTGCCGAACTTGCGGGCCTCTTTGAACCATGTATCATATTCGGGTGTGCCAACCGTGGGTAACTGCCCCCAGCAGTCAAAATCCTTGCGGTTGATGACCCCCTTGGCACCAAGGTCCATGACGAAATCGCGCTTGGTCTCATCCGAGATTACACCGATTGCATTCGCGCCCGCCGTGTTGATCAACTGGATCGCATAGGACCCCAAACCGCCCGACGCGCCCCACACCAGAACGTTCTGACCGGGTTTCAGGTCATGGGGTTCATGGCCGAACAACATCCGGTAGGCGGTTGCCAGCGTCAGGGTGTAGCACGCGCTTTCTTCCCATGTCAGGTGCTTGGGGCGTGGCATCAACTGTTGCGCCTGCACATTGGTGAACTGTGCAAACGATCCGTCGGGGGTTTCATAGCCCCAGATGCGCTGGCTGGGCGAATACATCGGATCGCCGCCGTTGCACTCTTCATCGTCGCCATCGTCCTGATTGCAGTGGATGACCACCTCGTCGCCCACTTTCCAGCGTTTCACCTTGTCGCCAACGGCCCACACGATGCCTGATGCGTCGGAACCGGCGATGTGGAACGGCTTGCCATGGCCGTCAAAGGGGCTGATCGGAGTCCCGAGCGAGGCCCAGACGCCGTTATAGTTCACACCCGCTGCCATCACGAGGACCAGCACCTCGTTACTGTCGAGCACCGGCACATCCACCACTTCCAACTGCATCGCAGTGTCAGGGTTGCCGTGACGTTCACGGCGGATAGCCCACGCATACATCTGTTTGGGAACGTACCCCATGGGTGGGATTTCCCCCATCTCATAGAGATCCTTTTCAGGTGCGTCGTAGGACGCAATGCCGGTGTCGAGTGCCATATATGCCTCCATCAGAATGTGCCGCAGCGCAGAATCGCCGCGTTCTTCCGTCTGAATATGAGGGCGCACGAAAGAAAACAATCCCCTGATGTGGATTTTTGTAATTTTATGACTTTGCTATTGCAGCATGATTGACGAACATTTGGCGGCGCACAGGCCAGCCCGCACAGGGATTCTGCGCGCCACATGCGTTGCCCGAGGGCCGTTTCAGTTATTCAGAGGGGTCTTCCGACGTTGCGTCATCATATCGGGTCATTGCGTTCGCATAGAACTGCAACAGCGGCCTGCCCGCCTCTTGCGGGGTCCAGCCGTCGGGGGTGTCGATAATCAGACCCCGCGCGGCCATCTGGCCCAGCACATGCGCCATCGCGGCACTCAGGTCCGATCCGTCCAGTGCCACCTTGTCAGCGCGGGCGCTGTGCAACTGGTCGGTAAGGGACTGCGTAGACACCGGCACGTCTGTCGACAGCAATGCCTGCGCCGCAATCGGTCCGGCCATTACCGGCATCTCGGTCCCGATCTCCTCCATCAAGCGACGGGCCAGAACGTCAAGCGCGGGCTTCTTGCCAAATTCACTGAGAGTCAGCGGCGCGCCAAAGACGACCGCTGCCTCGCCAAATGTCACCGTGCGCCCGCGCACACGCTGCCAGAACTTGCGCAGGATGAACCCCGCCACCACGGACATCTTGGCCGAAAAGCGCCGCGTGCCCGACACATGCGCCGCCGTCAGCACACGATCCTCCAGCACGCGGTCATAGGAAATCGCCACCGGAACAAAGGCCACGTCCCGTCCGCTGCGTTGATACGCCTCGACCACATAGGCAAGAAGTCCAAGCTTGGGCGGCGCAAGCCGACCATCCAGCGACAGACCGCCCTCGGGGAAAATCGCCTGCGTAACGCCCCCTTCGGTTGCCAGTTGCACATAGCGCGCCAGCACACGGCGATAGAGTTGCCCGCGGGATTTGCGCCGGATGAAATATGCCCCCATGGACTTGATCAACCGCGACAGCGGCCAGACCCGCGCCCATTCCCCCACCGCGTAGCTGAGCGCCGAGGCGCGCGCTGCCAGATAGGTCACCAACACGTAATCCATGTTGCTGCGGTGGTTCATCACAAAAACGACTGTGCTTTCGGCCGGAATTTGCGACAGGTGATCATCGTTCAGCGCGCCGGTCCGCACGTTATACAAAGAACAGGCCAGCCAACGCGCCGCCCGCGTGCCAAAGCCGAAATAGGCAAAGGCGGAAAAGCTTGGCACGATCTCGCGGGCATACCGACGGGCCTGCTGGAAAGCGACGTTTTCGGGCACGTCCTTTTTACGGGCATGTTCGACAATGGCCTCTGTCACCTCGGGGTCATAGATCAGCCGCTGGATCATGTCGTGACGGCGGGCCAGCTTGAACGGCTCAATCGGCACCGAAAGGCGCTTGTTCAAACGCTTGACCGCCCGTTCCAGCCTGCGCCTGAAGAACCACCGCACCGAGGGGAACAGGAAATGCGATGCGAACGTGATCGTCGCGAACAGCACGATCAGCGCAAAAAGCCAGAGAGGAAGTTCCACGGTGCTTGTCATTGCAACTGACACTCGCAAACGCGCGCCACGCGGTAAACGGTAAACTGCGCGTGCCCCGTATGGTCACGCCTGTCTGCGTCGCCAGTTAGGGGATGACGCTGCGCTGCGGCGAATTGACAAAGCCATAAAGTTACCTGTACATCGACTAAAACGTAACTTTATTACTATCGCCATCACGAGGGACCGATGACCCAAAAAGACCGCCCGTGGCTGATCCGCACCTATGCCGGACACTCGACCGCTTCGGCGTCGAATGCGCTGTATCGTGACAATCTGGCAAAGGGTCAGACCGGATTGTCCGTCGCCTTCGACCTGCCCACCCAGACCGGATATGACAGCGATCATGTCCTAGCCCGTGGCGAAGTGGGCAAGGTCGGCGTGCCCGTGTCCCACCTTGGCGATATGCGCGCGTTGTTTGCCGATATCCCGCTGGAACAGATGAACACCTCGATGACGATTAACGCCACGGCCCCTTGGTTGCTGTCGCTGTATATCGCAGTGGCCCAAGAACAAGGCGCTGACGTTTCGGCCCTGCAAGGCACGGTGCAGAATGACCTGATCAAGGAATATCTAAGTCGCGGCACCTATATCTGCCCGCCTGCGCCGAGCCTGAAAATGATCGCGGATGTGGCCGAATATTGCTATTCCCACATTCCGAAATGGAACCCGATGAACGTGTGTTCCTATCATTTGCAAGAGGCGGGCGCGACGCCGGAACAGGAACTGGCATTTGCCTTGGCCACCGCCACTGCGGTTCTGGACGCATTAAAACCCCGCATTGATCCAAAGGACTTTCCAGCCGTGGTGGGGCGCATTTCCTTCTTTGTGAATGCTGGCATCCGTTTCGTGACCGAGATGTGCAAAATGCGCGCTTTCGTCGATCTTTGGGACGAGATTTGCGAAACACGCTATGGCGTGACGGACCCGAAATACCGCCGCTTCCGCTATGGGGTGCAGGTCAATTCGCTGGGGCTGACGGAACAGCAGCCTGAAAACAACGTGTACCGCATTCTGATTGAAATGCTTGCTGTGACCCTGTCGAAAAAGGCGCGCGCCCGCGCTGTGCAATTGCCCGCGTGGAACGAAGCACTTGGCCTGCCCCGTCCATGGGACCAACAATGGTCGATGCGGATGCAGCAGATCATGGCCTTCGAAACCGACCTTTTGGAATTCGACGACCTCTTTGACGGCAATCCGGCGGTGGATGCAAAAGTCGCCGCGCTGAAAGAAAGCGCCCGTCACGAATTGGCGCAATTGGATGCCATGGGCGGTGCGATTACAGCCATCGACTATATGAAAGCGCAATTGGTCACGTCGAATGCAGACCGGCTGGCGCGGATCGAACGCGGTGAGACGATCGTGGTCGGGGTGAACAAATACGAAGCGGGCGAACCCTCGCCCCTGATGACCTCGGACGGCGGGATTATGGTTGTGGACCCCGCCGTTGAGCAGGACCAGATCGACCGTCTGAACTTGTGGCGGGCCGAGCGTGACGATGCCGAAGTAGCAGCAGCCCTTGCCGCCCTGAACCGCGCCGCCGCAGAGGGCGAGAATATCATGCCCGCCTCGATCGCCTGCGCCCGCGCAGGGGTAACCACCGGCGAATGGGCCGCGCAGATGCGCGCCGTGCATGGTGAATATCGTGGCCCCACAGGGGTTTCGCCTGCGCAGTCCAACGCGACCGAGGGGCTGGACGACTTGCGCGCGGCTGTCGATGTCGTTTCTGCTCGGCTGGGACGGCGCTTGAAGTTCCTCGTGGGCAAACCGGGCCTTGACGGGCACTCAAATGGCGCGGAACAGATTGCCGTGCGCGCCCGCGATTGCGGCATGGACATCGCTTATGAAGGCATTCGTCTCACGCCCGAAGAAATCGTGCGCGCCGCTCAAGATGAATCCGCTCATGTGGTGGGGCTGTCCATTCTTTCAGGCAGTCACATTCCACTGGTCGAAGAGGTGATGCGCCGCATGCACAGTGAAGGGCTAAGCGATATTCCGGTGATTGTAGGTGGCATTATCCCAGAGGACGACGCAACGCGGTTGCGCGCAATGGGGGTGGCACACGTCTATACGCCCAAGGATTTCGAATTGAACACGATAATGGCCGATATCGTGACCCTTGCCGACCCAAACGCAGTGGCCGCGCAATAAACCGACCAATAAACGTTGCGAATCCATTGATACAAAGATGCGCCAATTGCCCCGATCACAGAGCGATTGGCGTTCAGGCGTTTTAACTATCTGCATCACGCGCCCGACATTCGGATCAGAATGCCACCCGTACGGGCAGGTTTTCCACTTGAAAGAGAGGCACTCGCGTTATTCGGGCAATCCTCCGCCGTTGACACAATTTAGACGAATGCAGGCATTGAATTACGTGGCAAAATTAGGAACTAGGTTGGGTGGGAACCATATTGGAGTATCACATGGCAGTTAACCTCGACGAGATGAACCGCGAAGAACTGGAAACTTTGCGCGCAGATATCGACAAAGCGATTGTCGCCTTGCGCAAGCGTGAAAGAAAAGAGGCGCTTGAAGCGGCGCAGAAAGCGGCAGCGTCTTACGGGTTTTCGCTGGATGAACTGACATCCAAAAGCGCCGGTCGCAGCACGGCAAAAGGCGCAACAGCCGAGCCGAAATACATGAACCCCGAAAATCCGACCCAGACATGGACCGGAAAAGGGCGTCAGCCAAACTGGTACAAACAAGCCATCGAAAGCGGCAAGGATGCAGACGATCTGCTGATCTGAGCTTGCAAAATTTATACGGGGGCGGCTGCGACTGCCCTCGTATCAGACCTGTCTTTGTCATAGCATGGGCCGACATTTTTTCGGAACGGAGTCCCCATGACTGTACATATAGGCGCCAAATCAGGACAAATTGCCGAAACCGTGCTGATGCCCGGTGATCCATACCGCGCCAAGTGGGCGGCAGAGACGTTTCTTGACGGCGCAGAGCTGGTCAACGAAGTGCGCGGCATGCTTGGCTTTACCGGCACATGGCGCGGCAACCGCGTGACAATCCAAGGGTCGGGCATGGGCATGCCGTCCCTGTCGATCTACGCCAACGAGTTGATCAAGGATTACGACGCCAAGACATTGATCCGCATCGGATCCTGCGGCGGGATGCAGTCCCACGTGGCAGTGCGCGATGTCATCATCGCCATGACTGCCAGCACAATCACATCGCCCTCTTCCGGCATTTTCCGCGAGGTGAATTATGCACCCTGCGCTGATTACGGACTGCTATCTGCGGCCGTGACGGCGGCAGGTGCCAAAGGGACAAACACCCATGTCGGCGGCATCTATTCGTCCGACGTCTTCTATGCCGAGCGCCCCGATCTGGACGAGCAGATGGTGCGGCACGGCATTCTGGGGGTCGAGATGGAAGCGGCCGAGCTCTACACCCTTGCCGCCCGCTATGGCCGGCGCGCTCTTGCCATCCTAACGGTCAGCGACCATTTGCAGACCGGTGAGGCATTGCCCAGCGAGGACCGCGAGCGCACCTTTGGTGACATGGTCGAGATTGCGCTGGAAGCGGCATTTTCCTGAGTTGAGACATATTGGCATGGCGTGTTGTGCGCCATGCCTGCCCTTGTGCCGGCTGTTAGGGCAGAAGCCTCCGGCGGGCATATTTTGGGAACAATGATGGGTATGCCTAGGCGCCGTGGGTGCCGTCATATCCGTTTCTGGCGGGGCTTTCCCATCCGTCCAGCGCCCCTTTGGCTGGTGCGAACACTTCGATCTTGAGCGGGTAGCAGGCGGCAGCGTCCGAAGAATGTTGCGCACTACAATCCCCACCCGGGCAGGCGCTGAGCGCGCCGAGCAGATCAATCTCCGCGAAGAAGTCGATATGATCCCCCGGACGAACGGGGCTGGCCTTCATGAAATACTGGCCGGTATCGCGGGTAAACCCTGTGCACATGAACACGTTCAGTACATCATGCACGAAAGGTTCGGCCTCGGCCCGTGTCATGCCGGTGTGATCGGCCAAAGCGCGGATCAGGTTGGAATGGCAGCAGTAGTGGTAGTGGCCACCTTGCAGCAAGTTGCCCGTGTAGGGATCGCAGCGGGTGCCGATCACGTCATGGACCGAACCGCCATATTGGTCGATGCCGTACCAATCCAGGGTGTCATGGATGATCGTGGCCATCGGGCGCAGGTTTGGAAAACTGCTCCACATCCGCTGACCGGTCGTGATGTGGGTGCCGTGCAGGGCGCGGGTTTTGCCGGAATAGAACCGTTCGCTCAGGTCGTGCGCGTTCCAGAGGTTGAGGTCACCCACCTGAGGCCCCTCAACCGAGGAGATGCGAAATGCATGGCCAGCAGGCACGTTGAAACAGGCGGCCTCCCGCGGTGGGGCAATTACTTCGTCCGTTTTGGTCATACCATCGCGCAGGGCGTGATAGCGCGCCATGTCCGGCACGGGCAGCGTGTCATTCGGATAGCAGATCACGGGTTTGATCGCGCGGCGGGCGTGGGCGTCTGGGGGGCTGGCAGGCATGATTGGAACCTTTGATCTTTTGCCCGCCATTCGACGCCTTTGTGCAGGGGCAGGCAAGACCAAATGATGCGGCCAATGCGCCGCTTTCGGGCACGTGCCTCGTCAGGTTCTCATCAGACAGCTTGGAAGCGAAACTTGGACTTGCAATTCGCCGCCAGCCTGCGACCCTACCACTGCTAGAATTTGGAGGGCACTATATGCGTTTGGTAATTTCGGTTTTGATGATGGGCGGCTTGGCCGCATGTATGGCACCCGAGGCACCACCCGAACCCAAACCCGAGCCCCCTGCCATTCCCTTGTACGAAGCGGACAATCCCGGCCCATGGTGCGGCTACGCCACGCGGTTGTCGATGAACCCGGATGCGGAACCATCGCAGAAGTCGGCCGTGGAAGCCTTGGCGAAAGAACGCGGCTGCTGATCCAAGCCGCTGTGTCTTCTGCCAGCGACGCATCTGAGCGCTGGCAGGACCATCCTTTCCGAAAAACGAAAAAAGGCCCCGCCGACGCGGAGCCTTTTTGTCATTGCACCCGCGCGATCAGACGGTGCGTTCAACCATCATCTTTTTGATGTTCGCAATCGCCTCGGCAGGGTTCAGACCCTTCGGGCATGTTTTGGCGCAGTTCATAATCGTGTGGCAGCGGTAGAGTTTGAACGGGTCGTTCAGGTCGTCCAGACGTTCGCCCGTCGCCTCGTCCCGCGAGTCGATGATCCAGCGGTAGGCGTGCAGCAACGCTGCTGGCCCGAGGTAGCGGTCGCCGTTCCACCAGTAGGACGGGCACGCGGTCGAGCAGGATGCGCACATCACGCATTCATAAAGACCGTCCAGCTTTTTACGGTCTTCGATGGACTGGCGCCATTCCTTGGCGGGGCGGTTTGTCTTGGTTTCCAGCCATGGCATGATCGACGCATGCTGCGCATAAAAATGGGTCAGATCGGGGATCAGATCCTTGACCACAGGCATGTGCGGCAAGGGGTAGATTTTCACATCACCCTTCACCTCGTCCATGCCGTAGATGCAGGCCAAGGTGTTGATGCCGTCAATGTTCATCGCGCAAGACCCGCAAATCCCCTCGCGGCAGGAACGGCGGAAGGTCAGCGTCGGGTCGATCTCGTTCTTGATCTTGATCAGCGCGTCCAGAATCATCGGGCCACACGTATCCATGTCGACGAAATACGTGTCCACCTGCGGATTTTTGCCGTCATCGGGGTTCCAGCGATAGATGCTGAACTTGCGCACATTCGTCGCGCCCTCGGGCTTGGGCCACGTTTTCCCCGTCTGGATGCGGGAGTTCTTGGGGAGCGTCAGTTGGACCATTCGGGTTCTCCTATCACAGCGCAAGGGCGGCGGCGCCGGCCCTTAGAACACAGTTTTGGGTTTCGGGCCGTTCGATCACGGTCCTTACGAGCGTAGCTGTTTCGTCTGTTACACCAAGCACGGCGGCCTTGGCGAACTGGCCGATTTCATTGGCCGAAGAGTTGTCGATCACACAGTCGGTGAACGGAGTAATGAGTTGTTTCGGCACGCCGGGGATGCGGGTGGCGATAGCCTCGGTCACGGCGACCTTGGCACTGCGGCGAGCGGCCTCGTCCACGGCTTTGGTGGTTTCGTCGCAGGCACCAAGCGCAAGCAGCGCTGCCAGTATCATTGCGCGTTTCATGTGAGTGTCACCTGTGCGTTCGCTGTTTCCAGCAGTTGGGAAAGCCGTTCGGCATCTTGGGGGAACACCTCGGCCAGCTTGAGCATGAAGTCGATGTCACGCGCCGCTGTCCAGATCAGCAATTGATATTCAAGGTCATCCGCCATTTGCGTGCTGCGCTTGGCCACCGCCAGATCGCTGGCCGATGCGGCGCGCCCCTGAAAGGACGACCCGCCGCCGTAACGCTGCACCTCGCCAAGGCCCAGATCGCGTCCAGGCAGTTTGATACGGTCCAACGCTTCGGCGCGGTACGCCTCGTCATTGGCCCAATCGTCATAGCACAGCGGGATCACGTCCGGCGCGCGCACGCGGTCCAGCATCTCGCCATAGGTGCGCAGCGCTTGCATCATCACGCGCATCCGTTCCAGCGGGCCGTATCCGTCATTGCCTTGGATCTTGCGCAGCAAGGATGCGGACCATTGCAGGAAACTGCGATAGATGATGATGCACTGTTCAGGCGCATCATAAAGCGGGTCGCGGGCAACAGGGGGCATTGCATCTTCGTAGCTGACGATGGTGAACGGCGCGTCACCCGCCGCCCGCAGCTTTTCCTGCCCGTTGGCACAGGGCAGTTCCGCACCGCCCTGAAACACCGAGATATTGGCGGCAGAGCGGAACGGATCACCGGCGGGGCGACAGTTGTTGAGGAACAGTCCATTGCCCCCTGCTGCGTTGCGCATCATCCAGTTGATCAGGGCGTGGTTTCCCGACCTGCGCATCCCGTAGACGCGCAGGACATGGCCAGGGGCCAATGCCAAAGAGGGATGGGAACGCACCGCCTGTGCCATAAAGGGTTTAGTACACCCGTGCTTTTGGCGCGATCTTCTTCAGGTCGATCCCGCCGTCATTGTGGCTGGTCAGCGGTTGCATATGCACCCCGCGGAAGCCAAGCGATGCCTCGTTGCCCTTGAACCAGACAAGGCTGTGCTTGCGCCAGTTCTCGTCGTCGCGATCGGGATAGTCCTCGTGCGCGTGAGCGCCACGGCTTTCCTTGCGGGCGGCAGCGGCGGTGATCGTCGCCACAGCGTTGGGCATCAGGTTGGTCAGTTCCAGCGTCTCCATCAGGTCCGAGTTCCAGACCAGCGAGGTATCGGTGACTTTGAGGTCAGCCTGCTTGGCAGCGACGTCTTTCATCTTTTCCTCACCCTCGGCCAGCGTCTTGTCGGTGCGGAACACAGCAGCGTCCTGCTGCATCGTTTTCTGCATCTCAAGGCGCAACTCGGCGGTTGGGACGTGGCCCTTGGCATAGCGCAGCCCGTCAAAGCGGCTGAACGCGGCCTCGACCGAGCGTTGGTTCGGCGTCGGCACGGGCGCGTTCGGATCCACAACTTCCTTGGCGCGGATGGCGGCAGCGCGGCCAAACACCACAAGGTCGATCAGAGAGTTCGACCCCAGACGGTTGGCGCCGTGTACCGAAGCACACCCCGCCTCACCCACAGCCATCAGACCCGGCGAGATGTTGTCAGGATTGTCCTTGGTGGGGGCGAGCACTTCGCCCCAGTAGTTCGTCGGAATGCCGCCCATGTTGTAGTGCACGGTTGGCAGGACCGGAATCGGTTCCTTGGTCAGGTCGACACCGGCAAAGATGCGGGCCGATTCACTGATGCCGGGCAGGCGCAGATCCAGCGTTTCCTTGGGCAGGTGGTTGAGGTGCAGGTGGATGTGGTCCCCCTGCTCGCCCACACCGCGCCCTTCGCGGATTTCCATGGTCATGCAGCGGCTGACAACGTCGCGGCTGGCCAGATCCTTGTAGGTCGGCGCATAGCGCTCCATGAACCGCTCGCCCTCGGAATTGGTGAGGTACCCGCCCTCGCCCCGCGCGCCTTCGGTGATCAGGCAACCTGCACCGTAAATGCCGGTCGGGTGGAATTGCACGAATTCCATATCCTGCAAAGGCAGGCCCGCGCGTGCTGTCATACCACCACCGTCACCGGTACAAGTGTGCGCCGATGTGGCCGAGAAATAGGCGCGCCCGTAACCACCCGTGGCCAGCACGACCATCTTGGCGCTGAACAGGTGCATGGTGCCGTCGTCCAGCTTCCAGCACAAAACGCCCTGACACACACCGTCTTCGGACATGATCAGGTCAATGGCGAAATATTCGATGTAGAATTCCGCGTTGTTCTTCAGGCTTTGACCATACAGCGTGTGCAGGATCGCGTGGCCTGTCCGGTCCGCCGCGGCGCAGGTCCGCTGCACGGGGGGGCCTTCACCGAATTCGGTGGTGTGACCGCCAAAGGGGCGCTGGTAGATCTTGCCCTCTTCGGTACGCGAGAACGGCACGCCGTAATGCTCAAGCTCGTAAACCGCTTTGGGCGCTTCACGGGCAAGGTATTCCATCGCATCCGTGTCACCCAGCCAGTCGGAGCCCTTGACCGTGTCATACATATGCCACTGCCAGTTGTCGGGGCCCATGTTGGACAGCGACGCGGCGATCCCGCCTTGGGCGGCAACCGTGTGGCTGCGGGTCGGGAACACCTTGGTCACACAAGCGGTGCGCAACCCCTGTTCCGCCATGCCCAATGTGGCGCGCAGCCCGGCCCCGCCGGCACCCACAACAACCACATCGTATTCATGTGTCTCGTACTCATATGCAGCCATTTCGCGGCCTCCTATCTCAAAGCGCCGTGTGACACGCGCGCCCGTCTAAATTCAAAGCGCCAGTCGGGCGATGGCGAAGATGCCCGTCGCGGCGGCGGCATAGCTCAGGCAGATCATCAGGATGATCAGCACCTTCTGCATTGTTCCGTGCACGTAGTCCTCGATCAGAACCTGCACACCGTCCTTGAAGTGTTTGAACGTCACCGCAATGGTCAGCGCGGCCACGATGGCAGGGAAGGGACGCGCGAAATAGGCGGTCACTTCGTCATAGGATTCACCCAGCATCGGCCCAAAGGTGAAGACGAACAGCGGCACAAGGATCAGCAGCGCGACCGAGCTGACTTTCATCGCCCAGAAATGTTCGGTGCCGGAGTTCGCGGAACCAAGGCCGGTGGCGCGTTTGCGGTCGGTAAGAAATTGCATATCGGCCTCCCTCAGACGATGATCACGGTGATGATGGTCAGCACGACTGAGCCGACCAGAATGCCCCAGCCCATCTTTTCGGCTGTGTCGATATCAAGGCCGATGCCGTTGTCCCAGATCAGGTGCCGCACACCTGCCAGCGAGTGATACCAAAGACCAAGTAGCGACAAGGTCATGACCAGATCACCGAAAAAGCTGGTCAGCACACCGTCAGCGACGGCAAAGGCAGCTTCGGAAGTCGAAGCGGCCAGCAACCACCACACCACCAGAAGCGATGAGATCAACAAAGCGTTGCCCGTGATCCGCGTCAGGATCGACGTCATCGACGTCAATTGCGGGCGATAGATAGACAGGTGGGGCGAAAGCGGGCGGTTGCCCCGATTGACGTCGGCCATGATGCGTCCTTTTTGTTCCTGTGCGTAGTGATAGCGTATTCTACAAGAGAGTCACGCGCTGCGAGCGCAAAGCAAGCGCGGTTTATTGGCGCAGAGCAGGGTTTTTTCGACGTCGTGATCACAGTGTAAATGTGTGTGATCACAAAGCCGACCCAGTTCGAAGTTGTTAACGGTATTTGCCGCAGCGATACCGTCAAACCACGCACCGCATTCGCCCACGCTACCCCGCCACAACCAACACCAGCGCAAGAACCAGTACGGCACCGAGTACCAGTGCCAGACGCCACGGGATGGCAACGCCGGTTACCACCTCGACCCGCCGCGCCGCACCGCCGAGCGGGACCGCCATGCACAAACCTACGGCAGTAATCAGCACCTGCGCCCAAACGGCGCCATCTGAGACAGGCCCAACGGCCAGAACCGCCGTTGTGATTGCAAGCCCGAGGAAGCCGCCCGCAAGTCCAAGGTAGAAGGCCCGCAATACAAGGCGCGTGGCCAGTGTTAGAACCAACCCCTCGGCCTTAAAAATCGCCGCGTGATAGTCGAGTGGCACGGGTCCGAACGCATACCGCGCAGCCATGGCCAGCAGCGCCAAGGCAACTACGCCATCCAGCAGAACCGCTGCCATCACCATCGCCGCACCCCCTTCACAGCTTATTTGCCGGCGCGCATTACAGCGGCATCAGCGCCCAGTAATCCAGATCCAGCAATACATCCGGCAGATATTTCCCATCTGCTCCGCGCAACTCGAACGGCGCGCCGCCCTTGGTCGCCACCAGCCGCAGCCGGATCGCGCCAACACCGGGGGCTGAGGTTTCGGCGATATCCAGAACCTCGCTCCATGCGCGGATGGTATCGCCCGACAAACACGGATTGGCATGCGCGCCCGCGTTCAGCCCTACAACCAACTGCGCATTGGCCAGCCCGTTGAAGGACAGCGCGCGCGCCATGGAAATCACATGTCCGCCATAGATAAGGCGCGTTCCGTCAGCGCGCGCGGAGGTGTCGAAATGCACTTTGGCCGTGTTCTGCCACAGGCGCGTGGCCATCATATGCTCGGCCTCTTCGACAGTCACACCGTCCACATGGTCGATTTTTTCGCCCACCATGTAGTCGCGCAAGCGATGCGGTTCCCCCGCCAATGCGAAGTCGTAGCTTTCGAAATTCAGACCCTCGGGCACAACGAGGTCTTCCGGTGCAACGACTGATGATAGCTCCGGCACCACAGTCTGCGGCGCAGGGGCTGCATCGTCCCGTTTGCGCACCATCACCCAGCGGACATATTCCAGAACGGGCTCGCCGTGTTGGTTCGTGCCGGTTGTACGCACCCAGACCACGCCGGTTTTCCCGTTCGAGTTCTGCTTGACGCCGATCACCTCGGACCGCGCCGTCAGGGTATCGCCGGCCCAGACAGGGGCCAGCCATCGCCCCTGCGCATAGCCAAGGTTCGCAACCGCGTTCAGCGACACATCGGGCACGGTCTTTCCGAATACAGTGTGAAAGGCGATCATGTCATCCATCGGCGAGGCAGCGAGCCCACAGCCCTTGGCAAACTCATCCGAGGAATAGAGCGCATGCCGCGCCGGATAAAGCGCGTGATAAAGCGCCCGCTCCCCCGCGCCAACCGTGCGCGGCACCGCGTGGGTCAGCACGTCACCGACGCTATAATCCTCAAAAAAACGCCCCGCCGAAGTTTTGCTCATCCCTATTGCGCCCCCAGTTTCAGGTCGGGGGAATAGTCGACATCCACCTCTTTGGTGACGGCCTGACCGCAGCGCATGACGCCTGCTGCATGGTCCCATGTCTGGGTCGGTGTGCCATAAAGCTCCCACCCCTTGCTGAGTGCCTCTGTGACCTTATGGCAAAAGGCGGACGTGTCCTCTTCGGACAGAAAACGATACAGTTTCATAAAATTACCCCGGAAATGGCCAGACACCCAGCCAGTTGTGGATCATCCCGATCACACCCATCAGAACAACGGACGCCACCAGAAACATTGCATCTTTCGCATAGCTGCCGCCGGTGCCGCGTTCCCATACAGGTTCGGCCGCGTTCACGATGCGCAAAGTCAGGATCGCCCAGATCAGCAACCCGCCGAACATGATGATCGACGCCAGATCGCCGTTGACCAGCAAATGCGCCACCGTCCAGATGCCAAAACCCGTCAGCATCGGATGCCGCATCCCCGCCAGCAGCTTGCCCCGCTTGGGCGCAGGGCTGAGCATGTAAAGCGCGATCAACATCAACGTGTTGTTGATGTGGACCATAAAGGCGGGCGGGTTCCAGACGGGAATAAAGTCGGTCCCGCGATAGCCAATGATCATCAGCACAATGCCGACCCCGATGGCCGCCGCCACAGCGCCCTTGCCCGCGTCACCCATCGCGGCGCGCCGCGCGGGCGTGACACGTTTGAACAGATGCGCAGCCCACCACAGGCCCACACCCAACACCAGAATGATCCAATACATCGCTTTACCCCTCGTTCATGGCCGCTATCGCTTCGGCGCGGGCCAATGTTTCGCGTGCGGTTACGATGTGCAGATTTTCCACGATACGTCCATCGACCACCGCAACCCCCTGCCCTGACGCTTCGACCGCGTCAAAGGCTTCGATCTGGCGGCGGGCAAGGTCAATGTCGTCCTGCGAGGGTGAAAAGGCCGTGTTGGCGATGTCGATCTGCGCCGGATGGATCAGCGTTTTGCCGTCAAATCCCATGTCACGCCCCTGCGCACATTCCACGGCCAGACCGTCCTCATCCTTGAACGCGTTATAGACGCCGTCGACAATCGCCAGCCCGTGCGCCTTGGCGGCAAGCAGACACAGGCCAAGACCTGTTTGCAACGGCAGACGGTCAGGGCGGAAGCGTGTCTGAAGTTCTTTGGCAAGGTCGTTTGTCCCCATGACCATGCCCGTCAGGCGCGGATGGGCGGCGATGTTGGCAGCGTTCAACATGCCCAGCGGCGTTTCCATCATCGCCCACAGGTCCGCATCGCCGGTGATCTGCGCCAAGGCGTCAAGATCGGCGGGGCTGGACACTTTGGGCAGCAAAATCGCATCCGCCCCCATCGACACGGCGGCTTGGGCATCGTCCGCGCCCCATTCCGTATCAAGCCCGTTGATGCGAATGATCTTCATCCGTGCGCCGTACCCGCCTGTGGCCAATGCCTCGGCCAGCGTCGCACGGGCGGCAATTTTTTCGTCCACTGACACCGCGTCTTCGAGATCGAAGATGATTGCATCCACCGGCAATCCCCGCGCCTTTTCCAACGCGCGCGGCTTGGATGCGGGTATGTACAGTGTCGATCGAAGCGGACGTGCCGTGGCCATGCGAAGAACCCCCTGGTCATAAAGTTGCGCGAAACTGGTCATTTTTTTCCACATAATTCAAGGGGCATCCTGCCGCAGCGCAGAAAAAAGCCGCAACGTCAGGCCAATCCAACCGTCGCCGCCACCCACCGCACGATTTGTTAACCTTTAATTCAGAGGCTGGGCGCAGGCTGTTGCCATTCCGATTACTCGCGGGAGGGCCGTTTCAGCAGGGCTGCTGAACAGTTTACGGAAAGCGAGGCAATGGAATGGAACTCAACCGGGGCCGCCCTGTCATCGCCGCACTGTCCGGCATGCCCAGATGACGAGAGGTGACGCCTTCCATTGTGAAAGGCTGAACGTGATGACACGAATGACGACATGGATGATGCTGGGTACGCTGGGTGCTGCGGCAGTTCTGAATTTGGCGACCACCGGCGCGGCGGTGGCTCAGCAACAACGCAATTGCGGCCCGCGCGAGATGGTCGTGACCCGATTGGCGCAGCGCTATGGCGAGACGCGGCAATCCATGGGCCTTGGCGCGAACAACGCGGTGGTCGAGGTTTTTGCCTCCGACACATCGGGATCGTGGACGATTACCGTGACATCGCCCACCGGCGTCACCTGTCTGGTCGCCAGCGGCCAAGCATTTGAGGAACTGGCCGAGGCGCTGCCAGCCAAGGGCAAAGACGCCTAAAGCGCGAACCTCAGAACGGACATTAGATCAGGCGCGCCCCACGGGTGCGCCTTTTGTTTTGGCGTGTATCAGGACAGCCCGTCGATGATCAGCTTGGTGCCCGTCATCATCAACAACACATAAGTCAGCCCGAAAAACGCGCGTTCAGGAACCAGCCGGTGCGCTTTGACCCCCAACCAAGTCCCTAGCAGCGCGAAGGGCGCCAACGCCAGATTGGCCTGAAAGGTCTGGAGCGTGAACATGCCCAGAAAGGCATAAGGCACAAACTTGAACAGGTTGATTGCCCCGAACAGCAAAACCGTACTGGCCTGATAGGTGGTTTTGCTCAGGCCGAGCGACAGCAGGTACACAGCCGCAGGCGGGCCGCCCGCATGACTGACAAAGCTGGTGAACCCCGCCACCAGCCCCGCGATATGCCCGACCCAACCGGGCAAGGCGCTGTCAGCCAGCCGTATCCACCCCTTGGCGCGACCCACTTGCCAGATCACAAACCCGATCGAGATCACGCCGATCAGCACGCGGAACACATCCGCATCCGCCTTCGCATAAAGCCACGCGCCAAGCGCCACCCCCGGCAAGCTACCCGCGATCAGGCGCATCACCGCCGCCCAATCCCATTTGCCCCAATAGGGCCGCAGCGCCGCCGCATCTATCAGCATCAGCAAGGGCAAGGTCACGCCAAGCGCCACGCCGGGGTCCAGCACCAGCGCCAGAATCGAGGTTGCCGCAAAGGCCGCGCCAGAGCCGAAGCCGCCTTTGGAAATGCCTGCAAAAACGACAGCCGGAGCCGCGATTGCAAAAAACCAAATATCCAGTTGCAACACGTCCCGCCCCTTTGAAAAACTTCGCCTTCCCCACGCCTTAGCCCAAAGCCCGACCTCATTCCAGCGTCCACCGCCCCCTGCGCCGCAGCGCAGCACACTTGCGCGGCGCGCCGTTGCGCGCTACGCACCGCGCCAAAGAAAACCCAACGTTCGGAGAACCCCACACCATGGCACGACCCAAGATTGCCCTGATCGGCGCCGGTCAAATCGGCGGAACCCTTGCCCACCTCGCAGCCATCAAAGAGCTGGGCGATGTGGTCCTGTTCGACATTGCCGAAGGCACGCCAGAGGGCAAAGCCCTCGATATCGCCGAATCCGGTCCCTCCGAAGGCTTTGACGCCAAACTGAAGGGCACCCAATCCTATGCCGACATCGCTGGCGCGGACGTCTGCATCGTCACCGCCGGTGTGCCCCGCAAACCGGGCATGAGCCGCGACGACCTGCTGGGCATCAACCTCAAGGTCATGAAATCCGTGGGCGAAGGCATCCGCGACCACGCACCAAACGCCTTTGTCATCTGCATCACCAACCCGCTTGACGCGATGGTCTGGGCGCTGCGCGAATTCTCCGGCCTGCCCCACGAAAAAGTCTGCGGCATGGCAGGCGTTCTGGACAGCGCACGTTTCCGCCACTTCCTCGCCGAGGAATTCAACGTCTCCATGCGCGACGTGACAGCCTTTGTGCTGGGCGGCCACGGCGACACGATGGTGCCGCTGACACGCTACTCGACCGTTGCAGGCATCCCCCTGCCCGACCTCGTCTCGATGGGCTGGACAAGCCAAGAAAAACTGGACGCCATCGTTCAGCGTACCCGTGACGGCGGTGCCGAAATCGTTGGCCTGCTGAAAACCGGTTCCGCCTTCTATGCGCCTGCGACATCGGCAATCGAAATGGCCGAAGCGTACCTGAAAGACCAGAAACGCGTTCTGCCTTGTGCCGCCTATGTGGACGGCGCGCTTGGCCTCAAGGGCATGTATGTCGGCGTGCCAACCGTGATCGGCGCTGGCGGCATCGAAAAGGTGATCGATATCCAGATGACCAAGGACGAACAGGCGATGTTTGACAGCTCGGTCAACGCGGTCAAAGGTCTGGTCGAGGCGTGCAAAGGCATCGACGACAGCCTGACCTAAGGGTCGTTTAAAACCTATTCGAAAGGGCCGGATGCGGATGCGTCCGGCCCTTTTCTTTTGAGGATCACACATCAAGCGGATCACGGGTTTCCGTGCCCCGCAATCACGCGTCGGCGGGACGCGGTTTTCCCAATGCCGCAAGGCGCCCTAACCCTTTATTCGTAAGTGATTTGATTCCCTGCCTGACGCAGGCACAGCTTTTGTGATCACAGGATTTTCGGCAGTGATCACAAAATGGCGTTTTTCCGCCGAAAAAGCGGGTCCAACCACATTCTCGGTTTACCCCTCGTTCAGGCATGTTGGTATAGGCCCAAATCAGATGCATCAATACGGGACCCTTCGCTTATGAACATCCATGAATATCAGGCCAAAGCCCTCTTGCGCAGCTTCGGGGCTCCTGTCTCGGACGGGCGCGTCGTTCTGAAGGCCGAGGACGCCAAGACCGCCGCCGGTGCGCTGGACGGTCCGCTGTGGGTGGTCAAGGCACAGATCCACGCAGGTGGCCGCGGCAAGGGTTCGTTCAAAGAAGCCGACGCTGGCGAAAAAGGCGGTGTGCGCCTGACCAAATCGGTCGAGGAAGCCGCCGAAGAAGCCAAGAAAATGTTGGGCCGCACATTGGTCACACACCAGACCGGCCCCGCAGGCAAACAGGTCAACCGTATCTACATCGAAGACGGCTCCGGCATCGAAACCGAACTGTACCTTGCCCTGCTGGTCGACCGTCAAACCAGCCGCGTCAGCTTTGTCTGCTCGACCGAGGGCGGCATGGACATCGAGGAAGTGGCCGCATCCACCCCCGAGAAAATCCTGAGCTTCAGCGTCGATCCCGCCACCGGTTATCAGGCCTATCATGGTCGCCGCATCGCGTTCTCGCTGGGCCTTGAGGGCAAGCAGGTCAAACAATGCGTCGGCCTGATGGGTCTGCTCTACAAAGCGTTCCTTGAAAAAGACATGGAGATGCTCGAGATCAACCCGCTGATCGTTACCGACAGTGGCGATCTGAAAGTACTGGATGCCAAGGTCAGCTTTGACGGCAACGCGATCTATCGCCACCCCGACATCAACGAACTGCGCGACGAGACCGAGGAAGACCCCAAGGAACTCGCCGCGTCGAAATACGACCTGAACTACATCGCGCTGGACGGCGAAATTGGCTGTATGGTGAACGGTGCGGGTCTGGCCATGGCAACCATGGACATCATCAAGCTTTACGGTGCCGAACCTGCCAACTTCCTCGATGTGGGCGGCGGTGCGACCAAGGAAAAAGTGACCGAAGCGTTCAAGATCATCACCTCGGACCCACAGGTCAAAGGCATTCTGGTCAACATCTTCGGTGGCATCATGCGCTGCGACGTGATCGCGGAAGGTGTGGTTGCTGCGGTGAAAGAGGTCGGCCTGAAAGTGCCGCTGGTTGTCCGCCTCGAAGGCACGAACGTGCAACAGGGCAAGGACATCATCAACAACTCCGGCCTTGATGTGATCGCGGCGGACGACCTCAAGGACGGCGCGCAGAAGATCGTGAAGGCGGTCAAAGGCTAAGTGATGCCAACCGCCCCCTTTCGCATAACTGCATCTGCTACATCTGCCGTCGGACATTCGTGTCCGGCGGTCAGCTGCGTGTTGTCCGTCAGGGCGGCGTGCGGATGTGGTGTGCGGGTTGCACAGGGGGCATAGATGCGGCTGTTTGCAGTTCTTTTGGTGCTGGTGACTGCCATGGCAGGATGCAACGACGTGCCCGCAGGCACGGCCCAAGCATCGCCCGGGCTGCCCCCGATCGGGCTGGCGGCGACTGCCCGCTGGCTCGCGGATCGCGAGGCACATGTACCACGCCGCCCCCGTGCCAGCGAAATTCCGACAGAAGATCTGTGCGATATCGTTGACGATTGCGTTGCGCAGGTGGCCCGATGAGAGGCGCAGTAGTCATAGCTGTGGCCGCCTGCGCCGTCGCGTTCAGCGCCCCAAGCGCACGCACGCATCCGGCAATCGACGCGTTCACTGCCTACTGCTTCAAGGCAGGGCAAACCGCCGCGCAGGCCCGCACGAACATGCAAGGCATTGCGGGCGATCCCCTGCCTTTTACCCTGACCTTCTGGGACAAAACGCTGGAACCGGCACCCGCCGCGCCCGCCCATGCCGAACGCCGATGCGAGGTCCGCTTTGAGGGCGATCACGCCGATGCCGCCGTGGCGCAGGTGCAGGCCAAGATGGCCATGCCGCCGGTCTTTGGCACCTCGATCCCGCTGACCCCGCCCTATGCGGCTGTCGACGGCACCGCCTATCTGGATGCACGCGAATTGCTACGCGGACGCGTTGCCGTGGTGCACATCAAAACCGCCAGCAATCAGACCGTGATCACCGTCGATCGCCTGCCCGCAGGCAAGGGGTTGCAACCATGAGCGACCTGCGCCCCTGCCCTGCCTGCGACAACCACGCGGCCACCCAAAGCGCCGCCTACAGCCGTGGTGAATGGCACATCGCGACCTGCGACGGCTGCGATCTGACTTATCTGCGCAACCCCGTGACCTATGAGGCGCTGGAAGAAGACTTTGCGTGGGAAAAAACCTACGAAGAGAAAAAGATCAAATCCGGCGGCTCTACCGTGCTGAGCCCGATGATCCGCAAATTGCGCGCAAAACTGCGCCTGACCCACAAAGGCAATCAGGCGCAGATGGGGGCGTGGTTCAACAATGGTCACGTGCTGGATATCGGCTGTGGCAACCTGATGAACGTGCCCGAACCGATGGTGCCCTATGGCATCGAACTCAGCCGTGCGTTGCACGCCTATGCCGATCCGCAGATGCGGGCGCGGGGCGGGTATTGCGTGCATGGTGCGGGCGCCGAGGCGATCTGGGAATTCGACGCCGAGATGTTTGACGGCGTCATCATGCATTCCTACCTCGAACACGAAGTGGACCTGATGGGTGTTCTCAGGGGCATTCACCGCGCACTGAAACCCGGCGGCGCGGTTTTTGTCCGCGTGCCGAATTTCGGGTCCATCAACCGCCACGTGGTCGGACGCAAATGGTGCGGCTTCCGCTATCCCGACCACGTCACCTATTTCACCTTGCCCACGCTGCGTGCCACTGCGGAACGCGCGGGCTTTATCACGCAACTGGTCAACCGCATCGGTTTGCCCATTGACGACAACATCAAGGCGCTGCTGCGCAAGCCGCGTATCGCCGCATGACACACCCCGAATGCCAAAAATACCCTCAAGGAGACGCCCCAAATGGCCGTACTGATTGACGAAAACACAAAGGTAATCTGCCAAGGCCTCACCGGCTCCCAAGGCACGTTCCACACAGAACAGGCCATCGCCTATGGCACCAAGATGGTTGGCGGCGTCACTCCCGGTAAGGGCGGCATGACCCATCTGGACCTGCCGGTCTACAACTCGGTGCACGAAGCCATGGCCATGACCGAGGCGAACGCGTCGGTGATCTATGTTCCGCCCCCCTTCGCTGCGGATTCCATCCTCGAAGCGATTGACGCGGAAATGCCGCTGATCGTGTGTATCACCGAAGGCATCCCAGTTCTGGACATGATGAAAGTGCAGCGCGCGCTGGAGGGGTCCAAATCCCGCCTGATCGGCCCCAACTGCCCCGGCGTCATCACACCCGACGCGTGCAAGATCGGCATCATGCCCGGTCACATCCACAAGCGCGGTTCGTGCGGTGTTGTGTCCCGTTCCGGCACGCTGACCTATGAGGCGGTTAAGCAAACGACTGATCTGGGCATCGGCCAGTCCTCGGCTGTGGGCATCGGCGGCGACCCGATCAAAGGCACCGAACATATCGACGTCTTGGAAATGTTCCTTGCCGACCCTGAAACCGAAAGCATCATCATGATCGGTGAAATCGGCGGCAGCGCCGAAGAAGACGCCGCACAATTCCTCGCGGACGAGAAGAAAGCGGGCCGCTGGAAGCCGACCGCTGGCTTCATCGCCGGTCGCACGGCCCCTCCCGGACGCCGCATGGGCCACGCGGGCGCAATCGTTGCCGGTGGCAAAGGCGGTGCCGAGGACAAGATCGAAGCCATGCGCGCCGCTGGCATCGTGGTCGCCGACAGCCCAGCAACACTGGGCGAGGCCGTGATGGAAGCCATCAAAGGGTGAACCGTGGCCCGCGCATAAGCGCGGCGCTTGCGCCACTGGCGCAAGCGCGCTGCCAAAAGGCGGGGCATTCGGGCCTTGCCCGCGGGCTGCACTACCCATCTGCGAAAATTGCCCGCGCAACGGCAACTTTGTCCTTGCGCGGGCAGTGCCCCAAAGTGCTGAACAGCAACGCATTGAAACCAATGCAGACCTGTCACGTTGGTCCCCTTCAAGGCGGACCAACCGCGCAAACCAAAGGGCACAACAGCCACACCCGTGATGTCATAGTACCACGCCCCATATATGACCGCGTCGATCCTATGGTCGCGCAAGCCAGTTGCATGAATGAAAACGCACAAATCGAACCGCAGGAACCATCTTGGTTTCAATGGCTCCGGGGCCACGTCCCGGCCCGAGCAATCTGCTGAGGTAACGCAATGACCGACCAATCCCCCAACGACCAGTTCCATGCCTCGTCTTTTATGCAGGGGCACAATGCCGAGTACCTCGAACAGATGTATGCACGCTATGCCAACGACCCTGCTGCGGTTGATGAGGCATGGCAGGCGTTCTTTCAGGCGATGGGCGACGACGAAATGTCGGTCAAACGCGAGGCCGAGGGGCCAAGCTGGGCACGCAGCGACTGGCCCCCGATGCCCGGCGACGACCTGACACAGGCGCTGACCGGCGAATGGGCCGCCCCTGCCGAAGTCAAAGGCGCAGGAGACAAGATTGCCGCCAAAGCGGCGGAAAAAGGTGTCGAGGTCAGCCACGAGCAGATCAAGCGCGCCGTTCTCGACAGCATCCGTGCGCTGATGATCATCCGTGCCTACCGCATACGTGGCCATCTGGTGGCCGACCTTGATCCGCTGGGCATGCGCGACCAGACCCCGCACCCCGAACTCGACCCGAAATCCTACGGCTTCACCGATGCCGACATGGACCGCCCGATCTTCATCGACAAGGTTCTGGGCCTCGATATCGCCACCATGCGCGAAATTCTGGACATCGTGAAACGCACCTATTGCGGCACATTCGCGCTGCAATACATGCACATTTCCGACCCTGAACAGGCCGGTTGGCTGAAGGAACGGATCGAAGGTCTGGGCAAGGAAATCCAGTTCTCCCGCGAGGGACGCCGCGCCATCCTTAATAAAATGGTCGAGGCCGAAGGGTTCGAGAAATTCCTGCACGTGAAATACATGGGCACCAAACGTTTTGGTCTGGATGGCGGTGAATCCCTGATCCCCGCGATGGAACAGATCATCAAGCGCGGCGGCAACCTTGGCGTGCGCGATATCGTCATCGGCATGCCCCACCGTGGCCGTTTGTCGGTGCTGGCCAATGTGATGATGAAACCCTACCGCGCGATCTTCAACGAATTTCAGGGTGGTTCGTTCAAGCCCGAAGATGTCGACGGATCGGGCGATGTGAAATACCACCTTGGTGCCTCGTCGGACCGCGAATTCGACGGCAACACCGTGCACCTCAGCCTGACGGCCAACCCCTCGCACCTTGAGGCGGTAAACCCCGTTGTACTGGGCAAGGTCCGCGCCAAACAGGACCAGAACAACGACCCCGAACGCACCAGCGTCATGCCCGTGCTGTTGCACGGCGATGCGGCCTTTGCCGGTCAGGGTGTTGTGGCCGAATGTTTCGCCCTGTCGGGCCTGCGCGGCCACCGCACTGGCGGCACCATGCATATCGTCGTGAACAACCAGATCGGGTTCACCACCGCGCCGCACTTCTCGCGCTCGTCCCCCTATCCGACGGACAACGCGCTGGTGGTCGAGGCGCCGATCTTCCACGTGAACGGTGACGATCCCGAGGCCGTCGTGCACGCTGCCAAAGTCGCGACCGAGTTCCGCCAGAAGTTCCACAAGGACGTGGTCATCGACATCTTCTGCTACCGCCGGTTTGGTCACAACGAGGGCGACGAGCCCATGTTCACCAACCCCGTGATGTACAAGAAGATCAAGAAACAGAAGACCACGCTGACCCTCTATACCGAGCGGTTGGTCAAGGACGGCCTGATCCCCGAGGGCGAGATCGAGGATATGAAAGCCGCCTTCCAAGCCAAAATGAACGAAGAGTTCGAGGCCGGCAAAGAATACCGCCCCAACAAAGCCGACTGGCTGGATGGCAAGTGGTCCCACCTCGATAAGATGAAGCAAAAGAAATACCAGCGCGGCAAGACGGCGATCAAGAAAGAGACCTTTGCCGAGGTCGGTCGCGCCTTGTCCACAGCACCCGAAGGGGTTGCGCTGCACAAGACAGTCGAACGGCTGCTGGATGCCAAAGCCAAGATGTTTGAAACGGGCGAAGGCATCGACTGGGCAACGGGCGAGGCGTTGGCCTTTGGCTCCCTGCTTACCGAAGGCTTCCCTGTGCGCCTTGCCGGACAGGATAGTACACGCGGCACGTTCAGCCAGCGCCATTCCGGCCTCGTCAACCAAGAGACCGAGGAACGCTACTATCCGCTCAACAACGTGCGCGCCGGTCAGGCACAGTACGAAGTGATCGATTCCATGCTGTCGGAATACGCGGTTCTGGGTTTCGAATACGGCTATTCCCTTGCCGAACCCAACGCCCTGACCCTGTGGGAAGCGCAGTTCGGTGACTTCGCCAACGGCGCGCAGATCATGTTCGACCAGTTCATCAGCTCGGGCGAAAGCAAATGGCTGCGTATGTCCGGCCTCGTCGTGCTGCTGCCACACGGCTACGAAGGGCAAGGGCCCGAACACTCGTCGGCACGTCTGGAACGGTTCCTGCAAATGTGCGGACAGGACAACTGGATCGTCGCCAACTGCACGACACCGGCCAACTACTTCCACATCCTGCGCCGCCAGATCCACCGCGACTTCCGCAAGCCGCTGATCCTGATGACGCCGAAATCGCTGCTGCGTCACAAGCTTGCCGTGTCCAAGGCAGAAGAGTTCACAACCGGCAGCAGCTTTCACCGCGTGCTGTGGGATGATGCCCAACAGGGGAATTCGGACACCACACTGGTCGCGGATGACAAGATCAAGCGCGTCGTCATGTGTTCGGGCAAGGTCTACTACGACCTTCTCGAAGAACGCGACGCCCGCGGCATCGACGACATCTATCTGATGCGCTTCGAACAGTTCTATCCCTTCCCCGCGCAATCAGCGGTCAAGGAACTGGAACGGTTCAAAGAGGCCGAAATGATCTGGTGTCAGGAAGAACCCAAGAACCAGGGCGGCTGGACCTTTATCGAACCGAACCTCGAATGGGTTCTGGGCCGTATCAAATCGAAACACACGCGCCCCCAATATGTGGGCCGCGCCACCTCGGCCTCGCCCGCGACGGGTCTGGCCAGCAACCACAAAGCACAACAAGCCGCTCTCGTTGACGAAGCGCTGACGATCAAAGGAAAGTAAGCCATGACAACCGAAGTCCGCGTACCCACACTGGGCGAAAGTGTTACCGAAGCCACCGTCGCCACATGGTTCAAAAAACCCGGTGAAACCATCGCCGTAGACGAAATGCTGTGCGAGCTGGAGACCGACAAGGTCACCGTCGAAGTGCCCAGCCCCGTGGCAGGCACACTTGACAGTATTGTCGCCGCCGAAGGCGAAACTGTTGGCGTCGACGCGCTGCTCGCGACCATCTCGGAAGGCGATGCAGGCTCTACATCCGCACCCAAGGGCCGCGAAGCCTCCGAAGATCCGAAGGCCGACGCCTCTGCCGCCCGCACCGCCAGTGATGATGCCGCCCCCGCTGGCGACAATGTCGACGTCATGGTGCCCACCTTGGGCGAATCCGTGACCGAGGCGACCGTCAGCACATGGTTCAAGGCCGTTGGCGACACGGTCGCGCAAGACGAAATGCTGTGCGAGCTTGAAACCGACAAAGTCTCGGTCGAGGTGCCAAGCCCCGCCGCTGGCGTCCTGTCCGAAATTATCGCCGCCGAAGGCAGCACCGTCGACGCATCCGCCAAACTTGCCGTGATCGCGCCGTCGGGTTCCGCCCCCGCCAAAACCTCGGGCGATGCCGAGCCGACCAGCGACTACCAGAACCCGCCCGCAGGCCAAGGCACCGCGCGCAGCGATGTTGAAGACGCCCCAGCCGCCAAGAAAGCGATGGCCGAGGCTGGCATCAGCCGCGATGCCGTCACCGGATCGGGCCGCGATGGCCGCGTGATGAAAGACGACGTGGCCCGCGCCGTCGCGGCTGCGGGGTCCGCCCCTGCTGCTGCTCCTGCCGCGGCCAGCGCGCCGCGTGCGCCAGTGGCTGCCGATGATGCCGCACGCGAGGAACGCGTGAAGATGACGCGCCTGCGCCAAACTATCGCGCGCCGCCTCAAGGACAGCCAGAACACCGCTGCCATGCTCACCACCTATAACGAGGTCGACATGACCGAGGTGATGGCCCTGCGCAACGAGTACAAAGACCTGTTCCTGAAAAAGCACGGCGTGAAACTGGGCTTTATGTCCTTCTTCACCAAGGCATGCTGCCACGCGCTGAAAGAAGTCCCCGAGGTCAACGCCGAGATTGACGGCACCGACATCGTCTACAAGAACTTCGTCCACATGGGCATCGCCGCAGGCACACCCACGGGCCTTGTGGTGCCGGTGATCCGAGATGCGGATTCCATGTCCTTTGCCGATATCGAAAAGGCGATTGCCGAAAAAGGCGCGCGCGCCCGCGATGGCAAACTCTCCATGGCCGAGATGCAGGGCGGTACTTTCACGATCTCCAACGGCGGCGTTTACGGCTCGCTCATGTCCTCGCCCATCCTGAACCCGCCACAGTCCGGCATCCTTGGCATGCACAAGATTCAGGACCGCCCGATGGCCATCAACGGTCAGGTCGTGATCCGTCCGATGATGTATCTGGCCCTGTCCTATGACCACCGGATCGTCGACGGCAAAGGCGCGGTGACCTTCCTTGTGCGCGTGAAAGAAGCGCTTGAGGATCCACGCCGCCTGCTGATGGATCTGTAATAAGTCGGCGGGCTACGGCCCGCCGACCACGACCCGCCCGACCGGCTGGCACCATCCCGCTAATAGCCAACGGGCCGACAAAAAATCACGGCGGTCCCGCGCCGCCGTGACACACAGCACCAAACGCGCAGGCGCATCGCGGCACAACCGTTTGCCCCCACCGCACACGGCATGGCAGCATCGATAGGATCGCACAGTGACCCCCGAACTCACCTACCTCACCTATGCCGTACTCCTGTTGATCGTACACATCCTTGTGCAGGCGACATTCTCGGACCTGTCCAAAGGCATCGGCTGGGCGCTAGGCCCACAGGATGAGGACCGCGGCCAGAACGTGATCGCGGGGCGTATCCAGCGCGCCTTGCGCAATTACCTCGAAACACTGCCCGCCTTCATCGCGCTTGCCCTGACCCTCGCCATCAGCGAATTGGGCAATGGCACATCTGCCTTTGGTGCGGCCCTGTGGTTCTGGGCGCGCGTGGCCTATGTGCCTGCCTATGCCTCCGGCGTGCCGCTGGTGCGCTCGGCCGCATTCGCCGCCTCCCTCGTGGGGCTCGTCCTGATGATCCTGCCGCTGCTTGGTGCGTGACACTCCGGTCTGCATATCAGCGCGCCATCGCCGCGCGCCGTGCCTTTCGCGTGCACGGCTACCCGACGCTGGCCGACGCCGGATTTGACGGCGACTATGTCTCGCCCATCCAGATGACATCCGGCAACCTCACCGGCCCGCTGCTGATGTCCAAAGACTGGCTCGACGCGCCCTCGGCCGACCAGCACCGTGACCAACTCAACCGCACAGGCTACCTGCCGGACGCGCCCTACAACCGCGTCATCGACCTTGCCCTCGACCTGCTGGGCCTCAAGCGCGCCGATATCTACATCACGCCGGTCTTCCACGCGCTTACCCCGAAACGCTCCAGCACCATTCCCGTCGCAGATGCCCGCGCCAGCTTTGACGCCGTCGGGCGGCACGAGTTGCTGGGCCGCCGCCCCGTCGCCCTCGGGCAGGACAGTGCCCGCGTTCTGCGCTATTTCAAAATCGACCACATCGAAGTACCCCACCCCTCGGCGCGCATCGGCAGCTATGCCAAACGCGCCGCCCTGATTGCACAAGGACTCCGCACCGCATGACACCTGAACTCACGGCCCTCACCCTCGCCGCACTGCTGCAAGTGGTCCAATTCGTCCTCTACTCTGTCACCGCCCAGAAACAGGTCGGTCCCAAGGCCGCTGTGTCGCCCCGAGACCGCAAGGTCGAACTCACCGGCACCGCAGGCCGCCTGCAACGCGCCCTCAACAACCACTTCGAAGGGCTGATCCTGTTCACGATTGCCTGCGTGGTGGTGACACTGGCGGGCAAATCCGGCACGTTCACCTCATCATGCGCCTACATCTACCTCATCGCACGGATCTTCTATGTCCCCGCCTACGCGTTCGGCTGGACCCCGTGGCGCTCTCTCATCTGGATGGTCGGGCTGTTCGCCACGGTCGCCATGCTGATCGCCGCGCTTCTGTGAACATCATTGTTCCGATAAATATGCACGGCACAGCGCCTGCACCCCAAACAAACGACAATTCAAAGGATCAGATCCAATGTCTTCTTACGACGTAATCATTATCGGCTCCGGCCCCGGCGGCTACGTCTGCGCCATTCGCTGCGCCCAACGCGGCCTGAAAACCGCCATCGTCGAAGGGCGCGAGACGCTGGGCGGCACCTGCCTGAACGTGGGCTGCATCCCCTCCAAGGCGCTTCTGCACGCCTCGCATATGCTGCACGAGGCGGAACACAACTTTGCTGCCATGGGCCTCAAAGGCAAAAGCCCCTCGGTCGACTGGAAACAGATGCAGTCCTACAAAGAGGACACAATCGGGCAGAACACCAAAGGTGTCGAATTCCTGATGAAGAAGAACAAGATCGACTGGCTCAAAGGCTGGGGCAGCATCCCCGAGGTCGGCAAGGTCAAGGTCGGTGACGAGGTGCACGAGGCCAAGACGATCATCATCGCCTCCGGCTCTGAACCCTCCAGCCTGCCGGGCGTGGAAGTGGACGAAAAAACCGTGGTGACCTCCACCGGCGCGCTGACCCTTGGCAAAGTGCCCAAGAAGATGGTCGTGATCGGTGCGGGCGTGATCGGCCTCGAACTCGGCTCAGTTTACAAACGTCTTGGTGCCGAGGTCGAAGTGATCGAATATCTCGACGCCATCACCCCCGGCATGGACGGTGAGGTCCAGCGCCAGTTCCAGAAACTGCTGACCAAGCAAGGGCTGACCTTCACCATGGGTGCCGCCGTGCAAAGCGTCGAGGCAGGCAAGAACAAGGCGACCGTCACCTATAAACTGCGCAGCGACAGCAGCGAACACAGCGTGGACGCGGATGTGGTACTGGTCGCGACGGGCCGCAAACCCTACACCGACGGTTTGGGGCTCGACGCCCTCGGGGTCGAGATGACCAAGCGCGGCCAGATCGCCGTTGATGCGCACTGGCAAACCAACGTGCCTGGCATCTATGCCATCGGTGACGTGATCGAGGGGCCGATGCTGGCCCACAAGGCCGAAGACGAAGGCATGGCGGTTGCCGACACCGTAGCGGGCAAACATGGCCACGTGAACTATGGCGTGATCCCCGGTGTGATCTACACCCACCCCGAAGTCGCCAATGTCGGTGCGACCGAGGAAACGCTGAAAGAGGAAGGCCGCAAATACAAGGTCGGCAAATTCAGCTTTATGGGCAACGGGCGCGCCAAGGCGAACTTCGCCGCCGACGGATTTGTGAAAATTCTGGCCGATGCCGACACGGACCGCATTCTGGGCGCGCATATCATCGGCCCCGCTGCGGGCGACCTGATTCACGAGGTTTGTGTCGCCATGGAATTCGGCGCCTCGGCCGAAGATCTGGCACTGACCTGCCACGCGCACCCGACCTATTCCGAGGCTGTGCGCGAGGCGGCACTGGCCTGCGGCCTTGGTCCGATCCACTCGTAAATCCGAAACTACCCAGCGGTTGCGCCCACGGGCGCAGCCGCATGCCATTCCATGTCGCGCAAGTGGCTAGTGCCCCGACCAGCCCTCACTAGGCCGCTCTGCCCGCAGAACTCTCACCACATCGTCTGTGCGGCGCGGGCATTCCATGCGGCGTCATACTCGGCTCCACCCTCATCCCCGCTTGAGGCTTCGGCAAGGATCTCTCCGGCAGTGGGCAGGCCCGCGCTGTCATCCCGCGACCACAGCCCCGCCCGCATCAGCGCACGCGCGCATTGGGTATAGACCTCGGCCACCGATATCACGATCACCGTCGCAGGGTGCCGCCCCTTTTGTTCGAACCGCGCGCACATCTCGGCATCAGCCGTCAGACGGGCGGTGCCATTGACCCGAACAACCGTGTTCGACCCGGGCACCATGAACATCAGCGACACGCGTCCATCCGTCACGATATTGCGCAAACTGTCGAGCCTCTGGTTCCCGCGCCAGTCCGGCATGGCCAGCGTCTTGGCATCCAACGTCATCACCACCGGACCGTCATCGCCCCGCGGGCTGCCGTCGGTGCCATCCGGCCCCACGGTGGTCAGAATCACAAAGCGCGAGGTCGCAATCCATTTCGCATAGAGCGGCGTCAGATGGTCCGTGACCTTGCGCAGCGACGCCGCGCCCGGTGTGCCATACAGCGCCTCAAGCGCGTCGATGTCAGTGATGAAGTCCATCTGGATCAAACCCTCCCTCAGCCATCAGTGCATCCGAGCGCGTCTCGACCACCTCTTCAAGATGGGCAAGAAAAGCGTCCCGCTCCATCCCCGGTGCAATGGCAGGCAAGAACTCAACGACCGCCAGACCCGGCTTGCGCCACATCCCCTTGCGCGGCCAGAACACGCCGACATTGGTTGCCACAGGCACGCAGGGCTGGCCAAGCTGTTCATACAGAACGCCGGTACCGACCTTGTAGGGCACCTTGACCCCCGGTGCGACGCGGGTGCCTTGGGAATAGATAATCAACTGACCCGGATCGGCGCGCCCCGCCTCGACGTCGCGCACCATCTTGGCGATGGCCGCGCCGCGTTTGCCGCGATCCACCGGCACACAGTCCAGACGCTTGGCATAGAACCCGATGATCGGGGTCCACAGGATGTCGCGTTTCATGATGAACTTGGCCTTGGGAAGGGCGGTAAAGATCATCATGATATCGAGAAAGGACTGGTGCTTGGCCGCGATCAGCACTTCGCCTTCCGGCACCTCGCCACGTACCTCGTGGCGCAGGCCAACCATCCAGCGCATCGTCCAGAACACCCAGCGGCTGTAGGTTTTGCAGCACAGCCGCGCGCCTTCGCGGGCAAACAGCGCATAGGGGAAAAAGACCAGACCGATGACCAGCATCATCACATACATCTGGATGATGAACAGGTAGGAACGGATATGTTGGATCATGACAATGCCCTTAATGCGCGGCCCGCTGCATAGGCCGTGGCCAGCAGCGCGACAAAGCCGCAAATGATCGGTAGGGCCAGCGGTACAAGCCAGCCCGCCCCCTGAAACCCGATGCCCGTCAGGAAACCCGGTGTGTCGCCGCCCGACGGCATCAGCCACACCGCGATCAGCCCGGCAATAACCCCGACCGACGATCCCAGCAGCGCGCGCAGCGTGAACCGCCGCACAAAGGCTTGCGCGATATAGCTGTCGGTCGCCCCCACAAGGCGCAGCACCGCCACCACCTGCGCATTCGCCGCAAGCGAGGCATTGGCCGCCAGCGTCACCATCGCCGCCACCGCCGCAAGGATCAGCAACGCCGCCCCCCAGCCCAGCAGGCGCAGCCGTTGCGCCGCCGACACGAGCGGCGCCCGCCAGCGGCTGTGATCATCCAGCACCGCACCAGGTACTTCGGCGGCAAGACGCAGCCGCAGGCCCGTCGCGTCAAAGCCCTGCGCGGTCGCCGTAATCTCGATCAGGCGTGGCACCGGCAAGGTATCAAGCGGCAAATCCTGACCGAACCACGGGGCCAGTAATTCCTGTTGTTCTTCATCGCTCAGCGCGCGGGCGCTTTCGATGCCTGCCGTCGTCTCAAGCAGTTGCAGCGCCGCCGCCGTCTGCTGGGCGCGTTGGTCCTGCGGGGCGACAATGCGGATGGTCGCGGTGCGTGCCAGTTCCTGCCCCCAGCGGTCAGCAAGGCGGCTGCTGGCCAAGGACAGCGCCAGCGCAAACACCGCAAGGAACGCCATTGCCGCCGACACGAACAATGTCAGTTGCGCGGTAAACCCTGATGGCGGCACAACGCGGTCCGCGTATCTGTCGCCGGTCAGAAGGGCGCGCAGGGTCGACAGGTCAAACTTCACAGATCCGCCCCCGCCAGCTGCACCCGACGGTTCGAAATGCGCAAAACGCGGGCCTGCACATGCGCCTTCGCCGCGCGGATCAGTCCCAAATCATGGGTCGCGATCAGCACGGTTTTGCCCATGCGGTTCAACTCGACCAGCAGGGTCAGCAGGCGCTGCGACATCTCCCAATCGATGTTGCCCGTTGGTTCGTCCGCCAGCACCACATCGGGCGACATGATGACCGCACGGGCAAGGGCCGCGCGCTGACGTTCACCGCCCGACAGTTCGGGCGGCAGGGCGTCGGCGCGGTTGGTCAAGCCAACCCATGCCAGCAGTTCGCGCAAATCGGGGCCTGCGGCCTCGGCATGGCGGCCCGACACGGTCAGCGGCAGCGCCACATTGTCCGTCACCGACAGATGGTCGAGGAATTTCACATCCTGATGCACCACACCGATCTTGCGCCGGATCAGCGCCACGTCATCGCGCTCAAGCGAGCGTACATCGGTCTGGAACAGGCGCACATAGCCCGCCGTCGGCATTAATGCGCCGTAACACAGCTTGAGAAGGGTCGTCTTGCCCGCCCCCGAAGGCCCTGTCAGGAAATGGAACGATCCCGGCGCGAGCTTGACGGAGATATCCGACAGCAGCTCGCCCCCGCCATAACTGTAGGCCACATTTTCCAGCTCGATCACGCTTGTCCCCGCTCAATCCACCTGTTGTGCCTCAGCATCATGCCTGTTTCAATTGTCGAACACGGCCAGCTTGTTGCAGTAATGACTTTTCTGAGTAACCACTACAACATATGGTAACGGTTAAGAAGAGAGCAGGACCATAGATGCGGCTGATTTGTCCAAATTGCGATGCCCAATACGAGGTTGTGGATGATGTAATCCCCAGCGATGGCCGCGATGTGCAATGTTCCAATTGCGGTCAGACATGGTTCCAGCATCACCCCGACAACATGCCCGCAGACGAGGAAGACGCCGACGCACCGGTTGCGGATGACGCACCTGCCGAAGACGAAGAGCGTGTGCCAACCCCTGCCGAGCCGCGCAAACGGGAACTCGACGCCTCGGTCGCGGATATCCTGCGCCAAGAGGCCGAGTTGGAAGCCAAGGCCCGCGCGCGCGCCAGTGACAATCTGGAAAGCCAGCCGGAACTGGGATTGCAAGACGGCGAAAGCGATGCGGACCGCCGCGCGCGGCAAGCCCGCGAACGCATGGCACGGTTGCGCGGCGAACCCTCGCCCAGCGAAACCCATGTGAGCGAAGCCGCCGCTACTGCGGCAGCCATCGGTTCGCGCCGCGATCTGCTGCCCGATATCGAGGAAATCAATTCTACCCTGCGCTCGACCAGCGACCGGCAGGCGGGAACGACCACCGAAATGGCCACCATGGACGGGGCCGCTACCACGGCCAACCAGCGCAGCCGCTCGGGCTTCCGGCGAGGGTTTTTCCTTGTGGTTCTTTTGGCGCTGGTGCTGGGCGCGATCTATGTCTTTGCGCCGCAAATCGCCCAAGCCGTGCCGCAGGTCGATCCGTATCTCAGCAGCTATGTTGCCTTTGTGGATGGCCTGCGCATGTGGCTTGATACGCAGGTGACGACGTTCCTGACATGGCTTGATGCCATGGCGTCCTCGCAAGAGGGCTAAGCTCCGCCTTCGCTTCGCCGCTTCCCGACCGCCGTAATCAGAAGCGGTCGAGCAGCCGTTTCAAATAGTTCAGTTCCGCCTCGGGCCGTTCCCCGTCGCCCGAGCGGCGGCGGATTTCGTCCAGCAGGTCGCGCGCACGGCGATACACATCTTCGTCCTGCAACAACCCCTCTTCGGTGCCCACAGACCCGTTCGATCCCGGATCACGGCCCAGCGGATCGCGTGCCTCGGCGCGGCGGTCGCTGTCGGCGGTGCCTTGGCCCTGCTGACCGTTCTGCGCTTCTTGCTGCATCGCCTCGCCCAAGGCGCGCATGCCTTCGCGCAGGCCTTCCATGGCCTGTGACTGGTTGTCGATGGCTTCGGCGAAATCCTCGTTACGCAGCGCCTCTTCGGCCCCGTCCATGGCGCGGCCCGCACGGTCAAGCGCATCGCGCGCCGCGTCGCCTTCGGGTGTGCCCTGTCCGGGCAGGTTGTTCTGTTGCCGGTTCAATTCGTCGCGCAACTGCTGCTGACGGTCGGCCAGTGACCCGTTCTGGCCCTGCTGGTCGCCTTCGCCGCCTTGCTGGCCATCGCTTTCCTCGCCCTGACCCTGACCGCCTTGTGAATGCTGTTCACCGCGCCCTTGCCCGCCATTGCGCCCTTCGTTGCCTTGGTTCTCACCGGCACGCGCATCGGGGTTGAACTGTTCCTGCAGATCGCGGAACGCCTCGTCGCTTAGGCCCTGCTGGTCGCGCAGCGTTTCGGACAGACCTTCCATCGCCTGTTCACCGGCGGACTGGCCATTCTGCCCCTCGCCTTGAGTGACGCGCATGTTTTCCAGCATCTCCTGCAACTCTTGCAACGCCTGCTCGGCCTCGGCCATGCGGCCCTGTTCCATCAGTTCCTGAATGCGGTCCATCATCCGTTGCAGATCGTCTTGGTTCATCTGCATCTGGTTCTGGCTGTTCTGCTGGTCGCCGTTTTCCTCGTTCGCTTCGTCGTCGAGTTCGGCCTGACGCGATAGCTGGCGCATGTAATCGTCGGTGGCGCGGCGCAATTCACGCATCAACTCTTCTATCTCGGACTGGCTGGCCCCGTCGCGCATCGCTTGGTTCAGGCGCTCTTTGGCGCGGCGCAACCGCTCCAGCGCGTCCGACAGGTCGCCCTCTTCCAGCCCGATGGCGAGGGACCACATATCGCGGGCGATGTCCTCTTGCTGGGCATCGGTCATGCCATAGCGGGCAAGAGTTTCAAGACGGGTGATGATGCGGCGCATCCGCAACTGGTCGACTTCCTTGCGGAACACCTCGTCAGGGCGGTGGGACACGGCGCGCAGCAGTTGGGCAATGCGCTTGGCATTGTCGCGCGACCACAGCAGATCGCGGCGCTGTTCAATCACTGCCGCCGCGAGCGGGTCGAAAAACCGCCGCCCCGGCAGGAACATCTGGCGCGGCGCGGTCTGGGCCTGTTGTTCGGCAGCATCCAGCACCGACAGCACCACGGTCACAGGTAAGTTCGCCCACGGATGTTCCGAGAAATCCTCGATCAATGTTTCGTCGAACGATGCACGACTGCCCGCGATCGGCATCGGCAGCGACACGGTCAGTTCGGGGCGTGGTTCGGGTTCGATGGCAAGGCCATGGCGGCGGTCCACCGCGTCGAGGTCTAACGCGAACCGCGCCTCGCCCGCTTCGACGCCATAGTCGTCTTCGGCCGCGAACGGCAGTGACATCTCACCCAAGGCGTCCGCCTCGGGGTCTTTGGTGATCTCGACCCGTGGTGTTTCATCAGGGATGACCGAGACGGACCAGACCCGCCCGTTGGGGCCATTGATCGCGATCTCGCCATCGGTGACGACGGTGAAATCCTGCTCAGCTGCCGAGGCGGGCGGCACCTCGCCCACGCGGTCCGACACGGTTTCAGCAACGGTCAGCGCGCCGACCTCGCCATAAAGGCGCAAAGTGATCAAGCTGCCAGCGGGAACTTCCAGCGGCCCCTCGGCAATGTCGTTAAGGTAGATCGTCGGCAATCCGGTATAGCGCGGACTTTCGGCCCAGCCCTCCCAGACGGGACCGGTGGCCAAGCCATTCCCCGCCCCCGGTGCCATGTTGGATACTGACCCGACGCGCCAGATCGACCCGAAAATCAGCGCCACAGCAAAGATCAGAACCGCGACATAGCGCAGCGCATAAGGGTCACGCCGCGCGATGCGCAAATCCGCAGGCACAGCGCGCGCGGCACTGGCACGGGCGGCCATGCGGGTCTGGTGGGCGCGCCATACGGCGATGGAATCGGCGTCGCCCTCGCCAATGGCTTGGGTATCCATCAGCGCCTGAATGGGCCGACCGGGCAGGGTTTCGTCCAGCCGCACCAGTGCGGCCATCCGCGTCGGCAGGCGGAACCGCGCAATGGCATAGACCAGCGCAGCAACACCGGCCACCACAGCCGTCACCGCACCGGCCCAGACGACTTCGACGATCACGCTGTCCTGAAGGCCCAGCATCAGCACGGCCAGAACCGCCAACACAACGGTCGCCAGCGGCCACGTCGCGCGCCAGAAATTCTCGGCAAACATGCCTGCACGCGTCCAGAACAGCGGCCAGCGCAGAGCCTCTAGCCCGCGACGTGGATCATGTTCTGAACTCTCGGCCATATCTCGCGTCCCTTACCGGTGGCGAAGCGCAACTCCGCGCCTGAACCTTTACATAGGCCCCGAGCGTGTCAAAGCCATTCAGGTATCGTATCGCGATTTATAATTTCTTCAAAGGTCGGTCGTGCGCGGATCACCGCGTATTGATCACCATGCACCAGAACTTCGGGGATAAGTGGGCGCGTGTTGTACTCGCTGCTCATTACCGCGCCATAGGCACCCGCAGAGCGGAAGGCGACCAGATCGCCCGCCGCGAGCGGAGGCATCATGCGGCCCTTGGCAAAGGTGTCGCCGGATTCGCAGACGGGGCCAACGATGTCATAGGGCGTCTGTTCGGTACCGACAGCCGGTTCGATGACCGGCACGATGTCGTGGTGCGCCTCGTACATGGCGGGGCGGATCAGGTCGTTCATCGCGCCATCAAGGATCAGGAATTCGCGGTCTTCGCCGGATTTCACATAGATCACTTGCGACACCAGACAGCCCGCATTGCCCGCGATCAACCGTCCTGGTTCGATTTCGATCTCGCAGCCCAGATGGCCGACGGTACGCTTGACCATTGCGCCGTAGTCGCTGGGCAAGGGAGGGTTTTCGTTGCTGCGGGCATAAGGAATGCCAAGTCCACCGCCCAGATCAAGACGGCGGATGTTGTGCCCGTCCGCGCGCAGCGTCTCAGTCAGTTCGGCGACCTTCTGATAGGCCAGTTCGAACGGCGCAAGGTCGGTCAGTTGCGAGCCGATATGCACGTCGATGCCCACCACGTCGAGGTGCTCCATCGCGGCGGCCATGGCATAGACCTCGCGGGCGCGGGCAATCGGGATGCCGAACTTGTTCTCGGATTTCCCTGTGGCGATCTTGGCATGGGTTTTGGCATCGACATCGGGGTTCACGCGGATGGTGATCGGGGCGATCACGCCCAGTTCCCCCGCCACGCGGTTCAGCACCACCATTTCAGGTTCGGATTCGACGTTGAACTGGCGGATACCGCCGCTAAGGGCAGCGCGGATTTCCTGCGCGGTTTTGCCGACGCCTGAAAACACGATCCGGTCACCTGGCACGCCTGCGGCACGGGCGCGCGCATATTCACCGCCAGACACCACGTCCATGCCCGCCCCCGCAGCGGCGAGTGTCTTGAGGATCGCCTGATTGCTGGCGGCCTTCATCGCGTAGCAGACCAGATGGTCCATCCCCGCCAACGCATCGTCCAGCACCTTGAAATGGCGCAGCAAGGTCGCGGTGGAATAGACGTAAAACGGGGTCCCGACCGCCGCAGCGATTTCCGAGATTGGGACATCTTCGGCGTAAAGCGCGCCGTCGCGATAAAGAAAATGATCCATGCCTGCGCCTTTAGCGGGACGCAGGGCACAGATCAATTGGTCATATAGCGCGGGCGGCCTAGCGTTTCTTTTTGCTGGGCTTGGTCAGACGCTCGACCTGTTTCTTTTGGTGCGCAGTGACACCTTCCCAGATAGGAGCCAGATCGGGGTTCATCAACCCGCGGTTGGCCGCAATCTGGTAAAGGAAGTGGGACGGGTTGTCGTTGCACTCAAGCACTTTGGGCCCGTCGCCCGTGACCGCGATGTCGAAACCGCAGACGCCGAATTCGGGGAACACCCCGTGCGCGTCCAAAGCCAGTTGCAGGATGTCATCCCAGTGCGGCAGCGTCACGCCGACCACAGGCGCGTTGGAAACCGGATGCGCCGCCAGCTCTTGCGACTGAAGCCCCGTGCCGCGCACACAGCGCAACACCTTCCCCGTGGCCAGATCAAGATGGGCGAGCATCGTACCCTCTTGCCAGAAATTGTCGGACATGGCCGCAGGTGCGGGCAGTTTCCACACGGCATAGGCTGGCTTGGGGCCAGAGCCGTCATTGGTCGTCACAACGCGGACACAGCCGATGGCACCGCCCGCGATCTCGGCCATTTTCGGATCGGGATCCAGCGCGTCCTGAAACAGGAAACCGCCGCGATACCGCTCCATCACCTCGGCGGCGAACGTGTCGATGTTCTGCGTCACGCCGTTGCCCAGCCGGATCATATCGTCATCGCGTGCGGCAATGCGCACCGACCCTTCGGACAGTGACCCGTGATGCGGCTTGCCAAACAGTGGATAGACCGCATCGCGGCGCAGGAAGTCGCTGATCGCCTCGGCGCTGCGCAGCACGCTCATGCGGCCTGCCTCGCGGAAACCGCTTACCAACGCTTGAGTGCGTGCCGTGGGTAATCCCAGCTGTGTCAAAAGTTGGGTGTACAGCAACTTGTTCCCCACAAAGGCGCGTGTCGGCACGGCCACCGGCGGGTTCATCGCGGTGTTAAGCGCATTGATCCCTGCCTGTCCGAGAAAGGCGCGCTTTTCCTCAACCGGTGTGGCAGGATCAAACAGACGCAGCGCGTAATATTCGGGGCCTGCGATTTTTTGCACGCCGCCGCGCATCGAAAAGATGTCGCGCATCTGGCGCAGCGGGGTGACGCCGTAGGATTTAGCGACCTGCGCAATCACCGAGGTTTTCGCATGCTCGGCCTTGGCCGGTCCGTTCAACAGCGCCCCTTGCGGCGCCTGAATGCTGGTATCTGTCATCACATTGCCCTGCGTTTTCTGCTCGGCACCATGGGTAGCGCGCAAAAATGGCGAGATTTGGGCGTGATTGTTTCCAGATTAGTGAAAATCTTAGGTGACGGGGCGCGACCGCAGGAACAGGTACAGCGGCAGTCCGCAGCTGACCCCGATGCAGAACGTGGCCGGAATGGCGACCAGCGCCAGCCAGTTGCGCCGCACTGCGACCTCGGAAATGATCCAGACGGTCAGGGCGATGGCCGCGATGGTCAGATCCCAGACCAGACCACTGGACGCGGCGTTCGCGTGCCACGCATCCACCATCGCCATCAGATCATAGCCGTTTTCGTTGAACCACGACACAAAGTAGTACATCGGATGCACCGCACCCCAGACCGCAAGCGCAAGATACAGGATGCGGATCGGTGCCATGGATCAGAAAATGCCGACGCCGACGCTCAGCGGGCCGCGGGACACCCCGATGGAACCGCCCGTAGACACGCCGCCCGATCCGATGCTGACACCGATATTTGCCGTCGGCCGCACCGGTTCGCCATCCACACCGCAGGCGGCAACGCCCAGCAGGGCAATCAGGCAAAAGGCGCGTTTGATCACAGCATATCCTTCCAGCGGGCAACTTGCGCACGGACCTGTTCCGGCGCGGTGCCCCCGTAAGATGTACGCGATGCCACGGAATTTTCCACGCCCAAAACGTCAAAGACATCATTTGTGATGCCGTCATGGGCCGATTTCATCTGCTCAAGCGTTAGATCAGGCAGGTCACATCCCTGCGCTTCGGCCATAGCCACAAGGCTGCCGGTAATGTGGTGGGCATCACGGAACGGCAGGCCCAGCACCCGCACCAGCCAGTCTGCAAGGTCGGTCGCGGTCGAGAACCCCGACCCCGCCGCCGCTGCCAGCGACTCGCGGTTCGCGGTCATGTCGCGCACCATGCCGTCCATCGCGGCCAGCGCCAGCATCCAGTTGTCCGCCGCATCAAAGACCTGTTCCTTGTCTTCCTGCATGTCCTTAGAATAGGCCAGCGGCAGCCCCTTCATCACCATCATCAACGCCGTGTTGGCACCGAAGATGCGCCCCACCTTGGCGCGGATCAACTCGGCCGCGTCGGGGTTCTTTTTCTGCGGCATGATCGACGATCCGGTCGAGAACCGGTCAGAGAGGGTTACAAAGCGGAACTGGGCCGACGACCAGATCACCAGTTCCTCGGCAAAGCGGGACAGGTGCATGGCGCAGATGCTGGCCGTGCTCAGGAACTCCAGCGCGAAATCGCGGTCACTGACCGCATCAAGGCTGTTGGCCGCAGGGCGGTCAAATCCCAACGCCTCTGCCGTCATGTGGCGATCAATGGGGAAACTGGTGCCCGCCAGCGCCGCCGCACCCAAGGGGCTTTCGTTCATCCGCGCCCGCGCATCGCGCACCCGCGACAGATCGCGGCCAAACATTTCGACATAGGCCATCATGTGATGACCCCATGTAACCGGTTGTGCCGTTTGCAAATGCGTGAAACCCGGCATGACCCAATCGGCCCCCGCCTCGGCCTGTTCCAGCAAGGCAGCGATCAACGACAACAATGCGCCTTCCGCCGCGTCCAACTGGTCACGTACCCACAGTTTGAAATCTGTCGCCACCTGATCGTTGCGCGATCGGCCCGTGTGCAAACGCCCCGCAGGTTCGCCAATCACCTCTTTCAGACGCGACTCCACATTCATGTGGATGTCTTCCAAAGCGGTCGAAAAGGCGAATGTCCCGCCCTCAATCTCTGACAAGACCGTGAGCAGCCCTTCCCGTATCGCCTCGACGTCCTTATTGCCTAGAATACCTGTGGCGCCCAACATGGCGGCATGGGCGCGCGAGCCTGCGATATCCTGCGCGGCCATTCGCTGGTCAAACCCGATCGAGGCATTGATTGCCTCCATGATGGCATCGGGTCCGGCGGCAAAGCGGCCGCCCCACATGGTATTCGCGGATTTGTCGGTCATCAAAGGCCCCACTAAGGAAGAAACATGAAAAGATTTGTTGCTGTTGCCCTCTACATCGCCCTGAGCATGGGTGCAATTCCTGCCCACGCCGATACCGCCGACGCAGCTGCCCTGCGCGACGGGGATATGCGCAAACTGGTCTTCCATGAAACGCCCGAAGCGGCCTCGAACGCCGAGTTCGAACTGGCCGATGGCGCGGGCACGGCGACGCTGGCTGACTATGAGGGGAAATATGTCCTGCTGAACTTCTGGGCCACATGGTGCGCGCCGTGCCGCAAGGAAATGCCGATGCTGTCGGCGCTGCAAACAGAATTCGGCGGCGACGATTTCGAGGTGCTGACCATCGCAACAGGGCGCAATTCACCCGCAGGCATCGCCAAGTTCTTCGAGGAAACCAAGATCACCAACCTGCCCCGCCATCAGGATCCCAAGCAAAAACTGGCGGCACAGATGGGTATCTTCGGCCTGCCGATCACGGTGATTCTCGATCCCAAAGGGCGCGAGATTGCTCGCCTGCGCGGCGATGCGGATTGGTCCTCCGACAGTGCGCGCGCGATCATTGCCGAACTAATCGGCGCGAACAGCTAGGCGCCTCTTGGTCGGCGTCGGGGCCCTCTTTCCACCTGACACAGGGCGCGGCGATGACGCCACGCGACACTTGACGAAACCGCACCCCTTCCCTTGGATATCCCAAGGGAGAGGGATCACATGCCATTGCCAATACTGCTTTCACTGGTGATCGGCGGCATTGCTGGCATCGCGCTGGCACTGCATCTGTTGGGCCTGTCCAACGCCCCGACATTTACCGAACAATCCGCACACGACACATGGCTGCGCCACCGCCCCGACGACATCGTGCGCGACATCACCCTCAGCAGCGACAAACGCGCCGCCCGCGTCACGACCGACGCAGGACGCGGCATCCTGTGGCAAATGGGGGCCGACACCTGTGCGCGCATGCTGGACGGCACCGAACAGATCGCAACACGCGGCACCACCGTCACGCTACGGCGCAAGGATTACACCGCCCCGTCTATCCGGCTGAACCTCTCGGCGCAGGATAAGGAAGAGTGGGCCAACTGGATGACACAAACATGATGAGCGACCTGACCTATCCCGACGTGGTGCAATTGGCGGTGCCGTTCTTTATCGCCGCCATCGCGATCGAACTCACTTGGATCGTAATGAAGGGGCGCGGCGGGCGATACGAAACACGTGACGCGGTGACGTCTCTGATCATGGGCGCAGGCAACGTGGCATCCGGCATCCTGCTCGGCTTTATCGCATGGGGATTTTTCCTGTGGCTCTGGGCACTGACCCCGTTTGATCTGGGCACCTCGCTCTGGGTGGTGGTACTGTGCTTTGTGCTGGACGATCTGCGCTATTACTGGGTGCACAGGTTCGGCCACCGCATCCGCTGGGTCTGGGCCAGCCATGTCAATCACCACTCGTCCCAGCACTACAATCTCACCACCGCCCTGCGCCAGACATGGACAGGCACTTTCACCTTCATGATGGTGGTGCGCGCCCCGCTGATCCTTTTGGGCTTCCACCCCGCCATGGTGCTGTTCTGCGGCGGGCTGAACCTGATCTACCAGTTCTGGATCCACACCGAAGCCATCGGCAAACTGCCCCGCTGGGTCGAGGCGATCATGAACACCCCCTCGCACCACCGCGTCCACCACGGGCGCAACCCGCGCTACCTGGATGCGAACTATGCCGGTGTCTTCATTGTCTGGGACCGCTTGTTCGGCACGTTCGTCCCCGAACTCGAAGAGGAAAAGCCCGACTACGGTCTTGTCGAGAACCTTGGCACGTTCAACCCGATCCGCGTGGCATTCCATGAATGGATCGGCATCTGGCGCGACGTCACCCAACGCGGCCTCACATGGCGCGAACGGGCCATGTACGCCTTCGCCCCTCCGGGGTGGAGCCATGACGGCACCCGCGACACCTCCGAAACGATCAAGGCCAAACACCTCGCCCGTCGTCCCGCAGACAGGAACACCCCCGGCTTCTCCTGAGGCCCATCTTCTCTGTTCCAAAAAATCCCGGGGAGGTGCGCAGCACCGGGGCAGAGCCCCAAAAGTCACCGCCGCCCAGACAAGCGCGACGCCACCATAGCAGCGGCACCGCCTACAACCCGACGCCTACGCCGCATGGCGCAGCAATGCGGCCTCGCTGGCGTTAAGGTTACGGCGCGCATAGGCACCATAGGTGTGCGGGTCGAACTCCAGATCCGGCAGGCGGTCCAGCAGACGCGTACGGTCCGGCACCGCCAAAGTGGACAGCGCCGTATTGGCGGGATGGAAACTCTCGGTTTCAACACCATTGGCACGCAGCACTTGATGGCTGGGCAACAGCAGGTGGATATAGGTCACTTCACGCGCTTGCAGATCGACGGTGATTGTCGTGCCGTTGATCAGATCCTTGGCGGCCACCAGCACTTCGTCCACATTGAACAGATCACGCGCCACCGCGCCTTCGACCAGCATCCGGTGATCCGGCGACACAAGCAGTTCCTGATCGGGCCGCTCGACGCCCAAAGCACCGGTCGCAATACGCACAGGGCGCAAACGCGGCATCGCAAACAGGCGCGCGCCGGTCATGCGGCGGCTGCCCACCCACTGGATTTCCTGCGGGCCGTTGTCCTTGGTCCAGACCTGATCGCCCTCGCGCAGTGCCTCGATCGGGTGCGCGCCATCAGGCGTGTCGATCCACGTGCCAGGTGTAAAGCAGATGACCCCGCCCGCCCCGGCGCCCATGCCATCGCCCCGCGCGGTGTTCAGCGTGTGGTGCATCACCCAAAGATCGGTATCACGCGGCGGAATATCGTCGATGAACATCAACAGCGGTGTCCCGCCCTGACGCGCCTCGATCACTGTCACTGTATAACTCTTGGCACCGTCGGTAACGACGAAACTGTTATCCGCCATGACCTGCGTGTCATCGGTATCAAGGTCGGGCAGTGGCGTGTTGTCCACCGCCGCGCCAACCAACCGATGCACCATGCGCGCAGCACGCCGCCGCATCGCATCTCTTCCATCTGCCTTATCCAGACGCAAAACATCCCGCGGCCCGTCCACACGCAGAGAATCTCCGCGCCATGACCAAGCTGCGCCGACCGTAAGGGACGGCATGGGTGCGGCCTCAAGACCGTCTATTTCTGTTTGCGACCAGGAGATGACAAACGTGCCTCGAAAGCCCGTTCCCATTGCCTGTATGCCTGCCTTGTCTTTTTTTATTAATCAAACGTTAACATTTTCAGGCGGACCTGAGAAGACAAAATATTCGTTACTTTTCAACGATCTACACGCTTACGTTGAGGTATTTCCCGCTAAAGTTGACCTGACAACGATGCAGGCGGGACGGTGTGCCGCCCCTAGAACGCCACCCGCAACCGGACCGAACCGACGACCTGACCCTCGGTCTGGCCTTCGAATTCCTCGCCCAGATAGGTCAGTCCGTAAAAGCCGGTGATGCCTGCTTCGCTGCGCCAAGACATGCCTGCGCGCAGCCGTTCGCGGGTATCCGACAGGGCGACATTGCCCCCATCGGGCAGAAAGGCGCTATCGGCGACGGCGGCGATATCGGCCCCGAAGACAAAGCTGAAACCGCTCCAGTCCGCTTGCACCGTGCGATAGCGGTGGCCCGACACGCTGTCGCGCACCAGCAACTCGCCCCGCCCCAGATCACCGATGGTCAGGTCAAACCCTGCGCGCAGCAAAGTTTCGTTCCCCGCCCGCCCTTCGACGAAGGGACGCACGACGCTGCGCGCACCCACGGGCATGCTGCGCCCGATTTCGAACACCGCTGTCGGGTTGATCGCGTTGCCAATCTGGTTGTCGCGCACCGCATCGGAGGGGCGCGGAATGTTGAACGCATCGTGGAACGCGTCCTGAAATTCGTCCAGCTTGGTTTGCGGCCCGATAAACACCACGTCACCGCCGACGGAATATTCCATCAGACCGCGCTGGAAATGGGTGTGCAGCCCGACCGAAATCGCGCCTGCATAGGACCGGTCCGAAGGTGAGACGTTGCGGATATCGTCGGGGGCAATGATCTCGGCCCCTAGTCGCAGCTCAAGCAGCTGGCCGAATTGCGCAGGTGCCACGCCCGTCCATTCCGGTCCCCAGATGCGAGAGGACTGGACACCGCCCGTGCGCCAGCGATCCTCGCCATCGCCGAAAAAGTCGTTGGTGATCAAGCGCCCGTATCCAAGGCGCGACCGCTCTTGCGCTTCAGCGACAGAAGCTATGGACACGGATGCGGCAAGCAAAGCCGCGAAAATTCGAAACATCAGGCCATCCTGAATTGAGTGTGCCCCCCCGAGCAGGTCTGGCTTAAAACGCGCAGCCCCCCTTGGCTAGTGCGCAAAGGTCACAGTGGTCATTTGTTGGCCTTTGCGCGTGCCACATTCTGGCCGCTATTCACCACGCGCACGGCCCATCAGCGCGCGCGCCATTTCCTTGGCCATCTGCGCGGCCTCTTGCATATCGCGCACATGGGCGGTGGAAATCGCCCCCTCTTTCAGCAGGGCAAGTTGTTCGGCCATAGCCTTAGGGTCGGGGAACTTTGCCTCGGCACAGGTCTTTTCCAGATAGTCCACGATGCGCCGTTTATGTTCTGCGGCGATGCGATGGGCGGGGTGGCCGTGATCGGAAAACTCGCTGGCCGCATTGATAAAGGCACAGCCAGAAAACCCCATATCCTTAAACGCTGCACCCTGAAACCAGACCTCGAGCGCGTCGAACATCGCCAGCAGCCGCTGTTCGGGGTCGGCCGAGGCTTTCTCCATCTCGCTCATCAGCCAGTTGCGGAACCGTTCATCACGCAGTTGCAGCGCGGCGAGGATCAACTCGTCCTTGGAGCGGAAGTGTTTGTAGAGCGTCATCTTTGCCACCCCCGATTCGCGCAGAATCCGGTCAATGCCGGTGGCGTTGAAGCCGTGCACGTAAAAAAGTTGCAGGGCAGTTTCGACAAGATCATCGCGACGGGACGCCAACAGCTTTTCTCCTGTTATCAGACAGTTCTGTCTGCTTATGGCCCAGAATGCAGTGCAATACAACGCTCATTCTCCGGCTGTTCCGTGTCACATACGTGTGAATGGGTGTTGCAAGGTATACCGATCTGTATACCCTTAAAGGCAGGGCGCACCCCGCCCCACTCGCAACCACGCAGCGCAAACCGCCTGCACATACAGGACCCCAAGATGACACGCCCCCCGCTTCCCCCCTTCACCTCGGAAACCGCAGCACAAAAGGTCCGTCTGGCCGAAGACGCATGGAACGGGCAGCAGCCCGAGGCCGTCGCGCGCGCCTATACGCCTGATAGCCAGTGGCGAAACCGCACCGAACAGTTTTCGGGCCACGCCCTCATTGTCGATTTCCTGACCCGAAAATGGGAACGCGAACATGACTACCGGCTGATCAAGGAATTGTGGGCCTATGACGGCAACCGCATCGCCGTGCGCTTTGCCTATGAATACCGCGATGCGGACGGCGCGTGGTTTCGGGCCTATGGCAACGAAAACTGGGAATTCGCCCCTGACGGGCGCATGCAACGGCGCATCGCATCGATCAATGACCTGCCGATCAAAGAGGACGAGCGGCTGATGCACTGGCCGCTGGGCCGTCGCCCCGATGACCACCCAAGCCTTAGCGAACTCGGGCTGTAAGGGGGCGATCATGGCCAATGCCTATGCGGATATCGCCTTTACCCCCGCCGTGCGCGCAGAACAGGTGCGCCACGGATCGGATCATATCTATGCGCCCGACCCCGAAGGCAGCCCCCTGCGCGGCGCGCATCTGACCGCGCGCGAGGCGTCGTTCCTAGCAGCGCGCGACGGGTTCTTTCAATCGACCGTCAGCGAAAGCGGCTGGCCCTATGTCCAGTTCCGTGGTGGCGCTCCGGGGTTCCTGAAGGTGATCGACCCGCAAACCGTCGCCTATGCCGACTATCGCGGCAACAGGCAGTATATCTCGACCGGCAACTTGCGCCTTGATGACCGCGTGTCGATCCTCGCCATCGATTTTGCGCAGCGTCGGCGGCTGAAATTGCTGGGGCATGCGCAGATTACCGAAGACCCGACCGTGATCGCGCAACTGAACCCGTCCGACGGGCCAGTGGCCGAACAGGCGATCGTGATCCGCGTGGCGGGGTTTGACTGGAACTGCCCCAAACACATTCCGCTTCGTCGTACCGATGCCGAATACGGGGGCGAGATTGATCGCCTTCTGGCCCGTATCGAAGAGCTTGAGGCAGAACTGCACAGCTCATCCTGACCGACAAGCGCCGCGTCCGATCCTTTCGGGCGCGGTTTTTCATTGAGACAATTCGCATTTCAGAAAGAGAGGAGATTGCCATGCCATCTGTCACCGTTTCCTTTGTCCACGCCCTTATTTCAGCGGCGGGATGGACCCTTACCCCCGATGGGCAGGTTCTGTCGAACGGCCGCACGATGCACGAGATGCCGCCCCTGACCGGCGCACATATTGACGAACAAACTCAGTTCGGCCTGATTGAGGCCATTGCCGCTGCCCATCCCGACCGCGTGGGTCTTGTGGCGCGCTATGCCGATGCGATCCGCCCCGATGCCCTTGGCGTGCTGGGGCTGGCCCTGAAAAGCGCACCGACCTTGGGTGCATCCCTGATCCGGCTTGAACGCTATTTCCGCCTGCTGAGCGATACGGCTGTGTACCGGCTGCATCGGGACAGCACGCAGGCGGCACTGGTACTGGAAAGCCGAACGCCCGATCACCCTGCCCTGACCTTGCGAAACGAATGCGCGCTAGCCGCTGTGATGCGCAATCTGCATGGGTTCGTTGCCGAGGGGCTGGAGATTGAGCGCGTGACCTTCCGCCATGCCTGCCCCGACGATCCCGACCGCTATGCCGCGCATTTCGGATGTCCGGTAGAATTTGACGCGCCGCAGGATGCGGTCGTAATGCCGCGCCATATGCTGGACGTCAAAAACCGTATCGGGGATGCCGCGATCTCGGACTTTCTGACACAGCATCTGGATCAAGCACTCAGGGCCATGCGCCCCGCGCCGCGTTTGCGCACCGACTTGTTCCGCCGCTTACCGAAAACACTCAGCACCGGCGTGCCACAGGCCGCGGCGCTGGCGCACGAACTGGGCATGAGCGAGCGCAGCTTTTTCCGCCACCTCGCCGAAGAGGGCACGACCTATCGCGACGTGGTGCGGGATGTACAGATCAGTCTGGCGCGCGAGTTGTTGCAGCGTCGTGATTGCACATTGGCCGAGGTCGCCTTCCTCACCGGCTTTGCCGAGCAAAGCAGCTTTGGCCGCGCTTTCAAGCGCCGCGTCGGGCAGACCCCCGCGCAGTTCCGCAATGCCGCCCGACTGCCCGCGCCATGCAGCTTGGCAGGCGCGGCCCAAAGGCTGGCAGACGGGGCCGATACGATGCGGGGGATGACGGTCTAACCTGACTGCATCACATCAAAACGACGCCCCCCGCGACACTGGCCAGATGTGCAGGCCACGCGGACAACCCGAAAGGCACAGATCATGCAACACCCTGCCCCCCGCCGTGCCCCGCACCTGATGTTCACATCCCTGCCGCGCAAGGGTGACGCGCACGGCATACTTGCCCTTTGGGTGTCTGTGGTGGCGGGCGCGCTGACCACAGGCGCGATTGCGACACTGATCATCATGTCCGCCCCGACCTACGGCGCACCCGTCCGCACCGACGACCTTAGCCCCATCGCAACTGTCTGCGCCTGCGCCCTGCCGGATCCCGCACCGGATTAACGCCGCCCCAAAACCGCCCTTTCCCCTCTCCCGACGACCCTAAAGCGGCACCTCAGTGCCGCGCCCGACCCCGCATGTCTTGCGGGGCCACCCCCCGCTGTCGCCGCGCAATGGCGCAGCGGCAAACCCAACCTGAAAAGGAGTACACACCATGAAACAACACGATCACACATCCTGCGGCTGCGACATCGCACCGGAAAAAGTGGATGCGGCTCGCCGCCGCCTTCTGGCAGGGGCCGCCGTTACGGGCTTTGCGGCCGCTGCTGTCGCCGCCGGTTCCGCAACTGCCGCAACGCCCGAAGCGCGCGCGCTTTATGCCGACCCCAAGAACCCCGGCCTGCCGCAGATCGATATGGAGATTGTGCCAGGCCGCACGGCCCTTGTGGTGACCGACCCGCAAATCGACTTTCTGTCTGAGGACGGTGTCACATGGGGTGTCGTCGGAGAAAGCGTCACCGAACAGGGCACCGTGGACAACATCGAACGCCTGTTCAAAGCTGCCAAAGACGCGGACATGCCGGTCTTCATCTCGCCACACTACTACTACCCGCATGACCACAATTGGCAGTTCGAAGGCACGCTGGAAAAGACCATGCACGCCATCGGCATGTTCGACCGCCCCGGCGCGCTGGACCTCACAGGCTTTGATGGTTCGGGCGCGGACTGGATGCCGCAGTACAAGAAATACATCGAAGACGGCAAAACCGTCATCTGTTCGCCGCACAAGGTCTACAGCCCTGCGCAGAACGACCTGAACCTGCAATTGCGCAAACGCGGCATCGACAAAGTGATCCTTGCGGGCATGTCGGCCAACCTATGCACGCAGGCGCATCTTTATGACCTGCTGGAACTAGGCTTTGAAGTTGCCGTGGTGCGCGACGCCACTGCGGGCGCGAAAGTGCCCGAGGGCGACGGATACCTCGCCGCGATCATCAACTTCCGCATGGTCGCGAACGGCGTCTGGTGGACGGACGACGCCGTGACCCGCATCGCGCGCGGCGCCTGACGCTGCCCGCCCTTTCGCCATTCCATACCAACCCAAGAAGGACTGAAACCATGACCAAACACTTCCTGACCGCCACCCTGTCTGCCGCCCTGATCTGCGTCGCGCCTCTGGCCTTTGCCGCGGACGAGTACAACGTGAACAACGGCCTGACCTTGACGGGCCACCCGCTGGGCCTGCACGGGTTTGACCCCGTTTCGATGTTCAAGGCCGACGCGCCCGCCATCGGGCAGGCTGCGTTCACCTCCGAATATGACGGGGTGGATTACTATTTCGCTTCGGCAGAAACCAAGGCGGCTTTTGATGCGGACCCTGCGCTGATGCTGCCCCAGTTCGGCGGGTTCTGCGCCTTTGGCGTCAAGGTCGGCAAAAAGCTTGATGGCGACGTGCGCTATGCCGACATCGTGGATGGCAAGCTGTACCTGTTCGTGAACCAAGCGATCTTTGACAAATATCTTGAGGATCGTGCGGGCGTCATCGCAGGGGCCCACGCCCAATGGCCCGCGATCAAGGCAACGCCGATCAGCGATCTCTGATCCGCTTTCGGCTTACCTCGTCGGGCCGCGTGTCCTCCTCGCGCGGTCCGGCATTTTGCGTTTTTTACGTTTCACTACGACTAATGCCCCCGACAAAACGCACGTCGAACGGGCCGATTTGCGCCTGCCCTCACGCATGTTTTGAAGTCACCCAGACCCCTTATGCGCGATTTGCGCGCAGGCACTGTACATTTCTGCGCATTGAGTAACCGAGCATCGCCGCCTAATTGCCACTCAACGACAAACAGCGTTCCGGAGCTTGGACATGAAAAATCTCTCATTGGGTCTGCGTGCCCTTTTGACAGTTGCCTTTGTGGCGGCGGGCCTCGCCAAACTGGCTGGCGTAGAGATGATGGTTGCCACCTATGACGCCATCGGTGTGGGCCAGTGGTTCCGCTATGTGACCGGCGCGATTGAGGTCGGCAGTGCGGTTCTTTTGTGGCTTCCACGCCGCCAAGCCCTTGGCGCGGCCCTGCTGGGCGCGACCATGGTGGGCGCGGTTCTTGCGCACCTGTTTGTGCTGGGCGCGGCGAGCGGCCTACCCGCCGTGATCCTTGGCCTGATCTGCACGGCGGTCCTCTACCTGCACCGCGATCAGATCCCCGCAACACTTGGCCGCACAGCAGCCTAATCCCCCCTTCAAGATAGGAGACATACCATGACACAACCATACAAACTTACCGTACTCGCAGGCAGCAACAGCGCCGAGTCGATCAACCTGCAAGTGGCCAAACACGTCGCCAATGTGGTGAAAGACACCGCCGCCACAGCGGTCGAGATCGAGGTTCTGGACCTTAACGATTACGAGATGCCGATCTACAGCCCTGCGCGTCAGGCCGCTGGCATCCCGCAACAGGCACATGACTTTTTCGCCAAGATCGGCGCGTCCGATGGTCTGGTCATCTCGCTGGCCGAATATAACGGCAGCTACGCGACCGCGTTCAAGAACATCTTTGACTGGACCAGCCGCATCGAGATGAAAATGTTCCAGAACAAGCCGATGATCCTGACCGCCACCTCGCCCGGTCCGATGGGCGGGCGCAACGTTCATGCGTCTGCGATGTCCGGCTTCCCGTTCTATGGCGGCAACATCGTTGCGGGCTTCCAGTTCGGCCCGTTCGCCGAGCATTTCGACACAGAAACACAGTCGGTCACATCGCCAGAGATCAAGGCAGAAGTGGCAGCCGCCGCCGCCGCGATGCAGACCGCTCTGGTCAAGGACAAGGAAGCCGCTTAAGGCCTCCTGCTTGGGTCCGTCGGTGTCTCCCCCGCTGACGGACCCGTTTGTGTTGTTCCCCGTTTCGGGGGCAATGCAGTGCCGAACCGTCCAACGGGCGGCTCAGTGCAAAAATGGGTTGGGCCACGGCCGGACCACACGGGCGCAGGTTTTACAGTCGCCACTCACGCAACAAACACCCCTCGTGTCGGGCCTTCGGAATTGATTTCCCGAAGGCCCGCTTTTTTGTTTGAACCGCGCAGGCGGCTCAGGGCGTCAGAGGGTAAAGGCCGCACTGAAGGCTTCCAAAGCGGCGACGTCATCGCCTTGCGCAAAAGCTTCCATGGCGACCGGACCACTATATCCCATATCCACAAGCGCCCGCGCCACGGCGGCATAGTTTATCTCGCCTGTGCCGGGTTCGAACCTGCCCGGATTGTCGGCCACCTGTACCTCGCCGATCCACGGCAAACATTTTTCGCACCAGCGGATCAGGTCGCCTTCGCCAATCTGCGTGTGATACAAATCAAGGTTGATCCGCAATTGTGGCCGGTCCACTGCCGACACCAGCGCCAGCACATCCTCGGTCGTGCCGAACGGACAGCCGGGATGGTCCAGCGGGTTGAGGTTCTCCAGCGTGAATACCACGCCCTCCTCCTCGGCCAGATCGCAGATGCGGTGCAGCGTGTCGCGCGCCTTAAGCCACATTGCCCCCGTCGTCACATCATGTTGCCAGATCGGAATACCGCCATCGCCAAGGCCCGTGCCGTGCAGGTTCAGACGGTCCACGTTCAACCGCTTGCCGACCTGCACCGTTTCGCGCGCTGAGCGCAGCAGCATCTCGGCCCCTTCGTCATCGGCCAAACGCCCTTTGAGATAGCCGTTCATAATGGTGAAGTTGGCACCTGTCTTTTCCAGCGCATCAATGTCCCACGCGGGCCAGTTCCACAGACCGACGCCAAAGCCCATCTCGTGCAGTTTAGCCGCGCGCCACGCGATCGGTTTGTCCTGCCACAACATCTCTGCGCAGGCGGCGAGTTCGAAAAGTGCAGTCATATCCGGTGCCTCATCTTCTATTGTGCTGTGGACGAAATTTGCCGTGTGGCCCCGTCGCGAAGGCTGCGGATGCAGTGCGCGGGGGCCGGTCATCGGATCGCACGGCCCTGCCGCCCGATCCGGAAATGGTGTGCCGCATTGCGCGGCGGCCTTTCGGCTCTGTCTGGCGGATAACAGCGCGCCGTCACGCGCACCTTGCCGCCTTAGCGAAAGCCCTTAGGCGTCCCGTTCCATGATCCACTCAACCGGCGGGGCGGGTACAAAGCGCCACTTGCGCTTGGGGCCAGCCATAACGTTTAGGTAATACATTTCGAACCCGTAAGGTGCGCCGCACGGGTGGTGGCCGCGTGGCACCAGAACCACGTCGCCATCGCTGGTCGCCATGGTTTCGTCCAACTGCCCGTCATCGGTATAGACGCGCTGAATACCGAAACCGTCAGCAGGGTTCAGACGGTGGTAATAGGTTTCTTCCAGATAGGTGATGCGCGGATAGTCGTCTTCGTCGTGACGGTGGCTTGGATAGGACGACCAGTTGCCAGCGGGGGTGAACACCTCGGTCACTAGCAGGCTGTCGCAATAGTCCTCGTTCTCCATCGCGATATTGTTGATGTGGCGCGTGTTGGTGCCCTTGCCGCGTTCGGTCAGGGTAATGCCATCAGGGCCGATGCGACGTGCCTCGTGACCGCCCATGCCCGGAGCGGAGCAGACCGCCAGCACACAATCGGTTTCTGCCACAGCGTCCCATTCGGTGCCGTTTGGTAGATACAGGCAATGCGGCGGGGTCTTTTCAAATACGTTCATCCGGTCGCCCAGCACGCCCCAGTCCTGGCCCGCGCCGTTGATCTTGGCCTTACCCTCGACCATCACCAGAATGACCTCGCGGTCGCCCGTCACTTCGGCAGCGGTATCACCCGCCTTGAGGCGATAAAGCGAGAACCCGACATAGCGCCAGCCCGCGCTTTGCGGTGTGATCTCGTGGACTTTGCCGCGTGTGCCAAAGGGTTTTCTCAAAAGATCAGGCATGGGAACTACTTCTCTATTGTGAGGCCGGAGCGGCCGCAGATTTCGGTGATGTGGTCAAAGCCCAGCTTGGAATATTCGAACGGCGGGGCCTTGGCCGGATCCTGTTCCGCCTCGACCACGATCCATCCGTGGTAATCCATTGCTTTGAGCTTGTCGGTGATGGCCTGAAAGTCGATGCAGCCTTCCTTGTCGCCGGGCACCGAGTAGACACCCGCCGCAACCCCGTCGAGAAAGCTTTTATCTTCGCCGTTGACCCAGTCCAGTACGGGCTGTCGTACATCCTTGAAGTGGACGTGGTGCACACGGTGGCCCCATTTGTCCAACACCGCAACCGGATCGGCACCGGCAAAGTGCAAGTGGCCGGTATCATAAAGAAGGGTCAGATCGTCGCTTGATCCCTCCATCAGCCAATCAATGTCTTCGGCATCCTGCACCATCGCCCCCATGTGGTGGTGATAGCTGAGCGCGACGCCCTGATCGGCGGACCATTTGGCAACTTCCGACAGTTTCGCGGCATAGGCCATCACCTCGTCGCGGGACAGTTTGGGACGCTGGCTGACAGGGGTGTTGATCATGCCCTGAATGGTGTTGGAGCATTCGGCATAAACGATACAGGGCGCATTCAGGGCGGCGAACTGTTCGACCTGCTGGCGGATCGCGGCCTGTTCTTCTTCGACAGGGCTGACCATCAGGTTGCCCGAGCACCAGCCGCCACACAGCGACACGCCATAGCGGTCAAGATATTCGCGCAGGCCTTCGGTGTCGGCAGGCATCCGGCGGCCACGTTCGACACCGGTATAGCCGATCTTCGCCGCGTCCTCCATCGCACCTTCGGTGGTGTAGTCCTTGGTCAGCTCTGGCAGGTCGTCGTTCTGCCACGCGATCAAAGAAATGCCGATTTTCACAGCCATCAGTCTGCCCTTTGTTGTTTCTTGTTGGCTTCATATGCGGCGCGTGCCGCGTTCACTTCGGCACGTTCGCTGACTTCGGGAACGCCGACTTCCCACCATGTGCCGCCATGTTCGGTGGACGGGTAAGGATCGGTGTCGATCACGATGACATAGGGGCCCTTGGCGTCGAACCGTTTGGCCAGTGCTGCTTCCAGCTCCGCGATCGTGCTGACCTTGACGCTGACCGCGCCCATGGATTCGGCATGTTTGGCGAAGTCGATATTGGAATTCTCGCCGCCAATGGCGTGGTCCAGCAGGTTGTTGAACTCGGCACCGCCGGTGCCCATTTGCAGCCGGTTGATGCAGCCATAGCCTCGGTTGTCGGTGATCACGACGGTGAACGGGATGCCCATCATCGCCGCTGTCGCCATTTCCGAGTTGGCCATCATATAAGTGCCATCGCCGGTAAAGCAGATCACGTCGCGTGCGGGGTCCGCCATCTTGATGCCCATCGCACCGGCGATCTCGTAACCCATGCAGCTGAACCCGTATTCCATGTGATAGGACATGGGCCGCGAGGATTTCCACAGTTTGTGCAACTCGCCCGGCATGGTGCCTGCGGCGCACATGACGGCAGTGTCATCGGTTGCCGCACGTTGCACCGCGCCGATCACCTGCATGTCGGTGGGCAGTTGGTTGCTGTCCTCGGGCGCGTTCGTCAACGGATCGACCTTGCCGAACCAGTCGTCCTTCAGCCCATCAATCGCCCCGGGGGACGTATAGGAACCAAGGCTGTCGCCCAACTCGCCCAAGCCTACCAGTGCGTCCGCCTGCAACGGCACCGCACCGTGTTTCATCGCGTCATAGGCCGCCACGTTCAGCGAAATCAGCTTGCGCGCAGGGTTGGCAAACAGGCCCCACGATCCGGTGGTGAAATCCTGAAAACGGGTGCCGACACCGATCACCACGTCCGCCTCTGCGCAGACCGTGTTGGCCGCTTCGCCCCCTGTCACCCCGATGGGGCCAAGGTTCAGCGGGTGATCCCATGGGAGGGCCGATTTGCCCGCCTGCGTTTCGGTCACGGGGATGTTGTGTGCCTCGGCAAAGGTGGCCAGTGCATCTGTCGCCTGTGCGTAATGCACGCCGCCACCGGCCACGATCACGGGGCGTTTTGCGGCGCGGATGATGTCGGCCACGTCGGCCAATTCGTCCGCATCGGGGCGCATACGGCGCTGACGCCAGACCTTCGGTTCAAAGAAGCTTTCGGGATAATCGAACGCCTCGGCCTGCACATCCTGACAAAAGCTGAGGCAGACCGGACCGCATTCGGCAGGGTCGGTCATCACGCGGAAGGCGCGCGGCAAGGCGGTGAGCAACTGTTCGGGCCGCGTGATGCGGTCGAAATAGCGTGTCACCGGCTTGAACGCGTCATTCACGGTGACGGTGCCATCGCTCCAATCCTCGATCTGTTGCAGCACCGGATCGGGACCACGGTCGGCAAACACCTCACCCGGGATCAACAGGACGGGTAAGCGGTTCACATGGGCCAGCGCCGCCGCCGTCACCATATTGGCCGCACCCGGCCCGATGGAGGACGTTACCGCCATCGCCTTGCGACGGCCCGACTGTTTGGCATAGGCGATGGCCGCGTGGGCCATGGTCTGTTCGTTATGGCCGCGCCACGTTGGAAAGCTGTCCTTGTGGGCGTGCAGCGCCTCGCCAATGCCAACCACGTTGCCGTGCCCGAAAATCGCCCAGCAGCCTTCAATAAAGCGTGTGCCGTCGGGGCCCATTTGTGCCGCGATATAGCGCACCATGGCCTGCGCCGCTGTCAGCCGGATCGTCTTGACCATCGAAATTACTCCCTGTTCAGGCGGGCATCTGCCCGTGCCGTATCCCAGATGTCGCAGAGGCGCGTGTAACGTTCAACCATCTGCGCAACAGCGGCATCATCTGCCATTTCCCCTTTCAGCCATGCGCGTGCGGCATCGCCAAAAATCGTGCGGCCAACGGCGAAACCTTTGACCAGCGGCTGTTTCGCCGCCAGCGCAAAGCTTGCCGCCAGTTCCGCTTCGGGCGCGTCGAGGCCCAGCACCACAATGCCACGCACGCGCGGATCGTTGCGTTCAATCGCGGCAACGGCATTGGCCCATGCGGCTTCGGTCTTGAACGGTTCAAGCTTCCACCAGTCGGGATAGACGCCCGCGTCATAGAAGGTCTGGATCAGCGTGGCCGAGGTGTCGTCATCCACAGGGCCAACCTTGGAGGGAATGATCTCCAGCAGGAATTCCAGCCCGTTGCGACGTGCGGCGGTAAACAGGCGCTTGACCCGTGCAACCTGCATCGCGGCGGTTTTGTCGTCGTCGTCAGGGTGGCAGAACACCAGCAGCTTCACGACATTCTCGCGCGCCCATTCGCGCAGCTGGCCAAGGTCTTCGCCCAGTTCCGGTTCGAATTCGATAGGGCGAGAACCTGGCAATTCAGTCGGGCGACCGATCCAAAGGCCACTGCCGCTGGCGCGGTGCAGGGCCGTGCGCCCAATGCGGTTGTCGCACAGAATGCCATAGCCCGGCTTGCCGTCCTGCACCTCAAGCGCGGCCTGAAGGCAGAGTTCCTTGAACGCGCCGCCCTTTTCGCGGGTATAGCCGTCCATCTCTTCAAGTTGCAGGCGGTGGTCAAAGGCAAAGGTCTTGACCGAGGACCAGTCGCCGTGGCGGTTCGTCGCCCAATGGACCTGCTCAAGCTCGACATCGTTGCGCAGATCGGGGCGCTTGATCCCGCGTTCAAAGAAGAATTGCAGTTCTTCCCAGCTTGGATAGGCGGGGGTGCAGCCATGGCGGCTGACCGCGAAGGCACCGCAGGCATTGGCGTATTTCAGGGCTGTTGGCCAATCCTCGCCATCAAGCCAGCCTTTCAGCAAGCCGGACATGAACCCGTCGCCCGCGCCCAGTACGTTGAACACTTCGATGGGGAAACCGGGACCGGCCTGCCCTTCATCCAGCGTGTCGGGAATGGCGCCTTCGAACGCCACCGCGCCATCGGCACCGCGCTTGCACACCAGTGTCGCACCGGACACGGCGCGCACGGCACGCAGGGCTTCGATGGTGTTGGTTGATCCGCCCGCGATATGGAATTCTTCTTCGGTGCCGACAATCAGGTCGAACAGGTGCAGCGTCGCCTGCAACTTGGCCGTCACGGCCACGCTTTCCACAAAGCGGCTTTCGCCGTCGCCGTGCCCCGCCACACCCCACAGGTTGGGGCGATAGTCGATATCAAGCGCGGTCTGCATATTGTTGGAGCGGGCGATCTCCAGCGCCTTGAGTGTTGCCGCCTCGACCTGCGGGTTGCTTAGATGTGTGCCTGTGGCCACCACGGCGCGGGCCGAGGTTATGAAATCCTCGTCCACGTCATCGACCGTCAGGCCCATATCCGCACAATCCTCGCGGTAGAAGATCAACGGGAACTGTTCACTGTCACGAATACCCAGCAGCACCAGTGCGGTCAGGCGGTCAGGGTCCACTTTGACCCCGTCGGTATTCACCCCTTCGCGGGCAAGCTGTTCGGTAATGAACCGCCCCATATGTTCATCGCCGACACCGGTGATCACCGCCGATTTCAGGCCCAGACGGGCCGTGCCGCAGGCGATGTTGGTCGGAGAGCCGCCGATATACTTGTCGAACGATCCCATGTCCTCCAACCGCCCGCCGATTTGCGCGCCGTAGAGATCCACCGAGGACCGGCCAATGGTAATGAGGTCGAGTTTTGCCATGTGACGCACCTGTGGTTCGCATTAGATTTTCACGGGGCTGGTGGGAAAGTACCCGCCAGCCCCGCTTACCATTTCGTGTTCTTGGGAGGAACCGAATGGTGTTGGTTGGGGCGGTCTTAGACCGTGCCGCCCAATGATCCTTCAAGCTGCGCCATCTCTTGGCCACCGGCCATGAGGTCTTGCAGTTCTTCGGGGCTGATCTCGCCTCGTTTGGCGGTGCCCAGCGTTTTGCCACGGTTAAGGACAGTGAACCTGTCCCCCACCGCCAGCGCGTGCCGGACGTTGTGGCTGATGAAAACCACACCCACCCCTTGCGAGCGGACCTTGTCGATGGTCGCCAAAACGTTGGACGTCTGCCGGACACCAAGCGCCGAGGTCGGTTCATCAAGGATCAGAACCTTGGCCCCGAAATAGACCGCGCGAGCAATCGCCACGGTCTGGCGTTCACCGCCGGACAAGGTGCCAACCGCCTGATCGGGACCACGCAGGTTGATGCCCATCTTGCGCATCTCTGTCATCGTGATCTCGTTGGCGCGGTCCACGTCGAACCGTTTGGTCAGCGCGCGGCCCTTTGTCGGTTCGCGCCCCATGAAGAAGTTGCGCGCCACCGACATCAGCGGGATCATCGCAAGATCCTGAAACACGGTGGCGATACCTGCCTCCATCGAGTCCCGAGGTGTGGCAAAGCTCATCGGTTTGCCTTCGAACAGAATCTCGCCATGGGTTGGCTGGTGCACGCCCGACATCGTCTTGATGAAGGTCGATTTGCCGGCACCGTTGTCACCCAAAAGGCAGTGGCATTCACCGGGGCGGATATCAAAGCTGACACCGGCCAGTGCGATGATATTGCCAAAGTGCTTCTGGATGTCCTTCATCTGGACAATCGGGGCAACGCTGTCGTCAACTTCGCCGTGATGGAATGTGCTATCGTCAGTCATATCAACGCTCCCCCGTGACGCGCTTGCGAATGGCATTGTTGAACAGAACCGCGATCAAGAGCATGCCGCCCAGGAACACCTGGAACCAGTCCTGATCAAAGCCCGTATAGGTCAGGCCGATCACCACCATGCCGAAGATGATAGAGCCGAAGAAGGCACCGATGGCCGAACCATATCCGCCCGTCAGCAGACAGCCCCCGATCACAGCGGCGATGATGGCCTCGAATTCCTTCTGGAACCCGCGCCGCGCATCGGTGGAGCCTGCGTCGATCACTGTGATGATCGCAACCATGGCGGCGCAGCAGGCCGTGACCATGAACAGGGAAATCTTGATCCGGTGGACCGGCACGCCGGAGTTCGAGGCCGCTGTGGCGTCACCGCCCGCAGCAAAGATCCAGTTACCCGCAGGTGTGCGCAGCAGGATGTAGGTCGCAACCAGTGCCAGCACGATGAACCACAGGATTTCGACCGGAATGCCGGTGACCTTGGGTGTGCCGTTCTTGAATGTCTCGACCAGCCCGAGTTCAGCCAGCCATGCAAACAGGCCAGGAAGGGCGTCGCCAGAAAAGACAGGGGCGAGCCAGTCGTTTTCGGTCGCTTCGCGGATGCCGCGCAACTGGGTCGACCCACCAGAGGCCCATTTTAGCCCCACCAGCGACAGGCCGCGCAGGATGAACAGGAAGGCGAGTGTCACGATAAAGGAAGGCAGGCCGGAACGGATGACGATCACGCCGTTGATCGCCCCGACGCATGCCGAAAACAGGAATGTCAGCGGGATCGCCACAACCAATGGCAGGCCCCAGACCATGACGCAGACCCCAAAGAACAGGCCCGCAAAGGCAACCATGGACCCGATGGACAGGTCGAATTCGCCCCCGATCATCAACATCGCCGCGCCGATGGCCAGAATGCCAAGCTGGGCTGCGGGTGTCAGGAAGTTTATGATCCCCGAGGCTGTGAACATCGCGGAATCCGCGGTGACAAGAAAGAAAACGGTAACCAGAACGACACCCGCGATGGCGCCAAGCTCGGGTCGTTTCATTAGGCGCGAGATAAAGGATTCGGCCTTTATCCGTTCATCCTGTGTTGCATTTGTCGATGTGTCGGTCATGTCCCTCTTCCCTTATTGGCGAGGGTGGCGCGGTCGTCGCGCCACCCGTTTTTGCATGCAGCCGAAGCTTAGCGGATGCCCTGAGACGACAGTTCGATCACCTGAGCGGCCTTGTCAGCCGTGATGAGGTTCGGACCCGAAGCAACGTCACCACCTGGCATCAGGCCGTACTTGCCTTGCAGCGCCATGATGGACACGGCGAGGTAGCCTTGCAGGTATTGCTGCTGGTCCAGAGCGAAGGCCGCATCGCCATCGACGACGGACTGCAGGAAGCCTGCGGACAAGTCGAAGGTTGCGACGTTCACGTCACGACCGGATGCTTTGACAGCCGCGACCGAAGGTTCACCGGCTGTGGATGCGCCCAGGGCCATGACAGTGTCGACGCTTTCGTCAGACGCCAGTGCAGCGGCCACTTTGGATTCGATTTCGGCAGGATCGTTTGTGGTTGGCAGAACGGTCACTGTACCGCCAAAGCCTTCCTCGAAACCGGCGCAACGCTGGTCGAGAGAGATGTTACCGACCTCTTGGTTGACGCAAAGCGCGTTGGTGCCGCCCATGTCGGCCAGTGCCTTACCAGCGGCAACACCTGCGTCATACTCGTCCTGACCAACATGCATCAGCGCACCCAGTTCTTTACCCTGCGCGCCACCTGCGTTGATGGTCACAACAGGAATACCGGCTGCGATCGCACGCTCGACCGATGGCCCAAGCGCATCTGGGTCGGGGAACGAGATGACCAGCCCGTCGGGCTCTTCGTTCACGGCGGCGTCGATCAGCTGGGACATCAGAACCATGTCGAATGTCTCGGGCGAGTTGTACGAGACGTTCGCGCCCGTGTCGGCAGCCGCCTGATCAACGCCAGCCTTGACGACAGACCAGAACGCGTCGTTCGCCTGACCGTGTACAACGACCGAAATATCCTGAGCTACGGCAGGTGCGGCAACAGCCATTGCACCGGCAGCAATTGCGCCTTTCAGAAAAGTTTTCATGTGGGTTTCCTCCCTTTGGTTTCCCTTTGCACCGGAAATCTCCGGCGTCTTCTTTACACAGCAACCGCTGCGCAGTTCGCATTGTCCGTTGCCGGACAAGTGCCCCTTGTCAGGCCGCCTCCCCGCAGCCCGTATTCCCGATCAGATCTGCCAGAGCGACAGGCTGGCCCGACTTGGCGGACTGCGTCGCAGCCTCTGCCATCGCCAGCGCAGCAACACCGTCATGCAGGTTGACCGGCATGTCCGCCTTGCCTTTGACCGCCTCGACAAACGCGGCCCATTCAGCCTTGTAGGCGGGCATATAGCGTTCGAGGAAAAAGTACGTCGGCTTGGCGCTGACGACGCCGGCAGTGGTGGATTTGACCACCGTGTTCTCCAGCATGTTCTGCGCTTGCAGCAGCCCGTCAGAGCCCAGAATTTCCACCCGTTGGTCATAGCCGTACACCGCACGGCGCGAGTTCTTGATCACCGCGAGGCGTCCGTCCGCATAGGTCAGCGTGACAACGGCTGTATCCACATCACCCGCCGCGCCGATCGCCGGATCGACCACGGAAGTTCCCACCGCAGAAACAGTCACCGGCGCTTCGCCGATGATGAAATTCGCCATGTCGAAATCGTGGATCATCATATCGCGGAACAGACCGCCCGACACCTTGATGTATTCAACCGGCGGCGGTGCCGGATCAAAAGATGTGATCGACAGCAGCTCAGCCTTGCCGATCTCTCCGGCGGCAAGCGCGCCTTTCAGCGACGCAAAGCTGGGATCGAAGCGACGGTTAAACCCGATCATAATGCGCGATGCCTTGTCACCCACCGCCTTCAGGCAGGCAGAGGCACGCTCAAGGCTCAGGTCCACCGGCTTTTCGCACAGAACCGCCTTGCCCGCAGCAGCGGCGGTTTCGATCAAGTCCGAATGAGTGTCCGTAGATGTGGCGATCAGAACCGCGTCGATGCTGCTGTCGGCGATGATCTCGTCCGATGTGCGCACCTCGCAATTGAAGGTCTTTGCCAATGCCTGCGCATTCGCCTCGAACGCGTCGGAGACTGCGACAAGTTCGCTCTCCGGATGCGCAGAAATTGCCTGCGCATGAACATTCCCGATGCGCCCTGCCCCGAGCAATCCTACCCGCATGTTGAGACCCTCCCGATTCTCGTTTGGTAGGATCATTCACAGTTTTGCACCCGCGTGCAACAATTTTTTGCACGCGGGTGCAACGTTGCGTTATACAAAGGGTGTCTATGGACTTTGCACGTGCAAATGTGCGACCCCCATAGACCACGGGAGGCAACACGCCATGAAAAATCAGGACGGTTCCGTCACGGCTGACGATGTTGCCACGCTTGCGGGGGTTTCCCGTTGGACGGTGAACCGTGCCTTCAAGAAAGATGCGTCCATCTCTGCCAAATCCCGTGAGAAGGTGATCGAGGCGGCAGAAACCCTTGGCTATGTGCCCGACCTTCTGGCTACCAGCCTTGCAACGGACCGCACCAATCTAGTGGCGCTGCTGGTGGACGATTTTGCCAACCCGCACAAACTGGTGATGATGGAACGCCTGACCCGCATCCTGCGCAAGAACGGCTATGACACGCTGCTGGTCAACACCAGCGACGAGGAAGATGCCTCTGCCGCGCTGCTGAACGCCAGCCAGCGCCGCGTGGACGCCGCCGTGCTGATCGGGGTCAGCTTCAATGACCAAAGCCTAGAGACCGCCCTTGGCGCGAAACGGGTAAAGAAGCTGATCGTGTTTGCGCGCATGTCGGGCAATGACAACACTATTTCGGTCTGCTGTGACGACCGCGCCGCCATGACGGCGATCACGCAATATGTGGTTAGGGCGGGCTATCGCAAACCGCTGTTTCTGGCCGGACCACAAACGCAATCTGCCCACTTGCAGCGCAAGGAAATCTTTGTGTCCCAATGGTCCAAACTGACCGGACGCGTCCCCGAATTTGTGTCCGTGGGCAGCTATGATCCAAAGCTCGCCTATGACCTGATCGCCAAGATGTATCGCGGCAAACCCAAGTCCGACCTGCCCGACGTTCTGGTCTGTGAAAACGATGCGCTGGCAATGGGCTCCATCGACGCGATCCGTTTCGAACTGGGGCTGAGCGTGCCGGACGACATCGCCGTCACCGGCTTTGACGATGTGCCCCAAGCCTCAGGCCCGCAATACCAGCTGACCACCTATCGCCAGCCGCTGACGGACATGGCCACCGCGCTGGTGGACGTGCTGGACGGCAAGAAAGAGACGAAAAAGCTGAACGCATTTACCGGAAATCTGATCATCCGGACCAGCGCATAAGGCGCGTTATCTAAGCGGATTGGTGGCCGCCGCGACATTCTCGACAATGCGCCGCAACGGGTGACGGGTAATCCCTGCCCACGGCATTGTTTTCAGCCCCGCTGTATATCCCCAAGACGCTGCGCGCTCCGCCTGCCCTGCCGTCAGTTCGGTCGTGCCGGTATAATCCCGATTGCCGTCGCGAATGTCATGCCGCCCCGCAACGACTTCAACATCAAGAAAAGCCGCCAGCCGCGCCAGCGTCGCAGCCGGATCAGTCACCAAATCCTCGTACCGGACAGTGATAACGCTGTGCAGATAGTCGATGTCGCGGCGCACGATGTCATAGGCGTCCAGCCAGTGATCCATCATCGCCGCATGTGGCATGTCCACCCATTTCGACGTTGCCGCCGCAACCGCTTCGGGGTGGCGCGTCACCACGACAAATTGCGACAGGGGGAACAACTGCTGGTACAACCGCATCCGCGTGAGGTTCACCGGAGATTTCTCAACCCGCCAAGGCGCGTCAGCAAAGTACGGTGCCCAGTCACGCTCGAGTCGCTGCTGGGTTTCCAGACGATCAAACTGCGATCCTTCGATATGATGCTGCGCCGGATCGTTGGCAAAGTGCATCGGCACGCCATGACGCGCCGTGTGCGGGATCGCCCCTTGCAGATACACGCCCTCGTTTTCTGGTACAGGCGCGGCGTTGATCGCGCTTACCCCCGGCAAATCACCGATCAACCGCGCCACCAGACTGGTGCCAGAGCGGTGCAGCCCACCCACAAAAACATAGCGATGAGACGTCATGGCAATTCCCCGATTAGAGAGGGGGAACTAGGGCACACCGAATTGGCGGCAAGAAGCTTAATGCGCAATTTGCGCTTTTTTCCACATTTTTCCGAATTGGAAATTATTTCACAGAAAGGGCGGGAACCACATCAAGATTTCGTGGTTACTTTTGCGAAGCTGACGAATTTCACAGCTCTGAACCAGTAAAATCGTGGGAGGCTGATATGCGCATCATGCATATTTCGCTGGGCGGATGTCTATCCGCCCCGCCCGTCAGGTACGGCATGACGGAAGATACCGGTGGGCATATTGCCTATGTTCTGGGCGCAGCAATGGCGCAATCGGAACGCCCCGACATTACCGAAGTCACTATTGTTACGCGGCTGTTTGATGCACCTCACTTGGGAAAAGTATTTGCATCGCCACAAGAAACGATTTCGCCGAAATGCCGCATTCTGCGATTGGCGTCAGAACGGTCGGAATATCTGGAAAAAGACGACCTCACTGGCGAGCTTCCCACGCTGCAACGCGCCCTGCTGACGATGTTGGATGATATGGGCACCGCGCGCCCCGATGTGATCCATGCACATTTTGCCGACGCCGCCGAACTGGCGCTGGCCGCACGCGAACGCTTTGGCATTCCGGTCCTTTACACCGCCCATTCGCTGGGCGCGGAAAAGTTGAAGCCGAATGAAACCCCGTCCCCTTCGCTGCGCGCCCGTATCGCCCGCGAAACCCGCGCATTGGAGCAAGCGGATGCGATCATTGCCTCCTCCCGCGATGAGGTGGAGCGTCAGATACCCAACCTTGTGTCCGACGCCGAAGGGCGCGCGCATCGCGTCGGCCCCGGTGTGTGCGTGCAGAACGCGGGCGATCCCGACCGCGCGCGTGACCTGCTGCGCCCTTTTCTGCGCGACGTGGACAAGCCTATCATCCTCGCCATTGCGCGGCCTATCCGCAAAAAGAACCTGCGCCGCGTGATTGATGCCTATGCGACCGATCCCACCCTGCAGGAACGTGCCAATCTGGTGATCGTCGCGGGCCTGCGCGACGGTCTGGACACGGACGGAAGCGAACGGGACAAGGTGATTGCCGACCTGTTCGATGGCGTCGACCGCCACGACCTTTGGGGCAAGGTTGCGCTGCCGCGCCAGCACAGCGCGCAGGACATCAGCGACCTTTATGCGCTTGCCGCGCAGGACGGCGTGTTCTGCAACCCCGCCTTTCACGAACCCTTTGGCCTGACCCTGATCGAGGCGGCACAGGCGGGTGTCCCCCTTGTCGCCACGCATTCCGGCGGTCCGTCCGACATCATCCCCGAACTCGGCTTTGGCGCGCTGGTCGATCCCTACGACACGGCCAGTATCACCGCCGGTTTGCGCCGTGTTTTGGACGCGCCCGAACGGCAACTTGCCGCACGCCGCGCCCGCAAAATCGCACGCCAGACCTATGACTGGAAAGCTTGGGCCAAGCGAACACAGAGTGTGATTGAAACGCTGACAGACGTGCCACAGGCACCCGCCGTTCACATTCATCACCCCGACCACCTGCTGGCCTGCGACATCGACAATACGCTGACCGGATGTCGCAACGGCGCGCGCGCTTTTGCGGACTGGCTGACGCAGGAGGGTCGCGACTACGCCTTTATCGTAGCGACAGGACGCTCGGTCGCCGAGGCGCAGCGCGTGCTCGCCGATTGGGATTTGACCACGCCCGACACGATCATCAGTTCGACCGGCACCGAGATCTGGCGCCACGGCCACCAAGGCTTCACGCTGTGTTCAGACTATGCAGCGACACTTGCAGATGGGTGGGACATAACGGCGGTGCGCACGGCCCTGCTCAATGCAGATGTGCGCCTGCAACCCGTCTATGATCAACGCCGCTGGAAGGTCAGCCTGTTCGGCACCGACCGCGATGTGCCTGCGATCAAGGCGCGGCTGCGGCAGGCGGGCATTGCGGCGCGCATCATCCCCTCGCACGGGAAATACATCGACATCGTTCCCGCCCAAGCGGGCAAAGCCGCCGCGATCCGGTTTGAGGCCGACCGCCGCAACCTGCCCGAAAGCAACGTCATCGTTGCGGGGGACAGTGGCAATGACCTCGATATGCTGACGCGGTTCGATTGCGCCGTTCTGCCCGCCAATGCGCTGGCCGAACTGGACGGGCTTGCCTCGGTCTACCGCTCGCCGTTCAAACACGCGGCGGGGGTTCTGGACGGGGTGCAACACTATCGCACGCCGCAACCGATGCTGATGGCGGGGGAATAGGCGATGCGAGATTTCCATGACCCCGCGCTGCGCCCTTTCGGCTATTTCGCGCACCATCAGGGGCGCGGCCATGCCGAACGCTGCGCCGCCATTGTCAACGCCCTGCCAGAGGATCGCCCCGTGCGCGTCTTTTGCGCCCGCGATGATATCTTTCCCGAACTGCGCCCCAATGTGACGGTACAAAAACTGCCCTCGCTGTTCGAACCGGACGGGTCAGAGCCGCAAGGTGCCGCCCTTCTCGACACGCCAGAGACGACGCATTGCGCCCCTGTGGGCTGGACCGGCATTCGCACCGCGATGTCCCATATGGCGCAGTTCTTCGCCACGGATGCGCCCGAGTTGATGGTGGTTGATGTCTCTGCCGAGGTGGCGCAACTGGCGCGTCTGTGTTCGGTGCCTCATGTCAAGATTTTGCAACACGGCGACCGCAGCGATCCGGCCCATCGCGCCGCCTATGATGGCGCGGCAGGGTTGCTTGCCCCGTTTCACGCAGACCTCGCACAGGACGACTGGACCGCGTGGCAGGACAAACTGCACTTCGCCCCCGGATTGGGCGTGAACGTCGCCCTGCCGCCCCGCGACACGGCGCGCGCGCGGATCAAACTCGGGGACCGCCCCGTGGCACTGGTGGTGTGCGGTGGTGGCGGCAACGGCATTTCCGAGGCCGCACTGGGTGTCGCCGCACGGACCTATCCGCAGATGGACTGGATCACCATTGGCGAGGTACAGCGCGACTGGCACGCGACCCTGCCACCCAACCTAACGCATCGCGGCTGGGTCGATAACGCCCCCGACTTCATCGCGGCGGCGGACCTTGTGATCTCCTCCACCGGTAACACGACATGCGCGCAGGTGCTGACCGCCGCGACCCCTTGGATCGTGGTGCCGGAATGGCGCTACTTCGATGAACAGGTCGAAAAGGCGCAAGCTTTGGGACGGGCGGGCGCGGCGCTGCATCTGCCGCACATGCCCAGTTCGGCCCATGCATGGCGCACCGCGATTGATCAGGTACAGCGCGACCACGACCCTGCCCGACAACGCGCCTTGGCAGGGGGCGCTGACGCCCCCGCACACACGGCGGAATGGCTGGAAACCCTTGCCGCCCGCCTTTGGGACCGCCCCGAAATTTCAACAGCTATGAAAGAGGTTCACCATGCGTGACGTATCCGTTCTGACCATCGCCCGTGGCCGCGAGGCGCATCTGCACAATGTCATCCATGGCCTTGCCCAACAGACTTTGCCGCCACGCGAACTGGTGATCGCCGCCATGCAGGACACGCTGTATGACAACCTGCCCGCGACCCCCTTCCCGATCCACCAGATCAAGGTGACACGGCCCGACGGTGAACTGCCCCTTGCCGCGGCGCGCAACGCGGCGGCGGCCAAGGCCAGCGGCACGGTCCTTGCCTTTGTCGACGTGGACTGCATCCCGCACCCCGACCTTGTGTCGGACGTGGCCGAGGCGTGCCATGACGGGCGCGGGCTTGTGATGGGCGAGGTTGCCTATCTACCCAAAGGTGCCGCGTCGGACACTTTGGATTTTGCGCGTTTCGACGCCATCAGCGTGCGCCATTCCGACCGTCAGGGACCGCCCGCCGAAGGGTTGCGCGCCTGCGAGGATTACCGCTGCTTCTGGTCGCTGAACTTTGCCATGCACCGCGCCGACTGGGACCGTAGCGGCGGCTTTGACGAAGGGTATTTCGGTTATGGCGGCGAAGACACCGATTTCGGCCGTGTGCTGGATGCGCGCGGGATCGACATCTGGTGGATGAAAGGGGCCAAGGTCTATCACCAATACCACGACCATTGCATGCCGCCGATCCACCATGTGGAGGCCGTCGTGCGCAACGCCGAATACTTTGCGACCCGTTGGGGCCACCGGACCATGGGGCACTGGCTGCATGCCTTTGACCTGATGGGACTGATCGAGGCAAGCGAGGAGTCCCTGACGATCCTGCGCGCCCCTGATGAAGCCGATTTCGCCCTGTGCCGGCAGACCGAGGACATGCCTTATGCCAACAGCCGCCGTGTGATGGACAAGCTGATGCGCGATATTGAAACCGAAGAAGCGCGCCGCGCCGCCGCAGAGCATGGCGAAGAACGTATCTCTGCCATCGCGGCGGAATAAGGCGATGAAGATTGCAGTGATCGGACATGTGCGCTTTCCCATCGCGCGCCCATTTATGGGCGGGATGGAGGCGCATTGCTGGCACCTGTGTCGCGGTCTGCGTGCCCGTGGCCATGACGTCACCTTGTTCGCGGCAGGCGACAGCGACTGGGGTGGCCTTGTCGAGCCGGTGGTCGATGTCCACTATGATCGCGATTTTCCATGGCACAAATGGCACGGCACGCCCGAGTTGACGGCGCATCTGGACCACTCCTTTGAACGGATGCTGCCGCGCATTGCCGAAGGTGGGTTTGACGTGGTGCACAATAACGCGCTGCATCGCTTTCCGCCGCGATTTGCCAGCCGTCACCGTGTGCCGATGGTGACCTCCCTGCATGTGCCGCCCTTCAAGGTGCTAAAGCGCGCTGTGGGTGACGGCGGTGCGCCGTGGTCGCTGTTCACCACATGCTCGACACGTCAGTTGGATGCGTGGTTTGACGATGGCGACACGCGCTTTGCCCGTGTAGTGCCGAACGGCATTGATCTGGATGACTGGCCTTTCCAGCCGCAGGGCGATGGCACCGCCGTGTGGATGGGCCGCCTAACCCCGACCAAGGGGCCGCACCTTGCCGCGCAGGCCGCTGCGCGCGCCGATATCCCGCTAACACTGTACGGCACGATTGAGGATCAGACCTATTTCGATGAGGAGATCGCGCCGCTGTTGAATGACAACATCCGCTATGGCGGCTTGTTGCAGGGCAAGGCGCTGACCACCGCCATCGGGCGCGCCTCGGTCCTGTTGTTCACGCCGCTTTGGGACGAACCTTTTGGCCTAGCTGCGATTGAGGCGATGGCCTGTGGCCTGCCCATCGCCGCCATCGAAAACGGCGCGATCCGCGAAGTGGCGGGCGACGTGGCCCGCTATGCCAGCGCGGATGCGGATGAACTGGCCGACGCCCTCAGACAGGCCATCACCATCCCGCGCAGCGCCGCGCGCGCACGGGTGCAGCGCCTGTTCACACTGGACCGGATGTTGGAAGGGTACGAGCGGCTGTACGCGCAAGCGATGGACGCCGTCGCACAGGATTTCACAGTGCCGCCGTTCGAGCCGATCCAGTTGCCTCACATGGCCGAAGGTTTGGCGCGCGCGTCCTAGTTTGGCACTACAACGTCATGGCCCGCGACCTTGCTGATCGTCAGGCCGGTGCCGAACAGATCGCTAAGCATCGGGCCGGTCATGGTCAGCGCACGCGGGCCGGACACGACCATTTCACCGTCTTTCATGGCAACGATTCGGTCGGCATAGCGTGCGGCGACTCCCAAGTCGTGCAAAACAATGACCACACTGCGCTGCGAAGCCCCCGGACGGGTCAGGGCATAAAGCCGGTCCATGATGTCACGCACATGGCGCGGATCCAGCGCAGAAAGTGGCTCATCCAGCAGCAACCAAGGCGTTTCCTGCGCCCATGCCATCGCCACAAAGGCGCGCTGCCGCTGACCGCCGGACAGGGAATCGAGCCGCCGTTCGGCAAGTGTAGTCAGGTCAAAGGCGGCAATGGCCGCGTCAATCTTGCGGTGGTCTTCTTCCTTCGGGCGACCATGGTGGTGGGTCCAGCGCCCAAAGCTCACCAACTCGCGCACGCTTAACCGCGCCGTCACCTGTTCGTTTTGCGCCAGCAGCGCAACGCGGCTTGCACGCTCTGGCGGGCGGGCGTTGATCATGTCGCAACCTTCGACCGTGACACGCCCCGCACTCGGCTTCGCCAACCCCGCAACCGCGCCCAGCAGGGTCGATTTGCCCGCTCCGTTCGGGCCAATCAGCGCAGTGATACCGCCCTGCCCGAACCGCAGCGACACGTCCCTCAGGATGTCTGTGCCGTTCTTGGTGATCGTCAAACTGTCGACTTCAATCATGGCCGTGGCTTTCGCAAAACAAGGAAAAGGAACAGAACGCCGCCCGCAAATTCGACCACCACGGTCAGGGTGGATTGCAGGCCAAGCAGGCGTTCAAACACAAACTGCCCGCTGACAAGGATCGTCGCGCCGATCAACGCCGCAGCAGGCAACAGACGCGCATGGCGCCATGTGGGCAGTGCCGCATGCGCAAGGCTTGACGCGAGCAAACCCAAGAAGGTGATCGGCCCCACAAGGGCGGTCGAGGTCGCCACCAGCAGCGCCACAAGCGCGAGGGCGACAAAGACCACGCGGTCGAAATCCACCCCAAGCGGCAGCGCGACATTCCGGCCCAGTGCGACCACATCCAGATGCCGCGCGAGGGTCAAGGCACCCGCCAGACTTCCCCCAAGGATCACCGCCGCGATGGCCAGTTGCGTTGGATCGACCGCACCGAAGGTCGCGAACGACGCCTGTTGCACGATGGAAAACTCGGACGGGTCCAGCAGCCGTTGCGCCAGCGCCGCCAGCCCGCGCAACAACACGCCAAGGATCACGCCCGTCAGCACAAGGCGCAAGATGTCTTCGGCCCCCTTGCGCAACAGGATACTGAACAGGGCAACGGCGGCGATCACAAGGATCAGCGCCTCAAGCCCGAACTGCGCCAGCGACGGCAGCGCGGCATAGCCGACACCGCCAAGCGTCAGCACCAGCGCCGTCTGGATGAACACGAACAACGCATCGAACCCGACAATGCCCGGCGTCAGCATGCGATTGGCGGCAATCGTCTGGAACAGCACCGTGGCCGTGCCGATGGCTGCCCCGACCACGCACAGCGCCGCGAGCTTTGTCAGCCGCAGCGACAGGATAAAGCCCATAGGCGCACGCAGGTTCCACAACAGGAACAGACCGCAGGCCAGCACCAGAAGTCCGGCGAGGATGAACAGGCGACGCTCAACCATGAGATTTCCTTGGTGCGGCGTGCAGCAACCACAGAAAGATGCCCGCGCCGATCACGGCGAAAACCGTGCCAGCAGGAATTTCGTAGGGAAAGCGGATGATGCGCCCGATGATGTCACAGCCCAGCACCATGCACCCGCCCAGCCACGCCACCACCGGCAGGTTGCGGCGCAGGTTGTCGCCCCGCCAGCGCGACACGATGTTCGGCACCACCAGCCCGACAAAGGGGATTGTGCCGACACTTACCACCACTACCGCGACAATTACCGACACAAGGATCAGCCCCGCCAACAGGGTCTGGCGATAATCCAGCCCGAGGCTGCGCGCCGCATCCTCGCCAAGGCCCAGCATGGTGATCCGGTCGGCCGCCAGCCAGACCAGCGCGCCGATGGCCGCAACCACCCACAGCAACTCGTACCGCCCTTGCAACACGCCGGAAAATTCGCCGCTTTGCCAGACGCCGATATATTGAACAAGGTCGGTGGTCCACGCGAGCCACAGCACCGCCGCACCGATGATCCCGCCATAGATCAACCCGACAAGGGGCAGCAGGACTGGATCGCGGCGCGGCACATGGCGGGCCAGCCACAAGAACCCCAGCGTGCCGATCAATGCTGCCCCTGCCGCCACCGACATCTTCACCATCAGCGCCGATCCCGGTGCCAACAGCGTCACCCCCAACAGGCCCAGCATGGCCGACTCAGGCGTACCCACAAGGCTCGGCTCGACCAGCCGGTTCTGGACCGACATCTGCACGACAACCCCCGCCAGCGCCAATCCCGCCCCCGCCAGAAGCGCGGCAAAGGTGCGCGGCAGGCGGCTGACAACCAGCACCATCTGGCGGTCAAGATCACCGTTAAAAATGTCAGCCACCCCGAAAAGACAACTCGCCCCCACAAGGAGGACGAGCGTCAGGGCCGCGAAGAGCCTGTGTTGCACGGTGTTGCCTAGCTTGCGCTGTCGGTAAAGGCGGCGACGACCTCTTCAATCGTGCCCATGAGCGACTGGTACCCGCCGCCCACGAGATACAGCGGTGCGGATTCGAGGTACACGATCTGACCGTTCTGTCCTGCCGTCGCGCCCGCCACCAGTGGGTTGTCCAGCGTGACTGCTGCCGCTTCGCCCTCTTGTCCGATGGCCGCGCCACGGTCGACGACAAAGATCCAGTCGGGGTTCAACTCGGCGATAAACTCGAACGACACCGCCTCGCCGTGGGTATCCGCGTTGAGGTCGGGGTAGGCTTCGCCAAGGCCCAAGGATGTATGCAACCAGCCAAAGCGCGACTCGTCCCCATAGGCCGAGACCTTGCCGCCATTGGTCAGCACGATGAGAGCGTTGCCGCGCCCTTCGGTGACGCTGCGCGCGTTTTCGATGGCCGCGTCCAGATCGGCCAGCAAAGCGTCGGCGACGTCTTCTTGCTGGAACATGGCACCATAGGCGGTGATGCGCGCCTTGGCATCTGCCATCAGGTTGTCACCGGAAATGGTCATATCAACCGTTGGCGCAATGCGCGACAGCGGCGCGACCTGCCCTTGCGAACGTCCGCCCGCGATAATGAAATCCGGCGCCATAACGGCCAGCGCTTCGAAGTCAGGCTCGAACAGGGTGCCGACAGTGGGCGTGCCGTCGATCACATCCGCCAGATAGGCAGGCGGCGCGATGGCAGGAACGCCAGCGACGGGTACGCCCATCACCGTCAGTGTATCCAGCGCGGCAAGGTCGAATGCCACGACCGTTTCCGGAGCAACCGGAACGGTTTGGACGCCAGCGGCGGTTTCAATCTCGGCGGTTTGTGCCAGTGCCAGCATGGGCAAAATAGCAAAAGCGGTAGCGATAAGCGTCGTCTTCATAGGGTAACCTTTGCGCAGATAGGTGGTCCGGGGGAGGGAGTGGACAAAGTTGATTAAATCGGTCAGATAACTTTCCGACAGAAATACTCGGGAATAGATGACATGCAAGCCGAAATGACAGACCATGGGCAATTCACCACCGAACATGCCAGCCGCTACCTCCAACAATTGTGCAAACACTTCGCCCACAAGGTCGAGGTCGCGTTTGACGAGACCACGGGCACGGTCGATTTCCCCTTTGGTCCCGCCAAGCTGAACGCGACCGCCCAAGAACTGACCGTCGACATCACGGGCGGAAACGAGGAAGAACTGGACCGCGCACGCGGCGCCATCGACCGCCACCTCGCCACATTCGCGTTTCGCGAAAACTTCACCACGATGAACTGGGACAAGCTGGCGGGGTAAGCATCGGTCGGCTTGGTGGCGCTTGATTGCCGAGCCTGCCTTGACCGCCTGATTAACCCGCCTTCGGCTTCAGAAAGGGGCACGCCCCCACCAATGCATCGACGTCGGCCTCGTAGCCGCCGAATGGATCCCTACCCGGTTGCCGTTTCGCACATTGGGTGGCACTACGCTTGCTCGCGATCCTTACGCCGGTGACGGATCCGCGCTTACGGTCCTGTTGGCACGCTTTTCACCGAGCATCAGCATCGCGGGAGTTACAATCAGCGTCAGGACCGTGGCGACGATCAGACCGCCCGCGATGGCCGAGGACAGTTCGGTCCACCATTGCGTGGACGGCGCGCCATAGACGATCTCGCGGGTGAAGAAGTTGATGTTCAGCCCGATCACCATCGGCATCAGCCCAAGCGCCGTCGTGATGGAGGTCAGCACCACAGGGCGCAAACGTTGCGCGCCGGTGCGCAAGGCCGCCTCCAGCGGGGACTGCCCTGCCTTCTTCAGATCGTTGTAGGTATCAATCAGGACGATGTTGTTGTTCACCACGATGCCCGCCAAGGCGATCACGCCGATCCCGCCCATGACCACGCCAAAGGGGCGGCCCGTGACGATCAAACCCAACAACACGCCCGCGATGGAGAAGATGATCGCGCTCATCACCACGAAGGCCTGAAAGAAGCTGTTGAATTGCAACACAAGGATCACGAACATCAGGAAGATCGCAGTGATGAATGCACCCACAAGGAAGATCATGCTTTCGGCTTGATCCTCTGCCTCACCAGCAAAACTGTAGGACACGCTTTCGGGCAGGTCGGCCTTGTCCAGTTCCGCCGTCAGTGCCAGCACCTGATCATTCACCAGCAGTCCGGGGGCGACGTTCGCCTCGATTGTTGTCACGCGTTTCTCGTCGATCCGGCGGATGATGCCGGTACGTTCGGACGGAGCGAAGGTCACGAAGTTCGAGATCGGGACCAACCCTGCCGAGGTCGGAACGCGCAGCCCGCCCAACTCGGCCAGTGATCGTTCCTCGCGCGGGAAGCGCACGCGGATATCAAGCGAGCCGTCCACGTCATCAGGGCGGTAGTCGGCGACTGTGATCCCTTGGGTCAAAAGCTGTACCGCCTGCCCCAACATACTGACATCGGCACCAAAGCGCGCCGCCTCGGCCCTGTCCACAAGGATCGAAACCTCGACCCCCGGCACGGGGCGCGTATCGGTCACGTCGGTAAAGCCGCCAAGGCGGTCCATGATGTCACGCACCTGCTGCACCGCTTGCGCCTGCACATCCGAATTGCCCGCGATGATTTGCAGGTTCACAGGTTTGCCCGCCGTGGGACCGCCGCTTTCGGTCTGGACCTGCACGTCGATGCCCGCAATGTCGGATACCGCTTGGCGGATATCTTCGCCAATCTCGGCGGCAGGGCGTCGCGTGTCCCATTCCGTCAGTTCCAGTTGCAGCGTCCCGATGGTTTCCTCGTCCCCCTGCCCTGCGTTCATCATCGAACGGGCATAGACGCTGGCGATCTCGTCATAGCCAAGGATGCGATCCTCGACCGCGCGCACGAGGGCATCGCGTTCAAAAATCGAAAAGTTGTCACGGGCGCGCACCTGCACCTGCATGAAGTCAGGTTCGACCGAGGGAAAGAAAGTGACGCCCTTGCCGAACTGCCCATAGATGCCAAAACCGCCGAGCAACAGCGCCAACGCCAGCAGAACCGTCGTTCCGGGGCGCAGGATGGACCATTCCAGCAGCCGCACATAGCCGCCCGTGAACCCGCCCATACTGCGCGGATCGCCCAGTTCGGCGGCGTGCAGCGCGGCCTTGGCGGCCTGTGACTGCGGCTGGCGTTTCCCGATCAGGCCGCCCATCACGGGAATAAAGATCAACGCCATAAACAGCGACGCCGACAGGGTCAGGATGACGGTAATCGGCAGAAATTTCATGAACTCGCCCACCATGCCGGTCCAGAACAGCAGAGGAAAGAACACGCTGAGCGTGGTGGCGGTGGAGGCGATGATCGGCCATGCCATACGCTTGGCGGCAAAGGCATAGGCCTCTTTCGCAGGCGCGCCTTCCTGTAACTTCCGGTCGGCCAGTTCGGTGGTGACAATGGCCCCGTCCACCAGCATCCCCACCACAAGGATCAGCGAGAACAAGACCACGATGTTCATCGTAAACCCCATTGACCACAGCGCGATGACACCGGCCAGAAACGCCCCCGGAATGGCAAGGCCAACCAGAATGGCAGACCGCGTGCCAAGCGCAAAAACGATCACGATCATCACAAGGATCACGGCGGCGATGACGTTCGCCTCAAGATCGGTCAACAGGTCTTTGACCTGTTTGGACTGGTCCTGAAGATAGGTGATTTCGATGTTGTCGGGCCAGTCGGCGCGCAACTCGTCCACCAGCGCCTGCACCTCGGCCACCGTTTCGATGATGTTCGCGCCGGACCGTTTCGTAACTTCAAGCGCCAGCGCGGGTTGGCCGTTGATGCGCGCGAACGAGGTCGGATCCTCGAACGTACGCCGGATAGTTGCCACGTCTTCAAAGGTCACAACGGCGTCGCCGCGCACCTTCACCGGCATGGCCATCACGTCTTCTAAATCTTCGATCAAGCCCGGCACCTTGAGGACAATGCGCCCTGATCCGGTTTCAATCGCGCCCGCCGCAATCAGACGGTTGTTGCGCTGGATCTGGCCGATCAGTTCGTCAAAGGACAGGTTGTAGGTCTGGAACACGGTCGGGTCGATCAGCACCTCAAGGAACTCGAACCGCTGCCCGCCGATATCGACCTCAAGCACACCTGGCAGGGCTTCGATTTCTTCCTGAAGGGTTTCGGCCAGCGAATTCAGCGTCCGTTCAGGCACAGGGCCGGACAGGATCGCGGTGATGATCGGGAACAGGGCCGTGTTGATTTCGGTAATGGTGATGTCGTTGGCATCTTCGGGCAACTCGCTTTGCGCGCGGTCTGCCGCGTCGCGCACCTTGTCCAGCGCCTCGTCATTGTCACCGCCTGGGGTGAATTCCAGCTGGATACTGGCAAAGCCCTCGGCCGCGTCGGAATTCATGCTGTCCAGTCCGGTGATCGCGCCGAATTCGGCCTCCATCGGTTCCAGCAACAGGCGTTCGGCATCCGACGGGCTGATCCCGTCAAGGCCGGTGGACACATAAAACAGCGGCAGCGGGACCTCTGGATTTGCCTCTTTCGGGATCGAGACATAGGCATATGCGCCGACTGTCAGAACAGCCAGCAGCGCCATGACCACGATGCGCGACCGTGAAAAGGCGAAGTCGATGATCCGGTTCATTGCCCCTGCTCCGCCATGCTGGGTGCAACCGTCTCGCCCGCACTGACAAAGCCCTGCCCGACCGTGATCAGGTCAATCGTGTCCGGCAGGCCCGTGACCCAGATCCCGTCAATCTGCGCTTTAACAATCTCGATGGGGAAGAATTCGACGACCGCCTGATCGTCCACTGTCTTCACACCCAAGGTGCCCTCGGTGCTAAGCGATACGATAGAGGGCGACAGAAAGTGCGCCTTGGCCTCGCCCGTGGGAATGATCACCTCGGCAGAGATACCGGCGGGGATGGCACCGTCATCATTCGCCACCTCGACCTCGGCCAGAAAGGTGCGCGTTTCCGATGCGGCAGAGGTGCCGACAAAGGTCAGTTCGCCATCGCGTTCCTCGCCCGTGATAAAGCGGACCTTGGCGGATTGCCCGACCTTGAGCAGGTTCAGCGATTGCTGCGGCACCTGAATGGCGACGGTCAGCGGCGTGATGTCGACCAGGCGCCCCACCTCGGCCCCTGCGGAGACATATTCGCCTTCATCAAGGTCCAGTGTTTCGACGCGTCCGGCGAAGGGCGCAGTGATGGTCAGCGCTTTGGCGGCTTCCTCGGCCTGTGTCACCTGCGCTTGGGCAGCAACAAAAGCGGCCTGAGTTTGCGACACGCGATCCGCTGTGCCGACCCCGCGTTCAAGCAGTTGCGTCGCGTTGTCAAAGTCGCGTTTCGTGCGGGCAAGCTCCTCGCGGGCGCGGGCCAGTTCCGCGTCGCTGTTGGTAGGGTCAAGGCGGGCAATGGGTGCGCCCGCCTCGACATCCTGTCCTTTGCGCACGAACACCTCGGCTACGTCGCCGGTGGTTTCGGCGCGCAGCATCGTGTCGCGATCCGGCAGCGCCTGCCCTTCGGCCTGATAGAACTGCGTGACGATTTCGGCCTGCGACGTGGTGACGGCGACCGCAACCGGTTTGGGGTCTTCGCGCGTGACCACGGGGGCGGCGGTGTCGGACGGGATGATGAACCCGCTGCCCATCCAGCCCACAAGGATCAGAACCAGCACTCCTGCGATCCAGAAGGACCGCGACGCGCCTTTGTCCGACTGGAACTCAAGCGTGCGAGGGGCCGCGCCCTGATCCGAAGATACAGGTGCCTTGTCGGCAGCAGCGGAGTTGCCTGCCTGTCCGGTCGTGTCTTTCGCCATGAGTGCTGTCCTTCGTGGGTGCGGGTGGTTGCCCTGCATGTATTGTTTCAAGCCGATCCACTACCAGCCCAAGAGGCGCGCCGACCAATGGATAGAAGTTAGGGGCGCGGTTTCCCCGTTCAACTGCACGCCCGTGCAAGACTAGCTACTTTTACGCTATTATTCGGGTTTTTCACCCATTTACGCGCAATTTTGGCGCGGGTGTGGGTGAACCGGCGCGAAACGGTCCGCGAGACTTGGCGACGCATTCCCAACCTCAGCGCGCAGATTGCTAACGAAAATGGGGCTCAAGCGCTTGGCTTGGACCCCATCGTCTCAGAACGTCTTTACGAAAGACGCTGCAATCACTTGTTGGCGATTGCGTCGTTCATGATCTGGGTCGCTTCGCTTACCCATTCTTTACCACCGATGTCGGCAGCAAAGCTTGGCCACAGTGCCTTGGCGGCCTCTTGCCATTTCGCTTCGTCCGTTGGTGCGCCAGAGAGGGTCATGCCAAGCTCGACCAGTTTCTCTTTTGCAGCGGCTGTTTCTTCGGCAGACACCTGACGTTCGTACAGGGCCGCTTCTTCACCGGCTTTGTTCAGTGCTTCTTGCAGGTCTGCGGGCAGGCCTTGATAGAAACGCTCGGACACGATGATCGGGCCGGACCAGATCAGGTAGTGTACTTCGGTGATGTAGTCCTGAACTTCATAGAACTTGGACGAGATCGCCGTGGTGTAGGGGTTTTCCTGCCCGTCGATCACACCTTGCTGCAAGGCGGGGAACACTTCGGCCCACGCCATAGGGATTGGATCAAGGCCCCAGGATTTGAACGTTTCGATGGCGATGTTGTTCTTGGACACGCGGATTTTTAGGCCCTTGAGGTCTTCGAGGGTTTTCACTTCGCGCTCGCCATTGGTGAGAACGCGGAAGCCTTTTTCAAAGTATCCCAGAACGCGCACGCCAGCTTCTTTTGGCAGACGCTCGTTCAGGGGGCCTTTGAGGGCGTCCATTGCGGCATGGGCTTCTTCGTTCGACGTGAACGCATAGGGCAGCATCATAACGCCAACGGATGGGGCCAGTGGCACGAGGTTACCGGTGTACAGGATTTCCGATTCAATCGACCCCATGCGCAGCGCTTGTGCCACTTCCTGCTCGGAACCCAGCTGGTTCGAGGGGAAGATTTGAACGTCGATGCGACCGTCGGAATATTTCTCGACCAGTTCTTCGAACTTCAGCGCGCCCTTGTGGGTCGGGTTGTTTTCGTTGTCGCCATGGCTCAGGCGCATTGTGTAGTCGGCCGCAGCCGCTGGCAGGGCCACCAGCAGGGCAAGCGCCGCTGTGGACAGTTTCTTGGTCAGATAGTTCATGGTTTTCTCCTCCATATGAACAAAATCAGTTGATGAAGCCCATCATTCTGGGCAGCCAAAGCGTCAGCTCGGGGATGAAGGCGACAAGCACCATCACCGCGATCTCGGCGCAAAGGAATGGAATGGATGCTTTGGACACACGTTCGACCGTGGTGTTCCCGATCTCTGCCGCGACAAAGAGGTTCACCCCCAGTGGCGGCGTCGAATAGCCGATCTCGCATGCGATGACGAAAATGATGCCGAACTGGATCGGGTCGATCCCCACATTGGCCACCACAGGCAGCAACAGCGGCGTCAGGATGATGATCTGGGTCAGCGTCTCCATCCACATGCCGATAAAGACAAGCATGAGAAGCACCAGCAGGATCAGCAGGATCGGGTTGGATACCGCATCAATCAGATAGCCGGACACCATCTGCGGCACTTGGAACATGGACAGCATCCGCCCGATGATCCGCCCCGTCACCAGCACCAGCATCACAGTGCCGGTAATCCGCACGGCATAGGCAACAGCATCAAAGAACAGGCCCAGCTTGATCTCGCGGTAGACGAACACCCCGACCAGCAGCGCATAGAGCACGGCGACGACCGACGCTTCGGTCACAGTAAAGACGCCAGTGTAGATACCGCCCAAGATGATGATCGGTGCGGCCAGCGCCCATTTCGCCTCCCACGCGGCCTGCCCGATATTGGCAAGGTTACGCTCGGTCACGCCACCAGAGCTGTAGCCGCGCTTGACCGAGATAAAGCGGCTGGTCATCCACAGCGCGACGGCCAGCATCAGGCCCGGTACAACGCCCGCCACGAACAGCGCACTGATCGAGGTTTCGGAGGTGATGCCGTAAATGATCATCGGGATCGACGGCGGGATCACCACACCGATACCGCCCGCAGAGGAAGTAATGGCCGCGCCGAACCCCTTGTCATAGCCGTCCTTGATCATCGCGGGGATCATGATCGACCCGATGGCCGCCGTGGTCGCAGGACCAGAGCCCGAGATCGCCGCAAAGAAGGTACAGGCGACAATCGTCACCGTCGCCAGACCACCGGGCGCGGGGCCGACAATGGCGCGGCTAAAGCCGATAAGCCGACTGGTCAGACCGCCTTTCTCCATCAGCGTACCGGCCAGAATGAACATCGGCACAGCGATGATGGTGAATTCGTCCACCGCCGAATAGGCTGTCTGCACAAGGTAGGACATAGGCATATTGGCCGACGCCATGGTCAGCACCGCCGCAAACCCGATCGAGATCGCCACCGGAACGCCCAGCAGCAGCAGCACGACAAAGGTGCCTGCCATCAAAAGTGTTGGATCCATGATTAATCCCCGATCCGAGAGTCTACGGGGCCTTGCCCGGTGCGCCAGCGGCGCAGCATTACCTGAACGATCCGTACCGACATGAAGGCAAAGCCAAGCGGCACGATCATCTGCACCCAGACAAGGTTGATGCCGGTCGTTTGCGAGATGTAGGGGAACTCGAACATCGACACCGTGAAGTGATAACCGTGCCAGATCACCACCGCGTTGAAGGCCAGCCAGATCACATCGGCGAGTGTCAGCATGACCAGCCGCGCCTTGGGTGGCAGCATCTCGATATGCAGGGAAACGCGAATGTGGCGATCCCCAGCGGCAGCAATGACAAAGCCGAAATAGACCGCCCAGACAAAGGCGAAACGGCTTACTTCCTCAAGCCAGCTAAACGAGCGTCCCATGCCGAAACGGGCAATGACCTGAAAGCCGAGCAGGACAACGACAAGGGTCATCAACAGCGCGCCCAGCCACTCTTCTGGCGAGCGGCCACCAAGGTACCTACGCATTCAGTTTCTCCTTTGAAAACGCGCCGATCAGGGCGCGGCAAGTGGCGGCATCGGCCGAGGCGAAGGCCTGGATCCAATGCGCAACGCTGTCGGAAAACGCTTGATCGGCCTGCAACTGCCACGGCCAGATCGACAGGCCGAGGACCGCATCCGCCAGATCGACAGCAGAACCGGCATGACGGTCGCGCAGTGCGGCAACCTTTTGGCCCAGCGGGTCTTGGGTCACGACGCCGCCCGCATCAGAGGTCAGATCGCCCCCCTGCAAGGCCCATCCGGCAAGTACCATCGCCTGCGGTTCGGCGGACAGCCCACACGCCAGACGTTCGGCAGCGGGCGCCCCGATCCGTTGCGGCAACTTGAAACTTGCGTCGCTCGCGATCTGGTTCAGCGGGTGGTGGATGGTCGGGTTCTGCAATCGCTTGAGGCTTGTGCGCGCATAATCTGCAAGGTTCTCACCTGCCGGACATTCAAGCGTGGCGGATTGCGATGCGAAAAACACGTTCGCCCAATCGATCAGGGCCGCATCGGTCGCCGCCGCACACGAACTGTCGCGTCCGCACAGACGCCCCAACTCGGCATAGGCCGATTGCAGACCGTTCAGCAGGCGGTGTTTCATATGCTCGTAGGGGGCCAACGCGTCGACGATCTGCACGCCGACCTGTTCAAAGGCCGGACGCTCGGTCGCAAAGCGGTCTTCGATCACCCACTGGCGGAACGGTTCCGCAACCACGCCAAGCGCACTGCGATAGCCGCAGGCCACCTGAAGCCGGTCGCGCGCCGTGTCGGACATGGCCGGAACGATGCGATCCACCATCGACGTCGGAAACGTCACATGGGTTTCAAGCCACTTGGGAAGATCAGGGAACACCCGCGCCGCATAGGTATGCATCACAGAACCCAACAAACGGCCATTATCCGCAACGTTGTCACAGCTGGCCAATGTGATCGGGCGTCCACCGCTGCGGCGGCGACGTTCAAGCATCCATGCGAGATAGCCGATGGCCGTGCGGGGCGTTTCGGGCGTGGCCAGATCCGCGCTGACGGCGTTCAGATCAAGGTCCATGCTGCCCGACAGGTGGCAGTATCCTTTTTCGGTGATCGTCAGCGTGGCAAAGTCGATCCCGTCCCAATCGACTGCGTGCGCATCGCTTGCATCCCATACTTTCAGCAAGGTGCCAATGGGCCGACAGGCCGCGCCGTCGTCGTCTTCTTTCAGAAGGGCATAGGTGCCACCCTCGGCAGCATGGGCGCTGGAAATATCCGGTGGCGTCAGGTTGATCCCAACCACGCCCCAGCCTGCACCGTTCGCTGCTTTGGCAAGGTCGTCATAGTATTCCTGCTGATGCGCGCGGTGGAATGCCCCCACCCCGACATGCGCGGCGCGGGGCCGCAGCAGGCTGCGATCATAGGAAAGGTCGCCGTGCATCAGAAATGTACCATGACCTTGAGCGCGTCGGTCTTATCGAGGGCACGGGCAAAAGTCGCCTTTGGATCGTCCAGCGACATATCCGCCGAGATCATCGGGCGCAGATCAACCTCGCCCGAGACGATCTGACGAACCGCCTCGGCGAATTCGTCGATAAATCGATAGGTGCCGACCAAAGTGATTTCACGGGTCAGCAGTTTTGCAAAGTTCACCGGCGCAGACGGTGGCAAGAAGCCAACCTGTACCACGGTGCCGCGCGGCTTGGTCGCCGCCAGCGCCATGCTAAGCGCGGGTGCCGCGCCAGAGGCTTCGAAAACTGCGTCACAGCGGGGCGCGTCGGTCAGGCTGGCCATCGCCGCCGCATCCGTCGCGTCAAACACTTCGTCAATGCCAAGCGCCTTGGCGCGTTCCAGCGCAGCGGGGGCAATATCGCTCATCAAAATGCGCGCGGCACCTGCCGCACGGGCGGCGGTGGCACACATCTGTCCGATGACCCCTGCCCCAGTGACCAGCACCGTGGCCCCTTGCAGATCACCCGCCATCGCAACCGCGTGCAAAGCAACGGCATAGGGTTCGGCCATCGCCACATGGCGCAGGTCCGCGTCCGCGGGCACCTTGATGCATTGGCGCGCCTCGACCACCAGATCGCTGGCAAAACCTCCGTCGCAATGGGGAAAACGCGCCGCACTGCCCATAAAGGACATGTCGGTACACAGGTTCGACAGAGCCTTCGTGCAATAGTCACATGTCTGGCACGGGAGCGCGGGAGTAACCGCGACTTTGTCGCCAGCGGCAAACTCGGTCACGCCCTCGCCCACGCCGGAAACGGTGGCGGAAAATTCGTGCCCCATGACCATCGGACCGCGCAGAATCGAATCGCCGACCTGACCGTGTTCGAAATAGTGGAGGTCCGAGCCGCAGATGCCGCCATAGGCAAAGGATAGCAGGACCTGACCCGCCTTTGGTACAGGCGTTTCATAGGTCTCAATCGCGACGTTTTGCGCCCCGTGAATCACACAAGCTTTCATAGATCCCCCTCCTCGGTCATCAAAGTTACCCCTTGATGTGGCACCGCTTAGAACATAAAGTTCACGGCAACGTCAATATAGAACACAAATTCTAAATTCAGCAAAATGGGGGGCCGGGAAGTCAGTGGGAAACAAGACGACAACCGGAGAGGAATCGCCCCAGCGGGACTATGTCGCGCTGCGCGAAGAGATTGCCGCCTCTTACGACGAGCTTAGTAACCGACTGAAACTTATCGCAGATTTTACCCTGCGCGATCCGTCCGGCTTTGCCCTGCGCACCGCCGCCGTGCTGGGGGACGAGATCGGCGTCGCGCCATCCGCCATCATCCGCTTTGCCAAACATTTCGGATTCTCGGGCTTTTCCGAACTGCAATCTGTGTTCCGGGACGAGCTTCAGGCCAGTTCCATCCCCTATCAGGACCGGATCAGAGACTTGGAACGTAGCGGCGCAGCCCGCGATACAGCCGAAATGACGGACCGTTTTGTCGAGGCGGGAATCGCCTCCCTGCGGGAGTTGCAGCACAGCACACCCATCGAAAAGATCGAGGCCGCCGCCCGCCTGCTGGCTGATGCGCGCATTGTGCACGTTCTGGCCCAGAAACGCACATTTACCGCCGCCACATACCTTGTTTACAACCTCGCGCGTCTTGAGGTGCCTGCCCATCTGCTGGATGGCAGCGGCGGTACGCTCGAACAGCAGATGACGATGATCAGCCCCGACGACACGGTCGTCGCGATCTCGTTCCATCCAAGCGCCGAAGATACGGTGCAGTCCTTTGAACGTGCCCGCGCCATCGGTGCGCGCACGATTTCGATTACGGACCTGCCCCGCGCGCCGTTCACCACTGCCGACATCTGCTTCCAGATTTCCGAGGCAAGTGTGGATGGCTTTCGATCCCTCAACGCAACCATCTCGCTTGCACTTATTCTGGCGATCCGCGCCGGAACGCTGTGCAGCGAACAAAGACCCCAAGAAGATTAAGGAACTAAAATGGCCACCCAGCCTACGCCTACCTACGATATCATCACCATCGGTCGTTCCTGCGCCGACCTTTATGCGGACCAGATCGGTTGCCGCATGGAAGATGCCCGCAGCTTTTCGAAATATGTCGGGGGCTGCCCTACCAATATCGCGGTGGGCGGCGCGCGTCTGGGCCTGAAGACCGCCCTGCTAAGCCGTGTTGGCGACGACCAGATTGGGCGCTTTGTGCTTGAAACGCTTGAGGCCGAAGGCGTCGAGACTCGCGGCGTGGCCACCGACCCCGACCGCCTGACGGCAATGGCCTTTCTGGGGATCGAGGATGATCGCAACTTCCCGCTGTTGTTCGTGCGCACCGATTGCGCCGATGCGGCCCTGTGCGAAGACGACATTAACCCCGATTTCATCCGTTCGGCCAAGGCGATTGTCGTCACGGGCACGCATTTCTCGAAACCCCACCTTGAGGCGGCAAGTTTCAAGGCGATGCGGATCGCCAAAGAGGCTGGGCGCAAGATCGTCTTCGACATCGACTACCGTCCGAACCTTTGGGGTCTGCTGGGCGCGGGTGCGGGCGACGTCCGCTTTATCGCCAACGCGCAAGTAACGGCACGGGTCCAAACCATTCTGCCCGATTGCGACGTAGTGGTGGGCACGGATGAAGAGGTGCATATCGCTGGCGGTTCGACCGACACGCGCACGGCCCTTGAGAACATCCGCAAAGTGTCGAAGGCAACGATTGTCCTCAAGACGGGGCCGAAAGGGTGCCTCGTGTTCCCCGACGCCATCCCAGAGGACATCGAAGACGGCATTTCCTCCGACGGCTTCCCAGTCGAGGTGTTCAACGTATTGGGCGCGGGCGACGGGTTTATGGCGGGCTTCCTACGCGGCTATGTGCGCGACCTGCCGCTGGAAGACTGCTGCCGGATCGCGAATGCCTGCGGGGCGCTGGCTGTATCCCGCCACGGCTGTGCGCCCGCCTACCCAAGCTGGGACGAGTTGGAATTCTTCCTTGACCGTGGTGTCGTGAACCCGCGCCTGCGCGAAGACGCCGATCTGGAGCATGTGCACTGGGCGACCAACCGGCGCGGACACTGGGACAACATCTGCGCCTTTGCCATCGACCACCGGATGCAACTTGAGAAGATGGCCGAAGATGCCGGTGCCGATCCGGCGCGCATCTCGACGTTCAAGGATCTCGCGCTGGATACGATGTTGAGTGCGCGACGCCCCCAGATGGCCCTTGGCACGCTGCTGGACAGCACCTATGGCCGTCAGGCCCTGTTCCGTGCCGAAAAGGAAGGGCTGTGGATCGGGCGTCCCGTCGAACTGCCGGGGTCGTATCCGCTGCAATTCGAGGGTGCCGCATCCCTTGGTGCCGAGGTGGCGTCGTGGCCGGATGACCATGTCATCAAATGCCTCGTCTTCTACAACCCCGACGATTCCGAGGCGCTGCGCCGCCAACAACTGGACCAGATGCACCGCCTTGCCTCTGCCGCACGCCTGAGCCGTCACGAGTTCCTGCTGGAGATCATCGGCACCGAAGACGGCAAGGCCGGAGAGCTGGCAACGGCAGAAGCCATGCAGCAAATCTATGACGAAGGCATCCGCCCCGACTGGTGGAAGCTGACCGATCAAACCGATGCAGGCTGGGCCGCCATCGGCGACGTGATCGACCGCAACGACCAATGGTGCCGCGGCGTTCTGCTGTTGGGGCTGGATGCGCCGTTCGACACGGTCGAAACCAGCATCATCCGCGCAGCGACCAACCGCCACGTGCGCGGTTTTGCCGTGGGGCGCACGATCTTCGGGGACGCAGCGCGGGCATGGCTGGCCAATGAAATCGACGATGACGCGGCCAAAAAGATGATGAAGGACCGTTTCGACCGCCTCATCAACTGCTGGATGAGCGCGCGACAACAGCAAGCGGCGTAAACCCCCAACAGTTTGAAACAGGAAGGGCGGCCAGAACGGCCGCCCTTTTTACATCTTGCCCCACGCAGTCGCGCACGGAACGCGCCCCGACAGCCGTCAAATCACTTCTGAAGCTTTGCCTGCTCCAGCGACCAGTATTCCATATCGAACAGGTCCGCGTCCGAGATCGGGGCGAAGCGTTTGTAATCCTCTGCCGCATTCACGATCCGCGTGGTCTGCTCGAACAGGTCGCCCGCAATACGTGCCGACTTGTCGTTGGCCCCCACGCCAAACACCCCCACGCCCGGCACCAGCACGATGCGCGGCAATGGGTCGAGCATGGTTTTCGGCTCTGATGCATTGGGCGCATTGCGATTGAAATAGGCGGCGTATTCAACTGCAAAGGCGTCCAGTGCCGCGTTGATGGCGGCGAGATCGGCATTTTCGTCAATGATCATCGGAAAGGGTTTGATGCGGATCACATGGTCCGGCGTTGCCGTGCCACGGCGCGACAGTTCCGGCAGGTTCTCGCGCGCCAAGTAGCTGCGGATCGACGAACTTGAACGGAAGTCCAGCGCAGGATCGGCCCCCAAATCGCCCCGCGCGGCCAGCGCGCTGTACAGCGTATCCGTCAGCGCTTTGGGCGCGTCTCTGTCTGTCTCTTCCGGGCCTGGCACCTGAATGCCACGGGCGGCGAGGTAATCCTCGGCCATCGTGACGAATTCGACCATCAGTTCGTAGCTCTCCTTTGCCGTTTCGGCAAAGGTGAACAGGCCGTGCTGCTTGAGCCACAGGCCGTCCACCGACGGATCACGCGCCAGCGCGTCGTTGCACGCATGGCTAAGTGAATAGCCCGGCATCACGTAGGGCACAAAGCCGATGCGCGTGCCGTAAATTTCGGTCACCACCGCTTCCATGTCCTCTTGATCCGCAAGGGCAAGGATCGCCGTGGCATGGGTATGATCCACAAAGGCATGGGGCATATAGGCATGCAACAATGCCTCGATCGACGGATTGGGCGCGCCCTGATCCAGCAGGTTGCGGCGCAAATAGGCCACCATATCCTCGTCCGACATATGCGGAACGTCGCGGGTTTCGAGCAGCGGGTCCAGCCACATCGCGGGCAGACCCGGTGCCTCGATATCCCCCAGATCCCAGCCGGAGCCTTTGACATGGATGATCGGGCCGCCCTCGGCATCGGGAATTTTGACAGACGTGTTGCCGCCCCCGTGCAGCACCAGATCCGGTTCCTGCCCGATCAGGCGCGAACTATAGACCCGGAGGCCAAGCGCGGCGGGCTGGCCCTGTGCCTCGGCGGCGTCGATGAACTGTTGTGCCTCGGTATCATTCCATCTGGACTGCATATCGGTATCCCTGAAAGTAGAAGCAGGGACACACTAGGCGCCCCTGCAGTTTATGTTTTCGACGTCGATCAGAAGTCGTAGTTGTCGATATTGTCTGCGGTGAAAACGGTGCGTTCGGGCAGCAGGATGATGCCGTTGCCGTCCGCTTCGTACTCGTAACCCTGCACCGCATTTGGCGAGACTTCGACTTCGCCAATGCCGTCAACGTCGATCTTGTCACCTACGTTCAACGGGCCGTTTTCCAGCACATGCGCCGCCACCGCGACCGAGATCGCGCCTTGCTGGGTCACGTCCCACAGGCCGAACCGTTCGACCGTGCCGCGCTTGACATAGGGGCGCATCACGTTGGGAGTCGAGAACCCGACGATGGTCACATCGCCGCCACGCTCAAGGTTCTCTGCCGCTTGGGCAGAGGCAGGAAGCGCGTTAGCATCCGGTGCAATGATCGCGTCCAGATCCGGATAGGCGGACAGGATGCTTTCAGCGGTTTGTAGGGATTTCTGCGCGTCGTTGTAACCGTATTGCGTGGTCACAACTTCCCAACCCGGATGCTCGGCAGCGATCTTGGCTTTTGCTGCTTCGGCCCATGCGTTCTGGTCCGTTACGGTTGGCGAGGAATAGAAGAATGCGACCTTGGCCTCTTCTTTACCTTCCAGACCGTCATCGGCCATGTCCACCAGCAGACCGCCCAGTTGCTCGGGCGTGCCTTGGTTGACGTAGTAGGAACGGCATTCGGGGTTCACATCGGAATCCCATGTCATCACCAACACGTCCCGCGCCATCGCCTGTTTCAGCGCAGGGCACAGACCGTCGGGCGAGACCGACGACAGGATGACCGCGCCGTAGCCTTGGTTGACGAAGTTGTTCACGAACTGGACCTGACCGGAAACGCTTGGCTCTGTCGGGCCGTCATAGGTGACGTTTACGCCAAGCTTCTCTCCCATTTCCATGGCGCCGTTGCCGCCGGACGTGAAGAAGCCGACGCCGACCAGTTTGGGCACAAAGGCGATGTCGTCCGCCCATGCGGCAGTGGTCATCATGAGGCCAGCGGCCATCGTGCTGAGCAGTTTTGTTGTTGTATTCATTGTGTTTTCTCCTCCATTGGAAACAGTGCCCGGGTCAGTTGGCCCGCACCGAGCGCTCCGGAAAATACTCTCGCAGCAGCGCGGCCCCGTGGCGCAGCGCTACGACAAGAACCAGCAGCGCCCCGGACAGCGCGCTGGAAATCTGGCTTGGGACACCGCTCATTTGCAGGCCCTGTTGCAGATATCCGATGATGAATGTGGCGATGACCGTGCCCAGCACCGACCCCTTGCCGCCATAGATGGACGCACCGCCCAGAACGGCTGCGGTGATCGCGGGCAGCAGAGTGGCACTGCCCAGATCAACGCGGGCCGAGCCGAAGTAGGCCGACAGCATGATACCGGCGAGCGCGGCGGCAAGCCCCGTCAGCACATAGGTCAAAAGCTGCACGCGAAAGACCGGCATACCCGAATGGCGCGCGGCCTCTTCGTTCTGGCCGATCTGGAACACGAGGCGGCCAAAGCGGGTCAGGTGCAGCAGCACCAGCAGCGTCGCGGCAAAGCACAGGAAAACGAACAGTGGCATCGGCAGGCCAAACACCTGCGCATAGCCAAGCGCGGTGAAACCGGCGGGAAAGCCCCCGATCCCTTCATAGCCGTTCGCGCCCACCACACCCGACAGCACCGTCGCCGCACCGGAAAACATATACAGCGATCCCAGCGTCACCACGAGCGGCTGCAACCGTGTCAGTCGGATGATGGTGGCATTCAGCACCCCCGCCAACGCGCCAGTGGCAAAGCCCACCAACAGCGACAGCGGCAAGGGCAGGCCAAAGAAGTTGGCAACCCCGAAGGCAATCGCGGCCAGCCCGACGGTCGAGGCAAAACTTACATCAATGCCCCCCGCGATGATCACCAGCGTCAGCGGCACCGCAACGATCCCCACCTGCACAAAGTCGGACGTCCCGAACAGCAGCGAACTGGGGCGCAGAAAGCGCGGATTGATCATGCCAAAGATCACAAGCTCGGCCACCAGAATGGCCAGCAACAGCACCTCCCACCGCATCACATAGCGTTTCATGCTGCGTCCTTTCGTGCTTGGGACTTCTGGTCCGGTTTGCTGCCACGGCGATAGCGGGCCGCGCGGTCCCGCGCCTCTAGTGCGATGCGCAAGCGTCCGTCGATCAGCAGCACGCCCAGCAGCATCGCGCCGCCAATCAGGTCGTTCCAGTAGGCAGGGATTTTCAGGAAGACGAGCGAGGTATCGATCGAGGTAAAGAAGATCACACCGATGACCACACCGCCGACCGAGCCGACCCCGCCCAGCAGGCTGATCCCGCCCAGAACCAGCGCCGCAATCGCGCGCAACTCGATACCATTGCCCGCCTGATTGGGCACGAATCCGATCTGTGCCGCAAAGGTGATACCGGCCAGCGCATACATCGCCCCCGCCCAGACAAAGGCCAACAACTCGATCCGCCGCACCGGCAGTCCCAGATGGCGCGCCGCCTCGCGGTTGTCGCCGGTGACCATCACCCAGCGTCCCCGCCGGCTGCGCAGGAACCACCATACCGCAACGATTACGACGGCGGTTAGAATGCCCATGACCGACAGTCCGCCAAAGGATTTGGCACCAAGCGCCTTCAGCGCTTCGGGCAGTTCTTCGATCCACTCGCCACCAGTGGCGATCAGCATCACACCACGGAACAAACCCAAAGTGCCAAGCGTCGCCACGATGGACGGCACGCCAAGCCCCGCCACCAGCAGGCCATTGACCAACCCCGCACAGATGCCCGCCCCCAGCGAAAAGCCAAGCGCGAGTGGCAGTGCAAACCCGTCATTCAGCGCGAGCCCCAGTACGACCGCCGACAGCCCGAGAACAGAACCGCCCGACACGTCGATATTGCGCGTCAGGATCACCGGAAAGATCCCCAGCGCGACCAGCATCAACACCAACCCGTTGGACCAGATGATGGTGGCCGTTCCCGCCGACAGGAACCCCGGCGCGGCCAAACCGACCAGAAGCAGCACCGCCACGGTAACAAGGAACAGGGTCGCGACACGGTCGCGGGCGATCCGCTCAAACATTCTCGGCCTCCTGGGCCTCGAAGGCCAGTTGAGAGATTTCTTCGGGGGTGGCACCAGCGGGCAAATCCCCCGCCAGATGTCCGCCGGCCATCACGGTGATCCGGTCCGACAGGCGCACGACCTCATCAAAGTCCGACGAGATCAGCAGCACCGCCGTGCCCTGCGCGGCCAGCTTTTCGATGATGCGGTAGATGTCGTTGCGCGCACCGACATCGACGCCGCGCGTTGGTTCATCCAAGATCAACAGCTTTGGCTCGGCCGCCAGACATTTGGCCAGCAGCACCTTTTGCTGGTTCCCGCCCGACAGACTGCCGACGGGTTGATCCGCGCTGGCACATTTGATCCCCAGCATCTCGCGATACTGGGAAAAGCGTTCACGCTCGACCTTGGGGCGCAGGAAGAACGGCAGGCGGTCATAGACAAAGGACGAGGCATTCCAGAACAGAGGCGCCTCAAGGAACAGCCCGTATTGCTGGCGATCCTCGCTTAGATGCACGATGCCTTGCCGCACGGCGTCACTGGGCGATTTAGCCAACAGTGCCCGCCCCTCAAGCGTGACATGACCACCCCCGCGCGGGCGCAGGCCAACAAGGGTCTCGGCCAGTTCAGTCCGTCCTGCCCCGACAACACCGGTCAGCCCCAGCACTTCACCACGGCGCACTGTGAGCGAGATATCGGCAAAGCCTTCACCGCTTAACCCCTCCAGCGACAAAACAACCTCGTCCGAGGTCTGCTTGCCCCCGCCACGCGCATCCAATGCCGTTACACCAGGGCTCATCGCGGTCAGAATGTCGGCATCAGTGCTGTGATCCATGTCGGCGCTCAGCACAACTTTGCCGTCACGCAGCACCGTGATGCGGTCGCAGACCGCACGTAATTCGTGCAGCTTGTGCGAGATGAACACCAGCCCGTGACCCGCAGCGCGCAGTGCCTGCATGCGCGCAAACAGGGTCTGCACCTCGTGCGGCGTCAGGGCCGAGGTCGGCTCGTCCAGAATCAGCACCTTTGCCTTGCGGATCAGACCCCGCAGGATTTCCACGATCTGACGGTCAGCGATTTCAAGCGTTGCCGCCTTCGTGTCCGGTGACAGCGCCACGCCAAGTTGCGCGATCAGCTCCTCCACCCGTGCGCGGTAGGTCGCGGACGGTTTGGGCAGACCGATGCAGATGTTTTCAAGAACCGACTGGTTGGGGAAAATATGAGCCTCTTGCGGCACCAGATAAAGACCCATGGCCAGCGCCTGTGCGGGCGTCGCAGGTTCCAGCGGCGCATCGGCGATCCGCACCTGTCCCGCGCTGGCCGACACGAGGCCTGCAAGAATCTTCATCAACGTGGACTTTCCTGCCCCGTTGCCGCCCAACAACGCATGGATTTCACCGGCGCGAACCGAGAAATCCACCTGTTTCAACACAGGGATACCAGCGTAGCTTTTCGACACAGAGTTCAGCTCTGCAAGGACAGGTTCCATAACGCCTCCTCAACGTTATCGGCTCTGCCGCTGGGGCGGTGATCGGCGATCCGGTCATGGATTCGCAAGATGATCATCTGTTAGCGACTACATCATTTGTTCAGCAAAGGTATTTTCTGTCAACCACGTTGAATCGAGATTCCCGCAATATTTCCCATCGCTCCTTCCGGTGAAGAAGCGTATTGACTTGATCAAATGATCATTCACATACTAAATGATCCGGCGAGCCGTGGAGGAAGGCCCCTATGACCGACCAGACAACAAATGACGCTGACGAGGCGCTGCTGGCCCGCGTTGCGTGGCTTTATTACAATGACGGCCTCACGCAGAGCGAAGTGGGCGAAATCCTGAACCTGTCGCGCATCAAGGTATCCAGATTGCTGGATGCCGGACGCACATCGGGACTGATCCAGTTGCGAATCAACTCGCGCCAGCGCGGATGCCTTGAGCTCGAAACCCGCATGAAGCAGGAATTCGGCCTGAGCGATTGCCGTGTCGTGCCAGAAAGCCCGATCGAAGACACGAATATGCGTATCGGCCAAGCCGCCGCGCAGTACCTGATGCAGAAACTGTCCCCCGGTGACAGCCTATCGGTCGGCTGGGGCGAAACCGTCACGCATTCCATCCGCATGCTGGGCTATACCGCGCAGGAACGGGGCGTCGGCCTGTATTCCCTGACCGGCGGCGTACAGACATATGTCGAAGGCATGCGCGAGGCCAACTGGCACCGTAATGTAAACATCATCCCCGCCCCGCTGGTCGTATCAACACCCGAACTGGCACAGGCGTTGATGCAGGAACCCACGGTTTCCACCCTGATGGCCAAGGCGCTTGAGGCGGATTACAAACTGGTCGGGATCGGCGGCATCAGCGAAACCGCGACCGTGGTCAGCTATGGCTACATCCCCCCAGGAGAGATCGACCCCCTGCGCCGCGGCGGCGCGCGCGGTGATATCCTCTGCCGGTTCTATGACCGCAATGGTGAGGGCCTTGCCCTGCCCCTGCATGAGCGTGTGATCGGGGTGGATATCGACCAATTGCGCAATTCCAGTCAGGTCATCGGGGCTGCTGGCGGCGCAGCCAAAGTCGGCCCGATCCTGTCCGCCCTGCGCGGCAAGATCGTGAGCATCCTCGTGACGGATGAACCTACAGCCCTAGCCCTTCTTGACGCGGTGGAGGTCTGATCATGGCGTATTTTCTGGCATTCGACGCAGGCACCGGCAGCGGCCGCGCCGTTCTGTTTGACGAGGCGGGCGAAGAGGTCTGCGCGTCGGCACAGGAATGGTGGCACGCCTCCGACCCGCGCTATCCCGGATCCATGGATTTCGATACCGCAGGTAACTGGGCCGCACTGGCGCGTTGCTGCCGAGAGGTGATCGCAACATCCGGCGTGGACCCCAAAGACATCAAGGCCGTCAGTGCCACGGCCATGCGCGAAGCCTTCGTGCTTCATGACAAAACAGGTGCGGAGATCTGGGCCTGCGCCAATGTCGATGCCCGTGCCAGCGACGAAGTGCGCGCGCTGAAGGCCGATCATCCGGATCTGGAACACGACATCTATGCGCGTTCCGGCCAGACCTACGCCCTTGGCGCGTTGCCGCGATTGATCTGGCTGCGCAAACATATGCCCGACGTGCTGGAACGGGCGCAGTCACTAACCATGCTGTCGGACTGGGTACTGTACCGTCTGTCAGGCAGCCTCACGTCCGAACCGTCGAACGCGGGTACCACCGGCCTGATCGGCCTACAGGACCGCAGCCCGTTGCGCGGCATCTTCACCCTGATGGACCTGCCACCGGACCTTATCCCGCGCACCGTCAGCACGGGCGAGGTTATCGGGGAAATACATGCCGCCGCCGCCAAGGAAACCGGCCTTGCACAAGGCACATTGGTGGTCGCAGGTGGCGGCGATTGCCAGACCGGCGCATTAGGGTTGGGCGTGGTGAACGAAGGCGACTGCGCCGTAATGGGCGGCACCTTCTGGCAACAGGTGGTCAACGTACCGTTGAACCTGACAGACCCCACAATGAACCTGCGCATCAATCCGCATGTGGTGCCGGACCTCAATCAGGTCGAGGCGATCAGCTTTTTCACGGGCGCGGTCATGCGCTGGTTCCGCGATGCTTTCGGCCAAGGCAAAAGCTATACCGAGCTGGAGGCCGCATCCAAATCCGTACCTGCTGGCGCGTATGGCATCATCCCCATCTTTTCCGACGTCATGCGCTATGGCGAGTGGTTCCATGCCGCGCCTTCACTGTTGAACCTTTCGATTGATCCCGAACGCTCCGGCCCCGAAGCGATCTTTCGCGCGCTACAGGAAAACGCTGCCATCGTCGCCCACCGCAATCTGGAAGCGGTGTTTGATCTGACCGGTCGACGGCCCGACCGGATCGTCTTTGCAGGTGGTGCGTCGAAGTCCCCCCATTGGGCGCAAATCCTTTCCGATGTGACCGGCCTGACTGTGGCAACACCACGCGTCAAGGAAGCAACCGCACAAGGCTGCGCCGCCGCCGCTGCAACCGGCGCGGGCCTGTTCCCGACGCTGCGCGATGCGGGCAGCAGTTGGGCAAAGATCGAGGCGGAGTTCACTCCGAACCCCGACCTGCGCGACCTTTACGCAGACGCCGGCGCACGTTGGGCCAAGGCCTATGCCGTGCAGCGGGAACTCGTCACCTCAGATGTAACAACCTCAATGTGGCAGGCCCCTGGCACCTGACGCCCGGCCCCATACCGATCATTCACGAAAGGATTTCCATGCTTATTCAACTCGTCAACATTCAGGTGGAGGATGGCAAGCGCGACCGGTTTCTTGAGGCGTTTACCATCAACTGCAACGGCACACGACAAGAGCCCGGCAACATCCGCTTTGACCTGCTGCACGATCCAGAGGATGCCAACAACTTTTTCGTCTACGAGATTTTCGAAAGCGAGGCCGCGTTGGATGAGCACCGCAAGACCGCCCATTACCAGACCTGCGTCGAGATGATCGACCCGATCACGATTGGCGGCCGCACCAAAACCTATTTCACGCCGGTTCTGGTTCAGTAAACGTGGGCAATGACTGGCAAGCAGGGGGACATTCCCCCTGCGGGGTGTGGTGTCATCCCACCTCTGTCCGCCTGATATTTCTAAGAGACGTCGCTAAGACCGTCCCGCTAGGCTAGGCGGCACCCTTCCATTCCGTCGGGGTCACATACACGATCCCCTCATCGGCACTGACCATCACTTCGCCGTCCTGAATGTTGATCTGGATTTTCATCGCGCGGCTGGCCAGCTTGGCCAACGCCGCGGTGTCCGCCTCGGCAAAGTTCACCACCCGAAGGTTATCAAACCGCGTGGTGCTGTTCTTGACCTTGTCCCACCACATTTCGGCCGTCCGCCCACCATAGGGATAGACGATCACCTTGCCCGCCTTGCCACATGACTGCCGGATCACTTTCTCGCTCGGCAGCCCCAAGGCCACCCAGACATCAAGTTCACCACTCAGGCTTTTCTGCCAGATATCCGGCTCGTCATCCGTCGACAGCCCCTTGGTCATTTCCAGATTTTCATGGGCGTTCAGCGCAAAGGCGACAATCCGCACCATCATCCGCTCATCCGTTTCTGACGGATGTTTGGCTACAGTGAGCTTGTGCGTTTCGTAGTAGTGACGGTCCATGTCCGAGACCGAAAGCTCGACTTTATAAATGGTAGCCTTTTGCGCCATGATTTGCCCCGATCCTTTGGTGATTGGCCTGCCTACTCTGTCCCGTAGCCTTTGGAAAGCGGCCAATGGAACAGTGGTCGGGGCGGAAAGAGGACATCAGCGGCGCATGGGCCGAGCTCTGCTTATGCCGCCTCAACGGCGGGTAGCGTCACATCGGCTTCCTTGAGCTGTTGGGCGACGATCTCATTGAACGTCATGTTCGGGTTTATCTCGGCGAGCATGCCAACTTTTATCCAGAACTCCGCCTGCGCGTTGATAGACCGGCACATCACCGTGCTGGCTTTGCGGATATCCTCGTGTAGCCCGTCGCCGATTTTTACGATGCCCATTGATGCGTCCTCTTACGGTATGTATACGAAACATATACGAATCGTATAGCGGGTGATTTGTCACCAGTATAGGGAAAGAACGCCAGATGGGCAGCTATATCAACGTACCGGTAGCCCCCGCCGCCAAGGATGCGCGCCGAACGGAAAGCATCAAGCTCTATGGGCCAGACGCTTTTGAGGGAATGCGCCGCGCAGGCGCCCTGACCGCTGCCTGTCTGGACGGCGTTGCGGATCTGATCCGCCACGGCATTCCCCTGTCCGACATCAATTCCTATGTTTTGGACTTCGCGGCATCACATAATGCGATACCTGCGACCCTTGGTTACAAGGGCTACGAATATGCCTGCTGCACATCGGTTAACCACGTTGTGTGCCACGGCTTCCCCAACGAGAAAAAGCTGCGCGACGGGGATATCGTCAACGTTGACGTGACACTGATCGTTGACGGCTGGCACGGCGATTCAAGTCGGATGTACGCGGTCGGCAAACCCAAGCGGGCGGCAGAGCGGCTTATCCAGATCGCGCACAAGGCGATGATGCACGGGATTGAAGCCGTGCGCCCCGGTGCGCGGCTTGGCGATATCGGTCATGCGATCCAGTCCTATGCGCAGTCAGAACGCTGTTCGGTCGTGCGCGACTTCTGCGGCCATGGCATTGGGCAGGTTTTCCACGACTCTCCCAATATCCTGAACTTCGGCAAAGCCGGAGAAGGATTGGAGCTGCGCGAAGGTATGATTTTCACAGTCGAGCCAATGATCAATCTGGGGCGTGGTGAGGTAAAGATGCTGGCAGATGACTGGACGGCAGTGACCCGCGACAAGTCCTTGTCCGCTCAGTTTGAGCATTCGGTAGGTGTGACCGCTGACGGGGTCGAAATCTTCACTCATTCTCCAAAGGGCCTTCATGCGCCCGGTGTTGAGATTGAAATGGCAGCGTCTTAACTGCCGTTTGTTTCGGCCGCCGCATCCTAATTCGCGGGACAGCAGCCGTACCTTCATCACTCCCGAATAGATTGACGCAGACCTGCTTCGACGATAGGCAACGCCCCATGGAAAACACGATGATCATCGCAATCACATGGTGGCTGGCCTCCTGACAGGGTGGCCGGATGACCGAACGTATTCCGAGGCCGCCGCAGGGGCGGCCTTTTGTTTTCCAAGCTTCCCGATGCGCGGCCTCTCATTTCATGAGAACACCCAAAATGAACAAATCAACAATTCTGACAGGCGACCGCACGACGGGGCCGCTTCACATCGGGCACTACGCGGGCTCGCTCGCCAACCGGCTGCGATATCAGGACAGCCATGAACAGTTCCTGCTGCTGGCCGATACGCAGGCGCTGACCGACAACGCCCATGATCCGCAGAAAGTACGGCGCAGCGTGATTGAGGTCGCGCTCGATTATCTGGCGGTGGGCATTGATCCCGCGCGCACGACGATCTGCCTGCAATCACATCTTCCGGCGCTGGCCGAGTTGTCGATGCTCTACCTGAACTTCGTGACAGTTGCGCGGCTGGAACGGAACCCGACGATCAAGGACGAAATCCGCGCACGCGGGTTCGGGCGCGATATTCCCGCAGGTTTCCTCTGCTATCCGGCGGCGCAGGCGGCAGACATTACGGCCTTCAAGGCAACGGTCGTGCCTGTGGGCGAGGATCAGGCCCCGCTGATCGAACAAACGAACGAGATCGTGCGCCGGATCAACGCAACCGCAGGCAGCCCCGTGCTACCCGAAGCGCGGGCAATCATCCCCAAGGCAGGCAGATTGCCCGGCGTTGATGGCAAGGCCAAAATGTCGAAATCCGGCGGCAACGCCATCGCCCTGTCCGCCTCGCCCGAAGACATCCGCGCCGCCGTCAGGGCGATGTTCACCGACCCTAACCACCTGCGCGTCGAAGACCCGGGACGTGTCGAGGGCAATGTGGTCTTCACCTATCTCGACGCCTTCGACCCCGACCAAGAGGCGCTTGCCGACCTCAAAGCGCACTATCAGCGCGGCGGGCTTGGCGACGGCAAGATCAAGGCGCGTTTGGAAGCGATCCTGCAAGAGCTTATCGCCCCGATCCGCACGCGCAGAGCGCAGCTCTCCGAAGACCGCGGATACATCCTCGAGGTAATCAAGGAGGGCACGAAACGGGCGAGAGAACGCACCGAGGCGACCAAGCGCGAAGTGGTGAGTGCCTTGGGGCTGTTCCAGTTGTAGGTGGCTACGGCAGGCGCGCCGCTGCTTTGGTCGATACGTCCTCCACTCCCCATACGGCAAGACAAGGTCGAACCGACGGCGCCATATCTACAGGTCCAAAAAACAAGGGAACCGAGCATTTCCGCCCGGTTCCCTTCTTTTGCTTGCAAGCTGGCTAGTTAAGCTCGGTCGCTGGACGCTTATTTTCCGTCAGAACCGCCCTCACCCGCACTTCGAAAAGCCGCACGACGCACAAGTCATACATCCTTCGACCATGCGCAACTCATAGCTGCCGCAACTGGAACAAGCCGCCCCGCGCGGTTTGCTCATGCCGGTCACTTCCGCCTGCGGATCGGATTTCAGCCCCATGCCTTCACCGGCAATGAACCCTGTGGCGATCATGTGCTGCTCGATCACACCACCAATCGCCGCAAGGATCGACGGAATGTACTTACCGCTCATCCACGCACCACCACGCGGATCGAACACGGCCTTCAACTCTTCCACCACGAAACTGACATCGCCCCCGCGCCGGAACACGGCCGAGATCATGCGCGTCAGCGCAACGGTCCACGCGAAATGCTCCATGTTCTTGGAATTGATAAACACCTCGAACGGACGACGGTGCCCGCCAATCACCAGATCATTCACGGTGATGTACAGGGCATGCTCACTGTCGGGCCACTTCACTTTATAGGTGTTGCCCTCCAGCGACTTCGGCCGGTCAAGCGGCTCGGCCATATAGATGACGTCGCCATGGGGCTGCATCGGTTCGGCATCGTCATTCGCGATCACCTCCGCGCCTTGCGCCTCACCCGTCAACGCATCGGTCGTGGTGCCAAGCGCCGCCGCAATCTTCTCAAGCGTCGCCTGCGAGGGCGCCTTGTCCTCCGACTTCATCGAGTGCACGTAACCGGCGCTCAACTCGGCCTTCAACGACACCGCCTGATCGCTCATGTCGAGAGTCGCAGCGATGCGTCGGATATTCTCGTAGACCGTTGCCGCTGCTGGCTTCTTTTCGTCAGAAATACTCAAAACCGATCCGGTCACAGCATTCGGACGGTATGTGGTGCAGCCCTTACAGCCCTGATCCCACGCCGCCATATACACATCCTTGAAAGCATCGAAATCGATGTCCTCTGGGCAGTTGATGGTCTTGGAAATCGACGAATCCACCCACTTCTGCGCCGCGGCCTGCATCTTCACGTGATCAGCCGGTGCCAATGTTTGGGCGTTGACGAAATAGTCGGGCAAAGGCGCATCGCCCTTCAGGTCGCGCCACATCTGCACCGCGTAATCCACCACTTCCTCTTCCGTGCGCGACCCGTCCTTCTGCAAGACCTTGCGCGTATAGGCATAGGCAAAGACCGGTTCGATCCCCGAACTCACGTTGCCAGCATACAGGGAAATCGTGCCCGTCGGTGCGATAGAGGTCAGCAGCGCGTTGCGGATGCCATGTTCCGCCACTGCGGCGCGCACATCCTCGTCCATCGCCTGCATGGTCCCCGACGCGAGGTAGCCTTCTGCGTCAAACAGCGGGAAAGCACCCTTTTCCTTCGCCAGTTGCACCGAGCTCAGGTACGCGGCGCGGGCGATCGCTTTCAACCATGCCTCGGTCTGACGCGCCGCCTCGTCGGAGCCATAGCGCAACCCGACCATCAACAGCGCATCGGCCAGCCCTGTGACACCAAGGCCGATCCGGCGCTTGGCCGCGGCCTCGCGGGCCTGCGCCTCAAGCGGGAATTTCGATGCATCAACGACATTGTCCATCATGCGCACGGCTGTTGCGACCAGATCGCTCAGCCCCTTTTCATCCAAGGCCGCCGCATCGCCGAACGGATCCGTCACCAGACGCGCAAGGTTGATCGAGCCGAGCAGACATGCGCCATAGGGCGGCAGCGGCTGTTCACCACAGGGGTTCGTCGCAGCGATGGTTTCGCAATAGTTCAGGTTGTTCGCTTCGTTGATGCGGTCGATGAAAATCACACCGGGTTCGGCGTAGTCATAGGTGGCGCGCATGATGCTGTTCCACAGATCGCGGGCCTGCACCGTGCGATAAACCGTGTCGCCGAATTTCAGATCCCACGACCCGTCCGACTTGACCGCGTCCATGAACGCATCTGTCACCAGGACGGACACGTTGAACATGCGCAGCCGCGCTGCGTCCGACTTGGCCGAGATGAAATCCTCGATATCGGGATGGTCGCAACGCATCGTCGCCATCATCGCCCCACGGCGTGAACCGGCAGACATGATGGTGCGGCACATCGCGTCCCACACGTCCATGAACGACAACGGACCGGACGCATCTGCCGCCACCCCTTTGACGTCCGCCCCTTTGGGCCGGATGGTCGAGAAATCATACCCGATGCCGCCGCCCTGCTGCATGGTTAGCGCGGCCTCTTTCAACATCTCGAAAATGCCGCCCATGCTGTCGGGGATGGTGCCCATGACAAAGCAGTTGAACAGCGTCACGGACCGCGCCGTGCCCGCACCTGCCGTGATCCGGCCCGCAGGCAGGAATTTGAAATCGGCCAGCGCTTCGTAAAACGTGTCTTCCCACGCCTCTGGCTTGTCCTCGACCTTGGCCAGATCGCGCGCGATGCGGCGCCAGCTATCCTCGACAGTTGTGTCGATGGGCGTGCCGTCAGACTCTTTGAAGCGGTATTTCATGTCCCAGATCTGTTCGGCGATTGGCGCGGCAAAGCGTGTCATCAAGGCGTCCCCTAAGTGGCAGTCGATTCTGTATCAAGCGTGAAAGAGCGCTACCCTAACATGCCCCACACGTTGCTAAAACACCTCTCGGTGCTACAATATGAAGTGTGGGCAAAGGGTGACTCCGTGAAAAACTATATTAACCTGATTAAACTGTCCGTTGGCAGCGAAACCTTTGACGATATTGTCGCATGGCAATCGACCAAACGCGCACAAACAAAGGACGGTCTGCCCCGCCACGTCACCCGCATGTGGCCCAAGCGCGAGGAAGAGATCCTTGCGGGTGGCTCCATCTTCTGGGTGATCAAGGGCGTAATTACGTGCCGTCAACGTATCCTGCGGCTGGACGAACATATCGGTCAGGACGGCATCCGGCGCTGTGCCATCGTGTCAGACCCCGAACTGATCCGCGTGCAATCATCTCTCAAACGCCCGTTTCAGGGCTGGCGCTATCTCAAGCCCGAAGATACGCCGCCCGATCTGCCCAAAGGCCGCGAGGATGAAGAACCCTTGCCCGCCGAACTGAACCGCGCGTTGGCCGAGATCGGCGTGCTGTAAGCGCCCTGCGCAAAAATTTTCGAAATTATCACACTTTGCTGAAACTCTTGGCGGCGCTGCCCCGTGGGTATGGTCAAGCATCCAAACAAAACGGGTGTTCAACCGACAAAAAGCAAAGGGTTAGATATGAAGACGTTTACACTTGCCGCCGCTCTTGCCACCGTGGCCACAGCTTCTTTCGCAGACGGACACGCCACACCGATGGTAACGGCCGCTAACCAGTCCGTTGCCAATGGCGTCGTCAGCGCCGATTCCATCACCGCCGCCGAAAACGGCTGGCTGGTCGTACACCGCACCGATGCCGAGATGAAGCCTGGCCCCGTTGTCGCCTACGCCCCGATCCGTGCAGGCGAAACCAAAGACGTCGCCGCGATCCTGACCGAAGAAGTTGCAGCAGGCGAGATGCTGATGCTGATGGTCCATTCCGAAGCGGGCGGCATGAAAACCGGTATCTTCGAATACACACTGGGCGCCAAGGAAGACGGCCCCATCCGTATCGATGACAAGCTGGTCATGACTGTCATCACCGCGGAATAAAGTTTTTAACGAGTGCCCCCCAAGTGACGAGTTCTCACCCGGCCCGGCAACGGGTCGGGTGACCTTCAAATATTTGCGGTTTCTCTGGTTTCTCTAGCCAGCAGGGATTTGACACAGTATCTCAGGGTCATGTTGACTCCGGCAGATATTGAACAGCTGATCGCACGCACGGCCCTCAAGGACCGCAAGGCGTTTTCCGCGCTTTATGATGCGACCAGCGCCAAGCTGTTCGGCGTGTGCCTGTCCGTCCTGCGAAACCGCGCCGAAGCCGAAGAGGCTGTGCAAGACGTGTATATCCGCATCTGGAACAAGGCCGACCGATACGCCGTCACAGGCCACAGCCCAATGACGTGGCTGATCGCTGTGGCGCGCAACCTCGCCATCGACCGTCTGCGCGCGCGCAAGGTTCCGGCCAGTTCGCTGGACAATGCCATGGAAACCTCTGATCCCAGCCCCGGCCCCGAGGCCAGCGCCATCGCAGGCGCAGAAGCCCGTCGCGTGCTGGACTGTATGGATGAACTTGACGCCGACAAGGCACGCGCCGTCAAAGGTGCCTATCTGAACGGCGACACCTATCAGGATCTCGCGACGCGTTTTGACGTCCCCCTTAACACAATGCGTACATGGCTGCGCCGGAGCCTTGCCGCCCTGCGCGCCTGTCTGACCCAATGACCGAAGCAACCGCCCCTTCCGATCCCGACATCCTCGCCGCGGAATATGTGCTGCGCCTGTTGGACGCCGACGAAACGCGTGCCGCCGAACAGCGTATGCTGTCAGATACCGCGTTCCGCGATCTTGTTTACGAATGGGAACGGTACTTTACATCGCTGGCCGTCGGGTTCGAAGAAGTCCGCCCGCCCGCCATCATCAAGAAACGCGTGCTCGCCGCCGTAAATCCTCCGTCCCGCCGCCGCCAACGCGGCCTGTTCGGTCTGCTGGCCGCAGGCGCCTTTGCTGCCGTGGTAGGTGTCGCATTGTTCAGCCCCGCGCTGCGCACACCGCAAGCGCCCGTGCCGCAGTATCAAGCGGAACTGGTCTCTGAATCGGGCGATCTGGTCATCAATGCAGGCTTTGCACCGGATCAGGATCTGCTGGTCATCTCGCGCCTGTCGGGCACTGCGCGACCCGGTCGTGCGCTTGAACTGTGGCTGATCGCAGAAGGCGCGGCCGCGCCTGTGTCGCTGGGTGTGCTTGGCGATGCTGAAAGCGTCACGATTCCGGTTAGTGCAGAGATCGCCAGTGGCCTGCCAACAGGCACGCTCGCCGTGTCGGACGAACCGCTTGGCGGCTCACCCACGGGCGCACCCACGGGTGATGTTCTGGCCGCCGCCGCTGTCAGCGCGCTTTAACCCAGCAGTTTAAGCAAAGCGCGCAGATCGCAGCGTTCGCTGTCATCCAGTGCGGCAATCCGGCTGCGCCACAGCGTCGCCTGCGACGCCAGTATCAGCCCGTCCGACAGCACCTTTAAGTGGTTGGCCCGCAGCGTGTCGCCACTGGTCGTGATGTCGGCAATCGCCTCGGCAGTCTCGTTGGCAATCGTGCCCTCGGTCGCGCCTTGGCTGTCCACAAGTTGATAATCCGACACACCGGCATGGCGCAGGAAATCACGGGTCAGGCGGTGGTACTTGGTTGCAATGCGCAGGCGGAACCCGTGGCGCGTGCGAAAATCCGACGCCACCGCATCCAGATCATCGGTCAAATCCACGTCGATCCAGCATTGCGGCACCGCAATCACCAGATCGGCAAAGCCGAACCCCATCTCTTCGATCGGTTCGACCTGCTGTTCCCACAGGGGCAGCTTTTCATGGATCAGATCGGTGCCTGTCACGCCAAGGTGGATGCGCCCCGCCGCCAGTTCGCGCGGGATTTCCCCCGCCGACAGCAACACCAGTGACACACCGTCAACGCCTGTAACAGCGCCCGCATATTCGCGATCCGACCCCGTGCGTGTCAGGGTGACACCGCGTTCAGCGAACCATTCAAAGGTTTTTTCCATCAACCGCCCTTTGGACGGCACACCCAGCTTGATTGTCATTGCGCGCCCTCCAGAAGGGCCATCAGATCGGGCCGCAGCACCGCCCCGACAGCAGGAATGGCCGACCCGTTACCAAGACGACGGGTCAGCGCGTCATAGCGCCCCCCCGTGGCAACAGCCGGAAGATCGGGGCGGTTGTCGGCGTAAAAGCCGAAGACAAACCCGTCATAATATTCCATCGACGTGCGCCCATAGCTCGCCTCGAACTCTAGCGCGTCTACATCGACGCCCCGTGCGGCCAAGGCGCCCGCGCGCGCATCCAGCCGCGCAACAGCCGCGCCAATCGCGGGCAGGTCAACCGACAAATCGCGCAATTGCGACAGGGCAAAAGGCAGCGTTTCACGTACCGACAGCAAGGCATCCAGACACTCGATCTCGACGGCGCTGATCGGGGGCTGGGCCGCATCCTCAACCAGCAGCGCAATGCGCGCGTCAATCTCGGACTGGCTGCGGACACCTGCGGCGGGACCGCATGGCGCAACCTCGCCCGCAAGCAAGGCGCGGCGGCTTTCGGGCACAGGGACGCGCGCCGCAAACCGGTCAAGCAAGGCGCGGAAACGGCGCGGACGCCAGATGTGGCGGCGCAATGCGGCCTTGCGGCGGGCGGTGGTGTTCAGCCCGTCAACAGCCGCCATAAGAATACCGATATCCCCCGTCGCGGCGCGCAGATTCAGTGGCGCCACAACATCCGCGATCGATGCGAATACCTCGGCATCCGCACCAGCGGGGTCTTCTCGGTCAAAAACTTCGTACCCGACCTGTAGATACTCGCTGGCGCGATCCGGATCGGTTTCCTGACGGCGAAACACCTCGCCCGCATAGGTATAGCGGGCAGGCTCGGCCCCGTGAGCCATGTGCATCTGCACCACCGGCACGGTGAAGTCTGGGCGCAGCATCTGCTCGCCCCGCATCGCGTCGCTGGTCACATAGGCGCGGGTGCGGATATCCTCGCCATAAAGGTCCAGCAACAGGTCAGCCGATTGCAGAATAGGCGGGTCCACCACCACGGCACCGTTGGCCGTGAACCGGTCCCGCAAGGCCAATGCCCGTGCGCGCATATCGCTCATCCGTTCAAAATCTCGCGCACCTTGGCCAGCATCTCTGTGCGGGGCACTTCGAACTGGCTGGGGCGGTCTTTCCACTCTTCGTGGGTCGCGGTTTCCGCGATCTTGGCACCAAGGATCAGATCCTTGATCTGCACCACGCCACGGTCCTTCTCGTCACCACCTTCGATGATCGCGATGGGCGAGTTGCGCTTGTCCGCGTATTTCAACTGGTTGCCGAAGTTCTTGGGATTGCCCAGATAAACCTCGGTGCGGATGCCCGCCTGACGTAGTTCGGCCACCATGGCCTGATAATCGGCCATGCGGTCGCGATCCATTACGGTGACTACGACGGGGCCATGATCCGCCACATCGCTGCGCCCCGTGGCGCGCAACGCGGCCAGCAAGCGGTCGACCCCGATCGAAACGCCCGTCGCAGGCACTTCCTGCCCCGTGAAACGCTTGACCAGATCGTCGTAACGCCCGCCACCGGCAACCGAGCCGAAGTTGCGCGGACGCCCCTTTTCATCTTTGATCTCGAATGTCAGTTCGGCCTCGTAGACTGGGCCGGTGTAATACCCCAAACCACGCACAACGGACGGGTCGATGATGATCCGGTCAGGTCCGTAACCTGCCGCATCCAGCAGGGCGGCAATCTCTTCAAGCTCCGCCACGCCCTTTTCGCCGATGTCAGAGCCCGCAACCAGTTCCCGCAGCCGCGCAACTGTCGCCGCACCTGTGTCGCGGCGCGCATTCATAAAGCCCATGACGACCTCGGCCTTGTCATCGCTCAGGCCCGCGCCTTCGGTGAAATCACCGCTGTCATCCTTGCGCCCTTCGCCCAGCAACGCGCGCACGCCGTCGGGTCCAAGGCGGTCCAGCTTGTCGATGGCGCGCAACACGATACCACGTGCCGCATCCTTGTCGTCGCCGGCAAGGCCCGCGACCTCCATCACTCCGTTCAGAACCTTGCGGTTGTTGATGCGGATCACATAGTCGCCGCGCGCGATCCCAACCTCTTCCAGAGTGTCGGCCAGCATCGCGCAAATCTCGGCATCTGCCGCCATGCTCGCCGTGCCAACCGTGTCCGCATCACACTGATAGAACTGGCGGAAACGCCCCGGCCCCGGCTTTTCGTTACGCCAGACAGGCCCCATCGTATAGCGACGGTACGGGTTGGGCAGGTCGTTGCGGTGCTGCGCATAGACCCGCGCAAGAGGCGCAGTCATGTCATAGCGCAGAGCCAGCCAGTCGCCGTCCTCTTCCTGCCACGCGAACACACCCTCGTTCGGGCGATCCACATCCGGCAGGAACTTGCCAAGCGCCTCGACCGTTTCGACCGCGCTGCTTTCCAATGCGTCAAATCCGTAGCGATGATAGACCCCCGCGATCTTCTGCAACATCGCGGCACGTTCGGTCACATCCGTACCGAAGTAATCAGCGAAACCTTTGGGCGTTTGGGCCTTGGGGCGCGGGGTCTTTTTCGGCTTGGCCATAGCAGCTCTCCGGACAGGGTTCGGGCGCGTCGATACCGCAGGCAGGGAAAGGGGGCAAGGTGCGCGACTTGCGCAATCACGCGGAATGCCCCACATGGGGATCATGAACACGCGCATCGACAGACTCGAAGAACAAATCGCCCACCTGACCCGCACGGTCGAGGACCTTTCCGACATCGTGGCGCGACAGGAACGCGAACTGGCCATCGTCACGCGCCGCGCGCAAATTCTGATGCAGCGCGAAGCGGAACGCGAAAGCCAAGGTGGCGGCGGTGTTGTCGTCGGCGACGAGCGTCCGCCGCACTATTAAGTCCGACCCGCGCGCTGTCTGAAAACGGCCCTTCGGGGAGGATTTTTTGGAACAGAGAAGCCGGACCTTGTTCACCGATTATTAAGGTTAATGCCTTTGACTGAAGGCGCGCAGGGAGCAGGGATGCGAACCTGCGTGAACGGAGAAGGCTCTTGATCCATCGCGATCAAGGGCCGGACCCCTTCATTCTCTGTTCCTAAAAAATCCTCCCCGAAGGGTCGGGTGGCAATTGCAGCCCGCGTCAGGGCGTTTTCACGGCAGCGGCCAGCAGCGCCCCGTCATGCAAAAGCATATCAGACCAGCGCGCGTTTTCACCGAAGTTTTCATAGACGCTGATGAAAGCGGTGGTCTTTTCCAGCCGCGCCATCTTGCTACCACACGGGGCATTGCGCTTGGCGTTGCAGACCCCGTTCTTGACCTTTTCATAGGCCTGATCGGTTGATGAGTAAGGATATTCCTCTGCTGGCAGGCCATAGCGCAGTTGTTCATGGAAAGCGGGCGCGCCGAAGATTGCGAGGGACGCGGTGAACTGGCGGGCACAGTTGTCCTTGAACCCCGTGACGTAAAAGGTGCGGGCATAGGGGGCGTTCGGCGCGCTGTCATAGAGGCGATAGCTCTTGCCTGCGGCCACATCAATCGGGTCGCCCAATTCGTTCATGCGCAGGTCGCACACGCGGCCCACTTCGCCGAAGGGTAGCGGCGTGCCCATCTCCACATCGGCCAGCGCCATGCCAGCGTTTGGCGGCGTCGCGCGCATTCCGAACAGCCCCCTGCGTTTCGCGGGTTCGACCAGATCCTGCGCGGGAGCTGTCGAAGCATCTGTCGCGACGATCTTGGTATCCGCGTCCGCGGCTTTGGCGAGGACGACGGTATCGGCCTCAGCTTCCTGACTTTCAGACGTCTCGGGTTGCGTCTGCGCCGTCTCGGCGGCGGCCTCGCTCGTCGCGGCCTGTTTCAGCCAGCCGAACACGCCTTTGCGGGCGGGCGGTTCTTTGGGCGTTTCGGTGGTGCCTACTTCGGCGGCTGCGCCCTCTTCCAACGACGGTTCACCGCTTGCCGCGCCCTCGGCCGCTTGCGGTTCTGTGGTGGATGGAAACAAACCTGCCAGCACGCTTGCCTCGCGGTCCAACTCTGCCTGACTGGGCAAAGCCGCGCTGGAAGGTTCATCCGGAATCGCCGCTCCATCGGACACTTTTTCAACACCAGAAAGCGGATCGCCACATGCCGCCAGCAAAAATGGCATCAAAACCAGTAGACCGAATATACGCATGGGTGGACCTGTCCTCTCGGGGCACAGACTTAACGTCGCGATGCAGGCGCGTCCAGCCGAGCGGCCAAAAGGCGCCTACATCTCCTGGACTTCGACCACGCCGGTAAGGGACTTGATCGCCCCCTTGATCTGGGGGGTCACGGGGTATTCCGCGCCGAGGTCCATTTCGACCTCTCCGGGCAGGCTGTCATCCATCAAACATACGGTAATCGGCCCGCGCCCTGCACTTTTCGCAGCACTTTGCGCCCCTTCCAGCACCGTCGCAACCGATCCGAGAGCGCCCACCGCATCCACAAAAATGCGCAAGCCGATGCCACCCACATCCGCCACCACCGTGTCGATAGGTGCGACCGATCGCCCCAGAAGTTTCAACTGGTCGGATTCCATCGTCGCCTCGACCGTGACGATCACCTTTTCACCCGTGACCAGAAAATCCTGCGCCTTTTCGAGGCTTTCCGAAAACAGCGTGACCTCGTAGGCCCCCGTCGTGTCCGACATCTGGCAAAAGGCAAACCGGTTGCCGCGCGCAGATTTGCGCACCTGCAATCCCGCGACCACTCCGGCGAGCTTGGCGATCAGCGGCGCGCCTTCGGCCTTGGCGGTCACCTCGTCCAGCGTGATGACGCCCTTGCGTTTCAGCGGGCCCATGTAATCGTCGAGCGGGTGACCGGAGAGGTAGAAACCCACAGCCTTGAACTCCTCGCCCAGACGTTCGGCAGGCAACCAGTCGTCCACCGGCAGCAGGCGCGGTTCGGGCAGGTCATCGCCCGCCTCGCCGAACAGTGACACCTGATTGGAATTCTTCTGGTCAAAAATCGCCGCCGAATAGGCACTAAGCGCATCAAGCGCGTCAAACACGCGCCGCCGGTTCGGATCAAGCTGGTCAAAGGCCCCTGCCCGCGCCAGCATCTCCAAGGGTCGCTTGCCCACCCGTTTGAGATCAACGCGGCGCGCAAAGTCGAACAGCGTGGCAAACGGCTTGTCTCCGCGCCCTTCGACCACCAGCCGCATTGCCTCGACCCCGACGTTTTTCAACGCGCCAAGCGCATAGACCAGCGCCCCGTCCACCACTTTGAACGTCGCATCAGACCGGTTCACGCAGGGCGGCACATAGGGCAGTTTCAGCGCCTTGCGCACTTCCTCGAAATACACCGCCAGCTTGTCGGTCAGGTGGATATCGCAGTTCATCACACCGGCCATGAATTCGACCGGATGGTTCGCCTTCAGCCATGCGGTCTGGTAACTGACCACTGCATAGGCCGCCGCGTGCGATTTGTTAAAACCGTAGTTGGCAAACTTGTCGAGAAGGTTCCACACCTCGATCGCCTTGGCCTCGTCCACGCCGTTTTCGGCAGCACCTTTCAGGAACTTCGGACGTTCGGCATCCATCGCTTCCTGAATCTTCTTACCCATGGCACGGCGCAACAGGTCAGCGCCCCCAAGGGAGTAGCCCGCCATTTCCTGCGCGATCTGCATCACCTGTTCCTGATAGACGATGATGCCTTGGGTCTCGTCCAGAATATGGTCGATGGTCGGGTGAAGTTTCTCGCGTTCAGACTGGCCGTTCTTGACCTCGCAGAACTTCGGAATGTTTTCCATCGGACCCGGACGGTACAGGGCCACAAGGGCGATGATGTCCTCGATACAGTCGGGTTTCATCCGCTTGAGGGCGTCCATCATCCCCGAGCTTTCAACCTGAAACACCGCGACCGTCTTAGCCGAGGCATAAAGCTTGTAGCTCACCGGATCGTCCAGCGGGATGCCCCCGATGTCGTTCTCCATCCCCTCAGCGGGGGTATAAAGTTCGGTCCCGTCTGCCGCCACATGCAACGGCCGCCCAGAGGCAAGGATCTGGTTCACCGCGTTCTGGATCACGGTCAGGGTTTTCAGACCCAGAAAGTCGAACTTGACCAGCCCCGCTTGTTCGACCCACTTCATGTTGAACTGGGTGGCGGGCATGTCGGATCGCGGATCCTGATACAGCGGCACCAGCGCATCAAGGGGGCGGTCACCAATCACCACACCGGCGGCGTGGGTCGATGCGTTGCGCAACAGCCCCTCGACCTGCTGGCCGTATTCCAGCAGGCGGGCCACCACCTCTTCGTTGCGGGCCTCTTCGCGCAGGCGCGGTTCGTCTGCCAGCGCCTTCTGGATGCTGACAGGTTTGACGCCCTCGACGGGGATCAGCTTGGACAGGCGGTCCACCTGCCCATAGGGCATTTGCAACACGCGCCCGATGTCGCGCACGGCGGCCTTGGACAGCAGCGCACCAAAGGTGATGATTTGGCCCACCTTGTCGCGCCCGTATTTGCCTTGAACATAGCGGATCACTTCCTCGCGCCGGTCCATGCAAAAATCGATGTCGAAGTCGGGCATGCTGACCCGTTCGGGGTTCAGGAACCGTTCGAACAGCAGCGCATAGCGCAACGGATCAAGGTCGGTAATGGTCAGCGCATAGGCCACCAGCGACCCCGCACCGGACCCCCGACCCGGACCGACGGGAATATTCTCGTCCTTGGCCCATTTGATAAAGTCCGCAACGATCAGGAAGTAGCCCGGAAACCCCATGCCCTCGATAATGTCGAGTTCGAAATCGAGGCGTTTCTGGTATTCCTCGACGCTCGCCGCATGGGGAATGACCTTCAGACGCTCGAGCAGACCCTCATTGGCCTGACGGCGCAGTTCCTCAATCTCGTCGTCCGCAAACTTTGGCAGGATCGGGTCGCGGCGATAGGCCATAAAGGCGCAACGCCGCGCGATCTCGACCGTGTTGTCGATGGCTTCGGGCAGGTCGGCAAACAGGGTCACCATCTCGGCCTGCGACTTGAAATAGTGCTGCGCGGTCAACCGGCGGCGCGGCTCCTGCTGATCGACATAGGCGCCTTCCGCGATACAGATCAGCGCATCGTGGCTTTCATACATGTCGGTCTTGGGGAAATAGACATCATTGGTCGCGACCAATGGCAGGTCCATCGCATAGGCCATCTCGACAAAACCGCGCTCGGTCAGCCGCTCGTTTTCCGGCGCGCCGCTTTCGCCCGGATGGCGCTGCAACTCGACATAAAGCCGGTCCCCGAACACATCCGCCAGACGCGTCATCAATGCCTCAGCGGCGGGGCGCTGTCCGGCCTGCAACAACATGCCCACAGGGCCATCCGGCCCGCCAGTCAGACAGATGATATCGCTAGAATGGCCCGCCAGTTCCTCGACCGTGACATAGGGCAACTCGGACCCCTCGCGCAGATACAGGCACGAGTTCAATTTCATCAGGTTTTCGTAGCCCGCCTCGGACTGCGCCAGCAGCACAACAGGGGCCGGATCGCGCGGGCGTTCACCCGGACGGGGTGTTACATATTGCACATCCACCTGACAGCCGATGATCGGCTGCACCCCCGCCCCCGCCATCCCGACCGAGAATTCGAGCGCAGCAAACATGTTGTTCGTGTCCGTCAGCGCAATGGCAGGCATGCCCGCGCCGCGCACAAGATCGGGCAGTTTCTTCAGGCGCATCGCCCCTTCCAGCAAGGAATACTCGGAATGGGTGCGCAGGTGAATGAATCGGGGGGTATCGGTCATGTCGCGCAGACTAGGCCCAGCGCCCGCCACTATCCAGTGGTGGCGCAAACTTATGCACACCAAATCCGCACTGGCGCGGAAAAGTGCAAACGCTCTTGCCAACACGGGCGGGTGGCGCATAGCCTCTATGCAATCTGCTCTGGCATCCACCTCTACGCCGCATCGAGGTCCCGCCACATATTCAAGAGCGCAAGGTACCGCGGCAGGTCACATTCATGCGCACGACATTTCTTCTCAACGGAAGACAGGTCACGGCGGACACGTCCCCCACCACCACATTGCTCGACTGGCTCCGCGAGGACCAAAGACTGACCGGCACCAAGGAAGGCTGCAACGAAGGCGATTGCGGTGCCTGCTCTGTCATGGTCACCGACGAAACGGGCGCGCATGCGCTCAATGCCTGCATCCTGTTCATGCCACAGCTTGAAGGGCGCGCCGTGCGCACCGTCGAAGGCATCAGTGCACCGGATGGCACCCTGCATCCGGTCCAAGAGGCGATGATCGAACATCACGGCAGCCAGTGTGGCTTCTGCACGCCCGGCTTCATCACCACCATGGCCTGCGCCCACCTGAACGGCCAGACAGACCACGACACACAACTGGCCGGGAACCTGTGCCGCTGTACCGGATACGCCCCGATCATCCGCGCCGCCAAACAAGCCGAAACCGCACCCGTCCCCGACCACATGAAAGATACCCCGCCTCTTTTGGCCAAAAATACTGCGGGGGAGTCCGCAAGGACGGGGGCAGAGCCCCCTACAACACCTGACGCTCTTGCCACGTGGATGGACGAGAACCCTGACGGCACCCTGATCGCGGGCGCAACCGATGTGGGCCTCTGGGTCACCAAAGGCTTTCGCGATCTCGGGCCGGTGGCCTTCCTGAACCGCATTCCCGAACTGGCTGGGGTTACTGTCACCGACGATACGATCCGCATCGGCGCGATGACCAGCTTGCGCGATCTGCAAAAAGCCATAACGCCGCACCACCCCGCCTTTGGCGAGTTGATCCGCCGCTATGGCTCAGCACAGGTGCGCAACGCCGCGACCATCGGCGGCAACATCGCCAACGGCTCACCCATCGGGGATGGGCCGCCTGCCCTGATTGCCCTTGGCGCGACGCTGCACTTGCGCAGCAGCGCGGGCCCGCGCGAGATGCCGCTTGAGGAATTCTTCCTCGACTACGGCAAACAGGACCGCGCCAAGAACGAATTTGTCGAGGCGATCAGCGTCCCACGCGTGCCGGACCACCTGCGTTGTTACAAACTCTCCAAACGGTTCGATCAGGACATCTCGGCCGTCTGCGGCTGTCTCTGGATCGAGGTCGAAGATGGCACAGTCACGCAGGCGCGGCTTGCCTTTGGCGGCATGGCGGGCATCCCCAAACGCGCCAGCCATGCCGAAGCGGCGATCCTGAACCAGCCGTGGAGCGAGACAACCGTGGCCAGCGCCATGACCGCCCTGAGCCAAGATTTTACGCCCATGTCCGACATGCGCGCCTCTGCGACCTACCGTCTTGAGGCGGCGCAGAATATGTTGCTGCGCGCATGGCTTGAGGATCAGGGACAGGCCACCAGTGTCTTGGGGGTCACAGCATGAGCGTCGCCAAACCCCTGCCCCATGATGCCGCCCACCTGCATGTCACGGGGGCTGCCCGCTATGTCGACGACATGCCCACGCCCACCGGCACGCTGCATCTTGCCTTTGGCCTCAGCCCGTCGGCCTGCGGTACTCTGACCGCGTTTGATCTGGACGCCGTGCGCGCCGCTGATGGTGTGGTTGCAGTGCTGACGGCGGCGGACCTGCCCTTTGCCAATGATGTCTCGCCTTCGGCACATGACGAACCGCTGCTGGCCACGGACACGGTGCACTACATGGGCCAACCGGTCTTTCTGGTGATCGCACAAAGCCACCTGCAAGCGCGCTTTGCCGCGCGTCAGGGGCGGTTCGAGATCGAGGACGGCACGCCGATTTTTTCCATCGAAGACGCGCTGGCAGCAGATTCCCGTTTCGAGGATGGGCCGCGCGTCTATGCCCGAGGCGACGCGACCAATGCGCTCGACAAGGCCGAGAACACGCTAAGCGGCAGCATCCATATCGGCGGGCAGGAGCATTTCTATCTCGAAGGGCAAGCCGCCCTTGCCCAACCGGGGGAAGACGGGGACATGCATGTCATCTCTTCCACCCAGCACCCGACCGAAATCCAGCACAAGGTGGCCGAGGCCATCGGCCTGCCTATGCATGCCGTGCGTGTGGAAACACGGCGCATGGGTGGCGGGTTCGGCGGTAAGGAAAGTCAGGGCAACGCGCTGGCCGTCGCCTGCGCCATCGCCGCACGCGCGACCGGACGGCCTTGCAAGATGCGCTATGACCGCGACGACGATATGATCGTTACGGGCAAGCGGCACGATTTCCGCATCGATTACGATGTCGGTTTTGAGGACGACGGGCTGATTACGGCGCTAGACGTGCGCCAGTTCACCCGCTGCGGCTGGGCGATGGATCTATCGCTGCCCGTGGCCGACCGTGCCATGCTGCACGCGGACAACGGATATTGGCTGCCCGATGTGCGCATCGAAAGCCACCGCTTGCGCACCAATACCCAAAGCGCCACCGCCTTTCGCGGCTTTGGTGGCCCGCAGGGGATGCTGGGGATGGAGCGGATCGTGGATCACGTCGCGGCTGAGCTTGCCCTTGATCCGCTGGTGGTGCGCCAAAGGAACTTTTATGCCTCCGGCGGCAGTATTTCCGGCCAAAAGATGCAGACAACGCCCTATGGGCAGCCGGTGGATGATTTCATTCTGGACGGGTTGGTCAAGCAGTTATGCGAAACGTCGGACTACGCGGCGCGGCGCGAGGCCGTTGCAGCGTGGAACGCTGCCAATCCCGTGCTGAAGAAAGGCATCGCGCTGACGCCTGTGAAGTTCGGGATCAGTTTCACCCTGACCCATCTCAATCAGGCGGGGGCCTTGGTGCATGTCTATGCCGACGGATCGATCCACCTGAACCATGGTGGCACCGAGATGGGACAGGGCCTGTTCCAGAAGGTTGCGCAAGTGGCGGCGAGCCGTTTCGGCGTACCGCTGGAGATGATCAAGATCACCGCGACCGATACGGCAAAGGTGCCCAACACCTCGGCTACGGCGGCGTCGTCGGGCAGTGACCTGAACGGCATGGCGGTCAAGGCCGCCTGCGACACAATCCGCACCCGTATGGCGGAACATCTGGCCGAGTTGCATCAATGCGATGTGGCGGATGTCGTCTTTGCCGATGGGCATGTGCGGGCGGGCGGGCACAGCTATAGCTTTGCCGAGGTTGCGGCCCTTTCCCATCAGGCGCGCATCAGCCTGTCCTCGACCGGATTTTACAAAACGCCGGATATCGAATGGGACCGGATCAAGGGCCATGGCCGGCCGTTCTTCTACTTCGCCTATGGCGCGGCGGTGACCGAAGTCGTGATCGACACCTTGACCGGAGAGAACCGGATATTGCGTACCAACATTCTACATGATGCAGGCGCGTCGCTGAACCCTGCGCTGGATATCGGGCAGGTCGAGGGCGGTTACGTGCAGGGCGCCGGATGGCTGACAACCGAGGAACTGGTCTGGGACGATCAGGGGCGTTTACGCACCCATGCGCCGTCCACCTACAAGATCCCCGCCTGTGCGGACCGGCCCGATGTGTTCAATGTCGCCCTTTGGGACGGCGAAAACCATGCCGATACGATCTACAAATCCAAAGCGGTGGGTGAGCCGCCGCTGATGTTGGGCATCTCAGCCTTTCTCGCGCTCAGCGATGCGGTTGCGTCCTGTGGCGCCCACTATCCCGACCTGCACGCCCCCGCCACGCCTGAAGCGGTGTTGCGCGCCATTCACAGGGCGCGCGGCGATGTTTGACCGCGCCGCCCTTATTGCCGCCTGCGAAGCGCATGGCCGCGTGGTCCGCGTCGTGGTCAGCGCCGTGTACGGGTCGGCACCGCGTGAAGTAGGTGCCGCGATGCTGGTCTGGGCCACGGGGCAAAGCGGCACGATTGGCGGCGGGGCATTGGAATATGACCTGAGCCGCGCCGCCCGCACCCTGACGCAGGACACCAGCACCCGCCACGCGCTTGGGCCCGATCTGGGGCAATGCTGTGGCGGCGCGGTGGAGGTGTTGAGCGAAGTATATGACCTAGCCCGCGCGCGCGCCCTGCCCGAAGATATCGTCGCACGCGGCCCTGACCCGATGCCGATGGCAGTCCGGCGGGTGCTGAAAGAGGCACGCAATCAGGGGCAGAAGCCAAAGGCTGCGCGCATCGACGGCTGGATGGTCGAACCTGTACAAAGCCGCGCCCGCGAGGTCTGGATCTGGGGCGCGGGCCATGTGGGGCGGGCCATTGTCGACGTGCTTGGCCCCCTGCCCGATCTGGCACTGACATGGGCGGACACAGCACCCGACCGGTTCCCCGATGCGGTACCGACCCATGTGCGCACCGTTCCGGCCAGCGACCTGCCGCGCCTGGCCGCCCACGCGCCTGTTACGGCGGAACACCTTATCCTGACCTATTCGCACGACATTGATCTGGCCCTATGCCATGCCTTGTTGCAACGCGGCTTTGCGCAGTGCGGGCTGATCGGGTCGGCCACAAAATGGGCGCGGTTTTCCAAGCGCCTCGCCGCATTGGGCCATGACAGCGCCCAAATCGCGCGCATCACCTGCCCGATCGGAGACCCCTCTTTGGGCAAACAACCACATATGATTGCGATTGGTGTGGCGCATCGGCTACTTTCAGCGCAACAGCACGAGACACGCACAGCAAAGGCGCGCGCATGAGCACACAACTTCTTGGCCTGCGCGGCCTGACCAAGGCCTATCCCGGAGTGGTGGCGAACGATTCCGTCACGCTTGAGATCGGCGTCGGGGAAATCCACGCACTGTTGGGGGAAAACGGCGCCGGCAAGTCCACGCTGGTCAAAATGATCTATGGTCTGGTCAAACCCGACAGCGGCACGATGCAGATGCACGGGCAGGATTTCGCGCCGACAGATCCACGGGCGGCACGCGCCGCAGGGATCGGCATGGTGTTCCAGCACTTTTCCCTGTTCGACGCACTGTCCGTCGCCGAAAACATCGCGTTGGGCATGGAAGCGCCACCGCCAATGCGTACTCTGGCCGCGCAAATTCGCGAAGTGTCGGAAACCTATGGCCTGCCTTTGACGCCGGATCGCCTTGTCGGTGACCTGTCTGCGGGTGAACGCCAACGGGTCGAGATCATCCGCTGCTTGCTGCAGGAACCCAAGCTGCTGATCATGGACGAACCGACTAGTGTTCTGACCCCGCAAGAGGTCGACATCCTGTTCGAGACGCTGCGCAAGTTGAAGTCAGAAGGCACCGCGATCCTTTATATCTCGCACAAGCTGGAGGAAATCCGCAGCCTATGTGATGCGGCGACGATCCTGCGCGGCGGCAAAGTGGTTGGTACCTGCGTGCCGCGGGACACATCCGCACGCGAGATGGCCGAGTTGATGGTCGGCACCACCCTCGCCAGCCCCAAAAGCAGCGCGCACGACTTTGGCGAGGTGGTGCTGTCGACGAAAAACTTGAGCGTGGCGTCGCCCTCGGCCTTCGGGATGCCCCTGCGCGATATTTCGTTCGAGGTGCACGCGGGCGAGGTGCTGGGCATTGGCGGCGTCGCGGGCAACGGGCAGGACGAATTGCTGGGCGTGATGTCGGGCGAGCTGCCTTGCGGGCACGGCATGGTGACGTTCAAGGGCCGCGACCTGTGTGCCGACGGCCCCGAAGCGCGGCGCGGCCTTGGAGTGCTGAGCGCCCCCGAAGAGCGGTTGGGCCACGCGGCAGCGCCGGACATGTCGCTGATCGAAAACGCGATGCTGACCGGCGCAACCCGCGAAGGGCTGGCACGGCGCGGCATGTTGAATTGGGGCAAGGCACGAGACTTTGCCGAACGTATCATCGCGGGATTTGACGTGCGCACCCCCGGCCCTGCCACGGCGGCACGATCCTTGTCGGGGGGGAATTTGCAGAAGTTCGTGATCGGTCGTGAAGTGTTGCAGCGCCCCGATGTGCTGATCGTGAACCAGCCCACATGGGGCGTGGATGCCGCCGCTGCCGCGTCGATCCGGCAGGCGCTGCTTGATCTGGCCTCGGGCGGGACGGCGCTGGTTGTGATCAGTCAGGATCTGGACGAGTTGATGGAAATCTCGGACCGGTTTGCGGCCCTGAACGAAGGGCGGCTGAATGCGCCACGACCGACTGCGCAGCTTGATGTGGAGCAGATCGGCCTGATGCTGGGCGGCGCGCACGGGATGGAGGTTGCACATGTGTGATCTGTCGGACCGTGCATATTTGAAGAACAATGAAAGGCAGCCGCGATGATCCGGCTTGAGAAACGCCCGCAGCCGTCGCGTGCCATGTCGTGGGCGACACCGGTTCTGGCGGTGTTGGCAACGATGGTGTTTGGCGGCGTATTGTTTGCCATTCTGGGCAAAGATCCGATTCAGGCCATCCTGACCATTTTCTGGCAGCCGCTGTTTGGCGAGTTCGCATTCTATTACCGTCCGCAACTGCTGGTGAAGGGCGCGCCGCTGATTCTGATTGCCATCGGCCTTGCCCTTGGGTTCAGGGCGGGCATCTGGAACATCGGGGCCGAGGGGCAGTATATCGTCGGCGCGATTTGTGGTGCGGCGGCGGGTCTGGCCTTTTACCCCGCCGAGAGCGTTTTCATCTTTCCGCTGATGGTTCTGGCGGGTGCTTTCGGCGGCTGGGTCTGGGCCATGATACCGGGGCTGTTGAAGGTCAAGTTCGGGACAAACGAAATTCTGGTGTCGCTGATGCTGGTCTATGTGGCCGAGCAATTGCTTGCCTCTATGTCTTTGGGGTTGCTGAAGAACCCCGAGGGGTTCGGATTTCCGGGCTCGCGGAACCTGCAGCAATATGCATCGGCGCATAATGGCGAGTTGATCGCGGGGACGGGCATGCACTGGGGTGTTGTCGCCGCGTTGATCGCCGTGATCTTCGCCTATGTTCTGCTGACGCGGCATCGGTTGGGATTTGCCATACGTGTCACCGGTGAAGCCCCCCGCGCGGCCAAATTCGGCGGCGTCAATCCGGCGCGTCTGGTGTTGTTCTGTCTTGGCATGTCCGGCCTGCTAGCGGGGCTTGCGGGCATGTTCGAAGTGTCCGGACCTGCCGGACAAATCAGCATCGACTTCAATGTTGGCTACGGCTTCACGGCGATCATCGTCGCCTTTCTGGGCCGTTTGCATCCGGTTGGCATCGTCGCCGCGGGGCTGTTGATGGCGTTGACCTATATCGGCGGCGACATCGCACAAAGCCAGTTGGGCCTGCCGGCCGCCGCTATTCAGGTGTTTCAGGGGATGCTGCTGTTTTTCCTGCTCGCGCTTGATGTGCTGACGCATTACCGCATCCGGATCGGCAAGGGAGAGCTTGCATAATGGACCTTTCTGCCATCAATCCCATCCTTCTGATCGCTGCGATGATCGCGGCCTCTACCCCGATCATGCTGGCCGCGATTGGCGAGTTGATTGTCGAGCGCGCGGGCGTTTTGAACCTCGGGGTCGAGGGCATGATGATCACCGGCGCGGTTTGCGGTTTCATCATTGCGGTGAACACAGGATCGCCCGCCGTCGGCTTTGTCGGGGCGGCGGTCGGGGGCGCGGTTCTGTCGCTGTTGTTTGCCTTTCTGACGCAGGTAGCGCTGGCCAATCAGGTGGCGTCGGGCCTTGCGCTGACGCTGTTCGGGCTGGGGCTGTCTGCGCTGATGGGTCAAAGCTATGTCGGGATCAAACCGCCGCAGATGCAGGGCACACCACTGGGCGCGCTGGCGGATATTCCGGTGATCGGGCCGATCCTGTTCGGCCATGACCTGATCGTCTACCTCGCGCTGCTGATTGTGGCGGGCACGTGGGCCACGCTGAAATACACGCGCGCGGGTCTGATCCTGCGGGCTGTTGGGGAAAACCACGATGCCGCACACGCGCTTGGGTATAAGGTCAAACGCATCCGCACCGGCGCGATTATGTTCGGCGGTGCCTGCGCGGGCCTTGGCGGTGCCTATATCAGTCTGATCCGCGTCCCGCAGTGGACCGAGGGGATGACAGCAGGCGTCGGGTGGATCGCACTCGCTCTGGTGGTGTTTGCCAGCTGGAAACCATTGCGCGTCCTGCTGGGTGCCTATCTTTTTGGCGGAATCACCCAGTTGCAACTGAACCTGCAAGGTGCAGGCGTTGCTATTCCCGTCGAGTATTTGGCAATGTCGCCCTACATCGTGACAATCATCGTTCTGGTGATTCTGTCTGCGGACAAATCCCGCGCCCCCGGCTCACTGGGGCGCACATTCCACGCCTCGGGATAAGAGGCGCTTTAACTTCAGGGGGTAACTCTCATATGAAATTCACCACATTGATGGCGACAGCCGCGCTTGCGGTCGGCTTTGCCGGCGGCGCGATCGCCGACGGTCACGAAAAAACCAAAGTCGGCTTTGTTTATGTCGGCCCTGTCGGCGACGGCGGCTGGACCTACGAACACGATCAGGGCCGCCAAGCGGTCGAAGCGGAATTCGGCGACAAGGTCGAAACCGTCTACGTTGAAAACGTGGCCGAAGGACCGGACAGCGAGCGTGTGATGACGCAGATGGCGCTGGACGGGGCCGACCTGATCTTCACCACGTCGTTCGGGTATATGGACCCGACGATCAACGTGGCGGCCAAGTTCCCCGACGTGAAATTCGAACACGCCACGGGTTACAAACGTGCCGACAACGTGTCGACCTATTCGGCCCGCTTCTATGAAGGGCGCGCCATTCAGGGCCACATCGCGGGCAAGATGACCAAGTCGAACATCATCGGCTACATCGGGTCCTTCCCGATCCCCGAAGTTATTCGCGGCATCAACTCGGCCTATATCCACGCGTCCAAGGTGAACCCTGACGTCGAGTTCAAGGTGATCTGGGTCTACACATGGTTCGACCCCGCCAAAGAGGCCGATGCCGCCAAGGTTCTGATCGAACAGGGTGCGGATGTTGTTCTGCAACACACCGACTCCACCGCGCCACAAGCCGCAGCGCAAGAAGCGGGCAACGTGGTCACATTCGGTCAGGCGTCTGACATGGGGCAGTACGCACCGTTCCCACGCGTTTCTTCGATCATTGACGACTGGGCCCCCTACTACATCGCGCGCACCAAGGCCGTGATGGACGGCACATGGGAAAGCACGGACACTTGGGACGGTATTGGCGCTGGCATGGTCGGTATCGGTGAGATCACAGACGCTGTACCGGAAGACGTCAAAGCCGAAGCACTGGCCCTGAAGGCCGCGCTGGCGGACGGGTCTTACCACGCGTTCACCGGCCCGCTGAACAAGCAGGACGGCTCGGTCTTTCTCGCCGAAGGTGAAACAGCCGATGATGGCACGCTGGCTGGTATGAACTTCTATGTCGAAGGCATCGAAGGCGACATTCCGCAATAAGCGGACAGGGATCAGGCGCAGCGACTTGCGCCTATCCACGAAAGGCCCCGTTTCGCACGGGGCCTTTTTTTATCCGTCACCGGTGCGCGGTGCGCCTGTGTCGGGAAATATCTGCACCATCTCGGCATTGAACGACGCCCACGTCATCGTGGCCTTGTTGCCCGCCACCCCGTGATAATGCGAGCGTCCGGTGTCATTGGGCAGTCCGGCCCAGATTTTCGCCAGATTGTTCATGAATGCCTCGCGTCCAAGGCTGCCTTCCAAAAACCGTGTCAGCCCCGCATCGCGCAGCAGCGCATCGGCCAGACGGTCCTGCACATCGGGGGTGAACCGCGTCTTGGGATCGATGTTCAACCGCTGCACCAGCATCCGCAGAGTCGGCGGAATGAACTGATAGCGGCCGATGGCATGTGGCTGTCCAGGGGTGTCTTCGATCCAGTCATAGATGTCCTGCACCGTCAGCGCAGTGGGCGGCGCATCGGGGCGGATCTTGGCCCCGTGCTGGACTGCGTCATAGCCTTTCGATCCTGCCTCGGCCCGGGCGATCAGGCTGCGCAGGCGGGCAAGCGGCGCGTGACGCGGGCTGCTATAGGCCGGACCGCGCATAACGGCTGGCGCAAACATGCCGCCGCCATCGCGCCCTGCGAATAGGCTAGGCGAATTGCGCGGTTTTGCCCCCTCTTTCCGGATCAGGGGTGCACGATCCACCAGCAGGCTAACGCGGCTGACCATCGGCAGCGCATCCGCCCATGCAAAAGCCGCCTGACAACACAAACCCACACAGGCCAACAGGCCCAAGAAACGCTCCATCACAACCTCATTCTGAAATCACCGCGTGAGGGGCAAGCTGCCAGCCAAGCGTTGACATAGGGTTGCCAGCACCCGCCGATACCCGTCGGGTTTTACTAAAATACGGTGCAATTCCCGACGCGGGACACGGGCAAAGCCGCCCACCGAGTGACGGTGCAATTCGCCGCCGACGCAGCCTTAACCGTTGCGCGGGCGGGGCAAGTCGTGGCACCAATCACGCATGATTACATCTCTGAATGGCACCCCGCTGTCCCCGCTGACCTTTGGCACAATGCAATTCGGCGGCAACGCCGACGCGAACGAAAGCCGCGACATGTTCGACGCAGCGCGCGCCGCTGGCATCACCCATTTTGACACCGCCTATGTCTATACCGGCGGCCAGTCCGAGACGATCTTGGGCGAGCTGGTCAAGGACGATCGCGACAGCATCATCGTCGCCACCAAGGCCGCCTATGAATACGGGTCGGGCCGCGACAACATCCTGCAAGGTTTCGCCACCTCGCAGCAGCGCCTTCAGCTGGACGTGGTCGACATCCTGTACCTGCACAGGTTCGACGACGACACGCCCTTGCAGGAAACCTTTGACGCGCTGGCGACCCTGAAACACAGCGGCAAGATACGCCACATCGCCGTGTCGAATTTTGCTGCGTGGCAGGTGATGAAGGCGCAGGCGGTCGCGGCCAATTTCGAAATCCAGATCGAAATGATGCAGCCGATGTACAGCCTTGTGAAACGCCAGTCCGAGGTCGAGATTTTCCCAATGTGCGTCGATCAAGGGCTGGAAATCGTACCCTATTCGCCGCTTGGTGGTGGCCTGCTGACCGGTAAATATGTGCACGGCGCCACCGGTCGCCTGACCGAAGACCACCGCTATGCCGCGCGCTACAACGTCGAATGGATGCGCCAAACGGCGATGCAGCTTGACGCGCTGGCGTCCGAAAGTGGAACGCATCCCGCAACGCTGGCTGTCGCATGGGCGATGGCCCATCCCGCACGCCCCCGCCCGATCATCTCCGCACGGTCGCTTGAACAGCTTGGCCCGTCGCTGGCCGCACTGGATTTCGAGATGACGCCGGAGCTTTATGACCGGATCACCGCGCTCAGCGTGACGCCTCCGCCCGCGACGGACCGGATCGAGGAAGCATGAGCGACATCATCGTGATCGGCGGCGGGATCGCAGGGGTCTCTGCCGCGGCACGTCTGTCGGCGCACGCCAATGTTACCCTGATCGAAGGGGAACCCTCGCTAGGCTATCACGCCTCGGGGCGCTCGGCTGCGCTGTTCGAACAGAATTACGGCCTGCCCTCGGTCATCACGTTGAACCGCGCCAGCGCCGATTTCCACCAACCCTACCTCAGCCCGCGTGGTTTCATGCTGATCGCCTGCGCGGGCGAGGATGATGGTTTCGATGCCGACGCCGCCCAGTTGAAATGCCCCGAAGTGTCCTTGCAAGAGGCACGCAATCACGTGCCGATCCTGAACGACACGATCTCCCGCGCCGCCTATCACCCCGAGGCGTATGACATCGACACTGACCGGATGATCCAGGATTTCGCCAAGACGATCCGCAGCAACGGCGGGCGCCTCCTGACCGGCACGCCCGTCACCGGCATTCACCACGACGGCACATGGCAGGTCGCCTGCGGCCCCGACATCCTGCGCGCAACGACGCTGGTGAACGCCGCAGGGGCGTGGGCCGATCAGGTCGCGGTCATGGCAGGCGTCGCGCCTGTTGGGATCACGCCGCACCGACGGTCCATGGCGCGTATTCCGGCCCCTGACGGTCTGGACGTATCCCGCTGGCCGATCTTCTTTGGCGTGGGCGAAGCATGGTATGCCAAACCCGACGCGGGCGCGCTGCTGGTTTCGCCAGCGGACGAGGACGCCACCGAACCGCACGACGCGTGGCCCGATGACATGGTGCTGGCCGAAGGGCTGGACCGCTATGGCCAATGCGTCACCGCCCCTGTCACGCGGCTGATCGCTTCGTGGGCGGGCTTGCGCAGCTTCGCCCCCGACCGCACCCTTGTACTGGGGCGCGACGCGGCACACCCCGAATTCATTTGGTGCGCGGGGCAAGGTGGCTATGGCTTCCAGACCGCGCCCGCCGCCAGCCAGTTGCTTGCCGATCTGATCCTTGGCCACGCACCCACCATCGACCCCGACACCATCGCCGCCTTGTCCCCTTCGCGTTTTTCATAAGTCCTAGAGGTTGCCCATGTTCCGCCGTACCATCGCCCTTCTGCTTCTTGTTGCAGCCTGTGGGACTGCCCCCGCCCCGTTCAACGGCCCCTTGGTGATCGGGGACAGCGCACCGGTACAATTCGCCGGACGGCAACCCAGCACCTATCCCGTGCGCGGCATGGATGCCGCACGGTTCCAGACTTCTGTGGATTGGGAACGGGCCAAAGCGGTCGGCATCGAATTCGCCTTCCTCAAGGCGACCGAGGGTGGCGACCTCAAAGACCCGAAATTCGACGACCACTGGCGGGGCGCAGGCCGCGCAGGCATCGCACGCGGGGCCTATCACTTCTATTATTTCTGCACCTCACCCGAAGTGCAGGCGCAGTTCTTTATCCGCACTGCCCCGCGCACGCGCGGCAGCCTGCCCCCTGTGCTGGACATGGAATGGAACCCGTTCTCACCCACGTGCCAGCGCCGTCCCGATGGCGCGACCGTGCGGGCCGAGATGCAGCGCTGGATGGACATCGTGACCGCCCATTACGGGCAAAAGCCGATCATCTACACCACCCCGCGCTTTTACAAAGAAAACGGGCTGGGTGCGTTCAAGGGCGTGGATTTCTGGCTGCGTACAACGGCCAAAACCCCGGCCCAAGCCTATCCCGGCCAAAGCTGGCGCTTTTGGCAGTACACGGCCACCGGCACATTGCCCAACACACCGGGTGCAGTGGATATCAACGCCTTCAACGGATCGCGTGAAACGTGGGAGGCGTGGAAGGCCCGCCGCTCCATCAAATAGTGTGCGGCCTGCCACGACGCATCCCTCGCCCCCCGTATCAGGCGGGCAAGGGATATGTGCTTAGCCGTCCTTGCGGATCGCCTCGTTCTTCGGATCATAGGGGCTGTCTACGACGACCTCGGCATCCCACAACTGGTCGAACATCTTGACCTGCAACTTGGTCCCCGCCTCAGCCAGTTCCGGCGCGACATAGCCCATGCCAATGGATTTCCCGAAGGCCACCGAATACCCGCCCGAGGTCAACCGCCCGACACGGCGATCACCGTGATACAGCGCCTCGCGCCCCCACGGATCGGCATCATCCGGCCCATCAATCAACAGCGTCACGCATTTCGACCGCACGCCGATCGCCTGCATCGCATCGCGGCCATGGAACGGCTTTGACAGATCGACAAAACGCGGCAGGTCCGCTTCAAGCGGCGTCGCATCGCGCCCCAGTTCCGTCCCGAACGCGCGATAGGATTTCTCCTGCCGCAGCCAGTTCTGCGCCCGCGCCCCGACCAGCTTCAGTCCGTGCGACTCTCCCGCAGCAAGGAGTTGATCCCAGAGGTAGTTCTGCATCTCGATCGGGTGGTGCAGTTCCCAGCCCAACTCTCCGGTATAGGCGACGCGGATCGCCCGCACCGGACACATGCCCAGTTCGATATCGCGGTAGGACAACCACGGGAACCGCTTGTTGGACAGTGCCGTTTCAGGGTCAGGATCAACAATCAGCGACTTCAGAACATCCCGCGACTTCGGCCCTGCAATGGCGAAAACACCCCATTTCGTGGTTTCTTCGGTCGTATTGATACGGCCAAACTCGGGTTCCATATCCGCAACGCACTTATAGAGGTAATCCTGATCATAGGCCGTCCATGAACCCGCCGACACGAGGTAATAGTCATCCTCGGCCAGCCGCACGATCGTGTATTCCGTGCGCGTGGTCCCCGCCGCCGTCAGCGCATAGGTCAGGTTGATACGCCCCACTTTCGGCAGCTTGTTGGTGGTGAACCAATCCAGAAACGCGGTGGCGCCGGGGCCGCTCACGCGATGCTTGGTAAAGGCGGTCGCGTCGATCAGGCCGACGCCCTCACGGATCGCGCGCGCCTCCTCCACAGCATATTGCCACCATCCGCCACGGCGGAACGACCGCGCGTCGTGGTCAAAGTTTTCAGGCGCATCGACGGGGCCGTAATAGTTTGGCCGCTCCCATCCGTTCACAAATCCGAACTGCGCCCCCTTGGCCGCCTGACGGTCATAGCTGGGCGACGTGCGCAGCGGGCGACAGGCGGGGCGTTCCTCGTCGGGATGGTGCAGGATATAGACGTGCTCGTAGCACTCCTCGTTCTTGCGCGCGGCGAACTCGGTTGTCATCCAGTCGCCATAACGTTTGGGGTCCAGCGACGCCATGTCGATCTCGGCCTCACCCTCGACCATCATCTGCGCAAGGTAATAGCCCGTGCCACCCGCCGCCGTGATCCCGAACGAGAACCCCTCGGCCAGCCACATGTTGCGCAAACCTGGCGCAGGCCCCACCAACGGGTTACCATCGGGCGTATAGCAGATCGGCCCGTTGAAATCATCCTTCAGCCCGCTGTTCTCGCAGGACGGAATGCGGTGGATCATCGCCATATACTGCTCTTCGATCCGCTCCAGATCCAACTGGAACAGATCGGCGCGGAAACTGTCCGGCACACCATGTTCGAACCGCGCAGGCGCATCCTTTTCATAGACGCCAAGGATCCACCCGCCGCGTTCCTCGCGCACATAAGACTGCGCATCCGCATCACGGATCACAGGGTGCTCCACGTTGCCCTCGGCGCGGAACTTCACCAACTCGGGATCCTGTTCCATGACGATGAACTGGTGCTCTACCGGAATGGCGGGCATTTTGATGCCCAGCATCTTGGCCGTGCGTTGGGCGTGGTTGCCACTGGCCGTGACCACATGTTCGGCGGTGATAACGATTTGCTCGTCACTAGGCACAAGGTTGCCGCCCTTTTCGACCATCTTGGTCGCCGTCACTTCCCACGCCGACCCGTTCCAATGGAACGCATCCGCCTGCCATTTGCGTTCGATCATCACCCCACGCTGGCGCGCGCCCTTGGCCATGGCCATAGTGACATCGGCAGGGTTAATGTATCCGTCGGTCTGGTGATACAACGCCCCTTTCAGATCATCGGTGCGGATCAGCGGCCACTTCTCCTTGATCTGCTCGGGCGTCATGAACGTGTAGGGCACACCACATGTCTCGGCGGTCGAGGCATAGAGCATATATTCGTCCATCCGTTCTTCGGTCTGGGCCATGCGCAAATTGCCCACCACGGCAAAACCGGCGTTCAATCCGGTCTCTTCTTCCAGCGTCTTGTAGAACCGGATGGAATAGTCATGGATATGGGTCGTTGCAAAGGACATGTTGAAATACGGCAGCAACCCCGCCGCATGCCACGTGCTGCCGCTGGTCAACTCGTCACGCTCCAGCAACATCACATCGTCCCACCCCGCACGGGCCAGATGATAGGCGATTGAGGTCCCGACGGCGCCACCGCCGACAACCAGTGCTTTAACCTGCGTCTTCATGTCTCGAATCCTCGAACAAACCCTCCCCACTTCTAGAAAACAGGACCGTTGCGCGCGCAAGACCGCCGACCGCTCAAGGCGCAAAAACGACGCATTCTTTGGGTCTTAAATACCTTGGGAGATTTCAAAGAGGGCAACGCCCTCTTTGGGCCCGCGCGGCAAGCGCAAATAAAATCGCTGCGCGCGCTAGCGCGGCCTTTGGATTGCCGCAGGGGGTGACAGGGCCAGTGGGATGATCCCCCATGGCCCTGCTCGTTTTAAAGGGCGAAAATCTTGCCCGGGTTCATGATGTTTTGGGGATCGAGCGCGATCTTGATCGCGGCCATGAAATCGACCGTGTCGCCCAGTTCGCGCACCAGATAGGGCATCTTGCCCTGCCCGATCCCATGTTCACCCGTGCAGGTACCGTCCATGCGGATCGCCTCTTCGACAAGGAAGGCGGTGAACTCTTCGGCGCGGGCGACTTCGCTGGGATCACTGCGGTCCAGCAACACCAGCGAGTGGAAATTCCCGTCCCCCACATGCCCGACAATCGGGGCCATCAGGCCAAGCTCTGCCGCTTTGGCCTGCGCCCCTGTGACCGCTTCGGCCAGACGCGAAATCGGCACGCAAACATCGGTGGACAGGGCCTGCGCGCCGGGGCGCAGTTGCAGGCTCGCCCAGTACAGATCGTGGCGCGCTTTCCACAGCTTATTGCGCTCTTCGGCAGTGCCGGTGGTGGCGAAATCGAACCCACCTACATCCTCGGCAATCGCGCCGAACATCTCGGCCTGTTCGACAACCGAATTGTCAGACCCGTGGAATTCCAGCAGCAAAAGGGGCGTCTCCGGCAGGTCCAGTTTGGAATAGGCGTTGGCGGCCCGCACGTTTACCTCGTCCAGCAGTTCGATCCGCGCAACAGGGATGCCATACTGGATCGTGGTCATCACCGCCTGACAGGCGGCATCAATGCTGGAGAACGACATGCGTGCAGCGCGGATCGCCTCGGGAATGCCCTGCAGGCGCAGCGTGATTTCGGTGATCAGGCCCAGCGTCCCTTCGGAACCAACCAGCAGCCGCGTCATGTCATAGCCGGCCGAGGATTTCTTGGCCCGCTGCGCCGTGCGGATCACACGCCCGTCGGCCATCACCGCCTCTAGGGCGATCACATTGTCCTTCATCGTGCCATAGCGCACCGCGTTGGTCCCCGACGCACGGGTCGAGGTCATGCCGCCTAGCGATGCGTTCGCACCCGGATCGATGGGAAAGAACAGGCCACGGTCGCGCAGATAAGTATTCAACTGTTCCCGCGTCACACCCGGTTGCACAACGCAATCAAGGTCTTCGGCGTTCACGGCGATGATCTTGTCCATCGTGCTCAGGTCAACCGACACGCCCCCCGCAGGGGCGTTCACATGCCCTTCAAGCGAGGTGCCCGTGCCATAGGGAATGACCGGCACCCCATGTTCGGCGCAGATCTTGACGATGTCGGACACTTCCTTGGTCGAGTTAGGAAACACCACCGCGTCGGGGGCCTGCGCCTTGATCCATGTGGTGGTGTGCGCGTGCTGGTCGCGCATCGCTTGACCGGTGTGGAACCGCTCTCCGAACTGTTGCTTGAGAATGCCAAGGGCCGCTGCAATGCCGTCTTCGTTGCGTGCCAGATCAATCGCCTGAACCATAGTGTCTTCCTCTTCCCTGTTTCATCGCGCTTAGTCGCCCATCGCGATGCCTTCGCGACGCGGATCCGCGCCGCCGTGCAACTGCTCTGCGATGGCGATGGCGTGCAGACCCGAATTCAAGTCACGTATACCGACCTCGTAGCCGAAATCCATAAGGGCGCGCTCCATTTCTGCCGCCGAAGTGCCGTCTTCGAGGTCGAAAGAGCCGAAACGGTTCACCGCATGGGGCAAGGCCACGGCCTGCTGCATATCCATCCCCCAATCCAGATGGGCGATGATCGACTTGGCCACATAACCGATGATCCGGCTACCGCCCGGACTGCCGATAGCCAGAACCGGCGCGCCGTCCTTCATCACGATGGTCGGTGCCATGGACGACCGCGGGCGTTTGGCCGGTGCGATGGCGTTGGCGATGGGCACCCCGTCCTTGTGGGTGGCAAAGCTGAAATCGGTCAGTTCGTTATTCAACAGGAACCCGTGCACCATAAGACGCGAGCCAAAGGCGTTTTCGATTGTTGTCGTCATCGACGCCACATTGCCATAGCTGTCCACAATCGACACATGCGAGGTCGAGGGCAGTTCGATGCTTTGATCGTCGGCAAGGTTCAGGCTGTGATCGAAGGCGGGGTTACCAGCAGTCACGTCCTCAAGCGCCACATCCCCCGACAGCAGCGCACCGCGTTCCGCCAGATAAACAGGGTCAAGCATACCTTTGACGGGCAGCGGCACGAAATCGCTGTCCGCCACGTACCGCCCGCGATCCGCAAAGGCCAGCCGCGAGGCATCGCCGATCAACCGCCAGCTTTCGGGATTTGCGGGCCCGAGTGCGGCAAGGTCATACCCTTCCAGCATCCCGAGGATCTGACCGACCGCCAGCGCACCCGAAGAAGGCGGGCCCATGCCGCAGACCTCGTGATCGCGATAAGGCGCGCAGATCGCTGGCCGTTCCTTCACGCGGTAGATTGACAGATCAACTTGCGACAACACGCCGGGATTGTCAGTCTGGCGCTGCACCGTGTCTTCGATATCCGCCGCGATCTGCCCGGTGTAAAACGCCTCGGCCCCGCCCACGGCCAAGCTGCGCAAGGTTGCTGCATAGTCGGGATTGTCGCGCAACGCGCCAGCTTGCAATGGCGCACCATCGGGCATGAAATAGTCCGCTGTCACGGGATAGGTCGCCAACCGCTCGGCATCCTGTGCGATCATCTGCGCAAGGCGCGGCGACACCTCGAACCCGTCAGTGGCCAGATCAATGGCCGCGTCAAACAGGCCCGCCCATGGCTGCGTGCCCCAGCGTGCGTGCAACTCTGCCAGCAACGCAGGCGTGCCCGGTGAGCCGACCGACCGCCCCCCGACCACCGCGTCGAAAAAGCCCATCGGCGTGCCGTCGTCCTTCAGGAAAAGATCAGGCGTCGCGGCCAGTGGCGCGGTCTCGCGCCCGTCGAGTGTGGTGAGCGTTTCGCTTTCCGCATCGTACCAGACCAGAAACGCGCCGCCGCCAAGGCCCGACGATTGCGGTTCGACCAGTCCCAGCACCGTTTGCACCGCAACCAGCGCATCAGCGGCAGTGCCGCCCTCTGCCAGAACATCGACACCCGCTTGCACTGCCAGCGGGTTCGCCGCCGCCACCATGTAGTTCTGCGCGACCACAGGTTTGCCCGCCTCTTTCGCGGCCTGCGCGGCGGCAATCGCGGGTGACGTGGCAAGGGCAGCGCCCGAGGTGCCCGCCTCTGGCTGGATAGCGTCGGCGGCCTGTTGCGCCAGTGCGGCACCGCAAAACAGGGTCAGGGCAGCAGTCAGTAGAAAACGCATGTCGCAATATCCTTGGCAGTGCGGAACGCGGCACGGCGCTGCGTCCGGCGGGGTGGGGTCGGGTTACAGCATCGACGGCACGACCTGATCCGGCGGGCGGTGTCCGTCGTCGAATGTCTTGATGTTGATGATGACCTTTTCGCCCATCTCGATGCGGCTTTCGCGGGTGGCCGAGCCCATATGGGGCAGCAGCACCACATTGGGCAATTCGCGCAAACGCGGGTTCACCTGCGTGCCGCCCTCGTAAACATCAAGGCCCGCGCCCGCGATCTCGCCCGCGCGCAGCATCCGTGTCAGGGCGTTCTCGTCGATCACCTCGCCGCGCGAGGTATTCACGATCACTGCGTCCGGCTTCATCAGTTTGAGGCGGCGCGCATTCATCAAGTGGAAGGTCGACGGCGTGTGCGGGCAGTTGATGGAAAGAACGTCCATCCGCGCCACCATCTGATCCAGACTGTCCCACCATGTCGCCTGCACCTCGTCCTCGACCTCGCGGCGCAGACGTCGGCGGTTGTGGTAATGCACCTGCATGCCAAAGGCCGTTGCACGGCGCGCAACCGCACGCCCGATCCGCCCCATGCCCAGAATCCCCAGACGACGCCCCGCAATGCGCCCGCCAAGGAAGGCCGTGGGCGACCAACCCTCCCAATCGCCGGACTGCATCGCGGCCATGCCCTCGGGCATCCGGCGCGTCACGGCGAGGATCAGACCCATCGCCATATCTGCCGTGTCCTCGGTCAGCACACCGGGGGTGTTCGACACAAGAATGCCGCGCTGGCGCGCCGTGGCGACGTCGATGTGATCAACCCCCGCGCCGTAATTCGCAATCAGCTTCAGCCGGTCCCCCGCCTGCCCGATCATCGCACCGTCCACCGTGTCGGTGATTGTCGGCACTAGCACATCCGCCGTTTTCATCGCCTCGACAATCTCGGCACGTGACATCGGCGCGTCCACATCGCGCAAGCGCACATCGAACAGTTCGCTCAGGCGGGTTTCGACCTCTGGCGGCAACCGTCGCGTAACGACAACACTCAGACGATCCTTTGGCATATATGCTCTCCCCGGTCTTGGCCTGTACGCCATTTGAAGGCATGGTGGAGGAAGTGAGCACGAGGCACAAGAACCTCGGCCATTCCAAGAGGCACGAGATGATGAAAACTTCCCCGATGGTGGCGGTCCTGCGGCTGGTGTTCTGCATTGGCCTTGCCCTGATAACTGCCCTTCCCGCTGTTGCAAAAGATGTCGGTACCAAGTCGGTCGGCCCTGTCACAAACCTGCCCCTGCCGCGTTATGTGTCGCTCAAGGCGGCCGAGGGCAATGTGCGCCGCGGCCCGTCCCTGTCCCACCGCATCGATTGGGTGTTCACGCGCCGCGACATGCCACTGCAAATCACCGCCGAACACGGTCACTGGCGCAGGGTCGAGGACCGCGACGGTCTTGGCGGCTGGGTGCACTACTCGCTGCTGTCCGGTACGCGCACGGTGTTGATCGAACAGGACATGCTGACCATCCGCACCCGCCCCGAGGCGCAGGCCCCCGTCGCCGCCGCACTTGAGGCCGGTGTGATCGCCCGCCTCGGCAAATGCGACACGGAATGGTGCCGCATCACTGCCGCAGGCTACAAAGGCTGGGCGCCCAAGGCGCGTCTTTGGGGTGTCGCCATGGACGAAGTGCGCAACTGACCCCATTCGCGCCGCCCTTCGGGGCGGTTTTTGCGGCTTGCCCTGCACCGGCACTGGCTTTTCAGGTCCACAGGCTACATCCTGACGCTCATACGCCACGATGAAGCGGACCCGATTTTATGCGCGCGATTTCCTATTCTTCCTTTGGTGCGGCAGCCGATGTGCTTGCCTTGCACGACCTGCCCACCCCCACCCCAAACGCCGGAGAGATCCTTGTACGGCTCAGCTTTTCCGGCGTGAACCCGTCGGATGTGAAGGCCCGCGCAGGCACCCGCCCCGGCGTGACCAAACCGCCATTTGAGCAGATCGTGCCGCATAGTGACGGCGCGGGCGTGATCGAAGCCGTGGGCGAAGGCATTTCCCCCGACCGCATCGGCACCCGCGTCTGGATCTGGAACGGGCAGTGGCAGCGCCCTTTTGGTACGGCGGCAACCCACATCTGCGTGCCTGCCGAACAGGCCGTCGCCCTGCCTGATTCCGTTTCACTGGAAACCGGCGCGATCCTTGGCATTCCGGGACTGACCGCCTGCCACGCGGTCTTTGGCGGCGGTGACGTCGCGGGCAAAACCGTGCTGGTTCAAGGCGGCGCGGGCACCGTGGGTCTGCTGGCCGTGCAACTGGCGAAATGGGGCGGCGCACGCGTTATCGCCACGGCACGCGGCGACGGCATGGATATGGCCAAAGACGCCGGCGCGGACAGCGTTCTGGACTACAGCCGTGACGATCTTGCCGCCGCGATCATCGACGCCAATGGTGGCGCGCCTGTGGCCCGCATTGTCGAGGTCGAATTCGGCATCAACGCTGCGACGGACGCCGAGGTGATCGCCCCGAACGGCACCATCGCTGCCTATGGCTCGGCCAAGGAGATGACACCGACGCTGGCCTTTGGCCCGATGCTGTTTAAGGCGGTGACCATAGACATCGTCCTGATCTATCTGCTGCCGCAACAAGAACGGCAAAGCGCGATCAAACGCCTGCATGACGCGCTGGAACAGGGTGCGCTGACCTGCCCCGTCGAACGCATCTACCCCCTTGCCGACTGCGTCGCCGCCCATGCAGCTGTCGAGGCAGGCAATCGCGCAGGCGCCATTCTGGTCGAGGTCGGCGCATGATCCGTATCCTCGTCCTACTGGTCTGCGGCCTTTTCGTTACACCTGCATTTGCCCAAACCTCGGACCAGCCGCAGGGCACCATCGCGGTCGAGGATAGCGCCACACAGGACGCCGCCATCGCCGTGCGCATCCGCGATATCCTCGCAGAGCTTGAGGGCTATGAGGACGTGACCCTTCAGGTGTCGTCGGGCATTGTCACGCTGCGCGGCACCACGCTGGATGCCAGCACGGCGGCGCGTCTGAATGATATCGTGGCCCGTGTTGCCGGTGTCGTCGCGATCGAGAACGAAGTGAGCGAGACGACCGACGTGGTCGCGCGCCTGAACCCTGCGGTCGAGCGGTTCCAAACCCGTTTCTATCAGACCATTGCGATGTTGCCGCTGGTGGCAGTGGCGGTGCTTGCCTTTGTGGTTGTGCTGTTCGCGGGCATTCTTCTGGCGCGCATGCGCTATCCGTGGGACCGGATCGCGCCGAACGCTTTTATCGCGGACCTCTACCGCCAGCTTGTGCGCATGATCTTTTTCATCAGCGGTCTGGTCATCGCGCTTGATATTCTAGGTGCGACGGCGCTGTTGGGCACCATTCTTGGTGCTGCGGGTCTGGTCGGCCTCGCCATCGGTTTTGCCGTCCGCGACACGGTCGAGAATTTCATCGCCTCGATCATGCTGTCGATTCGCCAACCCTTCCGTCCCAATGACATCGTTGAGATCGAAGGCGACGTCGGCAAGGTCATCCGCCTGACCAGCCGCGCGACGATCCTGCTAAGCTTTGATGGCAATCACATCCGCATTCCCAACGCGACCGTGTTCAAAAGCCGCATCGTCAACTTCTCGACCAACCACGAACGCCGCTTCGAATTCGAGATCGGCGTCGGCTCCGAAGGGGATCTGGGCGAAGTGCGCAAACTGGCCGAACAGGTGGTTGCGGACCTGCCGTTTGTGTTGACCGAACCAGCGCCGCTGACATGGATCGAACGGATCGGTGACGGGTCGGTCATTCTGGTCGTCACCGGATGGATCGACCAGCGCGGCACCTCCCTCGCCTTGGCCAAGGGTGAGGCGATCCGCATGGTCAAGGCCGCCATCGAAGCCGCAGGGATTGAAGTGCCCGACACCACCTACCGCATCCAGATGGTCGGCGGCACGACCGAACAGCCCAAGGCCCCCACCACCCCCACCAAGAAACGCGCACCCGAGTCTGCGATGCCCGCTCCCGCCGATGTGGGCGACAGTTCACAAGCCGCGCTGGACCGTCTGGTGGACGCGGAACGAAACGATCCGGAAAACCCCGATCTGCTGACCGAGACCGGTCCGACAGAATGATACATTTTTTCCCTGAAAGGGGCTTGCACGCGCCGCCACTCCAGACTAATTAGCGCGTCACGTTGGGATGTAGCCAAGTGGTAAGGCAACTGTTTTTGGTACAGTGTACCGTAGGTTCGAATCCTACCATCCCAGCCACTTTACTCTGAAATCACAGAACGACCGCCCCGAGGGGGTAATGTTGCGTAAGCGGCATGATTTGTTGCGCCTGCGGTTTATAAAATGCGGCGCCGACTACGCGATATAGTACCGCGTACAGAATCGGAAAATGGCACATCTTCCTATCCGCTTGCGCAATTCACTCGGTGGAACAGGGCAATTCCCGTTCACACGTCCCAAACGACGCGGAACCCTTGGTGCGTTGTGGCCGTGTCCGGTGAGTTCCCGCTGCGCGCTGCGATACGGTAGCGGAAGCAATAACTTTTGTGACAAAGGTGCGAGCCGCCCTTGAGCAGGCGATACCCGCGGCGCGACTGTTGCTGCGTGCGTACCTTTCGGCGCAGGGAGCGGACGGTGAAAGGCTCCGCCGTCCATTCCCAGACGTTGCCGACCATATTGTACAGACCATAGCCATTTGGCGTGTAGGATCGCGCTGGCGCGGTGAACAAATGCCCGTCCAGCCCCTGATTTTCGTACGGAAACCGGCCCTGCCAGATATTGCAGGGGAAGTGCGCGATATCGTCAGGCTCCGCATCCCCCCAAGGAAAGAGGACGTCCCCAAGACCGCCGCGGGCAGCGTGTTCCCATTCCGCCTCGGTCGGCAGGCGGCCACCGGCCCAGCGTGCGTAGGCCTGCGCGTCGTTCCACGAGACATGGACCACTGGATGGTCGGCACGGTCTTGCAGAACATCCCTCCCCCCGCCATCGACATCGCGCCAATTGGCCCCGTCCACGCGGTGCCACCATTCCAGCGCAGGGACGCCACTGGTCCCACCAATATTGTCCGCGACTTGAGAGTGGAACACAAAGCTCCAGCCGATGCGCTCGGCCTCCGTCACAAAGCTTGTGTCTGCGACGAAGGCCGCGAAATCCGCATTGGTGACGGCAGTGGATGACATCCGGAATGCTGTGACCCGTTTGGTTCGTAACGGTCCTTCGCCGTCGTCGGGAATATGCGGCCTGCGCGTGCCAACCAGCGCCTTTCCCCCGGGGATGTCCACGGCGCCTGCATCTGCGCGTGGCGCCGCCGCCTGTGAGATTGCCATGGCAGAAGGCACCGGTCCGCTATCCGCAGACGGGGCACAGCAGCTGCTAGGCTTCTTGTCCGGTAATTGGCTCATGCGATGGTTATCAGGGTCCGTTTGTCGCGTCGCGCGGCGCATTCGATGGCATAGGTCCAAACCGCGATGATGCTCCATGCGCCATAAAACATCACCCCGCACAGCAGTACAACATGTCCCGGCACAGGACCGATCGAAGCACGCTCGAACAACTGGTCGACACTGACCAGCGGTGTCGGATGGATCGAAAGCTTGCCGCAATAGGCCAGCACCTGAATCGCGAACACCCACGCGTAATTTTTGCGCAACCGCCGTCCAATGGCGCGGATGAAACTGATATGGAATTGGGGCCGTTCATAATCGTTGGCCAAAAGCTGTTCCCATTCGCCGTTCCGGCACCCCCCCGGGCCGCGCAACAGTGGCGCGTAAAAGTCCGTTTCCATCAACCGCGCCCGCGCGCGCCAGACGTTGAAATAGCGATACCGCCGCGCTTCCTGCATCAGAAACACGCCGACCAGCAAACCGACAAGGATCAGTGGCAATACGGTCGCATTAAGACTACCGAAGGTGACCGTGAGGGAAACGCCCGTCACGACCACCGCCCAGTTCGTGGTTGTGTCGAGGCGGGTCCGCCAGACCGTGCTGCGATAGACTTCGCCCCGATAGAGGTGGGCCAGCGCGCCCATTTCTGCAGGCGTGAAATCCGTGCGGTTCGATTTGGCGACAGGGATGACCGGCGTGGTAGGATGCAGGTTCAATTCCGACGTGTTCATGTTCATGAAGGATACCTCCTTAACTGAGGGGGAGGGTGCCGGTCAGGAGGCCGCATTTGCCCCCTGCCCCAGCCGATAGGTTAAACCGCCTGCCGTGCCGCGATCAGCGTGATCAGCTTTTGCCGGTCCTTGTCGAAATTGCGGATGCCTTCGGCAAGTTTCTCTGTCGCCATGGCGTCTTCGTTCATCTCCCAGCGGAAGCGATCCTCAGGCATTGCGATGGGGGCGATGCCACTGGCCTTTTCCGGCGACAGAGCCCGTAGCAGGTCTCCCGTGTCGTCGCCAAGTTCATCAAGAAGGTTCGGCGCGATTGTCAGGTTGTCACATCCCGCCAGCGCCTTGATCTGATCGGTATTACGGAAGGATGCGCCCATAACGGCAGTCTGAATGCCGTTTGATTTGTAATAGTCATAGATCCTGCGCACCGATTGCACGCCCGGGTCTTCGTCGGGCGCATAGTCTGCCATGCCGTCTTTCGCCTTGTGCCAATCCGTGATCCGGCCAACGAAAGGCGAAATCAGGAACACGCCCGCATCGGCGCAAGCCACCGCCTGAGCGAGGCTGAAAAGAAGAGTCAGGTTGCAGTCTATCCCCTCGTCCTGCAGAATTTTCGCTGCACGAATGCCTTCCCATGTTGCGGCAAGCTTGATCAGGATCCGGTCTTTACTAATGCCGCGCGCCGCATAATCGGCGATGATGGCGCGCGCCCGCGTCACCGAGGCGTCAGTATTGAACGAAAGATGCGCGTCTACTTCGGTCGAGACGCGACCAGGCACCAGATTACACAACCGCGCCCCCACTGTGACGGTCAGCGCATCGGCCAATTCCGAGGCATCTTTGCCCGCCTTATTTCCGGCTTCGATTTCTTGCGCGATCAGTGTTTCCGACGCGGGGTCTTGCAACGCCTTCAGCACAAGGGACGGATTTGTGGTGCAGTCCACGGGTCTGTATTTGCGCACCGCCTCAACATCTCCTGTATCGGCCACAACGTCCGTCATTTCTCGTAACTGGTCCAGTACGCTTGCCATGATCGCTCTCCGGTCGGAGGCAGCCCCTCCGCTTTGCGTTATTGTTTAAAAGTGTGAATGCCGATTGCGCTTTTGGGATAACAGCGCACAGCACGTCAGAGCCCGGCCCGTCAGGGGGCCGGGGGTCACCATCATTCAGGCGGCGTGCCTTTAGATCGGCGTCGGTTTCGGTTTTTCGTGGGCAGGAACGGCATGCGGATCTTTGAGGAATCCGGTCAACCGCTTGCGATAATCAGCGGCCAGATTGGCCCGCCCCGAGTTTTCCAGCCGCTCAAGATACAGCTCGGGATCGGAATAAAGGACCGGCCCGCGTGTGAGGTTCTGTTGCATCTTGTCAGGCCCAGAGGTGGGTCGCCCAGCATATTCGAACCACCAATCGGCCAGATCCGCCTTGAGGGGGGCCGCCAATTCCGGCTGATCCGGCATCAGATCCTTGGTCATGTTCGGATCATTGCGCAGGTCATAAAGCGCTTCGGGATCCGCCTTGTAGGTGCCCGGATGCAGCGTACGGATATACAGCAGGTCGCCTTTCCGCACCGCGCGTTGGAAAGTGTGGACCCCCTGACTGAGGATCAGGTGGTCACGTCCCTTGAAATCCTCGCCGCGCAGAACCGGCGCAAATGACTTGCCGTGCCAGCCTTCGGGCGTGGGCAGGCCCAGCATGTCACACAAGGTAGGCCCGAAATCGAGGTGATAGAACAGCCCGTCATGCGACCGTTTTTCCTCGGGCAATTTGTCCGTCACACCAGGCCAGTGCACGACAAGCGGCACCCGCGTCGTGGCCGGATGGGCATAGGCGTGTTCGCCGTAAATACCATGTTCGCCAAAGGCTTCGCCGTGATCTGCGGTGAATACGATGGCCGTATCCTGATCAATGCCCAGATCTTTCAGCTTTTGCAGAATCCGGCCGATGTGATGGTCGATATACGAAATCGCGCCGTCATAGCCGTTAATCAACTGTTCAAAATCGGCACGGTTCGTGATCGCATGCGGCGTGATATCGGGGCTTGGCGAAGGATCGCCATAGGCCCCGTGCAAATCCTTGGCAGTCGCAGCGCCATACAAATCCTGATGCTGGGCAATCGCGTCTTCGTCCGGCCACGCGGGAGCAGGGCCACTTGCCGCCGCGCGGTCAAGCGTTTCGCGATCAATCTGATAGTCCCGATGCGCATCCCAAAAGTTCAACATCAGGAACCACTTGTCATCCGCGCCGCGCCGGTCCAGCCAGTCCAGCGCCGTATCGGTGACGTCGGCGGCATCCTCATCGATACCCAAAGACAGGCTCGGGCGCAGGAACTCCATGAAATTTCCGTGGAACCAGTAGGCCTGATGCCGTTCAGCAAAACAGGTCATCCCCACTGTGTGGTAGCCACCTGTGTTGGCAAGGTGAAAGCCAAGAAAGGGCGCATTGCTGCGCTGGCTGCGGGATTCCGTCAGATACATGTCGCCGTCATTGGCCTGATGACCGACGATACCCGTCGAGATACCGAACCGTTGCGTGGTGAATGCGCCGCGCGATGGCATGCAGGGCGTATCGGAGCTGTGGTATTCATCGAATCGCACCCCTTTGTCCGCGATAGACTGGATATTCGGGGTCAACTTACGGGCATAGCCGTAGGGCGAGGTGTGGTCCGGTCGCAGAGAATCTACGTCGATGTAAATGATGCGCATGGGGCCCCTCGCTTTGGTAGATGTGGAAAGTTTGCAACAAACAAATACCACCACAAAATACCAAAATCAAACATAAAAGCCCAAAATACTGGGCAGTTACTCAGATAAAACAGTGATATTTGGGAACGTACGAAAGCTCGCAAACACCGGATCAAGCCGCGAGCACGACTTCCACGTCAAACTCGGCAAGAACTGCCGCCATTTCCGGTGGTAACGGTGCGTCGGTGATCAGAACGTCGATACTGTCAAACCCCATAACCCGCACCGCCGAGGATTTCCCGACCTTGGAACTGTCGAGCATGAGCACCCGAGAATGCGCCTGCATCGCGAGGGTTTTCTTGATTTCCGCATCCTCGAAGGAGTAGTCGAACAGGCCGTCTTCGGTAATGCCAGCCACCGCGAGAAAAGCAATTTCGAACCGGAAATCCCGCAAATATGCGACGGTTTGCGCCCCGACAGTTGACGGGTCGGCCCCCGCGATGCGCCCACAGGGGGCGTAGATTTGCATCTGGTTCTTCGCCAATACGCGCTGGATCGGCAATGACGCACACACAATGTGGACCGAACTGTCAGAGATCAGCGACGCCAGTTCAAAACAGGTTGTGCCCACGTCGATGGCAACGGTCGAGCGCGATTCAATCCGCCGCACGGCAGTGGCCGCGATGCGTTTCTTTTCCGACCTGTTACGGGTTGCACGGTTTTCAACGCTGGGTTCGATCATCTCGAACACTTTACTGCGCAAATCATCGTTGGAATGCGCACCGCCATGGGTCCGCACCACGTGCCCTTCGGCCCCCAGCTTGTCCATATCCCGCCGGATCGTCATTTCGGACACGCCCAGACGTTCGGCAATATCGCTGACGGACGCGTGGCCGTTGCTCTCGACTTCGGCCAGAATGGCCTCGAGCCGGACAGTGGCAGGGATGCGTTTGGCGGTCATTTATACAACTCAGTTTGAATTCCGGTCAGCATACACTGTATCTATCAAAAACGAACAAAAATTGTCAACGTGATCAAAGGACGTCCGCCGGATTACTCCGGCGGCCGCATATGCGCCCAAGGCGCAGCAAGTTCGTAGGCCCGTGACGCCTGCATTACCAGCGCGTCAGCATGGCGCGCCCCGACAATCTGCAGGCCAATCGGCAAACCACCCTTGGACAGCCCCGCAGGAACACTCGCCGCCGGTTTGTGGAACAAGTTGAACGGAGAACTGAACGGCGCCCATTCCATCCAGTCCCATTCGTGTTCGGGATAATTTTTGGGCAGAAGCCGACCGTTGGTGACCGGCAGACAAGCGACAGAAGGTGTCAGCAGCAGGTCGTGTTGACCGAACCATGCGACCAGACGCTGGTAGATCGGGAACGCCTTGACCTTATCGAACAGGAACTCGCCCGAGGTTTGCTCCAATGCGCCGCGGGCGCATGCAACGAGGGCAGGATCAAGCACATCCAGATGGTCGCCAAGGCGGTGGTTCACGATGGCGGACATGATTGCCTGCCAGTTGCGCTTGGCAATTTCCATCGACCCCGATAGGTCAAGGTCCGCTGGCACCACTTCGGCCCCAAGATCGCTGAAACGCTGTGCGGCAGCTTCGCAAGTCGCAAGTACCTCTGGGTCGATCTTTTCGACAAAGCCAAGGTCCGCGCTCCACCCGACCCGCAAGCCATTCAACGGCTTGTCGAGGTTTTCCAGATATTTGGGCGATGGGTCTTCCAGAGAATAGAGGTCGCGATCATCAGGGCCGGCACAAACCTCCATCATCATGGCGGCATCGGTCACGGTGCGGGACAGCGGGCCGTAATGAGTGTGCTGGTTGGTGTTGGGCAGCATCAGCGGGATGCGCCCGTGCGAAGGCTTCAGTCCGTAGATGCCGCAGAAAGATGCCGGTATACGGATCGAACCGGCGCCGTCGGTGCCCGTCGCCAACGGCGCCATCCCCGCCGCGACCGCCACCGCAGAACCACCGGAACTACCACCCGGATTGCGCGATTTGTCCCACGGGTTATGGGTCATCCCGTGCAATTCCGAATAGGTCAGCCCGATCCACGCCATATCCGGCGTCGTGGTTTTGCCCAGTGGGATCGCCCCCGCCGCTTCCATTCGCTCGATGATCGGAGAGAAACCGGTGGCCACATTATCCTTGCTGGGAAACGAGCCAACCGTCGTCACCTGCCCCTTGTAATCGTCCGAGTCCTTGATCGCATAGGGCACGCCATGCAGCGGCCCCCAGAACTCGCCCCGCATCTGGGCCTCTTCGGCTTTTTTGGCCTTGTCGCGGGCAATGTCGAACATCGGCAGGCAGAAGGCGTTCAATTCGCCATCCAGCTTTTCAATGCGAGCAATGCAGGCTTCTGTCACTTCGACCGGCGATAGCGTCTTGTCCCGCACCCGCGATGCAATTTCCGATGCGTCCATCCAGTGTAATTCTGTTGCAGTCATCGGCTTAGATCCTTTGACCCGTCAGCGCATCGAACAGATGCACCGCGCTAAGACGCAACGAAACGCGGATTTCCTGTCCGGGGCGTAGGTTCAACCGTTCTTGCTGGGTGATCTGCACCACCTGTCCGCCGATTGTGCCGGTCAGGATGGTTTCATTGCCTGTCGGCTCAACCACGTCGACTTTCATCACCGCCATGCCGTCACCTTGGACGATCTCGAAATGCTCTGGCCGGATGCCGTATTTCGCGGCCCGTCCATCCGGATTGGCGGCCCCGTCAGGCAAGGGCAAGGTGCTGCCATCGCTCAGCTTGAACACCGATCCTTCGATCATACCTTCCAGCAGGTTGATGGAGGGGGAGCCGATGAATGTCGCGACAAATTCGTTCACTGGCGCATCGTACAGTTCCAACGGCGACCCGATCTGTTCGATGTGACCGCCCCGCATCACCACGATGCGATCTGCCATTGTCATCGCTTCGATCTGGTCGTGCGTGACATAGACAGAGGTCGCGCCCAGCCGTTGGTGCAGGGATTTGATCTCGGTCCGCATCCGCACGCGCAGCTTGGCATCGAGGTTCGACAGCGGCTCGTCGAACAGGAACACTTTGGGGCTGCGCACGATGGCCCGTCCCATAGCGACACGCTGGCGCTGACCACCGGACAGTTCGCGCGGGAAACGGTCCAGATAGTCGGTCAGGTTCAGCGTTGCTGCCGCTTCGCGGATGCGGGCATCCATATCCTCGGCAGGCACCTTGGCCAACTTGAGGGCGAAGCCCATGTTCTGTGCCACAGTCATATGCGGGTAAAGCGCATAGCTTTGGAATACCATCGCGATGTCACGGTCGCGGGGCGCGATGTCGTTCATCACTTCGCTGTCGATGCTGACGATCCCGCCGGTGACATCCTCCAGCCCTGCGATCATCCGAAGCAAGGTGGACTTCCCGCAGCCCGAAGGACCGACGAGGGCCACGAATTCCCCGTCCTGAATGTTGAGGTCGATGCCATGGATCACCTCGACGGTACCATAGTTCTTCTTGAGGTTTTCTACTGAAACATTGGCCATGGGGTTATCCTTTGACTGCGCCGGCCGTCAGGCCTTTGACAAGGTATTTTTGCAAGAGAAGCACCAACGCGAGGGTCGGAGCGAGACCGATCAGGCAGATCGCCATCATGACGGTGAAAAAGACGAACTGGTCGGACACCAATCCTGCCAGCACCACCGGCAAGGTCATATATTCAGGCTTGGAGGCGATGATCAGCGGGATCAGCAACTCGTGCCACGAGATGATAAAGATGATCACACCACACGCTGCCAGCGCCGGTGTCGACAGCGGCACGACGATGCGCACATAGGCACCAAATCGCGAGCAGCCATCAAGCCGAGCGGATTCCTCAAGCTCTTTGGGGAATGCTTGGAAATAGGGCACCAGAATGATGATCGCATAGGGCAGCAACAGCCCCACTTCGGCCATGATGATCCCCGGTAAGGTGTTGAGCAAACCGATGTTTCGCATCACCACAAACAGCGGCAGCATCAATACGATCAAAGGCACCATGCGGCTGACGACCGTCATATTCATCAGATAGGTCGTCCAGCTAAGCCGAAGCCGCGTGACCGTCAGTGCCGTCAGTGTCGCCAGCGTCAGCGTCAGCACGGTCACACTTGTGGCGACGATCATCGAGTTCAGGAAGGCATTGCGAAACCACGTGACCGAGTTCGGCAGATAGTCGATCCCCTGAAAGGACTCGCCCTTGTTTTCCCCGCCCGACAGGATCAGACGGAAGTTATCCAGCGTGTATTCGGCAGGCAGCAATGCCCAGACATCCGCGTGCAGCGTCCGTTCCGATTGCAAAGCACCAAGGACCACAGGCACCAGCGGCAGGATCAAAAAGCAGATCACCAGCACGTTGGCGAGGTACATGAAGATGCGGTAACGCCAAGTCATTCTCTTCATGATCAGTACTCCACTTTCTTATAGACGTAGCGGACATAGGCAATGGCCACGACACCGACGATCAGCGCCAGAACATAGGCAGATGCGGCACCCACCCCGATGTCGAAAGGCGGATTGAACGAGGTCTTGTAGGTGTACCAGGCCGCAACCCACGTATCGTTGCCAGGCCCGCCTTGGGTGATCGCGAAAATCTCGTCGAAGATCATGAAGGCAAAGGTAGTCCGCAGGATCAGTGTCACCGCGATGATGGGGCGCAGCAGCGGCAGGGTGATATAGCGGAACTTCTCCCATACTGTCGCGCGGTCAAGCTCGGCAGCCTCATAGAGATGGTCGGGAATACCCTGAAGCGCGGCATGGTATAGCAGGATATTGAAGGGAACAGTGCGCCAGACATAGGCGATGATGATCGCCATAAAGGCGGTCGAAGGATTGCCCAGCCAGATCACCTGCTCCTCGATAAAGCCGAGCTGGTACAGCAAGCGGTTCAGATAACCGAACTGGGTGTTGAAGATAAACGCCCACAGGAAACCGTTGACGATTGGCGGCACCGCCCAAGGGACAAGGATCAGGAACTTGGTGACCTTGGACAATTTCACCCGATGCTCGTTGATGACAAGTGCAATGGCGAGGCCGATTACCACCTCCAGCGCAACCGAGATCACCACAAACAGCACTGTGTTCTTCAGCGACTTCCAGAACACCGGATCACGGAACAGTTCGGCGTAGTTTTCCCAGCCGGTAAAGGAATATTCACCGGTGCGCAGTTCGCGCACGCCAACCTCGTGGAAGGAAAGGTAACCCGCGAAAAAGATCGGGTAAGCGAGGATGAGAACGAAACATATCAGTGTCGGGATGTTCATCCCCAATGCCAACCAAGAGGGGGCTAACTCCCCCCACCGACGTTTCCGCGCCGTGGCCTTACCGATTACAGTGTCTGCCTGTCCTATCATAAGAAATGTCCAATATTTCTTCAATTTACTGGGGTGGCTGCGCGCATGATCCGCGGCCTCGGAATTGATACCGGCACATGGCCGGTATCAAGTTTCGCACGTCGCGTTCTAGCGTTTGGCGGCAATCGCAGCGGCAGAGATGTTGTCGCACGCCACATCAACCGAAATCTCGCCCTTCAGACACGCCGTCAGTTCGAGGTTCAGTTGCTCGTTCCACTTGCTGTACCAAGGCTCTGTCACGGCAGGGACAACTTTTTCATAGTTGACGCCATTTGCAAAAATCCCGTTCAGCACATCGACATCAACCCTGTCAGACCAAGCGTTCCGCACCTCGTCGCTTTGCGCGACCGAGGTAAAGCCGGGATAGAGCATGGAGCTTTTGGCAAGGCTCAGCGCTTGCTTATAGGTGCCGTCCTTGGTTCTGCCACCGAGGTATTGCAGCATTTTCCACGCCCATTCGCGATCACGCGTGGCATCGGACATCATGTAATACCACGTCGCGACAAGGGTCGCGCCATCGCCCGGCAAACCGTGAATCTTGCCCTTGCCCGCGATCGGAGATTGGGCCGGATCGTTCATCTGGTTCATGAAGTAGTTGTGGAATGTCCCGAGATAGAGATGCTTGCCGGTGTTGAACACCTTCACAGCAGGCAAGAACTTGAGGTTCAGCGAATCCGGATCGGCGATCTCGTGCTTGATGAACGTGTCCTGAAAATACTGGAGCGCCTCGCGCGCAATCGAACCGGGGCCGAGTTCTGGGTTCATGTCCTCGTCAAAGATCCGACCGCCTCGGTTACAGACCTGACTGAACCATGTGCCTGGAAGTGTTTCGAGCGCCGGACCGCCAACCCAAAGCAGGGGGTAGTTCGACACACCATCGGCTTTTGCCTTCAGGCACTGTTCGGTCAGCTCATCCCATGTCTGGAACGGCTTGTCCTCGAAACCGGCCTTGGTCAAAAGCTCGTCGTTATAGGCGAAGGCCCACGCAATCGACAGATAGGGCAAGCCCCACAGCTTGCCGTCAACCGTTGCGGTCGAGCGCGCAAGCGGTGTCATGTCTGCAATATAGTCTTCGACGCCGGGCAGGCCGTCCAGCGGAGCAGCGATGCCCTGATCAATATAGCTGGCCATGGTGGACAGGATCGAAACAAAGACGTCGATGTCTTCGCCCGCTGCGAACATGGTGGTCAGCTTGGCGATCTGCGGCTCGATATTCGGCTCGATGATCTTTTCAACAGAGACACCCCAGTCCTCTTCGAACTTGGCGGCGATCTCTTCATAGATGTTGCCGTACTGCCAGACGACCAGATTGATCTGGTCGACATCTGATTCGGGCCGCGCCGCATAGGCGTCCTGCGCAAGCGCCATCTTTGGCAACATACCTGCGCCCGCAGCGCCGACAGCAGCCAGCGCCTTCAGGAAATTACGCCGCGCCATCAGCACGTCGTTAAGCGATGTTTTCACCTTGGTCATTTCTTTACTCCCTGTGATGCCGCATCTGATGGCGGAATTCTGATTGGTGCAATTATCGACTAGCACAAAATAATACAAATTAAAACATAAATGTTGCTTGTTTGTGTTTTTATGTTAGTTATTGAGCTGTAGAAATTTTACCCAAGGAGCCTCAACCCATGATTTTCGATTTTTTGGGGGATAAAAAACGCGCTGTCGTCTCTATGTGTCATATGGGGGCCCTTCCTGGGTCGCCGCTCTATGATTCAGACGGTGGCATAAACAAACTGATCGACGACGCGCTGTCCGACATCCACAAGCTGCAGGATGGTGGCGTCGACGCGATCATGTTCGGCAACGAAAACGACCGCCCCTACCTGTTGGAAGCGACGCCCGAATCAATCGCCGCCTACACAGCCGTCGTTCAGGCCTGCAAACCCGAACTGAAAGTCCCGTTCGGGGTAAACTACCTCTGGGATCCGACCGCCTCGATCGCGATTGCGGTGGCCACCCAAGCCAAATGGGTACGCGAAATCTTTACCGGTGTCTTCGCGTCCGACATGGGCGTCTGGGCCCCCAACGCTGCGCGCCCAGCACGCATGAAACGCGATCTCGACCGCCGAGACCTTAAATTGTTCTTTAATATCAATGCAGAATTTGCGCACTCGCTGGATCAACGCCCCATCGAACTGCGTGCAAAATCCGCCATCTTCTCCTCCCTGGCTGACGCTATCCTTGTGTCGGGTCCGATCACCGGCCAACCCGCCGATGCATCCGACCTGCGCAAGGTGGCCGAGGCTGTGGGCGAGATGGTTCCGGTCTTTGCCAACACCGGCGTGAACGTCGACAACGTCACCGACGTGATGTCTGTCGCCTCGGGCTGCATCATCGGCTCGCACTTCAAGGTCGACGGTGACACATGGAATGCCGTGGACGGCGACCGCGTCAAACGGTTCATGGATAAGGTTAACACCTTGCGCTAAACTTGCGATCCACTCACGGTCAAGCAAGGCACGAACGGCCCAACCGCCGTTCGTGCGCCGACAATTCCGATCTTCAAGCAGGCCCATCCGGCGGGTGACGCCAAATTAGGCAGCCTTCGCGAAGCTCAAACAATAATTAACAGAAAGCATCAAGCCACCAGACACGCCGGCATGGGCTTTCACTGATCATAGGGGCGGTTCATGAGCTGCGTCATCGGTCTCGACATCGGGACAACCTCAACCATTGGCATCATCCTTGATGTCTCCACCTCAACGATCATCGCCTCTGCAACGCGGCCCGTGACATTGTCGTCCCCCCAACAGGGCTGGGCCGAAGAAGATCCGACCGAATGGTGGGCGAATGTCTGCTCTATCGTGCCGGAACTTCTGGAACAGTCCGGCCTGAAAAGTACTGATATCACGGCCGTCGGCACCACCGGCATGTTGCCCGCGACGGTCCTGCTGGACAGCGACGGCGTCGTGCTGCGCCCCTCCATCCAGCAAAGCGACGGGCGCACAGGCCAAGAGGTTAAGGAAATCGCCGCCGAAATACCGGAAGAGACATTCGTCATGCGCGCCGGCAATGGCATTAACCAACAACTGGTGGCCAGCCGCATCCGCTGGATCGAAAAACACGAACCCGACGTGTTCCGCAAAATCGCAACGGTGTTCGGTTCCTACGACTATATCAACTGGTGTCTGACGGGCACGCGTGCGGTCGAACAGAACTGGGCGCTCGAGGCCGGATTTGTCGATCTTTCGACGGACGCATTGTCGGATGACCTGATCGCCCTCGCCCATCTGAACCCCGGCATGGTCCCTGACAAAGTAGGTTCGGCCGAAATCATCGGCCATGTCTCGGCCCAAGCCGCAGCGCAGTCGGGTCTGGCAGAGGGCACGCCAGTTGTCGGAGGGGCTGCGGATCATATCGCCTCTGCCTATGCGGCGGGGGTTCTGGCCTCTGGCGATGTACTTCTGAAATTCGGCGGCGCGGCGGATATCATGATCGCCACCGATACGGCCCGCCCCGATCCGCGCATGTTCCTTGATTATCACATCATACCGGGCCTGTTCATGCCCAACGGATGCATGTCGACAGGTGGGTCAGCACTGAACTGGTTCATCGCGCAATTCGCCAAGGCCGAAGCTGCCGAGGCCGCAAAACGCGGGATCAGCCCGCATCAATATCTGGACGAACTGGCATCAGGCGTTCCGCCCAGGGCTGATGGCGTGACCTTCATCCCTTATCTGCTGGGTGAGAAAACGCCGATCCACGATCCCGATGCGCGGGGCACCATTCTGGGCCTCAGCCTTAACCACGACATACGCCACCTCTGGCGCGCACTGCTCGAAGGCTATGCTTACGCTTTCCGCCACCACGTCGAAGTGTTCAACGACATGGGCTATCCGACCACGCGCTTTCTCGCTTCCGATGGCGGCTCCAAATCGAAACTCTGGATGCAGATCTGCGCCGATGTCCTTCAAACCCCTGTTCAGCTTTTGACCGGCCACCCCGGTTCGTGCCTTGGCGCAGCGTGGCTGGCGGGCATGGGCACGGGTGCAACCGATGACTGGGGCGGCGTCGCCAAATGCGTCAGCTACGGGGACGAAGTACAGCCCGATCCCGCGCAGCAGGGCCGCTATGACGCCGGATACACGTTCTTTCGCGACAGCTATGAGACACAGAAGGAACTGCGCACATGATCCGAGCGATTGCATGGGACATTGATGGCACACTGGTCGATAGCGAGCCGCTGCACCTTTTCGCCCTGAAAGAAGTATGCCGTTTGAACGACGTGGACATCTCCGATCTGGACGACATGCATTTTGTCGGCGTCCACATCGGTAATGTCTGGAAGGAACTGCAACCACGCTTTCCCGCGGAACTTTCGTTTGCGGACTGGGCGGCGCAGTTGAACTGCGCGTTTGAACAGAACGCCTGGCGTCTTGTGGAAATCCCGGGTGCCTCCTCGACCATCAAGTATATCGCTGCGATGGGCTTGCGTCAGGCTGCTGTGTCCAACTCCAACCGCGCAGTGGTGGACACCAACCTCGACGCTATCGGCGTCACCGAGTTGATGGATTTCAGCCTGAGCCTTGATGACGTCTGCGAGGGCAAGCCCGATCCCTTTCCCTATCGCTACGGCTGCTATCGGTTCGCCTTACATGCAAGCGAGGTTCTGGCCGTGGAAGACAGCGCAACAGGTGTTGCGAGCGCACAGGCCGCAGGCCTGCCAGTGGCGTTCCTCAAAGGCGGCTCAAAGATTCCGCAGGGGCCGGTTTTCCCGATTTCTTCCCTGTCGGAGCTTCCCGATCTGATCGTGGAACTGAATGGCGCCTCCGGCAATCTTCGGCAGCACCAACGGCGGGAAGCGTGAAGGACAAGAACATCATGGCGGACAAACCGAATATCCTATGGATCACAACCGATCAGCAGCGGTTCGATACCATCCACGCGCATGGTAACGCGGCGATCAACACGCCGAACATCGACAGATTGGCCGCCGAAGGCATGTCTTTCATGCAAACCTATTGTCAGGCGCCAATCTGCACACCCAGTCGCGCGTCCTTTATGACAGGCCGCTATCCTGCCTCGCATCACGTCCATCGCAACGGCAACGACCACTGGCCCGCCGCTGAGAAGATTCTGCCGGCGATACTGAAGGAAACAACGGACTACACCACCGGACTGATCGGCAAACACCACCTGTCACGTTCCGAGGACCGGATCGAACTGATCCCCGAAGACGGCTATGACGTGGCTGAACTGTCTGATTGCTGGCCTATCGGGCGCGACTATGACACGTGGCTGAAGGACAAGCATGGCGTCGAAGATCCGCTAAAACTCTACCCAGAGCTGCTCGCAAATGCCCCGCGCGACTACGGCCCTGGCCTGCCAATGGCGTTGCAGCAGTCGACGTGGTGGGCCGAAAGGGCGACGGCCTTTATCAAGGATCACAAAGACGGCCCATGGTTTCTGAACCTCAACGCGGTTGATCCACACCCGCCCTTCTTTCCGCCGCAAGAATTTCTGGACAGGTACGACCCTGCGGACATGCCCCTGCCCCACTTCCGCGAAAGCGATATCGCGCGGCAGGAAGAATTCTGGGACATCGACCAGCAGTGGAAGAAAATTCAGGACGTCAGGCATTATGACGCGACGCAAGATGTCGACCAGTCCCAAACGCCCCTGCAGGATCGTAACCTGTTCGACTTCCCCCCCGATACGTACGACGCGCGCATGGTCAAAGCGTGCTATTACGCGATGATCGAAATGGTCGATGAGCGGATCGGCGCCGTGCTGAAGGCACTGGAAGACAGCGGGCAGGCCGAGAACACGATTGTCATCTTCACCTCGGATCACGGCGAGATGATGGGCGATCACGGTATGCTTTACAAAGGCTGCCGCTTTTTCGAGGGGCTGGTGCACGTACCGCTGATCATCCGCTGGCCCGGTGTCACTACTGCGGGTGCGCGGACGGATGCGCTTGTTGAACTGGTCGATATCGCGCCGACCGTACTTGATATCGCAGGCGTTGAACGACCCTACAATATGCAGGGTAAGCCGTTGACAGATCTGCTGGCGGGCAAGGCCACATCGCACAAGCCGCATGTGGTCTGCGAGTTCAACGAGGCACTTGCGGGGATGCCCTATCAAAGCCACGGCACCATGGTTTTCGATGGCCGCTATAAAACCTGCATGTATCACGACGCGAACAAGGCCGAGATTTTTGACCTCCAGCAGGATCCGGGCGAGTTCACCTCGCTTTGGGACAAGCCGGGGTTCGAGCGTCAACAAATCCGGCTTTTGAAGCAGCATCTTGATGCGGTCATGGCCACGTCCGATGCGGGCATCGAACGAACCGGAAACTACTGATCCCGAACTGGCCGCGCGGGGCCTTTGCATTGGCCCCGCACCGACGCCAGCGTCAGGTCATATAGACCCCGCCGGTGACATTTACGCCCTGCCCCGTCATGAACCGCGCCCCGTTCGAGGCCAGAAACACCACAACATCGGCCACGTCCTCCGGCGTTTCGATGCGGCCAAGCGGGGTCTGGCTGACATAGTCGGCCAACACTTCCTCGGACGTCAAACCACGCAATTCCGCCTCCCACGCGACTTCGCGCTCCTGCATCGGTGTACGCACAAAACCGGGGCAAACGGCGTTTACGCGGATACCATCCTTGGCATGCTCGCGCGCCAGTGCTTGGGTCCAGCCCAACACCGCGAATTTTGACGCCGAATAATGCGCCAATAGTGGCGCGCCAACTTTGGAGGCAAGCGAAGCGGTGTTCACGATCACCCCTTTGACGTCGTGGGCAAGGAAATGCCCCACCGCGACCTGATTGGTGAAAAAGACGCCCTTGGCGTTGACGTCGAAGTTAAAGTTCCAGTCATCTTCGGTCAGGTCCAACGCAGGCTTCATATTCGACACCCCCGCATTCGCGTGACAATGGGTGATCGTTCCGAACGCCTCGGCCCCTGCCTCGAACGCCGCCTCGATCGACGCCTTGTCCCTTACATCAACCTCAAGACAGACTTTCGGGGCATCAATATCTTTTGCAGCCGCCTTGCAACCCTCGAGGTTCAGGTCGGTCAGGACCAGATTATACCCCGCCGCCGCAAAGGCACGCGCCGACGCCAGACCAATCCCGTTGGCCGCGCCCGTAATGAAAACCGTATCTGTCATAGTATTTAGCACCTCGGCATGATCGAACAAATTAGCACTTAATATAACACAAAGTTACTCAATCACACAACTCGAAAGATCAATCAGAGCTGCGATAGATCCACTCGCGTGGCATACGGGAGGCATGCGACCAGCCTTTCGCCTCAGAGTGACGCTGAAAGGACAACCGCGCGGATTAGGCAAGCAGCGCACGCAACCAATACGCCCCCGTCATACCACGACGACATTGCCGCGCTTGTGGCCCGTCTCGACATAGGCATGCGCCTCAATCAGATCGGCCAGTGGGTAGATCCGGTCCATGACTGGCGCGAGGCGTCCCTCGTCCATCAGGTTCAGTATCTCGGACAGCATGGCCCGAAGGTGCTTCGGCTGTTCCAGTCCCACCGCCGCGAACAGCGCACGCTTTCGCCCGAAAAAAGCGGATAGCAGAATCGCGGGCAGGCGTCGCAGCGTCGGCACGGGGCACAGATATCGCCCCGCCTTCGCCAGCGCTGGCCGTGCGGCAGAGAAGGATGTGACGCCCACTGTGTCAAAGATCACGTCGTATCCGGCCTCATGTTCCAGCGCGTCTTCGCTGGCGTAATCTATCACTCGAGCGGCCCCGAGAGATGCGACAAGATAGGTGTTGCGGGCGCTGCTGGTGGCCGTCACCTCTGCACCCAAAGCGGCGGCGATCTGCACTGCGGCGGAACCAAGGCTTCCTGCCCCACCGAGGATCAGTACGCGGTCGCCGCGTTGCACTTGGCCGAGATTGCAAATGTAGTGCCATGAGGTCAGCACGCCATCACACAGAACCGCCGCATCCTCATGCGACAGGCTATCGGGCTTGGGCATCAGTACGCCGTCCTCGGGAAGGTTGATGTGGCTGGCATTCGCGCCAAAGCGCATCCCCGACTCGCCAAACACCTTATCGCCCAGCGCAAAGCGGCTGACCTCATCGCCGACGCCAATCACCTCCCCCGACAGGCCAGTACCCGACAACCCGTTGCGCGGGCGGCGTAGACCAAGGAAGGGACGCGCGAACAAAGGCTCCCCTTTGCGCATCATCCCGTCGGCGCGGGTGACGGCAGATGCATGGATGCGGATCAGCACTTCATCGGGGGCAAGCTCAGGAATTGCCAGCGTGACAGGCGTCAGGATGTCGGGGGCGCCATAGCGCGGAATATGCCAAGCGGTGCGCGTAACAGTCATGGAAATGTCCTCGGTTTGAAATCTGCCATTGAACTAGAGGTTTTCAATCGTTCCGATCATGGCCTATAATACGCCACAGTGGTTCATAAATGATCCGGTTGATGTATGGACTGGAAATCCCTTCCCGCCTTTCTTGCCGTTGCGCGGCATGGTTCTCTCAGGGCCGCTGCCGAGCGTTCGGGCGGCACCCACGCGACCTTGCGCCGTCAGGTCGAGGCGCTTGAGGCCCAGCTTGGCACGCAGCTTTTCCGGCGTGGCGCGGATGGCTTGGCCCTGACCGCGGCAGGGCGGCGGTTGCTGCCGCAAGCGCTCGAAGCAGAGGCGGCATTACTGAAGGGGTTTAACGCGGTTCAGGGGCTTGACCGCGAGGCGGCGGGACGCATCCGGCTTTCCGCCGATCCGATGACCGCGCATTACCTGCTGGCGCCAGTGCTGGCAGACTTTGCCACGCTGTATCCCGAAATCGAAATCGAACTTCGGCTTGCCTATACGCTCGACTCGATTGCACGGAACGAGACGGACGTTTCGATCCGCCATGCTGCGACAATCGAGGACGACGCAGTGGGGCGCAAACTCTTTCCGCTTTCAATCGGGGTGGTTGCATCACGGGACTATATCGACCGAATGCTTCCCTCTGCGGGCCACAAAGGGCGCGGGTTAAGCTGGATCGGCTATGGGGACGCGCCCGAGCTTGCCACCATGATCGCAAACTCTGCTTTCCCAGAAGCGCGTGTCCGCCATTCCGTGCCTGACCCAGAGATGCATCTGCACTTGGCCCGTGCGGGCGCGGGGATGACGTTTCTGGCAGGCTGGGTCACCTCGGTCTTCCCAGAGTTGCAGCGCGTTCCAGGCACCGAACTTGATCAAAGACGTTCAACATGGGTTCTTTTGCACGGCGATCTGCGACGAGTGCGGCGCGTGCGGCTTTTCGTCGACTATCTGTACAACGCCCTTCAGGAACGCCGCGCGGCATTTCTGGGGTCTTGAACCAGAAATGCCGCGCTCAGGAATTTGAGGGCCATGCCGAAGGTCGTGTTTCGAGGCACCCTCGCTGTCAATGTACCAAGTGGCTGGGGCAACGGCAGCAGTATACGCGTGCCATTGCCCCTCCTTACGCCTCGGATGGATAAGTGATCCAGTCAGCTACGCAGCTGCGCCCCTGTCTGAAGAGGACCACGCATTCTTGGAAAACGCGGGATCGAGATCCGTTTCCGCAACATGGTTGGTATAGTTCGACATGGTTTTCAGCGCCGTGCCGAGAATAACCTCAAGCACGGTTTGTCGGGTGTATCCGGCCTGCAAAAACCGCTCGACCTGCTGCTCCGTCGGCCATCCACGGCTTTCGTTGATCACGATGGCGAACTGGCGCAGGGCCTCCAACTTGCTGTCAGCGATGGGTGTATCGTTGCGCAACGCTTCGACCACATCCTCCGGCACGCCAGCCATCTGGGACAGGGTGGTATGGGCGGCCATGCAATAGGCACAGCCGTTCAGGCGGTTGTTCGTCATCAGGATGATCTGACGCTCGGTTTCCGACAGGGCTGTCTTGCCGAAAATTGTTGCGAGGGTTGTGTACCCTTCGAGGATGGTGGGTGCTTCGGCCATGGTGGCGTAGAGGTTGGGGACAAAGCCATACCCCTTCAGCGCGGCTTGCATAATTGGTTTGGCATCTGCGGGCGCAGACTCCAGCGTGTGCGTTCGGAAATCTTTCATTGTCTGATCCTTTCTGGTTTCGGGGTGTCAGTTTGGTGAGACATCGGTTGTAAGTCAGGCTTGCCCAACTGTTGTGCCAAGGCGCGCGTTGCCTCTTTTGCCTCCATGACCGACCGGTCATGACGCGCGTCCTTGAATTCCTGATATTCGATGGCAACTGTCTGGATCTGCGCGGCATCGACGCCGAAGTAATGCGCGCAGGCGGCAATCGCGGGATCCAGCGCGTTCAGGTGCGCCCGTGGCCCGCCGCGTCCAAATCCAAACTCGCCGCGTGACGACAGCACGACCAGTTGCTTGCCCTTCAGGATCGGCTCAATCGGGAAATCGCCACGCGCCAGATCGAACGAGAATGTCCGACCAATCCGCGCAATATGATCAATCCATCCCTTCAACGCGGCAGGCATCCCGTAATTGTACATCGGGGCACCCATGACGATGATATCCGCCGCTACAACCTCGTCGATAAGGGCGTCCGACAGTGCCAGCCTGTCCGCCATCCAGTTTTCGCGGGCGTCGGCGGGGGTGAATGCCGCGTGGATAAACCGGTGGTCAATCGCCGGAACCGGATTCCGCCCGATATCGCGGTCAATCACCTTCGCGTCTGGATTGGCATTCAGAAACTCGGCTGTGAAAAGTTGTGTTAGCATACGCGTAAGCGACCGGTCTTCCTGTTGGGCGCTGGCGTCAATGCGAAGCAAAGTAGTCATGTTGCTCTCCTGTAGATCAAAGGTGTTCGCCCTTCCGGTTGGAATGAAAGCGCAAGGCGATAAGGGCCGCCAAAGTCACGCTGCAACGGCTGTGTTCGATTGATGTCTGTGGCACGGGCATGCGAAACGCCTTTCCTGATCGGGGGAATGCCGACTGTCCTCAGGACATCGCGCCAGCACCCTTCGTTGATGTTAGGAAAGAAGTTAGTCACCAAACTGCGGCAGGTATTGACCGCGCCTGCCAAGGTCACGACCGTACCTGCCAAAATCCGTTAGGTCTTAATCAGGCTCTGCTTGCGTGCTGTCTGAACTGTGCCGGAGCTTGTCCGAACCAGCGTTTGAAGGCGCGGCTGAACGTACTCTGCTCGGAAAATCCGGTCAGAAACGCGATCTCGGCGATAGAGGCATCGCTGTCGCGCAGCAGTTCTTGCGCCAGCGCCGATTGGGCCCGCCCCACCACGTTGCGAAAGGTCAGGCCCTCTTCGGCAAGACGTCGATAGAGGGTACGTTCACTCAGCCCCATCTCGTGGGCGACCTCACCCGCCTGCGGCATGCCAGTGCTAAGCTTCGGGGTCAGGCGGTTCACTAGGATATTACCAAGAGACGTATCATCACGAAGAGACGCGAATTCGGTTTCCAAATGTTGCGACAGAAATTCTGACACCGCCGCATCGCCAAGACGGTTGGACAAGGACAGCATTGCAGGATCAAACTCAATCGCGTCGCGGTCCGCGTCGAAGACAACCGGACAGCCAAAAATGTCGGCATATCGTGCAGGATCGCCGCGGCAGGAATGGCGGAACGTGACCAAATCCAGCACAAGATCCGCCCCGACAAAGCGGCGCATATTCTGCGCGAATCCGGCCAACGCGCCTTCGTTACGGAATTCCAGCGTGGCGTTCTGCGCGCTGACGGGGTCAAAGACAAAAGCAGCCGCCGCCTCCGACTCTTCGAGCCGATAAACAGCTGTGTCCGTCACTAGTTTGTAGTATCTATCAACCCGTTGCAGCGACTCCCGAAGGGTGGGCGCGGTCTTGATCGCAAGACCAAGCACCCCGAGGTCGTCCGTCGTCACCCTTTTGGCATAAGCATCCAGCAGCGTGACATCATCGCCATGCGCCTCACGAACGCATTGCAGCAGTTCGTAGTAGTCACCGGCATCCATCCGATCATTCTCAAGCAACCGAAAGCGGCGGAGAGTCCCGCCGTCACAGATCAGCACGCCATCCTTTGTCAGGGACATTCCGGCCGCTTCGGCCATCACACGGGCAAATGCTGTTGTCACATTCGGCATGGTTTGGAAAAATACAGCACTGTCGCTTTCAGAACCAGAAAATCTGGCGATCGCGTTGTCTCGCGACCGAGGTATGCAAAGAAAAGGAGCCGAGGCGCTGCTTATGGGTCAGGGTTGCACCATCTCAAATGACACGCTTTTTGGCCCCATGTTGAGTTGCCGCTGGTGCGGTTTCACCCCGACCGCCAACCGAACAAACGGGCAGCAGGTGCAATAACAATCCAAAATTTGCCCACCTGCATTGCCGCGCCGCCATCACTTCCCCACACCTGCACCAAGCCACCACACCCGCATGGCTGGTTGCGCGCTTGCTGAAATTGGGTTTCTTTGCACCGCAGACCATTTTTGGGAGGAAACCAAGTGAACTTGATTCTGAAATCCGCCGTGGCCGCGATGGCCCTGTCGGCGGTCACCACAACTGTGGCACTCGCCGAAACGCGCGTGACCTACAAGTCGGCCAAGACCGGATCGTCTTATTACCAGATGGGCGTCGAACTGGCCGAGGGCATGAAAGCGGGCACCGATGGCGAAATCTCCGTCACTGTTGAAGAAAGCCAAGGCTCCGTCCAGAACGTGATGGAAGTACGCGCACGGGGCGGCGATTACGTCTTTACCACGCCCCCCGCGCTTGTCGGCCTCGCCCAGCAGGGCAAAGCCATGTTCGAAGGCAAAGGCAGCCCCGCCTTTGACGACATCCGCGCTCTATTCCCGATCCCGTCGCTGACCATGCATTTCGTGATGTCCGCCGATAGCGGCGTCACCGATATTGCCGATCTGGAAGGCCAGACGATCCTCCTTGGCAAAGGGACATTCGGCGCACGAGAGGGCGAGGCGTACCTCAAGCTCTTTGGCGTGGACGAAGTCGTCAAGATCGCCGATGTCGAACTGTCCAACGCGGTTGCCGCGCTGAAGAACGGCCAGATTGACGGCTTTGTCACCGCAGGTTCCTACCCCGCGCCGAACGTGATCGAAGCGGCGGCGTCCACCTCGGTCACAGTGCTGTCGATGAGCGATGCGCAAATTGCCGAGACCAAGCGCACCAAGCTGACCATTCCCGCCGGCACCTATGCCGGTCAGGAGGCGGACATCGCCACCACGTCGCTGCCGGTTGTGGCATTCACGACCACCAAGATGGACGACGACACAGCCTATGCCCTGACAAAGACGTTCTGGGAAAACAAGGCCACGCTGGGTGACACATCCCCTTGGTGGAACGGCGTCGACCCTGCAATGCTGTCCAACATCAGCGGCAAGATCCACCCCGGCGCGGTGCGCTACTATGAAGAAGCGGGTATTGAGCTGAGCGACGCGCACAAGTAAAGCGTCGATCACTTTTGCAGGCCGGTCGTCCGATCCGGCCTGCGCTCCCCCGACCAAGAGAACCCCCTATGCCCAATTCTAGCACCGGCCGTATCAACGCCGTTTTCTGGTTGATCATGGCCGCCGCCCTTGTGGCCTATCACCTTGTGCTGATCTTTTCGGGGCTGGTTCCAAATCTGGTCAGTCGCCCGCTGCATATGGCGTTCATCCTCCCCTTCGTTCTGGTGCTGGGCAATACCAGCCGCTGGGGAGCCATTAGCGGCACGATACTGGCGGGGCTGGGCATCGCTGCGGCCCTGTGGATCGCCATCAACCACGACATGCTGGGCGGGCAATACGGATTTCTGGAAGGGAACTTCCAAATTGCCATCGCGGTCACGCTGCTTGCCGTTACGCTCGAAGCCGCACGGCGCGCCATTGGCTGGCCCTTGCCGTTGGTAGCTGCGGCGGCGCTGCTTTACGGTCTGTTCGGTCAGTACATTCCAGGACAGTTCGGCCATTCCGGCACGCCCACCGCCAGCTTCCTTGGCACGCTCACCATTGCCGAAGGCGGCATCTGGGGATCGCTTACCGGCGTGTCCGTCAGCGTGGTGGCGATTTTTGTCATCTTCGGTGCGGTTCTGAATGCGGGCGAGGCCGGTCAGGGGTTCATGAACGTGGCGGGTGCCGCGGCGGGTCGCCTCAAGGGGGGCGGCGCGAAAGTGTCAGTGATCTCCTCTGCGCTGTTCGGGTCAATATCGGGCTCGGCGTCGGCGAATGTGGCCTCGACCGGCGCAGTCACGCTGCCTGCTATGACAAAACTCGGCTACCCCAAACGTCTGGCCGCCGCGGTAGAGGCTGTCGCCTCATCCGGCGGGCAGATCATGCCGCCGCTGATGGGCGCGGGAGCCTTTGTCATGGTTGAGCTGACAGGCGTGCCCTACACCTCGATCATGGCCGCCGCGATCCTGCCTGCGATCCTTTATTTCTTTGCGGTTTGGGTCGGCATCAACGCCTATGCCACCCGCTTTGACCTTAAAGGCGTGGACGAGGCGGACCGGCCAAGCGGGCGCGACGTCATCATCACCTCGCTGTTCTTCCTCGTGCCGTTTTCGGTCCTGCTGTGGGCGATGTTTGTGTCCGGCTTTACGCCGCAATATGCCGCCGCGCTGGCCATTCTGGCGGGTGCGCTGTTGCTGTTCTTCAACGCTGATCTGCAGTTCCGGCCTGCGCAAATCGCGGAACGGTTTCAGGGCGCGGCCCTGAACGCGGCGCGGCAGGTGTCAATGATTGCGGCCATCATCCTGTGTGCGTCGATCATCATCGGCGTGCTTGGCATTACCGGCCTCGGTGTCAAGATCACGTCCCTGATCCTCGAAGGGTCCGGCGGATTGCTATGGCCCTCGCTGCTGCTGACCGCGCTGGCCTGTCTGCTGCTCGGGATGGAGGTTCCGACGACGGCGGCCTATGTCATTTGCGTGTCTGTTGCAGGCCCCGCATTGACCCAACTGGGGCTGGAGCCGTTGCAGGCGCACCTTTTCGTCTTCTGGTTCGCCCTGCTGTCCACGATCACACCGCCCGTCTGCGGCGCGGTGTTCATCGCGGCGGGGATGATCGGGGAAAACTGGTTGAAAGTCGCGCTGACGGCAATGGCCTTGGGCGTCGGGCTTTACCTCATCCCTTTGGGCATGATCGCAAACCCCGACATCATCCGCCTTGCCGACAGTCCGGTGGCAGCACTGATCGCAATGCTGCGCCTCGCCGTTGGTCTGGCCCTTGTCTCCTACGGCCTGATCAGCGTGCGCGAGGGGGTCAAAACCATCCTGCTTCTCGTTGCGGGCTTGGCAGTCATTTTCTCGGGCATCTATATCTGACGTCATCCCGTTAGGGCGACCGCCTACTTCCTCAACGCAGGCACCATCCGCCGCAACGTGCCATCCTTGCGCACGAACTGGTTATAGATGGCGGCGACGGCATGGGCCGTGATCAGCGCGAACAGAACGATGTTCAGCAGCCAGTGCACATAGCCCAGATTTGCAACACCTTTCCATGTGATGCCGCCCATGATCACCATGCAGATCAGCGTGGCATAAAGCGACCGGTGAACAATGCTCGCCACCCTCGCCTGCATCGGTGACGTCCCCGACGCATGTCCGAGCGCGCCATGGCGATAGCGTAGGTAAAGCCGCGCCAGCAACGCCAGAAAAACGGCCGAGCCAAAGCCCACATGCACCCACGCCATCGACACGTCATTGCTTTCGGGTGTTGCACCGGTCTGGATGGCACCAAGGGTGCGCTTGATCGGTTCGTTGAACAGCCACTGCACCCAGATGGCCGCGAAAACGAACCAGTGCAGGGCAACCTGGGCGGGTCGATATGTCTGGGGTTGGGGGGCCATTGGATGCGCCTTTACGTGCTGGGACGAACAGTCACGGCCACGCCCGCAGGATCGGTACCGCACAGCACATCACCGTCGCGCCGCAGATGCGGAGAGGTGACAGCCGCGCCCTGGGAAATCAGTTCGTAATGCACCAGACCGGCCATATCCTGCGGCATCGGGGGGCGGTTGGGTCCGGCCCAGATGTTCATCGCCAAACGGTGCGTGTTCGGTGCGCCCGCGCCCATATCGGCAAAGCCCCAGTGATCCAGTGTCAGATGACGCTCAAACCCGAGGGTCGCGAACCAGTCCAATGCAGGTTCAAGCGCGGGCACCTTCAGGTGCAAATGCGCGAGATAGCTGTCAGCGGCCAAAGGGGCCATCGGGTCTGCACCAGCGGCAAAGGCACGTTCGGCTGGGACATCAAGCGGCCCGCGCCCTGAATGCCGGTTGCCATTAACGTCATACAAGGTCAGCCCTTGGTACATATTGCCGAAATGCGAAAACCGCTCCGGCGTTTCAAAGGTGATCTCGATCTCCAGCCCGTCAGGATCGTGGCAGTACAGCGATTTGGCCATCAGGTGATCCGTCGGCCCGACCTGCACATTCAGGTGGACCAGACGGGCGAGTATCCGTGAAAATTCTGCCTGACTGCGCACCCCGATCGCGACGTGATACATGCCCGTGAACGGGGCCGCGACGGGCTTTGTCGCACCTGGATGCAGAACGATCAGGGTGCGGTTCTTTGTACCCAAAGCGACACCCGGCGCGGTGGACTCACGCTCGACCAGCCCGAAGGCCCATGTCCAGAACGCAATCGCACGGCCAAGGTCGGTCACTTGCAGATCGACCGCACCCCATGACAGGCGATCCTTCTGCGGGGAACGGTTTTGGTTGTCGTCAGCCACGGATGTGAGCATGGGAAAGCACCCCTTGAAAGAAAAAGGCGCCCCAGCGGGAGAAACCGGAGCGCAAGTCTGCATGGATCAGCGACGCGGCGCGATGGGTGCCTTGTTCGTGCGGCCCCAGATCACCAGAACGGCCAGCGCGAACAGGATCGCGTTCATCGGCAGCACTTCGAATTCACCACGGAATGTGTGTACGCCAGCGGCCAGCACCATGATCACGGCCAGACCGGCAGCGGCCATTTTGGTCAGATACGGCATGATACGTGTCGCAGCGGGCAGGATCAGGCCCAACGCGCCCGCGACCTCGGCCAGCCCGATGAATTTGATCAGCAGGAAGGGCGCGTTTTCGGCCCAGCCCATGCCCATCGCGACCAGTTCCTCCGATCCCGACATCAGCTTGGTGCCGCCTGCCATCAGGAACATCGCCGCCAGAAGGGCCTGCACGACCCAAAGGCCGATGTTCCAGCCCTTGCCGGTTTTTACGGGGTTTGCATCAATGGTTGTCATCTTGTTCTCTTCCTAAAGTCGCTTTGTAGCGAGGTGTGATGAGAGCAATTTAAACCTTTCGTTATGCGACATCATTATGCCATTTATTGATCTACCATTTACTATGGGTTGATCATGGACACTTTGCTAAGCCTGCGCGTCTTTGCCGAAGTCGCCGAGAACAAGAACTTTTCTGCTGTGTCGCAGCGTTTGGGACTTTCGCCAGCGATGACAAGCAAACACGTCAAACATGTCGAGGCGCGTGTGGGCGCACGCCTGCTGAACCGCAACAGTCGCAACGTAAGCTTGACCGAAGCAGGGGCGCAGTATCTGCAAACGGTCCGCCCCCTGCTGGACGGGCTGGCCGAGGCCGAGGCGCAGCTCGCCACCGATAGCCTATCGCCGCGCGGCACTCTCAGGATGTCAATGCCGGTGTGGATGTCCAATCCGGCCTTTGCGCGGATCCTGACCACCTATCACCAGCAGCACCCGCACGTGACCTTCGACATCGACCTGAGCGGGCGCAAGATCAACATCATCGAGGAAAGGATCGATCTGGCGCTGCGGGTCGCGTTCAAGCTCGACGACGGGCTGATCGCGCGCAAACTGGGCGAGGTTACGTTCCAACTGGTCGCCGCCCCTGCCTTTCTGGATCGTTTTGGCCGCCCCGACACCCCTGCCGATCTGAACGACGCGCCGATGCTGGCCTATTCCCAAGTCGCCGCCGATGGCCGCGTCAGGTTTGGGGGCGAGGACGGGATGGACATCAAATTCCGTCCCATTCTGCTCAGCGCGAACGAAAGCATCCTGCATCAAGCGGCGGTGGCGGGGATGGGCTTTGCCATGCTGCCCGACTGGGCCGCGCAGACAGACCTGCAAGAGGGTCGCCTTGAAACCGTGTTGCCCAACACTGAATGGCCAAAGCTGCTTATCCAAGCGATCTATGCCGACCGCAGTTACCTTCCCGCCAAGGTGCGCAGCTTTCTCGACTTCCTCGCCGGACCCGACGGGTTCGCCGCGGCTTTGCAATAGCGACAGGAATGATGCAGCACGCTTTTACGGTCTGGCACGGATAAGCGCCGGACCGCTTTCCATCGCGATGCCCTATGCCGACAGCGCCTGCTGCTCAAGTTGCGCCACCGCCGTCAGCGCAGGGCGTTCGGCACAGCGTTTGATCCACGCCTGAACGGATGGCTGATCCGGTGCGGCCTCGGGCAGCCATTGGAACGGGCTCGACAGCAGCAGATCAACGGCAGAGTAATCTTCGCCCAATAGATAGGGCTGTTCGGCCAAAGCCTCTGACAGGCGGGCGATCACGGCGTCCAGATCACGGAAGGTCGAATAGACGGCGGGGTGGTCGATCTTGGCGAAATCATGCACCAGAACAGGCTCCATCACGCCCTGATAGTAGAACAGCCAACTCAGGAAAGCGCCGCGTTGCGGGTGTCCGACCGGACGGCCCATACCTGCGGCGGGAAACATATCGGTTAGATAGGCGACGATGGCACCGCGTTCACGGACATGGTCGGTGTTGTTCACCAGATAGGGCACTTTACCCTCGGGGTGCGGGTTGCGCGGATCGCGCGCGCCGGTGCCGTCATCCCGCGCGACGCTTACCTGCACAACGTCGATCCGGTCCGCAATGCCCAACTCGTCGATCAATGCAAGAATCGAGGAAGAGCGCGAATAAGGCGCGTGATATAGCGTGGTCATAATAGCCTCTTGCAAAGTGAAATCATGACACGTTGGTAATCCCCGCTGCTGACAGCGCATGGCAGTTACGCCGCGACGCCCGCCCTAGGGCCATTCGGCAAAGGACACCTCCTTGGTGCGGGTGCGATAGAGCGGCGTGTAGGTGCGGCGGAACTGCGCGGGCGCGAGGCTTTCGTGGCGGCGGAAGAAGCGCGTGAAATAGGCCGCGTCGCTGAACCCCAGCTTATAGCCGACCTCGGCCACTTGCAGGTTGGTGGTAATCAGCAGCGCCTTGGCCTCTTCGATCAGGCGGCGCTGCATATGCTGGTGGGGCGGAATGCCAATGGCGCGGCGCACCGCCTCGTTCAGCCGGTCGCGCGACACGCCAATGCGGCGCGCATATTCCGCGACGGTCCAGTGGTTTTGCAGGTGCAGTTCGACCAGATTGAGGAAACTGTCAGAGATGCGGTGCGGCTGAGTCTCACTGGCCTGCAAGGGCGGCGCGGCGGCGCGCCAGATCTCGATCAGCAGCAGCGACACACAATGGTGCAGCACCGCCTCCCCTCCGGGGGCGAGGTCGCGCAATTCGGCCTCCATCTTGTCAAACAGCGCCACAAAGGACTGCATGATCGGCGGCGTAATGTCGGACAAAAAGATGCGGCGGCTGACCACCTGACGCACATGGGCCGAAATCGCATCAGTCGGCAATGCCCGCCCCAGTGCGCGTTCGGGGGTTCGAATCAGAAAGCCGCGCGTGCCCGCCGCCAATTTGATGCGCGAGGACCACCCCGTAGGCGACCAGATCAGGCATGGGCCTGCAAAATCACGCTCAATCTCGTCCGAAACGAAGGTACCCAAACCGGATTCGAGAAGCGCAAAAGTCGCCCGCCCGCCCGAAGTTGCATATTCCGTCGTGGTCAGCGCGCTTTTTATGCGCTCTGCTTGAATATTTTGCGGTCCCAAAACGAATTTATCCCCAACTTCCGACCAGCATTCCGTCAAAAGTACAATTATACCCTCAAAATGTCTATTATCTCCTCCCAACTCTAAGCCTAGGCTTTGATCGTCCCCGCTTCGGGAAAGGCGCGGGATCGGACTGTCGGGCCAATGGGCCACGATACTTCGTGACATATTGGGAGGAATAAAATGAAGAATTCGCTTTCTGGGGCGGTCCGCACTTTGCGCCGTCTGACAACCTGCGCGGTCTCTGTGCTGGCCATCACCGCCAGCTCGCACGGCGTTGCCGCGCAAGAGCGTGACAAGGTCACCATCGGCTACGCCATCTCGAAATCCGGCCCCAACGCAGGCGGCGCGGATATGACCGTGACACCCAACTACGAATTGTGGATCGAAGAGGTGAACGCAAAAGGCGGCCTGACACTGCCCGATGGCAGCCAATTGCCCATCGAAGTCGTCGCCTATGACGATCGTTCATCTGCCGAGGAGGTTGTGCGTGCGGTCGAACGTCTGGCCACACAGGATAAGGTCGACATCATCCTGCCGCCTTGGGGCACAGGCTTTAACCTTGCTGTTGCGCCGTTGATGGCCAAGTTCGGCTATCCGCATCTGGCGGGTGCTGCGGTGACGGACAAGGCATCCGACTTCGTCAAACGCTGGGACACAAGCTTCTGGTTCATGGGCGGCAGCGTCGACTATGTTTCCGCCTTCACCGAAGTGCTGGTCGCCGAGCGTGAAGCGGGCCGGATCAACAACAAGATCTCCATGATCTCTGTTGCGGACGGTTTCGGCATTGATCTGGTCAAGGCGGCACGCCCCAGCTTTGAAGCCGCCGGTTTCGACGTCTCCTATGACAAAAGCTTTCCACCGGAGACATCGGACTTTGCGACGATCCTGAACGAGGCAGCGGCATCCGAAGCCGACACATTTGTCGCCTTCACCTACCCACCCCACACTTTTGCCCTGACCAAACAGGCCAAAGTGGCGAACTACAGCCCGCCGGTCTTCTACCTTGGCGTTGGCGCGGCATTCCCCGTCTATCCCAAGATCGCAGGCGGGTCTGTCGAAGGCGTCATGAGCCTTGGCGGTGTTGATCCCAACAACGAGTTGAACAATGCCTACCGTGCCAAGCACGAAGAGGTCATTGGCCGCGGCGCGGATTACTGGGGGTCGGTTCTGATCTACGCATCGCTGCAAATGCTGGAACAGACCATCGAACGGGTCGGCCTTGATAAGGCGGCAATCGCCGAGGAACTCTCCACTGGCACATTCTCGACCGTGCTGGGCGCAGAGACACGTCTGGAAAACAACCAGCTGCGTGCAATCAACTGGGTTGGCCAGTGGCAGGACGGCAAGTTCGTCGCAGTCTCTGCCGAGGGTGGCAACGGCACGGCGCAAGCCAAACTGCCAAAGCCAGGCTGGGAATAATCCCGCAGGCCTGACCCTGTAACCAAAGAGCCGGAGCGCGGCGGGATAGCCCGCCGCCTCTGCTCACTCTGACAACGATCGGACTTTTCCATGCTTGAACACGTCGTCAACGGGCTGGTGCTCGGCGGCACCTATGCGCTTGTCGCGATGGGGCTGACCATCCAGTACGGTATCGCGCGGATCATGAACCTCGGCTTCGGGGATATGATTATCGGTGCCTGCTTTGCCACCTACGTCCTTTTCACCACTTTCGGGATTAACCCGCTGCTGGCCTTGGTGATCCTTGTGCCTGCCGGATATGCGGTCAGCGATCTGATCTATCGGGTGCTGATGAAACCGCTGGTGGCCCGTGCGCCCGATGAAGGCGCGCTCGAGGTGGACAGCATTCTTGTGACCTTTGGCCTGTTGTTCGTGATCCAAGGCGTGCTGCTGGCGATGTTCGGCGGCGGCTATGCCAGCTACAGCTTCCTCAACACCCCCGTTAGCGTGTTCGGCGCGATTGTCTCGGGCAACCGTCTGCTCGCCCTTGTCCTCAGCTTGCTGATCGGCGCGGCGCTGGTGGTGATCCTGTTCCGCACCCGCTGGGGTATGATCCTGCGCGCCGTGGCCCTTGCCCCGAACAGCGCGCCCTTGTTCGGCATCGACACCAACCGCGCGGCACGCACCGCCTTTGCCATCGGCGGCGCAATGGCCGCGACCGGTGGCGTCGTGATTTCGATGTTCCAGACCTTTACCGCCACCGCAGGCGTCGTGTTCACCATGAAGGCGCTGATCGTCGTCATCCTTGGCGGCAAAGGCAGCGTTCCCGGTGCCATCGTGGCGGGCCTGTTGCTTGGCCTCGTCGAGACATTTGTGGCCGCCTATATCGACCCCGGTCTGACGCTGGCATCCGTCTATGCGGTGTTCCTTGTGTTGCTGCTTGTGCGGCCCAACGGCCTGTTCGGAAAGGCGTAACCATGAAAACCATTCCTGCATTTGCACTTGCGGGCGTTGCCCTGCTGGTTCTGGCCCTCGCGCCGTTCATCGTGTCCGACTACTGGACCGGCGTATTGCTGGGCATGACGGGCTATGTCACCCTTGCCACCGCTTGGGCGCTGTTCTCGGGGCCGACGCGCTATGTCTCGCTGGCGACGGTCGCCTTCTTTGGTGTCGGTGCCTACACGGTCGCCGTCCTAAACGAAGTCCTGCCCTACCCGCTGGTCCTGCTGAGCGCTGCCGCCATCGGCGCGGTCATGGCGTTGGTGGTCGGGTTGTCGACGCTGCGCCTTGCCGGTGTGTACTTCGTAATCTTCACCTTTGGGCTGGCCGAACTGGTGCGCCAGACCGTCAGCTGGTGGGAGGTCAACATAACCTACACCATGGGACGCTATGTCTTCCTGCCGTTCGAAGGGCGACACATCTACTGGCAGCTTCTGGCACTGGCGGCAGTCACCTTCCTGATTTCGTGGGCCATCGGACGCTCGCGTTTCGGCCTCGCGCTCAAGGCGCTTGGCGATGACGAAACCGTCGCCGCCCATGCAGGCGTAGATGTGACACGGATCAAGCTGGTGCTGTTTGTTTTATCGTCAACGCTCATCACCCTTGTCGGCGCCATCCAAGCCCCCCGCTGGACCTATATCGAACCGTCGATCGTATTTAACCCGACGGTCAGCTTCATGACCCTGATCATGGCCCTGCTGGGCGGCGCGATGCGCCTTTGGGGTCCGCTGGTCGGTGCAGTGCCACTGTTCCTGTTGTTCGAATGGCTCTCGGTCAGCTTCCCCGACCACTTCTCGATCATCCTAGGCCTGCTGTTCATCGTCATCGTCTTTGTCATGCCGAACGGGGTTCTCGCCAAATTCGAGGACATGCGCAAAGGAGGAGGCCGGACATGAGCAAGCCACTCGACATTACCCACCTGCACAAACGTTTCGGCGGGCTGGTCGCAGTCAAGGACGTGTCCTTCAAACTCGCACCTGGCGAAGTTGTGGGCCTGTTGGGGCCGAACGGATCGGGCAAGACGACCGTGCTGAACATGATCTCGGGCGCGCTGCCCTGCGATGGTGGATCGGTGCGTATCGGTGACACCGACATCACCAAGATGAAACCGCACGAGGTCGCCAAACACGGCGTGGCGCGCACCTTCCAACTGGTGCGCCCCCTACCCACCCTCAGCGTGGCCCAGAACGTGCAGCTTTCGCTCGCCTTCGGCAAAAACAAACACTGGGGCCGCGAAGCACAGGAACTGGCCGAGGAAAAACTGGCCTTTGTCGGCCTTGCGGGGCGCGGCGATGAACAGGTCGGCAACCTGACCTATATCGACCAAAAGCGGATGGAGATGGCGCGCGCCCTCGCCTCGGAACCGGATCTGCTGTTGCTGGATGAATGGCTGGCGGGGCTGAACCCGTCGGAACTGCGCATTGGTATCGACCTTGTGCAGCATTTGCAGGGTCAGGGCATCACCGTGTTGCTGGTGGAACATATCATGGAAGCCGTGCGCGCCCTGTGCTCGCGCTGCATCGTGATGAGCGCGGGCGAAAAGATCGCCGAAGGGCCCTCCGCCGACGTGCTGAAAGACCCCGCAGTGATCAAGGCATATCTGGGAGACGACCATGCTTGAGTTGAAGGATGTGACCGTTCGCTATGGCAAGCACCTTGCGGTGGATGCTGTTAGCCTGCCCGTGGCCAAGGGCGAAATCGTTGTCGTGCTGGGCGCGAACGGCGCGGGCAAGTCGTCCATGCTCAAGGCCATCGCAGGCATGGTACCGACCGCCGAAGGGTCGGTGAACCTGAACAGCGAGTCCCTGACCGGTGTCCCAGCCCATAACGTGACCAATCGCGGCATCGCACTGGTGCCCGAAGGGCGCGGCATCGTTGGCCGCATGACGGTCGAGGAAAACCTGCGCCTTGGCGCAACGCCCCAACGGGCGCGTGCGTCCGAAGAGGAAACTCTGGCGCAGGTGTTCGACATTTTCCCGCGGCTGGAGGAACGGCGCAAACAGTTCGTGCAGACCATGTCGGGCGGCGAACAGCAGATGGTCGCCGTGGGGCGCGCCATGATGTCGAAACCCGAATTCCTGTTGCTGGACGAACCCAGTCTTGGCCTTGCCCCCATCGTCGTGGGCGAGATGTTCAAGGCGCTGGCGCAAGTGCGCGAAACCGGCGTGGGCCTCTTGATCGTCGAGCAGAACGTAAAGATCAGCCTGCGCCATGCGGATCGCGGCTATCTGCTCGAAGCGGGCCGGATCACCGGCTCGGGCACTTCAGAAGAATTGATGAACGACGCGGCTGTCAGACAGGCCTTTCTAGGCGGTGACCTGTAAATGGAGAATAATATGAGCGTTTTGGACCTACTGATCGACGGTGAATCCGTGCAGGCCGAAGGGGGCCGCACCTTTACCCGCAACAACCCGCTGACAGGTGGTGTGGCAACCGAAGCCGCCGCTGCCTCTGTCGCGGATGCAAACCGCGCCGCCGATGCGGCGGCCCGCGCCTTCCCCGAATGGTCCGCCACGGGTCCGGCGGAACGGCGGCGCCTGTTGCTGGCCGCAGCGGATGCGCTTCAGGCGCGCTCGGACCAGATCGCGGCCGCAATGGCCGAGGAACTGGGCGCCACCGCCGCTTGGGCTGGGTTCAACGTGATGTTGGCCGCTGGCATGCTACGCGAGGCTGCTTCCATGACCACCATGATCAAGGGCGAGATCATCCCCTCCAACCGTCCCGGTTCGATGGCGATGGCCGTGCGCCAGCCTGCGGGCGTGGTGCTGGCCATGGCCCCGTGGAACGCGCCCGTCATCCTTGGCGTGCGCTCGATTGCGATGCCGCTGGCCTGCGGCAACACCGTGGTCATGAAATCGTCGGAACTGTCGCCACGCACCCATGCGTTGATTGTCGAGGCAATTCAGGACGCCGGTTTCCCCAAAGGCGTGCTGAACGTCCTGTCCAATGCCCCTGATGACGCAAGCGAGATCGTCGAGACGCTGATCCGTCATTCGGCTGTGCGTCGCATCAACTTCACCGGATCGACCCGCGTGGGCCGTATTATCGCCAAACTCGCAGCCGAGAACCTCAAGCCTGCCTTGCTGGAACTGGGCGGCAAGGCCCCGATGATCGTGCTGGATGACGCCGACCTTGATGCGGCTGTCGCGGCAGCGGCCTTTGGTGCCTACATGAACCAAGGGCAGATCTGCATGTCGACCGAACGCATCGTCGTGGCCGAAAGCATCGCGGACGAATTTGTCGAAAAACTCGCCACTAAGGTGCGCAGCCTCACCGTGGGCGACCCGCGCGAAGGCAACACGTCGTTGGGCTGTGTTGTGGACAAGAATGCCGTGACACGGATCATGGAACTGGTGCGTGACGCCGAAGACAAAGGCGCGAAAATCGTTGCTGGCGGTCACGCCGATGGCGTGCTGATGGAGGCAACGCTGATCGACCACGTCACCCCGTCCATGCGCATCTATGCCGAAGAAAGCTTTGGCCCCACCGCATCTGTCGTGCGGGTGGCCAGCGTGGACGAAGCCGTGCGCGTCGCCAACGATACCGAATACGGTCTGTCAGCCTGTATCTTCGGGCGCGACACCGTGCGCGCGATGAATGTGGCCAAGCGGATCGAAAGCGGCATCTGCCACATCAATGGCCCCACCGTGCATGACGAGGCGCAGATGCCTTTCGGCGGCGTCAAGGATTCCGGCTATGGCCGCTTTGGCGGTCTTGCCGCGATCGAAGAGTTCACAACCCTGCGCTGGATCACCATTCAGGACGGCCAGCCCCACTACCCGATCTAAAGCTAACATGGGAGAGAGTGCGATGTTTGATCTGGAAGGCAAGACCTGCCTTATCACTGGCGGTGCAGGCTCGCTTGGACTGGCTGCCGCGCGCCTGTTGCACAGTCACGGGGCGAAACTGGTCCTTGTCGATCTGGATCTTGCCGCGCTCGACGCCGCCTGTGCCGACGCGTTCGGCGAACAGGCGGCGGACATCCTGTGCGTCGCGGCGGACGTCACCCAAGACGATCAGGTCAGCCGCGCCGTCAAAAGTGCGGTCGACCGTTTCGGTGCGCTGGATGTTGTCATCTCGAACGCGGGCACCTTCGGCACTGTTGCCCCGATCGAAGACTACCCGCTCGAGGTCTTCGACAGCGTTATGGCCGTGCATGTGCGCGGCGCGTTCCTGCTGGCCAAATACGCGGTGCCGCATATGCGTTCGGGCGGCAGCATCGTCATGACCTCAAGCGTGGCAGCAACGCGGGGCGATCCGGGTGTTTATGCCTACATCACCGCCAAACACGCGCTGACAGGATTGATGCGCGTGCTGGCCAAAGATCTCGCCCCGCGCGGCATCCGCGTGAATGCCATCGCTCCGGGGCCGATTTCGAACGGGTTCCAGCAAAATGTCGAAGATGGTCTGGGCGCTGAAATCGGGCGCGACGGCACCGAATTCTTTAACGAGATGATCCCGATGGGCCGTCATGGCACAGCCGAGGAAATCGCGGCCTCCATGCTGTATCTCGCGTCAGCCCAATCGGCGTTTACCACCGGCCATGTCCTGATGGCCGATGGCGGAATGTCCGTGTGATATTAGCGGAAAAGACCCTCGATATAGTCCGCGCCGATGCCGGACTTTTCGTAGTGGTCTTTGCACATCGCAATGTACTGGTGGACGTCGAAATAGCCGTCAGGCTCCCCATCTTCGTCCAGCCAGATCAGCGGACCGGTCACCTTGAAGAACGCCTTCATCGGGTCTTCGTGCTCGTAAGCGACCAGGGTGTGCCCCTCGCCCGGGGTCTCGTAGATAAAGTCACCGGCAGTGGCGATCCAGTCATGTTCCAGATATCCCCACTTGCCCGAGATCGTGTAGGCGAACACCTCGTGCGGGTGGTAATGGCGGTTTACGAGCCCCGGCCCCGTGGCCATCAGGATGTCGCACCACTGGTTCTTGCTGGGCGAAATCCAGAGGGGTTTGGAAAACACCGTGTCGGTGAACGGCACGAAATAGCGCATGTCGTCATCGGCGACATTGGGCAGATAGACCTCGGGTTTGGCATCGGGCTGGAACACTTTGGTGATCGGCTTCAGATCGCGCCAGAACTCTGCGCCTGTGTGCTTGGACTCGTCGTTCAACTCTACACTCCTTTATGTGTCGAAAGTGGTTGGTCAGGGGGTGATCTCTTGGGCCAGCTCGTCGGCGGCAGCCTTCAGCGTCGCCGCGGCGCGGGTGACAAAAGCCGCATCAAAGCGCCCCAATGTGCCAAAGGCCGACAGGGTCATCACCGTGCGTGCGCCCGCCTTGATCGGAACAGAAACCGCGGCGATGTCGGGTTCATTGTCACCACGGTTCAGGGCAACACCTTCGACCGCCAAACTGTCCAGAACGGGCTCAAGCGCGGCAAGACTGTCGGCGGTTTCCCCCTGCGCTTCGGCCCATTGGGCGCGGTCGCGCGCACTCATCGCGGCAAGGAACAGCCGCCCCTGCGCCGTGGCCATCATGGGCAATGTGGTGCCCGTTCTGATCTGGACCGAGATCGGGCGCTGCGACTGCGACACCGCCACACAAAGCGGCCCGCGCGGCGTATAGCGGCAGGCCATCACCGATTCCCCCAGATCCTGCCGCGCACTGTCCAGCACTGCCTGCAAGCTGGGCGGCAAGGGCGCGAGGTCTTCGGCCATGCGTCCCAGACGCGACAACCGTGGCCCCGGCGCATAGACGCCGCGCCGCACCGCCGTCAGCACGCCCGCGATTTCCAGCGTGGTCAGGAACCTGTGCGCGGTGGCTTTGGTCAGGCGCAATTCGGTCGCCACGATGTCTGCGGTCAACTGCGGGCGCGTCGCGTCCAACAGGTCGAGCGCGTCAAACGCCTTCATCACGGAAAGGTTGAGCGCAGTGGCCATGGCGAGATCTCCGGAAAACAGGTCTTGACCAAATTTGCCGATCAATCTCAATATATGCAAACAGAATCTCATTAAGTGCGAAACGATCCGCGACAGAAAGGCCAGCCAGATGAAAGATATGTCCACGATTACCGCCGGTGGTGCGATCTTTGGCAAACTGAAGGCGCTTGGCGTGGACTATATTTTTGCCAATTCCGGCACCGATTTCCCGCCCATCATCGAAGGGCTGGTCGAAGCACGCCGCGCAGGCATCGATCTGCCCACCCCCGTCACTGTGCCCCATGAACATGCCGCCGTGTCGATGGCGCACGGCTACTGGCAGGTTACGGGCCGCCCGCAGGCGGTTCTGCTGCACACCAATGTGGGTCTTGCCAACGGGGCCACGGCGGCGATCAATGCGTGGTGCGATCAGGTGCCGATGATCCTGATGTCTGGCCGCACCCCCGTGACCGAACACAGCCGCTTTGGCGCGCGCACCGTGCCTATCGGCTGGGGGCAAGAGATGTTCGACCAAGAGGCGCTGATCCGCGAAACCACCAAATGGCACTATGAACTGCGCTTTGCCGATCAGATTTCGGAACTGATGGACCGCGCTTGGGCCATCGCGAACTCGACCCCGAAAGGGCCGGTGTACCTGAGCCTGCCCCGCGAGGTGCTGTGCGAACCCTGCCCCCAAGAAGGGCTCGATTCCCCCTCGCGCATCCAACCGGTCATCGCGGCACCCGAACCCGACAGTCTGGCGCGCGCTGCCAAAGCGCTGGCACAGGCCAAGAACCCGTTGATCATTGCGCAACGCGGCACGGGCAGCGACGGGGGTTTTGCCGCGCTGCAAACCCTGTGCGAAACCTACGCCCTGCCGCTGTCGCATTACTGGTCCAATCAGGTGGCGCTGCCGCTGTCCCATCCCTGCCAGATCGGGGCCGATCCCGCCCCGTGGCTGGCCGAGGCGGACGTGGTTCTGATCCTCGACGCGCTCGCGCCATGGTTCCCCGACAAGGTAACGCTGCGCGATGACGTCACGGTGATCCACGCCGGCCCCGATCCGTTGTTCACCCGCACGCCAGTGCGCAACTTTGCCGCCGACATCACCCTTGCAGGGCCAAGCGACGGCATCATTGACGCATTGACCAAGGCCATGGCTCACGTCGACACCAACCAAGATGCGATTTCAGAACGCCACAAGGTTATCGCCGCCGCATCCCGCGACAGTCGCGCCAAGGCCGTGGCAACCGCAGAAGGCGGCGCAGGGTCGCCAATGACCAAGGAATGGGTCAGCCTGTGCCTTGGCCGCGCCATCAAGGCCCAAGCCGAACAGCACAACCGCCGCGCTACCGTGTTCCACGAACTCGGTTGCCCGCTCATGCCGCTCGACCTTGACCAGCGTGACAGCTATTTTCAGGAACCGCATTCCGGTGGCCTCGGCTGGGGTCTTCCGGCTGCCATCGGTGCGCAAATGGCTTGCCCCGACCGTCTGGTTTTTGCAACGATGGGCGACGGAAGCTACATGTTCGCAAACCCGACGGCCTGCCATCTTGTGGCCGAGGCGCATGACGTGCCGGTGATTGTTCTGGTGTTGAATAACGAGGAATGGGGCGCGGTACGCCATTCGGTCGAAGGGCTGTATCCCGAAGGTGCGGCGCGGGCCTCGAACGAGGTGCCACTGACGTCCTTGCGCCCCAGCCCCGACTTTACCCGCACGGCAGATGCAAGCCGCGCGTGGACCCAGACCGTCACCGACGGGGCCGACCTGCCCGCCGCGCTGGATCGCGCCATCGACGTGGCAACCACCGAAAAGCGGCAGGTCTTGCTGAACATCGCAATTGCACGAACCGCGCCGCACTGATCCGGCGCGTCCATAAATCCAAGGGAGGATAGAATGAACATCATGAAAACTCTGGCCACGTCGGCCATCGCCCTCGGGCTGGCGGCAGGTGCCGCCACCGCGCAGGAAATCCAGCTTAAACTGCACCACTTCCTCAGCCCCAAGGCCCCCGCGCACACGCAGATGCTTGAGCCATGGGCGCAGCGCATCGAAGAAGCCTCGGGCGGACGCGTCTCAATCGAGATTTTTCCGGCCATGACCCTTGGCGGCAAGCCACCGCAACTGCCGCGTCAGGCGCGTGATGGTGTTGTGGACCTTGTCTGGATCGTGAACGCCTATGCCGCAGGGGCCTTCCCCCGCACTGAGGTGTTTGAACTTCCCGGCGTCCATCAGGGCGACAACGCCGCCGTCAACAAGGCGATGATGGCGATGTATGACGATTACCTCGCGGATGACTTCCAAGGTGTCGTGCCGATGTTCCAGCACGTCCACCAAGGGCAGGCCATGCACATGGCCAGCGACGAAATCCGCAGCCCCGACGATCTGGCGGGCAAGAAAATCCGCATCCCGTCGCGCACAGGATCTTGGGTTCTCGAAGCGTTGGGTGCCTCGCCGGTACAGACCGCTGTCGGTGAGATTCCGGTGTCTCTGTCCAAAAAGGTGATCGACGGCGCGCTAATCCCGTGGGAAATCATTCCCGCCCTGAAAATCCACGAAGTGACCGAGTACCAGATCGAAGGTCCGGGCGGGAAACGCCTTGGCACGACATCCTTCTCGGTGCTGATGAACGAAGCCAAGTGGGACAGCCTGCCCGAAGACATTCAGGCGATCTTCCGTGAGGTCTCGAACGAGGATTGGCACGCCGAAGTCGGCGCTGTCTGGGCCGGTGCGGACGCACACGGCATCGAAGTGGCCGTGAACGCGGGCAACACCCACATCCAGCTGACCGAGGAAGAATGGGCAGCCTTTGAAGAGCGTACCGCCCCCGTGGTCGAGCGCTGGATCGAGGACATGGACGCCCAAGGCATCGACGGCCGCGCGCTGTATGATCGCGCCGTTGAACTGGTCAACCAGAACATGACCACAAACTGATGTCAGAATATCAAAGCGCGGGGCGGTTTCGTCCCGCGCGTCTTCTCATTGAAATATGGGCGTTGATCGGCGGCGTGGTGCTTTGCGCCGTTGTCGCCGTGAATGCGTGGTCGATCCTTGCCGGATGGGTGATGAACCGCCCCTTTCCCGGCGATTTCGAACTGACCGAGATGGGCACCGCCATCGCAATCTTTGCTTTCCTGCCCTACTGCCAGTTGACCGGGGCCAATGTCTCGGCCGACATTTTCACCATGCGCGCGTCGCCTTGGCAGGTGGCGCTGATGTCTGCTTTGGCCGCTGTGATCGCCTGTGCCTTTGCCGTCGTCCTTGCGTGGCGGATGTGGGCGGGACTGGTGGATTACAGAACCTATACCGAGTTCACCGGCATCCTTGAAATTCCGATCTGGTGGGCCTTTGTGCCCGCGATCATATCCCTGCTGCTGCTTGTGGTGGCCGCCCTTATCACCCTGAGCGAGGCCATCACGGCCCTTGGCACCAACCGGAGGTCCTGACCGTGGACAATCTCATGATCGGCCTCACCGGCCTTGGCGTGCTGGTGGTGCTTATCGGCATCCGCGTGCCGATTGCCTATGCCATGATCCTTGTGGGCGGCGTCGGCACCGCCCTTCTGAACGGCTGGCCCATCGTGCTGAGCCAGTTAAAAGACCTCGCCTATGCCCAGTTCTCGACCTACGACCTGTCGGTGGTGCCGCTGTTCATCCTGATGGGGGCGATCGCGTCGCGCACGGGTCTGTCTGCCGATCTGTTCCGTGCGGCCAATGCATGGCTCGGCTGGATGCGGGGCGGTGTGGCCATGGCGGCCATCGCCGCCTGTGCAGGGTTCGGCGCGGTGTGCGGATCGTCCCTTGCCACCGCATCGACCATGGGGCGCGTCGCCCTGCCCGAGTTGCGCAAATACAAATATTCCAACCGGCTGGCGACCGGCACCATCGCCGCAGGTGGCGTGCTGGGCATCCTGATCCCGCCATCCGTCGTGCTGATCATCTATGCCATCATTGTCGAGGCGAACGTCGTCACGATGTTCATGGCGGCCCTGTTGCCCGGATTGATCGCAGTGCTGTTTTTCATGGTCACGATCTTTGCCTATACCAGCCTTGTGCCCAATGCCGGCCCAGCAGGTGAACGCGCCACGCGCGAAGAACTGATAAGCGCGACGCTGCATATTTTTCCGGTACTCGTCGTCTTTGCCGCCGTGATCGGGGGCCTGTATTTCGGTCTGTTCAACCCGACCCCTGCCGCCGCGGTGGGCGTTGTGATGGTCGCGCTGATCGGCGCGCTGCGCGGCAAGCTGACCCTTTCCGAAACGCGCGACGCCTTGCTGGAAACCGCCAGAACCACGGGCATGATCTTTCTCATCCTGCTGGGGGCGGAACTGCTCAAGATCTTCATGGCGCGGGGTGGTGTGCCACAGGCCATGGCCGAGATGATGGCCGCGTCGGGCCTTGCGCCGATGACGACGCTGGTGATCCTGCTGGTGGCGCTGATCTTGTTGGGCTGTCTGATGGACAGCCTGTCAATGATCCTGCTGGCCATCCCGTTCTTCTGGCCTGTGCTGGTCGAGATCAACGGTGGCGATTGGGTTTCTGCGGCGGACAGCCCGTTCGGCATGACCACCGAAGACCTCAAGATATGGTTCGGCATCCTTGCGCTGATTGTGGTCGAGCTTGGGCTGATCACGCCGCCGGTGGGTATGAATGTGTTCATCATTTCGGCCCAAGCACGGGATGTCCCGATGCGCGACACGTTTCTGGGCGTGCTGCCGTTCTTTGGCGCGGAACTGGTGCGGGTGGTCGTGCTGCTGTCGATCCCCGGTATCGTGTTCTGGCTGCCGCGCCTGTTCGGGTCTTGAACGCGCAATAGCCTGACAATGAACCGGTGGCGGTTCAGTACCGCCACCACACTACCCATCCTTTGAACCGCCAGAATTGGCGCGTGGCCCGACCGCCACGCGCTATATTTATCGTTTCGCCGCAAGCTGCTAGGTTGCAGCGCAAATGCGCATGCCGGAACGCTTTCAAAGGATACCCACATGACCCGTTACAGCCTGCTTATCGCAGCAGCCGTTCTGACCTTGCTGAGCCTGATCGGGCTGATGTGGTCGGGCTGGATGATCCTTTTTACGGTGCTGTTCGCGCTGCTGACGGTTCTGGGCATCTATGACGTGTTCCAACCCAGCCATTCCATCCTGCGCAACTATCCGATCATGGGCCATTTGCGGTTCCTGTTCGAAGGCATCCGCCCCGAAATACGCCAGTATCTGATGGAAAGCGATCAGGACGAAGAACCGTTTTCGCGCGATCAACGCTCGCTCATCTACCAGCGTGCCAAAGGGGTCGAGGACAAGCGCCCCTTTGGCACGCAGCAGCGCGTCTATGATTCCGGCTATGAATGGGTGACGCATTCGGTCGTGCCAAAACACATTACCGATCACAATTTCCGCGTCCGCATCGGCGGGCCCGACTGCAAAAAGCCCTACGACGCATCGATCTACAACATCTCCGCGATGAGCTTCGGCTCCCTCTCGGCCAATGCGATCCTTGCGCTGAACATCGGCGCACAAAAGGGCGGCTTTGCCCATGACACCGGCGAGGGCGGGATCAGCCGCTATCACCGTCAAGGCGGCGGCGACCTGATCTGGGAACTCGGCTCGGGCTATTTCGGATGCCGTACCGAAAGCGGGCGCTTTGACGCGGACAAGTTCGCCAAACTGGCAGCGGACCCGCAGGTCAAGATGATCGAGCTAAAGCTGAGCCAAGGTGCCAAACCCGGCCATGGCGGGGTGCTGCCTGCCTCCAAAATCACGGCCGAGATCGCCGAGGCGCGGGACATCCCCATAGGGCAGGACTGTGTCTCGCCCGCGGCGCATCCCGAATTCTCGACCCCAATCGAAATGATGCAGTTCATTGGCAAATTGCGCGATCATGCCGATGGCAAACCTGTCGGTTTCAAGATGTGCATCGGCCACCGGCGCGAATTCATGTGCATCGTGCGCGCCATGTTGGATACAGGCATCGTGCCAGACTTCATCGTGATCGACGGCAAGGAAGGCGGCACCGGCGCGGCACCGCTGGAATTCGCCAATCACGTCGGCATGCCGCTGGTCGAGGGGCTGACCTTTACACACAACACGCTGCGTGGCGCAGGCCTGCGCGACAAGATCAAGATCGGCGCGTCGGGCAAGATCGTGTCGTCCTTTGACATGGCCAAGATGCTGGCCCTTGGCGCGGACTGGGCCAATTCGGCGCGCGGCTACATGTTTGCCGTCGGCTGCATTCAGGCACAGGCCTGCCACACCAACCACTGCCCCGTGGGCGTCGCGACCCAAGACCCGATGCGCCAGCGCGCCCTTGTCGTGCCCGACAAGTCCGAGCGCGTGTACCGGTTTCACAAGAACACCCTTAAGGCGCTTGCCGAGATGACGGGGGCTGCGGGCCTGACACATCCCAACGATTTTCGCCCCCACCACCTGCTGATGCGCGAAAGCGACCGCGACATGGTGACGGGCCAAGAAGTCTATCCCTACCTGCCCGAAGGGTTTTTACTGCGCAACGAACAGGACGATTACGGCTATTTGATGCGCTGGAACCGATCCAGCGCCGAGAGCTTTGAACCTTTCGACGCGGAGTAAAGTCCGCCCCAAGTTTTTCGCGCCCCGCGCAACAAAACAGTAAACTTGCGCGCCATGTTCGGGCAGGCTGCTTCGTGATCCCGACGAAAGAAGGAGAGCGCGGATGCAGTTTGGCCTGAGCGACGAACAGGAGATGATCGTCTCGACCGTGCGGAGCTTCGTCGAGAACGAAATCTATCCGCACGAGGCCGAGGTCGAGCGCAGCGGACAGGTGCCCCCCGAACTGGGCGAGGCGATCAAATCCAAGGTGATTGATCTGGGCTTTTACGCCTGCAACTTCCCCGAAAGCGTGGGCGGCGCAGGGCTGAGTCATCTGGACTTCACACTGGTCGAACGCGAGTTGGGGCGCGGGTCGATGGCACTGACCCACTTTTTCGGCCGCCCGCAAAATATCCTGATGGCCTGCAACGATGACCAGCGCGAACGTTACCTGTTGCCTGCGGTGCGGGGCGAGCGGATGGACGCGCTGGCCATGACCGAACCGGATGCGGGATCGGATGTGCGCGGCATGAAATGCACCGCCGTGCGCAGCGGCGGCGACTGGGTCGTGAACGGGTCGAAACACTTCATATCCGGGGCGGAGCACGCGGATTTCTTTATCGTGTTCGTGGCCACAGGCGTGGACGAAACCGACAAGGGGCCCAAGAAACGGATCACCACCTTTCTGGTGGATCGCGGCACGCCGGGCTTTGAAGTGCGCGAAGGCTACAGATCCGTCAGCCATCGCGGGTACAAGAATTGCATCCTCGATTTCAACGATTGCCGCCTGTCGGATGCGCAGGTGCTGGGCGAGGTCGATGGCGGTTTTGCGGTGATGAACGAATGGCTTTATGCCACGCGACTGACCGTCGCTGCCTTTTCGGTAGGCCGCGCGCGGCGCTGTTTCGACTTGGCCCTGTCCTATGCCGCCGAGCGCAAACAGTTCGGCCAGCCCATCGGCAAGTTTCAGGGTGTCGGGTTCCAAATCGCCGACATGATCACAGAGATCGACGCGGCCGACTGGCTGACGCTGGCCGCCGCGTGGCGGCTGGATCAGGGCCTGCCCGCCAACCGCGAAATCGCGAGCGCGAAGCTTTATGCGTCGGAAATGCTGGCGCGGGTCACGGATGCGACGCTGCAAATCTATGGCGGGATGGGGTTGATGGACGACTTTCCGATCGAACGGTTCTGGCGCGACGCGCGCGTCGAACGGATCTGGGACGGCACCAGTGAAATCCAGCGCCACATCATCGCGCGCGACTTGCTGCGCCCGTTGGGTGCGTGATGGAAAGGGCTGGATCGAGGGGCGCCGCCCCTCGCGCTCCCCGAGGTATTTCGGACCCAAAGATGAACGCAAGGGGCGTGTGAGTGAGCGGGCTTGAGCGGCTTTTGCGGCCACGCGCCATCGCAGTTGTCGGGGGCGGGGCGTGGTGTGCGCAGGTGATCGCGCAATGCGTTCGGATGGGTTTTGACGGTGACATCTGGCCGGTGCATCCACGCGATGCAGTGGTTGCGGGGCTGAATGCGTATCAGGCGCTGGCGGATTTGCCGCGTGCGCCGGATGCGGTGTTTGTCGGCGTGAACCGACATGCCACCGTGTCGGTTGTGGCCGAGCTGGCGCGGATGGGCGCAGGGGGCGCGGTCTGTTTTGCCTCGGGCTTTGCCGAAGCCGCGGCAGAGGATGCGGGTGGGGCGGATTTGCAGGCGCAGCTTGTAAAAGCTGCAGGCGACATGCCAATCCTCGGGCCGAACTGCTATGGCTTTATCAATGCGCTGGACGGCGCACTGTTGTGGCCGGACCAACATGGATGTGCGCGCGTCGAACGTGGCGTTGCCATCCTGACCCAGAGTTCGAATATCGCGATCAATCTGACGATGCAGCAGCGCGGCCTGCCGCTGGCCTATGTGGTGACATGCGGGAACATGGCGCAGACGGCGCAGGCGCGGATTGCCGAGACACTGCTGGACGATCCGCGCGTCACGGCCATTGGCCTACATATTGAGGGGTTCGGTGATCCGCGCCTGTGGGAGGCCTTGGCCGCCAAGGCCCATGCGCAAAAGGTGCCGCTGATTGCATTGAAAGTCGGCGCATCGGATCATGCCCGCGCCAGCACTGTGTCGCATACCGCATCACTGGCAGGCAGCGACGCTGGCGCGCAGGCGTTTCTGGACCGGTTGGGCATCGCGCGTTTGCATGGGCTGCCCGAGTTCCTTGAGACGTTGAAACTGTTGCATGTGCAGGGGCCATTGACGGGGACGCGCCTTGCCTCCATCAGTTGTTCGGGGGGCGAGGCGAGCCTTATTGCGGATATGGCGTCCGAGACATCTCTGACTTTTCCGGCTTTGGATGCAGCGCAGACGGGCGCGTTGCGGGCCGCGCTTGGGCCGATGGTCGCGCTGTCGAACCCGCTGGATTACAACACCTATATCTGGCGCGATACGGCGGCCATGACCCGCGCTTGGGCGGGGATGACGGGGCCGGAAATCGACATGACCGTGTCCATTGTGGATTATCCGGTGACGGATGCGACCGACTGGACCTGCGCGACCCAAGCTGCGATTGGCGTGCGGCGCGCGACGGGGCGACCATTTGGCGTGATCGCGACATTGCCGGAACTGATGCCGCAGGAGGTCGCAGCGGAGTTGATGGCTGAGGGTGTAGTGCCGTTTTGCGGCCTGCGCGAGGCGTTATCCGCCATAGAGGCCGCAGCGCGAAACGGCGCGCCCCACCCTTTGCCCGTCTGTGTCCCGCGCGCGAGAGGTGAGGCTGTCACGTGGTCGGAAAGTGCGGCGAAGGCAGCGCTGCGCGCATCCGGCATCGCGATCCCCGAAGGTGTGTCCACATCGGCCAGCGATGTGCAGGAGGCTGCCGCGCATCTGACACCGCCACTGGTCGTGAAAGGCACAGGCCTTGCGCATAAAAGCGATGCGGGCGCGGTGCGCCTTGGCGTGATGCCGGACGGTTTGGGCGCGGCAGTCGCGGCCGTTGGCACCGACACGGTGCTGGTTGAAGAGATGGTCAGCAATGCAGTTGCCGAACTGCTGGTCGGGATCACCCGCGATCCGGCGCATGGGCTGGTCCTGACCCTTGGGGCGGGTGGTGTGCTGACCGAGTTGCTGCGCGACACGGCCTCCCTGTTGCTGCCCGCCACCACAGAAGACATTCGCGCCGCACTCGACCGGCTGGCCCTGTCGCGCCTGTTGTATGGCTATCGCGGCAAACCGGCAGCGGATCTGGAGGCCATCACTTCGGGCATCCTCGCGCTACAATCCTTTGCCCTGGCCCACGCCGATGGCCTAGAAGAGATCGAGATCAATCCGCTGATCTGTACCCCCGATGCGGCGATTGCCGTTGATGCACTGATCCGAATGCCCGCCCCCGAACAGGAGACGCCGACATGACCGACAACCCCGTGAAAACCCGCCGCGAGGGGGCGATCCTTGAAGTGACCCTCGACCGGCCCAAGGCCAACGCGATTGATCTGGCGACCAGCCGCATCATGGGAGAGGTCTTTGCCGATTTTCGCGACGATCCGGACCTGCGGGTGGCGATCATCACAGGCTCAGGGTCCAAGTTCTTTTGCCCCGGTTGGGATCTGAAGGCAGCGGCAGACGGAGATGCGGTGGATGGTGATTATGGCATCGGCGGCTTTGGCGGTTTGCAGGAAATGCGCGCCATGAACAAGCCGGTGATCGCTGCGGTAAATGGCATCGCCTGCGGCGGCGGCCTGGAACTGGCGCTGAGTGCGGACATCATTCTGGCCGCAGATCACGCCACCTTTGCCCTGCCGGAAATCCGCAGCGGCACTGTTGCCGATGCCGCGTCGGTGAAACTGCCCAAGCGCATCCCCTATCACATCGCGATGGAGTTGCTGCTGACGGGCCGGTGGTTCGACGTGCAAGAGGCGCATCGCTGGGGGCTGGTGAACGAAATACTGCCCGCAGACGCCCTGATGGCGCGGGCGTGGGACATGGCGCGCCTTCTCGCCTCGGGGCCGCCGCTGGTCTATGCAGCGATCAAGGAGATCGTGCGCGATGCCGAGGATTCCAAGTTTCAGGACGCCATGAACCGGATCACCAAAAGCCAGCTGCCCACGGTCGAACGGCTTTACCGTTCCGAAGATCAACTGGAAGGCGCGCGCGCCTTTGCCGAAAAACGCGATCCCGTCTGGAAGGGCCGCTAGCCGCGCCGCGCGCCCCAGATCACCACCAGCACCGACAGCGCCGTGAAGGCGGCGGCAATCGGATTGGTCAGCAGGAACCACGGATCGCCCCCCGTCGCGGCAAAGGCCTGCCGCGCGGTCTCTTCGAGCTTGGAGCCCAGAATAAACGCGATCACAAAGGGCAGCGGCGAAATCGCCAGCACCCGCATGCCAAAGCCGAGAACCCCAAAGGCAATGGTAAACCACACTGCCTCCATCCGCGTTTCCTGCACGTAGATGGCCGTCAGGGTCATGAACAGGACCACCGGCAGCAGGCGCTGTTTCGGCACCCGCGCCAGAAACCCGATGGAGCGCATGAATGCACCGCCCATGGTCCAGTTCATCGCGTTGGCGAGGAACATGCAAGTGAACAGGCCAAAGGCGATCACCAGTTCTGTGTTCACTGCCTGCGCCGTTACCTTGAACACCGATGGGCCGGGGTTGAAGCCGCCGATACTCTCTGTCGCGAGGATCAGAAAGATCGCCGCCGTGTTGCCCGGAATGCCAAGGGAAAGAACTGGGATCAGATTGGCACCGGAGACCGAAGAATTCGCCGCCTCGGTTGCCGCGATACCAAGCGGCTGGCCAGCGCCAAAGGCGGGCGCATCCGGCGCGCGTGTCCTGTCATGGCGCGCCTTGGCCGCCGTATAACCCAACGTCGCGGCAAGGGTGGACCCGATCCCCGGCAGGGCACCGATGAGCGTGCCGATGACCGACGATCGCAGGATGGTCGGGGCCAGTGCGCGCCGCTCTGCCCATGTCAGGGGCCCATCATCCGCCCCTTTCGGGCCAGCGGCGCGTTTTTGTACGGGCACGGTGTCTACCAGCGCCATCTGGTGGAACACGGCTCCGACGATCAGCACCCCGAGGATGGCCGTGACAAAAGGAAAGCCACGGTTCAGCGACTGGGTGCCCATGGACAGGCGGGGGTAAAAATCCTCTCCGGTACCGACATAGACGGTCAGCAGCCCCAACCCGCACGAAATCAGCCCCTTGCCCAGCGATCCGCCCACGGCGGCAGAGATAAAGGACAGCGACAGGATCAGGAGGGCAGTTTTTTCCGGCAGGTCGAGATAGGCCTCGACCAGCAGGGCGAGAAAGGGCGCGCACAGGATCAGCACGATGTCCGAAAACGTATCCCCAGAGACCGAGGCGAAATGCGCGATGCGCAGCGCCTTCTTCTCTGCGCCGCGCTGCGCCATGGGATAACCGTCAAGCGTGGTTAGGTAACTGTCCGGCGTGCCTGGAGTGTTGAACAGGATCGCAGGCACCGCGCCGCCGATTGTGGCCCCTTTCATCACGCCGATCAAAAAGCCGAGCACGGGCAGCAACGCGTCGGACGATATGCCGAAGACCGAGATCAGGATCGGCAGGGACACGGCCATCGCAATCGGCCCGCCCAAGCCCGGCGTGGCGCCGACCACGATGCCAAGGACAAAGCCCGCGGCGACCATCAGCAGCGTAACCGAGATACCGATGCCCAGCAGGCTGAACGCCTCCGGCCCCTGAAAGACGGCCAGCACCCCCATCCAGACGTAATCCAGCAAGTCCATCAGAAATCGCCATTCGGGGGCAAAAGCAGCGTATCAAAGGGCAAGTCGAACACCCCGATCATGGCCAGCACCGTCGCGCCCGCGATGGCAAATGCGGCCCACGTCACCCGACGCTCGGCCAGACAGATGATCCCGCCAATGGACATCAACCCGCCAAGGGCGAACCCCACATATTTCCACGGCACCGTCCCGCGCAGCACCCGGTATTCGACTGTTTCGTCGGCCCACAGCCCCACGAGCACCGCAACAAGCGGCCCTGCCACCAGCATCAGCAAAAACCCTGCCACCAACAGCCCCAGCATCGCCGCCCCGAACCGGAGCGATACAGCCTGCGGTCTGTGATCTGCATGCGGTGCGATCATCAGAACCAAACCGCCCAGCAGGATGAAAACCGCCGCCGCCGTGGGGGCAAGCGCATCTCCGATTTGCACGCGGCGGCGCACCTGTTCAACCAGCCCAGTCTCGGTATCTAACGGGATCCACACCACAAGGCACAGCAGCGCAAAGGCCATGCAGATTAGGCAAAGCACTCTGTTACCGGTGCGGGTCATACTGCGCGCGCGCCTTTCCTCTGTATCCGGCCAACTGCTGTGCCGCCTCCGGCGATCATGGCAGTTTTTGTTATTCCGATACAGCCTCTAGCAATGCGCCCGCCGCGTCGTAGCGTTCGACCAGCACTTGCTGCAACGCATCGCCCGCAATGATGACGGGGCCGCCCAATGCTTTGGCGATCAGATCGCCCGCGCGAGTGTCGGGTGTGCTGACCACCTCTGCGATGGCGGCGGCCATTGTGTCACGCGCGTCGACCGGCAGTCCGGCAGGGGCGACAAAGACGAACTGGCCATCAGCGCTGAACGGGACGCCCAAATCACTGAGCAGGGGCGCATCGGGGGATTGGCGCAACGGTTCTGGCAGGGCCGAGGCAAGGTTGACCAGATCGCCCGCGGCAACGCCCTTGGATTGCAGCCCCGCGACAAAGCCGAGGTCAAGATCGCCCGCGTAAAGGCCGTTCAACACAGCCTTGCCGCCGCGCACCTGTACGATGTTGAAAGGCACGCCATGGGTTTCCCCCAGAAGATAGGCGATGTCGGACAGTCGCGGGCTCATCGTGCCAAAACGCAGCGCCTCCCCCGCCTTTCCGGCAGCAATCGCGTCTTCGATACTCCCCCACCCTTTGTCCGACAGTGCGACGATCCCCATCTGGAAACCGGCGGTCGAGGTGATGGCAGTAAAGTCGTTCGGATGCATCCCCGCCTTCGACGCAGCGGCCATGTTGTAGCCAAGCGTTTCGGTCACGACCATGGCGATCACGGTGCCGTCCGCCGGTGCGTCCTTCAGTTCGGCGGCGAGGTTCAGACCGCCCTTTCCCGTCACCTGCACAGGGTCAATGTCCCAGCCGTGGCGCTGTTCAAGTTCCTCTGCGATCAGACGCGCCTGCGTGTCGGCAGCGCCCCCCGCCGCAAAGCCGATCATCAGTTTGATCGGTCCCGGCGGAGTCCAGTCAGCAGCATGGCCAAGCGTTGCAACCAGTGTGACGGCCAACGCCGCGCCAAGTCTTTTGACCACTGTTTTCATCAGTGCTGTCCCTTTGTTCGTGCCCGCATCCGGCATCCCTGCGGCGCGGTTGTTCTGTTTTGTCGGCCCATAATAAAGGAGGTGCGGATCAAGACAATGCGCAGATCACTGCCCCGCCAGCCCCAGATCCACAGGCAGGCCACTAGGCACTTCGGACGGGATGCCCAAGCGGCCCTGCCCTGCGGTTTTACCCGTCAGCGCGCCAAGGAATTCGACCAGTGCCGCGATGCCTTCGTTCGTCATCAGGTTCCGTTCCAAAGTGATGGCGCGGCGCTGGCGGTCAATCTCGCGGCTGTCCTGCCAGACGTTGAAGTCCGCCGCCGCAAGCCACGGCACCTCTGGCAGTGCCGCCAGTTCGGGGCGCCACATCTCGAACCCTCGGGCCGGATCAAGGTGATGGCGCACGATACCTTCCAGATCGGGATAGGCACCGTTGTGCCCGTAAGGCGCGGTCAGTGCCACATTGCGCAGCATCGGCGTACGGAAGGCATAGGCGTCCTCAAGCCGGTCGCTTTTGCCCATCCGCCCCACATCGCGCACCATCGGATCAAAGGGCCGCGTGCGTCCTGGCCCGAATGGCGGCAGGCCGATCGCGTGAAACCTCTGGTCACTAGTCAGAGGTCCGGAATGGCAGCGCGAACATCCCGCCTTGCCGTAAAACAGGGTCATGCCCGCCTTTTGCATCGGTGTCATCGCGGCGCGGTCGCCTGCCAGATAGGCGTCAAAAGGACTGTCGATACTGGTCCACTCGTGGATCATAAAGGCGCTGAGCGCGTTGGCGATATCGGCAATTGTGATGTCGCTGGCCCTGTCGATGTGGTCAAAGGCTTGCGCGAACATCTCGGCATAGGCGGGAATGTGGCGCACCCGGTCGGTCAGGATCGGCCATGCATAATCAATTCGGTCATGGATCGCGCCCGCCACCTCGTTCTCGCGCGGGTTGCCCGCCATTTCGAACTGCGCCACCAACGGAAAGATCGCCTGCGCGGCCAGCAGGTTGGCCAACCCTTCGGGCAGGCGTTCCTGCGCGGGGGAGTTGAACCCGTTCTCATACGTGTCGGCAATGCTCAGGCGGCCATCATGGAACATCACGTTCAGATCGCGCGCGCCAAGGTTCCACAAACCGGGCGCATTACGCGGGATACGCTTGGGGATGCGGTCATCGCCTGTCCCGCCGGTGCGCGTGGGGCCAAGGCCGACACCCCCTTCACCGATGCCAAGGCTCAACCCGTCGCCGGTGCCAAGGTCTGGATGGTGACAGGTGGAACAGGCGATATTGCGGTTGCCCGACAGAATGCGATCGTAAAACAGCAACTGGCCCAGTTTGGCTTGTGCAAGATCGACCGTGATGAAATCATCCGGCCCTAACGGGCGCGGCAGGTCATCGGCAAATGCTGGCGCCGCGCACAGGAGGACAACATGCGCAAACTTGCCATAGCCCTTACCTTGCTTGCCCTGCCCGCGCAGGCCGACATGGAAAAGGCGCGTGACCTGATGGAGGCAGGCGCCTACCCCGCCGCCTACGAGGCGCTTTGGCCTGCGGCGCGATCCGGCAATGCCGAGGCCGAAGAATTGATCGGCGTCATGTATGCGATGGGCCTTGGCGTGCCGCGTGACGACGAGCGCGCCTTCGAGTGGTATCTGCGTGCGTCGATGAAGGGCCATCCCGGTGCGCAATCCGGTGTCGGCTGGTATTACGAAATCGGGCGCGGCATGCCCGCGCCGGATCTTGTGCGCGCCTATATGTGGTACACCCTGTCGGCCATCGGCGGCGATCCCGACGCGGCCATCTCGCTTGAGGAAGTGGTCAAGAAGATGACGCAGGAAGAGATTGATCGGGCGCATATTCTGGTCGCTGACTACAAGGTGTGGATGTATCCGTTCCGCTAGAGTGTGGCAGGCCGACATCGATATGAAAAGAGGGCAGCGCGCCGCGCTTTGGCGCCTGTTTATTCGTGATTGGAAGCGCACGTTTTTGCCCCCGCGCATTCGCCCGCCACGGCATTCTGCCACATCCGCGATGGAACGATACCGCAGCCGCTTTGTTACTCACCTTGAAATCTACACAAACCGAAGTGAGCGACATTATGGCATTCTGCACATCCACCGACGGCACCGAAATCCACACCTTGACCTATGGCGAAGGCCGCGACGTGGTGCTGATCCACGGCTGGCCCCTGTCCCACGCGATGTGGGAATATCAGATCGCCGATCTGGTGAACGCGGGCAATCGGGTGACCGCCTATTGCCGTCGCGGTTTTGGCCATTCCGGCAAGCCATGGACGGGCTATGATTATGATACGATGGCCGACGATCTGGCCGCCGTCATCGACCATGCCGACATCAAGGATGCGGCACTGGTAGGCTTCTCGATGGGTGGGGGCGAGGTGTCGCGCTATATGACCCGCCACCGTGGCAAGAACGTGCGCGCCGCTGCACTGGTGTCTGCCGTGACGCCCTTCATGCTTAAAACCGAGGACAACCCCGATGGCGTCGATGGTCAGGTGTTCGAGGATATGAAGGAAGGGTTGAAGAAAGACCGCCCAGCATTTTTGAACGACTTCTATCAGGACTTTTTCGGTCAGGGGACCGAGGCGGGCGGTGTGTCCGAGGCGCTGCTGCACGACGCGGTGCGCGTGGCGATGCAGGCCAGCCCGAAGGCGACCATCGACTGCGTTGATGCATTCGCTAAGACCGACTTCCGCCCCGACATGGCCGCCTTTGATGTGCCGACACTGATCATCCACGGCACGGGTGACAAGACCGTCCCCTTCGAGGCCAGCGCGAAACGCGCCGCCGACATGATCAAGGATGCGGAGTTGAAAACCTATGACGGTGCGCCGCACGCCTTGGTGAACACCCATACCAAGCGGTTCAACGACGACCTGATCGCGTTCCTCAAGGCATAACTGCCTTCCGAGCCAAGGGTGTACCGCACAGCGCGGTGCACCATTGGGCTTACGCGCACCATGCCAGCGACCCGCCACCGTCGATAGGAGGCCTCATGTCTTTCCCCACAGCGATATATCTCGATTACAACGGTCAGTGCCTGTCCGGTGTCCGCTATGACGCGCCCAGTCCCACTGGTGCGCGGGTTTTGATGAACCACGCCTTTGGCGTTACCCGCACAGGGGTCGGGCGCGCTTTTGTCGATCTGGCGCGCGGGCTGACGGACGCGGGCTGTACCGTCTATGCCTTTGACCGTTTGGGACATGGCGAAAGCGACGGGCGGTTTCAGGACATCACCGTGCCGGACGAACTGGACCAACTGTCAGCAATGCTGGACCATGTGGTTCAGGAGGCGGACGGGCCTGTGCATGTGTTGGGCCATTCACTGGGTGGTATGGAATCCGCCCGCCTAGTTGCGCAAAGGACCAAGGATGTGGCCAGCCTGACCCTTTGGGCGGCGGCGGCGGTGTTTGTCGATGACATCAAGGATAACCAGATACAGGGCAAATCGCTGGACCCTGTCTATGAAACCGGCGTGTTCGACCATAACGGTCAGGCACTCGGCCTGCCTTTCGTCGAAACCGCCAAAAGTTTTGACCCCTACGAAGGGTTGGAGGCCTACACAGGGCCGGTCTGGGTACACCAAGGCGCGGCGGACAATGTGGTGCCAATGAAATACGCCGAACGCTATGCCGAGATCTGGGGCGATGCAGCGACGTTGTATCGCTATGACAAGGCCGACCACGGCTGGAACAGCCTGCCGGAGCGGACGCTGCTGCTGCAACGCACCGTGGCGGATATCGCGGGTTTGGCGCAGGGATCGTAAACACACCCATAGCCAACAAAAAGGCCGCCCCGTTTCAGGGCGGCCTTTCGCATTTTCCGGACGGGCACGCGGCCCGCAGGATCAATTTAGATCAGCATCGCGCGAAGCGTTCACGTCAGCCTCGGCTTCCGCAACGGCTTTGGTCAGCGCGTCAAAGATTTCGGGGCCACGGGCCACGTTGCTTTTGAACCACTCGTAAACTGGCGTGGATGCTGCGGCGAATGCCTCCTTCTGCTCGGGTGTTGGTACGTAGAGGTCACCACCATCGGCTACGAACTCTTCATAGGCGGCGATGGATTTACGCTTGGGCGAGGCGAATGTCGCCTGTTGCAGCGCGTAGAAACCGTCCACAACGACGCGGCGCATATCCTCTGGCATGCTGGTGAACTTTTCGTTGTTCATCCACCACAGCGCGCCCATGTAGGCGTGGCCGTCCAGCGTCACATATTTCAGACCCGCATCGGGGAACTTCATGCCCATGATGTCGGTGATCCCGTTCTTGGATCCTTCGACAACGCCGGTCTGGAACGAAGTGAACAGCTCGGGCCACGGGATCGGGGTCGGGGACGCGCCAAGCGCCTTGACGAGTTCCTGCGGCAGGTCCGCGACCACGGTGCGGATTTTCAGCCCTTCCATATCCGCAGGCTCGGCCACGCGGCGTTTGGTATTGGCAAAGTTGCGCCAGCCGCCGGTGTTCCCGATGGTCATCAGGCGGATCATGTTGTCGGAATCCTCAAGCGCCATATCGCGCATCGCCCGTGTGAAGTCGCCCGACAGCACATGTTCCGCAATCCGGTCGTCGGCCATCAGATACGGCAGGTCGAGAACCTGCACATATGGGAAGATGCCGGACGCGCCGCCGGATGTGGAAATGTACACGTCGATCGACCCGTCCGCGACACCTTGCAGACATTCCGCACCGTTGCTGCAAAGCTGTGTGCCGATGAACAGTTCGACCGCGATGGCGCCGTTCGATGCCGCTTCGACATAGTTTTTGAACACGACAAGGCCGTCATAGTCTTCGTCGTTCTCGTTCGAGTTGGCGGTGGCGCGGATCGTGTATTCCTGCGCGCTGGCCATCATGGCGGATCCGGCAACAAGCGCCGCCGCCGCAAGGGTTTTCAGGGTTGTGTTGAGCATGGTTTGGTTCCTCCCGTTATCACTCAATCGTTTTTGTTTTGGCTAGTTCGCAAACCCCGCGAGGCGAGGAATGGTCATGGAAATGGCCGGAATATAGGTGATCAGAAAGATCACGATCACCTCGACCGCAAGAAAAGGCAGGATCGCCTTGGCGATGGTTTCGACCTTTTCCTGACTGACCGCCGCCGCCACGAACAGGACAAGCCCCATCGGCGGTGTGGCCAGCCCCACGGTCAGGTTCACCGACATGATGATGGCAAAGTGGATCGGATCGACGCCCATATCGGTAAAGATCGGCGCAAGGATCGGCCCCAGAATGATGATCGCGGGACCGGCATCCAGAAACATCCCCACCACGAACAACAGCAGGTTGATCAGGAACAATAGGATCAGCGGATTTTCCGACAGGGTCAGGATGTAATCCGCAAGGATTTGCGGCGCATAGGACAGGGACACAACCGTCTTGAACGCCATTGCGGCCCCCACCAGCAGCAGCACAATAGCCGACGTCAGGCCCGCACGGCTGAGGATATCAGGCAGGTCGCGCAGGGACATGGTGCGCAGCACAAAGAAGGCCACAAACAGCGCATAGGCCACCGCCACCGCCGCTGCCTCGGTCGGGGTGAACACGCCACCGAGGATGCCGCCAAGGATCAGAACCGGCGTCTGCAAGGGCACAATGGCGCGTTTGCACACGATGCGGAATTCGGCGCTGACCAAGGTGCGCAGCACCAACATCAGCGCGTGAGCGACGATGACCGCGCCTGCCAGCGTGACCCACTGCATCGTGGTCGACGATACCTCAAGCGGGGCAACCGCCCAGATCAGCACACCGATATTCAGCCGCACCAGAACAAAAGACACCCAGTATTCGAGCGGCTTCAGCGCAACGCCGTCAAAGGCGACACGCTTGGCCGCAGGCAGGTCGTAATGATCCGCTGTCAGGCGGATCACCACCATCAGGCCGACGCCCACCAAGATGCCTGGCACGATACCGGCCAGAAATAGGGCCGCGACGCTTTCGCCCATCACATAGGCATAGATGATCATAATGCCCGAGGGCGGAATGATCGGCCCGATCACCGAACTTGCCGCTGTGATGGCGGCGGCGAAACGGCGGGTATAGCCCTCTTTCTCCATCGCGGGGATCAGCATGGAGCCGAGCGCCGAGGTGTCCGCCACCGCCGAGCCGGACAGACCCGCAAACAGGATCGATGACAGCACGTTCACCTGCGCCAGACCGCCACGCAAATGGCCCATCAGGGCTTGGGAAAACTGTACAAGGCGGATTGTGATCCCGCCCTTGTTCATCAACTCACCCGCCAACATGAAAAACGGGATCGCCATCAGCGGGAAACTGTCCATCCCGTTATAGACGTTGCGATACAGCAAGGTGATGTCCTTTTCCTGCCCGTTCATCCACAACAGCAGACCCGGCGCGGCAAGCAGCCCGAAGAACACCGGCAGGCCGATCAGAAGAAACAGCAGAAACAGCGGCAGGAACCAGATCAACATTATTCAGCCCCCGCCAGATCGCCCATGTCGAGCACGGGCAGGCGATGCCCACCGCCCAACAACCGTATGATGCTGCGCAGGATCAGTTCGATATTCACGGCCAGCAACAGCCCCACACCCACCAGCAGCGACAGCATCATCCAGCTGCGCGGAATGCGGAACCAGCCGTCCAGCGTGGGCAGATACAGCGATGCCGTGGCAAAGCGCCCGCCAAAGCCTGTCACCTCGGACCAGCCGATCTGGACCGCGACAATCAGGATCAAGAGAGAGATGCACAGCAGTACGAGCGACAGGACCGCCGCCACCCGTGACGACATGAACCCCGAGATCATGTCGAGCGCCACGAACCCGCCCCGACGGAACGCGGTTGGGGCCATCAGGCCCGTCATCCACAACATGCAAAAACGGGCTGCCTCGTCAGGCCATGGCAGGGCGTTGTTGAACACATAGCGCGCAACGACTTGGGTCAGGATGGCCGCGACCATCACCGCAATGGCGACAATGCCGATGCCGCGCCCGATCTTGAGCACAAATGCATTCACGGCGCTGATCGGTGCCAGCACCGCCAGTAGTGCGCCCATACGGGCCCTCCCTTTTTATGCGTGGTCCGGCAGTTATATGTCCGCCGTGACCGTTTCGTCTGCGCGTTATCCCTGCGCGAGGGTCCCGAAATCGCCAGCGTAGAATGTCAGCGCAGAGCCGTCGCGCATCGACGTACGCTGCACCTGTCCGACGATGATAACGTGATCGCCCGCCGCATGTGCCGCCACTCTGCGACACTCGAACCGCGCAAGGCAATGATCAATCAAAGGCACGCCATCGGTGTTCAACTCCAGCCCCTCGTCCTGCAAGGCATGGGCGTTGCGCGCCACGCGGTCACACAGGGTTTTCTGATCAGCGGCCAGCACGTGGATCGCGTAATGATCCGCCGCCTCAAAATAGGGGAAACGGCGTGCGCTGCGTTCGACCGACCACAGTACAAGGGCCGGATCAAGCGAGACCGAGGAAAAGCTGTTAGCGACAATGCCGATGGGGCCATCCGCGCTTGGCACGGTGATAACCGTGACGCCGGTCGCGAACTTGCCGAAGGCATCGCGCAACTGGCGGCCCGTATCCTGATCGGGGCGAAAAACAGTAGAAAGGTTGGGATTTTGCATGGTCATCACGCGACCTCGTGTCCAAGGGCAGCCTCGTACAGGCGGAACCATGTGGGACGGTCCAGCGTCACGCGCAGCGCATCGCCAAGCCGCTTGATCCGGTCCAGATTGTTGGTGCCCATCACCGGCAGGATGCCCGCGGGATGCGCCAGCAGGAAGGCCACCGCGATGGCGGCACGGTCCACACCGTTTTCGGCGGCCAGTTCGTCCATCACCTTGTGCAATTTGTCACTGCCCGACATCAGCCCGCCGCCACCCAGCGGGGACCACGCCATGGGGCGGTGTCCGTGACGCTGGTGAAAGGCGATGTCGCCATTGGAAAACGGGTTGATCTCGCCCAGACTGATCTCGATCTGGTTGGTGACCATCTGCGTCTTCATCGCCGATTGCAGCAGTTCCCAGTCGTAGGGGCGGAAGTTCGACACTCCCACCGCGCCGACCTTGCCCGAGGCGACGGCCTCGTCCAGCGCGGCACCGGTTTCGTGGTGGTCCATGAACGGGTCGGGGCGGTGGATCAACAGCAGGTCGATATGGTCGATCGCCATGTCGCGCAGGGAATGTTCGATGCTCGCCATGATATGGGCGCGGCTGGTGTCGTAATATTTGACCGGCGCGCCCTCATAGCGGCCAACGGGCGCGACGATATCGCATTTGGTCACAATCTCCATCTTGGCGCGCAGGCCTTTGTCGGCTTTCAACGCCTCGCCCAACAGCGCCTCGGCCACATAGCCGCCATAGATATCGGCCTGATCAAAGGTCGTGATGCCTTGATCCAGACAGGCGTGGATCTTGGCCTGAACGTGGCTGGCGGACGTGTCGGAATCGTCGCCCAAGCGCCACATGCCATAGACGATGCGGGAAAATTCTACGGTATCGGATAGTTGGACACGGTCCATCAGCGGCGCTCTCCTAGCGAAAGGGGTGTGGCGGGCGCGCTTGCAGGCACCCGTCCGTAAACGTGGGGCAAAGAACAGGTTTTCAAGTGCGGCATGACACGCGCGCCAAAGTGTTTTGCTTCGTCCAGATGCGGATAACCAGAGAAGATGAAGGCACGGATGCCCATTTTCTGATATTCCTCGATCTTGGACATCACCTGATCGGTGGAGCCGACAAGCGCCGCACCGCAGCCCGACCGCGCCCGCCCCACGCCGGTCCAGAGGTTGGGTTCGACATAGCCGAACTTGTCCGCCAGTTCGCGGGCCTTGGCCTGATGCGCCACCCCGAGAGAGCCGGAATCGAGCCCGCGTTCGCGGATGATCTGACCATATTCGTCATCTAGCTTGGACACGATGTAATCGGCGTATTCTCGGGCCTCGGCCTCTGTATCGCGCACGATCATGTGCACGCGCAGACCGTAATCCAGCGTCCGGCCATAGCGTTCAGCCACCGCGTTCACGTCGCGCATGCGCCCCGCCAAAGCCTCTTTGGGTTCGGGCCACATCAGGTAGACATCGCAATGCTGGCCGCACAGTTCCAGCGCCGCCGGCGAATAGCCGCCAAAGTACAGCAGCGGCCCGCCGGTCTGGTACGGGCGCACAGGATCGGTGGTCAGGCCCGCGAAGTTATAGACCTCGCCCTTGTAGTTGATCTCGTCCTGCGTCCACGCCTGTTTCAGGATCTCGACCACCTCGCGCGAGCGTTGGTAACGGTAGTCGCTGTCGGCCTTTTCGCCGGGAAAGTCGGAGCTGATGATATTGACCGTCAGCCGCCCTTCCAGCATGTGATCCAGCGTTGCGATCGTGCGCGCCAGCATGATCGGCTGCATCTCGCCGCAACGCACGGCGGCCAGCATGTTGATCTTGGACGTAATCGGCGCACAGCCCGCCACAAAGGACAACGTGTCCTGCCCCACCTGATAGGAGGACGGGCACAGGATGTTGCGAAAGCCCTGCGCCTCGGCCTCGCGCACGATGTTGCTGCAATGTGCCCAACTGGACCGGAGATCGCCATCCGGCACGCCAAGGAACTGGTAGTCGTCCGAACACAGCGCCGAAAACCACGACACCTCTGCCGCGTCGAGATCGGGAGACGTGATGGGGACGATGGTCATCTGTGGCACCTGTTCGGCTGAGCGGAAGTTAAGTCTTGCGTAACATTGTCGTTGATGTAGATCAATAATGTATCAATTTTCCGGCAGCTGCCCCAAAAGGTCCAAGTGAGCACCCCGCGCAACGCCCCCCATGCCCTGCCGATCTATGTGCAGATCGCCGAGCTGTTGACCCGCGATATCGTCTCGGGCCGCTTGATCGACGGGCAGCGCCTGCCGCCCGAGCGGGAGATGGCCGCCGAACTGGGTGTGAGTGTCGGCACCTTGCGCAAATCGCTGCGTGATATGGCCGAAAAGGGTCTGATCGAAAGCGTTCAGGGATCGGGTAACTATGTGCGCGCTGGCGGGGATACCGGTACGGTCTATGCGATGTTCCGCCTTGAATTGCTGACGGGCGGCGGGCTGCCACGGGCAGAAGTTCTGGCGCTGGATCACATGGACAAGCCCACCGATCTGCCCGCCTTTGGCACGGCGGATCGCGCCACGCGTATCCGACGCCTGCGCAGCCTGAATGACACAATCATCGCGATCGAGGAAATCTGGCTGGATGCGGATGCGGGAATCATCGACCCCGCGACCATGTCCGAATCGCTTTATGCTACCTACCGCTCGGAATTGGGGCTGTGGATCCAGCGCGCCGAGGATCGGGTAAGCCTTGGCACCGTCCCCGCATGGGCCCCGCAAAGCTATGAACCGCGTTCGGGCGACATGGTCGGCTATATCGAACGGTTCAGTTGGGCAGACCGGCCCGACGCCATCGAATTTTCGCGCACATGGTACGATCCGGCCCGCGCGGTCTATGTCCAACGACTGAAGTAGAAAGGCCACACATGGCACAGCAGATACGGTATGGCATCATCGGATGCGGCATGATGGGGCAGGAACACCTGCGCAATATTGCCCTGTTGCCCGACACCGATGTGGCCGCGATTTTCGAACCCGACGCCGCGATGGCTGCCACGGCGCAGGCCATGGTGCCGGATGCCGTGATGGTGGACAGCGTCGCGGACCTGCTGGCGATTGAGGGGTTGGACTGCCTGCTGATCGCAAGCCCGAACTTCCGCCATGTCGAACAGTTGCAGCAAATCGCCGCCACACGCCCCCTGCCCGTTCTGGTCGAAAAACCGCTGTTCACCGCGGCAGAGGATTTCGAAAGGCTGCGCCTGTTCCGCGACACCTATCCCGCGCCGGTCTGGGTTGCGATGGAATACCGCTATATGCCCGTGATCGCGCAATTCCTGTCAAATGCCGATGTGGCCACGGGGGGCATCAAGCAGCTTTCGATCCGCGAACACCGTTTTCCCTTTCTGGAAAAGGTCGGGGACTGGAACCGGTTCAACCGCTACACAGGCGGGACGTTTGTCGAGAAATGCTGCCACTTCTTTGACCTGATGCGCCTCGCGCTGAAGGCCGAACCGGTTCGCGTCATGGCTTCGGCCTCGCAGGCGGTGAACCATCTGGACGAGCGCTATGACGGTGAGGTGCCGGACATTATCGACAGCGGCTATGTGATTGTCGACTTTGCCGACGGCACGCGCGCGATGCTGGAACTGTGCATGTTTGCCGAAGGCGCCGCCTATCAGGAAGAGCTGTCCGCCGTGGGTCCGGCAGGCAAGATCGAAGCCTTTGTGCCGGGACCGGGGCGGTTCTGGCCGGAGCACCTTGGCGATGCGCCGGTGGCAAAGCTCATCACGTCGCCCCGTTCACCGCAGGGGCCTGTGACCCACGCCATTCCGGTGGATCCGACCCTGCTGGAAGCGGGCGATCACAACGGATCGACCTATTACCAGCATCAACGCTTTGTCGCGCTGGTGCGGGGTGAAACCGAGCGGCCCGAGGTCACGTTGGATGATGGCTGGGCCGCGGTGGCGATGGGGATGGCAGCACAGGAAAGTGCGCGCGCGGGGCGTGCGGTGGACCCTCGGGACTATCTGTAGGCTCTTAGGTTTCGCCGCGCTGGCGCTGCGGCGACCGACCGGGGGCGTTGCCCCCGGACCCCCACAGTATTTTTGGCCAAAAGAAACGTGGTGCAGTGAAAGTACCCGAGCCGCCGATCGGGTGTGGTTCGGGATTTTTCTTTTAGGCAGTCAGCATGGATTTGAAGGCGTGCCATGACGCTTTGGGGGTGCGTTTGAGCGTGTCGAAATCCACGTGCACCATGCCGAAGCGTTTTTCGTAGCCCAGCGCCCATTCGTAGTTGTCCATCAGCGACCACGCCATGTAACCCTTGAGCGGAACGCCTTTGGCAATCGCCTCACGCGCGGCGTGCAGGTGGCTGTTAAAATAGGCGATGCGGGTGGCATCATCGACAGCGCCGTTCACCACGTGGTCGTCATTCGCCATCCCGTTTTCGGTGACATAAAGCGGCAGGTCGCCGGTGTATTCCCGCGCCGTACGCACCAGCAGATCGTGCAGCCCTTGCGGGTAGATTTCCCAGCCCATCTGGGTCTTTTCCAGCGGTCCTGTCACGCTGTGCAGATGCGGCCACGGTCCGTCATTTCCGGCCAGCAGCGTGCGCGTGTAATAGTTGATCCCTGCCCAGTCGAGCGGCGCGGCAATGGTTTTGAAATCGTCCTGCCAGCCGGTGGGGAAGTGGGGTTCCAACGCTTTTACGATACGGTCGGGGTAGCAGCCCTTGAACGCGCCGGAGACGAAGAAGTGGTTGTAATAGTCGTCATGGGTAGCGGCGGCTTCGAGGGCGGCGGGGCTGTCATCGGCGGGGGCGGCCCATTCGTAGTTGAACACCGCGCCGAGGTTCTTGACACCCATGGCGCGCATCCGTTCGATGGAGGTGCCGTGCGCCAGCATGACATGGTGCATCGCACGCGCCGTGGCGCGAATGTCGCGCAGGCCGGGCGCGTGGTGGCCGAGGAAATGGGACAGCCACGCGACGCACCAGAATTCGTTGATTGTCGCGACCGAGAACACCCTGTCGCCAATCCGGTCCATGATGGTTTCAGTGAAATCGCCGAACCACGCCGCCACATCGCGGTTGCGCCAGCCGCCCTGATCGGCCAGCGCCGAAGGCATTTCCCAGTGGTAAAGCGTTGCCATTGGTTTCAGCCCGCGTTCGAGCATCCCGTCCACCAGCCGGTCGTAGAAATCCAGCCCTTCGGGGTTCACCGTGCGCCCGTCCGGCATCACGCGCGCCCAGCTGGTTGAAAAGCGGTAGGCGTCAAAACCGGCATCGCGCAGCAGGTCAAGATCAGCGCCATAGCGGTTGTAGTGATCGCAAGCCGTCGCGCCATCTTCGGCACGCACGACGTTGCCGGGCGTCGCGGCAAAATCGTCCCACATGGCGCGGCCTGCGCCGCCGAAACGGTGCCCTTCGATTTGGTAGGCCGAGGTGGCAGCCCCGAACAGGAAGCCTTCGGGGAAGTCTGAGCGTTTATGGTCGAGCATGGTCTAGTCCTTGCGTGGGCCGGTCGAGGCGCCAACGACGAATTCGGCCTCCCACAGCGTTTGGGTATGAGGGGCGTCGGGGTCGTTGATCCGTTCGATCAGCATCCGTGCGAGGGCAGCGCCCGCCTCGCGGACGGAGGATTGCACGGCGGTGAAAATGGGCGGGGAACCTGCGTTGCCGAAATAGCTGAGGCAGTCGTCAAAAGTGGCGACCGACACGTCCACGCCCTGCCGTAGACGCCGTTCACCCAAGGCGCGGCGCGCACCAACGGCGCAGATGATCGACGCGACGACAAAGGCGGTGGGTGGATTGGGCCCGTCCAGCATGGCCGAGGCCGAGGCGTGGCCGTAGCTTTCGGTCATTTCATCGGACACCATCAGCGCAGGATCGACCTCGATTCCCGCGTCGCGCAGCGCGGTTTCAAATCCTTGGCGGCGGCAGATCGCGAAATCCAGCGTCTCCTGCCCGTTGATCAGCGCTATGCGGCGGTGGCCCAAGCCGATCAGGTAGCTGGTCAACTGGTGAAAGGCGCGGGTGTTGTTCACGTCCAGTCCCGTATAGGCGACAGTCGATCCGCTTGAACTGCCATGCACCACGAAGGGCAGGCCGATTTCGGTCAGTTGCGCCAGACGTGGATCGTTCTTGCGAGGCGCGTGCATGACCAGCCCGTCCACCACGCCGCGCGCCTTGAGATCGCGGTAAATCTCGACCTCGTCCTGATTGCCGACGCGCGACACCATCATGTCATAGCCATGCGCGGAATAGGTTTCACCCGCCCCGGCCATGAAGTCCCCGAAGATCGGGTTCACCATTTCACCCGAATCACCTTCGGAGATCACATGCCCGATGCACCGGCTGTGACCGGTGGCGAGGCCCCGCGCACGGGCATTCGGGCTGTAGTTGTATTTTCTTGCAGCCTCAATGACTCGCGCCCGCGTCGCCTCGGACACCTCGGGATATCCGTTCAGCGCCCGACTCACTGTCGTCTGGCTAAGGCCCAAATGGCCTGAGAGTTCCTTGAGATTAACGGGCATTTCCATCCAAAGCGCTTTTAGTTCGGGCGACGCTACTCCGAAGTTGGCAGGTTCGTCAAAACCTAAGGGCGTCGCGCTGATGTCCCGCCTACCCGTCTGATAGCGCAATCACAATGTTTGACAGGCGACGCGTTTTGAGCAACTCTGCCGACATTCCAAAGCGCTTTGGCAATCAACCATTGTGCTAACGTCCGGCGCACTAGACGCTGTACGTGGAGATGAAACGGGAGGAAGACCAACATGACCAGAACTCTACTGGCCAGTGCGGCTGCGCTGGCAATTACGGCTGCATCCGCCTCTGCGGACGGCCACATCGCTTTCCCCATCGGGGAAGGTCCATTCAGCTGGGACAGCTATAACGCTTGGGCCGAAAACGCGCCTGACCTCAGCGGACAAACCGTTACGATTTTCGGCCCATGGCTGACACCCGAAGACGGGTTCCTGAACAACGCGCTGGTCTATTTCGAAGAAGCCACAGGCGCTGACGTGATCTATACCGGTTCGGACAGCTTCGAGCAGCAGATCGTTATCGACGCCGAAGCCGGTTCCGCGCCCAACATCTCTGTCTTCCCACAGCCGGGTCTGGCGTCGGTCATGGCCTCCAAGGGCCAGTTGCACCCGCTGGGTTCCGAAACAGCCGACTGGGTTGCGGAAAACTATGCCGCCGGGTCGTCCTGGGTCGATCTGGGTTCCTACGCTGACGAAAACGGCGAAGACCAGATGTTCGGTTTCTTCTACAACGTGAACGTCAAATCGCTGGTCTGGTACAACCCCGAGAACTTCGAGGATGCGGGTTACGAAGTGCCCGAAACCATGGAAGAGCTGAAAGCGCTTACCGAGCAGATCGTTGAAGACGGCGACACACCTTGGTGCATCGGGCTGGGTTCCGGTGCCGCGACCGGCTGGCCTGCGACCGACTGGGTCGAAGACATGATGCTGCGCACAGTTGATCCGGCGGTTTATGACCAGTGGACCACCAACGAAATCCCGTTCGACGATCCACGCGTTATCGCAGCGATCGAAGAGTTTGGTTATTTCGCGCGTGACGATGCGAAAGTCGCAGGTGGCGCCGGTGCGGTTGCCTCTACCGACTTCCGTGACAGCCCCAAGGGTCTCTTCACCTCGCCGCCACAGTGCTACATGCACCGTCAGGCGTCCTTCGTGCCTGCGTTCTTCCCTGAAGAAGTGGAATTCGGCGTCGACACAAACTTCTTCTACTTCCCAAGCTATGCTGAAAAAGACCTCGGCAATCCGGTTCTGGGCGGTGGTACGCTGATGGCAATCACCGATCCTTCCGAAGGTGCGACTGCGCTGATGGAATACTTTAAACTGCCCCTCAGCCACGAAGTCATGATGGCGCAAACCGGCTTCCTTACACCCCACAAGGGCGTGAACACCGAAGCGTACAAGGACGAGACCCTGCGCGCTTTGGGTGACGTTCTGCTGGGTGCGACCACCTTCCGTTTCGACGGGTCCGACCTGATGCCTGGTGGAGTTGGTGCTGGCACGTTCTGGACAGGTATGGTTGACTATACAGGCGGCAAAGATGCAGCGGCCGTGGCTGCCGACATCCAGTCCAGCTGGGAAGCGTTGAAGTAAGCGCCCCGCACGAGATACCGGCCAGTCCGCGCACAACAGCGGGCTGGTCCAACAACAAGACCGCAAAGGTCAATGGGCCTGATATGGCCTGACATCAGGGAGGACCGTCCATGAATCCGGCATTCCAAGGCTTGATCACCATCTTTATCGGCGTCGGTGGGTGCATCGCCTACTTCTATTTCTCGAACCAGCTTCTGGACAAAGTGCTCTTCCGTGCCGAGGGGCCGAATGCAGGGCGCAACATCAACCGTGCCAACATGATCCGCCCTTGGCTGTTCCTGTTTCCCGCGATGTTCGCCCTTGGTCTCTACCTTGCCTATCCCGTTGTCGAAACGCTGCGCCTATCCCTGACGGACCGTGATGCGGGCGGGGCCTTTGTCGGGCTTGCCAACTACAATCAGATGTTTGGTGAATCCAAGTTCTGGGAAGCGCTGCGCAACAACATGCTGTGGCTGATCGTAGTGCCTGCGGCGTCTACCGCCATGGGCCTGTTGGCCGCGCAACTGACGGACCGGATCAAGTGGGGCTCGATTGCGAAATCTCTGATCTTCATGCCGATGGCCATTTCCTTTGTCGGCGCGGCAGTGATCTTCAAACTGGTCTATGACACACGGCCCGCAGATCAGGACCAGATCGGGGTGCTGAACGCGGTCTGGCTGCTTTTTGATGGCGGGTTCGCATCGATGTTGCTGCTGAAATTCGTGCCCATCGTCATTCTTTTGTCTTTCGCCGCGCTGGTCGCCTATGTCGGCTGGATTTTTGTGCGGCCTATCGCAAACTCCAATGCGACGGGTGGCGGGGCGGGCTATGTCCCGCTGCGGCTATTGGTGGCCTTTGGCGGGCTTTACCTTGTGTATCTGTCGCTGACCTCGATCGTGTCGCTGCTGGGTGCCACCCTGCCATACGGAGAGCCGCAGACCTGGCTGACCATTCCATTCTGGAACAGCTTTTTCCTAATGATCGTGCTGATCTGGATCCAGACAGGCTTTGCCATGGTGATCCTGTCCGCCGCCCTGCGCGGCATCCCCGAAGAAACCATCGAAGCCGCAATCATCGACGGTGCGGGGCCGTTCCAGATCTTTTTCAAGATCAAGGTGCCGCAGATCATGGGCACCATCGTTGTGGTCTGGACCACGATCACCATTACCGTTCTCAAAGTGTTCGATATCGTGTTCGCGATGACAAACGGGCAGTGGGAAACTCAGGTTCTGGCCAACTACATGTTCGACAAACTGTTCCGCGCCAATGACTGGGGCGTCGGGTCCGCAGCGGCGATCATCATCATGATCATGGTGTCCCCGATCCTGATCTGGAACGTCTACAATGCCCGCAAGGAAATGAGATAATGGCCCGAGGACATAAGGAAGCACATCATGGATAACATCGCTGGTTCCAAATCCTCCCTGAGCTGGGCGGTCAACATATCGGTCGTTCTGCTGGTCGCCCTGTGGGTGTTCCCGACGGTTGGCCTGCTGGTGTCGTCCTTCCGCACCACCGACCAGATTTCGACCTCGGGCTGGTGGAAGGCGCTGTTCCCAAGCGAGCAATCCCAACGCTTCCGCGTGGCATCGCCCGATGACAACCGCCGCGAGATTGACGGCGTGTTCGTCGTCGAAGGCACGTTCTTTGACGCCGGATCAGAGGCCGAGATCAGCCGCTGGGGCACCTCCAGCCGCGAGATCGAAGCCTATGCCGCCGGTGAAACCGCCGATCTGGGCGATGGCGAAACCATGACTGTCGAAGCCAACGGCGACTATGTCTGGTCCGGCAATGACGAACAGATCAGCGGACGCGGCCAGCGCGTGTTTGTAACCGCTCTGTCGCCGCCCGAATTCACCTTGGACAACTATGACAACATCCTGTTCAGCGGCAACGCGGGCGACAACATGGCCAAGGCGTTCTTTAACACGCTGACCGTGACCATTCCCGCCACGATCATTCCCATCGTCGTCGCGGCGTTTGCCGCCTACGCACTGGCTTGGATGGATTTTCCGGGGCGTGCGCTGCTGATCGCGGCGGTGGTTGGCCTGCTGGTGGTTCCGCTGCAACTTGCGCTTATTCCGCTGCTGAAACTGCACGTCGATATCGGCATCGGCAAAGGGTATCTGGGGGCGTGGTTGGCCCATACCGGCTTTGGGCTACCGCTCGCTATATACCTGCTGCGCAACTACATGGTTGGCCTGCCGCGAGACATCATCGAGAACGCCAAGGTCGACGGTGCCACCGACTTCCAGATCTTTACCAAGATCATCCTGCCATTGTCCTTTCCGGCACTGGCATCCTTTGCCATCTTCCAGTTCCTGTGGACGTGGAACGACCTGCTGGTCGCCAAAGTGTTCCTGATCGACTCGACCGGACAAACCACAGTGATGACCGACCAGATCGTGAACCTTTTGGGGACACGGGGCGGCAACTGGGAAATCCTTGCCACGGCGGCCTTCGTGTCCATCGCTGTGCCGCTGGCGGTATTCTTTGCCATGCAGAAATATCTGGTGCGCGGCCTGCTGGCCGGCTCCGTCAAATAAAGGCCCGACATGAACGACCTAACGAACATAGACACATCGAACGCCCTTGTGGCTGATAAGGACTGGTGGCGCGGTGCCGTCATCTATCAGATCTATCCGCGCAGCTTTCAGGACAGCAACGGCGACGGGATCGGCGATCTGAACGGGATCACCCAACGCCTGCCCTATATTGCGTCCCTCGGCGTCGATGCGATCTGGATCTCGCCCTTCTTCACCTCGCCGATGAAGGACTTCGGCTATGACGTGTCCGACTATCGCGGCGTTGACCCGATGTTCGGCACCATGTCCGATTTCGACGCGCTGACGCAGGCCGCGCACAGCCTCGGGCTGCGCGTGATGATCGATCTTGTGCTGTCGCACACCTCTGACGAACACCCGTGGTTCAAGGAAAGCCGCGCGGACACCGAAAACGACAAGGCCGACTGGTATGTCTGGGCCGACCCCAAGGATGACGGCACGCCGCCCAACAACTGGCTGTCGATCTTTGGCGGGCCTGCATGGCAATGGGATGGCCGTCGCGAGCAGTACTATCTGCACAACTTCCTGACCACACAGCCCGACCTGAACTTCCACTGCCCTGCCGTGCAGGATGCGCTGCTGGACGTGGTGCGGTTCTGGCTGGATCGCGGGATGGACGGCTTCCGCCTTGATACGATCAACTTCTATTTCCACGACAAGCAGTTGCGCAGCAATCCGGCCCTGCCCAAAGACCGGCGCGACGCGACCATCGCGCCGTCGGTGAACCCCTATAACCACCAGCTGCACCTCTATTCCAAGAACCAGCCCGAGAACCTCGCCTTCCTTGAACGGTTCCGCGCCGTGCTTGAGGAATACGATGCCGCCGCGGCCGTCGGCGAAGTCGGGGACGCGCAGATGGGTCTCGACATCATGGGCGAGTACACCAAGGGCGATGACCGCATCCACATGTGCTACAGCTTCGAGTTGCTGTCAGCCACTATGCCCACCGCTGCGCGGATCGCCAAGGTGATGGGCGATGTTGACCGTCTGGTCAGCGATGGCTGGGCCTGCTGGGCGTTCTCCAACCACGACGTCGTGCGCCATATGACCCGATGGGATCTCTCGGACGCCGCCGCACGCGCGCTGGCGACACTGATGATGTGTTTGCGCGGTTCGACCTGCATCTATCAGGGCGAAGAGCTGGGTCTGACCGAAGCCGATGTGGCATTTGAAGACCTGCAAGACCCCTATGGCATCGAATTCTGGCCCGAGTTCAAAGGCCGCGACGGCTGCCGCACGCCGATGGCGTGGGAAGATTCCAACCGCAACGGCGGCTTTACCACTGGTGATCCATGGCTGCCCGTCAGCCCCGAACACACCCGCGTCGCCGCTGGCACGCAGGAAAACGATCCGGCCTCGATGCTGAACCACTACCGCAAGGCAATTGCCCTGCGCCACGCGCACAAGGCCCTGCAAAAGGGCGACCATGACGCGGTCACGGCAACTGGCAACGTGGTGCACTTTACCCGCAGCGAAGGGGACGAACAGATTTTCTGTGCCGTGAACCTGAGCGACGAACCGGCAACACTTGCCCTGCCCGAAGGCAGCGAGTGGGTGTCGATCGGGGCGGAACTGGGCAGCATTGCACCCGGACCGGATGGGCAATTACACTTGGGTCCATGGCAAGTCGCCTTGGCGCGCAAGGTCTGAACGTAACAAGAAGCGCCCGAACCAGCGGGCGCGTCCACGGGAGGGGACGACCATGGCAGATTTGAAACTTACGAACGTCGCAAAGACATATGGCGGCAGTGTCAATGTCCTGAACAACATCAACCTCGACATTGAAAAGGGCGAGTTGATCGTGTTTGTGGGCCCGTCGGGCTGTGGCAAGTCCACCCTGTTGCGCATGATCGCGGGGCTGGAAAGCATCTCGGACGGGACGCTGGAAATCGACGGCACCGTGGTGAACGACGTACCGCCCGCTCAGCGCGGTATCGCGATGGTGTTCCAGTCCTACGCGCTGTACCCGCACATGACCGTGCACGACAACATGACCTTTGCGCTGAAGCTGGCCAAGAAATCGACCGAGGAAATCAATGCTGCGGTCGACAAGGCCGCGCGTATTCTTCAGCTTGAGCCCTATCTTGACCGCCTGCCCAAGGCCCTGTCAGGCGGTCAGCGCCAGCGTGTGGCCATCGGGCGGTCCATCGTGCGTGACCCCAAGGTCTATCTGTTCGACGAACCGCTTTCGAACCTCGACGCCGCCCTGCGAGTCGCCACGCGGATCGAGATTGCGCAACTCAAAGAGTCGATGCCCGACAGCACAATGATCTACGTGACCCACGATCAGGTCGAGGCGATGACCCTCGCCACCCGCATCGTGGTGCTGGCGAACAAGGGCATCGCTCAGGTCGGCACGCCGCTACAACTTTATGAACGCCCCGAAAACGAATTCGTCGCGCAGTTCATCGGCTCGCCTGCGATGAACCTGTTGCCGGGTGAGGTGGTGGAAACCGGATCGGTGACACGGGTGAAGATGAAGTCGGGCCATGTGGTCACGTCCTCTGTCCCGACCCGCGAATCCGACCGTGGCATGACCGTCAACGTGGGCGTGCGCCCCGAGGACATGACCGTCACCGAAGCCGACAATGCGGTCTACGAAGGCGTTGTGGATTTCACCGAAGCACTGGGCGAGGTGACGATCCTTTACTTCGAGGCCGCTGCCGGTGCCGAACCTGTCCTTGCCAAGATGCCTGGCATCCATCAGGGCCTGCGCGGCACCACGGTGAAGGTGACCGCCGACCCTGCCAAGGTGCAGCTTTTTGCGAACGGGCAGTCGCTCTACTATCGCTAAGGGGATGCGCGGGGCGCTTAGCCCTGATCAAACATCGCGGCGGACCGGTCCAGCAGGAACTGGCTGATGATCGGCCCCGCCGCCGCCCCGATACCACGCGCATTGGCACCGATCTGACCCTCGGCGGTGCTGGGGGTGATCAAGCCGCGCATGTCCTTCGTCGCAAGGCGCATACGGGTCATATAGACCAGTTGCGTGCGCAAGGCGGGGGGCAATGACCCGTCAATAACCGCCGCCTCGAAATCAATGACGGCACAGGCCGTGACCATCGCAGTGGCGAGCGCATCGGCAGTCTGTTCCATCCATGGCGTAACAAAGCGTTCCAAGTGGGACCAGTCTTGCGGCGATTCCCACAGGCTGCGCGGGTTCTCGCCCGCTTCGATCAGGCGCAATTCCAGCGTCCGGATCGAGGCAAGGTCGATCAACTGCCCCGACTTGCCGTTCACATCTTTGATCGGCATCGGGCCAAAAGCACCGGCGTTCTGCAGGTTCCCCTCGAACACGGCGTGGTCCAGAACCACCCCGCCCCCGATGAACGCACCAATAAAGAAATAGATGTAGTCGCGGAATTCCCGACCGACCCCGAACAGGTGTTCGGCACGGCACGCGGCTGTGGCATCGTTCACCATATGCACGGTCAGGCCGGTGATCTGCGCCACTTCTTGGGTAAAGTCGATGTCGCGCCAGATCGCAAAATCCTCGGCAGGGGCGCCGATCAACTCGTGCCAGTTCCACAGCTCGTGCGGGGCCGCGACACCGATCCCGCACAGGCGGGACCGCATGGTTTCGGGCATGTCTTCCAGCAACTCGGCAAAGCCGGTGCGCAGGAAATCGAACACGGCTTCGGGCAGCGGGTAGTCATAGGAATGGCGCAACTGATGGCGCACGGTGCCCGACAGGTCCAGCACCACCAGATCGGCACTGCGTCGCCCGACCTTCAGGCCCAGCGAATATGCCCCGTCAGGGTTCAGCGCGAATGGCACCGACGGCTTGCCCACCTTGCCCTTGATCGGCGCACCCTTGGTCAGAAGCCCGTCCTGTTCCAGCTTGCGCAGGATGACAGATGCGGTTTGCGGCGACAAAGCGGTGCGGCGCGCAAGATCACTGCCCGGCAACGCGCCATTGCGTTGCAAGATCGAAAGCAACAGCCGTTCGTTATAGGCCCGAACACCTGTCTGGTTGATCCCCGCAGACAAGCTGCGCACATGATCCAGCGTCATTTCATATTCTCTCCCCACAGATCATAGGGACACAGAGAAATTAATAAATCAAGTTTATTTATTAATTGACACGATTCGAGAATCGCGTTTTACCTAGGGGCAGTCGAACACGGGAAACTGCCCGTATTGACCAACATCCTAGGGAGGACACTATGAAGAAACTACTGCTTGGCTCCGTTTGTGCATTCACCGCAATGGCAGGCGCTGCGTTCGCTGATGCACATGCTGTATCCGCTTGCCTGATCACAAAGACCGACACAAACCCGTTCTTTGTTAAGATGCGCGAAGGCGCGACAGCCAAAGCCGAAGAATTGGGCATCACGCTCAACTCCTACGCTGGTAAAGTAGACGGCGACCACGAAACACAAGTGCAAGCGATCGAAACATGCATCGCGAACGGCGCAAAAGGCATCCTGCTGACCGCGTCCGACACTTCCTCGATCACACCTGTTGTACAGCAAGCCCGCGACGCAGGCCTTCTGGTCATCGCGCTGGACACACCGCTTGACCCGATCGACGCCGCAGACATGACATTTGCGACAGACAACTTCCTTGCCGGTGAACTGATCGGCCAGTGGGCTGCCGCAACACTGGGCGACGAAGCCGCCAACGCCAAGATCGCGATGCTTGATCTGGCCATCAGCCAGCCAACTGTCGGCGTTCTGCGCGACCAAGGCTTCCTGACCGGCTTTGGCATCGACGTCAAAGACCCAAGCAAATGGGGTGACGAAGATGACGCACGCATCGTTGGCAACGACATCACGTCCGGCAACGAAGAAGGTGGCCGTAAGGCGATGGAAAACCTTCTTGCCAAAGATCCAGGCATCAACGTTGTCTACACCATCAACGAACCAGCGGCTGCGGGTGCTTACGAAGCACTGAAAGCCATCGGTCGTGAAAACGACGTGCTGATCGTATCCGTCGACGGCGGCTGCCCCGGCATCCAGAACGTCGCAGACGGCGTGATCGGTGCAACATCCCAGCAATACCCGCTGCTGATGGCCTCCATGGGCATCGAAGCGATTGCAGCATGGGCCAAAGACGGTTCCAAGCCACAAGCGACAGACGGCAAAGACTTCTTTGACACAGGCGTTTCGCTGGTCACAGACAAGCCTGCCGAAGGCGTTGACAGCATCTCGGTTGCCGAAGGCACCGACCGCTGCTGGGGCTAATTGCCCTGCCTCGGGGGTGAACGCCCCCAAGGCATGCTTTTGCACACATGGGCGACGGTCGAAGACAACCATCGACCGTCGCCTTTGAATTTCATTAGTATGAAACATCAGGGGCGGGCATTTCGCCTGCCCCTTTTAAACACCCTCGGGAGGGGAAGACCAAATGTCACCATCCGACAACTATGAATCAGCGGCGTCATCCGCTGACGCCAACGTCGCCCAATTCGAAGACACCCGCACCGGACTGATTGGCCGCTTGCAGCACACGCTGCACCAGACGCCATCGCTTGTACCACTTATCGTTCTGGTGTTTTCACTGATCCTGTTCGCGGTCCTTCTCGGCTCGCGCTTCTTCTCCCCCTTCGCGCTGACGCTGATCCTGCAGCAGGTGCAGATCGTCGGCGTACTGGCCGCGGCCCAGACACTGATCATCCTGACCGCAGGGATCGACCTGTCGGTCGGTGCCATCGCGGTGCTGTGTACGGTCATCATGGGCAAGGCATCGTTCAGCTATGGCATCCCGCCCGCTATTTCCGTGGCCATCGGCCTTGCGGTCGGCACCCTTCTTGGCGCGATCAGCGGTTGGCTGGTCAGCCGGATGAAGCTGCCCCCCTTCATCGTGACCCTCGGCATGTGGCAGATCGTGCTGGCGGCGAACTACCTTTATTCCTCGAACGAAACGATCCGCAGTCAGGATATCGAGGCTGACGCGCCCTTCCTCCAGTTCCTCGGCACCAAGCTGTCGCTCGGTGGCGCGACCTTTACCCTTGGCGTGCTGCTGATGATCCTGCTGTTCATCGGGCTGGCCTATGCGCTACGCTCGACCGCGTGGGGGCGTCACGTCTATGCGGTTGGTGACGACCCAGAGGCGGCAGAACTGTCCGGCGTCAACGTGCACAAGACCTATATGAGCGTCTATATGGCCGCAGGGTTCATCTGCGGGCTGGCAGGCTGGGTCATGATCGGTCGCTTCGGTTCGATCTCTCCTTCGGCCACCACAGGCGTCATCGGCAACATTCAGGCCATTACGGCTGTTGTGATCGGCGGCATCTCGTTGTTCGGCGGACGCGGCTCTATCGCAGGGGCCCTGTTTGGCGCCCTGATCGTCGGTGTATTCGAACTCGGCCTGCGCATGGCAGGGGCCGACCCCCAATGGACATTCATGTTGATCGGTATGCTGATCATCGGTGCCGTCGCAGTGGATCAGTGGATCCGGAAAGTGAGCGCATAATGGAACCCATTCTCAAAGCACGCGGCCTTGTAAAACGCTATGGCAAGGTCACCGCACTGGATCACGCAGACTTTGACCTGATGCCAGGCGAAATTCTTGCCGTGATCGGCGACAACGGGGCCGGCAAATCCTCGATGATCAAGGCCGTGTCGGGGGCCACCATCCCCGACGAAGGCACCATCTGGATGGAAGGCAAGGAAATCAGCTTCCGCTCGCCCATCGAAGCGCGCGAACACGGGATCGAAACCGTGTACCAGCAGCTGGCCATGTCCCCTGCCCTGTCGATTGCCGACAACATGTTCATGGGCCGCGAGTTGCGCAAACCCGGCCTCATGGGGAAACTGTTCCGCCAGCTCGACAAAAGCGCGATGGAGAAGTTCGCCCGCGAAAAGCTGTCCGAACTGGGCCTTGCGACGATCCAGAACATCAACCAAGCGGTTGAGTCCCTGTCCGGTGGTCAGCGTCAGGGCGTGGCCGTGGCCCGCGCGGCGGCCTTCGGGTCCAAGGTCGTCATCCTCGACGAACCCACCGCCGCCCTCGGGGTCAAGGAAAGCCGCAAGGTGCTGGAACTGATTCAGGACGTGCGCAGCCGTGGCATTCCGATCATCCTGATCAGCCACAACATGCCCCACGTGTTCGAAATTGCGGACCGCATCCATGTGCACCGTCTGGGCCGTCGCCTGTGCGTGATCGACCCGAAAGAGCATTCGATGTCGGACGCCGTTGCCTACATGACTGGCGCTGCGGAACCGGCAAGTGCCGCCTGACCTCTCACTCTCACAGATCTGTACGCAGATCATGCAGGCGCCGCTGTCCCCACAGCGGCGCCTGATCGCCGTTGTGGGGCCCCCCGGCAGTGGGAAATCCACTGTGTCTGGAATGCTCGCAAACACGCTTCAGGCCATGGGACATATGGCGCTGGTCGTCCCGATGGACGGGTTTCACCTGGATAACCGTCTGCTCGATCTTGACGGCACCCGCGCCGAAAAAGGCGCGCCACATACATTCGACGCACGCGGCGTGCTGCGGCTGGTAAGTGCGATGCAGGATCCGGCCGATCTGGTCTATCCGCAATTCGACCGCAGTCGCGACATCGCCATCGCAGGCGCAGGGCGCCTGCCCGCCGCCTGTGAGACCGTCCTGATCGAAGGCAACTACCTGCTGTACGACGCGCCTGTTTGGCGCGAACTGGCGCAGCACTGGTCGCTGTCGATTGCCCTGACACCGCCGCGCGCATTGCTGCGGCAACGGCTGGTGCAACGCTGGCTGGACCACGACATGCCCCCGGATCAGGCCATTGCCCGCGCCGAGGGCAACGACCTGAAAAATGCAGACCGCGTGCTGGAAAACATGCTGCCTGCCGACATTATTCTGAACGAGGTGCCGACATGATCCTGTGCTGCGGAGAAGCGCTTATTGATATGATCCCCGACGCAAACGGGGCCTATGTGCCGCATGTGGGCGGCGCAGTGCTGAACACAGCGGTAGCTTTGGGGCGGCTGGGCGTGCCCACGGGGCTGATTACCGGACTGTCCTCGGACCCGTTCGGCACGATGATTGCCGACCACATGGCCGCAAGCAACGTATCGACCAACCACGTGGTGCGCAGCGCGCGCAACACGACGCTGGCCTTTGTGCATTTGGACGAAGGTCAGGCGACCTACACCTTCTACGATGAAAACACCGCGACCCGCGGCATCGAACCGGACGACATCGACCCCGTCCATTCCGATGCCGAGGCGTTGTTCTTTGGCGGTATTTCCCTTTGCAATCCGCCTGTAGCGGACAGCCTGCTGACCCTCGCATTGGCCCAGCCAGAGCGGCGTCTGGTTATGGCCGACCCTAACATCCGCCCCAGCTTTGTGTCCGACCACGACGGTTATCGCGCACGGTTGAACGCGTTGATCGGACGCGCAGATATCGTGAAGCTGTCCGATGACGATCTGAACTGGCTTGAGCCCGGCACAGCATCGCTGGCCGACAAGGCGCAGGCGATCCTGTCCAAAGGCACCAAAATGTTCCTGCTGACCGAAGGCAGCCAAGGCGCAACTGCCTATCTGCAAGGGGGGCGCCACCTGCACGCCCCTGCGGTCAAGGCCACGGTCGTCGACACAGTCGGCGCGGGCGATACGTTCAACGCAGGCTGCCTTGCCGCGCTGCGCGCCGCCGATGCGCTGCACCCGTCCGCCATTGCCGACCTGCCCGAGGCGACGTTGCACGATATGCTGACCCTTGCGGCACGTGCGGCATCGGTCACCGTGTCCCGCGCGGGCGCGAACCCGCCATGGGCCAGCGAACTGTCCTGATTGTCACATGATCACAGCGTCGCAGTTTGCTGCGGCGCTGCGCCCCCCGCGGACATGCCCCGCGCCTAGCTAGACAAAGGGCAGGTAGAAATCGCGCACCTCGTCCACGGATTTGTCCTTAAGCCGCTTCCACTCGTCCTGCTTGAGGAAGATCACCGCGTCGCAAATCTCCTCCCCCACCGCGTTGCGCAGAGTCGCGTCCTTGTCCAGCGCCTCTAGTGCGCGGTCCAGCGATGCAGGCACGTGGCGTGTGGCGCGGACATTTTCCAACCCGTCCAGATCTTCGGCCTCTGGCACAGGATAGGTGTTTTCAACGCCCAGCAGGGCCGCCTGCAACACCGCCGCCACGGCGAGATAGGGGTTCGTCGCACAGTCTGCCATACGATGCTCCAACCGCGCCGATTTGGGCGAGGTCACACAGGATCGCGTGGTAACCAGACGGTGATCGTCGGCCCAATTGCCCCAATAGCCCGCCATCGACGCAGGCCCAAGGCGGTCGTAACTGTTCACCGTCATGCCCAGCAATCCGGCCAACCCCTCGTGATGGTGGATCAACCCCGCGATGCAGCCCCGCGCCACATCCGACAGCGCCCCGTCAGGCGCAATAACGTTTTTGTCGTCACTGTCCTCAAAGCTGAAATTGATGTGCATGCCCGATCCGCCACGGTCGGGAATGGGCTTCGGCAGGAAGGTCAGCAACAGACCCATATCGGCAGCAACCTCGCGCGCCATGGTCTTGAACAGAAACGCGCTGTCGCAGGCGGCAACCGCATCATCAAACCCGAGGGTCAGTTCGAACTGCCCGCTGTCATATTCACCGTTCATCGATTCAATGCCCAGCCCGACCGACACTGCCGTGGACCACAGCGCATCCATCAAACCGGCCGGATCATTCTGCGGCCCCGTGCCGTAGACGAAAGCCCCCGGCGTGTCATAGGGCGTCCAGACGCCGTCGCTGTCCTGCTGGAAGACATAGGCCTCAAGCTCGATCCCAACCTTGGGTTTCAGCCCCCGTGCCGCCCATGCATCAACTGCCGCTTGCAACCGCCCGCGCGCGCACAGGCCGAAGGGGGCACCATCGACATGCAGACTGCCCAAGGCGATTTCGGTGTCACGCTGCCAGTCGGGGTGGCGTGCCGCGTCCAGCACCAATTCCATATCCGGCAATCCGTCGAACACCCCCGCCCCTGGAACAGGGATCAGGTCGCGGTCAAAAGTGGTGCCGAACACCCCGCGTGCAAAGCCGACCTTGCCCCCTGCGGCCAGTGACGACGGCACATATTTGCCGCGTGGCAGGTTCAGAAGGTCACAGAATAAGACGCGGGTCCGTTGGGTCATGGGCATCACTTCAAAGTTGGGCGCAGGGTCAGGGATTTGACCCCGCAGATGAAATTGGATCGGGTCCACGTGGGCGGCGACACGGCCTCAAGCCCGCTGATACGGCCCGCAAGTTCCTGCAACACGGCCCGGAGTTCGAGCTTGGCCAGCCACATGCCAAGACAGACGTGCGGCCCGCCCTGTCCAAAGGCCATGTGGCGGTTGGGGCTGCGATCAAGGCGCGCCGCGTCCGGTGCGTCAAACACGGTGTCGTCTCGGTTGCCCGACACAAACCACAGCAGCACCTTGTCGCCCTCGCGGATGGTGGTGTCATGCAGGGCCACATCCCGTGTCGCCGTGCGCCGGAAGTGCAAAGTGGGTGAGGCAAGGCGGATGAATTCATCGGCGCATGTGTCCCAGACCTTGCCCGACTGCAACTGGCCCAGCAGATCCTTCTGTTGCGTCAACAGCCAGAGCGCCATGGCGATGGAATAGCGGGTCGTGTCATTTCCGGCCGCCACCAGCAGGCAGAAGAAGTTCTTGAAATCCTGCCCCGCCATCGCGCCGTTTTCCGCCCGCAGCACCCGCGCCAGAATGCCCGCGTCATCGACAGGGCGCGCACCGCTCAGCACTTGATCGGCATAATCATACAGCTCGACTCCGGCAGGCGAGCGGAAGGGCATCATCCGGTAGGCATCTGTATCCACCTTGTCGATCACCGTGTCGGTAAAGTCTGGGTCGGTGTTGCCGATCAACGCATCGCCGCGCTGGACCAGCCATTCAAGATCGCCCTCAGGCACGCCAAGGATGCGCCCCAGCATCAACATCGGCAGCCGCTTGGCAATCAGGTCGATGCCGTCAAATTCGGTATGATCCAGCGCCTGCGAAACGATGTCCTTGGCCAAGTCGCGGATCAACGGTTCGAACCCCGCCATCACCGGTTTGGCAAAGGCTGGGTTCACCAGCCGTCGCGTCGCGGAATGTTCGGGCGGGTCGGTCTCCTGAAAGGTGCGGCGGGCAAGGTATTCTTCGCGGCTTTGATCCTCGATCCGGATGCCCTGCGCGCTGGAAAAGGTCAGCGCGTTCTTTTGCGCGGCCATGATGTCGGCGTAACGGGTCAACGACCAGAACCCCTTGTCCCCGCCATGACTGTCGGTCCAGTGCACGGGCGCGTTGGCGCGCATCGCGGCAAAGGTGTCATGCGGCACCCCGTCCATGAAACTGTCGTGGTCGGCCAGATTTTTCACGGATGCCCCCCGATAAATTTCGTGATCCATTGGCCGAACACCGCACCATCATTGCGCCGCCCCAGCGTCGCCTTGGCTTGCGCCACCTGATCGGATGACAGGACCGGCGCGGTGTGGTCCAGCACGCAGCGCATGAACGGGTCGGTAAATTCGGGGTGTGCCTGCGTGGTCAGGATATGGCCCCCCTTGGCGAACCCCGCCGTGGCGCAGTGATCCGAGGTGGCATAGCGGATGCACCCGTCAGGCAGGGTCGTCACCGCATCATGGTGGAACTGATAAAGGTTCAGGCGCGCGCTTTGCGGAACAGTCAGGCCCGACTGCGCGCTGATTGCGACCTCTTCAATGCCGATGTTCCAGTCCTGCCGCACAACGGTGCCACCAAGGGCGACGGCAATCGCCTGATGCCCGAAACAGCAGCCGATCAGTGGTTTGCGCGCTGCATCGCAGGCGCGGATGAAATCATACAGCGCGGGCAGAAACGGCAGATCGTCCAGTACCGACAAGGGCGATCCGGTGATCAGATACGCATCCTGTTCGTCGACGTCCCGCGGCACCTCACCCCCGATGGTCATGTAGATGCGGTAGTTGAACCGTTGGTCCTGCGCATCGAACAGGTCGCGAAAACGGTGTGCATCATCGGGAAACGCATCGCCCACCTCGACCGAACGGTCGTGGTTCACCTGCAATATGCCTAGGTTCAAGCGCGTCATATCATGTCCTGTAATGGAAAGGGGCGACCCACCAAGACCGCCCCTAAAGGTCAGCGGCCCAAGATCGTGTCGATCTCGGCTGATTTGACGCGGTCGGTTTCAATACGCGCTTGCGCCTCTTCCTGACCCTGCCAGTACACAGCGGCCCCAGTTTCAGACATCAGCGCCTGCGCCGCGTCCGAGGCCATCGTCTTGGCCGCGATCTCGGCAATGGTGTCGATCACCTCTTGTGGCGTGCCTTTTTTGACGAACAGACCGTTCCACAGCTCCACATCGTTCACGCCCGACTGCGCGGCAATCGTTTCGACCCCGTCCAGCTTGGCAATCGGTTCGGCACCGATATTGCCCAGCACGTTGATGTCGCCCAGACAAGGTTCGATCAAGGCCAGCGTCGTGTTGATCACATCCGCATCACCCGAGGACAGCGTGTTGCAATCCAGCATGTCAAAGGCGCTGTCATCCGCAAACTCGAACCCCATCTGCGCTGCGGCTGCCATGGATACCGAGGTCGGCGTCAGACCCGCGCCGAAGTGGCCCAGCACCACATCGTTGTCTTTTGCGTATTCCGCCAGTTCGGCCATGTTCGAATAGGGCGCGTCGCCTAGTGCGGCGAGGACGAAGGGATAGGTCAGAAAGATGCCCACGGGCACAAAACTGTCCTCTTCGATGCCGATGTCGATCTTGGGACCGACCACAGGCACACCGATCACAAGTGATCCGATCACCGATCCGTCTGCCGGTGCATCAAGCACCTCAAGCGCACCGGGAAAGGGGCCATCCCCGCCACCGGGACGGTTCACAACCGATGCAGGTTGTCCCGTTGCCTCGGCCATGTCGGCGGCGATCATGCGGGTCAGGATGTCTTCGAAATCACCCGGAGGCCACGGCACGATGAACTGCACCGGTCCCGTCGGATATTCAGCCAGAACAGGTGTCGCCAACGCGGCAATCGCGAAGGCGGCGGATGTCAAAAGCTTTTTCATAAGTACTCTCCCCTGTGGTTTATGTGCTTTCGGTTTTAGTGTTCGAATCTTTTACTCCGGAAACTGGTAAAAATTGTTATAACGATGACGATCAGGATCACGGCAAACAGCGTGCCGGATACGGGCCGGTTGATCAGATCGTACACGGTTTTGATCTGTCCCGCGCCTGCGGTCAGCTTTTCGATCATGATGGATCCCAGCACCAAGCCAAGAACAATCGGCACCAAAGGCCAGTCGATGCGCCGCAGGACATAGCCGAGAAAGCCGAAACCGGCGGCGAACATGCAATCCGTAATGGCGTTGCGGATCGAAAAGACTCCGACAAAGGACAGGATCAGGATGAACGCACCCAGCAGGCGGTTGGGCACATAGATGATGCGCGCAATCAAGCGGGTCGAGGCAAGCAAGGTCAGCACCACCAGCACGTTGATGATCAGCAGCGCGATGAACAGCGAGAACAGGAAATCGGGATTGTTCTCGAAAATATCCGGCCCTGGTTTGATGCCCGCATCGAAAAAGACGACCATCATCATCGCCGTCAGCGCCTCCCCCGGAACGCCGAGGGCCAGAAGCGGCACCATGGCGGCGGCAGGCACGGCGTTATTGGACGCCTCTGACGCGATCAACCCGTCCGGTGCGCCGCGCCCGAAGGCCTCGGGCGATTTGGACATGCCCCGCGCGGTGGAATAGCTGAAGAATTGCGCGACGAACTCGCCCACGCCCGGAATGATGCCCATGATGGTGCCGTACCCCGCGCTGATCAGCGCCACGGGTTTGAACCGCCCCAACTCGGCAAAGCCGCCTAGCAAGCCGCCCTTCAACCGCGCCTCGGGCGGGTCGGAATCCTTGCCCGTCAGCAGGAACAGCGCTTGGGAAATCGCAAAAATTCCGACGATCACAACGATCAGGTTGAACCCTGCAAACAGGTAGTCGATGTCGAACGTGTAACGGTCGATCTGCCGCGTGGTCTGCCGCCCGACCAACGAGATCAGGAAACCCAGCCCGAACAGCAGCGCGGCAATACCCATCGTCTTGCGATGCGCCGCGATCAGCAACACCGCCCCTAATGCAGCGGCCATAAAGATATCGCGCTGCCCGAACAGCGCACCCAGATCGCGCAGATACGGGCCGAACAGCATCAGCGCCGACAGTCCCAGCAGGATCGAAAAGCACCCCCCGAAAAACGACGCGGCATAGGCGAGTGACAAGGCGCGCGCCGCCTCGCCCCGCCGCGTCATGGCATAGCCGTCATAGGTGGTCAGCGCATTGACCGGCGTGCCGGGCGTATTGATTAGGATCGCGGGGATCGCACCGCCGTACATGGACGACCCGTACACCCCAAGCAGCAGCACAAGGCTGACCAGATCGTCCAGAAACACCGTGGCAGGCAGCAGGATCGCAATGGCAATCGCAGGTCCGATCCCGGGGACGGCCCCAATCACCAGCCCGCCGACCGACCCGATCAGGATCGCGACAAGGACAGGCCAGCTTGCAAGATTATCCAGACCTGTCCAAAGCGCCTCCATCTAGAACCACACCTTCATGAAGGTTTCGGCCCGTTGCGGCAGTTGATCATATAGCCAGATGTTGATCGGGGTGCGTATCTGCAAACCTGTGCGAAACACCAGCACGATGGCAAAGCTGGCGGCGAAACAAATTCCCATCCAGCGCCCCCCGCGATAGCCCAGCCGCCACGGCAGCGCCGTGCCCAACAGCAGTGTCGACATTAGATAGCCTAGCACCGGCACCAGCGCGGTATAGGCGATGAACCACACGATGAACTCAAGCCCGCGCAGCCATTGCGTCGCTTCATATGTCATGTCGGTGGGCAGCTTGAACCGCTTGCGCCACGCCTGTGCGCGCAAGGCGCCGATCAGGTTCCAAACCGCCGCAGGCACAAGGATCGCCAGACACAATAGCGGTGCCACCCAGCCCTGTTTCAAGATGCGGCCCAGCCGCGCGGTGCGCCCTTCTGGGTCGGTCACGCCGAACTGGTCCATCCAGTACCGCGCCATATTCGCGGGCAGCTTGCGGTCCTCCCACCCTGTCTGGGTGAAAAAGAAGCCAAGGAAGAACAACGCCACCGCAAGCATGAACAGCGAAAAGGCGAGATCGCCGCGCCCGCGGCGGAAATTGTTCACGTCCTCGATATTGACCCGCGGTGTGGGCGGACAGGCGCTCGCGAAACGGCGGCTCGAAGTGCCAGATCGCAGCGTTGCCGGCCGCGCGGCGCTGGTCAACGCCGAGGACGAGGCGCGGGTTTTCACGTGGCCGCCAACGCCTTTAACCCTGTCTCGGTCGCGGAAAGGATTTTATGGATGTGCGAGGCGTCCACGATCAGAGGCGGCGACAGGATCACATTGTTGCCGGACACGCGCACCATCACACCATCCTCATAGGCGGCCTTCTGGAAGGTCAGCGGCGCGTCCTTGGACACGGGTTTCTTGGTGGCGCGGTCACTGACCAGTTCAATCGCCGCCATCAGCCCCTCGCCACGCACATCACCGATCACGTCATAGCGGGTGGCAAGCTCTTGCAGCCCCGCCTTCAACTCTGCGCCGCGCGGTCCGGCGTTTTCCCATGGCTTGATACGTTGGGTTTCTTCCATCGCGGCGACAGCAGCAGCCGCGCCCACAGGGTGGCCGGAATAGGTATAGCCCATGTCGACGGACCCCGCGCCGGTGCGGTCCTCTTCAAACGTGGCGACCATGTGATCCGCGATCATCACTGCGCCGAACGGGAAATAACCGTTGGTGATCGCCTTGGCGGTGCAGGTCAGGTCAGGCTTTACCCCCCAGTGTTGCGAACCGGTGGGCGATCCCAGCCGGCCAAAGGCAGTAATCACCTCATCCGCGATCAACAACACACCGTGGCGGTCGCAAATCTCGCGGACCATCGGCATAAAGCTTGGATGCGGCGGGATAACACCCCCCGCGCCCAACACAGGCTCCATCACAAAGGCGGCGACTGTGTTGGCCCCTTGGAACTGGATTTCGCGCTCAAGCATCGCGGCTGAAAGTTTCGCCAACTCCTCGGCGCTGTCGGTGCCAAAAACGTTGCGGTACAGATACGGGCCAGGAATGTGATAGCAGCCGGGCAATAGCGGCTCGTAAGCGTTGCGGAACTTGGCGTTGCCGTTCACCGATGCGCCGCCAAAGTGGTTCCCGTGATATCCTTTTTCGAGGCTGATGAACTTCGTCCGCGTCCCCTCTCCGCGAATGCGGTGGTACTGGCGCGCGAATTTCAGGGCGACCTCGATACTGTCGGACCCGCCCGACGTATAAAAGCTGCGCGACATGCCGTCCGGCGCAAAGAAGTCGGCCAGCAGATAGGCAAGCTCGACCGCCTTGTCGTTGGTCGAGCCACGGAAGGTCGAATAGTAGGGCAGCGCGTCCAGTTGCGATGCGATCGCGGCCTTTACCGGTGCGCAGGAATAGCCGAGGTTCACGTTCCACAGACCACCCACCGCGTCGATGCTGCGATGCCCGTCCAGATCGGTGATATAGACCCCTTCGCCGCCCGTCAGCATAACCGGCGGGTTGGCCATGCTGTCCGCCGGATGCGCCATCGGATGCCAGAACTGGCGCGCATTGTGTTCTTTGAGGAAGTTGTCGTCTTTCATGACACGGCCCTTTCGCGGCTCGGGGTCCAGATTTCTTGTACGTCGGGCGGCACCGAGCCCCCCATGGCTTCGCAAATGTCGCGCCCTTTGGACATCAACAGGCGGGCAAGGCGGGCTTCGGCCTCTTTGCCGCCGCGCCCTGTTGGAAAGGCGATGGCGCAGGTGGCGAATACGGCCCGCGACGCGTTGAACAACGGAATGGCCACCGACGACACACCAAGGCGCAGCGCATCGCGGTTGCGCGCATATCCATGGCGCAAAACGGTTTTCAATTCGTGAAGGACCGCCTCGCGGTCCGGCGCAGGCGCCCCGCGCACCCATGTGCGTCCGTCGTTCAGCGCATGATCCACCAGCCCCTGCTGCGCATAAGCAAGGAAAGCCTTGCCCGAGGACGTCGCCAGCAAAGGCGGTAACCCGAAGGGATCGAAGCTGACCCGCACGGGGTGCGAATGGTTTTCGGAATGATACACATCGACCAAATCGAAACCCTGCACGCGGCTGACATGCACCAACTCGCCCGCCTCGGCGCTAATCGCGTCGATCAGGGCGCGCAGCATTTCGACCTCGGGCACCGTGCGGGCACGCATTCCGGCAAGACGGGTCAGCGACGCACCAAGGAAATAGGCGCGCGTGTCGGGGTCTTGCTCAAGAAAACCGGCCTGCTGCAACGCGACCATGTGGCGGTGCACCGTGGCTTTGTCGCGCCCCGTCAGCCGCTGCACGTCCGACAACCCGAGACGCGGCTGCGCTTCGGTGAACAGGTCGAGAAGGCCAAGGGCTTTTGCGATGGTAGACATGTCACAAATCTAGCCGCAGCTTGCACCATCTTGCAATTCATTTTTGCATCCACCGGTTCATATAATGAACCAGCCTGTTTGAGCAAACCCTGAATACTCACCAGCTCCCCGCTCAACGGCACAAACAAAAACAGCCGCGCAGGTCGGCGCGGCTGTCATAGTGTTGATTATATTGGAAAGGTTCGCGTCACGGTGCTGGTCGCCCTCAGGCCGCGCCCTGCGTCAGGTAATGCGCACAGCCATGCAAGGCGGAGGCATCATCGTTCAACAAATATGTCGGAATCTGCGCCAGACGCCCGTCAAACCCCGCCTCTTGCAGCAAGGGCGCGAGCGCCAGATCGCGTGTCGCACCGCTTAGCAATGTGCGCGCAAGGCTGCCGTTGAAGTAGATTCCGCCCTCGGGCAGGTACAAATACGCAACCTCGCGCACCAACGCACCCAAGGCGCGGGCGGCGATTTGCAATGTCTCGATACCGCCCTCTGCGGCCTCGACATGTTCGGGGTCACAGCCATGGCCGGTGCGCGCGCGGTGCAACTTGGCCAGTCCCTTGCCGGACAGCAGATGTTCCACCGTATCAAAGATGTCGTCATCGCCTGCCGCCTCGGCCACGATCGCCTCGACCGAATGGGGCAGACGGGCATGGCCCATCTCTGCCGAAAAGACGACGCCAGAGGGGCGGTGGGTCAGCGCGGCATTGAACCCCGTGCCAAGGCCCACAACCACGGCCTGCGGTTCCTGCGGGGCTGGCGTGCCGCTCAGGTGGGTCAGCGAGTCGCCCTCAAGCACACAGATCGCGTGGCCCAAGGCCTCAAGATCGTTCAGCAGAAAGACCTCTTGCAGCGACAGTTCCGCGGCCAAAGCCTGCGCGTCGAAATGCCAGTTACGGTTGGTCAACCGCCCCTCGCCTTTGCCCACCGGCCCTGCAATCGCGATGGCGGCGGTGGTCAGTCCCGGATGCTCTGCCACATAGCTCGCCGCCAATGCGCCAAAGCTGTCGTAATTGTCGTTGCGAAACCGGCGCACGGTATCTGCCCGCACGCCCGTCGCGTCGGCCACGGCAAGACGACAGTTCGTCCCCCCGACATCCGCCACCAAGTGCAGCGTCGTGGCCGACCCTTCACGCATTCTGGCTTTCCCCGGGCTTTTTACCCATAATGATCATCGACAACACATCGTCCTCTGTCACGTCTTCGACCCGCTCGGTTCCGATCAACTGACCGTTTTTCATCACCGACACGCGGTCGCACAAATCCATCATCTCGCGCGTATCGTGCGAAATCAGGAAAATGCCAAGACCCTGTGCCTTCAATTCCTTGATCAGGTCCGCAACCATGGCCGTTTCATGCACACCAAGGGCCGCAGTCGGTTCGTCCATGATTAAAATGCGGGCGTTGAAGTACACCGCGCGCGCAATGGCGACGGACTGGCGTTGGCCACCCGACAGCGACCGCACCGGTTCAGAGAAGCGTTGGAAGTTGGGGTTCAGCCGCGCCATGATCTTGCGGCTCTCGGCCTCCATCTTCGTGTCGTCCACCAGCCCGAAGCGGGTTGTGATTTCGCGACCCAAGAACAGGTTCGACGCCGCATCCAGATTGTCCGACAGCGCGAGCGTCTGGTAGATCGTTTCGATGTTCAGATCGCGGGCGTCGCGGGGGTTGTTGATCTCGACCTTTTTGCCGTCGACGTAAATCTCGCCACTGTCGCGGGTATAGGCACCGGCAAGGATCTTGATCAGCGTGGATTTGCCTGCACCGTTGTGACCCAACAGGCCGACAACCTCGCCCGGCATCACGTCGATGGACACATCGTCGACCGCCTTGATCCCGCCAAAGTGGATCGAGATGTTGCGCATTTCTAGAAGTGGGGTGCTCATCAGCTGTCTCCCGTTCTGCGACGATAAAGAATGTCGATCCAGACAGCGAGGATAAGCACGCCCCCCACGATCATGTTTTGCAGCGGTGAATCCACACCGACCATGCCCATGCCCGACACAAGCGCCTGCATGATAAAGGCGCCGAGGATCGCGCCATAGATGGTGCCGACGCCACCCGCCAGCGCGGTGCCCCCGATCACGGCGGCAGCGATCACGCGCAATTCGTCCAGTTCCCCCAGCGAACTGCCGGCCGACCCCAGACGGGCCGAGGCGATGACACCCGCAATGGCCGTCAACGCACCCATCAGGGCAAAGACCTTGACCGTCAGGAGGCGCGTGTTGATGCCCGACAGTTCCGCCGCATCAGGGTTGCCCCCCATCGCAAAGATGTAGCGCCCAAAGCGGGTCTTTTTGGCGACAACCGTCATCACGATGGCCACGGCCAGAACGATCAGCACCGAAATGGGAAAGCCGTATGCCTCGGTATAGCCTTCGGGCATTTCCAGCCCTTCGGCGGCAAACCGGCGTTGCAGGATCCGCGATGGCACCAGATAGGCGTTCATGATCGCCGTCACGCCACAGATCGCGCCCACAAGGATCGCGCCCAGTGCGTATTCCGCCCAAAGCGGCTTGACCGCGAAGTTGTGGCTGATGTGCTGGCGACGGGTGTTGATCAACAACAGGACGGTCACAACCGACCCGACCAACGCCAGCAACCAGCTGGCCGTGACCCCGATGGTGCCCGTGGCACCGCCCAGCATCACGAATGTCGGATCAAGCGGCGAGATCGTCGTGCCCTTGGACACCCACCACGCGCCACCGCGCCAGATCAGAAGTCCACCCAGCGTCACAATAAAGGAAGGGATCGCGAGATAACCGATCAACCAGCCCTGAAAGGCCCCGATGGCCGCACCGATGAAGATGCCCAACGCGACCGTCAGTACCCAGATCAGGGGACTGCCGAAACCGACGATATCTGGCAGCATCTGCGCCTGAAAGACGCCCATGATCATGCCGACCATGCCCAGAAGCGACCCGATCGACAGGTCGATATTGCGCGTCACAATGACGAACACCATCCCCGTCGCCATAACGGCCACGGACGCGGTCTGTAGCGTCAGGGTGAACAGGTTGCGCGGGGTCAGGAACGTGCCGCCCGTCGCAAGGTGAAAGACAAATGCGATCAGGAAGAAGGCACCGACCATGCCCAACAACCGTGTATCTATCTGAAGTGTTTTTACTAGTTTCCCAAGTCCGCCGGACATTGGCTCCCCCTCCCTGCTCGGACCTTTTTTTGACAGGTCGCGATACATGATGTCCCACCCGCGCAGGGCGGATGGGACTGATAGTTCAGACGCTGCTTATTCGCAGACAGCCAGACCGCTCACGCCCTGACACAGGACGTCTTTTTCGATCCAGCCTGCATCCAGAACGAGGTTCAGGTTGTCTTGCGTTACTGGCAGGGGGGCCAGCAGCATGGAGTTCACTTCGACACCACCGGGGGATGTGAATGTGGCAGAGCCTTCAATCGCATCCATGGCTGTTCCATTGGCCAGAGCAACGGCGATCTCGCCCGCGTTGCGGCCCAGTTCACGGCTGTCTTTCCAGACCGAAACGGTCTGCGTGCCTTGGGCAACACGGTTCAGTGCCGCGTGGTCGCCATCCTGACCCGAGACAGGGATACCGTCCATGCCTTGCGCCGCCAGAGCCGCGACAACACCGCCAGCCATGCCGTCGTTGGAAGAGATTACCGCGTCGACCTCGTTATTGGTCTGGGTCAGGATCTGCTCCATGTTGCGCTGTGCGTTCGCAGGCTGCCAGCCATCTGTATAGGTCTCGCCAACGATGGTGATGTCACCCGCGTCGATGGCCGCTTGCAGCACTTCTTGCTGACCGCCACGCAGGAAGTCGGAGTTCGGATCGGTGGGCGAACCCTTGATCATCACGTAGTTACCGGTTGGCTGCTTGTCGAACACGGCCTGCGCCTGCATCCGGCCCACTTCGACGTTGTCGAATGTCAGGTAGAAGGCGCGCGGATCTTCGATCAGGCGGTCATAGCCGATGACCGGAATGCCAGCCGCTTCGGCAGCATCAAGGGCGGGGCCGATGGCGCTGCCGTCCTGTGCCAGAATGATCAGTGCGTCGACGCCTTGTGTGATCAGGCTTTCGACATCGGCAAGCTGTTTGGTGGCCGAAGATTGCGCGTCGGCCGACAGATATGTCGCGCCAGCGGCGTCCAGCGCGTCAACAATGGCCGCTTCATCTGTTTTCCAGCGCTCTTCCTGAAAGTCGGACCAGCTTACGCCAACGGTCTTGGCATGGCCGTCCGCAAAGGCGGCTGTGGTCAACATTGTAGATGCCGCAAGCGCGGCAAGAATCGTGCGTCGTTTCATGTGGTGTCCTCCCAAAGACTGTTCCCGATCGTCATGGTTCGCGATCAGGTATTTCATTGTTAGCGGCTTAAATTCGAAATGCAAATTAAATTGGACAGCCCGTGAAAAAAGCGCCATCATCATCGCCATAACCCGCGCCACATACCCGTTTACCAGTTAGAAATAGGACGTCTTTTCATGGCCTTCGGACATCACAAAGCCGAAAGCAGGCGGTTGTTGCTGAAAGAGATTTCGCAGCGCGGCCCCCTGCCCCGCATCGATCTGGCAGAGCGCACGGGAATCAGTCGCGCCACCGTTACCTCGGTCACGGCGGACCTGTTGCGCGGCGGTCTGATCGAGGAAGTACCGCGTGATGCCAAGGCAGACGAGACCGCGCGCGGACGCCCCCGCGTCGACCTCAAGATCGCGGGCGACGCGCATCTGATCGCGGGTCTGAAAGTTTCCGATACGGCGGTGACGCTGGTGCTCATGGATTTCGAAGGCCACGATGTTGCGGAATTCGAACACCCCATCACCCGCGAGGGTAAAAGCCCCGAAGCACTGGCAGAAGAGATCGCAACCGGCATGGCGGGGCTGTGTGATATGGCGGGCTGCGAGATCACCGACATCTCCGCCTTGGGCGTCGGGCTGGCCGGTGTGGTCGATGCGGGCAACGGTCTGGTCTACTGGTCGCCGTCCCTGAATCAGCGCAACGTGCCGTTCGGGCAGGTGCTGCGCGACCGTCTGGGCATCAACGCCTATGTAGACAATGACGCAAACCTCGTGGCGCTAGCGGAACTGACCTTTGGCATCGGCAAGGACTGTTCGGATTTCATCGCCATCACCATTGAAAGTGGCGTTGGCATGGGCATCGTGCTGGGCGGGCAGCTTTATCGTGGCACGCGCGGCTGCGGTGCGGAGTTCGGCCATACCAAGGTGCAACTTGATGGCGCGCTATGCCGATGCGGGCAAAGGGGATGTCTTGAGGCCTATGTCGCCGACTATGCCCTGCTGCGCGAGGCCAACAGCGTCAGCACCCTCGCCGCCGCTGGCGATGCGGCCCACACAGTGACGAGCGTGCTGAACGCCGCCAGAAACGGCGACCCGACTGCGCGCACTGTGGTGGACCGCGCCAGCAAGATGTTTGCCATGGGCCTCGCCAATATCGTCAACATATTCGACCCCGAAGTGATCATTCTGGCGGGCGTGCAGATGGAATGCGACCACCTTTATGCCGACGCGGTGATCGAAGAGATGCGCAAAAGCATCGTGGATGTCGACAAGGCACCACCGGATGTGGCCGTGCATAAATGGGACACGGCGATGTGGGCGCGCGGCGCGGCGGCCTATGCGCTGGAATTCGTGCAACACACCGCGGTCGAGGAACTTGCCGATGCTTAGACCCGCCGCACTTGCCCTAGTGATCCTCGGTGCGCCTGCCTTTGCCGAAGCACCGAAATTCCGCCCTGTGAGCATGCCTGCACACGTATATGATGGCGGCTGGGAGCATTTTGTCGGGGGCGGTCTTGCGGTGTTTGATTGCAATGGCGACGCCCGCCCCGATCTGGTGGCGGCAGGGGGATCGAACCCGCCTGTCTTGCTGCGCAACACGTCCACACAAGGCGGCGATGTGACATTCGAAGTAGCCACGCCAGAGGCGCTGGAACTGAGCGCGACCGTCGGAGCCTATCCGTTGGATTTCAACAATGACGCGATCATGGATCTGGTCGTACTGCGCGTCGGGCCAGATGTGCTGCTGCAAGGTACCGGCGATTGCGGTTTCACCGCCGCGCCCTTCGACTTTGACGATCACTGGTCCACTGCCTTTTCCGCCGCATGGGAAAAGGGCCAAACCCGCCCGACCCTCGCCTATGGCCACTATGTTGACCGCGCCGACCCCGATGGCCCGTTCGAGGCCTGCGATGACAACCATCTGTGGCGTCCCGAGGGTGAAGGATATGCACAGACCACCCTCAGCCCCGGACATTGCGCGCTGTCGATCCTGTTCAGCGACTGGGCCCGCAGCGGGCGCGCCGATCTGCGCGTGTCCAACGACCGCCACTATTACGTGCGCGACGGGCAGGAACAGCTTTGGGCGATGGAGCCCGCGCCGCGCCTGTTCACCGAGGCCGACGGCTGGCACCAGCACAAACTGTGGGGCATGGGCATCGCCGCGCGCGATCTGGACCGCGACGGGCGCGACGAAGTGTTCCTGAGTTCGATGGGCGACCAGCGGCTGATGCGCCGCGAGGGCGACGGCCCGCGTTTTCGCGACGTCCCCTTTTCCATGGGCACAACGGCGCAGCGCCCTTATCTGGGCGATGACGGGCGCCCCTCGACCGGTTGGCATATCTCGTTCGGGGATGTGGACAATGACGGGCGCGACGATGTGTTCATTGCCAAGGGCAATGTCCAGCAGATGCCCGGCAACGCGATGGAAGACCCCAACAACCTGCTGATGGCGCAGGCCGACGGCACCTATGCCGAAGCGGGCGATGTCGCGGGTGTGGCGTCGATGCATCGCGGGCGCGGGGCGGCGCTCGTGGATTTGAACGCGGATGGTCTGCTTGATCTGGCAGTGGTGAACCGCCGCGCCCCGCTTGAGGTCTGGCAGAATGTCACCGCCGATACGGGCAAATGGATCGCTGTGGACCTGCGCCAGACCGGCCCCAACACCCAAGCCGTCGGGGCGTGGATCGAGGTTGACGACGGCCAAACCGTTCAGGCCCGCGAAGTGACCGTTGGCGGTGGCCACGCCGGTGGCATCGCAGGTCCGCAGCATTTCGGACTGGGCAAAGCGGATCAGGTCCGGTTGCGCGTGCGCTGGCCGCATGACGACTGGACCCCGTGGCAGGATGCGACAGCCAACCAGATCCTGACACTCAACAACCCCTGATACGCGCCTAGCGGTCTATGGGCAGGCCACTTGGCACCGCATCCGGCACGCCAAGTGCGCCGCGCAGGCTTTGTGGATCGGTCAGCGCGTTCAGAAAGGCGATGATATCCGCCACCTGCGCGTCCGACAGGTCTTGGGGGGACAACACATTGGCAGCGGCAATCGCGTCAACCTCGGCAGGGTCGGACAGCACGCGCAAATCGTCGGTGTCCATTTCGGGCAGCAGGGCATCGCGAATGTCATAGGCCCGCAAGGACGCAACAGGATCAAGGTGATGGCGCACCACCCCTTCGAGCGTGCCATAGGCACCCGAATGACCATACGGACCAGTATGCGCCACGTTGCGCAGCGGCGGTGTGCGGAAGGCATAGGCGTCCTCGGCCCGTCCCGTCACCCGCATCCGCCCCACATCACGCGCATGGCTTTCAAACCGTGCCGCCTTACCCGGACCGATCTGCGGCATGGCAATGGCGTGGAACTGGTGATCCGTCTGGAACCGCCCCGAATGGCAGCTTGAACAGCCCGCATCGCCATAGAACAGGTCCATCCCACGCATCGCAGCATCCTCCATCCGCGTCCCGTTGCGCAGGTACAGGTCAAAGGGGCTCGCCACGCCGCGCCATTCGAAATCAAGGAAGGCCGCGATCGCATCGGAAATATCGGTAAAGCCCACGGGCTCAGGCCCGATCACCGCATCAAAGCGGCGGCGGTATTCGGGAATGCCCTCGACCCGCTTGGCCAGAATGTCCCACGCACCGCCCGCGCCGGTCAAAAGCCCCTGCCGCACGGCGCGCGACACATCGCTTTCGGCGTAATGCCCCGCCATCTCGTCAGGTGACAGAACCGGAAACATCGACTGCGCCGAAAGGGCCGAGGCAAAGCCGCTTTCCATCTCGGCCCCGAGCGGCGTGCGCAAACTCGAGGCGCGGTTGTCGTCCCTCTCAAGCCGTCCGTCATGGAAAAAGACGGTGAATTCCGTTGCCCCGAGGTTGAACAAAGGCGGCGCGTTTCGCGGAATGCGTTGTTCGGGCAGGTTGTCTGGATCGGTCACACGATCCGGCCCCAGCCCGCGCCCGCCATCGCCCAGCCCCAGCGAAACGCCATCGCCGGTGGCGTGGTTGGGATGGTGACAGGTGGCGCAAGACACGGTCTTTGATCCGGACAGGATCGGGTCGTAAAACAGCAACTGCCCAAGCGCGACCTGTTCAGATTGCACAGGGCCGAACACAGGCTCTGCATAGGGCAGGTCCTGCGCCCAAAGCGGCCCCGTTGTCAGGGCCGCCCCAAGCGCAGCGCACAGTGTTGCGATCAGGGATCTAGACGAAACGCGAAACATAGTTCTCCAACATCTCCTGACGGCCCGACCGCGGCTGCGGATCAAGGCCGTGGCCCAGAACCCGTTCCGAAATCGTGCCCAGATCGCTTTTCAGCATATCCTTGGCCTCTTTGCGATCCCAGCCGGCATAGCGTTCCTTCAGCGCGTCTTCCAAACCGCCATCTTCGATCATCGCCGCCGCCGCCTTGAGGCCGCGCGCGCAGATGTCCATGCCGCCCACATGCGCCGCGATCAGGTCTTGCGGGTCCAGCGACTGGCGACGCAGCTTGGCATCAAAGTTGGTTCCCCCCGCGCCCAGACCACCCGCCTTGAGGATGTGATAGTAACACAGCGCCACCTCGGGCACATTGTTCGGAAATTGGTCGGTGTCCCATCCAGACTGGTAATCGTTGCGGTTCATGTCGATCGACCCGAGCATTCCCTCGGACGCGGCAACTGCGATCTCGTGTTCGAACGAGTGACCCGCCAGAATGGCGTGCCCTTGCTCAAGGTTCAGCTTCACCTCGTTCTCCAGCCCGTATTTGCGCAAGAACCCGATGCAGGTAGCTGCGTCATAGTCATACTGGTGCTTGGACGGTTCCTGCGGCTTCGGCTCGACCAAGATCTGCCCCTTGAAGCCGATCTTGTGCTTGTACTCGACCACCATGTTCAGGAACGCGCCCATATGGTCCAGCTCGCGGCCCATGTCGGTGTTGAGCAGCGTCTCGTACCCTTCACGCCCGCCCCACAGGACATAGTTCTCGCCGCCCAGCTTGTGCGTCGCATCAATGCAGGATTTCACCGTCGCCGCAGCATAAGCAAAGACCTGCGGGTCGGGATTGGTCGACGCGCCCGCCATCCATCTGCGGTGCGAGAACATGTTCGCCGTGCCCCAAAGGCAGCGCACCTTGGCGCTTTCCATCTTGGACAGGAAATAATCGGTGATTTCGTCCAGCCGCGACACACTCTCGGTCAATGTCGCGCCTTCGGGGCGCACATCGGCGTCGTGCCAGCAGAAATAGGGCACGCCCAACCGCTCGAACATCTCAAAGGCGACATCGGCCTTCATCTTGGCACGCCCCATCTCGTCCTGCGGATGCCACGGGCGTTCGAATGTCGGCCCGCCGAACGGGTCGCCGCCTTCCCACGCAAAGGAATGCCAATAGGCCACGGCAAAGCGAAGATGGTCCTCCATCCGCTTGCCCATCACCTTTTCGTCGGGATTGTAGTGGCGGAAGGCCAAGGGGTTCGTGCTGTCCTTGCCTTCGAATTTGGCAGGGGCGACAGAGTCAAAAAATCCGGTGGTCATGGCATGTCTTTCAAAGTTGGATAGGCAGCCGCAAAGCCGCGGTAAGCATCGTCATAGGCCGCAACAAGATCGGCCTGTGGTTGGAACACGGCCGCCACGGGCGGCTTGGTCATCACATCACGCGGGTCAGCGCCGGTGGTGCCGCACATGGCGATCCGCGCCGCGCCAAGGGCGGCGCCAAAGGCACCCTCCTCCGCCCGCTCAAGCGGAATGCCGAAAACGGTCGCCATCAACGACGACCAGTAATCCGATCGACTGCCTCCGCCGATAATCAGCGCCGTATCCAGCGTGGCACCGGACGCTTTCAGCGCCTCGAAACTGTCCCGCAGCGCAAAGGCAACGCCGGTCATGACCGCGCGCGTCAGATCCTGCGTACCGCTGGCCACATCAAGGCCGGTAAAACTGCCACGCACCTGCGCATCGTTATGCGGCGTCCGCTCGCCCGACAGATAGGGGTAGAACCGCACCGCACTAGGAGCATCCAGCGTATCGCCCATCGCTGTCGCCAACGCCCCCGCGCTCTGGCCCGTGATCCGCGACAACCAGTTCAGACTGTCCGTCGCAGCAAGCACCACACCCATCTGGTACCAGCGTTCAGGTACCGCGTGGCAGAACGTGTGCACTGCACTTTCGGGCAAGGGCGCGCATCTATCGCGCCCCGTCAACACCACCCCAGAGGTGCCGAGCGAAACAAATCCCTGCCCCTCGCCCAAGGCACCGACACCGCAAGCGGCCACGGCATTGTCCGCCCCGCCCGCCACAACCTTGCAATCCACAGACAGCCCCAGATCACGGCGCGCGCCCTGCACGTCGCCAACAATGTCCGTGCCTTCCAGCAATTCGGGCATCTGCGCCGTGCGCATACCGCCAAGCTGCAGCAACTCGTCCGACCACGCCCGCGCCCCAACATCCAGCCACGCGGTCCCCGCCGCGTCCGACATCTCGGTCACATAGCGCCCCGTCAGCCACCACAGCACATAATCCTTCGGCAGCATCACCCGCGCCACGCGGGCAAAAATCTCCGGCTCCTGCGCGGCAACCCACGCCAGCTTTGGCGCGGTAAAGCCAGGAAATACGATATTGCCACTGATGGCGCGCGCGACCGGATCGGCATCCATCGCCGCCGCCTCGCGGTGACTGCGCGTGTCATTCCACAGGATGCAAGGGCGCAACACCGCACCATCCGCATCCACCAGAACCGCCCCATGCATATGCCCCGACAAGGACAACCCCTTGACCGCGCCGAACGCGTCGGGATGCGCCGCGCGCAACGCCGCCAGCACGTCGGCCACGGCGCGCGTCCACTGCGTGGGGTCCTGTTCGCTCCACCCCGACGCGGGGTGGCTGACGTCATAGGTGGCGTCCGCACTCCCGACAGCATGGCCATCGCCATCCATCAAAAGCGCCTTGACGCCGGATGTCCCCAGATCAAGCCCGATATACATTGCAGTCCTCCCTGCGATGCACAGTTGCGCCCTTTAATTCGAATGTCAAATTAAACTCGATCCAATCTTCTCTGTTCTAAAAAATCCCCGCCGGAGGCTCCCGCCCTTGCACAAGCGCTGCGGGACGATAATACAAGCGGCACATCCACACAGGAATTCGCCATGACCTTCGACCGCTCCCTCAAAATCGCACCATCCATCCTTGCCGCCGATTTCGCGAATTTCGGGGCCGAATGCGCCGCCGTCGAGGATCAGGGCGCGGACTGGATCCATGTCGATGTGATGGACGGCCATTTTGTGCCCAACATCACGTTCGGGCCCGCGACCTGTGCTGCGATCCGCCCGCACATCAAAGGCGTCATGGACGTGCACCTGATGATCGCGCCAGTCGATCCCTATATCGAGGCGTTTGCGGATGCGGGCGCGGATGTCCTCACCGCCCATGTCGAAGCGGGGCCACACATCCACCGCACCCTGCAAGCCATCCGTGGCGCAGGCATGAAGGCGGGTGTCGCCCTGAACCCCGGCACGCCAGCCAGCGCGGTTCAGGAACTCATGGACATGGTCGATCTGGTCTGCGTGATGACCGTGAACCCCGGTTTTGGCGGTCAGAAATTCATCGACATGACGACCAAGATCAAAGCCCTGCGCGAGATGATTGGCGACCGTCCCGTGCATATCGAAATCGACGGCGGCGTCGATCCGACCACCGCACCAATTGTGGCCAAGGCCGGGGCGGACGTGCTGGTCGCAGGCTCTGCCGTGTTCCGTGGTGGATCGGTCAGCGACCCCGCGCCTTACGGCAAAAACATCCGTGCGATCCGGGCCGCCGCCGAAGGTGTGTGGACCTGATAACCGCCCCCGCGCGGGTCAGTCGAGTTCCGCCGCAAAGGCGGCAACCAGCTTGTGCTTGAGGATCTTGCCCGTCGGTGCAGCAGGCAGGGTATCGGAGAAGACATAGCGCGCGGGCCGCTTGTAGCCCGCCAACCGCTCGGCCACGAAGGCGCGCAGATCATCGGCGCACAGCTCTGACCCTGACAGCGGCTGGACAAAGGCCAGCACCTCTTCGTCCCCGTCGACAGCGCGCCCGATCACGGCGGCCTGTACTACCTCGGGATGGTCGTTCAGCGCCGCCTCGACTTCGGGCGGGTAGACGTTGAAACCGCCGTGGATGATCAACTCTTTCGACCGGCCCAGAATGTGCAACCGCCCCTCGGCGTCGATCCGGCCCAGATCGCCGGTGCGCAACCAGCCGTTCGCATCCAGCACCTGCGCTGTCGCTTCGGGATTACGGAAATACCCTTTCATTACATGCCCCCCACGGGTCAGAACCTCGCCCGCGCCCTCACCGCCGCCCGCGACAGTGCCGTCAATCGCGATTTCCACATGCGGCAGCGGTGGTCCGACCGAGGTGTCGGGATCGCCCATCCGGTTGCGCGTCGCCGCCGCGCCCGCGCTGCTTTCGGTCAGGCCGTATCCGTTCTGGATCGCCACCCCGTAGAACGCCTCGGCCTTGCGCTTCCATGCAGGATCCAGCGGTGCCGCCCCCGACGACACGAAGCGCAGCGTGTCGGACCCCAAACGGTCCAGTCCTTGGGTCTTGGCAAAGGCCATCAGCACCGCATGCATCTGCGGCACACCGGAAAACAGGGTGATCCCGTCGCGCAGCCCCGCATAAACCGCCGCCACGTCAAAGCGCGGGATCAGACGAACTGCCGACCCCGCATGGACCGCTGCCACCACGATCGAACACAGGCCGAACACGTGGGTCATCGGCAACACGCCATAGATCAGATCGGCAGGCGTCATCTCGCGGAACACGGCAGAGGTCGCGCCGCCAAAACGCACATTGCCATGGGTCAGCATCACGCCCTTCGGATCGCCCGTGGTGCCCGTGGTATATAGGATTACCGCCACATCCGCGTCGGCACGTTCGGTCCCTGCATCCCGCGTCACGGCATCAAGTGCCCCCCACGCCCCAGACAGGGTACTTGCCCCCAAGCGTTCTCCATGAGCCCGCGCATCCGGCGACACAGCCGAGGTGAACAGCACCACACGCGGATCGGCATGGGCGATCACCTTGTCGATCTCGGGCGCGCTTTGGCGGGCATTCACGGGCACGGCAACGGCCCCGACTGTCCACGCTGCGAACAGGCCAGCCACCGCGGCGGCACAGTTTTCGGCCACCAGCATCACGCGATCCCCCGCGACAACGCCATGATCGCGCAGCGCGTGGGCAAGGCTGTCCACCGCCGTGTTCAGCGCGCCGTAGCTCCACGCGATTCCAGTCGCATCCTCAAAAGCGGGGGCATCGGGACGGGCCGCGACTTGCGCCTGCAAAAGATCGTGGACCGCTGCACCCCCTGCCATCATCCGAACTCCGGCTTGCGTTTTTCAAGGAAGGCGGCAATGCCCTCTGCCGCCTCGTCCGAACCCGAGGCGCGCGCCATCGCGTCCCGTTCTGCATCCAACTGCTCTGCCTCCGTCCGCTCATAGGCGGCAGCGACCAGTGCGCGAATTGTCCCTTGGGCATCGCGCGGTCCGGCGGCAAGTGCGTCGGCGATTACATGCGCCTCCGACACCACCAGATCGGCGGGGGCGGCAACATTGACCACACCCAAGGCCAGCAACCGGTCCGAAGGGACAGGACGGGCAAGCAGGCACATCTCCATCGCGAGCGGGCGCGGCAACATACGCGCCAGTGACGCGGTTAGCCCCGCATCCGGCACCAAGCCCGCCTTTACATAGGCGGCTGTAAACATGGCACCGGTTTCGGCCACGATAAAATCACAGGCCAGCGCCAGCGACGCCCCAGCCCCAGCCGCACCGCCTTTGACGGCGGCAATCACCGGCACCGGACAGGCCCGCAATGCGCGCACCAGATCATGCAGCGTATCAATCCCTGCGCGGCGTTCATCCTCGGCCAATGTCCGCCGCGCGATCAGCACATTCAGATCACCGCCCGCGCAGAAAAAGTCGCCTTCGGAGGTCAGGATCACCGCACGAATGCGCCGTTCCTGTGCACGCTCCATCGCCTCGGCGATAACCTCGTACAGGGCGGGCGACAGCGCGCCGCGCTTGGCGGCATTGCCGTTCCAGATGATTAGGCGGTCGCCCGCGTCTTCCAGCCGTGCGGTCATGCGCGTACCCTTTTGTAGATGCCCGTCGAGGTCGCGATCACAGTGCCATCCGCGTCCGTTAGCACGCCTTCGGCAAAGACGGTGGACCGCCCGCCGCCCGCGACGGTGCCCGTGGCGACCACCCGTCCCTCGCGCGCAGGGGCGAGGTATTGCGTGGTCATCGACAGCGTCATGAACCGCGTCTGCCCTGCGTCATCCCCCGTCAGCGACGCGGCAAAACCCATCGCATTGTCGAGCATGCAGGACATGATCCCGCCATGCAGCCCACCGTGGCGGTTGGTGTGCTGCGGCCCGATATCCAGAATGCAGCGCGCCGTGCCATCCCCGTCCGAGATATCCACCACATAGCCCAGCAGGCTTTGCGTGCCGGTTTCGTCGCGGATGATTCCGCTGTCCTCAGGCGGCAGAGAGGGCAATGAAACGCTCCAGATGGTAATCCGTATCACCGAACCTGTGGTCGGCCATGATGATCCGCTTGGCGATATGGGCGAGCTCGTATTCCTGCGTCATCGCGATGCCGCCATGCATCTGGATCGCCTCTTCGGCGATCAAACGGCCCACGCGCCCGATCAGGTTCTTGCTGGCCGACAGGTGGCGGTCGCATGCCGCGTCCTCAAGATATCCCGCGGCGTTGATGACGGCGCTGCGGGCTTGCTCCATTTCGATCAGCATGTCGGACATGCGATGCGCCAAGGCCTGAAACGTCCCGATCGGGCGGCCGAACTGCTTGCGCGTCATCAGATAGTCCTTGGTCAGCGCGGTCGCGGTTTCCATCGCGCCCAATGTTTCTGCACAAACGGCGACTAGGCCCAGACGGGTCGCAGCCTCGTAGTCCGCCAGCGTCAGGCCCAGCGGTTCGGCTGGCGTATTGTCGAGCGTCACCTCGGCCGCACGCCCACCTGCCAGCAAGGGATAGCCGCGTACATCCAGCCCACTGGCATCGCGTGCCACTAGGAACAGCGCGATCTCGTCCCCGTCCCGCGCCGACACGATCAGGTGATCCGCAGCCTCGGCATTCATTACTACGGCCTTGCGCCCTGTCAGCGCGCCACCCTCGGCCCGTGTCTGCACATGGTCGATGTCATAGCGCCCGCCAGGTTCGCCATGGGCCACGGCAAGGTGCAGCGCGCCGCCGATCAGTTCCTCGACCATGTCGGTTTTGCCTGCGGCGGCCAGCAACCGCCCGCCCAGCAAGGCGCTGTCCATCACAGGTTCGACGACCCCTGCGCGGCCCAGTTCCTCGAACACCACGGCGATGTCGAAACCCGCGCCGCCGAACCCGCCCTGATCCTCGGTGAACAGCGCGCCCAGCACGCCCAGTTCCGCCAGTTCGCCCCAGATCGTCGCGGACATGCCCGCATCGGAATCCAGAATGTCGTTGCGCACAGAGGTCGTGTATTTGTCGCGCAGATACCGGCGCAACGTGTCCTGCAACATCTGGCGTTCTTCGGTCAGTTCAAAGTTCATCGGCCTGCCTCGCTGAGTGTGACTTTGGCGATAATGCCGCGCTGGATTTCGTTCGATCCGCCAAAGATCGACAGTTTGCGGTTGTTGAAATACTGCGCTGCCACCGGCCCCGCCTGATTGGGATCGGGGATGGTGTCATTCGCGCCCTCGACCGCCTCGGACGCGAACGGCATCGCATAGGGCCCTGCCGCACGGCGGGCCAGATCGTTGATTTCCTGCCGGATGGTCGATCCTTTGACCTTCAGCATCGACGCCTCAAGCCCCGGCGCACCACCGGCTGCGGCTTGCGACACGATGCGCAGGTTCGATGTGGCCATCGCCGCCATGTCAATTTCCACCTGCGCGATGCGGGCGGCAAAATGCGGGTTCTGGATCAGCGGCTTGCCATTGTGGTTTTCGGCACGCGCCAGTCGCTTGACGGCGGCAAGGGCCGCCTGACTGGCACCGACACCGCCCAGACCCGTGCGTTCATGGGTCAGCAGATATTTGGCATAGGTCCAGCCCTTGTTTTCCTCGCCCACAAGATTTTCGACAGGCACTTTCACATCCGTGAACCAGACCTCGTTCACCTCGTGACAGCCATCCAAAAGGATGATCGGCCGCACCTCAACACCGGGGCTGTCCATATCGATCAGGAGGAAGGAAATCCCCTCCTGCTGCTTGGCATCCGGATCCGTGCGCACAAGGCAGAAAATCATGTTCGCGTGCTGGCCCAGCGTCGTCCACGTCTTTTGACCATTCACGATGTAATGGTCGCCCTCGCGCACTGCACGGGTTTTCAGCGACGCAAGATCCGACCCCGCGCCCGGCTCGGAATAGCCCTGACACCACCAGTCGCTGCCATCCAGAATGCGCGGCAGCCAATAGTCCTGCTGCTCTTTCGAGCCGAATTTTTGCAACACCGGCCCCAGCATGGACAGACCGAACGGCACGATGCGCGGCGCGTTATGGGCGGCGGCCTCGACGTCGTAAATATGGCGCTGCACCGCGCTCCACTCTGCGCCGCCAAAGGACTTGGGCCAGTTCTGCGCCAGCCAGCCGCGTGCGTTCAGAATGGAATGCCAACGCTCCATGTCATCCTTGGTCAGGTCGCGCCCCATGCGTACCTTGTCCGCAATATCGGCAGGCAGTTCTTCCTTCAGGAAGCTGCGCAACTTGTCCTGAAAGGCCAGTTCTTCGGGGGAATAGCTCAGGTCCATCTCTCAGCCCTCTTTGTTCAGATCATCAAATGTGCGGCCCGTCGCCACAAGGTCGCGCAGTAATGGCGCGGGTTCCCAGAAATACGGATCGGTTTCGGCATATGTCTCGATATCGGCCAGCACGCCCGCTAGCCCCTGCATGTCCGCCCATTTCAACGGCCCGCCGCGATAGCGGGGAAAGCCGTAGCCGAACAGCAATGTCATATCGACATCCAGCGGGCGGCGGGCGATGCCTTCGCCCACGACCTTGGCCGCCTCGTTCACCATCGCCGCCATATATCGGCGCACGATTTCGTCGTGATCAAAGCTGCGCGGCGTGATGCCTTGTGCGGCGCGCTCTGCCTCGATCAGGGGCATGACATCGGGGTTGGGCACCCGCGCCTTCGGCCCTGCGGAATAGTCGTAATAGCCCTTGCCCGTTTTCTGTCCGAAATGCCCGTCCTCGCACAGACGGTCGGCATAGGTCGCATCCCGCGCCCGCGGGTCCAGCCCCTCGGCACGCTTGCGCTTGCGCACGGCCCAGCCGATGTCCAGCCCCGCCAGATCGGCCACCGCGAACGGCCCCATGGCAAAGCCGAACGCCTCAAGCGCCGCGTCGATGTCATAAGGTGATGCGCCATCAAGGATCATGTGATCGGCGCATGTGCGATAGGCGGACAGGATGCGGTTGCCAATAAATCCGTCACACACACCCGCACGCACCGAAATTTTGCCAAGCCGCTTACCCAGTGCAAATCCCGTCGCCGCCACCTCTGGCGTGGTCTTGTCCGCCACTACGACCTCAAGCAGTTTCATCACATGCGCCGGTGAAAAGAAGTGCAACCCGATCACATCAGACGGGCGCGACGTGGTCGCGGCGATCTCGTTGATATCCAGATAAGAAGTGTTTGACGCCAGCACCGCACCGGCTTTGCAGACGCGGTCCAACTCGGCAAAGACCGCCTTTTTGACGTCCATGTCCTCGAACACCGCCTCGATCACCAGATCGACATCACCAAGCGCGTCATAGCCGGTAACGACCTGCAACGCGTCGTCCAGCATCGCGGCATGGGCCTCTGCACTGATCTTGCCGCGCTTCAACGCACCGGCCAGATTGCCCTCGATCCGGCCTCGCGCAGCCTCTCCGGCCTCGGGCGACATTTCCACCAGATGCACGCGCAATCCCGCCAGCAGCGCCGCCGTGGCAATCCCCGCGCCCATGGTGCCACCGCCAACCACACCGATATGATCAACAGGCCGTGCCTCGACCCCCTTCAACTCTGGCAGGTTCCCGACCGCACGTTCCGAGAAAAACGCATGGATCATGCCCTCGCGCTGGTCGGTCTGCATCAGATCGAAAAAGATCTGCCGCTCGGCCTTCAGCCCTGCATCGAACGGGTTTTCATAACTGGCCTGAATGGCCCGCACACACCACGCGGGCGAAATCTGCCCCTTCGACCGCGCCAGCGTCGCCTCGAATGCCGCGTCCCAGTCAATCGGCTCCGGCAAGGGCATCGCGCTCACAACACGGCGCGGCGCGTCCTGATCCAGCAATTCCTGCGCATAGGCGATGCCGTTTTCCAGCGGATCGCCCTCGCGTACCACATCAAGAATACCCAGATCGCGCGCCTTGTCCGCGCCGATCTGCCGCCCCGTGGTCATCACATCCAACGCCGCCTCGATCCCCGTCAGGCGGTGCAGGCGCTGCGTCCCCCCCGCCCCCGGAATGAGCCCCAGATGCACCTCGGGCAACCCCACCCGCGCCGCAGGCACGGCAATGCGGTAATGACAGCCCAGCGCCACCTCCAACCCGCCACCAAGGCTGACCCCGTGCATCGACGCCACCACCAGCAGGGGCGACGCTTCGATCCGGTTGATCAGATCGGGCAGAAAGGGATCAAGCGGCGGCTTGCCGAACTCGGTGATATCGGCGCCCGCAAAAAACGCACGCCCCTCGCCCACGATCAGCACAGCGCGCACGCCGGCATCGGCCTCGGCCCTGTCCATCCCGTCCCAAAGACCTTGGCGCACAAGCTGGCTCAACGCGTTCACAGGTGGGTTTTTCACTGTGAGAACAGCAATATCCCCATGCCGGGAATAGGCGATTTTGTCGCTCATAAGGCCTCCGCTGATATGTCAGAACGCGACAAGGCTCCTCTCCCTGTCGCGCCACAACCAGCCTAAGTCCCGCCAGCAAAAGGGCAAGCCTTTGCTTTTCCGACGCCACGTCCCTTCTTCTCTGTTCTTAAAAAATCCCCCCCGGAGGGCCGGCCGACATCCCGCGCCGCGGATCAGCTTTCGCGCTTGTAGACAAAGCAGCGCCCGGGCACCGCCCCTTCCGGCAAGGGCTGTTCGACAAGGGCGTCGAAATACATCCGGTCAGAAGACACCATAAGCCCGCCCACTGCCAGCAGCGGCTCGATCAGTGGTGACACCTTTTGCGCAAAAATGTCGTTCTTCGCCGCATCGTGCCCACCCAGATCGGCATGCACCAAGCCCGCCGTGGGGCCGAACCGCTCCAGCGCCTGCGGCAGCGTGTCGAACACATCGCCCAGCAGTACCATGCCTTCGGGCGGGGTGCTGTCGGGATGCGAGGCGATGGCGCGTTCGAACACATAGATGTCACGCTCGGGCATGATGTGGCGCATGTGGTGATAGGTGCGCCCGTTGCCCAGCCCTAGTTCGAACACCGGCCCAGACAGGTCTGCCGTCAGCTGCGCGGCGTGGTCCAGACAGGCACGTTGCGAGACCATGCGGTCAACGAAAAGATCAAGGCGGCTCTGGGTCATAATCTGCTTCCTTTGGGTTTTATCCTAAATGGGGCAGTTGGACAAAAAAGTGTAGCCAAAATCACGACATAACCCTCCTATGGACCTATCTGCCGGAATCGGCTTCACTGCACTCTGTTCGCCTGCGCAACAAAGGATGGCACATGCCCCCCCTTCTGGACGTGAAAGATCTCTCTATCGGCTTCGGGTCGGAACCGCCCGTCGTCACAGGGGTAAGCTTTGGCGTGCAGTCGGGTGAAACGCTGGCCCTTGTCGGCGAAAGCGGATCGGGCAAAACGCTGACCTGCCGGTCGATCCTGCGCATCCTGCCCAAGGCAGCGCAACTGCGCAGCGGTTCCATCACTTTCGGCACAGGCGAGTCCCGCGCCAACCTGCTAACCATGAGCGCGAGCGAAATCCGTGCCGTGCGCGGCAATGCGATCTCGATGATCTTTCAGGAACCGATGCGGTCGCTGTCCCCGCTGCACCGGATCGGCAATCAGGTCAGCGAGGTGCTGACCCTGCACCGAAATATGTCCCAATCCGAGGCCAAGCGCGATGTGCTCGCCACGTTCGAACGTGTCGGCTTTGTCGACCCCGAACGCGCCTATCGCGCATACCCGTTCGAAATGTCCGGCGGCATGCGCCAGCGCGCGATGATCGCCATGGCTATGGTGGCCAAGCCCGAACTGCTGATCGCGGACGAACCCACCACCGCGCTGGATGTGACGACGCAAGCGCAGGTGCTTGGGCTGATGAAGGATTTGCAGCGCGAAACCGGCATGGCGATGATCCTTGTCACCCACGATCTGGGCGTCGTGGCCAACATGGCCGACAGCGTCGTGGTGATGAACAAGGGCCACGTCATGGAAAGCGGCCCTGCTGCCGCCGTCCTTGGCGCGCCCGGTCATGGCTATACCCAAAAGCTGTTCGCCGCCGCGCCGATGATACCGGATGTGGCCAAACCCTCTGACCCGCTGGTCGAGGACGATTTGATCCTGCAACTCAAATCCGTGTCCAAAACCTATTCCGTGCGCGCCGGTGGCTGGCGCGAGAACAAGAAGGTGCATGCCTGCCGCGATGTGTCGCTGAACCTTCAACGGGGCACGACCCTTGCGGTAGTGGGCGAAAGCGGCTCGGGCAAGACGACCTGTGCGCGCATCGCTTTGGGGGCCGAAGTGCCGGATGAAGGGTCCGACGTTCTGTTCCGCGCCCACAAGGACTCTGATCCCGTCCACGTGAACGCCCTGTCGCGCGCCGAAAAGGTCGCCTTCCAACGGCAGGCGCAGATGGTGTTTCAAGATCCCTACTCGTCCCTTTCCCCGCGCATGCGCGTCCAAGAGGCCCTGACCGAACCGATGGAAATCCACAACATCGGAACGCGGGCCGAGCGTCGCGATAAAGCGGCCGAGATGCTGCGTTGGGTGGGTCTGAACCCCGATATGCTCAAACGCTATCCGCATGCCTTTTCCGGTGGGCAGCGCCAGCGTCTGTCCATCGCGCGCGCGCTGACGCTTGATCCAGTCCTGCTGGTTTGCGACGAACCGACCTCGGCGCTGGACGTGTCAGTGCAGGAACAGATCCTGACCCTGCTGGAACGCATCCGCGACGGTATGGGCCTCAGCTATCTGTTCATCAGCCACGATCTGGCCGTTGTGGCCCGCATCGCGGATGAAGTGGCGGTGATGCGTCAGGGTGTGGTGGTCGAACAGGCCCCGCCGGACACATTGTTCTATGCCCCACGTCATCCCTACACCAAGGCGCTGATCGCCGCGCAGCCCGAACCGGACCTGTCCCGACCCATTGACCTTGCCGAAGTTGCCAAGGGCGCGGGGTCCGCCGCCGATTGGGACGAGGAGTTCAGGTTTGAGGGCCTCAATGCCCCCGATCTGGTGCAGGTCGAACCCGGACATAAGGTACGTTGCCATGTTTAACCGCGTGATTGGACTGTTTCTTGCAGGGGCGCTGGCCCTGCCCGCCGCCGCCGACACCACCCGCATCGCCGTGCAGGAAAGCGCCTTTTGGGCCGATGAGGTCGAAAAGGGCTATATGGACCCCGCGCCGCTGCGGATACCGGACGTACCGCTGATCGTGGACCTAGAGGCCAAGGGCCGGACCTTTGGCACGCAGGGCGGCACCTTGCGCACCATGGTCACACGGTCAAAGGACGTGCGCCAGATGGTCGTCTACGGCTATGCCCGCCTTGTCGGCTATGACGAGAATTACCAGCTGCGCCCCGACATCCTGCGCGATTTCGAGGTCGAGGACGGGCGCATCTTTACCCTGCACCTACGCCCCGGCCATCGCTGGTCAGACGGCGCGCCCTTCACCTCCGAAGACTTCCGCTATTGGTGGGAAAATGTCGCGCTCAACCCCGAACTGAGCCCCAATGGCCCACCCGAAGTAATGCGCGTTGGGGACATGATCGGCACGATGGAATTTCCGGACGCCCACACCGTGGTTGTGCGTTTTCCCGTGCCCAACCCGATGTTCATCCAGATGCTGGCACAAGCGGCCCCGCCGTTCATCTTCCGGCCTGCGCATTACCTCAAACAGTTCCACGTCGATTTCAACACGCCCGAAGCGATGGAAGAGATGATCGACGCCAAGCGCGTGCGCAGCTGGGCGCCGCTGCATAACAAGCTCGACAATATGTACCAGTTCGACAACCACGAACTGCCCACATTGCAGCCGTGGATGCCTGCCAGTTCCGGTGCGACCTCGCGCCAGTTGTTCGTGCGCAATCCCTATTTCCACCGCGTCGATGCGCGTGGCACCCACCTGCCCTATATCGACGTGGTCGAGATGGGCATCGTCGGGTCGGGTCTGGTTGCCGCCAAATCCAACGCGGGGGAATCCGACCTTCAGGCACGTGGCCTCGATTTCCGCGACGTGTCGATCCTGAAGAAAGGCGAGGCCGATGGCGCGCCCTATCGCACTTTCCTGTGGTCCAACGCCGCCGCCAGCCAAATCGCCATCTATCCCAACCTCAACTTTGCCGACCCCGTCTGGCGCGAGGTGATCCGCGATGTACGGTTCCGCCGCGCCCTGTCCTTGGCCATCGACCGCCGCATGATCAACCGCGCGCTCTATTTCGGCCTCGCGAAAGAGGGCGGGATGACCGCGCTTGAGGGCAGTCCGTTTTTTGACATCCCGAACCGCTTTGCGTGGTCGATCTATTATCCGCGCCGCGCCAATGCATTGCTGGATGAAATGGGCCTAACCGAACGCACCCCCGCGGGCATCCGCAAACTGCCCGATGGTCGCCGTATGGAATTCGTGATTGAAACCGCCGGCGAACGCCAAGAGGTCGAGAATACCCTTGCCATCATCACCGACACATGGCGCGAGATCGGGATCAAGCTGATCATGCGCCCGCTGGATCGTGACATCCTGCGCAACCGTGTGTTCTCGGGCGTGACCATGGCCGCTGTCTGGTACGGCTGGGACAATGGCATTCCGCAGGCATTCACCCCGCCCGACTACCTTGCGCCCACGGATCAGGTGTTCTTTGCATGGCCCAAATGGGGCCAATATTACCAAACGCGCGGCGGGGCAGGCGAACCTGTGGACCTGCCCGAGGCCAAGCGCCTGATGACCCTGAACGCCCAGTGGCGCGCCACCAACGATGACGAGGTCCGCAAGCGCATCTGGCGCGAGATGCTTGCCATCCATGCCGACCAGCAGTTCGGGATCGGCATCCTGTCCCAAGCGCCGCAACCCGTTGTCGTGTCCGACCGTTTGCGCAACGTGCCCGAATTCGGTGCATGGGCGTGGGATCCGGGGGCGCATTTCGGCGTGCACCGCATGGACGAATTCTATTTCAGCGATGACGAACAGATTGCGCAGGTTACCGAATGATGTTCATCCGCTATGCCGTGTGGCGTCTTTTGACGATGCTGCTGACGCTGGCCGTGGTGTCGGTGCTGGTGTTTATCATCATTAACCTGCCGCCTGGTGACTACCTGTCCAACCAGATCGCGGAACTGCGCGCCACGGGTCAGGCCGAGGGCGTGGCCAAGGCCGAATTCCTGCGCAAGGAATACGCGCTCGACCGCCCGCTGTGGCAGCAATACTTGATCTGGGTCGGCATGATCCCCGGCCCGCAGGGGTTTTCCGGCCTGTTGCAGGGCGATTTCGGCTGGTCCTTCGAATTTGACGCGCCCGTGGCCGAGATTGTCGGCGATGCCTTGTGGCTGACGGTTCTGGTGAACCTTGCGGCGGTTCTGTTTGTCTATCTGGTGGCGCTGCCGCTGGGGGTACTGGCGGCGGCGCGTTCGGCGTCATGGGTGGATTATACTACCGCCTTTGTGGGCTATCTGGGACTTGCGACACCCAACTTCCTGCTGGCGCTGATCCTGTTCTACTACGGGCACAAATATCTGGGCCTGCCCATTGGCGGGCTGATGTCGCCCGAGTTCGAAGGCGAACCGATGAGCCTTGCCAAAGTGCAGTCGATCTTGATCCACCTGATCGTGCCGACCTTTGTGATCGGCACATCGGGCGCGGCGGGCATGATGCAGCGTTTGCGCGCCAACATGCTGGACGAGCTGTCCAAACCCTATGTGGAAACCGCACAGGCCAAGGGGCTGGGCCCGACCAAGCTGCTGACGAAGTATCCGCTGCGCATGGCGTTCAACCCGTTCGTCGCAGACATTGGCAACCTGCTGCCCGCGATGGTGTCGGGGTCGGTTCTGGTCTCGGTCGTGCTGGGTCTGCAAACCATCGGTCCGGCGCTGCTGACCGCCTTGAAATCACAAGACCAGTTTTTGGCGGCCTTTGTGCTGATGTTCGTGGCGCTGCTGACGCTGATCGGGACGATGATCTCGGATTTGCTGCTGGTGCTGCTGGACCCGCGTATCCGCTATGGCGCGCGAGAAGGATAACCGAAAGATGAGCACCCTTCCCGACGGCCGCTATATCGACGACGCCCCCTATGATCCGGATGTGGACCTGTCCGCACTGGACCGCACGGATATGGACGCGCCCAATTGGCTGCTGGTCTGGCGCAAGTTCAGAAAGCACCGCCTCGGGTTGATCTCGGGTATTTTCCTGTTTCTGGCCTATCTCGCGATCCCCTTCGCGGGGTTCTTTTCGCCCTACACGGCGAACGAACGAAGTGCCGAATATCTGTACCACCCGCCCCAAGCCATCAACCTGTGGCACGAGGGCGATTTCATCGGCCCCTTCGTCTATCCGACCGAGGCGTTTGCCGATCTCGAAAATTACCGCTGGACTTATATCACCGACGAAACGCGCCCCATGCCGTTGGAGTTTTTCTGTGAAGGGTCAACATACAATCTGTTCGGTTTCATCCCGTCCAACACGCACCTGTTCTGTGCGCCGGACGGGGCGACAGTCTTTCTGCTGGGGTCGGACAGGCTGGGACGGGATGTGTTTTCGCGGATCTCATACGGGGCGCAACTGTCCCTTACGGTGGGTCTGATCGGCATTACCGTGTCGTTCATCCTCGGCATCGGCTTCGGGGCGATTGCGGGCTATTTCGGCGGCTGGGTCGATTGGGTCGTGAACCGCGCCATCGAAATCCTGCGCAGCTTGCCTGAACTGCCCCTATGGCTGGCCCTGTCGGCGGCGGTGCCGTCGAACTGGGGGCCGGTATCGGTGTTCTTTATTATCTCGATCATCCTCGGGCTGCTGGATTGGCCCGGCCTTGCGCGGGCGGTGCGCAGCAAGTTCCTGTCTTTGCGCGAAGAGGAATACGTGCGCGCCGCCGAAATGATGGGGGCCAAACCGGGCCGTGTGATCCGCCGCCATCTGCTGCCGAACTTCATGTCGCACCTGATTGCATCGGCAACCCTGTCGATCCCCGCGATGATCTTGGGGGAAACGGCGCTGTCATTTCTGGGGCTGGGCCTGCGCGCCCCTGCGGTATCGTGGGGCGTGATGCTGAACGACGCGCAGAACCTCGCCAGCATCGAGATCTATCCGTGGACGGCGATCCCGATGCTGCCGATCATAATCGTGGTGCTGGCGTTCAACTTCCTTGGCGACGGTCTGCGCGACAGTCTGGACCCTTACACAAGCTGATCGCTGTGCAAGGGCCGCTGTGCCATCAGGATTTGCGGCGCGGCGGTTGCCCGCCACCTGCGCCCGCCGCACGGCGGGCCTGATTTTTCTTGCTGTTGTACTTGGCCTTTTTGGGCGCTCCACCCGCGGGCGGGCCGCTTGGCTTGCCGCTGTGATCAGGCTTGCCGCGTGGCTTTTTCGGGGTGCTGACACTGCCGTCTTTGACCGCTTTGGCCATGGTGCTGGGCGCTTTGGCGAACGGCTTTTTGCCCGATGGCTTGCCAGCCGGTTTCGCACCGGGCTTGGGTTTGCGCGGTTTGGGCGTCGAGGTATCGTTCCAGTCGATCGGCGCGGCGTCATTGCGCGGCTTGGGCTTGGGCGCGGCCTGTTCGTCCCAGACCTTACGGCTTGAGGCGGGTTTGGGCGCATCGCCGTATTCCCGCTTGGGCTTGCCACCAAAGTCGCGTTTCGGCTTGTCGTCAAAATCCCGCTTGGGGCGGTCATCGTAATCGCGTTTCGGCTTGTCACCGTAGCCGCGCTTGGGTTTGTCCCCGAAGTCGCGCTTGGGCTTGCCACTCGGTTTGCCGTCAAAACGCGGCTTGGGCTGGTTCGCGGCATCGGGAATGCCGTCCAGCTTGGTCACCGTCGCGCCGCCTTCGATCTGCATGCCGCTACCCAATGCTGCGACGAAATCGTCCGCGCTGCTTTGCTTGAGTTCGACATAGGACGTGTCGTTCTGGATGCGGATCGCACCGATGTCGTCCTTGGTGATGTCACCCGCATTGCACAGGATCGGCAGCAACCGGCGTACTTCGACGCCCTGATCGCGTCCGCCCGTGACCGAGAACCAGACGCTTGGGCCAAACGGCGCACGCGCTTTGGGCGCGCCCTTGTCGCCGCCCACTTCGGACAGGTGTTCGGGCGAGGTGTGGCGCAGCCCGTGGATGCGCAACAGCGCGGCAGCCAGTTGGTCGGCGCTGAACTGTGCGGCGAGCTTGGCCACCATTTCACTTTCGGTTTCGGTGATCGGATCGGTCCACATCGGATCGTCCATCAGACGCAATTCGTCCTGTGCGCGCACGGCTTCGGCAGAAGGCGCATCGACCCATTCCGCATCGACCTGCGCACCCTTCAGAATGCGCATCGCTTTGGAACGGACCTTGGCCGTGACGATCAGCGCGCTGGTGCCTTTGCGGCCCGCGCGGCCTGTCCGGCCCGACCGGTGCAGCAAGGTTTCGTGGTTGCTGGGCAGTTCGGCATGCACCACCAGATCAAGGTTCGGCAGGTCGATCCCGCGTGCCGCCACGTCCGTCGCCACACAGACCCGCGCACGCCCGTCGCGCATCGCTTGCAGGGCGTTGGTCCGCTCGGATTGGGTCAGTTCGCCCGAAAGGGCCACAACCGGAAAGCCACGATTGGACAGGCGCGTGGTGACGCGGTTGACCATGGCGCGGGTGTTGCAGAACACGATGGCGTTGGGCGCCTCGTGAAAGCGCAGGATGTTGATGATCGCGTTTTCCGCGTCATGGTTGGCCACGGTCATCGCTTGATAGGTGATGTCGGCGTGCTGCTTTTCGCCGGTAGTGGTGGCGACGCGCACCGCGTCCTTCTGATAGGTTTTGGCAAGTCGGGCGATCTGCGCAGGCACCGTTGCCGAGAACAGCAAGGTGCGGCGCGAGTCGGGGCATTCGCTCAGGATGAATTCAAGGTCTTCGCGGAAACCGAGGTCAAGCATCTCGTCCGCTTCGTCCAGCACCACGCCGCGAATGTCGGTCAGATCGATGGACCCGCGCATGATGTGATCGCGCAGACGACCGGGGGTGGCGACGACAATATGCGCGCCACGGGCAAGGGCGCGCTTTTCGTCGCGCATGTCCATGCCGCCGACACAGGACGCCATGACCGCGCCTGTCTCGCCATACAGCCAGCCCAGTTCGCGTTTCACCTGCATCGCCAGTTCGCGTGTCGGGGCGATCACCAGCGCCAGCGGGGCCGCTGCCGTCTGGAACAACTCTTCTTCACCCAACAGGGTGGGACCAAGCGCCAGACCAAAGCCGACGGTCTTGCCCGAACCGGTCTGGGCCGAAACCAGCAGGTCGGAGCCGACAAGGTCGGGGTCTGTCACTGCCTTTTGTACGGGGGTGAGGTCGGTATATCCGCGGGCGGTCAGCGCGGTCTGGAGCGGTTTAATCACGGGTCAGGTCCTATCAATACAGCGGGCAACAGGCCGTGCCTGCCACCAAGCCTGCGCGCCTATGCCCTTTCATGGCCCGTGTCGAGGGGATTCCTCTGCTTGGGGTTAGCGATCGTCGCCGTCTGTTGCCCCGCCTTCCATCAATTCCTCTTCTACCGAGGCACGCGCCGCCGCCGATACGGCCTTGCGTTCGTCGTCGGTCAGTTCCCCGACCTGCTTGCCATCGGCAAGGCGCACGGTCACCTCGCGATGGGCAAATTTGATCCCTTCCCGTTCGAACAGGGCGCGGATTTCCTCGTATACCTTCTTGCGCACAAGCCACTGGTCACCCGGTTTGGTCATGAACTTGACGCGGATGATCATGGCGCTGTCCTGCATCTCGATCACGCCTTGGGATTTGAGCGGCTGGATAAAGTTGTCGCCAATCACCGGATCGTCCAGCAATTCAACGCCCAGCTTCTTGATCATCTTGCGCACCTTTTCCACATCCGTGTCATAGGTGACGCGCAGCGGCAGTTTCATGATGACCCAATCGCGCGAATAGTTGGTCAGCACCTGAATCTCGCCAAACGGCATGGTGTGCAGCGCGCCCAGATGGTGGCGCAGCTGGAAACTGCGTACTGAAATCTTCTCGACCGTGCCTTTCACGCCACCCACGTCGATATATTCGCCACGGCGGAACGCATCGTCAAACAGGAAGAACGCGCCGGAAAAGATGTCGCGCACAAGGCTCTGACTACCAAAGCCGATGGCAACGCCCAGAATACCCGCACCGGCAAACAGCGGGCCGACATTCACGCCCACCTCCATCAAGGTGATCAGGATGATGGTCACGATGATCAGGATCAGCATGAAATTGCGGAACAGCGGCAACAGTGTCGCCAGCCGCGAAGCACTCGAACCGCCGCCTTCGTCGCCCAGCTCGCCCGCTTCCTCATCGCCCTGTTCGTCCGCGATCTTGCGGTCGATCCAGATGCGGAAGGCGTGGTACGCGATATACCCCAAAAAGATGATGACGATCACGTCCAGCAGCCGGTCCGCCAGACTGTCCGTCATCACCCCGACACCCGGGCTCCACATGCCGATAAAGGCGTATGACCCCGCCACAAAGGCGATGATCCCCGCAATACGCCGCGCCAGATCCTGAAACGAGGTCAATCCGCCGCCCACTGGGCCAAGTTCAGCAGGGCGGGCCGCGTCCTCGTTGCCCTCTTGGGCCTTGCGGTGTTCTTCAATCAGGCGGGCGCGGGTGAAACTGCGTTCGATGAAATAGTTCAGCACGCCATAGACGACGATGATGGTCGTCAGGATGACCCAGCCGCCCACCAGCAATGGCACCGTATCCGGATCGCCCAGAACAAGGTGATAGGTCTGTTCGCAAAAGGCGAAAACAAAGAACAGGATGCTGATCGGCGCCCAAAGGCGCGACAGGGTGCGCAGCGCCCAGCTTGCCTGTTCGGGCGGCGTGCCGTGCAGGATTGCCTGCGTCACGGTGCGGCGGTTGAACAGCACCAGCGCGACGCTGAACAGCATGACAAAGAAGGACAGCAGCGAGAACAGGAACACGAACACTTCGAGGTTCAGACCCAGTTCACGGATCCACACCCCGAACAGCACCGTGCCAAGACCCAGAACCGAACCCACACTCAGCCAGCGATACAGGCGCTTGGAATCCTGATCGGACATCAGCGGGATGCGGTATTGCGTCAGGAAAGGCGACAGGATCATGCGCCACATGTCGATCATCACGCTGATCGCCAGAAATCCCACATTGATCAGCGTGGCGGTGAATTTCAGCGACGCATCCTCAAGCGGGCCGAACAGCACCGCCCCCAGCACAAAGGCCACGGCAATCGCGACAAAGGTGCCGATGACGCCCATGAAAAAGCGGAACACAAGGAACGGCATCTTCTCGCCATAGCCGACGGGATTTTCGCGGATGCGGGCGACCACGAAACTTTTGGCGATGCGCTGGCCATATACCTTCAGCTTGAACACGATCCCGAAGGACAGCAGCAAAAGCGCCAGTCCCGCCACCTTCAGATAGGCCATGATTGTGCCATCGGGGCTGGTGGCGCGCAGGATATAGACGACTTCGTTAAACGCGACGGGCAGGTTCAACAGCCGGTCGGTCAGCGCGGTGCGAAAGGCCGATGCATCATCCTGTATCGACATCAATGTGCCGCCCATGCCGGTGCTTTCAGCGGCGGCGGCATCGGCGTCTGTATCTGCCTCGCCAATCTCGGTCAGCACGCGGCCATTGCTGTCGATGACAATGACGCTGACCCCGTTTTCGGCGGCGGCGCGCATCACGTCATCAATGTCGCTGTCACTGGATGTGTCAGAGGTTGCGAACAGACTGCCCAGCGATTGGGCATGCACCGGAAAAGAGGCAAAGCCGGAGATCAGAACCAGCAGGGCGGCGCACAGCGCGTGTCCGGTTTTCAACTTCATCTCGCACCTGCCATCCAACTGCACGCGGTAAACGCTAGGCCACGGGCCATGCAAACACAATTCCAAGTCCGGCGAAAAGTGAACGCACTTGTTTTGCAATGTGCCCTTTTCCGTGTCATAGCGCGATAAATGGCGTTGGATGACACAGCAACTTGTTGCGTTTCCACATGATCGGACGGGCAGGCGTTGACGCGAGGAAGCAAAAGCCTGTTCAATACAAGACGAGGGATTCTTTGGCGAACCGGACACCGGACGACAAAGAGAGCGGGAACAAGACGGCGGCGATGGGCACTTTGACACCAGCGACACATGCTCAGTCCGGCCAGCGCCCGCGGCGCGTCGTACTGTACAGCCACGACACATTCGGTCTCGGGCATTTGCGGCGCAGTCGTGCGCTTGCCTCGGCCCTGACGCAATCGGGCACCGCCGGATCGGCGATCATCCTGACAGGCAGCCCCGTCGCGGGGCGTTTCACCTTTCCGCGTGCGGTCGATCACGTCCGCCTGCCCGGGGTCAAGAAGCTGGCCGATGGCACCTATGTCAGCCAGAACTCCGGCATGGATCTGGAATCCACCACCAGCCTGCGCGAAGGGCTGATCAATTCAACTATCGCGCAATACGACCCCGACCTGTTGATTGTGGACAAGGAACCCACAGGATTTCGCGGCGAACTGCTGCCCACGCTGGAAAGCCTCAGCAAGACGGGCCGCACCCGCATCGTTCTGGGCCTGCGCGACGTGCTGGACGAACCCGAAGTGCTGGAAGCCGAGTGGAAGCGTAAGGGCGCGCTGGACGCGGCCGAAAGGTTCTATGACGAGTTGTGGGTCTATGGGCCGCAATCCGTCTATGACCCCACGACCGGCCTGCCCCTGTCGCAATCCGTGCGCGACCGCACGGTCTGGACAGGCTATCTGCGCCGCGCGATCATTGATCCGGCGGATGTACCGGACACGCCCTATATCCTCATCACACCAGGCGGCGGCGGTGACGGAGAGGCGATGGTCGATCTGGTGCTGCAAGCCTATGAAAAAGATCCCGACCTTGGCCCGCATGCGGTGCTGGTCTATGGCCCGTTCCTGTCCGGCGACACCCGCGAACGGTTCGAAAACCGCGTTGCGGCGCTGAACGGACGGGTCACGGCAACAGGGTTCGACAGCCGCATTGAATCGCTGTTTGCGGGCGCGCAAGGCGTGATTTGCATGGGCGGCTACAACACGTTCTGCGAGGTGCTGTCCTTTGACCAGCGCGCCGTGATCGTGCCGCGCACCAAGCCGCGGCTGGAACAGTGGATCCGCGCCAACAGGGCCGAGGAACTGGGCCTTGTCCGCAACCTTGATGAATTCCGCGACGGCCTGACCGCCGAGTCGATGATCGCCGCGATCCGTGGCCTGCCGCACCAGCAACGCCCGTCAGAGGCGGGGGCGGACGGGCTGCTTGACGGTCTGGACGTGGTGATTGACCGTGCGCGCGCACTGATGAACACGCCGTTGGAAAACGCCGCCGAATGACTGCCAAAGCCCCACGCCTTGCGGTGGTCGTAAAAGGGTGGCCGCGCCTGTCCGAAACGTTCATCGCTCAGGAACTGGTGGCGCTGGAACGTGCGGGCATTGATTTCGACATCTGGTCGCTGCGCCACCCCACCGACACCAAGACGCACCCGCTGCATGACCAGTTGCGTGCGCGCGTCTTCTACCTGCCGGAATATCTGCACAACGAACCGCTGCGCGTGATGCGCGGGCTGCTGTCGGCACTGCGGCGTCCTGCGTTCTGGTCCGCCTTGCGCCAGTTCCTGCGCGACCTGTCCCGCGACCGCACCCGCAACCGCGTGCGCCGCTTTGGTCAGGCGCTGGTGATGGCCCACGAACTGCCTGCGGGCACACAGGCGCTTTATGCCCATTTCCTGCACACGCCCGCCTCGGTCGCGCGCTATGCGGCGATGTTGCGCGGGGTGCCGTGGTCGTTTTCCGCCCATGCCAAGGACATCTGGACCTCGCCCGAATGGGAATTGCGCGACAAGCTCGACAGCGCCAGCCACGGCGCGGCCTTTGGCGCGACCTGCACCGCCTTTGGCGCGGACCACCTGAACGCGCTGGCCGCCACCACCCCTGTCGATCTGGTCTATCACGGGCTGGACCTGTCCCGTTTCCCTGCCGCGCCCGAGCGTGAGATGCGCGCCGCAAGCGATCCCTTCGCGATGCTGTCGGTGGGACGTCTGGTGGAAAAGAAAGGCTTTGACCGCCTGATCGACGCGCTTGCCCTGCTGCCTGCCGATCTTGACTGGCACTGGACCCATATCGGCGGCGGCGCGCTGAAGGACGAGATGCGCGCCCGCGCCGAACGCCACAGCATCAACGACCGCATCACGTGGCGCGGTGCCTGCGACCAACCCGAGGTGATCGCCGCCATGCGCGCCGCCGACCTGTTTGTCCTGCCCAGCCGTATTGCCGAGGATGGCGACCGCGATGGCCTGCCCAATGTGTTGATGGAAGCGGCAAGCCAGAAGCTGCCCATCCTGTCCACGCCCGTGTCCGCCATTCCCGAATTCATCGACACCGGCGTGCACGGCATCCTGTGCGCCGACGATCCCGCCACCATCACCCAAGAGATGACGCGCATCGCCACCACGCCGTCCCTCGGCCCCGAACTGGCAGAAGCCGCCCATGCACGTCTGCACGCGGAATTCACCATGCAACCGGGGATCGACCATCTGGCGCAACGGCTGCGCGCGGTGATGGGCGCATGAAACTCGCCTTTTACGCCCCGCTGAAGGCACCCGGCCATCCCGTGCCCTCGGGCGACCGCGCCATGGCGCGCGCGCTCATCTCGGCGCTGGACCATGGCGGGCACGCGGTTTCTATCGCGTCGGATCTGCGCCTTTATGACGGGCGTGGCGATGCACAGGCGCAGGAACGCATGGCGGATCAGGCAGCACTCGAAGTCGCCCGCCTGATGGGCGCGGGGCGTCAGAAGGGCTGGCAGGCTTGGCTGACCTATCACAACTATTACAAGGCCCCCGACCTGATCGGCCCGACCGTGGCGAAGATGCTGGGCATTCCCTATCTCCAAGTGGAAAGCACCCGCGCCCGCAAACGGCTGACGGGCGACTGGGCAGGCTTTGCCGCTGCGGCCGAGGCGGCCAGTGATGCGGCGCACACGATCTTTTACCTCACCCACCGCGACGCCGAAACGCTGCGCCGCGATGCGCCCGAGGGGCAGAAGCTGGTCCACCTGCCGCCCTTCCTGGACCGCACCACTCTGCCCCGCCGCAGTGCGCAGGATAGCGCAATGCTGTCTGTGGCGATGATGCGTGCAGGGGACAAACTCGCCTCTTACGCGCTGATCGCCGAAACGCTCGCCGCGCTGCCCGCGACGCAGGACTGGCATCTGGACATCGCAGGCGACGGTCCTGCCCGCCCCGAGGTTGCCGCCCTTATGGCCCCGTTCGGCCCCCGCGTGACGTTCCTTGGCGCGCTTTCGCCCGACGCACTTGCCGCGCAATACGCCAGCGCCAGCCTGCTGCTCTGGCCCGGCGTGAACGAAGCGTTCGGCATGACGTACCTTGAGGCGCAGGCCGCGGGCATTCCCGTGGTGGCACAGGACCGCGCGGGCGTGCGCGATGTGGTATACGGCCCGATGACGCCAGTCGATGCAGGCCCCGCCGCACTTGCCCAACGGGTGCAGTCGCTGTTGCAAGACCCCACCGTCCTGCACAAAGCAGGCACGCAGGCCCGCGACCGGATCGCCGCGCAGCACCTGCTGCCTGCCGCCGCTACGAGGCTGAACGAAACGCTGGAGACCCTCGTATGATCCGCCTAGCCCTTTTGCGCCACGGCCACACCGCGTGGAACCGTGCCGGACAGATCCAAGGGCGCACCGACATCCCCCTTGATGACGAGGCGCGCGCGCATCTGGCCGCGCTGCACCTGCCCGACGGCTGGGACGGGGCCGATGTCGTGGCCAGCCCCCTCGCCCGCGCTGTCGAGACCGCGCAGATCGTCACCAAGCGCACACCCCTCCGCGAACCGGCACTGATGGAGATGGACTGGGGCGCTTGGGAAGGCCGCAAGGGCGTCGAACTGCGCGCCGATCCGCAGTCAGGCTTTCGCGATATCGAAGACTGGGGCTGGGACTACCGCCCGCCACAGGGCGAATGCCCCGACGACTTGCGCCAGCGCCTGCGCCCGTGGATCGCAGGGTTGCAACAGGACACCATTGCCGTGTGCCACATCGGCGTGATGCGGGTGATCATGGCCATGGCCACAGGCTGGGATTTCGACGGGCCCGCCCCGTTCACCATCAAACGCGACCGCCTGTTCGTGCTGCATATCGACGGCAATGACTGGACTCCGCAGCCCACGCCGGAACGACTGGTCCGGCGCCCGTCATGAGGCTGCGCCGATGAGGGTCATGATCGTCGTCACCCACCTGCTGGGCACCGGTCATCTGGCCCGTGCGCTGACGCTGGGCCGCGCTTTTGCTGCGGCGGGTGACGCGGTAACGGTGGTCAGCGGCGGCACCCCCGTGCCGCATTTCGACAGTGCAGGCATCACGCTGGTGCAATTGCCGCCGGTCCGATCAAACGGCACCGATTTCACTACCCTTCTGACCGGCGACGACACGCGGGCCGACGTCGCCTATATGCAGGCCCGCACCGACGCGCTGTCACAGGCACTGGCCCGCTGCGCACCGGATGTGGTTGTGACCGAACTCTTCCCCTTTGGCCGTCGCATCCTGCGCGCCGAATTCCGCGCGCTGCTTGAGGCCGCCCATGGGCAAAACCGGCGCCCGCTGGTCCTGTCCTCGATCCGCGACATCCTTGCCCCGCCCGGCAAACCGTCCAAAGCTGTCTTTGCCGATGACATGGTGGCGCGGTTCTATGACGGCGTTCTGGTCCATGCCGATGCCGAGATTGTCGCGCTGGATCAAAGCTGGCCCGTGACGGACCGGCTGCGCCCCCACCTGCATTACACCGGCTTTGTCGCGCCCGCCCCGCCCGACGACACGGGCGACAGCAACGGCACCATTCTGGTCAGCGCAGGGGGCGGCGACGTGGGCAGCGCGATCTTTGCCGCCGCGACCGAAGCCGCCGCGCTGATGCCCGACACCCCGTGGCTGTGCCTTGTCGGGGGCGATGCCGATCGCCGCGCAACCCTCGCCGCCACTGCCCCCGCCAATATGCGTGTTGAGCCGCCCCGCCCCGATTTCCGCAACCTGTTGCGCGGCGCATTGGCGTCGGTGTCCATGTGCGGCTACAACACCGCGCTGGATGTGCTGCAAACCGGCGTGCCTGCGGTGTTGGTGCCTTTCGATGACGGGGGCGAGGTAGAGCAGGGCCTGCGGGCCGACGCACTTGGCAACCAGACAGGGATCACCGTGCTGCGTCAGGACGCGCTGTCGGGCGCGGCCATGCGCGACGCCATCGAAAAGGTTCGCACAGCCCCCGCCCGCGCCCCCAGAACCCAAGGGATGAACGGCGCAGCGCAAACCGTGAGCGTTGTGCACGACCTGCACGCCCAGCATGTGCAGAACCAAAAGGCGCGGCCATGAACATCGACTGGACCCCCGTTCAACAGGCTCTTGCCGCGTGCCGACGCGACGGTGTTGCCGTGCCGCTGTGGTGGCGCGACGATGATGCGATTGCGCCGACGCCCGCGCTGCGACAACTGACGGACCTTGCCGCAGCCACTGGCCTGCCCGTGCACCTTGCCGTCATCCCCGCCCATGCCACCGCCGCACTGGCACGTGACAGTGACCCTAACTGGATCATACCGGTGGTGCACGGCTGGGCGCATCAGGATCACAGCGGCGGCGTCGGCAAAAAGAACGAATTCCAGACTGAACGCCTCGACGCCTTGCAAGAACCGCAGCGCGCGCTGACCACCCTGCGCGCCCTGTTCGGTGCGCGCCTGCGACCCATGTTCGTCCCGCCATGGAACCGGATTAATGCTGAGGTGACCGATGCCCTCCACGGCGCAGGCTACGCTGCCCTGTCCACCTTTGGCCCCCGTAGCAACGCCCGCGCGGCCACGGGGCTGCCCCAGATCAACACCCATATCGACCCGATCTGGTGGAAAGGCACCCGCGATCTGGTCGACCCTGCCGCGCTGATCGCCCAAACCGCCGATCTGCTGCACGCGCGCCGCACCGATGCGCAGGATCCGACCGAGCCGCTTGGCCTTTTGACACACCACCTTGTGCACAGCGCCGCAATCTGGGACTTCGCGGGACAGTTCGTGCGCGAAATGCTGGACGGCGGTGCAACCCCTTGGGTGATGGAGACGACAGAATGAGCAGACTGGAATCGATGCGGCGGCGTCTGACCGCGCAGATTGACGGGATCAACTGGGCCGCCGACCTGATCAAGGGTATCGACGGCGACGTGCTGGAAATGGGTCTGGGCAACGGGCGCACCTATGACCACCTGCGACAGGAAATCACCGACCGGCGCATCTGGGTTATCGACCGCATCCTCAAACCCCATCCCAGCTGCATCCCCCCCAAACAGGATTTCCTGATGGGCGAGGCGCAGGACATGCTGACCCGCCTGACCGATGAGGGTCGCAAGATGGCGCTGGCGCATTACGATTTCGGCCACGGGGTCAAGGAACTGGACGTCGCCGAGGGTGCCGCCCTCAGCCCGTTCATCGCCAAAGTGATGACCAAGGGCGGGCTGGTCCTGTCGCAACAACCGCTGGTTGGCTTTACCCAGATCAAGGGGCCGGACACGATTGATCCCGAACGCTACCTTTTTTATCGCGCCCCATAACTGGCGCAGCGTCGTACGGCCCGCACACAGTACAGTGGTTGTCATATTCGCGCGCTACCCCTTAGGATAACGTCAATGCAGGTCGCGAAAGTCGACCGATCCAACGGGAGTTTACGAATGAACATGTTAAAAACAGCCATGCTGGCTGCTGCCGCGCTGGTCGTCGCAGGGACCGCCTTTGCCGCACCGCTGAAACTGAAACCCGCCAGCCCGCAGCCTTCGGGGCTGAAAACCGGACTGTCCGTGAAATACGCCTATCCGCTTGACGTCAAAAGCCTGAACCAAGCGACGCGCTACCTCAAGAAGGGCAAGGCGGGCCAACCCCTCAAGGGGCTGGATTACCGCGACACCGCGCCGAACGAAAAGGCGCTGACCTCGACCCAAGTGGAACATGTCGCCGCCGAGATCAAAGGCTATGTCAAATTCGACAGCCCTGGCGTCTACACAATCGACTTTTACACCAATGACGGTCTGGACGCGCGGATCAGCGGCCAGCAGGTCGGCTATTTCGACGGTCGCCAGACCTGTCAGGGTACCCGCCCCGTACAGGTCGAAGTGCCACAGGCCGGATGGTATCCGCTTGAAATGACCTACTTCCAGCGCGTCGGCACATCCTGCCTGATGATGCGCGCCGGTAAGGGTTCGCCCGAATGGATGCCGAACAAGGCGTTTGGCTACAAATAAGCCCGACCATAATCAGACACCGCACGCGCGGCCCACGCACGGGTCGCGCGTTCGCACATCCACTAAGGGGGAACGCGCATGAAAAAGTCCGGCATCCTGAACGCCGAATTGTCACGGATCATCGCGACAATGGGCCATGGCGACATGCTGGTGATCGGGGACGCGGGCCTGCCCGTGCCGGCAGGTGTGCCCTGCGTCGATCTGGCCGTGACCCTTGGCGTGCCGCGTTTTCTTGAAGTGCTCGACGCCGTGCTGAACGAGTTGTGTGTTGAGTCCGCCTTTCGCGCTCAAGAGGCCGAGGCCATCGGCGCCGAGATGGACACACGCCTGCCCTGCACCCAGATCAGCCACGAAGCGTTCAAAGCCCGCTCTGCCGAAGCCGTGGCGGTGGTTCGCACTGGCGAAGCGACCCCATACGCCAATATCGCACTGGTCAGCGGCGTCACTTTCTGACCCGCCCACCTCGCATTTCACACAGGGTTTTCGCCCCGCGCGCACTGTCACCACTTGCCCTGTGGCGCCGCCTGCGGCATGACGTACCCGCGCGGTCCCGTAGCTCAACTGGATAGAGCACCTGACTTCTAATCAGGATGTTGAGGGTTCGAGTCCTTCCGGGATCGCCAGATTCACCAGCTTTTCCAGCGCCCCCCTCGGGTCAGCCAGAAATCCCCGACACATCGAAGAACGACTCCGGTCCGGCGCACCAGTGGGCGAGGATGTCGCCGCAGGTTTCACATTTTTCCCGCGTCAACCCGTGTGCGGAAAGATCGGCCAGCACTGCTGCCGTCGCGCGGTAGAGATCCAGCAGACTGCGCTGGTTCAACACATCCGCCACCGGCCACGTATCCTCCATCGCGGAAGAGACCGACACGAGGGCCAAGGCCAGATGGTGCACCGACGCATCCGGATGGCGCTGGCACACGACAGGCACCGCGCAGCGCACATTCATCCCCTGATCGAACAGCAATTCGGCCAGATGGGACTCCAACCGGTCCCAGACAATAAGGCTCACATCAGTCTCAACATTCTTCTGCAACAGCGTCGAACTAGCCATAAAACGCCTGTTTTTGCCACCGAATATGCCCGTATCATTGATGTCGCAGGCACGACGCCGCGCAGTCACAAGCCGCAATTGCATCGTTAACCGACGGCGCATCCCCAACCGCGACAGACCCACGGCGCGTAGTGACCCCAGACCTTTCCGCCCAAAGTTTTCAAGCTGCACACTTGAGCGGCGCAAATTTAACTGCAATGCTGATATTATGGGCAGTTTAAGAACGATAATCGCCTCTACGCTCCTCTTCGCCAGCTTGGGCACACCAAGCATGGCCGAGCGTGACCTTGTTCTCACCTTCGCCGGATGCACCGGCCGGATGTCTGCCGAGATGGAACATGCATGGCTTGTCAGTGATCCGCGCGCAGACACGTTTCAATCCCAGCGTGCGCGCTTCGTGTCGATCCTTGACGCCATCCTTCCCGCAGAGCGTGCAGCCGAGGCCCTCCACCACCGCATCGAAGCCAAGATGGCGCATCGGGCGATTCTCTCGGATGCACGGTTCGGGACCGATCCGCGCAGGGTAAGGCTGGCAAAACGGCGCGCACAGACAGATGTACAAATCTGTAAAACCATGCTGCTCGACGGATAAAACCGCAAAAACCCCGTAAATTTCGCCTAATTTCGCGGCAGATTTCGCGCGCGCCGCTCAATAATTAATCACAGCAGGTTGATTGCACAAGCAATACACGACCAAGACTCGGTCCTGTCGCCGCACTGTATCTAGATGGGCCTCGGCCCTGACAGGCCAGAACAGCTGTGCGGCAGTGTTAGACTTGCAACCCTGAACACCACCGCACGCGCCTATTTGAAAGCGCATGGGTGATATGTGGGCTTTGGCCCATTTTCGCAATCCCCCTGCGCACTGCGCTAGAGGAAACGCAATGAAAAAGACCCTTCTTGGAACCACCGCTGCTGCGCTGCTGGCATCCGTGGCCCCAGCTATCGCTCAGGACTGCCCGATCAAAGTGGGTGTGTTGCACTCGCTGTCCGGCACAATGGCAATTTCAGAAACCACTTTGAAAGACACAATGGAAATGCTGGTCGAACAGCAAAACGCCGCTGGTGGCGTTCTCGGCTGCGAGCTTGAGGCCGTGGTGGTCGACCCAGCGTCGGACTGGCCGCTGTTTGCGGAAAAAGCCCGCGAACTGCTGACCGTGCACGAGGTCGACGTGATCTTTGGCAACTGGACATCGGTATCGCGTAAATCTGTCCTGCCCGTGATCGAGGAACTGAACGGCCTGCTGTTCTATCCCGTCCAATACGAGGGCGAAGAGTCCTCTAAAAACGTGTTCTACACCGGTGCTGCCCCGAACCAGCAGGCGATCCCCGCAACCGATTATTTCCTTGAAGAACTCGGCGTCGAAAAATTCGCCCTGCTCGGCACCGACTATGTCTATCCGCGCACAACGAACAACATCCTTGAAAGCTACCTCAAGGACAAAGGCATCGCCGCCGAAGACATCTTTGTGAACTACACGCCCTTCGGTCACTCCGACTGGTCCAAGATCGTGGCCGACGTGGTCGCCCTTGGCGCGGATGGCAAAAAGGTCGGCGTGATCTCGACCATCAACGGCGACGCGAACGTGGGTTTCTACAAGGAACTGGCCGCTGCGGGTATCTCGGCGGATGACATTCCTGTCGTCGCCTTCTCGGTTGGCGAAGAAGAACTCGCCGGTCTGGACACCTCGAACCTCGTCGGCCACCTCGCCGCGTGGAACTACTTCCAGTCCGCCGACACCGACGCCAACGCCGAATGGATCACCGCGTGGAAGGCCCGCATGGGCGAAGAGCGCGTGACCAACGACCCGATGGAGGCCCACTATATCGGCTTCAACATGTGGGTGAACGCGGCCACGGCGGCAGGCACCACAGATGTGGATGCGGTCCGCACGGCGATGTACGGTCAGGAGTTCCCGAACCTCACCGGCGGTACGGCGGTCATGCTGCCCAACCACCACTTGGCCAAACCTGTCCTGATCGGCGAAATTCAGGAAGACGGCCAGTTCGACATCATCAGCCAGACCTCCGAAGTTCCCGGCGATGCATGGACAGACTTCCTGCCTGAATCGGCGGTTCTCAAGTCGGATTGGAAAGAGCTCGGCTGCGGTATGTACAACACCGAGACCGAAAGCTGCGTCCAGATCAAGTCGAACTACTGATCCCACCGGATCACTCTGACATGTCGGGGGGCGGGCAACGGCCCCCCGATCCACAGCCAAGCGGTGATATATGCAAAAATTCCTCCTCCTCATCCTGTGCCTGGCCTTTGCCTGGCGCGCGGATGCCCACCACTCCAACACGCCGAATGCCGACGCCCCGATCCAGCAGGTCATGCAGGCCCATGCCGACACGCTGGCCAAAGCGTCACGCCGCACCATCCAGACCGCGATTGATGCACTGACCGACAGCGGGTTGCCCGCCGCCCAGACCGTGCTCGAACGCTGGCAGGCCAAAGAGGTCTGGCAGGATAACGCCACCGGCCTCTTCGTCTTTGCCGAAGAAATCGACCGCGACACGTTGCACATCTTCGATGTTGCCGACGGCCACGATCTGGGGCTGGTGCTGGATGACGACTATACGCAACTCAAACCCAACAGCGGCGTGCGCGGCCTGATCGCGGCAGGTCTGGTCAAATTCCAGCTTTCCGATCCCGATGCGGCCGTGCGCCTGACCGCGCTCGACGCGATCTCGCGCGATCCCAAGGACAGTCACCTGCCCGCCCTGCGCAGCGCGCTCAGCGCCGAGAAAGACCCAGCCATCGCCGCCCGCATGGCACGGATCGAACGGTTGCTGACCATCGGCTACGGCGACACGGACGCCGAAAAGATCGAGGCGATTTCCTACTTCAAGGGGGATCTCGGCGTGGATGCCCGCGCCGCGCTGAACCCGCTGGCCACCACCCTTATCAGGGTGGCCCCAACCGTGCCCGACACAGCCGACGTGCTGCGCACCCTGTCGCCCGGCGATGACGGGTTGCCCAAAACCGAGGCTTACGCCCTGCTGGTGGAGGCCGACCTCGCGCCGCCGCTGATCCCAGCCAGCGGGGTGCGCGACGCATTGATCAGCAACATCGAAGGCACCACAGTCGCAGGCGTACAGGTCGCCAGCCTCACCACCGACAAGGCGCGCAATGCCGCCTTTGCCACTTTGGTCGAACAGGGACGCGCAGAACCTGCCGCGACCTCCGAACAGATCGACACGGCCCTTGCGGCCTACCAGTTTTTCGAAGTTTTTGTCGGCGCCCCGCCCACTGTGGCGCGTGCTGCCGCGCAGGTGCTGGGCGATATCGAAACCGCCGTTGCCCTGAACCAGACCGCCGATCTTGCGCTTGATGCGATCTCGCTCGCCTCGATCTACTTCCTCGCCGCCATCGGGCTGGCGATCACTTTTGGCGTCATGGGCGTCATCAACATGGCCCATGGCGAATTCATCATGATGGGGGCCTATACGGGCTACGTAGTGCAACTCTTTGTGCCCGATCACACCCTGTCGATCCTGTTGGCCATTCCGCTCGCCTTCGCCGTGACCTTTGCCGCCGGTGTCGCGATGGAGCGTTTGGTCATCCGCTGGCTCTATCACCGCCCGCTCGAAACTTTGCTGGCCACGTTCGGTGTCTCCATCGCGCTGCAACAACTGGCCAAGAACATCTTCGGCACCCAAGCCCGCCCCCTGACCGCGCCCGCATGGCTCGATGGGTCGATGGCGATCAACGACATCGTGTCGATCAGTTATATCCGCATCGCAATCTTCATCCTCGCACTTGTCTTCCTCGCTCTTTTCCTGCTGGTCATGAACCGCACCCGCCTCGGCCTCGAAGTGCGCGCTGTCACACAAAACCCGCGTATGGCGTCCTCGATGGGCATCAACCCCGACCGTATCAACATGCTCACCTTCGGCTTCGGCTCCGGCATCGCGGGCATCGCAGGTGTCGCCATCGGCCTCTATGCCAAGGTCACCTCCGAAATGGGCAGCGACTATATCGTGCAATCCTTCATGACCGTGGTCGTGGGCGGCGTCGGCAACATCTGGGGCACGCTGTTGGGCGCGGCCATGGTCGGTTCGATGCAAAAAGGCATCGAATGGCTGAACCCGTCCAACACGCTGGCGGCTCAGACCTACATGATCCTCTTCATCATCCTGTTCATCCAGTTCCGCCCCCGCGGCATCATCGCCCTCAAGGGCCGCGCAGCCGAGGCCTGAGTCATGCAGATCGAACGCACCACAGGGGACGATGCGCGCCTGCGCCCCCTGCTCATGGCGCACGCCGCCTTCTGCGCGGCGACCAGCCCCGAAGAAAGCTGTCACTTCCTGCCGCCCGACACGATGGCGCAAGACCGCGACCTGCTAGTCTGGATCGCCACAAAGGACGGTGAAACCGCAGGCGTCGGCGCGCTGCGCGTCACCGGATCAGAGGGCGAGGTCAAATCCATGCACACCGCCGCCAGCCATCGCGGGCAAGGTGTCGCCCAACTGATCCTGACAGAAATCATCGACGAGGCCCGCCGCCGCACCCTCACCAAGCTTCAGCTTGAAACCGGCACAGTGGACGCCTTTGCCCCCGCCCGCACCCTGTATGAACGCGCCGGCTTCACCCCCTGCCCCCCGTTCGGCGATTACGTCACCGACCCGCACAGCACGTTCTACGCCCTCGCCCTGAACACCCCCGAGGAAATGCAATGACCGACACCGCCCCTTCTCTGTTCCGGAAAAATCCCGGGGGTCCGGGGGCTGGCCCCCGGTCCCGCAGCTTCCTCTCGCGCCATCCCTCAGTACTGGTGTTCATCGCCAGCCTCGCGCTGTTCACCCTGATCGTCACAGTGCTGGCCGAAGGGTTCGGCATCGGCGTGATCTCTACCAGCTTTGTCAAAACTCTGGGCAAGACCCTGTGCCTGTGCATGGTGGCGCTGGCGATGGACCTGGTCTGGGGCTATTGCGGTATCCTCTCGCTCGGTCACATGGCGTTCTTCGGCATCGGCGGCTACGCGATCGGCATGTGGCTGATGTATGCGCGCACCGAACTCATTGTGGTGCAAAGCCTCGCCAACGCGCCCCTGCCGCCCACCGCATCGGAGATTTCCCAAGGCATCGCCACACAGATCTTCGGCGTGGTCGGGTCATCCGACTTCCCGCCGGTCTGGGCCTTTGCCCATTCCCTGCCGCTGCAACTGGCGGCCATCGTCATCGTGCCCGGATTGCTGGCACTGGTCTTCGGCTGGCTCGCCTTCCGCAGCCGCGTCACCGGCGTGTACCTGTCGATCCTGACCCAAGCCATGACGCTCGCCCTCTCGCTCTACCTTTTCCAGAACGACAGCGGCCTGCGCGGCAATAACGGTCTGTCCGGCCTGCAAAACCTGCCCGGACTGGACAGCGTCCCGCAATCGGCAGTTTCGCTCTGGTTCCTCTGGGCCTCGGCCTTCGCACTCGCACTGGCCTACGGGCTGTGCGCATGGGTGGTGTCGGGCAAGTTCGGCTCGGTGATCCGCGCCATCCGCGATGACGAGGCGCGCGTGCGCTTCCTCGGCTACTCGGTCGAAGCCTACAAGCTCACCATCTTCACCCTGACGGCCGTGATCGCCGCCATCGCGGGCGCGCTCTATTACCCGCAGGCGGGCATCATCAATCCGGCGGAAATCGCGCCCATCGCCTCGATCTATCTGGCGGTCTGGGTCGCCATCGGCGGGCGCGGACGGCTCTATGGCGCGGTGATCGGCGCGGCTTTTGTTTCCCTCGTGTCCACATGGTTCACCGGCGGGCAGGCGCCTGACATCAACCTCGGCTTCTACACGATCTCTTGGGTGGACTGGTGGACCGTCCTGCTCGGCTTCTCCTTCGTCGCCGTCACCCTGTTCGCGCCCAAAGGCATCGGCGGGCTGTTCGATCTACTGCCCACCCCCAACCGCCACGGCGCGCCTCTTGGCCCCGATGACGGCGCCCTGCGCCAGAACGAAGCCGACGCAAGAAAGGCCGACGCATGAGCACCCTTCTCGAAGTTTCCGGCGTCTCGAAAACCTTTGACGGGTTCAAGGCCATCAACAACCTGTCCTTCCAGATCGGCGAACCGGAAATGCGCGCCGTGATCGGCCCCAACGGCGCAGGCAAGACGACCTTCATGGACATCGTCACCGGCAAGACCAAGCCCGACGAGGGCCGTGTGCTGTTCGGGGAAAAGTCGCGCTCGCTGCTGTCGATGAGCGAAAGCCAGATCGCCCAAGCGGGGATCGGGCGCAAGTTCCAGCGCCCCACCGTGTTCGAGGACCAGACCGTCGCGGACAACCTGATGATGGCGCTGAAGAAAGACCGCAGCCCGTGGGCCGTCCTGCGCTTTCGCCCCGCCGCCGAGGATCACGCCGCCGTCGAGAAACTCGCAGGCGAAATCGGCCTGACCGACCAGTTGGCGCGCAAATCGGGCGAACTCAGCCACGGGCAGAAACAATGGCTCGAAATCGGCATGTTGCTGGCACAGGATCCGCGCCTGTTGCTGGTGGACGAACCCGCCGCGGGCATGACACCGGCGGAACGCGAACACACGACCGACATTCTGGTGCAGGCCGCCAAAACCCGCGCCGTGGTGGTGGTGGAACACGACATGGAATTTGTCCGCCGCCTCAACTGCAAAGTGACCGTGCTGCACGAAGGCTCCGTGCTGGCCGAAGGGTCGCTGGACCACGTGACAGCCAATGAAAAAGTGATCGAGGTGTATCTTGGGCGATGATGTTCTGAATATCTCGGATCTGACCCTGCATTACGGGGGCAGCCAGATCCTGAACCGCGTCAGCGTGACCGCACGGCGTGGCGAGGTCACTTGCGTCATGGGCACCAACGGCGTGGGCAAGACCAGCCTGCTCAAGGCGATCTCGGGCACGCATCCGCGCTCGGGCGGAACCTACCTGCTCGACGGTGCCGAAGTCGGGCGCGCCTCGGCCCATGCTCTGGCGCAAGCGGGCGTCGCCTATGTCCCGCAGGGGCGCGAGATTTTCCCCTTCCTGACCGTGCGAGAGAACCTCGAAACCGGATTTGCCTGCCTGCCGCGCAGCGAACGCACCGTGCCGGACGAGATTTTCGACCTGTTCCCGATCCTCAAGGATTTTCTGGGTCGCCGTGGCGGCGACCTGTCCGGCGGGCAGCAACAGCAACTCGCCATCGCCCGCGCCTTGGTGACACGCCCCAAACTGCTGCTGCTGGACGAACCGACCGAGGGCATCCAGCCCAACATCATCCAGCAAATCGGCCGCGTCATCGCGCAACTGCGCGCACGCGGCGACATGGCAATCGTGCTGGTCGAGCAATATTTCGACTTCGCCCGCGATCTGGGCGACCATTTTCTGGTGCTTGAACGCGGCGCCGAAAAACTGCGCGGCCGCGCGGATGAAATTGACCGCGACACCCTGCTCGCCGCCGTCTCCGTCTGATCCCCGTCGCCCCAAGGGGAATCAGGCAGCGGCGGCAGGCCAGAAAACCGGCCTCAAGTAGCCGGAGGCGGTAGGCCAAAAAAGAATCATGGATTGAACTCTCGCACTCAGCGTAGCCCGAAGGGATGCGCGTAAGTCGAGACCTGACAAAAACCACCAAGTCCAACGCACGAATTGTTCGCAAAAGAGGGATGGTGCTGTGAGAGAGGATTGAACTCTCGACCTCACCCTTACCAAGGGTGTGCTCTACCACTGAGCTACCACAGCATCGTGGCGGGTGATTAGCGACAATCGTCACAGCGCGCAACCCCATTCTGGACGCCCCCGCGACCCTGCGTTAGAGAAGCACCATGGCAGACAAAACCGCACCCCGATCCAAGGCCCAAGATGACCGCGAGGCGCGCCTCAAGGCGGCGCTGAAGGCGAATCTGGCGCGGCGCAAGGCACAGGCCAAGGCGCGCAAGGATGTGGACACAACGGATGAACCCCGTAAGGAGCAGGACAATGGATAGTATTTTGGTACGCGGTGGCGGCGCGCTGAACGGGCAGATACCGATTGCGGGGGCCAAAAACGCGTGTCTTGCGCTGATGCCTGCAACCTTGCTGAGCGACGAGCCGCTGACGCTGACCAATGCGCCGCGACTCAGCGACATCCGCACCATGACCCAGCTTCTGGAATCACTCGGGGCCGAGGTCACGTCGATGCAGGACGGTCAGGTACAGGTCATGTCCTGCCACGGCCCCATCAATACCCGCGCCGAATATGACATCGTGCGCAAGATGCGCGCATCGAACCTTGTGCTGGGCCCGTTGCTGGCCCGCGAAGGCCATGCCGAAGTCTCCCTTCCCGGCGGCTGCGCAATCGGGGCGCGTCCGATGGACATCCACACCGACGGGCTGGCGCAGATGGGGGCCGAAATCGAATTGCGCGACGGCTACCTGCACGCCAAGGCCCAAGGCGGCAAGCTCAAGGGTGCGGTCATCGACTTTCCCTTTGCCAGCGTCGGTGCGACCGAGAACATCATGATGGCGGCGACCCTCGCTAAGGGCACAACCGTGATCAACAACGCCGCCCGCGAACCCGAGATCGTGGACCTTGCCGATTGCCTGCGCGCCATGGGCGCTCAGATCGACGGGGACGGCACACCGACCATCACCATTCAGGGCGTTGACCGCTTGCATGCCGCGACCCACCGCGTTGTCACCGACCGGATCGAACTGGGTACCTACATGCTGGCCCCCGCCATTTGCGGCGGCGAGGTCGAGCTTCTGGGCGGGCGCATCGACCTTGTCGGCGCGTTCTGCGAGAAACTGGACGCCGCAGGCATCCATGTCGAGGAAACGGAAAAAGGCCTTAAGGTCAGCCGCAAGAACGGCACCATCCGCGCCGTGGACGTGACAACCGAACCTTTCCCCGGCTTCCCCACCGACCTTCAGGCCCAGATGATGGCGCTGCTGTGCACTGCCGAAGGCACCTCGGTGCTGGAAGAAAAGATTTTCGAAAACCGCTTTATGCACGCGCCCGAACTGGTGCGCATGGGCGCGGATATCGAGGTGCATGGCGGCACCGCGACGGTCAAGGGCGTGGCCAAGCTGAAAGGGGCGCCCGTGATGGCGACCGATCTGCGCGCCTCGGTCAGCCTGATCTTGGCCGGTCTCGCGGCCACGGGCGAAACCCGCATCGCACGGGTCTATCACCTTGATCGCGGCTATGAACAGGTCGTGCGCAAACTGTCCGGTGTCGGCGCCAATATCGAACGGGTGCAGGGCGAATGAGCGACGCACGGTTCGAAGACGGGCGCGAAGCGCCGATCAACCTCGGGGCGCTGGACGCCGACGACCTGCAGGTGATCTCGTCGCTGGTGCAGGACGCCGTCTTTCCCATCACCGAAATGACCTATGTGCGCGCACAACGACGCTTTGCGCTGCTGCTCAACCGCTTCCGCTGGGAAGATGCAGGGCGCGAACGCCACGCCCCCGAACGGGTGCAGGCGGTGCTGGCCTTTGACAATGTACTGGGCGTGGCCAGTCAGGGCATCGACCGCAATGACAGCGACACGATCCTGTCGATCCTCTCCATTGCCTTCGAGGCAGGCGAGGACGGCGCGGGGGATATCCTGCTGACGCTGGCCGGTGACGGCGCGATCCGCCTACAGGTCGAAGCGATCGAGGCGACCCTCAAGGACGTGACGCGCCCCTATGTCGCACCGTCCAAAACCGTGCCGAAACACGACACCTGAACGCATTTCTGGCGTCGGCGGGGCGCAAATGGCCCCCTGCCGCGCCGTCCTGCGCCCCGCGCGGCTTGAGACCACGGCCCCGCCCCGCTATGTCCCCGCCTGAACGGAGATGAGATGATGCCCCAATTCCTTGACCACGCCGCGCCCGATTTCGAAGCGCAGTTCACCGCCCTGCTGAACGCCAAGCGCGAGGACAGCCCCGATGTGGACGCGGTGGTGGCCGACATCATCGCGCAAGTGCGCACGCAGGGCGATGCCGCCGTGATCGCGTTGACCGAACGGTTCGACCGCATCACCCTGACCCCCGACACCCTGCGCATCACCGCAGCGGAAGTGGACGCCGCCATCGCGCAGGTGGATGCGCAGGACCGCGCCGCGCTGGAACTGGCCGCAGACCGGATCGCCGCCTATCACGCCCGCCAGATGCCTGCCGATGACAGCTGGACCGACGCGGCGGGCGCAACGCTCGGCTGGCGCTGGACGCCGGTGTCGGCAGCGGGCCTTTACGTGCCGGGCGGGTTGGCGAGCTATCCGTCCTCCGTGCTGATGAACGCGATTCCGGCCAAGGTGGCAGGGGTCGAGCGTCTGGCCATCACCGTGCCCACACCGGACGGGGTGCTGAACCCGCTGGTGCTGCTGGCGGCGAAAATCTCGGGCGTCGATGAAATCTATCGCATCGGCGGGGCGCAGGCGATTGCCGCGCTGGCCTATGGCACCGACACCATCGCCCCCGTGGACAAGATCACCGGACCGGGCAACGCCTTTGTCGCGGCGGCAAAACGGCGGGTGTTCGGCAAGGTCGGCATCGACATGATTGCAGGGCCGTCCGAAATTCTGGTCATCGCCGATGGCGACAACGATCCCGACTGGATCGCGCTGGACCTGCTGAGCCAAGCCGAACATGACGAAAGCGCGCAAAGCCTGCTGATCACCACCGACCCCGCCTTTGGCCGCGCCGTGGCCGAAGCGGTCGAGACGCGGCTGGAAACACTGGAACGCCGCGCCATCGCGGGCGCAAGCTGGCGCGATTTCGGCGCGATCATCACCGTGCCATCGCTGGAGGTCGCGGCAGCCCTGTCCGACCGCATCGCGCCGGAACATCTTGAACTCTGCGTCGCCGACCCCGACGCGCTGGCGGCCAATATCACCCATGCGGGCGCGATCTTCCTTGGTCAATGGACGCCCGAAGCGATTGGCGACTATATCGGCGGCCCCAACCACGTGCTGCCCACCGCCCGCTCGGCGCGGTTCTCATCTGGCCTGTCGGTGATGGATTTTGTGAAACGTACAACACTGGCCAAGATGACCCCCGACGCCCTGCGCGCCATCGGCCCCGGTGCCGAACGGCTGGCCGCGTCAGAAAGCCTAGAGGCGCACGGCCTGTCCGTGACCGCCCGCCTGCGCAAGCTGAACGGTTAAGCGGGGGCCAGCCCCCCGCGCCTTACGGCGCGTCCCCCGGGATTTTTTTGGAACAGAGAAGCGGCAGGGGCCGCGACGTAAAAGCCCCTGTGCCCATTGTGTTGCGGCGGGGGCTCGCCTAAGCATTTCTGATCCGCCTTTTGCAACTGATCCAGATGCCCATGACACGTATCGCCAATATCACTCTTGATGACGCCAACCTGCCCGCACCGACCCCCGAGATCGAGCAGGAGCGCAAGGTGGCGATTTTTGATCTGCTGGAAGAGAACACCTTTGTCCTGCCTGTGCGGGACGGACGGCGCGTGGCCGAAGGGCCCTATAACCTTGGCCTGTCGATCCGCGACAAACGTCTGGTGTTTGATGTGACCACGGAAAGTGCCGAGACAGCAGCGGAGTTCCATCTGTCGCTGGGACCGTTCCGGCAGGTGGTCAAAGACTATTTCCAGATTTGCGAAAGCTATTTCGAGGCAGTCAAGAAACTGCCCCCCAGCCAGATCGAAACCATCGACATGGCCCGCCGCGGTATCCACAACGAGGGCAGTCGGGTGCTGCAAGAGCGTCTGGCCGGCAAGGCCGAGATCGACACCGACACGGCCCGCCGCCTGTTCACCCTGATCTGTGTTCTGCATTTTGGCGGATAAATGACCCATTCCTTGCCGCAATCTGTTCTGTTTTGCTGCGATCACAATGCGGTACGGTCCCCCATGGCCGAGGGGATCATGAAGAAGTTTTACGGCCAAGGCACCTATGTCCAGTCGGTCGGGGTCAAGAACGATCTGGAGATTGACGGCTTTTCCATCGCGGTCTGTCAGGAACTCGGTGTCGAGCTGAGCCGCCACCGGTCGCGCAGCTTTGACGAGATGGAGCAATGGGGCGACGACCTGTCCTCGTTCGATCTGGTGGTGGCGCTGTCGCCCGCCAGCCAGCGACGCGCGCTGGAACTGACCCGCTTTTACCATCTGGATGTGGAATACTGGCCGATCCTTGATCCCACAGGCCTTGGCGAAACCCGCGAGGCCAAGCTGGAAAGCTATCGCTCGGCCCGCGACCAGATCATCACCCGCCTGACGGATCGGTGGGGACCGGCACATAAGGACGAGGACAGCTGATGGATATAGTGCGCACATATTTCGAGGCGTTCAACGCCGGTGACACCAAGGCGATGCTTGCCTGCCTGACGCCCGACGTGGCCCATCACGTGAACGAGGGGCAGGTGCGCACGGGCCACGCCCTGTTTGCCGAGTTCTGCGACCACATGACCCGCTGTTACCGCGAGGAACTGACCGACATGGTGATCCTGTCGGACCCCACAGGCAACCGCGCCGCCGCCGAATATGTGGTGAACGGCACCTATCTGGCCACCGAGGCGGGCCTGCCCGAGGCGCGTGGCCAGACCTATACCCTGCCGGCGGGGTCGTTTTTCGACCTGAGGGACGGGCTGATTTCGCGCGTGACCACCTATTACAATCTGGCGGACTGGGTGCGGCAAGTCTCGGCATGAGGATCGAAACCCTGACCGGCGCCGACCTTGCCGACGCGCTGGACGATGTGGCGCGGCTGCGCATCTCGGTATTCCGCGACTGGCCCTATCTTTATGACGGCACGCTCGATTACGAGCGCGAATACCTGCAAGCCTATGCGCAAAGCCCGCGCGCCATACTGGTCGCTGTCTATGACGGCGACTGGCTGGTGGGGGCGTCGACTGCCGCGCCGCTGGCGGAACATGCCGACGGCTTTGCCCAAGCCTTTGACGGCACCGACATCGACATCGCCGCGACCTTCTATTGCGGGGAAAGCGTGCTGTTGCCGCGCTATCGCGGGCGCGGCATCGGCAATGCGTTCTTTGACCACCGCGAGGCATTCGCCCGCAGCCACGGTTTCACGCGCATATGCTTTGCCGCGGTGATCCGCGACCTCGACCACCCGCTCCGGCCCAGCGCCTACCAGCCGCTTGAACCGTTCTGGCAAAAGCGCGGGTATGAACGGCTGCACGGCGTCGTGGCAGAGTTCGAATGGAAAGACGTGGATCAGGACGCGCCCACGCAAAAGCGTCTGCAATTCTGGGCGCGCGCGCTATAGGCCCAATGGTTGCCCCCTCAGGCCCGCACGATCAGGTGCACATCTGTGCGGCGGTGTCGCTGTATTCTTTCCAGCGCTTCCAGAACAGCTCGTCGCTGGAGCGGTCCGACTGGCGCACAACCTGTGCCTGATGCGGGTCCGAAAAGAACCCCGCGCCGCGACGCTGGTCTGAGAACACGAGCGACTGGTCCGCCACCGCCTGCACACAGCCACAGCGCGCACGACTGGCCTGCTTGCGATCGGACTTCAGACAGGCGCTGTAAATCGGGCCCGAGGCGAACTGGACAGAGGCCGGACCGCGCACCGCACTGGCGCTGGAATAGCGCGTGCCACTGCCGGAACAGGCCGCAAGGGTAAGGGCGGCACAGGCCGCAACTGCAAGTTTGACTGCGTTCATGGATGAACTCTCTACTCTGCCTGAATGTGGCGGGTTGGCCCGCTCTGGCACGGACTATGCCGGATTTTTCGGGTTGAGGCAATCGCGCAGCGCGCCCACATCACCCGTCTGGCGAACCTGTGATCATTCAGCGTTTGGCTTTTTCTTGGATCATCGCGCTGTGAACCGCGCCGACATGGCAGACGGCAAAGCGCGGCCAGGACCCGACGCGCCCCCACGACGCGGGCGCATGTTTCGACAAAACCGCACAGGCGAATCGCGGAACTGGCAGTGGTTTCACGCCCAGCGCCAAGGCAGGCAACACCACACTTCCCAGCGCCCATTCACCCTCCGTTAACGAATACCCGCGCACGCTGCGTTAACCCCGCCAACCGTGCATCTGCGGTGTACAGCCTGTGCACGCGCTGTGTACGGCCTGTGCATACCCGATTCCCCCTGTTTCACGGGCGTTAACCCCCGAATCGCGCGGCATGTCCCCCACACCCCAGCGTGCGTTGCGTCGCAGGGCATCGCGGGCCATTGACCAACCCCCAAATCCGCTACATATCCATCCCATGACACCACTCTCACATATCCGCAATTTCTCGATCGTCGCGCATATCGACCACGGGAAATCCACGCTGGCCGACCGGCTGATCCAGTCGACCAACACCGTGTCCGAACGGGACATGAAGGCGCAGCTTCTGGACTCCATGGATATCGAGCGCGAGCGCGGCATCACCATCAAGGCCCAGACCGTCCGCATCAACTACACCGCGCAAAACGGTGAGGACTATGTGCTCAACCTGATCGACACCCCCGGTCACGTCGACTTTGCTTACGAGGTCTCCCGCTCCATGCGCGCGGTCGAAGGCTCTTTGCTGGTGGTTGACGCCTCCCAAGGGGTCGAAGCGCAGACACTGGCGAACGTGTACCACGCCATCGACGCCGACCACGAAATCGTGCCCGTCCTGAACAAGATCGACCTGCCCGCCGCCGATTGCGACCGCGTGGCCGAACAGATCGAAGACGTGATCGGCATCGACGCGTCCGGCGCGATCCGGGTCTCGGCCAAGACCGGCGTCGGCATTGCCGAAACGCTCGAGGCGATTGTCCAACACCTGCCCGCCCCCCAAGGGACCGAGGACGCGCCCCTGAAGGCGATGCTGGTCGATTCATGGTACGACAGCTATCTCGGCGTGATCGTCCTTGTCCGCATCATCGACGGACGTCTGAAAAAGGGCGAGCGGGTCAAATTTGTCTCCAACGGCACCGTGCACCACGTGGACCGCATCGGCGTGTTCCGCCCCGCCATGCAGGTGGTCGACAGCCTCGGCCCCGGCGAGATCGGGTTTCTGACCGCCAGCATCAAACAGGTCCGCGACACCCGCGTCGGTGACACCATCACCCACGAACGCAAAGAGGTCACGCCCCTGCCCGGCTTCAAACCCGCGCAACCCGTTGTCTTCTGTGGCCTTTTCCCCGTGGACTCGGCAGAATTCGAGGACATGCGCGAGGCCATCGACAAGCTTGCCCTCAACGACGCCTCGTTCAGCTTCGAGATGGAAACCTCCGCCGCGCTGGGCTTCGGCTTCCGCTGCGGCTTCCTCGGGCTGCTGCACCTAGAGGTGATCCGCGACCGGATCGAACGTGAATACAACATCGAACTCATCACCACCGCGCCGTCGGTTGTCTATCACGTCTACATGCGTGACGGCACGATGACCGAACTGCACAACCCCGCCGACATGCCCGACCTTTCCGTGGTGGACCACCTCGAAGAACCGCGCATCAAGGCGACGATCCTTGTGCCCGATGACTACTTGGGTGACGTGCTGAAACTGTGTCAGGAACGGCGCGGCATCCAGATGGATCTGACCTATGCAGGTTCGCGCGCGATGACGGTCTATGACCTGCCGTTGAACGAAGTGGTCTTCGACTTCTACGACCGCCTGAAATCGGTGACCAAGGGCTATGCGTCCTTTGACTACCAACTGACGGGCTACCGCGAGGATAACCTCGTCAAGATGTCGATCCTTGTGAACGATGAACCCGTGGATGCGCTGTCGATGATGGTGCACCGCGACCGCGCCGAAATGCGGGGCCGCGCCATGGTGGAAAAGCTCAAGGATCTGATCCCGCGCCACATGTTCAAAATCCCGATCCAAGCGGCCATCGGCGGCAAGGTTATCGCACGCGAAACCCTATCGGCCATGCGCAAGGACGTGACCGCGAAATGCTACGGCGGCGACGCCACGCGGAAACGCAAGCTGCTGGACAAGCAGAAGGCGGGTAAGAAGAAGATGCGCCAGTTCGGCAAGGTCGACATCCCGCAAGAGGCGTTCATCTCTGCCCTGAAAATGGACGGGTAACCGTCCGTTTTCGACCGTTCGTGCGCGTTTACAGCCGCGCAGGTCCTGTCATTAAATCTTTGGAAAGCTGCGTCTGTCATACTGGCGCAGACCGACTTTTATTTGTTCGTGCGACAGTGCGCACCAACACCGGGTCGAAGCGGGCAGAAATCTCTGCCACGCTCCAATCTCTTTTTCGTCACGCTTAGGCGGACTGCATGTCTAGCGCCTGACCGTCCATGTTACCGGTCGTTGCGGCTTGCGCCAGCACCGATGCCACGTCCGCACGGCTCGCCTTGGCCGACTTGTCCACGTCATCGCCAAGGATCACATCCGCGCTGCGCCCCTCATCGGTCAGCGCGACAGGCCGCAAGATCGCATAGGGCAGACCGGACGCTTTCAGGTGCTCGTCCGCCTCATGCTTGGCCTTCAGATAATGCGCAATCTCACCCGACGGGTCGGACTGGTCCGCGCCCACAGTGCTCAGCATGACAAAGCGTTCAACGCCCGCCTTGCGCGCATGATCCACAAGGGAAATCGCCCCGTCGCGATCCACCTTGTCGGTCATTTCCGGCCCTGTCGAACCGCCAGACCCAGCGGCGAAAATTACCGTATCCACGCCTTCACACACGTCCGACGGCAGATCGGTCAGATCCCCTTGGCGCAGCGACGTGCCCTCGGGCAGCGCGCTCGTGTCCGAGCTTTCGCGCACCAGCGCAATCACGTTTTCCCCTTGGTCTTGCAGGGTCTTAGTCAGGATTTGGCCGGTTTTACCAGTGGCGCCGGCGATCAAAATCTTCTTATGCATATCGTGTCCTTTCAGTAGGTTAGCTTGATGGAGGTGCCATGGGACCGACGGCTTTTGTCGCAGCTTCATAGCCGGACTGCCGTTGTAGCGCGTCCCAATAGGCACCGAGTTTCGGGTGGTCGGCCAGCAATTCGCAGCGGTCTAGCACCGCGATGATGTAGGACAGTTGAATGTCCGCCAGCGTTACCTTGTCCCCGAACAGCAGCGGGCCTTCCCCGATGCTGGTGGTCAGATAATCCAGATGTTTGTCCAGCGCGGCCTTCGCATCCTGCGGCACCGGCTTGCCTGCAAAGGCAGGGCGGATGGCCTGCAACGCCACCTCGGCCAAGGACGCCTCGACATAGTCAAACAGCGTCTCGTGCCGCCAATACGCCGCCGTGCCCTTGGGCGGCGTGTGACTGTCGTCACCATACTTCGCCGCCAGATAGCGCAGGATGGTGCCACTCTCGGCAATCATCTCGCCCTCATCCTCGATCACAGGCGACTTGCCCAGCGGATGCACCTTTTGCAGCGTCTCGGGCGCACGAAAGGCCTCTGTCCGGTCATAGTCCACACGGGTGCAGGGCTGGCCAAGATCGGCCAAAAGCCACAGCACCCGTGTGGCACGGGAGTATTTCAGGGCATGCAGAACAATCATGGCAGGAAAATCGCCTTGGCGTTGGCAAATTCCTTCATCCCGAAACCGCCATGCTCGCGCCCGTAACCGGAATCCTTCACACCGCCGAATGGCATGTTCGGATCGGCCGCCCCAAATGAGTTGATGCGCACCATACCCGTATCGAAATAATCGCGGGCCAGCTTCAGCGCGTGTTCCTCGTCCTTGCAGAAGATGCCGCCGCCCAGGCCATACCGGCTATCATTGGCGATACGCATTGCATCCTCGTTGTCCTTGGCGCGGATCACCGCCGCCACGGGGCCAAAGATCTCGTCGTCATAGGCGGGCATACCAGGGGTCACATCGACCAGCACCGTAGCGGGGTAATATGCCCCCGTGCGGTCGGGCACCTGCCCCCCGCACAGCGCCTTGGCCCCCTTGGCCACACTCTGCTCTACCTGCTCCTTGACAGTCTCAAGCTGCTCATCGCTCGACAGTGGCCCAAGCTGGGTATTCTCGTCCGTCGGATCGCCCAGCGTGATCGCTTCCATCTGCTCGACAAAGGCCGACACGAACGCGTCATAGACCTTTTCCGTCACGACAAAGCGTTTGGCCGACACGCAGGTTTCGCCGTTGTTATACAGCCGCCCCATGACCGAATATTTCACCGCCGTTTCAATGTCGGCGTCTTCCAGCACGAGGTAGGCGTCGTTCGATCCCAGCTCCAGCACGGATTTCTTCAGCGCCTTAGCCGCCGCAGCGCCCACGTGGCGCCCGGCACCGTCGCTGCCCGTCATGGTAACGCCGCGCACCAGTTCATGTTCAATGAGCGCATCGCTTGTGTCGTGATCAATCACGATGACCTGAAACAAATCCTCGGGCAGACCCGCCTCGATACACAGCTCGCGCAGGCGCATGCCCGACCCTGTGCAGATCGACGCGTGTTTCAGCACGCAGGCATTGCCCGTCATCAGGTTCGCCGCCAGCACGCGGACAGGTTGGTACAGGGGGAAGTTCCACGGCTGGATCGAATAGATCACGCCAATCGGCTGGTACGTCACCACGCCGCGCGATCCGTCCTGCCCGTGTGTGCGATCCTCATCTGCCAGCACGGATGGGCCGTGTTCAGCGGTGTATTCGAAGATGGCGGCACAAATCTCGACCTCGGTATGCCCATCTTTCAACCGCTTGCCGGTCTCTGCAGTCATCAACGCGGCCAGTTCATCGGCATTCTCGCGCAGCTTTTCTGCGATCTTGGTCAGGTAGGGTGCGCGTTCGGCATGGGACAGCTTGCGCCACTCAAGAAACGCGCCATGCGCCGCCTCGAGCTTCGCAGTCGCTTCCTGCTCGGACATGACTTGATAGGTTTCAAGGGTCTCGCTGGTTGCGGGATTGATTGTGTTGATCGTGGACATGACAACTCCTGTGGTTTCAGCCGTTCAACCAGCGAGGTCGGGGATGGGTTCCTTGAGCATCAGCCACAGCACCTGCGCATCTCGCAAACGTGATGCACGCGTGAAGGTTGCGCGTTCCGTGGGGAACGGCGTCAGGCAGCGCATAGAGGCGTCAGATGGGGGGATCGTTGGCGCACTGCCCGCCAGCGGCGGACATGCGCGGATGGCGGCCCTTACAGCCGCCATACAGCGATAGGGGAAGTACTAGACGCTTAGTGCGTCCACGCCCCACGACGGTTCGTCGCGAAATTCTCGCCATACCCGCCGGGGCGGATGTTCGAACGGCGCTTGTTGGGGTCTTGCACAAGGGCGTCGATACCGTGATCGGCCGCGTAAGCCACTGCTTCTTCCTTGGTGTCGAACTTCAGACGCACCTGCGCCTGCGTGTCATCGGACGATGTCCAGCCCATCAGCGGATCAACCGAGCGCGCCGAGGACGGCACGAATTCAAGCAGCCAATGTCTTGTCTTGGCCGAGCCGGAAGACATGGCGGTTCGGGCGGGCTGGAAGATGCGTGCGCGCATGGGACTACTCCGTTTGATCGTGGGAGTTTTAACACAGGATTGGCCGGTCGATGCAATAGGCCATCGCGCCGCATCGTTCTAAAATCAGGCCAAAACCTAGCCGCACTGCCGCAATTCTTCCGACCGCAACCGCAACTCTGTGGTGGAAACGTCGGGCGTGCGAGGCAGATAGATGACCTCGCACAGGTCCGACAGGAAATCGAAGTGACCCGCCCAGTCATCGCCCATGGCAAAGACGTGCACGCCGTGGGTCTGCACATCGGCGCGCTTCTGCTCCCAATGTGTTTCGGGAATGACTAGGTCGACATAGCGGCAGGATTCCAGAATCTCGCGCCGCGCCAGATAGGGCATGACAGATTCCTTGCCTTTTCCTGCGTTGAACTCGTCCGTCGAACAGCCCACGATCAGGCGGTCACCCAGCATGCTCAGCCGTTGCAAAAGGCGCACGTGGCCCACATGGAACAGGTCATAGGTGCCATAGGTCAGAACGGTCCGAGGCGTCTCAGAAACAGCAATCACTTTTCAAGCTCCTCAAGAAACTCGGAAAAATTATCATTCGCGGCGGCCCAAGGGAACTTGAACAGCGGGTCCGGCACGCGCCACCCCTCGCCATAATTCACGGCCAGCATCTTTTCTGGTGCCTGTGGAATCTTGCACTGCGACACCGCGCATTCGGTCAGGGGCAGAACGTCATCCACACTCAATTCGCCATAGGTGTGCGGATAGACAAACATGCGCCCGTCACTGACCCACGCAGGGAACAGATCGACCTCGAAGTCACCCGCACGGGTAAGTTTATGGGTTTCCGGCGACCTTTGCGCCGCTTCGTCCCACAAATCGTGTTCCCGCAAATAAGCAGACAAGCGCTTCCATTCTTTTGCAGCCGTTTCAGCATTGTCAGCATTCAAAACAACAGCAAGGTCCACATCGTCGTCATGACCGATCAGGGACTGATCCCGCGTCACTCCCAACAACGTGCCGGAGTTCAGAAATACCTCGAACCCCTCTTTCTCAAGCCGCTTAGTCAGGTCCTGAACATGCGCCCAAATCGGAGACTGATCGACATGGGAAAAACTGCTCGTTCGGAACTTGTGATTGGTCAAGATTACTGGGTGCAGATAATCGCGCACGCGCTTTTCAAAGAGTTGGAATTCTGTCTCTGGCAGCTTGTTCCGCAGACGATTCAGGTTGCCAGTCACCTTGGCGGGCCGGATACGTCCAATGCAGCATATCATGATATACGCCTCAAGCCATGTGGCGGACAGCGGTCGCCGCTTGATGCGGTTAAGTTCGTCGAAATAGTACCAAAGATCGAAATCGCCGGACTTGGTCAGAATTTCGGCCAAAGCAATTGAATGAATCTCTTTTACGCGATCCACCTTGGGTGAATCGACGTCCGCGTGGTCTTGCATAACGTGCCTCAGAATTTGTTGCTTATAACGCGCAACTTAATCACGAATTGCAGCATACAATTTTCGCCCTGCCAACGCCCAACGCCCCCCGCCTAGTGATATCACCTTAAGATGTGGTAAATTGACCTCTATGAGGGGCCTAATGTGGTCAATTTTTGGCAGCAAGGCAGCGGTGAAATCCGACAACACCTTGTATCTGCGCGATTGCGTGACAGATAGAGACGCAAGGAGCTTTGCCATATGCCTCATGTCCACACCGATCAGTCCCAAACCAGCCTTGCCAATCCGGCCGAGGACGTGCGCACGCGCCTGAAGCTGGAAGGCGGCAAGCGTCTGCGGATGAACACCGAATTTCAGCCTGCAGGCGACCAGCCTACCGCGATCAAGGAGTTGAGCGCGGGTGTTCTGGCAGGTGATCGCGATCAGGTGCTTTTGGGGGCGACGGGTACGGGTAAAACCTACACCATGGCCAAGGTTATCGAAGAAACCCAACGCCCCGCCATCATTCTTGCCCCGAACAAGACGCTCGCCGCCCAGCTTTATGGCGAGTTCAAAGGGTTCTTCCCCGACAACGCAGTCGAATATTTCGTCAGCTTCTACGACTATTACCAGCCCGAGGCCTATGTGGCGCGGTCTGACACCTATATCGAGAAAGAAAGCCAGATCAACGAACAGATCGACCGCATGCGCCACTCGGCCACGCGGGCACTTTTGGAACGCGATGATGTGATCATCATCGCCTCGGTGTCGTGCATCTATGGTATCGGGTCGGTCGAAACCTATGGGGCCATGACGCAGGATTTGAAGGTCGGCAAATCCTATGACCAACGGCAGGTGATCGCAGACCTTGTGGCGCAACAATATAAACGCAACGATCAGGCGTTCTTTCGCGGCACCTTCCGCGTGCGCGGCGACGCGCTCGAAATCTTCCCCGCCCACTTGGATGACCGCGCTTGGCGGCTGTCCTTCTTTGGCGAAGAGTTGGAAAGCATTACAGAATTCGACCCGCTGACCGGCGAAAAGACCGATACGATGGAGCATATCCGCGTCTACGCGAACTCCCACTATGTCACGCCCAAACCGACGATGAACCAAGCGATCCAGAGCATCAAGAAAGAGCTCAAGCAGCGTCTTGATCAACTGGTGAACGACGGCAAACTGCTTGAAGCACAGCGCCTTGAACAACGCACGAATTTTGACCTCGAAATGCTTGAGGCAACGGGGGTGTGCAACGGGATCGAGAACTACTCGCGCTATCTCACGGGCCGCGCCCCGGGTGAACCGCCCCCCACCCTGTTCGAATTCATTCCCGACAATGCCATCGTGTTCGCCGATGAATCCCACGTGTCCGTGCCCCAGATCGGCGGCATGTACAAAGGCGACTACCGCCGCAAGTTCACGCTGGCCGAACACGGTTTCCGCCTGCCTTCCTGCATGGACAACCGCCCCCTTAAGTTCGAGGAATGGGATGCCATGCGCCCGCAATCGGTGTTCGTGTCTGCCACCCCCGCCGCGTGGGAACTGGATCAGGCGGGCGGTGTGTTCACCGAACAAGTGATCCGCCCCACGGGCCTTCTGGACCCCGTCGTCGAAATCCGCCCCGTCACCACGCAGGTCGATGACCTGTTGGACGAAGTGCGCAAAGTGACGGCCAACGGCATGCGCACATTGTGCACCACGCTGACCAAACGCATGGCCGAGGATCTGACCGAGTACATGCACGAACAGGGGATCAAGGTCCGCTACATGCACTCCGACATCGACACACTCGAACGGATCGAAATCCTGCGGGACCTGCGCCTCGGCGCGTTCGATGTGCTGATTGGGATCAACCTGCTGCGCGAGGGGCTGGATATCCCTGAATGCGGGCTGGTCGCCATTCTGGATGCGGACAAGGAAGGGTTCCTGCGCTCAGAAACCTCTCTTGTGCAAACCATTGGGCGGGCAGCGCGGAACGCGGACGGTCGCGTCATCATGTACGCCGACAAGATCACAGGCTCGATGGAGCGTGCATTGGCCGAAACCGACCGCCGCCGCGCCAAGCAGATCGCCTATAACGAAGAACACGGGATCACGCCGCAGACGGTCAAGAAGAACGTCGAGGACGTGCTGGCGGGCCTGTACAAAGGCGATACCGACCAATCCCGCGTCACGGCCAAGATCGACAAGGGCATGGCCGGTGGCAACCTGCAAACCGTGCTGGACGGCCTGCGCGCCGACATGCGCAAAGCGGCTGAAAACCTCGAATTCGAAGAGGCGGCGCGCCTGCGGGATGAGGTCAAACGGCTTGAAGCGGTCGATCTGGCTGTGGCCGACGATCCGCTTGCGCGTCAATATGCGGTGGAAAAGGCCGTGGACGATGCGCACAAGGCCAGCGGTCGCAGTACAGCAGGGCGCGCAGGTCAACGGGGCGGGAACGTCAAACGGCGAAAGCGCTGATAGATATCAGCGCCCCACCCAAAGTAAATCAGGGCAGGCCATAAAGGCCTGCCCTTTCGCTATATTCAGTCCTTGTCCATCCGCACGGTGGCACGGATTTGCCCGCGCACCTCTTTGGCGAATTCCAGCGTGAACTCGTCCTCGTTCGCGCCGATGCGCCCCTTGCCCACAGGCGTCTCGTAAACCTTCACGTTGGAACTGTCGCGCAAGTCGCCGGTCAGGGACACCGCGTCCACAAAGATGCAGTAGCTCTCGAACGGCAGCCGTTTGCTTGTCCCGATGGTCCACACCTTGGCATTCGAATTCTCGGTATGTGCCACGACCAGCGGGTTCTGCGCCTGTTCGGTGATGTTGTGGTACGAGTTGCCGTCAAAAAACACCGACCGGTTGCGCGAATGATCCAGATCGGAAAAGCTCGTATCGACCCGTTCCGCTCGCGTCATCACGCCATTGATGGACCGGAACCGGTTGCCGCGCACCGTCACCCCGTTCAGGAAGTGACCGGACCCGTGCGGCTTGACCACAAGATAGCTGAACCAGGGGCCCACATCGCCTGACAGCAGGACGTTGTCCGTCATGCTGAAAGAACTGAACGAAAAGCCAGAGGTGAAATCCGGTGTACGGTCCCGTTCATTCGTCCATTCGATAAAGCAGTTGTCGATATAGTTCCCTGTGACCACGCTTGCGGTATAATTATCCTGCAACACAATACCGGCTGTGCGCACGCCGTTCGGCTCTCCGTCGCCTTGGAAAAAGTGGTTGCCCATGATCAGATGGTTCTGCCCCGCAAGGCACGCGAAATGCCGGAACTGAGTGGCGCGGCAGTCGCGGATCTTGGCATCGTTGGAGTTGACGTTCAGCGCGATACTGGTGCGCTGATCGACAGGTTCGCTTTCCTCGCTCGACAGGAATTGGCACCGGTCTACAAGAATGCCCTGACACCCCCCACCGATCGAAGTGATCCCGCGATCTTTGGGACGGCTGATAAAGCATTCCTGCAATTCGAATGTCGGCCCCGACGGCGCCAGCATGATGCCGCTACACTTGCCGTTACACTGGAATTCGATGTTGGACAGGTTGAACTTGGAAAGCTTCGAGAAGCCGCCGAAATCGACCAGATATTTGAAACGGGTGAACGTGTAGGTTTGCGTGCCCTCTGCATCATAGGGCGGCGCGTTCAGAGTGATGCGCCCCGCGGCCACGTTCACCTCGCGCACATAGATTTCGCGCCCCACACCATTGGCCTGCACCAGCGCGCCAACCGGAATATTGGCTGCGTTTGTGACGTTAGACAGCGTGCGCGAATCCGAGTTGCTGTAAGTAGCCTGACTGGTCACAACCACAGTGTCCCAGTTTTCCCCGACCGCTTCGATCTGCCCGTTGCGAATCGCACGGCGGGTGTTGAACTGGTCGCGATTGGGCACAGCGGCCTGCATGTCGATGGTATCATCCACTTGAATACGGCGTCCGTTCAGATCAAGGCTTTCGTGATCCGAACTGTTCAGCAGCGCCTGAAACGCCTTTTTGAAGGCGAGCGTTTCGTCCCCGAACGCCTCCATATAGGTGGCGAAATCAAAGCTTTTGCGCAGCAGCAAAATCTTGTCGACAGGCATGGTCACCTGCCCTTCGAACTTCACCAGCGTGTCAAAGGCTACGTCCCGTTCCAGACGGAATGTCCCCGCAGGCACTAGAACCGTGCGCCCGTTCGCGGCAGCATTTGCCGCATCAAAGGCAGTGCTGTCATCGGTTACGCCATTACCGACCGCGCCATAGTCACGCACATCGACCACCGACACCATGTCGCGCAAAAAGGCCGAGGTGACATCCGTGATCTCGATATCGTCGATGCGCACCACGCCACCATTCGGCCCCGTCAGGTCGATGCCGAAATGGCCATAGACAGGCGCCGCGCCCCAAACCAGGTCGACACCGCCCCGATTGCCCGCCCCCACAATGGCCGACACCTCGATGACCTCGCCATAGCTGGTCAGCGCCACGCTGTTCGCCTCAAGGGTCAGACCGCCAACCGCCGTGCCGTTGGCCTGCGCGGCATATCCGGCAATGCGCACACTTGGCAGGCTCCCGCTCAGCGCCTTGATTCGCGCGGAGACGCGTAGATAGCATCCCGGCAGCAGTGGCGTTTCACCCATGTACCGCAGGCGCGTGGTGTTCTCGATCTTTTGCAACTCAAGACAGCCGCCAAAATCCTGATCCGACGGGACATAGGCCGCATTGGCGGCGTTCTGGTAGGTGTCCGTTCCAGGTGTACCGTCGCCGCTCGACCAGACATTCAGGCCGTCTGCAAATGCCGGCGGCGTGAAAAGCACGCCATCTGTGATCGCCTTGTTCATACATCTATCCCTTTTGTCGCAAGCACCGGGGGCTCCGGCCTGTTCGGGAAGGGGAAGTATCAACGGCAGGTTAACACGCGGTCAGGCAAGCGCGCGCTTCACCGCCACGTCGGGCAACGCGCGGCCCTTGCGGTCGGTCGCAAATGACCAAGCACAAACAGCTCTAAGTCACTGATTTTAGGTGTATCCGACGACGGCTAGGGGCGCGCCCTTACACAGTCAGGTGTCGTGCCCGCGCGCCACGCTCAATCGCGGCAGCATGCAAACGATCAATGTTCAACTCGTAACGAATTTCTTCCAGCAGGCGCAGTTCGGCCTCGTCCAGACTGCCATCCGCTGCGGCCACATCGCAGGCCAGCGCATACGCCGTCTCGAACAACCGCTCTGGCAGCGCCTCGCGCACGAGACCGAATAGGGCATCAAGTCCGTCTTCCTGCTCGAACAAGTCAAACACCATCTGTGAGGTCGCGTTCATACGATCCACATCATAGTCTGCGAACACAGGCAGGTGGTTCACAGCGGCGTTGATCTTGATCAATTCGGCAGTGCGAATATCCTCGTCCGACGCGGATACGGCGATCATCATCGCCACCAGCGCATCCTGAGCCGTCAGGCTGAATTGTTCCGTCTCAGACATGGCGCTTCCTTTCGCTGTTCACTTCCCTAAATATTGACGGCTGACGCCCCTCGCAATAGGTAGCGCCACAATGATAGGCCAATGCCGCAGATCAGATTGGCCCCCGCAACGGGCGCGGGCCGAACCAGTTAGGACAGAACCTTATGTCGAGTATGCGTGACACCGCGATGACAAGCAAAGCGTGGCCCTTCGAAGAAGCGCGCCGTGTGCTGAAACGCTACGAAAAGTCGCCGCCCGAAAAGGGCTATGTTCTGTTCGAAACCGGATACGGCCCCTCGGGTCTACCGCATATCGGCACCTTTGGCGAAGTGGCGCGTACATCCATGATCCGCCGCGCGTTCGAGGAAATCTCGGACATCCCGACCAAGCTGGTGTGTTTCTCTGATGACCTTGACGGCATGCGCAAGGTGCCAGGCAACGTGCCCAACCCCGAACGGTTGCAGGAACACCTGCAAAAGCCGCTCACATCTGTCCCCGACCCGTTCGAGAAATTCGAAAGCTTCGGGCACCACAACAACGCGATGTTGCGCCGGTTCCTCGACACGTTCGGCTTCCAGTACGAATTCATCTCGGCGACCGAATTCTACCGCTCGGGCCAGTTTGACGAAATCCTACTGCGCGCTGCGGAAAAGTATGACGACATCATGGCTGTCATGCTGAAGTCGCTGCGCGAGGAACGTCGCCAGACCTATTCCATCTTCCTGCCGATCCACCCCGATACTGGGCGCGTCATGTACGTGCCCATGAAGCATGTCGATGCGGTCAACGGCAAGATCACCTTTGACACCGAAGACGGTACCGAAATGACCCTGCCCGTTACAGGCGGCAACGTGAAACTGCAGTGGAAACCCGACTTCGGTGCCCGTTGGGCCGCCCTAGGCGTCGATTTCGAAATGTACGGCAAGGACCATTCGACCAACACGCCGATCTATGACCGCATCTGCGAGATTCTGGGGCAGAAAAAGCCCGAACACTTCACTTACGAACTGTTCCTCGACGAAAACGGCCAGAAGATCTCCAAATCCTCCGGCAACGGGGTCAGCATTGATGAATGGCTGACATATGCCAGCGCGGAATCGTTGTCCTATTTCATGTATCAAAAGCCCAAGACGGCCAAACGCATGTATTTCGACGTGATCCCCAAGGCCGTGGACGAATACCACCAGCAACTCCGCGCCTATGTCGGGCAGGACGACACGCAGCGCCTGAACAACCCCGTCTGGCACATCCACGGCGGCGACGTGCCTGCCAGTGACATGGTCGTGCCCTTTGCCATGCTGCTCAACCTCGCATCGGTCAGCAGCGCAGAAACCAAAGACACGCTATGGGGCTTTATCCAGCGCTATGCGCCCGACACCGGCCCTGCCTCCCATCCTGGCATGGATCAGGCCGTCGGCTTTGCCGTGCGCTATTACAACGACTTCGTGAAACCTGCGAAAACCTACCGCCTGCCCACAGATGCCGAGCGTGAGGCGCTGCAAGCACTGCGCGACGAACTCGCCGCCTATGACGGCCCGATTGAAGATGAGGCGCTGCAATCCGTCGTCTACTCGGTCGGTCGTGACCGCTTTGACCCGCTGCGTGGCTGGTTCACCGCCCTTTATGAAGTGCTGCTGGGCGCGAGCCAAGGGCCACGCTTTGGTGGCTTCATCGCGCTCTATGGCCTCGAAGAGACCATTGCGCTGATCGACAAGGGGCTGGCGGGCGAACTCGTCGCCTGACAACCGTACATTGCCCGAACCGGCCCGCCACTTGGCAACGATACGATCCGCCCTACCATCTTCCTATCACATAGGGAGATGGTAGATGCGGAACTGGTTGATGGGCGCGGCTTTGGCGGCAAGCATGGCGGGCGGCGCATTCGCCCAAGGCAACGATATCCAAGGGGTCATCAGCGACCAGATCGACGCATTCAAGGCGGACAATTTCGCCGAAGCCTTCGAATTCGCCTCCCCCTCCATCCAGAACATCTTTCGCACGCCGGACAATTTCGGGCGTATGGTCACCCAAGGGTTCCCCATGGTGTGGCGCCCGTCGGAAGTGACCTACCTGAACTTGCGCGAGGCCGATGGAGTCTATTGGCAGACGGTGCGCATCGTCGACACCAAAGGTATGGTGCACCTGCTGGAATACCGCATGTTGAACACCGATGCCGGTTGGAAAATCAACGGCGTGCGCCTGTTGGAAAATGCAGGCGTTAGCGCCTGATCCCTAGAACCGCGGCGCACCATAGGCTGACAGTTCCCGAACGCTCCATTCCACCGCATCGCGCATGGTCGACCCAAGCGCACGGTCGAACGCATCCACCACGGTCACCGGATTGTCATTCGCCGCAGGGACAAATTCGCCAAAGGACTTGGAAGAGATGATGCGGTCGGAAAAGGCGTCGATCAGCTTGATGTTCAAGCGCACCTGAATCTGCAACGGCGCATCAGGATTATCCGTTGGCACGACGGCCTGAAATTCGCGGATGTCGGTCACGATCAGGAAATCGGCGCGCAAGCCGATGGCCGAACTGCCCACGGCAGGCACCTTGCCCGAGTTTTCGAAACTCTCGATCATCAGCGCCTGCACGATCAACGGCGCGCGATCCACCCATCGCGCCTCTGGCAGGTACTGCACCCGCAACGGTGTCGGCTGCACGGCGATCTGGTCCGTGTCCACGGCCGCCGTGGCCGTCGGTTCCTGAACGGCAATCTGATACCGCAAGGACGGCAGCGCGCTGTCAAACGTGCTTTTCGGTGTCAGCACGTACAATTCGTTCGGCGTCGCGGCAGCAGACAGGCCCGCAATCGTCGCACAACCTGGCAGGGTGCACAGCAGCATCAGGCCGACCATCCACGGCTTTACATAAGTCATCATCGATCAAACCTTGAGTTTTGAGTCCCCAGCAAAAAGCGTGCAGGGTCGCGTTCGATTTTGTTCACAAGCCGGTCGATATTGCCGACCAGACTGCGCGCCTCGTCCGTGAACTTGAGGACGGAAGGCAGGCCAAGCCGCACAAAGTCCGACAACTGGCGCTGGTTGGAACTGATCACTTGTTCCAGCGACCGTGTGAGGTTCGCCGCCGAGGTGGACGCCGCCAGCACCTGATCCGTCACGGTATCGATACTGGCCGAGGTCGCGTTGACGGTCGAGGTAAAGGCCGTGGCAGCCCCGCGCAGGTCGGCGATGATCCCGCCGATGTCATTCTCGATCAAGTCGTTGGCCATATCGAATGTCCGGTTGGCCGAGGCGAGTGTGACCGACGCGTCCTCCATCGCCGTGAACACAGCAGTAAGGGTGACATCCGCATTGGTGAACGTCTTGTCCGCTGTCGCGATCAACTCGGTGCCGTCGTCGGCAAAGGTGATGAACTTGTCCGCGACCACTTCGGCGCGTGCGCCCACATCTTCCATCACACGGTTGGCGGTCTGCGTTGTCACCCGCGCGTCACTGGCCAGTGGGATCAACTGCGTGTCGATCAACGTATTGGCGCGGGCAACGGTGGTACGCGCATCCAGCACGGTCTGGCGCGTGTCATCCAGCACCGAATTCACTGTGTCCATGGCGACAGTGCCCTGCTCTGCCAGAGTGTCCATGCGCCCCGCGATACGGCTGACATCGGCCCCCGCGTCCGCGATCACTCGGTTGGCAGTTTGCGTCGTGGTGCGCAAATCATCCGCCAAAGGCACAAGGTTCGTGGTGGTAAAGCTGTTGATGTCGCCAATGGCCGTATTGGCCGATGCGAATGTCTGGTTGGCCGTGTCCAGCGTTCGGGTTGCGCCCTCAAGCACCACGGCCCCTTGTGTGGTCAGCGTGTCGATCTTGCCCGCGATCACCTCGGCCTGCCCGCCCACCTCATCGATGATGCGTGTCGCGCTTTGCGTGGCGCTGCGCAGGTCATCGGCCAGAGGTACAAGGCTGGTCGTGGTGAAATCGCCGATGGTGCTGATCGTCCCGTTGGCTGTCTCAAGCGTGCCGGTCGCCGTGGTCAGCGTGGTTTCGGCAGTGGTGGCCAGACTGTCCAGCCGGTCGGTGAAATTCGCGATCTCGCGCGCGGCAGCGCCCAGATCCCCCGACAGGGATTCGAAATCCGCCAGAACCGTGTCGATGCGGGACGAGGCCGATGACAGGTTTTCCAGCATCTCGCTGACCGCTTGGCGGTTGTCCTCGTTGAACACGTCGTTGACGTCTTCCAGCAACTCGACAGCGCGGTCCAGAATGACAGGGGCACCTTCGAACACCGATTGCAACGCTGTACGCTCGGACGGGATCGTCGCACCACCCGGCAGGGGCGGGGAGGTCTCGGACCCGCCGGACAGGCCCACATAGCTGACCCCTGTGACCCCTTGGGATTGCAATTGCGCCACGGTTTCGGTGTTCACCGGCGTGTCTGCGGCCACTTCGATACGCACGCGCACCTGCGATGAATCCTGATCGTCCAGCGCCACGTCAACCACCTGCCCCACGGGCAACCCGTTGTACCGCACATCACTGGCCGAGCCGAGGCCCGACACATCCTCGAACAGGATGTCATAGTAGCTATAGCTGCGGTCCACCTCGACCTTGGCCAGCCACAACAACAGCCCCAACGCACCAAGGAGCCCCCCTAGTGTGAACAGTCCGATCAGGACATAATTGGCTTTGGTTTCCATTGGTGCAGGCAGCCTTCCTCAGGTTTTCGCTTGTGCCGCGCGGGCACGGGGTCCGGTGAAATATTCCTGAACCCACGGGTGGTCGATCTCTGTCATCCCCTCGATCGGTCCCTCGAACATCACCCTTTTGTCCGACAGCACCGCAATTCTGTCGCAGATCGCATAAAGAGAGTCGAGGTCGTGGGTGACCATGAACACGGTCAGCCCAAGCGACCGCTTGAGTTCGTTGATCAGATCATCATAGGCCGCCGCCCCGATGGGATCGAGGCCCGCGGTCGGTTCATCCAGAAACACGATGGACGGGTCCAACGCCAGCGCACGGGCAAGGGACGCCCGTTTGCGCATGCCGCCCGACAGTTCGGACGGAAACTTGCCACAGGCCAGCGCGGGCAGGCCCACGAGGCTGATCTTGAGCGCGCCAAGCGCCTTCATCAGCGCGGGGCTCAGGTTCAAATGCTCTCGCATCGGCGCCATCACGTTTTGCAGCACAGTCAGCGACGAAAACAGCGCGCCATCCTGAAACGCCACGCCCCAGCGTTTTTCGGCGCGCAGGCGTTCCTCTCGGGTGCCGTGCAGCACGTCCGACCCCAGCACATGGATCGACCCCGCCGCAGGCCGGTTCAGCCCCACAATGGTGCGCAGCAGCACGGACTTGCCCGTGCCCGATCCACCGACGATGCCCAGCACTTCGCCCTTCCAGACATCAAGGTCCAGATTGTCATGCACCACCTGCGTGCCGAACCGGTTTACCAGCCCGCGCACTGTGATCACCGCCTCGCGGTCGGGGTCATTTGCCGGACTGTCGCTCACACGCCCAACTCCGCGAAAAAGATCGAGAATACAGCATCCGCGACAATCACCAGAAAGATGGATTGCACCACCGAAGAGGTCGTATGCCGCCCGACACTGTCGGCAGAGCCCTGCACCTGCATCGCTTGCCAGCACGCCACCGTCGCGATGATGGCGGCAAAGAACGGTGCCTTGATCATACCGATGGCCAGATGCCAGACATCGGTGTTTTCCTGCAGCCGCGTGACAAACATGCTCGGGCTGACGCCCAGTTCTACCCAGCTCATCAATGCGCCACCTAACAGGCCGGACACATTGGCGATAAAGCCCAGTACAGGTAGCATGATGATCAGGGCGATCACGCGCGGCAGCACCAGCACCTCGGTAGGATCAAGCCCCAGAGTGCGCATCGCGTCCAACTCCTCGCGCACCTTCATCGACCCGATTGACGCGGTAAAGGCCGACCCCGACCGGCCCGCAACGATGATCGCCGTCAGCAAAATGCCCAACTCGCGCAGGATAGAGATCGCGATCAGGTCTACGACAAACACCTCTGCCCCGAACTGGCGCAATTGCGATGCCCCCTGAAAGGACAGCACGATACCGATCAGGAAACTCATCAACACGACGATAGGAATGGCGTTCAGGCCGGTTTCCTGCATCTGGCTGACAAGGGCCGCAGGCCGCCAGCGCCGTGGACGCACGACGCCATAGACAAAGCTCGCCAATATCTCACCGACAAAGCTGAGCAGCGATGCTGCGGTGGTGCCGACACTGGCCGTGGCCGCGCCCACGCCTTCGACCCACGGCAGAAAGCCGCGCGGCGGGTGCTCTTCCCCGTCCTCGTCCGGCAGGGCGTCCAGCACTGTGTCGATCAGCGCCATGCGGTTTGAGGATGTATCGGTGAATTCGACCGTCGCTCCTGCCGCCTCGAACCGCTTTTTCAGCGTCGCAATCAACCACGCGCCACCCGTGTCCAGACTATCCAGCCCATCCAGATCAATGCGCAGCGTCTTGGCGCCGGTGTCGCCCGCGTCAAATTTGGGTGCCGCTTGTTCCAGATGTTCGGTGACAAGATCACCGCCGAGATGCAGCACCTGCACACCGTCATCATCGGCAAAATTTACACTCGGGGCAGTCATGGGAAGGTCTTGATCCGGCAGATGGATTCGGGGGCAGAGGGTCGGCGCAGGCTGCAATTCTATCCCACGGATATGGCAATGGCCACGCCCATCGCTGTGCACCGCACTATGATACACACCGCATCTGCGCGACACTGCCCGTCAGCGGCAAAATAGTGAAATTTCTTGAGAAAAACGCACGCTCCGCGTAGGTTCGAGGGGTATATTTAAGCTTTTCCATTCAGTCCGTTGAGGTGCCCATATGTTCCGCAGGTCCGCCGTTTTCGCCATCCTTGCCACCCTGTGCGCACCGATTGCCGTCGCGGCCCCGCCCTCTTGCGCGCCTGGGCACAGCTATGGCGTGGCGGACTTTTCCGCGCCGATCACCGACCTGGCCGACCGCGACGGGCGCAACGCCGCGACCGAGCTTTGGCGCTTGGGCATCGAAACGATCATCCGCTATTACGATCACCCCGACGAAACCATTCCCTGCAAAACACTTGTCCCCGAGGAAACGGATGTCCTGCTGGATAATGGGTTCAGCATCGCGGTCGTTTTCCAGCACCGCAACGACAGCCCCCTGACCTTTCTAGACGGACGGCGCGGCATCAAAGACGCCGAGCGCAGCATCGAACTTGCCCGCGCCAACGGTCAGCCCGTGGGCAGCACGATCTATTTCGGCGTTGACGGTGTGGCCGAAGGGATCAAGGGCGCGAACTATCAGTATGCGATCAACAAGGGGGCCGCGATTTCCGCCACCCAAGCCACCGAGATGAAGAACCGCATGGGCGCGGGCAACTTCAAAAAGCACGCCGATTTCTACGAAGTGTTTCGCACCAAACATCAGGAATATTTCGGCCTACCCGGTGGGAAAGTCCCGCCCGAAGCGATCCTGCCCTTCATCGCCCAGTATTTCGAAGATATCCGCGGCGTGTTCGACCAGCACCGCGCCAGCACCGGCACGATGGGCTATGAGATCGGCGGATATGGCAGCGGCCTTGTCTGCGACTATCTATTGAATCAGGGTGTGATCAGTCGTTGCTGGCTGGCGCAATCCACCGGCTGGCCGGGATACGAGGCGTTCTCGACCTCGGGACGCTGGGCTTTGCGCCAGCAACTGGTCACCAAATGCGACGGATGGAGCCGCCGCTCTGGCGGGCGGGTCGAATTCGACTTTAACGAGGTCAACGGCAACGACTACGATTTCGGCCAGTGGAATTACCTCGATGAACGCGCGCCCAGCTTTACCCGCCCCACGCGCAATCCGGCGGTCAGTTGCTATGCCGACTGAACCTGCGGGCAGGCGCACATCGCGATTGACCCAAGGGCACCAAGCCGCCTATACAGCGCCCAAGCCGAAAGGCTGACATGGGAGAGCGCAGGGTAAGATGCCTGCCGCCGAAGGAGCAACGCCCCGGAAACTCTCAGGCACAGGGACCGTGTCAGCCGCGCCCGATAAACGGGCATGTAGACGATCTGGAGAGCGGTCGGGCGTAACGCCCCCGATCCACCGACGGAGAAAGCGCCAGAGTTCTGGCGTCAAGCTCTCAGGTAACGCAACAGATGGGGATGTGGACCGACGCAACCGTCGGCTGCATCCGTATCAATGCGTTGCAAACGGGGGACACCCGACATGACCCATATCGCCGTCATCGGTGCCGGAATCACCGGTATCACAACTGCCTACGCTCTGGCCCGCCGCGGCTATGACGTCTCTGTCTTCGACCGCAACCGCTATGCGGCCATGGAAACATCCTTTGCCAATGGCGGCCAGCTGTCCGCCTCCAATGCCGAGGTCTGGACCCGCTGGGGCACCGTGCTAAAGGGCATGAAGTGGATGCTAAAATCCGACGCCCCGCTGTTGGTCAACCCCAAGCCAAGCTGGCACAAGCTGTCGTGGATGGCCGAATTCATGAGCAACATCCCCGACTACGAGGCGAACACCATCGCCACCGCGCGTCTGGCCATCGAAGCCCGCGCACACCTGCTGGAATTCGCCCGCGAAGTCGACGTCGATTTCGACCTCGAACAGCGCGGCATCCTGCACGTCTACAAGAAACAGTCCGAATTCGACCACGCCCGCCGCGTCAATGTCCTGCTGGAAAAGGCGGGGCTGGAACGGCGCGAAGTATCCGCGGACGAAGTGCGCAAACTCGAACCCGCGCTGCAAACCGACACGTTGGGCGGCTTTTACACCGAAAGCGACTTTACCGGCGACATCCACCGATACGCACGTAAGCTGTCCGAAGGCTGCGAGAAGATGGGCGTGTCCTTCCACTACAAATCCAAGGTCACACAATTCGACCACACCGGCGACGGCGTCAAACTGGACTGGGAAGAAGGCCAGAATTTCAAAGACGCCAACAGCGCTGTCTTTGATGGCATCGTGGTCTGTGCCGGTGTCTACAGCCGCACCATTGCCGCACAACTGGGCGACCGCGTGAACATCTATCCGGTCAAAGGCTATTCGATCACGGTCAACCTTGACGACGACGCCAGCCAAGAAGCCGCCCCATGGGTCAGCCTTCTGGATGACGAGGCCAAAGTGGTCACCTCGCGTCTGGGCAAGAACCGCTTCCGCATCGCGGGCACTGCCGAATTCAACGGCTACAACCTCGACATCCGCGACAACCGGATCAGACCGCTGCGCGACTGGTGCGAAACATTCTTCCCCCGCGTGTCGACCGAACATTGTGTGCCATGGGCGGGCCTGCGCCCCATGCTGCCATCAATGATGCCCAAAGTCGGCCCCGGATCGAAACCCGGTGTGTTCTACAACACCGGCCACGGCCATCTGGGTTGGACCTTGTCGGCGGCGACCGCACAGGGTGTGGCCGATTCCGTCGACGCAGCGCGCATGAAGAATGCGGCCTAAGTATCTCAGTGGATCAGACGCGCCTTTCGGGGCGCGTCTGGCCCACTTAACTGCCGTAGATCTGGCCCCAGCGTTCGATCAACTGCTGTTGCATCGCCTTGGCGCGCCGGTTCCAACTGCGTGCGCCTTGGGGCGCTTCGCGGTTGGCTTTGGCAATGCGCGACCGAGTCGCCTCGTCCGCGGCAAAAATTGCAAAGGCCAGAACCCGACCGTTGCGCGCGGTCATATAGCCCGCAAGGCCGGACACAAAATTCAGCGTGCCGGTTTTTGCGTCCACATCAATCGGGTGGTTCTTGATGACGCGGCGCTTTTCATCCAGCATCGCAAAGGGTTTGAGTATAGCGCGCAACTGCTTGCTCGCGTGCACCTTGACTAGCGCCTGCACCATGTCATCCGCTGTCATCTTGCTGGCATCACCCAGACCGGAATGATCCACCAGCCGCATTGATTTGGTGCCAAGGGCGGAATTGGCCCATCGGTTCATTTCGGCTGCCGACGCCCTCAGGTTCGATGGCACCCGCCCCGTCCGCTTGGCCGTGGCCGACATGCCCACCATTTCCGCCGTCAGGTTGGTGGAATAGCGCAACATATCGCGTAGGATCGTGTTCAACGGATCGCTTTGGTGCGTGACCAGCGGCGTGCCTTGCGGCGCACGGTCCACCACCTCGGGGTTCTTCAGAACGATGCCTTGGGCGCGGGCGAGGGTCTGGAACACGTCACCCACATAAAGGCCGGGCTTGCGCACCGGCAACCAGCGCGACCCGCCATTGCCAAGCGCCGTCTTGGCCACGGTCCAGTTATCGCTTTGGCCGCCATCCTTGTAGGTATAGACAGGCAAGTTGCGGTTCACGATCTGCATCTTGGTCACATAGACCGCAGGGCGCAGCCGGTCCGACCGCGCATCCATCGTGATCCCGTACGCCCCGCCGGACCGTTTCCATTCGAAATGCACACGGTTGTAGTTCAGTGCCACGCCGCTGACCGCAGGGCTATAGCCGACATGGTCGGGTTGGTCCCCGTCGATCGTGCGGACATAGGGAAGCGCGCCCTCGGCCACTTTGAACGCACCGCGCACCTCGCGGATACCCTTGGCCTTGAGGGCTGCGACCATCGACGACAGCGCATTGGTGTCCAGCGTCGGATCACCGCCCCCGACAAAGACCAGATCGCCCTGAACGACGCCGCCCGTTACGCCGCCAGTTGCAATGACGCGGGTGGCAAAACGGTATCCCGACCCCAGCACGTTCAGCGCATAAAGCGCCGTAATCGCCTTGGCCACGCTGGCGGGCGGCGTGCCCTGCTGGGCATTGCCCGATTCAAGCCGTGCGCCGGTCGTTGCATCCGCCACCGCGAAACAAACCCGCCCGTTCAACTGAGCGGCGTTCACGATGGCCTCTGGCCCCGCCACGGCCTTTTTCGCAAAATCCCCCGCGCGCGCATTGGGGCGCAAGGATGCCGCCGGTGGCGCAGACAGCGCCGCCGTCGCCACCCCACTCGTCAAAAGGCCCAACACGGCCCGTCGTGAAAATGATCTAACCATGAGGCAACTTAACCCTACGCAGATCGGGCAAACAAGCGCCCAACCATCACGAAGTGGAAAGGGCCGTCCATCCTCCCGCCGCACGGATCGCGGTAGAGGACTGACCCGACATCGGCACGTTCACAAAACACCACGCGGGCGCATCGGCACGGCCAAGCATATGGCTTGCGCGGCCCGCGATCCGGTAGGGCGCGTAAAGGCGCGCGGCGCGGCTCATCCGTGCGGAAATCCGATCCCCCGGACGGGCAAGGACCCCGACCGGCACGTTCTCCATGATCCATTCCCAATCCTGCCAGTGATGGAACTGCGCCAGATTGTCCGCCCCCATCAGCCAGACAAAGCGCACCCCGACATAGCGCGCCTGCAACGCCGCCAGTGTCTGGGCGGTGTAGCGCGTGCCAAGATGCGCCTCGATATCCGTCACTGTGACACGCGGATCATCCATCACGCGGCGCGCATACTCGACCCGTTGCGCTAAGGGCGCGGGGCCGCGTTTCTTCAGCGGATTGCCGGGGCTGACCATCCACCACACCTGCGACAGGCCGAACCGTTTCAGCGCCTCGCGGGTGATATGGGCATGCCCGTCATGCGCAGGGTCGAACGATCCGCCCAAAAGGCCGATGGTCTGCCCCGCATAGGCCAGAGGAAAGGCATGTCTCATCCGCGTATCGCCCCGATCAACGACCCAAAACAGGCGCGAACGGACAGCACTAGGGGGCGTTTGTCAATCAACGGGCCGCACCACATCGCCAATCGCAACATGGCCGGGCGTCATAACCTCGGCGCACCAGCCGCCGTGGCCGCGCACCGCGCCATAACCGCCATGGCCAAAGGCACGTTCCATCTGGCTGCAGGGCGCGCAGATCACCGTGATACGCAGCACCGCCGATCCGACCTGCACCTCGCGCCCGCGCAATCCGGCAAGGTTCAGACCCCGCACAACCAGATTGCGCCGCAGAATGGCCGGTTCCACCGATGCACGGCCCAGAAACGATGCGATCACCGGCAAATGTTCGCCCTGCAAAAGGGTCACGGCCCGCTTACCCGCCCGTGCGCGATCTCCGACCAGACCGTCGGGCGTTATCTCGACCCGATCCAGCGGCTTCATCGGCGCGCCGCGCTCGGGGCGCACACCGATCCAGTCGATCGCCCCGTCCACGGCCCAACGGGCCATCATCTCTTTCAGCGCACTCATCTGCGGGGCCACAACTTTCCGACCGTTTCCAGCGTTCTACCCCAATCCCGACCAGCGCGAAACACGCCCGCAACAGGGCGGCGCGGCACCTCCCATTGCGCCTAGGCTTTTCCGCCTGTATCTGGACACGAAACCAGTTATTCCAGCCCATAGGAGCGTGCCATGGCCGCCTATCAATACGTCTATCACATGTCCGGCGTGTCCAAGACATATCCGGGCGGTAAGAAATGCTTTGAGAACATCCACCTGAACTTTCTTCCCGGCGTCAAAATCGGCGTCGTCGGCGTGAACGGCGCGGGTAAATCCACGCTGATGAAAATCATGGCCGGCCTCGACAAGGATTTCACGGGCGAGGCATGGGTCGCCGAAGGCGCCAAGGTCGGCTACCTGCCGCAGGAACCCAAGCTCGACCCCGAACTGACCGTGCGCGAGAACGTGATGCTGGGCGTCGCCAAGAAAAAAGCGATTCTCGACCGTTACAACGAACTGGCGATGAACTATTCCGAGGAAACCGCCGACGAGATGGCCACCTTGCAGGACCAGATCGACGCGGAAAACCTCTGGGATCTCGACAGCCAGATCGACGTGTCCATGGAGGCTCTGCGCTGCCCGCCGGATGATGCGGATGTGACCAAGCTGTCGGGCGGTGAAGCGCGCCGCGTGGCGCTGTGCCAACTGCTCCTTGAAGCGCCGGAGATGCTGCTGCTCGACGAACCGACCAACCACCTTGATGCGGAAACCATCGCGTGGCTGCAACAGCACCTGATCGACTACAAAGGCACGATCCTGATCGTGACCCACGACCGCTATTTCCTTGATTCCATCACCGGATGGATCCTCGAACTGGACCGCGGCAAGGGCGTGCCATGGGAAGGCAACTATTCCAGCTGGGTCGAACAAAAGGCCAAGCGCCTTGAACAGGAAGCCCGCGAAGACAAAAGCCGCCAGAAAACGCTGGAACGCGAACTCAAATGGATGCGTCAGGGGGCCAAGGCCCGTCAGGCGAAGTCCAAGGCGCGGATCAACAACTACAAGGACATGCTGGACACGTCCGAGCGCGAGCGCCTGTCCTATGCGCAGATCGTCATTCCCAACGGCCAGCGTTTGGGCGGCAAGGTGATCGACGTGCAGGGCCTGACCAAAGGCATGGGCGACAAGCTGTTGATGGAAGACCTCAGCTTCTCCATCCCGCCCGGTGCGATTGTGGGCGTCATCGGCCCCAACGGCGCGGGCAAATCGACCCTGTTCAAGATGATCACAGGTCAGGAAACGCCCGATGCAGGCACGGTCGAAATCGGTGACACGGTGCAACTGTCCTACGTCGACCAGACTCGCGACGACCTGAACCCCGACGACAACGTCTGGGAGGCGATCTCCGGCGGGGCCGAACTGATCGCGCTTGGTGATGCCGAGGTGAACTCGCGCGCCTATTGCGGGTCGTTCAACTTCAAAGGCGGCGACCAGCAGAAAAAAGTCGGCCTGCTGTCGGGCGGTGAGCGGAACCGCGTGCACATGGCGCGCCTGCTTAAGGAAGGCGGCAACGTGCTGCTGCTCGACGAACCGACCAACGACCTTGACGTCGAAACGCTCCGCGCACTGGAAGACGCGCTGGTCGACTTCGGTGGCTGCGCCGTGGTCATCTCGCACGACCGCTTCTTCCTCGACCGGATCTGCACACACATGCTGGCCTTCGAAGGTGACGCACACGTGGAATGGTTCGAGGGCAACTTCGAAGACTACGAAGAAGACAAGAAACGCCGCCTTGGCGACGACGCGATGGAACCCAAGCGCCTGAAACACAAGAAGTTCGCGCGCTGAGTTTCACGACGTAGATGTGATTGATTGAAGCGGGCAGCCTTTTGGCTGCCCGTTTTCTTTTGCGAAACAGCAGCCCCCGAGGGGTGACGTAGTCGCCCCCGCCCATTGGGGCGGTCGGGGGCGGCCAAAACGCGGGGCGTTTCCACTATGCGCTGAGTTATGCGGGGATGTGCAGGCCCTTTCCCGCGCTTTACGAAGACCTCGGAAAGATGGCGACCAAGACCGACCATCACCGCCTCCCCCACCTGTCACAAACGATTTCTCACCGGTGACGCGGCGCGTGTGGTATCCTCTGCCCATTGAAACAATCTGATTACTCCGGAGTACTTCCATGCCCGACGACGAAATCAAGAAGATCACAACCCAACTCAAAGGCAAGAAAGCCAAGGTCAAGTCGCTCGACTCCAAACCCGAAGGCACCAAGGCCATCAAGCTACCCAAGGACGTGAAGAACGGGCTTGAGGAACACTTTGGCGCCAAGCTGACCAAGGTGCGCGTGCATTTTGGCGGCAACGCCCCCCAGATGTGCAAAGAGCTGAAGGCCCGCGCCTTTACCATGGGTAACGACATCTATGTCAGCAAACCCGGCTTTGCCAAAGACAGCCATCTTCTTGCCCACGAACTGACCCACGTGATCCAGCAAGCGGGCGGGAAAAAGATGCCCAAAGCGCAAGAAGGCAAAGCACTGACGACCAAATAGAGGGGCGTAATACCCCCTATTCTCACCGAAAGTTGACATAAGCCGCGCATATCTAGGCAGCGGGACATTGATTTTGCGCGCCATACGGGCATGGTTGGGGAAACTGCACGTAACAAGGAATCCCAATCATGGATCGCCGCACCTTTGTCGCCCTCGGCGCTGCCGCCCTCGCCCTGCCTCCCGTCGCCGTTCAGGCACAGGAAAACGCCGTCTTCGACCCGACCCCGCAAGAGGTCCGTATCAAGAAAGGCTTCACACCCGGAGAGATCGTTGTCCTGCCGCGCAGCTACTACCTCTATTGGGTGACCGAGGAGCGTAAGGCGATCCGCTATGGCGTGGGCGTGGGACGCGCGGGGCTGGAATTCACCGGCACGGCTGTCATTCAGGTGAAAAAGGAATGGCCCACGTGGCGCCCGACCCCCGAGATGATCGAGCGCGAACCGCGCACCTATTCCAAGTTTGTCGACAACGATTACATCATGCCCGGTGGGCCGGGCAATCCGCTGGGCGCGCGCGCGCTCTACCTGTTCCAGAATGGCGTCGACACCTATTTCCGCATCCACGGCACCACACAGCCGCAGACCATCGGTTCGTCGATCTCGAACGGCTGTATTCGCCTGACAAACGAAAACGTCACCGATCTGTACAACCGAGTCCCCATCGGCACCAAGGTCACGGTTCTCTAATCGCGCCACACACACCCCCAACAAAAAAGGCCAGCCCGAAGGCTGGCCTTTTGCTATCTCTCTAGGGACGCGGCTTAGTTCAACGCCTTGTCCGTGATCGCATGTGTCCAAGCGCCTTCAGGCTCTTTCGAGATCACAGGATCGGACCCGCCGGACAACAGCGACGACACAGTGCGCTGGTAGTCTGCTTCGTCCAGCGCGCCATTGCTGCCCGAAGTCAGCTTGGCCACTTCGCCCATCATCCGTTTCTGGTGCTCTTCTGTCTGTGCACCGGACGCGTCGTTGTCCAACACGATTTCTGCGGCCTCGTCTGGGTTTTCCTCGGCGTATTTCCAGCCCTTCATGGACGCGCGCACAAAGCGGACCATTTTGTCCTCGAACTCGGGGTCGGCCAGATTGTCCTCAAGCGCATACAGACCGTCCTCAAGCGTTGCGACGCCCTGATCCTCGTATTTGAAGACCTGCAGTTCTTCGGGCGTCAGGCCCGCGTCGATCACCTGCCAGTATTCGTTATAGGTCATGGTCGACACACAGGCCGCCTGCCCCTGCAACAGCGGATCAACGTTAAAGCCCTGCTTGAGGACCGTCACACCGCCTTCGGAGCCATCGGTCGGGATTTCAAGCTGGCTCATCCACGACAGGAAGGGGAATTCGTTGCCAAAGAACCAAACGCCCAGCGTCTTGCCAGGGAAGTCTTCGACACTGGCAACACCCGCATCCTTGCGGCAGGTCAGCATCATGCCGCTGGATTTGAACGGCTGCGCGATGTTGACCATCGGCAGTCCCTTTTCACGGGCTGCAAGGGCGGCTGGCATCCACTCAACAGTGACGTCGGCACCACCACCGGCCAACACTTGGGTCGGCGCGATATCCGGCCCACCGGGCTTGATCGTGACGTTCAGGTCTTCTTCTTCGTAAAAGCCTTTGTCCTGCGCCACATAGTAGCCGGCAAATTGCGCTTGCGTGACCCATTTAAGCTGCAAAGTGACATCATCCGCGGCTTGGGCTGCCACCGCGCTCAGGCCGAAAACGGCACCAGCGGTAAAGGTTGCAATGGTCTTCATCGTGTACTCTCCTTGTTGAATTATACGTTTTTATCGTCAGGGCGTCATCGGTGCGCCCTTTGGGATGGATGCCAGAATGTGACCGCGCGTTCGATCAGCGCGACGCCCCCATAGGCGAGCGAACCGACAATTGCGGCGACCACAATCTCGGCCCACACGAGGTCCAGCGCAAGCTGTCCCACCGAGGTCGAGATACGAAAGCCCATACCACGAATGGGAGAGCCGAAAAATTCAGCAACAATCGCGCCGATCAGCGCCAGCGTGGTGGCGATTTTCAGTCCGTTGAAAATGAACGGCATCGCCATGGGCAGGCGCAGCTTGATCAGGGTCGTCATCGGGCTGGCCGCATAGGTCTGCATCAGATCGCGCTGGATCTGGCTGCTGGCCTGCAACCCCTGCACCGTGTTCACCAGCATCGGGAAAAACACCATGACGACGACAACCGCCGCTTTGGACTGCCAGTCGAAACCGAACCACATCACAAGGATTGGCGCCATGCCAACCACAGGCAGCGCCGCCACGAAATTGCCCACTGGCAACAATCCGCGCCGCAGGAAATCATAACGGTCCATCAGCACAGCCATCACAAAGGCCGCGCCACAGCCCATCACATAGCCGCTGAGCGCGCCCTTGATGACCGTCTGTACAAAATCGACCCAAAGGATGTCAGTCGAAGCGGCAAAGCGTGCGGCAATGGCCGACGGCGGCGGCAGCAGCACGGCCGACACCTCAAGCCCCCGCACCACGCCTTCCCAGATCGCGATCAGGGTGACGCCGAAAACCACCGGCATGGCAAGGCGCACCAAAGGCGTCGGCGTCATGCGCGACAGCCATGCGTTCAACGCCCATCCCGCGCCCCAGACTACCGCTGCAAAGATCAACCAGCCCATCACGCCATCCCCATCCGGTTCAAGGTCACACGCTGGATCACACCGATCACCGCGACCAAAGCCGCCGCCAGCGCCGCCGCCATGATCAACGCCGACCAGATCTGGATCGTCTGCCCGTAATAGCTGCCCGCCAGCAACCGCGCGCCCAGCCCGGCCACAGCGCCGGTCGGCAATTCACCCACAATCGCGCCGACCAGACTGGCCGCCACGCCCACTTTCAGCGAGGCAAACAGGAACGGCATCGACGAAGGCAAGCGCAACCGCCAGAACGTCTGCGACGCACTCGCATTCCACGTCCGCATCTGATCCAGCTGCATCACCTCGGGGCTGCGCAACCCTTTGACCATGCCCACAACCACAGGGAAGAACGACAGATACATCGAGATCATTGCCTTGGGCAGCAACCCCGAAATCCCCACCGCGTTCAGCACAACGATGATCATCGGCGCAAGCGCGAGAATGGGAATGGTCTGACTGGTAATGATCCACGGCATCACAGACCGGTCCATCACACGGTTATACACAATACCGATCGCCAACAGCACACCCAGCCCCGTGCCAAGGGCAAACCCCATCAATGTCGCACTTAACGTGATCCACGAATGGTAAATCAAAGACCGCTTCGAGGTGATCTTCTTCTCGACAGTGGTGTTCCAGATCTCGACCGCAACCTGATGCGGCGCAGGCAGCTTCGGCTTCGTCTGTGACCAAGTGTCAGAGACAAGCTCGACCGCGCTCAACTCAATCCCCGCCCGCTTTGCCTTGTCCATCGCCCAAGGCGCATTCAGCAAAACGGCCGCCCCGTACCACAGCACGAAAATGGCGCAAACAACGGTCAGAACAGGCACCAGATTACGCATGTTCAGCACCACATCTTGCATCATTGTTCTGCAAATATGCAAAACGCACCGCGGATCGCACGAACAGTTTTTTGCATATTTTAAGAACAATGAAAGGAATTTGAGTCGAAATGACAGCACGGTACAGGCAGGCATGCCGATGACCGTGAACGATGATGGGGGTCGCCGCGCCTTCAACCCAAATGCGGCTCGGCAGCAGGGTCAGGGCAATCGCCTTACCCTGCGCGGGTGACACCAGCCTATTCATCACCATGCCCCGCGCGCAGCCCTTCGCGCACCCGATGCGCCACTTCCAGAAACGCGGGCGTTTCACGGATATCCAGCGGGCGCTCCTTTGGCAGGGGACTGTCGATGACATCCGTGATCCGGCCCGGCCGTGGTGACATCACCACGATTTTGGTGCTCAGATACACCGCTTCGGGGATCGAATGGGTGACAAAGGCAATTGTCTTCTCGGTACGCGCCCACAGATGCAAAAGCTGCTCGTTCAAGTGGTCGCGCACGATTTCATCCAGCGCGCCAAAGGGTTCGTCCATCAGCAAGATATCCGCATCAAATGCCAGTGCCCGTGCAATCGACGCACGTTGCTGCATCCCACCAGAAAGTTGCCACGGGAACTTCTTCTCGAACCCCGCCAGCTCAACCAGTTCAAGCACACGCTGCACGCGCTCGACCTGCTCGGCCTTGGAATATCCCATGATTTCCAGCGGCAGCGACACATTGCGTCCGATCGTACGCCATGGATACAGACCCGCGGCCTGAAAGACATAGCCGTAGGCGCGGGCTTTGCGCGCTGCTTCGGGGCTGACACCGTTCACCGTAATGGTGCCGCCAGTTGGTTGCTCCAAATCCGCCATCACACGCAAAAAGGTTGTCTTCCCACAGCCCGACGGCCCGATGAAGCTGACAAAATCGCCCTTTTCGATGTCCAGCGATACGCCTTTCAGCGCATGCACGGGGCCATCATTGGTCTGGAATGTCAGGTCCAGATCTTTGGCGCTGATCACTGTCGGGTTCACCATGTTACTTCCAGCCCCGCATCGCCTTTGCGCCGTTTCACGTCTGTCGCCTGCCTTTGTCCTTCAACCTGCATCAAATACCCGCCGGAATGTTCAGCGGATCGCGCTGGATCATCTTGGGCGCATTCAGCGCCTTCCACTTGCTCAGCGCCTTCGACGCGGAGGAGAACGCAGGCCGTGGCACGAATTTACCGCGCCCGGGATTGGATTGCGAGTTCTGGCCCCATGCCCAGATTACCTCGCCACGGCTCAGCGTGAACCGCGACTGCGCCTTGACCTCGAACCCTTCGAACACGTTGTAATCCAGCACCGAGTGGTGGTTGCTGGGCGAAATCGTCTTGGTGATCTTCGGATCCCACACCACGATATCCGCATCCGCCCCTTCCACGATCGCCCCCTTCTTGGGATATATGTTCAGGATTTTGGCGACGTTGGTCGACGTGGCCGCCACAAATTCGTTGGGCGTCAAACGGCCCGTCTCGACCCCTTCGGTCCACAAAACGGCCAGACGCTCCTCCAGCCCGTTCGACCCGTTGGGGATGATCCGGAAATCATCACGGCCCGCGCGTTTCTGTTCGGTGTTGAACGCGGCGTGATCCGTCGCCACCACCTGCAAAGACCCCGACTGCAAACCGGCCCACAGGCTGTCCTGATGGTCCTTCGACCGGAACGGCGGCGACATCACACGCCGCGCGGCATAGTCCCAATCCGTGTCGAAATAGACGCTCTCGTCCAACGTCAGGAACTGGATCAACGGCTCGCCGTACACCCGCATCCCCTTCTGGCGCGCACGGCGGATCGCCTCATGCGCCTGCTCACAGCTGACATGCACAATGTACAGCGGAACACCGGCCGCATCCGCAATGGTGATGGCGCGGTTGGCCGCCTCGCCCTCGAATTCAGGCGGGCGGGAATAGGCATGGCCTTCAGGCCCCGTGATCCCCTGATCGAAATACTTCTGCTGCATCTCGGCCACCAGATCGCCGTTCTCGGCATGCACCATCGGCAGCGCACCCAGTTCCGCACAGCGCTTGAACGAGGCGAACATCTCGTCGTCCTCGATCATCAATGCGCCCTTATAGGCCATGAAGTGCTTGAATGAATTGACACCCATATCGACGGCGTCTTTCATCTCGTTGAACACGTTCTCGTTCCAGCCGGTAATCGCCATGTGATAACCGACATCGGAACAAATCTGCGGCGCCGACTTGCGGTGCCATTCGTTGATCGCATTCTTGATCGACCCGTCCGCGCCGGGCAGGCAGAAATCGACAATCATGGTGGTGCCACCTGTGGCCGCCGCCCACGTGCCGGACTCAAACGTCTCGGCCGCGGTCGTGCCCATGAACGGCATTTCGAGATGCGTGTGCGGGTCGATCCCACCCGGAATGACATAGGCCCCTTCGGCGTCGATATACTCGTCCCCGACAAGGTCTTCGCCGATGGCCTTGATCACCTCGCCCTCGATCAACACGTCCGCTTTCCATGTGCGGTCGGCGGTACACACCATACCGCCCTTGATCACCTTGCTCATCTGGTCACTCCTTCGTCAGCCCGTTTCTTTTGGCCAAAAATACTGCGGGGTCTGGGGCAGCGCCCCAGTCGCATGCCAGCCCGTCACCGCATCATCCCTGACGCGCCGACGCACCCGCTCACCCGACAATCTGTGCCGTCTCGACCACAGCATGCATCAACACGTCCGCGCCCGCCATCGCCCATTCCTTGGAAATCTCTTCCGCCTCATTGTGGCTCAACCCGTCGACACATGGGCACATCACCATGGCCGTCGGCGCCACACGGTTGATCCAGCACGCATCATGCCCCGCACCGGAAATCAGATCCATGTGGCTATAGCCCAAACGCTCTGCCGCCGAACGCACCGCGCTGACACAGCCCTCGTCAAAGGCGACCGGATCGAACCCGCCCACTTTTTCAAAGGAAATTTCCATGCCCATCTCGTCGGCGATCTTCTGGCCTTCGCTGCGCAGGCCGGCCTCCATATCTTCGATCACGCTCAGTTCGGGCGACCGGAAATCGACCGTGAACACGACCTTGCCGGGGATCACATTGCGCGAGTTCGGATAGACGTCGATATGGCCCGCCGCGCCGACCGCGTGGGGGGCGTGGCTCCATGCGATCTGGTCAACCGCCTCCAGCACACGCGCCATGCCCAGACCCGCATTCTTGCGCATCGGCATCGGCGTTGAACCGGTATGGGCATCCTTGCCGGTGATCGTCACCTGCGTCCACGACAGGCCCTGCCCGTGCGTGACTACCCCGATATCCTTGCCCTCGGCCTCAAGGATCGGTCCCTGTTCGATATGCAGCTCAAAAAACGCATGCATTTTACGCGCACCGACTTCTTCTTCACCACGCCAGCCGATCCGCTTTAATTCGTCGCCGAACTTCTTGCCCTCCGCATCGACGCGGTCATAGGCCCAGTCCTGGGTGTGGATACCCGCAAAAACCCCCGACGACAGCATCGCGGGCGCATAGCGCGTGCCTTCCTCGTTGGTAAAGTTGGTCACGACGATGGGGTGCTTGGTTTTCACATCCAGATCGTTCAGCGTGCGGATAATCTCCAACCCGCCCAGCACCCCAAGGATGCCGTCATATTTCCCGCCCGTAGGCTGCGTGTCGAGGTGCGATCCGACATAGACCGGCAGCGCGTCGGGGTCGCTGCCCTCGCGCCGCGCAAACATGTTGCCCATCTGGTCCAGACCCATGGTGCAGCCTGCGGCCTCGCACCACGACTGGAACAGGGCGCGGCCCTCGCCGTCTTCATCTGTCAGGGTCTGGCGGTTGTTGCCGCCCGCCACACCGGGACCGATCTTAGCCATGTCCATCAGGCTGTCCCACAGCCGGTCGCCATTGATCCGTAAATTTTCACCTGGTGCAGCCATCACATCCCCCGTTCACTCTTTCCATCGGTCGCTTTTTGACCAATTGGTAAATACACGATTGCCAGTGAAACCATATGTGTCAAGAACTGCTTTGAACCGAATTGCCTGTTCGCAGGTCATCTGCCTAGACTTGCAGCACAACCAACCAAAAGGATCGCCCATGCCCGATGGCGCACAGAAAAAACCAAGCCGCATCCAGCGTCGCAACCGACGCCTGATCCTTGATGCGGCCTTGGACGTCTTCTCGATCTACGGCTATCGCGGCAGCACGTTGGACCAGATCGCGGACGCGGCGGGCATGTCGAAACCGAACATCCTGTATTACTTTTCCGGCAAGGAAGAGATCCACGTCACCCTTCTGTCGCAACTGATGGAAACGTGGCTCGACCCGCTGGTCGCGCTGGATGCCGACGGCGATCCGCTGACCGAACTGCTCGGCTATGTGCAGCGCAAACTTGACATGGCGCGCGACCTGCCCCGCGAAAGCCGCCTGTTCGCGGGTGAAATTCTGCAAGGTGCACCGCGTATGCACCCGCATCTGGTGGCGGACCTCAAACCGCTATTTGATGAAAAATGCGCCGTGATCCAGTCATGGATTGATGCGGGCAAACTGGCCCCTGTGGACCCGCGCCACCTGATCTTCTCGATCTGGTCGACGACGCAGCACTATGCGGATTTCGACGCGCAGGTGACGGTGCTGCTGGACGGTGACCGTGCCGCAAAGGGCGCGGATGCGTTTCTCGCGGATCTGTTCGGCAACGTGCTGAAACCGCACTGAACCGCGCTTACGCCTTGCCCGACATCCGCAGTTTCAGCACGCGATTGAACAGCACAACCATCGCCGCCAGAAACAGGCTCAGATCGGCATAGGTCTGCACCTTGGACACATTCGGCATCCGCGCCGCCTGCACCTGCACTTCGGTAAAGGATTTGAGGTTGTCGCTCCGCTTGCCGAACTGGCCAAGCTGCTTTTCCAGCTTCACGATCTCGGCCCCGAACTTCTTGACCTGCCCGACAAAGCGCTGGTCCAGCGTGCGGTCCGCCTTGATCTTGGCCATCATCCCGTCCAACCCCGACTTGAGCTTGGCGGCATCATCGCGCTGCTTTTTCCACAGCTTCTGCTGGGTTTCCAACTTCTTGGCCAGCGCTTGCAAGGCCATCTCGCGCTTTTGCTGGGCCTTGTTCAGCGCGACGTCCTTTTTCGAGGCGTCGCGCGTGTGTTTCGAGGGCTGCTTGCCCGCCTTGTTCCGTCCCGGAGAGGGTGCGCGCATGGTCATGTTCCCCGTTAAGTCATCCGCAAACAGGGAACCACGACCATGCGGCTTTGTCTATTCCGCCGCTGTCGCGCTCGGATTGTTGGGATGGGTTGTCCAGTTCGCATAGTCCGGCTGAACGACCTTGTCGGTGCGCGGATCAACCGTGCCCGCATCCATCTCCACCATCGAGATACAGTTCTCGACCGGACAAACATTGACGCACAGGTTACAGGCCACGCATTCCGCGTCGATCACTTCGAAAACGCGATCCTCGGACATGGAAATCGCCTGATGCGACGTGTCCTCACAAGCGGCATAGCAGCGGCCGCACGAAATACAGGCATCCTGATCAATCTTGGCCTTCGCCACATAGTTCAGGTTCAGATACTGCCAGTCCGTCACGTTCGGCACGGCACCGCCGGTGAAGTCCGCGATGCTTGTATGACCCTTCTCATCCATCCATTCGGACAGGCCGCTGATCATTTCCTGCACGATCTTGAAGCCATAGGTCATCGCCGCCGTGCACACCTGCACGTTGCCACAGCCCAGCATGATGAACTCGGCAGCGTCGCGCCACGTAGTGACCCCGCCAATCCCCGAAATCGGCAGCCCCGACGTGTTCGGGCCCCGCGCAATCTCGGATACCATGGACAGGGCGATCGGCTTGACCGCCGGACCGCAATAGCCGCCATGCGACCCCTTGCCGTCGATGGACGGTTCGGGCGACATGGTGTCGAGGTTCACCGAGGTGATCGAGTTGATCGTGTTGATCAGGCTCACCGCATCCGCGCCACCGGCCTTGGCCGCAGCCGCAGGTTTGGTGATGTCGGTGATGTTCGGGGTCAGCTTCACGATGACGGGTTTCGAATAGTACTGCTTGCACCACCGCGTCACCATCTCGATATATTCCGGCACCTGACCGACAGCCGCGCCCATGCCACGCTCGCTCATCCCGTGCGGGCAGCCGAAGTTCAACTCGATCCCGTCCGCGCCGGTGTCCTCGACCAGCGGCAGGATGGCTTTCCACGCCTCTTCTTCGCATGGAACCATGATCGACACGATCACGGCACGGTCCGGATAGTCCGCCTTGACCCGCTTGATCTCCTCAAGGTTGGTGAACAGGTCGCGGTCGGTGATCAACTCGATGTTGTTCAGCCCCAGCAAGCGCCGGTCCGCCCCGTAGATCGCGCCATAACGCGGGCCGTTCACGTTCACCACGGGCGGCCCTTCAGACCCAAGGGTCTTCCAAACGACCCCGCCCCAACCAGCCTCGAAGGCGCGGCGGACGTTGTATTCCTTGTCCGTTGGCGGCGCCGAGGCCAGCCAGAACGGGTTCGGGCTTTTGATGCCCACGAAATCGCTTTGCAAATTTGCCATCAATTAGATCCTTTGCCTCAGGTTGGCCGATGCGCCGACCGTCACCCCATCAAAACGTTATGAATATCCAGCGCCGCATCGCGCCCTTCGGCCACGGCCGTCACGGTCAGATCATCGCCGCCAAGGGCGCAGTCGCCGCCGGCCCAAACGCCCTCGACGCTGGTGCGCCCCGCGCCTGTGACCGCGATCTTGCCACGCTCCAACGCAGGCACATCGCCGCCGTCCAGCGTTTGCCCGATGGCGCGCAACACCTGATCCGCCGCCAGCTTCACGGTCTGGCCCGTACCGCTCATATCCTCGTTCACATATTCGAACTCGATCTCGCGCACGGCACCGTTGCCATGCAGCGCAACCGGCACCACATGCGTCATGATCCGCACCCCTTTCGAGGCCGCCAGATCCTGTTCGAAAACGCTGGCATTCATGCGATCACGCCCACGCCGATAGGCCAGCGTAACGTTCAACGCGCCCAGCAGCTTTGCCTGCACAGCGGCATCTACCGCCGTCATACCGCCACCAATCACAACCACATCGCGCCCCACCGGCAGGCTGGCCATATCCTCGGCCTGCCGCAGTTCCGCGATGAAATCGACCGCGTCCAGAACGCCGGCCTTGTCGGCACCCGAGACAGACAGCGCATTCACGCCGCCAAGGCCCATGCCTAGAAAAACCGCGTCAAACTCCGCGTTCAGCTCTGCCAGCGTCAGATCGCGTCCCAGCATCGTGTCGTTCTGGATGGTGATGCCACCAATACCAAGCAGCCAGTCCACCTCGGCCTGCGCAAACCCGTCCGGCGTCTTGTAGGCCGCGATCCCGTATTCGTTCAAACCACCCGGCTTGGGACGCGCATCATAGACGGTGACCTCATGCCCCAGCATCGCCAGACGGTGCGCACAGGACAAACCCGCAGGCCCCGCCCCGACAACAGCCGCCCGCTTGCCCGTCGCGTCGGCGCGAGTAAACGGATGCACACCCTTGGCCTGCAAATGATCCGTGGCATAACGCTGCAACTGCCCGATCAGCACTGGCTTGCCCTCGGCCACCTCACGCACACAGGCCTGTTCGCACAGCGTCTCGGTCGGACAGACCCGCGCGCACATGCCCCCCATGATGTTCTGGCTCAGGATCGTCTTGGCCGCCGCATCCGGCGTGCCTGTCGCGATCTGGCGAATGAACAACGGAATGTCGATATCCGTGGGACAGGCCGTGATGCAGGGCGCATCATGGCAGAAATAGCATCTGTCCGCAGCCACCAACGCCTCGTGTGTGTCCAGCGCAGGATGCAGATCGGAAAACCGGTCCGCATATTCCCCTTGGCCCAATCGGCCCGCCACCACACCCTCTGTGAAAGGAGATTCCGTCATATCAACTCCATCGCAACAATCATTCGTTAAGAAACGCTCTCACAGAAGATTATTTTTATCAACTGGTAAAAATATATTCGCCCGTTCAAAAAATGACGCTGCACAAAGAAGCGGCAAACAGCCAAAACACGCCGCGCACATCGAAATGCTTGCAATACGAAAAAATGCATTCATCTATTAAAGTGCTACATCATCTATCGACCCACTGCTCCTCTCGGCTCAGTCACTCGATCTTATGACGACGCCACGCTGCCGCATGTTGCGGGCAGACCCACAAGAGGAGAACCGACGATGGCAAACGGCACCGTCAAATGGTTTAACACAACAAAAGGCTACGGCTTTATTGCACCTGAAACCGGCGGCAAGGACATCTTTGTCCATATTTCAGCCGTTGAACGTTCCGGCCTCACCGGCCTCGCCGACGACCAGAAAGTGACCTACGATCTGGAATCAGGCCGCGACGGCCGCGAAAGCGCTGTGAACATCGCACTGGCCTGACCCGCCACACCTTGGAAAATCTGAACCGGCGGCGCACCTGATGCGCCGCTTTTTTGTTTGCAGATGTCGGAGCCTCCGGCGGCAGTATTTTTGGCCAAAAGAAACCGCGCACCCGCCCCAAATTCTTTTGGCAGGAAATACTGTGGGGAGTCCGAAGGACGGGGCGAAGCCCCTGAAAAATGTCGTCGCCGGCACGGCGTCCGTTGGATCCCCGAGGGCGCGAACCTAGTCGATCTGCCCCAACAACGCGATCACATCGGGCCCAAGCGTTTCCACAATGCGCGCCACCCCGTCCGCGTTGGGGTGGATACCATCGGGCTGCATAAAGGCGCGCACCACGGCAGGCTCCGCATCAATCCCGCCCAGCCCCTCGAAGAAACTGGGGGCGAGCAAGGTGCCATACTGTCCTGCCAGATCGGGATACATGCTGTCGAACGCGGTTTTGTAGTCCGGCCCATAATTGCCCGGCGCCTGCATGCCGACCAGCAGAACCTCGACCTCGGCTGCATCGGCCGCCTGCAAGATACCATCCAAATTGGCGCGGCTCACTTCGGGGTCGATCCCGCGCAGCACATCATTGCCGCCCAGCGTCACAATCATCGCATCCACATCCGGCGTCAGTGTCCACGCAACGCGCGACAGACCGCCCGCGGTCGTATCGCCCGACACGCCCGCGTTGATCACGCGCACATCCTGCCCTTGATCGCGCAGCCATTGCTCTAGCTGCGGGACAAAACCGTCCTCGGCGGGCAGGCCATAGCCTTGGGTCAGACTGTCGCCCAAAGCGGCGATTGTCACCGTTTCCGCTCCTGCGGCAACTGGCCACAAAAACACAACAATTGCGCCTAGTACCTTGCTCATGTCGCTGTGACCTCCATATGTCCCTCTAACACACAATAAAGGTGCTGCTTGATGTCCGATCCAGTCCTCTCCCTCAAAAATGCAGCACTACGTCTGGATGGCAATGCCGGACCCGTCGAAATCCTGCATGGCATATCGCTTGATATCGCGCGGGGCGAGACAGTTGGGCTGGTCGGCCCTTCCGGCTCGGGCAAGTCGTCACTGTTGATGGTTATGGGCGGGTTGGAGCGTGCCACGGGCGGTGCGATCCACACCTTGGGGCAAGATCTGACAGCGATGAACGAGGACGCGCTTGCCCGTTTTCGCCGCGGCCACATGGGGGTCGTCTTCCAATCTTTCCACCTGATCCCCACCATGACCGCGCTGGAAAATGTCGCCACGCCGCTGGAACTCGCAGGCGCACGCGACGCCTTTGACCGCGCGCGGGCCGAGCTCGAGGCCGTCGGCCTGTCCCACCGCGCCACCCACTATCCCAGCCAGATGTCCGGAGGCGAACAGCAGCGCGTTGCCCTTGCCCGTGCCTGCGTGACACGGCCCGAAATCCTGCTGGCCGACGAACCCACCGGCAACCTTGATGGCGCAAATGGTGCGGCGATCATGGACATGCTGTTTTCCCTGCGCGACCGGCATGGGGCGACCCTTGTCCTTGTGACCCACGCACCCGAACTGGCCGACCGCTGCGACCGCGTGATCCGGCTCGAGGACGGGCGGCTCGTCTCCGAAGCCGCGTCCAAGCCCGCCACGCCCGACCAGAAGGCCGCCGCAGAATGAGCCTTGCCACCTCCGCCCGATTTGCCCGCCGCGAATTGCGCGGTGGTCTGCGCGGCTTTCGCATCTTCCTAGCCTGCCTTGCCCTCGGCGTTGCGGCCATCGCCGCTGTCGGCTCCGTCCGCTCTGCCATCGAGGCGGGGTTGGAACGCGAAGGTGCCGCCCTTCTTGGCGGCGATGCCGAGATGGAATTCACCTATCGCTTTGCTGATGCCGAAGAACGGGCGTGGATGGACAGCATCGCCACAAACGTGTCCGAGATCGCGGATTTCCGGTCCATGGCCGTGGTCGATGGCCCCGACGGGGCCGAACGCGGGCTGACCCAGATCAAGGCGGTCGATGACCTGTACCCCCTTGTCAGCGCAGTGCAACTGACCCCAGCCATCCCCCTTGCCACCGCCCTTGCGGATCAGAACGGCCGCCCCGGTGGCGTGATGGAGCGCGCCTTGATCGACCGCCTCGGCCTTGCCGTGGGCGACACGTTCCGCCTTGGCACGCAGGAGTTTACCCTGACCGCAGAACTCAGCCGCGAGCCCGACAGCGCGGCGGGCGGCTTTGCCCTTGGCCCGCGCACCATCGTCTTGCGCAGCGCCCTCGAAAACGCACAGCTTCTGGCCTCGGGCACGCTCTTTTCCTCGAAATACCGCCTGACCCTGCCTGACGACACCGACCTCGCCGCGCTGAAGACGCAGGCGCAGGACAACTTCCAGAACGCCGGTATGCGCTGGACGGATTCGCGCAACGGTGCGCCTGGCGTGACGCGTTTTGTCGAACGGCTCGGCGCGTTTCTAGTGCTTGTCGGGCTGTCGGGTCTTGCCGTGGGCGGCGTCGGGGTCTCTGCCGCTGTGCGCGCCTATCTGGCGGAAAAAACCAGCGTCATCGCGACCCTGCGCACCTTGGGGGCCGAACGCGCCACGATCTTCCAGACCTATTTCATTCAGATCGGCGCGCTTAGCCTGATCGGCATCGCCATTGGGTTGACCCTTGGCGCGCTGATCCCCGTCGCCCTCGGCCCGATGATCGAGGCGCGCCTGCCCATTCCGGCCAGCTTTGGCATCTTCCCCGCGCCCCTGATCGAATCCGCGATTTACGGATTGCTGACCGCCTTTGTCTTCACCCTCTGGCCTCTCGCACGGGCCGAGGATGTGCGCGCCGCCACCCTGTTCCGCGACGCCTTGGGCAGCACACGCATGTTGCCCGCGCCGCGTTATCTGGTGTGGATCGGCATCGGTCTCGCCGCGCTGATCGGACTGGCGGGCCTGTTCTCCGGTACGTGGATGCTCACCCTCTGGACGGCGGGCGGCATTGCCTTTGCCCTTGCCCTGCTGGCGCTGGCCGCAACGGGCATTCGCTGGCTGTCGCGCATTGCTGCCCCCCGCGCTCAAGGGCGTCCTGCCTTGCGGTGGGCGCTTGGCGCGATCTCGGGCACCCGTGAAGGGGCGGCATCCGTGGTACTATCGCTGGGGCTGGGCCTGTCGGTCCTGTCTGCTGTCGGCCAGATCGACGGCAACCTGCGCAACGCGATCTCGGGCAACCTGCCCGACGTGGCCCCCAGCTATTTCTTCGTCGACATCCAGCGCGACCAGATGGACGGCTATACCGAACGGCTTGAAAACGACCCCGCCGTCAGCCGCATCGACAGCGCGCCCATGCTGCGCGGCGTGGTTACACAGATCAACGGAAAACCCGCGCGTGAAGTGGCGGGCAACCACTGGGTCGTGCGCGGCGATCGCGGCCTGACCTATGCCGCCGAACCCCCTGCCGACACCCGCATCACCGCCGGCGAATGGTGGCCCGAGGATTACACCGGCCCGCCCCAGATCAGCTTTGCCGCCGAAGAGGCCGAGGAGATGGGCATCGAACTGGGCGACACGCTGACCATGAACATTCTGGGCCGCGACATCACCGGCACCATCACCTCCTTCCGCGAGGTTGATTTTTCGACCGCTGGCATCGGCTTTATCCTCACCATGAACCCAAGCGCGTTGGAGGGCGCCCCCCACACGTTCATCTCGACCGTCTACGCCGAAGAACAGGCCGAGGCGCAAATTCTGCGCGACCTTGCCAACGCCTATCCCAACATCACCGCCATCCGCGTGCGCGACGCCATCGACCGCGTCAGCGACGTGCTGGCGGGGGTCGCGGCGGCCACCTCTTATGGCGCGGCGGCAACGCTGCTGACCGGTTTTCTCGTGCTAATCGGGGCCGCAGCCGCAGGCACCCAAGCCCGCACCTTCGAGGCGGCGGTGCTCAAGACCCTTGGCGCCACGCGGCGCCGCATCCTGCTCAGCTTTGCCTTGCGCGCCGCGCTGCTGGGCCTCGGTGCGGGATTGGTTGCACTGGCCGCAGGGATCGCAGGCGGCTGGGCCGTCAGCACCTTTGTGATGGAAACCGACTTTACCGTGATCTGGCCTTCTGCACTGGGCATCATCAGCGGCGGGGTGATCGCGACCCTGATCGCGGGGCTGGCCTTTGCATGGGGGCCATTGGCGGCACGTCCGGCACAGGTACTGCGCGGGCGCGAATAAGCCGCGTTGCGGGTCCGTGCCACCCATGCCAGTTTGCGCACAAATCCGACCCACGAAAGGCCCACCATGACCGACCAACTGCCGATGCCCGTGACCGCCCCCCTGACGCCCGCGCAAAAGACGCAACTGATCAATCTGGTGCGCCGCGCCGCCAAGGCCGAGATCATGCCCCGCTTCCGCCGCCTCGACGCGGGCGACATCGCCACCAAGAAAGACGAAACCGATCTGGTGACCGCCGCCGACACAGGGGCCGAGGCGATGATCACCCGCGGCCTGCAAATCGCCTTTCCCCACGCGCTTGTGCTGGGGGAAGAGGCCGTGTCGAAATCCCCCGACCTGCTGGACGGCATCGCCGAGGCCGAGCTGAGCTTTATCATCGACCCCGTGGACGGCACGTGGAACTTCGCGCACGGCATGCCGCTGTTCGGTACGATCATCGCCGTCTGCCGCTTTGGCCAGCCGGTGTTCGGCCTGATCTATGACCCCGTTGGCAATGACCTGATCCTGACCGACAACACCTCACCCACCCAGTGGCAGGCCACCTCGGGCCGCCGCCGCCCCGTGCAGACCGCCGCGCCCAAGCCGATGGACAAGCTTGCAGGCTACATGCACATCCGCCTCATGCCGCCCGCGCACCGCGCGTTCATGTGGTCCAAAGTGGGCGCGCTGGCCTATGTCGGCACGCTACGCTGCTCGGCCCATGAATACCGCCTGCTCGCTACAGGGGCGGCGGATTTCATTCTTTCCGGCCACCTGAACTGCTGGGACCACGCGGCGGGCGTGCTGCTGTGCCAACAGGCGGGCGGCGTGTCCCAAATGCTCGACGGCAGCGCCTATTCGGCATCTCTCACCTCGGGCTACCTGCTCTCGGCCTCTTCACCACAGGTGTGGGACGAGGTCGCCAACCACTTTTCCGGCCTGTTGCAGCCTGCATGACCCCTTGGTTCTTCGGCTATGGCAGCCTCGTCAACCGCGCCACGCACAGCTACCCCGAGGCGCAAACCGCCACGCTGCACGGCTGGCGGCGCAAATGGGTCTGCACCGACCGGCGCGACGTGGTGTTTTTGTCCATCGAACCGGCGGCAGGGCATGCAATCAATGGGCTGATCGCCAGCGTACCACAAGGCGACTGGGCCGCGCTTGATCTGCGCGAAACCGGCTACGGGCGCATCGACACCACCGCCCATGTGACCCACGGCGCCTCCGCCAGCCAGATTGCCGCCTACCGCGTACAGCCGGAAAACCAGCGCGGCGGCAACGGCCACCGGATATTGCTCAGCTATCTCGACGTGGTGGTACAGGGATTTGTCCGCGAATTCGGACAGGCCGGAGCCGAAGCGTTCTTTGCCACCACCGACGGCTGGGACACGCCCGTGCACGATGACCGCGCAGCACCGCTTTACCCCCGCGCCCAAGTCCTCACACCGCAGGAACGCGCCCTCACAGACCGCCTGCTGGCCCAAGTGCATTAATCACAAACCGAACAGACAACCGGACATGAAAAAGGGGCGTACCCGCCCCCTTCTCTGTTCCAAAAAATCCTCCCCGAAGGGCCGTTATCAACCGGCGCGACGGGGCATCGGATCAGCGCGCCTTCACAACCTGCAACAGCGGCATCAGCGCGGCCATATCCGGCCCGTGCGCCTGTCCGGTCAGCGCCTTGCGCAGTGGCATGAACAACCCGCGCCCCTTGCGGCCCGTGGCTTCCTTGACCGCGCCGGTCCATGTGGACCACGTGTCCGCCCCGAACGGCCCCTCGGGCAGCATCGCCATGGCCTGCGCCACAAACTCGCGGTCCTCGTCCTCGATCACCGGATCGGCGCCATCACGGCACAGGGCCCACCACGCGTCCAGATCGTTCAGCGTCTCGATATTCTCGCGCATCACGGTCCAGAACGGCGCGGCCATGTCCGCAGGCACACCAATCGCCTCGATCCGGCCCGCCACATCTTCCAGCGGCAGCGTCTGCAAATAACGCCCCGTCAGCGGGAACAGGTCGGCCTCGTCGAACTTTGTCGGGGCCGAGCCGAAACGCGAAATATCAAAACCGTCGATCAGCGCGGCCATATCGGTGCGCAACTCGATCGGATCGGACGACCCAAGCCGCGCCATCAGCGACAGCAGCGCCATCGGCTCCACCCCACGCTCGCGCAGATCGCGCAGCGCCAAGGTGCCCAGACGTTTGGACAGCGCCTCACCCTGTGGGCCGGTCAGCAGCGAATGGTGCGCAAAGGCAGGCGGCGTGCCGCCAAGCGCTTCGATGATCTGGATCTGCGTGGCAGTATTGGTCACGTGATCCGACCCGCGCACAACATTTGTCACGCCCATTTCGACATCATCCACCACCGACGCGATGGTATAAAGAACCTGACCGTCCTGACGGATCAACACAGGGTCCGACACCGATGCCGCATCAATGCTGATGTCGCCCAGAATGCCGTCGTTCCACTCGATCCGCTCCTGATCCAGCTTGAACCGCCATACGCCGGTGCCACGCTCGGCACGCAACGCATCCTTCTCGGCCTCGCTCAGCGACAGGGCGGCGCGGTCATAGACCGGCGGCTTGCCCATGTTGAGCTGTTTCTTGCGCTTGAGGTCCAGTTCGGTCGGCGTCTCGAACGCCTCATAGAACCGCCCCGCCGCGCGCAACTGGTCCGCTGCCTCGTGATAGCGGTCCAACCGCTCGGACTGGCGCTCGACCCGATCCCAGTGCAGGCCCAACCATTCCAGATCGGCCTTCAACCCGTCCACGTAATGCTCTTTGGAGCGTTCGGGATCCGTGTCGTCGATACGCAGGATAAAGGTGCCGCCCGCCTTGCGTGCGATCAGGTAATTCATCAGCGCCGTGCGCAGGTTGCCTACGTGGATGTAACCTGTGGGCGATGGGGCGAAACGGGTGGTGGTCATGAATACTCTCCGGACTGTCGCGCATGCCTTGTCACAGGGGGGCCACCTTGTCCAGTTTGGCACGCCCTTTGCGGCGGCGCGGTCCTGCCACCCGCCTCACCTGCAACCGGCGTGATGATTTTTCCGTGAACGCACGTGACTGTCGCAAACCCGTGCTAGATTGAACCATCAAACAACAAGGAGAACCGCTATGTCTACGTCCCCGAAACTGTCGCGCCGCTCTGCTTTGATGGGTGCTGCCGCGCTGCCACTGGCCGCCGCAGCCACCAATGTCCGCGCCGCCGCCCCCATGATGGGAATCGCCCAAGAGAACTTCCGCCGTGTCAAAGTCGGCAGCTTCGAGGTGACAACCCTGCTGGCCGGCACCCGCCCCGTGGAAAACCCGCACACGATTTTCGGCCTCAACGTGGACGATGACGAATTCGCCGAAGTCTCCGCCGCCGAGGGCCTGCCGACAGACGTTTCGCAGTTCTTCTTTACCCCCACGCTGGTCAACAACGGCGCCGAACTGATCCTGTTCGACACAGGGCTTCAGGGCGCCGCCACCGTGCAGGCAATCGAGGCCGCAGGCTACACTGCCGACCAGATCGACAAAGTGGTGATCACCCACATGCACGGCGACCATATCGGCGGCATCTCGACCGACGGCACACCCACCTTCGCCAATGCCGCCTACATCACGGGCGCGACCGAATTCAACGCTTGGTCCAGCATGGGCAACGAAGGGTTTGACACCAAGATCGCCCCGCTGGCCGAACAGTTCACCATGCTGGATGATGGCGGCGCACCTGCCTCGGGCATCACCGCCATGGCCGCCTTCGGCCACTCGCCCGGACATATGGCCTATATGGTCGAGGACGGCGGCACCCAACTGGTCATCGGCGCGGATTTCGCCAACCACTATGTCTGGTCGCTCGCCCACCCCGAATGGGAAGTGAAGTTCGACATGGACAAGGAAATGGCCGCCGCCACGCGCAAACGCATGCTCGACATGATGGCCGCCGACCGCACCGCCTTTATCGGCTACCACATGCCATGGCCCGGCATCGGCTATGTCGAAAAGAACGGCGATGGCGGCTACCGCTACGCCGCGCACAGCTATCAGCTGATGGTCTGACACGATCCATGGCGGCGACGAACATCAACGCGTCGCCGCCATGGGCCAACAGTGGTTGAGGTGGTGTCAGCGCACTCTTTTGCAAAGGGAGGTTCCGAGCCTAAACCGCCGAAATTCTACAATGTCGCGATTTTCCGCTACCTCTGACTAGTGATGGGGGCTACTATCATCGATGCGCGCGAGATTTATTGGGCCTGCTCAATCGCGCAGATGGCTTGAAGCAGCGCTGTCGTAAGCTCGTTTGCTTCTAAGATGTGCCGAAGACCAGCGGCAAGTGGCTCCAAAGCCTCGGTAAGATCTTCGTCGGCAAAGCCTTGAGCGAGAAGCTCACGATCAAATTTAATTGGGAGGACAAAACAAACGCCCGGATCGATAGTCATTCCAAGAGATCGGAAACCATCTTGAATCTCGGCATTATTTTTCACCATTTCCCTAAATTGCTTTTTCTTAAGGACCGTGGAAAGCTTCAGGACAATGCCAGCGCCTTGGACGCCAGCAAACTCCGAAAGCCATATCTTCTCGTCATCCCCAGTTCCTTCGAACGTCACCCAAATTTTGTGCTTTGGGGTAGTGTCGCTATCAGATGGTATGCGCCATGCGGGGGAAGCTATACTAATGATGTCACCCAGCTCCTCAGGTTCATCCCCATCCCCCTTGATCAATTTTTGTTGCGTCTCGAATATCTCAATGACTTTTTTGCCCAGCAAATCATTCATACGTGTCTCGGCGTACTCGAACGCGGCTTGAAACACTTCAATATTTTGGACAATCATCGCCCCTACATCGCTGTCTACATCATCCATATTTTTCTCCATCAAAACGTCTTAACATAATAGCCGAACATGGCGATTACCTGGGCAGTAAAGCCACGTTCGCGCACGGGCAGGCCTGCTGCGCGTTCGGCGGCTGTCGCGATGTCTGACCAGCTTGTGTCCGCTACACGTTCGGCTGAGGCTGCGAACGGTGCCAGAAACACTACATGAGGCTGGCGGGACTGATAGGCCCCGCTTAGCTCCAAACTATCGCGATATCGCTCCAATTGCATATTTCCTAGGCCCGCATCGACCTTAACCTCTACAGCGATCAAGTGATCTTCGGTCCTAATGATAATATCCACTCTGTCTTGGACTTCCCCAAGGGGACAGATTTCCGTGTCAACTTGATATCCTCGAGCAAGCTCGACATGCCAGTCTACACTCGGCAATGCGAAGCCTAGATATTCAGCTAGGAAGATCCTCGACCTGATACCAGCGAAGCTTTCCTGCCACAGGTTGACCAAAGCTGCTGAAATGCGCACTTCACTACGTTTCAGGCCAGCAACCTTCCATATATTTTCTAGGCCTCCTTCTTCGCGCTTTCTCTCCAGTGGTCGAGCGATCGATTTCACGAAGATTTGCAATGCGGAATGGGATATCTGGGTGGTTGGCGGGGGCTCCGGCGATAATTTTCTCTCAATGAAAGGCGCTATCTCAAAAATTACCTTTTTAAGAGCGACTCTGGTCAACGGCGCCGAACTAGAGTTTTTGAAGAATGGTGCAACGTCTCCAAGAACTGACGCAAGGGACGCTGGATTAAGCGATGTCATAGTCGAGATGCCATTCAAATTCAGACCAATAAACCCTGACAGCCCCGAAGAAAGTGTCAATGCTTATTGACTCGGGGAGGATCGGATGAATTGCTACACTTGCAGCCGACACTTCCTAGTTAGATGTAAAAAGCCACCGTTTGTTAATGGTTCGCAGAACTGGACTTGGACGCGCACGCGGCAAAAGTCTGAAAGGTCCGCAAACCGCACACTCCCCTTACCCCGGATCGCGCCAGCGGTTCACGATTGGATAGCGACGGTCCAGCCAGAACGCGCCCTTGGTCAACCGCGCACCGGGGGCCGACTGGAAACGTTTGTATTCGCTCAGATACACCAGCCGCTCGATCTTGCGCGCCACATCGGCGTCGAACCCTGCGGCGACGCAATCGGCAATCGACCCGTCCCGATCCACCAGAATCTCCAGCAGCGCATCCAGTTCGGGATAATCCGGCAGGCTGTCGCTGTCCTTCTGGTCCTCGCGCAACTCGGCACTTGGCGGCTTGGTGATGATACGGGTCGGAATGACCTCGCCCTCATTGCCCAGCATCCAGTCCCGCTTGTTGGCATTGCGCCAGCGGCAGGTCTCGAACACGCGCGTTTTGTACAGATCCTTGATCGGGTTATAGCCGCCCGCCATGTCGCCATAGATGGTGGCATAGCCCACCGCGACTTCCGACTTGTTGCCCGTGGTCAACAGCATCTCGCCGAACTTGTTCGACAGCGCCATCAACAGCAATCCGCGTATCCGGCTCTGCACGTTTTCCTCGGTCAGATCCTCGTCCAACCCTTCGAACATCGGCGCGAGCGTTTCTGTCACCGCCGCCCGCGTCGCCCCGATCGGCACATAGTCATAGTGACAGCCAAGCGCCTTTGCGCAGGCCTCCGCATCTTCCAGACTGTGGGACGAGGTATATTCCGACGGCAACATGACACAGCGCACGTTTTCAGGCCCAAGCGCATCCGCGGCAATCGTCGCCACCAGCGCGGAATCGACGCCACCGGACATACCCAGCAACGCCTTCTTGAACCCCGTCTTGCCGCAATAATCGCGCAAGGACGTGACCATCACGCGGTAATCCTGCTCCCACGCATCGGGATGGCGTGCCTTCTCGCCCTCGACCACGCGCCAGCCCTCCGGCCCGCGCTCCAGATCCACATGGGCCACCATCGCGTCGAACAGCGGCAACTGCACCGCCAGCTTGCCCCCAGGGTTGAGCGCAAAGCTCCCCCCGTCAAAGACCTGATCATCCTGCCCGCCCACCATATTGAGGTAGATCAACGGCAAACCCGTCTCGACCACACGCGCCACCATATGGTTGATGCGGGTTTCGAACTTGCCACGGTAATAGGGCGACCCGTTGGGCACCAACAGGAACTCGGCCCCCGTCTCGGCCAATGTCTCGGCCACGTCGGAATGCCACGCATCCTCGCAAATCGGGCTGCCAATGCGCGTATCCCCGACCGAATAAGGCCCCGCCAACGGCCCCGCATCAAAGATACGCACCTCGTCAAAGACGGTCTCGTTGGGCAAATGATGCTTGAGCACACGCGCCGCGATCTTCCCACCCTTGCAGATCAGATAGGCGTTGAACAACTCCGTGCCCTCGGCCCATGGCGCGCCTATGGCCAACGCAGGCCCGTCCGCGCAAGCCTCTGCCAAGGCCTCAACCGCCTTCATCGCCGCCGCATAGAACGCGGGCTTCATCACCAGATCCTGCGCGTTGTAACCGGCAATGAACATCTCGGGCAGCGCCACCAGATCGGCCCCCGCCGCACGCCCTTCTTCCCACGCCGCACGCGCCTTGGCCGCGTTGCCGTCAATATCACCAACCGTCGGGTTCAACTGGCCCAGCGTGATGCGGAATCTGTCAGCCATAAGGGCGCTCCTTTTTCGTCACGGCTGATGTAGCAGAAACCGCCCCGTAGGAAACCCACCCAAACCACCGCGTCCCCTTCTCTGTTCCACAAAATCCCGGGGGGAGTCCGCAGGACGGGGGGCTGGCCCCCCTTCCACCTCCGCCCCGGAACCCGCCGCTCGTGGTTAAGACCATTGCCCACAGCCGCCCCCTGTCCTAGGCTCACCCCGCCTGCTGCACCGACGCGGGCCAACGAATCTTTGAGGTATTCCATGTCCCTGCGCAGTCTCATCTTCTGTCTTGCCCTCCTGCCCATGGCGGCTGCGGCACAGTCAGACGCGGTCCTGACCAAGCAATATGACGATGGCGGCATCTACGAAGGCACCTTCCGCGGCGGCTTGCAACACGGGCAAGGCACCTACCGCCTGCCCAACGGCTACGAATACACCGGCACGTGGGTGGACGGAGAGATCAAGGGCGAAGGTGTTGCGCGCTTCCCCAACGGCTCGGTCTACGAAGGCGCGTTTTCCAAAGGCAAACCCGACGGCTTTGGTAAGATCACCTTCGCAGATGGCGGCACCTATGAGGGCGACTGGGACACAGGCGCGATCACCGGATCGGGCATTGCGCTTTATGCCAATGGTGTCCGCTACGAGGGCGAATTCCGCAACGCCCGCCACCACGGCAAGGGCGTCATGCAAAGCCCCGGCGGCTATGAATACAAAGGCGACTGGGTCGACGGCGTCAAACAGGGGATGGGCGTGATCACCTACCCCGATGGCGCGGTCTATGACGGCGAAATCGCCAATGGCGTGCGTCAGGGCACCGGCACGCTGACCATGCCCGACGGGCTGATCTATGTGGGCCTGTGGAATGACGGGCAGATCGACGGCAAAGGCACGCTGACCCAACCCAATGGCGACGTCTACGAAGGCGACCTGACCGAAGGCCGCCGCGAAGGCAAAGGCCGCGTGACCTATTCCAACGGCGACGTCTACGAAGGCGAGTTCTCAGATGACCGCCGCCACGGCCAAGGCACCTTTATCGGCAATGACGGCTACACCTATATCGGCCAGTGGGCCGCTGGCCAGATCGAGGGCGAAGGGCGCGTGACCTATCCCGATGGCGCGGTCTACGAAGGCACGTTCGAAAACGACCTCGCCAATGGCAAGGGCAAGATCACCTACACAGACGGCTCCACCTATGAAGGCGACTGGGTCGCGGGCGTGATCGAAGGCACCGGCAAGGCGACCTACCCGAACGGCGTCGTCTACGAAGGCGGATTCAAGAACGCGCGCAACCACGGTCAGGGCGTGATGACCTATGCCGACGGCTACCGCTACGAAGGGGAATGGCTGGACGGGCAGCGCCACGGCATGGGCACCGCAACCTACCCCGATGGCACCGTCTATACCGGCCAGTTCGAGGCCGGACAGCGCCACGGTCAGGGCCGCATCGAAATGGCCTCGGGCTTTATCTATGACGGCGCGTGGATGCGCGGCGAAATCGACGGGCAAGGCACCGCAACCTACGCCAATGGCGACGTCTACGAAGGCATGTTCAAGGCTGGCAAACGTCAGGGCGCAGGCGTAATGCGCTATGCCTCGGGCGAAGAGGCCGCAGGCCAATGGGACAGCGGCGCCCTGAGCGAAGAAGCCGCCCCCGCTAACGCTGACGAAGACGCAGAGGCCACCGAAGCTGACACGGCGACCGACGACGCCAGCACCGATGCCCCTGCGGATGACACCGCCGCGGATGACACAGCGGCAGAAGACGGCTGATGCACCGCACCGGCGCGCTGTGCCTGTGGCTGATCGCTGCGGGCTGTCCCGCTTGGGCCGACTGGACCTTTGTGGAAGGCTGGAACGAACCGGTGCAGGATTTCGAAACCCGCGCCGCCACCACCACCAATGACGCAGGCTTTGCGCTGCATCTTTACCGCAATCCGGTCGGGCGGGTTTACGCGCTAATCTCCCTGCCCGACGGCACGCCCGATCTTGTCACTTCCGGCCCCGTCGCCACACTCACCCCCAAAGGCTTTGCCGCCAAACAGATCGAGGCGCAGGGCGAACGCGGGCGCATCGTGGAATATGCGATCAGCACAGGGCGCGCATTGCGCGACCGGCTCTGGCATGGCGAGGGCGAGGCCCCCGCCTTCGGCACCTTTCACGACATGCTCGAAGCCGACAGCCTGTCCGCAACCCTGACTTTGCAAAACGGCCAAACCGTGCAGACCGAATGGTCGATGGACGGCGCAGGCACCCCGATCGCGCGCGCCCTCGGCATCAACATCGCGGGCATCCCCGCCGGTGCCGAATGGGACGACGCGGCAGCGCAGGCGCTTCTGGCCGCAATGACCGCCTGCCAGTTCCCGAAACTCGATGTGACCTGCGTGCAGAAGGTCACCGCCTGTAGCCCCCAGATCAGCGAAGAACGCGACATCGACGCATTCGAAGCCTGCGTTGCGGCCGACCCTTAGGCGCGTCGTCCTTCAGGCGGGTTTCACCAAATGCCAGACCTGCTCCACCGGATACTCTTTGGCCCACGCCGCAGGAATTGCCGCCCGCGTCCCTTCCGCATGCGCGGGGGCGTATAGCTCCTGATAGCGTTCCACCGTGAATCCGATCTGGTGGAACAACGCCATCCAGCCCGACCACGTCAGATTGAAACAGACGCCCGACGGCTCGAACGCCACCTCGGTCCAGTCCGCGCCCCACATATCGCGGTAAGGGCGGTGCAGCATTTTGTCCGCAGGCGACCCATCCAACGGTGAACACAGCAGGGACAGCGGGTGGTTGCCCAGAAACACCAGCCGCCCGCCAGCCCGCAAAAGGCGCCACGCCTCGCGCAACCACGACTCGGGCGGGCACCAGATCGACGCCCCGTATTCCGAGATCGCAAAGTCAAAGGCGGCGTCAGGCAGGCCCGTCGCCTCGGCATTGCCTTCGATGAACGTGATATCGGCCCCATGCAGCGCCGCCAGCCTGCGCGCCGTGGTCAGTTGCGCCGCCGAGATGTCGATGGCCGTGACCCGCGCACCGCGCCGCGCCATCCAGCCCGCGACATATCCCGTTCCACAGCCAAGCTCGACCGCATCGCGCCCCGCCATATCGTCAGGCAACAGGGACAGCTCCGTCTCGCTGTTGCCCCACGTGCCCCATCGCGGCGTGTCCAGCGCCCACAACTCTTCGGCGATGCCGACCCAATCAGGGGCATCGCGGTTCCACATGTCCCGATTGATCGCCAGATAGTCGCCTGTCATACCAATGCTCCCGATGTCGCCTTGCGCGCCCATCCTAGCACAACTCGCACGCCTTTTCGGCCCCAGCCCCGCCCAGCGCAGACAAGGCCGCCCCGACGCACCATGCCTCCGGCAAATGCACCATTCCGGTGTACGCACGGTGCACAGCCTGTGCACACCCTGTGCACAGCCAAAATCGCCCCTAAACGACCTCGCCCGCGCTCATCCGATCCAGAAAATCCTCCGCCTCGGCCAGCACCGTTTCGCGCTTTTCGGCGTCCATCCGGTCCCACGTGCGGTACATATTGCCCATGCGCGGATTGCCCTCCAAACGGTCGCGGTGCCGGTCAAGGAAATGCCAATAGAGCAGGTTGAACGGGCACGCCCCCTCGCCCGTTTTCACGCTGACCTTATAAGCGCATTTCTTGCAGTGATCCGACATCCGGTTGATGTAAGCTCCTGAACTTACATAGGGTTTCGACGCGATCACACCGCCGTCCGCAAATTGCGACATGCCCACAACATTGGGGGCCTCGACCCACTCGAACGCATCCGCATAGACGGCCAGATACCATTCGGACACTTCATTGGGGTTGATCCCCGCCAGCAAGGCAAAGTTCCCCGTGACCATCAAACGCTGGATATGGTGCGCATATGCCTCGGTCTGGGTCTGCGCTACCGCCTTGGAAACACAGCGCATTTTCGTCTCGGACCCCCAGTAGAACGCAGGCAGCTTGCGCTGGTGGTTCAGCCCGTTCCGCCGCGCATACTCCGGCCCCTCGTGAAAGTAGATGCCGCGCACATATTCGCGCCAGCCGATGACCTGCCGGATAAAGCCTTCGGCGGCATTGATCGGCACATCCCCCGCCTTCCACGCCGCTTCCACCGCACGGCATACCTCCATCGGATCCAGCAAGCCGATGTTGAGATATGGCGACACCAAAGCGTGATAAAGGAACGCGTTGTCGTCCAGCATCGCGTCCTGAAAATCCCCGAACCGCGCCAGCCCGTATTTGACGAAATGTGCCAGCGCGCGCCGCGCCTGCCCTTGATCCGTGGCGAACCAGAACGGGCGCAAGTCCCCGAAATGATTGCCAAACCGCCGCTCGACCAGATCAAGAACCGCCTCGACGGTCTCGTCCGGTGTGAACTGCATGGGGCCGGAAAAACTGACATCGTCTGGCGCAGGCTTGCGGTTCTCGTGATCGAAATTCCACTTGCCCCCCGCAGGTTTGTCCCCCTCCATCAAAAGGCCGGTCTTACGACGCATCTCGCGGTAAAAATACTCCATCCGCAGCGCCTTGCGACCGTCGGCCCACGCCTCGAACTCCGCGTGCGAGGCGACAAACCGGTCGTCCTCCAGCAGGCGCACATCCAGCGGACAGTCCTCAAGCGCCTCGATCAGACGGAACTCCCCCGGACGAGTGGCAAGCACCTGCGCTGTACCAAACTGGTCGGCACGGCGGATCAACTCTCCGGCAATGCTCTGCGTATTCTCTGTGTCGTCCAACTCGCTATAGGCGACCTCCCAACCCGCATCGCGCAACAGCTGCGCAAACTTGCGCATCGCCGCCAGTACCAGCGCGATTTTTTTAGGGTGATGCTGGACGTAACTTCCCTCCTCCCCCACCTCGGCCATGACAACGATGTCGCTGTCCTTGTCAGCCTCTCGCAGCGCCACGATGTCCTCGCTCAACTGGTCGCCAAGGATCAGGATCAGGCGGCTCACCACGCCACCTCCGCACCGGAATAGTCGTAAAATCCACCCGTCTGCGCCGCATCCAATCCGTCCATAACAGCGATCAGATTTTCCGCCGCCTCGGTTGCGGGCACCGACGGGTGGCGGCCCAGATACTTCTCGGTAAACGGCGTCGCGACAGTGCCAGGATGCAGCGCAACAACCGCCGCCTGTTTGTGCGAGCGTGCTAGTTCAATCGCTGCCGTGTGCACGATCTGGTTCACTGCCGCCTTGGCGCTGCGATAACTGATCCAACCGCCAATCCGGTTATCCCCGATCGACCCCACCCGCGCCGACAGCACGGCGAAAACCGCTTTGCGGTCGCGCGGCAACAAATTATGCATATGCGACAGGACCAGCGCCGGACCAATTGCGTTCAACGCAAACTGTGCCGCCATCGCATCCTCATCCAACCCTTTAATCGTCTTCTCAGGTGCCGCGCCCGCAATCTCCAGCGCGCCGGTCGCCACGACCACACGGTCATACGGCCCGCGCCCGCCCAGATGGCGCGCCACTGATGCCGCATCCGTCACATCCAACCCGTCGCTCGAACGCGACAGGCGATCCACCTCAGCCCCGCGCCCCTCATATGCCGCCGACAGGGCCGACCCGATGCCGCCCGAAGCGCCAATAATCAAAACCTTTTCCATGAAGGCTGACCTAGGCTGCACAGCGCACCCATCAACTTCTTTTGGCCATAAATACTGCCCCCGGAGGGTCCCGAACCCGCCAAATGCGCAGACAGGGCAGAATCCAGACTTCCCATTTGCCAATGGCGCGATATAACGGGGCCATGACACGCCACGCACATATCCCTTGCGCACGCCTTTCGGGCGCGCTTGGCCGTGGTCTCTTGCTCCTATCTCGCCTCTGAGCGCAGCCAGTCGGCGCGCCCGCTCAGAGGACAGCCCGCGCGCCATAGGCTTCAGGAACAGAACTCAAAAAGAGATACCAACATGACCCAAGACGACAAAACCCAGGACCGCGTTGTCATTTTCGACACGACGCTGCGCGATGGCGAACAATCCCCCGGCGCGACGATGACCCACGCCGAAAAGCTCGAAATCGCGGGCCTGCTGGATGACATGGGCGTCGATATCATCGAGGCCGGATTTCCCATCGCTTCCGAAGGGGATTTCAACGCCGTCAGCGAGATCGCCAAGAATGCACGCAACTCGGTAATCTGCGGTCTGGCACGTGCTCAGATCGGTGACATCGACCGTTGTTGGGAGGCCGTGAAACACGCGGAGAAACCGCGCATTCACACGTTCATCGGCACCTCGCCGCTGCACCGCGCCATCCCGAACCTGACAATGGATGAAATGGCCGAACGGATCGAACAGACCGTCAGCCATGCGCGCAACCTGTGTGACAACGTGCAATGGTCGCCCATGGATGCCACCCGCACCGAACTCGACTACCTCTACCGCGTGGTCGAAATCGCGATCAAGGCAGGGGCCACCACGATCAACATCCCCGACACGGTCGGCTATACCGCCCCGCGTGAAAGTGCGGAGCTGATCCGCAAGCTGCTTGAAAACGTGCCCGGTGCGGATGAAATCGTCTTTGCCACGCATTGCCACAACGACCTCGGCATGGCGACCGCCAACAGCCTTGCCGCTGTCGAGGCGGGCGCGCGCCAGATCGAATGCACCATCAACGGTCTGGGCGAACGCGCTGGCAACACCGCGCTGGAAGAAGTCGTGATGGCCCTCAAGGTGCGCAATGACATCATGCCGTTCCGCACCGGCATCGACAGCACCAAGATCATGAACATCTCGCGCCGCGTCGCCTCGGTTTCCGGCTTTCCGGTCCAGTTCAACAAGGCCATCGTTGGCAAGAACGCGTTTGCGCACGAATCCGGCATCCATCAGGACGGCATGCTGAAAAACGCCGAAACGTTCGAGATCATGCGCCCCGCCGATGTGGGCCTGACCGAAACAAATATCGTCATGGGCAAACACTCGGGCCGCGCCGCGCTGCGCTCGAAACTCGAAGACCTCGGCTTCGAACTGGGCGACAACCAACTTAAGGACGTATTCGTGCGCTTCAAGGCGCTGGCCGACCGCAAAAAGGAAATCTACGAGGACGACCTGATCGCGCTGATGCGAACCGCCACCGACGCCGAGGAAGACCGGATCAAGCTGGTATCCATGCGTGTTGTCTGTGGCACGGACGGCCCGCAAGAGGCGCAGATGGTGCTGAACATCGACGGCACCGACCAAAGCACGACTCAGACAGGCGACGGCCCTGTCGATGCGTCCTTTAACTGCATCAAGGCGCTGGTCGAACACACTGCCCGCCTGCAACTCTATCAGGTGCACGCCGTGACCGAAGGCACAGATGCCCAAGCCACTGTGTCCGTGCGGATGGAAGAAGACGGGCGTATTGTCACAGGCCAGTCGGCGGATACCGACACGGTTGTGGCCAGCACACGCGCCTATGTGCACGCCCTGAACCGCCTGCTTGTCCGCCGCGAAAAGTCCGGCAAGGACCGCGCCGAGGTCAGCTATAAGGACGTAAGCTAAAACCTTTTTCCCGCCCGCGATGCCCTTTGGGCGCTCGGGCGGGAACCCCGAAACGGCCCCTTTGGTCAGCGCAAAACGCACGCACCCGCCACTGCACCCCATACCCTTTTGCAAGGTCAGGTTGCACGGCACACAGCGTGTGCGGTTTGCCGCCAATCTACGCCGGAATACGGGCTTTAATCCGCACCCGCACAGCCATATAAGGCGAGGTCTATACGCGTGCCGAGTCGGCGCGCCAATACTGCATTCGAGGTGGGCGGCAGATGTCGATATTCGGAAATTTCGGTGGATTATTCTCGTCAGATATGGCGATTGACCTCGGCACTGCGAACACGCTCGTATACGTGAAAGGCAAGGGCGTCGTCCTGTCCGAACCGTCAGTCGTGGCCTATCACATCAAGGACGGTGTGAAAAAAGTGCTGGCCGTGGGTGAAGACGCGAAACTGATGCTGGGCCGGACACCGGGCAGCATCGAGGCGATCCGCCCCATGCGCGAAGGTGTGATTGCCGATTTCGACACCGCCGAAGAAATGATCAAGCACTTCATCCGCAAGGTGCACAAACGCTCGACCTTCTCCAAACCCAAGATCATCGTCTGTGTGCCGCATGGTGCGACGCCGGTTGAAAAACGGGCGATCCGCCAGTCAGTTCTGTCTGCGGGCGCACGTCGTGCGGGCCTGATCGCCGAACCCATCGCTGCGGCCATCGGCGCAGGCATGCCCATCACTGACCCTACCGGCAACATGGTTGTCGACATCGGCGGCGGTACAACCGAGGTGGCCGTTTTGTCCCTTGGCGACATCGTGTATGCCCGTTCCGTCCGCGTTGGTGGTGACCGCATGGACGAGGCGATCATCTCTTACCTGCGCCGCCAGCAGAACCTGCTCGTCGGGGAAACCACTGCCGAGCGGATCAAGACCTCCATCGGCACAGCGCGCATGCCCGACGATGGCCGTGGCACGTCGATGCAAATCCGTGGCCGTGACCTGCTGAACGGTGTGCCCAAGGAAATCGAAGTGACCCAAGCACAGATCGCTGAGGCGCTGGCCGAACCTGTGCAGCAAATCTGCGAAGCGGTGATGACCGCGCTGGAAACCACGCCCCCCGATCTGGCGGCGGACATCGTCGACCGTGGCGTGATGCTGACCGGTGGTGGCGCGCTGCTGGGCGACTTGGATCTGGCCCTGCGCGAGCAGACCGGCCTTGCTGTGTCTATCGCCGATGAATCGCTGAACTGTGTGGCACTGGGCACCGGCAAGGCGTTGGAGTTCGAAAAGCAACTGCGCCACGCGATTGACTACGACAGCTAAGGCGCTGCACGCACGATCTGTTGACCGCGCCAGAACATCAGCGGGGCGAGAGTGTTCTTGCCCTGCATGAACAGAACACAGATAATTGCCCGCAGCGGGCATCGGATGGTTTCGCCTGCCTGAAATGGCGGCTGTCCGGCACAGTTGCCTGCAAGGCGCATGGCGCGGACGACACAACGGACGCGCCCCAGAATTGAGGTGACCCACCTTTGGCCAAGGACCGCTCGAATGTGGACTATGCCGGCCCGCTCAGGCGGCTAGTTCTGGCTGTCATGGTGTTGCTTCTGACGGGTATCTTCCTGCTGTGGCGGATCGACAGCCCACGGGTGGAACGGTTCCGCGCTCAGGTCACGGACCGGATTGTGCCGAACCTTGATTGGGCCATGGCCCCCATTACCGGCACCATCAATCTGGCCCGCGATTTCCAAAGCTATCAGCGCATTGTCGAACAGAACACCGAACTGCGGCGCGAGTTGCGCCAGATGCAGGCGTGGAAAGAGGCGGCGCTGCAGCTTGAACAGGAAAACGCGCGGCTTCTGGACCTCAACAATGTGCGGCTTGATCCGCGCCTGACCTATATCACCGGCGTCGTGCTGGCCGATTCCGGTTCACCCTTTCGTCAGTCCGTTCTGTTGAACGTGGGCGCGCGCGATGGCATCGTCGAAGGCTGGGCCACCATGGACGGCATCGGCCTTGTCGGGCGAGTGTCGGGCGTGGCGCAGAATACCGCCCGCGTTATCATGGTTACCGACGCCTCAAGCCGCATTCCCGCCGTCATCCAGCCCTCGGGACAGCGGGCGATTGTGGCGGGCGACAACTCTGCCGCACCGCCCATTGATTTCCTTGAAAACCCCGACCTCGTACGCCCCGGCGACCGCGTCGTGACCAGCGGCGATGGCGGCGTGTTTCCCGCCGGTCTGCTGATCGGTCAGGTCGCTGCCGATCCGGGCGGGCGGCTGCGCGTGCGACTTGCCGCGGATTACGAGCGGCTCGAATTCCTGCGGGTGCTGCGCCACTACGGGACCGAGCCTGTGTCGGACACGAACAAGGTGCTGGGCGCGACAGCGACCCCCGCAGACACAAGCACAGACGCGGACGCACCGGAACTGACGGAGGCCAGCGAATGAGCGATCGCGAACCTTCCCGCCTGTGGACCATGCGCACCGCCTTTGTGGCGCTGATCGTGGCGATCCTGTTCTTTCACCTGCTGCCGCTGCAAACGGCGACGGGGGGCTGGATCTGGCCGAACCTTGTGCTGTGTTTTGCCATGGCGTGGTCGGTGCGGCGGCCCGAATATGTGCCGACCGTGCTGCTTGGACTGACCTTTCTGCTGGCCGACCTTCTGTTGCAGCGCCCCCCCGGTTTGTGGGCGGTGCTGGCTCTGATCGGCTGCGAACAGCTTAAGACCCAGTCGCGCAGCCTGCGCGATTCCACCTTGGCGGCCGAGATCGTATCGGTGGCGATCTGCGTTATCGGCATCGCTGTGGCCTATCGCGTGATCCTTGGCCTTTTGCTACTGAATGCGCCGCCCTTTGGCGGGACCGTCATTCAGGTTATTATGACCATCGTCGCCTATCCGCTGGTGGTGGCGATCACGCATGGCGTGCTGGGCGTGCGCAAGGCCGCGCCTGTGGAGCTGGGCGGCAAGGGGGTGCGGTCATGAAACAGCCTCGGGTAGATGCGGAAACAGGCCATCGCCTGCTGACCCGCCGCGCGGCCATTCTGGGCGGTGTGCAATTGGCGTTCGTCGGTGGTCTGGCCGCACGGATGCAGTTCCTTCAGGTCGAACAGGCCGACCAGTTCCGCCTGCTCGCCGAAGAAAACCGCATCAACATCCGCATCATCCCGCCCGCACGTGGCGAAATCTTTGACCGCAATGGCGTGCCACTGGCGCGCAACGTTCCCAGCTATCGCATCGTCATCGTGCGCGAAGACGCGGGCGACGTCGAAGAAGTCCTCGAACGGCTGGGCAAGATCGTCCCGCTGGACGAAGAGGAAGTCACCCGCGCCATGGCCGAGATGAAACGCTCGGCTCCGTTCCTGCCGATCACCTTCGCGGACGAGGTGTCGTGGGAAGACCTGAGCCGCGTCAGCGTCAATGCCCCCGCCCTGCCCGGTGTCACGCCCGAGGTTGGCCTGTCGCGGGTCTATCCGCTGGGATCGGATTACGCGCATGTGCTGGGCTATGTCGGCCCTGTCAGCGACTATGACCTCGACCGGCTGGAAGACCCTGACCAGTTGCTGCGCATTCCGCGTTTCCAGATCGGCAAGGTCGGTGTCGAGGCCAAGGCCGAAAGCCTGCTGCGCGGCAAAGGCGGTGCCAAACGGGTCGAGGTGAACGCGACAGGCCGCGTGATGCGCGAACTGGACCGCCGCGAGGGCACGCAGGGGTCCGACCTGCAACTGACGATTGATTCCAAACTGCAAAGCTATGTGCAGGCGCGGTTGCGCGAGGAAAGCGCCAGCACCGTGGTGATGGACGTGAACTCGGGCGATCTGCTGGCCATCGCATCGGCCCCGACCTTTGATCCCAATCTGTTCGTGCGCGGCATCTCGACCAAAGATTACGCGGCCCTGACCGAGAACAAGTACCGCCCGCTCGCCTCCAAAACGGTGCAAGGCGCCTACCCCCCCGGATCGACGTTCAAGATGATGACGGCCATGGCCGCCATCGAGGAAGGCATCGTCGGGCCGGACGAAACGGTCTATTGCCCCGGCCACCTTGAAGTCTCGGGCCGCCGGTTCCACTGCTGGAAGCGCGCAGGCCACGGCTGGGTCGATCTGAAGAATTCGCTCAAACAGTCCTGCGACGTGTACTATTACGACCTTGCCCTCAAGGTCGGCATTGAAAAGATCACTGCCATGGCCAACCGGTTCGGTCTGGGCGTGCGCCACGATGTGCCCATGTCTGCCGTGACCCAAGGGTTGACCCCGACCAAAGAGTGGAAGCTGCGCACCCACAATCAGGACTGGGTTGTTGGCGACACGGTCAACGCCTCTATCGGGCAGGGCTATATGCTCGCCTCGCCCTTGCAGCTGGCCGTGATGACCGCACGTCTGGCCAGTGGTACCGATGTCAGCCCGCGCCTGATCAAATCCGTGGACGGGATCGAACAGCCGACAATTGGCGGCAATGATCTGGGTATGAACGAAAACAACCTGCGCAAAATGCGTCAGGCCATGTTCGAAGTGGTGAACGACCGACGCGGCACCGCCTATGGCAGCCGCATCATCGACGACACCATGCGCATGTCGGGCAAAACCGGCACCTCGCAGGTGCGCAACATCAGCGCCGCCGAGCGTGCGCGCGGCGTGACCCGCAACCAGGATTTGCCGTGGGAACGGCGCGACCACGCCTTGTTCGTGAACTTCGCCCCGCACGACAATCCCAAGATCGCGGTGGCCGTGGTGGTCGAACACGGCGGCGGCGGATCCAGCGTAGCAGCCCCCATTGCCCGCGACATCACTCTGCAAGCCTTGGCAGGAGGCGAGCCCCCTCTCGAAGCCTATCCGCCCAAAGATCGCGCCCGCATCCGTGAACAGCAGCGCGTGCTGCGCAGCATTGAACCCCTCGCCAATATCAACGGCAAGGATCAGGCATGAGTTATCTTGAGTATAACGCCAAATACGTCCCCACCGGCCTGCGCAAAATCCTGTACCTGAATTGGCCGCTGGCGCTGTTGCTGGCTGCAGTGGCGGGCGTCGGGTTCCTCATGCTCTATTCCGTGGCGGGCGGGTCTTATACCCCGTGGGCCGAACCGCAGATGAAGCGGTTTGCCCTCGGTTTCACACTAATGGTGATGATCGCCATGGTGCCTGCATGGTTTTGGCGCAACATGGCGTCGGTGGCCTATCTGGGTTCCCTATTGCTGCTGGTCGGTGTTGAGCTGTTCGGCTCTGTCGGGATGGGCGCGCAACGCTGGATTGACCTTGGCTTTATGCGGCTGCAACCGTCCGAACTGATGAAGGTGACGTTGGTTCTGATGCTGGCGGCCTATTACGACTGGCTGCCCGTGGCGCGCAAATCCCGCCCGCTCTGGGTGCTGCTGCCCGTAATCCTGATCCTGCTGCCCACCGCGCTGGTGCTGCGCCAGCCCGACCTTGGCACCTCAATCCTGCTGATGGCCGCAGGGGGCGGGCTGATGTTTCTGGCAGGCGTGCACTGGGCCTATTTCGCGGCTGTCATCACCGCAGGCATCGGCCTGATCACCGCCGTACTGCAATCACGCGGCACGGACTGGCAACTGCTCAAGGACTACCAGTTCCGCCGGATCGACACCTTCCTTGATCCCAGTTCCGACCCCCTTGGCGCGGGTTATCACATCACGCAATCCAAGATCGCCCTAGGCTCCGGCGGCTGGACGGGGCGCGGATTCATGCAAGGCACGCAAAGCCGCCTGAACTTCCTGCCCGAAAAACATACCGACTTCATCTTCACCACATTGGCCGAGGAGTTCGGCTTTGTCGGGGCGTTCTCGCTGCTTGCGCTTTATGCGCTGATCATTCTGTTCTGCGTGGTCTCTGCACTGGCGAACAAGGACAGATTTTCCTCGCTCCTCACACTGGGCATCGCGCTCAACTTCTTTTTGTTCTTCGCGGTCAACATGTCGATGGTCATGGGGCTTGCCCCCGTGGTCGGTGTGCCGCTTCCGCTGGTCAGCTATGGCGGTTCGGCCATGCTGGTCCTGATGCTCGCCTTTGGCCTCGCCCAAAGCGCGCATGTCCACCGCCCCCGTTAAGGAAATTCCCCCAATGGCCCTCTTCCACCTTGCCTTCAACGTCCGCGATCTGGACGAAACCCGCGCTTTTTACGGCACGCTTCTGGGCTGTGACGAAGGGCGCAGCACGGACACATGGGTCGATTTCAACTTCTTCGGCCACCAACTGTCCTGCCACCTTGGCACGCCCTTCGCCTCTGCGCCCACGGGCAAAGTGGGCGATCACGATGTGCCCATGCCGCATTTCGGTGCCGTTCTGGACATGGCCGACTGGCGCGCACTGGCAGACAAGCTGACACAGGCAGGCGTGGCATTCATCCTCGCCCCGCATATCCGCTTCGAAGGGGAGCCCGGCGAACAGGCCACCATGTTCTTCACCGATCCCGCAGGCAACCCGATCGAGATCAAGGGCATGGGCAACCTCGACAAGGCATTCGCAACATGAGCATCAACATCCTTTTCGCCGCCACCGATGACCGCTGGCCAGCTTACGAAACACCGCTGAACGACGCGTTCAGCGAAGCAGGTCTTGATGCCCGCCTGTCCCGCGACCTGCCGCCCGAGGATGTGGATTACATCGTCTACGCGCCCGACTCGTGGCTCAAGGATTTCACCCCCTACACCCGCGCCAAGGCGGTACTGAACCTCTGGGCGGGGGTCGAAGGCATTACAACCAACACCACCCTGACCATCCCGCTGTGCCGCATGGTCGATCCCGCTTTGACCCAAGGCATGGTCGAATGGGTCACAGGCCATATCATGCGCCTGCATCTGGGGATGGATGCACACATCAATGCCGCCCCCGGAACGTGGAAGCCCAAAGCCCCGCCGCTGGCCTTTGACACGCGCGTGTCCATTCTCGGTCTGGGGGAACTTGGCACAGCCTGCGCCCAAACTCTCGCCAGCCTCGGCTTTCAGGTTACAGGGTGGAGCCGTCGGCAAAAACAGATCAATGGCGTGCAATGCCTATCGGGCACCGAAGGATTGGACGCGGCCCTGTCACAGGCCGACTATTGCGTCCTGCTGCTGCCCTCTACGCCGGATACGGAAAACACGCTGAACGCGCGGACATTGGCCCTGATGCCGGAAGGCGCACGCATCCTGAACCCCGGACGCGGGCCGCTGATCGACGATGACGCCCTGCTCGCGGCACTCAACAGTGGCCAGATCGGGCACGCGACGCTCGACACATTCCGCATCGAACCACTGCCACAGGACCACCCCTACTGGACCCACGACCGCGTGACAGTCACGCCGCATGTGGCATCCGAAACCCGCCCCGCCTATTCGGCAAAATCCATCGCCGAAAACGTCAAACGCGCAGAAGCGGGCAAGCCTCTCCTCCACCTCGTGGACCGCTCGGCAGGCTACTGACCCGAAACGTCTTTGAGTCCGAAATACCTCGTGAGAGGCCAAAGGCCGGGGGCAGAGCCCCCAACCCCGCTGACGCATCACACACCGCCGAAAAGCGCGGAGAAGGTGGCCCTCAGGCCGCCAGCCCCCGCCCTTTCAACAGCGCCTCCACCCCGGGCACCCGCCCGCGAAACGCGGTGTACAGCTCCCCCGCATCGGCAGAGCCGCCCTTGCTTAGGATATGCGCCTCCAACGCCTGTGCCTGTTCGGGATCGAACGGGCCATCCGCCTCTTCAAAGGCAGCGAAGGCGTCGGCATCCATCACTTCGGACCACATATAGCTGTAGTAACCCGACGAATATCCGTCGCCCGCGAACACATGGGCGAAATGCGGCGTCGCGTGGCGCATGGAAATCGCGGCAGGCATGCCAAGGTCCGCCAGCACTTCGGCCTGAAGCGCCATCGGATCAGTCGGGGCAGGACCATCGTGGAATTCCAGATCGACAAGGGCCGAAGCCACGTATTCTACCGTCTGGAACCCCATGTCATAGGTCGCAGCCGCCAACACGTTGTCCAGCAAGGTTTGCGGCATCGCCTCTCCGGTACGCGCATGCACCGCGAATTCACGCAGCACCTCCGGCACTTCCAGCCAGTGTTCATACAGCTGGCTGGGCAGCTCCACGAAATCACGCGCCACCGACGTGCCGCTGACCGATTCATAGGTCACATCCGACAGCATCTGGTGCAGCGCGTGGCCGAACTCGTGGAACAGGGTGCGCGCATCATCATAGCTTAGCAAGGCAGGATCGCCCTTGGCAAAGTTGCACACGTTGATCACGACGGGCGATTGCACATCAGGATACTTGGCTTGCGCCCGCATCGCCGAACACCACGCGCCCGACCGTTTGGACCCACGCGCGAAATAATCCCCGATGAACACGGCCACATGCTCGCCATTGCGGGTCACTTCCCATGCGCGGCAATCGGCATGGTACAACGGGATGTCCAGCGGTTCGAACGCCAGCCCGAACAGACGGGTGGCACAGGAAAACGCCGCCTCGATCATCTTGTCGAGCTGGAAGTAAGGCTTGACCTCGGACTCGTCGAGATCGTGCAATTCCTTGCGGCGACGCTCGGAATAGAAGCGCCAGTCCCACGGGGCCAGCGGACCGTTCACGCCGTCCTGCATCATCATCTGCTCCAGAACCCACGCATCCGCATCGGCCTGCGCCTTGGCGGGTTCCCACACGTCCATCAACAACCGGCGCACCGCGTCCGGCGTCTTCGCCATCTCGGTTTCCAGCTTGTAGGCCGCAAAGTTCTCATAGCCGAGCAGTTGCGCCCGCTCGTGACGCAGAGCGAGTATTTCTGCCGCCAAGGCGCGGTTGTCAGTCTCGCCGCCATTCGCCCCGCGTGCGGTCCACGCTTTATAGGCCTGTTCGCGCAGGCTGCGACGGGTCGAGAATTGCAGGAACGGCACGATCAGTGACCGCGATAATGTGACAACCGGCCCGTCCACGCCCTTTTCCGCACCCGCTGCACGGGCCGTGTCGACGACGAAATCCGGCAGTCCTGCCAGATCGCCTTCGTCCAGTTCCATGAACCAGTCGCGTTCGTCCGCCAGCAGGTTCTGGGTAAAGGCAGTGCCCAGTTCTGCCAGTCGTCCCTTGATCTCTTTCATCCGCGCCTCTCGCGCCCCTTCAAGGGCCGCGCCCGAACGGACAAAGCCGCGATGGGTCAGCATCAGCACCCGCGCCTGCTCGTCGGTCAGATCCAACTGGTCGCGTGCGTCATAGACGGTGACCACCCGCGCAAACAGCGCCTTGTTACCGGAGATTTCGGCGAAATGCGCCGCCAGTTTGGGCGAGAATGCGCGTTGAAGCGCCTCGCGCGCAGGGTTGCTGTCGGCCCCCGCGACGGTGAAGAACACGCCCAGAACCTTGTCCAGATCACGCCCGACCGCCTCCAACGCCTCAATTGTATTGGCAAAGGTTGCAGGCTCCTGCGCCGAGGCGATGGCGTCAATCTCGGCGCGGTGGCGCTCCAGTGCGATCTCCAGCGCGGGCGCGAAATCGTCGTCGCTGATCTTGTCGAACGGGGCGATCTGGAACGGCGTGTCCCAGTCCTGCAAAAGCACATTGGTCATGGTGGCGTTCTCCTTTGACACTGTATGTAGGGGTGCGGTCAGTCCGCTGCCAGCGTCGATCCGCATGTGGCGCAATCCGCGCGCCGCGACAGGGTGATTTTCCGGCTTTCCCCGTAAAGCGCGTCATAAATCAGCATCTCGCCGCGCAGGGATGTGCCCGCGCCAGTGATCAGCTTGACCGCCTCCAGCGCCATCATTGCCCCCACCACGCCGGGCAAGGGGCCGATCACCCCCGCCTCGGCACAGGACGGGGCCAGTTCCGGCGCGGGCGGTTCGGGAAACACACAGGAATAGCACGGCGCATCACGGGCCGGATCAAATACGCTCACCTGCCCCTCCCACTGGGTCAGCGCCCCCGAGATCAGCGGAATGCCCGCCCGCCAAGCCGAGGCATTGACGCGGTACCGCGTGTCGAAATTATCTGTGCCATCAATCACCAGATCGTATTCGGCCACCAGCTCGTCCGAAATTTCGTCATCCAGACGCCGGTGATAGGGGCGCACCGTGACAAAGGGGTTCTGCGCCTCCATCGCTGCTTGAGCAGAGAAAACCTTGGGCGTGCCGATCCGCGCATCAGTGTGGATAATCTGGCGTTGCAGATTGGTATTTTCGACCTCATCGTCATCGATCACCCCGATCGTTCCGACCCCCGCCGCCGCTAGATATTGCAACACAGGCGATCCGAGTCCCCCCGCCCCGATCACCAGCACACGGGCATTTTTCAATGCTTTCTGTCCCGCGCCGCCGACTTCACGCAGGGCAATGTGGCGGGCATATCGGCCCAACTCGGTCTCGGAGAACGTGCCCTTGCGTTCAGGTTCCGCCGCCGCCTCGTTCGCGACCACGCGCCCCCGCAACCGGCGCAGTACATAGCGATAGCCCAGCACAAGCGCCGCAAACGCCCCGAGGAGCAGCCAGAACGCGGGACTTTCCCCCGTGGCAAGGCGCACAGGATGGTTGTCAGGCAGAACAAGTTGCAGGGTCAGCACCCCGACATATAGCAAGCCAATCATCCGCCAGCGCGACGCGGTTGGCACCTTCATCGCCGCGCCGACGCCCCACATAACCGCCGCCAATGCAAAAACCAGTATCATCAGCCCCGCCCCGTAGATCCGAAACCGCCCGCGCCTCTATCCGTCTCGTCCAAGGCAGCAACCTCGTCGAACCGGACCTGCACGACAGGCGCAACAACCATCTGCGCGACGCGCATGCCATGGGTGATCTCGAACGCCACGTCCGAGGTGTTCAGCACGATCACTCCGACCTCGCCGCGGTAATCGCTATCAATCGTGCCCGGACTATTCACCAAGGCGATGCCGTGGCGCAACGCCAGCCCCGAACGCGGACGCACCTGCACCTCGAACCCAGCCGGAACCGCCATGGCAAGCCCTGTGGGGATCAACGCACGCGCCCCTGCGGCAAGCGTAACGCCTTCCCCGTCGGGGAAATTCGCCCGCAGGTCCGCCCCCGCCGCACCGGCGGTTTCATAGGCGGGCAAAGGCATCGACATATCCGACCCTTGCACCCGCATCAGTTTCAAAGCGACCTGTTCCATCTTCACCTTGTTAGAAATACTCAAATCCTGCCCCAACCACCGGCGCTTACGTCAACGCTTGGGCGATCCGGTCTGCCAACTGCGCAGCAACGGCGCCCTTGGACATCCGCGACCAGCTTTCGGCACCGGCCTCGCTGATCAGCGTCACCGCATTCTCGGCACCGCCCATGATGCCGGTTTCGGGCGACACATCATTGGCGACAATCCAGTCACATTGCTTGCGCAGGCGCTTGGCCGTTGCGTTTTCAATCACGTTATCTGTTTCGGCGGCAAAGCCGACCACGAGCGCGGGACGCCCCTGTGCCATCTGGGACACATGCGCAAGGATATCGGGATTTTCCGCAAATTCGAGCGTGGGCATCTTGCCCGCCACTTTCTTGATCTTGCTCTGGCCTGCGCCTTCTACGCGCCAGTCGGCCACAGCGGCCGCGAACACCGCGCCGTCAACCGGCAGCGCGTTCATCACGGCCTCTTTCATTTCATCAGCCGTTTGAACCGGAACCACCTCAACCCCCGCAGGGGGCGGCACGTCCGCTGGGCCTGTGACAAAGACAACATGCGCGCCAAGTTGCGCCAAGGCGTGCCCGATGGCGGTGCCTTGCGCGCCGGATGACCGGTTGGCGATGTAGCGGACCGGATCAATCGGCTCGTGCGTCGGGCCCGAGGTGACCAGCACCCGCTTGCCCGCCAGCGGACGAGGGCCGAAATGCGCGGCCACGGCATCGACAATCGCCAGAGGCTCGGACATCCGGCCAGGCCCGTGTTCACCGCAGGCCATGTCCCCGTTGTCGGGCCCCACAACCGAAACGCCGTCTGCCCGCAGCTGCGTTAAATTGCGCTGCGTGGCGGGGTGGTCCCACATCCGTACGTTCATCGCAGGCGCGATCATCACCGGCGTATCGGTGGCCAACAAAAGCGTCGAGGCAAGATCATCCGCCCGCCCCTGCGCCATCTTTGCCATGATATCTGCGGTTGCAGGTGCAACAAGGATCAGGTCGGCGGAGCGGGAAAGCTGGATATGCCCCATCTCGGCCTCGTCCGTGAGGTCAAACAGATCACGATAGACCTTTTGTCCAGCCAGCGCCGACACGGAAAGAGGGGTCACAAACTGCTCTGCCGCGCGGGTCAGGACGGGAGTGACAACGGCCCCGCGCTCCCGCAGGCGGCGGATCAGGTCCAACCCTTTATACGCCGCGATCCCTCCGGTCAGGATCAGCAGAATGCGTTTGTGGTGCAGCATGGCGAGTACTCCGGCGGTTGTTCAGGTCGGACCTTATGCGCAGGTTTGCCCTAGGGCCAGCCCCGCCGACATCGGGGGCCAGCCCCCTCGCGCTGCGCGCTCACCCCCGGGATTTTTCTGGAACAGAGAAGGAGGGAGCGTCAGTTTGACCTTTTGAAAGCCGCGCAGGGATCGGGGCGGTCTATGGCGGGTGCGGTGCGGATGGTATCGAATGTGCCCGTGGGGACTTGTGTACCTTCGGATTGGCCCAGTGCGAGAATGGTGAGGTCGGGGACCGCGCGGGCGAGTATGGCGGGTGCGCCACAATGCTTACTCGCATGGCCGTTGCCTGTGATGACAATGACAGGACCGGAAGTCTGATCCGGTCGGGTTTCGTATGCTTGCAGCGCCATTTGTGCGAGTGTTGCGTCCCTGAGCCGCTGAACGTCGACCATGATGGGCAGCATCTCTTCCGGCAGTGCGCCGCAATGGGCCTGCGCCTGCAAAGCCTCGCGTGCGGATTGCTCTGCTTCGGACAGTGGTATGTCGAGGCCGAACAGGGCGGCGTCTGGGCCGAATGCCCGTGCCACGGGGGATTCCATAAGGGCGCGCGCCTGACTTCGCGGGATTTCTGCGCCGAAGAGTGTGGCGTTCGGTGCAGCAGCGAAGATCGGGTAATACATCGCGAAATCCGGCCAGCCGCGTTCTTCCCAGTTTAGAACACTCGATAGAGTTTCGGGATCACTTCGCGCATCGGCAATGGTGTCAGGGTCGACATCGGCCGGTATCATCTCGAATACTATTGCGGCGGGGCTCAGCGCGCGCACCCATTCCGCCTGTCGGCGATGATGCGAAGGGTTGTCATGCGCCTCACCCAGAAACACGATGTCGGCGTCATAGGCGCGATTGGGGATGTCCGCCCATGCGAAAGGCGCAGCCAATATAGCTGCGCCAATCAAAACTGTTCCGAACCACCTCATACGAGGAAGTGGTGAACCTCGCGGCTCTGGTTTTCGAGCGACTTGCGCATCTTGCTAAACGCCGCAGCCTCCAGTTGGCGCACGCGCTCTTTCGACAAGTTCAACTCGTCGCCGAGGCTTTCCAGCGTGCGGGGCTGCTCGCGCAACTTGCGTTCGCGCACGATGAATCGCTCACGCTCGTTCAGGTCATTCAGCGCCGACAGCAACCAAGCGCGCAACTGTTCGGTATCGTGGCTGTGTTCGACCGTCTCATCCGCCTGCGCGCTTTCGTCGACCAAGGCATCGATCCATTCACGCCCTTCATCCTCCGCGGACTGCGTCGCGTTCAGCGAGTAATCGGAACCGGACAAGCGCCCTTCCATCATCTCCACATCGTGCAACGGCACACCAATCTCGGTCGAAATCATCTGGCGCATCTGATGCTTGTCCAACGCTTCGCCCGCCGCAGCACTTTCCCGTTCAAGCCGCGCCTGCACACGGCGCATGTTGAAGAAAAGGGATTTTTGCGACGATGTGGACCCCGTGCGCACCATCGACCAGTTGCGCATTACGTAGTCCTGAATGGACGCCTTGATCCACCAGACCGCATAGGTCGAGAACCGCACGCCGCGATCCGGATCGAACTTGTCCGCCGCCTTCATAAGGCCGAGGCCAGCTTCTTGGATAAGGTCATTCATCGGCGCGCCATAGCGCTTGAATTTCGACGCCATCGAGATCGCCAGACGCATGTAAGCGGTGATCAAACGGTGCAACGCGGCCTCGTCCCGATCATCCCGCCACGCATAGGCAAGGCGCAATTCTGTCTCTGCGTCCAGCAGCTCTGCTTTCATCGCAGTGCGGGACAGTGAAAATTCGCGAACGTTATCTAAAGGCATCTGTTCATCCCCCTGTGGATGTTGCGCTTGGTCTGCACACTCATTAACTCTACGCATAAAGGTGCCATTCGGTTCACTCGGGGGATGAAAAAATGTTGTCTTCCATGACACTTGTGCTAGGTGGCGCGGCCTCGGGAAAATCCCAAGTTGCAGAAAAATACATTATAAACAGCGACTTACACCCTGTGTATCTGGCGACAGCCCGCATTTGGGACGACGAGGTGCAAGACAAAGTAAATTTGCACCGTGCCCGCCGGTCAGAGGCGTGGACAACCATCGATGCCCCGATTGACCTTGCCACTTCCTTGGCAAATGCACGTGCCGATCAGGTGATCTTGCTCGACTGTATGACGATGTGGCTGACCAATGTGATGCTGGATGACCACGATCTGGAGAGGGCTCAAACCGAAGCACTCGCCGCTCTCGCAGGCTGCGCCGCGCCGGTGATCGTGGTGTCGAACGAGGTTGGCCAAGGCATTGTCCCCGACACGCCCCTTGGTCGCCGCTTTCGCGAGGCGCAGGGCAGGCTGAACATCGCCCTTGCGGCGCAGGCCGATACAGTCATCCACGTGGTCGCCGGACTGACGCGCGTCCTGAAAGGGCAGGACATATGACAACGTGGCACTGGGTACGGCACGGTCCGACGCATCAGAAAACCTTTACCGGCTGGCGGGACGTTCCCGCCGATCTGTCCGACAGCGCCGCAATTGAACGTCTGGCCGCGCATCTACCTGACACGGCAGTCGTGATCTCTTCGGATCTGACACGCTCTGTCGACACAGCCAATGCAATCCAGCGCAACCGCCGCCGGTTGCCCCATGACCCCGCTTTGCGCGAATTCCACTTCGGCACATGGGACGGCGCGCATTTTTCAACTGTGGCGGACGCCTATCCAGACCTCAGTCGCGCCTATTGGGAAACGCCAGGCACCCACGCCCCCCCGGGCGGGGAAAGCTGGAACACAGCCGCCGACCGCGTCGCGCGCACAGTTGCTCGGCTGGAGGCGGCATTCCCCGACGGCGACATTGTCGCGGTGGCCCATTTCGGCGTCATCCTTACCCAATTGCAAAACACGCTCGGCATCTCGGCCCAAGCGGTCCTTGCCCACAAGATCGACCCGCTGTCCGTCACCAGCCTGCATCCGGCCTCCTCCACGGCGCATCACATCAACCTCACCCCGTGAATGCCCAAGCGCGCCGCCTCCCAATCATTGTTCCTTAAATATGCAAACGCGATCTCCACTCGCGTTAACCAATCCTAAACTACCACTTGCTAGCGATTAACCATGTCTGACGGAGACGGCGCATGGTAGCACGGGCCTACACAGTTGCATTCCAAGGGGTAGAGGCCCGCGAGGTCGAGGTGCAATGCGCCATGTCCCCCGGCCTGCCCGCATTCTCCATCGTTGGTCTGCCGGACAAAGCTGTCTCTGAAGCCCGCGAACGGGTCCGCGCGGCGCTGACGGCGATGTCCATTGCGCTGCCGTCCAAACGCATCACCATCAACATGTCCCCGGCCGACCTGCCTAAGGAAGGGTCGCATTTCGACCTGCCCATCGCGCTCTCGCTCCTCGCCGCGCTTGGCATCCTGCCCGCTGACGCGGTCGAGGGCACGGTGGCCTTGGGCGAATTGTCATTGGACGGCACGCTGGTCCCCGTGCTCGGCGCACTGCCTGCTGCCATGGCTGCAGCGGAACAGGATCGCGGCCTGCTCTGCCCCGCCGGTTCGGGGCCGGAAGCCGCTTGGGTCGACGCAACCCGCGTGATCGCCGCCGCGACTTTGGGCGACGTGGTGCGTCATTTTACCGGACAGGTGCCCATGGAACCGGCAAAGGCCGGACAGATTGCCAAAGCTACCGGCCAGCCCGATCTGGCCGACGTCAAAGGGCAGGAACGCGCCAAGCGCGCGCTTGAGGTCGCAGCGGCAGGGCGTCACCACCTGTTGATGGTCGGAACACCGGGGTCGGGAAAATCCATGCTCGCCGCGCGCCTGCCCGGCATCCTGCCGCCCCTGTCCGCGATGGAGGCGCTGGAAACCTCAATGATCCACTCCCTCGCCGGACTGCTCGACACGGGCGGCATTTCAATGGAGCGTCCTTTTCGCGAACCGCACCACACCGCTTCCATGGCCGCCATCATCGGCGGCGGCCGTGGCGCGAAACCGGGGGAGGCCTCGCTGGCCCATAACGGGGTGCTGTTCATGGACGAGTTCCCCGAATTCCCCCGCACCGTGCTCGAAACCCTGCGCCAACCGATCGAGACGGGCGAAGTGATGATTGCCCGCGCCAACAACCACGTCAAATATCCCTGCCGCTTCATGCTGGTTGCTGCGGCGAACCCGTGCAAATGCGGCTGCCTGTCCGAACCATCACGCGCCTGTGGCCGCGCGCCAGCCTGCGGTAAGGATTATATGGGCCGCATATCGGGGCCCCTGATGGATCGATTCGACCTGCGCGTCGATGTCCCGCCAGTCAGCTTTACCGACCTCGACCTGCCCGCCGCCAGCGAATGCTCCGCCACAGTGGCCGAACGCGTCGCAGCAGCGCGCGCCGTCCAGATGGAGAGGTTCGCGGGCACAACGCTGCGCAGCAATGCAGACTTGAACGGTGCTGCGCTGGAGGAGTTGGCAACACCCGATCCCGAAGGGCGCACCCTACTGGCGCGGGTGGCGGACCGGTTCGGGCTGTCAGCGCGCGGCTACCATCGGGTCATGCGCGTGGCCCGCACCATTGCCGACCTCGACGGGTCCACCGACATTCGCAAACCACACGTTGCCGAGGCCGTCAGCTACCGCGTCGGTGTACACGTTCAGGCCTGAGTGTTGATCCAGTCCGCCACCTGATCCAGCGTGCGCCGCGCCTCTGGCAGGATATTGTGGAACAGGGGCCAGACATGGGGCAGGTCGTGCTCTTCAATCAAGGTAACATCCACCCCTTGGGCGCGCAGCCTGTCTGCCATGCGACGGCTGTCATCGCGCAGAATTTCGGTGTCGCCCACCCAAATGGCAACCGGTGCCGCGCCAGCGAAATCGGCATGCAGGGGCGAGGCGCGCGGATCGGTGCAATCACTTCCGCCCATATAAGTCTCGCTCATCTGGCGCGCGCGGGCGGCGGGCAAGACGACATCGCGGGCGGCATTATCGCGCAAGGAGGCCCCCGAACATGTCAGGTCGGTAAGCGGTGAAAAAACAAAAACCCCACGCGGTTGCGCAAGCTTTTTGGCGGTGATCTGCCCCAACAGGGACAGCGCCAATCCTCCGCCCGCGCTGTCGCCCCCGATGAAAATGCTAGAGGCTTCGAACCCATCCGCCAACAGCTGTTCATAGACCGTGAGTGCATCTTCAACAGCAGCGGGAAACGGATGCTCGGGCGCTTTCCGGTAATCCGGCAGGATCGCACACGCCCCCGACAGTCGCGCGCCAAGCTGCGCCAGCATCTTGCGGTGGGTGGCGGGCGAACCGAAAACATAGCCCCCGCCGTGAAAGTAGAGGATACAGGTGCGAGCCTTGGCCCCTACGGTTGCTGGCATGACCTGCACGCAAGAACACCCGCCCATCGGGGCCGCGTTATAGACCGCGCCACGCGGACCATGGAAGAACAACCGCGCCTGTGTTTCGAACCTGCGCCGCAATTTCTTCGGATCAGTGGCGCGCTGCAAATATGGCCGCTCGGTCCAGCGCAGCCACCTGTTTAGAAGGCGCGCCTGAACGCTCACCCGACGCGGGCCTCGATCGCGACCCAGATCTTTTCGGCGATGTTTACGCCGTCAAAACGCTCAAGCTCCTGAATGCCGGTGGGTGAGGTTACATTGATCTCGGTCAGATAGTCACCGATAACGTCGATCCCGACAAAGACCTGCCCGCGCTCTTTCAGCAGCGGGCCAATGCGGGCGCAGATTTCAAGATCACGTTCGGTCAGCCCGATCTTCTCGGGCCGCCCGCCTACATGCATGTTCGACCGCGTCTCGCCTTCGGCGGGCACACGGTTAATGGCCCCGACGGGCGCGCCGTCCACAAGGATCACACGTTTGTCGCCGTTGCTGACATCGGGCAGGAACTTCTGCACGATCAACGGCTCGCGGCTGAAACCGGTGAAAAGCTCGTGCAAAGAGGCGAGGTTGCGGTCGTTCGCATCTAAACGGAACACGCCCGCACCGCCGTTCCCATAAAGCGGCTTCAGAATAACGTCCTGATGCTTGGCCTTGAACGCCTTGATCGTATCCAGATCTCGGGCAATCGTCGTAGGAGGCGTGAGGTCGGGGAAGTCCAGAACGAGCAGCTTTTCGGGGAAATTGCGTACCCAGAACGGGTCATTCACCACCAAAGCCTTGCCCTTGAGGCGGTCCAGAAGGTGCGTTGAGGTGATATAGTGCATATCGAAAGGCGGATCCTGACGCAGCCAGACGACATCGAAATCGGCCAGATCGACCTCGCGCATGGGCCCTAGAATGGCATGATCGCCCTGTACACGCTGCACTGTGAAATCCTGACCACGGGCCGTGATGCGCCCCTCTTGATAGGCAAGCTGATCGGGGGAATAGAAAAACAGACTGTGCCCGCGCGCCTGCGCCTCTTCGGCCAGCCGGAAGCTGCTGTCGGCATCTATGTTCACGTCCCCGATCGGGTCCATTTGAAAAGCAATCTTCATGGCACATCTCCGGCATGGTTCTTGCCCTAGATGGCGCAGCCACGCCGCCGGTTCAATGCCATAGGTGATCAGAACCGCGTCAGCCGTCCCGAAACGCCCCTACATCCAGCCGCTGAACGCATTTTCCATGACGGTGACCTGCCCGCGCCCGTCGACCAGCGCGAGGTCAAACCGCACATCTGTCAGGCTGCCGTTCGGACAAGTGCCCAGATATTCCTCGCCCGTGCGGAACAGGCGGCGCACCTTGGTCGGGGTCACATGGGACATCGCCGTTTCGACATCGCGGCTTTGCTTGACTTCGACCAGTATAACGCCGTCCCCGTCAGCGAAAATAAGATCAATCTCGCCCCGCTTGCCGCGCCAGCGTTCCGCGATCAACCGATACCCGCGCGCCACATAGTCAGCGGCAACAGTCGCCTCTGCCGCCAGACCGGCGTGGTAGGACATGTGACCTCGTGCAGCGCGCGCAGCGATCACCGGATTGGCCCGAACGAATTCGCAATTGCGCGGGGTAAACGTCATAATTCCATCCCTGCATGGGCAGCCTAGCCACGAGAAAGGGCTAGCGCCTGCTGATAAACCTGCCGCTTTGGCACATTGAAGGTTTCGGCAACAAAGGCCGCAGCATCCTTCACCGACATATCTTCAAGAGCCGAGTTTAGGGCCGATTCGATGTCTTTTTCGTTAACAGCCACAGTTGCGGCCCGCCCGATCAGGACGACAATCTCGCCTTTGACGTTAGCGTCAGCGTAGTGATCGGCCAGTTCCTGCAAGGTGCCATGCCGTTTTTCCTCGAACTTCTTGGTTAGCTCGCGACACACCGTTGCCTCGCGATCCGGTCCCAGCACACGGGCGGCGTCGGCCAGTAATGCCGCGACGCGTTTGGGCGATTCGTACATCACAAGGGTGGCTTGTATCGCTGCCAGCGTGCCGAGCGCGGTTTGTCGCGCACTGCGGGTGGCGGGCAGGAAACCCGCGAAATGGAACGCGTCAGTGGGCAACCCACCCACAACAAGCGCCGTCAGTACCGCCGATGGGCCCGGTGCGCAGGTGACGGCGACCCCCGCCTCGCGCGCGGCGCGGGCCAGTTCAAACCCCGGATCGGCGATCAGGGGCATGCCCGCCTCGGAGGCATAGGCGATGCTCTCGCCGCCCTCGGCCCGTGCGATCAGCCGTCCGACCACGCCGCCTTTGGAATGTTCGTGCAATGCCTCGATGCGCCGCCCGTCCAAGGGAACGCCGTGGATGTCCATGAGTTTGCGCAGCGACCGCGTGTCTTCCGCCACTAGCACATCGGCTGATGCTAGCACATCAAGAGCGCGCAGCGTGATATCGCGCGCCGTCCCGATCGGGACGCCCACAAACCATAAACCTGCACTCAGAGGGACCTTGTTATGATTCAACGCTGGACCCGCCTTTCGTGACGTTTATGATCTGCCCAAAGAAAACGGGCTGGCTACTCACCGCCCGACTGTTGGGAGTGACTGTTCTTATGTTCGCGTTTTTCGAGACTCTGCGCAAGGTAACACGCCGCGCAATCATGCCTTTGGCCGCCTTGGCCCTTGCCGCCTGTGACCCTGCCGCCCTTGGCGGACTGGGCAGCGGGATCGGCAATGGCCCCACGGTCGACGCCAGCAAGCCCGTCCCCGTCGCCCTTCTGGTGCCGCGCGGCTCCGCGCAGGCAAGCGATAACCTGCTGGCACAGAACCTCGAGAACGCGGCGCGCCTTGCGATGCGTGATCTGAACGGCGTGCAGATTGACCTGCGCGTCTATGGCACAGCCGGCAACGCGCAAACCGCCGCCACCCAAGCCGCGCAAGCGGTGAATGACGGCGCACGAATCATCCTCGGCCCGCTTTATGCCGAAGCGGCCAACGCTGCCGGTGTTGCCGCTGCCGCCAAAGGTGTGAACGTGCTGGCATTCTCCAACAACACCACCATCGCGGGCGGCAACGTCTTTGTGCTGGGCTCCACGTTCAACAACACGGCCGACCGTCTGGTCAGCTATGCGGCAAGCCAAGGGCGTAACAAGATCGTCGTCGTACATGCCCAAGACGTTGCGGGCCAGTTGGGCCGCAATGCGATCGCCCAAGCCGTAGCGCGCAACGGCGCGACATTGGCGGGCAGCGTCGATTACCCGTTGTCACAACAGGGTCTAATCGCCGCTGTGCCACGGATCAAATCGGCGGTCGACAATGCCGGAGCGAACGGCGTGTTCATGACCGCCTCGCCCGCTGCTGGCCTGCCGCTGCTGACGCAGTTGCTGCCCGAAGCAGGGGTTTCCCCCGCCACGACGCAGTATATGGGCCTGACCCGCTGGGACATTCCGGCGCAAACCCTCGACCTGCCTGGTGTGCAGGGCGGCTGGTTCACCCTGCCTGACCCGAACGCAACCGCCGCGTTCAACGCCAAGTACCAAGCGGCCTATGGCGGTGCACCGCACCCTCTGGCGGGCCTCGCCTTTGACGGTATCGCCGCTGTGGGCGCACTGGTCAGCCGTGGGCGTGCCGATGCACTGTCGCGTACGTCGCTGACCCAGAACTCGGGCTATCAGGGCGCGACAGGCATCTTCCGTCTGCGCAATGACGGCACCAATGAACGCGGCCTCGCGGTGGCCACGGTGCGCGACAACAAGGTCGCCATCATCAGCCCCGCCCCACGTGGTTTTGGAGGTGCCGGTTTCTGATCGGCACCCACTGACCAAGAAAGCCTTTTGTGACCGACACAGTTGACCAAGAAGCCGTCACCGAAGCGCGTGACCTGATCTGCGACGCCCGCGACATCTTTGACGCGGGCGCCTTTGATGCCGTCCTGTCCCAAGCCATTGCGGACAAAGACACGACGGCACGGGACGCCATTCTCGCACATCTCAAATCCATGCAAAAAGAAGGCCGCGCGCGGATCGCCGACGCGTTCCGAGCCGCCCCTTTCAAGTCGCGCCCGACCACGCATGCCTATTCCTACCTGACCGATTGCCTTATCACCGCTGCCTTGCGCACCGCGCAGGAACTGCTCCACCCCAATGCGAATCCGACCAGCGGCGAACGTCTGGCCGTAATGGCGGTGGGCGGCTCCGGTCGGGGCGAGATGGCACCGTTCTCGGATGTCGATCTGCTGTTCCTGACGCCTTACAAGATCACCCCGTGGGCCGAGAATGTGATCGAGGCGACGCTGTACATCCTGTGGGATCTAAAGCTGAAGGTCGGCCATGCCAGCCGCACGATCCGCGACTGCCTCAGGCTCGGGGCCGAGGATTTCACGATCCGCACCGCCATGCTGGAACACCGATTCTTGTTCGGCGATGTGGAACTGGCCGCGGAACTTGACCGGCGTCTGGACGAGGATTTGTTCAAGGGCACCGAGCGGGAGTTTATCGAGGCCAAACTGGCCGAACGGGACGCGCGGCACATGCGCCAAGGCCAGCGATATGTGGTGGAGCCCAATGTCAAAGAAGGCAAAGGCGGCCTGCGCGATCTGCAATCGCTGTTCTGGATCGGCAAATATATTCACCGCGTTCAGGATGCCGCCGATCTGGTCCCGCTGGGCCTGTTCACAGAGGATGAATTTGATGCCTTTGTCGAGGCCGAGGATTTTCTGTGGTCCACCCGCTGCCATCTGCACTTGCTGACCGGACGCTCGACCGAACAGTTGACCTTTGACATGCAGGTCGCCGTGGCCGAGGCGATGGGGTATCAGGACAAGGCCGGTCGGCGCGGCGTCGAAATCTTTATGCAGGCCTATTTCCTGCATGCCACGGCGGTGGGCGATCTGACCCGCATCTTCCTTACCAAGCTTGAGGCCGACCACCTTAAGGACGAACCGCTGCTTGAGCGGCTGTTCAAGCGCAAGCCCAAGGTCAAGGCAGGCTATGCGGTCATCAACAACCGCCTCGCGATCGAGGACGACGCGGCCTTTCTTGCCGACAAACTGAACCTGTTGCGCATCTTCGAAGAAGGCCTGCGCACGGGCATGTTGATCCACCCCGACGCGATGCGCCTGATCAAGTCCAACCTCGATCTGATCGACGACGAGATGCGCAAAACCCCAGAGGCACAGCGCATCTTCCTTGACCTGTTGTTGAAACACGGCAACCCCGAACGGGCGCTGCGGCGGATGAACGAATTGGGCATGTTGTCCGCGTTCATTCCCGAATTCGACCACATCGTGGCGATGATGCAGTTCAACATGTATCACAGCTATACGGTCGACGAACACACGATCCAGTGCATCGCCCAGCTTGCCATGATCGAAAAGGGCGAACTGGTCGAAGACCTGCCTGTCGCGTCCTCGATCCTTAAGCGTGGGGTGAACCGCAAGGTTCTGTACGTGGCGCTGCTGTTGCACGACATCGCCAAGGGCAAGCCCGAGGATCACGCCATTCTGGGGGCGCAGATGGCCCGCAAGATCGGCCCCCGCCTTGGCCTCAAGCAGGAAGAAACCGACACGGTTGAATGGCTGGTGCGCTATCACCTGTTGATGTCCGATATGGCGCAGAAACGCGACATCGCCGACCCGCGCACTGTGCGTGATTTCGCCAAGGCCGTGCAAACGGTCAAGCGTCTTGACCTGCTGTGTGTGCTGACCGTCTGCGATATTCGCGGCGTCGGCCCGAACGTCTGGAACAACTGGAAGGCCGTGCTGATCCGCGCCCTTTACCGCCAGACCAAGCGCGCGCTGGAAGACGGGATGGAGGCACTAACCCGCGACAATCGCGGTTCGCAAGCCAAACGTGCCCTGCGCGAGGCACTCAAGGACTGGCCACGCAAGGATCTGCAAACCGAAACGGCGCGCCATTACGATCCCTACTGGCAGGGCCTGCATGTGACGGCCCATGTCGCCTTTGCCGAATTGTTGCGCGGCATCGGCGAGAACGAGATCGGGATGGACCTGCACCCCGACGATGAACGGGACGCCACGCGTGTCTGTTTTGTCATGCCGGACCACCACGGCATCTTTGCTCGGCTAACCGGTGCGCTGGCCCTTGTGGGCGCGAATGTTGTTGATGCCCGCAGCTATACAACCAAGGACGGTTTTGTCACCGATGCGTTCTGGATTCAGGATGCGGAAGGCAACCCCTATGACGCCGCGCGCCTGCCGCGCCTGCGCAAAATGATCGAACGCACCTTGGCCGGAGAGGTCGTGACCACCGTCGCCATGCGCGACCGCGACCGCGTGAAAAAGCGCGAGAAGGCGTTTAAGGTGCCAACCCATATCACCTTCGACAACGAAGGGTCGGATATCTACACCATCATCGAGGTCGATACCCGCGACCGCCCCGGATTGTTGCACGACCTGACGCGCACGCTCGCGAACTCCAACGTCTATATCGCCAATGCGGTCATCGCGACCTATGGCGAACAGGTGGTGGACACGTTCTATGTCAAAGACATGTTCGGGCTGAAATATTACTCGGCCAGCAAGCAGGCATCACTGGAACAAAAGCTGCGGGACGCGATTGCCGAAGGTGTCGAACGCGCGCTCGGGTAGCCGCGTGTAACGTGCGGTACGCGCGTTTTTTCATTCTAGTATTGGATACATATCATGGGTCAGTTCAAACCGGCAAAGACGGTCAAAATCTCTCAGGCGGATGCGCTGGCGATCTTTGAATGGGTCCATGGCAAATCCGGCCTCAAGGCGCAGGACATGACCAAGGAGGATCGCGGTTATGCCCAGACGATGCTGGTCGAGATGCTGGATGCGAGCTTTGCCGTCGGCTTTATCGAGGCACTGTTCCGGTCCTCCGCAAAGCTGCCACGGGGTCCGGCGGCTGTCATCAAAAGCTTTTTGAAAGGCGCGGGCAAAAACCTTATCAAGTATAAGGACAAGGACGACCTGAAGAAGATGATGAAAAAGCCGGTGATCTACAAAATGGTCTTCAACACGGTCAAGTTGAAGACCAAGTCGCTGTGGGGCATTCGCGTCTCTATCGGGGAATGGTGAAGCGTTGTACCGATAGGGCGCCCTCTCAAATGACTGCTGGCGCTGAGGCTGCCACCATCTGCACAACAGCTGCACATCTCTCCCGTTGCGCAGCGCACGCCCAAGCGCTACGGCAAGCTTCATGAAACCAATCCGCCTCATCTCCGGCTTTTTGACAGTCGGCTTCTGGACACTGGCCAGCCGCGTGCTGGGCTTTGTCCGCGAGATCATGATTCTGTCACTGATCGGCCCCGGACCGTTGATGGACGCCTTTGTCGCGGCCTTCCGGCTGCCCAACATGTTCCGCCGTTTCTTTGCCGAAGGGGCGTTTAACGCAGCCTTTGTGCCGATGTTCTCGGCCAAGTTGGAAGGGGACGAGGACGCGGCGCGTTTCGGGCGGGAGGCGCTGAACTGGCTGGGGCTGGTGACGCTGATGCTGACCGCGCTGGCGATGGTGTTCATGCCTGCGCTGGTCTGGGCCACCGCGGGCGGTTTTGGCCCCGAGCGGTTCGACCTGACCGTCGGGTTCGGGCGCATCGTGTTCCCCTATATCTTTTTCATGTCCCTGTCGGCGCTGTTTTCCGGCGTGCTGAACGCGACGGGCCGTTTTGCGGCGGCGGCGGCGGCACCTGTGTTGCTGAACATCTTTGTGATCATCGCCATGGCAGCGGCGTGGGCCACGGGCGGCACGGTCATTACATGGCTGATCTGGACGATCCCGCTGGCCGGTGTGGCGCAATTGGCGCTGACATGGGGTGCAGCGGCACGTGCCGGTTTTGCCTTGGTCCCGAGCATGCCCCGCTGGACGCCGGACATGGCCCTGATGGTGCGCACGGCGGTGCCTGCGGCCCTAGCTACAGGTGTTATGCAGATCAACCTTGTGGTCGGCCAACTGGTGGCAAGCCAATATGACAGCGCGGTCAGCTGGCTTTTTGCTGCCGACCGCCTGTACCAACTGCCCCTTGGCGTGGTCGGGATCGCGGTGGGGATCGTCCTGCTGCCCGACCTGTCCCGCAGGCTCAAGGCCGACGATATGGACGGGGCGCGTAGTGCCTATTCCCGCGCGACCGAGTTTGCCATGGCCCTGACCATCCCGTCAGCCATCGCACTGATCGTGATCCCCCTGCCGCTCGTGTCGGTTCTGTTTGAACGGGGCCAGACGAATGCGGATGACGTGGCCTCCATCGCGCTGGCGGTTGCGGTCTACGGCCTTGGTCTGCCCGCCTTCGTGCTGCAAAAAGTGCTGCAACCGCAATATTTCGCCCGCGGCGACACCAAGAGCCCGTTTCGTTTTGCGGTGGTCGCAATGATCATCAACGCGGGCATCGCCATCGGTTTGGCCCCGACTGTGGGATGGATCGCGCCCGCGCTGGCCACAACCGTTGCCGGATGGGCGATGCTCGGGCTGCTTTACTGGGGCTTGCGCGGCATGGGCGACACGGTCAGCGTCGATGACCGCTATCGCCGTCGCCTACCGCGTATCGTGCTGTCGTCGCTGGTCATGGGGGCGGTGCTGTGGGTTGTTGCGATCCTGCTTAAACCCGCGCTTGGTACGGATTTCGTGCGCTACTTTGCCTTGCTTGGGCTGCTGGTACTGGGCGCGTTCGCCTATTTCGGCGCGGCACAACTGTTTGGCGCGATGAAATTGTCGGATATCAAAGGGGCCATGCGCCGCCGTTAAGGCGCACGGCCTGAGCCTGCCTGCCGCCCCTAGCGACGGCGCAGCAGGGACAGCATTCGCCCCATGCCGCCAGGCACGACTAAGGCGGTCAGCGCAAACCCAGCGACAAAGCCGCCCAGTTCACCCACCCACGCATAGCCGACCTGAAACAGCGCGCCAAAGATCAACTGGATGCCCATCAGCACCCCGATCAGCATGAATGCCTGCCCCTGCGGACCGCCCGTCATCACCTGCCGCTGCCAGTAAAGGAATGTATAAGTGCCGATCAGCCCATAGACAGATGGATACGCCCCGACCAGCCACGCCTGATTGGTCAACAGGCCAAAGGCCAGCGCGCCGACCACGCCGCACAGCACGAACATCAGCACCACGGCCCAGCCGCCAAGGGCCTCTCCAACCATCTTGCCCATGGCCAGCAAGATCACCCCCGCAAACAGCGCCGAGGTAAAGCTGCCAAAGACGAACGGATAGGACACAAAGCGCAACAGATGCTCGGGCAGCAAGCGACGCTGTTCCAGCATGAAGTCGAACGCCTCGCCCGAGAACGCATAGTCGTTCAGCGCATTAAGCCGCCAGCCCACCGCTTGGGGGCCACCGACCAATCCCGCCTCGCCCGCGCTGAAGATCAGTTCGGGCAGGGCAAGGGCGATGAACAACAGCCACACCAAAGGGGGCAGCGGGTTGACGGGGCTTGGGTCGCGGTGGTCTGACATGATCTGGGCCTGCTTGACGGTTGTTGCGCCCATGGGTAAGCCAGCCACGCAAGAATGCCCAGAGGTTCCCATGTCGCAAGATCAGAATACGAATGCGCCGAGCAGTGCTTTCACCCCCCGCGTTTTCTCTGGCATCCAGCCGTCTGGGGGGCTGACCCTTGGCAACTATCTGGGCGCGATCAAGCGGTTCGTGTCCATGCAGGACGAAGCCTACGAGACCATCTATTGCATGGTCGATCTGCACGCGATCACGGTCAAGCAAGACCCAAAGGCGCTGACGCACAACACCCGCGAACTGGCGGCGGGCTTCATCGCATCGGGCATCAGCCCCGAAAAGTCGATCCTCATCAACCAGTCGCAAGTGCCTGAACATGCGCAACTAGGCTGGATCCTCAACTGTGTGGCGCGCATGGGCTGGATGCAGCGCATGACGCAATTCAAGGATAAGGCGGGCAAGAACGCGCAGAACGCCTCGCTCGGGCTTTTTGCCTATCCCGCGCTGATGGCCGCCGACATCCTGATCTATCACGCGACTCACGTGCCCGTGGGCGAGGACCAGAAGCAGCACCTTGAACTGACCCGCGACGTCGCGGCCAAGTTCAACCACGACTATGGCGTCGACTTCTTTCCGATGACCGAACCGGTGATCGAAGGCGCGGCCACCCGCGTCATGTCCCTGCGCGACGGCTCCAAGAAGATGAGCAAATCCGACCCCTCGGATGCTTCGCGTATCAACATGACCGACGACGCCGACACCATCGCCAAAAAAATCCGCAAGGCCAAAACCGATCCCGACGCCCTGCCAAGCGAGGCCAAGGGATTGGAAGACCGCCCCGAAGCACGCAACCTCGTCAACATCTACGCGGGCCTGTCAGGCCAGACGGTGGACCAAGTGCTGGCCGAATATGGCGGCGCGCAGTTCGGTACATTCAAGCCTGCACTCGCTGACCTTGCTGTGGCGCAACTGTCGCCCATCTCGACCGAAATGGCGCGACTGATGGACGACGTGACCGAAATCGACAAGATTCTGGCCAAGGGCGCATTGCAAGCCCGCGAGATCACCGCCCCGATCCTGAAAAAGACCTACGAGATCGTGGGGATGGTCGGCGCGTAAACACACGAACGACAGTCGCAGCCCACGGCACACCCTGCCCCGTCGGTGCAGGGTCACATTCCGTTGTGGTATCCATGATAAGGGTCAGGCGGGCGGCGCTTGACGACAGGCACCCCGACGGGGCGATGGCGGGACAGAAAGGGCTGCGGCGATGACGACACTCAAGCTTGCAATCGGCAGCATCTTTATCGGCTTTGCGGTCCTTGCGCTGAAAGTGGCCGCATACTGGATGACCGGATCGGTCGCGCTGTTGTCCGACGCACTGGAAAGCACGGTGAACGTCGCCACGGCCTTTGCCGCGCTGATCGCCATCCGAATTGCCGCGAAACCGGCGGACGCTGGCCATCCCTATGGCCACCACAAGGCCGAATTCTTTAGCGCGGTCCTCGAAGGGGTGATGATCATTGTCGCCGCGCTGCTGATCTTTCGCGAGGCATGGTACGGCTTTATGCAGCCCGCGATCATCGAGGCGCCCCTTGACGGTTTGGTCGTGAATATGGTGGCCACGGCGATCAACGGCGCATGGGCATGGGTGCTGATCACACGCGGGCGGGCGCAGAAATCGCCAGCACTGGTGGCGGATGGCAAGCATCTGGTGACGGATGTCCTGACCTCGGTCGGGGTGGTCACAGGGCTGGTTCTGGCGCTGCTGACGGGGTGGTGGGTTCTGGACCCGCTGATGGCGGCAGTGGTCGCGGTCAACATCCTTTGGTCAGGCGCAAAGATCGTCGGTGATTCCGTCACGGGCCTCATGGATGGGGCGGTGTCGGAACGGACCCTGACCGCCATTCGCAAGACCATCGCCGCCCACGCAGGCGGCGCGATCGAGGCGCATGACCTGCGCACGCGCCACGCAGGCGTCGCCACTTTCATCGACTTCCACCTTGTGGTGTCTGGCGACACCACCGTGTTCCAAGCGCACGAGATTTGCGACCGCATCGAAAAGGCGCTGATGGACCTGCTGGACGATGCCAAGGTCACCATCCATGTCGAACCGGATCACAAGGCCAAACACGCCGACGCCATCATCCCTGACTAGGGACTGGCTGCCGCAGTGGAGGGCCGTTAGCCGCCCAAAGACCGCAGCAGTGCGACCGATGGATCGCCCGTCGCCGCCTGCCCGATGCTGCGTTGATAGGCCGAGATGGCGGCGCGGCTGTTGCTGCCCAGCACCCCGTCGGCGCCGCCCGTGTCAAAACCTCGTGCCGTCAGGCGGCTTTGCAACGCGATGCGGTCATCCTTGGTCAGCCCGTATTTGTCGGGCGGAAAGCTGCCGCGCAATGGCCCAGCCCCCGCGATCCGGTCCGCCAGATGGCCGACGCCAATCGCGTAGGCATCCGAGTTGTTGTAGCGCTTGATCGCGCGGAAGTTCGATGTGACCGCAAATTTCGGCCCACCTGCCTGCGGCTGGATGATTGACCCCGCTGGCGCGCCATTGCCAACCTCTCCGCCCCATTTCACACCACGGCTCCAACCGTTGCGCGACAGGTACGCGGCGGTCGAGGCAAGCGAATCCGACGGGTCGTCCGACCAGATGTCGCGCCGCCCGTCGCCGGTGAAATCCACGGCAAAGGCTTGGTAAGAGGTGGGGATGAATTGCGTGTGCCCCATCGCACCCGCCCAAGACCCCACCAGCTTGTTCGCGGTAATGTCGCCCGATTGCAGAATCTTCAGCGCCGCAATCAGTTGTTTTTCGAAAAATGCACCGCGCCGCCCGTCAAAGGCGAGCGTCGACGTTGCTGACACCACCGGCACATTTCCGCGTCGTTCGCCAAAGAAACTTTCCAGCCCCCAGATCGCACAGACAATTTCCGCCGCCACGCCATAGCGCGCCTCGACCGCGGCCAGCGTGCTGCGCTGGCGGGCATAGGCCGCGCGCCCCTTGCGCACCCGTTCGTCCGAGGCGGCGATAGACAGGTAATCTTCGAGCGTGCGGGAAAATTCTGTCTGGTTGCGGTCACGTTTCACCACACCCGGAAGGTACCCGGTGCCTCGAAATCCGGCGTCGAGCGTTCCGGCGGAAATACCGCTGGCCGCTGTGCGCGCACGGAAACTGCGCACCCAATTGGCATAAGCCGCATTGGGCACGGGGCGCAGATCGGCAGGCAAACCGCCGCCGCCCGAGGACGACGGGCCAACCGCGCCCCCCGTAGTGCAAGCCGCAAGGCCGAACGCGCCCAAGGAAAACAATGCCGTTCTACGAGTGAGTGTCATGGGTCCAAGCGCCTTTGTTCAGTTACCTCAACGCTAACCTAGCGCCGGATGTGACAAAAGCCGGATTTTCATTGCCACACATTTCCGCCGGTTTGGCGCGGCAGACCTCTGCGCGGAAAAAATATTAGCGTCCGGTGAAACTCATCCCCCGCGCGCTTCGTGGATCGGGGCAACAGGCGGCAATAACGCCCCTGATTGCAACATGGAGTATGCACCTATGAAAACCGTCATTATGTCCGCGATCGCCGCTTTGGCCACCACCACCGCTGCACTGGCCGAGAACCCCACCGTGGGTGGCGCGCCGATGCTGGCTGACCAGCCGATTGCCGTGAACGCATCCAACGCGCCGAACCTCACCACTCTGGTCGCTGCTGTATCCGCTGCCGGCCTTGTAGACACGCTCGCCTCGCCCGGTGAGTACACGGTGTTCGCGCCGACAAATGACGCGTTTGGCCGCATCTCCGAATCCTCTCTCAACGCGCTGCTCGAAGAGGGCAACAAGGCGCAACTGACCCAGATCCTGACCTGCCACGTGGTCGCGGCCGAGGCGTTCTCGACCGATATCGCGGGTATGATCGCCGATGATGGCGGCGAACATATCGTGCCAACGCTCGGCGGGTGCCAGCTCAAGGCGTATATGAAGGGCAACAAGCTGATGCTCGAAGACGAAAATGGCCGCACCGCGACCGTGACAACTGCCGATGTGGACCAGTCCAACGGTGTTGTGCACGTGATCGACCGCGTGCTGCTGCCTGCGGGCCAGGCGGGCTAAGCCACACACAAGTTCACTCACGCGAACAACGCGAAAACTGGAAAGGGGCTGCCTGCGTGCGGCCCCTTTTCGCATCTAGGCCGTCGTGCAGCGGCGCACGCCGACTGCGCGGGCCTACCCCTTGTGTGCAAAAGCGGAAAGGCAGACCTTATTGCCACGTCACAAGGACACTCGCAAAGGACACGCTATGCCCGCAACTGCCCCTGCCGCCACCTGCGTTGGCCACATACACCTGAAAGTGTCGGACCTTGACCGCGCCATCACGTTTTACGGCGATGTACTGGGCTTTACCGTGACGCAGCGATATGGCGATCAGGCCGCCTTTCTGGGCGCGGGCGGCTATCACCATCACATCGGGCTTAACACGTGGCATTCACGCGGGGCGGGCCCTGCGCCTGTGCGCGCGGCGGGGCTGTATCACTCGGCATTCCTTTATCCCGACCGTGCATCGCTGGGCGCGGTGCTGCAACGTGTGCTCGACCATGGCATCGATTTGGACGGCGCCGCCGATCATGGCGTGTCCGAGGCGGTGTATCTGCGCGACCCCGATGGCAACGGGGTCGAGCTTTATCGCGACCGCCCCCGCGATGAGTGGCCAAGGGATGCGGACGGCAACTTGGCCATGTCCAACGCGCCGCTGGACCTCGCCGCCCTGGTGGCCGAGGCCAAGTGATCCCCCCCTGACCGCGCCCGCCCGCACATGGTGCGTTGCGGGCGCTGGCCGAATCCGCTTTGCTGTGCCCAGCAGAAGGAGAACGGCATGACCACGGGATTTTACTGGGACGAGCGTACGATGTGGCATGCGGGGGGCAACTATGCCTCGACCCTGCCGCTTGGCGGGCTGGTGCAGCCGCTTGCCGCTGGCGGATTGCCCGAAAGCCCCGAGACAAAGCGACGCCTGAAGAACCTGATGGACGTGACGGGGTTGATCAATGACCTGTCCGTGACCTCCGCCAGCCCCGTCACCATGGACCAGATGCGCGCCGTGCATGACGCCGCCTATCTGGACCAGTTCAAGGCCCTGTCAGATGATCGCGGCGGCGAGATCGGCCATCACGCCCCTTTTGCCCGTGGCGGGTTTGAAATTGCGGCACTGGCTGCCGGTTTGACCACCGCTGCGGTAGAGGCCGTGCTGGACGGGAAATATGACAACGCCTATGCGCTGACCCGTCCCCCCGGTCACCACTGCCGCGCCGATATGCCTATGGGGTTCTGCCTGCTGGCAAATATCGCCATCGCCATCGAAGCGGCGAAAGCCACCCGCCCCGACCTGAAAGTGGCCGTGCTGGATTGGGACGTGCATCATGGCAACGGCACCGAAAGCATCTTTTACGACCGCGCCGACGTGCTGACCATCTCGCTACATCAAGAGGGGAACTATCCGCTTGAGACAGGGCATCTGGCGGATCGTGGTGCGGGTGCGGGGGACGGGTACAACCTGAACCTGCCTTTGCCTGCGGGGGCGGGTCACACCGCCTATCTGCACGCGCTGGACCGCGTTGCCATCCCTGCAATCACTGCGTTCAAGCCCGATCTCATCATTGTCGCCTGCGGCTATGACGCATCGGGCATCGACCCCTTGGCGCGGATGCTGGCCACCGCTGACACCTACCGGCAGATGACCCTCAAGATCAAAGCACTGGCCAAGACGCTGTGCGACGGAAAGCTCGTCCTGTCGCACGAGGGCGGCTATTCCGAGGTCTATGTCCCGTTCTGCGGTCATGCCACGATCGAGGCGCTGTCCGGCAGCCCCATCGTGGCCCGCGATCCGATGGACGGCGCATTGACGGCACGCCAACCAGGGCCACGGTTCGACGCGTTCCTGCGGGCGGAAATTGACCATATGGCGGGTGAATTGGGCCTCTGACCCCTTGACGCCCCGTCACGTAACCCCGACATGAGGGGAAACCATGTAAAAAGGCGTAACATATGCCCACTCCCAATCCCGAAGCCTTCGATTTTCTAATGACGCGCCGGTCGCGTCCGGCCAAGACACTGGCCGAACCCGTGCCGGACCGTGACACGCTGCAAGCCCTGCTGACAGTTGCGTCGCGCACGCCGGATCATGGCAAGCTTGAGCCGTGGCGCTTTATCGTCATCGATAAAGGCGCAATGGCGCGTCTGGCCGATGCCGCAGAAGCACGCGGCACCGAGATCGGCCTTGATGCCGAAACCATCGCCAAGGGACGCGGCCAGTTCGACCAAGGGCACCTTGCCGTGGCCGTGATCGAAGTTCACAAACCGTCCGAGAAGATCCCCGCACTGGAACAGACCTATGCCGTCGGAGCGGTCTGCCTTGCGCTGGTGAATGCCGCCCTTGCCTCGGGCTGGGGGGCCAACTGGCTTAGCGGATGGGCAAGTCACGACCGCGAGTTCATGCGCACAGCCTTTGGGCTGGCCGATCACGAACGCATCGCTGGCCTGATCCACATCGGCACCGAAACCAGCGCCCCGCCCGAGCGTCCGCGCCCCGATGTCGATGCGCTGACCACTTGGCTCGCCGAATGATCCTGTCGTCCTTTTTCGCCGCACTGGGCCAATTGGCCGATGCGCGATTCCGCCGCGTCCTGCTGATCGGTCTGGCGCTGACGATTGCGCTGCTGATCGGCGCGACATCGGGCTTTGTCTGGCTGATCGGCACACTGACCGCCGACAGCGTGACCGTCCCGTGGGTGGGAGAGATCACGTGGCTGGACGACATTATCAGTTGGGGGTCGTTCTTCCTGTTCTTTGTGCTGTCGGTGTTTTTGATGATGCCGGTCGCCTCGGCGATCACCTCGATGTTTCTGGACGAGGTCGCGGCGGCTGTTGAAGACCGTCACTATCCCCACCTGCCCCCTGCCCGCACCGTGCCTTTTGGCGATGCGCTGGTCGATACGCTGAACTTTCTGGGGGTTCTGATCGGGGCCAATATCATGGCGCTGATCCTGTATCTGTTCTTTGCCCCGCTGGCGCCGTTTATCTTCTGGGGGCTGAACGGGTTCCTGTTGGGTCGGGAATATTTCACGCTGGCCGCCATGCGCCGCGTCGGACGCGCCGAAGCGAAAGAGCTACGCCGCGCGCATACAGGCACCATTTGGCTGGCCGGTACGCTGATGGCGATTCCGCTGTCGATCCCGCTAGTGAACCTGTTGATCCCGATCATCGGGGCCGCCACGTTCACCCATCTGTATCACAAACTTACAGCGGCTTGAGCGCGCGGTCGAACCAATCCATATCCGCCAGCGTGATCCATCCCGACAGGATGATGCCGGCGATAATGCACCACAGGACAAACGCAACGCCGGTCACAATCCACGCCTTGCGCTTGAGGTTGTGGACCTGCGGCGCGCCCGCATGGGTGCCCGGTTCGACCTGACCCAGATCGCCTTGGGTCTGCACTTTGACCGGCAGCGCGATCAGAAAGCACATCCACCAGATCACCGCGTACAGAACGATGGCCGAGGTTATTCCCATGATTTACACCTGCTCCAGTTCGACGAGGCAGCCGTTGAAGTCCTTTGGGTGAAGGAACAGGACGGGCTTGCCATGTGCGCCGATCTTCGGCTCTCCGTTGCCCAGCACGCGTGCGCCGGTTGATTTCAGATGATCGCGCGCCGCGATGATGTCGTCGACCTCGTAACAGACATGATGCATCCCGCCCGAGGGGTTCTTTTCAAGAAAGGCCGCAATCGGGCTGTCGTCGCCCAGTGGGTACAATAGCTCGATCTTGGTGTTGGGCAATTCGATGAACACAACCGTGACCCCATGATCCGGTTCATCCTGCGGCGCGCCGACATTTGCGCCCAAGGCGTCGCGGTACTGCGCAGCGGCGGCCTCAAGGTCCGGGACAGCGATTGCAACGTGGTTCAAACGGCCGATCATGCGTGGCTCCTTGGGTTTTCATCCTTATCGCCAAGCAATCGTTGTGGTGCAAGGGCGGGCGTTAACTTGCTGTTAGGGAAGGAGACGTAACCATTGAGTCGAGCCAGAGGATAGGAGCACCAACAATGGATACGACCGACCCTTTCACTGCGAGTTACCCGTCACCGACGGCGATGCGCCCCCTGCTGGGGCTGACCGTTCTGGTGATTGAAGACAGTCGTTTCGCGTGCGAGGCCTTGCGCCTGCTGTGCCTGCGCAGCGGTGCGCGCATACGTCGCGCCGACACATTGCGGGCCGCACGCCGCCATTTGCAGGTATACCGCCCCACGGTGGCCGTGATCGACGTGGGCCTGCCGGATGGCAACGGGGCCGACCTGATTGCCGAATTGTCGATCTCGAACCAGCGCCCTGACGTCCTGCTGGGCACCTCCGGCGATATTGATGGCGAGGCGCAGGTGATGGCCGCCGGTGCAGACGGGTTTCTGGCCAAACCCGTGGTGTCCCTTGCCCTGTTCCAAGACCTGATCCTGACCAACCTTCCGGCCGAACGCCGCCCCACCGGTCCTCGCGTCCTGCCGCAAGAGATGATCGCCCCCGACCCGATTGCCTATCGCGATGATATGGCGCACGTGGCGGACGTGCTGGAAGGGGCCAGCGACGCGCGCACCCTCGACTATGTGGCGCAATTCCTTGGCGGTGTCGCTCGCAGTGCCGAGGACCGCGAACTGGAACATGCCGCCGCCGCCCTTGTGGCAAAACGCGCCTGTGGCGGGTCTGCCGCGTCAGAGGCTGCAACCGTCGCGGGGCTGGTGCAGGTCAGGCTATCGGAAAAGATCGCGATCTGATCACGGCGCCAGCCATGGGTCATCCGCGACGCGCACAAGGCGGGTCATGTCCGATAGCCGTTCAGCCTGCGCGCCATCGGGGCCGAAATTGGCCGGATCAAGCCAGACGCGAAACGCTTCTTTCAGGGCGGGCCATTCGGCATCAATGGCGGCGAACCACGCAGTGTCACGGTTGCGCCCCTTGACCACTGCCGCCTGCCGGAAAACGCCTTCATAGCTGAAGCCCAGTCGCTGGGCCGCACGACGCGACCCTTCGTTCAGGGCATCGCATTTCCATTCAAAGCGCCGGTATCCCGCCTCGAACGCCCATGCCATCATCAGAAACAGCGCCTCGGTTCCTGCGCGGGTGTTCTGCAAGGCGGGGCTGAAGTTTATATGCCCGACTTCGATGCTGCCCATATCGGGAGAGATACGCAGAAAGCTGGCAACCCCTTCGTACGCGCCGGTTTGCAAATTCTTGACCGCAAAGAACTGGGTGCTTTGGTCGGCCTCGGTCTCGCGCATCCAGCGGTGATATTGGGATGACGACGAAAACGGCCCGTAGGGCAGATAGGCCCAGACATGATCGTGGCCCACATAGGCGCGGAACAAAAGCGCCGCGTGCCGTTCGGCCACCAGCGGTTCCAGCAGGCAATAGAGCCCTTCAAGGATTAGCGACGGGTCCGGCACCGGCGGCGGCGTCCAATCGGGGACGGGCGTGTGATGGGGTTGATAAAGTTCAAACATACGGTGACGTTAGGCGCTGTACCGCGCCGCGCCAAGCCAATAAAACGTGGCGCTTTACAACAAAAGTCCCGGATCGCTGCCCATATCCAACCCCGGAAAGATCGCGCTTTCCAGTGTACTGCGATCCAAACCAGTCAGCCCGCGCATGACCCACGCCGCCGCCGCGCGCACGTCGCCCGTCGGCATCAGGTCGCGCCCTTGGTAAAGATCGCTTTGCTCCAACCCCGGCCAGTCGCCATAGACACGTCCCCCGCGCACCGCACCACCCGCCAAAATCATCAGGCCGCCCGTGCCGTGATCGGTGCCGCCCGTGCCATTCTGGCGTACAGTGCGCCCGAATTCGGTCATCGCGACCACCGCCGTTTTGCCCCACGTATCGCCCCGCATTTTCCCGCGCAGCGTCACCAGCGTTTCGGCCAGACGGTCCAGCGCCTTGCCGATGATCCGCCCTTGGTTACGGTGCGAATCCCAGCCGTTCAGCGAAAACGCCGCAATGCGCGCATCTTCGGAAAGTTGCTGTGCCGCGAACTCCGCAATCTCCACATGGTCCGAAGATACGTCGCCCGCCATATCGTTCCCCGCAGCCGCCAGCATCCGCGCCTCGGTCAGGGCCGCGTGCATGGCCGGATCACCTTCTGACACCAGTTCCAGCAGGCGCACCGCTTGGGGGCTGATATTGAACTGCGCATCGGGCGACCAGTTCGCCACTTCGGCTGTGCCTTTCAACAGGCGCATGTCGTCGCGGCCAATCGCATAGGCCGTGCGCGCCGTCAGGTCAGGCACGGTTTGCAGCATCCGGTTCAGCCACCCGTCCCGCACGCCGGCAAGGCTGTCGGTGCCCGCCTCAAGCAAATCCTGCCCGTCGAAATGGCTGCGCTTGTCGCGATAAGGCGTGGACACAGCGTTGACAAAGGCCAGGTGCCCCGCCTGCCACATCGGCATGAGCGGCCCCAGATTGGGGTGCAGAGCAAAGTAACCGTCAAGGTCCAGCGCGCCGCCTTCCGGCCCTTGGGACAGCGATGCGCGCACCTGCGCCAGCGCCGGATCACCATAGGGCTGCAACACGTCCAACCCGTCCATCCCGCCGCGCAGGATGATCACAACCAGCCGCGTATCCCACGGAGCGGCGGCGAAACTGACGGGCGTCAGCAGCGGGCTAGCCGCCAGCGAACAACCGATAATGCCGGTGCGGGCCAGAAAGTCACGACGGGACAAGGGAGCAGGCATGATCGGTTCCTATCGGCGTTGAAAGGCGGGGGACATCAGGACAAGGCCGATGGCCTCGGGTTTGCTCTCGGCGGCGCGGGCGGCAAAGCGGATCGTTTCGTTCGCGTAAGGCCCGAGCGCACTTTCCACAAAGATGCGCGGATCGTTATCAACGCCCAACATGGCTTCGGGCACACTCATCGCCCATGTGACCCGTGCGGCAAGCCCCTGCGGCGTGATCCAGTCACTGTCCGCTTCGGACCAGCCATCGGGGCCGATGGGCTTTTCCCACGACTGCCCCATCGTGCTGAGCGGCGCGGTGATATAACGCATGATCTCACGCGGCTTGGTGCCTTGCACGATCTCGGGTGCGGGGGTCAGGGCGCGAAATGCGGACGAGATGAAGTCGATGGGCGGCTTGTAGTTCACCAGTTCGGGGTTCCACACAGCGGGGTGGTCCAGCAATGTCTCGTACACGGCGGCAAGTGATCCGTTTGTGCGCAAATACGTCGCCTCAAGCGCGTCAACCAACGTGGCGTCGGGCGTATCCGTCGTGAAATGTACGGCCAGCTTGTGTGCCAAATGGCGTGCCGTGGCGGGATGCGCTGCAAGGTCTTGCAAGACGGCACGCACAGGCTTGTCGGAGTAGGCATCGGCATAGGTTTTGCCCAAAACCGTCTCGGCCCCCGGCTCCACATAGTCCTTGCGGAATTTGTAGCCGTTTTGCGCCTGAAAAGTCATGCCGGTGAACAGCTCGGCCAGTTGCGTGACATCGGCCTGCGTATAGGGGCCATCGACACCAAGCGTGTGCAGTTCCAGCACCTCGCGGGCCAGATTTTCGTTCAGTCCGGGTGCCTTTTTGCCGGATTTGCGTGCTGCAAGTCCGCTATTGGGTCCGATCGACCGCGCCTGATCCAGATAGTCGAGCATCAGCGGATGCATCACGGCAGCTTGCAGCAAGTCGGCAAAATTCTGGGTGATAAAGGGGCGAATGGCGGAATCGACATAAGGCGTTGTGCCGCGCCGGATCACCCCGCGCTTGCCCGTCGCGGTAAAGTGGTCGGCCCAGAACGCGACCAGCCGTTCGCGAAAGGCGTTGGGCGAATAGGTGCGGCGCAGCATCGTCTGTCCGACCCACCCCAGCCACGCCCGCCGCGCATCGGCATTGATGACATTGCGGGCCTTGCGCGCCGCTGCAGCCTCGGGTGTGCCGCGATTCTTGCGCCGGATCGTGTTAGCCTTTTGCGCATTGACCATCCGGTCGCGAAAGGCGGCGAATGTCTCGGTCGGGAATTGCACCAGCATGTCGTCGGGCGCAGTCAGCCCCGACAGCATCTGTTCAGGACTTTCCGGTGCCGCGATCAACGGCGACAGGCCATAGCCCAGCCGGATTTCAGCCAGTTCGGGGGTGAATGTGTGCATTTAAACCTGCCCATCGCGTGCAACGATGGGCAAGGATAACACGGGCGCGCACGTGCTGCACGTCCAACGCGTGCAGCCTGCGCAAAGAACTGCTTAGTCCTGTGGGATCACCCGCAGGCCCAGTTCCATCAGCTGATCGCTGGTGGGTTCGCTGGGCGCGTTCATCATCAGGTCTTCGGCGCGTTGGTTCATCGGGAACAGGATCACCTCGCGGATGTTCTGTTCGCCTGCCAGCAGCATGACAATCCGATCGATCCCTGCCGCGCAACCACCGTGGGGTGGGGCGCCGTACTGGAACGCGTTGACCATGCCGCCAAAGCGTTTGCGCACTTCGGCCTCGTCATAGCCTGCGATTTCGAACGCTTTGAACATGATCTCGGGGCGGTGGTTCCGGATCGCGCCGGACACCAGTTCGTACCCGTTACACGCCAGATCGTATTGATAGCCCAGCACTTCAAGCGGATTGCCCTGCAGCGCTTCCATCCCGCCTTGGGGCATGGAGAACGGGTTGTGTTCAAAGTCGATCTTGCCGGTTTCTTCGTCCTGTTCGTAGATCGGGAAATCCACAACCCACGCAAAGGCATAGCGGTCCTGATCCGTCAGACCCAGTTCGTTGCCGATGACGTTGCGCGCACGCCCCGCGACGGCTTCGAACGCCTTGGGTTTGCCACCAAGGAAGAACGCTGCATCCCCGACCCCAAGGCCCAGTTGCTGGCGGATCGCCTCGGTGCGTTCGGGGCCGATGTTCTTGGCCAGTGGTCCGGCGGCTTCCATGCCACCTTCGACTTCGCCCGCCTTCAGTTTGGCCTGTGCTTCCTTGACCGAAATACCCAGTTCCTGCGCGACGGAGTCGGCAGTCTTGTCGCGCCAGAAGATGTAGCCCATGCCGGGCAGCCCTTCTTTCTGGGCCCACGCGTTCATGCGGTCGCAGAACTTACGCGACCCACCTTTGGGCGCGGGAATGGCGCGGATTTCGGTGCCGTCCTGTTCCAGCAGTTTTGAGAAGATGGCAAAGCCGGAACCGGCGAAATGCTCGCTCACGACCTGCATCTTGATCGGGTTACGCAGGTCGGGCTTGTCGCTGCCGTACCACAGGGCCGCATCGCGATAGCTGATCTGCTCCCACGTCTGGTCGACTTTCTTGCCACCGCCGAATTCCTCGAACACGCCTGTCAGCACGGGCTGGATCGTGTCGAACACGTCCTGCTGGGTGACAAACGACATTTCGAGGTCAAGCTGGTAGAAATCGGTGGGCGAGCGGTCGGCACGCGGGTCTTCGTCGCGGAAACAGGGCGCGATCTGGAAATACTTGTCAAAGCCCGACACCATCAACAGCTGTTTGAACTGCTGGGGCGCTTGGGGCAGCGCATAGAACTTGCCCGGATGCAGGCGCGACGGCACGAGGAAGTCGCGCGCGCCTTCGGGGCTGGACGCAGTGATGATCGGCGTCTGGTATTCGCGGAAATCCTGATCCCACATGCGCTTGCGGATCGACGACACCACGTCGCTGCGCAGCTTCATGTTGGCTTGCATTTTTTCACGACGCAGGTCGAGGTAACGATAGGTCAGGCGGGTTTCTTCGGGGTATTCCTGATCGCCGAACACCATCAGTGGCAGTTCTTCCGATGCGCCCAACACCTCCATGTCGCGGATGAATACTTCGATCTCGCCCGTTGGGATCTTGGTGTTGATCAGCGATTCATCGCGGGCCTTCACCTCGCCGTCGATGCGGATACACCATTCGCTGCGCACCTTTTCCACCTGTTCAAAGACGGGGCTGTCGGGATCGCACAGAACCTGTGTGATGCCGTAGTGGTCGCGCAGGTCGATGAACAGGATGCCGCCGTGGTCACGCACCCGATGCACCCAGCCCGAAAGGCGGACGGTTTCGCCCACATTGGCCGAGGTCAGCGCGGCGCAGGTGTGAGAGCGGTAAGCATGCATGATGTGGTCCCTTCGGGGGTGTGGCAAATATCGGCGCAGATACACCGCCCGACGGGTGGAAAGTCAAGGCGGCAAAGGAAAAGCGCCCCTTCAAATGCAAAAACGCGGGGCAACAAGCGGCCCCGCGTTTTCAATTCGTTTCAGTCGGCTTAGGCCAGATCGAAGCGATCCAGCTCCATCACCTTGGCCCATGCCGCCACAAAGTCGGTCACGAACTTCTCGGAACTGTCGTTCTGGGCATAGACTTCGGACAGGGCGCGCAGTTGCGAGTTCGACCCGAAAATCAGGTCAACCCGTGTGCCGGTCCATTTAACTTCGCCCGTGGCGCGGTCCTTGGCCTCGAACGTGGAACCGTCGTCGGTCTTGGGCGACCATTCAATACCCATATCCATCAACGCCTTGAAGAAGTCGTTGCTGAGCGTGCCGGGCTTGTCGGTGAACACGCCGTGGGACGAACCGCCATAGTTGGCGTCCAGCATGCGCATGCCACCGACCAGGACAGCCATTTCAGGCGCGGTCAGGGTCAGCAGTTGCGCACGATCTACCAGCAACTCTTCTGCCGACAGGGTGAAGTCCTTGGCCAGATAGTTGCGGAACCCGTCTGCCTTGGGCTCAAGCGGCTCAAAGCTTTCGGCGTCGGTCAGTTCTTGGGTGGTGTCCCCACGGCCCGGTGTGAATGGCACGGTCACGTCATTGCCGCCCGCTTTGGCCGCAGCTTCGACTGCTGCGTTACCGGCCAGCACGATCAGATCGGCAAGCGAGACTTTCTTGTCACCCTTGGCGTCAAACTCGGCCTTGATGCCTTTCAGCACTTCCAACACCTTGGCCAGCTGAGCGGGTTGGTTCACCTCCCAATCCTTTTGCGGGGCCAGTGCGATACGTGCACCGTTTGCGCCGCCACGCTTGTCCGAGCCACGGAAAGACGCCGCAGAGGCCCATGCCGTGCCAACCAGTTCAGAGGTGGACAGGCCCGAAGCCAGAACCGCCGCCTTGAGGTCCGCAACATCTGCGTCATCCACCAGCGGGTAGTCCGGCGCCGGAACGGGGTCTTGCCAGATCAGCTGTTCGCTGGGCACTTCGGGACCGTGGTAGCAGTTGATCGGCCCCATGTCGCGGTGCGTCAGCTTGAACCATGCACGCGCAAACGCATCCGCGAACTTGTCGGGATTGGCGTGGAAATCGCGGCTGATTTTCTCGTAGGACGGATCCATGCGCAGCGCCATGTCGGCGGTGGTCATCATGATCGGCACCTTGCCATTGCCGTCGACCTGTGGCGCTTGGCTGCCATCGTCGAGGGTTTTTGGCTGCCACTGGTGTGCGCCTGCAGGGCTTTTGGTCAGTTCCCACTCGTAACCGAACAGCGCGTCAAAATAGGACATGTCCCATGTGGTTGGCGTTGGCGTCCACGGACCTTCGATGCCCGAGGTGATCGCGTCCACGCCCTTGCCGGATTTGTAGGTCGACTGCCAGCCAAAGCCCATCGCCTCGATCGGGGAACCTTCGGGTTCGGAACCGACATGCGCCGCATCACCGGCACCATGCGCCTTGCCGAACGTGTGGCCACCGGCGACCAGCGCCACGGTTTCCTCGTCGTTCATTGCCATGCGGCCGAATGTGTCTCGGATATCGCGTGCCGAGGCGAGCGGATCGGGGTTTCCGTCTGGCCCTTCGGGGTTCACATAGATCAGGCCCATCTGCACAGCGGCCAGCGGGTTTTCCAGAACGCGGTCACCGGAATAGCGCGAGTTCGCCCCGCCGCTGACTTCCAGCCACTCTTCTTCGGCACCCCAGTACACGTCTTCTTCGGGTTCCCAGATGTCGGCACGACCGCCACCAAAGCCGAAGGTTTTGAACCCCATGTCCTCAAGCGCGCAGTTGCCCGCAAGGATCATCAGGTCGGCCCACGAGATCGCACGACCGTATTTCTGTTTGATCGGCCACAGCAGGCGACGCGCTTTGTCGAGGTTGCCGTTATCCGGCCACGAGTTCAGCGGCGCAAAACGCTGCGTGCCCGAGGTGGAACCGCCACGACCGTCAGCCGTGCGGTATGTCCCTGCCGAGTGCCACGCCATGCGGATGAAGAACGGGCCATAATGGCCATAATCCGCAGGCCACCAGTCCTGGCTGTCTTTCATCAGCGCCACGATGTCGGCCTTGACCGCCGCCAAATCCAGCGTCTTGAACGCTTCGACATAGTCAAAGTCGGGGCCGTTTGGGTCCAGTGCAGGTGAATTCTGGTGCAGCACTTTCAGGTTCAGCTGATTGGGCCACCAGTCGCGGTTGGACCGCACGCTGAATGTGTGCATGCTTGTCCCGTGGATAACTGGGCATTTGCCGCCGTCTGTTCCGTCCATGATACTCTCCGAGTTTTTGAATTCTGATCGCATTCTAACGCCAACCTAGAATCATTCTAGACTAGCTTTGCAATTATTTCGCCTGCTTTCGCAGACATGTGATTGGTTTCGCGGATTCCCCCCGCATCGCTTTGCAGCTGTTATGTGCGCTCCCTATCAGGGTCACGCCATTGGTTTAAGTTGCATTTTTCTATCGCCGCAATAGTTTCAGATTATGAAGAACCTCACCATCCGCCAGTTGCGCTACTTCCAAGCCCTTGCGCAGGACCGACACTTTGGCCGTGCCGCCGAACGTTGTGCCATTTCGCAACCTGCCTTGTCGGTGCAGATCAAGGATCTGGAAGACAGCCTTGGCTTTGCCCTGTTCGAGCGCGGACCAAGGCAGGTGCGGCTGACCGCATTGGGTGAGGCATTTTCAGAACGTGCATCCGACATTTTGCGCAGCGTGGCGGATATCGAGGATTGGGCCGACGCGGTGCGCGGCGACGGTTTCCACCACCTGCGGCTGGGCCTTATCCCCACCATCGCGCCCTATCTACTGCCACGCCTGATCCCCGATCTGTCGCGCGCCTATCCTGACCTTGACCTGCACATTCGCGAAACCGTTACCCCGCGGCTGATCGATGAATTGAACGAGGGGCGACTGGATGCGGCCATTGTGGCCCTGCCCGTTGATGACCCACGGCTGGTGGAACTGCCACTGTTTGACGAGGAACTGGTGCTGGTCCGCCCCGACACGGATGATGACGCGCGGCCTGTCTCGGCCCAAGACCTAAACGAGATGCGACTGCTGCTGCTGGAAGAGGGGCATTGTTTCCGCGACCAGACCCTGTCGTTCTGCTCAATCAACCCCGCCCGCCCCCGTGAGGGGTTGGACGGCAGTTCACTATCGACGCTTGTTCAGATGGTCGGCGCAGGCATCGGGGTCACGCTGATCCCCGACATGGCGGTGCAGGTTGAAACACGCTCTGCCCCCGTAACCGTCACGCGGTTCCAAACCCCGCCGCCGACGCGCACGGTCGGGTTGGTCTGGCGCAAGACCAACCCGCTGAACGATGCGCTGACGCAGATGGGTGACATCGTGCGCGGCGCGGCCAAAACCTAAAGGCGCGTTAGACCGAAACGCCGATCAGGTTCGCATCAGGTTTGCTGAGGTCGGCGAGGACTGTTTCGCCCGCCACAGCCGTTTGACCCAGACAGATCATCGGCTTGACTCCGTGGGGCAGGTACACGTCCAGACGGCTACCAAAGCGGATCAGCCCGAACCGGTGCCCCGCTGCAATTGCGTCGCCCGTTTCGGAAAAACAAACGATGCGCCGCGCAACAAGGCCCGCGATCTGCACCACACCGATGGTCACACCATCCGGCGTTTCGATGGACAGGCCGTTGCGCTCGTTATGCTCGCTCGCCTTATCGAGGGATGCGTTCAGGAACTTGCCCGCGTGATAGGTGATCGACCGGATCGTGCCCGCCACGGGGGCGCGGTTAACATGGCAATTGAACACGTTCATAAACACCGACACGCGATAGACAGGTGCCTCGCCCATATTGAATTCGGCAGGGGCGACAACCTCTTCGATCAGGGACACGACCCCGTCGGCGGGCGACAGCACAAGGTTGGCATCCTGCGGCACCACGCGCACCGGATCGCGGAAAAAGTAGTAACACCAGACCGTCGCACCCAGCCCGAGCCAGAACAAAGGATCCCAGATCATCCCGAGGACAAGCGAGATCCCCGCAAAGATGGCGACGAATTTCCGCCCTTCGGGGTGCATCGGCACCGCCACGATTTTCAGCATGTTCATAGGTATTTCCGTTCCGGCAAAAAGAGGTTCACATCGTCGCGCTGGCGCGTTGCGCGCGCATATAGGCAAGGGGCAAAGACCCCAGATACAGCACATTGGCAACAACCAAGGTTGTCCATGGATACACCACAAGACACATGACCAGCACAACGCTTGCGATGATGATAAAGGGCAGCCAGCTGCGTTTGACCGACGTGTGTTTGATCGAGAATGTCGGCAATGTGGACACGGCCAAACTGCCGACAAAGATCACGTAGATGGCTACCAGATAGCCGAAATCCGGCAGGCTTTCCCACCCGTTCAAAATCAGAAAGGTTGGCATAAGGGCAAGGCAGGCCAGCGCGGGCGCAGGCACGCCTACAAAATAGGAATGCGCCAGCTTTGGCGGCGTGGGGTCTCGCAGGGCAAGGTTGAACCGCGCCAGTCGAAGCGCGCAGCACACTGCCAGCACCACACAGCTTAGCCAGCCGATGCTTTCGAAATCGGACGCGCGGAAGATGGTGCAATACAGCAATATCCCCGGCGCGATGCCGAAGTTGAAGAAATCGGCTAACGTGTCCAACTCGGCCCCGAACGGGCTGGCGGAGTCAAAGAAGCGCGCGATCTTGCCGTCCATCCCGTCCAGAAACACGGCCAGCATGATCAGGTACAGCGCGGCGGTCGGATTGTCGTGGATGCTCATCCGGACCGATGACAGGCCCGCGCAAATGGCAAAGACGGTGATCAGACTGGGCAGGATGTGGCGCAGCTTGATCCGCTTGCCATCCGCCCCGTCCGAGGACAGCCCACCGCCCACCCGTTTCGAGCGATCTGTGTTGGTGTTCATCTTTGTCATCTTACGTCACCGAAAACCATGTCATCCGATCCATCGGGTTGAACGCGAAAGTCGGCATGGGGGACATTCGCCCGCCCTGCCCAGCGTCTTGGCCTCACACATGTGCCACATATCCGCGCCATGAGCGATAGCGATCGTACATCACCCATCTGCGACACAGCGGCATAAGGGGCGGTCGGCCATACTGCAACCCGATGCGATATGCCGGTCGGCACGAGGTTTCAGCCTGTTTTCACCGACATCACGACCTTCGAAAGAATGGCCCGCTATCCGTGCGGATACCGGAATTAACCGTTAGCGCGCTCGTCCCGCGAGGACGCGGGAAATATGATCTCGGCATTGATTGGCACTCTTTTGTCGGGGACCGTTTTGAACGTCACATTCTTTCAGACAGGCGCGCTTGGCTGGGCCTTGATCGCGGCGGGATGCGCCGGATATGCGGCCTCGTCGAACGTGGATCTTTCGTTTCAGCGCAGCCCCGATCACGCACCCTATGCGACGCACGCCGCAGGGCGCGGGCGCACATGTTTGTCGCAAGGTGATCTGCTGGAAGTCAAAGTGTTCGAAAATGACATGCTGGACGGGGAATATGTGATTGCAGCGGATGGAACGCTTGGCCTGCCTTACCTTCGCGCCATCCCGGCCCGTGGACGCAGTGCCGCGCAAGTTGCCGCCGAAGTGTCGCGGCAACTGGCCGAAGATTTCTATGGCTTCGCACCGCGTGTGTCCGTGCGCCGGATCGCCAAAGGCGCGGGGGGTGACGGCGTTTGCGAGTGATCCAGACGTCGCAAAACAGTCTCTATCAAGGTCGATCTGCCGCCTGACGAAGTGCGGCGCGCGTTCGTTGGCACATGGACAGGACATCGTCGCGCATCTGCCAGATACGCGCTGGCGTGCCTGCCTTGACTGCTTGTTCCAAAGATACCAGCACCTGGCGCAGTTGGCTCGCCCCGAACAAGGTGGCGGAACCTGCGACCTTGTGCGCGGCGGCGGCGATGTCAGCAGGATCCGCATCCACGGTAAAACTTTCGGCAAACGCTGCGACCTCGGTGTCAAACTTGGCCAGCAAGGGCGCGAACGCATTTGCCCCGACCGTGTCGCGGGTTTGGGACAGTAGGGACAAATCCAATAGGTCGTCGTCGGGCGTATCAGCCTTTGGTTCATCCGCATTGCGCAGCACCGCCTGCAACGCGGCCCGCGTCAGCGGTTTGGTCAGCACGCCGTCCATTCCGTTGGCCAGAAAATCCGCCTGTTCCTCGGGTAGAACATTCGCGGTCAGCGCCACGATGCGGGATGTCGCAGAGGCGCCATTCCCCTCTCGGATTTTCGTCGTGGCGGTGCGCCCGTCCATCACCGGCATCGAGATGTCCATTAGGATCAGATCGAACGGTTCGGCGCTTGCCATTTCGACCCCTTGTTTGCCGTCAAAGGCCTCGGCGACGCTGTGGCCGTCCGCGATCAGCATGTTGCGCACGACAAAGCGGTTGATCTCGTTATCTTCGACGATCAGCACACGTTGTGGCGCGCTTGGCAGGGTGAACGCCTCGTCCGCGTCCTGCTCGTCCTGCATCTCGGCAGCGGCGGCGGGGAATGTGACCATAAAGGTACTCCCTTCGCCCAGCGTGCTTTCTACCGACACCTCGCCTTCCAGCGCCTCGACAAAACGGCGCACGATGCCAAGCCCAAGGCCCGTGCCGCTGGCCGCGCGATCATAGGAGGTGTCACCGGTCACAAAATCATCAAACACAAGGTCCAGCAGGTCGGGCGCAATGCCGACGCCCGTATCCTCGATCATCACGGACAATTCGCCATCCGCCCATGACAGCGTGACCGATACGCGCCCCTGTTCGGTGAACTTCACCGCATTGCCGATCAGGTTCATCAGGATGTGCTGGATCCGGTCGGCATCGCCACTGATCCACTGCTGCGCAGACCCTTCCCACCCCCAGTCGAGCGTCGTGTTCTGCGATGCGGCCATGCCACTTTGATTGTCGATTATGTCTTGCAACAGGGCCGAAATGTTCAGCGGCGCGGACTGCACCGAAATACGCCCGCTGTCATAGCGCGCAATGTCCAGCACGTCCGACACATGGCTCATCAACAAGCGGCCCGAAGTCTCCATATGCCGCAGATACGTGTCCTGCTGCGCACTAAGGGATGTGTCGCGCAACAGGCTCATATTGCCCAACAGACCATTTAGCGGCGTGCGGATTTCATGGCTCATCGTGGCAAGAAAGTCGGAGCGGGCTTGTTCGCCCGCGATGGCCTTGTCACGGGCGCGGATCAGTTCCTGCTCATCCGCCACCCGCTGCGAGACATCGCGCAGGAACGCGATGTAGATGTCGCCCTCGTCCATGACGGCCGATTGCACCGCCAGTTCGACCGGAAAGGTGCTGCCATCCCCACGCCGCGCCTCCAGCTGAATGCGCCCCTTGCCGACCACACGTTTCTCACCACCCGCCTGAATGCGCGCCATGCCTGCGTTATGTGCGTCAAGCAGGTGATCGGGCACGATCACATCGCCAATCGACTTGCCCAGCACATCGTCGGCATTGTGTCCGAATATCTTTTCCGCCGCCGCATTGAAGGCAGTGATATGCCCCTGCGCATCGCTCACAATCACGCCGTCCAGTGACGTATTCATAATGGTGGCACTGCGCATCGCGGTTTGTACCTGCTGGCGCTCGCGCTGGATAATCTTGCCGTTGAGGCGCACCAGATAGACAACCCCCAGCCCAAGAACCGAGATCAGCACCGCCAAGGCCGCCGCAAGCTGGATCATTGTGCGCGCCACGGCCTCGCGCTTGGCATCGGCCTGCGTGGCAAACCAGTTCAGCCCAGCAAGCGACAGCCCCCGCACCGCAAGGCCTAAATCCTTAACCAGCGTGGCGATCTGCGGCACGTTCGCGATCAGTTGCGCATCATCAACGTCAATTAACGGGGCGGCATTCTGTAAGAACGCTTCGACTTCGTCCAGAAAGTTGGCGAAATCCTCGTTGGTGCGCAGATTGGCAAAGACGCGAGCATTCCGCACCGTGTTGATGCGGCTGTAGAAAATATCGAACCGCCGCCGGATATCTGCTGCGGAGTCGCCAGCCAGCAAGTGATTGCGCAACTCCTGAAACTCTACCTCGGTCTGGGACAAGGAAAATTGCGCATTGTCGGACTGGGCCGAGCTTTGTTCCTTAATCTCGTGCGACACACGAAGCGTCAAAAAGGCGATAGCCGCCAAAGCCAGAAAACCGGCCAGCACAGCAATTGTGCGGCCGGCCCTGTGACGTCCGTGAGTGTGGTTTGGCACGTCTTAGGTTCCGATCTGGCTATGTCCTCTCCGGTTACTCGACGACTTCGATCCGGTCGAGTTGCCAGATGCTGCGGGAATAAATGACCTCGGTGCGGTAATCGGCCGACGAGTCATAGGGATATACAATCCAAAGAGGGCCCTTGTCGCGCAGGGACATCGTCGCGCCGTTCAGCGTCATGGCGATCATTGGGCCACCTTCGACTGCATCGCTTACTGGCACTTCGACCGTGTAGTCGTTGGTGGCAGTGGCCAGCAACTTGCCCTCTTCGACCTCAAGCGCCTCGACCAACGCACTGAGCGGCACACCTTCGAAGGTTTGCGGGCCATCTGTCCAGATCGTGGTGGTTTCGAATGTCTCAAGCCCTAGCGCAGCCAGCGAATCGCGGTCGTACTGAATTTGAGTACCAGCGTCGGCGTCCACTTTGTTCAGGGTGACGGTCAGCACAACCTCGCCTTTGGGCGCGGCGGTATTTTCGGCATGTGCAGCACCGGCAACGGACAGAGCAAGCGCAAGGGCGGCGGTCAAAGCGGACAATCTAGCGAACATTTCAAACTCCTTCAGAACTCGCGCTTTTTTGACATATGAGACTGCACTGCGCCTGTGGGTATTGGGATAGGGCATAATCCGAACGGATAGGTTTTGGCATATACCATTGGATTTACTTAGGGATTTTGTAAGAGGATTGATGCAAGCGTACCAAAGCCGGCAGAATTTGGCGCCATCTGCCAAAGGAAGGGCAATAGCTGCCCTAAAAACCCTCAACCCCGAATTGAACCAACGTATTCAGCGCCTTGGCGGGTGCTGGTGAAAATTGATCTCACCCGAGGCGCAATGCTGGCACGGGTTGCCAGCGCAATCTGCCCTCAGTGCAGGCCGCACATATATCCGTTCGGGTGACCTGACTGGCCATTTTCCCCATACTGTTTGCCTTTGTTTAACCGCAAAGTTTGGTAAGAGTGACCCAGTGCGACCTGAGGACGTTTTTTAATGAGAATTCTGATTGCCGACGACCATGACCTTTTGCGCGACACGCTCGTGATGTTCTTCGAGGCGCAAGGCACGATTGAAACCGCGAGTGCGGGCACCTTGCAGCAGGCGATTGACCGTATCAAAGCGGATGATGCCTATGACCTCGTTCTGCTGGACTACAACATGCCGGGCATGAACGGGCTGGACGGGCTGCGCACGGTGTTGGCGATGGACAAGGCGGATCGCGTCGCGCTGATCTCGGGCGAGGCGACCAAGCAGATCGCCGAGGACGCGCTTGAAGCGGGTGCCGCCGGTTTTGTGCCAAAGTCGCTGCCCGCCAAATCACTGGTCAACGCGGTCAAATTCATGGCGATGGGCGAACAATATGCGCCGCTGGATTTCATGACCGCGGTTGAGGAAGCGCCGAAAAGCGCGCTGGCCGAAAAGCTGACAACACGCGAGTTGCAGGTGTTGGAAGGGCTGACCGCCGGCAAGGCGAACAAGGAAATCGCGCGTGATCTGGATATCACCGAGCCGACCGTAAAACTGCATGTCAAAACGCTTTATCGCAAGATCGGCGCGGCCAACCGGACACAGGCGGCACTGATCGCCCGCGAGGCCGGATTGTTCTAGGGCGCAAGCCGCTTCACGCCTTCGAAACGGGGCGAAATTGCCCCCATCCCCTCCCCTTTTGTGTGATCCTGCGATAGATGTGGGGAGAGAGCCGAGGCAAAGGATTGAGCGCCGGAATGAGTGACCGCCCCCATAGAAAAAACACCACGGCGGGCACCGCCGGAATAACGCCGTCATGAGCGAAAACCACTCCACTTCGAACAGCCCGCTGTTGCTGTCAGACTATGAACAGCGCGCAGGCGAAATGCTTGATGAACCCGCGCGCGCCTATTTCCTTAAAGGCGCAGGGGATCAGGTCACCTATCGACGCAATCTGAGTGATCTGGCGGCCATCACATTGCTGCCGCGCGTGCTGGCCAACCTCAAAGGGGGCGGAACCGCCTGCACCATCGCAGGGCAGCGGCTGGAAACGCCGATCCTTGTTGCCCCGATGGCATTTCAAGCGCTGCTGCATGGCGATGCAGAGTGCGGCACCGCAGCAGCGGCCACTGCGCAAGGCTGCGGCATGGTGCTAAGCGCGCAGGCCAGCCAGCCGATGGAAGATGTACGCGCAGCAGGCGAGAATTGCGGCTGGATGCAGATGTATTGGCAACCCTCGCGGGACGGCAATCTGGCCTTTGCCCAACGCGCCGCCGATTGCGGGTTTACCGCCCTAGTCCTGACCGTCGATGCGCCCGTGCAGGGAGTGCGCGACGCCGAGATCAAGGCAGGCTTTCGTCTGCCCTTGTCCGTTCAACCCGTGAACCTGCAGGGGGTGGCGCAGGCACGGTTTGCGCCGCTTCAGGACGGTGAAAGCATGTTGTTTGACCGGATCAGCCACATCCTGCCCAGCTGGGACGATGTGGAATGGCTCTGCGCAAACGGGCCGTTGCCGGTGATCCTAAAGGGGGTCATGCATCCAGCGGATGCGGCGCGGGCTGTGCAGGCGGGTGCGGCGGGGATCATCGTATCGAACCATGGCGGGCGCGTGCTGGATGGGGCGCCATCTACCGTGTCCGTCCTGCCCGCAATTGCCGAGGCGGTGCAGGGCGTGCCGGTACTGATGGATGGCGGCATCCGGCGCGGCGTCGACATTTTCAAGGCACTTGCCCTTGGGGCCGATGCGGTTCTGGTTGGGCGTCCGGTCTGCCACGGCCTGACCGTCGCGGGAGCGCAGGGCGTCAGCCATGTGCTCCGCCTGTTGCGCGACGAACTTGAGGTCACGATGGCGCTGACGGGCTGCACGCGCCCCGACGATATCACCGCCGACAAAGTGCGCGTGCCCGAGGGTCTGCTTACTTTTTGATCCGGAAGTTAAACGGGATCACCATGGCAAAGGTCTCGCCCTCAAGATGGTTGGGCGGCGTCGGCATTTTGCCGATCTCGTCCAGCACCTTTAGCGCAGCCTCGTCCAGCGCAGGATAGCCCGAGGATTTCTCGATCTCCCGTGTCAGGACGCGACCATAGCGGTCGATCTCGAATGCGACGCGGACCTCGCCCTCGATCCCGTCCTTACGTGCGCTTTGCGGATAGGTCTTGGCTTTGGCGATGCGGATCACGATGGATTTCTGCCAGTCCGAGATTTCTTCGAGTTGCTCGGCGCTAAGACCTTCGCTTGCGGCCTGCGCGCTGTCGGCATTCTGGTCGGCATCCACACCTGACACCGACGCGTCAGAGGCATCTGTCTGCTCGGCCCCGACCGAGGCCTGTACCTCGGTCTTTTCTTCCTGAAACTCCTCGGCGATCTCTGTCGCTTTCTTTTCGGTCTCTTCCTCGGTCTCGGGCGCGGCGACGTCGAATTTCAGCGAGTCGTCCTTGATGTCGTAAGGCACCTGTTGCAGCAGCGGTTGCTCCGCCGCCTGCGCGGGGTCCAGCGAGTGCGGGCTGTCGGTGACGGTGGGCGCTTCTTCGGCTTCGGCCACTTCGGCGCTGTCTTCGCTGGTGTCGGACGGGGCGGCGATCTCATCGGACAGATCGAACATGATCGCACCCTGAATACCGGTTTCCTGACGCACGATTTCCTGCTGTTCCTCTTCGTGCACCAACTGGCTGGTCACGAGGGTCGGCACCGCGGCGTGCAGCACCACACTGCCGCCGATGGCGGCAATCACCAGCGGGATGAACCCGACGCGGGACTGGTAGACAAGGCTCATGGCTGTGCGTCCTGTGATGGTGCGGCCGGTGCCCCTTCGACTGGGTCTGCGCCGTCGGCGACAGGCGGTGCCGCGGTTTCATCAAGGCCGACCAGCCCAATTTTGACATAGCCGTCCCGCTTGAGCGCGTTCATCACGTTCACCACCTCGCCATAGGGCACGGATTTGTCGGCGCGGATATAGATGCGCTCCTCGCGGTTCACCTTGGTCTGGATGCTGACCTCGATATGCAGCATGTCGAGGCTGACCGTCTTTTCGCCAACCGCGACGCTGAGGTCTTCCTTGATGGTGACGAACACTGGTTCCGAACTGCGCTGCGGCGCGTCCGCCACCGCCACAGGCAACTCAACGGGAATGTCGACCGTGGACAGCGGTGCCGCCACCATAAAGATGATCAGCAGCACCAGCATCACGTCGATAAACGGGGTTACGTTGATCTCGGCATTTTCGCCAAGATCATCGCTGTCATCATGTCCGATACGCGCGCCCATGGGATTACTCCGCCGCTTGGGTCATGGCGAAATCGGTGCCAAGATCGGTGTCGGTCTTCGCCTCATCCGCCTTAACCGGCGCGACCGTTTCGGCCTGAGCAGGGCGCACATGGGCCAGATCCAGATCCCGCGACAGAGTGCGGCTGACCAGCGCCGAGGCGTCGCCCAGCATTCCCTTGTAGCCGCCGTTCGCCCGCGCCAGCAGGTTATAGAAGATCACCGCAGGGATCGCCGCCACCAGACCGATGGCCGTGGCCAGCAGCGCCTCAGCAATACCGGGGGCCACAACGGCAAGGTTTGTCGTGTTGGTTTCGGCAATCGAGATAAAGCTGTTCATGATGCCCCAGACCGTGCCGAACAGGCCCACGAAAGGCGCGGAGGAGCCGACAATCGCCAACAGGCCCGTACCGCGCTGCATGCTGCGCACCGCACCGGATTCGATGCGCGACAAGGCGCTGTCAGTACGTTCCTTGATCCCCTGATCGCCACCCTGTTCGGACGCTTTGCGCTCGGCCAGCGCCGCACGCACCATCGCGCCGACGACGCCGCGCCGTTTGCTGAACGTCTCTCGTGCGACATGCAGGCTGCCAGCACGGTTCAGGGCGCGGTAGTTCCAGCGAAGGCGTGCACGCGATAGGACCAGCAGAACAAGGCGCGCAAAGAACACCGCCCAGACCAGCACCGACGCCACGGCGAGCGATACCATCACGGCCTTCACTACAATGTCTGCGGCCATGAACATGCCGACGGGCGACATGTGGTCCTGCCCTGCGGTTTCGGCCCAAGCGCTGAGGGATTGCATGTGCGTTTCAAGCCACATGCGCCATTCTTGAATAAAATCGTTCATCTTAGACCTCCGTCCATGTGCGGATCAGGTTGTGATAGATGCCTGTCAGCCGGACGACTTCGGGGTCGTCGGTGCCGTGGCGCATTGCGAGTGATTGAATGGTCTGGTCCAGATCGAACAGGATCGTGCGCTGCTCGTTCGATTTGATCATGCTTTGCAGCCAGAAAAAGGACGACACCCGCGCCCCGCGCGTCACAGGCGTGACTTGGTGCAGGGATGTGGACGGGTACAGCACCATATGGCCTGCGGGCAGCTTGACCTCTTGCGTGCCGTAGTGGTCCTCCACCATCAGAACCCCGCCGTCATATTCGTCGGGGTCGGAAAAGAAGATTGTCATCGACAGGTCGGTGCGCAGTTGTTCCCCGTTATAAGGGTTCACGCGGATCGCGTTGTCGACATGCACGCCGAAGGTCTCGCCGCTTTCGTAGCGGTTGAACATGGGCGGCAGGATACGCAGCGGCAATGCGGCAGACACGAAAGCCGGCGTTTGGCCCAACCGTTCGAGGATCGCCTTGCCAAGCGACTGGCCGGCCTCGGACGTGGCGGGCAGTTGGCGGTTTTGCTTGACCGATGCGCTTTGCGCCCCGGCGGTACGTGCGCCGTCCTCCCAGTCGGCGGCATCGAGTCTTTGGCGGATGTTTTGCACCTCGTCGCGGTCAAAAACATCGGGGATGGTGATCAGCATGGGTTTGCCTTCGAAATAGGTGCAGGGGCGACCCGAAAGCCGCCCCCGCTGAGGGAACTGTGGAGGGCTTTAGAATTTCACCTCGAGTGTCGCCCAGACTTCACGGCCTGGTCCGACATAGGTGAACGGTTCGCCCGAACGATACGCGGTGTCATAGATGGTCTTGTCGGCCACGTTCTTGACACCGAAGTTGAGAACGCTTGTGTCGCTCAGCTCGTAAGAGCCAACGAGGTCCAGCGTCAGGTAGGAAGGCAGCTTGCGGCCGTTGGTTGCGGTCGTGCCAAGCTCCATCTCGCCCTGCCAGTTGATCTGACCACCCAGCATCAGCCGGTCTGTCACATCATAGGTCATCAGCAGGTTGATCTGTTCATGGGCGATGGTCGCAACCGAAGACCCGACATCGGCAGGGTCTTGCGCCTGCAGGATTTCGGAGTCCATGAACACCGCGCCGCCGAACAGGCCGATCCGGTCGCTTACGCGGCCCGCAACACCCAGTTCGATACCGCGGAAACGGTATTCCAGCGTATCCGTAGTGGTAGCATTCGCGCCACGACCCGACGTTTCACGCCCGTTCTTCTTGGTAGTCTGGAACAGCGCCGCAGTCAGCAACAGGTGATCGTTGAACTCGTATTTGATCCCTGCTTCGATCGAGGTGTTCTTTTCGGGCGCAAGCGCCTGACCTGCAGTGTCAAGACCACCATAGTACCCGCCGCCGGCGGCAATCTCGGAACCCATCGGGTTCGTGGATGTCCCGAATGCACCGTAGATGCTGATATTGTCCTGCGGCTTGTAGGTGACGCCGAGGTTCCCGTTCAGCATGGTATCGCTGCGCTCGTAGACCGATCCGTTCTCGGTACGTTTGATATCGTAGTGGTCCACCCGCAGGCCCGCATCCACGATCCAGTGGTCAGACAGTTTGATCTTGTCCACGAAATAGGCCGAAACCGTTTTCACATCCGTGACCCGTGGATTACCGTCCAGAGGAGGCTTTACGCCGTTCCAGCAAACGCTGGTATCGGGGTTGATCGCGGCAACGGAACACCCGTTTCCACCGGCGGGGAAATCCTCTGTCGAGGAACCGTAGTTGTCGGATTCGACACGCTCTTTTTGCAACATCACACCAGCTGTGAACGTGTGGTTCAGCCCGAACAGTTGTGACGTGCCTGTCAGCTCGGTCGTGTTCGAGATGACGTCCGTTTCCTGATACAGGTTCTTGTCTCCAAGACCGACGGTCCAGTCGTTCGGATCGGCGGAACCGTTGTCTGACACCGAACTCGGGGCGGTCAGGATATAGTCGTTGATCGCGTGCGACGCGCGCAGCGTGTTGGTCAGGGTCGCACCGGACTGAAGATCCCAGATCAGGCGGGCATTGGCGACGGTACGCGTCACGTCTTGGTAATCGCGGCCCAGAACACCGTAGAACGTGTCACTCGGCACACCGAATTCTGGGGTCGGACCTTCGGGGACATCGACGCCATCGTTGGGGTCTTGATCCGTGATAAAGCCCACACCCCAGTCGGGCATCTGCTCGATCTTAGTATGGCTGATATCGGCCTCTAGTGTGAGGGTGTCGGTCAGGTCATAACGCAGCGCCAAGGCAAGGCCGGCGCGGTCGTCATAGACGTTGTTACGTCCGGCCACTTCGCCGTTCTGCCACATGCCGTTCAGGCGCAGTTGCACACGCTCGGTCTCGCCATAGTTCAGATCGAATGTCGTGCGCAGCGTGCCTGCGTCGGTCATGTTGAATGTGTAGTGCTGGAAATCCACATCCTGCGGCTTTTTCGTCGCGATGTTCAGCGCGCCACCGGTGGTGCCACGGCCCGCAACGGAACCGGATGGACCTTTCAGGACTTCGACCTGTTCGGTGTTGAAGTTCTCGCGCACCGATGTGCCGGGATCGCGGACACCGTCCACATAGACGTCGTTGTTGGCCTTGAAGCCACGGATATAGATGTTGTCGCCATAGGCGTTGCCGCCCTCACCAAAGCCGAGCGAGATGCCGGGCGTTGTGCGGGCCAGTTCGCGCACCGATGTGGTGTTGGTGGTTTTCAACACTTCGGAGGTGACGGTTGTAACCGTGCGAGGCGTGTCGATGACTTCGCCGATGACGCGGCTGTTGGTCAGCGTGTCGGCCTTGAACGGCGCGTCCGGGTCGGCGTTGGGGTTGGTGCCAGCGCGTGCACGGCGTTCTGCCTCGGCAGCAGCGGCTGCTGCGGCAGCAGCTTCGGCGCGGGCTTGCGCTTCGGCAGCTTCCTGATCAGCGCAGACAGGTGTTCCGGCCAGCGCAGGTGTACAGACCTGTGGTGCGCGGGACGTTGTCTGACGACGCGGTGTGGCCTGACGGCGCACTGGCGCGGGCGCCGGTGCTTCGGTTGTTTCAATGTCGACGGTGGGCAGAACAACAGCCCCGTCCGCGCTGGCATCTTGGGCATAAGCTGTACCGGCAAAGCAGGCAGCAGCGGCAGTTGCGCCCAGCAGGGGAAGACGCGATCTGGGCGCTTTCTCCGAATGGTTTTTATGCGTTGTACGCAAGGATCTCATCACTTCTCTCCGATTTTAAGTAGCGTTTTTGCTGTCTTGACCGGTGAGTCTGGATGGCGCGCAATTCTTCGCACTTCCTAGTTGACTATTTTAGTCGGGAAAAGGTGCAGAAAGTATGTTCAGACAAATTTTGCCCCAGCGAACCGAAGGTGTTGCGAATTAAACACGGTCTGCAATTGAAAGGCGCGGATGAGCATTTTCCTCTCCGCACGCAGAATGCCCGCCACGTCGATGGTGCGGCATAATGCCTATCCGGCGCGCAAACGGGCAAAAACCACCCCCTCCGCTTGAAAGAGATCGGCGCGGAACATATCAAGAACACATGACACGCAAAACAATTGATCAGAAGCTCGCGATTCTCAGCGACGCGGCAAAATACGATGCGTCCTGTGCATCGTCCGGTTCGACCAAGCGCGACTCGCGCGATGGTAAGGGGTTGGGGTCGAACACCGGCTCGGGCATCTGCCATTCCTATGCGCCGGACGGGCGCTGCATCAGCCTGCTGAAAATCCTGATGACAAACTTCTGCATTTACGACTGCGTCTATTGTGTGAACCGCGTGTCGTCGAATGTGGAACGCGCGCGGTTTTCCGTGGACGAGGTGGTGAAGCTGACCATCGACTTTTACCGCCGCAACTATATCGAAGGGCTCTTTTTGTCCTCGGGCATCATCCGCTCGCCCGACAAAACGATGGAAGACATGGTGCGGATCGCCCGCAAGCTGCGCGAGGAGGAAAACTTTCGCGGCTATATCCACCTGAAGACCATTCCCGACGCCGCACCTGAACTGATTGCCGAGGCGGGGCGCCTTGCCGACCGTCTGTCAATCAACGTCGAACTGCCGACCGATGCGGCGGTCAAGGATTACGCCCCCGAGAAAAGCCCCGAGCAAATCCGCAAGGCGATGGCGGATGTGAAACTGCGCCGTTCGGCCAGCAAGGAAAAGTCGTATACGGGCAAGCGCCCGCCTAAGTTCGCGCCAGCGGGCCAATCAACGCAGGTGATCATCGGCGCAGACGGGGCGAATGATGCGACGATCCTCGGCCAGTCGACGCGGCTTTATGGCTCTTACGGGCTCAAGCGGGTGTACTATTCGGCGTTCAGCCCGATCCCTGATGCCTCAGCGCGCCTGCCCTTGGTCAGCCCGCCCTTGCAGCGAGAGCACCGACTGTATCAGGCGGACTGGCTGCTGCGGTTTTACGACTTCCGTTTGGACGAAATCACCGACACTGCGCTTGGCGGGAACCTCGACCTTGATATCGACCCGAAACTCGCTTGGGCGCTGGCGCACCGCGAATTGTTCCCTGTGGATGTGAACACTGCCCCGCGCGAGGTGCTGTTGCGGGTGCCGGGGTTCGGGGTGAAAACCGTCAACCGCATCCTGACGACCCGCCGCCACCGCACGCTGCGCTATGAGGACATCACCCGCCTTGGGGCGTCGTTGAAAAAAGCGCGAGCCTTTATCACGGCGGTGGGGTGGTCCCCGCGTGGCCTGACCGACAGCGCCAATTTGCGCGGGCTGTTCGCACCGCCACCCGAACAGCTTAGCCTGTTCTGATGCAACGGATCGTTATCCCGCGTCTGGGGGCGGATACCGCGTGGCGCGATGCGGCGCGGGCCTGCCTTGCCGCCGGAATGGCTCCGACCGACGTGACCTTTGGCGATGCGGCGGATGTCGGCCTGTTTGACGAGGTGATCGCACCGCCCACAGTGGCGGCGGGCGATATCAGGGTCACGAAATCCTTTGTGTCGCTGGCCAACTCCGTGGTCTGGCACAGCGCGGCGGACAGGTTTGACCGCCTCTACGCCTGCCTTTACCGCGCGCAGCGCGAACGCGGGCTGATGCAGGACCGCGCCGACCCCTTGGTGCAATCGCTGCGGCAGATGGAAAAGGCAGTGCATCGCTGCCAGCACAAGATGAAGGCCTTTGTCCGTTTCCGCGAGATTGGCGATCCGGACGCACCACGGCGGAGCTTTGCCGCGTGGTTCGAACCCACCCACCACACGGTGGAACCGACCGCGACGTTCTTTGCCAACCGCTTTGCCGATATGGACTGGCGCATCGTGACACCGGATGTGACCGCCATTTTCGAAGGGGGCAAACTGCGCTTTGCGCTCGACCTGCCAAAGCCCGACTTGCAGGACGACGCGCACGAGGATCTCTGGACCACCTATTTCTGCAACATCTTCAATCCGGCGCGGCTGAAGGTGAATGCCATGACTTCGGAGATGCCCAAGAAGTACTGGAAGAACCTGCCCGAAGCGGCGTCGATCCCCAAGCTGATTGAACAGGCCCCTGCCCGCGCGCGCGCCATGGCCGCTGCCGCGCCAACCCTGCCCCCCTTGCGCACCGCCCGCGTGCAAGAGGCGGCAATCCGTGGCACCCATTGGGATGGCCCGTCCGAAGGGCTGGATGCCGCCGTTTCCGCCTGCACCCGCTGCCCGCTACATGCGCAAGCCACCCAAGCCGTCCTGGGCGTGGGGCCGGAGCAGGCCGACATCATGATTGTCGGTGAACAACCCGGGGATCGCGAAGACCTTGAAGGTGTGCCTTTTGTCGGTCCTGCGGGGCAGGTGTTAAACGCGGCACTGGCGACGGCAGGCATGAAACGCGAGGCACTGTACCTGACCAACGCGGTGAAACACTTCAAACATTATGTGCGCGGCAAGCGGCGTATCCACCAATCGCCCGAACGTACCGAGATCGAACATTGCAAGTTCTGGCTCGATGCCGAAATCGCCCGCGTGCAACCCAAGGCGATTGTGGCCCTTGGCGCAACGGCGGCCTTGTCGCTGACCGGACGGCAAGGGGCGATCAAGGCGCGGCGCGGACAGGTTGAATTGGGCCTTGCCGGTGTGCCCGTCCTGATCACCTATCACCCCGCTTATATATTGCGTCTGCCGGACCCCGCCGCACAGGCCGAGGCGCGCGCAGCCCTGATGCAGGATTTGCAGGCGGCTCAAGCCTTGGTTCAGGACCACGCGCGCCGCGCTTAAGGGAAAAATCACCCATTTCGGGATCCAAACGCCGTTTCGCGGGTTCTCTTGCCAAGTGATACCGGAGAAACTTGTGATCAAACGTGCCCTACACGTGCTGGCCCTGCGGCTTGAGCGGCTATTCGAACGCCTTTTTGACAGCACCGCCGAGACCCGCGAAATCGACCCCTATATCGGCTATGTAACGCAGGATCATATCATCCTGCGCGGACGCGTTCTGGCACGGCTAACGCCAGATACGGCCACCAAGGACCAGACCAAGCTGGAGAATTTTCGCGGCATGGTTTCGCACTTTTTCTCGGACGAGATCGCGAACGTCACGGTGCGCAGCGGAGATGTATCAGCCCAAAGCGATGAGGAAGGGTATTTCACCCTTCTGCTGCCCAGCGACGGTCGCGAGGGGTGGAGCACGGAATATGTACATGTGGACGGGCGGGTGAATCCGGTGGCCTGCCCCGTTTTCGCGCCGCGCAAGGATGCGCGGTTTATCGTGGTGTCGGACATTGACGACACGATGATCCAGACCGGCGCTTATTCCCTGCTGCGCAATCTTTTCACCACGTTCACCGGCAACGCCCAGACGCGGCACGCCTTTGACGACGCCATCGCGCTTAGCAAGACGTTGTCCGAGGACGGGCGCAATCCGATGTTCTATGTCAGTTCCTCACCTTGGAACCTGCACGGGTTCCTGCGCCGTGTGTTCGCCAATACAGGACTGGTCGCGGGGCCGATGTTCCTGCGTGATCTGGGGCTGAGCGAGACACAGTTCATCACCGACAGTCACGGCAACCATAAAGGGGCGAGCATTGATCTTATCCTGCAAGCCTATCCCGACCTGCCCGTGGTTCTGTTGGGCGATACCGGCCAGCATGATGCACAGATTTACCATGCCGCGATTGAACGGCACGGATCGCGCATCGCGGCTGTTGGCCTGCGTGCCCCCGGTCCCGGTATGGATGCGCAAGACAAGCGTGACCTTGAGGCGCTGCGCGCCACGGATCGCCCTGCCTATGCTTCCCCCAGTTTTGACGGGTTTGCCGAGGTGCTGGCCCTTGCGCGCCCTGATCTGTTTTCGAATAACCCCCAAAGGATTGCCTCATGAAACGCACCATTGCCGCCCTGTTTGCCCTGTGTAGCGGCGCCGCCCATGCCGAAGTTGTCGGCAATGTCGATGTTGACTGGCTGGGCAACGACATTGTCGTCGAGGCATTTGCCGATCCAGATGTCAGCGGCGTCACCTGCCACGTCACCTATTTCGACCGCGGCCTGATCGACCGCCTGTCTAACGGCAACTGGTTCGAGGATCCGTCGAACTCGGCCATCGCCTGCCGTCAAACCGGCAAGATCGAGATTGGCGATATTGATCGCGGCCGCGAGGGGGAATCGGTGTTCTCGGAACGGCGGTCGATCATCTGGAAGTCGCTCAAGGTCACGCGCATCTATGATGAGGCAAACAAGACGCTGATCTACATCGCGCACGGGCGCGAGGTGCAGCAGGGATCGGCCAAAATGGCGATTTCGACTGTGCCGCTTTATTCGGAGTGATGGGCGGGGCGGTGAACTTTTGCCGCCCCCGCGCGTTCGGTGTCAGCAGTGGCGCATATCGTGCCAGCTGATGCAAAGGACGACAGCATGGACCACGACAGTATTGATCTTCGCCTTGCCGTGATCGGATTCGGGCCGCGTGGTCTGGGCGCGCTTGAGGCGCTGGCCGCCGATACGACCCATGGGCCAAAACGCTGCAAGATCGACCTGTTCGACACGACGGATGCGTTGGGGGCGGGGCCGAATTTCCACCCCGACGAAGACCCGCTGTGCATCCTGAACATCCCCGTCCGCGCGCTTGAGATTGATCCGTCGGATGTGCTGGCGGACCATATCTCGCCCTTTGCGGAATGGTCGGCCACGGACTATGCGCCCGACAACTTCCCGCCCCGCAGCGATCTGGGCGCGTATCTTTGTGCGCGGTTCGAAGCACTTTGCGCAGCAACAAAGGACCGGTTCGACATTTCCCATATAGACGCCCGCGCCTGCGCCCTTGCCCGCGACGATGATGGCTGGTGGATCACGGCGGACGATGCGCGCCACGGCCCTTATGACGAGGTGCTACTATCCCCCGGACAGCCCGCGTCAGCAGCCGATCCACAATTGGAACGCTGGCGCGCGCATGCACAGGAACATTCGCTGGATTTGGTACATGCCTATCCGGGGACAGAGTTGTTGAAGGCCGCACGGGATTGGAGCGATCAGACCGTCGCCATTCGCGGTCTTGGGCTGTCCACACATGATGTGCTGCGCCTGTTGACCGTGGGCATGTCGGGGCGGTTCGAAAGCGGACGGTATATCCGTTCCGGCCAAGAGCCGCGCAAGATCCTGCCCTTTTCCCGCGACGGCCTGCCCCCCGCGCCCAAGCCTGTGACTGCTGAACTGGACGCCATGTTCGACCCGACCGAGGATGAGACGTCCGCCTTTCGTGCGGCTCTCGCCGCGGCGGTTGAACAGCCCCCAGAGGACGCACTGAAAACCATCAGCGACGCGCTGGTCGCGCCCAACTTGCGCATTCTCGGTGGGTTCGATGTGGAACCGTCGCGGGATGATGTCGAAGCATGGCTGGAGGTCGAGCGCACGGACCCCGGTGCGCAGGACATTCAGGACACGCTTGCCGCGCTGCGCACCACGATTGAAATGGCGCACCAGCGCATTGCCCCGTCCGAAGGGTACGTCATCGGGCAACTCTGGCGCAAATTGCAGAACGACATTCGCAGCGGCGTGAACAGTGCCGTGCTGAGCGCGGAGACGGCCAAGGCCATTGTCGGCTTTGACGAGGGCATGAAACGCTACAGCTATGGCCCACCCGTGGCCGCCTCTGAACAATTGCTGATCCTGATCGAGGACGGGTTGGTCGGTCTGCAACAGGTGGATGATCCCGACATCTACCTTGCGCCGCAGGGATGGCGCCTGATCGAAGGGGATGATGCCACCCTTGCCCACGTGATGATTGATGCCGTGCTGCCCAGCCCTGTCTTGGAGCAAGTGACCGAACCATTGATCAAAGGCGCGATCGAGGACGGGTACCTGACGCCCGTCGATGACGGGTTCGGTGCGCAGACGCGGCCCGACGGGTCGGCCGTGCGGCGGGATGGCAGCGTGAACGAGGGGCTAAGCCTGCTTGGGCGGCTGTCGCTGGGCAGTGTGATCGCAACTGATTCCCTGCACGACTGTTTTGGCGCATCGACACACCGATGGGCCAAGGGCGTGGCCGAACGGATGGCTTGAAGCCCCCGCCGCCCCCTGCGAAAGCGTATGAAAATGTAACAAGGAAACCGAGTAACCGATGACGACACTGACCGACACACCGCACCGCTATGGCCCTATCAGCCGCATTCTGCACTGGGGCATGGCCGCCCTGTTTGCCGCGCAATTCCTTTCTGCCGCGGCGCATTGGACGCTGCCACGTGAAAATGCCCTGCGCGAAACATTGTGGAGCTATCACACAACGCTTGGCACGACGCTGTTCCTGTTGGTGCTGATCCGAGGCGCATGGGGGCTGGCGAACATCTCGCGCCGTCCGCCGCAAACGGGTCAACTGGCGCTGGCGGCGACGGCGGGCCACGTGGTGATCTATGCGCTGATGGTAATTGTCCCTGCCGTGCGCCTGCTGGCCGCAGCGGGCGGGACGCGGGGGCTTAGCTATCTTGGCGTGACCATCTTTCCCGCGCGCGAGGCTGAGGTGCCGTGGACGCAAATCGGTGCGGAATGGCACGGGGAAATGGGCTGGATCCTCGCGCTGGTGGTGCTGGGGCACATCGCGATGGCGGTGGTTTGGCACCGCATTGTGCAAAAGGATGATGTTCTGGCACGCATGGCCTGAGCTTTAGGAAGTCAGATCAAGGGGCTGCGTCACGGGCAAACCGGCGCGGCCCTTTTTCTTTGCGTACACAACAGGACAAACCAGATGCGTTTGGACGCTGGCAAAGCTTAGGCGGGTGTGGGGAGTGTCGGTGTCTTCCGAGGGGGAAAACCGGTGGTGCCCAGAAGAGGACTCGAACCTCCACGACCTTGCGGTCACTGGCACCTGAAGCCAGCGCGTCTACCAATTCCGCCATCTGGGCACGGGTTGGTAGGCGGCGTGTAAGCGGAGCGGATGGGGGTGTCAATCCGATTCTGTCAGAGTTTTTGCGGAATGTGCGGATCACCGCGGTACGGTTTCTTTCACAGCAGTGCTTTTGCAGGGCAAACAGGCCGAAATGGTATCTTGTCTGGGGGTTTGAGGGTCGATAGACCGTAGGTGTCGTCTAACGTAAGGAGCGTAAACATGTCCAAGCTGGTCACCATCTATGGCGGGTCGGGTTTTGTCGGCAGGTATATCGCTCGGCGTATGGCGAAGGCGGGATGGCGCGTGCGCGTGGCCGTGCGCCGCCCGAACGAAGCGATGCACGTCAAACCCTATGGCGTTGTCGGTCAGGTCGAGCCTGTTCTTTGCAACATCCGCGACGATGCATCGGTGGCCGAAGTGATGGCCGGTGCGGATGCGGTTGTGAACTGCGTTGGCATTCTGGCCAAATCGGGCAAGAACACATTTAACGCGGTTCAGGCCGAAGGGGCGGCCCGTGTGGCACGCCTTGCGGCGGAATCGGGCGTTGCGCAGATGGTGCAGATTTCGGCCATTGGTGCGGATCTGGAAAGCGACAGCGACTATGCCCGCACCAAGGCATTGGGCGAAGCTGGCGTATTGGCACATATGCCCGACGCGGTGATCCTGCGCCCCTCGATCATTTTTGGCAGCGAAGACGGGTTCTTTAACCGCTTTGCAGGCATGTCCCGCTTGGGGCCGATCCTGCCGGTTGTGGGTGCGGACACGATGTTCCAGCCTGTCTATGTGGACGATGTGGCGAAGGCCGTCGAAGTGGCGCTGACCACTGACGGTGTTTCCGGTGTCTACGAGCTGGGCGGGCCTGATGTGGAATCCTTCCGCGCATTGATGGACACGATGCTGGATGTGATCCGCCGTCGCCGCTGGGTTCTGAACATCCCGTTCCCTGTGGCCAATGTCATTGCTTTTGCCATGGAGATTGGCGAGAAACTGTCGCTGGGTATCGTGCCCGCGCAGATCACCCGCGATCAGGTGCAGAACCTGCGCAACGACAACGTGGTAAGCGACGGGGCCAAAGGGCTGTCGGATCTGGGCATCGCGCCTGTGGCGCTGGAATCAGTGCTGCCTGACTATCTGTGGCGGTTCCGCCCCTCGGGTCAGTATGACGCGATCAAGGAAAGCGCTAAGAACCTGCGCACCTAAGCGTAGGCCCAAAGCAGCAGACCGATCCCGAAGATTACACGATAGATGACGTAGGGCGTGAAGCTGACGCTGCGCAGCAGGCGCATCATCAGCACAAGCGCCCCCAGTGCCGCGACAAAGGCAAAGGCCGCAGCGATGCCCGCGTCATGGGCCAGCGCCCAGTTCGCCTGCCCCACCACATCAAGGCTGAGGACCGCGCCCGAGGCGATGATGACGGGGATCGACATCAGCATGGACAGCTTGGCCGCCCCTTCCCGCCCATAGCCCAGCTTGCGCGCGGCGGTGATGGTGATGCCGGAACGCGATGTGCCAGGGATCAGGGCGAGGCATTGCGCCAGCCCCATGTAGATCGCGTGTTTTAGCGTCCAGTCCTGCGCGTCGCGTTCTGTGCCGCCGGTGCGGTCGGCCCAGTACAGCACCACACCAAAGCCCAGCATCGTCCAGCCGATCACCGCGACGGAGCGCATCGCCTCGTCCAACCCCGTGACCTTGATGGCGAGGCCGACGATCAGCGCGGGGATGGTTGCGATGATCAGGCACAGGGCAAGAAACGCGCCGGGCGTATCGCTGCGCCCTTGGGCAAGGCGGCCCAACCCGCGCGCGGCCACGGCCACATCCGAGCGGAAATAGAGAATCACGGCCAGCAGCGTGCCGACATGCACCGCCACATCAATTGCCAAGCCCTGATCCGGCCCGCCGGTCAGGGCGGGCAGAAGGATCAGGTGGCCCGAAGAAGACACCGGCAGAAATTCTGTGATGCCTTGGATGATCGCGACGAGCAAAAGTTGGAAGAGGGTCATGGCGCAGCCTTATCTGAATGGCCTGTTACTAGAAGCCTATGATTCTGAACGCAAACCCGCTCATTAAGTCCGATTCGGACCTTTAATTTGCCAAAAAGTCCAGCAGCGGGCGCTAATTTCTAAAAAATTCCACTAATAGGTCAGCACTGCTGCCTTTTATTGTGCGGGTAAATAGAATATCCCGCGCTGACTGAATCCTTACTGGCAGGAGCGTACCATGGCCGAGCAACCGATGCTGAAATTTGTCAACATTCCACGTGATATGCCCGCCAAGCGTGACGCCAGTGTACGGCGGGAAGATTTCGGCGAGATTTATGCCGAGTACGCGACCGCCAAGGCGCAAGAGCAGTCGAGCCGTTGTTCGCAATGTGGTGTGCCTTATTGCCAGTCGCACTGCCCGCTGAACAACAACATCCCCGACTGGCTGCGCCTGACTGCCGAGGGGCGTCTTCAGGAAGCCTACGAAGTGTCGCAGGCCACCAATACCTTCCCCGAAATCTGTGGCCGCATCTGCCCGCAGGACCGTCTGTGTGAAGGCAACTGTGTGATCGAACAGTCCGGCCACGGCACCGTCACCATCGGGTCGGTCGAGAAATATATTACAGACACCGCGTGGGAAAACGGCTGGGTCCAGCCCATCAAGCCCGCCACCGAGCGCGCCGAGTCTGTTGGCATCATCGGCGCTGGCCCCGGTGGTCTGGCGGCGGCGGATGTGCTGCGCCGTGCGGGCGTGCAGGTCACGATCTATGACCGCTATGACCGTGCGGGCGGGTTGCTGACCTATGGCATCCCCGGCTTCAAGCTGGAGAAGGACGTGGTGATGCGCCGCAACGAACAGCTTGAGCTGGGCGGCGTGACCTTCAAACTGAATTGCACAGTGGGCGAGGACATCTCGTTCGCGGACATCCGTGCGGCCCATGATGCGGTGATTATTGCAACAGGCGTGTACAAAAGCCGCGATCTGACCATGCCGAACGGCGAAGCGTCGGGCATCGAAAAGGCGATTGATTTCCTGACCGCCAGCAACCGCAAAAGCTTTGGCGATGATGTGGCCGAGTTCGACACGGGCCGCTTGAACGCAGCCGGTAAGAAGGTTGTGGTCATCGGCGGTGGCGACACGGCGATGGACTGTGTGCGCACGTCGATCCGTCAGGGTGCGACATCGGTCAAATGCCTGTACCGCCGCGACCGTACCAACATGCCGGGCAGCCAGCGTGAAGTGCAAAACGCCGAGGAAGAAGGCGTGGTATTCGAATGGCTGAGCGCGCCCAAAGGGTTCACCACAGATGGCGACAAGGTTGCGGGCGTAATGGTGCAGAAGATGCGCCTTGGCGCACCGGATGCCACAGGCCGTCAGGCCCCCGAAGTGATCGAGGGTGCGGATTATGTGGAAGAGGCCGATCTGGTCATCAAGGCGCTTGGGTTCGAGCCCGAAGAACTGCCGACACTGTGGGACGAGCCCGCGTTGGAAGTGACCCGTTGGGGCACGATCAAGGCCGAGTTCACCACCGGCAGAACCGGTATGGATGGCGTTTACGCCGTTGGTGACATCGTGCGCGGTGCGTCGTTGGTCGTTTGGGCCATTCGCGACGGTCGCGACTGTGCCGAGGGCATTCTGAACACGTTCAACGCCACTGCGATGGCCGCCGAATAGGGTCGATTTTCGCGATACACCACCTGTGCACAGCCTGTGCACTGTTTGTGCACCGCCCCGTGCACCACAAAAAGACGAAGACAGATTTTAGGTCAGCCAAGCTGCCACACCTAGGAGAGACAACATGAACAAGTCGGGGGGATGCCTGTGCGGTGCTGTACGCTTTGACGCAGTCAACGTGCCCGACTCGTATGGTGTCTGTCATTGTGAAAGCTGCCGCCGCTGGACCGGATCGGCCCTGCTGGAAGTGTCGGTGAAGACCGACGACCTGACATGGCATGGCAGCGAGCATATTGCCCGCCGCGCTTTCTCTGACTGGGCCGAGCGTGCGTGGTGCAAGGAATGCGGCACCGCCCTGTTTTTCCGCCACACCAAACGCGACCAGTGGTTCGGCGGCACCGATCTGCCGCTTGGACTGTTTGACGATCCCAACGGCTTTACCCTAAGCCACGAGATTTTCATCGACCACAAGCCCGACAGCTTTGCCTTGGCCGGAAACGGTCACAAGCAGTTGACGCGCGCCGACGTGGCCGCGTTGAACCCCGATCTGGATGCGGGCGCATGAGGGCCGTGGCGATCATATCGCTGATGCTGGCCTGTGGCAGTGCCATGGCGCAAAGCCCCAACCGGTTCTATCCGCCAGAGGGCTGCACCGGCACGCTGACCGTGCAGTCGCGTAGCTGTCAGGTGGACAATATCTGGACCTGCGACGCCAATCCCGGCCATAGCTGGCGCATGGAGTTTCAGGCCGATGGCCCGAGCTTTATGGCGCGCATCGACAGCGAAACGCAGTGGGTCGAATCCTATGACCTGTTCCCGATGCGCCGTCGCGAGTTGATCCAGCCTTCGGATGATCCGGCAAGCCTGAGCGAATTGCTGGAAACCGGCATCGACAGTTATGATTTCACCATGCGCACGCCCACCGGGCCGGTGCGGGTTGTCGGCTTTGACCGGCTGACGGGCGAAGAGGTCGTGATTGACGACGAACCGCTGTTGGTCACCGAGTTCAGCGCCCGTCACGAAACCACCAGCGGCACGGTGCTGGAACTGTCGGGGCATGAATATGTCTCGCTCCGCCACCGCCGTTTCATTGCCGGTACCTATGAAGGCACCAGCGATGGCACCGCCTTCGAGATCGACCAATCGCCTGTGGACTTCATCTATCCTGATGAGCCCGGCTTTTTTACCAAGACCCCGCTTTACGACTGCGAGGCCTCGCTGGCCCGCTTTGTCCCGTCTGAGAAAGGATATGACCAATGACCAAATATGATGCCGAATGGGTGGCCCGCGAGGAAGCCAAGCGCGCGTTCATGGCCGAAAACGGTCTGTATTCCGAAGCCGAAGAGCACAGCTCTTGCGGGGTCGGCCTTGTTGTGTCGGTGGACGGGTCGCGCAGCCGTGCGGTCGTTGAAAACGGCATCAAGGCGCTGAAGGCGATCTGGCACCGTGGTGCGGTAGATGCGGACGGAAAGACCGGCGATGGCGCGGGCATTCACGTGCAAATTCCGGTGTCGTTCTTTTACGACCAGATCGAACGCACAGGTCACACACCCGACCGCAACCTGCTGATGGCGGTGGGTCAGGTGTTCCTGCCCCGCACCGATTTTGGCGCGCAGGAAACCTGCCGGACCATCGTGGAAACCGAAGTGCTGCGCATGGGCTATTACATCTATGGCTGGCGCCATGTGCCTGTGAATATCTCGTGCCTTGGTGAAAAGGCCAACGCCACCCGCCCCGAGATCGAGCAGATCCTGATTTCGAACACCAAGGGTGTGGACGAGGAAACCTTCGAGCGCGAGTTGTACGTGATCCGTCGCCGCATCGAAAAGGCGGCTGCGGCGGCGCAGGTACCAACGCTGTACATCGCGTCGATGTCGTGCCGGTCGATCATCTACAAAGGCATGATGCTGGCCGAACAGGTGGCGGAATTCTATCCCGACCTGATGGACGAGCGGTTTGAGTCCGCCTTTGCGATCTATCACCAGCGCTATTCCACCAACACCTTCCCGCAGTGGTGGCTGGCACAGCCGTTCCGCATGCTGGCCCATAACGGCGAGATCAACACGCTGAAGGGCAACCTGAACTGGATGAAATCTCACGAGATCCGCATGGCAAGCGGTGCCTTTGGCGACATGGCCGAAGACATCAAGCCCATCGTCGCCTCTGGGTCGTCGGACAGTGCCGCGCTGGACGCGGTGTTCGAGGTGCTGGTGCGCGCGGGGCGCAATGCGCCGATGGCCAAGACGATGCTGGTGCCCGAAAGCTGGTCCAAGCAGGCGGTCGAACTGCCCGAAGCGTGGCGCGACATGTATTCCTATTGCAACTCGGTGATGGAGCCGTGGGACGGCCCTGCCGCGCTGGCGATGACCGACGGTCGCTGGGTCTGTGCGGGTCTGGACCGGAACGGTCTGCGCCCGATGCGCTATGTGGTGACGCGCGACGGCATGGTGATTGCGGGTTCCGAAACCGGCATGGTGCCGCAGGACGAAGCGAACGTGGTCGAAAAGGGCGCGCTTGGCCCCGGTCAGTTGCTGGCCGTGGATATGGTCGATGGCAAGCTGTACCACGACACCGAAATCAAGGACCGTCTGGCCGCCAGCCAGCCCTTTGGCGACTGGGTCGGCAAGATCAAGGAACTGGAACCAGAAATCACCGGCGTGACCGAAAAGGCGCTGTTCGCAGGCGATGACCTGCGCCGCCGCCAGATCGCGGCAGGCTATAGCATCGAGGAACTGGAACAGATCCTGTTGCCAATGGCAGAGGACGGGAAGGAAACGCTGGCCTCGATGGGCGATGACACGCCGTCGGCGGTTCTGTCCAAGAAATACCGCCCGCTGTCGCATTTCTTCCGGCAGAACTTCTCTCAGGTCACGAACCCGCCCATCGACAGCTTGCGCGAATTCCGCGTGATGAGCCTGAAAACGCGGTTCGGGAACCTCAAGAACGTGCTGGACGAAAGCAGCGCGCAGACCGAGATCATCACGCTGGACAGCCCCTTTGTGGGCAACGCGCAGTGGGACGTTCTGACCACGCATTTCAACGCCAATCTGGTGGAGATCGATTGTACCTTTACCCCCGGTGCGGGCGCGCTGAACACCAGCCTTGGCCGTATCCGCCGCGAGGTCGAGGACGCGGTACGGTCCGGTGCGGGTCACATCGTTCTGACAGACCAGCATTCGGACGCGGAAAAGATCGCGATGCCGATGATTCTGGCCACCTCGGCGGTGCACAGCCATCTGACACGCAAAGGGCTGCGGACTTTCTGTTCGCTGAACGTGCGGTCGGCGGAATGTATCGACCCACACTATTTTGCGGTTCTGATCGGCTGTGGTGCGACCGTGGTCAACGCCTATCTGGCCGAAGATTCGCTGGCGGACCGCATTGATCGCGGCCTGCTGGACGGCACCCTGACCGAAGCGGTTGCGCGCTATCGCAACGCGATTGATCAGGGGCTTCTCAAGATCATGGCGAAGATGGGTATTTCCGTTATCTCGTCCTATCGGGGCGGCATGAACTTTGAGGCCGTGGGCCTGTCGCGCGCCATGTGCGCCGAATACTTCCCCGGCATGATCAGCCGCATCAGCGGCATCGGCATCACCGGCATCCAAGCCAAAGCCGAAGGCGTGCACAAGCAAGGTTGGGACGGCACCAACGTGCTGCCCATCGGCGGCTTCTACAAGGCGCGTACCTCGGGCGAGACACACGCGTGGGAAGCGACCTCGATGCATATGCTGCAAATGGCGTGCAACAAGGCGTCCTTTGCCATGTGGAAGCAGTATTCGGCCAAGATGCGGTCGGCCCCGCCGATCCACCTGCGCGACCTGATGGACATCAAGCCGCTTGGCCCTGCCGTGCCGCTGGAAGAAGTGGAAAGCATCACCAGCATCCGCAAACGCTTTGTCACGCCGGGCATGTCGCTGGGGGCGCTGTCGCCCGAGGCGCACAAGACGCTGAACGTGGCGATGAACCGGATCGGTGCCAAGTCGGACAGTGGCGAGGGCGGGGAAGATCCCGCGCATTTCCACCCCGAACCCAATGGCGACAACCCGTCTGCGAAGATCAAGCAGGTGGCATCGGGCCGGTTCGGCGTGACTGCCGAATACCTGAACCAGTGCGAAGAACTGGAGATCAAGGTCGCGCAAGGTGCCAAGCCCGGTGAGGGTGGCCAGTTGCCAGGTATGAAGGTCACCGACCTGATTGCCCGTCTGCGCCATTCGACCAAGGGTGTGACGCTGATCTCGCCGCCGCCGCACCACGACATCTATTCGATCGAGGATCTGGCGCAGCTGATCTATGACCTGAAACAGATCAACCCGCGCTGTAAGGTGACGGTGAAACTGGTTGCGTCCTCGGGCGTGGGCACGATTGCCGCCGGTGTGGCCAAGGCCAAGGCCGATGTGATCCTGATTTCGGGGCACAATGGCGGCACGGGTGCGTCCCCTGCGACCTCGATCAAATATGCGGGTCTGCCATGGGAAATGGGCCTGACCGAAGCGCATCAGGTACTGTCGATGAACAACCTGCGCGGTCGCGTCACCCTGCGCACCGATGGTGGTTTGCGCACGGGCCGCGACATCGTGATGGCCGCCATGCTGGGGGCCGAGGAATACGGCATCGGCACTGCGGCGCTGATCGCGATGGGCTGTATCATGGTGCGTCAGTGCCAGTCCAACACCTGCCCCGTGGGCGTGTGTACGCAGGACGAAGCGCTGCGCGACAAGTTCACCGGCAATGCCGACAAGGTTGTGAACCTGATCACCTTCTATGCGCAGGAAGTGCGTGAATTGCTTGCCTCGATCGGGGCGCGCAGCATGGATGACGTGATTGGCCGTGCGGATCTGCTGGCGCAGGTCAGCCGCGGGTCGGCCCATCTGGACGATCTGGACCTGAACCCGATGCTGATCACTGTCGATGGTGCGGCGGACATCGTCTATAACCGCGACAAGGAACGCAACGCGGTCCCTGACACGCTGGACGCACAGATCGTGCGCGATGCGGCGCGGTTCCTTGAGGATGGCGAAAAGATGCAGCTGTCTTATGCGGTGCAGAACACGCATCGTACCGTGGGCACCCGCACCTCCAGCCACATCGTGCGTAAGTTCGGCATGCGCAACAGCCTGCAACCCGATCACCTGACGGTCAAATTGACCGGTTCGGCGGGCCAGTCGCTGGGTGCTTTCGCGGCACCGGGTCTGAAGCTGGAAGTGTCGGGCGATGCCAACGACTATGTCGGCAAGGGCCTGTCCGGTGGCACGATTGTTGTGCGACCGCCCATGGCCTCGCCCATTGTCGCGTCGGAAAACACCATCATCGGCAACACCGTTCTGTATGGTGCGACCGACGGTTACCTGTTTGCCGCAGGGCGCGCGGGTGAACGGTTTGCGGTGCGCAACTCGGGTGCGAAAGTGGTCATCGAAGGCTGCGGGTCGAACGGGTGTGAATACATGACCGGCGGCGTTGCGGTAATCCTTGGCGAGATCGGTGCGAACTTCGGTGCGGGCATGACGGGCGGTATGGCCTATCTCTACGATCCGCATGGCACTGCGCTGGACCTGATGAACATGGAAACGCTGGTCGCCTGCCCTGTGACCGTGTCCCACTGGATGAGCCAGCTTGAAGAACTGCTGGAGCGTCACCTGCTGGAAACAGGCAGCGTCAAAGCCGCCGACATCCTGCAACACTGGGAAGCGGAGCAGCATCATTTCCTTCAGGTCTGCCCGAAAGAGATGCTGGTGCACCTGCCTGCTCCGCTGAGCCTTGATGCAGGGGCCATTCCGGCGGAGTAAGCCCGCGAGCGGAACCTGTTTACCTGACATAAAGGCCGGCGTGCGAAACGCGCGCCGGCCTTTACCCGTTCAGGGGGCTATGCATAGTGGGCGGGACTGAACTTTAGCGAGAGATTTACGATGGTAAGATTTTTGATGGCCTGCGCGGCAGTTGTTCTGATGTCCGGCGCGGCGATGGCCGACAGATTGAAGGGGAAAGAGGCCGCCGCCTTGCTGGCCGCTGGTCCGTTGCAGTTCCAAGCGGGCAGTGTCGCCACGTTCAAACCGGACGGTACATTCGATTTCCAGCACGCGAATGCGGCCGAAACAGGCACATTCAAAATATCCCCGAACGGGAACGTGGAAATCCGCGACGCCGCCACCAAGAAGAAAAGCAAATTCTACTTTGACCGCAAGGCCAACGGCACAACGGTTGTCTATACCAGCGGACCCAATAAAGGGCGGCGCTACCCCCTCAAATAGCTCGGCTGAGGTTCGGAATGGGCCACCATTTTACTGGCCTTGTCGCGGCTGCCGATATGGGTGCTTTCGGATAGGACTGCCGACACGCGGCTGGGCATGGTGCCGAGTTTGTTGGCAATCACATGTTCCGCATCACCGGACCATTTGAGAACCCAGATTAGGGCGGCATCTGCGGCATTCAGGACGCGAAACTGGGGTGCGATTGCACCGGGTACGGTTTGAATGGTTCCTTCGATCATCTCCGTTTCTCCGAAGTTTAAAAGTGCTTCCGATAGAAGGATGATACCCGAATCGTACACACTCCGTTAGCGATTAACCTTTTGTAATTGATTAGAGTTTTCTGCGTTTTTGGTGAATCAAGCGTTCACGGCTGGACAGGCTGGGGTGCCGCCTTACCTCTGGCCCATGCGTATGTTGATGATCATCTTGATTTTTCTTGCTGTCCCCGTGGCGGCAGAGCCTTTGCGGGTTCTGGCCATCGGGGACAGCATTCTGGCCTGGCACAAGTGGACGGGGCGGGACATCCCGTCTGAAATGGGCGACCTTTTGGGTGCCGAGGTCGAGAATGGCGCGGTTGCAGGCGCGCGGTTTTCCAACGACTCGGCCCTTGGGCGGGCCACAGGGTTCGATGTGCGTGCCCAGTTCCGCCGTGGCACATGGGATCTGGTGCTGGTCAATGGTGGGGCCAACGATCTGCTGGCCGACTGCAATTGCAGTGCCTGCGACACGGTGCTGGACGGGCTGATTGCACCGGACCTGACCGGCGAGGTGCCCAAGCTGATGGCCGAAATCCTGAGCAGTGGCACGCGCGTGGTCTGGATGGGTTACTACCTGAGCGCGCGATCAGGGCAGTTCGCCGGATGCCGCCCCTATCTGGTGGAATATGACGCCCGCATCGCACGGCTGGCGGCGCGCACCGACGGGTTACAGTTCCTCGACAGCGAGGACGCGGTATCGGCAAAGGACCGCAGCCTGTTCGCCTTTGACGGCATCCACCCATCGGCAAAGGGCGCACGCAGAATTGGCACATATCTGGCCCAATCGATCGCACAGTAGTTCACTTGGCCCGCCCGCGCCCCTATAGCTGGGCCATGGCGAAACGCAGCACCAAGAAACGCACTCCGCGCAAGTTCAGGCCTGTGCGCTGGACCCTGAAATGGGCCCTGCGCGGCTTTTGCGTGCTGTTTCTGGTGGCCGTGCTGGGCACGATCCTATGGGGGCTGCTGAACCCGCCGACGACCTTCTACATGATGCAGGAATCGCGCCGTCTGGGCGGGGTGTCGCAGGATTGGACCGCGATGGAGAACATCGCGCCCATCATGCCCCGCGCCGCCGTGGCGGCAGAGGATGCGAATTTCTGCCTGCACTGGGGGCTGGATGTGAACGCGATCCGCGCCGCCATCGAAGAAGGCGGCGGGCGCGGTGCCTCGACCATCAGCCAGCAGGTCGTCAAGAACGTCTACCTCTGGCACGGGCGCACATGGCTGCGCAAAGTGATGGAAGCGGGCATGACCCCGCTGGTCGAAGCGCTGTGGAGCAAGCGGCGCATCCTTGAAGTCTATCTGAACGTGGCCGAGTTCGATGAGGGCGTGTTCGGCGTGCAGGCAGCCGCGCAGCACTATTTCGGCGTTGATGCGGCCGACCTGAGCGACACCCAAGCCGCCCGTCTGGCCGCCGTCCTGCCCGACCCCAAGGACCGGTCCGCAGGTAAACCATCGGGATATGTTCGCAAACGGGCGGCACGGATTCTGGATGGGGCGGCTACGATCCGCGCGGACGGACGCGCGGCGTGTTTCCAGAGTTGAAAACCTGACGCCATGCGTGCATGGATGCCTGACCCCTATCCCACTTTGGAAAAATCATGGCCCGCCTATTTCATGTTCCTTTGTCTCCGTTCTGCCGCAAAGTGCGCCTGAGCCTTGCCGAGAAGAAAATCGAGGTCGAGCTTGTCGAGGAGAAGTACTGGGAGGCGGATCCCGACTTTCTGCGGCGCAATCCGGCGGCCAAAGTGCCGGTGCTGCGCCTTGACGGGGTGATGATGTCGGAAAGCGCGGCGATCTGCGAATATATCGAGGAAACCCGCCCCGAACCGTCGCTAATGCCTTCGGGTGCGACCGAGCGGTTGGAAGTGCGTCGGCTGGTGGGCTGGTTTGACGACAAGTTCCACAACGAGGTGACGTCGAAACTGCTGTACGAGCGGGTGAACAAGAAGGTCATGGGTCAGGGTTTCCCCGACAGTCGCAACGTCAAGGATGGCGCGAAGGCGATCAAATACCATCTGGATTACATGACGTGGCTGCTGGACCATCGCCGCTGGCTGGCGGGGGACAACATGACACTGGCCGATTTCGCGGCGGCGGCGCATCTGTCATCGCTCGACTACATTTCGGACGTGGATTGGAACCGCAGCGTGGCGGTCAAGGACTGGTACGCCAAGATCAAATCCCGCCCCGCATTCCGGTCCATTCTGGCCGATCAGGTCGCGGGTTTCCCGCCACCCGAACATTACAATGATCTGGATTTTTGATCCCTTTGGTCTGACCGGGGGGCGTGGCCCGCGTCACCAAGGGCGCGGGCGTCGCATGTGCGGCGATGTCGGCCCTTTCAGTATTTATGGCCAAAAGAAACTATGGACCTGAAAGAGCGGGTCATATCACGCGCGCTTGACGAAGGGTTTGTGGCCGCGCGCGTGTGCCGCCCCGACGCGGTGCCCGAAGTGGGCGCGCGTTTGTCTGCCTTTGTCGAGGCGGGCTATCACGGGCAGATGGCGTGGATGGCCGACCGGATGCATTGGCGCGCCGATCCGTCCGTGCTGTGGCCCGAGGCGCGGTCGGTCATCATGCTTGCCGAAAGCTATGCGCCACTGCATGATCCGCTCGACGTGCTGGAAAAGCCCCTATTAGGGTCTGTTTCCGTCTATGCGCAGGGGCGCGATTACCATGATATCGTGAAAAAGCGGCTGAAGCGTTTGGCGCGTTGGCTGATCGAAGAAGCAGGGGGCGAGGTGAAGGTGTTTGTGGACACCGCCCCCGTGCCGGAAAAGGCGCTCGGGCAGGCGGCGGGGCTGGGCTGGCAAGGGAAACATACCAACCTTTTAAGCCGTGAATGGGGCAATTGGGCTTTTTTAGGGTCTGTTTTTACCACATTGCCGTTAGAGCCTGATCCGGCAGAGGTGGATCACTGCGGGTCGTGCCGCGCCTGTCTGGATGCCTGCCCGACCAATGCCTTTCCCGCGCCCTATCAACTGGATGCGCGGCGCTGCATCTCTTACCTTACGATTGAGCATAAGGGCCCCGTGGACGAGGCATTGCGCCCCGCCCTTGGCAACCGGATTTACGGTTGTGACGACTGCCTTGCCGCCTGCCCGTGGAACAAGTTCGCGGTCGCGGCAAGCGATATGCGCTACCTCGGCGCGGTGGGTGCGCCGCCGTTGGCCGACCTGGCGGCGCTGGATGATCCGGCCTTCAGGGCGCGGTTCTCAGGCTCGCCCATCAAACGGATCGGGCGGGACAGGTTTGTGCGGAACGTGCTCTATGCCATTGGCAATTCGGGCGATCCGGCGTTGATAGGCGTGGCGCAGGAATTGGCCAGCGATCCGGACGCGACAGTGGCCGAAGCCGCGCGCTGGGCCATCGGGCAATTGCGCGAGAAAGTGTAAGGGGCGGATATGGCGATATTGCTGGGCGTGGACACGGGCGGAACCTACACCGACGCGGTGTTGTTGCGCGATGAAGAGGTGGTGCTGGCCCGCGCCAAGGCGCTGACCACCCGCCACGATCTGGCCATCGGCGTGGGCGAGGCCGTACGCGCCGTGCTGGCACAAAGCGATGTGGCGGCGGAAGACATCGCCATGGCGTCCCTGTCCACAACGCTGGCCACCAACGCGCTGGTCGAGGGGCAAGGCGGGCGCGTCGCGCTGATCTATGTCGGGTTCCGCGCGCAGGATCTTGAGGCGCAGGGCTTGGCCGAGGCGCTGGCCGGTGATCCGGTCTGCGTGTTGGCCGGTGGGCACAACCACGACGGATCCGAAGCGGCCCCGCTGGACGAAGATGCCCTATTAGCCTTTTTAGAGACGCATAAAGAGGATGTGAGCGGCTTTGCCGTGGCGGCGCAATTTGCCACCCGTAACCCTGCGCATGAACGGCGTGTGGTCGAACGGGTGCGCGAGGTGACGGGGCGCCCCGTCTCGGCCAGCCACCATTTGTCGGCCAAGCTGGGCGGTCCCAAACGGGCGCTGACGGCGGTGCTGAATGCGCGACTGATCGGGATGATCGACGCGCTGATCGGGCGTGCGGAAAGCGAGTTGCAAGAGATCGGAGTGCAAGCCCCGATGATGGTGGTGCGCGGTGACGGGGCGCTGATGTCCGCCGCACAGGCCCGTTTGAGCCCGATAGAGACGATTCTGTGCGGGCCTGCAGCCTCGATCGTAGGGGCGCGATGGTTGACCGGGGCCGAGCGCGCTTTGGTCAGTGATATTGGCGGGACCACCACGGATGTCGCGATGCTGGAAGGCGGGCGACCTGCCATTGATCCCGATGGCGCGCGCGTTGGCCCCTATCGCACCATGGTCGAGGCGGTAGCGATGCGCACCACCGGCCTTGGCGGTGATAGCGAGGTGCATTTCACGACCGAAGGGTTGGCCGGTGGCGTGACCCTCGGGCCGCGCCGCGTTTTGCCCGTATCGCTACTCGCCACTCAAGAGCCGGAGGTTGTTCTGCCGGTGTTGGAGGCGCAGATGCGAAACACCACGCCGAATGCGCATGACGGGCGCTTTGTCCGCGCGGTGACAGGGGTGCATGCGGGCGGTCTGGGCACACGCGAGGCGGATTTGCTGGCGCGGATCGGAACGGAGGTCCAGCCCTTGGCGGCGGTGCTGCGCACGCGGATCGATCACGGCGCGCTTAAGAAGTTGGTGGCACGCGGCCTTGTGCAAGTGTCAGCCCTGACCCCGTCGGATGCGTGCCACGTGCTAGGACGGTTGGAGGCGTGGGACACGGCGGCAGCGAGGATGGCCTGCCAGTTGTTCGGGCGGCGGCGGACTGGCGCGGGCAAGGTGCTGGCACAATCGGCCGAAGAAATGGCGCAGATCGTTATCGACCAACTGACCCATCAGACGGGACTGGCGATGTTGCAGGCGGCCCTTGCGGCGGACGGGCTGGACGAAGCGCTTGCGAGCCACATCCTGATGCAGAAGGGGTTGGGTGGTCACTGCGATGCAACGCGCATATCGACCGGCCTGGGCGTGCCGGTGATCGGGCTGGGTGCCTCGGCGGCGACCTATTATCCGGCGGTGGGCGTGCAGATGGGCACCGAGATGATCCTGCCGCAGGACGCAGCGGTGGCCAATGCCATCGGCGCTGTGGTCGGGCGCGTCACCATGCGGCAAAGCGGCACTGTAACCTCGCCCAGCGAAGGACGGTTCCGCGTGCATCTGGACACAGGGATCGAGGATTTCAGCGCGTCAGAGGACGCTTTGCGCTTGTTAGAGACTGTTTTGACTGAAAAAGCCCGCGCGGACGCAGAGGCGGCGGGCGTGGATGACATTGAGGTGCAAGTGACGCGGGACATCAGCACCGTTCAGGCAGAGGCACGCGAGGTTTTCGTGCAGGCGATAGTGACTGTTGCAGCCACAGGGCGTCCTCGGGTCGCGGTAGACGCGACATAGCAAAACGCCGCACCATGTAGCGGGCGGCCAATATCCCCCATTTAGGGACTGGTTTTTGAGATTTCCAAAGGTTCGGCCCGGAGCGCGCAAACGCTCCGGGCCCCGTCAGGTTAAGTCTTGGGCTTAGTTGACGGCCTTGGCATCAACCACATCGGTTTCGATCGCTTTTTGACCGGCGATCTCGATGCGACGGGGTTTCAATGCCTCGGGCACTTCTTTGATCAGATCAATGTGCAGCATGCCGTCCACGTGGGACGCGCCTGTGACCACAACGTGATCGGCAAGGTGGAAGCGGCGCTCGAACGCGCGGGTGGCGATACCACGGTGGAGGTAGGATTTCTGATCCTCGTCCGCCTTGTTGGCCGACACGATCAGGCTCTTTTCCTTGACCTCGACATTCAGGTCCGCAGCAGAGAACCCTGCAACAGCGACAGAGATGCGATAGGCATCATCGTCGGTCTTTTCGATGTTGTAGGGCGGGTATGTGTTTGGTGTGGTTTCGGTGGCCAGCACGCGATCCATCAGATCAGCGATTTGGTCAAAACCGACAGTTGCGCGGTAAAGCGGTGCAAAATCATATGTACGCATTGTTATCCTCACTTGAGCGATGACAGGCGGGCCTTCCATCATGGACAGTCCCGCGGGTTGCTATGGTCGGACCCCAAGTCGGGCATCCGATGCATCAAATGTGGGGGGTATTTTTGCCCGTTCAAGCCCCCAAATCAGGGTCGGACGAATTTCGCACCTGTGCCGGTGCGTGTGCTGCTGCTGCCAACCGTGATCCTGCGGGGCTTGGCCGTGGGCGGGGCGGTCTGCATCCGCAGCTGCGCCCTGAGTTCGTCGATGCGGGCGGGCAGCACCATGCCAAGCGCGCGTTTGTCCCCATCGACTTCGATCATGCCGGAGATAACCGAGATGATCCGCCCCCGCCCGTTCATGTGCGAAAACACGGGCGAGCCGGAGGAGCCGAAAGTAACATCACAATCAAAGACCATCGCATCACCCTGCCGCGCCAGTAGGTTGCACGCCTTCTGCCGCGACTGCGCCTCGGCACGGTTGCGGCCATAGGACACCGCGCTGACAGGGCCGGTTGCGATACGGCCGTCGTGGATTTGGAACGGGGGCACCTCGAACGTCGAAATGGGCGTTTCAAGCCGTATTAGAGCCACATCATAGGCAATACTGGTGGCCGTGATCCCGCCATCGGGGACAAACCGTGCATGGGCGGCGGCATCGCGTGCGGCGCGGCTGGCCACTGCCGTGCCATTGCGCAGACCCGCATGGAAGGTGATGTCGGATGTTGCCCAAGGCTGCCCCGTGTCGGGGTGGTAGAGGCAATGCGCCGCCGTCAGCACAAGGTCCGGCGCGATCAGCGTGCCAGAGCAAAACGCCCCGCGCCCGAAATCAATACGCCCCACGGCCTTCCAGCTTGCGGATTCGTAGTCGCCCTCAAGCGATTGCAAGGCGCTGGTCTGCGCCTGTGCGCCCGCAGCGAAGATCAGACAAAATAATAGGGCCAGACGCCTCATGGCCGGATGAACTTGGCCCCGGTGTCGTTGCGATCCCCCGCGCCGACACTGCGGGCCAGTTTGCCTTCTTGGGCGACCATTTCGGCCTGAAGCTGGGCCAGTGGTGCGCCAAGGGACGTGCCAAGCGAAACCGCTTTGCCGTCCACTTCGGCCTTGGCCGAGACGACCGACACGATCTGCACCTCGTTATCGCGCACCAGAAAGATCGGCGCGCCGGAACTGCCAAAATCGACTGTGCAGGACGTGACCAACATGCCCTGTTGCAGCGCCAGAATGCTGCACAATTCCTGAAGCGAGGGCGCTTCGGACCGCCCTTTGCCATAGCTCACCACCGCCACTTTCGCGCCGCGACGCGGCTTGGCCTCGGTCGAGAAGGGCATGATCTTGCCGTTGCGGATCGGGTGGTCAAGTTGCAGCAGCGCCAGATCGGTGCCGACGCCGCCTGACCCGACCTCGCTTGCATAGGTGTAGTCGGGATGCACCACCGCCCGTTTGATACTGCGATAGGCCGAGGCGCGCCCGTCGCGCCATCCGGCCAGAAACTCGATCGAACGGTGGTCGATCCGTGCGCCGGTGGCCTTGTCGAACAGGCAATGCGCCGCCGTCAGCACCATGTTCGATGCGATCAACGCGCCGGTGCAAAATCCGGTGCCGCCCACGTTCAAACGCCCGACAGCTTCCCACGCTTTGGCCTCGTCGCCCGTGGTCAGGCGGCGCAGGCGGGATTCTTGCGCGAACGCAGTCGAAGTCACCACCAAAGCAACCATAGAAAGAGCCATCCAGCGGCGCATAGCATCCCTTGTGTCGACGTCAGAGTTGCCAAGGCACTAGACAGCAAAGGGGGCAGAATTAGGGCACGCGCTGCATTTACCTTAAATTGGACACGTCGGACGGGGCACGATCCAGCCCGGCGGGACGTGGCCCGCCCGTGGCCCAATCCAGCAGTTCGACCGTGTGTACCACTGGCACCCCCGCGGCCGAGCCGATCTGCATCATGCAGCCGATGTTTCCGGCGGCGATAATGTCGGGGTTGTGGGCCATCAAGGTGGCAACCTTGCGGTCCTTCAACTGCTTGGAAATCTCGGGCTGCATCAGGTTATACGTGCCTGCCGATCCGCAGCACAGATGGCTGTCAGCAGGCTCTAACACGGTGAATCCGGCCTTTTTCAGCAGATCCTTGGGGAAGGTCTTGATCTGCTGGCCGTGTTGCAGCGAACAGGCCGCGTGATAGGCGACGGTCATGCCTTGGGGCGCGCTTTCGGGCGGGTCCAGCTTCATCAGCACCTCGCTCACATCCATCGCGATGGAGGCCACGCGCGCCGCGTCCTCAGCTAGCGGGTCGTTGCGGAACATATGCCCGTAATCCTTGACCGTGGTACCGCAGCCCGACGTGTTGATGACAATCGCATCCAGGCCTTCGCCATCCATCTCGCGCGCCCAAGCGGTGATGTTGTTGGCCGCCGAGGCATGGCTTTGCGCGGTTTTGCCCATGTGGTGGGTAATCGCGCCACAGCACCCCGCCCCTTCTGCCACCACAACCTCGCAGCCCAAACGGGTGAGCAGCCGGATCGTGGCGTCGTTGATATCGGTGTTCAGCGCCTTCTGTGCACAGCCCGTCATCAACGCAACGCGCATCTTTTTCGTCGTCGCAGGCGCAAAGCTTTGCGGGTCGTCATTGCGGCTGAAGGGGGGGATATGTTTCGGCGCCATGTCCAGCATCGCACGCAGGCGCGCATCGGGCATCAGCCGCGCAAAGGGCCGCCCGATCTTGGCCCCCAGCAGTGCCAGCCGGAAGCGGGTCGGATAGGGCAGGATTTGCGCCAGCATCCACCGCAACATGCGATCCCCGAGGGGGCGCTTGTAGTTATCCTCGATATATTCACGCGCATGGTCGACCAGATGCATGTAATGCACCCCCGACGGGCAGGTGGTCATGCAGGCAAGGCAGGACAGACAGCGGTCGATATGCTTTACCACCTTTTCGTCCGGCACGCGGTCGTTTTCCAGCATATCCTTGATCAAGTAGATTCGCCCGCGCGGACTGTCCAACTCGTCCCCCAGCACCTGATAGGTCGGGCAGGTCGCCGTGCAAAATCCGCAATGCACACAGTTACGCAGGATTTCATTGCTGCGCTGGATAGCGGGCTTGCTAAGCTGTGCGGGGGTAAACGTGGTTTGCATGGTTTATCCTTGCCCTAAGTGGAAGAGGCGTGTGGCGCGGCCCAAGGCCAGCGATATGGGGCGGCGCACCTTCACGGTGCCGCGAGGTGGCGGGCTGTGGCAAAGCCGAACCAAGGCACGGTCGTGCCCATGGCCAGCACGGCGCGGCTGATACGGCGCAACGTGCGTGTCGGACGGGTGGCAAGCACACCGCGCATCACCATCGCCAGCACAAAAATCCACGCCAGCCAGATCAGCGCGACACTGGCAAACAGCGGCGCGGGATCCGGTGCAAGTGTGACACGCAGATCATTGCGCAGCGTATAGCTGATGGCGGCACAGATCGACGCCCCCAAGGCCAGCGGCCAACGACGCCCCTGCCGCCGCCCCAAGATCAGGAACAGCGCAGGCCCGACCACAAAAGCCATGGCATAAAGCACCACAACCATCATGCCGCCATCAGTCCGGTGTTCAGAATGCCGCGCGGATCGAACCGTACGCGCAATGCCCTTGTCAACGCCGCAATGCCCGCCGCTTCGGGCTGGAACACAGGCACGGCGGCGCGCAAATCCTCCGGCCCCTTGATCAGGGTCGCATGCCCGCCAAGCGTCGCGACGGTAGCCTGCAAGCCGGTGTGGGTCGCTGCATCCGCCTCCCACGCCCCGATCCAGACAAGGCCACCGCCCCAGCCCATCATCGCCTCACAACCGTCGGGCAGGCTAGCGATGACCGTAGGCCCGTCGCTGGGTTTGACCGACACGCGCCAGACAGCAGCATGGTTGTGCAGCGGAACCGCATCCCGCACCCGCGTCCAGTCTGCCGCATCGTCCCGCTCTGCCGTACCATGGGTGCGCAAAACCGCCTGCAACGCACCGGCGCGATAATCCACCGAACTGGCAAACCCCTCAATCCGCAACCAGACCGCCCCGTCAATCCACGCCGCACCGGACACTTCGTAAGGAGAGCCGAGCGCCGCACTCATCGCTGCGACGGCACGTTCGGGCGTAAGCCCATCGATTACCAAGGTAGTCGCAGCTTCGACATCCGGCAGCACCTTGAAACTCACCTCGGTCAGAACGCCCAATGTCCCCCACGATCCGCTCATCAGCTTCACCAGATCATAGCCGGTCACATTCTTCATCACGCGGCCACCGTTCTTGATGACAGACCCCGCCCCGTCCACAAACCGCACACCCAGCGCAAAATCCCGCGCTGCCCCTGCCTGTATGCGGCGCGGCCCGCTGGCATTGGTCGCAATTACCCCGCCAATCGTGCTGCGCCCCTGCGTCTCCAGCATGCCTGTCAGATCATAAGGCTCAAAAGCCAGACGCTGGTTCTCCGCCCGCAGCGCCGCCTCGATATCATCCAAGGGCGTGCCCGCCTGCGCCACCATCGTTAATGCTCCCGGCTCATACAGTGTCACACCGGACAGGGCCGACAGGTCCAGAACCTCGCCCCGCACCACCCGACCAACTGACCGCGTGCCGCCACCGCGTATCCGCAACGGCCCGTTCGCGGATTTCACCGCGTCAACAACTTCGGCTTCACTGGTCAAGGGTATCATCTTCTCTGTTCCCAAAAATCCCGGGGGAAGGCCGACAGGCCTGGGGGCTGGCCCCCATTTACTCCGCCGCCAAAGCAGCCGAACGGCGAGGTTGTGTGACCGCCAGCGGAAACACCTTGGCAGGGTTCAACAACCACTTCGGATCGAACACATCCTTGACGGCCATCTGCGCCTCCAGATCGGCGGGCGCATATTGATGGGTCATCAGATCGCGTTTTTCGATGCCCACCCCGTGCTCTCCGGTCAGGCAACCGCCAACCTCGACACACAGCTTCAACACCTCCGCGCCGAATTCCTCGCAAATCTCCAGATCACCGGGCTTGTTGGCATCATAGCAAATCAGCGGATGCATATTGCCGTCGCCTGCGTGAAACACATTGCCCACGGCCAGCCCGTATTTCTTCGACATCTCGCCGATACGGCGCAGCACATAGGGTAGTTCGCTGACAGGAATCGTACCATCCAGACACATATAATCGCTGACCCGACCAATGGCCGAAAACGCCGCCTTGCGCCCTGCCCAGATGCGCAAGGATTCCTCCGGCGATGCACTCTCGCGCAGCGCCACCGGATTGTGCCGTTTGGCGATGTCGGTGATCAGGGCCAACTGGTTGTCGATCTCGGCCTCGGAGCCCTCAACCTCGACGATCAACAAGGCCTCGCACATAGGATAATCGGCTTTGGCAAAATCCTCGCAGACCTCGATCAGCAACCGGTCCATGAACTCGATGGCAACGGGCAACACCCCCGCCTTGATAATGTCCGCCACACAGGCACCCGCGACCTCTGCACTGTCAAACCCCATCAACACAGGGCGCGCGCCCTCGGGCTTGTGCAGAATGCGCAATGTCGCCTCGGTCACGACGCCCAACTGCCCTTCGGACCCGCAGATCACACCCAGCAGGTCCAGCCCACCCGCATCCAGATACGCACCGCCGATCTCGACAATCTCGCCATCCATCTGGACAAGCGTCACCCCCATGAGGTTGTTCGTCGTCACGCCGTATTTCAGACAATGCGCCCCGCCCGAATTCATTGCGACATTGCCCGCAATCGCACAGGCCAACTGGCTCGACGGGTCCGGCGCGTAAAAGAACCCGTCGGCCTCAACCGCGCCGGTCACAGACAAGTTTGTGCGCCCCGTCTGCACACGGATAAAGCGGTTGTCATAGTCGGTTTCCAACACGGCATTCATCCGTGCCACCCCAAGGATCACGCAATCCGCCGTCGGCAACGCACCACCGGCCAATGACGTCCCCGACCCGCGCGGCACAACAGGCACGCCCTCTTCATAACAGACCCGCAACACGGCCGAGACTTCCTGAGTCGTCGACGGCAGCACCGCCACCATAGGCGGACAGCGATATGCGGTCAGCGCGTCACACTCATAGGCACGCGTTTCCATCGGATCGTCGATCACCGCATCACGGGGCAAAACCTCGCGGAACCGCTCGACCACTCGCGCCTTGCGCGCAAGGACCGCAGCGTCAGGTACCGGCATTTCCATGAGCGACCTCCCGTTGATTGGTAAAATAATATGACCAATTTAGACTGGATGCAATCTTTATCACGCCGGTGTATGACGGCAGGCATGACATGGCTTGACCGCATCCTCTTCTTTTCACCGCTCGACGCGATTGCGCTGGGCGCACTTGTGCTGACTTGGCTGCTGATCGGGTGGCGCATCGAATTCTCCCCCAAGGGTAGACCCTCCACTTCACAAATCATGGCCGAGTTCCGGCGCGAATGGATGACACAGATGGTCACCCGCGAACCACGGGTCTTTGACGCCCAGATCGTCGCAAGCCTGAGACAGGGCACAGCTTTCTTCGCATCCACTTCTGTCATCGCCATCGGCGGTGTACTGGCCGTGATCGGCAGCGCCGAACGCCTGACCGGCATCGCCAACGACCTGACGATGATGGACAACCCCGCCTTTGTTTGGGAGGCCAAACTCGTCGTGCTGGCCCTGTTCCTGACCAATGCCTTTCTGAAATTCGTCTGGGCCAACCGGCTGTTCGGCTATGCCGCCGTGGTGATGGCAGCCGTCCCGAACGATGTCACCCATCCGCTCTGCGACGTGCGCGCCGCCCAAGCTGCCGAGGTCAACATCACCGCCGCCAGATCCTTTAACCGCGGCCTCCGCTCTATCTATTTCGCCCTGACCAGCGCTGCGTGGCTGGCAGGCCCTGTCGCCCTGCTCGCAGCCACCGCTTTTACCCTCGCCGTAATCTGGCGCCGCGAGTTCGCGTCGCAGTCTCGCACGATTCTTCTAGGCACGGACACGTGAAAAGACATCTGGCGCGCGTCCATATACGATCCGAACCATGATACGCGCGATCCTCATTCTGCTCAGCCTCGCCTGCCCGCTGCAAGCGGATGAACCTGTGATCGAGACGGTGACGGTGACGCAAACCGCCCCCAACGAATTCCGCTTTGACGTTACAATCCGCCATCCCGACACCGGATGGGACCATTACGCCGATGGCTGGCGGGTACTGGATATGGACGGCAACGAACTCGGCCTGCGCGAACTGTTCCACCCGCATGTGGACGAACAGCCATTTACCCGCAGCCTCAGAGGGGTAAATATCCCCCCCTCCATCACCCGCGTACAGGTGCAGGCCCGCGACTTGCCACATGGCTGGAACACCTCAACCACTCTGGTAGACCTGCGCTGACTGAAAGCGGATCAGGGGGCCAAAAGAATTCGACTCCAGCTTCTTTTGGCTAAAAATACTGTGGGGGAGACCGAAGGTCGGGGGTGAACCCCCCTAAAACTTGGCGTCGCGCAGCGGCAATCGGGTCAGACGCGGTGGTAGGGGGTGCCGGCGAGGATGGATGCCGCCCTGTAGAGTTGCTCGGAGAGCATCACGCGGACCAGCATATGGGGCCAGACCATGGCACCGAATGACAGTTTATGATCGGCTTCGGCGCGCAGGCTTTTGTCGATACCATCCGCGCCGCCGATAACAAATGCCAGATCGCTGCGGCCTGTGTCCCGCCATCCGGCGATCCGGTTGGCGAAGTCTGGGGAAGATTCGGCGCGGCCGCGTTCATCAAGGCAGCAAATCACCGCGCCTTTCGGCAGCGCCTTGCGCAAGAGGTCCGCTTCGCCCCCCATGCCGCCGCCCTTCTTGTCCTCGACCTCGACAATCGACAAAGGGCCGAGCCCGAGGGCACGTCCCGTACGGTCAAACCGCGTTTTGTAATCGGAAATGAGGTCATGCTCGGGACCGCCCCTAAGGCGGCCCACCGCGCAGATATGCACCCGCATCAGCTGCGCTTCAGTTGTTGGTCGCCGCTGTGGGCAGCCACATCTTCTCTAGCTGGTAGAACTCGCGCACTTCGGGGCGGAAGATATGGACGATCACGTCGCCTGTATCGATCAGCACCCAGTCGCCCGTGCCCTTGCCTTCGGTACGCGAATTGCGCCCGAACTCGGCCTTGAGCCGCTCGACCAGCTTTTCCGACATGGCCGACACTTGCCGCGTCGAACGACCCGAGCAGATGACCATGTAATCGCCGATCTCGGTTTTGCCGCGCAGGTCGATCTGCACGATGTCTTCCGCCTTGTCGTCGGAGAGTGAGGAAAGAACGGCCTCAAGGAGCAACTCGCTTGTGGCTTGCGTTTTCGCGTTGGCCATCATGGCCGTCGCTCCATCAGCGGCGTGCACCGCTTCTGCAGAAATTGACAGGACATTGTCCTCCTTTTCATCGCGCCGCCGATGTCCCCGGCGCTGGGACCTTTATATATTAGCCACGCATGCGTCACTTTTCAATGAAGCGCGTGATTTCGTGCCTTTATGCCCCGCAATTTGGCCACAGCCGCCGCGTCCCTAGTCAATTGGCACGTCCGGCGGCGTACCACCGCCCAGCACGCGCACCTCGCGTTGCGGGAAGGGAATCGAGATATCGTTGGCTTTGAAAATGTCCCACAGCGCAAGGTAGACCGAGCCGCGAATATTGGTCAGCCCCCCTGTCGGGTCGGTGATCCAGAAGCGCAGGATGAAGTCGACCGAACTGTCGCCAAAGCCCACCACATGGCACACAGGGGGACGGCTGGTTAGCACGCGTTCCACATCCGCCGCCGCCTCGACCGCCAGTTTGCGCACCAGATGCGGATCGTTGTCATAGGACGTGCCAAAGAAGATATCGAGGCGCACGAACTCGTCACTATGGGACCAGTTCACCACCTGCCCAGTAATCAGGTCTTCGTTCGGGATCAGGTATTCCTTGCCATCCCGCGTCACCACCGAGGCATAGCGCGCGCCCAAGGTCTGGATCCAGCCGAACGTATCGCCAAGGCTGATCACGTCACCAGGCTTGATCGATTTGTCGAGCAGGATGATCACGCCCGACACAAGGTTACTGACCACCTTTTGCAGGCCAAAGCCCAGCCCCACACCAATCGCGCCGGACAGCACCGCCAGCCCTGTCAGATCAATGCCAAGCGAACGCACCCCGATAAAGAAGGCCATCGTGTAGAACACGATCTGGACCACTTTGGTAATCAGCACCCGCATCGAGGGCGAGATATCCTCGTTCCGCGACACGCGCGCCGAAGTGGTCGTGGTGATAAAACGCGCGGCGACCAGCAACATGCCGATGACGACAATCCCCTTGACCACCGTCAGCATGGACAGACGCATTTCGCCAAAGTGAATGGCCGTCGCTTCGAGGATGCGCGCGGTTTCGTCAACGATCCCGAGGATATAGAGCGTCACGTAGATCAGCGCGCCCAACCGCACCGCGCGGCGCAGCAGGACGGACCGGATCAGGCGGGTAACAAAGGCCACCACAAGCCAAGCCAGCACCAGCGTCCCGATCAATGACAGCACATAAGAACGCGACGGCCACGTGACTTCGCGCATGATCAGGATCACCACCCAGATCAGTATCACATAGAAAATCTGGCGCAGCCGCTGGTGGATCACCACCAGCACACGCATCCGCCATTTGGGCCAGCCTTCGCGCGTGGCCATCCATGCGCGGATATGTGGCCCAAGCCAGCGACGCAGCAGATGCGCCGCCACAAACAGGCCCAGTGCGATCAGAAGTTGATATCCCACCCATGGCCGCATCGTCAGCGCCAGCAGCGCGAGAATTTCGGACCACAGGGTCATCACAAGGGCGATCACCGATTCGACGAGGGTGGCACCATCATCCGTGGTGCCTTGCACGGCGGCTTCGGCGGCTGAATTGACCGCGTCGAGAATGGCGTTGCTGTTATCCTCGGAGATATGGTTGGCCATTGCGCCCCTTTCGATCCCGTTCAAGGTCGCATGACGCATAGCGATGTGGCAAGTCCCTGCCCCCGATCAGAAAAAGGGCCAACACATGACACAATTCCTCCACAATTGGCCGCCAGTTTCTACCTTAGGTTTTAAACGAGTTGGACAGATATTATGCGATCTTTCATGCAATCCCTCTATGATCTGGTGCTGCGCGCGCAGGGTGGCTACCTGCTTTTTCTCGCGATGCTGACCTTGGGGGCAGTGCCTTCGGCCCTGATGGAAGGGGCGATCTGGATGCCATATCTGTGCATCGGGGCGCTGTCCCTCGTAGTCGCCTTAGGGTTGTTACTGAAGGGGTGGACGCCTGCGTTTCTTGCCCGCCCGTCTGGACTCTTGTCCCTGTTCGCGGCGCTGTGCGGCATTTCCGGCGTTTTTGTCGTCGGCGCGCTGGCCGCTTATGCGGGGATCATCGCATTGGGCCTGCCCGAGCCGTTGTCGCGCAATGCCGCGACGGTGATGGCACTACCGACGCTGGTGATGACCGGCATGCTGTGGTTGATCGCCCCTGCCCTCGGGTTGATCGCGCCGGACGCCGGATCGCCGCCCGATGCACCGCAGATCGCGGACCTCCCCAACGTCACCGGACATGTGACGCCCAAACGGCCCCGCCCCTCTGCCTATGCCAAGGCGCTGCGGATGAAGCAGGCCGCACAAACGAACAGCGCGCGCGCCTAACGCGCTCGCTTGCTTGGCTTGCGGAATCCCGTTAACAGCAAGGCATGAACCGCCTCTTTGACATGGATGACCGCGCGCGACTGCGCGAACGCTTTTACGGGGCGACGCATTCCGTGCTCGCGCGTCTATAAACGCGCCTGTTTCCGTTCATCCATTCAAATACCGCCAATCAAAGGGAGAGGACCCCATGTCCCCCAAGACGCTTTACGACAAAATCTGGGATGCCCACGTGGCTCACGAGGCCGAAGACGGCACATGCCTGCTGTATATCGACCGCCACCTCGTGCACGAAGTCACCAGCCCGCAAGCCTTTGAAGGTCTGCGCATGACCAACCGCACCGTGCGCGCACCGGACAAGACAATCGCCGTACCTGACCACAACGTGCCGACAACGCTGGACCGTGCCAATGCCGCGACCATGACCGAAGACAGCCGCGTTCAGGTCGAAGCGCTGGATAAGAACGCCAAGGATTTCGGCATTCACTACTATCCTGTGTCGGACGTCCGTCAGGGCATCGTGCACATCGTCGGCCCAGAACAGGGTTGGACCCTGCCCGGCATGACCGTTGTTTGCGGTGACAGCCACACAGCCACCCACGGCGCGTTCGGCGCGCTGGCCCACGGCATCGGCACTTCCGAGGTCGAGCACGTTCTGGCCACGCAGACGCTGATCCAGAAAAAGTCCAAGAACATGAAGGTCGAGATCACGGGCAAACTTGCCCCCGGCGTCACGGCCAAGGACATCACCATGTCCGTCATCGGCAAAACCGGCACCGCCGGTGGCACCGGCTATGTCATCGAATATTGCGGTGAAGCGATCCGCGATCTGTCGATGGAAGGCCGTATGACCGTCTGCAACATGGCCATCGAGGGCGGCGCACGCGCAGGCCTGATCGCACCGGACGAAAAAACCTTTGCCTATTGCAAAGGTCGACCGCACGCCCCCAAAGGCGCGCAGTGGGAAGCCGCTGAAGCATGGTGGAAAACGCTGTACTCGGATGACGACGCCCATTGGGACAAGGTCATCACCATCAAGGGCGAAGACATCGCCCCCGTCGTGACGTGGGGCACATCGCCCGAGGACGTTCTGCCGATCACCGCCAATGTCCCTTCGCCCGAGGATTTCCAAGGCGGCAAGGTCGGCGCAGCGCAACGCTCGCTTGAGTATATGGGCCTGACACCCGGCATGCCGCTGACCGATATCGAGATCGACACCGTGTTCATCGGTTCCTGCACCAACGGCCGCATCGAAGACCTGCGCGCCGCTGCTGCCATCCTTAAGGGCAAAAAGATCAAGGACGGCCTACGCGCCATGATCGTTCCCGGTTCGGGTCTGGTCCGTGCGCAAGCCGAGGAAGAAGGGTTGGCGGATATCTTCAAGGAGGCCGGTTTCGAATGGCGCCTTGCGGGTTGTTCCATGTGTCTGGCGATGAACCCCGACCAGTTGAGCGAGGGCGAACGCTGTGTGTCGACGTCCAACCGCAACTTCGAAGGGCGTCAGGGCTATAAGGGGCGGACGCACCTTGTATCCCCCGGCATGGCGGCTGCCGCTGCGATCACCGGACGCCTGACGGATGTGCGAGAGTTGATGTGATCAACACGCTCGCCCGCCCACAGATCGGTGCGCTAGGCCTTGCGCACTTCGCTGTGCGACTTCAGCACCTCGCTGCCGTCGTCCTGTTCGATCTTGTAGGCGGGCGAGTCGTCACTGGCATCTCGGGTCACTTCGTTGCCCGAAATCTTGAGAGTGATCTTCTGGGTGTAAACCTTGGTGACCTCTCCGGTGCCGGTGCCGTTGCCCCAATCCCATTCGACGGTCGTGCCTTCTTTGTATGACATGATCTGATCCTCATAATCTGTCTGTTCGCATGAACAACACGCGGTGCGCGGGCCGGTTCCCGCAAAACCGCAAAGCCAAAGGATGAACCCAATGGACAAATTCGAAACACTGACAGGGATCGCGGCGCCCATGCCGCTGGTCAATATCGACACCGATATGATCATTCCCAAGCAATTCCTGAAAACCATCAAACGGTCGGGCCTCGGCGTGAACCTGTTTGACGAAATGCGCTATGACCGCGAAGGCAACGAGAACCCGAACTTCGTTCTCAACAAGGACGCATATCGCGACGCCGAGATTCTGGTGGCAGGCGATAACTTCGGCTGCGGTTCCTCGCGTGAACACGCCCCGTGGGCGATCAAGGACTTCGGCATCCGCTGCGTCATCGCGCCGTCCTTCGCCGACATCTTCTATAACAACTGCTTCAAGAACGGCATTCTGCCCATCGCTCTGCCCACAGAAGTGGTCGATGTGCTGATGAAAGACGCCGAAAAAGGTGCGAACGCCCGCATGACCGTCGATCTGGAAGCCCAGACCGTCACGACATCCGATGGCGAAGTATTCTCGTTCGAGGTGGATTCGTTCAAAAAGCACTGCCTGATGGAAGGGTTGGACGACATCGGCTTGACCCTCGCCAAAGAGGCAAGCATCGACAGCTTTGAAGCGCAGGCAAGCCAAGCGCGCCCGTGGGTTTAACCCCCGACTGCAAGAGCTAGATGGCCTAAACCTAGAGGCCAATATGCCCACAGCAGGGCCCAACCACTAGATGTTGGGCCCTGCCTATTTTTTGACATCGTTCTGATGCACAATGGCACCACCCCCTCCTTCAAAATGCCCAAAGCGTTACCTGTTATACGTGTCGAGACTTGAGCGCCCGAAGTAATCAAGGCAGAATTAGGGCAATAATGAGGCACCCGCCCGATAACGAGGTGGGATCAAGTTGGGACAAGTACGCGACAATGTATCGTGGCTGGCCAGTTTGAAGGGATCGAGACGTGATAACACGAATTTCAGGTGCCGCATTGCGCGGCCTGCTGATGGCATTGATGATTTCGACGCCGGCGCTGATTGTGCCGGGGATTTCGATCGACACATCGCAAGTGACCGTCCTGATCGCTATTCTGGCGTCGTTCCTGACGTTTGTTGAATACTATTCCGGCAGCCCCAGCATTGTTGAATTCCGCGACGCGTCGCCGTTTAACCGCATGCGCTTTTTCGGCCTGTTCGTAACCGTTCTGATGCTCAGCCTGATCTGCAAGGGCAAGACCGATCCTACGCTGCTGACCGGCGCGCTAACGTCGATCGGGCGGATCATCGGCAACAGCATCGACTTCCCCTATTCGCCGGTGCGCCTTGTGGTGCTGATGCTGCCTGCGGGTGTTGATTACGACGTGGTGCAGTCTGTGCGCTCGGCGGCGGGGCTGTCCTATCTGACGTCGCTGTTGTCGATGGTGGCCTTTCTGGTGCTGGTGCGGGTGCTTGGCTGGCCCTCGCGTTCGGGTGCATTCAACGTTTGGGTCAACCTGCCGCTGTTCGATCCCACGACGGGCGGCGATGTGTTGCAGCGCCTGAACCGTGATGCGCGGATCAACATCGCCCTTGGCTTCCTGTTGCCCTTTGCCATCCCCGCGCTGGTCAAGCTGGCAGCGGACCTGCTAAATCCGATCTCACTGGAAAACCCGCAAACCCTGATCTGGACAATGAGCGCATGGGCCTTCCTTCCTGCCAGCATGATCATGCGCGGCATCGCCTTACAGCGGATTGCGGACATGATCCGCGACCAGCGCAAGCGCGCCTATGCCAGCGCCGAGGGCGAGTTACAGCACGCCTGATCGCGCTTTGCCTTGCGGCTTTTGCCTGCCTCGCGCCGGTACTGGCCCAAGCCGACAGCGGCGCAGCACCCGCGGCGCCCCGCGCCGGCACCATTCGTATCGCCACCTATAATACCGAACTTCAGCGCGACGGCCCCGGCCTGTTCCTGCGCGATCTGGTGCGCGGCACCGATCCGCAAATCGACGCCGTGTTGCAGGTGATCGCCGCCGCCGATGCCGATGTGCTGGCGCTGCAAGGCATCGACTATGACCTGACGGGCGAGGCGCTGCGCCGCTTTGCCAAAGCCGCCGGATACCCCCACAGCTTTGCCCTTCGTCCCAACACCGGACTGCCAACCGCGTTTGACATGGATGGTGATGGCAGGCTGGGCGGGCCGCGTGACGCCCAAGGCTATGGACGGTTTTCGGGGCAGGGCGGCATGGCGATCCTGTCGCGTTTTCCTATTGATGCGGAACGTGCGCAGGATTTGTCTGACCTGCTGTGGGTCGACATGCCCGATGCGTTGTTGCCCGAACAGAACGGCACGCCCTTTCCGAGCGTTGAGGCGCTCGCCGCGCAACGTCTGTCTACTACAGGCCACTGGATCGTGCCGTTGGCTGGCCCTGCGGGGCCATTCGATCTGTTGACCTTTCACGCCACACCGCCGGTTTTTGATGGTCCCGAAGACCGCAATGGCAAACGCAACCACGACGAAATCCGCCTATGGGCGCACGTGCTGGCGGGCACTGTGGGCACGGCACCTGCGGGCGCGTTCGTGATCGCGGGCGATGCCAACCTCGACCCCGAAGACGGCGACGGGATCAAGGCGGCGATCCGGTCGCTGCTGGCCCTGCCGCAACTGCAAGACCCCGCCCCGCGTGGCCATGCAGGTACCGATACGGTGGACTGGTCCGACCCCGTTCCAGGCGATCTGCGGGTGGATTACGTGCTGCCCTCGACCCACTTCACCGTGGTGGACAGCGGCGTAATCTGGCCCGCGCCAGAGGATCCGATGGCGGCCACCGTGGCGCTGGCAAGCCGTCACAGACTGGTTTGGGTAGACCTGTCTTATTGACCCTGCCCTGCTGGGCGCGTAACGGAAACTGAACGAATTGAACGCCAGACCAGCAGGAGACTTACCCATGTCCAACCCTTCGCTTTTGATCCTTCCCGGTGACGGTATCGGCCCCGAAGTGATGGACGAAGTTGTCCGCGTCATCGACTGGTTCGGTGCCAAGCGCGATCTGCCCTTTGACGTCGAAACCGATCTGGTGGGCGGCGCGGCCTATGACAAGCACGGCGTGCCATTGCATGACGACACCATGGCACGCGCGATGGAAGTCGATGCTGTGTTGCTGGGCGCCGTAGGTGGCCCGAAATACGACAACCTCGACTTCTCGGTAAAGCCCGAGCGCGGCCTGCTGCGCCTGCGCAAGGAAATGGACCTGTTTTCCAACCTGCGTCCCGCCCAGTGTTTTGACGCACTGGCCGACTTCTCGTCCCTGAAAAAGGACATCGTTGCGGGCCTCGACATCATGATCGTGCGCGAGTTGACCTCGGGCGTCTATTTCGGAGAGCCCCGCGGCATCTTCGAAGAAGGCAACGAGCGCGTCGGCATCAACACGCAACGCTATACCGAAGCCGAGATCGAGCGCGCCGCGCGCTCTGCCTTTGAACTGGCCATGAAGCGCAACAAGAAACTGTGCAGCATGGAAAAAGCCAACGTGATGGAAAGCGGCATCCTGTGGCGCGAAGTCGTGACCAAAGTGGGCGAAGAATACCCCGAGGTCGAGCTGAGCCACATGTATGCCGACAACGGCGCGATGCAGCTGGTGCGCGCACCCAAGCAGTTCGACGTCATCGTGACCGACAACCTGTTCGGCGACATCCTGTCCGATTGCGCCGCGATGCTGACCGGCAGCCTTGGCATGTTGCCTTCGGCCAGCCTTGGTGCACCAATGGCCAATGGCCGCGCACGGGCGATGTACGAACCGGTACACGGCTCGGCCCCCGATATCGCGGGTCAGGGCAAGGCCAACCCGATTGCTTGCATGCTCAGCTTTGCCATGGCGCTCCGCTACAGCTTTGATCAGGGCGACGAGGCGACCCGCCTTGAAAGCGCGATCGAAAAAGTGCTGGCCGATGGCGCACGCACGGCGGACCTGATGGGCCCCGAAGGCGGCACACCGCTGTCCACCACCGAAATGGGCGACGCCATTCTGGCGGCGCTTGACGCGTCTCTCTGACGCGCGGGCAAGCGTTCGGGGTGTTGGCGGCTGTCAACATCCCGTCGCGCCCCCATTGCGTGTGAAATACGCGCAGCGATGGCGCCAAGGTGCCGATTGTCGCGAAAACGCAATCGAAACCTTTTATCTGTTATCGCAAACAGGCATTGCCGTTACATAAGGTCCGTAAAGCAGGCTGTTTGAAACGTATTCAGGACAGGGAAAGTCACGATGCAACCAAATGCAAAAGGCGCACTCCTGTCACTGGTCGCGTTCGCCGTCTATGCGACCCATGACGCGTTCATCAAAATTTTGGGCTCAACCTACTCGCCCGTGCAGATCGTGTTCTTCAGCGTCTTGCTCAGCTTTCCTTTGGCCACGCTTAGCCTGATGCGGGAAAAGGCGCCTGGCACCTTGGTGCCGGTGCATCCATGGTGGATCGGGGCGCGCACCATTGCCGCCGTCATCACAGGTTTCGCGGCCTTTTATGCGTTTTCGAACCTGCCGCTGACCCAGACCTATGCGATCCTGTTCGCAACGCCCCTGATCATTACGGTGCTGTCGATCCCCGTGCTGGGCGAAAAGGTGCGCCTGCCGCGCTGGTTGGCCGTGTTTGTCGGGCTGGCAGGGGTCATGGTCGTACTACGGCCCGGTCAGACGGATCTGTCGCTGGGCCATGCGGCGGCGTTGCTCGCGGCCTTTACGGGGGCTTTTGCGTCCATCGTGCTGCGCAAGATCGGCGCGGACGAACGGCCTGTGGTTGTCATGCTCTATCCGATGGTTGCGAACTTTGTGGTCATGGGCGCGCTGCTGCCCTTCGTCTATGTGCCGATGCCGCTTGAGCATCTTTTGTACCTCGGCATCATCTCGGTCTTTGCGTGGATCGGCGGGCGCGTGATCATCACCGCCTATCAGGTCGGCGAGGCGGCAATCGTGGCCCCGATGCAGTATTCGCAAATCCTGTGGGCGACCCTTTATGGCATGCTGTTCTTTAACGAAGGGCTGGACCTGTTCACCGGCATCGGCGCGGCCATCATCATCGCTTCGGGCCTGTTCATCGTCTTCCGCGAAAGCAAGGGCGGCCATTCGGCCAACACGCCGGTTCTGCGTACCCGCAGCCGGATCGGCACGCCCTCCATGTTCCGCGTCAGCGACCTGATGAAAAGCGGGCGTGCCCGCGACAAGGCGTTCGGCTCGGCCCCCTCTGCGAAATAGAATCGCCTGACGCCCTGCCCCATCAAAGGGCAGGGCGATGCGCCGGCACCTGTCGTTTGCCGAGAAACGCAGCGCAAAACAGGGCCGGATTTTCAAAAAAGCCAAACCGCAGTTCCATGATTTCAATATGGATTGCGCGCGCGCCGTTGCGCTTGCGCGGGCGCAAAACTGCTTCCTAATCTCCTTGCGAAACGCCGATGCAATGCACGGCGACATTCTGGGGCAAGGCTGGGAATATGGCACGTACCTACCTGAAAAAGGCGACATTGCGGGCATCCTCTGACGCGTCGGAAGTGCACGAAACGGTCAAGGCGATCCTTGCCGATATTGAGGCTGGTGGCGACGACGCGGCGCGGGCCTACGCGGCCAAGTTCGACCAATACGACGGCAACGTCCTGATGACCGAGGAAGAGATCGCCGCCGCCTGCGCCCGCGTGCCGGACAAGATCAAGGACGACATCCGCTTTGCCCATGACAACGTGCGCCGCTTTGCCGAGCTTCAAAAGGGAACTGCCACGGATGTCGAGATGGAGATCGCCCCTGGCTTTGTGGCGGGGCAAAAGCTGATCCCCGTGGATGCGGCGGGCTGCTACGTGCCGGGGGGGCGGTACAGCCATATCGCGAGTGCGATCATGACGGTCACCACGGCCAGCGTGGCGGGCTGTCGCCAGATCACCGCATGTTCCCCGCCCCGTCCGGACATCGGCGTGCCACCGGCCATCGTCTATGCGGCCCATATCTGCGGCGCACACAACATTCTGGCCATGGGTGGCGTGCAGGGAGTGGCGGCGATGGCCTATGGCCTGTTCGGCCTGCCCCGCGCCAATATCCTTGTCGGTCCGGGCAACCAGTTCGTGGCCGAGGCCAAGATGATCCTGTTTGGTCGCGTCGGGATCGACATGATCGCGGGCCCCACGGACAGCCTTGTGCTGGCCGATGCCACGGCGGACGCGCTTGTGGTGGCCACCGACCTCGTGTCGCAGGCCGAACACGGCTACAACTCGCCCGTCTGGCTGGTCACGGATGACCGCACGCTGGCCGAAAAGGTGATGCAGATCGTGCCGACCCTGATCGACGCCCTGCCCCCGATCAACCGCGACAACGCCCGCGCTGCATGGCGCGACTATGCCGAGGTGATCCTCTGCGCGGATCGCGAAGACATGGCCGCCTGTTCCGACGCCTACGCGCCCGAACACCTGACCGTACAGGCAGCTGACCTTGACTGGTGGCTGGGGCGGCTGACCTGCTATGGTTCGCTGTTTCTGGGCGAGGAAACGACCGTGTCCTATGGCGACAAGGCGACCGGCACCAACCATGTGCTGCCCACCTCCGGCGCGGCGAGCTATACGGGCGGGCTGTCCGTGCACAAATACATGAAGATCGTCACATGGCAGCGCGCCACCCGCGAAGGGTCAAGACCCGTGGCCGAGGCTACAGCGCGCATATCACGGCTCGAGGGGATGGAGGGCCACGCCCGCGCCGCCGATGTGCGCCTTGCCAAATATTTCCCCGACGAACAGTTCGATCTGCGCGTCGACGCCTGACCCCAACACGCAAGGACAGCGGTTTCGCCCCCGCATATTCACGATACAGTCGCCCCGCGACGACATCCCAAGAAAGGCACGCCGAACATGAACATCGCCCAGAAGATCACCGATGATCTTGTTGCGAACGACATTTCCTTTGTGACCACCGTACCCTGCAAGCAACTGGCCGGTGTCATCGACGAGATCGACGCAAGAGACGAGATTTTCCACATCCCCGCCAACAAGGAAGACGAAGGGATGGGCCTGTGCGCGGGTGCGTGGATGGGTGGCAAACGCCCCGCGATCATCATGCAAAACACAGCCATTGGCGTCACGATCAACTCGCTGGCGACGCTGATCCAGTACTACCGGATGCCCCTGCCGATGTTGATCTCCTATCGCGGGGAGTTACGCGAACCCGTCGCCTGTCAGGTGGAAATGGCGCTCCACACCAAGGCGCTGCTCGCGCAGATGAATATCCCCACCTACCACTTCCATTGGCAAAAGGACGTGGCCGAACTGGGTAACATCCTGAAATACACCTTCATGTGCAACAAACCCGTGGCGATCCTGACCGACGCCAACTTCTGGGGAGGCTATGGCGACCAATGATCCGTTCCGACATCCTGCGCGAGATCGCGCCAATCCTGAACCCGCACCTTGTTGTCTGCAATATCGGCCTGCCCAGTCAGGAACTGCATATGATCGACGACAATGCGCGCAATTTCTACATGCTGGGCACGATGGGCCTGTCGTCTTCGATCGGGCTGGGCCTTGCGCTGTCGCAGGACAAAACCGTGATCGCCATTGACGGCGACGGGTCGGTTCTGACCAACCTTGGCACGCTGCCAACCATCGCTAACAACGTGGCCGACAATTACATCCTGATGATCATCGATAACGGCTCTTACGGCTCGACCGGTGACCAGCCGACCTATGCGGGCAAAAAGACTCGGCTAGAGGCTGTCGCCGCCGCCTGTGGCTGCGAGAATGTCGTTACCTGCGAAGGCAAGGATACAGGCCAAGTGCTGCAAGCGGCCATCGACAGCCACAAGATGACGGTGATCGTGGTGAAGTGCGACAGTGGCAATATCAAGGTGCCTGTTATCACCATGGACCCCGTGGTGATCCGCGACCGTTTCATGAAGGCAGTGGCCGGATAAGCGCCGCGCCTAGAACCCGACCCTGTCGCCGCCCTTGAGGTCGAGGATCGCGCGCGCCTCGTCCGGTGTTGCGACCTCGTGGCCCAGATCTTCGATGATTCGACGGATCTTGGTCACCTGCTGCGCATTCGAGGTCGCCAGTTCACCACGTCGGATGAACAGGCTGTCCTCAAGCCCCACACGCACGTTACCGCCCATCTGGCAGGCGGTGGCGGCCAGACCCATCTGCGCGCCCCCTGCGCCCAGTACGGACCAGCGATAGGCATCCCCGAACAGACGATCGGCGGTGCGTTTCATAAAGATCAGGTTATCCACCTCGGCCCCGATCCCGCCCAGCACGCCGAACACGAACTGGATGAACACCGGCGCTTTGAACAGGCCCGCATCCATCAGGTGCTTGAGGTTATAAAGATGCCCCACGTCATAGCATTCATGTTCGAACTTGGTGCCCAACGGGGTCAACGTCTCGGCAGCCTCGCGGATATCGGCAAAGGTGTTGCGAAAGATATTCGCCTCGGACCCGAGGATATAGTCCTTCTCCCACGGGTGTTTCCACGTGTCATAGCGGCCCGCCAACCCGTGGAAAGCAAAGTTCATCGACCCCATGTTCAGGCTGCACATCTCGGGTCGGAACTCGGTCGCGGCCTCGATCCGTTCGGCAATGCGCATAGTCGGCGCACCGCCCGTGGTGATGTTGATGACCGCGTCGGTTGCCTGCTTTACCCGTGCAAGAATCGGCGCGTAATGTTCGGGCTCGACCGAAGGGCGGCCATCCTCGGGATCACGGGTGTGCAAATGCAGGATCGACGCCCCAGCCTCGGCGGCGGCAATGGCCTGTTCGGCAATCTCGTTCTGGGTGACAGGCAGATGGTCGGACATGGTGGGCGTGTGGATCGCCCCCGTCACAGCGCAGGTGATGATCGTCTTGGATGTCGCCATGGGTGGTGATCCTTTTCATGCGGTTTTACGCGAAGATAGCAGAAAATGCCGAAAAGGATGCACAGCGCATTCTCAACCAAACGAATCACAGAAACGGACGCCGCAATGCCGTATGGCGCCCTGCGCCGCTCAGTCATGTTGGTAGATCATAAGGGAGATAGTGGTGAGCCGTGCAGGGTTCGAACCTGCGACCCGCTGATTAAAAGTCAGCTGCTCTACCAACTGAGCTAACGGCCCCACTAGGTGGCGTATCTAGAAAGGGTGGCGCATGGGGTCAAGCCGATTCTTTGCTGTTTTTTGGCGACATACTGGATTCTGCAAATGCGGGCGGTTATATGCGCCAAATGCACGACACAGAATCCTCCGGTTGGCCCTTCATGAAGATGCACGGGCTTGGCAACGACTTTGTCGTCGTGGATGCGCGTGCGCGCCCTGTAGACTCGCCCAAAGCCCTTGTTTGCGCCCTTGCGGACCGCCATCGCGGCGTCGGATTCGACCAGCTTGCGGTCATCACCGAAGGGCAGGATCTGACGATTACGTTTTTTAATGCCGACGGATCGCAATCTGCGGCCTGCGGCAATGCAACGCGGTGCATCGCGGCGCGTGAGATGGCGATGACGGGCAAGGACCGGCTGGATATCGCCATTACCGGGCGCGGCCAGCTTGCCGCGCTGCGTGATGCGAACGGCGTAACGTCCGTGAACATGGGCCATCCGATGCTCGATTGGCAGGACGTGCCGCTGGCACAGGACACCGACACCCTCGCCCTGCCGATTGATGGTGCGCCCGTGGCGACGGGCATGGGCAATCCGCATTGCACCTTTTTCGTCAACGATGTGGCTGCAATCGACCTCGCCACACGCGGTGCCGAGATGGAGCATCACCCGCTTTTTCCCGAACGCACCAATGTGCAATTCGCCCAAGTGATCGGCCCCGACCATATCCGCATGCGCGTCTGGGAACGCGGCACAGGCATTACGCTGGCCTCCGGCTCCTCTTCCTGTGCGACAGCCGTGGCTGCAGCCCGCAGGGGGCTGACAGGGCGCACGGTGCGCATTGATCTGGACGGTGGCACTCTGCACATCGACTGGCGCGACGATGGCGTCTGGATGTCCGGCCCCACGGCCCATGTGTTTGACGGCACCCTGACCCAAGAGTTTCTGGACAGTTTATGAGCCCGCCCGTCTTCTCAAACCACGGCTGCCGCCTCAACGCCTATGAAACCAAAGCGATGGAGGAACTGGCGGCACAGGCAGGCATGCAGAATGCCGTTGTGGTCAACACCTGCGCGGTAACGGCCGAGGCGGTGCGCAAGGCCCGTCAGGACATCCGCAAACTGCGCCGCGCCCATCCTGACGCGAAACTCATCGTGACCGGCTGCGCCGCCCAGACCGAACCCGCGACGTTCGCAGGCATGGACGAAGTTGACGCCGTCATCGGCAATACGGAAAAGATGCAGGCCAGCACATGGGCGGGCCTTGCTGGCGATTTTGGAACCGAACCTGTGCAGGTGGATGACATCATGTCGGTCACCGAAACGGCAGGCCACCTGATCGACGGTTTTGGCACCCGCAGCCGCGCCTATGTGCAGGTTCAGAACGGCTGCGATCACCGCTGCACTTTCTGCATCATCCCCTTCGGGCGCGGCAACTCGCGCTCGGTGCCTGCGGGCGTTGTGGTGGACCAGATCAAGCGCCTCGTGGATCGCGGTTTTAACGAGGTCGTGCTAACCGGCGTAGACCTGACCTCATGGGGTGCGGACCTGCCCGCGACACCGCGCCTTGGCGATCTTGTGGTGCGCATCCTGAAACTGGTACCAGACCTGCCGCGCCTGCGGATCAGTTCGATTGACTCGATCGAGGTGGACGAGGCACTGATGGGGGCCATCGCCACCGAACCAAGGCTGATGCCGCACCTGCACCTGTCCCTGCAACATGGCGACGACCTGATCCTCAAACGGATGAAACGACGGCACCTGCGCGACGACGCGATCCGCTTTGTGCAAGAGGCGCAGCGCCTGCGCCCCGATATGACCTTTGGCGCCGACATTATCGCCGGTTTCCCGACCGAGACCGAAGCCCATTTCGAGAACGCGCTGGCGCTGGTGCAGGACTGCGACCTGACATGGTTGCACGTCTTCCCCTACTCGCCCCGCGCCGGCACACCTGCAGCCCGTATGCCGCAAGTGGATGGCGCCCTGATCAAGGACCGCGCCGCACGGCTGCGCGCCGCAGGCCAAGCGCAAGTGACCGCGCACCTAGCGGCCCAAGTGGGCAAGACGCACCGCATCCTGATGGAAAACCCGCATATGGGGCGCACTGAACAATTTGCCGAAGTGACCTTTGCCACCCCGCAAACCGAGGGTGCCATCGTGACCGCGCAAATCACCGGCCACAGCGGCACACAGCTACAGGCCTAAGCCCTCCTTCTCTGTTCCAAAAAATCCCGGGGACGCGCGCAGCGCGGGGGCAGAGCCCCTATGCCCCAACCATCCACGCGCCGTCTGCCCCGCCAATTCCCAGAATACTCCGCAAAACAAAAAAGCCCCGCCAGATTGGCGGGGCTTTCAAGCAAGAGATATGCGTCGCCTGTTATTTCTTCTTGGCGCGTGCCTTAACCGGTGCCCAGATGCGCTTGTTGGTCAGGTACAGCAGCACCGACAACAGCGTCAGGAACAGCACACCGACAAAACCGGCTTGCTTGCGTGCGGCAAGCTTGGGCTCAGCGGTCCACATCAGGAAGGCAGAGACATCCTCGGCCAGGTGATGCAGGTCGTTGGCGTGGCCATCTGCAAACTCGACATCCTCACCATAAAGTGGGGGCGCCATAGCGATCCAGCCACCTGGGAAGATTGTGTTTTCGTACAGGACGGAACCCGCTTCTTCCTTTTCTTCACCGGTATAACCCTGAAGCAGGGCCGCGATGTATTCAGGACCGCCGATGCCGTTCATCAACTGGTTGATGCCCAGCCCGTAAGGGCCGTGGAAGCCCGCGCGCGCCTTAGCCATCATGCTCAGGTCAGGCGCGTTGGACAGTGCAGAACCCGGGAAGTTGTCGTTAGGCGTTGCGGGGCGGAAATCGTCCAGCTCGGCGTCGAACACTTCGTAGAACTCGGCATAGGCACGAACCTGATCGTCGGGCAGGTGCGGACCACCGTCATCGCCCAGCGTCCGCAGTGGCACGAATTTCAGACCGTGGCAGGCCGCGCAGATCTCGGTGTAGATCTGCAAGCCGCGCTGCAACTGGTTCTGGTCGTAGGTGCCGAACGGTCCGTCAAAGGAAAACCCGATGTTTTCCACGTGGCCCGTTGCCTCGCCAGCGGCGAATGCGCCGGTGGTCAGCATGATGGCTGCCACCGCGCTTGCTGCAAGTTTCTTGAACATTCGCAGTCTCTCCTTATTCCGCTGGTTGCGTCGATGGGGACGCACCCGCATCGTCGCCACCGTAATGCGCGGCAAAGTCTTCTTCGATGGTCGCAGGCTGCGCATCCGGTTTCTCGATCACGCCAAGCAGTGGCAGGATGACGAGGAAATACGCGAACCAGTAGGCCGACGCGATCAGCGACAGCGATGCGAACGGTTCTTCCGCAGGCATCGCCCCCAGCCACATCAGGGCAAAGAAGTCGACAACCAGCAGGGCAAACCACCATTTGAACATCGGACGATAGCGGCCCGAGCGGACCGAGGATGTGTCCAGCCAAGGGGCCAGCGCCATCACGGCAATCGCACCGAACATCGCCATCACACCAAAGAACTTGGCGTCAACGATGCCGCCTGTCAGCGTCTCTGCGATGATCACAACCCAAACATCCGCCGTAAAGGCACGCAGGATCGCGTAGAACGGCAGGAAGTACCATTCGGGCACGATGTGCGCAGGCGTCGCCAGCGGGTTCGCCTCGATATAGTTGTCAGGGTGGCCAAGGTAGTTCGGCATGAAACCGACCACGGCAAAGAACACCACCAGCACAACGGCCAGCGCAAACAGGTCCTTGATCACGAAGTAGGGCCAGAAAGGCAGGGTGTCTTTTTCTGCTTCTTCCTTGGACCCGCGACGCACTTCGACACCTGTGGGGTTGTTGTTGCCCGTGGTGTGGAAGGCCCAGATGTGCAGGATCACAAGACCCGCAATCACGAAGGGCAGCAGGTAGTGCAGGCTGAAGAAACGGTTCAGTGTCGAGTTATCAACAGCAGGCCCGCCCAGCAGCCATGTTTGCAGCGCTTCGCCCACAAAGGGGATCGCGCCGAACAGACCGGTGATAACCGTGGCACCCCAGAACGACATCTGGCCCCATGGCAGAACGTAGCCCATGAACGCCGTGCCCATCATCAACAGATAGATCAGCATCCCGATCAGCCACGTGATCTCGCGCGGGGCCTTGTAGGACCCGTAGTAGAGACCGCGGAAGATGTGGGCATAAACAGCGATAAAGAACAGCGACGCGCCGTTGGTGTGAATATAGCGCAGCATATGCCCGCCGTTCACGTTGCGCATGATGTGTTCAACCGACGCAAAGGCCAGATCGACATGTGGCGTGTAGTGCATGACCAGCACGATGCCGGTGATGATTTGCAGCGCCAGACAGAACGTCAGAATAATGCCCCAGATCCACATCCAGTTGAGGTTCTTGGGCGTGGGGATCATCAGCGTGTCGTAAAGCAGACCGACAACGGGCAAACGCTTGGCAAGCCCCTTTTCCCAGCCAGCTTTCGGTTCGTAATGGTCGTGAGGAATTCCACCCATGGCTTATCTCTCCCTTAACCGAGTTTGATCGTGGTTTCGTCCACGAATTCAGCAACAGGCACCGGCAGGTTCGTCGGCGCGGGGCCGCGACGGATACGTCCGGCAGTGTCATAGTGCGAACCGTGGCACGGGCAGAACCAGCCACCGAAATCACCGGCGTCGCCCAAAGGCACACAGCCAAGGTGCGTACACACGCCCATCATGACCAGCCATTCACCGGCTTCATCCAGCGTGCGGTTTTCGTCCGACGCGTCGGCACCTGTTGGCGCGTTCGCGTTTTCCGCGCCCGTGTCAGGCAGGGTGTTCACGTCAACCTCGCGCGCGGCCTCGATCTCTTCGGGGGTGCGGCGACGGATAAAGACGGGCTTGCCCAGCCATTTCACAGTCAACTGCGTGCCCGGCTCGACGCTGCTGACGTCGACGCGGATGGAGGACAAGGCCAAAACATCTGCGGAGGGGTTCATTTGGTTGACCAATGGCCAAACTGCGGCTCCGGCTACGACAGCACCAGCGCCAGCGGTGGCGTAGTACAGGAAATCGCGGCGGTTACCTTCGTGCTCTTCTTCTGCGTGGGACACGGGGGACTTCTCCAGTTTCCGGCGACCCGGACGGGCCAATTGCAACACGCGCCGCAAAACCGCAGCGTGTGATTTATCGGGTTATCTATCTTCGCGGCGCGCCCGCGTCCAGCATACAATCTGACACACGTGGTCGCAGGGGCCGCTTTAAGCCTTTGATATGACCCATCAAGACCTATGTCAGTTTCCGCCCCGTTTTCACGCCACCTGTGACACAGCGATCACGGGTCGGTGATTCGCCGTTTCACGATGGAATCGGGGTGTTGTTCCGGCGCTGGAAATGCGCGCCGAAAGCGGTGACATGGCGTCAGGGTTTGCTGGCCTGCATCGACGGGCGGGCGGCGAAGGTTTCGAACCATGCGGCCAGTGCCGGACGGCCCTCGCGCCAGTTCCGGTCGCCGTGGCGCAGATCAAGATAGCCAAGGGCACAAGCGACAGAGATATGTCCGATCCCAATCGGCCCTGACAGGTGGCTCATCCAATGTGATTCCAGCGCGTTGAGCCCGCGCGAAACCTTGGCCCACTGCGCCTCGATCATCGCCTCGGACACTTGTTCCGGCGCGCGCAGGCGGGTTTCGTAGACCATCGCCACGGCGCTATCCATCATGCCGTCGCCGGTGGATTCCAGCGTCAACGCCTCCCACCGCGAACTGCCTGTCGGATACATCCCGCCTTGATAGAGGTCATCGAGGTAGGCTGTGATGACACGGCTGTCATGCAGGGTGATCCCGTCCTCGCGCACAAGCGACGGTAGGCGCGCCAGCGGGTTCGCCGCCACCAGCGCCGGATCAGAGGCAAGCACCGTGGTCGATACCTCGACCCGTTCGACCGCGTCGGTTTTCCCAAGCTCGTCCAGCAGGACAACGACTTTGCGCACGAATGGCGAGGCGGGTGAATAAAAGAGCTTCATGGCTGATCCTTTGCGTTTCGCCGCAACAGTATTCAGAGCGATCAGCCCTGTCTATCTGCACCGCGCATCAGGGCGGCAAGGATGCGGGTTTCGGACCCGATGCCATAGGCGTCCATATAATCCGCAGCGCGCAGGCGCACCGCGTCCGGCTTGTTCTGGTTCAGCTTCCAAGTGCCGTCCACCGCGTCGATCCGCATCCGGCATGGCACGATCTGGCGCAACATCTTGTCCAGCACATCCGGCGTCATCTTGTCGGTTGTCCACGGTGCCTTGGGATCCAACTGCTCTTCGAACAGTGCCGACTGGCGGTCCAGCAGGGCGCGCAATTCTTCCTGCGGTCGCAGTTCAAGCGGGCCTGCCAAATGCACGGCGACATAGTTCCACGTGGGCACCTGATCGGGCACTTCGTACCAGTCGGGCGATACATATCCATCTGCGCCACTGATCGCGATTCGCGCGGCGATCGGACCGGCGGACGCCAGCGCCCGCGCAATTGGGTTTGAACGGACCAGATGCAGGTCCATGTGCCCCGCATCCTCGGACAGCAGAAACGGCACATGCGACATCAATGGCCCCTCATCGCCATTCACCGCCAGAATGCCAAAGCTGCGCGCGCGGGCAAAATCAAGGTTCTGTTGCGCGGTTTCACCACGAAAGGCGGGATTGGGATGCATGGGTCGGGTCCGGTCACTGTTGCATCCCTCTTGCCTCTGGCGGCGGGACTTGGCAAGTTCGCCGTGTTCTCAGGGCGGGGCGGAATTCCCCACCGGCGGTATGCGGGCATCGACCCGTAAGCCCGCGAGCGCCTTGGCCTTGGCCAAGGGTCCAGCAGATCAGGTGAGAGGCCTGAGCCGACGGTCATAGTCCGGATGAAAGAGAACGTGCAGCGGTGCCGCCCTGACGGGTGTGTGGCGCTGTGCGCAATCGCCTTGGGTGAAGTGTCTGGACCTAAAGGAGATATCTGTATGACACACACCCGTTTCGCTTTCGTAAAAGCCCGCTGGCATGCGGATATTGTTGACCGTGCCTATGACGGTTTCACCGAAGTCATCCCCCCCGCACAGGTCGATGCCTATGACGTACCTGGCGCGTTCGAGATGCCGTTGATGGCACAGACGCTGGCCGCCGAAGGGCGCTATGACGCGATCATCTGTGCCGCCTTGGTGGTGGATGGTGGTATCTACCGCCATGATTTTGTCGCCGCCGCCGTTGTCGACGGACTGATGCAGGTGGGGCTGAAGACCGGTGTGCCGGTCCTGTCCGTATCCCTGACCCCGCACCAGTTTCAGGATACCGCGCATCACCACGCGATCTATGCTGATCACTTCGTGACCAAAGGGCGCGAGGCAGCGCAGGCGGCCTTCGGCATCCTTGAGGCGCGCAAAGGATTACGCTCAGTCGCCTAGATAGGCGCGCAGCGCTTCGGGCGGGTTGGCCATGATCTCGGCCACCGGAACGGGGGCATTTGCGTGGCCCTGATCCACAAAGATGACCTGATCCGCCGCCCGTTCTGCATCCTGCGGGGCATGGGTAATCATCAGCACCGTGGCCTGCGTTTCGCGGGCCACATCGCTGGTGAGGTCCAGCATCTCGGCGCGCAGCGCGGGGCCAAGCGCGGCAAAGGGTTCGTCCAGCAGCAGCAGCGGCTTGCCCTGCACCAGCACGCGGGCCAAAGCGGCGCGGCTTTGCTGGCCGCCCGAAATATCCGCCGGTTTGCGCGCGGCATATCCGCCAAGGCCGACACGGTCCAAGGCTTGGGCGACGGATGCCTGCTCGGGCGCGCTTAGCCGCAGGGACGGGCGCAGGCCCAGTCCGACATTCTGCGCCAGCGTCAGATGCGGAAACAGGTTGCCATCCTGAAACAGCATCGCAATCCCGCGCTGGTCCGGTGGCGCATCACTGACATCGCGCCCGCCGATGCGCACGGCACCGTTGCAGGGCAAATAGCCCCCGATGGCCCCTAGCAGGGTCGATTTCCCCGCCCCCGACGGGCCGATCACGGCGACGCGCTGGCCGCTCTCTACCGTGAAATCGGCGGTAAGGGAGAATGCCCCCTGCGTGACGCGCAACGCCTCAACCTGCAACATGCCGTCGCCCCCATGTGTCACACATCCAGAACAGCCCCAATGCCATCGCCAGCAGCAGCAATGCCGCCCCCGCCGCCGCATCGGTGCGGTAGGTGCCCATCAGACGGTACATCTGCAACGGCAAGGTGGCCATGTCCGAATCCGCAAACAGGGTGACCACACCCAGATCGCCCACCGACAGCGCCGCCGCCAGTCCGGCGGCAAATCCAAGCGGCGCGCGTACCCGTGGCAGGATCACAATGCGCCACAAGGCAAAACCGGATAGGCCCAGCCCAGCGCTCAGCCGTCCGTAATCCTTTAACACCTGCCGCATGGCGGGCAGCAGGATACGCACCGCAAAAGGCAGCGCCATGATCGCGTTGACCAGCGCCGTGGCCAGAAGCGCATAATCCACCGGCGAAGCGAAAGGGTAGATCAGGATGAACCACCCCGTCCCGATCATCAGCGGCGACGCGGCGAGGCCGATCAATGTCAGCGCCTCGGCACCGCCCCAGCGCGTTTGCGCCAGCCAGATCGAAACCGGCAGCGACAGCGCAACCAGCAGCACCGTGCACAGCACCGCCACCCACAGCGATGTCCATGCTGCGTGCCACACCAGCGGCGGCATCTGCCCCAAGCCGATCAGCCCCGCGCCGACAATGGCGCCCAGCGGCACCAACAGAAACCCAGCCGCCAACGTGATCCAGAGCGCGTCCAGCAAACGCAGCCCCAGCCCGCGCGCATCCCAGCGCTGCAACGGGCGGTCGCGTCCCATCTGCGCCGTCACCGCAGGCAACACCCAAAGCGCCAACACCGCCGCCGATCCGGCGACCAGCAATTGCAAAAGGCTCAGCACCGCGGCGCGGCCCAGATCGAATTCAAAGCGGAACGCCTGATAGATGGCCAGTTCGATGGTCGTGGCACGCGGCCCGCCGCCCAACGTCAGCGCCACCGCGAAACTGGTCAGACACAGGACGAAGATCAGCGCGAAAGCCCCCGGCACCACCTGACGCAATACCGGCCATTCCAGCGTGCGGAAGACCACCATGGGCGGCAGACCCAACTGGCCCGCAAGGCGGAACTGTTCCGCCGGAATCGCCTGCCAGCCTTGCAGGATCAAGCGCGTCGCCAACGGCATATTGAAAAACACATGGGCCAGCACCACACCGGGCAGGCCATAGATCGACAGCGGCGGTAGGCCTACCAGACCAAGCGCCGCACTGACCCATCCGGCACGGCCGAACACGGTCAGGATGCCCATCACCGCCACAATGACAGGCAGAATGAACGGCGCACCCAGAAGCGTCACCAGCACACCGCGCCCCACAAACCGCCGCCGCGCCAAGGCGCGCGCCACAGGAATGGCAAAGGCGACGCTGAACGCTGCCGACAAAAGCGATTGCCACAGCGTGAACCGCACCGCCGCGCCGTCGCCCGCACCGAAACGCACGGGCCAGTCGGCGCGGCTGGCCACAGCGGCCAGCGCGGCGAGGATCAGCACGATGACCACCCCCGCCGCGACCGGCCCCAAACGGGCGCCCGTTTTTACTGGGAAAGCGTGGCGCGCCATGTCTCGATCGCTTCAGCCTGAATTTCTGCGGCCTCTGTTTCGGAATAGAACAGAACCTTTTCAGGCAAAGGCAGATCGGACCACCCTTCCGGCCAGTCGGCCTGTGGCAGCGCGGATGGCAGCGACCAGTTCGCGCTCGGGATCATGGCTTGGAAATCCGCACTCATCACATAGTCCATGAAAGCATCGGCCAGTTCGGGCACATCCGTGCCTGCGATCTTGCCCACAGTTTCGGCCATGAAATAGTGACCCTCGGGGAAGATCGCCGCCTTCTTGGTGAAATCCTCTTCGGCGAACATGTGATAGGCGGGCGAAGTTGTATAGCTGAGGACCATGTCGGCCTCGCCATCGGTGAACAGGCCATAGCTGGCCGACCAGTCCTTGGTCACGGTCAGGATTTTGGGCGCAAGCTTGGCCCATGCATCGGCAGCGTCGTCGCCATAGACCGCCTCGACCCACAGGACGAGTGCCAGACCCGAGATCGACGTGCGCGGATCCTGAATCACGATCTTGATGTCGTCATCCATCTCCAGCAGGTCGGCAAAGCTTGCCGGCGGCGTGTCGATGCGCGTCTCGTCATAGATGAAGGCCGTGTGCCCGTAGTTGAATGGCAGGAATACGTCGTCCTCCCATGCAATGGGCAGGGTCAGCGCGGCGTTGTCCTGACCGTGCGGCGCGAACAAATCGGTCGCGCGGGCCTTGGCCGTCACGTCGGTGGACAGGCCGATCACGACATCTGCCTTGGTACGCTCACCTTCCAGCAGCAGGCGCGGCATCAGATCGCCAGTAGAAAATTGCAGATCGCAGTCGCAAATTTCCTCGAACCCCGCTTCGATCTTGGGGCCCGGCCCCCATTCAGAGGTGAAATAGTCACCCGCATAAACGGTCAACACAGGTGTGTCGGCCCATGCCGCGCCAGCGGCCAGCACAGCCACAGTTGTCATCAAATACTTCATCGCATTCTCCAATACAGAAGACGGCGGGAATTCGGTGTTGGGATGCTCCAAACCTTCCCTCCGCCGGTGTTAACCGGTTCAGGTTCAACGGGTTCGCATCATTGCATCTCAGCTGTTTCCAGCACCCCGAGGTAGCGCGGAAGCTAGGGGGACGATGCCCCCTTATCAAGCGGAAAACACCTTGAGCCGCCCCACCCGCACCGCTAGACGGGATCGCAAAGGAGCATGCCCCATGTCGATCAACAGCTTTGGCCATCTTTTCCGCGTCACTACATGGGGCGAAAGCCACGGGCCCGCGCTTGGCGCAACGGTTGACGGCTGCCCCCCCGGCGTCGCGATTGACGAGGCGATGATCCAGCAGTGGCTGGACAAGCGCAAACCCGGCCAGAACAAATTCACCACCCAGCGGCGCGAACCGGATGCGGTCAAAATCCTGTCCGGCGTGTTTGAAGGGGTGACCACCGGCACGCCGATCCAGTTGATGATCGAAAACACCGACCAGCGGTCCAAGGACTATGGCGATATTGCCGAGAAATTCCGCCCCGGTCATGCCGACATCACCTATTGGCAGAAATACGGCATCCGCGACTATCGCGGCGGCGGACGGTCTTCGGCACGGGAAACGGCGGCCCGCGTGGCGGCAGGCGGACTGGCCCGCGCGGCATTGGCAAAACTCGCTCCCAAGGTCGAGATCAAAGGCTACATGACCCGCATGGGCGCGCACGAGATCGACCGCGACCAATTCGACTGGGCGCAGATCGACCAGAACCCTTTCTGGGCACCGGATGCACAGGCGGCGGGCACATGGGCCGAATACCTTGACGGCCTGCGCCAGTCCGGCAGCAGCGTCGGCGCGGTGATCGAAGTGGTGGCGCGCGGCGTGCCTGCGGGCCTTGGCGCCCCAGTGTACGGCAAGCTCGACACCGACCTTGCCGCCGCGATGATGTCGATCAACGCGGTTAAAGGGGTCGAGATTGGCGAAGGCATGTCAGCGGCAATGCTGACGGGTGAGTTGAACGCCGACGAAATCACCATGGGGCCGGACGGGCCGGAATATTCCTCGAACCATGCGGGCGGCATCCTTGGCGGAATTTCGACCGGACAGGATGTCGTGGTGCGCTTCGCGGTCAAGCCTACCTCGTCCATCCTGCAAACCCGCAAGACGATCACAAAGTCCGGCGAAAATGCCGAGATTTTCACCAAAGGCCGTCACGATCCCTGTGTCGGCATCCGTGCCGTGCCGGTAGGCGAGGCGATGATGGCCTGCGTGATCCTTGATCACCTTTTGCTGGATCGCGGCCAGACCGGCGGCGTGCGTGGCCAGATCGGTGAGGCGCGCCAGTAGCGCCTTGCCAATCCCGCAAACAGGGTTCATGGATCGGCGCATATGTTAGCTCCATCCACCCAGAATAAACCTGGTCTTGCCATTACGCTCAAGCTGTCGGCGGTGTTCCTGTTCATGGTCATGGCCGCCATGATCAAAGAAGCGACCCAGACCGTTCCCGCAGGCGAGGCCGTCTTTTTCCGCTCTCTCTTTGCGATGCCGATCATCGTCGGCTGGATATGGCAGCGCGGCGATCTGCGCGAGGCTTTGGTGCCCGTCAACCTGATGGGGCATATCTGGCGCGGGCTGTTCGGCACATGCGCGATGGCGCTGACCTTTGCCGGATTGGGCCTGCTGCCCCTGCCCGAAGTGACGGCCATCGGTTACGCCACGCCCATGTTCACCGTCATTCTGGCCGCCCTCATGCTGGGGGAAACCGTGCGCCTGTTCCGCATCAGTGCGGTTGCACTGGGGCTGTTCGGGGTAATGATCGTGATCTGGACACGGCTGAGCATGGACGCAAACACCATCGGTGCCGCGGGCACAATCGGGGTGGTGATGGTGCTGGCCGCGTCAATGCTGCGCGCGCTGGTGCAGGTGCATATCCGCACTTTGGTCAAGACAGAGCATACGGCGGCCATCGTTTTCTACTTCTCGCTGACCGCCACGGTGCTCAGCCTGCTGAGCCTGCCCTTTGGCTGGGTCGTGCCATCGCCGTTCAATATCGGCCTGCTGATCTCGGCAGGGTTGATCGGGGGAGTGGCGCAAATTCTTGTCACGTCGAGCTATCGCTTTGGCGGGGCGTCCATGCTGGCACCGTTCGAATATTCGTCGCTGATCTTTGCCGCGATCATCGGCTATCTCGTCTTTGCCGAGGTGCCGACACCGCACATGGTGGCGGGCGCGGCCTTGGTCGTTCTGGGCGGCGTGCTCATCATCTGGCGCGAGCGTCAGTTGGGCGTAGACCGCAAGAAAGTGCGACAGGTCAGCGACCCGAAAAGCTGAGCGTATCGCGCAACAGGCTGCTGCATGAAAAAACCGCACCCCATGCGCTGCACAGGATGCGGTTTTGATTTTCAACCTTCCAAACGGCGCAGCCAAAGGGCAACGCCGTCAGAGACAATCCGTCTTAGGCGCGGACGAGCTTTTCGTAATCTTCCGCGATTGACCGTGTGATCGTGCCAACCTCGAAATTGTAATCGGCGATCTGGCCCACGGGAGTAACTTCGGCAGCGGTGCCGGTCAGCCAGCACTGTTCGAACCCTTCCAGTTCCTCGGGCATGATCACGCGCTGGTGCACCTTGATCTGCTTGTCCTCAAGCATGCCGATGACTGTCTGACGGGTCAGGCCGTTCAGGAACACGTCTGCCTTGGGCGTGTGCACCTCGCCATCCTTGACGAAAAAGATGTTCGCGCCGGTGCACTCGGCCACATAGCCGCGGTAATCCATGAACAGCGCGTCGGAACAGCCCTTTGCCTCGGCGGCATGTTTGGAGGTGGTGCAGATCATGTAAAGGCCAGCCGCCTTGGCATGGACCGGAATGGTTTCGGGGCTGGGGCGCTTCCACTTGGCGATGTCGATCTTGGCGCCTTTCATCTTGGCGTCGCCATAATAGCTGCCCCATTCCCATGCGGCGATGGCCAGATGGACGGGGTTGCGCGCCGAGGAGACACCCATGTCTTCGCCCGCACCGCGCCATGCAACCGCACGCACATAGGCGTCGGTCAGGCCATTGGCGGTCAGCACCTGCTGCTTGGCGGCTTCGATCTCGTCCACGGTATAGGGGATCTGGAAATCAAGCTCGCCCGCGGAAAAGTGCAGGCGCTCGGAATGTTCGCGGCTCAGGAAAATCTTGCCGTTATAGGCGCGCTCGCCCTCGAAAACCGAGCTTGCATAGTGCATGGCATGGCTCAGGACGTGGACATTGGCAGCGCGCCAGTCGACCATTTGGCCGTCCATCCAGATTTTACCGTCGCGATCATCATATGCAGCCATGTCAGCCTCCGTAATTTGCGAAAATTGCGCCAATACGTCCACTTCGGATATAAAGTTGCGCAAAACCTGAGATTCGATATCGCTTCGCTCTTGGAATGTCAACAAGGCTGACTTAAACTGCCCTGCAACGGTCAGAAAAAGAACGGGGACAGTATGGCAGACGGACGCCCGAGCGCTGCGGTCAGCGGGGAGAACCTGCTGTTTCTGACGGACGAGCAATTGCGGCAAGGCATTGAGGCGATGTTCTTTGCCTATCGCGGCTTTACTGCCGATCCCGACCGGATTCTGGCAGACCTTGCTTATGGGCGCGCCCATCACCGCGCAATCCACTTTATCAACCGCGCCCCGGGAACAACGGTGAATAACCTTCTCAATATCCTCGGGGTAACGAAACAGTCGCTGAACCGCGTGTTGCGCACGCTGATCGGCGACGGTCTGGTGGAAAGCCGCGTGGGGCGATTGGACAAGCGCGAGCGGCATTTGCACCTGACCGACGAGGGGCGCGCGTTGGAGGCGCAACTATCGGATGCACAACGGGCACGTATGCGCGCCGCATTCCGCGATGCGGGGCCGGACGCGGTGGTCGGTTTCCGCACGGTTCTTGAGGCAATGATGGACAGCGAGATGCGCCACGCCTACACCCGCCTCAAGGAGAGCGGCGCATGACAACATTCGACGTGCACCTGTTGATCGTGGATGACGACGAACGCATCCGGTCACTGTTGCGCAAATTCCTGATGCGGAACGGGTTTCTGGTGACAGCAGCCCGCGATGCGCAACATGCACGGCGGATTCTGGCGGGGCTGGATTTCGACCTGATCGTGCTGGACGTGATGATGCCGGGCGAGGACGGGCTGAGCCTGTGCCGGTCCTTGCGCGAAACCCACACGACGCCGATCCTGTTGCTGACCGCCAAGGGCGATACCGAGAACCGGATCGAGGGACTGGAAGCGGGAGCGGACGACTATCTGCCCAAGCCCTTCGAGCCCAAGGAACTGCTGTTGCGCATCAACGCGATCCTGCGCCGCGTACCGGAAACCGACAAGGACGAGGCCGCGCCCAAGATCCTGAGCCTTGGCTCCATCCGCTATGACATGGAGCGGGGCGAGCTGTGGCAGGGGGCCGATCTGATCCGGCTGACCGCGACCGAGATGCAGTTGATGAAACTGTTCGCCGCGCAACCCGGCGAAGCGATCAGCCGCGCCCAACTGGTCGAGGATCTGGGCCGTGACCGCGGACAGGCGCAGGAACGCGCGGTCGATGTGCAGATCACCCGCCTGCGCCGCAAGATCGAGGCCGACCCCAAGCAGCCGCGCTATCTGCAAACCGTGCGCGGTGCGGGCTATATGCTGGCCCCTGACTGAGCCCGTTGGATTTGCATATTTCTGGAACAATGATGTCATGAGCACAGCCCTGATCACCCATACCGCGTGCCTTGGTCACGTCACGCCCGCCTCTGTTCCCGAACAGGTGGCGCGGCTTGAGCATGTGTTGCGCGCTTTGGAAGATTTGCCATTGGTGCGCAGCGAGGCACCGGAGGCGGCGGACGCCGACATCGCGCGCTGCCATCCGCAGGCCTATATCGACAGTATCCGTGCGCGCATTCCCAAAGAAGGGGTGTTGTGCATTGATCCAGGGCTGGATGATGAGACTTTTCTGTCGCCGCAGTCCTATTCCGCCATCTGGCGCGCCGTGGGCGGAGCGGTTGCCGCGGTTGATCTGGTGCTGGGCGGATCCGTGCGAAATGCCTTTGTCGCGACGCGCCCACCGGGCCATCATGCGGAACAGGAACTGCCGATGGGGTTCTGTGTGTTCGGCAATGTCGCCATCGCGGCCAAACACGCGCTGGACCATCACGGGTTATCGCGGGTCGCGGTGGTGGATTTCGACGTGCATCATGGCAATGGCACGCAAGCCCTGTTGCAGGATGATCCGCGCGCTTTAGTCGTGACCTCGCAGCAGATGCCATTGTGGCCGGGCACAGGCGCGGCAGAGGATCGCGGGCCACATGGCACGGTGCTGAACATTCCGCTGCCCCCCGAAACCGACGGAGCGCATGCAATTGCAGCATATGACGCGCAGGTGATTCCCGCGCTGCGCCAGCACCAGCCGGAACTGATCCTGATCTCGGCCGGATTTGACGCCCATGCGGACGACCCGCTGGCCCAGCTGAACTGGTCGGTCGATACCTATAGCGTTCTGACGGACATGCTTGCCAAATCTGCGCAAGAGCTGTGCGAAGGTCGGGTGGTATCGGTGATGGAAGGTGGTTATGATCTGGACGCGCTGGCCCTTTGTGCCCGCGCCCATGTGCAATCGCTGATAAAGGCCGCCCTATGACTGACCGCCCCGTTGAAGAAATGAGCTTTGAAGAGGCGATGGCCGAATTGGAGCAAGTGCTGAGCAAGCTGGAGCGTGGCGATGTCGCGCTGGATGCGTCGATCACCCTGTACGAGCGCGGCGCGGCCCTGAAGGCGCGGTGCGAGACCAAGCTGAAAGAGGCTGAGGAAAAGGTTGCCGCCATCACACTGGACGGCGACGGCAATCCGGCTGGCCTGAAGCCTGTCAGCGACCTGTAACCTTGTTCCAGCAGCGTTTAACGGATGCGGGCCGCGCCATTCAAGCGCAGTTTGATATGGTCCTTGGGGGTTTGGGCGACGTGCCAGTTGTGCACGCGATGGCCCATGCGACCAAGGGTGGCAAACGTCTGCGCGGGTTCATGGTACTGGAAACTGCACGTCTGCACGGCGTTGATCCGGCCGCCGCGATCTGGCCCGCAACAGGGATCGAGGCCTTGCACGCCTATTCGCTGGTGCATGACGATCTGCCCTGCATGGATGACGACGATCTGCGACGCGGCGCACCGACCGTGCATGTAAAGTGGGATGAGGCGACGGCAGTACTGGCCGGAGATGCGCTGCAATCGCTGGCCTTCGAACTGGTCACCGCACCGGACGTGGGCGGGGGTGATGTGCGCGCCGATCTGGCCGCATCGCTGGCGCGCGCGTCGGGGGCGCGGGGCATGGTGCTTGGGCAGGCGCTAGACATCGCCGCCGAAACCGCCGCCACGCCCCTGAACATTGACGAGATCACCGCCCTTCAACAGGGCAAGACCGGTGCGCTGATCGAATGGGCCGCCATGGCGGGTGCGCGCATGGCGCAGGCCGATACCGCACCTTTGCAGACCTATGCGCGCGCCATCGGCCTTGCCTTCCAGATTGCGGATGACATTCTGGATGTAACCGGCGATGCCGACACGGTTGGCAAGGCGACAGGCAAGGATGCAGATGCGGGCAAGGCCACCTTCGTGTCCCTGCTTGGCATGGACGAAGCGAGACGCCGCGCGGATGCGCTGGTGACAGAGGCATGTGATGCCCTAGATATATATGGACCGGATGGCGATGTGTTGCGGGAAACCGCCCGCTTTGTCGTGACCCGCAAGACGTGAAGGCACCCCATGACTGATGGCCTCAAGACCCCGCTGCTTGATACTGTTTCGCGCCCTGCGGACCTGAAACGGTTTTCCGATGCGCAATTGCGCCAGATTGCGGACGAGCTGCGCGCCGAAACCGTATCGGCGGTGTCGGTGACGGGGGGGCATCTGGGCGCAGGGCTGGGCGTTGTAGAACTGACCGTGGCGCTGCATGCGGTGTTCGACACCCCGCGTGACAAGCTGATCTGGGATGTGGGCCACCAGTGCTATCCGCACAAGATCCTGACCGAACGGCGCGACCGTATCCGCACTTTGCGGATGAAGGACGGCCTGAGCGGGTTCACCAAACGCGCCGAATCCCCCTATGACCCGTTCGGGGCGGCGCATTCGTCGACCTCTATCAGTGCCGCGCTCGGCTTTGCCGTGGCGCGTGATCTGGGCGGCGTGGTTCCCGAGGGCCTCGGCGATGCGATTGCCGTGATCGGTGACGGGTCGATGAGTGCCGGCATGGCCTATGAGGCGCTGAACAATGCGGGCCATCTGGGCAAGCGTCTGATTGTGATCCTGAACGACAACGAAATGTCGATTGCGCCGCCGGTGGGGGCGATGTCGACCTATCTGTCGCGGCTGTATTCGCAGAACCCGTTTCAGGACTTCAAGGCGGCAGCCAAGGGCGCGGTCAGCCTGTTGCCCGAACCCTTCCGCGAAGGCGCCAAGCGCGCCAAGGAAATGCTCAAGGGGTTGGCCGTTGGCGGCACCTTGTTCGAGGAACTCGGCTTTAGCTATGTCGGGCCGATTGACGGGCATGACATGTCCCAGCTTTTGCCGGTGATGCGCACCGTCAAGGACCGCGCGAACGGGCCGATCCTGATCCATGTGCTGACCAAGAAGGGCAAAGGATATGCCCCCGCCGAAGCAGCCCGCGACAAGGGCCACGCCACGGCGAAATTCGATGTGCTGACCGGCGCGCAGAAAAAGGCGCCCAGCAATGCGCCAAGCTATACCAGCGTGTTTGCCGATCACCTGTTGAAGGCCGCGCAGGACGACGACAAAATTTGTGCCGTGACCGCGGCAATGCCGGACGGGACGGGATTGAACCTGTTTGCCGAACGCTATCCCAGCCGCTGTTTTGACGTAGGCATTGCCGAACAGCACGGCGTCACATTCTCGGCCGCGCTGGCCGCTGGCGGGATGAAGCCGTTTTGCGCGATGTATTCCACCTTTTTGCAGCGCGGATACGATCAGGTCGTGCATGACGTGGCCATCCAGCGCCTGCCTGTCCGCTTTGCTGTGGATCGCGCCGGTTTGGTGGGCGCGGACGGGGCGACCCATGCGGGGGCATTCGACATTGCCTACCTTAGCAACCTGCCCGGTTTCGTGGTGATGGCCGCCGCGGACGAGGCTGAACTGGCGCATATGGTCGCCACCGCGGCCGCCCATGATGACGGGCCGATCGCCTTCCGCTTCCCGCGTGGCGAAGGCACGGGCGTCGAGATGCCGGAACGCGGCACGCCGCTGGAAATCGGCAAAGGCCGGATGATCCGGCAGGGCAAGGGCGTTGCGCTGCTCAGCTTTGGCACCCGCCTGTCCGAGGTGGAAAAAGCAGCCGAAAACCTGAACGCCAAGGGGATCACCCCGACCATTGCGGATGCGCGCTTTGCCAAGCCGCTGGACCGCGATCTGATCATTGATCTGGCACAAACCCATGAAGCGTTGATTACGATTGAGGAAGGGGCCATTGGCGGCTTTGGCAGCCATGTCGCTCAATTGCTGGCCGAGGAAGGCGTGTTCGACGAGGGCCTCAAATTCCGCTCCATGGTCCTGCCCGATACGTTCATTGATCAGGCAAGTCCCGCTGATATGTACGCAGTTGCAGGCATGAACGCCGAACAGATCGAAGCCAAGGTTCTGGACGTCCTCGGCGTCGCCTCACTGGGTGAGGCGCGTGCGTAATACTTGCCTGAACGCGCGCGATAGGCCACGCTGCGCGGCATGGACATTCATCGCCGCGACGTATTGATCTACCGATGGGCCGTTTTTCTTCTGGCCGCAGGGTTCTGTATTTACCAGATGCTGTTCGGTCTTTGGACCGGACCGGGCGGACCGTTCCGGTACCTCACGATCTGGGCGCTATTCCTGTCCTTCTATTCCGCCAGCCGCATGCTGGCGCGATCAGAACATCGCATCACGCGCAGTCACGAGGTGACGGCCATGTGCGCCGCCGTTCTGAACGTGATGGTTGTGTTCCTTTACTGGCGGCTGTTCTTCACCAATCCCGCACTGGTGCAGCATAGCGGACCGGTGGCGTGGTGGCTGGAATTCTATCTGCACGGGCTTGGCCCCGCGCTTCAAATCATTGATGCGCTGCTGATCGGGGCGGTCTTCCGGCGCGTCTGGCGTGCGGCAGTGCCGCTGGCGCTGCTGATCGGGGCCTATGTCCTGTGGGCCGAGTTGTTCGTGCAACGGTTCAACACGCAGCCCGCCGGTACGGTGACAAGCGGCCTGCCCTACCCGTTCCTGAACAATATGGAGATGGCGGACCGCATGGTCTTCTATGCGGTCAACGCGGGCACGGCACTGGCGCTACTGATGGTGTTCGGCCTGATCGGGGCCATCATCCTGCGCCTGCAACGCGGTCAGGTCGCGACCTGAACCAGCGTATAGACCGTGCCGCCCAAGCATCCGATCATCACATAGCCGCACAGCACATAGACCCCGTCCCGTGTCAGCAGGCCAAAGGTCATCAGCGCCAGCGCACAGGCACCGATGGACGTGACAAAGGGCAGGAATTCCAGAAATGGCCAAACCATCGGCAGCACCAAGCACAGTCCCAGCGTCAGCCAGCGCAGCGGGCCCGAGGTCAGAATGCGCAGGCGCGGGTGGGAATGCTTGTCGACCCACGCGGACGGTTTGCGCAGCCAGTTCACCGCCGTCTCCAGTCGCTCGGCCTTGATCTCGCGCTTGGACAGGGTCTGCGGCAACCACAGGTGATCGCGCCGCATCAGCGCCTGCCCCATAACCAGCACAATGATGATCGCCGCCACCGTCGACAACCCCGGAATACCGGACAGGGGCGACACAAGGATCAACGAGATCGCCAGCACAATCGGCATGATCGACCGGTCGCCAATATGGTCCAATACATCCTGTACAGAGACTGTTTCGTCCTGCGCAGCCTCCTCCACCGTGTCCAGCAAATGGGTCAGCGTCGCATCGTCAGACATCGTTATGCTCCTTCAGGGCGGCCAGTCCCTGACGATAGCTCGGGTAGCGCAGTCTGACACCTAATTCGTCCTTGATCCGGTCATTTTTCACCCGCTTGCTTTCGGCATAAAAGCTGCGCGCCATCGGGGTCATATCGGCGGTTTCGAAATCGACCGCGGGCGGCTGGGGCACGCCCAGCAGATCTGCGGCATGGCCGATCACGTCCTGCGGCGGTGCCGGATCGTCGTCGCAGAGGTTATACACTGCGCCCGGATTGGGCTGCGCAATCGAAGCGGCAAGCACCTGCGCGATATCCTCGACATGGATGCGGGAAAACACCTGCCCCCTCTTGATGATCCGCCGCGCGGTGCCAGCCCGCACCTTGGCAAACGGCCCGCGTTCGGGACCATAAATGCCCGCCAGACGAAAGATGTGCAGCGGCAGATCGGGGATGGCGGACCAAGCGGCCTCGGCCTCAACCCGCCACTGGCCACGCCGCGTCGACGGGGTCAGCGGCGCGTCCTCATCAACCCAACCGCCCTGATGGTCGCCATACACGCCCGTGGTGGACAGATAGCCAACCCAGTTCAGCGAATTGGCACGGGCAGCAATCGCGTCGCCCACTTCACGGAGGGTCGGATCGCCGTCTTTATCCGGCCCTGCCGAGATCAGGATATGGCTCGCCTCTGCAATCGCATCCGTAATGTCGCCATCGGGAAACAGGCGCGGCTCCACCCCCGTTTGCGCGATCTGCGCGGCCTTTTCGGCACTGCGCGTGGTGCCGATGATCCGCCAGCCCCGCGCCAGAAGGATCGGGGTTAGCGCGCGCGCGGAATAGCCGTGGCCGATGGAAAGCAGTGTATGTGTCATAGGCCATAAGTGGCCCTTGTGCGGCGGCGCGGCAAGTCCCTTGCGATTGCGCCCTTGCCATTGCCGCGCCAGACTTGCCTAATCGCGTTATGTCCGATGACCCCGACCTAGACCGCGCCTATGCGCTGCAAACGCCCGACGATTCCCGCCGCCTTTATGCGGAATGGGCCGACAGCTATGACACAGGTTTTGCGCGCGAAAATCGCTATGTCCTGCACGAGGAAGTGGCGCGCCACTACGCGCTGATCGGCGGGTTTGGCCCTGTTCTGGACGTGGGCGCAGGGACCGGCCTGTGCGGAGTCGCGTTGCACGGGCGGGGGATACGGCCCGTTGACGGCACCGACATTTCGCCGGAAATGCTGGCGCAGGCACAAGCCAAGGGTGTCTATCGGGAATTGTTCGAGGGCAATCTGTTGGACGGCCTGCCGCCCCCGCCACGACCCTATCAAGGGGCAGTCAGTTCCGGCACCTTCACCAGCGGCCATGTCGGCCCCGAGGGCATAGACCCCATATTAGAGACTGTATGTGCGCGCGGATGGATCGTGATTTCCGTGAACGCACAGCACTATGTGTCGGCAGGCTTCGCCGCCAAGATTGACGCCCTCGCCCCGCAGATCACCGACTATGCCCAGCTTGAGGTGAACATATATGCCGCAGACGCAACTGGCCCCCATGCAAGCGATACGGCGTTGCTGCTGAGCTTTCGCAAAGCGTAAGACAGGGGGCCAAATGTGGCTCTAACTCGCGTAGTTTGAGCCTTCTTCGTCCAGAATGGCCTTCAGTTCTGCGAGATGGCGTTCGTCCTGTTCCGGATATTCTTCGATCTCGCGTGCGGTCTTTTCGGCCACATCGTGAGGGATCAGGCGCAACGGTTTACCCGTTTGCAAAGCCAGCAGATAGGTCTGGCAAGCGCGCTCGAAATAGAACAGGCGGTTGAATGTGTTGGCCACCGTATCGCCCAGCACCATGATGCCGTGGTTGCCCATCACCATCACCTTTTGCTTGGGATCGGTGAACATCTTGGCACACCGCTCGCCCTCTTCCTCGAACGCCAGACCGCCATAGCTGTCGTCAACAATCACGCGGTCATAGAACATGCAGCCGTTCTGATCGACGGGCGGCAGGGTGCTGTCGGAGAGCGCGGCCAGCGCCGTGGCATAGGGCGAATGCACATGCATCGCACAGCGCGCATGGGCGCAGTATTTGTGCATCCCGCCATGCAATCCCCACGCCGTCGGGTCAGGCGCATCGGGGCCTTCCATGCTGGCGGGGTCATTCACATCAACCACGATCAGGTCCGACGCCTTGATGCGGGAAAAGTGCATCTGGTTCGGGTTCATCAGGAACTTCGTCCCTTCGTCATTGATGGCGAGCGAGAAGTGGTTGGCGACCGCCTCGTGCATGTTCAGACGTACGGTCCAGCGGAAGGCGGCGGCAAGGTCCACGCGCTCCTGCCAGTGATCCATATTCGGGCGAATGTCGGTAAGGGTCATGGGAACGCTCCTGTAGGTTGTCGGCAGCGTGCAGCCTGCCCTGCGCAGGTTCAAGGGGGATTTGTGGATATTGGTCTATCGGGATCGGGCGGGCGATGGTTGAACCGCAATCCCTCAGACGTCTTTGGGCCGCGACGGAACCCAAGCATATCCGCTTTCGCAGAGAATATATGCCTCGCGCAGGCCGTGGGGTTTGTCGGTTGGCCCTTGCAGAATGGTACCGCCCGCCGCCTTTACCCGCGCACAGGCAATGTCGGGATCAGTATCATAGAGCCGGATTTCCATCCCCCCGCCCCGTGGCGGGTTTTCCGGCAACAGCCCAAGCAGCGGGTTGGCATGATAAGTCCCATCGCTGTGCAGTTGGAACACTTGGTCTCCGTAGGTCATGATGGCAAAATCGGCAGAGGCCTGATGCGCGTGCATGCTAAAAACAGTCTCTAAAAAAGCGACTTGAGCCAAAACGTCCCACACCAGCAGGTTCAAACCAATACCGCGCAGCCCGCGCCCGAAGCTTTCTGCATCTATGCTGTCGTAATCCATGCCCCAGAGTTTCCTGCAGGGCGGGCGTGGTCAAGACAGAAGGTCAAGAAGCGCACGTTCGCTTTGCCGCAATCCCGTGGGCGCGCTTGGCGTATCGGGCAATTTGCCCCCATCGGCCAACGCAATGACATCGGGATGGATATAGCTGTTACGCGCAATGGTCGGGGTGTTGTGCAGGGCCTCACTCGCCGCTTCGGCCATTACCTTGATCGTGATGTGGTCGGGCGTGCGCAGGGCCGCATCCAGTGCCGCAACCGACCCGTTCCACGTGCGGAAGGTCTTGGCGGTCAGCCCCTCCTGCCCCGTCACCTCGCGCAGCCATTGGTTGATCTGCTCGGGGCCAAGCTGGCACAGGTCACCATCACCATCGGCATATTGCATCAGCGCACCGCCAGGCAGGTCGTCCATCTTTTCCAAGGCGCGCATCAAGGTCTTGTCATTGATCCGTTTTCGCACGCGCTGCCCGCCCTTGGCGCGGAAATCCAAGCGCACTGTGGCGTCGTCCAGCCGCATGTGACGGCTGCGCAGGGTCGTCGCGCCATAGGTCTTGTTTTCGACCGCGTAATCGGGCGTGCCGACACGCAGCGATGCGCGATCCATCAGGCGCAGCGCGGCGGCGATCGCGAATTCCTTGTCGCCTTGCGCCTCCGTCAGGGCCGTATGCACCCGCCGCCTGATGCGCGGCAGCATGGTGCCAAAAGTCGCCAGATCGTCGAACTTGTTGCGCGCACGAAAGGCGGCGAGATCGGGGTGATAGCGGTATTGCTTGCGCGCCCGCGTGTCATATCCAGTGGCCAGAAGATGCCCGTTATGCTGTGGACTGATCCAGACATCCTCGTATGCGGGCGGCACGGCCAGCGCCTCGATCCGGTCGCGTTCGGCCTGCTGGTCGATGCGCGTACCATCGGGCGCGAGATAGCTGAACCCCCGCCCCGCACGGCGACGCGTGATCCCGGGTTGGTTATCGGGATACCAGACCAGATCGGCCGGAAGGGGTATGTCGGGTGTCGCCATCCAATTAGAACGCGGATAAGCGCCAAACGGTTCCCGCGCCCGTGTCACAGGATTATCACTTGCGGCGCTGTGGCGGGGGTGAAATATTGGGTCATGCAATACGACCTTTTCCCGTCATGGCCCGATGTCGCCCCCGATCTTGTCAACGTCGCCGCTGGCCGCGTCCCTGCGGACACGGTTATCCGCAACGGCAAGTGGGTCAATGTCCACACCCGCGAAGTTCTTGACGGCCACGACATCGCGATCAGCCGCGGTCGCATCGCCTGCGTTGTGCCAGACGCTTCTTACTGCACAGGCCCCGAGACCGAGATTATCGAGGCCAATGGCCGCTATATGATCCCTGGTTTGTGCGACGGGCATATGCACATCGAATCTGGCATGCTGACCCCCGCCGAATTTGCCGCTGCGGTCACGCCCCACGGCACGACCACCATGTTCACCGACCCCCACGAGATCGCCAATGTGCTTGGGCTGGAAGGCGTGCGCCTGATGCATGACGAGGCGCTGATGCAGCCCGTCAATATCTGGACCCAGATGCCATCCTGCGCGCCCTCGGCCCCGGGGATGGAAACCACGGGCTACGAGATCAGCGCCGAGGATGTCGCAGAGGCCATGGAGTGGCCCGGGATCATCGGTCTGGGCGAGATGATGAACTTTCCGGGCATGTCAGCGGCAGACCCGCAAATGCTGGCCGAGGTCGCCGCGACCCAACGTGCGGGCAAAACGGTGGGCGGGCACTATGCCTCGCCCGATCTGGGGCCCGCCTTTGCCGCCTATGTCGCGGGCGGCCCCGCCGATGATCACGAGGGCACGGTCGAGGCCGACGCCATTGCACGGATGCGTCAGGGCATGCGGTCGATGATCCGGCTGGGCAGCGCGTGGTATGACGTGGAAACACAGATCACCGCGATCACCGAAAAGGGGCTGGATCCGCGCAACATGATCCTGTGCACCGACGACTGCCATTCAGGCACGTTGGTGAACGAAGGGCATATGAACCGCGTGGTGCGCCATGCGATTGAATGCGGCTGTGACCCACTGGTGGCGCTGCAAATGGCGACAATCAACACCGCGACCCACTTCGGGCTCGAACGCGAGATCGGCTCCATCACGCCGGGGCGGCGTGCGGATGTGATCCTGACATCTGACCTGACCACGTTGCCCATCGAACAAGTGATCGCGCGCGGCAAGACCGTGGCGATGGACGGCAAGCTGGTGGTCGAATGCCCGCATCTGGACTGGCCTGAAAAAGCGCGCCAGACGGTGCATCTGGGCAAGACCCTGAACGCCGCCGATTTCGAGATTGCCGCCCCAGAAGGGTGCAATTCGGTCACGGCGAACGTAATCGGCGTGGTCGAAAATCAGGCCCCGACGAAGGCGCTGAAGCGCGACATGCCGGTGAACGACGGCAAGGTCGAAACCCATGGCGATACCTGCCAGATCGCACTGGTGGAACGCCATCAGGCGACGGGCGGCGTGGTCAACGCGCTGGTTGCGGGCTTCGGCTATTCCGGCAAGATGGCCATGGCCTCGACCGTGGCGCATGACAGCCACCACATGATCGTCGTCGGCACCGACCGGGATCAGATGGCACTGGCCGCAAACCGTCTGGCCGAGGTGGGCGGCGGCATCACGATCTGGCGCGACGGTGTCGAACTGGCGCTGGTCAAACTGCCCATTGCCGGCCTGATGTCGGACAGCCCCGCCCGCGAGGTCGCGGCGAATGCCGACAAGCTGGTGCAGGCGATGGTCGATTGCGGCTGTACCCTCAACAACGCCTATATGCAGCATTCCCTGCTGGCGTTGGTTGTCATCCCCGAGCTGCGCATTTCCGATCTGGGACTGGTCGACGTGCGCACATTTGAATTCATTCCAGTACTTGAGCCAACAACATGAAAACACTGAATCAGAGCCACAATGCGCATGTCGAATTCCGCGACGCAGAGGCGGCGGTGGCACACCTCAAGGCGCTATATGACGACGCGGTGACGTTCCTGTGCGAACAGTTCATGGATGCAATGCGCGATGGCCCGCCCGAAGGACGCGTGCGTGCGTTCTATCCCGAAATCCGGTTCACCACGACATCCTACTCCCGTGTCGACACGCGGCTCAGCTTTGGGCATGTGGCCAATCCGGGCACCTATGCAACAACTGTGACGCGGCCCGACCTGTTCAAGAACTATCTTGTGCAGCAGATCGGCCTGTTGATCACCAACCATGACCGCCCCGTCGAAATCGGCTATTCCTCGACCCCGATGCCGGTGCACTTTGCGGTGGCAAATGACCCCACCATTACCGTGCCACAGCAAGGGGCGGCGTCATTTTCGATGCGGGACGTGTTCGATGTGCCGGACCTGAGCAATACCAACGACGATATCGTAAACGGCACCTACAAGCCGCTGGACGGAATCGCCCCGCTGGCGCCCTTTACCGCGCAACGGGTCGACTATTCGCTGGCCCGCCTGACGCATTATACCGCGACCGATGCACACCATTTCCAGAACCACGTGCTGTTCACCAACTACCAGTTCTACGTGTCCGAGTTTGAGGCCTATGCCCGCGCGCAACTGAACGACCCCGACAGCGGCTACACCTCCTTCGTGTCCACCGGAAATGCCGAGATTACCAACGGCGATGAACCGCTGCCCGAAAGCCCGAAGATGCCGCAAATGCCAACCTACCACCTGAAGCGGGCGGACGGATCGGGCATCACCCTCGTCAATATCGGCGTCGGGCCGTCCAATGCGAAAACGGCAACCGATCACATCGCGGTGCTGCGCCCGCATGCATGGCTGATGGTCGGCCACTGCGCCGGTTTGCGCAACTCGCAAGCCTTGGGTGATTTCGTACTCGCCCACGGCTATCTGCGCGAGGATCACGTGCTGGACAATGACCTGCCGCCATGGGTGCCGATCCCCGCGCTGGCCGAGATCCAGATCGCACTGGAAGAGGCTGTGGCCCATGTCACCAAACTGGAAGGCTATGAGCTGAAGCGCATCATGCGGACTGGCACCGTGGCAACGCATGATGACCGCAACTGGGAACTGCGCGACCAGCAAGGACCGGTGCAGCGCCTGTCGCAATCCCGCGCCATCGCACTGGACATGGAAAGCGCGACAATCGCTGCCAACGGCTATCGCTTCAGGGTGCCCTATGGCACGTTGCTGTGCGTGTCCGACAAACCGCTGCATGGCGAATTGAAGCTGCCAGGCATGGCGTCCGACTTCTATAAGGATCAGGTCGCCCGGCATCTGATGATCGGAATTTGCGCCATGGAACAGTTGCGCGATATGCCGCTAGAGCGTATCCACAGCCGGAAATTGCGTGCGTTTGACGAGACGGCCTTCCTTTAAAGGCTCAAAACCGCCGAAAACCCCTGTTTTTCCCTTGCAAACGACCACTATTCGTTGTGTCTTCCCACAACATACCGTTACAAAACGGATAGAAGGCCCTAATACTCGGGCAGACGAAGGAGACCAAAAAAATGGCAAAACCAATGACCAAGACCCAGCTCGTCGCCGCACTGGCCGAAGACATGGGGACAGACAAAAAATCCGCAGGCGCAGCACTGGACGCGATCTGCGGTCTGATCACACGTGAAGTTTCCGGCGGTGGCGCAGTCACCCTGCCAGGCGTTGGCAAAATCTATTGCCGCGAGCGCCCCGAGCGCATGGTGCGCAACCCCGCCACTGGCGAACAGTTCAAGAAAGAAGCGGACAAGGTCGTGAAAATGACCATCGCGAAAGCGCTGAAAGACAGCGTTAACGAATAAGCGGTCCCGCTTTTCGCTATAGAAAGGGTCATCCGGTCGGGTGGCCCTTTTTTCGTTGCGCGCTCGTCAGAAACCGCGCCTGCGCGTCTTGTATCCCTCGCTGATTTCGACAACGCTCCGCCGCGGCAGCAGATAGGCAGAACCATGGATTTTCGCGCACTTTTTATGGGGATGGCTTTTGCCCTGATCTGGTCTTCGGCGTTTACGTCGGCGCGGATCATCGTCGCCGATGCCTCGCCGCTCGCATCGCTTGCCTTACGGTTCTTTGTGTCCGGCCTGATCGGAGTGGCGATTGCGCGCGCCTTGGGGCAGACATGGCACCTGACCCGTGACCAGTGGCGCGCCACGATCATCTTCGGCGTGTGCCAAAACGCGATCTATTTGGGTCTGAACTTCTATGCGATGCAAACGGTGGAGGCGTCGCTTGCCTCAATCATCGCGTCGATCATGCCGCTGATGGTCGCCTTTGCAGGCTGGGCTGTCTTCCGTGACAAGCTGCCCGCCTTGGGCGTCATCGGCCTTTTCCTTGGCATTGCGGGGGTCGTGTTGATCATGTCCGCGCGGATGGAGGCAGGCGTGGACATGTTTGGCGTCGCACTTTGTGTCATCGGGGTGATCGCACTGACCGTGGCCACCCTGTCGATGCGCAGCATGTCCACAGGTGGCAATTTGATGATGGTTGTCGGCTTGCAAATGTTTGTCGGCGCGGGCGTGCTTGCCGTTGCCTCGGCCGCGACCGAGACGCTGCGCGTGGATCTGACGCCCGAACTGGTGATCGCCTTTGCCTACACCACCTTGGGGCCGGGGCTGCTCGCCACATGGATATGGTTTGCGCTGGTGGCGCGGATCGGCGCGACCAAGGCGGCGACGTTCCACTTCCTTAACCCGTTTTTCGGAGTCGCGATTGCCGCCCTGCTGCTGGGTGAACGGCTTGGCCCGCGCGACGTGATCGGCGTGGCCATTATCGCGGCGGGTATTCTTGCGGTGCAATTGTCACGGCAGCGCAAAACCTGACGCGGCCCTCTTGCGCGCCCCTGCCCGCCCCATATTCTGCGGTTGTTTCTTGTTTCCGGAGCCCATGATGCACCGCCGCACATTTTTTCTGTCTACTGCCGCTGCCGTATTTTCCCCGACATTCGCCCTGTCCTACCCCGCCGAGACTTTTTCCCCCGCCAAATGGCGCGAATTGCGCGAGACCAATCAGGTGGTCATCCTGAACTACCGCGCAAGCTGGTCCCTGACCTGCCAGATCAAGGCCGACCTGATTGCCAAGGCGTTGGAAGAAAATCCTGCCTATCAAAGCCTCGTCTTTGTGGACGTGAACTGGGACACGTTCGGGCAGGCGCAGATGACCCACCAGTTGAAGGTCACGCGCCGTTCGACCCTGTTGGTGATGAAGGGTGGCAAAGAAGTTGCGCGGCTGGAAAACGCCCCTTACGAACATCAGGTGCGGGCCTTGCTGGACAGCGCCCTTGCCGCCTGACGCGACCGCGTCCGCCCCTATCCCGACCCCAAGCCAGTGAGGGCATGATGAAGCTTTTGTTTGTGCATCAAAACATGCCGGGCCAGTATCGCGAACTGGTGCAATGGCTGGCCGCCCAAGGTACGCACGAGATTGTCTTTCTGACCCAACGGGTCAAGCACCCCAAATTCGCGGGCGTGCGCACGGTCGTGTATAAACCCCACCACAAGGCAGCCGAAGATGCCTATGGCCTGTCCAAGACGTGGGAAACCGCCGCAGGCACAGGGTTCGGTGCCGCAACCGCCCTGCAAAAGATCGTAGATGAGGGATTCACCCCCGATATCGTGATCGGGCATGTCGGCTGGGGCGAGATGACCTTCTTTCGCGAGGTGTTGCCCGACACGCCGATGATCGGCTTTTTCGAATATTTCTATTCGGTGAATGGCGGGCCGGTCGGCTTTGACCCCGAAGCACCGGTCAGCGCGCATGCCCCCTACATCATGCACGGGCATAACACTGTGCCGCTGATGAATATCGAAGTGGTCGATGTCGGCCACAGCCCGACCCTGTGGCAACGCGACCGCTTTCCCGAAAGCTTTCACGACAAGATCTATGTTTGTCATGACGGCATCCGCACCGACAAGTTGAAGCCGAACAAGAAGGCCAGTGTGACGCTGGGCCGGATCGGGCGACCGCTGACCGCGCGGGACGAAATCGTGACCTTCATGGCCCGCAACCTTGAAACGACACGCGGTTTCCACCAGTTCATGCGCGCCATGCCGCATCTGCAAAAAGCTCGCCCCAATGCGCGCGTGCTGGTGATCGGCGGCAATGATGCGTCCTATGGCGGGAAATCCAAGCATCCGGGCGGTCTGCGCGGCCAGATGGAGGCCGAAGTCGGGCATCTGATCGACTGGGACCGTCTGCATTTTCTGGGTCAGGTGCCGTACGAGAATTACCAGCAGATCATCCAGATCAGCAGTTGCCACATCTATCTGACGATGCCTTTCGTGCTGTCGTGGTCCCTGCTTGAGGCGATGTCGATGGGCGCGACGATTGTGGCCAGTGATGTGGCCCCCGTGCGCGAGGCCGTCAGCCACAACGAGACCGGATTGCTGGTCGATTTCTTTGATCCCGAGGCGATCGCGGCACAGGTTGCCGACGTTCTGGCCCGCCCCGATGCCTATGCGCATCTGGGACCGGCGGCGCGCAAGCATGTGGTCGAGACTTATGATTTCCTGAACATCTGCCTGCCAGAGCATATCAGCCAGATTAACGCACTGGTGCCCGACGATGTGCAGATCACGATGCCGCCCAAACCAGCCGTCCTCTAGGCTGCGCAGCGGGCTGGCCTGCGCGCCCAAGGACGCGTATAGCGCCGCATACACCCCTAATTGCGACCCCCGTCGCCTTACGGAAGCCTGTTATTATGTTCGTTTGCACCCTTCTGACCGATCCCGCCAACCCATCGCTTGACCCAGCCTTGGTTGAATCCCTGCGCAACGCGTGGGGCGGCGGGGATGCACAATGGCTGGCCCCCGACGAGGCGGCAGCGTTCACGCTGGCATCGGTGCCGGATAACCGCTGGGATGTCTGGGCGGACGTGCAGAAAATGGGCGTCGATCTGGTGATCCTTCCATTCGAGGCACGGCGCAAGCGCATGTTGCTGGCCGATATGGACAGCACCATGATCCAGCAGGAATGCATCGACGAACTGGCCGATGTGGCCGGCGTTGGGGATCGGGTCAAGGACATCACAGCCCGCGCCATGAACGGCGAGCTGGATTTCGAAGCCGCCATTCGCGAGCGCGTCGGGTTGCTGCAAGGCCTGCCCGAAACCGTCATTGGCGAAGTTCTGGCCACGCGCATCACCTATATGCCCGGCGGTGCGACGCTGCTGGCGACGATGAAGGCGCAAGGCGGCTATGCCGCGCTGGTGTCCGGCGGGTTCACTGCCTTTACCGCTGCGGTAGCGGCACATCTCGGCTTTGACGAGAACCGCGCCAACACATTGTTGGTGGACGACGGAAAACTGACCGGGGAGGTCGGTATGCCGATCCTCGGCCAGCAGGCCAAGGTCGACGCATTGGAGGAGATCACCGCCCGCCTCGGCCTGACCGACGCGGATGTTGTGGCCGTTGGCGACGGGGCCAACGATCTGGGCATGTTGCACCGTGCGGGACTGGGTGTCGCACTACATGCCAAGCCAAGTGTCGCGGCACAATGCGATGTGCGGATCAACTTTGGCGATCTGACGGCATTGTTGTTCCTGCAAGGCTATGCGCGCACCGAATTTGTGAGCGCGTAAGGGGGCCAGCCCCCCGTCCTTCGGACTCCCCCCCGGGATTTTTCGGAACAGAGAAGGCTTTGTGCTATACTGCGCAGCACAACGGGAGGAGGTATAGCGATGGCAAAGTTCATATTGGCCTATCACGGGGGCGGCATGCCCGAGACCGAGGAAGAAGGCGCGCGGATGATGGCCGCGTGGGAAGCGTGGTACACCGAAATGGGGGCTGCGGTAGTCGATCCGGGCAATCCGGTGGGCCAGTCGATGACGGTATCAAAGGATGGCGTGACGGGGGATGGCGGTGCCAACCCCTTGTCCGGTTACACCATCGTCGAGGCCGCGACGATCGACGCCGCCTGCGAAATGGCCAAGGGCTGCCCCATGGTGGGCGACGGCAGCGGTTCGGTCGAGGTCGCCCCCGTCATCGAGATGTAGCCGCGGCGCTTTACAGCAGCGCGGGCGCTGCGCGCATATAGCCAGTGGCCAGCCCATCCCAGTTCTTGATCGGGGCATTGGTGTAGGACAGTGCGATGGGATGGTCCGCCGCCAGCGCGCCGAGTTTCACAAGAATTTGCGCCATGGCGCATTCGCTGGCGCGGGTGGTGCCATCAGTGATCTTGAGCGCCACGCCCAGTTTCTGTTCGGGCAGGATGGCGGTGAAGTATCCTTCGGCCCCTGTTTTAACGGCGACACCGTTGCCTGTGGCCTGCATCAAACGTGTACAGGCGCGCCCCTTGCCCGCCACCAGATCGGGATGCAGGGCCATGGCGGTGCGCAACTGCCCTTGGGGGCTGTCGGCGTCAGCGGCGGCATAGGACGCCATGGCGCGGGCCATGCCGTGTAGTGTGCAGGCGAAGTTGGGGGCGGAACATCCGTCGATTCCATATCCGGGCGAGGTTTCCTGCGTCATCCGTTCGAACGCTTCGAGGCAGGCTTGTTGCACCGGATGGACCGGCGCGACATAGGTCGGGCCAGCGCCCAAGTGACGGGTCAGCGTCAGGAAGCCTGCGTGTTTGCCCGAGCAGTTGTTGTGAATGCGGCAGGGGCTTTCATGGGCGCGGATCATGGCGATCCTCAAATCCTCGTCACGGGTTTCCTGCGGCCCACAGCAGAAATCATCATCGCCACATCCGATATGGTCGAGCCACGCGCCAACCTTTTCCACGTGCAGCGGCGCCCCTTCATGCGAAGCGCAGGCGAGCGCGAGCTGTTCGGTGCCGAGCCCATAGGCCGCCGCCGCGCCGCTTTCGATCAGGGGCAGGGCCTGAAGCATCTTGGAGGAGGATCGGGGCAGCACGACTGCCTCTGGCACGCCCCATGCATGCACGATCTGGCCGCTGGCGTCGCAGACCACCGCGTGGCCTTGGTGCGCGCTTTCCAGAAAGGGGCCGCGCCAGATTTCAGCCAGAGTGACAGCGCCATGGGCCGGATGTGTCATATTTCACCTCACTTCTGCGCGAAAACCTGCCAATTGAGCATTCACGCGTCGCGCGTTTCGCGCTAATGTGGCACTTGTCGAGAAGAATTGCCGGACTTGCAAGAGAATGTGCCGCAAATGGCACGCCACTGGTGCGGTGTCGTTGTTGAGGTTTGGACAGCTTGGAGGCTGTAAACATGGGAATTATTTCGAAGATTGCATTGGGCGCTGGCGCATTGTCGCTGATGGCGGGTGCGGCATTCGCACAGGCGCAAAGCACAAACCGCGTGGCGGCAAAGACCGACTGGAGTGTGTTTGTCGAGGATAACCCGACCGAGTGTTGGGGTGTCGCGACGCCCAAGGAAACCGTGAACACACGCGGCGGACGCGTTGTTGCGGCGACCCGCGGTCAGATCCTGTTGATGGTATTCTACCGTCCGAGCGCGGCAGCCAAGGGTCAGGTGGCCTTTACCGGCGGCTATCCGTTCAAATCCGGTTCGACCGTGAACGTGAACATCGGCGGCAACGAATTCGAATTGTTCACCGACGGCGAATGGGCTTGGCCTGCGACCCCCGCCGATGACAGCAAAATCGTTACGGCGATGAAGCGCGGTGCAGATGCGATTGTGACCGGTGTGTCCAGCCGTGGCACCACCACAAAAGACACGTTCTCGCTTCTGGGCTTTACCGCTGCGGTCGAGGATGCCGAGGCGCGTTGTAGCGGGTGACGGCTTTGCGGGTTCGCCTGCAATCTGCGTGCTGTTGTGACGGGGTAAGAGCACAGGATTGGGGGCCAGCCCCCAAACCCCCGCAGTATTTACGGCCAAAAGAAGTTGGGACGAATCCCTTTTGATCATGTGCGATTTCCCTATATAGGGGCGCATTGCCTTTATTATCCGGATACACGCCATGGCTGACGCGCCAATCACACAGGATGTTATGACAATCCCCCGCAAACTGCCGGAGGGGCCTGTGAACCTTGTCGGGTTGACCCGTGAGACGATGCGCGACGTGTTGATCGCAAATGGCACGCCTGAAAAGCAGGCCAAGATGCGCGTTGGTCAGATCTGGCAATGGATCTACCAGTGGGGCGTGCGTGACTTTGACGTCATGACCAACCTGTCCAAAACCTATCGCGCCGAACTGGCCGAGAAGTTTGTGATCGAGATTCCCGAGGTTGTCTCCAAACAGGTGAGCAATGACGGCACCCGCAAATGGCTGGTGCGGATTGCAGGCGGCCACGAGGTCGAGGTTGTGTATATCCCCGAAGAGGGGCGCGGGACGCTGTGCATTTCCTCTCAGGTCGGGTGCACGTTGACCTGTTCGTTCTGCCATACGGGCACGCAAAAGCTGGTGCGCAACCTGACCGCTGGCGAGATTGTCGGGCAGGTCATGATGGCCCGCGATGATCTTGAGGAATGGCCCACCCCGGGCGCGCCAAAGGACGAAACGCGCCTGCTGTCCAACATCGTGCTGATGGGCATGGGCGAGCCGCTGTACAATTTCGAGAATGTGCGCGACGCGATGAAGATCGCCATGGATGCAGAGGGCATCCAACTGTCGCGCCGTCGCATCACCCTTTCCACAAGCGGCGTTGTCCCCGAGATTGCGCGCACGGCCGAAGAGATCGGCTGCCAGTTGGCCGTGTCCTTCCATGCGACCACGGACGAGGTGCGCAACAAGCTGGTCCCGATCAACAAGCGCTGGAACATTGAGGCCTTGCTGGAGGCCCTGCGCGCCTATCCCAAGGTCAGCAACTCGGAACGGATCACCTTTGAATATGTGATGCTGAACGGTGTGAACGACAGCGACGAAGACGCGCGCCGGTTGATCGAGCTGATTGATGGCATTCCGGCCAAGATCAACCTGATCCCGTTCAACGAATGGCCCGGTGCGCCTTATACGCGCAGCTCCAACAACCGCATCCGCGCCTTTGCCGACATCATCTACAAGGCCGGTTATGCCAGCCCGATCCGCACCCCGCGGGGCGAGGATATCATGGCGGCCTGCGGTCAGTTGAAATCGGCGACCGAGCGCGCGCGCAAGTCCCGCAAACAGATTGACGCCGAAGCGGGCCTGTAAGCCACCCTACCCCTAATTTGATGCTATGCCGTGCCCGTTAGGGCGCGCGCATTGTGCCGTCTTGCGCCACAATTGGCCTTAATAATTTCCAGATCGCGCACGATTAACGCCTTGTTAACGGTCAAGGGTGTGAATTGTGAACAATCCAAATCTGGAGAAGGCCCATGTCGATCATCATTAAACAGGACCGCTTTGCCGAAGCGCAGGTTCTTGACCTTGTCAGCCGTGAACGCGCCAAAGCGCTGTCGCGCCGCGAATGGAAGCACCGCCTTGCCGGTTTCGGCTATGGCATCCGCGAGACAGACGCAGGCGACATCGTTGAAACGCTGCCGCACCACGTCCAGATCTGCACCTTGCCCGCCGCGATTTCCGCCTGAACGAACGTCCTGACCGTAGGCAACGCGATCTTTAGCGGCCTGGAACCTCGCCACGTTTGGTGGTCGGGCCCCAGTGTTCAAGGATCTCCATCGCCTCGTCAGCGCTGTCCACAAAGCGGAACAGGTCCAGATCGTCTTCGGAGATCGTGCCGGCATCGGCCAGCGCATCCCAGTTGATGATCTTTTCCCAGAAGCTGCGACCGAACAGCAGGAAAGGCACGCGCTCCATCCGGCCCGTCTGGATCAGGGTTAGCGCCTCGAACAGTTCATCCAGTGTCCCGAAACCACCGGGGAAGACGCAGATCGCACGTGCGCGCATCAGAAAGTGCATCTTGCGGATCGCGAAATAGTGGAAGTTGAACGCCAGATCGGGCGTGACATAGGCGTTCGGTGCCTGTTCGAACGGCAGCACAATATTCAGCCCGATGGACTGCCCGCCCGCGTCATATGCACCGCGGTTGCCTGCCTCCATCACGCCGGGGCCGCCGCCGGTTACCACGACATTGTCCGTACCGCCGCCTGCCAGCGACTTTTCAGTCATCAGCCGTGCGAATGTGCGCGCCTCGTCATAGAAATGTGACAGATCGGCGAGGGTTTTGGTCCGTGCGCTGTCTTTGTCCTCGGGCGCGGGAATGCGGGCACCGCCGAACATCACAATGGTCGAAACGATGCCTGCCTCGTTCATCAGCATCTCGGGCTTGAGCAGTTCCAGCTGCAAGCGCACAGGGCGCAATTCATCACGACACAGGAATTCCTCGTCCGCGAAAGCCAGCGGATAGGAGGGCGAGCGCGTCTGGGGTGTGTCCGGAATTCCCTCGGCGGCCTTGCGGTCGGTGTGCGCGTCACGAAACGGGCTGTGGCGGTCGTCTTTCATCTGCATCTGCTCCCAAAATCTTTGCGCCATGGGTATCGCGCACGGGCGGGCTTGCCCAGATGTGATTGCATGGCGCGCCGGATTGTTGTCTAAGCGCCGCGATCAATCGGAGAGACCGCGCCATGTCCAACGCACAGCTTGAAACCGCCATCGAAGCCGCATGGGAGGCACGTGACACCATCACGCCCGCCACCACAGGCGAAACCCGCGACGCCATCGAAGACACGCTTGCCGCACTCGACAGTGGCAAACTGCGCGTGGCGGAAAAGCAGGACAGCGGCGACTGGCACGTGAACCAGTGGGCCAAGAAGGCCGTGCTTCTGGGGTTCCGCATCAAGGATATGGAACTGCAGGACGGCGGCCCGCAAGGCAGCGGCTGGTGGGACAAGGTGGATTCCAAGTTCAAAGGCTGGGGCGACGCACAGTGGAAATCCGCAGGGTTCCGCGCCGTGCCTAACTGTGTCGTGCGCAAGTCGGCCTATATCGCGCCCGGCGTTGTGCTGATGCCGTCCTTTGTGAACCTTGGCGCTTACGTGGACGAAGGCACCATGGTCGACACATGGGCGACCGTTGGCAGCTGTGCGCAGATCGGCAAGAACGTGCACCTGTCGGGCGGCGTCGGCATCGGCGGGGTTCTTGAACCCATGCAGGCCGGTCCGACCATCATCGAGGACAACTGCTTTATCGGGGCGCGTTCGGAAGTGGTCGAAGGCTGCATCGTGCGCGAGGGATCGGTTCTGGGTATGGGCGTTTTCATTGGCCAGTCGACCAAGATCGTTGACCGCGAGACCGGCGAATTCACCTATGGCGAAGTACCTGCCGGTTCCGTTGTTGTGGCCGGTTCCATGCCGTCCAAGAACGGCGTGAACCTGTACTGCGCGGTTATCGTGAAAAAAGTCGATGCACAGACCCGCTCCAAAACGTCCATCAACGAGCTGTTGCGTGACTGATAAAGCGAAAAAGCCCAAAAAACCGAACCGCCAGCAGGTCTACACGCTGGTGGTTCAGATCGGGCGCAAGTCCGGTGACGGCTTACCCAAGGATGCAAGCGGTGCTGCCCTGATGTGCTATGCCAGCGGCGTGGACGAGGCCGAAGCGGTGCGCGAAACGGTTGCCTTGCTTAAACAGGCGGACACCGCACCGCTGGATGTGACAGGCTATGGCACGTTGGCCGACCGCGAGGCCGAAGGCCACGAAATCGGCGATGACGAGCGCAGCCTGATGCAGCGTGCGCTGGACGAGAATTCGGTAATTGTCGCTCAGATGACCCCGTTTTTCGGGGATGACGACGGCAGCGATCCGGACGATCAGGCCGCGCGCTGATCCAACAGGGAAATCGCCTCGAACGGGCCAAGCACCTGATGGAAGGGACGCGCATGTTCCGGCAGCAGGCGGCTGGGAATATGGGACAGCACACTGGCGGCCAACTTGTCCGCCTCGCGCCGCAAACGCCCGATATAAAGACTTTCAAGCGGGCATCCTGCTGCCAGCAAAACCTCGTGACCGGGCAGGACAAGCTGCACGTAACCTGCCACCGCCGCAGGGGCGGCCCAGCTTGCGGCATGGCCATTAACCACGTGCCGTGCGGGCACCAGAACCGCCTCTTGACCAAAGTTGTACTCGACCTCGGATCCCCGCAGGACCAGACGTTGTTCTGGCCCCACAATGATGTCTCGCGTCAGACCGAAATATGGCGCGTGCAGGCGCACTGGGGCAAAGCTGGCGCGCGCGGGCACACGGTTGCGCACCGCATGCAGGACAGGCACGACCTCGCCCGTTTCGGTCAGCACTGTGTCACCCCGTTGCAGTTTGCCCGCGTCGCGATAACCGAACGGGGTGGCAATGGGCGTCGCAGGATGCAGGGACGGCATCGGGCCGATCGCCGCAATATCGGTACTGACCGCGGCAAACAGCACATCGCGTGACAGGGTACGTTCCGCCCCGCCCAACATCATGTCGCGCAAATCGCTAGTGATCTGGGGGCGCGGTGCATGCACCGTGTTGGTGACCACGCGCGACCGCTCGGGCTGTTCCAGCGCCAGACGCGCCCAGCCCGAGGCCGTATCCCACGCATAGGTCACGCGCAGCGTATAGGCCCGCCCGTCCCCGACCCAACGGATCGCGGCGTGCAGAATGTCGGCATTGTTGCGATGCACCATCGCGATCCCACCGCCCGGAATGGCACGGAACACCAGTTCGCGCATCCACGGATGGGCATGCATCGCCCCCAGCAGATCATGTGGCCGCACCTGTCCGGGCATATGCGTTTCAAACATGATCGTGCCGCGTTCAAGTGCTTTGGGCGCGGGCTGGGTGCTGCGATCACCGGCCAGCCCCGACAGGGCGAACCTGCCATCCTGATGGTCGGTGAGGCCAATCCAGCTCATGCGGCGTCTTGCGCATCGCGCCACAGGTTGGCTTCGTATTTCTTGAGCATCCTGCGCGCCGCAGGGCTATAGCCGCCGCCTGTATGCGGGTCTAACTCGGGGAATATCGCACAAATCTCCTCGACGATCTGCGCCTCGAAACTCTTGGTTGTCTGCGGCCCCGGCAGGAAACTTTCGGTACGCAGCCCTTCGGAAAACACAACCTGATGGCGGTCGAACATCAGGTGTACATAAGTCACCTTTCCGCCCGTCTGGCGCGTGATCGAATGATCGTTGACCAGATCCTTGGCTGCCACCAGTACCTCGGCCTCGCCAAACAACAGCTCGGCAAGGCTGTCGCGGATCAGCACGCGGTGAAGCGGCGATACCATGACATCGCCATGCACCCCGAACGTATCGGCGCGGATCAAGATCGGGGCGAAATCCCCCTCGGCCTCGACCTCGCGCATACCGGTCCACCGCAGGGGCTGCGGGCCGTCATCCTGCGTCAGCACCAGATCACCGGCCTTCAGGTCCTGCACTGCCACATTGCCCTCGGGCGTGGCGATCATGGTGCCGGCAACAAAGCACGGGATCGACGTCGCGTTGACAAAGCCTGTATCGGTGCTGTTGCCGTCGCTGACCGTGTAGGTGAAGTTGAAATCTTCCTCGTCACCGTCGCCGGTGACCGTGAACACCCCGCCCGCGCCCAAGGTAACCGTCTGTCCAGTGGGCAAGGTTATGGTGCTGCCCACCGTGACGGCCTGACCGTTGATATGCGTGACGGTCAGGGTCGAGGACGGCGTGCTGATATCATTTTCCAGCACATTGAACGACGTCGTACCGTCTGGATAAACGTTCACGTTATCCGAAATCGCCACCAGATCGGTCTGCACGGAATCTCCGGCAATCAGCAGGCTGGAATCGTATTGGTTGTCGCTGACATCCGCGATGCCGATACGGATCGAGTTCAACTCGCCCGGCGTGACATACATCGTCAGGCTCATCGTAATGGTAAAGCCGTCCATCTCGGTGTTGTAGTCATCGGACGTGTTGTCGACATACATGTTAATGTTGTTGGTGGTGTTGATGTTGCCCGGGTCGGTGTCACCGTTGCCCACGTCCATCTCGACCTGTTGACCATTGATCCAGACACCGACGAAATCCTGATAGACCGAGTTCTGGAATTCGGGATATTCGTCCGAGGCAAAGACGAACTGCATCGTCATCACGTTGCCATCGGGGATGAAATCTACGTCCAGAAAAGACGCATCATAGGTCCGCGTACCGGCGGCCGCGTTGAACATCGAGTCATTGTCGATGCCGGATGTATTGGTCGATGTGGAATTGGACCAGTTCGACGATCCCCACGAGTTCGTGAAATCCTCGGCATCGCCCGTCGACAGGATCACGCCTGTATTGCCCGGTGTCACACCGGGCGATACGGTGTCGCCGTTCGAATAGATCCCCGCACTGTCCCTGTCACCGCTGTAGGATGACGACACCACCTGTACACCATTGCCGAAGATGGCATTCGCCATATCCATGGCACTGGTGCCCTCACGTACCGTCTGAATCGGAAGTTCCGATGCTGCAACCATAGCCTGCCCGCCATTTTATCTTGAGACAGAACAGGTGCAGCGCACGCGGTTTTACCACGTGTCATCGTCGTGCTGATTTTCGCACATTCTTGTGGTCGCACGTTGGCGACCGGACTGCTGATGCCCTGCCTCGGGTCATATTATTGCAGGAACCCTAGCACAGGAATTAACCTCCTGTTAACTCTCTTGTTGTCCCAAGGCGTGGAAAACGCGCCGTTTTTGCCACAATCCCTATGTCAGGAGTTTCCATGCCCCCCATTGATCCGGTCGCATTGACGGCTGAATTGGTCCGTTGCCCCTCTGTCACGCCAGAGGATGGCGGCGCGCTGGATGTGTTGCATGCGTTGCTGAGCGAGGCGGGATTTGACTGCGCGTGGGCCGACCGTGGCGGCATCCGCAACCTCTTTGCCCGCTGGGGTGAAAAGGGGCATGCGCGCAGTTTCGGCTTTAACGGGCACACCGATGTGGTGCCGGTCGGGGACGCGGCGGCATGGTCGATGCCCCCCTTCGGTGCCGAGGTCAAAGACGGCATCATGTACGGGCGCGGCACCACCGACATGAAATCAGGCGTTGCAGCCTTTGTCGCGGCGGCGGTGGACCTTGTGCGCGACACGCCCCCTGACGGTGCCGTCATCATCACCATCACCGGCGACGAAGAAGGCGATGCCACGGATGGCACAACCGCCTTGCTGGCGCATATGGACAACGCGGGCGAAGCGATGAGCGTATGCCTTGTGGGCGAGCCGACCTGCCCTGAAACCATGGGCGAGATGATGAAGATCGGGCGGCGCGGGTCGATGACCGCGTGGTTCACTGTGACCGGTGTGCAAGGGCACTCGGCCTACCCGCACCGCGCCAAGAACCCCCTGCCCCCACTGATGCGCCTGATGGACCAGCTTGCCACCCACGAACTGGATAAAGGCAACGACCATTTCGATGCCTCGACCCTTGCCATTGTCACGGTCGACACCGGCAATCCGGCCACCAATGTCATTCCCGCACAAGCCCGCGCCACCGTGAACATCCGGTTCAACGACACCCACGCCGGCGCGGCGCTGACCGCTTGGTTACAAGCGCAGGCCGATGCCGTCGCGACTGCCTATGGCGTCGAGATCGACATGAAAGTGAAAGTCTCGGGCGAAAGCTTCCTGACCCCACCGGGCGAACTGTCCGACCTTGTCGCCCGCGCGGTCAAGGCGGAAACCGGCGTCGCGCCCGTTCTCAGCACCAGCGGCGGGACGTCCGACGCGCGCTTTGTCAAAGATCACTGCCCCGTGGTGGAATTCGGGTTGGTGGGTCAGTCCATGCACAAGGTTGATGAGCACGTGAACGTCGCCCATATCGACCAGCTCAAAGCCATCTATTCCCGCATCCTCAGAGACTATTTCGCATGACAATCGAGATTACGCAGACCGATGATCTGAAGACCTGCCACGGCCTGCGCCGCACCGTCTTTATCGAAGAACAAGGCGTGAGCGAGGCCGAAGAGATGGACGGGCGCGATGGGGATGCCTTGCACATTCTCGCAACCCTCGACGGCACACCAATGGGCTGTGCGCGCATATTAGTGACTGGTACCGTCGCCAAAATCGGGCGGGTGTGCGTCCTGAAGCAAGCCCGAGGCACCGGCTTGGGCGCGGCGCTGATCAACGCTTGCCTCGACGTTGCGCGTGCGCAGGATGGCGTCACCACAGCCAAACTTGGCGCGCAGATGCATGCCCTCGCCTTTTATGAAAAGCTCGGGTTTACCGCCTATGGCCCTGTTTACGACGATGCGGGCATTGACCATCGCGACATGGAACGCCCGCTTTGACTCCGACACTGGTTGTCATGGTCAAAGTCCCCCGCGTGGGGCGCGTGAAGACACGCCTTGGCCGCGACATCGGCGCCGTCGCGGCGACGTGGTGGTTCCGCCATCAGGTCGCCCGCCTGCTGCGCCAGATCGAAGATCCGCGCTGGCGTGTGGTGCTGGCCGTCGCACCGGATATCGAAGGGCTGCAATCGCGCTGCTGGCCCGCCGGATTTGCCCGTTGGCCACAAGGGCGCGGCACGTTGGGGGACCGGATGGCGCGGATGATGCGCCGCGCGCGCGGGCCTGTTTGCGTGATCGGCGCGGATATTCCCGACATTACCCGCGACAAGGTTGCCAAAGCTTTTGCTGCATTGGGACGACACGACGTTGTCTTTGGCCCTGCCCCCGATGGCGGCTACTGGCTGATCGGGGCCAAGTTAGGGACTGATATCCGGCCAAATGCGCTGGATCACGTGCGCTGGTCGACCGAACACGCGCTGGCCGACAGCCGCGCTCGGTTCGCCGGAAAACGCATCGCTTTGGTCGATACGCTGGCAGATGTGGACAGGGCGCACGATTTGCCATGACGACATAGGGTGCGCGTGCTACCTCAGGTCTATGACCCGTATCCCGACAAAGCCCGAAATCCTCGACTGGATTGCCGCCAATCCGACCCTGACCGCCAAACGTGACATCGCCAAAGCCTTCGGCATCAAAGGCGCTGCACGGATTGACCTCAAACGCCTTCTCAAGGAGTTGGCGGAGGAGGGTCATATCGAAAAGCGTAAAAAGACCTATCAGGATCCCGACCGCCTGCCGCCTGTCAGCGTGCTGCTGGTGACGCCGCCGGATGAAAACGGCGATCTGTTCGCACGTCCGATGGAATGGCACGGCACAGGGGTCGAACCGCGTGTTCTGGTGATCCCGCGCGCCTCAGATCCCGCGCTTGGCGCGGGCGACCGCATTCTGGCCCGCCTGACATTGGTCAAGGCCGATGATCACAATTACGAGGCGCGTCTGATCCGCCGGATCGGAACCAACCCCGCCCGCGTGCTGGGCGTTTTCCGCAAGACCGCCGAAGGGGGCCGCATTCTGCCCGTGAACAAGGGCAGCAGCAATGAATGGTCCGTCGCATCCGATGCCACGGGCGGTGCCAAGGACGGCGAACTGGTCGAGGCCGAACAGGCAGGGCCGAAATCCCGCATCGGGCTACAACGCGCCCGTGTTGTCGAACGACTGGGCAATCCCGGTGCGCCAAAGGCCGTGTCGCTGATTGCGATCCACGAACATGGCATTCCCGATTCCTTCCCCGACGAAGTGGTCGCCGAAGCCGATGCGCAAAAACCGAAGGGCCTGAAAGGGCGCGAGGATCTGCGCGACTTGCCCCTTATCACCATCGACCCGTGGGATGCGCGGGATCACGACGACGCGTGCTATGCCCATGCCGATGACGATCCCAAGAACGCGGGCGGGCATGTCATCTGGGTGGCGATTGCAGACGTTGCTGCCTCTGTCACGCCCGGATCGGCACTGGACCGCGAGGCGAAGAAGCGGGGGAATTCGACCTACTTCCCCGACCGTGTGGTGCCGATGCTGCCCGACCGTTTGTCTGGTGATCTGTGTTCGCTGCACGAAGGTGTGCCGCGGGCCTGTATCGCCGTGCGCATGCAAATCGATGCGCAGGGCCAGAAGATCGCACACGACTTCCATCGCGGCCTGATGCAATCGCCCGCATCGCTGAACTATGAAGAAGTGCAGGCCGCCATTGACGGCACCCCGAACGAACGCACAAAGCCTTTGTTAGAGCCTGTTTTAAAGCCGCTTTATGCCGCTTACGCCGCGCTGCTAGAGGCGCGCAAACTGCGCGAGCCATTGGAACTGGACCTGCCCGAACGCCAGATCGTACTGGGCGAGGATGGCAAGGTATCCTCGGTCAATTTCAAGGACCGTCTGGATGCGCACCGCCTGATCGAAGAGTTCATGGTGCTGGCAAATGTCGCCGCCGCCGAAACGCTGGTGGCGAAGAAGTCGCCGCTGCTGTTCCGCAACCACGAGGAACCCGCCCCCGAAAAACTGGAAAGCCTGCGCGAGACGGCGCAAGCGGCGGGCCTGACCCTTGCCAAAGGGCAGGTGCTGAAGACGGGGCATCTGAACCGCCTGCTCCGGCAGGCCGAAGGGACGGACGATTCCGAACTGATCAACCTGTCGACGCTGCGGTCGATGACGCAGGCCTATTACGGCCCTGTCAACTTTGGTCACTTCGGTCTGGCGCTGCGCAACTACGCACATTTCACCTCTCCGATCCGGCGCTATGCCGACCTGATCGTGCACCGCGCCCTGATCACCGCCCATGGCTGGGGCAATGACGGCCTGCGCCCCGAAGATGCCGAGAACCTCGAAAAAACCGGCACGCATATTTCGGACACCGAACGGCGTTCGATGATGGCCGAACGGGACACGACCGACCGCTACCTTGCCGCCTATCTGAGCGAACGCGTGGGCGACGAGATGGAGGGGCGCGTGGCCGGAATCGCCAAGTTCGGCATTTTTGTAAAACTGGACGACAGCGGCGCGGACGGGCTTGTGCCGATGCGCGCCATCGGGGCCGAATATTTCCATTTCGACCGCGAGGCGAATACGTTGATGGGATCGGACACTGGACTGACGATCAGCGTAGGACAACGCGCCACCGTACGTCTGGCCGAGGCCGTGCCGGTCACGGGGGGCATCGCGCTGGACCTGTTGGCGCTGGATGGCAAATCGCTGCCCAAGGGCCGGCAGTCCCCAGCAGGGCGCAGCCCGCGCAGGAAGGCCGCCAAGTCCAAGCGCCGCAATGACAAGGTGAAACGCAAAGTAAGCCGCAACCGGTAATCCGGCGCGGCCATTGCAACATTACTGACAATTTCTGTCACCGCGCGTGCTAGGGTCATACCATGACCCGCACACGCCGCCTGTTCCAGTTGATGCAAACCATGCGCCGCCTGACGCCGCCGATGACGGCGCAGGTTCTGGCCTATGAAATGGACGTGTCCCTGCGCACGATCTACCGCGACATTGACGAATTGCGCGGCCTTGGTGCCGTCATCGACGGAGAGGCGGGGTTCGGCTTTACCCTGATCGAGGATGCCACCCTGCCCCCCTTGGGTTTCGAGGGTGACGAGTTGGAGGCGCTGGTGCTGGGCCTGCGCAACGTGGCGGCCATCGCCGATCCGGCACTGGCGGCGGCGGCGGCATCAGCACTCAGCAAGATACAGGCCCGCGTACCGCCCAAACAGGCGCACAGATTGCAACATGCCGTACTGGATGCGCGCCGCTACCGACCCCGCGCACAGCCCCTGATCGACGTGGGTGCGCTTCGGCGGGCCGCGTGGGACGAAGTCAGCGTGCGCTTTGCCTATTGCGACCGTCTGGGTGCGCAAACCGAGCGTATGGTCAAGCCGCTGGGGATCGTGTTCTTCGACGACGCCAACATGTTGCTGGCATGGTGCCACCTGCGTGAGGATTTCCGCACGTTCCGGCTGGACCGGATGGATGCGCTTGAGATCACCGACCAAAGCTTTCGACCCCATCGGGTGTCCCTGCTGCGCGATCATCTGGCGCTGCTGCGGCAGAAGGATGCGGATGTGGCCAAGATTCGCGCGGCTGCGGAGGCGCCCCTTTCTTGAATCGCCAATTGTTGCTAGGCTCGAAACAACGCACAAAAAAACAAGCGATCATGAGGCATATTATGCGGTGGGCAGTCACCATTGGGGCCGTTGGCAGCGTCCTTACTTTCGTTCAAACCGACAGCGCGCAGGCGACCGAGATTTCGACCAGACCCTCCCTGCGCCCCGAACAGACCGAGGTGACGCGCGCGGCGCCATCGGACATCCTGTCCTTTGCGGACAGCGCCGTTTTGCGCCCGCAACTACGCCCCGCTGGATCAGCTGCGTCGGCAGTGGCCACCCCCGCCCCGTCCCCCAAAGACCCCGCCTTTCAAGGCTGGATCGCAGGGTTTCGTGGGCGCGCCTTGGCACAAGGGATCAACGGCACAACCTTTGACCGCGCCTTTGCAGGCGTGCGCTATGACGCGGACGTCATCAAGCGCGATAGCAACCAGTCGGAATTCACCAAAACGATCTGGGACTATCTGGACAGCGCCGCCTCGGACAGCCGGATCAGCAATGGCAAGGCGGCTGTCACCACCCACCGCCGGACGCTGGACGCGATCGAGGCGCGCTATGGCGTTGAAAAAGAAGTCGTGGTCGCGGTCTGGGGGCTGGAAAGCAACTATGGCACCTATCGCGGCAAAAGCGACGTGATCCAGAGCCTCGCCACATTGGCCTATGACGGGCGGCGCGGCGCGTTCTTTGAACAGCAACTGGTTGCGGCACTGAAGATCCTGCAAAACGGCGACACCACCCCGCGCAACATGACCGGATCATGGGCGGGCGCGATGGGGCATACCCAGTTCATCCCGACGTCTTATCTGGACTATGCGGTGGATTTCCGTGGCGATGGCAAACGGGACATTTGGTCGGATGATCCGACCGATGCGCTTGCGTCAACCGCAGCCTATCTGTCGCGCTTTGGTTGGGTCAAGGGACAGCCATGGGGGGTGGAGGTCAAACTTCCCGCGCAGTTCGATTTTACCATGGCATCGCGCAAGATCAAACGCACGCCCGACGCATGGGCGCGCCTTGGCGTGGTCGGTGCGGACGGGCGCGCCGTTCCCAACCACGGCGAGGCGTCGATCCTGCTGCCTGCGGGCAGTCGCGGGGCCGCGTTTATGGTGTTCAAGAATTTCAGCGTCATCGAACGCTATAACGCAGCAGATGCCTATGTGATCGGGGTCGGCCATCTGAGCGACCGGATCAAGGGGCGCCCCACCATCGCCGCGGCATGGCCACGGGATGATCGGGCGCTGACCTTTTCCGAGCGCAAGGAGATGCAGGAACGCCTGACCATGGCGGGGTATAACACCCAAGGCGTGGATGGCCGGATCGGCCCAAACACGCTGGACGCCGTGCGACGGTTCCAGCAGTCACGCGGGCTGACGGCGGATGGCTATGCCTCGTTGAGCCTGCTGCAGAAACTGCGGTAATCCGAATGCGGCTGCGCCACGCGAGGCTTTAGGGGGTTTCACCCCCGTCCTTGCGGACTCCCCCACAGTATTTCTAGCCAAAAGAAGGGTTAGCCCGGTGACATGCCGCGCAGGCGTTCGCTGCGTCGACGGAGCAGTTCGACGGTTGTGAGCAAACAGATAGAGATCGCCACGAGGATCGTCGCGACCGCGAGGATGGTCGGGCTGATCTGTTCGCGCAGGCCGATGAACATCTGCCATGGCAGGGTCTTCTGGCTGGCAGAGCCGACAAAGAGGACCACGACCACCTCGTCAAACGAGGTAATAAAGGCGAACAGGCCGCCCGAGATCACGCCGGGCAGGATCAGGGGCATCTGCACGCGGAAGAAGGTCGTTACCGGCCCTGCGCCCATATTGGCCGCTGCGCGTGTGAGCGAGCGGTCAAAGCCGACCAGTGTTGCGGTGACGGTGATGATCACGAACGGAATGCCGAGCACGGCGTGGGCGAGGATGACCTTGACGTAGCCCACAAAGCCTTTGTCGAGGCCCAGTGTGTTTTCCATCCAATTGCCTAGGGACGAGTAGAAAAAGAACATGCCCGTGGCCGAGATGATCAGCGGCACGATCATTGGCGAGATCAGGATGGCCATGATTGTCCCTTTGAACGGGACATGGGATTGCGACAGGCCGATCGCGGCCAGCGTGCCGAGCGAAACCGAGATGATTGTCGCAATTGGCGCGATGATCAGCGAGTTCTTCATCGCCAGTTGCCACTGCGGATTGGTGAAGAAATCCTCGTAGTGTTTGAGTGAGTAGCCTTCGGGATCAAACCGCAGCATTTCCGGCGTGAAGGTAAAGAAATCCTGCGCGTTGAACGACAGCGGCATGACCACGACAATCGGCGCAACAAGGAAGAAGAAGATCAGCCCGCAAATGACACGGAAGCCGTAATACCAGATCCGTTGACCTGTTGTGGCATATGGTGGAAGTCCCATGGTCGTTACCCCAGCTTCACGTTGTCGATGCCCACGATCTTGTCATAGGCCCAATAGAGCACCAGCACAGCGGCCAGCAGGATCGTCCCAAGTGCAGCCGCAAGGCCCCAGTTGAGCGAAGACGAAATGTGGTAGGCGATTCGGTTCGAGATGAAGACGCCCTTGGTGCCGCCTACGATTTCCGGCGTGATGTAGTAGCCGATGGCGAGGATGAACACGAGGATCGAGCCCGCCCCGATACCGGGGATCGACTGCGGGAAATAGACCCGCCAGAACGCGGTCCAGTTTGTGGCGCCCAGCGACTTGGCCGCGCGGAGGTAGCTTGGCTGGATCGTCTGCATCACCGAATACATCGGTAGGATCATGAACGGCAGCAGGATGTGGGTCATCGACACAATCGTGCCGAACTGGTTGTTGATCATGATGAGCCGGCTGTCGTCACCGACCAGCCCGATCCAGACCAGTACATCGTTGATCACCCCTTGTTGTTGCAGCATCACTTTCCACGCCGAGGTTCGCACCAGCAGCGATGTCCAGAACGGCAGCAGCACGAGGATCAGCAGCAGGTTCGCCTGACGCATCGGCAGGTTGGCTAGCAGCCATGCAATCGGATAGCCCAAGGCGATGCAGGAACACATGATCAGCATCGACATCCAGATCGTGCGGCCAAACAGCTTGAGCAGGATTTGCTTGTCTTCGGGCTGCCATGCCATGCCTTCGGGTGTCAGCTGCGCATCGACCGCATTCAGGAAATAACCCGGCGTGTATTTCGCAGAATAGGTTTGCAGCGTTTTCCACGGCACGAGCGTGGCCCATTCTTCGTCGATCTCGGCAAAGGCGGCCTTGTAGTCGGGCGCCGGAAGGTTGGCGGCCTGCGCCTCGCGCAGCAGGTCGGCACCGGGGCCGGAATAGGAGGACAGGTCAGCTGTTTGCAGATCGGTGGCAAGGGCCGCAGCGGTATCTTCCCATGGATCGCGCTTGGCAGGGTCACGGCCATCTTGGGTGGCGGTGTAGACCGCCCAAGCGGCATAGACCTTGGCCGTCTTCGGCAGCACCTGAGAGGCGGCCGCGCTTGGCGCGAAATTGATGTCACCGCCCGCGGGTTGATCAGTCAGCGCGGCCACGCGGGCGCGGGAACTGGCCAGCAATCCGGTATCAATCAGGTCGCTGCTGTTGAAAATCTCGTACCACGTCTCGCCGTCTTTCCACGCTGGGTTCAGCTTTTCCAGCGGCTTTTGAACGTCCTTGCCCACATCATCCAAGGCGCGGCCCGTCTGGCGGAACAGCGAGGACAGGCCAGTTTGTTCGTAGTTAAGGCGCGTGCCAAGGCGGGTATGACGCTTGGCCTCGGCGGCAAGGAACATATCGAAATACATCGCCTCGTAAACATCGGGATCAGGCGTTTCGCCGGTATTCGCATCCCATGAGGCAAGGGCGGCAACGGTGTCGGGCAGGGTATTCTGCACGATATCGTTTTCGACCGACCGGAACAGCATCGACGCAATCGGCACGATAAAGGTGATCAGGACAAAGATCAGGAGGGGCGCGATCAGCCCCAGTGCGCGCAGTTTTTGACGGCGCAAGGCGCGGGCCAGACTGCGTTTCAGGGGGGTGCCATCGGCGGCAAGCACAGCTTCGGCCATGGTTCAGGTCCCTTCGACTACGATGATGGTGCTGGTGGCGGTGCGGTGACGGATCTTGGCCACCTCTTGATAATCGGGGTCGTTATAGGCAGCGAGCGCGGCCTCATAAGACGGAAATTCGAAGATGACGTGACGGTTCTGTGTCTCGCCTTCCATAACGGTGGCCTGACCGCCGCGTACAATGGGAACAGCGCCCAGACGCAACAGGATCGGCGTGTCCTTTTCAACGTACTCTTTGTACGCCTCGGGATCGTTCACTGTAATGTGGCCGATGATATAGCCTTTGGGCATCAGTGCCTCCGAAGGGGATGGCAAGGCGGCGCATCTGCCGCCTTGCGTCTTGTGCCGTGAGGGGGGCGAGGGTTACCCCGCGCCCCGCGCTAGTGGCTTATTGAGCCAGCCACGCTTGGAATTTCGCGTCGATATCGTCGCGATAGTCCGCCCAGAACTCGTAGTTATAGAGGAACGTGTTCGTCGCGTTGTTGGGATCGGTTGGCATGTGTGGCGCCATGTCGATACCCAGCTCCGCGTGCTGACCGACCAAAGGTGCGGACGATGCACGTGCGGGGCCGTAGCTGATGTACTTGGCCTGATCCGCCAGACGCTGTGTGTCTGTCGCGAATTTGACGAAGTCCAGTGCACGGGCTTCACGCTCGGGGCTCAGGCCCGTTGGGATGATCCAACCGTCAAGGTCGAACACCTGCGCGTCCCACAGCATGGCGATGGGCTGGTCTTGCTCTTCAATGGCGGCGAACAGGCGACCGTTATAGGTCGAACCCATGATGACTTCGCCGTCTGCCAGCAACTGGGGTGTATCCGCACCCGCAGACCACCAGATCACGTCGCCTTTGATCGTGTCGAGTTTGGCCAGCGCTTGGTCTTGACCTTCTGGGGTTGCCAGAACGTCATAGACTTCGTCTTTTGCAACGCCGTCACAGAGCAGAGCCCATTCCATGTTGTTGATTGGACGCTTTTCGAGGCTGCGCTTGCCAGGATAGGCTTCGGTGTCGAACACGGCGCAGACGGATGTTGGCGGTGTGTCGCCAACCAAATCGGTGCGATAGCCGAATGTGGTCGAATAGACGATCTGCGGGATAAAGCAGTCGCTGACCAGCAGGTCACCGAAGTCGTCCGACGCGGATGTGCCATCGGGTGCCGCAGCAAGCTGTTCGTCGGCGTCGATTTCCAGCGCAAGGCCTTCGTCGCACAGGCGGATCGCGTCTGCCGCAACAACGTCAACGACGTCCCACGTGACGTTGCCCGCTTCGTTCATGGCGCGCAGTTTGGCCACGGCCTCGGCCGAGCTTTCGTCCCAAACAGAGGACACGCCTTCGTTCATTTCGAGATATGGCGCGACATATGCGTTTTGCTGGCTGGCTTGGTATGCGCCACCCCAGCTGACAAGAGTCATGTCGCTGGCCATGTGGCCGTCAGCGAATGCAGTGCCCGAAGCAACTGTCAGCGCTGTTGTGGCCAAAAGGGTCTTGGTGAGTTTCATGGTCGTACTCCCATTGTTAAAGCCCGTAATTGTTGAGTGTTGAAGGCTGGACTTCGGGCTGCGTCCATCGCCCTCGTTTCGTGCTCAGGCGTCGAGAGCCCGGCAATCTTCCGGCATCCAACCGATGTCGATCTGTGCACCGGGTGTCAGACGGATCTGGTCGGGGGCGTTACGAGTCTTGATGACAAAGTCATCATTGCCCGCAACCCGCAGACGTGTGCGGAAAATGTCGCCCATATAGATGAACTCAAGCACTTCGGCCTTGAGTGTATGCGCCTCTGGGTCAAGGCGGCCCTTGTCGATCTCGACCCGCTCGGGGCGGATCGAAACGCGGGTGCGCTGACCGACTTCGGTGACGTTGATCGGCTTGGCATCAATGACGCTACCGTCATCAAGACGCACTTCGCAGGTGTCACCTTTGATCTTTTCGATCACCCCCATCAGCGTGTTATTTTCACCGATGAACTGGGCAACAAAGCTGTTTTGCGGTTCTTCATACAACTGGTCCGGCGGCGCAAGCTGCTGGATGCGGCCATCGTCGAACACGGCGACGCGGTCGGACATGGTCAACGCTTCGGTCTGGTCGTGGGTCACGTAAACCGTGGTGATCCCCAGGTCATGCGCCAGACGCGTGATTTCGAATTGCAGCGTTTCGCGGAGCTGTTTGTCGAGCGCGCCCAGAGGTTCGTCCATCAGAACCAGTTCAGGTTCGAACACCAGCGCACGGGCCAATGCGATCCGCTGCTGCTGACCACCCGACAGTTGGGCGGGGCGACGGCCCGCGAAATCCTGCATCTGCACCATGCCGAGTGCACGCATTACCTTGGCTTCGCGATCGGACTTGCCGATCTTGCGCACCTCAAGCGGAAAGCTGAGGTTTTCGGCCACGGTCATATGCGGGAACAGGGCGTAGTTCTGGAACACCATGCCAATGCCGCGCTTGTGCGGCGGGATGTTGTTGATCGACACACCGTCCAACCGGATGTCGCCATGGGTGGCTGTTTCAAACCCCGCAAGCATCATCAGGCAGGTGGTTTTACCGGACCCCGATGGCCCAAGCATTGTCAGAAACTCGCCCTTGGGCATGGAAAGGTTCAGATCTTTGACGACAAGATTTTCACCGTCATAGCTCTTTTGCACGCGCTCAAATTCGACGAACGCATTGTCGGTCGCACTATCGGCCAAAATTGGCTCCCCGTTGTCTGTCCGGCGGTTGTCCGCCTGTTACCTCATGTAAAACGCGACAGTGCCCATGTTGCAACCAAGTAGTGCGGAAAACGGGAGATATCTGCGAAACAGACGATTTTTAACGGAAAACACATGGAAAATTAGGCACTGGCACAGCGGCGGACGTGACATTTTCGATGGGGATTCGGCAGCAAAGGCCACGTTTACCCCGCAGCCTTTGCCCATTTTTGATGCGGCGCCTATTTAAACGGCAGCGCGCATCATGTCCTTTTCCTTGAGGATCATGTGGCATTCATCCAGCGCCTTGCGGGCGCGCCGACCGAACTCCGCGATCTCTTCGGGGGTGATGACCAGAGGGGGCGAAATGACCATGCGGTCGCCCACGTGGCGCATCACCAGATTGTTCGCGAAACACCGTTCGCGGCACATATATCCGGCGGTGCCTGCATCCATTGCGAACTTGGCGCGGCTGTCCTTGTGCGGTGTCAGCGCCAGTGATCCCATCATCCCGACAATGGTGGTTTCCCCCACCAGCGGATGATCCGCCAGACCATGCCACATTTCGTGCAGGGCAGGCGCGGCGACATTGCGCACATGGCCCAGCACGTCTTCCTCTTCCAGAATGCGCAGGTTTTCCAACGCAACCGCACTGGCCACGGGGTGGCCGGAATAGGTGTAGCCGTGGTTGAACTCGACCCCGTTGATGACCTCGGCCACCTTGTCGCACACAATCGACCCACCAATCGGCTGGTAGCCAGAGCTGAGCCCCTTGGCGATGGTCATGATGTGCGGCTTGATCCCCATGGTCTGGCTGCCGAACCAGTTACCGGTACGGCCAAAGCCGCAGATAACCTCGTCCGCTATCAGCAGGATCTCGTATTTGTCGCAAATCCGCTGGATTTCCGGCCAGTAGGTATCGGGCGGGATGATCACGCCGCCAGCACCTTGGATCGGCTCGGCGATAAAGGCCGCGATCCGGTCCTCTCCGTGGAACAGAATCGCCTCTTCCAGCTCGCGGGCACGGGCCAGACCGAAAGCATCGCGATCCATGTCGCCGCCATCCGCCCACCAGTTCGGTTCGTTGATGTGATGTACGTCCGGAATCGGCAAGCCGCCCTGCCCGTGCATGGGCGTCATACCACCCAGACTGCCGGACCCTACGGACGACCCGTGATAGGCATTCTTGCGGCTGATGATGATCGACTTGGTCGGCTTGCCCTTAGCGGCCCAATAGGTGCGCACCATGCGGATATTCGTATCGTTCGCCTCTGACCCAGACCCCGCGAAGAACACGTGGTTCAGATCATCGGGGGCCAGTTCGGCAAGTTTGGACGACAGCGCGATGGCAGGCACGTGCGAGGTCATGAAGAACGTGTTGTAGAACGGCAGTTCGCGCATCTGGCGGGCGGCGACCTCGGCCATTTCCTCGCGGCCATAGCCGACATTGACGCACCAAAGGCCCGCCATACCGTCCAGAATCTCGTTTCCTTCCGAGTCGTGCAGGTACACGCCCTTGGCCCGCGTGATGATCCGCGCGCCTTTGGACGCCAGTTCATCGTTCGTGGTGAACGGGTGCATATGGTGCGCTGCATCCAACGCCTGAAGATCAGCCGTGGGCATGTGATTTGTGATGGCGGGCATGGAAACCTCTGAGTAAAACTATGCCGAGAATATGGGCAAACCACGCGCCGTCAATGCGGCACGTGCAATCCCGCTGGACGCCTGACTTAAAACTTGTTTTCATGAACGTCGACCCGGCAAACGGGCGATTTACGGGAGTACACAATGAGAAATCTGATGCTGAGCACAACGGCAGTTGTCGCCCTTGCGGGCGCTGCGACGGCCGAAGAAGTGCGCGTATACAACTGGTCCGACTATATCGACGAAGAGTTGCTGACCAAGTTCGAAGAAGAAACTGGAATCGACCTTGTCTATGACGTCTTTGACAGCAACGAAGTGCTGGAAACCAAGATGTTGGCAGGGTCTTCGGGCTATGACGTGGTTGTGCCAACCGGCACGTTCCTGCAACGCCAGATCAGCGCAGGCGCGTTCCAGAAATTGGACAAATCCAAGCTGCCCAACCTCGACAACATGTGGGACGTGATTTCCGACCGCGTGTCGAAATACGACCCCGGCAACGAATATGCGATCAACTACATGTGGGGCACGACCGGAATCGGTGTGAACATCGACAAGGTCAAAGAAGTGCTGGGCGAAGATGCGCCTGTGGATTCGCTCGCCCTCGTGTTTGATCCGGCCAACATGGAAAAACTGCAGGACTGCGGCGTGCATATCCTAGACGCCCCTGCCGAGATGATTCCCGCGGCTCTTGCCTATCTTGGTGAAGCGCCCGATGCGACAGACGCCGAAACCATTGCCAAGGCCGAGCCGGTGCTGACGGCCATCGCGCCTTACGTGCAGAAATTCCACAGCTCGGAATATATCAACGCGCTGGCCAACGGTGACATCTGTGTGGCTGTGGGCTGGTCCGGTGATGTGCTCCAGGCGCGCGACCGCGCGGCCGAGGCCGACAACGGCGTAACCATCGAATATTACGCGCCCAAGGAAGGCGCGCAGATGTGGTTCGACAACATGGCCATTCCTGTCGACGCCCCGAACCCCGAAGCGGCACACACATTCCTGAACTTCATCATGGACGCGCAGAACATGGCGGCGGCATCGAACTATGTCTACTACGCCAACGGCAACCTCGCGAGCCAGGAGTTCCTTGAGGCCGACGTGATCGAGGACACCGCGATCTATCCTGACGCGGCGACGCTGGAAAACCTGTACACCACATCGCCCTATGACGCCCGCACTCAGCGGACCGTCACACGCATGTGGACCAAGGTAAAATCGGGCACCTAACCACTGCCCTTGGGGCGCGGGGACGATCCCCGCGCCCAGTTCAATTTTGATCGGAATCCCCTTGGCAGAGACTGTATTCGCCCCCTGGGACGACCCGCAGGAGAAACCGCTTATCCGGTTTCGCAATGTCACCAAACGCTTTGGCGACTTTACCGCGATTGATGACCTGACCCTTGATATCTACGAGCGGGAATTCTTTGCCCTGCTGGGACCGTCAGGCTGTGGCAAGACAACGATGATGCGCATGCTGGCAGGGTTCGAAACGCCCACCACAGGCAGCATCGAACTGTCGGGCAAGGACATCGCCGCCGTGCCGCCGAACAAGCGCGCCGTGAACATGATGTTCCAGTCTTATGCGCTGTTCCCGCATCTGACCGTCTGGGACAATATCGCCTTTGGCCTGCGCCGCGAAAGCCGCGACAAGGACGCCATCGCTGCCCGTGTCGGCGAGATGCTGAAGCTCACGCGGCTTGAAAAATTCGCCCGCCGCAAACCGCACCAGATCTCGGGCGGCCAACGGCAACGCGTGGCACTTGCGCGATCGCTTGCCAAGGCCCCGAAACTGCTGCTGCTGGATGAACCGCTCGGCGCGCTGGATGCAAAGCTGCGCGAGGCGACGCAGTTCGAACTGATGGACATTCAGGAAAAGACCGGCACCACCTTTGTCATCGTCACCCACGACCAAGAAGAGGCAATGACCGTCGCCAGCCGTGTCGCCGTGATGGACGAAGGCCGCATCATGCAGGTCGACACACCACAACAGATTTACGAGGCACCGCGCACAGCCTATGTGGCCGATTTCATCGGGGATGTGACCCTGATCGAAGGCACCGCGCGCATCAGGCAAACGACCGCGGCCGCCGCCGCGCCGCAAGACGCGCCCGTGCCGTCGGAGCCGTCGGACCCGACGGATGAAACAACGCCCGAAACACCAACAGACACACGCACCCCGCAACCGAACGCCGTAGGTATGTGGCTGCATGACAAGGTACTGGCCCCCGTGATCGGCCCGCGCGTCGAACCTGTGCCGCAACTGCCGCCCCCCGACCGCACGGATGATGCGGGCACCGCCACCAGCAGTGACATCCCCGAAGGCGGCATCGCCATCGAATGGGCCGAGGGGCAACCGCCCCTGATCGCACTGGATGGCGACGCGGCCCTTGATGGAAAAACTGTCAAACTTGCCCTGCGCCCTGAAAAAGTGACGATCTCGAAAGCCCAACCCGACGCGGTGAACGCGCTGCGCGGCAAGGTGATCGACATCGCCTATCTCGGCAACCTGTCGACCTACCATGTGGAGCTTGAAAACGGCCTCATGATCAAGGCGCAAACCGCTAACACGCGCCGCATCTCGCGCCGCGATATCACGTGGGAAGACAACGTGTGGGTCAGTTGGACAGGCACCGCAGGGGTCGTGTTGGACAGATGAGGCGCGCAGTCCTCATAGCGGTGCCGTACCTGTGGCTGCTGGCGCTGTTCCTCATCCCCTTTGCGGTCGTGTTCAAGATTTCCCTGTCCGACATTGCGCTGGCCATTCCGCCCTATACGCCCACGGCCAAGGACGGCATTTGGGAGATGCTGTCGGCGCTGGATTTCGAGAACTTCGTGTTTTTGACGCAGGATGATTTGTACTGGAAGGCCTACCTCAGCTCCTTGCGGATCGCGCTGATCTCTACGGTTCTGACGCTGTGCGTCGGCTATCCCATGGCCTATGCGATGGCGCGGTCGCCCGAACAGTGGCGCCCGACGCTGCTGATGCTGGTAATCCTGCCGTTCTGGACCTCGTTCCTGATCCGCGTTTATGCATGGATCGGCATTCTGTCGGGCGAAGGGTTCCTGAACCAGTTCCTGATGTGGACCGGCGTGATCTCGGAACCGCTGACCCTGCTGAACACCAACATTGCCGTCTATATCGGCATCGTGTACACCTATCTGCCGTTCATGATCCTGCCGATTTATTCCGCGCTTGATCGTCTGGACGGATCGCTGATCGAAGCCGCCGAAGATTTGGGGTGTTCGCGCCTCAAAGCGTTCTGGATGATCACCATTCCCCTGTCGAAGAACGGGATCATCGCGGGCAGCTTCCTTGTGTTCATTCCGGCCCTTGGCGAATTCGTCATCCCGTCACTTCTGGGAGGCTCGGGCACGTTGATGATCGGCAAGGTGTTGTTCGAAGAGTTCTTCTCGAACCGCGACTGGCCTGTTGCGTCAGCTGTGGCTGTGATCCTGCTGCTGATCCTGATCATTCCCATCGTGCTGTTCCAGCGTAACGAACAACGTCAGGCGGAGGCCGAGAAATGAACCGCCTGAGTCCTTTCAACGTCGTGTCCCTGACACTCGGCTTTGTGTTTCTCTACGTGCCGATGCTGATCCTCGTGATCTACAGCTTCAACGCCTCCAAGCTGGTCACGGTCTGGGCCGGATTCTCGACCAAATGGTATGGCGAGTTGCTGAGCAACGAGGCGTTTCTTGATGCGGCGTGGGTGACGCTGCGTGTGGCGGTCATCTCCTCCACCATCGCGACGGTCCTTGGCACGATGGCCGCCTATGTGCTGGTGCGCGGGGGGCGGTTTTTCGGGCGCACCCTGTTTTCCGGTATGATCTACGCGCCGCTTGTCATGCCCGAAGTGATCACGGGCCTGTCGCTGCTGCTGCTGTTCATCGGGCTGGGCATGGATCGTGGCGTGCTAACCATTGTTCTCGCGCACACCACGTTTTCCATGTGCTTTGTGTCAGTTGTTGTGTCCTCGCGTTTGATGACGTTCGATCAATCGCTGGAAGAGGCCGCGCTGGACCTTGGCGCGTCAGCTTTCGAGGCGTTCCGCCTGATCACCCTGCCCATCATCGCACCTGCGGTCATCTCGGGCTGGCTGCTGGCCTTTACCCTCAGCCTTGATGACCTTGTCATCGCCTCTTTCACCTCTGGTCCCTCTGCGACGACCCTGCCGATGAAGATCTGGTCGTCGGTACGATTGGGCGTCAGTCCGCAGATCAACGCGCTCAGCAGTATTCTGATCGGGTTGGTAACCATCGGCGTGATCGCGGCATCGCTTGCCAGCAAGCAGGCAGCGTTGCGGGCCATGCGGGATGAACAGAACGCCGCGCGCGCACAATGAAACGCATCTTTTCCGACTACGCCTACGGCGCTGGCCCGCGCACGGGTTGCTGGTGGGACGAAACTGTCGAGATCCCCGCAAATCCGGTGTTGCGGGGCAACATCACCTGCGACGTGGTGATCGTTGGCGCGGGCTTTACCGGCCTTTCAGCGGCCTATCATCTGGCCAAAGCGGGTGCGTCGGTCGTGGTGGTCGAAGCGAACGCCGTTGGCTGGGGCGCGTCGGGGCGCAACGGCGGGTTCTGCTGTCTGGGTGGCGCAATGGCATCAGACACGATGCTAGACCGCAGATACGGCACGGCCCAGCGCATCGCATGGCGGCGCGCGGAAAAGGCCGCAGTGGACTGTGCCGAGGGGCTGATCGCCGACCTCGGCCTTGATGTGGACCGGCACTCGATCGGGGAAACCCTTCTTGCACACCGCCCCAAGGACGCACGCAGTTTCGAGGCGGAGGTCGTGCGGACAAAGGAAAACTATGGCGTTACCGCCAGTGTGCTCGACCGCCGCGATCTGTCCGCCCAAAGCATGTCCGGCCCGTTTCACGGCGGCCTCACCACGCCTGTCGGCTTTGCGCTGAACCCGCGAAAATATGTGGCGGGACTGGCACGGGCCGCGACGGCACAAGGCGCGCGCCTGTTTGACCAAACGCCCGTGACGCGGATCACCAAAACGGGCGTCGAAACGCCCGCAGGACGCGTCAAAGCCGACCGCGTGATCCTCGCCACCAACGGCTATTCAAGCGAGGACATCCCGCCTTGGCTGGCCGCGCGCTACATGCCCGCGCAGTCCACCGTCATGGTGACACGCCCCCTGACCGACGCAGAGCTGTCGGCCCAAGGGTGGACCACAAGCCAGATGGCCTATGACAGCCGTCGCCTCTTACACTACTTCCGCCTGATGCCGGACCGGCGTTTCCTGTTCGGGATGCGCGGGGGCGTTCTGTCTTCCCCGCCGGCCGAAGCAAAAGCACGCGCCGCTGTTGCCGCAGATTTCCGCGCCATGTTCCCCGCGTGGGCGGGGGTCGAGGTCACGCATGCATGGTCCGGTATGGTTTGCCTATCACGGGGACAGGTACCATTCATCGGGCCGGTGCCGGATGCACCGCATATCCTTGCCGGTTTTGCCTTTCACGGCAACGGGGTCGCCATGGGCACATTGGCGGGGCGCGTACTGGCCCAGCTCGCCCTAGGTCAAACGCCCGCGACCTACCCCGAATTCGTTCATTCGCCCGCAGGCAGGTTCCCGTTGGGGCGCTGGCGTCGAGCCATCATGCCACCGCTTTATGCGGCCTTCCAATTGAACGACATGCGTCCCTAGGCAGGTTCACGCAGGCCAACAACATTGTTCGCACGAATCATGTAGCCGCTTTCCAGCACCAGCAGGGTTGAACCGTTATCAATCCGCGCCTCGGTCACGCGCGAAAACAACTGTGCAGGATCGACCGTCAGGACATCGCCATTCGCCTTGCTCTCGACTTGGAACGAGTATTCGCCATGCGCCAAGGATGACCCGCTTGCCGTTTTGCCGTCCCAGTCAAACGCCTCTGCCCCGACGGGGATCGGCACGCGTTGCACTTCGGTACCTTGCCGGTTGGTGACAATCAGCGTCACCTCATCCGCAGCAATGGGCGGGTTAGGGGCAATGGTTATCGGCGCGCCTTCGAACTTTGCAGGACCTTCCACCAATGCCTCCATCCCGATCCAATTGGCCGCGCTCGCCATATCGTTTGCGCCAAGGGCCGATAGCATCTGCTCCATCAGATCATTGGTCGTGACCTGCTGTTCCACCATCGAGAATTGCGCAAGCTGGGCCGCGTATTCAGACGAATCAATCGGCTCTAACGGGTCCTGATACTCGGCCTGCGCCGTAAGCATTTTTAGAAACACCTCGAAATCCGAACTGAGGACTGAACCTGATGATGCAGTCGCCGCGGTGGCAGCACTCGTGGCACTTGGGGCGGAAAGAATATCCATATTGGTTAGAACCTCATATCAATGCCATCCGCATGCGCGGCAGAAAGCTGTGGAAGTAATGTGGGGGATGGAACGGTCGCAGTATCGAGAGCGCCGGACATGTCAGGGTTCTGGCGGTCGTCACCGCCGAAGGTTTCATCGCCGGACGTCTGCTCGTTCTGACCGAACGAAAACGCGATATCCTCGTACCCCATATTGGACAGCGTTTCGCCCAAATCGTCGATATGCCGTCGCATCAGATCCAAAGTCTCAGGCCGTTCGGCCAACACGCTGACACTCAGACCCGCGTCAGAGGGGCTGAGGACAATGCGCACGCGCCCCAACTCAAGCGGGCTTAGCGCAATTTCGATCTTGTTGCCCGACAAAGTGCGGACCTGTTCGCCAACCTGCTGCATCACATGGGCGGCATGTTCGGTTCGAATGGGGGCAGTAGTATGGGTCGCAATAGATGATGTAGCGCCGGTGCCGAATGGAGTGTCACCGTGCAAGGCATCTACGGCGTTCAAGATACCACTCTTTGCATCCGCGCCGCTTTTAACGACCTCCCGCAGATTCAAAGGTGTGGCCGAAATGAGAACCGGCATATCGGGCTTGTCGGTTACCAGCGCAGCGCGGGGCAAATTTGCGGTCATGCCCTCCACGCCAACAAAGCGCGGAGCTTCCCTAACGATTTGCGGACCGATTTCCGGCGTCAATGTCAGCGACGCGGCGGCCATATTGTGGGGAGCGTTTTGCGCAGGCATAACCGCAGCACGGCCCCGCAAATGACGCTCTAAAGCAGACAATGGCACTGCCGGCTTGTTGGCTGGCAGCTCGTCAATCTCAGCCGCGCCTGCAAGCGACTGACCCTCATCGGCAACCGGAACAGTTTTGCCGTATGCGACACTCAGCACGTGTTGGCCCTCGGAAGGGCTGACCGGCTTGGGATCGGCTCGGTCACCGGTCTGAGTTTCAGCCGTGTTGGAGGACGCTCTGGAAGATATGGAGGCGCCATCGTGCGGCACCGATTGCGCTTTTTTTAGTACGCTCATTAGAACTTTGGGCTGTTCTGTCGGGATATTTTCCACAACCCGCTTGGCAGCAAAAGCGCTAACTTGGGTGACAGAAACACCCTCTGCCGCGGCATGTTTCGCGGCGCTCTCAGTCAGCTGCGCCTTGGCGGCACTCTGTGCATTCGGACGAGCCACTGGTGCAACTGTTATCTGTTGGGCTGTCTCGACAAATGAGGCCGCAGTCTGGGCGGCATTCGCTTCGCCGATTTGGCTACTACGACTACCCTTTACTTTGAGTGTCAGGACGCCCTCTTCGACCGTCTCGGTATCGTCGGCCCCCTCACGCACAGGCGTGCCATCTTCGAACATAGAAGGCGTTTTAGTAGGCAGGACGCCCACCTCCTTCACTTCATCCGCAAAGGGTACAGGCGCATCTTTAGCCAAGTCCGCTTGCGGCACAACGATAATATCAGCATCTGGCTCCGGCACGTCGCCAAGCGACATCCCGTTCTTCAGAGCACCACCAGCCGCACTCGGCTCAACATCTCGCGCCGAAAATACTTCGGCAAACAAGTTCGCCTTACCCTCACCAGAATCGCCCTGACCCGCCGACGCAGGCGGACCCGATCCTTTGGTCAAAGCCGATAGTATCGTCATTGTCATAATACGCTCCGGGATTTCTTCCACGTTGCTCAGGTTATGACGGTCGATGGTTACCGGTTCTTTACTGCTTGGCAGGCATGCTGAGAAAAATTGATCCAATTGAAAGGAAGTTGCGATGCAATTGACCCCGACAGATCGCACTGGCCTGCCCGCCCCCGGTCAGCGTGATGCCGCGTTGCGCGTGGCGGCAGAAAAGCTTGAGGCGACGTTCCTTGCAGAGATGTTGAAGTCGGCCGGTTTGGGCAAGACGCAACAGGCCAATGGCGGCGGCGCAGGTGAGGACCAGTTTTCGTCCTTCCTTGTTCAAGCGCAGGCCGAAGAAATGGTTGCCGCAGGCGGTGTCGGATTAGCCGAAGCGCTGTTCAATGCCTTGAAGGAGCGGCAAAATGCGTAATGAGGATCGGCAGGCGGCGCTCGACGCGCTGGATGACCTGCTGGACGCCGAACGGGCGGCGCTGTTGCAGGGCAACCTTGATGACCTTGTACGGCTCAGCACACGAAAAGAGGCGCTGATTGATGCGTTGAACCGGATGGAGTTCGATACGCGCGCACCGCTTGAACATCTGTATGACAAGGTCGCGCGCAATCAGGTGCTGCTGGATAGCGCTCTGGATGGAATCAGGTCTGTTGCGCGGCGGCTGGCGGCCATCCGGCGCGTGCGCCAATCGCTGGACACTTACGATTCGACCGGACGCAAACAAACCGCAGATCTCGGCAGCATAGGCTCGGTCGAAAAGCGCGCGTGATCAGTTGAATAAAATGCGCTGGATCTCGGCGGCGGCGCTTAGGAAACCGTTAGCTAAATAGAGGGCATGGTCCGCTTGCACTCGAAAGGGTGGCGCATGACCCCGATCATGGGGGCAGCATTTGTCAGAATGGCAACAGGTCCGCCCCACACGGCGGCGGAACGTAACCCAAGGCGCAAAGCGCCGCGACAAAAGGAAATGCACATGTCGAGCATTCTTACAAACAACAGCGCAATGGTGGCGCTGCAAACGCTGAAATCCATCAACAAAAACCTGTCTATGACGCAGGCCGAAATCTCTACTGGTAAGTCTATTGCCAGCGCGAAAGACAACTCTGCCGTATGGGCGATTTCCAAGGTCATGGAATCGGATGTATCCGGCTTCAAGGCCGTGTCCGAAAGCCTGTCCTTGGGTGATGGTACAGTCGCCGTCGCCGCAAACGCCTCAGAAACCATCACGGATCTGCTGACCGAGATGAAGGGGCGGATCGTTGCCGCACAAGAAGAAAACGTTGATCGCGACGCTATTCAGGCCGACATTACCGCCCTGACAGAACAAATCGGGTCGGTTGTCGGCGCGGCGCAATTCAACGGTCAAAACCTGATTGATGGTTCCAGCTCGGTTGACATGAAAATCCTGTCGTCGCTGGACCGCAACACAGACGGCACCGTGTCTTCCAGCACCATCGACGTTGTGCGTCAGAACTTGTCCGTAACTGACTCAACGGCGACAGCCGTTCTTGGTACTGCAGATGGCGCGACATCGACTGCTCTCGCTGATGCAGCGTTCACCGTTCTGAACAATACGACCGTTGCTGAAGACGCAGATACGACCGGCTCTGCAGTCGTCACATATTTCGAGAATGATGACCTGACCGATGAAGGTACGAACGCGCCAACTGTGCTGGCCAACAGTACCAGCGCGTCGTTCTCTGTGAACGAAGTTCAAGCAGGTGCGACCTACCAAATCTACCTCAGCGATCTTGAGATCAATGTCGTGGGTGGCGGGACAACCACTGGCGCGCGCACGTTCAGCTATGTGGCGTCCGAATCTGATGCAACCACCGATGTGGCGAATGAACTGGCCAGCCAGATCAACGCATTTTTCGGGGCGGCCACGGAGTCAGGTGACTATTCCGCCGCTGTCAACTCGACCACAAACACTGCGGGTGATGTGAACCAGAACGAGATTCAGATCACGAACTCCTCCGGTGCCGCGATTAACTTTAGCGCACAGATCACGCAGGGCGGTACACCTGGGACAAATGCGTCTTCCGGTGGCCTTGGCGCGCTTTCCACCATCGACGTCACTCAGAACGCAACGGGTGCGTTGACCGCCATTGACGGTCTGATCCAGCAATCGATCGACGCATCTGCGGCTTTCGGTTCCGTACAAAACCGGATCGAAACGCAGTCTGAATTCGTCAGCAAGCTGTCGGATTCGCTGAAGTCGGGCATCGGTTCTCTTGTCGATGCGGACATGGAAGAAGTGTCTGCCCGCCTTCAGGCGCTGCAAACCCAACAGCAGCTTGGCGTTCAGTCGCTGTCGATTGCGAACCAAGCGCCGCAGTCGATCCTGTCGCTGTTCCGGTAAGGTAACTGAGCGAGGCGCCGACCCATTGGCGCCTCGTTTCCTTCGGTTAACCAACACAAACAGGTGACTAAAGTGAACGCTACTTCTCAGGCCTTGCGTGGCTATGCCGAACATTCCGTTTCGACCCGCAGTGACCGTCGTGCCGAATACGACATCATCGCGCGCGTGACTCAGGAACTGCGTGACAGCGCAGTGAAAAGAAAAACGAATTTCGCAGCCTATGCCGAAGCGCTGCACACCAACCAACGCCTCTGGACCGCGTTGCTGGTGGATGTCGCAGATACCGACAATCCCTTTCCCAAAGAGTTGAAGGCGCGCATCGCCTATCTGGCTGATTTTACCAACCACCACACCCGCCGCATCATGCGCGAGAAAGTGTCGGTGATGCCTTTGCTGGAAATCAACATGGCTGTTCTGCGCGGTCTGAAAAAGGAAGGCCCCGTTACATGAGTGGACTTATCCTCAAGCTCAGTCCGAAAGAACGGATTCTGATTAACGGCGCGGTGATCGAAAACGGTGATCGCCGCAGCCGTCTGGCGATCATGACGCCCGACGCACATATCCTCCGCCTACGGGATGCCATTCACCCCGAAGACGTAAAAACGCCGGTCCGGCGTGTATGCTATGCTCTGCAACTGGTTCTATCCGGCGACTCGGACCAGCACGAAGCGCGCCGAAACCTGTTGCGCAGTATTGAGGAACTTAGTCAGGTGTTTATCGACGATGACAGTCGCAAGCATCTGGATGCGGCATCGCGTGCTTTGGTCGACGGCGACCACTATCGCAGCCTGAAATCGCTGCGCACCCTTCTTCCCCGCGAAGAACGCCTGTTGGCTGCTGGGGCCTGAACACGATGTATCAACCTGTTCTGATATCTTCGGGCCTTGTCGGGTGGCAGTTTCTGCAAAGCACCTATGACAAGCAGTTTGATGCGTTCACAAAATCGACCGAGCTCAAACGCGACACCGATTATTTTGCAGAGAAGATCAGTGATGTACGCAGCGCGGAAGATTTGGTGTCGGACCGTCGCCTGCTGACCATCGCCCTAGGGGCGTTCGGATTGCAGGATGACATCAACAACACATACTTCATCCAGAAAATGTTGAGTGATGGCACAACGGCCGACGACGCGCTGGCCAATAAATTCACCGACACACGGTATCAGGATTTTTCAAAGGCTTTCGGGCTGGGTCCGGGAGAGATCAGAGGCGCGCAGCGCGCGGGTTTCGCAGATGGCATTGTCACCAAATATCAGGCGAACAGCTTTGAGATCGCGACGGGCAATCAGGATGAAACTATGCGTATCGCCCTATATGCCGAACGCACGTTGACGGATGTCGTGTCGGGCGATGGATCATCGGCCAAAAAATGGTTTTCCATCATGGGCCAACCGCCGCTGCGCACGCTTTTCGAAACGGCTTTTGGCCTGCCGGAAGCTTTTGGTCAGGCCGATATCGACTATCAGCTGGGCGTGTTCGAAGAGCGCGCAGAGCGTTTGTTCGGCGTCTCGGACCCGTCCGAATTTGCAGACTCCGAGACGCTGGATAAACTTACCACTACGTTTCTAGCGCGCTCGCAATTGGATGAGTTCGGCTCTGGCGCGTCAGGTGCTGCGATCGCGCTAACACTGCTGCAAAGCTGAAGCAGTTTCTGGTGCGACCAGGAACTATCGGGGAGGAGGCTCCTCGATTCTAGAACGGTATTTCCTGATTTAGTCACGAAAATGATATGGGACCGTAAGTATCGTCGCATACCCCAACGAACACCTGAGGCACCCGACTGCGCCCTGCGAAAGCATTCAGAACCGCACGCCCCCGCACTACTAACAACGCTGGCGATGAGAGCGGTTAAACAAGCGGGGCAATCCAAGGCCGGAACAGGTTGTCTCCGGTTGGATGTTTCCCAGTTCGTCGCCGGTACAGAGGACAGGCGAAGTGCGAGTCTCGTTTTGGACATAGCGCCCTGAGGTCACGCTAATGCGTTGTGCGTAACCGCTTACACGGATCGTTCCCGCCGTCATGATTGCGATGAAACCGCTCTGATGGCTTTCGTCGCGGGCAGTGTTTCCACGCTCAGTCCGACCATGCTCGCCATATGCACCGCTAACCGCCCCATCAAACCGATCCACAGCACGCACCATACCCACCCTCAACCCGCGCCTATCGGAAACACGTGCTGTCGCAATCCGACGCGGCCCCCGCAAATACCTGCAACCAACGCAATTTGCCTGTTGCTGTTCTGACAAGCCTTCCTTATCTGCGGCGGTGGGACACCCTTCCCCAACGAAGGGCGACTATCTGTAAGGATACTATCAATGACTACGACACAACCGGCAGCGCGCCCGGCAAACCCGCGCTTTTCCTCTGGCCCTTGCGCCAAACCCCCAACCCACACTCTGGCCGCATTGTCCGACGCACCCTTGGGTCGTTCGCATCGCGCAGCTGTGGGCAAAGCCAAGCTGAAACAAGCCATCGACGATACCCGCGCCATCCTTGGCGTGCCCGAAGATTATCGCATTGGCATCGTTCCCGCATCCGACACCGGCGCCTATGAAATGGCGATGTGGTCGCTGCTGGGTGAACGCCCTGCCGAGATGGTCGCATGGGAAAGCTTTGGCGCAGGCTGGGTCACAGACGTGGCCAAGCAACTTAAAATCGAACACACCGTCCACACCGCCGACTACGGCGAGATCGTGGATATGGCTGCGTTGAACTACGACAACGACGTCTGTTTTACGTGGAACGGCACGACATCCGGCGTGCGCATGCCGAACGGCGATGCGATCCCAGCCGACCGCGCCGGCCTGACGCTGTGCGACGCGACATCGGCGGCCTTTGCCATGGACCTGCCATGGGACAAACTGGATGTGACCACGTTCAGCTGGCAAAAAGTGCTGGGCGGCGAAGCCGCGCACGGCATGCTGATCCTGTCGCCCCGCGCGGTCGAACGTCTGGAAAACTACACGCCAGCATGGCCCATGCCCAAGATCTTCCGCCTGACCAAAGGCGGCAAGCTGATCGAAGGCATCTTTGTCGGTGAAACCATCAACACGCCCTCCATGCTCGCGGTCGAGGACTACCTGTTCGCGCTGGACTGGGCACGCTCGGTCGGTGGGCTGGAAGGCCTGATCGCTCGCGCTGACGCAAACGCACAGGCGATTGCCGATTTCGTAGACGCCCATGACTGGATCGAGAATCTGGCCAGCGATCCCGCGACACGCTCGACCACGTCGGTCTGCCTCAAGTTCACCGATTCCCGCATCAAGGATGGCGCTGCCTTTGCCAAGGCCGTGGCCAAACGACTGGCGGACGAAAACGTGGCGCTTGATATCGGCGCATATCGCGATGCCCCTGCCGGATTGCGTATCTGGTGCGGCGGCACGGTCGAAACATCCGACATCAACGCCATGCTGCCATGGCTTGAGTGGGCGTTCGAAACCGAAATCAACGGCTAAAGTCAGGCGGAGGACTCCTCCGCCTTACCCTTCCCCCATCTCCTGTAGGGCGGAAACCCTTCCGCCATCCGACCTCACAAAAGGACCAGATCATGGCCCCCAAAGTACTCATTTCCGATAAACTGTCCCCTGCTGCTGTGCAGATCTTCAAGGATCGCGGCATCGAAGTCGATTTCCAGCCCGACCTTGGCAAAGACAAGGACAAGCTGGCCGAAATCATCGGCAATTATGACGGCCTTGCCATCCGTTCGGCCACACGCGTGACGCCGACGATCCTCGAGAATGCCAAGAACCTCAAGGTTATCGGCCGCGCAGGCATCGGTACCGACAACATCGACAAAGAAGCTGCCAGCAAAAAAGGTGTGATCGTCATGAACACACCTTACGGCAACATGATCACCACGGCCGAACACGCGATTGCGATGATGTTTGCCGTAGCGCGTCAAATCCCAGAAGCGTCTGCTTCGACCCATGCGGGCAAATGGGAAAAGTCCAAGTTCATGGGCGTCGAACTGACCGGCAAGACCCTTGGCGTGATCGGCGCGGGCAACATTGGCGGCATCGTGTGCGACCGTGCGCGCGGCCTCAAGATGAAGGTCATCGCCTTTGACCCGTTCCTGAGCGAGGAAAAAGCCGCCAAAATGGGCGTCGAAAAGGTCGAACTGGATAATCTGGTGCAGCGCGCCGACTTCATCACCCTGCACGTGCCCAAGACCGAGCAGACAGCAAACATGCTGAACGCCGACAAGATCGCGATGATGAAAAAAGGCGTGCGAATCATCAACTGCGCCCGCGGTGGTCTCGTCGACGAAGAAGCACTGGCCGAAGCCCTGAAATCCGGCCACGTCGCCGGTGCGGCTTTTGACGTGTTCGCCGAAGAACCCGCCAAGGAAAACCCGCTGTTCAACCTGCCCAACGTCGTGTGCACGCCCCACCTTGGAGCCGCCACAACCGAAGCGCAGGAAAACGTGGCCCTGCAAGTGGCCGACCAGATGGCGAACTACCTGTTGACCGGTGCCGTTGAAAACGCGCTGAACATGCCATCCGTGACCGCCGAAGAAGCGAAGGTTATGGGCCCATGGGTCAAACTGGCCTCGCATCTGGGCAGCTTCTCGGGGCAGATGACGGACGAGCCGATCAAGGCGATCAACATCCTCTATGACGGTGTTGTGTCCGACATGAACCTCGAGGCACTGAATTGCAGCGTCATCGCAGGCATCATGAAGCGCGCCAACCCCGACGTGAACATGGTCAGCGCCCCCGTTGTCGCGAAAGAGCGCGGGATCAACATCTCGACCACCAATCAGGACAAGTCGGGCACCTTTGATGGCTACATCAAAGTGACCGTGGTCACCGACAAGCGTGAACGCTCGGTCGCAGGCACCGTGTTCTCGGACGGCAAACCCCGCTTTATCCAGATCAAAGGCATCAATATCGACGCCGAGATCGGGGAAAACATGCTCTACACCACCAACGAAGACGTCCCGGGCATCATCGGCCTGCTGGGCAACACCATGGGCAAAAGCGGCGTGAACATCGCCAACTTTACCCTTGGCCGTGACGTGGTCGGCGGCGAGGCAATTGCCCTGCTGTATGTGGACGAACCTGTCGAAGGTGAAGTGCTGAAAACCCTCGAAGGGACAGGCATGTTCAAACAGGTCAAGCCGCTGTCTTTCGACGTCGCCTGATCCTTTTTGCCACTAAAGTAAGCCAGCCGGATGAAAGCATTCGGCTGGCTTTTGCCTGCGACCCTACCGCACCTTACAACCCGCATCGAATCCGGATAAGTCGCGTGTGACTTCCAATTTTTCGGTCCGGTTTTCCTATGTCCCACCCCATTTATGCAATTGGCGATATCCACGGCCAGCAAGAGCAGCTGGAGCGCGTGCTTGACCTGATCCATGCCGATGGCGGTAAGGATGCCGAAATCGTCTTTCTTGGCGACTATGCAGATCGCGGGCCGGACAGCCGTGCTGTGCTGGACACGCTGGTGACGGGACAAGAAGAAGGGCGCAACTGGACCTTCATCAAGGGAAATCACGACCGCATGTTCGAATGGTTCATGCAACGCCCGATCCTGCATGATCCCTATATGATGGTCGAACTTTACTGGCTGCACCCGCGCATTGGCGGGGACACGACACTGGGGTCTTACGGGGTCGACGCGGGGCCGCGCAGACGCGAATGCGATGTGCAACTGGACGCGCATGCGGCTGTGCCTGAAAGCCACATCAAATTCCTCGAAACGTTGAAGCTGAGCCATATCGCGGGCGATCTGATGTTCGTACATGCGGGCATCCGCCCTGACGTGCCGCTGGACAAGCAGAACGAGGAAGACCTGCTGTGGATCAGGGGCGAGTTCCACGATCACACCGCCCCCCACCCCAAGGTCATCGTGCACGGCCACACCCCTGTCGACGTGGCAACGCATTACGGCAACCGCGTAAATCTGGACACGGGCGCAGGCTATGGCGCGCCGCTGACCGCTGCGGTGTTCGAGGGCACGCAAGCGTGGACTCTGACCGACGCGGGTCGCGCGCCCATGGCCACCTGAGAGCGTGCCGTTGCGTCCTCGGGCGCGCGCAGGGCTATCATTGAGCGCACCATCCCGTCATATCTGTGAAGAAATCGGGAGGGGACCAAATGACTCAAGACATCGTAATTCTGGGCGGCGCACGTACCGCAATCGGCACCTTTGGTGGCGCGCTGGCGGGCACGACGCCTATCGACCTTGGCACAGTTGCGGCCAAGGCGGCGCTTGAACGCGCAGGCGTCGAGGGCGGGCAGATCGGCCATGTGGCATTTGGCCATGTAATCAACACAGAACCCCGCGACATGTACCTGAGCCGCGTTGCCGCCATGCAAGCGGGCGTGCCGGACAGCGTACCGGCAATGAACGTGAACCGTTTGTGCGGCTCTGGCGTGCAGGCGATTGTATCGGTGATCCAGTCCTTGATGCTGGGCGACACCGAGTTCGGATTGGCGGGTGGCGCGGAAAACATGTCGCGGTCACCCTTCATCCAGCCGGACCAACGCTGGGGCGCGAAAATGGGCGACGTGCGGTCGCTGGACATGATGCTCGGCGCGCTGAACTGCCCGTTCGGCACCGGTCACATGGGTGTCACTGCCGAAAATGTCGCCGCCGAGCACGGGATTTCGCGTCAGGATCAGGATGCGTTTGCCCTACAAAGCCAGGAACGTGCCGCCGCCGCGATTACGGATGGCCGGTTCGCCAGCCAGATCGCACCTGTTGAAGTCCGCGTAAAACGCGACATGGTATCCTTTGACACCGACGAACACCCCAAGGCGACCAGCCTAGATGCTTTGAGCGGGCTGCGCGCCGTGTTCCAGAAGGACGGCACGGTCACCGCCGGAAACGCATCCGGCATCAACGATGGCGCTGCGGCTGTTGTTCTGGCCTCCGCCTCCGCCGCAGAGAGCGCCGGCCTGAAACCCCGCGCCCGCATTCTGGGCTATGCCCATGCTGGTGTGCGCCCCGAGGTGATGGGGATCGGGCCGATCCCTGCGGTGCGCAACCTGCTGGATCGTACGGGGCTGTCTGCGGGCGATTTCGACGTGGTCGAATCAAACGAAGCCTTTGCTGCCCAAGCCCTCGCCGTGTCCAACGATCTGGGATTTGATCCGGCGCGCGTGAACCCCAACGGCGGCGCGATTGCGCTTGGTCATCCGGTGGGTGCGACGGGCGCGATCATCACGGTCAAGGCGCTGTACGAGCTGGAGCGCATTGGCGGATCAAAAGCGTTGATCACCATGTGCATCGGCGGCGGTCAGGGCATCGCCCTTGCCATCGAGCGTTGCGCCTGACGGCACCGGCGGGTTTTGCATATTTCTAGAACAATGATGGGTTAGGTGAGCGCTTCGATCAGAAGCGTGAACCCGCCCCCGAGGACAACGCCCGCCGCTGCGGCCAGCCATATCCAGCGCCAGAACCCTGTGCGCTGTTTGGCCGGCGGGTTGGATTGCGCGATCAGCGCCTGTTCCACCAATGCGGGCAGTCGTGGGCCGAACCGTGTCAGCACGCGGGCTGTTTTATAAAGATCGGACACCACCGCCTTGGGGCCGATGGATTTCTGGATGTAGTCGGTGACCACGGGCGAAGCGACCTGCCAGATGTTCATGTTCGGGTTCAAACTGCGCGCGACCCCTTCGACGACGACCATAGTGCGTTGCAGCAGGATCAGTTCGGTGCGGGTTTCCATGCCGAAGCGTTCGGTGACTTCGAACAGGTAGTTCAGCAGGCGCCCCATGGAGATTTTGGAAGCATCCATGCCGAAAATCGGCTCTCCTACGGCGCGCAGGGCGCGGGCAAATTCATCGACATCCTTGTCGGCAGGAACATAGCCCGCCTCGAAATGGACCTCGGCCACGCGTTTGTAATCCTTGCGGATGAAACCGAACAGGATTTCGGCGTAAACGCGGCGCGTGTATTCGTCGATATGGCCCATGATCCCGAAGTCATAGGCGATGATATCGCCATTCGGTGCGACCTTGAGGTTGCCCTGATGCATATCGGCATGGAAATAGCCGTCGCGCAGCGCGTGCAGCAGGAACAGTTTCAGCACCCGCTCGCTGAGTTCGATGCGGTTGTGCCCTGCCGCGTCAATTGCCGCGTTGTCGCCCATCGGCACGCCATCCGCCCATTCCAGCGTCATGACGCGGCGGGCGGAATGTTCCCAGCGGATTTGGGGCAGGGTGAACCCTACGTCATCCTTGGTGTTGGCGGCGAATTCACCGGCGGCAGAGGATTCGAGCCTGAGATCCAGTTCGCCCTGCACCACGCCGTCGAAATGTTCGATCACATCCATCGGGCGCAAGCGGCGCGCACCAGGCGCAAAGAGATCGACAATGCGGGCGGCGAGGTAGAAGGCATCGACGTCCTTTTTGAAGGCCCGTTCGATATTGGGGCGCAGTACCTTGACCGCGACTTCTTCCCCCGTTTCGGCCAGACGCGCCTTGTGCACCTGCGCGATTGAAGCGGCAGCGACGGGTTCGCTGAATTCCGAGAAGACCTGCTCGATCGGCATGCCGAGTTCTTTCTCGACCTCGGCCTTTGCTTCCTCGACAGGGAACGGGGGCAGTTTGTCTTGCAGGACGCGCAACTGGACGGCCAGTTCGTCGCCCACCACATCGGGGCGCGTCGACAGGACCTGACCGAACTTGATATAGGCCGGACCAAGTGCGGTCAGCGCGCGGGTCGCGGGCGGCATGGTCGGATCACCGTGATATCCCAGCCAGCGGAACGGTTTGCCCAGCGCGCGCGCCACAAAGCGTAAGGCAGGTGGGGCGTCAAAAGCGTCCAGCACGACATCCATCGCGCCCGTGCGCTCCAGCGTCGCGCCCGTACGGATCAGCCGGATGATGTTGTGAGGGCCCCGCACGTTAAAGCTTCCATCCCGAATGCAGGGCCGCGATGCCCATGGTCAGGTTGCGATATTTGGCCTGCTCAAAGCCCGCGTCACGGATCATCGACAGGAACGTCTCTTGATCGGGGAACTTGCGGATCGATTCGACAAGGTATTGATAGCTGTCGCGGTCGCCTGTGATGATCTTGCCCATCTGCGGAATGACGTTGAAGCTGTAGAGATCATAAAGCTTTTGCATGCCCTCGTTCGGCAACTGGCTGAATTCGAGGACCATAAGACGACCACCGGGTTTGAGGACACGGAACGCTTCGGCCAGTGCGTCCTGCGGGCGCGTGACGTTCCGGATGCCAAAGCTGATCGTGTAAACGTCGAATGTGTTGTCGTCGAACGGCAGCGCCATCGCGTCGCCCACCACCCAGTCGAGACTGTCGGCCAGTTTGTCCGCCTCGGCGCGCTTGCGCCCTTCGATCAGCATCGGTTCGGTCAAATCCAGCACGGTGGCATGGCCCTGCCCCGCACGTTTGAGGAACTTGAACGACACATCGCCCGTGCCGCCCGCCACATCCAGAAGGGTCTGACCCGGCCGCGGTGCCAGCCAATCCATCATCGCTTCTTTCCAGATGCGGTGGATTCCGCCGCTCATCACATCGTTCATGATGTCGTATTTCGAGGCGACCGAGTTGAACACGCCCTGCACGCGCCCTGCCTTTTCCCCTTCGGGAATGTCGGTGAATCCGAAATGGGTTTTGTTTTCAGGCGTTTCAGTCATTCATTCGGTCCGGTTCGGTCATTGTTACGTCTCATTTGTGCTTAAACACTCGTCTATCAAGAAACAAACAGACAAATCCGCGCAAAGAGTATTGTTATGAGTGTTCCAACCATCGTCCTTATCCTTCTGGGCATCGCCTTTGCGGCAGGATGCAAGTACATCATCAACCTTGCGATGGGCGGGGGCGATATCCGCAACGATGACAGGCGCTTTCAACGCATGATCCACACGGTCATTGATTTCGCATCTCCCGTGGGCAACCCCGAGAAAAATCTGGCGACCATCTTTTCCGTGGGGGATAGTGAACCTGTGCGCCGACACGGCGCGATGGCATTTCATTCGACTGTGGGATGGCGCTATGGCTATGCGGCGTTTGTGCTGTTCCTCATCGGCTTCTCCGTCCACCTTGAAGCGACCAGCGGTCCTGAGGGCTATGCCTCGGCGATGACCTACGCATTCTTCGCGGCCGTTCTGGCTTGGGGCGGTGCCTATATGTGGATGTTCTGCGTGACCGTGGACGGGGATCGGTTTTCATCGACCACCGGTTTTTTGATCACGCGCCACTTCGATCTGTCGCAGCTCCGCAGCGTGCGTAAGACTCGCGACGGTTATAGATTGAATTTCGGATTCATGCAGTCAGTGTCGGTGCCGTTCTTCCTGAACGGACATGATGTACTGCGCGACCTGCTGATCAAGCGTTTGAACGACAACGGGCGCTGATTGCCTCCGGGGGATTGGCGCACTATCTCTGGACGGCTTGTGTTAAAAAGGCCGCCCCATGCCCGAACTGCCCGAAGTTGAAACCGTCCGCCGCGGCCTTGCGCCCGCGATGACAGGTGCCGTGATCGCCCAAGCAGACGTGAACCGCCCCGATCTGCGCTGGCCGTTTCCGTCCGATATGGCGAACCGTCTGACGGGGCAGCAGGTGCTGGGTCTGCGGCGGCGGTCTAAATACATCCTTGCTGATCTGTCTTCGGGGGAAAGCCTGCTGATCCATCTGGGCATGTCGGGGCGTATGCTCGTGTCGGGCGATCCGCTTGGCCAGTTCGTGCATGACCATCCGCAACCGGAAAAACATGATCATGTTGTCCTGCACATGGATAACGGAGCGCGTATCACCTTCAACGATCCGCGTCGGTTCGGCGCCATGGACCTGATGGAAACCGCAACAGCCGACCAGCACAAGCTGCTGTCGGTGCTGGGGCCCGAACCGTTGGGCAACGACTTTCACGAAAACCATCTGGTCGAGGCGTTCAAGAACAAGAACACCCCCGTCAAATCCGCCCTTCTGGATCAGAGAATCGTCGCAGGATTGGGCAATATATATGTATGCGAGGCCCTGTTTCGGGCGCGCATCAGCCCGGTGCGCAAAGCCGGAAATATCGCAAAAGCGCGGGTTGCGTCGCTGGTGCCCATCATCCGCGACGTGTTGTCAGAGGCGATAGAGGCCGGTGGATCCTCCTTGCGCGATTTCCGCCAAGCCGATGGAGAGCTTGGATATTTCCAGCATCGCTTTGACGTTTATGGCCGCGAGGGCGCGCCCTGCCGCACCCCTGACTGCGGCGCTCCGGTGACGCGAATCGTGCAATCGGGGCGGTCGTCCTTCTATTGCAAGTCCTGCCAAACATGACTTGAAACAAGGCGCGGCCATGGTATTCCTCGACGCTTAAATTGGAACGATTGGATAGCTCCTCATGGCCTACGAGACGATTATCGTCGAAGTCGAAGATCACGTTGCAAAGATTACTCTGAACCGTCCTGACGCGCTGAATGCGCTGAATGACCAGCTGATGAGCGAACTGGCCGAGGCTATGTCCGCCGCGCAGGCCGACGGCAAGGTGCGTTGTATCGTGCTGACCGGATCGGAAAAAGCCTTTGCCGCAGGGGCCGACATCGCGATGATGAAGGACAAGACCTATGTCGAGGTCTTTACCGAAGACCTGTTCGGCCCTGAAACCGCTGCGATCAATCGCGTGCGCAAACCGATCATTGCCGCTGTGTCCGGCTACGCACTTGGCGGCGGATGCGAACTGGCGATGATGTGTGATTTCATCATTGCGTCTGAAACAGCCAAATTCGGCCAGCCCGAGGTGAACCTCGGCGTGATGGCGGGAATCGGTGGATCCCAACGCCTGACCCGCGCGGTCGGCAAGGCCAAAGCGATGGACATGAACCTGACAGGCCGCTTTATGGACGCCGCCGAGGCGGAACGTTCAGGGCTGGTCAGCCGCGTGGTGTCACCCAAGAAGCTGATGGAAGAAACGATGTCTGCCGCCCAGAAGATCGCGGAAAAGTCGATGATTTCGACCATGGCAATCAAAGAGGCGGTGAACAAATCCTTCGAAGTACCGCTGCGCGAAGGGCTGTTGTTCGAACGCCGTCTGTTCCATTCGCTGTTTGCGACCGAGGATCAAAAAGAGGGCATGGCCGCCTTCCTTGAAAAGCGCCAGCCGCAGTTCCGCGACAAATAAGCGAAACTACTCGGGGCGGGGGCTGCACAGGAACGGTTGACTCGCACCCGAGTCGCGCCTAAAGACGCGACTTCTGAAACTACCGCACCAATAGATTGGGACGAGATAACATGGCAAATACGCCTCAGGCCAAAAAGCGGGCCCGTCAAAACGACAAACGCTTTCAAGTGAACAAAGCGCGCCGTTCGCGCATCCGCACCTACTTGCGTCGCGTCGAAGAAGCGATCGAATCCGGTGACAAGGATGCCGCAAGCGCCGCACTGAAGGCCGCACAGCCAGAACTGATGCGCGGCGTGACCAAAGGTGTTTACCACAAGAACACTGTTGCACGTAAAATGTCGCGTCTATCGGCACGCGTGAAAGCCATCGGCTAACACTACTTTAAGAGTAGTTGGAGAGCGTCGCATTTTTGCGGCGCTTTTTTCGTTTTGCCTATGAAAACAAAGCGCCCATAGATTCTTTGCCGTGAATCATTCTGTCAAGTCGCAAGTTCTATAGACGGCCTGCGAACGGAATTGATACCAACATATTGCGATCAGGAATCGCCTTGGGGGACGGGCCGGACGCATACTCACGCTGCAGTGGGAATGTGAATGGTGTGGGTCATGCTGCCATCAGTATGCCTTATATTCCGGGATCGGCGTGCGCGTCGGTGTCGGGCCTGTTGAAATAGTTTGGTGTGCGGGATGCACGCAATGTGATGCACGAGATTCGTGCGAACTTGCGTAGCTGATCTGTCAAATCCAACGATGCCATAACCGCTCTTTTCAAGAAGCGGAACGGGATCGGCTTGCCTCAAGGGAAAGGGACGGGCGTTTTCGGCGAGCCAAAAAAATCGCCGGACAGAAATGGCAGAAGGGACGATTGTGCGCGCATGACACAGCAAGAATGGGGACAGCTGAGACAACGGCTGCTTAAGACCGTAGGTCAGAACAACTACACCACATGGATCGAGCCGCTGAAGTTCCGTGACCTGCAGGACGGCATCGCAACATTTGACGTGCCGACCAACTTTATGGGCAACTATGTCAGCCAGAACTTCTCTGACCTGATTCTGCATGAACTGAAGTCGGAAGACACTTCTGTGCGCCGCCTAAGCTTTTCCGTGCCGGCCAATTCGCAGTCCCGTCCGTCGGCGCTTGATGCGCCTGCGTCTGCCGCACCCGCAGCAGCCCCTGCCGCACCACGGTCTGTTTCGTCCTCTTTGTCTGCTGCCGCGCTGGACAAACGGTTCACCTTTGACAAATTCGTCGTAGGCAAGCCCAACGAACTGGCCCATGCCGCTGCGCGCCGCGTTGCCGAAGGCGGGCCTGTCACGTTCAACCCGCTGTTCCTGTATGGCGGCGTCGGTCTTGGTAAAACCCACCTGATGCACGCGATTGCATGGGAACTGGGCGAACGTCGCCGCGACATGAACGTGCTGTACCTGTCCGCCGAACAATTCATGTACCGTTTTGTACAGGCGTTGCGTGACCGCAAGATGATGGACTTCAAGGAAATCTTCCGCTCGGTCGATGTGCTGATGGTCGATGACGTCCAGTTCATCGCAGGCAAGGACAGCACGCAGGAAGAATTCTTTCACACCTTCAACGCACTGGTTGATCAGAACAAACAGATCATCATCAGCGCCGACCGCGCCCCCGGAGAGATCAAGGATCTTGAAGAGCGCGTGAAGTCCCGCCTGCAATGTGGTCTGGTCGTGGACCTGCACCCCACCGACTACGAACTGCGTCTGGGCATCCTCCAGTCCAAGGTCGAACAGCAGCAGGTCGTCTATCCCGATCTTAAGCTTGAATCCGGCGTTCTGGAATTTCTGGCGCTGCGCATCTCGAACAACGTGCGCGTCCTCGAAGGGGCATTGACCCGTCTGTTCGCCTTTGCCTCGCTGGTTGGTCGCAAGATTGATCTGGACCTCACTCAGGATTGCTTGGCCGATGTGCTGCGCGCTTCGGAACGGAAAATCACCGTCGAGGAAATTCAGCGCAAAGTGTCCGAGCATTACAACATCCGCCTGTCGGATATGATCGGCCCGAAACGTCTGCGCAGCTATGCCCGTCCGCGTCAGGTTGCCATGTATCTGTGCAAACACCTGACCTCGCGCAGCTTGCCCGAAATCGGGCGTCGTTTTGGCGGGCGCGATCACACAACAGTCATGCACGGCGTGCGCCGCATTGACGAGTTGCGCCAGCAGGACGGCCAGATCGCCGAAGATCTGGAAATGCTGCGCCGCACGCTCGAAGCCTGATCAGACTCTTCAAACCAACTTACAAATCGGCGCCTTCGGGCGCCGTTTTTATGTCGACCGCAGCGATCAGATGTCGTGCGACACCGGCGTGTTCAGCAGGGTTTCCAGTCGCTTGTTAAAGGCTTCGACCCCCACGGACGGGTCCAGATCGTGGATCGGCTTTAGGTCGATGGTCACGTGCCGCCGACCCTTCTTGATTCCAATAAAGCTCCAGAACCGGTCATAGGTTGCGGTCTGAAACTTGCCTAAACCGTCAAGGCGCAGCAGCAAAACAGGCGTATCGGGTTCGGCCTTCAGAATGTCGTGCACTCCTGACAGATGGGCGGGCACCAACTCTTCGGCCTGTCGCCGCACAAGGCCGGCCGGAAACAGCAGAACGGAATTTTCATTGCCCAAAATGCGGTGGATGATGCGCAGCACCTCGGCTTTGCGCGCCTTGCGCTTGTCGTCGGGCCACGATTTGGGCGAACTCATCGGGACAGCGCCCGACACATACATCGGCACGAACTGCATCCAGTTGTAATATTCGTCGTAATGCACCGTCGGGCGGATGCGCATCGTCGGATAAAGAACCGAGGCGATCAGTGGCCCGTCATGGCGGCTCACATGGGTGGCAAGGATCAACGCGCCGGGCTGGTTCTGCAGCAGGTGCTTGCCAGAACAACTGACATTGTAAAACAGTGCGTAATAGGTGCGCACGAGGATGAACAGGAAATGCCGGATCCACTTGCCCACCGTGACGTCAAGAAACCGCATCATATTTTCAAAACCTGACTGACCACTGCACCACCTGTTTTATGTTCTGATCGGCGCGCCCGACATCGGAACCGCCCTTCTGCCTCAACCTTGGGCAGGGCCGGACGGGGGTCAATGGGTATTCCTGCCACGTTTTCCCCCCGCATGCCGCGGAAGGGCGGGCAATATGTGTCCATCCGAGTGCAGGGGGCGTATTTTACCGGAACGAAGGGGCCACGTTGTCTTGACGCCCCCGACGATCCGAAAGAGAAACCAATAAAATACTTGTGATGCAGCACAGGTGGGCTAGGGTGCCCGTCCCTGCACTGCGATCAGGGACCGATGGGAGTTAAGACCATGAAAGTCAGTGTCGAGCGCGGTGTGCTGCTCAAAGCCGTAAGTCAGGCCCAGTCCGTGGTCGAGCGTCGGAACACGATCCCGATCCTTGCCAACGTGCTGATCGAGGCGGAAGGATCCGATGTAACATTCCGTGCCACCGATCTGGATATCGAGGTCGTGGACAAGGCCCCTGCCCAAGTGGAACGCGCCGGTTCGACCACCGTTGCTGCCACCACGCTGCACGAGATTGTGCGCAAACTGCCTGATGGCGCTCTGGTCTCGCTGACGGCGGACAATGCCGCAGGCCGCTTGACGGTTGAGGCAGGGCGTTCGAACTTCTCGCTCGCGACGCTGCCCAAGGAAGATTTTCCTGTCATGGCCTCGTCGGAATATGCCTCCAACTTCTCGATCCCCGCGCCAAAGCTGCGCCGCTTGTTCGACAAGTCGAAATTCGCAATCTCGACCGAAGAAACACGTTACTATCTGAACGGTGTGTACATGCACATCGCGGACGGGGACGAAGGGCGCGCGCTGCGCTGTGTGGCCACGGATGGCCACCGCCTTGCCCGTATCGATAGCGACCTGCCGGAAGGGGCCGCCGATATGCCTGGTGTGATCGTGCCACGCAAAACCGTTGGCGAATTGCGCAAGCTGCTGGATGATGACGACATGGTCATCGCGGTGTCCGTCTCCGAAACCAAGGTGCGGTTCGCCACGCCCGATATCACACTGACCTCCAAGGTCATCGACGGCACATTCCCCGACTACACTCGCGTCATCCCGTCGGGCAACACGCGTCGTTTGGAAGTGGACGCATCCGATTTCGCCAAAGCAGTTGATCGTGTGGCCACCGTTTCGTCGGAACGCTCGCGCGCAGTGAAATTGCAACTGGACGAAGACCGCCTGATCCTTTCGGTGAATGCGCCAGATTCCGGTGCCGCCGAAGAAGAACTGGCCGTCGCCTATGCGGACGAGCGTCTGGAGATCGGGTTCAACGCCAAATACCTGCTTGAGATCGCATCGCAGGTGGATCGCGAGAATGCGGTGTTCCTGTTCAACTCGTCCGGCGATCCGACCTTGATGCGTGAAGGCAATGACCTGTCGGCGGTCTATGTCGTCATGCCGATGCGCGTTTGATTTCTTGCCTCCGGCGGGGATTTTTTTAGAACAGAGAAAGGGACGGTGATGACGCTGTCCCTTTCTGCTTTGACGCTGTCGCATTTCCGGTCGCACAAGCTGGCGCGGATTTCGGTGGATGCGCGCCCTGTGGCAATTCACGGGCCGAACGGCGCAGGCAAGACCAACATTCTGGAAGCGGTATCCCTGTTTTCGCCAGGTCGCGGTTTGCGCCGGTCCTCGGCGGAGGACATGACGCGGCGGCCGGAAGCGCTTGGCTGGAAGCTGAGCGGTGTTCTGGAAGCGCAATCGCAATCACACGAGGTTGAAACTTGGTCCGAGCGCGGCGCGGCGCGGCAGGTTCGGATTGATGGTAAAGCGGCAGCGCAAACGGCGTTGGGGCGCATATGCCGCGTTTTGTGGCTGGTGCCCTCCATGGATCGGTTGTGGATCGAAGCGGCAGAAGGGCGGCGGCGTTTTCTGGATCGCATGACGCTTAGCTTTCTGCCGGATCATGCGCAGGTGTCGCTGGACTATGAAAAGGCGATGCGAGAGCGGAACCGTCTGCTGAAAGATATGGTGCGGGACGCGCATTGGTATGCCGCGCTGGAAATGCGGATGGCGGAAACGGGTGCGGCGATCCATGCCAACCGGTTGCGCGCCCTTGAGGCCCTTGCCGGCGCGCAAAAGGATGCGCAGACCGCCTTTCCCACCGCGACACTGTCGCTTGAGGTGGGCGAGTTGGGGATGCCCGACACTGCCAGCGATCTGCGCGATGCATTGGCCGAAGGGCGTGGGCGCGACCTTGCAGCGGGGCGCACGTTGATCGGGCCACATCGCGCGGACCTGTACGGGGTCTATGCCGCCAAGGATGTGCCAGCGCGCGCCTGTTCCACCGGAGAGCAGAAGGCATTGCTGGTGTCACTGATCCTTGCCAATGCACGCGCACTGGCGCAGGAAAACGCAAGTCCGCCCCTATTGTTGCTGGACGAAGTCGCCGCTCATCTGGACGCGAACCGGCGTGCGGCGTTGTATGATGAGATCTGTGCGCTTGGCGCGCAGGCATGGATGACGGGAACGGAGCCTGAATTGTTCGACAGTCTTGGCGCACGGGCGCAGTACCTTCATGTCGGGGAAACCGATGGCGTCAGCGCGGTAACAGGGCCATGACACTAGGCCTGTGGGATCTGGCGCTGTATGGCGGCGCGTTGCTGGTGTTGTTCCTGACACCCGGCCCTGTATGGGTAGGCGTGATCGCGCGCTGCCTGTCGGGCGGCTTCCATGCGGCATGGCCGCTGGCACTGGGCGTCGTGGTGGGCGACGTGCTTTGGTCGCTGTTGGCGATTTACGGCATCACTTGGGTCCTGTCGGTCTATGGCGGGTTCCTTATCCTGCTGAAGTGGGTCGCCATGGCAATGTTTGTCGCGATGGGCGTTCTGTTGATCCGGCATGCGGACGACCAGATCAGCACCGACAGCCGACTGACCCGACCAGGCATGTGGGCGGGGTTCGTCGCGGGATTGGTGGTGATCCTTGGCAATCCGAAGGCAATCCTGTTCTACGCGGGCATGCTGCCCGGTTTCTTTGACCTGACGGCACTGACAGGCGTGGACATCGCCGCGATTGTCGGTCTTTCGATGATCATACCGTTGTTTGGCAACCTCACGATGGCCCTGTTTATCGACCGCGCGCGACGTCTGGTGCAACGCCCCGAAGCCCTGCGCCGCATGAACATTACCGCAGGCGTTTTGCTGATACTGGTGGGGCTGGCCATTCCCTTGATCTGAACCGCAAAATCTTGTGTCAGTTGCGTGACATTGCCCCTGAAAAACCGTATATTTTGCGCAACAAGACAAAGGGCCGACACATGGCAGATAACGAGCAATCAACCGAAGAATATGGCGCGGATTCTATTAAGGTTCTCAAGGGCCTAGAAGCTGTGCGCAAACGCCCCGGCATGTATATCGGCGACACCGATGACGGCAGCGGCTTGCACCACATGGTCTACGAGGTTGTCGACAATGGCATCGACGAGGCGCTGGCAGGACATGCGGACGCCGTAACGGTCACGATCCACGCGGATTCCAGCGTATCGGTCAGCGACAACGGGCGCGGCATTCCGGTCGGCATCCACGAAGAAGAAGGCGTTTCCGCCGCCGAGGTCATCATGACCCAACTGCACGCGGGCGGGAAATTCGACAGCAACTCTTACAAAGTGTCGGGCGGTCTGCACGGCGTGGGCGTATCCGTTGTGAACGCCCTGTCGGACTGGCTGGAACTGCGCATCTGGCGCGACGGCAAGGAACATGTCGCGCGTTTCGAGGGCGGGTTTACCGCCAAACATCTGGAAGTCGTGGGCGAGTGCGGCGACCGGACCGGCACCGAAGTGCGCTTTCTTTCCTCGACCGAGACCTTTTCAAACCTCGAATATTCGTTCGAGACGTTGGAAAAGCGCCTGCGCGAACTGGCATTCCTGAACTCTGGCGTGCGCATTATCCTGACAGACGAACGTCCTGTGGAAACCCTGCGTTCGGAGCTGTTTTACGAGGGCGGCGTCAAGGAGTTTGTCAAATATCTTGACCGATCCAAAGCGTCCGTCATGCCCGAGCCTATATTTATCACCGGCGAAAAGGACGACATCGGCGTCGAGGTCGCAATGTGGTGGAACGACAGCTACCACGAGAACGTCCTGCCCTTCACCAACAACATTCCGCAACGCGATGGCGGCACGCATATGGCGGGCTTTCGCGGCGCGCTGACGCGGACCATCAACAACTATGCCCAGACCAGCGGCATCGCGAAAAAGGAAAAGGTCAGCTTTACCGGCGATGATGCCCGTGAGGGGCTGACCTGTGTGCTGTCCGTCAAGGTGCCGGACCCGAAGTTCAGCAGCCAGACCAAGGACAAGCTGGTCAGTTCCGAAGTGCGCCCCGCCGTCGAAGGGCTGGTGAACGAAAAGCTGGCCGAATGGTTCGAGGAAAACCCGAACGAAGCCCGCGTGATCGTCGGCAAGATCGTCGAAGCCGCCCTTGCCCGCGAAGCGGCACGCAAGGCGCGTGACCTGACGCGACGCAAGAACCCGATGGACATGAACTTCCTGTCCTCCAAGCTGAAAGACTGTTCCGACAAGAACCCCGCGAACACCGAAATCTTCCTTGTGGAGGGTGACAGCGCCGGAGGATCGGCCCAGACAGGGCGCGACCGGAAGACGCAAGCGATCCTGCCGCTGAAAGGTAAGATCCTGAACGTTGAACGCGCGCGGTTTGACCGTATGCTCGGCTCGCAAGAGATCGGCAACATGGTCATGGCGCTTGGCACCGGCATCGGGCGCGACGAGTTCAATATCGAAAAGCTGCGCTACCACAAGATCGTCATCATGACGGATGCGGACGTGGACGGTGCGCACATCCGAACACTGCTGCTGACCTTCTTCTATCGCCAGATGCCCGAACTGATTGAGGGCGGGTACCTCTACATCGCGCAGCCGCCGCTCTACAAAGTGTCGCGCGGGAAGTCTGAGGTGTACCTCAAGGACGAGGCCGAGATGCAGGACTACCTGATCCAGCAGGGCATCGACGGCGCCATGCTGCGCCAAGGCAACGGCGAAGAGATTGTCGGCCAAGACCTTGTGCGCGTGGTCGAGGAAGCGCGCCAGTTGCGCCGCGTTTTACAAGCCTTCCCCACCCACTACCCGCGCCACATCCTTGAACAGGCCGCCATTGCCGGTGCCTTTGTTCCCGGTGCCGTGGACGGCGACCTGCAAGGGGTGGCCGACAAAGTGGCAGAACGGTTGAACCTGATCGCGCTGGAATGGGAACGCGGCTGGGCAGGCCGGATCACCCAAGACAAAGGCGTGCGCCTTGCCCGCATCCTGCGCGGCGTCGAAGAGGTACGCACCCTTGACGGACGCATGCTGCGCTCCGGCGAAGCGCGCAAAACGGGCACGTTCACGCAAAGCCTGCAAGACGTCTATGGCTCGCCCGCGACGCTGCACCGCAAGGACAAAAGCCAGAACATCATGGGCCCGATGGACCTGCTGGATGCGATCCTTGCCGAAGGCGAAAAGGGTCTGTCGCTGCAACGCTACAAAGGTCTGGGCGAAATGAACCCCGACCAGCTGTGGGAAACGACGCTGGACCCCGACGCGCGCACATTGTTGCAAGTGCGGGTCCAGGACATGGCCGAGGCCGACGACCTGTTCACCAAACTGATGGGCGACGTCGTGGAACCCCGCCGCGAGTTCATCCAGCAGAACGCCCTGAGCGTCGAGAATCTCGACTTCTAAAGCCCTGTGTAGAGAAGTGGATTAGGTGGCGTGGCGCGCATAATTTTGCGCGCCACGGCTTAGGCTATGTTCCAAAAAAATCTTAATTATCTTAGCACCTTACATAGCACCCGACTTGAGCAAGCAGAGTGAAATACATGTTCCGCTTTACGGCCCAAATGCGCCGTGAGAGATGGCCGCCGAAAGCCCGTTGCACGCGACAATAGCGGCCACTCACCGCGCCTCGAAATCCTGCCGCGCCGCCAGAATTTCGCCGGTATTGTCTTCTATCCAGTCGGCAAGCACGCGGACATGTTGCGCCACGGCTTCGCCCAACGGGGTCAGGCTGTATTCCACATGTGGCGGTACGACTTTGAATGCTTGGCGATGCACAAAACCGTCTGCTTCGAGCGTCTGGAGCGTCTTTGTCAGCATCCGGTCACTGACCCCGCCGATAGTACGTTTAAGCGCAGCAAAGCGGATCGTCCGATCCTGTAGCGCGATAAGCGTCAGAACGGTCCAGCGGCCTGTCACGTGTTTAAGTATGTCCCGTGACGGGCATTCTTGCGCCTGTAGATTGCCCGCAAGTTTGCCCGAGCGGATGGCATCACTGAGTCTTGGCATGGCGACCTCAAAGGAATTTCTTACTAACAAAAATGTACGTACTTACCTTTAGTAAGTAAAGCTCCTAGTTTTGTTTCATCGAAACAGAACCAAGGACACGCTCGATGACACTCGCAATCACCGGCGCGACCGGCCAGCTTGGCCGCCTCGTAATCGACACCCTGAAAACCAGAACCACCGCCGAGGGCATCGTCGCGTTGGCGCGCAACACCGACAAAGCCGCCGATCTGGGCGTGCCTGCGCGCCCCTTCGACTATGACGCGCCCGAAACGCTGGCACAGGCGTTGGAAGGGGTCGATGTGCTGCTTCTGATCTCGGGCAGCGACATTGGCCGCCGCGTCCCGCAACATGCCGCCGTAATCGACGCCGCCAAGGCTGCAGGCGTACAGCACATCGTCTATACCAGCCTGCTGAATGCACCGAACAGCACGCTCGGCCTCGCGCCAGAACATACCGAGACCGAAAAGCTGCTGGCCGCCTCCGGTATCGGGCACACCCTGCTGCGCAACGGCTGGTACACTGAAAACTACACGATGGGCCTGCCTGCCGCCTTGGAACACAACGCGCTGATCGGCGCGGCCAAGGATGGGCGGATTTCCTCGGCAACACGTCAGGATTACGCCGAAGCCGCCGCTGCCGTCCTGTTGGACACGGCGCTGCAAGGAAAGACCTATGAGCTTTCCGGCGATGACAGCTATACCCTCACGGACCTCGCTGCAGCGCTATCCAAGGAAACCGGCAAAGACATCCCCTATGTCGATATGCCCGAGGCCGATTACGCGGCCGCGCTGACAGGCGCGGGCCTTCCTGCCGATCTGGCGGGCTTTCTGGCGCATTGCGATGTGGAGGCGTCGAAAGGCGCGCTTTACGACGAAGGAACGCAGCTTTCTGCCCTGATTGGCCGTCCGACAACACCGCTTGCCACTGCGGTCGCGGCTGCCATCCGCTAAGACAAGCCTAGGGGAGGCACTGTCGCACCAAGCGTCGTATCCCTTAACATCACTAAAAAGTCGGCCGAGGCAGATATTGGAGTCTGAGCTTGCCTCGGCCTGGTAGGGCCCAGCTGGGGATAGTGGCACCTACGTTGGGTGCACCCCAAGATATGCCTGTCAAAGCAGGCTCGCACCCCCACGATGCTCTCTTGGATGCACAGCTGCCGGTCGCAAACCACGCGGGTTTTGCGACCAGTCCAGTTACCCGATCATAAGTCGCGCTTCGTGCTTCTTCAGTTCGGTGCGGGCCAGTTGATAGGCGCTCAGGCCCTGATCTGTCGCTAGTTCGGGGAACAGGGTCAGGATCTCGTTCCGTGCCCCGTGGTCCATCCCGTTCAGAGAGAAGTCACCGGGGTGGAAGCTTTCCGTCCACGCACCCTCGGACAGAACCACCTCGTGGCGTTCGAACATGAAATGGATGTAGGTCGTTTGCGTAACGTCCACTTGTCGGATGCCCGGCATGCCGATCAGATGCTTGGCCGCAACCAACACTTCACGATCCTCAAAATGCAACTCGTTCAGATCACTTGCGAAAAGAACCTTATGGTTCGGTGACAACATCATGTCCCGCTCCGGCAGGCCTTGGCCCAATGAACCAGCGGCGACGAACACGGGCCTGAGGTTCGGACGTTGAGCCAGATCGAGCGCGGACATCTTTTTCGCACCAACCCACGCGATTTCCTGAAAACCGTTGTCGCGGGTGATGATCAGATCACCGGGCTGCAACTCCTCGACCAAACGCTCGCCCTTGGACGTCGCGATAAGGGTACCGGGGGTAAAGCACGGAATGACCGTTTCGATCTCGGAAAAGCTAAGCGTGCCGCCATCCGCGAATGTGACCAGACCACTTTCAGAGATCCCCGTTTCCGGATCGTAGGTCGGGTCCTCGGTGTCGAACACGATGGAGGAAATGTCCGATCCGGTCAGGTCCAGAACGTCGTTGTCCAGCCCATCAGGGTCTTCACCGCCGACAATCACGTCGCCCGCCCCGTCGCCCGGTGTATCGATGACAAAGAGATCGTCGCCCACCCCGCCAGACATCTCGTCCGCGCCAGCGCCACCGATCAGCAGATCATCGCCTTCATCACCCGATAGGGTGTCGTTGCCCACGTTGCCGTTGATCGTGTCATTGCCGGTGCCGCCCGAAACAACGTCATCGCCAAGGCCGGCATCCACGTCATCATCGCCGCCATTGGCCTCGATAATGTCATCCAACCCGTCGGCGCCGTCGATCTCGTCGCCCTGCGGGTCGACATAGCCGGGGGCCATGACCTCGCCCTCTTCGGCGCCATCGACAACGCCATCCGCCGGATTGTCGCCCACGGTAACAACCACTTCGGCTGTCCCCGTCAACTCACCGTCAGTGACAATGTAACTGATGGTCGCCTCACCCTCGAACCCCGGCGCGGGGGTAAAGAGCAATTGGCCATCGACAACGGCAACGGTGCCCTGCTCGATAGGGACTGTGGCTTCTGTGATGGTGAGCGGATCGTTTTCCGCATCGCTGTCATTGCCCAGCACGTCGATTGTCACCGGTGTGCCAAAGTCTGTCTCGGCACGGTCATCGAGCACCACAGGCGCATCGTTGACGGCAGCCACGTCGACCATGATTTGACCGGGCGTTTCGTTCCCGTCGGGGTCTACCGCAATATAGTCAATCGTGGTCGTGCCGTTGAAGTCCGGGTCGGGCGTGAACTCAATAGTGCCATCGGGGTTCACCGTGACCGTTCCGTTCGGGCTGGTCGGCGTGCCGGAGATCGCCAAGGGTTGGCCGTCCGGATCGCTGTCGTTGGCCAGCGGGTCGATGGTGACGGGTGTGTCCTCGTCCGTGCTCGCCGCGTCGCCGACGGTGACTGGGGCGTCTTCGACCGGTGTGACCGTCACGGCCACCTCGGCGGAGCCTTGGTTTCCGTCCGGATCTTCGACCGTATAGGAGATTGTCGCGTCGCCGTTGAAGTTCGGCGCGGGGGTGAACACCACTTGGTTGTCCACAATCTCGACGGTGCCCTGATCAGCAGGGACAGTTGCGCTTACCACAGTCAGCGCGTCGCCGTTGGGGTCCGTATCGTTGGCCAGTACGTCGATGCTGACGGGGCCTGAATCCTCGTCGATGGTCACTGCGTCGTCCACAGCGACCGGAACAACCTCTGGCGGATCGGTCAGGATCGTTTCGATGCCCTCGAATGTCAGGGTCGAGCCGTCTTCGAACGTCACGATGCCGGTTTGGGCGCCCGCGTCATTCGCGTCAGTTGTCGCACTAATCGTCACCTGACCAGCGCCGCGCAGATCAAGAACGTCGTTGTCGGTATTCTCGTCCGGGCCATTCCCGCCCGAGATCACATCGCCTGCCCCTTCGGAGGCCGAGCCGACGATGAACGTGTCATTGCCGCCTTCCCCGAACATCTGGTCGGCACCTTCGCCGCCCGTGATCGTATCATCGCCGCCTTCGCCATCTGTCGTTGGCGCGAACTGGCCGTCTGCCCAATCGCCCCCCATGACCATGATGCCGTTCGTCCCGTCCGAAATCGAATTGATCTCGAAGCTTTTGATGCCGCTGTCGTTTGTTGCCAACAGATTGCGGAACGAGTTGAAAGCATCTGGTGACGCACCATCACCGGGCACCATGAAGGTGTTGCCTTCCTCGTCGCGCACGAACTTCATCTGGATTAAGGGGAACTCTGTCCCGTCGTTCATCGTAAAGTTGACGGTGCCGTTGTTGATGATGACCAGATCCTGAGGGCCATCGGCAAGGCTGGACGAGAATGAGGAGTTGGAGCCGGAAAGATCGGAGCGCTCAATACTTATGACACCGACATATGACTGGCTGCCATTTTCGAACGACAGTTCTTCGAGGCCGAATGCCCGATCCGTTCCAATGCCGTCCTGAGAGAACGTCTGGCCGTCCAAGGCACGAAAGTCCGGATTCGCGGGATCGTTCGGATCAGGGAAGTCCAGCGGCACAATATCGTCACCGAGGAAAAACGCATCGGTGGTGAAATCGAAAGTTTCGAATTCGGGCTGCCCCACGACCCGTTCATAGCTGCCGCCAGTCGATCCGGGCCCGTCGCCCAAACCGGTCCCTGATCCGCCGGCCGAGGGGCTGGTGCCGCTGTCGCCATAGATGATGTCGTCGCCGGTGCCGCCGTCGATCAGGTCATTGCCGCCCTCACCGTATATCGTGTCAGCCCCGCCGGCACCAAGGATCGTATCATCGCCATCTTCGCCGGTCTCGGTTGGCGCGAACTGGCCGTCTGCCCAGTTCCCTTCGATGTTCGAGATGCCGTTCTGGTTGTCGGAAATCGAACTGATCTCGAAACTTGCGATACCGCTGTCGTTCTGTGCCAGCATGGCTTTGAACGCGTTGAACGCACCCGGCGATGGCGCATCGCTTGGCACCATAAAGGTGTCACCATCCGGACCCCGCAAAAAGTTCATGCGGATGTTTTCGAAAACTTGCCCGTCGTTCATGGTGAAATCGACAGTGCCCGCGTTCACGACATCAAGGTCTTGGAACCCGCCGCTGGTCGAGGATGCAAACTGGTCATTCGCGCCACTGACGGATGTACGCTGGGACGTGACCAAGCCGACGAATGATCGTTGCGCGCCTGTGAACTGAAGCTCGTCCAGACCGAATGTGCGGTCAGTCCCGTCCCCGTCCTGCGAAAACGACACGCCATCCAGTGCGCGACGGTCCGCACCGTCGAGGATGGGGATATCATCGCCAAGGAAGAACGCATCGGTGGAATAGCTGTGGTTGCCGTCGGATACGGGTTGCCCGCTGATACGATCATAACCGCCACCGGTTGACCCCGGACCATCGCCAAGTTCGCCCGCCGCGCCACTGCCCGCGCCGTCGCCATAAACGAGGTCATCGCCCGTACCGGCATCGATCAGGTCATCGCCTGCGCCCCCCTTCACGGTGTCGTTGCCCGTGCCTGCGGTAATTGTGTCGTTATCTATGGTACCGTCGAGGCTCTCGCTGCCGGACCCGCCATTTACAGTCGCCATTTAAAGAACCTCCAAGGTTTGCGCGGTAGGCGCTGTGCACGCGCGGAAAGTCAGGATTTTGCCCGTACGGGTCGAACGGCCGCGCATCACAGGAATGCCGGTCAGAATTTGGCCTGCGATAGTGCTGGCCGCGCCCGTGTCTGGGGCGAAGTCGATGTCGTCGGGGTGTTCGGTGGTCGCAAAGGCAAGGCGCGCCGCCGCCGCAAAAGCATCGCCGCTTGGCGTGACCGCTTTGTCGGTGTCACCGACAGTCCGCAAAGACGTGGACAGGGACGCGGCGTGCATAAACATCATGTTCATATCAAATACTCTTTATCTTTGCGGACACGGGCAAAGACCGCGCGCGTTCAGGAAGCCGCCAGATCGGATCTGGCAGCACATTCAGGCTGTTAGGATTGGTTGGCTTTACCGCGCGCTGCGGAAATGGCTGCTGTCGCGTCCGCGCGGGGCACCAAAGGTTTTGAGGCCCAAGCGCCACGATGGCATGCAATGTACAATCATACTCAACCCTTTTTCAGACATGGCTGCAAACAACGTGCTTACATCCCGTGGCCCCCACCACGTTCCGACAAACAAAGGATTTTCTTCGCTTGCCGTCTGTAAATTAGCTAGCGAAACACTGTGTCTCGATGAAGGCGAATGTCATGAGCGAGAGTTACCGGACCCCAAAATGTCGCAAACCTTCACGACCGCACGTGAGCGCGAATTCACGTTACGGAAACTTTGACGATTTTCGGCATTTTGTCGGGAAGACTGTTTCCTGATGACGTGAACTTGCGTTCGCGACATGGTTGCGGGGCGAAAAGCCCTCCGAATCGCGGCGCAAATGCGGCACACGGGCCAAAGATGTATAATTTGTTATGTTTTCGGCCCTGAAAGCATGATTTATTTTCCTCAGGTAGTAAGAACCTAATCTTCATCATTCGAAGCAAAATAGACGGTCAAGCGCAGGAACGCCCTGCAGCCAGCACTGTCAGAGGAAATCGAGACTATGACGTCCGACCTACATGGGCGAACCCGACGCATTGTAAGCAGCAATGGCCGCTCTTGGGACACGACCGCCCAGGGCGCGGCGGACTATATCTTCCATCCGGTTTTCATGAGCTACTTCTGCATGTGTGTCGTCCTCTACGCGACACTGATGCAACCCAGCGAAGAGGCGACATTAAACGCGCTGGCCCAGACGGTCCTATGGGCCGGCTTGGTGATGACCGCGCTTGTCTGGCTGTTCGCAAGCGCGTGGCTTTCCGTCATCGCCCTTGATCGCGGCCTTACCAAAGCGATCTATACGCCCTTGCTGTTGCTGCCGATGGTTTTCATCAATGTCTTCATGGGGGAGTTCATTCTGTCCTCTTTCAACTCGGCATTTGAAAACTCTCTCGGCACTCAGATCGAGGATGTCGTTAAAAATATCATTATCCTTGTAACGTTTGACATCATGCACGCGCGGTTCGTCGTGCCCCAGCATCCCAGAAACGTCGAATATCGCGCCACGATCCTGAGTGAAGCAGCCCCACTGGAACCGGTCGAAATCGCCGCACAAAGCGCGAATAGCAACGCGCCTGCCCCCGTGGCCGTGCCACCCTTGGCAGACACGGTGCCAGAGATCACCCTGCCCGACATCCACAGTGCCGAATGCCAGCGCCACATAGAGATCGCGCGCGAGAAAATTGATGCCACTGCGATCCTGTGGCTGAAATCAGAAGACCACTACCTGAGCATCCAGTTGAAGGACCGGAATGTCATGCTCAGGGGCAAGCTGCGCACCGCCGTTGATGAACTGGGCGAGCATTTGGGTGCGCAAATCAACCGCTCTGTCTGGGTCGCATTCACTGCGATCTGCAGCGTGGACGAACAGTCAAACGGCAACCTCGACGTGCTTTTGGAAGATGACACCATGTTCCGTGTGTCGAACGCGCGACGCCTGATCTTCATGCAGAACTACGACCGGTTCCAAGCGGGCAACAAGGTCTCTGACCTCGCCTGAGCGACCGTATCCGACGCAAAGGCAACCGTTCAAATCCTGCGCGGATATACAGCTAACCCATTGATACCTGACCCGTACGACGCAAAGATACGCGCACGAATAAGGATATGGCGCGCCATATCAGGGGGGCAGAGATATGACACTTTCACACATCAAAGCGCTGACCTTTGACACGGGCGGCACGGTTCTGGACTGGCACAGCGGCTTTCGCGACGCCTTTGCCCAAGCGGGTGCGCGCCACGGGCTCACCTGCGATTGGGGTGCACTGGCCAATGAGTTGCGCCGCCGCAGCTTGGGCGCGATGCTGGACCTTGGCCGTGACGCGCCGCCCGCGCACAATGTGGATGACGCGCACCGCTTTTGCCTTGATCAGATACTGGCGGAGAGCGGGCTGGACGATTTCGACGATCAGGACCGTCAGGCCGTCGCGTGGTGCGCACCGCATGATTTTGTCGCTTGGCCTGATGTCCAAGACGGGCTGGCACGCCTGCGCAGCGCCTATATCGTCGCCTCGTTTACCCTGTTGTCCTACCGGCTGATCATCGACACCTCGCGCCGCAACGGTTTGACGTGGGACGCGGTGCTGTCCTGCGAGGGCATGGGCGTCTACAAAATACTGCCCGAGGCCTACCGCCGTGCGGCGGCCTATCTACAGCTTGATCCGGCCGAATGCCTGATGGTCGCCTGTCATCCGCTGGACCTTGATGCCGCTCAAAAGGTCGGGTTCAGAACCGCCCTTGTACGCCGCGCCGATGAATGGGGCCCCAACCCCGAAGACCGGACAGAGATGCCCCCTACAGGCACCTATGATGTCGAGGTCGACAGCTTTATCGCGCTGGCAGACGCACTGACCTGACGCGCGCCCATTTTCCCGATTGAGCATTCTGCCCCTCGACCCTAACCTGCCCGCAACACCGGACGGAGGGGCCACCCGCATCTGTAAACCTGTCGCCATCACGAACGCGATTTATCCCGCGTCAAAGATCGCGGACCGGCGAACAACAGGTACGGGCCGCACACTATTATTTTGGAGGAGACCATACCCATGAGCGCCAACGCAGATTTACGCCAGCCCCTGCCCTTCCGCAGAAAAGTCTCGGACGCGGACATGCTGGAGCGCGCCCAAGGATACTATACCGAGATGGCCAAGCGCCGCACGGTCCGCGACTTTGACACGACACCCGTGCCGCAGGACGTGATCGAAGCTTGCGTTCTAGCCGCTGGCACAGCGCCATCCGGTGCCAACCAGCAGCCTTGGCATTTTGTGGCCGTAAGCGATCCGGAGCTGAAAAAGCAGATCCGCGCCGCCGCCGAAGAAGAGGAACGCAAGTTCTATGCGGGTGGCGCCGGAGAGGAGTGGCTAAAGACTCTCGCGCCCATCGGCACAGATGCCGACAAGCCGCACCTGGAAGACGCGCCATGGCTGATCGTGGTCTTTGCCCAACGTTATGGCGTGGATGCAGAGGGCAATCGGGTAAAGCATTATTACGTGCCCGAAAGCGTCGGCATCGCCACCGGCATGTTGCTGACCGCGCTGCATACCTCTGGCTTGTCGACCCTCACGCATACACCCAACCCGATGGGTTTCTTGCGCGAGGTTCTAGGACGGCCAGACAACGAAAAAGCGACCATGATCATTGCCGTCGGCCACCCCAGCGAAACCGCCACCGTGCCCAATATGGCAAAGGTGAAAAAACCGCTCGGGGAAATTCTGACTGTGAAATGATTTAAGATTCTTTCGGATTGGCCGGAACATTTCCTGTGCTGCGGCATTGAGTAGGCAATGCAACATCAGGAGTATGTTATGACCATGAACAAGCTTAAACTTTCCGTCGCAATTGCCGCCCTTGCCGCTGCCCCAGCCTTTGGTGCATCGCATGAAACTGCCACAGAAGAAGGCAACATGGCGACAACCGAGATGAACGAAACAACCGAGCTGGAACAAGCCGGTGATGCGATCAACGAGACCGCGAACGACGTCGCAAACTCGGCCGAAGAGATGGCTGACGATGCCGGTGAAGCAGCGGACGACGCGGCTGACAGCATGTCCGAAACAGCGGACGAAGCCACAGACGAAATGGCTGAGGAAGCTGACGAAATGTCCACGACCATGGGCGATACGATGATGACCAGCACCATGCTGGTTGGCGATCTGATCGGCAAAGACGTATACACTGCGAATGACGAAGTTGTCGGTGAAATCGACTATATCGTTCAAACCGGTGAGACATATGCAGCCGTGATCGGTATCGGTGGCTTCCTTGGTTTGGGCGAATACACCGTGGCCCTGCCGCTGGAAGAGTTTAGCGCCTATGATGGCGACGAACTGAAGCTTGCCAGCTGGACCGAAGAAGAGCTGAAAGCACTTCCCGAAGTCGACGAGAGCGAACTGAACGCCCTTGACGACGATCAGGAAATCCAAGTTACACGCTAACTTATGACAAAGACTTTGAGGGCGCCCATTGCGGGCGCCCTTTTTCATTTCTGAGTGAAGCGCCAAAAATTTCCCCGCGAAAAAAACTTTGTCCCCACAACAATTGCCGTTAACCTGCCGCCACGACGTGACATAGACATGCGCCGCGACAAAGTTTCCGGCGCGAATAAAGGTGGATACGACAAATGGGCAAACGGGATGACCTGATCGCACAATACGCGGACGATCTGAAAAACAAATGCGGAATGGACGCGGACATGGATCTGCTTACCAAGGTGACGATCGGCTGCGGCCCATCGATCTACAACGCAGATGCATCGACCGTCGCGGGCAGCCAGAAAAGCGAACTGGAAACCGTCAAAAACAACTTCCTGATGAAGAAACTGGGCCTTAGCGATGGACCGGAACTGATGGAAGCGATCGACAAGGTCATCGAAGTGTACGGCCGGTCCGAGCGTAACAAATACCGCGCCGTGATCTACTACATGCTGACCAAGGATTTCGGCAAAGAGTCGGTCTACGCCTGATACCGGCACGATCTGACAGCATTGAACACCCGCCCTCAAAAGCGGGTGTTCTTTTTTTAATTCCAATCGTCTTTACAATAAAATTGTTTTCATCGGCCTATGTGCCTAGATGAAACATGTCAGACCAGAAGGTCAGACCCTTATTTCATGCATACGTGCGGTGGCTCTTGGGAGTGCCAGCCGGGGGCAAAGGGGTTCTGATCCAAATCGGTCAGGGCCCCTTTTTCATTCAGAATACTGCCAGCACCGCCCCGATGACCGTACACCCGAACGTCGCATAGCCGCCATCGATAAGGGTCAGGCGAAAGGGACGCCCGCCAAACGCATAGAATGTCGCGATCCATGGGCTGACAAGGAACAGGCCGATCCCGAAACCGGCAACCAGCCCCGCAAAAACCGTATCGATCCCTGACAGGGAAAACACGTGCCGCATCATGCCCGCGACCACCATCGCGCCGATGATGCTGGTGATGTAGGGGACGGGGTTGCTGCGGTTGGCGGGGGCGCGTCCGGTCTTGTCCAGCGGCACGCCTGACGCTTCCATCCATGACGTGGCAAATACGGTGTACCAAAGCGCGCCGAACATAAAGCCGGCGAAGCCTGCGACGACGACCGAAACAAACACCATATAGAACTCCCCGATGCGATCTTCCCTGCACTATTGCAGAGACGACTCACCGCGCCAATGGTTCAGGGGGCCAGTCCGGCCATCTCGCGTACGATGCGCCATTCTTCGGGCGTAACGGGCTGAACAGACAGGCGCGAGTTGCGGATCAATGCCATATCGGCCAATCGTTCATCGGCCTTCACCATCTCAAGCGTGACGGGGCTTTTGACCGGCTCGACCGCCTTGATGTCTACGCATTCCCAACGCTGGTCATCCGTGGTGCTGTCGGAGTGTGCTTCGGCGCAGACCTCGACAATGCCCACCACGGCCTTTTCACTTTGCGAGTGGTAAAAGAACCCCAGATCGCCGACGCGCATCTCGCGCATGAAGTTGCGGGCCTGATAATTGCGCACACCGTCCCATTCCTCGCCCGCGTCCCCTTTGGCGACCTGATCGGCCCAGCCCCACGTGGACGGTTCGGATTTGAACAGCCAGTAGTTCACGACCCTACCACCTGTTTCCACGCGGTGATCGTTACTTCGCGGAACAGGCCCGCCTTGGCATAGGGGTCATTGTCGGCCCATGCCTGCGCCGCCGCCAGATCAGGCACGTCCAGCACGATCAGCGATCCGCAGGGCTGGTCGTTGTCATCCAGAAACGGACCCGCCTTTTGCACCACGCCCGTGCTATCCAGATAGGCAAGGTGATCGGGGCGGTTTTCCATGCGGATCGGCAGTGCGCCGTCCTTATCCCACGCCAAAAGGGCATACATCATTGTCATTCCTCCTTCAGGGGGCGCGCCAAAAGGTGATCAACCGCGCCTTTCATATCTACTGTGCCATCAACCAGATCCGCGATGGTCGCACAAAGCGGCAGGTCCAATCCGTGCTGCCGCGCAACGCCGCGCAGGGCGCGGGCGGTTGCGGCACCCTCGACCGTGATGCTTGCATCAAATTCCGTTCCCGCGCCAAGGGCAAGGCCAAGACGGTAATTCCGTGACTGATCGCTTGTGCAGGTCAGGGTCAGATCGCCCAATCCGCTGAGGCCCATCAAGGTGTCATTTTCGGCCCCCATGGCGCGGGCGACCCGCTGCATTTCGGCAAAGCCACGGGTCATCAGTGCCGCGCGCGCACTATTGCCCAGCCCCGCGCCCATCACCGCGCCGCAGCCGATGGCGATCACGTTTTTCAACGCGCCCCCCAGTTCCGCGCCGGTCACATCCGTGCTCCGATAAAGGCGCAAGGTGGGGGTCGATAGCTGCGCCTGCAGGTTCCGGCCAACGGCATCATCCGCACAGGCCAGCGCCAGTGCCGTGGGCAGCCCGCGTGCAATGTCGGTGGCAAAACTTGGCCCCGTCAGGATGGCCACATGCCGCGCCGAACCAAGGACCGAAACAGGCCCCTGCCCCGTGATCAAGTCGATGCCCTTGCAACAGGCAACAACCGTGCAGGCCGACAGATCATGCGCCGCCGCGAACCCTGATAGGGACTGCATCGGCAACGCAATCAGAATGGTCTTGGCCTGTAAAACAGGCTCTAAGTCGCCCGATACGTCTAGCGCGTCGGGAAAGCGTACTCCTGGCAAGCGCTTGGCGTTTTCACGGTCGTTCTGCATTTGGGATACGTCGCGACCCCACAATGTCACCGCGCTCTGCCGCGCAAGGGTGACGGCCAGCGCCGTGCCGAATGCGCCTGCGCCGATGACACCAATGCTCACGCCTTGGCCCCTTTCTTGCCCGAACCCAGCATTGCCGCGCTGGCAGTGTCCAAAGGCATGCGGGGCCGCGCCGACAGGGACAGCCCGTCCGGTGCGCGCAGTGCCATCTGTTCGATCCCAGCGGCGGCAATCATCGCCGCGTTGTCCGTGCACAGCGCCAGTGGCGGGGCAAGGAACCGCGCGCCAACTGCGTCAGAAACAGTCTCTAACGCGGCGCGAATGGTCATATTGGCCGCCACACCGCCCGCAACGCAAAAGGTCGACTGCGCGGGGGACAAGTCCATATAAGCCGCGAGCGCCCGTTTTGATTTACCTGCAAGGCTGTCTGTCACCGCCGCTTGGAACGAAGCTGCCAGATCGGCCTGATCGGCAGCATGCAACCCGCCTTGCGTCTCAATCAAGGCGTCCCGCGCCCGCAGCACGGCGGTTTTCAAGCCGGAAAAGCTGAGGTCGCAGCCCGCCTTGGTCGCCAAGGGGCGTGGAAAGGCAAACCGCGCCGGATCGCCGGATTTGGCGGACTGTTCGATGGCTGGACCCCCGGGCTGGGACAGGCCCAAAAGGCGCGCGACCTTGTCAAATGCCTCGCCCGGGGCATCGTCAATCGTGCCGCCGAGCCGTTCGAACCGGTCCGCCGCATGAGCGATCAAGAACTGGCAATGCCCGCCCGACACCAGCAGCATGAGATAGGGAAACGGCACCGTGTCCGACAGCCGAGGCGTCAGCGCATGGCCCGCCAGATGGTTCACACCGTAGAGCGGCAGGCCGGTCGCCACCGACAGCCCCTTGGCGACCATCACACCAGACACAACGCCGCCAATCAAACCCGGCCCGCAGGTCACGGCAATCGCGTCCAGATCGTCGAGCTTCACGCCCGCCTGTTCCAGCGCGCCTGCTATAGTGCCATCCAACCGCTCGGCATGGGCGCGGGCGGCGATCTCGGGCACAACCCCGCCAAAGCTGGCATGCAGGTCGGCCTGGCCGAACACGACCGATGACAGCACCGTCATATCGCCAGGCACACCGCGCACAACGGCGGCGGCGGTATCATCGCAGCTGCTTTCGATCCCAAGTAGAGTTTTCGCGCCGCTCATCATCACAGGTCCGTTGCACGTCAAGCTGCTGCCGAGTAACACTTTGCCCCGTGGCGAACAATGCACCCCCCGACCCTATCCCCCTGATCATGACCCGCCCTTTGGGCGCATCGCAACGCTTTGTCGCGCAACTGCCGCCGGACGTACAGGCGCAGCTTGCCCCTGTGTACAGCCCGCTGTTGCGCATCGCACCGCTGAATGCCGTGGTCGCGATGTCGTCAGAGGACGCGGCGATCTTTTCCTCGGTCAACGGGGTGGACGCCGCACCCGATGGCGCGGGGCGCAAGGCCTATTGTATTGGCAAGGCGACAACCTCGGCGGCGACCCTGCGCGGCTGGGAGGCGACCCAATGCGGGGTGGACGCGCAATCGCTGGTCGCGACACTGTTGGCCGAGCCCCCTGCACAGCGCTTGTTCCATCTGTCGGGGCGGCACACGCGCGGCGATATTGCGGGGCATCTGACCCAAGCGGGCCTGACGGTCGAACGCGTTGTCGTCTATGACCAACACCTGTGTGACCTGACGCCAGAGGCGATACAGGCCATAGATCGGGAAAAACGCGTTCTAGTTCCCCTTTTTTCGCCTCGAACGGCGGCGCAGTTTGTCTCTGTCGCGCCGCGCACCATATCGATTCATATAGTGGCACTTAGCCAAGCCGTGGCGGATGCGACGGATGGCGCTGCCTTTGCGGGCATGACAATTGCACAGCGCCCTGATGCCACTGCAATGGGCATCGCGTTGGCCGGACTGGTGTAACCCTTTGGTTTACACAACATCGGGTTGAGGGGGCGCAGGCAGCAGAGTAGAGTTTGGTTTGGCGCATTGCGCGAATGAAGAATCGGAAGGGGGAACATACCTTGGCAAAACGGAACAGCCCGAAAGCGGCGCCCGAGGACGACAAGGCCCCGACATCCACAGATGCACCTCACGTTGATCCCACCAAGGACGTGACCGAGGACGAGGCGCTGGCAAAATCCTCCGATGAAACGCCTGAAAGTGATGAGGCGGCGGATGTGTCCGAGGATACGTCAGAGATCGAGGATGCCGACGTCACCTATATCGGGGATGATACGCTGACCGCATCCGAGCCTGAGCCTGAGCCTGAGCCTGAGCCTGAGCCTGAGCCTGAGCCTGAGCCTGAGCCTGAGCCTGAGCCTGAGCCTGAGAGCATGTCGCTGCCCGCGCCCACGCCAGTCCAGCCCGAACCACAACGCGCTTCGGTCCTGCCCCTTATTCTTGCTGGCGTCGCGACCGCCGCCCTAGGCTTTATCGCTGCGCGCAGTGACCTTTTGCCCGAACCCCTGCGTGCCCCTGCCGCACAGATCGATCCGTCCATTTCCGAGGATTTGGCAACCGCCACCGACCGCTTGGCCGCGCTTGAGGCGACGATGGCCGCATCGGATGGTGTCGACCTACAAGCCCTCGCTGATCAGATCAGCGTGCTGTCCCAGCGCGCCGAGGCTATAGAGCCGCTGACCGAACGTTTGAACGTGCTGACCGCCCGCGTTGATGCGCTTGTCGCGCAGCCCGCAGCGGACGGAACATTGCCACAGGCCGCGCTGGACGAAGCACTTGCTGACATCCGCGCCACCGCTACCGCGCAACAGGCCGAAATCGACAAGCTGCTTGCCGATGCCCGCCTGATCCGCAGCGATACAGAAGCCGAAGCAAACGCGACCCTGATGCGCGCCGCGATGACCCGTGTCATGTCCGCCGTAGATACCGGCGCGCCCTTTGCCACGGCCCTCAACGATCTGGAACAGGCCGGAGCGACCGATATCCCCGATGCGCTGCGCGCTGCATCGACCGACGGCGTGACGCCTTTGGCGACGCTTCAGGCGACGATCCCCGACGCCGCACGCAACGCACTGGCCGCCGCACGCGGGTCCGAAGGTGAAAGCAGCGGCCTTGGAGGTTTCCTGCAACGCCAGTTGGCTGTTCGTTCCGTGGCGCCACGCGAAGGCAATGACCCAGACGCGGTCCTGTCGCGCATCGAGGCCGCCGCCAAGGCAGGCCGATTGGGCGATGCGCTGGCCGAGGCGGAACAACTGCCAGAACCCGCCCGCGCGGCAATGGGAAACTGGTTGGAACAGGCGCAAGCGCGCCATGACGCCGTGACTGCGGCAAATGCACTGGCTGAACGCCTGTCGGCACTCTGAAGGGGCCTATTTTATGATCTGGTCATTGGCAAAAATCATCTTCTTCGTCGTGGCTGTTGCCGCACTTGCGCTCGGGGCGGGCTGGCTGCTTGAGGCCGACGGGGGCGTGCGCGTCATTGTTGGCGGCCAAGAGGTCACGCTGGGGCCATTGCAGTCGGTCATCGCGCTGGTGCTGCTGGTGCTGGCGGTCTGGATCGGGCTGAAACTGCTGGGCATGGTCATCGCGTTCTGGAAATTCCTGAACGGCGACGAGACGGCGCTGTCGCGCTATTTCGCACGCAACAAAGCGGCCAAAGGCTTTGACGCGTTGGCCGAAGGGATGATGGCCCTTGCCTCGGGCGAGGGGCGTCTGGCGCTGGCAAAGGCGGAAAAGGCAGATCGCTACCTGAACCGGCCCGACCTGACGAACCTGTTGACCGCGCAGGCCGCCGAACTGGCGGGCGACCGGAAAAAGGCCGAAGAAACCTATCGCAAGCTGGTGCAGAACGAATCCACTCGTTTTGTCGGCGTGCGCGGGATCATGAAACAGAAACTGGCCGACGGCGACACCGATGCCGCGCTGAAGCTGGCTGAAAAAGCGTTCGCCCTGAAACCGCGCCATGCGGACACGCAGGATGTGCTCCTTAAACTGCAAGCGGGGGCCGAGGACTGGTCGGGCGCGCGTCAGACCTTGTCTGCGAAGCTAAAAACCGGCCACCTGCCCCGCGATGTGCACAAACGCCGCGACGCTGTCCTTGCCCTAAGCGAGGCCAAGCAGGTGCTGGACAAGAACCTGACCATCGAAGCTCGCGAAGCCGCGATTGCCGCAAACAAACAGTCTCCCGATCTGGTCCCTGCCGCCGTCATGGCCGCGCACGGCTATATCGAACAGGGACACAAGAAATACGCGACCCGCGTGGTGAAAAAAGCATGGGAGGCAACGCCGCATCCCGACCTCGCCGCTGCCTTTGCCGCGATTGAGCCGGACGAGACGCCCGAAGCGCGGCTCAAGCGGTTCACTGCGCTGACCCGCAAACATGCCGACCACCCTGAATCGCGCATGCTGATGGCCGAACTCAACATCGCAGCCGAGGATTTCCCAGCCGCACGCCGCGCCCTTGGGGATCTGTTCGAAACCGATCCGACCACACGGTCCGCAGCGTTGATGGCCGCGATCGAAAAGGGGTCAGGCGGCAGCGACGCCGTGGTGCAAGGATGGCTTGCCCGCGCCCTGTCCGCACCGCGCGGCCCGCAATGGGTGTGCGACAACTGCCAGAACATCCACGCGGAATGGGGCCCGACCTGTTCCAACTGCGGAGCGTTCGATACGCTGGAATGGAAACGCCCGCCCAGCACCGAACTGACCCTTCCCGGCGGAAGCGAGATGCTGCCCCTGTTGGGTGCCCGCCCCGCGTCCGAGGACACGCTGGTGCCGGTCGATGCGCCTGACGCCGATACGGCCGAGGTGATTGAGGCCGAAGATATGGGCAACCCCGCATCCAAAGCACCCTGACATCATCGAAATTGCCGTTCCGCGCCATTGTCGCGCGGCAATTTCCTGAGTCGATCTGTCGGAATCGCGGTGCCGCTGTGTAGAAAAGTGCGCGAACGGACAGATCGCGCCGGAAAACATGTATTTTTCTGACCTGCCCGTCGTAGTTGAATACGCAATCCAAATCGTCGGTTTTTGACTAGTAGAACGGCACAGCGATCTGCCCGAAGCGCCGTTGCGCAGGTGCAGAAAATCCGATTGTTACGCCTGTGAACAATGTCTTTGCGTGTGCTGCGGTGCAGCATTGCTGCGCGACCCTCTGCCTGATCCCGCACAACCCTGCCGATCGGGACGCCGCCACCCCCGCGCGCAGGTCAAAACACTTTCCCGAAAATGTCAGCGCAAACAGGGCTTGTCAGGTCAACATTCTTGGCGGATGATTTTTGTCGGACCACCTACATCTGCCATGCCAGCGCAATCAAAAAACAAAATCGCGGCACTTTGGGATGTGGGGAAATCCGAAAAGACCATGGTCATCCGGCTGCAAAATCCGCGGTGGCCACAAAGTTCCTAGGGAGGACACATGACTGACACTTTGAACCGCAGAAAGTTTCTGCGCGGCTCCGCTGTTGCGGGTGCTGCTGCCTTGGCGACACCGGCCATCGCTGAAAACCACACAACAACACTGAAGATGCAGGCCGCTTGGGGCGGTGGTATCTTCCTTGAAAACGCCCAATCCTATGTCGAGCGTGTGAACGCCATGGCAGGCAGCGCGCTGAAGATCGAATTGCTGCCCGTCGACTCGGTTGTGAAGACGTCGCAAATGCAGGACGCGGTGCACCGCGGTGTTCTGGATGCCGCCCACTATGTGCCGGCCTACTGGTACTCCAAATCCAAAACCGCATCGCTGTTCGGCACCGGCCCTTGCTTTGGCTGGTCAAGCCAGGAAGTGCTCGGTTGGGTCAACTATGGCGGCGGTCAGGAACTGTTCGACGAATTGATGGCCTCGCTGCGTCTGAACGTCGTGTCGTTCTTTAACTCGCCCATGCCTGCGCAACCGCTGGGCTGGTTCAAGGAACAGATCACCAGCGCCGAACAGATGAACGGCCTGAAATACCGGACCGTTGGGCTGGCGGCAGACGTTCTGCTGGAAATGGGCATGTCTGTTGTCCAACTGCCTGGTGGTGAGATTCAGCCCGCGATGAAATCCGGCCTGATCGACGCGGCCGAGTTCAACAACCCGACCTCTGACCGCGACTTTGGTATGCAGGATGTGTCCAAGGACTATCACCTTGCGTCGTTCCACCAGTCGCAGGAATTCTTTGAGGTCACATTCAACAAGGACAAGTTCAACGCGCTTGCGCCGGAACTTCAGGCGATCCTGAAATACGCGTCCGAGGCCGAGAACTCGAACTTCTACTGGAACAACACTAAGCGCTATGCCGACGACCTGAACACGCTTCAGGAAGAACAGGGCGTCAAAGTGCACCGCACCCCAGACGACGTCATGGCGGCACAGCTGGCTGCGTGGGACGTGGTGGTTGAACGCATCTCGGCAGAGGACGAATTCTTTGCCAAGGTTGTGGAAAGCCAGAAGGCCTATGCCAAGAACGTCATGGGCTATCTGAACCTGAACCAGCCCGACTACAAGCTGGCCTACAACCACTACTTCGGCTGATCCAGTCGGCAACATGACATCCGGGGGCCCGCAAGAAGGCCCTCGGATTTTTGTGCAGGCCTTGGGAGGGGCAGATGACCAAAACAGTTCACGCAATCGAAGGGCTTAGCCTGTGGATCGGACGGGCCTTTGGCTGGTGTATCCTGATCCTGACCCTGTCTGTATCTTACGAGGTGTTCGTGCGCTATGTGCTGAACGCCCCCACCGTCTGGGCCTTTGACATGATGGTGCAGATGTACGGCGCCCTGTTCCTGATGTCGGGCGCCTATGCGCTGGCGCAGGATAGCCACGTGCGCGGCGACGTCCTCTATCGGCTGTTTTCGGTGCGCTGGCAGGCGCGGGTCGACTTCCTGCTGTACCTGATCTTTTTCTTCCCCGGCATCACGGCACTTGTCTGGTACGGCTGGGAAATCGCCGCCGACAGCTGGCGTTACAAGGAAGTCAGCTGGAACAGCCCCGCCCGCATCCAGATCTATTTCTTCAAGTCGCTGATCCCGCTGGCCGGTGGTCTGCTGCTACTGCAAGGCGTGGCCGAACTGATGCGCTGTGTCGTGGCCATGCGCACCGGCGTCTGGATGGAACGTCTGGATGACGTGAAAGAGACCGAGGACATGCTGATGCATATGGAAACGGCAAGTATCCCCGTCCCGCTGCCCGGTCAGGACCACATCGACCGCAAGACCAACTGAGCCTTTGGCCACTTCTGAAAGAGCAATAAAATGACGAACCCCGAAGTCGCCATCCTGATGCTTTGCATGTTTATCGTGCTTGTTCTGCTTGGTTTCCCCATTGCCTTTACGCTGATCGCCATGGGCGTCGCGTTCGGCTATTACGCCTATTATCAGGGGGGGATCGAAACCTTCTCTGACATCTTCAACAACAACATCTTCTACCTGCTGAACCAGAACACCTATTCGGTGATGGAGAACGACACCCTCGTCGCGATCCCGCTGTTTCTGTTCATGGGCTATGTGGTGGAACGCGCCAACATCGTGGACCGGCTGTTTTTCAGTCTCTACATGGCGGCGCGCAACCTGCCCGGATCGCTGGCGATTGCCGCGCTACTGACCTGTGCGGTGTTTTCGACCGCATCGGGGATTGTGGGTGCGGTTGTGACGCTGATGGGGCTGCTCGCCTATCCTGCGATGGCCAATGCGAACTACAACAAATCCTTTGCTTCGGGCGTGATCTGTGCGGGCGGGACGCTGGGCATCCTGATCCCGCCATCAATCATGCTTATCGTCTATGCGGCCATTGGCAACCTGTCGCCCTTGCGCCTTTATGCGGCGGCGGTGTTTCCCGGGCTGCTGCTGGCGGGGCTGTACATCGTCTATGTGATGGTGCGCGTCTGGTTTAACCCGAAACTCGCGCCCAAACCCAACCTCGAAGACGTGCCTCCGCCGTCGAAAATCTATTGGGATCTGCTGGTATCCTTCGTGCCACTGACGGTGCTGATTGCGCTGGTGCTGGGGTCGATCCTTGGCGGTCTGGCCACCCCTGCCGAAGCAGCAGCGATGGGCGCACTGGGCGGCATCGTTCTGGCGGTGCTCTACCGGTCGATGACGTGGCAAAAGCTGAAGGAAAGCGTGTTCCTGACGGCCAAGGCTACGGCGATGGTGTGCTGGCTGTTTGTCGGTTCTTGGACATTCGCGTCGGTATTCTCCTACCTCGGCGGGCATGACCTGATCAGCGAATGGGTCATCGGCATGAACCTGACCACAATCCAGTTCCTGATCATGGCACAGCTGATCATCTTTGTGCTCGGCTGGCCGCTGGAGTGGTCCGAGATCCTGATCATTTTTGTCCCGATCTTCTTGCCGCTGCTGGAGCCGTTCGGCGTGAACCCCTATTTCTTCGCGATGCTGGTGGCGCTGAACCTGCAAACCTCGTTCCTGACCCCGCCCATGGCCATGTCGGCCTATTACCTAAAAGGGGTGCTAAAAAAGCAGATCGAGCTGATCGAGATTTTCAAGGGAATCATGCCCTATCTGGGGATCGTAATCCTGACGATGGTGCTGATGTATACCTTCCCCGGTATTGCGCTGTGGTTCCCAGACTTCCTGTTCGGTGAATACGTCCCGTGACGGTCGCACCCTACACTCTGACAGCAACCGAGGCGGTTCGTGAAATCGCCTCGGGGCGGCTGAGTTCGGTCGATCTGGTGACGTCCTGCCTTGCACGCATCGACGACACCGACGGGGCGATCCACGCGTGGGCCTATTTGGACCGCGACGGTGCACTGGCCCAAGCCGCCGAATGCGACCGCATCCGTAAGGCAGGCCTTGGTACCGGCCCGCTGCATGGCATTCCCGTCGGTCTTAAGGACATCATCGACACTGCCGACATGCCAACCCAACGGGGCACACCCATTTTCGAAGGGCGGCAAACCGACACGGATGCGCGCATTGTCGAACATCTGCGCGAGGCCGGCGCGGTCATTATGGGCAAGACGGTCACGACCGAAATGGCCTTTGTCCATGCCAACGAAACCCGCAATCCGCACAACCCCGACCGCACGCCCGGAGGGTCGTCCAGCGGGTCGGCGGCGGCGGTTGCGGCGTGTCACGTGCCGCTGGCCATTGGCACACAGACCAACGGATCGGTCATCCGCCCCGCGTCTTTCTGTGGCACTTTTGGGTTCAAACCGACGCGCGGCGTGATCTCGCGCACGGGTGTGCTGCAAACATCCGTATCTCTGGATCAGGTCGGCTGCTTTGGCCGGACGCTTGCCGATGTTGCGCTGCTGACGGATGTGATCGGAAGCTACGACCAGACCGACGCGTGCAGCTTTGCCCGCCCGCGCCCGCCCATGGTTCAGGGGGCAGAGGCCGAAGCCCCCGTTCCCCCCGACTTTGCTTGGCTGGACCTGCCGTTCTATGACCGGCTGTCCGATGACGCACGCGGCGGATTGGATGCGGTGATGGACACACTTGGTGATCAGGTCACGCGGATGGCTGCGGCAGACACCCTCGCCAACCTCGTGGCAGTGCAGGCACGCATCCACGAATACGAGATTTGCCAGCATCAGGCCGACACGTTCGACACTCATTGGGACGCATTAAGCGAGACGCTTAAACCTGTGCTGACCCGTGGCCGCCAGATCACAAAGGAAGAGTACGAAGACGCGCTCGCCGTCAAAGCCTCTGCCGAGGCGTTCTTTGCCGATTTCTTTCTGGAATATGACGCGATCATCGCCCCCGCGGCGGCGGGCGAAGCGCCGATATTCGGCTCTAACACAGGCGATCCGATCTTTTGCACCCTTTGGACGCTGGCGGGCCTGCCTTGTGTTACCCTACCCCTGTTGGTCGGGGACAATGACCTGCCCATCGGCGTGCAACTGATCGGCCCCGTGGAAAAAGACGACCGCCTGCTGCGCACGGCGCGGTGGCTGCAACTGCATCTGGCTGGGGCCAGTTAACCGAACGAAAGGACAGCGACATGTCATACGGAATCAAACTGCTCATGGGGTTCATCGGCACCGCCCTTTTGCTGATCTTTATCGGAGGGTTGTCGCATTCGATCTCGACCGGATTTGCGGGATTCTCCGGCGGGTTGCCGTTCATGATCATCGCCATCGTGGTCTGCGGCGCGGCAGTCTATGATTTCTTCGACGAATGCATTCGCAAGAAATGACCAAGCCGCGCCTCTGGATCACCCGCCGCCTCTCCGACGCCACGCTGGAACGTGCAGCGCGCGATTATGACGTTGTGATCAATCACGACGACCATCCTGGTACGGCCGAGCAACTGATCGCGGCCAGTGCCGATTTTGATGCGATCATTCCGTGCCACTCCGAGCATTTCAGCGCCAATGTGGTCGCGCAATTCGCGGACCGACTCAAAATCGTGGCCAATCATTCGGTCGGCGTGGACCATTGCGATCTGCCCGCGCTCAAGTCCCGCGGGATCGTCGTGACCAACACGCCGGATGTTCTGTCGGATGCGACGGCGGAACTGGCGATGCTGCTGATGCTGGGCGCGGCGCGCCATGCTGTGGCCGGTGACCGGATCGTGCGGACCGGCGCGTGGGACAGTTGGTCGCCCGCCTTCATGGTCGGCAAACAGGTGACGGGCGCGCGCCTTGGTATCGTTGGAATGGGCCGTGTCGGGCGCGCCTTTGCCGAAAAAGCGCGCGGGTTCGGGATGGACATCCACTATTACAACCGCACCGAACTGCCCAAAGTGCAGGCGGGCGGCGCCACCTACCACGAGAGTGTCGAAAGCCTGTTGGGCGTGGCCGATTTCCTGTCGCTACACTGCCCTGCCACGCCTGAAACCACAGACCTGATGAATCCAGCCCGTTTTGCACTGCTGCCCCAAGGGGCGGTGATCGTGAACTCGGCCCGCGGTGCGCTGGTGGACGAGGACGCGCTCATGGCCGCGCTTGACAGTGGGCAGGTTGCGGCGGCGGGGCTTGATTGTTTCAAGGTCGAACCCGGCGGCAACCCGGCCTTTGCGCGCTATGACAACATCTTTATGTTGCCCCATATCGGCAGTGCAACGCGCACCACGCGTGATGCGATGGGGTTTCGGGCGCTGGACAATCTGGATGCGTTTTTCAACGGCCAAGTGCCCAAGGACCAGCTATAACCCTTCCTGACACGGCCTGTGGCGCATGGCCCGCCTGTGGCCCCGCACGTTCCGGCACCGAACTACGGAGAGAGTGAATGGACGCTTTCATTTGCGACGCACAACGCACGCCCATCGGACGCTATGGCGGGGCATTGTCCTCGGTCCGTGCGGACGACCTTGCAGCGGTGCCGATTGCGGCGCTGATGGCACGCCACCCGTCGCTGGACTGGGCGGCCATTGATGATGTGGTGCTGGGGTGTGCCAACCAAGCGGGCGAGGATAACCGCAATGTCGCGCGCATGGCCGCATTGCTGGCGGGCCTGCCGGTTGAGGTCCCGGGGATCACTGTGAACCGCCTGTGCGCATCCGGTATGGACGCGGTCGGGATCGCCGCGCGGGGGATCAAGGCGGGCGATCTCGACATGGCCATTGCGGGTGGTATCGAAAGCATGACGCGCGCGCCTTTCGTGATGCCAAAAGCAGCGAGCGCCTTCAGTCGCGCCAATCAAGTCTATGACACAACGATCGGCTGGCGGTTCATAAACCCCAAGTTAGAGACTACTTTTGGCGTCGATTCCATGCCCGAAACTGCCGACAATGTGGCGGAAGATTGGGGTGTGAGCCGCGAGGATCAGGATGCTTTCGCCGCCCGTTCGCAACAAAGATGGGCAGCGGCCCACGCGGCGGGTGCCTTTGCGCCCGAGATTGCGCCGGTCACGATCCCGCAGCGCAAGGGCGATCCGGTGATTGTAGACACCGATGAACACCCCCGCCCTGACACGGATGTCGCCACATTGGCCAAGCTGCGCGGTATCAATGGGGTGGACAAAACAGTCACTGCTGGCAACGCGTCGGGCGTGAACGATGGTGCGGCGGCGCTCTTGCTTGCCTCAACCCAAGCGGTCGAGACGCACGGTCTGACTCCAATGGTGCGCATCGTCGCGATGAACGCAGCCGGCGTCACCCCCCGCGTCATGGGGATCGGCCCCGTGCCTGCCTGTCTCAAGGTGCTGGCACGGGCAGGTCTGACCATTGATCAGATGGACGTGATCGAACTGAACGAAGCTTTCGCGGCCCAAGGTCTTGCCACGCTGCGCGATCTGGGCGTTGCCGATGACGATCCCCGCGTGAATGCCCAAGGCGGTGCCATTGCCATTGGCCATCCGCTTGGCATGTCCGGTGCGCGGCTGGTGATGACCGCCGCCTATCAACTACAACGCAGCGGCGGCAAATACGCGCTTTGCACCATGTGTGTAGGCGTCGGACAGGGCGTGGCGATGATTTTGGAACGGGTTTGAATTATCGTTTAGGCAATCGTGGACGGATCGCCTTGGCGGGTGATAACAGACCCTAACAGGGCGCATACCGCACAACTCACGCTCTTTTTATCCTCCGCGCCGTTCCTGTCACAAAGGCGCAAAGCCGCGCAGCGTTGGGCCAAACGCAAAACCACCGATCAAACCGCACTTTCCCAACACACATCCAACGGCTATAGCGGGTCCATGACAAACCATCTGCATATCTCCGACCTTCCTGACGGCCTTGATCTTGGGCCCGTTGTTGCCATCGACTGCGAAACCATGGGCCTGAACCCGCATCGCGACAGGTTGTGCGTTGTGCAACTGTCCAGCGGTGACGGCGATGCGCATATCGTGCAGATCAAACAGGGCCAGACCGAAGCACCGAACCTTTGCGCCATGCTGACGGACCCGAATGTGCTCAAGCTGTTCCACTTTGGCCGGTTCGACATTGCCGCGATGCAAAACGCGTTCGGGGCCGTGACCGCGCCCGTCTATTGCACCAAGATCGCAAGCCGTCTGGTGCGGACCTATACCGACCGGCACGGGCTGAAAAATCTGCTTCAGGAACTGCTTGAGGTCGATATTCCGAAGCAACAGCAGTCGAGCGACTGGGGGGCCGATACGCTCAGCAAGGCACAGATCGACTATGCCGCGTCGGACGTGCTGTACCTGCACCGTCTGCGCGAAGTGCTGAATACGCGGCTTGAGCGCGAAGGGCGCATGGAGATCGCGCAAGCCTGTTTCGATTTCCTGCCGACGCGGGCCAATCTGGATCTGATCGGCTGGCCTGAAACCGACATTTTCGCCCACGCATGAGCAGCAAAACCCCTTTCATAGACACTGCACGCAGTGTGATCCGTGCCGAGGCGGACGCGCTGAACACCCTGGCAGACGGGCTTGATGACCAGTTTCGCGCGGCCATCGACCTGCTGGTGAACGCCAAAGGGCGCGTGATCGTTACGGGCATCGGTAAATCCGGCCATATTGCGCGAAAGATTGCGGCGACATTGGCCAGCACAGGCGCTCCGGCGCAGTTCGTACACCCCGCCGAGGCGAGCCATGGCGATCTGGGCATGGTGACGCGGAACGATGTTGTTCTGGCAATTTCCAACTCGGGCGAGGCACCGGAACTGGCCAATATGATCGCCTTTTCCCGTCGCTTTGACATCCCGCTGATCGGGATCACCAAAGCCCCCGAAAGCGCTTTGGGCAGCCAGTGCGACGTTGTCCTGCGCCTGCCCGATCTGGGCGAGGCTTGCGGCACCGGTGTCGTGCCCACGATCTCTACCACCATGACGCTCGCCATGGGCGATGCACTGGCCGTGGCGCTGATGAAGCACCGCGCCTTTACCGCCGAACATTTCCGTGAGTTCCATCCAGGCGGCAAGCTGGGCGCGCTGTTGATGCGGGTCCGTGACCTGATGCACAGCGGCGATGCGATGCCGCTTGTCACGCTGGAAACCCCGATGAAGGACGCCCTGATCGAGATCAGCCAAAAAGGCTTTGGCGTGGTTGGCGTGACGGATGCAACGGGTTCCTTGGCCGGAATTATCACCGACGGCGACCTGCGCCGCCACATGAGCGACCGGTTCCTGCACTTGACGGCGCAGGACGTGATGACCACATCCCCTAGAACGATCGACCCCGATGTTCTCGCGCAAGAAGCGGTTGGAATCATGAACGGACAGGATGGCGGGCGCTCTGTCACCTGCTTGTTTGTGACGGCGGACAAGACGCCACTGGGGTTGATCCATATCCATGACTGCCTGCGGGTCGGTCTGGGCTAGGGAATATGGGATGGATGGCTACTCTCGCTTTGTTGCATGGCTAAAGGTGCTGCTGCCGATCACGGCGCTGCTTCTTTTGTCGACCCTGTTCCTGCTGTCGCGCAGCATTGATCCAACGGCCGCAATCCCCTTTGCAGACACTGAAATCGATGAACGCCTGCGGGGTCAGCAGATCACCGCGCCGGTATTCTCTGGCACATCGAATGCGGGCGATCTTGTGTCCGTATCGGCCAGCACAATGGCCACGCGCAGCGGGCTGAACAACGAAGCGCATGATTTCACCGCACAGATCGACCTGTCATCAGGCGCACGCGTCATTTTGAACGCGGATCGCGGGCAGTTCGATATCGCGGCCAACAATTCCAGCCTTGAGGGAAATGTCGTGATCACCACCTCGTCCGGCTACACCCTGAACACGGACGCGCTGCTGGCAGAGTTCGACACGCTGCTGGTGCAATCGCCCGGCGCAGTGACGGGCGACGGGCCGGTCGGAAACCTGCAAGCAGGGGGTATGCGACTTCAGCGTGAATCTGGCGGCGAAAACGCTCATTTGATTTTCACAAACGGCGTGAAGCTGATATATACCCCTGAAAATAAAGAAGAGTGATTTTTCCGTGACTTTCCTGCGCACCCTTTCCTGCATCGCCGTTATCCTGACATTGCCCTTGGCCGTTGCGGCACAAGGCACCAGCGTCGCGTTCGGCACGATCCAGCAGGACACCTCGGCCCCTGTCGAAGTCACCGCCGACGAATTGAACGTCGATCAGGCCACCGGTCAGGCGATCTTTACCGGCAATGTGGTGATCGGTCAGGGCGACATGCGACTGTCTGCGGCGCGCGTTCTGGTGATCTATCGCCAGAATCAGGAAGGCATTCAAAAGCTCGAAGCGACCGGCGGTGTGACGCTGGCCTCGGGAGGGGACGCCGCCGAATCGCAGCGTGCCGACTATGACATCGACAGCGGTGTGATCGTGATGACGGGCGACGTACTGATGGCACAGGGCCAAAGCGCGCTGAGCGCGGACCGCATGACGGTTAACCTTGATGACGGCACGGCGCGGATGCAGGGGCGGGTCAAAACGATCCTGCAAGCCGGACGCAACTAATGGCCAAGCCCAAGCTGAAACTGGCCGAAGGGTCGTCGGGATTAAAAATCTCGCACTTGCGGAAATCCTACCGCAAGAAACTGGTGATCCGCGATTTTTCGATGGAGCTGAACCGCGGCGAAGTCGTTGCGCTGCTGGGGCCGAACGGGTCGGGCAAGACGACAACCTTCTATTCCGTCGCGGGCCTAGTAACCCCCGAGGGCGGCAAGGTCATGTTGGACGGGGCGGACGTGACCGCGCTGCCGATGTATCGCCGCGCGCAAATGGGAATCGGCTACCTCCCCCAAGAGATGAGTATTTTTCGCGGGCTGAGCGTGCAGGACAATATCCTCGCCATCCTCGAAATTGTCGAACCCGACCGGCACAAACGGCGCGAACGGCTTGAGGAATTGCTGAGCGAGTTTTCCATTGAACACATGCGCCGTGCCCCCGCTCTGGCCCTGTCGGGCGGTGAACGGCGGCGGGTGGAAATTGCGCGTTCACTGGCGGCGAATCCCAAATACCTGCTGCTGGACGAACCGTTTGCGGGGGTCGATCCGATCTCTGTCGGTGATATCCGCAGCCTTGTGGCCGACCTCAAGAAACGGGGCATCGGTGTTTTGATCACCGACCACAACGTGCGCGAAACCCTCGAAATCGTGGACCGCGCCTATATCCTGCATGACGGTCAGGTTCTGATGTCCGGCACGCCACAAGATGTTGTGCAAAACGAGAATGTGCGCCGCGTCTACCTCGGCGAAAATTTTCGCATTCAATAGGGCTGCGCAATACGGAACACGTGTCTTTTGATTGACAGGACGGGTGTTTCTGGCGTGCAATGGGACCATGGCTTTGATGCTGTTCCTTTATCCCGATCGATACATCGCGCTGTTGCAGCGCCAGCAAGGGTTGAACATGGCAAAGCTTTTTCCGTTCTCCTGACACTGCCTCCGGGCCACGACCTTGCCCGGGTGCTTCGTCTGTGCGGACCTAACTAAAGGAGAAGAAATGCAGTACCAAATCAGTGGTAAACAGATTGATATCGGCGATGCTCTACAGACTCACGTGCGCGACGACTTAGGCGCGGTCGTGCAGAAATATGCAGAGCGACCAACCAATGCGCAGGTGATTTTTTCCAAGTCCGCCCACGAATTCGTCTGCGAGGCGACGGTGCATTTGTCGACTGGCCTGACAGCACAGGCCAAGGCCCATGCCACTGAAATCTATGCCGCTTTTGATGCTTGCTCCGAAAAGATGGAAAAGCAGCTGAGGCGCTATAAACGCAGGCTCAAGGACCATCACAAGGACCGTGCGCACCCGGTTGAACTCTCTGGCGCGTCCTCGTATATCCTCGCTTCTGATCAGGGGACGGATGACGCCGAACCCGAAAGCCTGCAACCGATCATCGTGGCAGAGATGGAGACCAACATCCCGTCGCTGTCAGTCGGAGAGGCGGTCATGCAGATGGAACTGGCAGGCGCACCCGTGCTTGTCTTCCGAAACGAAGGCAAAGAGGGACTGAACGTCGTGTACCGTCGAGATGATGGCAACATCGGCTGGATTGACCCATAAGGAACCGGTGTCTGAATGGGCGCTGATGAGGCGAGAAAAATGGACTTTGCAAACTTGCTGAAACCCGAAGCGGTTAAGGTTGTGACTTCGGTCATGTCCAAAAAACGGCTGCTGCAAGAGATCGGCGATCTTGTGCACAGCGCCCATGGTATCAATGCGGGTCTGGTGGTCGAGGCGCTGATGGCGCGCGAAGCACTGGGCCCCACCGGAGTCGGGCATGGGGTGGCATTGCCGCATGCCCGTCTGAACGGAATCAAGGACGTCATTGGCGTCTTTGTCCTGCTCGACAAGCCGATTGATTTTGACGCGGTGGATCGTCAGCCCGTCGACATCGCCTTTGCGCTGTTCGCCCCCGAAGAGGCAGGCGTCGAGCACCTCAAGGCGCTGGCGCTTGTGTCCCGCACCCTGCGCGACGCATCCGTGTGCAACAAGTTGCGTGCGAATCCGGATGCTTCGACCCTTTATGCGATCCTAAACGAAGCAAAGCCCGCCAAGGCCGCGTGACGGCCTTTACTGCGGCACGAAATCCTCAAATCCGAACATCAGGTAATCCCGCGCATAGGCCGCGCGGGCAAGTTGTTCGATCTCCGCGTCGTAGATCGCGGACAGGAAATAGCGTGTTTGCTCCGGCGTGGGGCTGATAGGCGGCACGCCCTCGATCCCCAAGGTCGCGACCAGATCCGACATTTCCTGCACCAGTGTGTCCTGCCGCATTAGACGATCCGGCAGAACGAACTCGGCAAAACCTTCGATGGTTTTTGCCTGACTGGCCCAATCCGCATCGACACGTACCGCTGTCTGGCCCGCTAGGTTGGGCTTCAAGAACCGCAGGAATTGCGCAAAGGCTGTCCTGTGGGCCGCGACACCATAATCCGCCCCATCCGGATCATCAGGCAGTTCAACGCCATAGCGTTTGGCCAGCGTCGTGCGAATGCCGCCATAGCCCCCTTTGCCGGTGTTCAGGATGCGATGACAGAAAACGTCATGGGCGCGCTGCAACGGGTGGCGCAGAACGCTAAAGCTGCGATGGCCGGGATGGTCGCGCATCCATTCCCGCAGATCGTTCTGCGACAGCTTTGAACCAGGCGTGCCGCCCTGCGCGCCATCTACCTCTTTCAGCCATGCAACCACCGAATCCTGCGCGCCACCGCGCACCGGCAGATAGACCAGCGGCAGTGTATCGCTCGCGAAATAGGTGGGCACCGCCGCCCCACGACGGGGTTCGAAATTCGGCGTGCGGGTCAGGTTGAAACGGTCCAGACCTGTCAACGCCTCGGTCATCTGACCAAAGTTGCTGACCTTGTCAGACAGCGCAGCGGGGTTCTGCACCTTCAGGTTCTTGTCCAACCCTTCCAGCCGCGACTCGACGCCGAGATAGGCGGCAAGGCCGTTCATCACATCCACACTTTGCAGGTCTTCGTACGCGACATAAAAAGCCGTCTGCCCCGACACCTGCAAGCGGTTCAGAAAGGTGATCTGAAACGCCTGCAAGGCGGACAGATGGGCGGCAAATTCTTCGAGCTCGAACTCGGCCTTGCCATCCTTGCGCGACTTCGCATCGGTCAGCTTCCACTGCCCCGTGGCCTGCGCGATCTTCCACGAGACATAGCTGTCGACCGGATTGCGCGTCAGCACGATCTTGGCACATTTCGGATCGTCCATGACGATATCGAACACGCGCGGATCGTGGTCATGGAAATAGCGAAAGCCGCTCAGCTCGGGCGTTTTTTTGATGGCGCGTAACAGGTGCTTGGGATTGCCATCGCGCTCAGACTGGGTGATCCCGAGAACATCATCGACATTCGGATAGCCAATGAAATGCGGGTTAAACGCCTCTCCATGGCAGGCGAGTCCGTCAAAGGCGTTCAGGTTCGCTTCTAAGAAGTTCGAACCGGTGCGCATTTCTGCAAACACCACGAAATAGTCAAATTGGGCCATGTCGGATTAACGCACCAGATAGGGTTTTCTTGGTCGATCTTGCGCGGGTTCCGCGACCAGCGCCACCGGAAAGTCGCCCATCAGATGCGGGTGCATGCCCTGATTCTTCAGGTTTTGCAGGAATTGGCCGAATCCGGTCAAATCCACCATCTTGGGCACCTCGGCCAGCCGCCGCGCGCGGGTTTGTCCGATTTCGTCCAGAATACCTTGCAGCGGCTCCATCGGGGCCTCGATAAATTCGGCCATGGTCCAGATACGCACACGCGCCTTCACATAGGGCGAACGCAGCACATCCAAATGGTCGCTTTCGATCTTTTGCAGGCGCGCAGCTTCCTTGCGGATGTCGAGGAAATTCCGGTTCGACCGAAACAGCGGCACCGCCCACGCCCCCGAAATCACCGAGACCTGCGCGTTCGGATCCTTGGCAATGCGCCAGTTGACCGTCTGGTTGTCCGAGGGGCCGAACTGGAAACACTGCCGTTCGCCACGGGTGTTCCAGATCAGGTTGGTCAGGAACGCATTGGGGTTATAGTCGCGCGCCGCCGCACTGTTGCTGAGGGCGCCGTTCAGGGTCGTCTGCCCGTCGGCATATTCCACCACATCAGGGTGGAACAAATGCCCGTGCACCCGCGCGCCGGTTGCCTTCGCCAGCCACGGTTCGAAATTTTCAAAAATCTCGGTAAAGCCCTGAAACATCGAATATTGCGCGGCCGTCACACCGTTTTCCCAGTCTTCGTTAGGAAAGCGGCTTTGCATATAAAGACCCGGACGCCCGCGTGTCCGACGTTCAACCGCCTTGGCAAAGATGCGGTCGATCTTGCCCGGATTGGGTTCGGTCCGTTTCATCGCGCCTGCCGGATCGGTCAGGAACGCCTCGTACAAGCGGTTGGCACGGGGCCAGATCTTGCGCGCGACAAAGCAGTCCGAGCGGCGCAAAAGCTGCAGATGGTCATCGTAGAAAATATGCGGCTTGCCCTGAAAGTCGAACTTGGACAGGGTCAGCGACCGGCTTTCGATGTTGATCGAATACTGCCGCGCCAGCGTCTGGTAATAGCTTTCGTCCGGAATCCACACATGTTTGAAATAGGCGTCGTATTCCTTGCGGTCCGGCCCTTGCAGGATCGCCGACAGCGTCTGACGGGTCAGGCACCACCACTGGCTGCCCATATGCGGCACGATCCCCTTGGGGATTTTTCGGCGCAATTTCAGCATCCGCTGCAGTTCAACATATTTGTCGAACAACACACGCTGGCGCTTCCACGAGAACGGGAACCGCAGCGTGAACCGTTCCTGATCAAGGCCGCCAACCGTCCACGGCACATCGGCGGTCGTCGCGCTTTCGATAAAGTCGGTGCGCGGACGATCGGCGAGGTAGTCCACCAATTCCTCGACCGGACGCAGGGGCAGGCAAGACCCCGACGCGAGAAAGACGTGACGCACATCCGTAAATTCGGACAACATCAGTTCCGACGCCGCCTGACTGGCCGCAACGATGCCCCACGTCCCCCATTCACAGCGGTAGCGTTTGGAAAACCGGATGGTCGGGACATCGGACAGTGCTTTGGAAAATGCGTTGAATGTCTTGCGCGGCACGCAGACATCCACGTGGATCACCACGGGGCACCCGCCCGCCGCCCAATGGCGCGCCGCCTGTTCGGCACGGTCCAGCGCATTGTGGACCAACATGACGATCCCGACGCTCATGCCCAGTTTCCTTTGGACATGAGGCCCAAAATCTCAAGCTGGCGCCAGTTGATATATTTTTCGGACCACTTGCACCACAGATCGGGATCGTCGTTCAGGGTCTGCGCATAGGCCTTGTATTCGACCGAGCCGGAATAGTGCTGCTTGCGCTTCAGCTCTTCGTCCGCCTTGGTGTTGAACGTATCAAGGAACTTGGCATGCAGCAGGACGCCCGACGCTTTTTCCCCGCCCCATTCATCATAGACCTGATTAAGACCGCGCGGCAAAAGCATGTGGCTAGAACTGACATAGGCATAGCGCCGGTCCCATTTGACCAGCGGCACCTTGTTCAGCGCGGGCGCGAGTTCGGGCTTGTCCGCAAAAAAGACGCGCGCACGAGGCCCACCTTGAATCCATAGATTGCCGAAAACCTTGTTGCGCGAAATCGTGTAATTGCCGCTGTCAAACCAGCTGGCAATCTCCATCGGGTTCTGACCCGCCTGATAGGGTTGTTCGTCCAACCGCCCCTTGGGGTACATATCCAGCAACATCGCCGAGAAGGATTTGATCGACGACGCATCCAGCCAATCGGTCAGCGCCCGCAAGGGGCGCGTGTCACAGAAGGGATAGACCAGAAATTCGTCCGGATCGACGACCAGTGTCCAGTGGCCATGCGCATATTTCATTTGCAGCCAGTTCAGCCAATCGACCCCGAACCGCGACCGCTTATAGCTCGCCTTGGTGGACCAGACAGACACATCGGGCTGCGACGCGAGATAGTCGAGCGATCCATCCGTGCTATCATTGTCCACGAAAAAGAAATGATTGATCCCCATGTCCCGATAGTACTCAAGGAAATAGGGCAGGCGCACAGCCTCGTTCCGCATGGTCGTAAAGGCAAGAAGGTCGTCGGGGCGGATCTGGTCGGTGCGATTAACGACACGTTTCAATTCGCGACGCTTGCGGAACGCACGAATGCGCCAGCGCTTACGCTGAAGTCTCAGTCGATATGACTGCCAGGCGCCCAATCAGTTCCGTCCTTTACCAGCCGCGCGATGCGGACAGACCCCCGCTATCAGGTCAACCTTAACACAGCCTTGAAATGCGCGTCCCATGTTGGCGGCGAATACTGCTTGGGTCTTTGTGGGTCTGGCCATGTGTCGGCCAACTTTTTTATAGTGTTCTTCCAAAGATAACGATCTGAAACGCTTGCGTAAATGGGTATATCCCCAAGTATCTCGTGAAACACGGGCAGATCGTTCACAACCACGGGCACGCCGCGAATTGCCGCCTCGGTCGCGGGCAGGCCAAATCCTTCGGCGTGGGTGGGGAACAGAACGCCGGCTGACCGTTCGATCAGCGCCGCAAGCGCACCGTCCGACAGGCCCGCCACCTCGCGGACAGGACCACCTTTTGGCAGGGAATCCAGTCGGGCAAACACGCCTTCGTTCTTCCATCCGCGACTACCTGCGATGATCAGATCGGGGGCAGATGCGCCCATCTCGGCCCAGAGATCCAGCAGAAAGGCATGGTTCTTTCGGGGTTCAATCGTACCGATGCACAGGAAGAACGGGCCTTGGACCGTCAAGTCGTCAGGCAGTTCTTCGGGCACGGCCTGCACGCTGTCTGTTCCCAAATGCGCAACAATCGCGGTCGGCGGGGTCTCCATCCGCGCCTCGGTTTTCAGGCGCGTATCTTCGGAGTTATAGATCAGCAGATCGGCATGCGCTCCGACCCGCGCAATCATATCAGCAAAGGGCGGGACCGATCCGTCGCGCTGATATTCCGGAAATTCAAGCGGGATCACATCATGGATCAACACGGAAATACGCGCATCAATTGCACGCAACGCCCCCAGAACGCGGTCTGTCAGGTTCGAATGCCCGACGTTCAGATACGAGACACCACGCGGCAACCCGCCCCGCAACATCCGCCCCAACAGCGGCGGTGGCACGCGGCCAATGGACAGTTGGCGCGCCCTGCGCCATGTGCGGCGGCGCTGTGCATCGGCGGCCAGATCAGGCACCGGCCCCGCCAGCGCGGGCATCAATTGCTCGATCCCGTTTCGGTCCAGTAGGATATAGCCTAGCTGCGCACGGATCAGCCCGAACAAGGGCACGTCCTCATCCACAAGCGCACGCAAATAGGCCCATTCGACGCGATCCACACCGGTCAGCACCTTGCCCACCCGCCGCATCAACCTTGTCAGGTCCAGCAGGCGCGCCGGCGGTGGATTATGTATCGTAGTGGCCAGTTTGGTGCCATCTCCATGCATCGGTGATCATCGTTTCAAGGGTCGACCGTGTGGGGCGCCAGCCAAGTTCGGTTTCCGCCCGCGTCGACCCCGAAACCAGCTTGGTACAGTCGCCCGCACGCCGTTCGCCATCGACATATGGCACGGCTTGGTTCGTCACTGCACGGGAATGGTCGATCACCTCGCGCACAGAAAAACCCGATCCGGTGCCAAGGTTGAACACGCGGCTGCCTTTGCCGTCCTTCAGCCATTTCAGGCCCAGGACATGCGCGTCCACCAGATCGCACACATGCACATAATCACGTATGCAGGTGCCATCGGGCGTATCGTAATCGGTGCCATAGACGGTCAGCGCATCCCGCTTGCCTGCGATTGCGTCCAGCATCAGCGGAATGAGGTGCGTTTCCGGCTGATGGAATTCACCAATCTCGCCCTCCGGATCGGCCCCGGCCACGTTGAAATAGCGGAAGATCACGTGGCGCATGCCAACAGCGGCCTCGAAATCGCGCAACACATCCTCAATCGCGCGTTTAGAGGCGCCATAGGCATTGATCGGGTGCTGCACGCTATTTTCGTCCAGCACTACGTTGTCCTGATCGCCATAGGTTGCGCAGGTGCTGGAGAACACGAAATCAAGGCAACCTGCATCCGCCGCCGCCTCGATCAGGGTCAGCGACCCCAGCACGTTGTTACGCCAATAGCGTCCCGGTTCCTTCATACTTTCCCCGACCTGACTAAGGGCGGCAAAATGCATGACGGCGACAGGGGCGTATTTGGCGAACACTTCGTCCAGACGGGCGCGGTCCATCAAATCACCGCGTTCGAAAGGGCCGAATTTGACCGCATCCTGCCAACCCGTTTCCAGATTGTCATAGGTGACAGGAACAAAACCGGCAGCGCGCAGCGCCTTGCATGCGTGCGAGCCGATATAGCCCGCACCACCTGTCACCAACACATGGGTCACTGATACTCTCCGAACCTATTCTGCAGCTTTATCCAAATGAACCACATCCTGAATATAAGCCATAAGGTCGTCGCGCAGTTCGGGACGGGACAGGCCAAAGGATACGGTCGCCTGCAAGAAGCCCGACTTGGACCCGCAATCGAAACGCTGCCCGCTAAAGCGGTATCCATAGACGCCTTCTTCGGTGCCGATGGCGCTGGCAATGGCGTCGGTCAACTGCACCTCGCCCCCCGCGCCCGTTTTGATCTTGTTCAGGGACTTCAGGATGTTGGGCGTCAGGATGTAACGGCCGATGACGGCAAGGTTCGATGGCGCTTCGCCGGCTGGGGGTTTTTCCACCATGCCTTTGACCTCGACCAACTGGCCGTTCTCGCTTTTGATATCCAGAACACCGTAGGCCGATGCCTTTTCGGCGGGCACTTCCATCGCAGCAACCATGTTGCCACCGATTTCTTCGTGCGCTTCGACCATCTGCTGCAAACAGGGTTTTTCGGCGGCAATGACGTCATCGGGCAGGATCACGGCAAAGGGTTCGTTCCCGATCAGGCGGCGGGCGCACCACACCGCGTGGCCAAGTCCCAGTGCCTTGTGCTGGCGGATGTAGGCAATCGCGCCACTGTCCATGTTAGTGCTTTTCAACACCTCAAGAAGCTGGTCCTTGCCCTTTTTGCGCAGTTCCTGCTCAAGCGTGGGCGCGTGATCAAAGTAATCCTCGAGCGCGCCTTTGCCGCGCGAGGTCACAAAGATGAATTCCTTGATCCCTGCGGCCCGTGCCTCGTCAATCGCGTATTGGATCAACGGGCGGTCCACCAAGGTCATGATCTCTTTTGGAACCGATTTGGTTGCGGGCAAAAACCGTGTGCCAAGGCCTGCAACTGGAAAAACCGCTTTTGTTACTTTGTTACGCATACTTACCCGTGCTTTCTTTCGGTTCGTGCATCGCATTGCGCGATGTTTGTATTAAGACATAAGAAAATCATCAGATAATGTCTAATCCGTGATTAACAGCTTCGGCCAGCTACCTGAGGCGGCAGCGGGCCATTTCAAATAAAAGCGCCTCGTTTTTTGGCAACTCTCCGCCATTCGCGTTTGATCCGGTTCGAGAAGCGGAACAGCCGGAATATTGGGTCGTCCCTGTCCGATTTGCCAAACATACCACCGTTTTGTTCCCAATACCCGTGTTGATCAAACCGGATATGATGGAAAAGTGCCGTATGCGACAGGAGAATGAGCGTTACAATTTCCCCATCCTTTGCGCGTCTTTCCGCTTGGGCACGCAAGGTGCGGCGCTGCCAGATTCGCCCCGACAGCAACACGCTATTGCGTTGGACTGACGGAAACCGCCGGAACGGGGCCACCGCACTGCGTGAAACATGCCCACCTCCGCGTTTGCGCGCCGTGCCGTCCGCGTACCCTTGCGCCAGTCGTTTCATCAGATGGCGCACATCGCTGGGCAGCAGCCGTCCCGCCACCATATGCGCCATCACCCGCTTGCGTTCATGGGCGGTGATCCCCTTCCAATGATCTGCACGCGCCGCTTGGACCACATATTTACGCTGGAACACCGCCCAACTGGCCCCGATGTCGAACAGGTCACGCGGTACGCGGTCATCACGCCGTCGCACACTCGCGGCAAAGCCGTGGTGCACTTCGGCCATGGGCACGATGGCAGTGGCAATACCGGCCCGCGCAAGGCGCAGGTTCAGGTCGGTTTCATCCAGATAGAAGGCAAAGGCAGGTTCAAACCCTTCAAGATCGACAAGGATGTCGCGGCGCACCGCCATATTGGTGCCTTCGGTTTTGATCGCGCGTCCGCCTTTGGGGTGCAGGACTGTGGCGTGCTCGACATCCACCTCAAGCGGGGCGGTGTATCCGTTCTGATCAACGCTGCGCGCCTTCCATTGGAAGGAAATGCCGTTGCGGCCCCGCACAAACCCGCCTGCCGCCCCCACATCGGCGCGCGAGAATGGCGCGGCCAGCTGCGTCAGCCAATCGGGTTCGGGGACGGCGTCATCGTCGATAAAAGCCACAATTTCGCCCGCCGCATGGCAGACCCCAAGGTTGCGCGCCTCAGAGATGTTGGGCGTGTCGAATAGCACAATCTTGATGTCACTCGCCCAACGGGACTGGCCCAAAGCTTCACAGCCTTGGGCATCCGCGACGACAACGATTTCGAACGGGCTGTATTGAAGTTGGGCAAGGCCGGTTACGCAACGCAGAAGTGCCGCAGGCCTGTCACGGCTCACCACCACGACACTGACCTGCGGTGATGTCATTCCAGACCCATCTGTTTCATCATCGCTTCCAGCTTCGGAACGTCCTGCGGGTTGTTCAACTCCCAGAACTGGCGACCACGGGCCTCGACCTCGACGCACAGAACCTGCCGCCCGTTTTCCAGAAACCGCAACTGCTCAAGCCCTTCCAACTGCTCAAGCGGACCGACTGGCCATGTCGGATACGCGGTCAGCGCGGCGGGGCGATAGGCATAGACACCGACATGGTGAAAAACCGGTGTCTCGTCCTCCGCCTCATATTGCGCTGCGGTGAACGGAATCACCTCTTTGGAGAAGTACAGACCCTGATTTTGCGCCCCAAAAACTGCTGTCGTGCCACCGACACGCCCCGCCTTACGGTCCTCAAGAAGCCCGTTCAGCGTCCCGCCATCACAGCGCAGCACAGGGGTTGCGATTTCGGCATCAGGCGCAGCGTTCAATCCGGCAACCAAACCTTCGACGAACCACGCTGGGGTCAGGGGTGCGTCGCCTTGCAGGTTCACCACTACATCATAGCCGCCGCCCAGCGCCTCATGCGCCTCGGCACAGCGCTCCGTTCCGTTGGCGCAGGATTCCGAGGTCATGACGACTTCGGCACCGAAGGCCTCGCTTGCCTCTTTGATGCGCGCATCATCGGTTGCGACCACAACGCGGTCGATGCCAGCCACACCCATGGCGGCGCGCCAACTGCGTTCGATCAACGTCTGCGCCGCACCCGTGGCGCCGGTCAACGGCACCAGCGGCTTGCCCGGATAGCGGGTCGAGGCATAGCGCGCGGGGATGACAATCAGGACCGACATTATGCAGGCTTCAGATCGACAGCGGGGGCATAGGCAATGAAGAACGGATTGGCATAACCGTCCTTGCCATAGGTCAGCGGGCTGTGATCGTCGAACCGGACCACATGACCGCCAGCGCCGGACAGAACCGCGTGACCTGCTGCGGTGTCCCATTCCATTGTGCGGCCAACGCGTGGGTAAATGTCGGCCTCGCCCGTGGCGACCAGACAGAACTTGAGCGACGAGCCCGCACTTTTCATGTCCTTGACCGCATATTTAGCGATGTAGTCGTCGGTTGCCTGATCACGGTGCGACTTTGATGCAACAACCAGCAGCGCGTCATTGTCCGAATCCGCCACGCGCATCGGGGTCACATCGCCCACGGTGTCCTTATCCAGCGCGCCGGTTTCCTCGACCGATTGGCCATCGGCTTGAGTATAGAACATACGTCCGCGCGCTGGGGCATAAACAACACCACGGGTCGGCACTCCGCCTTCGACCAGCGCGATGTTGACTGTGAAATCGCCGCGACGGTGCACGAATTCCTTGGTTCCATCCAATGGATCAACGATCAGGAACGTGTCGCCACTGGTGGAATGGGTCGCCGCCTGTTCCTCGGTTACCAGCATGACATCGGGAAACGCCGCACGCAGACCTGCCGAAATCAGCGCATCCGCGGCCTCGTCAGCCGCGGTGACAGGGCTGTCGTCGGACTTGGTTTTGACGTCAAAGTCGTCTTGGCCATAGATCTCCATGATCTTGTCGCCCGCTTCGAGCGCCAGCTTGCGGATGACAGGGATCAGTGCGTCGTAATTCATAAAAGCGTTCCTCGTTGCGGCATTTGTTGAAAATTCATGCCGCCCCCCTTATGCTGCGCAGCTAACGGAACGGCAAGAATTCCCTGCGATCATAGCGTCAACCGAGGCAGGCCCGCATATGTTTCAAACCAGAAAGCCGCAATCCGGCATCGGCTCGGCCTTTGCCATGTTCGAGGTCATCTACCATTCGGTGGTGCGGTCTGTGCGCAAGGCGCATAACAATGCGTTCATGGCCATCGGCATGAACATGTTGCAGGTCGTGATTTTCGTGCTGGCCTTTTACGTGATGTTCTCGGTGCTGGGGCTGCGCGGGGCTGCGATCAGGGGCGATTTCCTGCTGTACATCATGACGGGCATCTTCCTTTACATGACCCACACCAAAACGCTGGGTGCGGTGGTTGGCTCCGAAGGGCCGGCCAGTCCGATGATGTTGCACGCCCCGATGAATACGATTGTGTCGATCTGTTCGGCAGCTTTGGGTGCGCTCTATATCCAGTTGCTGTCGCTGTTCATGATCCTGTTCATCTACCACGTCGCCTTCACCCCGTTCGAGATTGAGGATCCGTTTTCCGCCTTCGCAATGTTGATGCTTGCGTGGTTCACGGGTGCGGCGCTCGGCCTTGTGCTGCTGGCGATCAAACCTTGGTTCCCGACCTTCGTGTCGGTGTTCACACAGATTTATCAGCGGGCGAACATGATCGCCTCGGGCAAGATGTTCGTGGCCAACACTTTGCCTGGCTTCATGCTGGCGATGTTTGACTGGAACCCGTTGTTCCACACTATTGATCAGGCGCGCGGCTATACGTTCATCAACTACAACCCGCGCTATTCTTCTTGGGAATATGCGTTCTGGGTCGGTGTGGTGCTGTTGATGGTCGGACTTATGGGCGAATTCTATACCCGCCGTCACGCGTCGATCAGTTGGGGCGCACGGCGCTAGGGGCGCGGGCCGCCTACCCCACTACCCGACAGGTCAGGTTGATCCGCCCGCCCTTGGGCAACAGCGACGACGATCCGAACCTGATCCGGTCCACCCCGTGATAGGTAAGGCGCGCATCGCCACCCATCACCACCACATCGCCGCTTTCCAGCCAGATTGATTCAGTCTTGCCGCCGCGTGTGGTGTTACCGATCCGGAACAACCCTGCATCCCCAAGTGACAGGGACAGAACAGGCCAGCTAAAGTCGGCCTCGTCACGGTCTTGATGCATGCCCATGCGCGCGCCTTCACCATAGTAGTTGATCAAACAGCAATCCGGCGCGCGTTCCAGTCCGGTCAGATCATGCCACAGGTCAAGAACCGCCGCAGGGATCGGGGGCCATTCCATCCCGTCCGGATGGCGTGGCGCATAGCGGTAGCCGGTGCGATCTGCATACCACCCGACATCACCGGCAGAGGTCATGCGCACCGTCATCGGTTTGCCATAAGGGGTCTGGGGCGAAAACATCGGCGCGGCCTGTGCAACAGCGCGTATATCGGCCACCAAAGCAGCTTGGGCGGCAGCATCAAGATGGCCCTTATAGATGTCGAAACCCCGAATGTTTGCCCGCATATCCCCCGCGCCCCCTGTTTGTGCAAATTTTGCCAGATAACACCCCGCCCCAAAGGTTGCAGCGCGAAAACACCCTCCTTATATACGGCCCAGCGCGCAAGGAATCTTGCGCAAACCTAATCGTGGCGTCGATGCCGACTTCGGGTCGCCGCTTCGTGTCATCGCCTTGAGCTTAAAAAAGGGATCGAAAAACATGGCCAAAGTAATTGGTATTGACCTCGGAACTACAAACAGCTGCATCGCCATCATGGACGGCAGCCAGCCACGCGTGATCGAGAACGCAGAAGGCGCACGGACAACCCCGTCGATCGTTGCCTTCACCGAAAGCGAGCGCCTTGTCGGCCAGCCCGCCAAGCGTCAAGCGGTCACCAACCCAGACAACACAATTTTCGGCGTGAAACGCCTTGTCGGTCGCCGCAATGACGATGCGGATCTGGCAAAAGACAAGAAAAACCTGCCGTTCAACGTGATTGACGGCGGCAACGGCGACGCATGGGTCGAAGCCCGTGGTGAGAAATACTCGCCCAGCCAGATTTCCGCATTCATTCTGGGCAAGATGAAAGAAACAGCCGAGTCCTACCTTGGTGAGGAAGTGAATCAGGCGGTTATCACCGTTCCTGCCTACTTCAACGACGCACAGCGTCAGGCCACCAAGGACGCGGGCAAGATTGCCGGCCTCGAAGTGCTGCGGATCATCAACGAACCGACTGCTGCTGCCCTGGCCTATGGTCTGGACAAGGAAAACTCGCAAACCATCGCGGTCTATGACCTTGGCGGCGGTACATTCGACGTGACCATCCTCGAAATCGACGATGGCCTGTTCGAAGTGAAATCGACAAACGGCGACACCTTCCTTGGTGGTGAAGACTTTGACATGCGCATCGTCAACTACCTCGCCGACGAGTTCAAGAAAGAGCACTCCGTCGACCTGACTCAGGACAAGATGGCCCTGCAGCGTCTGAAAGAAGCTGCCGAGAAAGCCAAGATCGAACTGTCCTCGTCCAGCCAGACAGAAATCAACCAGCCCTTCATCTCGATGGGCAGCAACGGTCAGCCGCTGCACATGGTGATGAAGCTGACGCGCGCCAAACTGGAAAGCCTCGTTGGCGATCTGATCAAGGCGTCGATGAAGCCTTGCGCCGCAGCGCTCAAAGACGCGGGCCTGTCCGCCTCCGACATCGACGAAGTCGTTCTGGTCGGTGGTATGACCCGTATGCCCAAAGTGGTCGAAGAAGTGACCAAGTTCTTTGGCAAAGAGCCGCACAAAGGTGTGAACCCTGACGAAGTTGTTGCCATGGGTGCCGCCATTCAGGCCGGTGTTCTTCAGGGCGACGTCAAAGACGTGGTTCTGCTGGACGTGACACCGCTGTCGCTGGGTATCGAAACGCTGGGTGGCGTGTTCACCCGTCTGATCGACCGCAACACCACAATCCCGACGAAAAAGTCGCAGATCTTCTCGACTGCTGAGGACAACCAAAACGCGGTGACGATCCGCGTGTTCCAAGGTGAGCGCGAGATGGCGCAGGACAACAAACTGCTGGGTGCATTCAACCTTGAAAACATTCCACCAGCGCCACGTGGCATGCCACAGATCGAAGTGACCTTTGACATCGACGCCAACGGCATCGTGTCGGTCGGGGCCAAAGACAAAGGCACCGGCAAAGAACAGCAGATTACGATCCAAGCGTCGGGCGGCCTGTCAGATGCGGACATCGAACAGATGGTCAAGGACGCCGAAGACAACGCCGAGGCGGACAAGGAACGTCGCGAGTTGATCGAGGCGAAAAACCAGGCCGAAAGCCTCATCCACTCGACCGAGAAGTCGGTGGAAGAGCATTCGGACAAGGTTGATCCAACCACCGTCGAAGCCATCGAACTGGCGATTGCCGCGCTGAAGGACGAACTGGAAACCGACAACGTCGACAAGATCAAGTCGGGCATCCAGAACGTCACTGAATCGGCCATGAAGCTGGGAGAGGCGATTTATAAGGCGGCTCAGGAAGAAGCCGGCGAAGAGCCAACCGGTGCGGATGAACCACGCGGTTCCGATGATGACGATATCGTCGACGCCGAGTTCGAAGATCTGGACAACGACAAGCGCGCGTAAATTTGCGCCGCAACGGGAACCAATCAAGGGGCCGGTCCACCACGGGCCGGCCCCAGACGTTCCAGCTAAAGGATGTAATCCATGGCAAAACGTGATTATTACGAAGTGCTTGGCGTCAAAAAAGGCGCCACCGCAGAAGAGATCAAAAAAGGCTATCGTACCAAGGCCAAGGAACTGCACCCCGACCGGAACACCGACCGGCCCGAGGCAGAAGCCGAATTCAAAGAGGCCAACGAAGCCTACGAAGTCCTGAAAGACCCCGACAAGAAAGCAGCCTATGACCGCTATGGTCATGCCGCATTCGAGGGCGGTATGGGCGGCGGTGGCGGACGACCCGGTGGCGGCTTTCATGGCCAGCAGGGCGACTTCGGCTCGGCCTTTTCCGATGTGTTCGATGATCTGTTCGGCGACTTCATGGGCGGCCAGCGTGGTCAGGGTGGCGGACGCCGTGCGGCGCGTGGGTCCGATCTGCGCTACAACCTTCGGGTCAGCCTCGAAGACGCCTATGCGGGCATGCAAAAGACCATCAACGTTCCTACCTCAGTCTCGTGCAACAGCTGTGATGGATCGGGTGCCGAAGGCGGGTCCGAGCCGACAACCTGCCCCACCTGTTCCGGCATGGGCAAGGTCCGCGCGCAACAAGGGTTCTTTACGGTCGAACGGACCTGTCCGACCTGTTCCGGCCTTGGCCAGATCATCCAGAACCCCTGTAAATCCTGTGGCGGCGCAGGGCGTGTGGAAAAAGAACGCTCTTTGAACGTCAACATCCCCGCAGGTGTTGAAACCGGCACGCGCATCCGCCTTGCTGGCGAGGGCGAAGCCGGTATGCGCGGCGGACCTTCGGGCGATCTTTACATCTTTATTGATGTGGCGGCGCACGATCTGTTCGAACGCGACGGCAACAACCTGTTCTGCCGCGTACCCGTATCGATGAGCACGGCCGCCTTGGGTGGGTCGATTGAGGTGCCTACCATCGACGGTGGCCGCGGTCGGGTGCAGATCCCTGCGGGCTCGCAATCGGGTCGCCAGATGCGTCTGCGCTCCAAAGGGATGCCCGCGCTGCGCGGGGGCGGTCAGGGTGACATGTTCATCGAACTGGCGGTCGAAACGCCGGTGAACCTGACCAGCCGTCAAAAGGAACTGCTGCGCGAGTTCGAAGAGCTGAGTTCAGAAAATAACCCTGAATCCAGCAGCTTCTTTTCTTCGGTCAAATCCTTCTGGGATACGATGAAGGGCTAAGTTTCAGGTAAGGCGGGTTGCGATCCGCCTTGCCTCTCTGCCCATGGCAGACAAGTGGCGGCTGACGCGGGTTTTTCTCGGGCGTTAACCTTCCGCTAACCGACGATGGGCATGCTCTGACCATGTCCCAATTCGCTGAACAATCCCTCCCTTTCGATTTTGACGAAGCGGACCCTGTGCCAATACCGGCCGGGCGCACGCCGTCCTACATGGCGGATCACCGCAAACGGTTGCGCACGCGGTTCATGGCGGGCGGTGCGGATGCAATGCCAGATTACGAGGTGCTGGAACTTGTCCTGTTCCGCGCCATCCCGCGTCAGGACGTCAAACCCCTTGCTCATCTGCTGATCGAGACATTTGGCGATTTCAATCGCGTGGTGTCCGCCCCTGCCAAGCGCCTTGCCGAGGTGAAAGGGGTTGGCGATGCAGTGATTACCGAACTCAAGATTGTCGAAGCGGCGGCGCAGCGGCTGGCGCGTTCCAAGGTTCTCAACATGCACGCGATCTCAAGCTGGGATGCGCTGGTTGATTATTGCCACACCACAATGGCGCACCGCGAAACCGAACAGTTCCGCGTGCTGTTTCTGGACCGCAAGAACGTGCTGATCGCGGACGAGGCGCAGGGAAAAGGCACCGTGGATCACGTGCCCGTCTATCCCCGCGAGGTGGCAAAGCGTGCGCTGGAACTGAACGCCTCGGCGCTGATCCTTGTGCACAATCACCCGTCAGGTGACCCCACGCCCAGCCAGTCAGACATCGACATGACAGCACAGATTGACGCCGCTTGCGAGGCATTGGGGCTGACGTTGCACGACCACCTGATCGTCGGCAAATCGCGCGAGCTTAGTTTCAAAGCCGCAGGCTACCTGTGAGGCAATATTAGCGCACCCAGACCTCGACGCGGCGGTTGGCCTGCCGACCCCACGCGCTGTCGTCGCAGGCCATGGGCAATGCCTCTCCGAAGGCGTCAACACCTATGTCGATGCGGTCGAAGTTCACCGTCTCTGCGGCGCGTACAAGGGCGCGTTTCACCGCCTCGGCACGGCGTAAGGCAATCTCCCGGTTCGCCGTCGCGGGACCGTCACCATCGCTAAAGCCGACCAGACGCAACTGGCGCGAATCATAGGTGCCCTGTTCAAGCGCGCGGGCCAGTTGCTGCACGTTCGAACGCGATTGCGCATCAAGGCGCACCGACCCCGCCTCGAACCGGAACGAGGTGGTCAGCCGCGCCATGCCATAGAGGGTGCGCGTCATGCGCTGCAACTCTTCCAGCGGCACCTCGGGCCCTGCCGAAGTAACAGCATTGGCAAAGCGATAGCCCTGTTCATTGATTGACACCTCTTCGGGAGCCTGATCCACAAAACCGGCGCGCCGGATGACGATTTGCGCCGACGGCCCCCGCATATAGGCCAGCAATTCGCGCGCGATCTTCGGCAGTCGCCGTGCGGGCATATACAGGAACATCGGCGCGGTCAGAGGATAATCTTCGGTCTTGATCGTGCCCCGCGCTGCGCGCAGCGAGAACCCGCATTCCCCCGTCAGGGTAAGGGCGCGGGCATTCCCCGTTTCCGCAAAACTGGCGATACCAAAGGCGAACGGATCGTCCAGAACCGCTTCGACCACCTCGCTCGCTCTATCATGACGGCGGATGCCCTCCGCGAACGTGGCGCGCACAGGCCCCATGACCTTGTCTTCGATCGACTGGCCCAGTCCCGTGCGCTCTCCGGGAAGATGCAGCACGATTGGCGCGTCCGCCCCGCCAAGGGCCTGCCAATTCGTGATCTGCCCCGCAAAAACCTGCGCCAATGCCTGAGGCGAGATGCTGTTCACAGGGTTGGTCGGCGACACAATCGGCACCATCGCATCCAGCGCCAGAACGCGACTGCGATTGGCGTCCGTCATATCGCCCATCCCCGCCTCGCGGGCGCGCTGGCGTTCCTCGGGGCGTATTTCGCGCAGCGCCATGACCATATCGGCGTCATTGGCCAACAGGTCGGCAAACCCTTCGTCGGTGGTAGACACTTGGATATAGAACCGGGCCACGGGCTTTTGCGTCGCCTCGTTCGCCAGTTCGAACATCAGTCCCGAATATTCGGTCGCCTCGCGCCGCACCGTATAGCTGTTGCGCAGTGCGAACCCTTCGATCAGGGCAGGCACCAGCACCGCCCCCATGGTGGAAGAACCGGAAATCGACACTTCGGCCACGAAGTCCTGCAGGTTCGGGCAGGCGGGACCGTCGCACAGCACACCCGACCCATCGACCGTCAACTCGCCATAGACCGTCTGGATGCGATAGAATTCACCGTCAAAGCCCAACAACGTGCCGCTCAACTCCACCTGCCCATCAGGCGAGGTCAGCGTCACGTCCTGCGCCATCAGCGCGGAGGCCCAAAAAGAAAGTGCGGCGAAAATCGCCGCACGCGCCCAAGCCATAGTAAGCCCTTTGTTGCAACACTCAGTTGCTGGCGACTTTCAGGTCTGAGACAAGATTGTTCAACACAAGAAAGCTGCCGATCGCATCACATTGTGGCACGGACAGGCTCAAATCCTGCGATTTCATGCGACCACCTGCCAACATCTCCAGCGATTGCGCCTCAATCTCGACACCGCAATTGTGCGCGGTCACTTCGGCCTCAACGCTCAGGTCCACGGTGCCGGACTGTTTCGACACCCCGCTGGGAAAACTGTAGACCTCGGCCATCAGTGGTTCGGCCAGTGCCGTGTCGCCCAGACGCAGGGTCACACCACTGTCACCCGTGGTAAGCGCCACAAGATCCTGCTGCGCACCGGACCAGATATGGCCCGCGTCGCCGTAATCGGCCCCGAATTCACGGGCGTGCAGTTCAAAGCCCGAGTCGCCGCGCCATTGCAGCACCACACGGTCATAGGTCGCGATGTCGCTAACAGTGGCCTGAGCCACAGCGCCGTCGCCATTGGAAAATGCCATGATGAACACGGCCTGTTCGGTTAGGGCGGGCACGGTGACGAACAGTGCGCCGTCATTGTCTGTGGTTTCGGAAAACATCATGCCGTTGTGGTGCACGGTCAGCCGTTCGTTCGGCGCGCAAGGTGCCTCAAGCGACAGGTTAACCAACGCGCCTGCGACAGGCGTTGCAGTCGCGATGGCATCACAGCCTTCGGCCTCTGGCAGGTCATCAGGTGCGGGCGGCATATCGGTCGCTGGTGCGGCAGTGCGCTGCACCCCCGTCACGGCAGAGGGCATGTCTACACCCACCGTGTCGCTGGCCGAAGTCAGTTGCACGCCCTGCACTTGCAACAGGATGTCTGCACTGGCCGCGTTTTCCAGATCGGTTTCAGGTTCCGCGACAGGGCCTGCCACAACAGGGCGCGCTGCCTTGCCGTAATGTTCCTCGGCGGCCTCGCTGCTTTGCATGACAAAGCCGATGCCAGCCGCGATCACCAGCGTGCCGACCGCTGTTCCGATTTCCTTGACGTGTTTCACTGCCCGACTCCCCCTTAGCGGATTGGTTCAGGCAGAAACTGACAGGCCAACGCGGCTGTCTTATGACGGCCGCGCGGAGTCTTTGGGGCAGAATTGGGGCGGGCGGTTAGGCCAGCCGCCCGTGACAATGCTTGAACTTATTCCCCGACCCGCAGGGGCAGGGTTCATTCCGACCGGGGTTGCCCCACGTGCTTTGATCGTTTTCATCAAAGCCGTTATCGACCGCATCCGCCGTGGGCGACGGGGGCGATTCCGGTTCGGCAGCTTGGGTGGCCGCAGCCTGCTGGGCCGCGATATCGGCCAGCATCTTCTGGCGTTCCTCGTCCGTCATCGGGCGGATCATCGACAGTTTCTGCGTCACTTCGGTGCGCAGGCTGTCAAGCATCGCCTCGAACAACTGGAACGCTTCGTTCTTATACTCGTTCAGCGGATCACGCTGCGCATAGCTGCGGAAACCCACAACCGAGCGGAGGTGTTCAAGCGTTAGAAGATGCTCGCGCCACTTGGTATCGATTGCCTGCAACAGCAGCTGCTTTTCGATGCTGCGCATGTTCTCGGGACCGAACGCTTCGGCCTTTTGGGCCAGCAGGGCGTCGCTCGCTTCGATCAGGCGCTCGCGCACCTGTTCGTCGTCTACGCCTTCTTCCTCGCACCATGCCATCACGGGCGCATCCACGCCCAACTGTTCGATGGCAGCGGCATACAGCCCCTCACCATCCCACTGGTCGGCATAGCTGCCTTGTGGCAGGTACTGGTCAATCAGATCGTCCACCACCTGATCGCGCATGTCGGCCACGATCTCGGACAGGTCCTCGGCTTCCATGATCTCGCGGCGCTGGCTGAACACGACCTTACGCTGGTCGTTCATCACGTCGTCGAATTTCAGAAGCTGTTTGCGGATGTCAAAGTTGCGGCCTTCGACCTTGGCCTGCGCCCGTTCGAGCGACTTGTTGACCCATGGGTGCACAATCGCTTCGCCCTCTTCAAGGCCAAGCGTCTTGAGCACGCGGTCCAGACGGTCAGAGCCGAAGATGCGCATCAAATCGTCTTCGAGGCTGAGGTAGAAGGACGTACGCCCCGGATCGCCCTGACGGCCTGAACGACCGCGCAACTGGTTGTCGATGCGGCGGCTTTCGTGGCGTTCAGAGGCCAGAACATACAGACCGCCAGCGGCCAATACTTTCTGCTTTTCGTCTTCGTGCTCGGCTTCGATCCGTGCGCGCAGGGCGGCGGGATCGGCCTCTGGATCGGCGGTGATCGCCTCAAGCACTTTCATTTCGACGTTGCCGCCCAACTGGATGTCGGTGCCGCGTCCGGCCATGTTGGTCGCGATTGTGACCGCGCCCAGTTTGCCTGCATCCGCGATGATCTGCGCCTCTTTCTCGTGCTGGCGGGCGTTCAGGACGTTGTGCGGGATGCCTTCGGCAGCAAGCGCCTGCGCGAACATCTCGGACTTTTCGATGGAGGTCGTGCCGACAAGAACCGGCTGGCCCTTTTCGTGCGCTTTCTTGATCTCCTGAACCATCGCCTTGTATTTCTCGGCGGCGGTGCGGAATACCTGATCGTCCTCGTCAACGCGGGCAATCGGCTTGTTCGTTGGCACTTCGACCACGCCCAGACCGTAGATTTCGCTGAATTCCTCGGCTTCGGTCGCGGCGGTCCCTGTCATACCGGCCAGCTTGTTATACAGGCGGAAATAGTTCTGGAACGTGACAGAGGCGAGCGTCTGGTTCTCCGGCTGGATCTTGACATTTTCCTTGGCCTCGATGGCCTGATGCAGACCATCCGACAGGCGGCGGCCCGCCATCATGCGGCCTGTGAATTCGTCGATCAGGACAATCTCGCCCCCCCGAACGATGTAATCCTTGTCTTTCTTGAACAGCTTGTGCGCGCGCAGACCTTGGTTGACGTGGTGCACGATGGACGTGCTTTCGGGATCATACAGCGACGCGCCTTCTTCGATCAGGCCACGTGCGCGCAACTGTTCCTCGAGGAACTCGTTGCCGTCATCGGTAAAGGTCACGCTGCGCTGTTTCTCGTCCAGCTCAAAATGGCCATCTTCGATCAGGGGAATGATCGCGTCGATGGTCACATACATCTCGGAACGGTCCTGCAACGGACCGGAGATGATAAGCGGCGTACGCGCTTCGTCGATCAGGATGCTGTCCACCTCGTCCACAACGGCAAAGTTATGGCCGCGCTGCACCATTTCGGCGATGCTCGGCTTCATGTTGTCGCGCAGGTAGTCAAAGCCAAGTTCGTTATTCGTGGCATAGGTTACGTCGCAGGCATAGGCCGCACGCTTGTCTTCTTCGGTCATGCCAGCGATGGCGACGCCGGTGGTCAGGCCCAAGGTGGCAAACACCTTGCCCATCCATTCCGCGTCACGCTGCACCAGATAGTCGTTCACGGTGACAACATGCACGCCCTTGCCCGTCAGCGCGTTCAGATAGCACGCAAAGGTCGCGGTCAGGGTCTTGCCCTCACCCGTCTTCTGTTCGGCGATGTTGCCCTGATGCAGGAAGATCGCGCCAAGCAACTGGGTATCATAGGCGCGCAGGCCCAAGGTCCGGCGGGCGGCCTCGCGGCAGTTGGCAAACGCCTCGGGCAGAAGATCGTCCAGACTTTCACCGCTCATGGCGCGTTTTGCCAAGGCTTCGGTCTTGTCTTTCAGCGCCTCATCGCTCAGCGCCTCGAACTCGGGCTCTAGCGCGTTGATCTTCTCGACCACTGCTCGCGTTGCTTTGACCTTGCGGTCATTAGGCGTGCCAAACACCTTTTTAGTAAGGGTTCCGAAACCGAGCATGCGTTCTCCAGCCGATCAATTCATGTTGTACAGCAACTTGCTTGCCGGGCGTGCGCCAAGCCCATAGATAACGAAAGGGCAAAATTCGGCCCCGGCCACGTCCATAGGGCGATGTAAGGGTCGCACCAAACCGTGTCAATGCACGCAGCCCTGCGTGCCTATCTCAAGGACTGATTGATGATGAAACACCTGCTTTGTTTGCCCGCTTTGGGCTTTGTCGCCGCCATGGCCCTGCCCGCAGCAGCCCAGGACGCCGACAAAGTGGTGGCAACAGTGAATGGCACCGACATCACCGTCGGTCACATGATCGTCGCCCGTGCGACTTTGCCCGCCCAATTTCAGGAACTGCCCGCCGAAGTGCTGTTCAATGGCATTCTCGAACAACTGGTGCAGCAAACACTGCTGGCGCAGTCCTATGAGGGTGACCTGCCCAACCGCGCGCAACTGTCGCTTGAGAACGAAACACGCTCATTGACCGCTGGCGAGGCGCTGGAACTGGTGCTTGCAGATGCCTTGACGCCTGCGGCCATCCAGACCGCTTACGAGGCGCGCTATTCCGAGGCAGAAGAGACCAAGGAATATAACGCCTCCCACATCCTTGTGGAAACCGAGGATGCCGCCCTTGCCGTGAAAGAAGAAGTTGAAGGTGGCGCGGATTTCGCCGCTGTCGCGCGTGAAAAATCCACAGGCCCATCCGGCCCGAATGGTGGTCAGCTTGGCTGGTTCGGCGAAGGCGCGATGGTCCCCAGCTTTGAGGCGGCTGTGCTTGAGTTGAAAGTGGGCGAAGTGTCCGACCCCGTGCAAACGCAATTCGGCTGGCACGTTATCACGCTCAACGAAACCCGCGTAAAGGATCGTCCGACCCTCGATGAAGTCCGCGGCGAGATCGAAGAAGAAGTGCGTACTGCCGCCCTTGAGGCGCGGATCGAAGAACTGACTGCGCAGGCCACCATTGACCGTGCCGGTGCGGAAGGCGTCGATCCCTCCGTACTGCAAGACCTGTCGCTGGTGGACTGATCCATGGCCAAAATCACCAAGGTTTCCCCCCTCGCGCCTGCGCAATTTCCCGACCTGCCCGTCATTGACGGGGTGACATTCGCCGCTGTTGCGGCGGGTGTGCGCTATGCTGGGCGAACGGATGTCATGTTGGCCAAATGCGCCGCAGGCACGGCAATCGCCGGCACGTTTACCCGCTCTGCCACGCGCTCCGCTCCGGTTCTGGACTGTCAGGACAAACTGGGCGGTGCCAGCGATGCAGGGGCGGTCATCTTGGTGAACTCCGGCAACTCGAACGCCTTCACAGGGCGCAGCGGCCGCGAGGCTGTCAGCGCGATTGTGGAGGCCACGGCCAAGGCCACCGAAGTCCCTGCGGCGCGGGTTTTCACTGCCTCCACGGGCGTCATCGGTGAACCCCTGCCCTTCGACCGGATCACCGCCAAGTTGGACGAGTTGAACGCCTCACTGTCCCCCGACGGGATCGAGGATGCCGCGCGGGCGATCATGACCACAGACACCTATGCCAAAGGCGCTACAGCGACCGTTAAAGTGGACGGAAAAGAGGTCAAGATCGCGGGCTTTGCCAAGGGCAGCGGCATGATCGCGCCGGATATGGCGACGATGCTGGTCTATATCTTTACCGATGCAAAAGTGGACCAAAACGCGCTGCAGGAAATGACCAGCGCCATCTGTGACACCACGTTCAACTGCATCACCGTCGACAGTGACACGTCGACCTCGGACAGCCTGATCGTCGCGGCCACAGGGGCCAGCGGCGTGGATGCCTCAGACGACGATGGGTTCAAAGCGGCCCTAGGCGACGTAATGCTGGACCTTGCCCATCAGGTGGTGCGGGACGGCGAAGGGGCAACCAAGTTTGTCGAAATCACTGTCACCGGCGCGCAGGACGATGCCAGCGCCAAGGTACACGGCCTGTCGATTGCCAACTCCCCCCTCGTGAAAACGGCGATTGCTGGCGAAGATCCCAACTGGGGCCGCGTCGTGATGGCCGTTGGCAAATCGGGCGCCCCCGCGGATCGGGACACCTTGTCGATCTGGTTCGGTGACACTCTGGTTGCAGAAAACGGTTGGGTCAGCCCCACCTATGTTGAAGCCGACGCCGCCGCACATATGAAGGGCGAGCATATCCGTATCCGCGTTGATTGCGGCATGGGCACAGGATCGTCCACGGTTTGGACCTGCGACCTGACCCACGGTTATATCGACATCAACGCCGACTACCGGTCGTGATTGTCTGGCGGAGGCGTTCGCTGTGAAGGTCGTACTGGTATCGGCGGTAGCGCTGATTGATACGGATGGACGGGCGCTGCTGGCGCAGCGCCCCGAAGGCAAGTCCATGGCGGGCCTGTGGGAATTCCCGGGTGGCAAGGTCGAAGCGAATGAAACGCCCGAGGCCGCGCTGATCCGTGAGTTGCAAGAAGAACTTGGGATCAACACGTGGCAATCATGCCTCGCACCCCTGACCTTTGCCAGTCACAGCTATGATTCGTTTCACCTGCTGATGCCGCTGTTTGCCTGCCGGAAATGGGAAGGCACGCCGCAACCGAAGGAAGGACAGACCCTGAAATGGGTTCGTCCCAACGATCTACGGTCTTATCCCATGCCGCCAGCGGACATTCCGCTGATCCCGATCCTGCGCGATTGGCTTTGATCCGTACATAAGTCGCACAAATTTTAGGATTTCCGCATGATTGTTGATGACAAGTTAACAATTTTGCGGCCTAATTAAGGCAGGTTTTTTCTGGGGAGAGAAGGCAATGCTTAAGACTATATCTTTGGGTACCTCGATTCTGGTTCAGGGTCTGTACGTTAAAACGCTGCCAGACGGGCGTATGACCGTCCGCGTTGACGGAGAGCAGTATTCCGGCAAACCGATATCGCAAGTCGCCTGAGATAACTTTCAGACGGACATGCAAAAGGGGGGCAGTTTTCGCTGCCCCCCTTTTTCTTTGTCTGGTGATGACGATCAGTCGAGAGAGCGCGAAATCTCTTCCCGCTCGAAGATCTCGATAACGTCTTTCGGACGCACATCGTCGTAGTTCTCGAACGCCATACCGCATTCCTGACCCGACTGAACCTCCGCCACTTCGTCCTTGAAGCGCTTGAGCGTTTTCAGCGTGCCTTCGTGGATCACAACGTTGTCGCGCAGCAGACGCACACCAGCAGAGCGGCGCGCGACGCCTTCGGTGACCAGACAGCCGGCGACTTTGCCGACGTTGGACACTTTGAAGACCTCTTTGATCTCGGCATAGCCGATAAAGGTTTCGCGGATTTCGTTGCTCAGCAGACCGGAGGCCGCCGCTTTCACATCGTCCACAAGGTCATAGATCACCGAATAGTACCGGATCTCGACGCCCTTCTGGTTGGCGGTGTTACGGGCGGATGCGTTTGCACGGACGTTAAAGCCCATGATCGGCGCGTTGGATGCCTCGGCCAGACCCACGTCTGTTTCGGTGATGGCGCCGACACCCGAATGCAGCACGCGCACGCGCACCTCGTCGTTGCCGATCTTTTCCATCGCCTGAACAATCGCTTCGGCAGAACCCTGCACGTCGGCTTTGACCAGAATGGGCAGTTCGCTGACATTCTCGTCGGCTTTGGCGTTGGCCATAAGCTGTTCAAGAGTCGTTGCCGCACCGGCCGCTGCGCGTTTGTCCTTGGCGGCGTTGGCGCGGTATTCCGCGATCTCGCGCGCCTGCGCTTCGGTTTCGGTCACGTTCAGAACGTCACCCGCTTCGGGTGTGCCGTTCAGGCCCAGAACCTCAACAGGGACCGACGGACCGGCCTCTTTGACACGCTCGCCCTTGTCGTTGATCAACGCACGGACCTTACCGTACTGCTCACCCACAACAAAGATGTCGCCCTGACGCAATGTCCCGTTCTGCACCAGAACGGTGGCAACAGGACCGCGGCCCACATCAAGCTGCGCCTCGATCACGGCACCTTGGGCGGCGCGGTCGGGGTTCGCTTTGAGTTCGAGCAGTTCGGACTGCAGCGCAATCGCTTCCAGCAGGTCGTCGAGACCTTGGCCGCTGATCGCAGACACTTCGACGTCCTGCACTTCGCCCGACATCTTTTCCACGATCACCTCGTGTTGCAGCAGGTCGGTACGTACTTTGTCGGGGTTGGCCGCAGGCTTGTCGATCTTGTTGATGGCAACAATCATCGGTACCTTGGCCGCTTTGGCGTGCGCAATCGCTTCGATCGTTTGCGGCATCACAGCGTCATCCGCCGCAACAACCAGCACGACGATGTCCGTCACCTGTGCACCGCGGGACCGCATCGACGTGAACGCCGCGTGGCCAGGAGTGTCGAGGAAGGACAGAACCTGCCCGCCATCGGTTGTCACCTGATAGGCGCCGATATGCTGCGTGATTCCGCCCGCTTCGCCCGCGACAACCTTCGCATTGCGGATCGCGTCCAACAACGAGGTTTTGCCGTGGTCGACGTGACCCATGATCGTGATGACCGGAGGACGCGATTGCAGATCTTTTTCGTCGTCCACAATTTCCTTGATGACGTCTTCGACGTCCGCGTCGGAAACGCGTTGGATGTTGTGGCCGAATTCTTCGATGATCAGTTCGGCGGTGTCGGCATCAATGGTTTCGTTCTGCGTGACCATCAGGCCCATCTGCATCAACGATTTGACCACGTCACCGACGCGTTCCGCCATACGGTTGGCCAGCTCGGACACGACAATCGCCTCTGGCAGATTGACGGTGCGCGTGACCTTTTCACGCTCAACCGAACCACCCATGGCTTTCTGGCGTGCACGTTCCTGCTTCCGCTTCATCGCGGCCATCGACCGCTGGCGTCCACCTTCACCGCCCGAAAGCGCTTGGTTCAATGTCAGCTTGCCGGAACGGCGGCCATCGTCGCCCTTGTTGGGGCGTGCGTTGCGCTGATCGCGATCGCGATCCTGCTTGCGGGGCGCTGCCGTGGCAGGGGCCTGACGCTGTGCCGGTTTGGCGGCGTCTTCCTGCTTGGCCGCCGGTGCAGCAGCAGCTTGCGCGGCAGCAACAGCTTCGGCGGCTTTGCGTGCTTCTTCCTCGGCTTTCGCCTTGAGGCTTTCCTCACGCTCTTTCTCTTCGCGTTCCTTCGCCTCGATCTCGGCGCGGCGACGCTCGCGTTCTTCTTCGCGGGCCTTTTCGGCAGCTTCGCGTTCTGCAGCCTCTTCGGCCTCACGCGACTTGGCAGCCTGAACCGCCTTCAGACGGCGCTCCATCTCGGCGTCGGTAATACCAGCCGGACGGCGGCTTGGGTCGCCCACGGACGGCCCACTGGTCGCAGCAGGCTTTGCCGCGCCAGCTTTGGGTACAACGACCCGCTTGCGTTTCGTTTCGACGACGACATTCTTGGTGCGTCCATGGCTGAAACTTTGTTTCACATTGCCCGGACGCGCGCCGCTGCGCAGACCCAGTGTCTTTTTCCCGTCAGTATCGCTCAAAGCTCGTCTATCCTTCCAAGCGGCCGTTGCCGCCTTCATTTTCGCGCACACCGCGTAAACGGTTGGCTTCCTCTACAACACGTTGCGTGAGTCCACCAGAGGCCAGCGCGCCGTGTATCACAGTTTGGCGCCCAAAGGCCAAACCCAACTCATCCGCTGTCAACCAGCCGATATACGTTCCATAGTGCGGTGTACTAAGTTTGGACTTGCCACGTCCGGACCCATCAACCGCTTGTATCAGCACCTGCGCCTCTTCATTCTGAAGCCAAGCCTTTACTTTTTCATACCCTGCGACCGCGCGCCCCGACTTGCGGGACAGGGCGATCAGATCAATAACGCGTCGCGCCAATTGGCGTTCCACTTCACCGACAAGGTCGTCCGGCACTTGCACGGGCATCTTGGCGCCCCGTGCAAACAATTTCTTGGCGACCGCCTTGTCCAGCGCGGCACGATCCGCCGCAACATAGATACCACGACCAGGCAATTTGCCCGCGATATCCGGTACAATTTGCGTCTCTGGACCGACCACGAAACGGATCAGCCCGTATTTCGGCTGAACCTCTCCGCTCGCAATACATTTGCGTTCAGGTCCGTCCGACCGATCTTTTGAAGCGCCACCGCGACCCATGTTGTTGCCCCGAGGCCTGCGATCAGGCCTCGGACTCCTCAACGGTATCGCCGTCTACGTCTTCGCCGCCTTCTTCGGCTTCCAGCTCGGCGGGATCAACCCAACCCAGCATGATGCGTGCAGTCATAACCAGATGCTGCGCCTCTTCCAAGGATACGTCAAAGGATTCCAGCGTCCCTTCGTCCTTGTGGCGTTCGCCGTCCACAGTCGTCCAACCGCCAGCGAGCTCCCAATCCGCACAGGTTGCAAAATCTTCGAGCGTTTTCACGTCGTCTTTTGCCAGTGCTTCAATCATTTGGGGTGTCAGGCCGTCGAAATCAATAAGGCTGTCCTCGGCACCCAAAGCGCGCGCGTTTTCAAGCGCCTGCTTGGCCGCCGCTTCCAGCACATCGCGGGCACGGGCCTGCAATTCGGCGGCGGTGTCTTCGTCCACACCGTCGATGACCAGCAGTTCGTCCACTTCGACATAGGCGACTTCTTCGAGGTTGGTGAACCCTTCGGAAACCAGCAATTGTGCAAAGAATTCGTCAAGGTCGAGATTGTCCATGAACAGCTTGGTGCGCTGTTCGAACTCGGCTTGACGGCGCGCCGATTCGTCGGCTTCGGTCATGATGTCGATGTCCAGACCAGTCAACTGGCTGGCCAGACGCACGTTCTGACCACGACGGCCAATGGCAAGGCTCAGCTGCTCTTCTGGAACGACGACTTCGATCTTGCCGGCTTCTTCGTCCAGAACAACCTTGCTGACCTCGGCGGGCTGCAACGCATTCACAAGGAAGGTTGGCTGATCTTCGTTCCACGGGATGATGTCGATTTTTTCACCCTGCAATTCGTTCACAACGGCCTGCACACGGCTGCCGCGCATACCAACGCAGGCACCGACAGGGTCGATGGACCCGTCATAGGAAATAACAGCAATCTTCGCGCGCGAACCGGGGTCTCGGGCAACGGCCTTGATCTCGATAATGCCGTCATAGATTTCTGGCACTTCCATCTTGAACAGCTCGGCCATGAATTCGGGCGCTGTGCGGCTCAGGAAGATCTGCGGGCCACGCTGTTCGCGGCGCACATCCTTGATGTAGCAGCGGATACGGTCGTTCGGGCGATAGGATTCACGGCCGATCTTTTCGTTGCGACGCAGGATCGCTTCACCTGCGCCCACATCAACGATGACGTTGCCGTATTCTTCGCGTTTGACCAGCGCGTTGATGATCGTGCCTGCGCGGTCCTTGAATTCTTCGTACTGGCGGTCACGCTCGGCTTCGCGCACTTTTTGCAGGATCACCTGCTTGGCGGACTGGGCGGCGATCCGGCCCATTTCAACGGGCGGTACTTCTTCGATGAACTGCTGACCGACTTCGGGATCTGCCATGTACTGTTTGGCCTGCTCGACGGTGAATTCGGCCTGATAGTTTTCCAGCAGCTCATCCTCGACCACGGTGCGAACGCGAGTGAACGTGGCGCGACCGGTCTTGCGGTCGATGGAAACACGAATGTCCATTTCAGCGCCGTACCGCGACTTGGCCGCACGGGCGAGGGATTCTTCCATCGCTTCGATGACCAGCGACGGGTCGATCATCTTTTCGCGCGCGACCGCCTCGGCGGTTTGCAAAAGCTCAAGCTGGTTTGCAGATGTAATGGCCATCAGTCGTTCTCCTCGGTGGTGTCTTCTTCTTCAGACACTTCGTCAAATTCGGTTTCCTTGAGCACGCCCGCAGCTTTGCGTTGGCGCAACATTTCCTTGATCAGCTCGTCGGTCAGAACCAGTTTCGCTTCGGTCAGCCACTCGAACTTGAGCCCGATCGTACCTTCCGCGACGTTGATCAGAACCTCGTCACCGTCAATTCCGGCCAGCACACCCTTAAAGCGGCGGCGGCCATCAATCAGTTCATCGGTTTCCAGCTTGGCGTCATAGCCTTCGAACGTATCGAAATCCTTGAGACGGGTCAGCGGACGGTCGATGCCGGGGCTCGACACTTCGAGCGTGTAGGCATCCAGAATGGGGTCTTCGACATCCAGTGTGGCGCTGACAGCGGTCGAAATCGCGCCGCAATCGTCCACCTCAATCCCGCCATCGGGCTTGTCGGCCATGATTTGCAGCGTCGTTTCCTTGCCGCTCATCAACCGGATGCGCACCAGTTCATAGCCCAGATCCTCGATCACCGGTGTGATGATCTCGGCAAGGCGTCGGTCGATGGCTGCTTTTGCGATCAGGTCGTTTGACATGGGGTATTCGTAATCTTTCAGGCACAAAAAAACGGGCGCGCGGCCCGTTGATATTTCTCGGTGGAGCGTTGGGTTTGGACCCCAGCGCGCCGCTGTTGAAAGGGCATATACGCAGCTTGCCCGTCTGATGCAAGGCCCGTCAGGCCATCCACCACCTCTCGGCCATGCGCAGATTGTCCAGCGGCCACGACTTACCAACGGTTTGAGGCACCACAACCGAGGTCGACGCGATATGCGTCGTGGCCGCCGTTGCGGGCAATGTCTGGAAATGGCGCGGGTCGGCATCGGGGGTCAGCGCGGTAATATCCGCCACCTCGACCATGCCGTCCTGCAACGCCTCGGCACGGACCGCATCGGCGCTGAACTGCACGAACTCGACACTGTCGAACCAGCCTGCACGCTCTTTCCAGTGATCGCTGACGCGGGTGCCGATAAAGTGACGCCCCTGATCCAGCTTTTGCACGCGGTACAGCCCCGTGCCCGCACCTGTGGTGCTGCGCAACTCGTACCCCGGATGTGCCAGCAGATAGGGCAGATTGGGGTTCGGCGCGTTCAGCGTGATTTCAACCACATGCGTGCCAAGCGCGCGTACATCCATCGGCAATGCAGTGACCGCTTGGGCATCAAAAGCGCTGCCATCGTGGAACCGCACGCCTTCGCGCAAGTGGAACTGCCAGCGCTGCGCAGTGGCGTCCGAGGACCAGCCAACCGCGAGATCCCCGCGCAACGTGCCGTCGGCGGCGATTTCGGTCAGGTTATCAAAGACTGTCGCGGTCACCGCCTGATCGAACAGCGGGCGCGCCAATGCCGCACGCAACCGTCCGCCACGGCGCGGGGCCGCAGACACACCCGTGGCCGCCAGCAAAGCAGCGGCAGCACCGGAGGTAAAAAGGGCGCGGCGGTCTATTCGGGTCATTTCCCTGCGATCCTGTCCATGGTGCGTACCAGTTCAGCCGAAATTCCCGGTTCGGACAAGGCATGACCGGCACTGCGCACCATTTTCAGGTTCGACGCAGGCCAGACCTTGGACAAGGCATAGGCACTTTCGGGTGGACAGATCATGTCATATCGCCCCTGCACAATCGTACCTGGAATGTGTTTGATCCGGTCCGCATGGGCCAGAATCTGGCCATCGAACTCAAGGAATCCGCCATTGGTGAAATAGTGATTCTCGAGCCGCGCAAAGGCGCGCGCATAGTCGCCGGGGGCCTCGCCACCAATGCCAGTGGAATGGATCGACGCCAGCGCATTTTCCCAAGATGACCACGCGCGGGCATAACGGATTTCTGTCGCCATATCCCCTGAAAACAGGCGTCGGTGATAGGCAGCGATCAGATCGCCGCGTTCTTCTTCGGGCACCAGCGCCTCAAAACGGGCCCAGACTTCGGGCCAGAACCGACCGGCACCGCCGCCATAGAACCAGTCCAACTCGCGCTGTGTCATCAGGAAGACACCGCGCAGCACAAGGTTGCGCACACGCGCAGGATGCGTTTCGGCATAAATGAGCGCCAAAGTCGCGCCCCAACTGCCGCCGAACACGATCCAAGCGTCGACATCCAGCGTGCGGCGGATCATCTCGATATCATCGACCAGATGCCACGTTGTGTTGTTCATCACCGACGCATGGGGCCGCGACCGCCCGCAGCCGCGCTGGTCGAACAGGATGATTCGGTACACTTCGGGATCAAAATAGCGCCGCATTGATGGGCTGCACCCACCACCAGGACCGCCATGGAACACAACAACGGGAATCCCGGACGGATTGCCGCACTGCTCGACATAGATGCGGTGCCCCTGCCCAACGTCCATCATACGTTGGTCATAAGGATCGATCGGCGGGTACAGATATTGCACCGCGCGCTTTTGGTCACTGTGTTTGTCCATTACTGACCTACATAGGGCTAGAACTGCACCTGAGCATACGGAGACCGAAATGCAAACGCATCAAACCACCGTGGACCCACAAGAAATCGCCAAATTCGAAGCGATGGCCGCAGAATGGTGGGACCCGAACGGAAAATTCAAGCCGCTTCACATGCTGAATCCATGTCGGCTCGACTATATCACGCGCCAGATTGCCGCAGAGTTTGACCGCGATCTTACCACGGACAAACCGTTTTCGGGTCTGCGCATCCTGGATATCGGCTGTGGCGGCGGGCTGCTGTCCGAACCGATGGCGCGGCTGGGCGCGGATGTGGTGGGCGCGGACGCGGCCGAACGTAACATTCCAGTGGCCAAGGTCCATGCGGAACAATCCGGCCTCGATATCGACTATCGCTTTACCACGGCCGAGGACATGGCCGCAGCGGGCGAACAGTTTGACGTGGTGCTGAACATGGAAGTGGTCGAACATGTGGCCGATCCGCTCAGCTATCTGACGGCGTGTCGAGAGTTGCTGAAGCCGGGCGGTTTGCAGGTCTGTTCGACGATCAACCGCAACCCCAAATCCTATGTGGTGGCAATCATCGGCGCGGAACATGTGATGCGTTGGTTGCCCAAGGGCACGCATGAATGGTCCAAGTTCATCACACCGGACGAACTGTTCGAACTGCTGCGCAAGGCGGGTCTGGAACCGGTCGACCGTCAGGGTTTCGTTTTCAACCCGCTGACATGGGGCTGGAGCCTGTCGGACCGTGATCTGAGCGTGAACTACGTCACCGCCAGCGTAAAACCCCGCGCCTGATCACCGTCAGGCCTTACCGGACAGGCGCTGGCGCAACTCGCGCAGGATCGGCAGCGTCTCGCGGACGCGGTCTTCGCCCAGATTGTCGATTACCTCGGCAATCATCGGGGCGATGCCGCTTAGCGCCTGTTCACGGGCGCGCAGCCCTGCGGGGCTGATCCCGACCATCTTGCGACGCGCATCGTCCCAGTCGGGGCGGATATGCACATATCCGGCCCATTCCAGACGGTTCAGCGTGTTGGTCATCGCCCCGCGCGTCACGTTGAATGTTTCGGCCAATTGCGCGGGCGTGCGTTCGCTTTCCAGCCATGCCAACTGGTTCAGCACCGAAAAATGCGAGATTTCCATCCCCTTGGGCAACACGCGGCTTAGGCGGTTACGCACCATCTGGTCCGCCGCCAATACTTCGCTGAACAGCGAAATCGCCAGTACATTTTTTTCAGTGCCCATACACTTTCAAGGGCCGACAAAGGGGCGCGCATTGTCCCGCGAAGGGATCCTTTTGCGCGCGTCGGCCACTTTTTCCATGTCTAAATCAAACGTATAAACGCCGCTTGCTGTCCCTGCGTCAAGGATGACGTTGCCCCAAGGATCGACCGCAAGGCTGTGGCCATATGTGCTTCGGGTCTTTTCAAAGCGGCTTGGATGGGTGCCGGTTTGGGCAGGGGCCAACACCCACGCGCCCGCCTCGATTGCTCGCGCGCGCAACAGGCTATGCCAGTGCGCCGCCCCCGTGACGGGCGAGAAAGCGGAGGGATAGGTCAGGATCTGCGCCCCGGCCGATACCAGCGCATGGGAGAGCTTCGGGAACCGCATGTCATAGCAGATAGCCATGCCCAGATCGCCAAACGGTGTATGGGCCAGCACCGCCCGATCGCCCGGACGGTAGCCCGAGGATTCGGTATATATCTCGGTGTCAGAAATATGCACGTCGAACATGTGGATTTTGTCATAGTGGGCCAGAACACTGCCATCCGCCCCAATAAGAAATGACCGATTCGCAAACCGGCCCTTTGGATCATCGGTCTTGAGCGCCAGCGACCCGATCAGGAGGTGGATACCGCAGTCGGCCGCGACAGCGCGCAGACCGGCCAGCGTGATATCCGCATCCTCGGGTTGCAGTACCTCTGCCTGATGCGCCCGACTGGTGGACAGACAATTCGTCACCTCAGGGGTCAGGACGAACTGCGCGCCCTGCGCTGCCGCCTGCCGCACCATGGCCGATGTGGTGGCCAGATTGGCCACCGGATCGTCCGACACAGTCAGTTGCAGCAGCGCGGTTTTCATCAGGCCGCCAGCAACGCGTCCAGCTTGCCCGCACGCTCAAGCGCATAGAGGTCGTCACAACCGCCCACATGTATGTCACCGACAAAGATTTGCGGCACCGTGCGGCTGCCGCCCGCACGTTTGATCATCTCGGGTTTGCGGTCGGGGTCTTGCAGCACGTCGACTTCGGAAAACTCGACGCCTTTCTCGTTCAGCAGCCGCTTGGCCGCATGACAAAAGCCACATAGCGGCGAGGTATAGATTTCTACTGCTTTCATATCAGTCGGTCCTTTTTGACAGGAATGTCGTTGGACACAGACTTAGGAGTCTTTCACCACGCGCGCCAGTACAGACACGCATACGTGTTGCGCACCGCCCGTCAAACAGGCGTCGGTACAGGCGGCGAGGGTCGCGCCCGTGGTCATCACATCATCGACCAACAGGATGCGCCGCCCCGCGATACGATGCCTGCGGCGCGGGTTCACGCGGATGGCGCCGTGCAGGATGTCAGCACGCTCGACCCTTGATTTACCATCCAGCGACGGCGTACGACGCGGTCGCTCCAACAGGTCGGCGCACCAGTCACAGCCCGTCAGCTTAGCCAGTTGCGCGGCAATCAGCGCCGACTGGTTGTAGCGACGTTTGGCAAGCCGCAGCCAATGCAGCGGCACCGGCGCGATCAGGGTTTCCAAATTCAGCAAGGGCCGCACAGACATTTCCATCCACCCTGCAGCGGGGCGGGCGATTTCCTGTCTGTCGCCATGTTTCAAGCGCAGCACCAAATCCCGCCCCATCCCAGCGTAAACCAGTGCGGCACGACCCTGCGCCCACGGTTTGGGATCGCGCAAACAGGCATCGCAATGCACGACCGTACCGGCAGCATCACCGGGCAAAGGCAGCGAACAACTGTCGCAAGCGGTGCCACCGATGAACTGCGTCTGCGCCCAGCACGCGCCGCACAGGCCAAAGTCGCTGTCCACCACCTGACCGCATCCCAGACAGCGTGGGGGGTAGATGGCGGCAAGTGTTGTTTGTAATAGGCTCATGTAATCCCTACCTCAGAAGCCCATGACCCAGAAACAGCCACCGTCCTCTTTTGCCGATCCGCGCGCCCTGCAGCGCAACCGCGCCCGCGCGCGCGCCGAGGCGCTGTTCCTGCAAGAGATTGCCCGCGACGAGGTCGAGGATCGGCTGGGGATGGTTAACAAACCCTTTCACAATGTCGGAATTGTGACCCCCTACCCCGACCTGTGGCAGTCCCGCATCGACGGGGCCACGGTGGTGCCCGACAGCGACACGATCGCGCTTGAGGTCGGCGCGCATGATCTGGTGGTGCACAGCCTCGGGCTACACTGGTCGGGCGATCCGGTCGGGCAACTGATCCAGTGTCGCCGCGCCCTGAAACCGGACGGAATGCTGCTGGCCGTCGCCCTGGGTGGCCAAAGCCTGCACGAGTTACGCAGCGTTCTGGGTCAGGCCGAGGTTGCGGTAACAGGCGGCCTGTCGCCCCGCATCGCCCCAATGGGCGAGGTGCGCGATCTGGGTGCGTTGCTGCAGCGGGCGGGTCTGGCCCTGCCGGTCGCGGATACCGTGCCGCTGACTGTGCGCTATCAATCCATGTGGCACCTGATGCGCGATTTGCGGGCGATGGGCGAAACCAACGCGATGGCGGCACGGCTGCGCCAACCGACGCGACGCGCGGTGTTTGATCACGCTGCCGAGCTTTATGACCAGAACTTTGCCCACCCCGACGGCGGCATCACGGCGAGTTTCGATCTGATCGTCCTGACAGGCTGGGCACCGGACGAAAGCCAGCCCAAACCCCTGCGCCCCGGATCGGCACAGGCACGTCTTGCCGACGCCTTGCGCACGGACGAAACGCCGCTGTCAGATTGACCTGCAAGCAAAAGCGTTTATCTGAACGTCAAACAGGAACAGGGACGCGCCAGAAATGCTCGATTCAAGCCATACCGCCAAACGTCCGGAACACGCCGCGGCGGACCATCCGGCGATCAAGCCAAAGCGGGTCGGCATTTTGCTGGCCAACCTCGGCACGCCCGACAATTACGACTATTGGTCGATGCGCCGTTACCTCAACGAATTCCTGTCGGACCAGCGGGTGATCGACTATTCCCCATGGCTTTGGCAGCCGCTGTTGCAGACAATTATCCTGACAAAACGGCCCTTTACGTCCGGTGCGGCCTACAAGTCCATTTGGAACCACGAGGCGGGGGAAAGCCCGCTGATGACGATCACCAAGGCGCAAACCGCCAAGATCGCGAAAGGTATGCAGGACCGGTACGGCGATCAGGTCATGGTCGATTTCTGCATGCGGTACGGCAACCCGTCCACCAAATCCAAAGTGCGCGAGATGATCGACGCGGGTTGTCAGAAAATCCTGTTCTTCCCGCTGTACCCGCAATACGCGGGCGCGACGTCGGCCACGGCGAATGACGAATTCTTCCGCAGTTTGATGGAAGAAAAATGGCAGCCGACGACGCGCACGGTCGAGCCCTATTTCGAACATCCCAAGTATATCGAGGCGCTCGCCCAATCCATCGAACGGGCCTATGGCGCGATGGAAACACGCCCCGACATTCTGGTGTGCAGCTATCACGGCGTGCCGATCCGGTACCTGATGGAAGGTGATCCCTATCACTGCCAATGCCAAAAAACGACGCGCCTGTTGAAGGAACGTCTGGACTGGCCCGATACGGACATCAAAACCACGTTCCAGTCCAAGTTCGGCCCCGAAGAATGGCTGCAACCCTACACCATCGAGGAAGTCGCGCGACTGGCCGAAGCGGGCAAAAAGAACATCGCTGTCTGTGCGCCCGCATTCTCGGCGGATTGCATCGAAACGCTGGAAGAGATCAACGAAGAGATCAAGGAAAGCTTTGAAGAGGCCGGTGGCGAGACCTTCACCTATATCCCCTGCCTCAACGACGATGACGCGCATATCGACGCGCTGAACACCGTAATCGAAGAGAATTTGAAAGGCTGGCTCGACTAAGGTCGGGCCGCTTTACCGTCACGGTTTTCAGGGTCGTGACCGGAAACGAAAAAAGGCGGCACTTGCGTGCCGCCTTTTCAATTTTCAGTGCAACAGACTATTAGTCTGCAACAGCCGCAGCAACGACGAGCAACAGCAGCAGGGGCAGAACGATACCGCCCGAGGAGCTACCTGTTTCTTCGACGATGACAGGTGCTTCGATGATCGGATCGGCAGGAGCGCCGGCAAATGCGGTCGAAGCAGCAGCAGTCAGAGCAGCAGCGAGAACGAGTTTTTTCATATTAATAACCTCCAGTTACGCGCGCGGGCATAGAATACCACAACGCACCCAAGACTTACCTCGTATCACTGTGTAAACAGGATTGCAGAACGAAAGCAAAGTGTGATTCAAACGCATCGCTTTCGATCCGACAAAATGTCGTCAAATAAGCAACACTTGTGTGCCCACTTTGGCCATCCCGAACAGCTCTGCAATGTGCTCGTTGTACAAACCAATGCAGCCATTGGACGATTTACGGCCAATTTTGCGCGTATCGTGCGTGCCGTGGATGCGATAGTAGGTCCAGCTCAAATACAAGGCATGTGTGCCCAGCGGGTTATCTGGACCGGGGCCGATATAGGGTGGCCATTCCGGATTCCGCTTGAGCATCGAAGGTGTCGGACGCCAGCTTGGGCCGTCCACTTTCTGGATCACGCTTGTGCGGCCACGACGGGTCAGGTCGTCGGTCAGCGGCACGCTGGACGGGTACAGTTTGTAAACCGACTGGTCCTCGTTCCAGTAGTGCACGGCGCGGCTGTCAATATCGACAAGGATCGCACCGTTGCGCAGATTGTCGAAGTAAGGACGCCAGTCCAGCGTGCGGAAGCTGGAGACGTTGCGGCGCACGGATTGTGTCGGATCACGCTCTGCCTGACCTGCGGACAGGTTCTGGGCAATCGCGGGTGCGCCGATGAAAGCCGCCGAACCCGCCAGAAAGGCGCGTCTGGTGGTAGAATTAAACGATGATTTGGACATTAGATGTCACTCCTGAATCTTTACCTGCCATTTGTGCATAAGATATTGCGCGAATGTCGCAGTCGCAAATCAAAGACGCGTCATCTTGCAGGATCACGCCGATGTGCGTTTGTAATGCAACGCGCAAAGGTCTATCGACATGCACAAATGTCTCTAATGATGTGCAGGTCCCATGCGAATTCTCTCTTTCCTTCTGGTTGCCCTTCTGACGCTCAGCGCATGTGCCACGCCCCAAGCACCGACCATCGGTGATGACGGCCGTCCGCTGCCAAAACTTTACCGTATCCGCAACAACGACACCGCCAAGCTGCAGTTCCGCATGCTGGATTCGGTCAACGCATTGCGCAGCGCCCAAGGCGCCCCTGCGGTCGAACTGAACCCGCAGCTGAACGCCGCCGCCGCGACCCATTCCAAGGACATGTCCTTGCAAAACCGCCCTTGGCACTTCGGTTCTGACGGCTCTTCCCCGATCGACCGCCTTGCGCGCGTTGGCTACAACGGCCGTCTTGTTGGCGAAAACATCTCGGAAACCTACGAGACCGAGCTTGAGACACTGGCCGCATGGATGGAGCAGCCTGACACGCGCCGCACCATCGTTGCGCGCGATGCCCGCGACATGGGCTTTGCATGGTTTCAGGAACCCAATGGCAAAATTTGGTGGACGCTTGTGATGGGCAACCCCGGTGTTGCGCCGCTGATCCCTGCCGCCAACCCGTCGGCAAGCCGCCTTGTGCCGGATCGCGTTGATAATCCGGATGCCGCCGTGGACAATACCGACGAAAACACCGTCGTCGGTACCACCACACCGGCCAGCTGATATCAGGGATTGATCTGGATGGGCGTGCCGTCACGCACCATCGCATAGATGTCTTCCATCTCTTTATCGGTCACGGCAATGCACCCCCACGTCCAGTCGCCTTTCTCGCGACGGAACAGGTTTGAATTGCCGTGGATAAAGATATCGCCACCTGGCGGTTTCCCGAGCGCTGCCGCCTCTGCACGGTCCTGACGGTTGGGATAGGAAATGCCCAATGACAGGTGGAACTTGCTGTTGGGATTGCGACGGTCGATCAGATACGTCCCTTCGGGCGTCTTGCCGTCACCCTCGTAAAACTTGTCGCCCAGCGGCGCGAAGCCAAGGTCGATCTGGTAATCCTTCAGCACCCTGTTGTGGTGCATCAGGTACATTTTACGCGCCTCTTTATTGACCACCACATAGGTGACTTCGGGGCCGCGATAGGTTTTGAACTTGCTCTCGGTGCATGCGCCCAGCCCAAGGGCCGCCACGCCCCCCATCAGCAGATGTCTGCGTTTCATCTCAATACTGTCCCACTCGGGTTATTTTTTCATTGCAGCGCAAATAACACTTTTGCGTGCACGCCGCCTAGCCGGTTTCTGTTTGCGGCCCATCACCAGAACGTGATGGTGATTTAGGGATCACGCTTGTCCAGCTTGGCTTCGATCGCATCAAGACGGTGCAGAACCAGATCGCGATAGCTGTCAGTGGCGGCGTTCGATTCCTCGGCATGGGCGTCCTGCATCGAGTTCACGATCAGACCAACCAACAGGTTCACAACGGCAAAGGTGGTCACCATGATGAACGGTACAAAGAACATCCACGCATAGGGGTAAACTTGCATGACAGGGCGCACGATGCCCATCGACCATGACTCCAGCGTCATGATCTGGAACAGGGAATAGCCGCTGCGACCCAAGGTGCCGAACCATTCGGGAAAGCTGGCCCCGAACAATTTGGTCGCCATGACCGCGCCGATGTAAAAGATCATCGCCATCAGGACAAAGACGCTGCCCATGCCGGGCAAGGCCGTGACGAACCCTTCGACCACGCGGCGCAGGGACGGCGCGACCGAGATGACGCGCAGTACCCGCAAAATCCGCAAGGCGCGCAGCACCGACAGCCCGTCACTCCCCGGTGCAAGGGCGATCCCCACGATGACAAAATCAAAGATGTTCCAGCCGCTTTTGAAAAACGCCATGCGGAACACGAACAGTTTGGCAATGATCTCAGCCACGAAGATGGCAAGGCACACATGGTCGATGATCGCGATCAGCGGCCCGACATGGTTCATCGCGGTTTGCGACGTTTCAAGCCCAAGAGTGATCGCGTTCACGATAATCACGGCCATGATAAAGTTGCCGAATTTCGGCCCGTTCAGAATTTCGGCCAAGCGCGCGCGATCAATCATCATCTGTCTCCTTGCGTCACCGCATATGCGACAGACGGAACGATCCGACAAGTTCTACATGCGCTGACCAGCGGAACTGATCCACTGGCTGCACCCATTCGAGGACATAACCGGCAGCGATCAGCGTTGCGGCATCGCGGGCAAAGGTCTGCGGGTTGCAGGACACATGGGCGATGACCGGCACCTGTGCGGTCGCAAGCTCCGCGATCTGTGCGGCGGCCCCTGCGCGGGGCGGGTCGATCACGGCGGCGTCGAACTTTTTCAACTCGTCCGGCAGCATCGGGCGGCGGAACAGGTCGCGCGCGACCGATTGCACCAGTTTGAGGCCCTGCGCCTGCCGCCATCCGGCGTCCATTGCGGCAACCATCTCCGGCGCGCCCTCGACCGCCATGACTTCGGCCTTGGCCGCCATAGGCAGCGCAAAGGTGCCGCAGCCTGCAAACAGGTCGATCACCGATTTGGCATTGCCCACAATTTCGGACACCAGCGCGGTCAGCGTGTCCTGCCCATGTTGCGTCGCCTGCAAGAACGCCCCGGGCGGGGGTGTAACCCGCGCTGCACCCATCACTTGGGCGGGGGGCATGCGCATGCCGATCAATTCGTCGTCCCACGTGAGGCGCGCCAAGCGGTGGCTTTCGCACAAGCCAGCCAGCGCGATACGCAACGGCCCATCCAAGGGTTTGCCGCCAGTGACGGACACATCCAGTCCTTCGATACTATCGGTCACGGTGATCGCCAGCGCGCCTTTGCGGCTGGACCCGACCTGCGCCAACGCCTCGGCCAAGGGGGGCACGGCAGCCAGTGTCGGCGTCACAAGGATGCAGTTTGGCACCGGTATGATCGCATCGGACTTGCGCCCGTGAAACCCGACCAGCGCGCCTTTTTTCGTGCGGCGGGCCGAGAATGTGGCACGGCGGCGCGAACGGTCCGGCGAGGTCAGTGTCGGGCGAATGTCGGTTTCGACCCCGTGCACCGACAGCGCGGTAGCCACCAAGGCGCGCTTCCAGTCCGCCACCAGATCATCGCTGGCGTGCTGCAACTGGCATCCACCGCAGGATCGGAAATGCGGGCATGGCGCGGCTACGCGGTCCGGCGAGGGGGATTCGATGCGGATATTGTCCAGCGTATCGCCGTTCACATCGCCGCTCACCACTTCACCCGGCAGGGTAAGGGGCACAAAAAGCGGGCCGTGGGCGACGCCGTCGCCTTGCTGACCCAATCGTTCAATTGTCACTGTTGTCATGGATCAACGCCTACCCGCAGCGCCGCGCGGGCAAAAGCCCTATTCGGCAGCCTTGGTGCTGATGAAGCCGCCCGATTGACGCCGCCAGTACCGCGCATAAAGCCCGCCCTTGGCTAACAACGCGTCATGCGTGCCCTGTTCGACAATCCTCCCGTCATCCATCACCAGAATGCGGTCCATCTCGGTCAGGGTGGACAGACGGTGCGCAATGGCCAGAACCGTCTTGCCCTCCATCACCCGTGACAGGGCGGACTGGATTGCGGCCTCGACCTCGCTATCAAGGGCGCTTGTCGCCTCGTCCAGCACCAGAATGGGCGCGTCTTTCAGGATGGCACGCGCCAAGGCGATGCGCTGGCGCTGGCCGCCGGACAGTTTCACGCCGCGTTCGCCTAGATGCGCCTCATACCCGCGTCGCCCCTTATGGTCCTGAAGGGCAAGGATGAATTCGTGCGCCTCGGCCTTTTCGGCGGCAGCAATCATCTCTTCATCCGTGGCATCGGGACGCCCGTACAGAATGTTGTCCCGCGCCGACCGGTTGAACATCGCGGTTTCCTGCGTCACCAACCCAATATTGCGACGCAGGCTTTCCTGTGTGACCTGCGTTGTTTCCTGCCCATCAATCCGAATTGCGCCGCTTTCCGGTTCATAGAGACGCAAAAGAAGCGACACGAGCGTCGATTTCCCCGCACCGGAGGCACCCACAATGCCGACTTTCTCGCCCGAGGCGACCGTGACCCCAATGTCCTGAATGCCACCTGCATCCCGCCCATAGGCGAAGCCGAGATCATCAAACACGATCTCGCCATTCTGTACCTCAAGCGTGGTGGCGCCTTCGGCATCCTCGACCCGTGCGCGCGGTGTGAGGGTACGCACGCCATCCTCAATCTCGCCCACATTGGAATAGATCGCCATGAGGGTGAAGCTGACCCAACCGGTCATCTGTGCGATGCGGATCGCCACGGCACCTGCGGCCACGATATCGCCCGAAGTGGCCAGACCGCGTTGCCACATCAGGATGGTCCCGCCCAACAACAGCACAGGCAAGAGCCCCGCCAGAGACATCAGTGCAAACCGGAAACCTGCCGCCAGAACGCCGAACTTTACCGCATTGGTGCGAAAAGTCGCCATCGCGCCAAGCGCCGCCTGATCCTCGTGATCGTCATGGGCGAACAGCTTGACCGTTTTGATGTTGGTGATCGTATCAACCACCTGCCCCGACACCATCGCCCGCGCCGCCGCCCGACTGGCCGAACGTTTGCGAATGCGCGGCAAATACCAGCGGATCAGCGCGAAATAGGCGACCAGCCAAACGGCAAAGCCCAACGCGACCCGCCAATCAATCGCCAGCAGCAACAGGACCGACCCGACAAGCGAGGCAAGCGCGAACGCGACCACGTTGATGAACTCGGACACCACATCGGTCACAGCACGTGCGGCCTGCATCTGCTTTTGCGCGATCCGCCCTGCAAAATCGTCGTCAAAAAACCCGACCGCCTGCCCCAGCGTCCAGCGGTGCAGACGCGACAGCACCAGCGGGTTCACATTCGGCTGCACAACAATGGCGTTGGACGCCGCGCTAAGCCCGAACAGCACAGGCCGCGCGATCAGGAAAAACACCAGCGCCCCGACCAGCAGGCCGACATTTTCGACTGCAAAGAACCCGTCGGGCCCAAGCGAGACTGTTGCATCAATCACCCACCCAAGGATCAGGGCGGTCCCCGCCTCGAGCGCGCCCGCGACGGCAGAACAGAAGGCCGCAAACCACAGCGCGGGCCACGCCCCCGACAGACACCAGCGCATGAACGGCCACAGTTCTTGTGGCGGTGGCCCGTCGGCCCTGCGGAATGAATCGATCCAGTTTGCTATCTTCACGTGTCGACCTCGGCATTGATGAACCCGCCCGATTGGCGCGCCCAGAACTCTGCATATAGGCCATGCGCCGCCAAAAGCGCGTCATGATCCCCGTCTTCGACAATCTTCCCGCCATCCAGCACCAGAATGCGGTCCATTTGGGCGATGGTGGACAGGCGGTGGGCAATGGCAATGACGGTCTTGCCCTCCATCATCTTGTACAGCGTGTCCTGAATTGCGGCCTCGACCTCGCTATCGAGTGCGCTTGTCGCCTCGTCCAGCAGCAGGATCGGCGCGTTCTTGAGAATGACGCGGGCCAACGTGATCCGCTGCCGCTGCCCGCCAGACAGTTTCACGCCCCGCTCGCCCACTTGCGCGTCATAACCGGTACGCCCTTGGGGGTCTTCTAGCGACAGGATGAAATCATGGGCCTGCGCCTGCTTGGCGGCTTCGATCAACTGTGCCTCGGTCGCGTCGGGCCGGCCATACAGAATGTTGTCGCGCACCGACCGGTGCAGCAGGGAACTGTCCTGTTGCACCATACCGATGTTCAGGCGCAGGCTGTCCTGCGTCACCTTGGTGATGTCCTGACCGTCGATTTCGATCGTGCCGGATTCAGGGTCGTAGAACCGCAACAGCAGCTTGACCAAGGTCGACTTGCCCGCGCCCGAGCGTCCGATCAGGCCCACCTTTTCACCAGGGCGGATGACCATATCAATCGCGTCCAACCCTCCTGTGTCGCGGCCATAGTGATGGGTCAGACCGCGCGCGACAATCTCGCCACGCGCCATCTGTAGCGGCACCGCATCGGGCGCATCCACCAAGGCGATCGGCTGTGCAATCGTCTCCATCCCTTCGGCCACGACGCCCAGTTCCTGAAAGAACGAGGTCAGCGCCCACATGATCCAGCCGGTCATCGCGTTCAGCCGCAAGGTCAGCGCCGTCGCCGCCGCCACGACACCCACGCTCGCCGCACCTTGGGTCCACAGCGCGATGGCCCAGCCCACAACGCCGACGATTAGCAAGCCGTTCAGGACAACCAGCACCACGTCCATAATGGTGAAAATCCGCATCTCTTTCTGGAAAGTGCGCCGCGTGTGTTCAATCGCATCGCGGGCATAGTCCAACTCGCGGTCGTGATGGGCGAACATCTTGACCGAATGGATATTGGTATAGGCATCGACCACCCGCCCCGTCAGCGATGACCGCGCGTCTGACGACGCTTTGGACGCGGGGCCGACGCGCCGCACCGTCCACACCACAAGGCACCCGTACAGCAGGAACCACAGCGCAAGCGGCAACAGCAACCGCAGGTCCGCAACACTCAGCAACACCGCCGCCCCCAGAAAATAGGCCAGCGAGAATGAAATGGCGTCGAAGACCTGAAACACCACCTCGCCCGCTGATCTGGGAGTCTGCATGATGCGGTTGGCGATGCGTCCGGCAAAGTCGTTTTCGAACCACCCGACGGATTGGCGCAGCACATGTTTATGCGCGCGCCACCGGATCAACGTGCCAAAGTTCGGCAGGATCGTGTTGTTCAGCAGCATCACGTCCAGCAACTGGATCGCGGGGCGCAACAACAGGACAAAGACAGACACCGCGATTACTTCGGTCCCGTATGTCGCCCAGAATTCGGACGGTTCGGTCCCCAGCAGATCGACTATCCGCCCCATGTAGTAGATCAGCCCGACCTCGATACCGGCGACCAGCAGCGACATGATCCCCGCCAGCACAAACACTGCCTTGAACGGCTGGGAATAGGCGCGCAGGAAGGGCCAGATGCGGGTCGGCGGCGTGTCGGTTTCGGTATAACGGGTGTACGGATCGACGAGCGATTCAAAAAAGTTAAACATGCGGGACGTCTCTTAAACGGGAATTGAAACATGGGTGTGACGCAGGCCAAGGCCCGTGCCGTCACCTGTGACGGTCTTCGACAATGTCAGATGTCGTTCCAGATCCCGCGAAACATGCCGTAACCCTCCGTATCTGCGCCGACCCTAGCCGCCGTTTTCACAAAAGTCACGACCCCAGAAGCTGTGCTTTTTTCTTGGCAAGATCCGAAGCGAGCCATTCGGCCTTTTTTTCCGACAGGGCCGCGCCCAGCGCCTTGCCTTGCAGGGGCGCAAGATCGCTGGCCTGCACCGGAAAACTGGCCGCAGCGCCCAGCGCAACATCCGCTGTGACATCGACGGCTGGCATCGTGTTTGCCATCGCCGCACGCAGCAACATCGCCCCAAGGCCCGCCTGTTCCCCCGCGAGGTAGCCAACGGCCTTCGCCCCCATCATCGACATGGAATGGTCACGGATCAGCGCCAGTTGCTTTTGCTGCGCGCGCGACAGACGCAACCGCGCCTCGACTTCCATACCGCCCAGCGCAGCGAGGCGCGCCATAGGGTTGGGGGCGCTACCCACAACCCCTTCCAGATGCACCAAGGGCGCAACGAATGACGGATCCGCAGCGGGCAGGATACGGGCAAGAACGCCGGTCTGCGCCATCACCGCCAAGGAAGGCGACGGGTCGGGCGCGGAAAGAAGTTTGACCATCTCCGCGCCGATGCGTTCGGCAGAAAGTGTCTCTAACCCGTCCAGATTCGCGGCAATACCGCTGAGTGCGTCGCTGTCCCATCCATTAGTGGGATCGGCATAATAGGCGTGAAACCGGAAGAACCGCAGCGTGCGCAGATAATCCTCGCGGATCCGCGTGCCAGCGTCTTCGATAAATCGCACACGCCGCGCCAGCAGGTCGGGCAAGCCGCCCAACGGGTCGACAACCGTGCCACGGGCATCGGCATAAAGCGCGTTCATCGTAAAATCCCGCCGCAGCGCATCGTCGCGGATATCACGCGAGAACGCGACCACGGCACGCCGCCCATCCGTCGCGACATCCTTGCGAAAGGTTGTAATCTCGAAAGGGGTGCCTTTGACCACAACCGTCACCGTACCGTGGTCGATGCCGGTGGGAACGGCGCGAAAACCGGTGGCGTCAGCGATGGAGATCACCTGATCCGGCGTGGCGTCAGTGGCGATGTCGATATCGCTCGCCGCGGCGCCCAACAGCGCGTTGCGCACACATCCCCCGACGAACAGCGTGCGATATCCACCCTGCCCGATGGCGGCGCATAGCGCCTGCGCGGCGGGGTCGGTCAGAAACGCGGTTTCAGGGTCTAGGGTTTTGGCAGTGCTTCGGTCCATGCCCGCAATATACGCGCGGTCGCGCCCCAGATGTAATAGGGCCCGTAAGGTACCGTGTAATAGGCGCGCTGCTGCCCGCGCCAGCGGCGGGACTGTACGACGTATTGCGCGGGATCAAGGACGTGTTCCAGTGGTACGCGGAACACCTCGGCCACCTCGCCCGCCTCGGGTGTCGCGTCGAATTCTCGAGTGATCAGCGCAACCACGGGCGTGACCATAAAGGAAGTGACGGTTTCATGGGGCGCAAAAGTTCCCAAGACCTCGACAGTATCGATGGGCAAGCCAATTTCCTCGTGCGCTTCGCGCAGGGCCGTGGCGATCAGGTCGGTGTCGCCGTCGTCCTGTTTGCCACCAGGAAAGGCGATCTGCCCCGGGTGATGCTTCAGCGCCGAGGACCGCTTGGTCAGGATCAGATCATAGCCCCCTTCCCGCGCTATGATCGGCGCCAGCACGGCGGCAGGGCGCAGCTTGCGATCCGCAGGAAGCGACACGGACGGGTTCAGATCAAAGTCCGAGGAAGGATCACCGCCCCGCGCCAAGGCGGCACGGGTGCGGGAGAGCAGATCACTCACTGGCGTTGTCTTTTGCCTCGAACCCAACGGTGGCCGGATCAAGATCGTAATGCGCGCCGCAGAACTGGCAATCAGCCGTCACGCGTCCCTCGTCCGTGGTCATCGTTGCGATGTCACGGGCCGAGTAGATCGACAGGCTTTGACGCACGCGATCTTCGGAACAGGAACAGCCAAAGCGCACAGGCTGCGCTTCGTAAACGCGCGGCGCTTCTTCGTGGAACAGACGCAGCAACAGATCGGTCGGTGGCACTTGCGGGCCGATCAGTTCCATATCCTCGACCGTGTCCAGCAGGATATTGGCGCGGTTCCAGTTCTCGGATTCATCTCCGTCCAGCAGATCATTCGCCGCCAGCAACTCGCCCGTGCCTTCGCCTTTGGCCATCAAGGGCGACGCTTTGGGCATGTGTTGCAGCATCACGCCACCCGCACGCCAGTGTTCGGCGACGTTTGGTTCAGACGATAGGCCGAATTTGAGCTGGAACCGGGTGGGCAACTGTTCGGACTGGGCAAAATACGCCTCGGCACAGGCCGACAGCGACCCGCCTTCCAGCGGCGTGATCCCCTGATAGGGTTTCATCCCCTCGCCCTGATCAATCATGATGGCAAAATACCCTTCACCCACCTGATCGAACGGCGCGCTGTCGGTCAGACGGTCCGCATCAAAGCTGGCATAGGCGCGGATACGTGCGACACCGCCTTCATCCTCGGGCGCATAGTAATCAGTCGCAATCATGCGCACCGCCCCTTTGGACTGCACCTGAAGGGACAGTTTCCAGCGCAAGCTGATCGTCTGACCGATCAACGCAGTCAGCAGCGCCATCTCGGCGACAAGCGCTTCGACCTGACGGGGATAGTTGTGTTGTTTCAGGATACCATCCAACACGCCATCCAGACGCGCAACGCGTCCGCGGATGTCGGCCGCATCAAGTTGAAAGGGCAGGACGGTGTCGTCCCACGCAAGTTGTGTACCAAGAGTCATGGGGTTTCCTTTGGCGCCGCGTGTTGGCATTTTGACGCCCTATATAGGATGCGATGGCAAAACTGAAAGAGGGTGCTTGTGAACCGACGTATCGGAGACCCCCCGCAAAACGGGCGCGCCTACACGGTCAGGCACGGTGCCTACGCGATTTTGCCACGCAATGGTCAGGTTCTTTTGACCTGTCAGTTCGGGACAAAACCGGATTTCCAACTGCCTGGCGGCGGGATCGACTCGGGCGAAAGTGCCGTGCAGGCGCTGCACCGCGAAGTGTTCGAAGAAACCGGTTGGCGCATCGCCCGCCCCCGCCGTCTGGGTGCGTTCCGGCGGCATGTGTACATGCCGGAATATGACATGTGGGCGGAAAAGGTCTGCCATGTGTTTGTCGCGTGGCCCGCCATGCGGATCGGTGAGCCAACCGAACCTGATCATGCCGACATCTGGATGCATCCCGAAAACGCAGCGCATGCGTTGGGCAATGATGGCGACCGGATGTTTCTGACCCGCTATTTTTCCTGATCGGGACCGTGATATTCGAACAGAATGCCCGACACGTCGTCGGGAAACCGCTGCTTGTCCGCGAATGTTTCAAGATGTTCCAGCAACTCGTCGAAAAAGACGGGGCCAGAGACATCCGCGAGGGTGTGCATGATCCGTTCAAGCCCGTCTTCTTCCAGCATCCTGCCATTCGGGGCGGGGCATTCCGTCACCCCGTCTGACAACAGCAGCAATCTGTCACCGGGTTGAAGATGTGCCTCGAATGCGGTGAAGGAAATCCCCGACATCAGGCCCACGGGGAAACCGCCGGGGCCTGTCTGTTCAATCGTTCCGTCCGCACGCTGTATGGCGGGATGCGGATGACCGGCCTGCGCCATGCGTACCTTGCCCGTGTTCAGATCAACAATCGCCAGAAGCAGGGTAAAGTAATGTTCCGTCTCCATTTCGTCGAGGACAAGATCGTTTAGGGTTTCGATGACCTGTTCGGGGGGCAAGGCCGCAAAACCGCCATTGCGGCGACGGTGCAGCGCGACATTCTGATCCGGCGCCGCAGCTGACAGATAGCCAGCAAGCCGCGCCGTCATCAGGGCCGAACTGACGCCGTGCCCCGACACGTCAATCGAGAACAGGCCAAGATGCCCCTCGCCCGCGTCGAAGAACCCGACCAGATCACCGCCGACATGGCCGCTTTGCCGCAGCATCAGCGACACATCGCCCGAACCGAACGCCTTGTGACGGTCCCGCACCAGCGATTGCTGCAACTTCTCGGCCTCGCGCAGATCACTGTCGAGAGCGTCATAAACCCGTTGCAGTTCATCCAGCGTCTCGGTGATTAGCGCATTCTTGTCGGTCAGTTCGCGCTGCATTTGCAGGATACGCTCACCCGCGGCCATGCGCGCGCGCAGCTCGGTCGCGTTCACGGGTTTAGACACGAAATCATCCGCGCCCGCCTCAAGCCCTGTTGCGATCTCGTTCTTCTCGCTCTTGGAGGTCAGGAGGATGAAATAGCCGTATTTGTCACCGGACCGTTTGCGAAACGCACCGCAGAATTCAAGGCCCGTCATACCCGGCATCATCCAGTCGCTAAGTACAAGGTCGGGCTGGATACGGGCCGCGATGGTCAATGCCTCTTCGCCGGACTCGGCGTCGTACACATCAAAGCCCCAGCGTTTCACCATGCTGCACAGAATTTTGCGCTGCACGCGACTGTCATCGACAATCAGAACCCGAAGGCGCGCATCCGGCAAGGCGTGGGGGTTCGGCGCGACGTGCTCCGACCCTGCGGCTTTGAATTTAACATTCATCTTGCAATATTTTCCAAACTCTATGCCGGACCTACTGCAAACCATTTAATGCTCTGTAAAACCAAGAACACCGGACCGCTAAACCTTTAGGTATAAACCGGATCTTAACCGCGGCTGTGCTTAGACTTGCCGCGATCAACCGGAGAATCGCGATGATTGACTGGCAACGGGTGGCACTACTAAAGGCCGAAATCGGTGCCGAGGATTTTGACGAAGTGGTGCCGCTGTTTCTTGAAGAGGTGTCCGAAATCACGCTGCGGCTGGGCACGGAACCCGATCTGGATAACCTTGAGGAAGACCTGCATTGCCTCAAAGGGAGCGCAATGAACCTTGGGTTTGTGAACTTCGCGCGCCTGTGCAGTGACGGCGAAACCCTTGCCGCCAACGGACAGGCGGCGGGGGTCGATATCAGCGGGATCCTGTCAAGTTTTGCAGAATCCCGCCGCACATTCCTAAGCGGACTGGAAACAGGCGTCGCCGCCTAAATGACAAACTGCGCGAGGGTTTCGTCGTTGGTGATGTCCGTATAGGTGAACCCGCCCGCATCTAGCGCTGCGCGGAAACTGTCAAAATTCTCGGGCCGCTGCGTTTCGATCCCGATCAGGACCGACCCGAAGTTGCGCGCCGATTTCTTCAGGTACTCGAACCGCGCAATGTCGTCTTCGGGGCCAAGGATATTCAGGAATTCCTTCAGCGCACCGGGACGTTGCGGCATCCGCAGGATGAAGTATTTTTTGACGCCTGAGTAACGCTGCGCACGTTCCTTGACTTCGGGCAAACGCTCGAAATCGAAATTACCGCCCGACGCGACACAGACAACTGTTTTGCCCGCAATCTGGGACTTGATGTCGTTCAGCGCCTCGATGGCCAGCGCACCGGCAGGTTCCAGCACGATCCCCTCGACGTTCAGCATCTCGACAATTGTGGTACAAATGCGGTCCTCGGCGATACCCAGCACATCCTGCACGTCGATATCCGCCAGCCGCGCAAAAGTACGCTGCCCGATCTTGGCCACGGCGGCCCCGTCCACGAAACTGTTCACCGGCGACACATCAACCGGATGCCCCGAGCGCAGCGCCTCGGCCAAGGACATTGCGCCACGTGGCTCAACCAGTGTCATCGGCACGTGTTCCCCGAAATAGCTGTGCATGCCCGCCGACAATCCGCCGCCGCCCACGGGCAGCACGATCCGATCCGGCAGCTTGCCCAGTTGTTCTTCGATCTCGACCGCGATGGAGGCTTGCCCCTCAATCACGTCCTCATCATCGAATGGCGACAGGAAATGCCCGCCCGTTTCCGCGCAAAACGCCTGCGCCGAGGCCAGCGTGTCGTCGAAATAGTCGCCTGTCAGACGGACTTCGATCCGGTCACCGCCGAACATGCGGGTCTTGAGGATTTTCTGCTGCGGCGTCGTCACCGGCATGAACACCACGCCGCGCACCCCGAAATGGCGGCACATATACGCAACGCCCTGCGCATGGTTGCCCGCGCTGGCGCAAACAAAAACCGCATCCTCACGCATCACCTTGCGCATCGCGTTGAACGCGCCGCGCAGCTTGTAGGACCGCACAGGGCTCAAATCCTCGCGCTTGAGCCAGATATCCGCCCCATATCGCGCCGACAGCAGATCATTGCGCAACAGCGGCGTTGGCGGAAATACGTCACGCATCGCACGCTCGCCAGCGCGGGCACCGTCCTGAAAGCTCATCCGCTCATCCTTTATCGCATTGTTGCCGACGTAACGGCCTTGCCCTCATGGGTCAATCTTGCCCCTAATGCGCAAAAGCGGTATCGCCAGCCAAACCTGAAGAGGAATATCAAGATTATGAGCGCCCCAAAGAAAGTCGTCCTCGCCTATTCCGGCGGTCTGGACACGTCGATCATCCTGAAATGGCTGCAAACCGAATACGGTTGCGAGGTTGTGACCTTTACCGCCGACCTCGGTCAGGGTGAAGAACTGGAACCCGCCCGTGCCAAAGCGGAGATGATGGGGGCCTCGTCCATCTATATCGAAGACGTCCGCGAAGAGTTCGTGCGCGATTTCGTGTTCCCGATGTTCCGCGCCAATGCGCTTTACGAAGGTCTGTACCTGCTGGGCACCTCCATTGCGCGCCCGCTGATTTCCAAACGTCTGGTCGAAATCGCCGCCGCCGAAGGGGCCGACGCAGTCGCCCACGGTGCCACTGGCAAGGGCAACGATCAGGTCCGTTTCGAACTGGCCGCCTATGCGCTGAACCCCGATATCAAGGTGATCGCGCCATGGCGCGAGTGGGATCTGTCGAGCCGCACCAAGCTGATCGACTTTGCCGAAAAGCACCAGATCCCGATCGCCAAGGACAAACGCGGTGAGGCGCCGTTCAGCGTGGACGCGAACCTCCTGCACACCTCGTCCGAGGGCAAAGTGCTGGAAGACCCCGCCGTTGACGCGCCCGATTACGTCTATCAGCGCACCGTCGCCCCCGAGGATGCACCGAACGAACCCGAGTACATCGAAGTCGGTTTCGAAAAGGGCGATGCAGTCTCTATCAACGGGGAAATGATGTCTCCGGCGACGATTCTGACCGAATTGAACCGCCTTGGCGGCAAGCACGGCATTGGCCGTCTTGATCTGGTTGAAGGGCGTTTTGTCGGCATGAAGTCACGCGGCATCTACGAAACACCTGGCGGTACAGTCCTGCTTGAAGCGCATCGCGGCATCGAACAAATCACCCTTGATCGCGGCGCTGCGCACCTCAAGGACGAAATGATGCCCCGCTATGCCGAGTTGATCTATAACGGTTTCTGGTTCTCGCCGGAGCGTGAGATGCTGCAAGCCTTGATCGACAAAAGCCAAGAGCATGTCACCGGCACTGTCCGTTTGAAACTGTACAAAGGTCTGGCGCGCACGGTTGGCCGTTGGTCCGATCACAGCCTGTATTCCGAGGCGCACGTGACGTTCGAGGACGATGCAGGTGCCTATGACCAGAAGGACGCGGCAGGCTTTATCCAGTTGAACGCCCTACGTCTGAAACTGTTGGCTGCGCGGGACCGTCGCCTTAAATCGTGATCTTGTGCGCGGCGAGGGCCTCGTAATGAGGCATCGCCGCGTCCGCCAAACGAGCATAGTCGCCTGTCAGTTCGGGCAGTGGCCCCTCTGCCCCTTCAAATCCGGTCGAATCGTGCACGGCGCCGTACCAATGCGCGGCCCAGACACCATCCTGCGGATGCCCCCCTTTGGACCAGCGCAGCATGTTCGGCGTCCAGTCGATGCCCACACGCGCGCACAGCATCTGTAACATTCCGCTCGGGTTGTCCCGAATATCCGCTGAATCGATGACAATCGGATCGTCGGTACGGTTCAGGATTTTCACCTGCTGCACAAAGCCGAGGTCAGACAGAACCGGCGCCTCGCGCTTTTTGGCATAGCTTGCCACCACCCGCGCCGGATGCCGGATCAGCAGCACATGTCGCATCTTTTCCATCCAGTCGGTCGGCCAATCGGGATACATGTGATGGGCCATGTGCTTTTGATAAAAAACAGGCTCTGACACTGGGGAAACAAGGGATTTCGCCACCTCTGACGGGTCCGTTGGCTGGCTCTCCAATATAGCGTCGCGCATGGGATGATCGTCGCCGCTGCGCTTGAGAAAGGCGGCGTAAAACGGTTCATCCACCACGCGGGAATCCCCCCGCGCAGCAAAGCTATACATCATGGCCGTCGACAGATTGCGCGGCCCAGACCACATGGCGATACGTTTTGTCATATGCGCACGCTAGAACGACGCACCGGCGGGGTAAACGGCAATCACAGCTGCGCGACCTCCCGTGGCTGTGAATTGTAAACCTTTGGTTTCTGACACAGGGTTCCGCCCAAAAGGGAGCACCGCCATGACCAAGATACGCACGATCAAATCGGTTGGACTGGCCTTGATGATTGCCATCGGCCTGTTTGCCCAAGCCAAGACAGGCCACGCCCAGAACCTGCAAACCCTGACCGTCGCGGGTGGCTGTTTCTGGTGCGTGGAGGCGGACTTCGAGAAAGTCACCGGCGTGAAAGAGGCCGTTTCAGGCTTTGCTGGCGGCACGGTGGCGAACCCGACCTATAAACAGGTCGTCGGCGGTGGCACGGGCCACTACGAGGCGGTCGAGATTACCTATGATCCCGCTGAAGTCGATGTGGATACATTGCTGGCGCTGTTTTTCCGGTCGGTCGATCCCACAGACGCGGGCGGCCAGTTCTGTGATCGGGGCGATAGCTACCGAACGGCGATTTTTGCGACACCTGCACAGGTATCAGCTGCCGAAAAGGCCAAGGCAGATGCCGCCGCTGATTTGGGCCAGACCGTCGTGACCCCGATCCTTGAGGCAACGACGTTCTACCCCGCCGATGGCTACCATCAGGATTATTACAAGCAAAACGATCTGATCCTGACCCGCTTTGGTCCGAAAACCAAAGCGAAGGCATACAAAGCCTACCGTGATGCCTGTGGCCGCGATGCACGGGTGAAACAGCTTTGGGGCTCTGCCGCGCCGTTTGTGGGCGGCTAGACCAGCCGCGCGTCCTCGATATCCTTAAGGTCGGGGATCACATCCGCTGTACCGCGCCGCGTCACCATCAGTGCCCCCGCTTGGGTAGCAAGCGACAAAGCTTGCAGCATCGGCATGCCCCGATCCAGCCCCGCAACCAGAAAGCCGGTGAACGTATCACCAGCCCCTGTCGTATCAACGGGCGTGACCGGAATTGCGGGAATATCAGTCTCTGTTCCGGCGGAAACGTCCAACCAACGGCACCCGTCGCCCCCCAAGGTAACAACGATTGAATCGATCCCGAGGTCTTTCAAATCTGTCTTTAGCGCGGCAACCAGTTGCTCCGCCTCGACCTCGTTCAACACCAGCATATCGGTATAGGGCAGCACCGCTGCGACCGCCTCGGCGTCAAACGGGGCGGCGGCATAGATGACCCGCAGGCCAAGACGCTTGGCGGTTTGCGCGGCGAACAACTGGCCGTTGGTTTCATTTTGCAGGACCAGACAATCGCCCGCCGCCGCATCCGAAAGGGCCGCCCCAATCATATCGTTGGTGATGGCGCGGTTTGCGCCGGAAAACAGGATGATCTGGTTTTCCCCGTCTTCGGACACGGCGATGTTCGCATGCCCCGTCGCCTCGTCCGACAGGGATGCGATATGGCGCGTATCGACGCCGTATTCCATCAACCGCTCGACCGTCCACGTCCCTTCGGCACCGACCGCGCCGATATGGGTCACGCGCGCCGCCGCCCGAGCCATCGCAACGGACATATTCGCGCCCTTGCCGCCCAATCCGCGTGAAAACTCTGCCGCGCCCAAAGTTTCCCCCGCCGCTGGCAGGTGCGGGACGCGGTAAAAGTTGTCGATGTTGATCGACCCGAGATTCCAGACAGCCATCAGCCCACCTTGCAGGCCGCAAGCACGGCCATGTTAAGAATATCGTTTGCGGTCGACACGGTTGAACAGATCTGGATCGAACCATCGACCCCCGCAAGGATCGGGCCGATCACCGTCGCGCCCCCCATTTCCTGCATCAGCTTGACCGAGATGCTGGCCGAATGGCGCGCGGGCACCACCAGAATGTTCGCGGGCCCCGTCAGGCGCGAGAACGGATAGGCCGCCTGTGCCTGCGCGTTCAACGCCACATCGACCGTCATTTCGCCCTCGTATTCGAAATCGACGCCACGGGCATCCAGAACACGCGGTGCCTGATGCATCTTCTCGGCCCGCTCGGACACCGGATAGCCGAAGGTCGAAAAGCTGACAAAGGCGACACGCGGCTCAAGCCCCATGTTACGCGCCACGACAGCGGCTTGGGTGGCGATATCGGCAAGGTCTTCCTCGTTCGGCCATTCGTGCACCAAAGTGTCCGCGATGAACACGATGCGTCCCTTGTGAATCAACGCCGTAATGCCCGCCGCCTTGCTGTTCGCGTCGGCAGTATAGACATGGTTGATCCGGTCGAGGATGTGCGAGGATTTCCGCGTCGCCCCCGTGACCAACCCGTCACCATGCCCGTGCGCCAGCATAAGCGCGGAAAACACGTGCCGATCCCGCGCGGCGAGGCGGTGAATATCCGAACGGTCAAAACCGCGCCGCTGGAGCCGGTCGTAAAGGTGCGATTTGTACTGATCCAGATGTGTGGTGTTGGCGGCGTTCACCACCTCCAACTCACGCGCCGCATCGCCCAGCCCCGCCTCTTCCAGCTTGGCCTTGACGTCATCGCTGCGCCCGACAACCAGCGCTTTGCCAAAGCCGGAGCGTTGGTACATGACCGCAGCGCGCAACACACGCGGATCGTCGCCCTCGGCAAAGATCATGCGGGCCTGCGCGGCGCGGGCGCGCGCGTTGATGCCGGTCAGAATGCTGGCCGTCGGATCCATGCGGGATTTCAGGCTAAGCTCATAAGCGTCCATGTCGATGATCGGCCGACGCGCAACGCCGGTGTCCATCCCCGCCTTGGCGACAGCGGTCGGAATGCGGTGGATCAAGCGCGGATCAAATGGCGTTGGAATGATGTAATCGCGCCCGAAGGACAGGGATTTGCCATAGGCCAGCGCCACTTCGTCCGGCACGTCCTCTCGTGCCAACGCAGCAAGAGCGTGGGCACAGGCAATCTTCATCTCGTCATTGATGGCGCGGGCGTGGATGTCCAGCGCGCCGCGGAACAGGTAGGGAAAGCCGAGGACGTTGTTCACCTGATTTGGATAATCGCTGCGCCCCGTGGCAACGATGGCGTCCATCCGCACCTCGTGCGCCTCTTCGGGGGTAATCTCGGGGTCGGGGTTCGCCATGGCAAAGATGACCGGATTGTCCGCCATGCTTTGGACCATCGCGGGCGTCACCGCCCCCTTGACCGACACACCAAGGAACACATCCGCACCCACCATCGCCTCTTCGAGCGTGCGCAGTTCGGTCTTTACCGCATGGGCCGATTTCCACTGGTTCATACCTTCGGTACGGCCCTGATAAATGACACCTTTGGTGTCACAGGCGATACAGTTGTCGTGCCGCGCGCCCATGGATTTCAACAGCTCCACGCAGGCAATGCCCGCCGCGCCGGCGCCATTCAGCACAATTTTGACGTCTTCGATCTTTTTACCAGACAGATGCAACGCATTGATCAACCCAGCCGCACAGATCACCGCCGTCCCGTGCTGGTCGTCGTGAAAGACGGGAATGTCCATTTCCTCTTTCAGACGCTGTTCGATGATAAAACATTCCGGCGCCTTGATGTCCTCAAGGTTGATGCCGCCAAAGGTCGGCCCCATCAACTTGACCGCATTGCAGAACGCATCGGCGTCTTCTGTATCCAGTTCGATATCAATCGAATTGACGTCGGCAAAACGTTTGAACAGGACCGCCTTGCCCTCCATCACCGGCTTTGATCCCAGCGCCCCGAGGTTGCCAAGGCCCAGCACGGCCGTCCCGTTGGAAATCACCGCAACGAGATTGCCCTTGTTGGTATAGTCGTAAGCCAACTCGGGGTTTTCGGCGATCCGTTCGCACGGCACCGCAACACCTGGCGAATAGGCGAGGCTGAGGTCACGCTGCGTCGTCATCGGGACGGTCGCGGTGATCTCGAATTTTCCGGGTGTCGGCTCCAAATGGAACGCCAACGCCTCTTCTGGGGTGACCTTGTTGTTTGCCATGTGATGCATCCTCCCTGACTTAACGGGTCTTATCCCACCGACGCCCTTCGCTCAATCGACTTTGGCTTTCGCTTGGGCGGCGCTGTTTGTAAGGTCGCGCAAATTCCGCCTCGGGGGGCTAATAGATGTCGATCACGCCAATGATGGCGCAATACCTAGAGATTAAGGCAGCGCATGCCGATGCGCTGCTGTTTTATCGCATGGGTGACTTTTACGAGATGTTCTTCGACGACGCTGTGGCCGCCGCCGCCGCGTTGGATATTGCGCTGACCAAACGGGGCAAGCACGAAGACAAGGACATTCCCATGTGCGGCGTGCCCGTGCATTCCGCCGAAGGCTATCTGCTGACCCTGATCCGCAAAGGGTTCCGCGTCGCCGTGTGCGAACAGATGGAAAGCCCCGCCGAGGCGAAAAAGCGCGGTTCGAAATCCGTGGTCAAGCGTGACGTGGTGCGCCTTGTGACACCTGGCACGTTGATTGAGGATTCGCTGCTTGAGGCACGGCGGCACAATTTCCTCGCCACTTTTTCGGATGTGCGCGGCGAATGCAGCCTGTCTTGGGTCGATATTTCAACCGGCGCGTTTCACGTAATGTCCGTCGGAATGGCTCAGTTAGGGCCTGAATTGGCCCGCCTCGCCCCGTCTGAACTGGTTGTCGCTGACAACAAGGAATCCGCCCTGCGCGAGATTTGCGATGATTTCGGCATTCCGGTCACGACCCTTGGTCTTGCCGCCTTTGACAGTGCTGCGGGGCTGGACAGGCTGACATCGCTGTTCAAGGTCGCCACACTGGATGCCTTCGGCACCTTCACCCGCGCTGAGGTCAGCGCGATGGGTGGGCTGGTCGAATATCTGGAAATTACGCAGAAGGGCAACCTGCCCCTGCTGCGCCCCCCGCAGCAAGAGGCGCTGGCAAAAACGGTCCAGATCGATGCCGCCACGCGCCGCAACCTCGAACTTACCTCTGCCCTGTCTGGCGGGCGGTCCGGCTCCGTCCTCGACGCGATTGACCACACTGTGACGTCGGCAGGCGCGCGGCTGCTGGAACGTCGCGTATCCTCCCCATCGCGCCAGTTAGAGACTGTTATCGGCCGCTTGGCCGCCGTTACCTACTGCGTCGAAAACCAAGGGTTCGCCCAAGACATCCGATCCGCCCTGCGCAGCGTTCCCGACATGGACAGGGCCCTGTCGCGCCTCGCGCTGGATCGTGGCGGACCACGCGATCTTGCCGCCCTGCGGGCAGGTTTGGGTCAAGCCCAAGAGATCGCGGGCAAGCACACAGCCGACATGCCCACTGTCCTCTCTGACGTATTCGCCGACCTTGGTGGCCATGACGAACTGGTCGAACAGCTTGAGGCCGATCTGGTGGCTGAACCCCCGTTGCTTGCCCGCGACGGCGGATTCATAGCATCGGGGTGTGATCCCGATCTCGACGACGCGCGCAAACTGCGCGACGAAGGGCGATCTGTCATCGCGCAGCTGCAACAGGAATATGCAGGCCTGTCCGGTGTCACCACGCTCAAGATCAAGCACAACAATGTCCTCGGCTATTTCATCGAAGTGACCGCCACCCACGCGGACAAGATGATGTCGGCCCCCCTGTCGGAAACCTTCATCCACCGTCAGACGACAGCCAACCAAGTGCGCTTTACCACCGTCGAACTCTCCAGCCTTGAAACCCGCATTCTGAACGCTGGTTCCCAAGCTCTGGAGATAGAAAAGCGTCACTATGAAAGGCTAAAAGCGCTTGTCCTGGCCAATGCGCCGCAGATCAACCAAACCGCGCAAGCCTTGGCTGAAATCGACCTCGCCACCAGTTTCGCCCACCTCGCCGTGACCGAAGACTGGTGCAAACCCACGCTCGATTCCACCCGCGCCTTCGACATCACTGGCGGGCGCCATCCAGTCGTGGAAAAGGCGCTGCGACAACAAGGCGGCGCACCATTCATCGCCAATGATTGCAGCCTGAACGCCGAAGCTTCTGCCGCCATCTGGCTGCTAACAGGCCCGAACATGGCCGGTAAGTCGACATTCCTGCGGCAGAACGCACTCATCGCGATCCTTGCCCAAACCGGCAGCTACGTGCCCGCGACACAGGCCCATATCGGCCTCGTCAGCCAGATTTTCAGCCGCGTTGGCGCGTCGGACGACCTCGCGCGCGGCCGCTCGACCTTTATGGTTGAAATGGTCGAAACCGCCGCCATCCTGAATCAGGCCGACGATCGTGCACTGGTCATCCTCGACGAAATCGGGCGCGGCACAGCCACATATGACGGCCTGTCGATCGCATGGGCAACGCTGGAACATCTGCACGACGTCAACCGCTCGCGCGCACTGTTCGCAACGCACTACCATGAAATGACCGCCCTCGCCGGCAAGCTCGACGGCGTCGACAATGCCACGGTCGCGGTCAAGGAATGGGATGGCGAGGTGGTCTTTTTGCACGAAGTGCGCCGTGGCGCCGCCGACCGGTCCTACGGCGTACAGGTCGCGCAACTTGCCGGTCTGCCAGATGCAGTGATCGCCCGCGCCCGTGTGGTCCTCGACGCACTGGAAAGCGGCGAACGCGAAGGCGGCGCAACGAAAAAGACCCTGATCGACGATCTGCCGCTGTTCGCTGCGCCCGCCCCTGCCCCACAGGTCAAAACCGCACCGTCGCCCGCACTGGATATCCTGAACGACATCCACCCCGACGACCTCACCCCGAAAGAAGCGCTCGATCTTATCTACAAGCTCAAAGCCGCTGCGACCTCGTAAACAAAAAATGGTGCGGTCCATCACAGACCGCACCATCATTGTTCTTCAAATATGCAAATCTTAGCTTGCAGGCATTGATGACACACCGACCTGCGCGGGACGCAGCAACCGGTCGTGCAACATGAAACCTTCGGCAGCGACCTGAATGATCTCGCCCGACTTGGTGCCGGGAACAGGCGCTTCGAACATTGCCTGATGGTGCTGTGGGTCAAACGTATCGCCGACTTCCGGCGCGATCACTTCGATCCCGTGCTTCTTGAACACGTTCAGCAACTCGCGCATCGTCAACTCGACACCCTCCAGCAATGCGCCGGACACTTCACGCTGTTCATCGGTCGCCGCCTCAAGCGCGCGCTTCATGTTGTCATAGACGGGCAACATGTCACGGGCCAGTTTCGACCCACCATAGTTCTCGGCCTCGCGACGGTCTTTCTCGGACCGTTTGCGCGCGTTTTCCGCATCGGCCAGTGCCCGCATAAAGCGGTCTTTCAGCTGGTCACGCTCAGCGCGCAGCTGGTCAAGTTCCATCGCTTCGTCATCAATCTCCATCATGTCGTCGGCGTATTCTTCGCCTTCGGCCGTGTCGATATCATCTAGAAAATCATCATTCTTTGGCTCAGCCATTGTTCACCTTTCACTGCGGTCTGACAGCATTCGCCCGACCAGCTGGGCTGTGTAATCCACAATCGGAACGATGCGGCCATAGTTCAGCCGCGTGGGTCCGATGACCCCGACCGCTCCGATAATCTTTCGATCCGCGTTCATATATGGGGAAACCACCAAAGAGGAACCCGAAAGTGAGAAAAGTTTGTTCTCAGAGCCAATAAAAATGCGCACGCCGTCACCCGCTTCGGTCAGGTGCAGGAATTCGGCAATGTCCCGCTTGCGCTCGAGATCATCAAACAGGGACCGGATGCGATCCAGATCGCCCGCCTCGGTCGTATCGTCCAACAGGTTCGCACGGCCCCGCACGATCAGGCGATCAGGTGAATCACCATCCCCTTCCCACGATGCCAGACCGCTTTCCACAAGCGCTTGAGACAGCGCGTCGATCTCTTGACGCCGTCCCTCCATCTCGCGCTGTACAATGGTTTTCACCTCGCTCAGCGTATGGCCCTCGATCATCGCGTTCAGGAAGTTCGCCGCCTCGCGCATGGACGATTGCGTTTGTCCGGGTGGCGGTTGGAACAGCCGGTTCTCCACATGGCCATCGGCGAACACGATCACGACCAGCGCCTGATCCGGCCCCAATGGCACAAAATCAAGGTGCTTGATCGGAGCCTCGCGTTTCGGCGTCAGCACCAGCGACGCGCCCTGCGTCACCCCCGACAGCGCCGAACCGACGCGGTCCAACAGGCCCGCAACATCGCGTTCGTTCGATCCCAGCGTCGCGTCGATCTTCTCGCGATCGGACTCGTCGGGCACGCTGATCTCCATCAGCCCGTCCACAAACATGCGCAGCCCCATCTGGGTCGGCACGCGGCCCGCGCTGACATGGGGGCTGCCCAGCAAGCCCATGAACTCAAGATCCTGCATCACATTGCGGATGGTCGCCGCGCTGACCTTTTCGCTGAAGTCGCGCGTCAGCGTGCGGGATCCGACCGGATCACCACTCTCCAGATATCCTTCGACCACGCGGCGAAACACCTCGCGCGAGCGGTCATTCATATCGTCCAGCAATTTCCGAGTATCTGTCATCGTCTGTATTAAAGTCCCAGAAAATCAAAGGTCAATCGGGGTTGCCACTGGCCCGACCCTAGCGGTATCCCAGCTTAGTAGCGAAAGGAAATTCTATGCGCCCGTCAGGACGACAGTTAAGCGAAATGCGCGCCGTTTCAATCGAAACAGGCTTTACCAAACACGCCGAGGGCTCCGCCCTGATTAAAATGGGCGATACGCACGTTTTGTGCACAGCAACAATCGAAGAACGCGTTCCGCCGTTTATCAAAGGCTCCGGCCTTGGCTGGGTTACGGCAGAATACGGCATGCTGCCCCGCGCCACCAACACGCGGATGCGTCGAGAGGCGGCGTCGGGCAAACAAGGCGGACGCACCGTTGAAATCCAGCGCCTGATCGGCCGCGCCCTGCGCGCCGGTGTCGACCGTGTCGCACTGGGCGAACGCCAGATCACCATCGACTGTGACGTTCTGCAAGCAGACGGCGGCACGCGCTGCGCCTCGATCACCGGCGGCTGGGTTGCACTACGCCTCGCCGTTGGAAAACTGATGAAGGCGGGCGATGTGACAACCAACCCGCTGATCTCTCCTGTATCGGCGGTCAGCTGCGGTATCTATGCGGGCCAGCCCGTGCTTGACCTTGATTACCCCGAGGACAGCGAAGCAGGCGTTGACGGCAACTTTATCATGATGGGCGACGGTCAACTGATCGAAATCCAGATGAGCGCCGAAGGCTCCACCTTCTCGCGCGGGCAGATGAACCAGCTGATGGATCTGGCCGAAAAAGGCACAGGCGAACTGGCCGCTGCGCAATTGGCTGCCTGCGCATGACACGGGCGTTCGACGGCAAGCGTATCCTGATCGCGACCCATAACGCGGGCAAGCTGGAAGAGATGGAACAGCTGTTCGCGCCCTTCGGGGTCGAGGTTGTCGGGGCTGCGGCCCTGAACCTGCCCGAGCCAGAAGAGACGGAAAACACCTTTGTCGGCAACGCTCGGATCAAAGCGCATGCCGCGACCAAGGCGACGGGCCTGCCCGCGCTGGCCGACGATTCAGGGATCGAGGTGGATGGCCTTGATGGCGCGCCTGGCGTCTATACCGCCGATTGGGCCGAAACGCCCAACGGGCGGGATTTCATGATGGCCATGAACCGTACCCACGACGAACTGGTCAAACGCGACGCGCCCCAACCATGGACCGCACGGTTCTGTTCCACAATGGTTTTGGCGTGGCCCGACGGGCATGACGAAGTGTTTGCAGGCACAGCCGAAGGCACGCTTGTCTGGCCTGTGCGGGGTGCCTTGGGCCACGGTTATGACCCGATGTTCCAACCCGTTGGCCACGACCGCACTTTTGCCGAGATGTCCGCAGACGAAAAAAACGCCATCAGTCACCGCGCTGACAGCTTTGCCAAACTGATCGCTGGCTGCTTTGGCTGAAGATTGGGAAAACGGCGGGTTCGGCCTGTACTTGCACTGGCCGTTCTGCGCTGCAAAATGTCCCTATTGCGACTTCAACAGTCACGTTTCCCAGTCCGTAGACCATGACGCATGGCGGATCGCCTTTCTGGACGAGATCGAAAAGGCCGGCGCGCAAACCCAAGGGCGCGTGCTGCGATCCGTCTTTTTCGGTGGTGGCACCCCCAGTTTGATGGCGCCCACCACGGTCGAAGCGATCATGCGCAAGATCACTGACACGTGGCCAACGGCAAACGATCTTGAAATCACGCTTGAGGCCAACCCGACCTCTGTCGAAGCGCAGAAATTCGCGGCCTTCCGTTCTGCTGGCGTGAACCGCGTGTCCATGGGCATTCAAGCATTAAACGACACGGATCTGCGCCGTTTGGGGCGGATGCATACTGCCGCTGAGGGCCTCGCCGCGTTTGACATCGCGCGTCGTACCTTTGATCGCGTCAGTTTTGACCTCATGTACGGACGGCAGGAACAAACATTGTCGTCTTGGGAATCCGAGTTGCGGCAGGCGCTGTCCCTCGGGTTGGATCACGTATCGCTGTACCAGCTCACAATCGAATCCGGCACTGTGTTCGGGGATCGGTACAAACTGGGCAAACTGCGCGGCCTGCCCGACGACGACCTGTCCGCCGACATGTACGCGGTTACGAATGACATTTGTGCAGGCTTTGGCTTGCCACGCTACGAAGTCTCTAATCATGCCAAAGACGGCTCTGAATCTCGGCACAATTTGATCTATTGGCGTTATGGAGATTATGTCGGCATCGGTCCTGGCGCGCACGGGCGACTGACCACTAGCGTTGGCCGCGTCGCGACTGAGCAGAAGCGCATGCCAGCCGCTTGGCTGGAAGGCACGAACCGCGAAGTCCGTACCGCCCTCGCCCCTAGCGATCAGGCAGTTGAAATGCTGATGATGGGTTTGCGCGTTGCGGACGGTGTGGACATCGACCGGTACGAAAACCTTGGGGGGACACCGCTGCCCCCCCATCGGATCGACGAACTTGTCGAAATGGGCCTGCTAATACAAGAAAACAGGCGAATTCGCGTTACAGATCAAGGGTTTACCTTGCTGAACGGTGTACTGCGCACCCTCTTGGCGGACTAAGGGGCGCTCAGCTTGCGGCACAGGTCGTCCAGCTGGTCCAAACTTTCGTAAGACAGCGTAACCTGACCCGATTCCCCATCCGGCTTGTGCGTCAGTGTCACTTTTAAACCTGTCGCCGCAGACAGATCCGCCTCAAGCGCGCGGGTGTCGGCATCTTTCTCTAACGCGGGCGATTTACGCGCTTTTGCGGAAGGTTCAGGCGGATCACCCGCCGCACTTCTTTTCACCAACGCTTCGGTTGCACGCACAGACAGCCCTTGGGCGATGACCTGTTTGGCCAACCCTTCTGGATCATCCGACGTGATCAACGCCCGCGCATGTCCGGTGCTCAGCGTCCCTTCGGCAAGATGCTTTTGAACCGCATCCGGCAGCCCAAGAAGACGCAGAAGGTTCGCAATATGGCTGCGGCTTTTACCAAGCGCTTCGGCCATTTTCTCCTGCGTGTGCCCGAACCGATCCATCAACTGCTTATAGCCAGCCGCCTCTTCAATCGGGTTCAGGTCCGCACGCTGAATGTTCTCGATGATCGCAACTTCGAGGACTTCGGTGTCCGAAAAATCCCGGACAATGATCGGCAAAGTATGCAACTGCGCCTGTTGCGCCGCACGCCAGCGCCGCTCGCCCGCAACGATCTCATAACCATCACCGGACGGACGCACGATCAAAGGCTGCAAAACGCCCTTTTCCTTAATCGACGCGACCAGATCATCCAGCGGCGCGGAATCAAACCGTTTGCGTGGCTGGTTCGGGTTCGGGTGAATACGCTCAATCGCGACCTGCTGTTCCGCCCCACGGGGCGACACGGCTTGCTGTTCGGTTTCGGCCACATCCGCCATCAATGCGGACAGCCCACGGCCCAACCCTCGTTTTTTGTCCATCGCCATGGCTTAGCCCCCTACTCGTTCATTGTTCGCGGCCATTTCCTTGGCCAGTTCTCGGTACGCCAACGCGCCTTTGGAAGTGCTGTCATAGGACAAAACCGGCATCGCGTATGATGGCGCCTCGCTAACCCTGACGTTGCGCGGAATCCGCGTCTTGAACACCAAGTCACCAAGGTTATCCCGCGCATCCTGTTCCACCTGCTGTGACAGTTTGTTACGGGTATCGTGCATCGTCATCACGACACCTTCGATCCGCAAGTTCGGGTTGCCGGTCTGGCGCACTTCCCGAATGGTGAGCATCAGTTGAGACAGCCCCTCCAACGCGAAAAATTCGCTTTGCAGCGGGACAAGAATCGAGTGAGACGCAATCATCGCATTCACCGTCAAAAGGTTCAGCGAGGGCGGGCAATCAACGAGGATATAGTCAAGATTGTACTGATCCATCTGCGTTTGTCGCAGCGCATCGTGCAACAGAAAGCTGCGCTTTTCATTCGAAATCAGCTCAATATCGGCAGAACTCAGATCAACGGTCGCAGGAACTACCCAAAGGTTCTCAATGTCTGTGGTCAGCACGACATCTTTCAGATCCACATCCTCTAACAGCAGCTCGTAAGTGGTGTATTCACGATCTTCCATCTCGATCCCGAGGCCTGTGGATGCATTGCCTTGCGGATCAAGGTCAACGACCAGCACGCGATACCCCAACTCAACCAAAGCTGCCGCAAGGTTGATCGTTGTTGTCGTCTTGCCAACGCCACCTTTTTGGTTGGCCACCGAGATTATTTTGGGCCCCTTAGGTCGGGTAACATCAGACACGCTCGATTTCCTTTATGTGCAGGATTGCTGCTTCTGGGTTTGTTTTACTCTGGGTTGCAACGTAACTAAACCTCCATTCAGCCTGTGCGCGCTCAATTTCGTCACGCCACGTTGCGCCCTTCATGAAAACACAGGTACCGCTTGCTTTCAGGTGTGGTCTTGCCATTGCCAGAAGCGCGTTTAAATCCGCGAGGGCACGGGCCGAAACGACCTCAACCTGCATGGGAGGTATTTGCTCAATTCTTGAAGCAACTACTTTGCACGGGATTGATAACTCGCGGGCGCATGTTCTCAAAAACGCTGACTTTCGCTGATCACTTTCGACCATCGTCACGGACAATTCACGGCCCTCCCCTTGCGCGAGGATGGCGACCACCACGCCAGGAAGGCCCCCACCGCTACCTAAATCCAGCCATTCTCCGTCCACGGACAAGTAAGCCTGCGCCGAATCCCAGATATGCCGATCCTCTAGCCCTTCGAGCGAGGACTTGGATACAAGATTGATTTTCGGCGACCACTTTCGAATAAGCTCCGCGTATAGCCGGAGCTTCTCCAATGTTTCACGTGAAACATCGCGCGTGTACCAAGAGGGCTTTTGCATCACGCGGACTTCTTTTCCAGATAGCGGATACGACCAAGCAGCAGTGCCAAGGCAGCGGGCGTCATACCGTCGATACGCCCAGCCTGCGCAAGGTCCGTAGGTCGAATACGCTCAAGCTTTGTGGTTAACTCGGCGGACAGTCCAGAAACTTCCCGATAATCAAATGCCGCAGGTATCTTGTGCACCTCATCCCGCCGCATTTTTTCCACATCCGACTTCTGACGCTGGATGTAGTTTGCATAGAGCGCGTCGCGCGAGATTTGCTCTCGGATCTCTGATGACATGTCTCCGAGCGATGGATCAAGCCGCAGCACGTCGTCGAACGTGACATCTGGAAATGCCAGCAATTGGAACGGCGTCCGTTTGGTGCCATCTTGGTTGATCTTAATGCCCTGCGCACTGATCTGTTTCGGCGTGTAGGACGTCGCTCCCATAAGGGACATCCCCTGCGCTAATCTCTCCCGCTTTTCCGAGAAGACCGTAGCCCGCTCTTTACCAACGCAGCCAACTTTCATCCCGATGGGAGTAAGTCTCTGATCAGCGTTATCGGCACGCAGCGACAGACGGAATTCCGCGCGCGAGGTAAACATGCGGTAAGGTTCCGTCACGCCACGGGTGGTCAGATCGTCGATCATCACCCCGATATAGCTTTCATCCCGCCGGAAAATCACAGGCTCAAGGTTCTGCGCCGAACGCGCGGCGTTCAGCCCCGCAACCAAACCTTGCGCGGCTGCTTCCTCATAGCCCGTTGTGCCGTTGATCTGCCCAGCGAGGTATAAGCCGGGAACAGTCTCAAGACACAAGTCGCTATTTAGCGCGCGCGGGTCGACATAGTCGTATTCGATGGCATAGCCAGGTTGCAAGATGACAGCCTGTTCCAGCCCATAGATCGAGTGGATGTAGGCATCCTGCACATCAACGGGCAGAGAGGTAGAGATACCGTTCGGGTAGACCGTGTGGTCATTCAACCCCTCAGGCTCAAGGAAGATCTGGTGCGAGTCTTTATCCGCAAAACGCACCACTTTATCTTCGATCGACGGGCAGTAGCGTGGGCCGATCCCCTCGATATGGCCACCATACATCGCGGAACGGCTTAGGTTCTCGCGGATAATCTCGTGGGTATTGCTGTTCGTGTGCGTAATGCCGCAGGACACTTGCCGGATTGAGGGCGCTTTGGATAGGAAAGAGAACAGCACCGGATCTTCATCGCCCTGCTGTTCTTCCAACAAATCCCATGCGATGGTGCGCCCATCAAGTCGCGGCGGCGTTCCGGTTTTCAACCGGCCGAGCGGCAGGTTGAACTGATCAATGCGCTCAGCGAGCTTGGTGGATGCGTTGTCACCTATCCGCCCGCCGGAGTAGGACGTATCCCCAATGTGGATCATACCACGCAAAAATGTGCCGGTCGTAAGGACAACTGATTTAGACGGAACCTCGGACCCATCGGCGAGTAGTACGCCCGCGATGGTGTCGCGCTTCATAAGGAAGTCGACGACCTCACCCTCAATGATGTCGAGGTTCGGACGCGTCTCCATTAGTTTCAGCATCTCGGCGTGGTAGACCGCGCGATCCGATTGGGCACGCGGGCCCTGAACGGCGGGCCCCTTGCGACGATTTAGTAGACGGAACTGGATGCCCGCTGCGTCAGCTACGCGCCCCATCACCCCGTCGAGCGCGTCGATTTCACGGACGAGGTGCCCCTTCCCCAACCCGCCGATTGCAGGATTGCAGGACATGACGCCGATGCCAGATTTCTTCATGGTCACCAGTGCTGTGGTCGCACCGCAGCGCGCTGCAGCATGTGCCGCTTCACATCCTGCGTGGCCGCCGCCGATTACGATGACATCAAATTGTTTCACGTGAAACACTCCATCATTTGCCGAGGCAGAAACTGGAAAAGATTTCGTCCAGCAAGTTTTCAACGTCTACACGCCCGACCAGAACTTCCAGCGACCGAACAGCGACACGAATCTCTTCTGCCGCAATATCATAATGATCGGAGCCCGCGCCAACAAAGCGAATGGCGTGGTCAAGTTTTCCAACGGATGACTGCATCGCATCACGGTGTCGCGCGTGTGTGGCCAGCCCTGCACCTTGGGTCCGCTCCGCAAGAAAGGCGGAGATGCGGGAGATCAATTCGCTGACGCCCTGCCCCGTCTTACCCGAGACTGAACCGTTCGGATCGGACTTTAAATCGCCCTTGGGCCGCAGGACAATATCCTGAGAAAGTGTGTCGATCATCAGATCTTCATCAGGTTCTTTCAAAAACACCCGCAGGTCCGCATCGCGGGCACGTTCCATCGCGCGCCGGATGCCTTCCATCTCAATCTCATCCTCACCGTCGCGTAGGCCAGCGGTATCAAGCAGCGTCACAGGCAGCCCTGCCAAGTCCATACGCACTTCGATAATATCACGGGTGGTGCCCGCACGGGCGGATGTGATTGCCGCATCGCGTTTAGCGAGGGCATTTAGTAACGTGGACTTACCCGCGTTCGGCGCGCCCACAATGGCAACTTCAAAACCGGTGCGGATACGTTCTGCCGAGGCGAAGCCGGCAAGCTCTTTCTCGACCTGTTCACGGACCCCACTGAGCAAGGCGATCACTTCGGGCGTTACGTCGACCGGTACGTCCTCGTCCGCGAAATCAATGGTCACTTCGATCAACGCGGCGGCGCGGATCAAGTCCGCGCGCCAGCGCTCGATCTTTTGGCCAAGTGCGCCTTTCATCATACGCAGCGCTTGTTGCCGCTGGCCTTCAGTCTCGGCCTCAATCAGATCGCCAAGACCCTCTACCTGCCCCAAGTCCATCTTGTCGTTGTCGAGAGCGCGGCGCGTAAATTCGCCAGCTTCGGCCATGCGCGCATTTGTCTGCCCAAGGGCACGCAGCACGGCAGACACAACGGCGATACTGCCGTGCAGGTGGAACTCCACCACATCTTCGCCGGTGAAACTCTGCGGACCCGCAAAACGAAGAACCAAGGCTTGGTCCAGAACCTCACCCGTTGCATCACAGAGATCACGCAGAACTGCCTGCCGCACAGGTGGCAACGACCCACACAGGGTCATTGCGCAGTCAAACGCCCGAGGCCCAGAGATCCGAACGACGGCAACACCTGCACGACCCTGCGCCGTGGCAAGGGCAAATATCGTATCCATTCAAAGGCCCTTCGCGTTGGCGTTAGGTGTTCATGGAGTCGAAGAATTCGCTGTTTGTCTTGGTCTGCTTCAGCTTCGAAGTCAGGAATTCGATCGCGTCCGTTGTGCCCATCGGGTTCAGGATACGACGCAGCACAAAGGTTTTGGCAAGGTCGATCTTGTCCACCAGCAACTCTTCTTTCCGCGTACCGGACTTGAGGATGTCGATGGCTGGGAATACGCGCTTGTCCGCAATCTTGCGATCCAGAACGATTTCCGAGTTACCCGTGCCTTTGAATTCTTCAAAGATGACTTCGTCCATCCGGCTGCCGGTGTCGATCAGCGCCGTGGCGATGATGGTCAGCGAACCGCCTTCTTCGATATTCCGCGCCGCACCAAAGAAACGCTTGGGGCGTTGCAAGGCGTTCGCGTCCACACCACCGGTCAGGACTTTACCCGACGATGGCACGACAGTGTTGAACGCTCTACCAAGTCTTGTGATCGAGTCGAGAAGGATAACAACATCTCGTTTATGCTCAACCAGACGTTTGGCTTTTTCAATCACCATTTCTGACACTGCAACGTGACGTGTCGCAGGTTCGTCGAAGGTAGAGCTGACAACTTCGCCCTTCACCGAACGCTGCATATCGGTGACTTCTTCGGGACGTTCGTCGATCAGAAGAACGATCAGATAGCACTCTGGGTGATTCTTTTCGATACTCGCCGCGATGTTTTGCAGCAGCACGGTTTTACCGGTGCGCGGTGGCGCAACGATCAGGGAACGCTGGCCTTTGCCGATTGGCGCAACAAGGTCGATGATACGGGCCGAACGGTCCTTGGTCGCGGGATCGCTGGTTTCCATCGTCAGACGCTCATCCGGGTACAGCGGCGTCAGGTTGTCAAAGGCAATCTTGTGGCGCGCTTTTTCAGGGTCTTCAAAGTTGATGCGCGTGGCACTTGTCAGGGCAAAGTAACGCTCGGTGTCGTCAGGCGCCTTGATCATCCCGTCAATCGTGTCGCCGGTGCGCAGCGAATATTTGCGGATCATATCGGGCGATACATAAATATCGTCCGGTCCCGGCAAATAGTTCGCCTCGGGCGAGCGCAGGAAACCAAAACCGTCCTGCAAAACCTCAAGCACGCCGTCGCCGTATACTTCCCAGCCCTCGTCCGCGCGTTCGCGCAGGATCTGGAACATCATCTCGCCCTTACGCATGGTCGAGGCGTTTTCGATTTCCAACTCTTCTGCCATCGCAAGAAGGTCTTTGGGGCTTTGTGCCTTCAGGTCGGCAAGGGCAAGGACTTCGGTTGTCATCGGGAATACTCTTGGCCCGCCACAAGAAAGGCGGTGCACATCCATTCAATTGTAAAAGCTGTCGCGATCCCCGGACGGGGTGCGCCTTTGCAGATAGGCGGCTGGGCCGCCCGAGTCAACGGTTTCAGAATTTCACAACCACGGACAGCACGATCAGCACCATCAACAGCGTCGGCACTTCGTTCATCATCCGGTACTGCCGTCCGGTCTTGATCGCGCCACCGGCAGCAAAGATTTTACGCTGCTTGGACAGCCATCCGTGAAAGCCGGACATCGCCAGAATTCCGAACAGCTTCGTCCACGGCCACACGGCGTTCCAGTCGACGACACCAGGGATCAGGACCAGACACAGCCCAAACAACCAGGTCGCTATCATAGCGGGCGTCATAATCACTCTGAGCAGCTTGTATTCCATGGTCTGGAACAGCGCATGCGTCTCGCCAGTCAATCCGACCTCTTCCGCGTGATAGACGTAGAGCCTTGGCAGATAGAAAATCGCGGCCATCCACGCGATCACCGACATGATGTGGAACGCTTTGATCCATGGGTACAGGTTCGCGAGCAGATCGATCATCTCATGCCTCTCAAGAGTCCGGTGATCACCTAATAATAAATATAAGATTAAGAAAAGGATGATGATTATGTAGGGAACCGTTTTCCTGTGGATTACGCAGTTTCACACGGACTTATCCCATGTGTGTGCAAGATCTTCTGTTTTACACACGTCTCTGCATACAGTGATATAAAATATAATAATAACATGTACTTAGTCATAAATTGACATTGTGTATAACGGGATAGTTCTGTGGATATGTGGGGATAACCTCCTTGCCCACATGATTTGGGTTATCCCTGTTCACTCGGGGCGACTCGGTGTGGATTACCGTGAAACGGGGCGACTTCTCCCACTTGCAGCGACTCTCGGCACACTTCACATAAGTACGCACGCGCTTCATGGCGTTTTCTACACAAGGTTACCCACATGCCCCCACCTTTGATCCTTGCGTCAGGCTCTTCGATCAGGGCCCAATTGTTGCGCAACGCCGGTCTTGAGTTTACCACCACGGCGGCGCGGATCGATGAGGACGCGATCAAGATGGCGTTGCAGGCCGAAGATGCCCCGCCCCGCGACATTGCCGATACGCTGGCCGAGATGAAGGCGCGCAAAGTGTCAGACAAGTCCCCCGATGCGATGGTCATCGGCTGTGATCAGGTTCTGGCCTTTGACAAGACGATCCTGTCCAAACCGATCAGCCCCGAAGACGCGCTTGCTCAATTGCAGATGATGCGCGGCCAGCGGCATATGCTGCTTTCTGCCGCTGTCATCTATTACGAGGGCAAACCGGTCTGGCGACATATCGGGCAGGTCCGGTTGCGGATGCGGGATGCGTCTGACGACTATTTGAAGGGATACGTGGCGCGCAACTGGGACGAAATCCGTCACTGCGTCGGCGGATATCAGCTTGAAGCCGAAGGCGTGCGGTTGTTTCACAGCATCGAAGGCGATTACTTCAACGTACTGGGCCTGCCCTTGTTGGAATTGTTGGCCTACCTTACTCTGCGCGGCGACATCGAAGGATAGCGGGCGATATAACTATGACTGCAAAAATACCTCTGGCCGGTGTTATCGGTTCTCCTATCGCGCATTCCAAATCCCCCCAGATCCACAAACACTGGCTGAAGACCTATGGGCTGGCGGGCGACTATGTTCCGATGGACGTGGCCCCGCAGGATCTGCGCGAGGTTCTGCGAACCTTGCCCAAGGCGGGGTTCGTCGGTGTGAACATCACCATCCCGCACAAAGAGGCCGCGTTAGAGATCGCTGATCTGGTCACCGACCGCGCCACGCTGATCGGGGCAGCGAATACGCTGATCTTCCGCAAGGATGGCAAAATTCACGCCGACAATACGGATGGATACGGCTTTATCGAAAACCTCAAAGCAGGCGCGCCGCAGTGGAAACCCTCTGCCGGACCGGCGGCGGTGCTGGGTGCGGGCGGTGCGGCCCGTGCGGTGATTGCGTCGCTTCTGGATGCGGGCGTGCCGGAGATATTGCTGTCCAACCGCACGCGGGTACGCGCCGAAAAACTGGCCGAAGATTTCGGCAACCGGCTTAGCGTCGTGGATTGGGTGCAAGCCGGCAATATGCTGGACGAGGCGCATCTGGTCGTGAACACCACATCCCTTGGCATGATCGGAAAGCCTGCGTTGCGCGTGCCATTAGACGGGTTGCGCAGCGGGTCGATTGTGACCGATCTGGTCTATGCCCCTCTCAAGACTGATCTGCTGGCCGCTGCCGAAGCGGCGGGATGCGCGACGGTCGACGGTTTGGGAATGTTGCTGCATCAGGCGGTGCCCGCCTTCGAACGTTGGTTCGGTGAACGCCCCGCCGTGGACAGCGCGACACGGGCTGCGGCCCTCAGATGAGCTTTAAGCTGGGCCTGACCGGTTCCATCGGGATGGGCAAATCGACAACCGCACAGATGTTTGTCGATCTCGGCTGCGCGCTGTGGGATGCAGATGCGGCGGTGCACCGGCTGTATGGTGTCGGCGGCGCGGCAGTTGCCCCGATGCAGGCCGCCTTTCCTGATGCCGTGCGCGATGGCGAAGTCAGCCGCAGTGCCCTGCGCGACGTGATATCGGCGGACTCTACGGCCCTTGGGCGCATCGAACAGATAGTGCATCCGCTGGTGGCGCAGGACCGCGCGGCGTTTATCGACAGCGCCACGGCGGATATTCTGGTGTTCGACATCCCCTTGCTGTTTGAAACCGGCGGCGACCGCTCCATGGATGCGACTGCGGTGGTTCACGTGCCCGACGAGGTGCAGCAGGCCCGCGTTCTGGATCGCGGCACGATGACCAAGGACCAGTTCCTGACCATCAAGGCCAAGCAGATGCCAAGCGCAGAAAAATGTGACAAAGCCGATTTTGTTATCCACACCGATACGGTTGAACACGCCCGCGCGCAGGTTCATCATATTGTCGAACAGATCAAAAAACGGATCGCACATGCGTGAAATCGTCCTTGATACCGAAACCACAGGTTTTGACCCGCAAAGCGGGGACCGCATCGTTGAAATCGGTGCGATTGAGCTGATCCGTCATATGCCGACCGACAATGTGTTCCACGAATATATCGACCCCGAACGGTCGATGCCGCAAGAGGCGTTCGAGGTGCATGGACTGGGTGATGATTTCCTGCGTGGTAAACCCAAGTTCAAGGATATCGGGCAGAAGTTTCTGGATTTCGTCGGTGACGCCAAGCTGGTGATCCACAACGCTGCGTTCGACATGAAATTCCTGAATGCCGAGTTGAAGTGGCTGGGCCTGCCGCAATTGCCCTATGATCGTGCGATTGATACGCTGGAAATTGCGCGCCGTCGCTTTCCAGGTTCGCCTGCGTCGCTGGATGCGCTGTGCCGTCGCTTCGGGATTGATAACGGGGCGCGGACCTTGCACGGCGCCTTGCTGGACAGTGAAATTCTGGCCGAGGTCTATCTGGAACTGATCGGCGGGCGTCAGCCTGACTTTGGCCTTTCCGGCAACGATCGGCAAAGCAACTCGGCCAGCGGCCCGTCGGATACGTGGACGCCCAAGCCACGGCCCGCCCCCCTGCCCCCGCGCATCAGTGACGCAGAACAACAGGCCCATGCCAAGTTCGTCGCGGGTCTGGGCGACAAAAGCCTTTGGCCAAACTGAAAACACCCGCCGCATCGCTGCGCCGGGTGTTTATTCATAATTTCTGTCAGACTTAGGCGTCTGCGGGCGCGGCCTCGTTCTGGCGGCGCGCGATTTCATTGCGGTAAAGCGAGATGAAATCGATGTTTTCAAGGTTCAGCGGCGGGAAGCCACCGTCGCGGGTGATGTCGCTGACCACGCGGCGCAGGAACGGGAAGATCATGCGCGGGCATTCGATCAGCAGGAACGGATGCATTTGTTCGTCTGGCACGTTTTCAATGTGGAACAGGCCGACATAGTCGATTTCCAGAACGAACAGGACGGTGTCGCCCTCTTTGGCCTTGGACGTGATTTTCAGCTTGATGGCAGATTCAAACTGGTTGTCCCCGCCGCGCTTTTTCGCATCAAGGTTCACCTGAACCTGAACGTCGGGCTGCACGTCAGGCGACGCACCTTTCTGGGCAACAATGTTTTCGAATGACATGTCACGGACAAATTGGCCCAACACACGCATTTGCGGTTGTACTGGCTGGGCTGCTTTTTCTTCGGCCATCAAAATTCTCCCGAGGGCAATTGGATTTCCTGTCTGGTAGCACCTTGGTGCGGTGGCCTCAATGCTTGGTCCATCCGGAGGGGCCGGATTGATCGTTTGCCGGTGGATCAACCTCGGCATATTCGCCTTCGATCACGTCGGAATAGCGTTGTTGTTGATGCGGCTGTTGCGGATGGGTGGTAAAACTCGCGACCTTGACCCGTGTACGCGCCCAACGGAACACGGCCAATCGGACTGCTGGGACGAGCAGGGCAAATCCAACCGCATCCGTAAAAAAGCCCGGCGTCAGCAGCAGCGCGCCGGAAAACAGGATCATCGCGCCGTGTGCCAATGCCTCGCTCGGGTTGCGCATTTCGGTGAATGACGATCTGACCTGCCCAAGCGCCTGTGCCCCCTGTGCACGCACCAGATAGGTGCCGATCACCGCCGTGACGATGACAATCAACAGGGTCATGCCCAGCCCGATTGCACCGCCCACCTGAATAAACAGAGCGATTTCAATCAGTGGCACCATCAGAAACGCCAAAAACAGCCACATGTGCGACATCCTTTCTTATGGCCTGTCAGGCCGTACAGTGGACTTGCCACCATTGGTCACCTACATAGTGACTGGAAGTGGCACTTGCCACCCGACCCCGCTGAACGAGGTATGAATGAACTCTCCTTTGATCCAGTTGCTTGTGCTTGCAGGCATCGCCGTATTCTTGATCCTGCGACTGAAAAACGTGCTGGGCACGCGCGACGGCTTTGAACAGCCCCCAGTGCCCAAGCCCGCCAGCAACCGCCCCGATCTGGAAGTGATCGAAGGTGGCCCCGATCTGGACATCACCGATCACGTGCCCGAAGACAGCGATGCGGCCAAAGCCCTTGCTGGCATGAAGCGTATCGAGCCGTCCTTTAACGTCGCGGACTTCCTGCAAGGCGCACGCGGGGCCTATGAAATGATTGTCATGGGCTACGAACGTGGCGATCTGGCTGAAATCCAGCCGTTCCTCTCCGAAGAAATCTATGAGTCATTCGTTGATGGCGTTGCCGCGCGCGAGGATCAGGGCCTGACAATCGAGGCCGAATTTATCGGCGTGCGTGAACTCAAGCTGGTGGATGCGACCTTGGACGACACCACCAAAGAGGCCGAACTGACCATCCGTTTTGTGGCGGAACTCACCTCGGCGGTGCGGGATCAGGGCGGCGACATTATCGAAGGCAGCCTGACAGACGCGAAACGGCAAAAAGACACATGGGTTTTTGCACGAACCATGGGGGCTGATGACCCGAATTGGCTGCTGGTTTCTACAGACGCTTGATCCGGCATTGTGTTGGTGCGTGTCTTGCGGCGGTTCTCTTGATGAGTGGTGCAGCCGCGGACGTGCGCTATACCGTGGTGGACTACGCCGCCCTTGATGGGTGGGAAAAAGACGACCATGCCGCCGCCTTGTCTGTGTTTCGCAGCACGTGCGGCGACATGCGCGACCCCGATTGGCGGTCGCTTTGTGCCGTTGCAGGCCAGATACCGGACGCCAAGGCGTTCTTTGAGTTGTTCTTTCGCCCAGTGCTGATCGAAGACGGCGCGCCTGCGCTGTTCACCGGATATTTCGAACCTGAATTGCGTGGATCCCGCACACGATCCGCCCGCTACCGCTTTCCCGTTTATGCCATGCCGCGTGAGGCGCGCGTTTCCCGCCCGTGGCACACCCGCCGCGATATCCTAGAAAGCGGCGTGATGGACGGGCGCGGGTTGGAAATTGCGTGGGTGGATGACCCTGTCGAGCTGTTCTTTCTGCAAATCCAAGGTTCGGGCCGGATCAGCCTGCCGAATGGCGACACGATCCGCGTCGGGTATTCCGGATCCAACGGCCACGAATACCGGTCCATCGGGCAGGAACTGGTGCGCCGTGGCACCTATGCCGCCCATCAGGTCAGCGCGCAGGTGATCAAGAACTGGGTGAAGCGGTACCCAGAACAGGGGGCCGAACTGCTCTATCACAACCCTTCTTACGTGTTTTTCCGCGAGGTGAGCGAGGTGCCGTCACATCTTGGCCCGCTTGGCGCGATGAACCGGTCGATCACGACAATGCGTACTGTGGCGGTTGATCCGGCCTTTGTGCCGCTGGGCGCGCCGGTCTGGATTGAAAAGGACGGTAAGAAACCGCTGCGTCAGTTGATGGTCGCGCAGGACACGGGGTCCGCCATCAAAGGCGCGCAACGGGCGGATGTGTTCTTTGGCACCGGTGACAAGGCGGGCCGCGCCGCTGGCCGTTTGCGCGATCCGGGTCGGATGGTTGTCCTGATGCCGATCCAGCGCGCCTATGCCCTGCTGCCCGAGGGCGCGATATGAAGCGCCGCAAGCTCCGCCCCGAAGAAGAAGAACTGTGGCGCAAGGTCGTGTCGAATGCCGAACGGTTGCACCCCGAACGCAAGCTGAAACCGCAGGACTTTGTCACAACACCCGCGCCCAAGCCGCGCAAAAAGGCCGTTTTTGACGGCGCACCGACAAAGATCGTGCCGCAACCGTCGCGCCCGACCACCACGGCCAATCTGACCCCTTCGATCATTGATCAGGTCCGCAGCCAGCCGGTGCAAATGGACCGCAAGGCCTTTGACCAGATGAAGCGCGGCAAGCTGCGCCCCGAGGGGAAGCTGGACCTGCACGGCATGACGCTGGACCGCGCGCACCCTGCCCTGACCCGTTTTATCCTGAACGCGCAATCCCACGGCAAACGGCTTGTTCTGGTGGTGACGGGCAAGGGCAAGCAACGCGACGATGGCGGCCCGATCCCTGTGCGCCACGGTGTTTTGCGCCATCAGGTGCCGCAATGGCTGTCGATGCCGCCGTTGTCCTCGGCCATTTTGCAGGTCAGTCAGGCGCATCTGCGCCATGGCGGGGGCGGCGCCTATTACGTCTATCTACGCAGAGGCCGCTAGGTCCGTCCGGTATTTCCGCACGCCGATCCACATGCACAGGCTCGCGGCCAGAAAATAGATCGAAATCCCGACATATTGCGTCATCAGACCGATCTGCAAATCAATCAGAACCCCCGTAATCCCTGGCCCGATGGCGGAGCCGAGTACCATGACCGCCGCGACCATCGCCTTGATGGACCCAATATGCCGTGTGCCATAGAACTCTGCCCAGAACGCATTCGGCAGGGTCGAATTCGCCCCCGTGGTCAGGGCAAAGAAGAAGAACCCGATCGCGGCATGCACAAGCGATTGCGACGCGGCAAAGATCAGAAAGGCGATAACCAACGGTAGTTGATACAGCGGGATCAGCCGTGCCGTGCCGAACCGGTCCAGCGCAATGCCAGAGGCTACCATCGCCCCAATGGCAACGGCTGTATAAAGCGGGAATAGTGCGACCAGTGACAGGTGGGTCCAACCCTTCAGCTCGGCGAAATAGACCTGATGGAAGAAAAAGGCGGTGTTGAACGCCGACGGCCCCAGCAACGCAGGCACCATGAACCAGAACAGCGGATGGCGCAGCGCCCCGCGCCGCGTCCAATGCGCGGTATTCATACCAAAGCTCTGGTTTTCGTCGGCCATGGATTGCGGCGTGCGTTCGCGTTGCAGCAACAGCAGAATGATCGGAATACCGCAGATCGCAATCAAAGCCGCCACCACCCACAGGGACCGCCAGTGGAACAGGGTCATCAGCGACACAAAGATCAGCGGCAACAGCGCCTCACCCGCGGCAAAGCCGAGCGATGCGATGGACAGCGCACGCCCCCGCGTCGCCACGAACCAGCGCGCCATCGACACCACGGCGATGTGGCTGCACATCCCCTGCCCCGTCAGCCGCAAGGCAAAGATCACCACAGGCAGCAGTACGACATAAGGATTGATCGCCATGGCAATGCACGCCGTTGCCAACAGCGCCAGCACGATGACCCCCAAGCGGCGCGCACGCATTGTGTCCGTCAGCCCACCCGCCCAGATCATGGTGGCCGCCGATGCCGTCGTGCCCAGCGAATAGATACCGCCCCACGCACCATGGCTTAGCCCGAAATCCAACCGGATTTCCGACGCAAAGATCGAGATAAAGTAGGTTTGCCCGAACGAGGACAGCAGCGACAAAAGTGCGCCCGCCGACAGCCAGTTCTTGTTATCGTTCAGAAACGCCCAAAGCCCGTGACGCTGCGCCAGTGCGGTCACTATCGGTCCCCTCCGGACACGCGCACGGGGCGCTTTCCGTTTGACGGGACGGTAATACGCCGCTGCCCCGGTATGACAAGAGAGGTACCATTCCGCCCTTTCATGAACTCAAGGTTCAGATCGGCAGACCGCCGCATCAACTGGATCAAGGCGGGCGATCCACCAGCGACAAAGTGGTTGCCCGATTTGCGGTCCGAGAACTCGCTGACATCGACAATGGTGATCGGCAGGTCGGACACTTCGCTTACGTTCGAGATATTACCAAGCTGCGTCTTCTGGCCCCGCAACCGCGAGGAAATGCGCAGTACCGCATCCTTGCGCGACACGATCACCACAAACGGATCGGGCATCTTCTTGATCCGGCTGATCTGGCTGCGGAACACGTCGACATTCAGATCGGGCGACATCAGGATCACGCCGCGAATGTTGTCTCCCACCCATCCCGGACGGGCGATTTCAAGCTGGCGAAAGGTCTCCATCACCAGCGCGCTGCCCATGGAATGCGCCACCACGATGATGTTCGGCTGACCGGCAGAGCGGACTGTTTCCAGCAGGGCCGCAAGGCCGTCGCGGGCAAACAGGGCGCTGTCGCGGTCATATTCATAGCCCAACGCATTGGCGCGGCTGGGCCAGGAATAGCTGACATGCGCGCCCGGAAGTTCGAGGTCATTGGCCAGTTGCGCCATGCGAAAGGCGGAATCCGCAAAGCTGTTGTTGAACCCGTGCACGAACACGGTGACTTCCTTGCGCTCGGACCCGCGTGCGCTGATTTCCTTTTGCAGATTGCGCGAAAACCCTGAGGGTGTGTCGAACTGGGTCATCGCGGCGATGGCGAAATCGCGGTCGGGGCGCGGCTTGTCATAGCCGTCCGAGACAGTGCCCAGTTCCCGATCCGGCGGGATGGACACAGTCGCCTCCAGCAGGCGCAGCGTTGTGGACCGTTCGATGCCGAATTCGCCCGCATCGTTGATGCCGCGGGTCGTGCCAATGAAGACTTTCTTATTCAGCCCGTAATCCAGCGCCTCTGGCACGATGGGCGCAGCGGTGCGGTCGCTGCACGCGGCCGTCACGAATATCAGCGCAAGTGTGACCCACCGCATAAGCGTTCTCCGTTCAAAACTACCTGCGTTTTAACGGAGAACGCGCGCGCCGACTACAGCACATAACGGCTGAGGTCGGTGGAACGTGAAAGTTCACCCAAATGCGTCTCTACAAAGGCGGCATCGACTGTAATTTCCTCGCCACCACGGTCCGGCGCGGTAAAGGACAACTCTTCGAATACACGCTCCATCACCGTATAAAGCCGCCGCGCGCCGATGTTTTCGACCGACTGGTTCACCTCGGCGGCGATACGGGCCAAGGCGCGGATGCCTTCGGGTTCAAAGGTCACGGTGACCTTTTCGGTCGCCATCAACGCCGAGTATTGCAGCGTCAGCGCGTTATCCGTTTCCTCAAGGATGCGGACAAAGTCGTCTTCGGTCAGGGGGCGCAATTCGACGCGGATCGGCAACCGCCCTTGCAGTTCGGGCAGCAGGTCCGACGGTTTGGCGATGTGGAACGCGCCCGACGCGATGAACAGGATATGATCGGTTTTGACAGGCCCATGCTTGGTACTGACGGTGGTGCCTTCGATCAGGGGCAGCAAATCGCGCTGTACCCCTTCGCGGCTGACATCGGCGCCGCGCGCGTCCGAACGGTCGCAGACCTTGTCGATCTCGTCCAGAAAGACGATGCCGTTTTCTTGTACCGCCTCAAGCGCGGCCTTGGTCACCTTTTCATCGTCCAGCAGCTTGTCTGCCTCTTCGCCGATCAGCACGTCATAGCTGGCCGCGACAGTCAGTTTCTTGCGCGTGGTGCGCCCACCCATGGCTTTGCCGAACAGGTCGCCAAGGTTCATCATGCCAGCGCCGCCACCGGGCTGGCCGGGGATATCCATCATCGGGAACGGGTTCGACGTGTCGGCCAGATCCAGTTCGATCTCGGTGTTGTCGAGTTCGCCGCTGCGCAGTTTCTTGCGGAACATCTCTCGTGTGCCGTCGCGCGCATCGGTGCCGGCAATCGCGGTGATTACGCGTTCTTCGGCGGCATGTTCGGCCTTGGCCTTCACGTCTTCGCGCATCAACTCGCGGGTTTGCGCGATCGAGGCATCGACCAGATCGCGGATGATCTGTTCCACGTCGCGCCCGACATAGCCGACCTCGGTAAACTTGGTCGCTTCGACCTTCAAAAACGGCGCGCGCGCCAGCTTGGCCAAGCGGCGGCTGATCTCGGTCTTGCCGACGCCGGTGGGGCCGATCATCAGGATGTTCTTGGGATAGACCTCGTCGCGCAGGTCATCGCCCAGCTGCTTGCGCCGCCAGCGGTTGCGCAGCGCCACGGCAACGGCGCGTTTCGCGTCCGCCTGCCCGATGATGAACCGGTCGAGTTCCGAGACGATTTCGCGTGGCGTCAGATCGGTCATTGAGCTTTTCCTTTGATCGTTTCCACGGTCAGATTGCCGTTGGTGTACACGCAGATGTCCGAGGCAATGGCCATCGCGTCCCGCGCCACCGCTTCGGCATTCCGGTCGCTATCGATAAGACCGCGTGCGGCGGCAAGGGCAAAGTTGCCCCCCGACCCGATGGCAGCCACGTTATGTTCGGGTTCCAGAACGTCACCCGCGCCGGTGATGACAAACATGTCGGTCCCGTCGGTGACGATCAGCATCGCCTCAAGCTTTTGCAGGTATTTGTCGGTGCGCCAGTCTTTAGCCAGTTCAACGCTTGCCCGCGCCAACTGTCCCGGGGTCGCCTCGAGCTTGGCCTCAAGCCGTTCAAGCAGGGTGAACGCATCCGCAGTCGATCCGGCAAAGCCCGCCACCACGTCAAAGCCGCCAGGGCTAAGGCGGCGCACCTTGCGGGCGGTGCCCTTGATCACGGTCTGGCCCAACGAGACCTGCCCGTCACCGGCAATCACAACCTCGCCGCCCTTTTTGACGCCGATAATGGTTGTCCCGTGCCAGCCGGGAAATTCGGAATTGGCCATGTGATGTCTCCTTGTCCGTTGCGGTCTATATGAGACCTATCGCTGGTGTCTTCAATCCGGCGGGCGCATGTGCTTGGGTATGGGTATGAAAATTATGGGTTCCGATCCGCGGCTGGACCGCGCCCTTGGCGAATGGGCACAGATTGCGCCGACGCTGGGATTTGACCCTGCCGCGTTCAAGGCACGCATCATCTGGCAAAAGGACGACGCACAGCGCAGCCATATCGTTGTGCGCCTTAGGGGCGTGCGCACGCTGATCCTGAAACGGGTGTTTCGCGCACCGGATGATGCGGGGCTTGCCGAGGCGGTGGCGGCCCAAGCGGCGGCGTATGCGCAACTGGCGGACAATCCCAAGGCCCACGCGCCCGAGGTTCTGTACACCGCAGATGACGGTCGCATCGTCGTGATGGCCGAGGCGTCTGGCAAAACACTGAACGATCACCTGAGCGCGGGGCGTCCCCATGCGCAAATGCTACGCCGGACGGGCAGGTGGCTGGCCCGTTTTCACGCATCCGGCCCGACGGAAACACGCACCTATCAGCCGAAATACATGGTCGGTCACGTGGCACGCATGGCGGATGAGGTGGCGGCCGGAAAGCTGCACATCGCGCAACCCGATCTGTTCACCGCCTGTTGTGCCAAAATCCCCGTCATCGCCGAAGGGATGATGCAGCAGCAGACCGTTTCCGCGACCAAGCACGGGGATTTCAACCTGCGCAACATTCTGCTGGGGCCGGACGGGGCGACGGGGCTGGATTTCAAACCTGTTAGCAGTGCGCCTGTCGGGTTCGATATTGCGCGGCTGCTGATGGATTACGCCGAACTGTTCCAGCCGGAAGGCGCGGCTCAGACCGGCGCTTTGCTGTCTGACGACACGCTTGATGCGTTCTTTGACGGGTATGATCAGGTGGGGCGCGATGACCCGTCCGTCAGGTTCGTGCCGTTCGTGCAACTGCTGAACGACTGGCGGCTGATCCCGCCGGACCCTGCGCGGCGCAGTTGGCGGCAGGTTGCGCGTATGGACCGGATCGCCGATCTGGCGCGCACGGGCTTTGGCCTGACATAAAAACGGCCCCCGCAAGCGGAGGCCGTTCTGAACTTCACAACATGGTCGCGCTTAGATGGATTCTTCGATCCAGCTTTGCAGAGCGGCCTTTGGTTTTGCGCCTGCCATGTTCGAAACAACTTCGCCGTTTTTGAAGATGAACAGCGCAGGAATGCCGCGCACACCCATCTGGGCGGGGGAGTTCGGGTTGGAGTCTACGTCGACTTTGACGATTTTGACTTTGCCTTCCATCTCGGCAGACAACTCTTCGAGCGCTGGGCCGATCTGTTTACAGGGGCCGCACCATTCGGCCCAGAAATCTACCACGACGGGCAGATCGGAGTTTTTGACTTCGGCGTCAAATGTTGCGTCGGTTACGGCTGTGGTCGCCATTTTGTGTCTCCTAGACAGGATCTATTTTAAGGCCGCAACCTAGGTACGCACCTCTGCATCGTCAAGATATGGCGTGCCATCCAATGCGCCTGTCACGACATCGTGCGGCAGATCCATCAATTCTCCGGTACGCGTCCACAGGATGCTAAGCTTTTGCGCGCGCTGGGGATAGATTTGTCCGATAGCGTGGGCATAGGCGCCCATTTGCAGCAACACGCCGTCAGGGCATTGTTCCGGCGATGTTGGCACGGTGCGGTTACTTTTGAAATCGATGATGTGCACCAGATCGGGCGTGACGATCAGCCGGTCGATGGTGCCATGCATGCGTCGCAGACCCAGTTGCGCGGTCACGGGCACCTCGGCCAGTGCGGCGGGGGCAAAGATAAAGGCCAGCGCGGGGTTGTTCAGAACCTCTTGGGCCTCTGCAATCGCCGCCTGACACAAGCCTGCCGATAGCTGCGCGGGCAGGTTGGCGGGTGCGGTCCCATGTTCCAGAACATGGTGCACAAGGGTGCCGTATGCCTTTCCCTTTTCCTCATCCAGCCCTTCACCCGGCAGCGCCTTGCTGCCGCCAAGGTCGGAAGGCGACAGGGTTTTGTCCGCCACCACAGGTGTCGGCGCGTCGGCAAAGAAGTGTGCGGGCAGGGGGGCGGGTGTTGGTTCATCTTCGGCACGGGAGTCCGTGCTTTCAAAGGTCCATGACCCATGCTCCAGACGCAGGCCCGGACCAACGGGCGTGTCCAGATTTGTGGCGCCGCCACTGGTCATCGCTGCCTCAACCCGCTGGTGCCAGTCGTCACCGTCTTTTTGCAATTCGCCCGAGGCCCCGACGATCAGCCACTTTTCCGCCCGCGTTAGAGCCACATAAAGCAGTCTTAGGGATTCGCGTTTCTGGGCGTCTTTCATCTCTTCCAGACGGGTCGCCATGGCGGCGGGCTGGTCAGCGGCGGACATCTTCCACACGGGCAAGCCGTCCATCTCGATCACTTCGTCGCGGATTGGCAGGTCGCGTTTGCCGCATTCTGGCAGGACAACAATCGGCGCTTCCAACCCTTTGGAGCCGTGTACCGTCATCACCCTGATCTGGTTTGACGCACTGTCGATCTGGCGCTTTACCTCCAGATCGTCGGTCTCCATCCATGTCAGAAAACCGGTCAGGCTGGGGACCGAGGCGCGTTCGTAAGCCAGCGCCTGCGCCAGCAAGGCGTTGATCCCGTCCTCGGCCTCGGCACCCAAGCGCGCCAGCAGGTTTTTGCGGCCCCCGTGGCGGGTCAAAATCCGCTCGATCAGGTCATAGGGCCGAAGGTAATCGATATGTGCGCGCAGATCGCGCAGCACCGTGATCGTGTCGGGGTATTCTTTCATCTTGTCGCGCAGCGTGGCCCACAGGTGCTCGGTGCTGCGATGATGGGCGAGGGTGAACAGGTCTTGTTCGGACCAGTCGAACAGGGGCGAACGCAGCGCGGTGGCGAGCGACAGACTGTCATCCGGTGTCGCAAGGAAAGATAGCAACGCCGCCAGATCGCGCACCGCCGTTTCCGCGCCGACCTTCAGACGGTCGGCACCGGCGATGGGCAGCTCGGCCTCTTTGCAGGCGCGGATGATGTCGGGGAAAATACCGCCGCGCCGCTGCACAAGGATCAGAAAATCGCGTGGCTGAACAGCGCGGGGCCCGTCGCTGTCCGGGATCATGACCTTGCTGTCGATCATCTGTTTGATCTGCCCCGCGATGGCTTGGGACAGCACGCGGTATTGGTGTTCGGAGTTCAGGCGATCCAGCGGATCAAACCAGTCCTGATCGGCCTCTTTCTCGGGTTTGGGGACAAGCGGCCACAAATCCACACGCCCGGGCATGTCGGAATTGAAGGCAATGTGCTTGCCCTGACCGAAACCGGCATCGGCCTCGTGTTCGAACACGCGGTCCACAAGTTGCAGGATCGCAGGCGAGGACCGGAACGAATAATCGAGCGTTAGAGGGCGCAAATTCTGACCCGATTCCGCCAGTTTAGAGCCGAATTCAGCCTCCATCCGGTCAAACTCGCGCGGGTCAGCCCCTTGGAAGGAATAGATCGACTGTTTCTTGTCGCCCACCACGAAGATCGTGCGCGTTACATCTGCCCGCGCACCTTCGCCGCTGGAAAATTCTTCGGCCAAACGGCGGATCACGTCCCATTGCGTCGGGCTGGTGTCCTGCGCCTCGTCCACCAGAATGTGGTCGATGCCGCCGTCGAGCCGGTAAAGCACCCACGCGGCAACGCGGTCATCAGTCAACAACTGACGTGCCTTCTGGATCAGGTCGTCGAAATCCAGCCACCCGCGGCGCTGTTTTGCGGCGGTATAGGCTCGCGCAAACCGGCGGGCGAATTGATGCAGGGTGACAGTACGTTGTGCGGCGTCTATCGCCAGCAGCGCCTCGCGTGCTTCCAACAGGCGTTCAATCAACGCCTCGATATCGTCCAGCAGATGCGCGGCGTCCTTTTGGGTGCCTTTGGTCGGGAACCGCGCTTTGCGCGTCCCCGATTTCGTCAGAAACGCGTCCATCAAATGGGGGATCGCCTCTGGCCCGTCAGAGGTAATGTTTTTCAGGATCTCGCCGATACCCGCGTCCATCTTGGACTGCTTCAGCAGGATCGGGATCAACGCGTGCAACAGGTCCAGATCGCCCGCGTCCATAACCGAGGCCGCCACCGTATCGCGCGTGGTGCCCTTGGGCTGGCCGAACACTTCCAGCACCTGATCAAGGTCTACATCGTCAAACCCGTCGGACATGCCGACGATGGCCTTGGTCAGTTTCAGAAAATCCTCGCCCGAATACTGGCGGGCCAAGGCGGCAAGGATGTGCCCGTCAGGGCCGTCCGCGATTTGGTCCACAAGCTCGGCGCGCAGCAGGTCGGCGGCGCGGTCCTCGATCTCGGTAAACTGGGGGCTGACACCTGCCTCAAGCGGGAAGCGTCGCAGCAGCGAGGCACAGAACGAGTGGATCGTCTGGATTTTCAAGCCACCCGGCGTTTCGATTGCACGGGCGAACAGGGTGCGGGCGCGGCGCAAATCCTCGGCATCGGGGGTGCGGTCAAGGCCCAGATCGGCCAGCGCGCTGCGCAGGTCCGCATCGTCCAGCATCGACCACGCGCCCAGACGTTTGAACAAGCGGTTCTGCATCTCGGATGCGGCGGCTTTGGTGTAGGTCAGGCACAGGATGTGCTGTGGTTCGACTTCTTCCAGCAGCAGGCGCGCCACACGGTCGGTTAGGACCCGCGTCTTGCCCGACCCCGCATTGGCCGACAACCATGTGGAGGCCATCGGTTCGGCCGCGCTGTGCTGACGGCGGGTGGCTTCGTCCATCGCCGTCATGTCAAAACCTCCGGATTGGGCTCTGCCGTGACATCCCATTCGCCAAGGCGGGCAAGTTGGTCATAGTCACGCTCGTCTGCGTCCTTTTCCATGGCGCGGCGCGAGGTATAGCCCTTGTCGCCCTCAAGATAGGCGGACAGCAGGCTGACCAGTTCGGGCAGGATTTTCGTTGCCGGTTCATCGTCAATCGGGGCATCCTCGGTCTGGGGATTCGACCCTAACCCGATGAATTGAGCCGCTCTGACGGTGCGCGGCCCCAACTTTTCGAACGCCCCCTGTTCCAACATCGCGGCCTCGATCAGCAACTGTTTGTCGAAATGCTTCTGCTTGTCTTTGGTAGGCGGTTTGCCGGTCTTGTAGTCATAGATGATCACGTCGCCCGCGCTGTCCACGTCGATCCGGTCGGCGCGCCCTTCAAGGGTGGTACCGATGGCGGGCAGGACAAGGCGACCAACGGCGTCATTCTCGAACAGGGTCGGCTGGGCCAGCGACTGGCGGATTTCCTCGGTCTCGACAATCCACGCGGCCGCCCGTTCAAACCGTGCAATCCACAGCATCCGGGCGGCAGGCCACGGCACGTTATGTGCCAGAACCTGATGTGCGTGCTCCATCAACGCTTCGACGCATAGCGCATTGGGGTCGGCCAGCGTCGCCTTTACAAAATCCTCCATCACCTCGTGGGACAGGATACCGCGCAGCAAGGCATCGGGGGTCTGTACCAGCGGTTTCAGCGCGCGCAGACGCAAGCAATGTTTGGCATAAATCGCATAAGGGTCTCGGATCAGGGTCTGGATTTCTGTCACTGTGAACCGGCGCGGGCGGGCAGAAACGGGCGGGCAGGGCGACGGGCGCTGTGCCTTTTCCACCTCGGGCGCGGCATCGAGTTGGCGTGCGCGGGCCAGCCAGATATCGCCCCGCGCCCGCATGTCGGACCAGACATCCGGCTTTCCCTGCGCGGCAAGGCCGGACAGCAGGTTTTGCAAACGGTTGATCCAGCGCGACGGCACGGTTTCGGCCTCGTCCGAGCGGATGGCGCGGGTCAGCCAGACCTTGGGCGCGGCGATGGCTTGTTGGAAATCGTGAGCCGACAGGCCGATGCGCCGTTCGGGAAGCAACAATCCCGCATCGGCGCGCATCTTACGGTTCAGCCACGGGTCGGGTTTGGGCGCTTCGGGCCATGTGCCATCGTTCAACCCCGCCAGAATGACCAGATCGGCACCCTGAACCCGCGCCTCCAGCGTTCCCCAAATCATGATGCCCGCATAGGGCGCGTCGCGATCGCGCACCTCGCCCTGAGACAAAACGCTGCCGACCAGCGTCGCGTAGTCAGAGGCGGTCATGGGCGCGCCATGTTCAGCCTCAGCGATCAGCGTATCCATCGCGGCGCGCGCGGCCTCACCCGAGGTTCGCTGCCACAGCAAGCCGCTGTCCGCACCGTTTGGCCCCCCCGAGATCCGTTCGGCAAGGTCGATATGGCGCGCAACCCAGTCCGCAAGCGGCAGTTGCGCGGGAACGGTTTGGGCGCAAATCAGGTTCCCCAGCCATTCGGCCCACGTTTGCATGCCGTCCGCATCGTTCTTGTCGGCATGCCGCGCGCAATCCACGAGGCTGTCTACCTCGGGATAGGGTAGTCCCTGCCGCCGCATCCGCAGTTCCAGCTTTTGAGTCTTGAGGATATGCGTGTTCCGGTCGTGGCCCGAATGGGTCAGCGGATGTTTCAGCAGCGTCAGCAGCGCCTCGGCATCCAGCGTCCGATCAAAAAGCCCCGCAACATGGCGCAGGAACCGTCCGGGCGGGGACAGGTGCAGCGGCATGCCCGCACTGTCATCCGGCAGGATGTTCCAGCGGTCCAGCGCGGCGGTTACCTGTCGGGTCAACATCCGGTCAGGTGTGATCAGCGCGGCGCGCTGGCCATCTTCTGCCGCTTGTCGCAGACGCATGGCGATAGCAATCGCCTCGGCGCGGGGGGTGTCCGCCTCGACCAATGTTATTTCTTGAGTAGCAGGCTCTAACTCGGACAAATCAGGGCCTTCGCGCCGCCATGCATCCGTTACAGGGGCAGGGCGCAGGGCAAGGGATACGATCCTGTTTCGGGCTTGCGATACGGGTATTGAATTAGACCACGACGGGATGGTCGTGGGATCAATACCTAACTGTTCGGCCAGTTTCAGAAAGCGGAACTGGGGATGATCCTCTGCCGTTTTGTGCAGCGCCATCTGACCCCAGACATCGGGCATTTCAAAGTCGAAACCTGGCAGGATGACACAGCCTTGCGGCAAGGCGGCGACGGCCTTCATCAGCAGTTGCGTGGTGCCGCGTGATCCGGTGGAGCCGACCACGATCACCGGATGTTCCAGCGGTTTTTCTGCCCATTGTGCCGCCAGTCGCAGTACGGTTTCGCGCCGCCGTCCTTCGCCGTCGGGTGCACTGCTCGACATGTCGATAAAGGCCTGCGCGATGGCGATGAATTCCTGCGCGCGCGCCCAGTGGCCCGACTGGTCCGACACGTCCAGTTGCGCGATGTCGTCGGCGCTGACGCCTTCGCCCTGCATCTCGTCCATCAGGGTGGCGAGGCTGTCGGCCATATCAAAGCCGGCTGTGTCGGGGGCAAACCCCCTTTGCTGTTCGATCAGCTTATTTGTCAGCGGCACCAGTTCCAACCGCCGTCGCAGGGGCGAGATCGCGGCAGGCAAAGGACCGTCATCCAGCAGATCGTCGAGGTCGGTGATCATGCGGATGCGCGGCAACAGGCGGGGCGGGCCCGCGTCGAACATATCGCGCAACCGGCGGGCCATCCGTTTGGTGTTCACCATCAACGTGATGCGCGCCCAGTCCTCGGGGGCGGCGTTCTGCATGCGTTGCTCAAGGCCGCGCAGCACTGCCTCGGGGAAGTCGACGCCGACCGAACAGCCAAAGACGCGGGGGGTGTCGGACGGTTCAAACACGGTGTTTGACCAGCATATCTTCGGCCTCGGCGATGCCATCCGGATGGCCCACATCGCACCAATGCCCGTCATAAGGCAGGCCGAACAGGCGGTCGTCTTTGGCCATTTCGTTCCAGACAAGGTTCAGAGAAAAGGCGCGCTCGGCTACGTCGTGCAGCCGCTCGGTCTTGATGATTTGCGCCCCGCCATAGACCAGATCGCCGCCCCGCGATAATCGCCCCGCGCTGTCCATGCCAAAGTCCCCCGCGCCGGAGCGCCCATGCGCCTGCGCGGTCGGGATGCAGATCAACAGCGCGTCCATGCGGTCAGGATCCCACGCGTCGATCAGCAGACGCAGCGGGTTCTCCCCAGCCCAGATCGCATCGGTGTTCAGCGTCGCAACAGGGTCGGGGCCAAGCATCGGCAGTGCATGACGCAAGCCGCCGCCGGTCTCAAGAATTTCGGGCTCCTCGCGGATCGTTTTGACGCCGGTGCCTTCCAAATGCGTCTCCAACATGTGCGGATGGTAGTGCAGGTTCGCCACAATGGGCATGGTGCGTGCATCACGCCCCAAGTCGATGGCGTGGTCGATCAACGCCTTCCCCGCCACACGCACCAGCGGTTTAGGCTGATGCGCGGTCAGGTGTTTCATCCGCGTGCCAAAGCCGGCGGCGAACAACATCAGGGCAGGGGGACTGTGGCGCATTGGTCTTTGAGGCTTTGCAATATTTCAGGGGTCGGCGCGGGCAGAGTACCGTTGATCAGGGGTTTGATGTCGGACAGCGCGGGGTGGTTCAGGTTGGTCTGGATATGATTCCAGACGCGTGGGATCAGATCGACGTAATGCGGCTTGCCATAGGCCATGGAAAGCCGCGCAAACACCCCCAGAATGCGCATATTGCGCTGCACGCCCAGCAGGGCATAGGCGGTGGTAAACGCCTCTTCATCCAGCCGCGTGGCCTTGAGATAGCGGTCAGTCATCATGTGGGCCACGTCGCTTGGTACGTCACGGCGCGCATCTTGGGCGATCGACACAAGATCATAGGCGGGATGGCCCAACATCGCGTCCTGATAATCCAGCAGCCCGACCTTTTTCGCGCCATTGCGATCCGGCAGCCAGATCAGGTTTTCGGCGTGATAGTCGCGTTGGATAAGGACCATTGGGGCCGCGTCCAATGGTGCGAGTGCGTCGTAAAAGGCCGCTGAAAACGCCGCTTTTGCTTCTTCGTCCACGCCACCGGTTGCGCCGCGTTGATACCAGTCGAAGGCCAGCGCGGCGAGTGGCGTCATTGTGTCGGCGTCATAGGCGGGCAGGATCGGCGGCATCGCGCGGTGCAAGTGGACCAACACGTCAACCGACGCCTCATAAAGAGGTTGCTCGAGCGCGGGCGTCTTTGCCATGACCCGCGCAAAAAGCGCATCGCCCAGATCCTCGATCAGCAGAAAGCCGTGTTCGACGTCGCGGGCAAAGATGCGGGGCGCGGAAAGGCCGATATTCACCAGATAGTCGGTGATGGCGATGAACGGACGCACGTCTTCGCCTTTCTCCGGTGGGGCGTCCATCAGAATGGCGGTGTCTTGTGCGCCGCGTGTCAGCCGTTCGTATTTGCGGTTTGACGCGTCACCGGCCACGAGGGTGCGCGGTATGCCGCCCCATCCGGCCTGCGTCAGGAATGTTTCGATCTGTGCCGATCTGTCAGACATGCTGCATCACCTTTTTCAGACGCGTGTCCCATTTGTCATCCGACCAGCTAAGTGCCGCGATGCGACCGTCACCGTGCGGGGATATATCGATAGAAAGCGCATCAGCAGGCCGTAACGGGCCCAGACGGTCGGGCCATTCGATCAGGCAAATGCTGTCTTCGAAAGCCTCCACAAGTCCGAGTTCGTCAATCTCGGTATCCGATGTGATGCGATAAAGGTCCGCGTGCCAGATCGCACCGGCCTGCGTGTCATAGGTTTGCACCAGCGTGAACGTGGGGGACGGCACATCTTCGGGCGTGATCAGCAGCGACTGGATCAGTGCGCGTGCGAAATGGGTCTTGCCCGCGCCGACCGATCCGCTCAGCAGGATAACATCGCCCGTTTGCAACGCACTGCCCAACGCCACCGCGTCTTTGGCAGTGGTGTCCGCATCCGGCCATTCAAGGGTAAGCGCGCTTTGGGTCATGCGCCCAAACTATCTGCCCCGCTGGGCGCTGCAAGCACAATGAGATGCCGCAACGCAGTTGGCAAAGTGGCGCGGCGGTCAGGTTTTCAGAAGCAGTGGTTTACGCGCGGGCCGACGCACCAAAGCAAAGCGCACAAGGGTGGAGCCGGACGCGATGGGTGACAGGCGCACGTTGCACACGCCGTCCTCTCGGTGGACCACATCGGCGTTCCACGGGGTGCGGTCCCCGATCTTCATCACGAAGTTGCGCATCCTGCACCACGCTGCATTGTGGGCCGTCTGGTTGCGCCATGATTTCACGGCATCGGTGATGGTGATGTCGGCAAAGGTGCTGTCAGGATCCATCTTCCACATCTTGCGGTAGGCCGCGTTGCAAAAGGTCAGTACCCCCGCCGAAGAGAACACGGCAAGCGCGTCCTCGAACGTGTCCATCAGCGACTGGCCCAGTTCTAGTTCGGCGCGGAAATTGCGGGTTAGCGAGATTTCGGCGGTGATATCTTCGATCAGAAAGGCGACTGCGCCGTCAGGATGGGGGCGACCGTTGATGCGGAATGTGTGTCCGGTGTCCAGCGTCCACGTCTCTTGATAGCTGGCATGGCTTGCGGCGGCGATCATATCAGTGATCTCCTGACGCCATGTGCTGTAATTTTTCGGCTCTGGCATGACGCGATTGTCGCGCAGTCGATCAAAGAAGGACAAAAGGCTGGGCCGCCCGCTTAGAAATTCGACCGGTAGCGAGGTCAGATCGACCATCGCGGGGTTGAACAGGGCCAATTGCCCGTTGCGGTCAAAGATCGCGAGGCCGATGGACAGGTGGGCAAAGGTTTTGGCGAGGGTCTGGACGAAATTGCGCTGGGCGACCTCGGCCTGAATGACCGCGTTTATATCGACGGCGTGATAGATCGTGTTGTCACCCGCACGGGTCGCCGTCACGCTGTACCATTCGGTGGTGACGCTGTCGTTTGTTTTGATCGGGACGCGTGCGGTGCGTTTGTCGCGCAGGTCGTCCGCGTCCAGTTCGAACAGGGGCTGTGTTTTTGTATCCTCATCGGGCAGGGAAATCGCGGCAAGGGCGGCATAGGCTGTGTTGTGCCAGCGCACGGTGCCATCCGGATTGGCCAGCCAGATGGGGTAGGGCGCGTCGGTCGCGGCCAGCCGCAATGTATCCACTTCGGCCTCAAGCGATCTGATCTCATGCACGGCACTGGCGTTTGTCTGGCCGTCATCCTGAATGACAACGCGCGTCATCTCTTCTTCCCGTTCGATGCGCAGCACGGCGGGATCGTCCTTGGCCACAGCGCGCAAGGTCAGCGTCGTGATGCCCCGCAGGCCATCGCCATCGGGCAAGCCGGGAAAGCGGGCGGAAAGCGCGGCGCAAAGCGATTGCCAGTCGGTTTCGCCCTGTTCGCGGATCAGAAGGGTGCGCGCCTGTACCGATGCATGGTTGAGGTCCAGATCGCAGAACAGAAAGTGCAATCCTTGCGCCTGTTGCGTGACGGATGACTTTGCCGGATCGGAGGAATAGCCAAGATAGACCAGTCCGGCGATGACAGCGACAGATGCACATAGAAATACGATGGAAATGTCGATGATGGGCACGAAACTCTTCCTTCCTGAACGCCGGTACCCTGCGATACCAAGGTTAACAGAGGGTTAAGAATCTGCGCCCGCTGGCGAATTACACCTGAATATGACGGTTGTGGCCGTGCATCTCGGGGGCTTCGATCTTTGCGCGTGGCCAGACCACTTTGACGATGGCGCCACGGTGCAACTCGACTCCGGGGGCGTGGGTGTTCGGGTCGGCCCCGTTGGCAAAGGTCAGTTCCGCACCCGTCCTTTCCAGCAAAGTTTTGGCGATGAACAAGCCCAGACCCATGCCCATGTATTCTGGCCGCTGGGTGCTGGTCGTCTTGCGGCGTCGGACAAAAGGATCGCCAATGCGGCCAAGCACCTGCGGCGGAAAACCCTGCCCGTCATCCATGATGCGCAGGGTGATCTGGTCTTCGGACCAATGCGCCTCGACCCAGACGGTGGAATGCGCGAAATCGACAGCATTCTGGATCAGGTTTCTGAGGCCGTGAATGATCTCGGGCTTGCGCAGGATCGAGGGCTGGTTGATCTCGTCGCCCGCGTCGGGATCGTGAGTGTATTGCACGTCTTTGCCACGGTTGGCGTGGGGTTCTGCGGCCTCTTGCACAACGGACATAAGGGGCGCCTGACGCAGATGCAGGTCGTCCTTTCCCGCGCGGCCCATGTCCCGCAGGATATCTCGGCAGCGGTCTGCCTGTTCGCGGATCAGGGCGGCGTCCTCTTGCAAATGCGGCGTGTCCGAAAGTTCGTCCATCAACTCTGCACTGGCCAGTTTGATCGTCGCTAGGGGCGTGCCAAGCTCGTGCGCGGCGGCGGCGACCACGCCGCCCAGATCGGTCAGTTTTTGTTCGCGGGACAGGGCCAGTTGCGTCGCGGCGAGGGCGTCGGACATTGAACTGATCTCGGACGTGACGCGGTGGGAATAGAGCCCGATAAAGCAAATGGCGATCACCAGCCCGATCCAGTTGCCAAAAATGAACAGGGCCGGCACCTCAAGAACCGCGCCCGATCCGGTGCGCAAGGGAATGTAGAATTCGGATAACAGCGTGACGATCACGATGGCCGTGGCCCCGACCAGTACCGTGGACCGCGTCGTCAGCACCGCCGCCGAAATCGTCACCGGCCCCAACATCAGCAGCGCAAACGGGTTGTTCAGCCCGCCCGTCAACGCCAGCAGAAAGCCGAGTTGCAGCAGGTCAAACAGCACCATCAGCAGGTTCTCGGATTCCGCCAGCCGTTTGTTTTCGGGAAAGACAAAGATGGAGACCAGGTTGCCGATGACGGACACGCCCACCACCAGATAGCAAAGCCCCAATTCCAGTTGCAGGCCGAACAGGCGCTGCGCCACGGTCAGTGCGACCAACTGACCCATGATGGCCACCCATCGCAGCAGGATCATCGTGCGCAGCCGTATCCAGTTGGACCGTTTCTGCCCTGCCAGCAGACCGAAGTCGGGTTGCGCCATGTTCTGTCACCATTTCGTTGGTTGCACTGCACCATGATGTTGATAGCAAAGGGCCGGAAGTCAAAGCCCCGAGGAACAACATGACCCGCATCATCGCACCCGTTGCCGCCCTTGTCGCCGCCCTTTTCATGGGTGGCTTGTGGTACATCACCCAATACGGAAGTGCGTCGGGGCCGCAGCAATGTTCGGCCACGAAGATCGCGGGGGACGACAACGGCATTGGTGGCCCGTTCGAACTAGTGAATGCCGAAGGGCAAACCGTCACTGACAAAGATGTGATCACCGAGCCGAGCCTTGTCTATTTCGGCTATACGTTCTGCCCCGATGTCTGCCCATTGGACACGGCGCGCAACGCCGAGGCAACGGACCTTCTGGCCGAGCGCGGCATGTCGGTCACGCCCGTGTTCATCACCATCGACCCCGAACGTGACACACCGGAAGTCGTGGGTGATTTTGCCTATAACCTCCATGAAAAGATGATCGGATTGACCGGTTCGCCCGCGCAGGTCGATGCCGCATCCAAGGCCTATCGCACCTATTACAAAGCGCAGGACAAATCGGACGAGTTCTATCTGGTGGACCATTCCACCTTTACCTACCTCGTCATGCCCGAGACCGGATTTGTCGAATTTTTCCGGCGCGACACATCGGCCGAACAGATGGCCGACCGTGTCGCGTGCTTTATCGAGAACACCTGAACAGCCGGAATGATTTGACCGCACCCATGGTGCGCCCCATATTCAATCCCAGCCGTTTTTGACTGCAAAGCGAACTGGAGCACCTGATGGTTGACGCCGCGCTGCCTGCCATGGGCGAAGACAAGACGTTACTTCTGGTTGATGATGATGAACCGTTTCTGCGCCGGTTGGGCAAGGCGATGGAAAAGCGCGGTTTCGAGATCGAGACTGCCGACAGCGTCGCCGGTGGCAAGGCCATCGCAACGGCCCGCCCCCCTGCCTATGCCGTGATCGACCTGCGGCTTGAGGACGGCAACGGTTTGGACGTGGTCGAAGTGCTGCGCGAAAAGCGCCCCGATGCGCGGGTTGTCGTGCTGACCGGATACGGGGCAATCGCGACTGCCGTGGCGGCGGTGAAGATCGGTGCGACCGATTACCTGTCCAAACCCGCCGATGCCAACGACATCACTAACGCGCTGCTAGCCACGGGCGACGACCTGCCACCGCCGCCGGAAAACCCGATGAGCGCGGACCGTGTGCGTTGGGAGCATATCCAGCGGGTATACGAGCTGTGTGATCGCAATGTGTCGGAAACGGCGCGTCGGCTGAACATGCACAGGCGGACATTGCAGCGCATTCTGGCCAAACGTTCCCCGCGCTGAGAGGGCGGACGGGGGTTTTCCACCCCCGAACCCCCGAGGATTTTTTCAGAACAGAGAAGAGGGACGCGGCGTTAGAGGTCGTAGCGTTTGAGGATCTTGTCGACCTTTTGGCCGTTTGCCATTTCGTAGTTGTCGATCCGCCCGTAATCCTGAAACCCGCGTGATTGGTAGTAGATCAGCCCGCCTTCGTTATCGGCGCGGATATTGGCGTTGATCCACGTGTAACCGAGTGCTTTTGCGGCGGTTCGGGTGGCGTCGAACAGTTTGGAGCCGATCCCCAGACCCGTTTGCCCGATCCGCACGAAGGTTGCGATTTCGGCAGCTTCCGGGGGGAGGTAGTCGGCGGCGTCGATCCATTGAAAACCCATGACGGTTTCCGCCTCGTTCAACGCGACATGCCATGCGGCGCGTCCGTCATTGGCGGCCATCCGGTCCGCGATATCCTTGCCCGTGACGGGGGTGGTGAGCGCGGTGGTGCCACCCTGAGAAATGATCTCGTTCAACAAGCGGGCCATGGAAGGCGCATCGAGGGCGATGGCAGGGCGTACAATCATCATGTGCATTCTGCCAGCAAAGAGGCGTGGCGTGCGGTGAAGTCGCGGCGTGTGTCGAGCGGCGGGCGCAGAACGATAGTGAGGTCGCCAATCATGTCGGCGGGCGGTTCACCGAAGAATTTTGTCGCCTCTTCGCGGGTAAAGCCGGCGATTTGGGTTGCCTCCATCCATGCGCTGATCTTGTCGGCCTTCTTGATCTGTTTCTTTACCGAGGCGGGCACTTTGGCGGGCAGGCCGAACCGGATGTGAATTGCGGCCTCGAGCCTTTCGTCCAGTGCGCCATATCCGGGACCAACTGCGGCTTTTACCGGAGAGATCATATCGCCGATCACGTATTCCGGTGCGTCGTGGAGCAGGGCGGCCAGCCGCCATTTTGGTGGCGCTTTGGGGGCGATCCGCCCGAACAGGGTTTCCACTAGCAGCGAATGTTCGGCCACTGAATATGCGTAGTCGCCCAAGGTCTGCCCGTTCCAGCGCGCCACAAAGGCGAGGCCGTGCGCGATGTCCTCAATCTCCACATCCATCGGCGTGGGATCAAGAAGGTCAAGCCGACGGCCCGACAGCATGCGTTGCCATGCCCGTGGTTGTTTGGCCATGCGGCTTCTCCTGATCTGTGTGGAACCTTTTGTGCCTTGTCGTGTTTTTTCCACGAAGGAGATCTTTATGAAACCCGTTTTCTACGCCGCTATGATGTCGATCATGACCCCGCTTGCCGCTGCTGCTGCGGATGTGTGTATGCCCGTGACCGAGATGGAGGCCGGTTTGGTTGACTGGTACGGTGAAACGCCAGTGGAAACCGATCAGGAAGAATCCGCCCGTATCTGGGCATCCAAGCAGACAGGGACGTGGACCTTGGTGAAATACTTGGTGGACGGAAACGCCTGTGTGATGGCGCAGGGCGAGAACTGGATGCCACAGCGCAACGAGATGCTGTTGTCGCAACTGTCCGAGTGATCCCCGCCATTCGTCTGCGCATCCCTCAAGCGTAGCTTTACCACAAACAAACAGCCGGCCTTCCCAAGGTCGGCTTTTGTTTTACATAGACGTCCATTGTTTCGCGTTGGTGCGACTGATATGCGCTGCGGGAATTTTTTCTCAATCGAAGGCTGGACTCATGGCACACGATTACATCGTAAAAGACATCGCACTGGCTGAATTCGGCCGTAAAGAGTTGGATATCGCAGAAACTGAAATGCCCGGACTGATGGCATGCCGCGCCGAGTATGGCGAAAGCAAGCCGCTGAAGGGCGCGCGGATTGTTGGGTCGCTGCACATGACGATCCAGACGGCGGTTCTGATCGAAACGCTGGTCGAACTTGGCGCCGACGTGCGCTGGGCATCGTGCAACATCTTCTCGACGCAGGACCACGCGGCGGCAGCGATTGCCCAAGGTGGCACGCCTGTGTTCGCGATCAAGGGTCAAAGCCTTGAAGAGCATTGGGATTATCTGGACAAATCGTTCCAGTTTGCCGATGGCCCGAACATGATTTTGGACGATGGTGGCGATGCGACCCTGTATGTCCTGCTGGGCGCGCGTGCCGAAGCGGGCGAGGATATTATCCCCGTGCCACAGTCCGAAGAAGAGGTCGCGATCAAGGCGCAGATCCTCAAGCGGATGGAACAAAGCCCCGGCTGGTTCACCAAAGTGCGCGATCAGATCAAGGGCGTGTCCGAGGAAACCACAACAGGAGTACACCGCCTGTATGAACTGGTGCGCGAAGGTCAACTGCCGTTCCCTGCAATCAACGTGAACGATTCCGTCACCAAGTCGAAATTCGACAACAAATACGGCTGCAAGGAATCGCTGGTGGACGGGATCCGCCGCGCCACAGACACAATGATGGCGGGCAAGGTCGCTGTTGTTCTGGGCTATGGCGATGTGGGCAAAGGCTCTGCCGCGTCTCTGCGTGGCGCCGGTGCCCGTGTGAAAGTGACCGAAGTCGATCCGATCTGCGCCCTTCAGGCTGCGATGGACGGGTTCGAAGTTGTCCTGATCGAAGACGTGCTGGACAGCGCCGACATCTTCATCACGACCACAGGCAACAAAGACGTCATCCGGATCGAGCATATGCGCGAGATGAAGGACATGGCGATCGTCGGCAATATCGGCCACTTCGACAACGAAATTCAGGTTGCCGCGCTGAAGAACCACAAATGGACCAACATTAAGGAACAGGTCGACATGATCGAGATGCCGAATGGCAATCGTTTGATCCTGCTGTCCGAAGGTCGTCTGCTGAACCTTGGCAACGCTACGGGCCACCCGTCGTTCGTGATGTCCGCCAGCTTTACCAACCAAGTGCTGGCGCAAATCGAACTGTGGCAGAACACAGACCAGTACAAGAACGAGGTCTATATCCTGCCCAAGCATCTGGATGAAAAAGTTGCGCGTCTGCACCTCGACCGGATCGGCGTAAAACTGACCGAGCTGAACAGCGAACAAGCGGCTTATATCGGTGTGAAGCCCGAAGGTCCGTTCAAACCGGAACACTACCGGTATTGATCACCACCGGCGCGTTGCCCCGGTTGCATGATTGATTGAGGCCTCGCGAGGAAAATCGCGGGGCCTTTTTTGTTTTTCCATGTCTGCGACGGTCAGACTGCAAGACATGCCGCTATTGGGGCCGTGTGTGGCGAAAAATACTGCCAAGTTTCCGATCAGCGCCGCAAAAAGCGGATTATGCCCGCATGTTCGCGCAGCGAAGCATTTGCGGGGTGTCCATTCGCTTGACGGTGCACAGCGAAATGCGGATGAGACGGAACCAGTAACGATGAAATTAAAGGCCCGAATGGTGCCTTGGAACGAAGGCAGTTCTATCATGCTCAAAGTTGGACTTCTTGGCGCGGGCCGTATCGGTGGCGTGCACGCAAAGGCGATCACCGCCCACCCCGCCAGCACGCTGGTGGCGGTTTCCGATTTCCTGCCCGAAGCGGCGCAGAACCTTGCCGCCCAATACGGGGCAGAAGCGCGCAGCACGGACGAGATTATTGCCGACGCAAACATCGACGCGGTTCTGATCGCCTCCCCCACGGACACGCATTCCGACCTGATCGAGGCAGCGACCGCAGCGGGCAAGGCGGTTTTGTGTGAAAAGCCGGTGGACCTGAGCCTTGAGCGCGCGCGCGCCTGCCTGAAAGTCGCCGCGAAGAACGGCAAACCGGTGATGATCGGGTTCAACCGCCGTTTCGATCCCAGCTTTGGCGCATTGAAATCTGCCCTCGACGCGGGCGAGATCGGCAAGGCGGAACTGCTGTCGTTGACATCCTTCGATCCCGCGCCGCCGCCCGTAAGCTACATCAAGGTATCGGGCGGTCTGTTCCGCGATATGATGATCCACGACTTCGATATGGCGAATTTCATCATGGGTGCCGCCCCTGTTTCGGTGTCCGCCTCGGCATCGTCGATCGTGAACCCCGAAATCGGCGAAGCCGGTGACGTGGATACGGCCGTTGTCACTCTGACCTATGCGGACGGTCGTTTGGCCGTGATCAAGAACTCGCGCCGTGCAGTCTATGGCTATGATCAGCGGCTCGAGGTTCTCGGCTCTGACGGGTTGTTGCAGGCGCAGAACATGCTGGAAAACACTGTGGTGAAATCCACCGTCGATGGCGTAACGGGGGCCAAGCCGACCTATTTCTTCCTCGAACGCTACATGCCCGCCTACACCGCCGAATGGGCTGCGTTTGTGGATGCCGTCACCAATGGCACACCGATGCCCGTCACCCTCGAAGACGGGGTTGCCGCGCTTGCTATGGCCGAAGCCGCAACGCAGTCCTTCAAAACGGGCGCACCGGTGAAACTCGACGCCATCTGACCCATATCTGTGCCGCAACGCCTTGGCACACCTTCGTGAAAGTAGACCGACCTATGACCAACTTCGCCCTTCGTGTTCAGTGCAACAGCTGCCGCGGCATCGTCGCCGCAATCTCTGCCTTTCTGGCGGAACAAGGCTGCAATATTACCGATTCCGCGCAGTTCGATGATGGGGAAACCGGTAACTTCTTCATGCGGATCAGCTTCCGCTCCGAGCAGGGCAAAACCCTTGAGGCGCTTTCGGAAAGCTTCGAGGCGGTCGCGGACCAGTTCGGCATGGACGCAGAGTTCTTTGACGAGGCCCGCAAGCGCAAAGTGGTGGTTATGGTCTCGCGCTTTGGCCACTGCCTGAACGATCTGTTGTACCGTGCCCGCATCGGCGCGTTGCCGGTCGAGATTGTCGGCGTCATCTCGAACCACATGGATTACCAGAAGGTTGTGGTGAACAACGACATCCCGTTCCATTGCATCAAGGTCACCAAAGAGAACAAGCCAGATGCCGAGGCGCAGATCATGGCCGTGGTCGAGGAAACCGGCGCGGAACTGATCGTGTTGGCGCGCTATATGCAGATCCTGTCGGACGCTATGTGCGAAAAGATGTCGGGCCGCATCATCAACATCCACCACTCGTTCCTGCCGTCATTCAAGGGGGCAAACCCCTACAAGCAGGCGTTTGAACGGGGCGTGAAGCTGATCGGGGCGACCTCGCATTATGTGACCGCCGATCTGGACGAAGGTCCGATCATCGAACAGGACATTGTGCGCGTTACCCACGCCCAATCGCCCGAGGATTATGTGTCGCTGGGCCGCGATGTGGAGGCGCAAGTGTTCGCCCGCGCTATCCATGCCCACGCAAATGGGCGCGTTTTTATTAACGGTAACAAGACAGTGGTTTTCCCGCCCTCGCCAGGTTCCTACGCGTCCGAGCGTATGGGCTAAGCGACTTGGGTAAACGACGGCGGGGCAGATAAACTCTAAACGTTCCGCCTAATAGTCCTGACGCGCAATCTCGATGATCAGCACATCCAGTATCTGATCGCCCATATGCTTTTGCGCCGTTTCCCGAAGTGCAGCGCGCAGCACAGCAAGGTTATTTGACTCGGTGAATGCGCCGTTGAATCCGCCGATATTGGCGTGGTCGAACAGCACGCGCAGAAAGGAATCCCGCAGCTTCGGCTCTTGCGCATAGACCGCGTCTTTCTGCCCCGCAGGCACCTCCAAGCTAAGGGACAAAACGGCCAAGGCGGCGACGGATGATCCGTTCACGATGGGAATGACGAACTGGTTGCTCATCTTAACGTATTCGCGGGTCAAATCCGGCGTTTCGTCGACCAGTTCAAGGGCGACTTCCTCTGCCTGTTCAGCAGCGATTTCTTCGGGTTCAGGTTCGGGGCGCAGGAAAATGCCCGCGCCAACGCCCGCACCCAGACCAATCAATAACAGCACCAGAGGAAGCAGTTTTTTCACCTTACGGCACTCCTAAAACGGTAGAACAACATCAAGCACTTGTTGGCCGATGCGCGGTTGCTGCACGTCCGTGATCTGGCCGCGACCGCCATATGAAACCCGCGCGGACGCGATCTTGTCATATGTAATCTCGTTCTGGCGCGAGATGTCCTCGGGGCGGACATAGCCGGTGACCAGCAGCTCCCTAAGTTCGAAATTCACCCGCAACTCCTGCGATCCGGCGATGGACAGAACCCCGTTGGGCAGCACATCGACCACCGTCGCCGCTACGCGCAGGGTCAGTTTTTCGTTTCGCTTGACCGAACCGTCTCCGCTCGAACTGCTGGACGAGTTGATCGAGATAAGCTCCGAACTCGACGCACCGTCGGGCAGCTTTTCATCCAGCCGCTGCGGCAACCCGCCGAACTGGGGAATACCCATGGATTCCGATCCATTGCGGGACCGATCCGTTTCGTTCGAAATCTCCGCACCCTCATCAATCTCGATCACAACGGTCATGATGTCGCCGCGCTGCACTGCACGCCGGTCGCCCAGAAGCGATCCGCGCTGACGGCTCCACAGCGATGCGCGGTCCAGCGCAGACGGTTCTTCGATTATCGTTGGCAAGGCTGCGGTGATCATCGCGGAATGTTCCTGCGTCGTCATCGGGTTCGAGAAAGACGGCGCCTTGCCAAGGTGATCCCCGCGCCCGCAGGCCGTCGCGCCGATCAGACACATCACGGCGAAGACGATACGCGGCGCTGATGGGATTGCTGTGTTGTTCATTCTGTCACCTTGATTGAGCCGTCGGATTGGACAAATCCGAAAAGGGTGGCGCGCGAGCTAAGGTTCATGATCCTGACCCTGTCACCCACACCGCCCCGTTCCAGCGCACGGCCTTCGGTGCTGATGACGATGCCGGCGGTCTGGAACCGCAGGGGCACGATCTGGTTCCGGTTGATCAGCGCGGGGGGCCCAATGGCGTCAAATGGAATGGGCCGTCCGGCATATAGAGCGACACGCGCCTCTTGCCCCGCAACATCCGAAATCCGGTCGAATGCCCCCTGCGCCAAACCGCCCTTGATCGTAAGGTCGGACGGTCCGATCAATGCACCGGGTCGCAATGTCCGCGTCGGCGTGACGATGTCCGCATAGGCCGAGGTGCCAAACAGCATCAGGATTAGGAAAATTCTCATCATCTTACCTGAGTCATCGCCCCCATCATCTGGTCGGCAGCGGAGATCACCTTGGAGTTCATCTCATACCCACGCTGCGCGGCGATCAGTTCGGTGATTTCTCGCACCGCATCTACCGAGCTGTCCTCAAGGTAGCCCTGCCGCAAGGTGCCAAGACCGTCGAGGCCGGGCGTGGTGGTGATCGGCGGGCCCGAGGCCTCGGTTTCGGCGAACAGATTGCTGCCCAGTGCCTCAAGACCCTTGGCGTTCGTGAACCCCGTCAGGTTGAACTGGCCGATCAACTGTCCGGCTGCGGTATCGTTGAAATACGCGTAAACCTCGCCATCGCCATTGATCGAGATGCTGCGTGCGTCGGCAGGGATGACAATTTCGGGGGCCACGGGATAGCCGTCGGAGGTCACGATCAAGCCCTCGCCCGTACGTTTCAGCCCGCCATCGCGCGTATAGGCCGTGACACCGGAGGGCAGAGTGACCTCAAGGAACCCCTTGCCGTCGATGGCCACATCAAGGTCGCCCCCTGTGGCGGCCAATGACCCTTGGGACAGTTGGACCGACACGGCCGCAGGTCGCGCGCCAAGGCCCAGTTGCACACCCGTCGGCACGACTGTGCCGTCAGAGGCGTTGATCGATCCGGGGCGGGTCATTTGCTGATAGTGCAGGTCGGCAAACTCGGCCCGCCGTGCGTTGTATCCGGTGGTGCTCATGTTCGCGAGGTTGTTCGAGATCGTCTCGACTCGCATCTGTTGTGCAAGCATCCCAGAGGCTGCGATTTTCAGGGCGCGCATCGACGTCTCCTCAGTTGGATTTCAACATGGCGTCCATCGCACGGCGAACGCGTTCATCTTCGGAGTCGAGAAAACTCTGACCCATTTCATAAGCTCGCTGGATTTCGATCATGCGGGCCAACTGGCCAATCGGATCGACATTCGATTCCTCGACAAAACCTTGCAGCATTTTGGCTGTTTCAGACGGTTCGAACCCTTCCTGCGCATCAAACAACACACCAGTCTGGCGAGTCATGGCATCAGTATTGACCGGCGCAACAAGGCCGATCTGCCCGACAAGGTTCCCGTCCGCGCTGATCGTGCCGTCCGGTGAAACGGCGATGGAACGCGCATCTGGTGGAATAAAGACAGGCGCCCCGCCCGCGTCCAGAACGCGGTTCCCGTCATGGGTCACTAGGTCGCCTTCGCCATTCGGGGTGAAGCTGCCCGCGCGGGTCAAACGCTCCCCCTCAGGTGTTTCAATCAGGAAATACCCGTCCCCCTCAATCGCGAAGTCATAGGTGCCGCCGGTCTGGGTCAGGCTTCCCTGTTCGTAAGAGGTGTTGCGCACGTTGCCCTGACCCATCGACAATGATGCGCCGCCCCGAACCCCGCGCACATATTCGGAAAACCCGAGGCCTTCTTGCCTGAAACCGGTAGTGGCCGCGTTTGCGATGTTGTTTGCGACGACCTGCATTTCCCGCATCAGGCCGGACTGTCGTGTGAGCGTTATGTACCCTGTGCTGTCCAATTTAACCTCCTATAATCAGTGGGATAATGCGGTCGTGAAAGAACGAAACCATCGTCTGGGTCATGAAACCCATCGACATCCAGAACACCGTCACGATGGCCGCCAGTTTCGGCACAAAGGTTAACGTCATTTCCTGGATGGAGGTCAGCGCCTGAACCAAGCCAATCGAGACACCTGCGACCAGCGCCACCAGCAGGATGGGGATCGAGACGATGACCGCCACCCACAGCCCTTGCCGCATTGTGTCGAAAAAGATGATTTCGTTCAGCATGCTAGACCGGCATCCGCAGGATTTCCTGATATGCTTCAACCACCTTGTTGCGCACAGTAACGGCGGTCTCGACGGCCAGTTCAGTTTGCGCCAGCGCCTGTACCAGGGCGTGCGGGTCCACTTCGCTGATCATGGATTGCTGCGCGACTTGTTCGCCCGCGGCGAGGGTCTGTGCAAAGTCCATCGCGACCCGACCGAACAGGGAATCGCCAGATCCCTTGCCCGGCTGTGTGGCCGCCCGCGATGCGGAATAGTTCTGAACGGCGGAAAGTGCTGCTGAATCCATTCTGGATCTCCTTCTTCAAGCGCCGTTTAACGGCGCAACAGTTGCAAAAGCCCCGAAGACATCTGGCGGGCTTGCTCGAACATTTTCAGGTTCGCTTCGTAGCTGCGCTGCGCCTCGCGCGCGTCGGCGAGTTCGATCAGCAGATCGACGTTGGATCCGTCATAGAACCCGCCTTCGTCCGCCATCGGATGGGCGGGATCGAACACCCGTTCCAATTCGCGATCATCCAGTGACAAGCGACCGACCTCGACTTTGGACACGCCGCTACTAGCGTCGAATTCGGTACGGAACGGCACGGTCTTGCGCCGGTATCCAGGCGTGTCGGCGTTCGAAATATTCTCTGACAAGTGGCGCAAGCGGGAAGATTGCGCTTTCAAACCGCTTGTCGACACGCTCAATGCTTTGGCAAATTCGTTCATTTTCTACCCTCCTTACTGGCGGCCAAGACTGGCGCGCAGGATGGTCAGCGCAGATTTGTAGATGGCGAGGGACCGGTCATGCTGCCGCTTGGCATCGGTTGCGCGCATCATTTCGGTTTCAATAGAGACTGTATTCCCATCAGGTGACGCGAAAGAGCGGTCTTCTATGGCCATGCCGTCCACGCTGGCACTTGCAGCACCATGCAGATGCCCGGCCCGCGTCGCGCGCTGCATCGACACGCCTGCCTCTGCGGGGGCGTATACATCCTGAAACTTCGGCAAATCCCGCGCCACATATCCGGGCGTGTCGGCATTCGCCACATTCTGGGCAATCACGGCTTGCCGCTGTCCAGCATGGACTGCCATAGCATGTGCCGTTTCAAAAACGGTGAGGTTCTGGAACATCGGGGCTTCTCCCTCGGTGATTTCAACCAAGGCTTAACCGTGATTCCTTTAAAAACAGTTTGCAGCCATCAGGAGGATCCGATGCAGCAAGCCGCGCACCTGAAATCTTTTCACAACCGTCTGTCGAAAATCCGCGTCGCGCGCACTGTCGGGCGGGTTCGGCAGGTGCACGGGGGCATTATCCTTGTGACCGGACTGGCGGACGAGGCGCGCATTGGCGACCGTGCAGAGATCATGCGGCGGGATGGATCGTCGCTGCGCGGTGAGGTTGTCCAGTTGACGAGTCAGGGAATTATCGTGCTCCCCGACGCGCCGGTCGAAGGTATCGCGTTGAGTGATCGCGTCATTCTGGACCGCAACAGCGGGATCGCGCCGCACATGTCGTGGATCGGGCGCATCATTGATCCTGATGGTGCGCCGCTGGATGGCAAACCGCTGATAAGTGGCGCCTATCCCCGCCCGCTACAGTCGAGCCCGCCCCCTGCGGCCACGCGGCGTCCGTTGGGCCGTCGTCTGGATACAGGACATATCGTTTTTGACACGATGTTGCCGGTCGTCGGCGGGCAACGGATCGGACTGTTCGCGGGGTCCGGCGTTGGAAAATCAAGCCTTCTGGGACAGATGGCCAAGGTGATGACTGCCGATATTGTGGTCATTGCCATGATTGGTGAGCGTGGTCGCGAAGTGCGCCATTTCGTTGATGACGTGTTGGGCCCTAAGGGGCGTGCGCGCGCAATCGTTGTGGCGGCCACATCGGATCAGGCGGCGCTTGTGCGGCGCAGATGTGCGTGGTCCGCCATGGCCATCGCCGAGCACTTCCGCGATCAGGGTATGTCGGTCCTGCTGCTGGCCGATTCCATCACCCGTTTTGCCGAAGCGCATCGCGAGGTCGCTGTGGCTGCTGGCGAGGCACCGGTTCTGCGTGGTTTTCCACCTTCTACCTCGCACCTGATCATGTCGCTTTGTGAACGCGCAGGGCCGGGAGCGGGGGATCAGGGTGATATCACGGCGGTGTTCAGCGTTCTGGTGGCAGGCTCGGACATGGACGAACCGATTGCGGACATCCTGCGCGGGGTTCTGGACGGACACGTCGTGCTTGACCGTACCATTGCCGAGCGTGGCCGTTTTCCGGCGGTTGATGTACTGCGCTCTGTCTCACGCAGCCTGCCAGCGGCAGCTTCAGACGAGGAAAACAAGATCATCGCCGATGTGCGCAAATACCTAAGCATCTACGCCCAGAACCAGACGATGATCACTGCGGGCCTGTATACCCAAGGGACCGATCCGCAGATCGACACTGCAATTCAGCTTTGGCCGCACCTTGATGAGGCTATTGGCGGGCTGCACGATCAGGGCTGTGCGCATAGCTTTGATCGGCTGCGGTTGATCCTGCGGCGTGCAGGCAAAGCAGGGGGCGGTCGGAAGTAAGCGTAACGAGGCGGGCGCTACGCCCTTCGATCAAGCGCCGACAAGTATTAAACCCGTTTCATCAACCACAGTTTGATTGCATTCGCTAATTGGGCATCACGCTTTTTCTGCTGCCGCATCTTGGCGTCGTCTTCTACCAGCGTTTCCGAAACGATCTTGCGACCATGCGCGCGGACATGCTGCTGCATCAGCCCCTCTTTTTGCGCCAGAACCTGCGCCAGTTCGATATTCAACCGGCGCTGCTCTTTCTCCAGCCACTGCAGCCAGATCACATCACCGCCGATCCCCCGCAATTCCGCCTGTTCGGGTGGTTGAGACTGGGTCTCGTGCGTGAGCGCTCGCAAACGGGCAAGCTCGGCCCGCAAGGCTTGTTCCCGAGACAGGATCGCGGACATAGCCTGTTCGCTGTGGCGGAATTTCAGTGCGGACAGCATCTGCAACTGTGCCAGATCACGGGTCATGGCATTGCTTTCGCTTTGATCCGCATCTCGTCCGCGAAACGGATCGCGGCGGCAACAGCCTCGTAATGATCGGGGGAGATTTCATCCCCGATTTTGGTCACAGCGTGCAAGGCGCGGGCGGTCGGCGGGTTGCTGTGGATCGGAACGGCGGCTTCTTGCGCCACTTCGCGGATACGCAGCGCGATTTCGTCGACACCTTTGGCAATACATACCGGAGCGGTCCCTGCTGACCGCGTCCATCTCAGCGCGACGGCATAGTGCGTGGGGTTAACGATGATCACATCAGCCTCGGGCACCTGCGCCATCATTTGCTGTGTCGCGATGGCCTGACCCCGCGCGCGACGTTCTTGTTTCAGATGCGGATCACCCTCCGCGTTTTTGGTTTCGTCCATGACCTCCTTCCGCGACATCCGGTTTTTGCGGATATGTTCTTGATGCTGCCACAAGGCATCAACCCCGCCCAAAGATGCCGACACCAGAACGACGATCAGCAGGAATGAAGTGCACAACTCGGCCAGCATCATCACCACCGCACCGGGGGCACTGTGGATGACTGAAATCATCTCGGGCATGCGGGCATTCAGGAAGATGGCGAGGCAGGTGGAGTAGATCACCAGTTTCACAAAACTTTTGGCGAATTCAAACAACCCGCCGCGCCCAAATTTCTGCTTTGCATTCTGGAGCAGCGAGATACGCGACAGTTTTGGCTGCAACTTGGTTGGCGCGACCACGAATGCGCGTTGGGCCAGAATGGCACCCAGAACCGCCAAGCCCGGCGATAGAAAGATCGGCGCCAGTGACAATGCGACATTCCAAAAAATACCGCCCATGATCGGTGACGAACCCCCTGCAAAAAGAACGTCCGCCAGTTCCGAAGACCGATCCAGAATCGCCTGTAGGTGCGAAGCAAAAGACGTCACGACCTGCCCACCAACTGCCAGAAAGGCTAGCGTTAGACCCGCATAGCCCGCTGCAGTCTGCAAATCCGTCGATTTCGCAATTTCGCCCTTTTTGCGCGCATCCAAGAGCTTTTGCGGCGTCGGGTCAAAGCTCTTGTCGCTGTCGTCGTCCTGCCCGCTCATCTATGACTTCCCAGCGGGTCCGCCACGAAATGATCAAGCGACGACAGCCAGACCCCCAGCATCGTCGGTGCGGCCAGAAACAGCAAAAACAAGCCGCCGAATGTGATGACCGGCGCACCAACAAAGGCCACCATAAGCTGCGGCATCGCTTTGTTGATGACGCCAAGCGCCAGATTGTACAGCACTGACATCAGCACAAACGGCGCCGCGAGTATAAAGGCTAGGTCGAAGGCATAGGTGATCTGGCTTACCCCCCAATCTGCAACGTCACTGCCAGCGGACAGGAACCCCATCGGGAACAGAGTGTAGGAATGGATCAACAGCGCGGCCGCCTTGGCGTGAAGCCCTGCCATCACCGCTAAGGCAATCGCGCCCACCGTTAACACATAGCCCATCGCGGGCAGAGGTTCTGTGGCGGCACCGCCAAGGATCTGAGATAGGGATGTGGATTGCGCGGCAATCGCGCCAGCGGTTTGCAACGCCAGCATCAGCAACCGTATGCCGATGCCGATCAGAACGCCGGAGAGCGTCTCGGTAACCGCCAACAGGGCGAGTGTGCTGAGCGAGAAGGGTTCCGGCGAGACAGACAGGGCTGGCGCCACGATCATGGTAAACGCGATGGAGATCGCCAGCTTGATACGCATCGGAACCGATTGTTCACCAAAGCCAGGAAGTAATGCGACTGCTGCCGCGACGCGCAAGAAGACGACAAAGCCCAGCCAGAGTTGGGCTTGGCCAAGGGCAATGATCTCGGCTGAAAAGGTCACGCGGCAACGACCCCGACAAGGGCAGGGCGCGCATCCACGCCGATTTCCTCAAAAGACAGCACCGGATTTGTGATCCCCTTGGCCCGCATCAGTGTTTTCACGAAACGCCTGCGCCGCGTGTTTGTCACCACGGCGGGGAAAATGCCTTGCGCGCTTGCGTCTTGCAGCTTGTCCGACATGTTTTCCGCCAACCGGTTGAACAGTTCAGGCGGCAGGGCAACGTCCAGCCCACGGTCGGCATCGACCTGATAGCTGGCAAAGGTATCTTCCCATTCAGGCGCAAGCTGGACCAGCGGTAGGGTTCCGTCCGGCCTGCGCATCTCGGCTACAAGCTGGAAGCCAAGGCGCTGACGCACGATCTCGCAAATCGCCTCAGGTTGTGCGTTGCGCCCCCTCGCCTCGGCCGTCGCCTCAAGAATCAGGGACAGGTTGCGGATCGACACCTGTTCATCCAGCAGTAGACGCAGCACGGAATGCAGGATGTCGATGGGCACCTTGTCCGGTATCAACTCGTCCAGCATTTTGCGATTTGCCTCGGCCCGCGCGGGATCAGAAATGTTTGTCATCTCCTGCAGCAAACGCCGCAGGGATTTCAGCGTCAGCAAGCGCCTGAAGTTACGCTTTATGACCTCAAGGAGGTGCGTCGCCAGAATCTCGGTCGGCGTCACAAGGGTCACACCGGCCAAAGCGGCGGTCTCCTGATCCCTGTCTGAAATCCAACGGGCAGGCGCGCCATAGACCGGTTCGGTTGTGTCCTCGCCTGCTGGCAGTTTGCTGGCATCATCTGGCGTCAGTGCAAGGATATCCCGTGCGTGCAACGTGCCGCGCGCCTGTTCGACCCCTTGGATGCGCAGGATGTAGGATCCGGCCTTCAGCGCAGGGTTATCGGTCAGGCGGATTTCCGGCAGGATCAGGCCAAAGACAGTCGCCACATGGGTGCGCATATTGGCAATGCGTGCGTCCAGACCCGTTCCAGGATCAAGGACCATGTTCACAAGGTCGGGGGCGAATTCCACATGGATGTCGTCAAGCTCAAGCACATCGCCCATAGATTTTTCGGCCTGGATAACGGGGGCCTCATCGGACTGCGCCGTCTTCAGGCTTACCTCCTTCAGATGGCGGTTGATCAGGAACGCGGCAACGAACAGGCCGATACCGCCCAGCATGAACGGGGCCAGCGGCAAACCGGGTACCAGCCCGAACATCGCCATCAGAACTCCGACGGTTGTCAGCGCGGCAGGATGTTTGCCAAGCTGGCTGAACACGGCGAGGTCGGTCGCTCCCTTGGCCCCGCCCCGCGCCAGCAGCAGGGCAGAGGCGATGGAAATCACAACAGCGGGAATTTGAGACACAAGGCCATCGCCCACGGTCAGGATCGCGTAAGTTTCAAAGGCGCTGCCAAGGGGCATCCCGTGCACAACGACGCCCATCACCAACCCCGCGACAAGGTTCAAAAGTGTGATCAGCAATCCCGCGACGGCGTCCCCTTTTACAAACTTCGACGCCCCGTCTAGTGATCCGAAAAAGGTGGTTTCCGCCTGTTCAAGCTCGCGCCGCGTCTTCGCTTCTTGATGGGTGATCGCGCCTGCGGACATGTCGCTGTCGATGGCCAGCTGCTTGCCAGGCATCCCGTCCAGAGCAAACCGCGCGCCGACTTCCGCCATGCGCGTCGCACCCTTGGTGATCACCATGAAGTTGACGATCAGCAGCACGCAAAACACGACAAGCCCAAGGAACACGCTGCCGCCCATGACGAACTGCGCAAAGCCTTGGATCACATCCCCCGCCGCCTGCGTACCGGTATGACCCTGACCGATAATCAGCTTGGTGGACGAAACGTTCAGCGACAGTCGCAGCATCAGGGATGCCAGCAGGATCGTCGGAAAGGCCGAAAAATCCAGCGGTCGTTCAATAAACAGGGTGATGGTGAAGATAAGGATCGCCAACGCAAAGGAGCTTGCCAGACCCACATCAAGCACCCAAGCGGGCATCGGCAGGACCATCATGACAATGACCGCCATGAGGGCAACGGCCAACAATACAGTCGGGTTGAACAATGTCTTGGCGCTGAATTCCAATAGATCCTCCGATCTCGATACGCCGATCAACCCAAAGGCATGGCCACAGAATGCGTCGCGCATTCACGCACCCGATCGCTCTTCCTAAATGATCCAATTTTCCTAATGTTTGGTTTATTAAGCATCTTTGCCGCGCTGGAATTCGCCCGAATGGAACCCGCGTGGCGGCGGATACAAAAAACCCCGCCAGTCAGGCGGGGTTTCAGTTGGTGTGTGGCCCGCAGTCCTGCGGGCCATTTTGTGGTTAATGCGCTGCGATCAATGCACCACCGCGTCGTCAGGGCGCGGCCGGTTACTGCCGCCGACACGGTCCCCGATGATCAGACCATCGGCCCCTGCCGAGACCGAGATGTCATCGCCGTCCTTCACGTCGCCTGCCAGCAGCATCTCGGCCAGCGGGTTCTGCAGCGCAGACTGGATCACCCGTTTCAGCGGGCGCGCCCCGAACACAGGATCGTACCCTTCGTCGGCCAGCCATTTGCGCGCGCCATCGTCCAGCGACAGCGTGATCTTGCGCGCCGCCAACCGCTTGAGAAGGCGGGCCATCTGGATGGTCACAATGCCATCCATATCCGCACGGGCCAGCCGGTCGAACACGATGGTTTCGTCCAGACGGTTCAGGAACTCGGGCCGGAAATGAGCGCGTACCGCATCCATCACGTCCCGCCGCGCATCAGCGGCATCCGCCCCATCGGGCAACTGGCTCAGCGCCTGCGCACCAAGGTTCGACGTCAGGATGATCAGCGTCTGCTTGAAATCAACCGTCCGGCCCTGACCATCGGTCAGCACACCATCATCCAGAACCTGCAACAGCACGTTAAAGACATCCGGATGCGCCTTTTCGACCTCGTCAAACAGCACGACCTGATAGGGCCGACGCCGCACTGCCTCGGTCAGCACGCCGCCTTCGTCATAGCCGACATAGCCCGGAGGCGCGCCGATCAGACGGGCGACGGCGTGTTTCTCCATGAACTCGGACATGTCGATCCGCACCATCGCGCTGTCGTCATCGAACAGGAATTCGGCCACGGCCTTGGTCAACTCGGTCTTACCGACGCCCGTTGGCCCAAGGAACAGGAACGACCCGAGGGGACGGTTTTCATCGTTCAGCCCCGCCCGCGCACGGCGCACGGCGTTTGCAACAGCACGTACAGCACTGTTCTGGCCGATGACCCGCGCATGCAACTGGTCTTCCATCCGCAGCAGCTTGTCCCGTTCACCTTCCAGCATCTTGGCCACCGGAATTCCGGTCCAGCGTTCGACGACTGACGCGATCTGCTCGGGGCGCACAGCCTCAGACACCATCGTGTCTGAATCCTGCCCTTCGGCTTCGGCCAGCTTGCGCTCAAGCTCGGGGATCACGCCGTAGGACAACTCCCCCGCTTTCGCGAGGTTGCCCTCGCGCTTGGCGATGTCCAATGCGGCCCGCGCATGGTCCAGTTCTTCCTTCACGTTGCGCGCCGACGCCAGCTTGTCGCGTTCACCTTGCCATTGGGCGGTCATCTCGGCGCTACGTTCTTGCAGATCGGCCAAGTCCTTTTCCAACGTATCAAGCCGGTCTTTGCTAGCCTGATCATCCTCTAGGCGCAGTGCCTCCACCTCGATCTGCATTTGCAGGATCTGACGGTCCAGCGCGTCCAGCTCTTCGGGTTTGGAGTCGACCTCCATCCGCAGACGGCTGGCCGCTTCGTCCATCAGGTCGATGGCCTTGTCCGGCAGAAAACGGTCGGTGATATAGCGATGGCTCAGCGTCGCCGCAGTGACCAAGGCGCTGTCCGAAATCCGCACACCGTGGTGCAGTTCGTACTTTTCCTTGATACCGCGCAGGATACTAATTGTGTCCTCGACAGTGGGTTCCTCGACGATGACCGGCTGGAAACGACGGGCTAGGGCCGCGTCTTTCTCAACATATTTGCGGTACTCGTTCAGGGTTGTGGCCCCGACACAGTGCAGCTCCCCACGCGCCAGCGCGGGTTTGATCAGGTTCGCCGCATCCATCGCCCCTTCGGACGCGCCTGCACCGACCAGCGTGTGCATTTCGTCGATAAACAGGATGATCTCGCCCGCCGCATCTGTGACTTCGTTCAGAACCGCCTTCAGACGTTCCTCGAACTCGCCGCGATATTTGGCACCGGCAATCAACGCCCCCATGTCGAGCGCGAGCAGACGTTTGTTGCGCAGGGATTCCGGCACGTCACCGTTCACGATGCGCAGCGCCAGCCCTTCGGCAATGGCTGTCTTACCCACACCAGGTTCACCGATCAGGACTGGGTTGTTTTTGGTCCGGCGGCTCAGCACCTGCATCGCGCGACGAATTTCTTCGTCCCGTCCGATGATCGGGTCGATCTTGCCCTCTTCGGCGCGGGCGGTCAGGTCCATCGCGTATTTCTTCAATGCATCATAACCATCCTCGGCGCTTGCCGTGTCGGCGGTACGCCCTTTGCGCACGTCATTGATGGCGGTGTTCAGGGCTTGGGGTGTGACCTTGCCAGCTTCCAGCGCGTCTTTGGCACCGGATTTCACCATGCCAAGCGCCATCAGCACCCGTTCGACCGGAACAAAGCTGTCGCCAGCCTTTTTTGCCAGCGCTTCGGCTTCGGCCAGAACCTTTGCCGTGGCCTGATCCAGATACACCTGCGCGGCGTCGCCTGTGACTTTGGGTTGTTTGGCCAACGTCTGGTCCACATGGGACCGCACCCGCCCCGCATCCCCGCCCGCGGCAGTGATAAGGTTTGCGGCCAGCCCCTGTTCGTCGTCCAGAAGCGCCTTCAGCAGATGGTCAGCGGTCAGCCGTTGGTGGCTTTCGCGTGTTGCGATTGTTTGTGCGGCTTGCACGAATCCGCGCGACCGCTCCGTGAACTTGCTCAAGTCCATGGGTCTTTCTCCTTTTGCAGCGCCCGAATTCGCCGCGCCCTAATTAGGCACGCGGTCAGTATGGGCCTTATGCGTGAAAGATGGGTGCGTCTTGCCGCCTCTGCAAGAGCTTTGGGTGCGCAAAATGCAGGGCGATTTAATCATATCAAAGGCGACGGTTGTCCGGGGGTGCCACCGGCCTGTCCACATGGCCGGATCGTGATTTTCCTTGGACGCTCAACCAATTACGGCAAATTTCCGCCTAATTCGGATCGCGGTGAGCGGGCGTTCCATTTTTGGGTCAAAATGGGAAAATATAACTATTTCAATAATTTAAATGAATTCTTGTGCCTGCCTCACGGTCAGGTACCAAACCTGTGATTTGGTTCCATTAATATTCCCCCTTTTTTTCAAAAGAAATCAATCCACATACTTATCCACAAGAGCAGAAATAAAAATTAGGTGTCAAAATGCAGACTGTACCGTTGCAATTGAACGACGTGATCTACAACGCGGCCACCCAGTCTTTTGAAGCGCTGGTGACCGTACACGATACATCCGGATCCCGCCGTTACGCATGTTCCATCAATGCCCCGATCACAATGGAATTCGAAGAAGCGTCCAAAGGTCTGTCGACCCAAGCGCTGCGCCGCCACAAACACGGGCCGGCCGATTCCACATTCAAACCAGCGGTTGCGCCACAGCGCGCTGGCCGCCTTCAGGAACTGCGGTCGCGTATTCGTGCCCAATTCGCGTTTGAACGTCCGCACGCGGCCTGAACATAGAATACTTTGACGCGGCAGACCGAGCATCCTTTCTGTCCCCGATGCTGCGGAACCGCTTCGAAGTACCCCAGAGACAGGTGCCTGCCTGCTATCGTCTCTGATCACTGGCCCGGATGCTTCGTGCATCCGGGTTTTTTCGTTGATGGATTTCGCACGCAACCTGTCTTATGACCGCGCAGGGACAGTGAAAGAGGGCGCGCAAATGGCAGATGACAGATTGATCGTAGCAATGGACGTGCCGAACGCCGTTGCAGGGCTGGAACTGGCGACCGCGTTGGGAAACAGCGTCAGCTTTTACAAGATCGGTCTGGGCATGCTGACTGGTGGCGGTCTGGCGCTGGCCAACGAGCTTAAGCAGGAACATGGCAAGCGCATCTTTCTGGATATGAAACTGTTCGACATCGGTGCCACGGTCGAGGCCGCAGTGCGCGGGTTGGCCCAGTTCGATCTGGATTTCCTGACCGTTCACGGCGATCCCCATGTGATCCGCGCCGCCAAGGAAGGCGCGGCAGGTTCGTCTCTCAAGATTTTGGCCGTCACAATCCTAACCTCTCTGGACCGTAGCGACCTTGATGACTGCATGATCCAGTCAGGCGATGTCGCGGACCTTGTGCAGGAACGGGCCGGACGGGCGTTCATGGCGGGTGCCGACGGTGTTATCGCATCGCCGCACGAGGCGGCGGCGATCCGCGCCTTGCCCGAAGCGGCCAACCGGTTGATCGTAACACCAGGTGTGCGGCCTGTTGGCGCGGCCTCTGGCGATCAGAAACGCATCGCGACACCGGCAAATGCGATCGCCAACGGGGTGGATCACATCGTTGTCGGGCGTCCGATCTGGCGCGCAACCGATCCGAAGGGTGCGGCGGACTCGATCCTTTCAGAGATGGCGGCCGTCTAAGCGGTCGAACCAAAGCGCTGAAAACGCATGCAAAAGTGACAAAGTGGCGCAATATAGCGCCAAATAAGGCACTCGTTGATAGATCAACAGTTTGTGCCATCTCGGCAACAAGGCCACCGTATATTGCAAAGTATGGTATTCCTGACTGTGCGAAAACACGTCTGGGTGGTACTTTGGTGACAGGTGATACTCCCCGACGAACCGCATCTTCCTGAGGTTCGTCACCTCCCCCCGCTCGCTTTGCGGGGGGGCCTTTTATAAAGGCCCTGCTTTCCCGTCCCACTGAAAATTGACCGATGCGACGCCCGCCAGATAGTCGCCCAAACGCGGCTTGAACTGCGGCACCACGGTGTCGTGCGCCATGAACGCCTCGACCGACATCAGGGCCCATTGTTGCCCTTCGTCGCCAAGGGCAATCGCATCCGCAACTTCCGCCCCGACATGGGCCGCAAAGAACCACGAGATATCCATGCTCGACGTGCCATAGTCGCGGCCCCAGATGACAGCCGCCGGATCAAGTGTCAGGCTTAGTTCTTCTTGCGTTTCGCGCAGCACACACTCAAGCGGCGTCTCGCCCGCCTCGATCCCGCCACCGGGCAGATCCCAGAACCCCGGCCATAGCAATCCGGGTCGGTCGTCGCGCTGCAACGTGGCTAGCTGGTCCCCCACAAACAGCGCCAGCTTTGCACCGATCACCCGACCTGCCATGTTCAAATCCCCGCACGCACTTTACATTGGCCAGCAGTAGCCACAATTCAGACCCATGCCCAGTCTTTGCCGCGAATGCCTGACCCAGTTCGATTCCGCACGGCGCTGCCCCGCCTGTGCCAGTCCGCGTATCGTCAGCCACCCCGAACTGTTCGACCTGAACATCGCCCATATGGATTGCGATGCCTTTTATGCGTCGGTGGAAAAGCGCGACGACCCAAGCCTTGAGGGCAAGCCGGTGATCATCGGTGGCGGGCGGCGCGGCGTGGTGTCCACCGCGTGCTATGTGGCGCGCATCCGTGGCGTCCGCTCGGCCATGCCGATGTTCCAAGCGCTCAAGCTGTGCCCCGAAGCGGTGATCATCAAGCCGCGCATGGACGCCTATGTCGAGGCGAGCAAAGCCATTCGCGCCATGATGGAAGAATTGACCCCCGCAATCGAACCCCTCTCGCTGGACGAAGCATTCATGGACCTGTCCGGCACCACACGCCTGCACGGGGCACCCCCTGCGGTGATGCTGGCCCGTATGATCAAACGGATGCGGGATGAGCTGGGTCTCACCGGCTCCATCGGCCTGTCCCACAACAAGTTTCTGGCCAAGGTCGCCTCGGACCTCGAAAAGCCGCACGGGTTTTCCGTGATCGGCGAAGCGGACACAGCCAGCTTCCTGCGCGACAAACCCGTGCGCCTGATCTGGGGTATCGGGCCGTCGGCGCAGGCGTCGCTGGACAAGGCGGGCATTCGCACCTTTGCCGATCTTCTGCGGTGGGAACGGACGGACCTTGTGGCGCGGTTCGGCTCTATGGGGGACCGCCTGTGGCATCTGGCGCGCGGGCAGGACATGCGGCGGGTGTCGCGGGATTCCCCGATGAAATCCATCAGCAACGAAACCACTTTCCACGACGATACAAACGATCCCGATATTCTGGACGGTCACCTGTGGCGGATGGCGGAAAAAGTGTCGGACAGGGCCAAGGCCAAAGGCCTCGCAGGGCGTGTTGTGACGCTCAAGCTCAAGCGCCACAACCACACCTCGCTGACGCGGCGGGTGTCTTTGCGCGATCCGGCGCAACTGGCAGACACGATCTATCGCACTGCCCGCGCCCTGTTCGATCAGGTCGGTGATGAAGGGCCCTATCGCCTTTTAGGATGCGGTATCAGCGATCTGTGTGCGGCAGATGCCGCCGAAGTGTCGGGCGACCTTCTTGACCCCGACGCCCGTAAACGCGGTCAGGCCGAACGTGCTGCCGACGCAATCCGCAACCGGTTCGGACATAAAGCTATTCTGAAAGGGCGTGCCTTGCGCTGATGCGCCGCTATTCCGCCGCCAGCGGAATACGCATCTGGCCGATCTTGGTGATCTGCGCCACCACATCGCGCAACCGTGCGCGCATGGCGTCAAAATCGCTGTTCGGTCGGATCAGCCGTTCGTCCATATACAGCGACCGGTCGATTTCTACCTGCACAGCGTGTTGATTGCGCAACGGTCGCCCATAGGCTTGCGTCACATAGGCGCCGGCAAAGGGCGCATTGCGCGCCACCTTGAAACCCGCCCCGACAAAGGCCGCCTCGACGCGGTCCATTACCTCGGCCGACGCAGCCGCACCGAACCTGTCGCCCAGAACCACGTTCGGGCGGACCATCCCGCTGCGCGCCACACCGTCCATCGCCTCGTGCGGCATGGAATGGCAGTCAATCAACACTGCCTGCCCGTGATCGCGACTCGCCTCATCCAGCAGCTTTTGCAGCGCCGCGTGATAGGGGCGCCAGTACCGTTCGATCCGCTGCTCGGCTTCGATCATCGACAGCTTGCCGCGGTAAATCGCACGCCCGTTGGCCACGACACGCGGAATAACGCCCAAACCGCTGGCAATGCGAGGATTGTGTCCCTGACGGCGCACCCCTTCGATCAGGGCGGGGTCAAGCTCGTCCGCGCTGCGGTTCAGGTCGACATAGGCGCGCGGTGCCCCCGCCAGCAGCAACGGCGCGCCATTCTGCGGCGCCGAGGCAAAGAGTTGATCGACAAAAGCATCTTCGGACGACCGGATCGTCATCTCGTCCAGAACCGTCCGGCGCAGGAAACTATCCGGATAGTCGCGCGCGGAATGGGGCGACGCAAACACCACGCAACTGGTGCGCCGTTCGGGGTGTATGACCTCGTAAGCGACTTTTGGCATAGGCGCTCCTCCTGACAATCAACATAGACCATGAAAAGACAAAGCCAAAAGCCCTTGATCCCGCTGACGACTCCTTTTATAGCACCCCTCACTTGGCGCGGAATTCCGCGCTCACTTTCTTTGTGGGCGGGACAAGTGTCAGGGCAATGTGCGGGATTAGCTCAGCGGTAGAGCACTTCGTTGACATCGAAGGGGTCACAAGTTCGATCCTTGTATCTCGCACCACCGCATTCCGCCAACGGGCCTTCGTGCCCCGCGGCACCTACACCGGCACAAGGTGCCAAAACGCAACCCGGCGCTGCTTCGCGCCATGAAACATGAGGAAGAAGCGCCATGAAGGTTCGCAACTCGCTCCGCTCGCTGAAAAACCGGCACCGTGATTGCCGCGTTGTGCGTCGCAAAGGCCGCGTATACGTCATCAACAAGACGCAGCGCCGGTTCAAAGCACGTCAGGGTTAAGCCCTAAAAGCACCGCAAAAGTTTACAGGCCGTCCTCTCGCAGGGCGGCCTGATTCGTTTCCGGGCCCCGCTGTTGCACCAGTTGGCCACGGCAGGCGCACACCGGCCCCTTCGTCAAAGCACAATGATCGCCTTGCACCGGCCCGCCGACAGGCTAGGATTTGCGCCAACCCGTCCCAATACCGAAAGGCCAACCGATGAGTGATCCAACCTACACCCCGCCCGCCAAATGGACATGGGACGCAGGATCGGGCGGCAAGTTCGCGTCGATCAACCGCCCCATTGCCGGCCCGACCGCGGACAAGGATCTGCCAATCGGCGACCACCCGTTCCAGCTTTACTCGCTCGCCACGCCAAACGGCGTCAAAGTGACCCTGATGTTCGAGGAACTGCTTGAAGCGGGCCATACAGACGCGGAATATGACGCCTGGCTGATCAATATCGGCGAAGGTGATCAATTCGGCTCCGGCTTTGTAGACATCAACCCGAACTCGAAAATCCCCGCCCTTTTGGACCGCTCCGGCGACACGCCTGTGCGCGTTTTCGAATCCGGCTCGATCCTGATCCATCTGGCCGAAAAATTCGGTGCCTTCCTGCCGACAAGCGGGGCAGGGCGCACCGAGGTCATGAACTGGCTGATGTGGCAAATGGGCTCCGCGCCCTTCCTCGGCGGTGGCTTCGGCCACTTCTATGCCTACGCGCCAGAAAAATACGAATACCCGATCAACCGCTACGCGATGGAAAGTAAACGCCAACTCGACGTGCTCGACCGCGAGCTCGCGAACAAACCCTTTATCGCGGGCGACGACTACTCAATCGCGGACATGGCGATTTGGCCTTGGTATGGCCAACTCTGCCTTGGCCGCCTCTACGACGCGGCAGAATTCCTCGACGTGGAAAGCTATACCAACGTGATGGCATGGGCGAAAAAGATCGACGCACGCCCCGCGACGCTGCGTGGCCGCATGGTCAACCGCGCCTTTGGCGAACCCGAACTGCAACTGCACGAACGCCACGCGGCATCGGATTTCGACACCAAGACCCAAGACAAGATCGGCACGTCCGAAGACAGCTAAAACACCAGCCATCGGGCGCACGTTTATGCCCGCCCGATGGCACACCTCACCCTGTGAACTACACGTCTCATCATTGTTCCAAAAATATGCTGGGGGGAGGGTGCGCAAGCACACGGGGGGCAACGCCCCCGAACCACGCTCAGTGCCGCCCGACCTGACGACAGATCAGGATCACGGGCAACAACCCGACCGCCACAATGACCAGACTGGGCACCGCCGCCCCGTCCAGCCGCTCATCTGCCGCAAGGCGATGCGCTTGTACCGCCAATGTATCGAAGTTGAACGGGCGCATGATCAGCGTCGCGGGCAACTCCTTCATCACATCGACAAACACGATTAACAGTGCTGTCAAAAGGCTCGGCGTCAGGATCGGCAGGTGTACGCGCCGCAAAGTGGCAAAGGGCCCCTTGCCCAGCGACCGGCTCGCCGCATCCATATTCGCATGGACCCGCGCCTGACCGCCCTCGTATGCACCTAGGGCCGCTGCCAGAAACCGCACAACATAGGCAAAGACCAGCAACCAGATTGACCCTGAAATCAGCAATCCAGTCGAGATGTCAAAGGTCGCGCGCATCCATGCATCCAGCGCGTTGTCAAAGGCGGCAAAAGGCACCAGCAGACCCACCGCGATCACCCCACCCGGCACGGCATAGCCCAGCCGCGCCACATAGGTCGCACCGGCAGACAATCGCCCGCCCTCGGTGCGCCGGAAATAACCCAGCAAGATCGCAGCCCCCAGTGTCAGCACCGCCGCCAGCGTGGCCAGCGTCAGCGAATGCCGCAAAAACCCGAGGTAACGCGCACTCAGCAAATCCTGCCCCGACCCCAGCCCTAGGGCCAGCAGCGCAAACACCGGAATGATCGCGCCAAACAGAACGGGCAGACCACACAGCACCGCCGCCGTAACCCCTTGCCATCCGGTCAGGGTGATCGGCGCAAGCTCCCTCTGACCCCTACTGGGATCATGATATCGCGCCTGCCCCCGCTGCTTGCGCTCAAGCACCGCCAACATCAGCGCAAAGGCCAGCAGACACAGCGCCAGTTGCGCTGCCCCCGCCCTGTCCGCCAAGGAAAACCAACTTGTGTAAATACCGGTGGCAAAGGTCTGGACCCCGAAATAGGCCACCGTGCCGAAATCCGCGATCGTCTCCATCACGGCCAGCAGGACGCCGGCGGCAATCGCTGGGCGCGCCAATGGCAAGCTGACCCGCCAGAATGCGGCTAAGGGGCGCGACCCCAATGCCCGCGCGGCCATAAAGGTCGATCCGCTTTGCTGAATGAACGACGCCCGCGCCAGCAGATAGACATAAGGATATAGCACCAGCACCAGCATCAGCGCGGCACCGCCAAGGCTGCGGATTTCGGGAAACCAGTAATCCCGCGGCCCCCATCCCATGGCCGCGCGCAGGGAGGTTTGCGCAATGCCTGGATGGTCCAGAATATGGGTATAGGCATAGGCTAGGACATAGGCCGGAAAGGCCAGCGGCAGGACCAGTGCAATCTCAAGCACCCGCGCAAACGGGAACCGCGTCATAGTGACCAGCCACGCGGTCCCGACGCCGACGAAAAACGTCCCCAAGGATACCAGCACAACCAGCAACCCAGTGTTGGCCGCATACCGCCCCAACACGGTGCCCATCAGATGCGAAATGGCTGATGTTCCACCCAGCATTGCGGCCAGCGTCACCGCAACCATGGGCAGCAAACAGATCGCCGCCACCAGCAGCGCCGACCATGTCAGCACGCGCGGCGACTTGCCCGTGGGCGCAGATGTGGAAATCAATGACAAGCGATCAGTCCCGAACCGTAACGCGCCGCTTATCTTACGTTTTCGCTCGGGTTTCCAGCCCCGCTGCGGCACGTCCCCTGCGACCTATTCGTAGCTGCGCTGGTCCTCGATCACCAACCCGTCTTTGGGCAGCGTGTCAGGCGCATGCACCTCGACCGCCCCCTTCAGCTTGAGCGTATCCGCGACCGACTGGCTGAAATCCTGCGCCGACCCGCTGGTGCACTCCAGTTGAACCACCATCGCATCCTGTTGCCCCTCACGGCGCGCAATAACGCGGGCGCGCAGCACTTCTGGATGTTTGTCGACCAAGGCCGCAACCTGTTCGGGGCGCACAAACATCCCCTTGATCTTGGTCGTCTGGTCGGCGCGCCCCATCCAGCCCTTGATGCGCATATTGGTCCGCCCGCAGGGGCTTTGACCGGACAGAACGGCGCTCATGTCCCCCGTGGCAAACCGGATCAGCGGGTAATCGGGGTTCAGCGTGGTCACAACCACCTCACCCACTTCGCCTTCGGGCACCGGATTGCCTGTACCCGGGGTGACGATCTCGACGATCACACCTTCGTCTACCACCATGCCCTCAAGGCTTGGCGTCTCATAGGCGATGTTGCCCAGATCCGCCGTGGCATAGGACTGCATGCAGGTGATCCCGCGATCCGCATATTCCTGCCGCAGGCTGGGGAACAACGCGCCCCCTCCAACAGCGGCCTTGGTGAAGGACAATGTCACGCCCATCTCGTCCGCCTTATCAAGGATCACCTTCAGATAATCCGGTGTCCCCGCATAAGCTGTCGTGCCGATGTCGCGCGCCGCCGTGACCTGCAACTCGGTCTGCCCCGTACCCGCAGGTAAAACGGCAGCGCCTACCGCCCGTGCACCGGATTCGAATATCATGCCCGCAGGCGTCAGATGGTACCCGAAACAGTTTTGCACGATATCGCCCGCGCCGATGCCGACCGCATGCAGGAACCGCCCCATGCGCCACCAGTCGTGGCTGATCCCGCCGGGCTCATAGATCGGCCCGGGCGATTGAAAGACATGCGCCAGACCTGTCACGGGTATCCCGCCAAACGGCGGCTTTGCCGCCTGCCACTTGGCCAGTTCGGACTTCCGCAATACAGGCAAACGGCGCAACTCAGCCAGATCCTGCAACGTGCCAACCTCTGGCAGGCAACTGTCAGACGCTGCCGCAACACGCGCAATCTGTGCGTTGACCGCCGCCAACTGGTCGCTGGCGCGCGCATCGGCACTGCGGGTTTCCAATGCGTCGTAAAAAGGCGTCGTCGGCATAGCGGGTCTCATCTCGTCCAAGGAAAACGGTCGGCAATGGTGGCGTCAGCTTAGCCAGCGCTTGCGCCGGCGATAGCTGCGCACATCCCGAAACGATTTGCGCCCCTCATCCGACATGCCCAGATAGAACTCTTTCACATCGGGGTTCTCGCGCAGTTCGGCGGCAGGGCCATCCATCACGACGCGACCCGATTCCAGAATGTATCCGTAATGCGCAAACCGCAGCGCGACGTTGGTGTTCTGCTCGGCCAGCAAAAAAGTCACGCCCTCATTCTCGTTCACCGATTTCACGATCTCGAAAATCTGCTCTACCAACTGCGGCGCAAGGCCCATGCTCGGTTCGTCCAGCAGGATCGTCTCGGGGCGGGACATCAGCGCGCGGCCAATCGCCGTCATCTGCTGCTCACCCCCGGACGTATAGCCCGCCTGCGACTTGCGACGTTCGCGCAAGCGCGGAAAATAGTTATAGACCATCTCGAGATCGGCCGCGATCGCGCCCTTGCCATCGGCACGGGTATAAGCGCCGGTCATCAGGTTTTCCTCGACCGTAAGGTGCTCGAAACAGTGACGGCCTTCCATCACCTGCACCACGCCGTGCTTCACAAGGTCCGCAGGGTCCGCATGGGCTGTGTTCACACCGCGATACATGATCGACCCTTTGGTCACCTCGCCGCGCTCGGATGCAAGCAACCCCGAAATCGCCTTCAGCGTCGTGGTCTTGCCTGCCCCGTTGCCCCCCAACAGGGCCGTGATACCGCCCTTGGGCACACTGAGGCTCACACCCTTCAACACGAGGATCACGTGGTTATAAATCACCTCGATATTGTTGACCTCTAGTACGGTCTCGGTCTTGGTCTCGGCGTCCAGCATGGATCACACCTTCATTGTTCCGATAAATATGCAAATCCCCCGGCGGCAACAGGCGCCACCGCCGGGGAAGAAGGGTTTAGTTGCAGCCTGGCGTGATGCCGTTCTCGGCTGCATAGGCACCGCTGTCCTCGTCGATCAGCGGCTGGATGATCCCCATGTCCGATTCAGAGAAATCGGAAACCAGCGTCCATTCTTTCGCTGTCGCATCCCACTGCGTCATGCCCACAAGGCCGGGGCCACCGTGGTTCTCGCAGGACACTTTGAACGATGGACCAAAGCCTGGAAGACCAAGGGCCGCCATCTTCTCTTCGGTGATTTCCAGTGCTTCCATACCATCGCGCATCATGGCTGCTGTGATGTCCGGTGTGCCGTGGATTTCCTGCGCAGTTTTGGCAGCTTCGGCGGCCAGCATCGCGGCATAGAGGCCACGGTTATACAGGACCGTACCAATCTGGTCGCCCGATCCGGCAGCCAGCCCCTTATCTACAACATGTGTCTGGATGTCGTCGAAGACGGGGAAATCGCTACCCACACCGTGGAACGTCAGCGACTTATAGCCGTCTGCCGCCGCACCTGCTGGCAACACGTCATTTTCGGAACCCGACCACCAGATACCGATGAAGTTTTCCATCGGGAAACGGATGTTCGCAGCTTCCTGAACCGCAACCTGGTTCATTACGCCCCAGCCGTACATGATCACATAATCAGGACGCTCACGACGGATTTGCAGCCATTGCGACTTTTGTTCCTGACCGGGGTGGTCAACGGCGACCTGCATCAGTTCGAAACCATGCTTGGCCGACAGTTCTTCCAGCGTGCGGATCGGTTCCTTGCCATAAGCCGAGTTGTGATAAACCAGTGCGATTTTCTTGCCGGAAATATCGCCGTCCTGCATTAGATAGTTGATCGCACCGGACGCGCCGCTCCAGTAGTTCGCAGGGTAGTTGAACACGTGGCTGAACACCGCGCCATTGGCCGCAGATGTACGCCCGTACCCCATCGAGTGGACCGGAATGCCGTCAGCCGTCGCTTTGGGGATCAGCTGGTAGGTGATGCCTGTGGACAGCGGCTGATACACCAGCGCGCCCGACCCTTTGGTCGACTCATAGCATTCCACACCCTTCTCGGTGTTGTAGCCGGTCTCGCATTCCGGAACAGAGACTTTCACCCCGCCGATGCCGCCGTCACGTTCGTTCAGCAGCGTGAAATAGTCGGCATAGCCATCCGCAAAGGGGATGCCGCTCGCCGCATAGGGGCCGGTGCGATAGCTTAGGCTTGGGAACACAAGGTCCGCCAAGGCCGGACTTGCCGCCATGACGGCTGCCGCAACATAGGTTGCCAGTTTCGTAGTCATCGGTTTTTCCTCCCGTTGGTCGTATCCGATATGTGGCCCGTTTCGGACCGTTCGCGCGGCGGTGTTTTTCCCGCCATTTTTGGTGGCTACCCGCGTCAGTGCGGGAAGGGCCACAGTCTCAATTTCTCTTTTGCGACGCGCCACAGTTGCGCGATCCCGTGTGGTTCAAGGATCAGGAACACGATGATCAGCGCCCCGACGACCACCAGCTGCACATGCGCCACAATGTCCGTGGGCCAGCCCAGCAGGTCCACACCCACCAGTTTCAAAAGCACGGGCAGAACCACCAAGAACGCAGCCCCCGCAAAGGCTCCGAAGATGGACCCCAAGCCGCCGATGATGATCATGAACAGCACCAGAAACGATTTCTGGATGCCGAATACTTCGCCCACTTCGACCGCGCCAAGGTAGACCGAAAAGAACAGCGCCCCCGAGATTCCGACAAAGAACGAACTGACCGCAAAGGCCGTCAACTTGGATTTCAGCGGGTTCACCCCGATGATCTCGGCGGCGATGTCCATGTCGCGGATCGCCATCCACTGCCGTCCCACGGACCCGCGTGTCAGGTTGCGCGCGATCAGGGCCGACCCGATGGTGAAGACCAGACAGAACAGATAGGTGGCCCACGCCTCGGTATTGGGGCCGGTAACTTCGATGCCGAAAACGGACCGTTCGGGCGCGTTGATCTGCCCCGAGGCGGAGTAGTTGTAAAACCACGCCACCTTGTTGAACAACCAAACCAGAAAGAACTGCGCGGCCAGCGTTGCAACGGCCAGATAGAACCCCTTGATCCGCAGTGATGGCAGGCCAAATGCCGTCCCGACCAGCGCCGTCACGCCCCCCGCGAGAATGACGTGGAAAAAGATGTTCACATCCGGAAAGGCGGTCATCAGCTTGTAGCAGGAATAGGCCCCCACAGCCATGAACCCGCCCGTCCCCAGCGACACCTGACCGCAATATCCCGTCAGGATGTTCAGCCCGATTGCCGCGATGGCGTAGATCAAAAACGGCAGAAAGATAGAATTGACCAGATAATCATTCATTACGAAGGGCAGGACAAACACCGCCACTGCCAGCACGAAGTAATAGCGATAGCGGTCGAACCTGATCGGGAACGTTTGACTATCTTCCTGATATGTCGTCGAAAAATCGCCTGCTTCACGATAAAGCATATGCACCTCTTTCCGCGCCGCTCATGTCGAACGCGCCGTTAACCACCCAATCGGGTTTTCCAGTTTCGCCACATTTCGCCCCATTCCGCGTGGCACTATTGGTGCGGGTAGATGGAGTGGGAACCATGACTGCAATTTTGGACGACATGCGTCGTCTTGATGCCGCGCATGCGCGTGGCGATATCTCGGCGCGGGAACTGGCCGCGGCCAAGGCCGATCTGATCGACGCCATACCAGAGGCAACAGAACACGCGCCCCCCGATCCGGCAGAGGCTGCGGCTAAGCCGCAGGCGTCCGAAGGCATCGGTGTCGGGCAGATCCTGCTGCTTTGTGCGGTGATCCTGATGGTCTGCGTTGGAGCAACCGTCTTGCTGACCGGCGACCTCATGTTGTCGGCCACACTGGCCATCACGGTGCTGGCCGCGTTCACGATCATGCTGTTCCGCCAGCTTGACGGATAGCGCGGGGCGCACCGTGGGGCATGGGGATCAGACACGCTCAATGATCTTCTCCCCGAACAGGCCCTGCGGACGGAAGACAAGGAAGATCAGTGCCAATACATAGGCAAACCAGTTTTCTGTCGCGTTCATGGTGAATCCGAACAGGGCACCGGCCAGATCACTGCTCGACATGAAGAACTCGAACAGTTTCTCGCCCACGCCGATGATCAGCCCGCCGACAATCGCCCCGGGGATCGAGGTGAACCCACCCAGCATCAGCACCGGCAATGCCTTCAGCGCGATCAGCGAGAGGGAGAATTGAACCCCCGATTTCGCGCCCCACATGATCCCCGCGACCAAGGCGACAAAACCCGCAACCGACCACACCAGAATCCAGATGTAGTTCAGCGATACACCCACCGACAGCGCCGCCTGATGGTCATCCGCCACAGCGCGCATCGCACGCCCTTGCTTGGTGTATTGCGAGAACGCCACAAGTGCGATGACCAGCACGATCGCAATGATCGTCGCCGTGATATCAAGGTTGTCGATAAAGAACCCGTAGCCAAAGATGTTGAACGTCACCTCGTCGATGGCAAGGTTGATGCCCTGCGGCAGACAGGTCGCATCGGTCAGACACACGTCCAGCTTCTTGATCTCGGACCCCCACATCAGGTCGGCCAACCCTTCAAGGAAATAGGCAAGGCCGATGGTGGCCATGAACAGGATGATCGGCTCTTGCCCGACCAGAAAGCGGAAGATGAACCGTTGTACCACCCACGCAAGGGCGATCATCACCACCACGGTCAGCACAATGGCGATGATGGAATGCACCTCCCAGCCGAAATAGTGGATGTTGGTGCCGAACAGCGCGTTGATCAGGTGATAGAACGGCACCTGTCCGGTCTGGATGCCCACAAGGGTCATCGCCGCAAACAGGGCCATTACCCCTTGGGCAAAGTTGAAAATCCCCGATGCCTTGAAGATCAGGACAAAGCCGAGCGCGACAAGCGCGTACATCACGCCCGCCATCAGCCCGTTCAGAAAGACCTCCATCGCATAAATCAACTGATCCGGCATGATCTAACCCTTCCATCCCATAGAGGTGCAAAATGCAGCCGCTGTCGGACCCGTGGCCGCAGCGAACACGACGCGGTCACCCGGTCCTGCATTGAACAAGAAATATACGTCCGGCGTCTCGGCAGTGCAGTCGGCATAGGCGCGCTGCGGACCCGGATAGTTCAGCTCGACCAGCCCGTTGCTGCGCAGCCGCGCATCCGCACCGATCCAGCCTGTGATGTCGAATTGCGGCCACAACGGCGATTTCGGCCCCGCGCCTGCACAGGTCCACGCACCAGGCGTGGTCGAAGTGCCCTTGTTGTGTGAAAAGCTGACCCCGAAATCGAAATTGCCCGCCGATCCCGCAGGATAGACAACGCTGGCGTCAGTGCCTGTCTCGCTGCTGTCCATCGAGGCGGGCGGGGTTGGAAAGGCCCACGCCGTCTCCGGTTTGGCGGTGATATAGGCCGCACATTCGCTCAACCCCGTGTCAAAAGCGGCCTGATCCTGCGCCAGCGCTGCGCAAGGCACCGCCCCCATGGCAAGGATCAACGCAGCCGCTGTAACAGGGTTACTCATGCGCCACCCCCAGATAGGCGTCGATCACGTCCTGATTGTTGCGCACCTCGTCCGGTGTGCCATCGCCGATCTTCTTGCCGTAATCCATCACGACCACGCGGTCCGACAGGTCCATGACCACGCCCATATCGTGTTCGATCAGCGCAATCGTGGTGCCGAACTCGTCATTCACATCAAGGATAAAGCGGCTCATGTCTTCTTTTTCCTCAACGTTCATGCCCGCCATCGGCTCGTCCAACAGCAGCAGCGATGGCTCCGCCGCTAGCGCCCGCGCCAGTTCCACCCGCTTTTTCAACCCGTAGGGCAAGCGCGACACAGGTGTCTTGCGGATGGCCTGAATTTCCAGAAAATCGATGATCTTTTCGGCGACTTCGCGGTTCTCGGTCTCTTCGGCCTCGGCGCGTCCTTTCCAGAAGCTTTGGGCAAAAAGTCCCGTCTTCATATGGGTCAGTCGCCCTGTCATCACGTTGTCCAGAACTGACATACCCTCGAACAGGGCGATGTTCTGGAACGTGCGGGCGATGCCCTGACGCGCCACCTCGAACGGCTTCATCGGTGGCCGCGGCGCACCTTTGTACAGAACCTGACCCTCTTGCGGCACATAGAACCCCGAGATCACATTCAGCATCGACGACTTGCCTGCCCCGTTCGGGCCGATAATCGCGCGGATTTCTCCCTCGCGAATGTCGAACGAAATGTCCTTGATCGCCTCCACCCCGCCAAAGCGCAGGGTGATATTGCGCATTTCCATCACGACGGGGCCGATCTTGCGACCGTCCGCGGTGGTATAGCCATCCGTCTGATCAAGCATGAACGCCACCCCTTCTCTGTTCCAAAAAATCCTCCCCGAAGGGCCGGTTGGCCAAACGCGCGGACCCATCCGTCGCAGCGCATGCACAAGACACCACGATCATTCCGCGGCCATCTTCGATGCGACATCCACCACTTCTGCGTCGCAAATCACCAAAGTGGCCGAGATCGCCCCCTTGCGACCGTCCTCATAAGTCACCTCGGTGGTGGTCGAGATCGTTTCCGACCCGTCATAAAGCGCTGCAATGATGTCGCCGTATTTCTCTTCGATGATACGGCGACGGACCTTTTGCGTGCGGGTCAATTCACCATCATCGGCGTCCAGTTGTTTGTGCAGCACAACAAAGCGGTGCACCTGACAGCTCGACAGCATCTCGTCCTGTGCGACCGACCGGTTCACATCCTCGACATGGCTTTTGATCGTAGCCAGCACCTGCGGATGCTGCGCCAGTTCCTGATAGGACGCATAGCCAATATTGTTCCGCTCGGCCCAGTTGCCCACGGCATTCAGGTCGATATTCACAAAGGCCGTGCACTCGTCCCGCTCATTGCCAAAGACGACCGCCTCCAGAATGTTGGGAAAGAACTTCAGTTTGTTCTCAACATACTTTGGTGCAAACAGCGCGCCAGAGGCCATTTTGCCCACATCCTTGGCGCGGTCGATGATCCGCAGATGTCCGGTTTCCGGTTCGATAAATCCGGCATCACCCGTGGCGACCCAGCCTTCGGCATCCTTGGTATCGGCGGTGCTTTCGGGGTTCTTGTAATATTCGACAAACACCCCGGGCGAGCGATAGAACACCTCGCCGTTCTCCTCGATCTTCAACTCGACACCGGGGCACTTCACGCCCACCGTATCGCTGCGCACCTCGCCATCGGGCTGTGCGGTGATGAACACCGTCGCCTCGGTCTGGCCGTAAAGCTGTTTTAGGTTGATGCCGAGCGAGCGATAGAAATCGAAGATTTCCGGCCCGATTGCTTCGCCCGCCGTGTAACCGACGCGCACCCGTGTGAAGCCAAGCGTGTTCTTCAGCGGCCCATAGACCATCGCCTCGCCCAGTGCATATTTCACGCGGTCCATGAAGCCGACCGGCTTGCCATCCAGAATGGCGGGGCCGACCTTGCGGGCGTGACCCATGAAATAGTGGAACATGCGCTGCTTAAGGGCGCCTGCATCCTCCATCCGGATCATCACATTGGTCAGCTGGTTTTCAAAAACGCGGGGCGGCGCAAAGTAATAGGTGGGCCCGATCTCGCGTAGATCGACATGCATCGTTTCCGCACTTTCGGGACAGTTGGTACAGAACCCCGTCCACAGCGCCTGACCGACGGAAAAGATGAAATCCCCGACCCAAGCCATCGGCAGATAGGCCAGAATGTCGTCCGTCCGGCGCAGCCCGTCGAATTCGGACGAGGATTTGCTCGTCTCGATCACGTTGCGGTTGCTCAGTACCACGCCTTTGGGTTTGCCGGTGGTGCCCGACGTATACAGCATCACGCAGGTGCTGTCGTAATCCAGCTTGGCAATGCGACGCTCCATTTCGGGGGTCAGTTCGTCCCGTTTGGCGCGTCCTGCGGCCTGTACATGGGAATACTGGTGCAGCTTGGCATGGTCGTATTTCCGCAGCCCGCGCGGATCAAGGTAGATGATCTGCTCGAACTGGGGCAACTGGTCCTGCACTTCGATGACCTTGTCGACCTGCTCCTGATCTCCGGCAATCACAAAGCGCGCACCGCAATGCCCGAGGGTATAGGCCATCTCTTCGGCGGCGGCGTCCTGATACAGCGGCACCGGAACGGCCCCGCACATCTGCGCCGCCATCATCGCCCAGTACAGGTGCGGGCGGTTGCGACCGATCACGGCGATAAAGTCGCCCTCGGCCACGCCCATGTCGATCAGCCCCAGTGCCAATGCTTGGATTTCGTCGCGGGTTTGGGACCAGTTCCAGCTTTGCCAGATGCCGAATTCTTTCTCGCGATACGCAGGCGCGTTTCCGAATTCTGCCACGTTACGGTGCAAAAGTGCAGGGACGGACTGCAAGCCCACCCCGCCAACAGGCGTCTCAACCAAATTCTTTCCTCCCACGCGCGCCCAGTTTTTGTTATCGGGTCACGCTTGATCGCTCGTGCGATTCTATCCTGCATTCAGGATGTTGATCTGACGGTGAAGGTCAACTTTTTCCTGATGTTGTCACAATCCTTACGAATTGTAACAGGCGCATCCAAACAGTGTACGTGACCGCGCGCTGGTGCTAGCCATTTGGTCATGCAGCATGATAACGCATCGTCCCTCATGGCATCCGGCCTGAACCTGATCGCACAGGCATTGACGATCTATGACAGCGATTTGCGCCTTGCCGTCTGCAATGCCCCGTTCCAGCGGATGTTCGATCTGCCTGACGCTTTGGTGACTCCAGGGGCGGGGTTTCACGAAACGATCCTGCATCTTGCACAGCGTGGTGAATATGGTCCCATCGACGATATCGACGCCTTCATGCAGGAACGCGTCGAACAGGCGCTGGCGTTCGAACCGCATTACATGGAACGCACACGCGCCAACGGCCAGACCATCAGCGTCGAAGGATCGCCCCTGCCGCAAGGGGGCTGGGTGACGGTCTATACCGACATTTCGCAAACCATCGCGCAAGAGGCATTGCTACACGCCCGCGCCAGTGAGTTGAACGCGCAGGTGCTGGGCAATGCCGAAGCACTCAGCGCCAGTAACCGCCAGTTGGCCGCCACCGTTGCCGCGCTGGAAGAAACCAAGCGCCAGTTGACACGGATCGAGGCACGCACCCGCCTGACCACCGAAATGATGCCCGCCCATATCGCCCATGTGGACGCCAGCGGGCATTACACATTTTCCAACCGCCGCCTCAGTTCGGTTATGCCGGGGCGTCCGTCCGACATTGTCGGCATGTCTATTGCCGAGGTGCTTGGCCCCTTCGCCTATGGGCGCATCGCCCCGTCGCTGGAACAGGCACTCACTGGCACGGCCTCTGTGCTGGAATTCACGGACGAAGACAGCACACGCCGCATACGCGTCGCCTTTACCCCCGACGATTCTGGCGGCGTGTATCTGTTGTCGATGGACCTGACCGAAGAAACTCAAGCGCGCGCGGCGCTGCAACAAAACCGGCGCCGGACGTTGGCCGCGCAGATGACCTCGGGCCTTGCCCACGACTTCTCCAACCTGTTGACCATCATCCTCGGCCTGCAATCGAAACTGGCGCGCAATACTGACCTGCCGCCCGACGCGAAGGCGCTGATCGACGGCACCCTTGCAGCGGCCCAGCGGGGCGGAGAGTTGTTGAATTCCATCGCCGACATGACTGCGGGTCCGGTGATGCGCCCCGTCGCAACTGATATTGCCGCTTTGGTCGACGAGGTGGGGATACTGGCCCAATCCACCCTACCCGACGGGATCGAACTGACCACCACCAGCAGCGCGCAAGGGCGCTATGTGCTGGATCCGGGCATGGTGCGGGATTCCCTGCTGAACCTGATCCTGAATGCGCGCGATGCCTGCGGCAGCGAGGGGCGGATCACCCTGACCGCGCAGGCGGTGCACGACACATGGCTGCAATTCACCGTCACCGATACCGGCTCGGGCTTTTCGCCGGACGCGCTGGAACATGGCTGCGATCCGTTCTTTACCACCAAGGGGGGCGAGGGGTCGGGCCTTGGCCTGCCGATGGTCTATGACATGACCAAAAGGGCAGGGGGCGATTTGCGCCTTGGCAACGGCGATCGCGGGGCCATCGTGCGCCTGCGCGTGCCGCTCAGGCCCGCACCGGATGTCACAGGCGCGCTGGTGCTGTTGGTCGAGGATGAAGACGCGCTGCGCCAGCACTACCGCGACTTGCTGACCGGACTGGGCCATTCGGTGATCGAAGCAGGCAGCGTGGACGAGGCGCTTGCCCTCACGGCCGACCTGCCGGATATCGCCTTGGTGCTCTCGGACATAAACCTTGGCAATGGCAGCCGCACGGGCATCGACCTCGCCCGTCAGGTCAAAGGGCGTGTGCCCGTCATCCTGATGACATCCCTTGCCGAAACCGACCCCGCCTACAATGTCGCCACCGGCGTCGCGCCCGTCTTGCGCAAGCCTTTCGGGCCGGACGACCTCTGTGCCATATACCAAGGACAAACCGCATGAGCGCGCCCCTTGTTACTATCCTCGACGACGAACCCGCCATCCGCCTGATCCTGTCGGACGCGTTGGAGGACGCAGGGTTCCGCACGCTCTCCTTCTCTCACGCCCGCGCGTTCGAGGCGGCGCTCAAAACCCACAAACCGGATGTCTGTCTGGTCGATCTCGGCCTGCCCGACACCGACGGGCTGACCCTTGTGCACCGCCTCGCACTGGAACAGGGCGCAACGGTCATCATCATTTCGGGCCGTGCACAGGTGCAGGATCGGGTGACGGGGCTCGAACTGGGGGCGGACGACTATATCATCAAACCCTTTGATCCCGCCGAAGTGGTGGCCCGCATCCGCGTCCGCCTGCGCAGCCCCAAAGCAGCTGGTACAGGCGGCCAGATCGCCCGCTTCAACGGCTGGACCGCGTCATTTGACAGCTATACCCTGACCGACGCGGCAGGCACGCAAACCGCGTTTTCCCATGCCGAAGGGGAAGTGCTGCGCATGTTCCTCGACTCCCCCAAAAGGCTCATCAGCCGCGCCCAGATGCAAGACAGCCTTGGCAGCGCCGCGGGCGACAGCTTTGACCGCGCAATGGACGTGCGCATCTCGCGCCTGCGCACCAAACTGCGCGAAGACCCGAAAAACCCGCGCCTTATCAAAACCATCTACGGCGCAGGCTATATCTTCCTCGGCGATGTCACATGGACAGGTGCGTAACCCGAACCATCAAAAAAGGGCATCCCATCACCACGGAACGCCCACCTTCTTTTGGCTAGAAATACTGTGGGGAGTTTGAGGGGTGAAACCCCTCATTCAAAAACCTTCAAACAGATCCTTCATTCACTCCGCCGCAACCGGTTCCGAAACCGCTTCGACCTTCACGGCCGAGAATTTGAATTCCGGAATTTTCCCATACGGGTCAACCGCAGGGTTGGTCAGGATATTCGCCGCCGCTTCCACATAGGCAAAAGGCAGAAACACCATGTCAGGCGCCACCGCGCGGTCTTCGCGGGCCATAATCTCGATTGACCCGCGCTTGGTGCTCAGGCGCACCAACCCGCCTGCCGGAACCCCCAGCTTGCGCAGAGTTGAAGGGTGCAGCGAACAGTTCGCCTCCGGCTCGACTGCGTCCAGAACGGATGCACGGCGCGTCATCGACCCCGTGTGCCAATGTTCCAGCTGACGTCCAGTGGTCAGGATCATGGGATAGTCCGCATCCGGCACATCATCCGGCGCAATGACAGCGGCAGGGGTGAACCGCGCACGCCCGTCAGGGCGCGGAAACCCGTCGCCAAAGACGATCGCCTGCCCCGGATCCTCGGGCGACAGCGATGGGTAGGTGACTGCGCCTTCTGCCTCCAACCGCGCCCAAGTAATGTTTTCCAGCGACCGCATGTTCAGCTTCATCTCGGCAAACACATCCGCAGGGCCTGCATAGTCCCAGCCAAGGCCAAGCCGCTTGGCCAGTTCCACCTCGATCCACCAATCCGCACGCGCCTCACCCGGAGGGGCCAGTGCCGCTCGGCCCATTTGTACCTGCCGGTTGGTGTTCGTCACCGTGCCGTCTTTCTCGGCAAAGGCACCGGCGGGCAGGATCACATCGGCATAGTTGGCGGTTTCGGTGATAAAAATGTCCTGCACTACCAGATGGTCCAGTTTGGCCAGCGCGGCGCGCGCGTGGTCCACATCAGGGTCGGACATGGCTGGGTTTTCGCCCAGCACATACATCGCCTTGATGTCGCCGTCATGGACTGCATCCATGATCTCGGTCACGGTCAGACCCTTCTCGCCGGAAAAGTCGCCTGATTGCCAGACATCGGTAAAGGCCGACCGCACTCCGTCATCCGTGACAGGCTGGTAGTCGGGCAGGAACATCGGGATCAGCCCCGCATCCGACGCCCCTTGCACGTTGTTCTGCCCGCGCAGCGGATGCAGACCCGCCCCCGGACGCCCGACTTGCCCCGTCATCAGCGCGAGCGAGATCAGACACCGCGCGTTGTCAGTGCCGTGGATATGCTGGCTTACCCCCATACCCCAGAAGATCATCGCGGATTTCGCCCCTGCAAAGGTCCGCGCCACATCGCGCAGCACCTCGGCTTCGATACCGCAAATTTCGGCCATCTTCTCGGGCGCGAAACCTGCCAGATGCGCCTTCTCGGCTTCCCAGTTCTCGGTATAGGCGTCGATATACTGCTGATCGTAAAGACCTTCCTCGACGATCACGTGCATGATCGCGTTCAGCATGGACACATCCGCCCCCGGACGGAATTGCAGCATATGCGACGAGAACCTCTTGAGCGCTTGGCCTCGCGGGTCCATCACGATCAATTTGCCGCCGCGCTTGGCGAACTGCTTGAAATAGGTGGCGGCGACGGGATGGTTCTCGATCGGGTTGCAGCCGATGGCAATCGCCACATCCGCGTTCTCGATTTCGTTGAATGTGGCGGTGACCGCGCCCGAACCGACGTTCTCCATCAGGGCGGCAACCGAACTGGCATGGCACAGGCGCGTGCAGTGATCCACGTTGTTGTGGCCAAAGCCTTGGCGGATCATCTTCTGGAACAGATAGGCTTCCTCGTTGGTGCATTTGGCACTGCCAAAGCCCGCAACCTCGCGCCCGCGCCCTTTCAAGCCAGCAGCCGCGAAATCCAAGGCTTCGTCCCATGTCGCCTCGCGGAACACGTCCGACCAGTTGCCCGGATCGACGTTCAACCCCTTGGCAGGTGCATCGTCGCGGCGGATCAGCGGCTTGGTGAGGCGATGATCGTGGTGGATATAGTCGAACCCGAACCGCCCCTTCACACACAAACGCCCCTCGTTGGCAGGGCCATTGATGCCCTCGACATATTTGACGCGCCCGTCTTTCACCTTGAGGGAAATCTGGCACCCGACGCCGCAGAACGGGCAAATACTCTTGGTTTCGCTGTCGAAATCGGCGCTGTCCCCGACCTGTGCCGCGTCTACAACGCTCGACGGCATCAACGCCCCCGTGGGACAGGCCTGCACACATTCGCCGCAGGCAACACAGGTACTGTCGCCCATCGGGTCCGCCAGATCAAAGGTGGGGAAACTGTCATGACCGCGTCCCGACATGCCGATCACATCATTGACCTGAACCTCGCGACAGGCGCGCACGCACAGCCCACACTGGATACAGGCATCAAGGTTCACCGACATGGCCACATGGCTGTCATCCAGCAACGGAATCCGCCCTTCTTCCAGCTTTGGAAAGCGGCTTTCGCTGACACCATTCAGTTCCACCATATCCCACAGATGCGCTGACGCATCATGCGCCACCTCGCGTTCGGGCTGGTCTGTCACCAGCATCTCGACCACCATCTTGCGCGCCGATTCGGCGCGGGCGGAATTGGTGGTTACCACCATGCCGTCCTTAGGTTCGCGAATGCACGAGGCCGCCAGAACGCGCTCCCCTTCGATCTCGACCATACAGGCACGACAATTACCGTCAGGCCGGTATCCCGGCGCGGGCTTGTGGCACAGATGCGGGATGACAAGGCCGCGCCCGTTGGCAACTTCCCAGATGGTCATGCCCGCCTCGGCCTCGACCTCGGTCCCGTCCAGCGTAAATGTCACCTTGTCCGTCATCGCACGCATCTCCCTGCCACTGCGGCCAACCTAAACCACAGCATAGATCCAAGGGACTCCCATTCCCGACTCCAAATCCCGTTTTCGCGCCCCTCCTGTTTCCGATCGTCAGCATTTTGTTTCATTGTTCCGGTAAATATGCCCGCCGGAGGCTCCCGCGCTTTCCACCACCCCGCCGCTGCCCTAGAACAGAATAAACTTCAGCCAAAGGCGCCCATGTCCCACATCACACTTATCCGCCACGGTCAGGCCAATTCCCTTGCCACCGACGAAGCCGACTATGACCGCCTCAGCGACCTTGGCCACCAGCAGGCCGCATGGCTAGGCGACCACCTGCGCGCCACGCACCAGCATCACACGCGGCTCTATACAGGCACATTGAGGCGTCACCGCGAAACGGCGGCGGCAATGGACACAGGGCTTGATCCTGTCGAAGATGCGCGCCTGAACGAGTTGGAATATTTCACCCTCGCCGCCGCCCTGCGCGATGAACATGGCGTGCCGCTGCCGGCAGAACAGGCGCAGTTCACCAAACACCTGCCCCGCGTGTTCAACGCATGGCAGGAAGGGATCCTGCAAGGCGCGCCCGAAACCTTTGAAAATTTCGAAACCCGCGTGCAATCCGCCCTGCGCGACATTGCAGAGGGCGACGGCCCTGCACTGGTCGTGACCTCTGGCGGGCTGATTTCCATGGCAATGCGCCAGCATCTGGGCCTGACAGTCGATGCGATGGCCAATGTGGCGCTGGCCATCATGAACACGTCGATCCACCGCCTCTACCCGATTGGGGGCACGTGGTCGCCGGTGATGTTCAACGCCGTGCCGCATCTTGAAACGCCCGACCGTCACCATGCCCAAACCCACGTTTGAAAGGTCCGACATGAAACTCTATTACGCGCCCGGCACTGTTTCGATCGCTGTCGCCATCGCTCTGCACGAGGCCGGTGTTCCGTTCCAGACGCACAAGGTCGACTTTCGCGCCGCCGAACAGCGTGGCGAGGCATATGCTGCCATCAACCCCAAAGGGCGCGTGCCTGCGCTTGATTTGAACGGCGAAATCCTGACCGAAACGGGCGCGATCCTTGAATATATCGCAGCGACATCGCCCGAAATGATGCCCGACAACCCGCTGCACGCAGCCAAGGTGCGCAGCGTGATGTACTACCTCGCCTCAACCATGCACGTGAACCACGCGCATAGGATGCGCGGTGCGCGCTGGGCCGACAATGAGAGCAGCTGGGAAGACATGAAAGCCAAGTCGCCACAGACCATGGCCGACAGTGCCCGCTATGTTGAAGATCACTGCCTGCAAGACCCGTTTGTGCTGGGCAATCACCTCAGCATCGCGGACCCGTACCTGTTCGTCGTGTGCAGCTGGCTGGAAGGTGACGAAGTGGACCTTGCGCCGTTCCCGAAACTGCGCCGTTTCATGGATGCGATGAACGCCCGCGATAGTGTGAAAGCAGTGCGCAGCGAAGGGATGTTGCCATGACCCACCTGTGGGTGCGCGCCGAACAGCGCCAGAACGAAACCCGCGTCGGCCTCACCCCTGCGGGTGTGGGCAAGCTGATTGCCACAGGCATCAAGGTCACGGTCGAAGACAGCCCATCGCGCTGCATCCCGATCACCGGTTACCGCGAGGCGGGGGCCGAAATCGCTGAGGCTGGTACATGGCCGGACGCCCCATCCGACGCGATCATTTTCGGCCTCAAGGAACTGCCCGAAGACGGCACGCCGTTGCCGCACCGCCACATCATGTTTGGCCACGCCTACAAAGGGCAACCCGCAGGCCAGACCCTGTTGCGGCGGTTCAAGGCGGGGGGCGGGGCCCTCTATGACCTTGAATATCTGACCGATACGGAAGGTCGCCGCGTTGCTGCCTTTGGCTATTGGGCAGGCTATGCGGGTGCAGCCGTGGCGCTGAAATGCTGGATCGCGCAACAGACCGGACAGGTCGCGGGGCCGGTTGCGTCCTATCCGTCCTCGACCCATCTTCTGGCCGAGTTGCAGTCCGAACTCGTCGCCACGGGCAGCCATCGCCCCACGGCCCTGATCATCGGCGCACTGGGCCGTGTCGGCAAAGGCGTGGCCGACCTATGCACGGCAATGGGCGTGCCATCGACAGGGTGGGATATGGCCGAAACCGCCCATGGCGGGCCGTTCCCCGAAATCCTTGCCCATGACATCTTTTTCAACTGTATCCTTGCCCGCCCCGGCACGCCTGTGTTTGTGCCGAACAGCGCGCTGCACCAGCCGCGCCGCCTGACGGTTATCGGGGATATCGCCTGTGATCCGGACAGTGATTTTTCACCGATCAAGGTCTATGACCGCACGACCACATGGGATGCGCCCGCGCTTCGGGTCCATGACTCCCCCGTGCTGGACGTGACGGCGATCGACAATCTGCCGTCGATGCTGCCCGTAGAATCTTCGGAAGATTACGCCGACCAGTTGCTGCCGAGCCTGCTGACGCTGACGGCGCTTGATGAAGGTGTCTGGGGGCGCGCGAAATCGACCTTTGACACGGCGATCAACACGCTGCGCTAGAAACGAAAACAGGCGGGACCAGTGCCCGCCTGCCAGATAGCTGTTTGCGCCTTAGGTTAGATCCGTGCGAAACGCTGCACGATCTTGGGCAACAGCCCTTGGAACTTCAGCGGTGCGTCGGTAACGGCCAGACATATGCAATCTTCGTGAATGTCGGCCACGGGTGTGTGGTGCATGTCGCTGTCGGCCATTTCCACATCACCGCGTGCGAAATAATCGTCGTCATCCTGAAACGCGCCTTGCAAAACCATCGTCATCTCGGTGCCGTGGTGGCCATGATCCGGCATCGCCGCGCCCGCTGGGATGAACAGCAACCGTGCAGACGCATCGCGCGTGGTCGGCAGGATTGCTTGCTTGACCCCCATGCCTAGTCCGCGCCAGCGCACGTTCTCAAGATCGCCGCCCACATAGTCCTGCACCGGACCGGGCAAAGTCGATCCCTTCACCCGCTTGGGCGCGCTGTCTTGCTCAGGGCCTTGCGCAATCAGTGCCATGGTGGAGGCAAGGCTGTCTTCCGCCACTAGGGTTTCTTGCTCGGTTTCGTCCAAAATCTCTCCGCCGATGGCGTCATAGCTTTCAGCCGCTGCGCGACAGACATCGCACAGCGAAATATGCGCCGCGACCATCAGGTTGAACGCCTCTGGCAGCGTGCCTGCGGCATAGCCCATCAGCACGTCCTGGCTCAGGTGATGTTTGATCTTCTGTTCCATTCCACTTTTCACTTCATCACGTGGCGCAAGCGTTCCAGCGCCAACCTAATCCTACTTTTGATCGTGCCAAGCGGCAGACCGGTACGTTCGGCGATTTCGCTATGGGACATGTCCCCGAAATACGCCTGTTTTATCAATTCCCGCTGGGCATCAGGCAATTCGGCGATGGCCTGCCCCAGAATTTCACTTTCCTGCTGCAAGGCCAGTACGTCGGCCTGATCAGGTTCTTCTTCGGGCCCCCACACCAGTTCTTCGGGCTCGGGGCGGCGCTGCTTGCGCAGCACGTCAATCTTCTTGTTCCGCGCGATCGTGAAAATCCACGTCGCAACAGAGGCACGCGCAGGATCGAACATGCGCGCCTTGTGCCAGCAGGTGGCCATCACCTCTTGCGCACACTCTTCGGCCAGCGACGGGTCAGCCCCCGACTTGACCAGAAACCCTTTGACCCGAGGGGCGAAGTGTTCGAACAGTTCGGTGAACGCCGCCTGATCCTGTTTGTCACGGATGCGTTCCATGTGGCTGACCCACAGCATCCGCTTGTCTTCGTTCTTTTCCATTCTCACAGGTTCCGCGCCCTCGCCCGACAACATGCCGTCAAGCGGGTGTACATCCGACCGAACAGTTTGCGAACCTGCGTACATATCAGGGTTACGACGCAGGGCCCTGTTCGGATCAAATAAATTTTTTGCATAGATTGTGCATCCACTTGCGGTTCTGGCCCGTACCCTTTGCAACACAATAAGCCCACAGGACGCAAATACCCTTATGCCTTTTGAAGAGATATCCGCCGCCCGCAAACGCATCGCTGTCATCGGGGGCGGGATAACAGGCATGGGTGCCGCGCACGCCTTGGCCGACAATCATCACGTCACTCTGTTCGAGGCCGAGCCGCGCCTTGGCGGTCACGCCCGCACCTTCATGGCCGGTAAACGCGGCGACCAGCCAGTGGACACAGGGTTTCTGGTGTTCAACTACGCCAATTATCCCAACATGGCCGCCCTGTTTGCCGAACTGGACGTGCCGGTCATCAAGTCGAACATGAGCTTTGGCGCATCTATCGACGGCGGGCGGCTGGAATACGGTTTGCGCACGCTGGATTCGCTGTTTGCGCAGCGCGCCAATGCGGTGAACCCGCGCTTTTTGGGGATGATCCGCGACATCTTCCGGTTTAACCGCCAGGCCCTGCGCGTCGCGAACGAGGACCGGACCCGCACTGTCGGCCAATTCTTGGAAGTTCTCGGCACGGGGCAGTGGTTCCGCGATTATTACCTGTTGCCGCTCAGTGGCGCGATCTGGTCCACGCCGACCGACAAGATCATGGATTTTCCCGCCCACGCGATGATCCAGTTTTTCGAGAACCACGCCCTGCTGAGCCATACCGGCCAGCACCAGTGGTACACCGTGAACGGCGGATCGGTCGAATATGTGCGCCGCCTTGCCGCGTCGATGAAGGGCAAAGGCGTGGACATGCGCATGGGTACCGCGGTGCAGTCGGTTCGCCGCGACGGCGTCGGCGCCACGGTCAAGGCATGGGGTGCGGAGGACGAACACTTCGACGAGGTTGTCTTTGCCACCCATTCCGATGACAGCCTGAAGATGCTGGCCGACCCGACCGAGGCGGAAAGTGCTGCATTGGGTGCGGTGAAATACCAGCCCAATGACATCATCCTGCACCGTGACGAAAGCATCATGCCCAAGCGTCGCCAGACATGGTCGAGCTGGGTCTATACCGAGGATAAGGGCGCGCGGAATGACCGGATCGACCTGACCTACTGGATCAACTCGTTGCAGCCCGTGCCGATGGATGATCCGCATTTTGTAACGCTGAACACCAAACGTACGATCCCCGACGAGATGATCTATGACCAGACGGTCCTGCGCCACCCTGTCTACGATCTGGCGGCACTGGCCGCACAGGACACAGTGCGCGCAATGAACGGGGCCAAGAACACGTGGTTCTGCGGCGCGTGGATGCGCCACGGCTTCCACGAGGATGGCTTGTCGAGCGGTCTGGAAGTGGCCCAAGCCATCAACAGCGCGCCCGTTCTGCAGGTCGCTGCCGAGTGACCTCTTCCGTGGATCATATCACGGGCGTAACCTTTCACGGGCGCAAGGGGGCGATTGAAAACGCCTTTCGCTATTCGGTGGATTACATGCTGCTGGATGCAGAGGCCCCGCTGACGACCCCGTCGCTGTTTTCGCGCAACGGGCGCAATGTGATGGCGCTGGACGATGTGGATCACGGTGGTGCACCCAAGGACGGGCGGGGGGCCGCGTGGGTGCGCGACGTTTTACAGGCGCATCAGGTCTCCGGCATTGCCAAGATCGAGTTGCTGGCCCAGCCCAAGGTGCTTGGCCATGTTTTCAATCCGGTCAGTTTCTGGCTGTGCAGGCGTGCCGATGGTGCGCTGACCGCCGTGATTGCCGAGGTCACCAACACATTTGGCGACAGGCACAGTTATCTCGTGCACCATTCCGACCTGCGCCCGATTGCCCGCGATGACCGTTTGCAGGCGACCAAAATCTTGCACGTTTCGCCCTTTCAACCGGTCGAAGGCGGGTACGAGTTCCGCTTTGACATCCGCGACGACCGGATCGGCATCTGGATCGACTATTCCCGTGGTGCTGGCGGCTTGATCGCGACGCTGACGGGTCCGCGGGCTGCGCTGACCAACGGGTCGATCCTGCGGTCCTTGCTGCGCCGTCCTTTCGGTGCGCGCCGCGTTCTGGCGTTGATCCATTGGCAGGCGCTCAAGCTGTGGCTGAAAAAGGCGGTGTACCGCCCGCGCCCCGTTCCCCCCTCGGACGAGGTGTCGCGGTGAGCAGAACCGCCCCGCGCGCGCTGCCTGCCTATGCCGTGTTCGCCGCCCTTCTGGCGTCGGCGGGCCTGCCGATCTATATCCATGCGCCCAAATTCTATGTCGATGAATATGGCGTGTCGCTGGCGGCCTTGGGGGCAGTTCTCTTCGGTCTGCGACTTCTGGACGTGGTGCAGGATCCGCTGTTCGGACGGGCAAGCGAGGCACTGCGCAATCATCGCGGGCTCGCGGTCTTTTTCGGCACCGCGCTGATGGCAGTGTCGATGATCGCCCTGTTCGCGGTGCCGCCCCTGCTGCCGCCGCTGGTCTGGTTCGGCCTGACCCTGACGGGCGTATTTTCGGCGTTCAGCTTTCTGACGATCAACTTCTACGCCCAAGGAGTGGTTAAAGCCGACCAGCTGGGCGCGCAGGGTCATCTGAAGCTGGCGCGCTGGCGTGAAACCGGCGCGCTTTTAGGTGTTTGCGTGGCGGCGATTGCCCCTGTGGCGTTCGGCGTGGTGATCGACGCGCCCTTCGCCGGTTTTGCTGTCGGGTTCTGCGTGCTGGCCCTTGCCGCCGTGGTGATGATGCGCGGCGAGTGGGTCAGCGCCAGCCTGCCCGCGTCGGTCGGGTTTGCCGCCGTACTGCGCGATGCACTTGCGCGGCGTTTGCTGGTGATCGCACTGGTCAACGCCGCCCCTGTCGCGGTCAGCTCCACGCTGTTCCTGTTCTTTGTACAAAGCCGTCTGGACGCACCGGGGTTCGAGGGGCCGTTGCTTTTGCTGTTCTTTCTGAGCGCTGCGGGGGCCGCGCCGTTCTGGGGCCAACTGGCCGAACGTTTTGGCACGAAACCCGTTCTGCTGGCCGCGATGGTACTGGCGATTGTCGCCTTTGGCGGTGCGCTGTTCCTTGGGGCGGGGGACTGGATCGCCTTCGGCCTTGTCTGCCTGCTGTCGGGCGCGGCATTGGGCGCTGACCTGACCCTTTTGCCAGCGCTGTTTGCGGCGCGCATGGCACAAATCAGCCCCTCGGCTGCCGAAGGATTCGGCCTGTGGTCCTTTGTGTCGAAATTCACGCTGGCTTTTGCCGCTGTTACCCTGCTGCCCCTGTTGCAAACTGCCGGTTTTGACAGCGCATCGCCTAACAATCCGCCCGAAGCGCTTCTGCTTCTCACCCTGCTTTATGCGGCGGTGCCTTGTGGCCTCAAAGTCATTGCCATCGCCTTGCTGGCCGTGACCGACCTAAGGGAGATTTGAAATGGACGGAGTTTTTTACCTGTTGATCGGCGCGCTTAGCGTTGTGCTGCTGAATTGGGCTTGGTCGCGCTATGCCGGATTTCTGGCGCAATCGCCGGATGATTACGCCCATAGTGACCGGCAGATCGACATCCGCACCCACCTGAACGGCCCGATCATCTGCGAAGGGGTGATTTACGGGCCAACAGGGCGCGTTTCCTCAAGATTTGTGGGGAATTTCGACTGCGTCTGGAAGGGAAACCAAGGCACGATGACCGAGGTGTTCCACTATGATGACGGCAGTGAACAGGCCCGCGCGTGGCAGTTGACCCTTGGCAATGACGGGCGCATTCGCGCCTTGGCCGACGACGTGGTGGGCGAAGGCAGCGGTCTTCAAAAGGGCAATGCGGTGCGGTTGAACTACCGTTTTCGCCTGCCGGAACAGTCCGGCGGTCATGTCCTCGACACGGTCGACTGGATGTATCTTGCGCCAAACGGAACGATCGTGAACCGGTCACAGTTTCGTAAATACGGATTGAAGGTCGCAGAGTTGGTTGCAACGATGCGACCAGCGACACAGACAGAAGTGATGGCAAGGACAGCATGAGTGACATGAATTTAAGCGGTAAGAAGTATTGGCTGGTGGGCGCGAGTGACGGGTTGGGCAAGGCGCTTGCTCATCTGCTTAGCCGTGCGGGGGTCGAGGTTGTCGTATCCGCCCGCAGCGAGGACAAGCTGGCCGCGCTGGTGGATGAATTGCCGGGTAAGGCGTCTTATCAAACCGTGGACATCGCCGACATTGACAGCGTGAAAGCCGCGGCCGAAGCGGTGGGCGACATCGACGGGCTAGTCCTGCTGGCGGGCGTCTACTGGCCGTTTTCGGCGCGCAACTGGGACGCCGAACAGGCCGTCGCGATGGCCGACATCAACTTTACCGGCTTCATGCGTGTTCTGGGGCAGGTGGTGCCCAAATTCGTGGAACGCAACGCGGGCCATATCGTCATCACCTCGTCCCTGACGGGGTTCCGTGGTTTGCCTGGTTCGATTGGCTATACCGCGTCCAAGGCGGCGACCATGTCGCTGGCCGAATGTATGCATGCCGATCTGCACAAGACGGGCGTGCGGGTACAGGTCGCAAATCCAGGGTTCATCAAGACCCAACTGACCGAAAAGAACGATTTTAAAATGCCGTTCATCATGGAACCGGAAGACGCCGCGCGCGAGATGTTCGAACTGATGATGTCGGACAACTTCAAGAAAAGCTTTCCGACGCTGTTTTCGCTGCTGTTCCGCGGGTCGCAGTTTCTGCCTGACTGGCTCTATTACCGCATCTTCGCCTAAGGGCGGGTGTCAGGTATCAGGCGCTTGCAGCGGCACGACGTTCTTGGTCGAATCGTCGAGTTCTTCGAAGTCGAAGTTATCTAGTTTGGCCGCCCGTTTGCCTGCTCGTTCGGCGGCTGTCGAAATCCCTTCGACGTCGCGGCGGGCTTGGTCAAAGTGGGTTTCCAGCTTGCCCGCCCGCTCCACCACCAGTTCCACATCGCGGTGCAAATTGCGCAGCATTTTACGGATTTCGCCCGCCTGTTCGCGCATCCGCGCATCCTTGAGGATTGCGCGCATTGTGTTCAGCGTGGCCATGCAAGTGGTTGGCGAGACAATCCAGACCCGCGCATCGAAACCCGCGCGCACCAGTTCGGGAAAGTTCGCGTGCAGTTCGGCATAGACCGCCTCGGACGGCAGGAACATCAGTGCGCCATCGGCGGTTTCGCCTTCGATGATGTACTTTTCTGAGATGTCGTTGATGTGCTTTTTCACCGCGACCTTCATCTGCGCCACGGCGAGCTTCATCGCATGATCGTTGTCGGCGGCGCGCAGGGCCTCATAGGCTTCCAGCGGGAACTTGCTGTCGATCACGATGGGGCCTGGCGGGTTGGGCAGGTGGATCAGACAGTCGGCGCGCTTGCCGTTGGATAGCGTGTATTGCATCGCATAACTGTCGCTTGGCAGTGCCTTGCTGACGATGTCGCGCAACTGGATTTCGCCAAAGGCCCCGCGCGTCTGCTTGTTCGACAGGATATCCTGAAGGCTGAGAACATCGCCCGACAGTTTGGTGATATTATCCTGTGCGCGGTCAATTGCCGCCAGCCGTTCCTGCAGTTGCGTCAGGCTGGTGGTCGTCTGTTTGCTGTTGCCGTGTAGGGATTCACGCATCCGGTCCTGCAGTTCGGTCATGCTGCGCTGGCTGCGCATCGCATTGTCGGCAAGGCGGTCCTGCATCTGCTGTTGCACTGTCGCCAGACGCTGTTCCAGCGTTTGCGCCAGTTGCGCCTGCCCGTTGGTGGAGGTGTCGGAGACCATCTGTAGCGAGGCACGCAACCCTTCCTGCCCCTGACCAAGCGCCTGCACGTGCTGACCGAGATAGCCAAGCTGCTGCGCCAAGGGCGCCGTGGCGCGGGCCGACCGCGCCGCAGCCCGCAGGGATGCGATCAGAAGGATCACAATCAACAGAACAACCGCCGCGCCGATCAGCGCGGCCAGAACCAGCGGATCACTTGGATCCAGCGTCATGTCACCGATCTGGATCATGTGCGTCCGAACAGCCGTTCAATATCGGCCAGTTTGAGTTCAACATAGGTGGGCCGTCCGTGGTTGCACTGGCCGGAATGGGGCGTTGCCTCCATTTCGCGCAGAAGGGCGTTCATTTCCTCGCCCCGCATCCAGCGGCCCGAGCGGATCGACCCGTGACAGGCAACGCGGCTGAGGATCGCCTCGATCCGCGCTTGTACCGATTGTGACGATCCAAGGTCTGCCAGTTCATCAAGGATATCCTTGATCATCGCCTCGGCGTTCACTTCACCAAGGATCGCGGGTGTTTCGCGCACCGCAATCGCATCGCCGCCGAACGCTTCGATGCCAAGACCAAGCCGCTGCAAGTCGTCCGCGATTTCCAGCAGGGCAGAACGGTCGCCTGAAGACAGGGTCACGATCTCGGGGATCAGCAGCGCTTGTGCCGCGACGCCGTTGTCGGCCATTTGCTTTTTCAGCTTTTCATAGACCAGCCGTTCATGCGCTGCGTGCTGATCCACGATGACCATGCCGGTCGCGGTCTGGGCGATGATGTAGTTTTCATGCACCTGACCGCGCGCCACACCCAGCGGCAAATCCTGCGGATCGGCTTGCGGCACCGTCTCGACAACCTGACCGCTAAACTCGCGCTCCATCTCGGCAAAACCGGTGGACGGGCGCGGGGGCGCGGGGTTCGGCCCAAGGCTGGGGCGGTCCATCTGATAGACACGCGGTTCGGTCTGTTCTGGCCGCATCGCGCCCAGTGTCGCCCCTGCCACGGTCGACGAGGCGCGATGCCCCGCACCGGCAAGTGCATGGCGCAGCCCCGACACGATCAGCCCGCGCGCCAGCCCCGGATCGCGAAAGCGGACCTCGGACTTGGCGGGGTGCACGTTCACGTCCACCAGTTGCGGGTCGCAATCGACAAACAGTGCCGCCGCAGGGTGACGATCACGGCTAAGAAAGTCGAAATAGGCGGCGCGCAAAGCCCCTGTCAGCAGCTTGTCCTTTACGGGGCGGCCGTTCACGAACAGAAATTGCGCCACCGCAGCACCGCGCGAATAGGTGGGCAGCGCAGCATAGCCGGTCAGGTGCAGCCCTTCGCGCATCGTGTCGATGGCGATGCTGTTGTCGGCGAATTCGGTGCCCAACACATCGGCCAGACGCGCGCGCAGGGCCGTCATCGGATCGCCTGTCTGCGCCTCGGCACGGAAAACGGTGCGCGGGTCGCCCGACACGTCGCGCAGTTCGAACCGGATGAATGGCTCTGCCATGGCGAGGCGCTTGATCACATCGGTGATCGCTTGGGATTCGGCGCGGTCTGTGCGCAGGAATTTCAGCCGTGCAGGTGTGGCATAGAACAGATCACGCAGGGTGATGACCGTGCCGCTGTTCAGCGCCGCAGGTTTGACAGGGCCGTGTTCGCCCCCCGCGACGGTGATTTCTGCCGCCATCTGGCCAGCCACGCGGCTGGTGATGGTCAAACGCCCCACCGCCCCGAGGCTTGGCAGCGCCTCGCCGCGAAAGCCGAAGGTGTGGATATTCAACAGGTCCGAGCCGTCGATCTTGGATGTCGCATGGCGGCTGAGGGCGAGTGGCAGGTCCGCGCTGGAAATGCCGCAACCGTCATCAGTCACGCGGATCAGCGTCTTGCCCCCGCCGGACACATCAATGCCAATACGGCGAGCGCCTGCGTCAATCGCGTTCTCGACTAGTTCTTTGACGGCAGAGGCGGGGCGTTCCACCACCTCGCCCGCGGCGATGCGATTGACCGCCGCGCTGTCGAGCTGCCGGATAACTGGACGTATATTGGGGGTGTGATCGTTCATACCACTAGACCTAGCATATTGCGGCGCGATTCGACCATAGTGCGCAGGGGGCTTCGCCGAGACCCTGCGCCCTTGATCCGCCTCTAGCTACCTGTGGCGGCGCGATACCATTCAGCGATCAGGGCGCGCTCTTCCGGTTCCATATAGCTGAGGTTCGCGGGGGGCATCGCATGGCTGATCCCCGACTGCAAGTAGACGGCGCGGGCATTGCGGGTGAGGTCCGCTTGGGTTTCCAGCCGCACGCCTTTCGGTGCCCAAAGCAGGCCGGACCAGACCGGTTCGGCGGCGTGGCACATGCTGCACCGGCCCAGCACGATATCATGTACCTGCTCGAATCCTTCGGCCTCGGCAAAGCGGGTGACAAGCCGCGCCTCGCGTTGGTCGGAGGTGGCCGTGCTGAGCCAGACAATCACGATGAACAGCAGTGCGGTCACTGCCCATGTCCAATGCGGATTGCCCTTGCGCGCGTGATGGGTGTTGAACCAGTGCCGGATCGTAACGCCCATCAGAAAGACGAGAGAGGCGATGATCCAGTTATACTCGCTCGCGAAGGCCAGCGGGTAGTGGTTGGACAGCATCAGGAAGATGACCGGCAGCGTCAGGTAGTTGTTGTGGGTCGACCGTTGCTTGGCAATTTTGCCGTATTTGGCATCCGGTGTGCGCCCTTCCATCAGGTCGGCGACCACGATTTTCTGGTTCGGAATGATGATAAAGAACACGTTTCCGGACATGATCGTGGCGGTGAATGCCCCAAGGTGCAAAAGCGCAGCCCGCCCTGTGAATACCTGCGTATAGAACCACGCCATGGCGACCAACACGCCGAACAGGGCAAGCATCAGAACCGTCTGGTCTGCGTTCACAAAGGTCTTGCACAACTGGTTGTACACCACCCAGCCAAACCCGAGCGACGCCAGTGAGATCGCGACCGCCTGCCATGCGGCAAGGTCCATCACCTCTGGATCGACCAGATAGAATTCCGCCCCGAGGTAATAGACTAGCACCAGCAGCATAAAGCCGCTGATCCATGTCCAATAGCTTTGCCATTTATGCCAGATCAGCCCGTCGGGCATGCCAGCCGGTGCCACCAGATATTTCTGGATGTGATAGAAACCGCCCCCGTGGACCTGCCATTCCTCACCATCCGCGCCCGATTTCAGGTTGCGGTCACGGTGCAGGCCAAGGTCGAGGGCGATGAAGTAGAAAGATGATCCGATCCATGCGATTGCCGTGATCACGTGCAGCCAGCGCACGGCAAATTCGGCCCAAGCGCCGAAGGCGGCGAGATCGTACATGGTAATGCTCCGGTATCTGGTTTGATCCGACAGTATACGCGGCCGGACGCGAGGGGAAGATGCGCGCCCGACATCCTGACGCTTTGCCAGCTGATCCGTCGGACGTGCATATTTTTGGAACAATGATGGGAAGGTGTGGTCAAAGCGGGGAAAGGTCCGCTTTGACCTTTATCGGGCGATCAGATCTCTTCCGGCAGCGTGAGATTGAGGATGATCGACAGGGCCGCTGCGGGCAGCAGGCCCGAAGTCAGCAAGATGCCCAGCGTTTTGGGCAGATGCTGAAGCGCTTCGGGCACCAGTTGCAGGCCCAGACCCAACGAGAGAGAGACGGCGAGGATCACCATGTTGCGGCGCGACCATGTCACATCCGACAGCATGTTGATGCCTGCCGCTGCGACCATGCCGAACATGACGATGACGCCGCCGCCAAGCACGTTGATCGGGACGGTGGCGACGATGGCGCCGACTTTGGGCACGAGACCGCAGAGGATCAGGAAGATGGCGCCGATGGTGACAACGTGGCGGCTCATCACGCCGGTCATGGAGATCAGGCCGACATTCTGGCTGAACGAGGTGTTGGGCAGGCCGCCGAAGATGCCTGCGATCGCGGTGCCCAGACCGTCCGCGTAGGTTGCGCCGCTGATTTCCTTGTCTGTCGCTTCGCGTCCTGCGCCGCCTTTGGTGATGCCCGAGACGTCGCCCACGGTTTCGATGGCGGAGATAACGGCCATGAAGCACATGCCGACGATGACGGCGGCGTTAATCTCGAACCCCCATTTGAACGGCATCGGCGGGGCAAGGACAGCAGCGCGGCCCACATTGCCAAAGTTCACCTGCCCCATGGCCAGCGCAACGAGGTAGCCTGCCACCAGACCGATGAGGACGGCCGCCACGGACCACAGCCCTTTGGTGAAGAATTTGACTGCCAGAGTGACGATGATCACCACCAAGGCGGGGGTCCACATAGCAAGCGAGCCGAATTCGGGTTTTCCCATTAGCGGCACGCCCCCTGCGGCGTACTGGATGCCGACCTTGACCAGTGCGAGGCCGATCATCAACACGATCAGGCCGGTCACCAGCGGCGGCAGCGCAAAGCGCAAGCGCCCGACAAACGCACCCATGATGAAATGGAACACGCCGCCGATCATCACCCCTGTCATTAACGAGGCGAGCCCCGCCGTACCTTGACCCGCGACGGCAGGAATCATGATTGGCAGGAAGGCAAAAGAGGTGCCTTGCACGATAGGCAACCGCGCGCCTACGGGGCCCATTCCGATGGTCTGGAACAGGGTGGCGATGCCAGCGAACAGCATCGACATCTGGATCATGTAGGTCATGTCCGGAAAGCCGAGCGCGCCCTGGTCCGATCCGAACCCGATGCCAGCAGCCCCCGCAACGATGATCGCAGGAGTGACGTTCGAGGCGAACATGGCCAATACGTGCTGGATGCCCAGTGGTACGGCCCGCGCCAGTGGCGGTGTGTAATTGGGGTCGCGCAGTTCCTCTGCAGTGCCCAGCGTCGCGTCTGTCATGTGTTCTGTCCCTATTGCGTGCCGTCTTGTGCGCGGCTGAGGGGAACTATGAGGTCACGATATATGGCGGATCAAGCTTAAACTCTTGCAGGTTCGCGCCTGTCCCGATTCTGTCGACGACTGCGAACAATCCGGGCATGTGCAGCGGAGTCAGGACGCCATGCCATGTGTTGCGGTGCAGGTTGATGCCTTGCCACGGCGCCGTGAGGAAGGCGAGCGGCATCCCGGGGGCGCCGTTCTGATCCGGTGCAACGGTCACAAGGAACGGGTGTTCTGACATCGGGATGAACGCCTGACTTCCATCGGGGTGCCGTTCCAGCAGGTCGAGCGTGTAGGGCAGGGCGCGGGGGGTGGCCTTGAACAGGCTGATGCCCGCGCGCCCGTCGCCAAAGTCCAGCTCCGCACGGTCGTGGTAGCGCCCGCACATGCCTGCGTTGATCATCTTGTCAGGATCGCCGTTGCATTCCAGCACATCGCCGAAGGGCGCGAACGCCTCGGCCGTCAGCGGTTGGCATGTGATGTTAGAGAGCGACATGCCGGTTCACATCCTTGTAGAGCAGATAGCGGAACGGCTCGGAACCCGTGGCGATGCAAGCCTGCGGGCAAAAGGCGCGCAGCCACATAAAGTCGCCCGGTCCGACGGTGACCCAATCGGTATTCAGCAGGTATTCCGCCGTGCCTTGCAGCACATAAAGCCCGTGTTCCATCACATGGGTCTCGGCAAAGGGGATGCGCCCGCCCGGTTGGAAGGTAACGATGTTCACGTGGCAATCGTGCCGGATATCCAGCGGATCGACAAAGCGTTGCGTCGCCCAGACGCCATTTGTGTTCGGCATCGCGACGGGCGGCACGTCCCGTTCGTGGGTGACAAGCGGATCGGGCGGCTTGATCCCGTCGACAGGTACATATTTCTTGCGCACCCAATGGAGGCCACAGGGGGCCTCGCTGCGGTTCCAGAGGGTCCAGCGCGCACCGGGCGGGATGTAGGCATAGCTGCCCGCCGTCAGTTCGTGCAGGTCTGCGCCGAGTTTCAGATGCGCGGTGCCATGGGCCACGAAAAGGATGGCCTGCGCGTCGATGTCCGGTTCGGGATCGTTGCTACCGCCTTCGGGGCCAAGCTCGACCGCGTATTGGGCAAACGTCTCGGCAAAGCCGGACAGCGGGCGTGCCAGAATCCAGATGCGCGTGCCGACCCAGTTGGGCAGAAACGAAGTCACGATATCGCGCTGCGTGATCGCGGGCAGCACCGCGTAGGAGGTGGTGAACACCGCCGTGCCGACCGGATCGACGGTTTGATCGGGCAGGCCACCGGGGGGGAATGCGAAAGTGTTCATGCCAGTGCCTCCAGCCGCAGGCGTGCGATGCGTTCGACCTGACGGCAGGCTTGCGCGAATTCGGTTTGGGTGTCGTTTGCGATGCGTTGTTCAAAGGCGCGCAGGATGCCCGCCTTGTCATGATCCTTGACCGCGATGATGAACGGGAACCCGTGCTTGGCCACATAGGCGCTGTTTTGCGCGTCAAAGCGTGCGCGTTCGTCATCCGTCAGCGCATCTAGGCCCGCGCTGGCCTGTTCGGCGGTGCTGTCGGCGGTCAGGCGCTTGGCTGTGGCAAGTTTGCCAGCAAGGTCGGGGTGGGCGCGCAACACGCCAAGGCGTTGGTCGTCGCTGGCGGCGCGGAACACGCGGCACAGCGCGTTGTGCAGGCCCGCGACGCTGTCATGGGCGGGGCCAAGTTCCAGTGCCCACGCGCTTTCGGCGATCCACGGCGAATGTTCGAAAATGCCGCCAAAGGTGTCGACGAAGGCAGCACGCTCCATCAGGTGCCAGTTGTTGCGTGGTTTGGGCGGGTGGATCGCGGCCCAATGGGCGGCGATATCGGCTCGGCGCGCGCACCAGACACCTTCGTGGCCCTGCACATACTCGATGAACCGGCGCAGCGCCTGAACCCGTCCGGGGCGTCCGATCAGGCGGCAATGCAGGCCGATGCTTAGCATGGCGGGCTTACCAGCGACCCCTTCGGCATAAAGCGCATCAAAGCTGTCACGTAGATAGGCGTAGAACTGGTCGCCCGAGTTGAACCCTTGCGGCGTGGCAAAGCGCATGTCGTTGCAATCCAGCGTATAGGGCAGGATCAACTGGTCGCGCCCGTCAATGTGTGCCCAATAGGGCAGGTCGTCGTCATAGGTGTCGCTAATCCAGTCGAACCCGCGTTCTGCCGCCAAGGCGACGGTGTTGACCGAGCAACGCCCTGTGTACCAGCCCTTGGGCGCCTCGCCGGTGACTTGGGTATGCAGCGCGATGGCCGCATCCATATCGGCGGCTTCTGCCTGTGCCGAATGGTCCTTGTATTCGATCCATTTCAGCCCGTGGCTGGCGATCTCCCAATCGGCCTCTTGCATCGCTTCGACCTGTGCGGGGCTGCGGGCAAGGGCGGTTGCAACGCCATAGACCGTGACCGGAACTGCCGTGCTGGTGAACAGGCGGTGCAAGCGCCAGAAGCCTGCGCGCGCGCCGTAGTCATAGATGCTTTCCATGTTCCAGTGCCGCTGGTTCGGCCACTGAGCCGCGCCAACGATTTCGGACAGGAACGCCTCGGACGCGGCATCACCATGCAGGATGTTGTTTTCGCCACCCTCTTCATAATTCAGCACAAAGGACACAGCGATCCGTGCCCCATTCGGCCAAGCGGCATCAGGGCGGTTCGCACCGTATCCCAAAAAGTCACGGGGATAGCGTGGCGCAGAGTCGGCCATGGACTTCCTTTCACAATCAGAGTGAGATGCGCACGAATGGTGCGAACTTTGGGCAGGTTATAATGGCTGACGGATATCTGACAACACATGTTCTGGACACTGCGCGCGGCATGCCAGCGGCAGGAATACCCATCACTTTGTATCGGGTGTCCGGCAATTCGCACAAAAAAATAGCACAGGCCGTGACAAACTCCGACGGGCGGACCGATGCGCCGATCCTTCCGGTCGGCGAGATGACCGCCGGACAGTACGAGTTAATCTTTGAGTGCGGTGACTATCTGGACACGCACGCGCTGAACGGCGAAGAAATCAAGTTCCTTGACCAGATACCGATCCGCTTTGGCATTTCGGATGACACGGCGCACTATCACGTGCCGCTGTTGCTGTCGCCGTTCGGCTATTCCACCTATCGCGGATCCTGATCGCGGCGGATCAGGGTGATGTGCGAGGTGCCGAACCGGCGCTGGTCCACAGGGGCATAGCCTGCGGGGGCGATCATCGGCGCGCTTTCTTCCCACACAACAAGCGCATCCGGGGTCAGCCAGTCACGCACAACCTCCAGCGCCTTCTCACCCATTCCCTTGCCATAAGGCGGGTCCAGAAACACCAAATCAAACAGTGGCCCGGGCCATGCGCCAAGGCGGGTGGCATCGCCGCGCATCAGCTTTGCCTCGTCCCGCGCGCCGAGTTTTGCGATGTTGTCCGTGATCAGCTTTTGCCCGACGCGCCCGTTTTCCACGAACAGCGCGCTGACCGCCCCCCGAGACAATGCTTCAAAGCCCAGCGCGCCAGTACCTGCAAACAGATCCAGCACATGGGCATCCTGTAGTACGCCGCGACTGTTCAACATGGAAAACAGCGCCTCGCGCACGCGGTCGGGGGTGGGCCGCAAATGCGCCGCCGGATCCCCCTTGCCCACCGATGCCAAAGGTGTGCCGCGCCAACGTCCCGCGATGATCCTCACTTGAGGAGCGCCTTGAGGTCACTAGCGGCGTCCGCCACCACTGCTGGATCGGCGGTTTTGCCGGCTTCGATCAGGCGTTTTCCGATCATATATGCGCGCGGATCATTGGCGGCATCCACTGCCAACAGCTTGTCGCCACGATAGTACCAAAAGGATTTCGCGGCCCCGCCATCGCGGGTGATCACGCGGTCATATCCGGTGTTGAGGCCTGCAATCTGCAATTTCACATCATACTGGTCCGACCAGAACCAAGGGCGTGCGGTGTATTCGCGCTGGGCGCCCATGATGTTTTCAGCCACGCATTCGGCCTGATCAATCGCGTTCGGTACGCTTTCCAACCGGATGCGCCCGCCTTGATAGGGGAAGGATGCGCAATCCCCTGCGGCCCAGACATGCGGCACCGATGTGCGCCCGTGCGTGTCCGTTGCGATGCCGTTGTCGATGGCGATACCTGCCGCTTCGGCCAATGCGGTGTTGGGCGCGATGCCGACGCCCACAATTACGAAATCCACGTCCAGTGTCGTACCGTCCGACAGAACCGCGCCGCTGACCGCCCCGTCGCCGGTCAACCGCTCAAGCCCGACGGATTCGCGGATATCGACGCCGTAGTTTGCGTGCAGTGCACGGAAATAGTCGCTGGTTTCGGGCGCGGCGACCCGTTGCAGGATACGGTCGGCCATTTCGACCAGAACCACCTGCAGGCCCAGTTTGGCCGCGACCGAGGCCGCCTCAAGCCCGATGTAGCCGCCGCCGACGATCAGTACGCGCGCGCCGCTTGAGAAACGGGGGGCCATCGCATCGACATCGGCCAGATCGCGCACAACGAACACCCCGTCCAGATCACCGCCGATGGCACCGGGCAGGCGACGCGGGGTCGAGCCTGTGGCAAGGACAAGATCGCTATAGGACAGTACGCCGTCATCTATGGTCACAGTGCGGGCGGTGGTATCAATGGCGGACACTTCGGTGCCGGTGCGCAGCTCGATCCCCTGATCGGCATAAAACGCTTCGGGGCGCAGATACAGCCGCTCAAGCGGCATGTCGCCCATCAAATAGGCCTTGGACAAAGGCGGGCGTTGATAGGGCGGCGCGGTTTCTGCCCCGATCAAAGTCACCTTGCCGGTGAACCCGCCATTGCGCAGTTTGGCCACGCAGGATGACCCCGCCTGTCCCGCACCGATCACAATCACATGGTCCATCGCACTCACCTTTACTCTCGCCCTTTGCCCGTCCGCAGCCTATATCCCAGAACAAGACTGACGCAATTCCAAGAAAGGTCCGAACCCATGACAATTTCCCAAGGCGACAAACTTCCCGACGCAACCTTGTCCTATATGGGCGACGAAGGGCCCGCGCAGGTCAAGCTGAGCGACAAGACAAAAGGGCGTAAGGTTGTGATCTTTGCCCTGCCAGGTGCCTACACAGGCGTGTGCAGCACGGCGCATGTTCCCAGCTTTATCCGCACCAAAGACCAGTTCGAAGCCAAGGGCGTGGACGAAATCATCTGCGTGTCGGTCAATGACCCGTTCGTGATGAAGGCATGGGGCGACAGCACGGGCGCGAACGAGGCTGGGATCACGATGCTGGGCGACGCCGACGGCGCGTTCACAAACGCCATGGGCCGTGCATTCACCGCACCACCTGCGGGCCTGATCAACCGTTCCAAACGCTATGCCATGGTGGTTGAGGATGGCGTCGTGACCCTGATGCAAGAAGAAGAAGCGCCAGGCGTCTGCGACGTGTCCGGTGGCGAAGGCTTGCTGGCCGCGATGTAATCCGTGACCGCGCTGCCCTGTCTGGGGCGGTGTGAAGCGAAATCTATGATGGCGCGCTGAAGCTGCGGCGCGCCATTTACCTTATTGCCAAGAAGCCGTGACGCGCCCGATCAGATCGCAAAGCGTGGCAATGCGCGCGATATCTGTGCGGCCCTTGCGGGATATGATGCGTAAATCCTGATATCGGCGGGTCGGCAATGGGATCACCGTCAACGCATCCCGCCCTGCAAAGGCATCCACACCGGATTTGGGCAGGATCGTATATCCCAGCCCCTGCGCCACGGGGATCGGGATTTGCCCGATCTGGTTGACAAAGGTTCGTACCCGCAGCCGGTCCGCGCCCTTATATTCCCCATCAAAATTCGCCGAAAACAAATCATCCGCATAGGCGTAGCCATCAGGATGCGCGACAAAGCCAAGCGCGTCGAGGCGGGTAAGGTCAAAGGGTTCCCCCGCCAGCGATTTCGGCACGACAAGGCAAAGCTCTTCTTGCGCGAGCGGCTGCGCTTGCAGTCGCGGGTGGTGGACATCCTCGGCGACAATGCCAAGGTCGAACGCCCCGTTCAGGACCGAGCTTACAATCGTCTGGTGCGGCGCGGCGGTCACGTTGATGACCAGATCGGGCGCGTCCTTCATCCGCTTAAGCAGGTGGGGATAAAGCCACATCGCAAAACTGCCCGAGCAGCCGATGCTAACCTCGCCCACTGTCGGATCATCCCCGCGGACCGCATCGCGCAAGGCCCGTTCCTGCGCGCGGCGCGCAAGGCCGACGGCCTGCACGGCCTCTCCCGCAGGGGTGAGGGTAAAGGATTTCCCGTCCTTCACGATCAGCGGTTTGCCCACTTGCGCGGCCAGCTTGTTCACATGCTGTGACACCCCGGGTTGGGTCATGCCCAGCACGTCAGCCGTGCGGGTGAAATGCCGGACCTCGCAAAGTGTGGTGAAGGTTTCGAGCCATGTGGCGTTCAGCATGTTCATCTCAAACGGTTATAAAAATGATGAGATATGATAATTTTTAATGTGCGCATCGTCCACCTACATTCCAATCAACACAGTTGAAAGGAAACACAATGACACCCACACCGCGCACGTTCTCTCATATCGGCCTGTCCGTACCGGACCTTGAAAAGGCGGTCGCATTCTACCGCGACGTACTCGGGTTCTATGTGATCATGGAACCCACCGTCATCGTCGAGGATGGCAGCGACATCGGCCAGATGTGCACCGACGTTTTCGGCGACGGCTGGGGCCGTATACGCATTGCGCATATGGCCACAGCAGACCGGATTGGGTTCGAACTGTTCGAATTCGAAGGAAACGAGGCACCGGCGGACAACCTCAACTACCGCCAGCATGGCACCTTCCACTTTGCGATTCAGGATCCCAACCTTGAGGATCTGCTGGAAAAGATCGTCGCGGCGGGTGGCAAACAGCGGATGCCAGTGCGCCAGTATTTCCCTGACGAAAAACCCTATCGCATGGTCTATGTCGAAGACCCGTTCGGCATTGTCTTCGAACTCTATAGCCACAGCTATGAACTGACTTATTCCGCTGGCGCGTATTCGTGATGCAGGTCTGAAAACGAAAAAGGCTGCCGGAGAGAATTCCGGCAGCCTTTAATGAATTCGCAAGCGGTTAACCTATGCGCGCCAAGATCACTCGGCTGCTTGCACGATGGTGCGTGTGGGGAAGGGGATGTCGATCCCTTCGGCGTCAAGCGCCTCTTTCACACGGCGTTTCATGTCGGCCTGATACTGGAAGTAGTCCCCGCTGTTGCACCAGACGCGCACCAGAAAATCGACCGAACTGTCGTTAAGGTTGTTCACCTGAACAAAGGGTTTCGGTTCGGTGAGGGACCGCTCGTCCGCCATGATCGTGGCATGAATGACCTCTTCCGCGCGCTTGAGGTTCGCACCATAGCCAACGCCAAAGGTCCATTCGGCGCGCCGTGTTGGATAAACCGAATAGTTGTCGATCGTGTTCCCCCACACTTCGGAGTTGGGGATGATCACCTGAACGTTGCTCAGGTTCGCGAGTTCGGTGAAGTTCAGTGTAACGTCCTTGACGGTACCCATCTTGCCCGCGACCTCGACAAAATCACCGATCTTAAGCGGGCGGAACAGGATCAGCATGACGCCCGCCGCCACATTGGACAGCGTGCCCTGCAAGGCCAGACCAATGGCCAAACCTGCGGCACCGACAGCGGCCACAACCGACGTCGTCTGCACCCCGAAGGTGTTCAGCACGATCAGCGCGGTAAAGCCCAAGATCACATAGCGGACAATAGAGCCGAGGAAGTTGAACAGCGTGTCGTCAAGATGACGGCTGCGCGTGCCGATGGCGGTCACGCGGCGACCCAGCCAAGCGGCGATGATCCAACCGACAGTCAGGATCAGGATGGCGGCCAGAACCGACCCGAAAAGAGATGCCAGAAACTCCAGCGACAGATAGTCGCCAATCGAATTGTCCTGCCAGATTTCAATATCCAGAAATTGTTGCAACTGTTCCATTCTTCTTACTCCGCCAGTCCGTCCATCTTGCGCGCCAGTTTCGCGTCTAGCGGGCTAAGGCCACCGACATCATGCGTCGTCAAGGTCACATCGACTGTTTTGTATACGTTCGTCCACTCGGGGTGGTGGTTCCATTTTTCGGCCCAGATGGCGACCTGTGTCATCCAGCCGAACGCATCTACGAAGTCCTCGAATTCAAAGGTCTTGTGGATCGCGTCTCGGTCGGAGGTCATTTCCCATCCGGTTTTCAACAACGGGTCCAACAACGTGGCCCGTGTTTCAGCGCTCAAAAGCTCGGTCATTCCTGTTCCTCAATACGGACCCGCTTGAACGGGCCGTAATCCGTGAGAATTTCTATCTCCTCTTCCACCGCCTCACGTTCGGCTTCGAGGTATCTTGCGATGGCGTCGGCAAATCCTGCGTCACCTACCCAGTGCAGGCTGTGGGTCTGGGTTGGCAGATATCCACGTGCCAGTTTGTGTTCGCCTTGCGCGCCTGCCTCGACCCGCGCCAGCCCGTGTTCGATCGCAAAGTCGATTGCGCGGTAATAGCACAACTCGAAATGCAAACAGGGGTGGTGTTCGACACACCCCCAATAACGGCCGTATAACGTCTGGGCGCCGATAAAGTTCAATGCGCCCGCCACAAAACGTCCATCCCGTTCGGCCAGTACCAATGCCATGTCGTCGCGTAGCGTTTCCTGCGCAATCGCAAAAAACCGCCGCGTCAGATATGGCGTGCCCCATTTGCGCGCGCCTGTGTCCTGATAGAACTCCCAGAACGCATCCCAGTGTTCGCGTTTCAGATCATCGCCCGTATAGGTGCGGATTGTCCCGCCAAAGCCCTGCGCCTGCGCGCGTTCCTTGCGCATGTTCTTGCGCTTGCGACTGCTAAGGCTGTTCAGAAATGCGTCAAAATCGGCATAGCCCGCGTTCAGCCAGTGGAATTGCTGTGTCGTGCGCCCCATCAGGCCCATCTCGACGCCCGCGTCGCGTTCGGCCTCGGTACAGAAGGTGATGTGCAACGAACTGAGTTCGTTGTTGGCCGCCAGTTGCACCGCCCCTTGCACTAGCGCGGCAAGGCCCGTTTCGGGGAAATCGGGATGCGTTAGGAACCGCCGCCCCGTGGCGGGGGTATGTGGCACCGCGATCTGCAATTTCGGGTAATAGCGGTGGCCAGACCGTTCGTAGGCATGCGCCCAGTTGTGGTCAAAGATGTATTCGCCCTGACTGTGACCCTTGGCATACATCGGCGCGACGGCAATCGTCTGTCCGGCCATCACCGCCTGCAGGTATTGGGGCTGCCATCCTGTGCCCGCGCCAACGGAATGGCTGTCCTCCAGCGCCTTGAGGAAACGGTGCGTGGTGAACGGATCATTGGGCCGCCCGCCATTCGCCGCCTCGGGGCAGGCGCAGGCATCCCATGTTTCGGCGTCAATCGCGTTCAGGCTGGACAGAACACGAATTTCGATCTCTTGCTCTGACACGCGGTCTTTCCTCGGCTTGGGGTTTTGAATGTGTAGCGACGGGCGTAATCTTCAACCGTGAAGCGGGGGCAGATACCCTTCAAAGGTGACATTTTCAGCGACTGCCCGAGCCTCTGCTTCGGCCTCGGGCGATTTGATGGTCCAGCACAGTACGTTCGCGCCTAGGGCCTTTATCTCGGCCACGCGGGGGCGGGCCAGATCCGGTGCTTCGTGACTGATGAAACTGGCACCAACGCGGTCGAAATCCGGAATAGCGCGCAGCCGGTCGCACGTCTGTTCGCTCAGGGGCCATTCAGCGGGATCATAGGCGCTGGTGGTAAGACCCCGCGGGATGTCGGGGCAAACATCCGCCATCCGCGCCACGGCATGGGGGTTGAACGACATCAGGGCGACAGGTCCGGCATAGCCCTTGAGCGCGGCGGCGGTTGCGTCCTCGAGCGGGCCGATATTCGGGCCCATCGCGCCATCCTGATCCTTAATCTCGATCAGCAGCGGTACCTGCCCTGCGACCAGTTCCAGAACGTCGGTCAGGGTCGGAATCGTCTCGTCCGCGCCGCCCAGCAGTGGGATGCGGCCCAGCGTGGCCGCATCAAGGGCGCGGATCGGGCCCTGCGCCTCGGCCAGTCGATCCAGTGCGTAGTCGTGGAACACCATGGCCACGCCATCGGCAGACAGTTGCACATCGATTTCAATGCCATAGCCATGCGCGATGGCCGCGCGGATCGCCGCGCGACTGTTTTCGGGACGCCCGTCCGTCACATCATGCAATGCGCGATGTGCCAGCGGCGCGCCCAGAAACGCAGGATCAAGGCGTGGGGTCATTTGATCTGGAAGATGCCTTCGATCTCGACCGCGACACCCAGTGGCAGCGCAGCTGCGGACACGGCCGAACGGCTGTGCCGACCCGCGTCACCCAATGCTTCGACCATGAAATCGGAACATCCGTTCACGACTTGGGGCTGTTCGGTAAAGTCGGCGGTGGAGTTCACAAAGGCGGTCAGCTTCACAACCCGCACAAGGCGGTCGATGTCGCCACCACAGGCCGCTTTGACCTGTGCGAGCAGGCTGATAGCGCAGAGTTTCGCTGCTTCGGCCCCTGCGGCGGTGTCCATGTCCGCGCCCAGCTTGCCCTTGACCAACCCGTCCGGTCCATTCGAAATCTGACCCGACACATAGACGATGTCGCCGACCTGAACAAAAGGCACATAGTTGGCGGCGGGGGCAGGGGCGTCAGGCAATGTGACGCCCAGTTCGGCAAGGCGGGATTCGATGGACATGGGAGGGATCCTTTTCAAAATGTCAGTCGGCGCGACGCTATCCGCAGCGCACCGGATCGAAAAGGCCCAAGATTAGGATTCGCGGAAGGCGCGGTTGAAATAGTCCGCCAGCGGTTTGACCAGATAGGCCATCGGCGATCGGTCCGCTGTGCGGATAAACGCCTCGACCGGCATACCGGGCAACAGAACCTGCCCGTCGGCCAGTTTGCTAAGCTCACCGGGGTTGAGGGTTATTTCGGCGCGGTAATAGCTGATGCCTATATTTTCATCCTCAAACGCATCGGCAGAGACGATGGCAACTTGCCCCACCAGTTCGGGAGTCGTGCGTTGGTCCAACGCGGAAAAGCGCAGATTGACCTGCTGGCCGGTGATAATCTGGTCGATATGGATCGGATCAACACGGGCGGCGATGACCAGCGGGCGGTCCTGCGGAATAAGGAACAGCACTGGATCGGCCCCGCGCACCACCGACCGTAGCGTCTGGACCCGCATGCCATAGACAATGCCGGACACGGGGGCGCGAATTTGCATCTGTTCGATTTCGGCCAGCAGGGATTGGCGTTCCTCAACCAGTTCCAACTCGCGCGCGCGCAGGTCGCGCAAACGGCCAATCGCCTCTTCGCGTCGCGTCGAGGACAGGCGCAGCACTTCTATTTCGATCTCGGTGATGCGCTGTTCTGATTGCGCCTTGGCGGCAGCAAGTTCGCCCAACTGTCCATCCAAAGACGCCGATTGCCGTTGCAGTGCCAACACGCCCGAGGCTTGCGTCAAACCACGGTCCAGCAGGCTTTGCTGGGCGGTCAGTTCCTGTTCGATCAGTTCGAGCTGGCGGGCAAGCGATGCTTCTTGCGCGGTGATGCCGACGATCTGGTTGCGGGTCTGGTCGGCGCGTTGCGCCAGTTGTTCGGTCTGGCGCGCCACGGAGTGGCGGCGGGCAAAGAACAGGTTCCGCTGTCCTTCGACCAGTTCGGCGATTTCGGGCCGCGTGTCGGCAAGGGACAGCAGTTCGGCGTCAAAGGTGATGGTGTCGCGCCCGTCCCGTTCCGCCGACAGCCGCCCGCGTCGTGCCATCAGTTCGAAAAGCTGCCCTTCGACGATGGACAGTGTCGATTCCAGCTGGCGCACATCCAGTTGCAGCAGCAGATCACCCGCTTGCACGCTGTCGCCTTCCTTGACCGCGATTTCCGACACGACGCCGCCGACGGGGTGCTGCACAATCTGACGGTTCTGATCGACCTCGATCCGGCCCGGGGCGATGATTGCGCCCGCGATCTGGGTCAGGGTTGCCCACGCAACGAAACCACCGAGCAGCACGATGAGACCAAGAAATCCCAGCGTGACCGGAACGGTGGCGGACCAGCGCGAATCGCTCATGAGACACCTCCGGCACCTTGGGGCGCGCGTTGGATTTCCTGATGGTTTTTGACCATGGATTTCAGCACCTCGTCTTTCGGGCCAAAGGCGGTGCGCACGCCGCCGTCGATCACCAGCAGCAGGTCGCATTCCTGAATGGCCGCAGGACGGTGCGCCATGATCATCACCGACCGCCCGTCCGCCTTTAGCGATCTAATCGCCTTGTTCAGAGCCAGCGTGCCTTCGTTGTCGAGGTTTGAATTGGGTTCGTCCAGCACAAGGATTACCGGATCGTCATACAGCGCACGCGCCAACCCGATGCGCTGGATCTGTCCGCCGGACAGGCGTTGCTGGCCGGAATTGATCCGCGTGTCATACCCGTCGGGCAGTTCGAGGATCATCTTGTGCGCGTCGGCCTTCTGCGCGGCGGCAACGACCTTTTCCGCGTCGGGTTCCAGCGACAGGCGGGCAATGTTTTCCGCGATGGTGCCGTCGAACAATTGCACGCGTTGCGGCAGGTATCCGATGTGCTGGCCCAGCACCTCGGGCGCATATTGATCCAGCGCCGCCGCATCCAGCCGGATCGACCCGCCCGCAGGCCGCCAGACGCCGGTGACGCACCGCGCAAGTGTGGATTTCCCCGCACCGGACGGGCCGATAACGCCCACCGCATGGCCGGGCGGCAATTCGAAGTTAAGCGCACGCAGGGCGGCCGACTTTTCCCCCGGTGCGACCACGGTCAGCGCCTTGGCCACCAGACGTGCGGCGGGTTTCGGCAGGGCGGTACGTGGCTGTTCGGCAGGGACCGCGCCCAGCAGTTCGGACAGTTCATCCCAACCCTTGGCGGCGCGCTGTACTATGGGCCATTGCGTTAGCATCAATTCGATCGGGGCGAGGGCGCGGCCCAGCAAAATAGACCCCGCGATCATCGCACCCGGCGTCATTTCGTTCTGCAACACCAGATAGGCCCCAAGGCCCAGCATCGCGCTTTGCAGAAACAGGCGCAGCGTTTTGGTAAGCGAGGTAAAACCGCCGCCCACATCGGTGGCGCGTATCTGTTCGTCAAGCGCCGTGCCGCGCGCCTGTTGCCAGCGGTCAAAAGCGGCGCGGCGCATCCCCATGGCTTGCACCATTTCGGCCTCGATCCGTAGCTGGTCGGACATGGCGCTGGCAGCTTGGCCTGCCTGACCGGCCCGCAGTTGCGGCAGGCGCGATAGCATTTGGTTGGCAAGGGCGATCAGAATCAGAACCGCGCCGCCCACAACCGCCAACCAGCCCAGCATCGGGTGGAAAACAAAGATTGCTGCTATAAAAATAGGCGTCCACGGCAAATCGAAAACGGCCATCAAAACGGGCGAGGTCAAAAGGCGCTGGATCGCCTCAAGATCGGCAAGACCCGACTGCGTGCGTGCATCTGGCGCGATCGCGGCCTTGCGCACGACGGCGTCAAAGACACGGCGGTCGAGCGCGGCCTGAAACCGCGCCCCGACACGAGCCATGATGCGCCCGCGGGTGTAGTCGAGAATGCCCATGACGCCATAGAGGAACACCACCAACAGCGACAAAGCGATCAATGTTTCAACGCTTTTGCTGCCCAACACGCGGTCATAGACCTGCAACATATAGATCGGGCCGGTCAGCATCAGCAGGTTGGCGAAAAGGCTGAAAATCCCGACGGTCCAATACAGGCTGCGCGATTTGACCCGTGTCGACCGCAATTCTGCCCGACCCAGTTTTTTCACGTCACTTTGCATAGGCACCTTTTCGCTCGCTTGGTCGTTGGAGGCCGGGTTTGTGCCAGCTATCTCTTAATTTTCGTGTCACGCAAGTGCCACAGCCGTGCAAATGCGTTTTGCACGGTATAGGCATTTTACACAGAAACACTAAGTAACCGATACGAATAGTCACCGGAGAAATACTTTGACCCTTTTCACTCGCCTGCAGCGCGGCGCCTTGGTGCTGGTGGCTGTTGCATCCCTTGCCGCCTGTGCGGGGTCCAACGGAAGTGTCATGACTGCGGACGGGATCAACGACCCTTACGAGCCGCAGAACCGCCGTGTGCATGCCTTTAACCGTGGTCTGGACCGCGCCATCGTGCGCCCCGCGGCGGTCGGCTATTCGACTGTGCTGCCGGACGAGGTTGAGGACAGCGTGACCAATTTTGCCGTCAACCTTGGCCAGCCGTCGGTCATGGTGAACAGCCTGTTGCAGGGCAATTTGCGCGGTCTTGGCCAGTCGACCTTGCGTTTCACCGTCAACTCGACGCTGGGGCTGCTGGGCTTTTTCGACGTGGCAACAGAATTCAAGATGGCCAATCACGACACCGACTTTGGCGAAACGCTTTATGTCTGGGGCGCGAACGAGGGGGCCTATATCGAACTGCCCTTGTTGGGCCCGTCCACTACGCGCAACGCGACCGGCAAATTCGTCGATCTGTTCACCAACCCGCTCAGCTATACGATGAACAGCCCCGAGAAATACTATGGCACCGGCGCCTCTGTTGCTGCGGGCCTCAGCTCGCGGGGGCGGTTCTCGGAAACGGTGGATTCGATCCTGTATGACAGCGCCGACAGCTATGCCCAAGCGCGCCTGATCTATTTGCAGAACCGCCGGTTCAAACTGGGCGATGCCTCTGCGGACACTGAAATCGACCCATTTGAACTAAGCACGGAAGGTTTTTGATATGGACCGACGCAATTTCATCGCCCTGACAGGGGCCGCAACGCTGATGCCCGCACTGCCGGCATTTGCGCTGACCGAAGCCAGTGCCAAGCAGCTGATCGACACCTTGGTCGCTGACATCAACAAGGTGATCGCATCCGGCAAAGGCGAAAACGCAATGTTCCGCGAATTCGAACGCATCTTTGCCCGCTATAGCGACACGTCCTACATCGCCGCCTATGCGATGGGCGCGGACGGGCGCACCGCCTCTGCTGCGCAAAAGCGTGCGTTTTCGGATGCGTTCCAAGGATATGTGGCGCGCAAATACGGCAAACGCTTCCGCGAGTTCATCGGCGGGCGGCTTGAGGTGCAGCGCGTCAAGAAGGTCAAGAACTGGTACGAGGTCGACACCACCGCCTATCTCAGTGGGGAGTCCCCCTTTACCGTGACTTTCCATGTGTCTGACCGGTCGGGTCGCGATCTGTTCTTCAACATGTTCATCGAAGGCATCAACCTGCTGCTGACCGAACGGACAGAGATCGGCGCGATGATCGACCGCAATGGCGGCGACATCGATGCGATGATCAAACAGCTTCAAACAGCGGGCTAATCGCCCCGCAATGTAATCTCGGCAACTTTATCTGTTGCCGAGATTTCCCCCGAAAATATCCCGCACCAGTTTTTCGATCAGGTTCTCGGCCTTGCTTGGCCGGTTCTGTTGGCGTGGCTGTGTGTTGGGTTGCGGTGCGGGGGCCTGTTGCTGCACGCGGTAACCTTCGGGTTCGCGCATCGGCAGGGGGCGTGCGGGGACGCCCTCGTGCACGCGGACCATGGTTTCGCGCCAGATTTCAGCAGGCAGACCACCGCCCGTTACGCCGGTAAGGGGCGTGTTGTCGTCATACCCCATCCAGACGCCTGCCACATAGTCAGCGGTAAAGCCGATGAACCACGCATCCCGCGCCGCTTGGGTCGTGCCGGTTTTGCCTGCGATTTGGCGGTCGTCGAACTGGGCGCGTTTGCCGGTGCCTTCGCTGACGACCTTTTCCATCATCCAGATCAGTTCGGCCGCCGCTGTGTCGCCAATTACGCGTTCGCGGATACCGCCACCGGATCCCATCAGCGGTTCTGTATCACCCTTGAGGCGCAGATCGACGAGGCCATAGGGCGCAACGGACGACCCGCCGTTCAGGATGCCCGCATAGGCCCCCGTCATGTCCAGCAGGGTGCTTTCGGACGCGCCAAGCGCCAGAGCGGGGCCATCGGCAAGGTCGCTTTCGATGCCAAAATCACTTGCCACCCGCCGGACCAGATCGCGCCCGACACTTTCCGAGATTTTCACCGCCGGAATGTTCAGTGAATCCTTGAGCGCATCAACAAGCGTCACGCGGCCCTTATAGTCGTTGGTGTAGTTGCGCGGCGACCATGGCCCCGATCCGGGGATGTTAATGGTCAGCGGCGCGTCATCCACAAAGTCGAGCGGGGAATAGCCCAGTTCGAGCGCGGCGGCATAGACAAAGGGTTTGAACGCCGATCCGGTCTGCCGCTCGGCCTGAATGGCGCGGTTGAACACGCCGGAGACCTGCGTTTCACGCCCTCCCACCATGGCACGTACCGCACCGTCCGCATCCATCACGACGATGGCGGCCTGCGCCTTGGACCCTGCGCGTACCTTGTTCTCGAACACATAGGATAGTGCCTGTTCGGCGGCCCGTTGCAGGCGCTGGTCAAGCGTGGTGCGGATAATCACATCTTCGGTGGTGTTGCGGGTAAAAAATTCGGGACCGGTCGACATCACCCAGTCCGCGAAATACCCGCCCGCATTGCGCCGCGCCGCAGGGGACAGGGTTGCGGGGTTCTGCTGCCACTGGGCGACTTCAGCGTCAGAGAGATACCCTTGCTCTCCCATCAGGCGCAGGATCGTGGCGGCGCGGTCTTGGGACCGTTCAAGGTCGGATGTGGGGGCCAGTCGTGACGGGGCAGTCAGCAGGCCTGCAATCATCGCGCCCTCGGACGGGTTCAACTGCGATGCGGGTTTGCCGAAATAGCGCTGTGCGGCGGCCTCGGCCCCGTAGGCACCGCCGCCCATATAGGCGCGGTTAAGGTAGATCGACAGGATCTCGTCCTTGGAATACTTCGCTTCCATGGCAAGGGCATAGACCGCCTCCTTCGCCTTGCGCTGTAGCGAGTTGCGGCGGCAGTCGGCGACATATTCCGCCTCGTTCTTCCACTCTGCTGGATCGTATTCCACGCCAAGGCACAGCAGTTTCGCTGTCTGCTGTGTGATGGTCGACCCGCCATGGCCCGACAGCGGACCACGCCCTTCGCTCAGGTTGATGCGCACCGCGCTGGCGATACCCCGCGGGCTGAGCCCGAAATGGCGGTAAAAGCGTTTATCCTCGGTCGCGACGACGGCGTTCTTGAGCGCGGGCGCGACGGATTGTGCCGTGACTGCGCCGCCGAACTGGTCGCCGCGGCGGGTAAAGATGCGGTCCTCGCGGTCCAGCAGCGTGACAGAGCCACGCGCGCGGCCATCCATCAACGCGGTCACTTCGGGCAGGGTGGTCCAGAAATACCCGACGACCAGCGCGAGAATGATCGCAGCCACGGCCGTCACGCGCCAGGTCACGATCCAGATCAGTCGCAGAATCCAGCGGAACAGGCGCACGAATATATTGCGCTTCCTCGGCTTTTTCGCCGCCGGTTTGCGCTTGGGCGCGGCTTTGCGCGCTGTGGGTTTGGGTTTCGCCTTGCCCGCGCCATAGCGTCGGTCGGCAACCAAAGGCCGTTTGCCTTTTCTTGAATCACTCATCTTTTGACCCCTGCCCGGCCTTTTGTTTCGGTCACATTATCGCCTTTCAACCCCGTTGGCACGCCCCGACGGGCCACAGTTTCGATTCTTATTTGTCTAATTTTTAGGCACATCACATACAGCGCACAAATTTTGAGCATGTGCCGATAACTCTGACGGGAAAATGGGCGCGATATCTTTGCCCCCGCAGCGCAATCGCTTCTTTTGCGTCTGGTAACGCAGGGCAACCTGCCAATCGAAGGGGACACGTGGTGAAACTCATCATAGCAACGATCAAGCCGTTTAAACTGGAAGAGGTGCGCGAAGCGCTGACCGAAGCCGGTGTGCGCGGTATGATGGTCACAGAAATCAAGGGCTTCGGCTCTCAATCCGGGCACACAGAAATCTATCGCGGCGCAGAGTACGCCGTGAATTTCGTGCCCAAGGTCAAAATCGAGATCGTGGTTGCCGAAGGCATGGCCGACCAGATCGTCCAGACCATCACGAAAACCGCCCAGACGGGTAAAATCGGCGACGGCAAGATCTTTGTCCTCGACGTCGAACAAGCTGTGCGCGTGCGTACCGGCGAAACCAACGAAGACGCGATTTAAGCGGCTGAGCAAAGGGAAACACGGACAATGAAACTGAAACATTCACTCCTCGTTGGTGCGGGTCTGACCGCGCTGCCAACGCTGGCCTTGGCCCAAGACGCAGCCGCGCCCGGCTTTGACGAGATCGGCCCCTATATCATGACCACCCTGCTGTTCCTTGTGGGCGGCTTTCTGGTGTTCTGGATGGCAGCAGGCTTTGCCATGCTCGAAGCGGGCCTCGTGCGTTCCAAGAACGTTGCGATGCAGCTGACCAAGAACATCGCGTTGTTCTCGCTGGCGGCCATCATGTACTGGCTGGTCGGTTTCAACCTGATGTATCCAGGTGATTTCAACGGCTTCTTCGCGTTCAACTTCGTCCCCACATCGCTTGAGCCTGTCGGCCTTGGCGCTGCGGATGCGTCGCTGGATTATGCGTCGGTCGGTTCCGACTTCTTCTTCCAGCTGATGTTTGTAGCTGCGACCGCGTCCATCGTGTCCGGTGCATTGGCCGAGCGTATCAAACTGTGGCCCTTCCTTGCCTTTGTCGCGGTTCTGACAGGTATCATGTACCCGATTTCCGGTTCCTGGCAGTGGGGCGGCGGCTGGTTGTCCGAGCTGGGCTTCTCCGACTTCGCCGGTTCGACAATCGTGCACTCGGTCGGTGGCTGGGCTGCATTGGCGGGTGCCCTCGTACTGGGTCCACGTCTGGGTAAATACAAAGACGGCAAAACCGTTCCAATGCCAGGTTCCAACCTCGCGCTTGCCACTCTGGGTACATTCATCCTGTGGCTCGGCTGGTTCGGCTTCAACGGTGGTTCGCAGCTGGCGATGGGCACCGTGGGTGACGTGACAGACGTATCGCGCATCTTTGCCAACACCAACATGGCCGCAGCAGCAGGTGCAATCGTTGCACTGGTCCTGACACAGGTTCTGTACAAAAAGCCCGACCTGACGATGGTTCTGAACGGCGCACTGGCGGGCCTCGTGTCCATCACGGCTGAACCTCTTGCACCTTCGCTGTTCGGCTCGCTGCTGATCGGTGGTGTGGGCGGCGTCATTGTGGTCTTCACTGTGCCTCTGCTCGACAAGCTGAAAATCGACGACGTGGTCGGCGCCATTCCGGTTCACCTGTTCGCAGGTATCTGGGGCACCATCGCCGTTGCCTTCAGCGGCAGCGCAACCATCAGCGCACAGCTGACAGGTATCGTGGCCTACGGTGTGTTCACCTTCGTCATCAGCCTCGTGTTGTGGTTCATCCTCAAAGCCGTCGTCGGCATCCGCGTCAGCGAAGAAGACGAGATCAACGGTCTGGACATGGCGGAACTGGGCATGGAAGCCTATCCCGACTTCTCCAAGGGCTAAGCCTGAAGGTAAAAGTAAAGAAAAGGCTGCGCTGGAATGCGCGGCCTTTTTGTATCTGCGGTGGTGTTTAAATAGACAAGCGGGCCAACGGCCCGCCTGTTTTAGACGCCAGCGGCGATGATCGCGTCGGCAAGTACCGGAATGGTTTGGGCGTTCAGGCCCGCGATGTTCATGCGGCTGTCACCGACCATGTAAATCCCGTGCTCTTCCCGCATCTTCGCAACCAGTTCCGGCGTCGTCCCCAGCCGCGAGAACATGCCGCGGTGCTGGGCAAGAAAGCCGAAACGGTCCGATCCTGCGCGCTGTTGCAAGGCTTGTGCCAGTTGTTCACGCAGGCCCAGCATCGACAGGCGCACCTCTTCCAGTTCGGCCATCCAGTCGGCGCGCAAGGCGTCGTCGTTCAGGATCATCGTCACCAGACGCGCGCCGTGGTCCGGCGGGAAGGAAAAGTTCTGGCGGTTGAGGAAGGCTAGCGTGCCTTGGGCCACGCCCTTGTCGGTGCCGCCCGCCACCATCATCAGAATGCCGGTGCGTTCGCGATAGATGCCGAAGTTTTTCGAACAGCTTGCCGCGACCAGCGCTTCGGGTACCGAGGACACAACAGCGCGTGTGGCGGCAGCGTCTTCTTCCAGCCCGTCGCCAAAGCCCTGATAGGCGATGTCGACCATCGGCACGGCGCCTGTTTCCAGCAGCACGGCAATCACATCCTGCCACTGCGCCATGGTAAGGTTCGCACCCGTCGGGTTGTGGCAGCATCCGTGCAACAGCACCACGTCGCCTGCGCGCGCAGTTTTCAGGTCGGCAATCATGCCGTCAAAATCGACGCCGCGTGTTTCGTCATCGAAATAACGATAGGCGACGCGCTCAATCCCCAGATAGTCGAGGATGGACAGGTGGTTCGGCCATGTCGGGTTCGACACAAAGACGCGCGCCTCGGGGCGGGCCATCTTGATCAGTTCGAACGCCTGACGCACGGCACCGGTGCCACCGGGTGTGGCGGCGGCACTTACAGCGTCACGCGCAACGGCATCGCCCAGCACCAGTTTGATCATCGCGTCGGAATAGGCGGGATCGCCGACAAGTCCGACATAGGATTTGGTTTGCTCGGCTTCCCACAACTGATGCTCGGCCGCCTTGACGGCGCGCATGACGGGCGTGTTGCCGCTGGCGTCTTTATAGACGCCCACACCAAGGTCGACCTTGGTGTCGCGCGGGTCATCACGGTACATTTGCATCAGCATCAGAATGCCGTCCGGCTTCTGTGCGGTAAGGTGTTCAAACATCATGCGTCTCCTGTTGCGATTGGCACGGTGGGGAACAGCCCCCATTCGGACCACGATCCGTCGTAAAGCGACCAACTGTCATTTCCCGCCCGCTCAAGCGCGAGCGCCAGCACTGCGGCTGTCACGCCCGACCCGCAGGTGGTGATCACGGGCTTTTTCATGTCGATACCGGCGGCTTCGAAAATCGCGACGGTTTCGGCGGGTGATTTCAGAGTTTTGTCTTCGTTCAGCAGATCGGTGAACGGCACGTTGCGCGATCCCGGAATGTGGCCTGCGCGCAGACCTTCACGCGGTTCGGGCGCATCGCCGCGAAAACGTGCTGCCGAACGGGCATCGACGATCTGTGTGGTGCCCAGCTTGGACGCTTGGGAAACTTGGGTAACATCGCGCACCAGCTGGTTCTGGAAGCGCACCGTCAGGTGGCGGTCCTTGATCACGGGGGGCATGTCTTCGGTCGGGTGCCCTTCCGCCTGCCACTTGGGGAAACCACCGTCCAACACAGCCACGTCGCGGTGCCCCATCAGACGGAACAGCCACCAGACGCGTGCAGCACTCATCAGGCCCGCACCATCATAGACAACAATCTGGTGCCCGTCGCCGACGCCCATGGCGCGCATCCGGCTCATGAACTTCTCCGCGGGCGGTGCCATGTGTGGCAGGTCCGAGCGCGCATCGCTGATTTCGTCGATGTCAAAGAAGCGTGCGCCGGGGATATGGGCGGCATCATATTCGGCGCGTGGATCGCGGTTTGCATCCGGCAGATACCATGACGCATCCAACACCCGCAGATCGGGGTCTTTCAGATGCGCGGCAAGCCATTGCGTCGATACAAGCGTTTTGGGATCGTCGTACATTTCCATGCTCCCCTCGGGCGCTTTTAAAACGCCTTCGGGTTACGCGCGGGGCGCGAGGTTGGCAAGGGCCTGTGCCCCATTTGGGCCGCTCTGTACGGGTCGAAACGGTGCTGTTCGGGGACGCTTAGCCCTGTTTCAGCAGACGCTGCTTCTGACGGCCCCAATCGCGCTTGGCCGAGGTGTCGCGTTTGTCGTGCAACTTCTTACCTTTGGCGATGCCGATTTTGATTTTGGCCATGCCTTTGTGGTTGAAGTACAGGACCAGCGGCACAAGCGTCATGCCCTTGCGCTGCGTCGCATTCCACAGGTTGCCGAGTTCCTTGCGGCTGACCAGCAATTTGCGGCGGCGGCGTTCTTCGTGGCCAAAGGATTTAGCCTGCGCATAGGGCGCGATATAGCTGTTCACCAACCACAATTCGCCATCCTCGACCGCGGCATAGCTTTCAGCGATATTGGCGCCGCCGATCCGCAGGGACTTGACCTCGGACCCTTCAAGGATGATGCCGCATTCGATGTCATCCTCGATCGCATAGTCAAAGCGCGCACGCCGGTTCTCGGCTGCGATTTTGTAGTTGGGGTCTGATTTACCTTGTACCATCGGCGAAGGATGTAGGCGGTGGGCAGGGTCTGTGCAAGGGCAAGGCGGTGTTCACCAAACTTAAGGGCCGTGCATGCAGACTATGCAGCGGTCCAATGGCAGGAGGTTTTATGGTTCGGGTTCTGGCGGTTCTGATCGTTGCGGCACTGTTGTCGGGCTGCGCCGAAGCGCCCCCTGCCAACGGGAACGCGCGGGTGCTCATGATGGGCGACAGCCTGTTCGCGGTGCATCGCGGCTCGCGCCGTTCTGTTTCCGACCGGTTAGAGCAGATGACAGGCGCGCCTGTGGTTGACCGATCATTTGTCGGCGCGCAGTACCTCTATGCCTTGCCGATCTCGGGACGCTTTGGCCTACGGATCAGTCGCCAATACGTGGCGGGGGATTGGGACTGGGTCATCCTGAACGGCGGCGGCAACGATCTGTGGCTGGCCTGCGGCTGCCGCGCCTGCGAGGACAAGCTGAACAGGTTGATCTCGGCAGACGGGTCGCGGGGCGAGATTGTCGATGTGGTCGCCCGCACCCGTGCAGGTGGTGCGCGGGTTCTTTATGTCGGATATCTGCGCAGTCCGGGTGTGGCATCGTCCATCGACCACTGCGCCACCTATGGCGATGTGCTTGAGGCGCGGCTGAGCCGCATGGCACAGGCAGACAAAGGCGTCACGTTCCTGCCGCTAGACGATCTGGTGCCGACGGGCGACCGCAGCTTTCACGATAGCGACCTGATCCACCCGTCCCATAAGGGCAGTGCTGCCATCGCCGCCCGTATCGCACCGGTTTTGCAAGGGCGCTAAGGCGCTGGATAGATGGGTGAAATCAGCCCTTAGTCGCCGAGTTTCTTGTGCACTTCGTCAAGGTCGATCTCTCCGATAGGCATCTTGTTACCGGGGTTCTCGAAGTCATACTTGAACAGGTTGAAGTCGCGTTTGAACACTTCGTAGACAAGGTGCATTGACAGGTCGTCAAAGTAGTCCTCGACCGGATGCGCGCGTTTCGGGCCGTGGCCTTCGCTTTCGTTAAAGCGGGGGATCGCGTTGATGTCGACCGTATGGGGCGTTTCAATCGCGTTCAGCACGTCCTGCATCCCGTCGTTGAACTTTTCGGTCCACAGAATTTTGTCATAGCGCCCGCCATTTACGATGAATGTCGAGACGTGACCGGACATGGCAGACCAATGGATGTCAGGCTCCATCGGGCGGCGCCAGCGGATGGTGTCGCGCGCGAACAGCAGAAACCGGCGGAAGGATTTGATCTGGTCAAACTCCTGTTTGCCGTCAGGGCCGCCGACCTCGATCCCGTATTTCTGCACCAGAAGTGGTACAAGGTTGCCGCGATAGCGCTTGCCGTTGCGCTGGATGCCGCAAATCTTGTCGAAGAACGAACTCAGGATGCGGGTGTAGGGATTGCGCACGCAGGTGAAAGCATAGGATTTATGCGCCTGCACGTTCTCGGTGATGACCGGCTGGCTCTGCTCAAGCGCCCATTTGTGCATGCCGCCCTGTGCATCATGGATGTCACCGTCAAAGAACTCTCCGTGGTCGGAGTAGTACATAATCTGTCCAATGGTCGAGCACGCGCATTTCGGCACAACGCGGTACACCACGCTTTCGCTCTCTGTCATCCAAGTCCCGGGAAAGCCCATACTACTCGCCTTATATACACACTGCCTGCGCCAGCAGGTCTCATTGCCGCCAAAAAAGCAAAGAAATCAGGTTTATTCAATCTCTCCTTACCTTTATCTACGTAAACAATATCGCGTAAAGGGGCAGTTAAGTTTCCAGTATGGCAAAAATCGCCTATATCCTGTTGTGTCACAAGGACCCGGACGCCATCATCAAGCAGGCGGAGCGGTTGACTGCGGCTGGCGACTACATGGCCATCCATTTTGACGCCCGCGCCAATCCTGCCGACTATCAACGCATCCGCGTGGCCCTCAAGGATAATCCGAATGTTGTATTCTCGCATCGCCGCATCCGCTGTGGCTGGGGCGAGTGGAGCCTTGTGCAAGCGACATTGTACGTCGTTGAATCGGCGGTAAAGGCGTTCCCGCGCGCGACCCATTTCTACATGCTGTCGGGCGACTGCATGGCGATCAAGTCGGCGGAATACATCCACAACTTCCTTGACGAGAACGACGCGGATTTCATCGAAAGCTTTGACTACTTCGAAAGCGACTGGATCAAGACCGGCATGAAGGAGGAGCGGTTGATCTATCGCCACTTCTTCAACGAACGCACACAGAAATGGCGGTTCTATACCAGCTATCACCTGCAACAACGCTTTGGCATCACGCGGGAAATTCCGGCGGATATTCAGGTTCAGATCGGCAGCCAGTGGTGGTGTCTGCGGCGGCGCACCATCGAATGGGTGCTGGATTTCACTAAAAAGCGGCGCGATGTGATGCGGTTTTTCCGCACCACGTGGATTCCGGACGAGACGTTCTTTCAGACCATCGTGCGCCATGTGGTGCCCGAACAGGAAATCCGAAGCCGGACACTGACCTTCTTGCTGTTCACCGATTACGGGATGCCGGTGACGTTTTATGACGATCACTATGATCTGCTGCTGAGCCAAGATTTCCTGTTCGCCCGCAAGATCAGCCCCGAGGCGCAGGATCTTAAGCGCCGTCTTGGCCTGCTATATGCCGCCGAAAGCGTGCCGTTCCAGATTTCGAACGAAGGGGCGAGCCTGTTCAAGTTTCTGACGGGGCGCGGTCGCATCGGCAGGCGCTTTGCCACGCGCTTCTGGGAAACCGAAAGTACGCTGGGCCGGAACCGCGAGTTGCTGATCATCATCTGCAAGAAGTGGCACGTGGCAAAGCGCCTGCTTGAGCGTATCCGTCAGATGACAAACGTGCCCGCCATCGAATACCTGTTTAACGAAGGGCACACGCCGCTGCCTGATCTTGGCGGTATTCAGAACACGCTAGAAAAGCGTACCCGACACCGGCGCGCCCTGATGCGGATGCTGTTTGATTATTACGAAACCGACCGTCTGATTGTGTGCATGGACCCAGGAAACCTGGATCTGTTACAGGATTTCGCGGGCGACCGGTCGGTGACGCGCATGCTGGAAATTCAGTGTAATTTCACCGACGAATACCTTGTGGGCCATGCGATGCGCGTGGGTCTGGCGGGTGAACAAACCTCGATCGAGACGCTGGAGCGGCTGCTGCCCACCATCCGCAACGACATGGTCTTTGAATCCGACCGGATCGGCGATGCGGGGTTTGAAAACCTCGACCATTTCTCGGAATCCGCCGAACTGGACGAAAACGCCACGGCCTTGGCGAACTTCCTGTCGGTCAGCGATGAAAAGGCGCGAGAAATCGCGCAGGTCGATTACCTGTTTGCGGACTGACGCTGTTCGCGATGCCATCCGCCGCGGGCGATCGGACGCAAATAGCACTCGAATACTGTCCTGCGACGCCCTATGCAGGCGTTTATGACTGACGCAGCACCCTTAATCCTATTCGCAATCACCCTTCCGGGGCTTGAGGCCACACTGGCGCAAGAGGCCCGCGGGCTGGGTTTCAACGTGACCGAGGTCGAGCCGGGCGGCGTTACCATGTCCGGCGACTGGAGCGAAGTTTGGCGCGCCAATCTGGAACTGCGGGGCGCGACCCGTGTGCTGGTCCGTATCGGTGACTTCATGGCCTTCCACCTTGCGCAACTGGACAAACGGGCGCGCAAGTTTCCGTGGGCCGACGTGCTGCGCCGCGATGTGCCGGTACGGGTGGACGTTGCCACGTCGCGCAAATCCAAAATCTATCACGCAGGGGCCGCCACCTCGCGAATCGAGGCCGCGCTGGTCGAAGAGGCGGGGATGACCATCGCCAAGGACGCGCCGGTGATCCTGAAGGTCCGTATCGAGGACAACCGCGTCACGATCAGCGTCGACACTTCGGGCGAGCTTTTGCACAAACGGGGCCACAAACCAGCCGTCGGCAAGGCACCGCTGCGCGAAACTCTGGCTGCGATGTTCCTGCTGCAATGCGGGTTCGATGAAACCACGCCCGTTTATGACCCCATGTGCGGGTCCGGGACATTCGTGATCGAAGCGGCGGAAATCGCGGCAGGTTTACAGGCAGGCCGGTCACGCGATTTCGGTTTCAACCATCTTGCGACCTATGACGCGAATGCCGAATCCCTGCGCCGCACGGACCGTCTGCGCACCCCTGCCGTGCGGTTCTTTGGCTCTGACAGGGACGCGGGGGTGATCGACATGGCGCGGGCAAATGCGGCGCGCGCAGGGGTGGAGGACCTGACCGTCTTCGACATCGCGAATGCGGGTGACGCCACACCGCCCGAAGGCCCCAAGGGACTGGTGATGATCAACCCGCCCTATGGTGCGCGCATCGGTGACAAAAAGGCGCTGTATCCCGTCTATGGCCGTTTGGGGCAGGTGCTGGCCGAACGGTTCAGCGGTTGGCGTGTCGGCATTGTCACCTCGGAACAAAGCCTCGCCAAAACGACCGGACTACCGTTCTTGCCGGATGGCCCCGCCATTGCCCATGGCGGGTTGCGTGTCAGGCTGTATCGCACCGATCCGCTGCCCTAAGGCGCGCTTATTTCGACCGCCACGTGCCAAGCCATCGGCGAATGCGCCCCCGCCGTTCGTCCATCGCATCACCTGCCGCTTCCCAATTGTCCTGAAGCTCTTCGAGTTTGGGGTCGATCCGCGCGCGGCGGAACCGCCGCCAGCGCACCCAGATCGCATAAAAGATCAAACCCAGCGTGGTCAGGATCGTAATGTTGATCCACGGGATACCCTTGGACGCATCCGGCCCCTCGACAGCGTCCACCGTGATCGCGTTGGGGAAGATGGAAAAGAACTGGTTGCGCCAGCCATAGTGACGGATCAGCACCCATTGCGGATCTGCCTTGGTCGACTTCAGGTCCGCCGCCTCGGTCTGGAGGTCGTTTGTGTCGAACTTGAAATAGGGCGGCCAGCCGCCGCTTGTGTCCTCGTTGCGATACACCATGGGGCGCCCGTTGGCGCGCACCGTCTGGATGAACAGCACATCACGGTTCTGCGGATTGATCGCATTGCCGGAATTTTGCTGCGCCCAGAACCAAGAGTTTTCGCCAAAATCCACGCGCTGTTCGAACGTATCAACAATCCGCACGATGTCCTTTTGCGGCAGCGTGTAGTGCAAAAAGGCCGCAAGCAGCACCCAGAAGGTGATCAGTAAGGTCCAGCCGATATAGCGCATAGATGCGTCCCTTTCAGGTGAAGTTCACAAGGTAGACGATAAGACACACAAGCGTCATAGGCACAATATAGACACCCAAAATCAGTTTGCGCCGCAGCGACCCGTCATAGTCGGCTAGCCCCGCCTGCACATAGGCCTCGCGCGGGATGTCGAAATCGCCGTTGTCCCATTCCTCTTCCAGGCGGTCACGGGCGCGGGCCCGCGAATAGAGCGACAAGGAAAGGTAGATAATGCTCAGCACCACAAAGGCGATAAAAAGAAGTCGAACTAGGGCCATGGCTTACCTCTTTACAGCGCCCCATGGACCCACGCGCGCGATCAGGTCCTCGGTCTGTGGTTTCGGGGGCTCCATCGGGGCATCATGCCCGAACAGGGCGGCGCGCGCCCCGACCTTGTCGGCCTTGTACTCGGCTTCGAGGTAACGTGCGACATATTCCTTTTTCGCCTCGGGCCATGTGGCGTAGGCGTCATAGAACGCCTGCTTGTGACAGATGAACAACTGGCGCACATCCCGCGGCGACAGTTCGGACAGCAGCATGTTGACTAGTTCGGCCTCTGGCGTCGCGGCGGCGCGCAGCGTGTAGAAATACGCCGGATGATCCGACGAGATGCGCGGCCACTGGCCACCGTTCTCGGCCCAGTTCACCAGATCCCCCAAGGCGCGGAATTCATCCGGCAGCAGGTGACTGTGCTGGCGCGCCAGCATGCGCATGTCCCGCCGCGTGGTGCCTGCAAGGTCCACACCGGCCTCGGTCACCGCCGACACAAGGATAAAGTCCATCTTTTGCCGCAGGATCGCGGCCCCGTTGATGCCACGCGCCCTGACCACAGGTTCGACCAGATCGTTATATTCCAGAAACTTCGCGATCTGGTTCCGGTCATTCAGGTCAAAACTGTATTTGGTCGGCACGCCCTCGGCTTTGCGCTTGGACGCGATCGTTGCCGGATGATCGAGCGTCTGGAAGATATACAAACCGCCGAAATGCGCGGTCCAGAAGTTGCCCTTGGCCACCTTTAGCGGCTTGAGGCGCACTGGGTTGCGCGTCACGTCGCCGGTTTCGCTGGCCAGTTTGATCATGTCCGCGATCAGCACGTCATCGAACCACGCGTCCTCTTGCGTGAGGAACGTATCGACCTTGTCGGCCAGCGCGCCCGCATTGCGCACCGTGCCACGGGTTGTGTCCGCCTCGACCGTGATGGCGCGGATGTCGAACAGGCGCGCGGGGTCCGAGATGTCGTAGACTGAATTCACCAACTCCCCCGCCACCGCATCACGCGCGGTCAGGGCAAACAGCGCCGCCTCGTTTTCCGCAATGAACTGTTGCAGGATCGTGCGGGAGGTCGAGAATTTCGCATCCAGCAGCGGGCAATGGCGCTGCTCCGTGCTCAGCAGAATGAACTGCCGGTTCACCCCGTTGTGGTTGAGGTACAGCGGATCACCCAGTTCCGCGCCCACCTCGGGGGAAAAGCCCGAGATATCGATGTAAAAGTCGCTAAGTTCCGTCCGCTTGCCCGTCAAATGCTCAAGCGCACGGTTATAGCGTTCGACCAAGGCGGGCGAAGAGACGTGAAACAGGTTGCCATACATGAGGCCGCGTTGGATGAGGCGGATCATGGTTTCTGTCCAAAATACTTCGTCAGGAGAAACTCGTACTTTTTCATTGCTTCAGAACTTAAATCTCTTTTGGTTGCTGGGCTCGATTTGGCCAAGCATGCGTTGAGGTCTCTCAAACAGATTAAAACGCGGCTTAAGTGTTCTGAAGTTGAAATTTCTCCTACATTTTCATCCTTTGGTAAGACGGTAACCAGTCCCTTCGTGAGAAACCCCAAATGTCTTACCGTCGGGAGTCTTTTAAAAGAACTTATATCGCGAAAGTTCTGGTCACCGAACTGCATTGGTTCAAAGCTCAGAATCTGCCCGTCTCTTGTTAAAACCTCTACTTTGATCCAAGGGTCACTTGTCAGAATATTGTGCAATTGTTTTTCAATAGAGACAGCCTCTAACGAGTTGTATTCTTCAACTCTTTGTTGTTGCTCATGCTCATACATGTCGGCTTGCGCGGCCATTGCCCGCGCCATATCCTGTGTTGCTAAACGCTGATGGCGGAATTCCCTACGTTGTTCTCGTAGTTCTCGGCTTTGCATAAAAACCGTCACGATAATCCAAATGAAGGCCAGAGCTGAAAATAGCCCGGCCAATGTGTCACCCATCTCACTTGGCTTTAGTGCAAGAAATTCATCGAGCTTTGAGTGACAACCGTCCGAATGACACTGTTGCGGCAGTGCAAGACTTAGGACCATTACAATTACTGCAATCGTCAACACCCAACCTGTGTCAGTCGGTTCCCAACCTTTAGACAGCTCCTTCATCCTAAACCACCGCCAATAGACTCTAAGTCTTCGCAAAATGCACCCCCGGGGCTCCGCCCGTTCGCGATGGAAACGCTCTCCCAGAGCGTTTCTTCTTCATCGCTCACCCTCCAAATACCGTCGCTTCGCCTCTTCCTGCCGCCCGAACTCCCGCACCATCTGCTCAATCGCCACCTCGTCCGACTTGTCGGCGTAGCGGAACTCGCTATCGGCGTAGCGGTTGATCTCCTGCACCACCATCTCGACCGTGATCGGTACGCGCAGGTCGGAGATCATCTCTTTCTTCCCCTCGTAATCCTTGAACAGGAACAGTTCGGGGTTCTCCATCCATTCATCGGGCAGCTCGAAATCCATCGCCCGCACCTTGACCGCGTCGGTGATGTTCTTGATCGCACGGCCTGTGAACCGCTCGTCCGCCTGCTGGATCGCCTTCAGGTAGGTGCCCAGCTTGGCAATCGTGTCCAGCGCGCCGATGTCGGAATGCACGCGGTCGAACACGTTCATCAGCCCCTCTTCGTGCGGGCGCGAATGCGACTCGAACGACGCCGCCACGGCTTTCTTGATTTCCTGCGCAGAAAACACCTCGTGATCGCCGACGGGAATGTCGTGGTTCTTGCCCATCAGCAGGTACAGGATGTCGATGTAATCCTCGCGGGTTTGCGGCCCGTCCACCAGAAACCGCGCACCGGCACGTTGGCGCAGCGCGTCGTCCACATTTTCGGGGTAGTTGCTGAACATGCCGAAGGTGCAGTTGCCGCGCACGACCGTGTTGGCGCCCGCAAAGCTTTCCATCAGCACGGCGGTGATTTCCAACTGGCCCGCGCTGGACTGGCGGTCGCCGCGCTTGCCCGCAAGCTGGTCGATGTCGTCGATGGTGCCAAAGCCGATGGCGGCAGGGTCCACCACGTTGTTGATGAACGCCTTGGCATTCTGACCCGATTTGCCCTGATAGCTGTCGATATTGTCTGTGCTCAGGTTCTGATAGCGGAACGGATAGCCCGCAACCTGACAGTAATCGTTTAGCAACCCCGCCATCATCTGGATCAGCGTGGTCTTCCCCGTGCCCGGTTTGCCGTCACCCATAAAGGTAAAGATGAACCCGCCCAGTTCGGCAAAGGGGTTCAGGCGACGGTCAAAGTCATAGGCCATGAGCATTTTGGCCAGCTTCATCGCCTGATACTTGGCGATGTGGTTGCCGACGACCTCGTGCGGTTTTTTGAAGGTCATGGTCAGCGTGGAAGATTTCGCTTTATGCGCGGGGCTGAACCCTTCAATCGTGAAATCATCCGCCTCGACCCGCCAACTTGCGCTGACAAAGGGCGCAAGGCGTGGCGCGTTCTGGGCGCGCAAGGCCACCTTTTCCATCAGCGCCTCGGCATAGGCGGTGACAGCGGCGACCAAATGCGCGTCATCGGGGGCGTGGGCGGCAATGTCCTGATCCAGTTCCCAAAGGGCGCCGTGCAGGGCGATCTGGCCATTGTCGGTTAACACCTCCTCGACCTCGCCGACCTCGGCCGTCACCTCGGTCTGATGCGCGGACAGCAAATAGGCGGTCGCATTGCCGAACACATAAAGTGTCACCAACGCCTCTGCCGCCAGCAATTCCGCAAACTCGGTCTTGCGTGCGGCGGGCAGAGCCCCTTCAAGGTTGGCGCGTTTCAAATCCCCAAGCCCCGAGACAGAGGCATAATTCTCGGCAACAGCCAAAGCGATGGAAATGGCGCGCCGCAATGCGTTGAGCACCGTGGCCTGCACCGGTGACATCAGCGCATCGCCCTCGTCCGCGCCCTCGATGGTGGCCATGATCTGCACGGCTCCCGTCGGCGTACTGCGCCGTGTCACCAGCCCCGGCGTAGTAGTGCGAAAGCGGCGGCGGGTGCCGAGCCCGCTTGATCGCTCCTCGGCGAGCGCAGTGGTTCTTTTGCCGATGCGCGGCGCGTGATCGAACCCCTGCAACATGGCCAGTGCCATGGGGTAATGCGCGGTGATCTCGGCCTCGCGCAGTTCCATTTGATCCGATGTCTGGCTCATCTCACGCCCCCGCTCTTCTCTGTTCCAAAAAATCCTCCCCGAAGGGCCGGATTGCCATCCCGCTCTGCGGTCTCAATATCTCAGCACCCGTCCCGCAGGGCTGACCACAAATTTCCGCACTGACGCAAAGCCGGGCGGGTTCAATTCCTCAAGCGCCTGATAAGGCCGTTGTGGCTGCACGATGCTACGCTCCATCCGCGTGGTGCCGGTTTCGGCTCCGCGTCCCGCAAACGGGTCGAGGGCAAAGACTTCCCGCTCGACGCTCGAAAACCAGCCCTGCCGTTCGGTCATCACGCGCTCTGACTGCAAATCTTCCTCGGTCCAAACCAACGCCCAATCCTGCCCCTGCGGCGCGCGCGCGGCTTCCAGCACGCGCGAAATCGGCCCCGTCTGCTTGGTAAAGGCCGACGAATACATCGGCCCCACATGAAACCGCCGCAGACGCTTGGGGTGCAGGTCGTCAAAATCCTCGTCAAACCCTTTGGCGATGGTCACCAGCTTCAGCCCGCCCAAGGCCTGTGCCATCAAGTGCGCCTGCACTTCGGGCCAGCGGCGCTGGTCTTTGGGTAATGCGGTGCGGCCCGTATCCTCGACCTCCATCATATAGATCACGGGCAGGTTCACCTGACTGTCATAGACGGCCCAGTGGATGCGGAAGGTGCGACGTTCCTCGCTCAGGTTACCAGTCCATACAATGCGTGGATCATTGCGCGCCCAGAACAGGTTTCCGCGCAGCAGTTCCTCGTAATAGTACCGCTGGGACAGCGCGAATTGCAGTTTCGTGGGCGGTTTGCGTTCGCTGATGATCACGTCGACCATCTGTTTCTTCAACTCGTTCGCCGATGGCATGCCCGCAAGGTGGCGCTCGGCCTGTTGGGCGTCGCTGGCCATGGTGATGATCTCGTCCGCAGCGGGAAAACCGCTTTCGACCGCATCAATGGCAAGGCTGCCAAAGAACCGCCCCGTATCGCGCCCCACCAGCAGGTATTTCTGGCTAAGAGCGCGGAAGGTAAAAGTCAGTTCAGTCAGATAGCGGGTGAGGATATTCACCTCATCGCGGTTCAGATCACCTTCGGCCTCCATCACGCCCGCCACACGGGCGAGATGTGAGGTGATCGTCTCGAACTTTTTGAAATAGCGGCGCGAGGCGAAAAGGTCCGTCAGGCCGATGGTTTCTGTCTTGCTCATGACGGGCAATCAACCACGCGCACAGGCGCGCAACATGCCGCCGGACGCAGTCGGCTGTGGCGGGCAGAGCGTCATCGCTCAGCCCCCATACGCGTTGCTGTCGTGCTTCTCGACGATCTTGGCAAACCGGCGGGCAAAGCGTTCGTCCGCCTTGGCCTTCTGTTCCAGTACGTCGCGGGCGAACACCATATGGTCCTCGTGCGCTTCGAGCATGTCGGCCATTTTCCTGTTCGTCGCGGCACCGATGCCGGCCATGGCGGTCTGCGCCTCTTGGTCTGTTTTCACACCGATTTCGTTGATGCGGTGGGCCACGTCCTGCTGCTGCGCCGTTTTCAACGATTTGGTCAGAGCATCATACAGCACCACGCGCTGCTTGGTGTCCGTCTGCAATTTGTTGATCAGCACCATTTGCGTCGCCGCCTGGTTCTGCAGCGAGTCGATCCAGGTTTTACCCTTTTCGATATAGCGTTCCAGCGTTTGCGACTTGGCCAGCTTCACCTGTTCGTCCTGTACCATCTGGTTGTACTGGCTGTTCAGTTCGGCCAGTTCGGTTTCCAATGCGGTCCGCTTGGCCGCATCGGTTTCCGACGCGATCTTGTTTTCAAGCGTGATGATCTTGGGGTCCATCGCCTGAATATCGCCCTGCAACGCAGCCAGTTCCTGAACGGTGAATTCGCGTTCATCCAGCGTTTCGGTCAGGTTGTTCTCGACCTTGACCTTCTGTTCCTCAAGCATCGCCAACTGCCCTTCGAGCAATTGCACAATCACGTCGGATTTCGAGATCAGATCCTGCAACTTGTCATCGATCGAGGCAGAGCGTACGCGTTCCTGCCGCATCGATTCCGCCTTGGCGCGCGAGAAGATCCCAATCAGGGTTTCCATGCCCGTCTTGTTGCGCATCTCGTCAAAGTCTTTGGAGAAGGCGGCCGTTACATCGTCCAGACCCATGATCAGTTCGGCGATGTTCGCATTCATGACGTCGGTATGGGCATGCACGTCCTCAAGAGAGGCATTTTCGATATCCAGCGCGATGTCATCGCCCGACTTCATCTTGGACCGCGCGATTTCAATCCGGCTGGTCAGTTCGGCAATCTTGCTTTGCGCTTCTGCGACCTGGGCCTGGGATTCTTTCACCTGACTTGCGAAGTCGGCCATCTAATTCTCCAATCTATCAACATCTTGATACGTATATAGGTAATGTAACGACGATTTACATCGGCGTGCAGTGGCGATTTATCAGATAGTTGCAAAAAGCCTGCGCCTTGAAAAGCCGTGTCGCACCTGAACGGAAAAGAGCGCCATAAAATATGGGCGTTCGGGCGGAGTAAGCCGCCCGCGCAGCACTTGGCGCGGGCGTGCCGATTTCTTTAAAGAGGCGTCGGCCGGATCAGCCGATCACGTTGTGTTCGGGGCCATAGGGGAAGCCGGTGATATTTTCGGCACCATCCTCGGTAATGACCAGAATGTCATGTTCACGGTATCCGCCAGCACCCGGTTGGCCGTCGGGAATGGTCAGCATCGGCTCCATCGAGATCACCATGCCGGGTTCAAGGATCGTGTCCACGTCCTCGCGCAGTTCCAGACCCGCCTCGCGCCCGTAATAGTGCGACAGAACGCCGAAGGAATGCCCGTAGCCAAAGCTGCGATATTGCAGAAGGTCGCGGTCCTGTAGGAACGCGTTCACACCCTCGGTCACCTGCGCGCAGGTCACTCCGGGTTTCAGCAGCGACATACCCAGTTCATGGGCGCCGACATTCGACTCCCACAGTTTCAGGCTGGCGTCATCCACCGACTGGGCGAACAAGGTGCGTTCAAGCGCTGTGTAATAGCCGGAGATCATCGGGAAAGTATTGAGCGACAGGATATCGCCCGCCTCAATCGCACGGGCGGTGACGGGGTTGTGCGCGCCGTCCGTGTTCAGGCCCGACTGGAACCAGACCCACGTGTCGCGATATTCTGCGTCGGGAAAGCGTTTGGCGATTTCCAGTTCCATCGCGTCACGCCCCGCCATGGCAACGTCGATTTCGCGTGCGCCGACTTTGATCGCGTCGCGGATCGCATAGCCGCCAACATCGGCCACTTGCGCACCGTGTCGGATCAGGGCGATTTCTGTCTCGGATTTGTACATGCGCTGGCGCATCGTTGTTTCGCTAAGGTCCACTGTGACGACGGGGTTCAGGAAATCTTCGAGCTTGCCTTGTTGTTGCAGGGTCAGGTGGTCGGCTTCTACCCCGATCACGGCACCTGTGCCGGTCACTTCGCGCACGGCGCGCCAGAAGTTATCCCGCTGCCAGTCTGTGTAGGTGATGTTGTCGCCATGGCTGCGCCGCCACGGCTGACCCGCATCGATGCCCGCGCTGATGGTCACACAGGCGTCTTCGGTCACGACACAGGCGTAAGGACGGCCAAAGGCGCAATACAGAAAGCCCGAATAATAGGCGACATTGTGCATCGAGGTGAGCACGGCAGCGCTTGCGCCTTGTGCTTCCATCCGGTCGCGTAGCTCGGCAAGGCGGGCGTCATATTCGGTGGCGTCGAACGGCAGCGGGGCTTTTTCGCCATTGTGCAGGCGGTAATGGTCGGGGCGAGTGGTCATCCTGACCCTCCTTTTCAGAAAGGTCCCGGCGTACAGGACGAAAGGCGTCTAGATGCGGGCGACGCCATCACCCACGGCCTGCTGCGATGTTGCCGATCACGGGGCTGTCGTCAAGCGGCGTGTCAGGTCGCTCTCTGGATCGCAAAGCGGGTCGATGACGTTGAAATGATGTTCGTCCTGCACGACCACATGTTTGCAGCTCCACGCCTGTGCCAGTTGTTCGGCTTGCTGTAGAAAGGCGGGACGTTCCGCGCCTCCGACCCAGACGGTCACGGGTGTGTCGGGTGCGGGCTGGTGTACGGGACTTTCGGCGCGGGCCATGTCACGGTCAAGGCCGAAGGCGTCGTTCATACTGGTGCGGAGCAATGGCTCAAGATCGGCAACAGGTGAAATCGGCACCACATGGCTGATGCGGTCGCGCACGGTTGCGGGCAGCATAGCGGGGGCAAGCATCCGCGCCGCCAGATGGCCGCCCGCAGAATGACCGGCAAGGCTGATCGGGCCTTGGGTTGTATTTGCGACGCTCATCACGGCCTGGGCGATCTGCTGTGTAATGCCTGCGATACGCAGATCAGGGCAGAGGTCATAGGATGGCATCGCCACCGTCCAGCCCCGCGCCACCGCGCCCGCCGCGAGATGCGACCAGAACGTTCGGTCGAACCGCAGCCAGTACCCCCCGTGGATGAAGATCAGCGTGCCCTTGGCAGTGCCTTCCGGGCTGAACATATCCAGCGCCATTCGTTCCGACGGCCCGTAGGGGATATCCAGACGTGCCCGCGGCCCTAGGCCGTCGCGGAAGGCCGCCGCCTGTGTCGTCCACCGGGCCGGATAGGCGTCTGCACCCTCAATATATGCCGCGTTTGCGTAGGCATCGTCCAATTCTGCCATTTTGGCCTCCGGTATTACTGGACAAGCCTAAGCCATGTTGAGAGACAGATACCAGACCTCGAAAGGATGCCCCGATGCTTGATCAGACGACTGACCTTAAATCCATGCTCAAAGACCCTTCGTTGCTGGAAACGCGTGCCTATGTGAACGGCGCGTGGATCGATGGCGATGACGGCACATTTGACGTCACCAACCCCGCCCGTGGCGATGTGATCGCGCAGGTCGCAGACCTAAGCCGTAAACAGGTGGGCGATGCCATTGCCGCCGCCGAAGCCGCGCAAAAGGAATGGGCCAAGTGGACCGGTAAGGAACGCGCCGCCGTGATGCGCAAATGGTTCGACCTGATGATGGAAAATCAAGACGATCTGGGTGCCATCTTGACCGCCGAACAGGGCAAACCGCTGGCCGAGGCGAAGGGCGAAATCGCTTATGGCGCATCGTTCATCGAATTCTTCGGCGAACAGGCCAAGCGTATCTATGGCGAAACAATTCCGGGTCACCAGCGTGACAAGCGGATCACTGTGATGAAGCAGCCCATCGGCGTTGCCGCGTCGATCACCCCGTGGAACTTTCCCAATGCGATGATCACACGCAAGGCCGCGCCTGCGCTGGCGGCGGGCTGTGCCTTTGTCGCGCGTCCGGCCGCGGAAACGCCCCTGTCGGCCATCGTCATGGGTGTGCTGGCGGAACGCGCCGGCATTCCTGCGGGCGTGTTCAACGTGGTGCCTTCGTCGTCGTCCTCGGCTGTGGGCAAGGAGTTCTGCGAGAACCCCGCTGTGCGCAAGCTGACCTTTACAGGCAGCACCGAAGTCGGGCGCATCCTAATGAAACAGGCCGCCGATCAGGTGATGAAGTGCAGCATGGAACTGGGCGGCAACGCGCCGTTCATCGTGTTTGATGACGCTGATCTGGACGCCGCCGTCGAGGGTGCGATCCTGTGCAAATTCCGCAACAACGGCCAGACCTGCGTTTGCGCCAACCGCATCTATGTGCAGGCGGGCGTTTATGATGCCTTTGCTGAAAAACTGAAAAAGCGGGTCGCCGCTATGAAAGTCGGCGACGGGTTCGAAGACGGTGTGGAGCTTGGCCCGCTGATCAACGACGAAGCATCGGAAAAAGTGGTCGCTCATATCAAGGACGCCAAGGAAAAAGGCGGCACCGTGATCTTGGGCGATTCCAAGGACGACATGGAAGGCAACTTCTTTGCGCCCACCATCATCACCGGCGTGACGCAGGACATGGCCGTGGCGACCGAAGAAACCTTTGGCCCGCTCGCACCCTTGTTCAAGTTCGAGAACGAAGACGATGTGATCGCCATGGCCAATGACACGATCTTTGGTCTGGCGTCCTACTTCTATGCCAAAGACCTGAGTCGCGTGTACAAAGTGGCCGAGGCGCTGGAATACGGCATCGTCGGCGTGAACACCGGCCTGATCTCGACCGAGGTCGCGCCCTTTGGCGGCGTCAAGCAATCCGGTCTTGGCCGCGAAGGATCCCACCACGGGATCGAGGATTATCTTGAAATGAAATATGTCTGCATGAGCGTTTAAGCATCATGCAAAGGGCGGGCCAAAAGCCCGCCCTTTTTAGTTACTCGGCAGCGCGACGGGGCAGCACCCAGTCGGGCCGTACAAAGTGGCAGGTATAGCCGTTGGGTATCCGCTCAAGATAATCCTGATGCTCCGGCTCCGCCTCCCAGAAATCTCCGACAGGCTCGACCTCGGTCACGACCTTGCCAGGCCATAGGCCCGAGGCTTCCACATCCGCGATTGTGTCCAGCGCGATGTCTTTCTGTTCTTCGTCAACATAGTAGATCGCCGACCGATAGCTCAGCCCGCGGTCATTGCCTTGCTGGTTCAGCGTGGTCGGGTCGTGGATCTGGAAGAAGAACTCCAGCAACTCGCGATAGGACGTGACGGCGGGGTCAAAGATAATCTCGATCCCTTCGGCATGGGTGCCGTGATTGCGGTAGGTAGCGTTCGGCACGTCTCCACCGGTGTATCCGACGCGGGTCGATTTGATGCCGGGTTTCTTGCGGATCAGGTCCTGCATTCCCCAGAAACATCCGCCTGCCAAAACTGCGCGTTGTTCGCTCATGCGACATCCTCCACTTGGTTCAAATATTCGCCGTAGCCTTCGGCTTCCATGTCATCGCGATGCACAAAGCGCAGAGAGGCCGAGTTGATGCAATAGCGCAAGCCGCCACGGTCGCGGGGACCATCGGGAAACACGTGGCCAAGGTGGCTGTCGCCGTGTTTGCTGCGCACTTCGGTGCGGATCATGCCGAGTGACGCATCGCGCAACTCCTCGACGTAAGCCGGTTCGATGGGCTTGGTGAAAGATGGCCAGCCGCAACCCGAGTCATATTTGTCAGACGATGCGAACAACGGCTCGCCCGAGACGATATCGACGTAAATTCCGGGTTCCTTGTTGTTCAGCAGCTTGCCGGTGCCGGGGCGTTCCGTGCCGCTTTGCTGGGTCACGTGGAACTCTTCGGCGGACAGGGTCGCGATCACGTCCGGATTTTTGGTATATTCGGCCATTGGGTACCTTTCCTATGATCCCTCACATCTGCCCTATATTTGGGGCGCAGTGCCCTAATTGAAAGAGGGTGACGCAAAGCTGTGATGCCCTACCTTAAGGAAACGGATTTGTTACGGGACGCAAGGATGCACCGTTTGATCGCCGCAATAGTGGCCATTTTCTTGGGCGGCTTTGCCTTTGCGGGACTGCCGAATGTGACGCTGCCATCTATTGACGGGGGCACGTTGGAGTTTGCGGATTGGGATGGGCGGCCCGTTTTGGTGGTAAACACTGCGTCGCAATGCGCTTACACCCGCCAGTACACCGAATTACAGAGCCTGTACGATACCTACCGTGATCGCGGCTTGGTCGTGTTGGCCGTGCCGTCGGATGACTTCAATCAGGAACTTGACAGCGCCGAAGAGGTCGCCGCCTTTTGCGAGATGACCTATGGGATTGATATGCCGATGGCGGATATCACCAAGGTGCGGGGCTGGAATGCGCATCCGCTTTATCGTGTCATCAAAGAGCAAACGGGGTTCGAGCCGCGTTGGAACTTCAACAAGGTACTGTTCGCGCCGGACGGCACGGTCGCTGGTACATGGGGATCACGCGTGGCGCCGATGGACAGGGCAATTGTCGATGCTGTCGAAAGCGCCCTAGGGCGGCGCGACTAGACCACGGTGAGCCGTGTACGAGCACGTATAGTGGGTTTTGGCGGTATGTGGGCCGAATCACTTGCCCTGGTTGGCGGGATGAATTCATCGGCTTAACCAACTTGTTTTAGTGAATTCGTGTCACCCGCTCGGGCGCGACGACCCTGTGCGCGATCCGTCATTCAATCGCTTTTCGATAAGGACGGACGACACCAGTGCCGACATAGGCGCGCGTGACGTGTAAAATCTTATGCGTCACAAAGAAAAGGGGCCCGCGCAGGATGCGCAGGCCCCAGTTCTGTCTGTAATCCGGAAAAACCGGATTAAAATCAGTTTGTTGAGTTGCTGGAACCCGCGCCGATGAACAGCAGCGTGGTCAGGCCAACGATTGTGGCTGTCGCGCCAAGGCTCAGGCTCAGGGCGCCGCCGGCTTGGCCGTCAACTTTTTCGGCACCTGCGCCACCGGAAACGGTTGTGTTCAGCGGCACGTCTTTTGCAACGGCTGCAGTGGATGTCGCTGCCACGAGAGCGGCTGCTGCGATGAGCTTCAGTGTCTTGGTCATAACGATGACTCCCTTTAGATTACTGGTTACAAGCTAGGTCAGATTGCGCATCAGTACAATCTGGATTGATGTGTTGGCAACTATTCGCATCCAATAGCGGATCAGTGCGGCAGAAAGGTTACTTCTTGAGCAGGCGCGTCTGCACATAACCGACGCCCGGACCGGCCCATTGGCGCGATTTCAGGACCGTTCCGTCGCGCGTATCCACCCAATAATCGTAGGTTACAGGTGCTGACGCGCCAGAGCAGTTTTCCTGCAAGTGCACGGTCTTCGTTGTGCGCTGGACAATCTCGATGGCCTCGACCCCGAGATTGCGCATGTCACAGGACAGCGGGATCTGGGTGATGCCGTTGTCGCCGTTCTTGACGTACAGGGCGTGTGGACCGGACACCGCGCTGCGCGTACGCACCGACTGTACGGCACTGCCCGCATCGGTCGAACCGAGATCGTTGCCAAGGCCGCGCGTTGTCACCAGTACGCCCGAGCGCATGGTCAGTTGGACATCGTCCGCCGTGCGCCATGTGCGCAGGCCGCCGCTCCGGTCCGAATAGGGTATTAGAAAGGCGGTTTGGCCGGTGCGTTCCAGCTGCACCTCAAGGGTGGATACCGTCAGGCCGTCGATGACCGCAGTGGTCAGTGCAGGGACGGCTGGTGTCGCCTCGGGCCGCGTGCGCAGGACGTCCACATAGGTGCCGAACTGTGCCGCTTGGGTGTTCGGCAAATCGGTCCCGCCCGAGCAACCGGCCAGAAACAGGCCGGCAACCGCAGCGACCAGATTGATTGCGCGCATCATTCCCATACCCTTCCCCAATCAGCACTCAGGTCAGACAGGTGACCATCGCGCACTTGTTCGTACAGACGATCCGACACATTCAGACGGGCACCGCCGTCACGCTGGATCGGACGAATGGTTGTCGACAGGGATTGCCGCGTCGGACGACCGGTGAACCAGCTGACCGGAATGGTCACTGTGATGCCCTTGTCGAACGATCCTTCGCCAAAATCTGCAGTGGATACATCGGTCAGGGTAAAGAACCCGCCAACCCGCCAGCCATTGGCAAACTCGCGTTCAAGAGAGACTGTTGCCCCCAAATCGCCTGCCAAATAGCGGCCTACATCCAGTTGGCCGTAATAGCCCTTGCCAAAGTTGTAATAAGCCGAGACGTGACCGGTCGCGACTTCGTAGTTCTGGAAGCCGAAGCGCTGGTCGAAATCACGTTGCTTGACATAGTTCGCTTCGATTCCGAGGCCGAGGCGGCTATTAACGGGTTTCCACAACAGCTCTGCCGACACACCGCCATACATCTGCTCAAGGTAACCAACACTGATGCGAGCATAGGTGTTTTTGCCGGGCTTCCACTGTTTGGACACGAACAGGTTTTCGAGTGTGGTATCGGCTGCACGCGCATAAAGGACACCATCGGTGCGCACGCGCTGGATGGCCGAGTTGGACAGGCGCGGGCTGCTTGCCACGTTGCCCGCAAGGCGGTGGCGGATTTCACCGGAAAGCAACCAGCCTGGACCGAAGCGGTACCGCGCCTCGGCGGATATTCCGAAATCGACCCGCACAGGATCGTCCGGGTCGAAGAAGCTTGGGCGGATGTAAGGGCCGATAGCCCAGCTGAAACGTGGATAAAGATCCTCGGTCACGGCTGTTACGCCGGTTGCGCGGGGTGCTGCGCTGTCGATTACCGCGTTGGAAAGAAGGGCCTGACTTGCATTCGGCTGGAACTCGAGCGTCTCAAGGTCGCGGCGCGACAGGGTCACCTTGGACATCGCGAGGCCGTTGTTCACCAGCACGATGTCGAACATATTTACCGAAGGCGGCAAGATCCTTGCCATAGCACGGGCAGTCCTGCCGACAACGATCGCCTGATTGTCGTAGCGGATACTGGAAACGCGGGCCTCGGCGCGCGTGGCCGAGACGGACACGCTTTCCAACCGGATGCCGTCATCGGTCAGCTCTGGCGCGATGGCGTCACGAATGACGATGGGCGCAGATGAGGATGTGGTCCAACTGGTGTCATAGGCCGCAGGGTTCACATTGCGGTCTGGCCGCACGATGACCGGACGCGGTCCGGCAATTGAAAACGGTGCGGCGGGTTTTTTCGGGTTGAACTGGATTTGCGCGTTGATCCCGATCTCGGACCCATAAAGCCAGTAACCGCCGACACGCAGGTTGTTGAAGACTTGGTATTCAACGCCAAAGTTGAGGCGCGATTTCTTGGTGAACAGGCCGCGTGTGGTTTCTGCCGCATAGGCATCGGTCGAGTATTCGACCTTGAAGCCAAGCCGGTCATTTGCCTGCCACTCGATCCCGCCGAAGGGCGAGACGGGGCCTCGGAACCATGTGTCTGTGGCCGGTTCGCCGCCAAACGCGCCACCAGCCCGCGCGGGTCTGGTTGATCCGAACGGCGCGCCTATGTCGCCTGTGCTGCCAAAGCGCCCCCAGCCAAGGCCTGCTGTGACCTTGAATTTTCCGGGCAGGTTGAAGGGGTGTTCAAAATTCTTGGTCGCGACCAAATATTCAGCGGCATTGATGCTGGTGCCTGCAAAGTCTTGCAAGCCAACCGACACTGCCGGCACATAGCGACCTTCCTTAAGCAGCAGATACCGCACATCAAAGTTACGATCCCGCAGGGTCGAGCCATCAGGGTTAAAACCTTGCAACCCGTTATAGCGGAAGCTGGCAGAGATGCGGGGCGAGAACTGGAATGTCAGGTTTGTTCTGGTTTGACCGCCAAAGGTCGATACGCCGATGGCGACTTGACCACTAGGCAGCGCTTCGCCGCTTGGCATGTCGATCAGGCCCGGAACGCCATAAAAGTTAAGCGAAGGAGAGGAGGTCACCACGGCCGGTTTGCCGGTGTTACGGCCCTGCGCGGTAGCAATGGTCGCCGCCGTGCTGATCGCCCCAATGGTAATTCCGGCCAATACAAAGGCGTGAAGGGTCTTTGCCATGCTCTTTAACTGCCCGAAAATTGTGAACGACATTTGCGATGCCTTTTAGAACACGAGGGGCATTCCCAGATCAACGGCAAGAATCTGCTTCTGGGGTAACACGCGAAAAAACGCGTCTTTCAAGATACAGACATCGCTTTTTGTCGGCAAAGAGCTCGGTTCTGGCGTCAGAAGTAACTGCGCACAAGGCTGCCTGCGATCAGGCTCCAGCCGTCGGCGACCACAAAAAAGGCCAGCTTGAACGGAAGCGACACAATGGCGGGCGGCACCATCATCATCCCCATGCTCATCAACACAGCAGCGGCGACGAGGTCGATGATCAGGAAGGGAAGGAAGACAAGGAAGCCGATCTGGAAAGCGCGCGAAATCTCGGACAGCAAAAAGCTGGGGATCAGCACAGACAGCGGGGCGTCCGGTGTCAGGACGATGTTCTGGGTGTCGGGGCGCAAATCTGCCATCGCGGTAAATGTGTCTGCATCCAGCCGCGCGGCCATAAAGTCCCGAAAGGGGGCCAGTGTGCGCTCGAACGCGATTTCTGGATCAATCAATTCGTTCGTAAGCGGTTCCAACCCCTCGTCCCACGCGCGGGTGAAGACCGGTTCCATTACGAAATAAGTTAGAAATAGTGCCAGACTGACGATCAGCATATTCGGCGGAGACTGCTGAAGTCCGATAGCCTGACGCAAAATCGATAGTACTGTCACCAGAAACGGAAAACAGGTGAGCATGATTGCAAGACCGGGCGCGAGGCTCAGCACAGAGATCAGCGCGAACAGTTGAATCGTACGCGCACTTAACGACGTGTCATCCCCGAGAGAGAAGGACAGATCCTGTGCCAGCGCGGGCAAGGGCGACAGCACCACAATCAACAGAACGAGCGATAGGAGCCGCATATAGTCAGGCGCCCGGCGAGAGATCGAAAATTTCGGTCAGTCGTACAAGAAGTTGCCCGTCCTCGTCGTCATCGGCCTCTTCAAGAATGCCGCGCGCAATCAATTTGTCGCCGACAAACAGGTCAACGGGGTCATCCACCCGCTTGTCCAATGTCAGCACCGCGTTTGTTCCCAACATGACCAAATCGCGAACCAACGGGCGGGCACGACCAACCGAGACAGTGATTTCTATGGGTACAGCCGTGAAAGGGTTGTGGGTGTCAGACGCAAGCGTCTGCGTGTCAGGCAGGTCCGCCATCGGTCACCTCCGGTTTCTGGGTTTCAAAATAAGTGGTTATGGCCGCCGTGATTTCCGCCATCATCTTGTCGAGGTTCAGCTCGGTCTCGGCATCGCCGAGTTGCAGCAATGCCTGGTTGGCCGTCAGGGCCGGACTTGTGACCAGCTTGAACGGATCCTGTAGGTCGGAGGACAGAATTGATCGCACGGCGTCTTCGCTTTCGGGCGCAACGACGATCTCGATCGGTTTATCCAGCGCCTCGCGCACTACGCTTGCCACGAAATCGCGGATATGCGCGCCCAGACTAGCCTGCGCGGCTGTGGGCAAGATCTTCTCCACAACGTCCGACATGATGCTTTGCACCGCGGCATTCATCGTCGCCCGCAGCTCGTGGTATTCGAATGAGGCGGATTGCAGGCTGGAGGCCAGTTCGGTGGATACGTGGGTCAGGGATTCCGATTGAGCGCCATCAGCGTCTTCCCACCCTGCCTTGTAGCCGCTTTCAAAGGCCTGAAGCTTCAGTTCCTCGATTTCGTCAACTGTGAGGGACTGTTTGCCGACCTTTGTGGTCTTCAACGTCCCGAAGTCTTGGAAAAGGTGCGATGAAGACATCACGCACGCTCCTCTGATTCTTCGAGCCATGAACGCAGGATCTCTACCGTCTCTTCCTGTTTGTCGCCGATCATGTGGCGCAAACGGTCCACAGGGTCCCCCGATCCTGCCATCGAACCGGCCCCGCTGGCCGGAAAGTTGAGCACCGGAAGATCGGGCAAGTCGTCACTGCCGCCGTTCAGCTGAATGTCGGGAAAGTCATCGATCGTGTCACTTACCTCGCCGGTCAGGGCGCTGGATGACGTGTCAGAGGAGTTGTCCGCAGCGATTGCCGCAGGTGGTGCAGTTAGCGCAGGCGTTACGGCAGGGCGCGATAGGACAGGGCGGACGACAAACAACCCAAGAACGAGCGCAACAATGGCCAGGATTGCCATCTGGATCGCAGACATAACGTCCAACTCGAACAGATCGAGTAGCGATGTTTCCGCTTGGGTTCCCGCCGGTTCGACCTTTTGGAGGGCCATTGATTTGATGGTGATGATGTCGCCGCGACTTTCGTCATAGCCCACCGCCGATTGCACCAATTCGCGCAACGCCTCGATTTCTTCTTCGGAGCGTTCGGCGGGCGTAGCCTGATCGTCTGCATCAGGTGGCAGGGCGTGGTTCACAAGCACAGCGACAGTGATTCGCTTCACCGCTCCGGCGGCGCGGGTTACTGCGCGTTCGGTTTCGGACACCTCATAATTAATCCGTTCTCGGGTCTCTGTATCTTCGGAGGACGTGCTATCGCCGCCAGCGCCGTCGCCATCGGGCAGATTTGACGCGACGGTTACGTCACCGTTGCCAGCCTCGTTCGAGTTGCTTGTGCGTTCTTCGGTATCGGTGCTGATCGCGACGCGACCTTCGGGATCAAAGCGGCGTTCGCGAATCTCTTCAGTCTCGTTCACCGTATCGACACTCACCTCGACGATGGCATTCCCGTAACCGACACGCGCTTCAAGGAGGCGTTCAACACGCTGGCGCAGCACTTGCGCTTTGTCGTCCGATCCTGCCGCCGGTGCGGCATCGTCCGCGGCACCAATCAACGCGCCATTTGCGTCGATCACGGCAACATCTTCAGCAGAAAGCCCTGCGACAGCAGAGGCGACGAGGTAGCGGATCGCCTTGGCTTGTTGCGCCGTCAGTCCAGCGCCATTCGGGGAGACAGAAACGGACGCCGTTGGGGTCACCCCCCGCTGGAACGGGTTGGATCCTGTTGTCGCAATGTGGACACGCGCCATGGTGATATGTGGGCTGGTCACAATTGTGCGCGCCAACTCCCCTTCTTTCGCGCGCCAATATGCAGCGTCGAACATCTGTGATGTCGTGCCAAAACCGGACAGGTTATCAAGCAGCTCATAGCCGCTGTTGCTGTTCGCAGGCAGCCCTTCGCTCGCGAGGGTCATGCGCAGTTCGTCCCGATTCTGTCCGTCGACAAAAATCGAACCGCCGCGCACTTCGTAGACAACGCCACGCTGTTCAAGCGCGCGAACAACATCGCCTGCAGCGCCGTTTTCCAGCCCTGCGTAAAGGAGTGTCATGGAGGGGGCTGTGGCGATTCGCGACATTGCGAGCACCGATAGAAAAACCGCGACGGTTGCCGCCACGACAGTGATTTGTCGCCGGATATCCAAGCCCATCCAGACATTCAGTAATTGCTGCACAATCGCCTCCGTCCTGTCGCGCGTTCTGCCCGACGTTGTGCAACCAATGACTGAACTGCCTTAACAATCGGTTAGTTGATCTGTGGCATGAGTGATTTCGAACCAAGAAATGGGACGATTATGACTGATGCGGTTGCACAAGCCCCCGAAGAGGCGGGGAAAAATTCAAAGTTGCCTTTGATCCTTGGCGTTGTTGCCGCTTTGGCGGGTGGCGCGGGGGGCTTCTATGCGACGTTTTCCGGGATGATATTGGCGGTCGCCCCACCCGATTCTGTAAAGAGTGAGGCCGCGGCACCTGGTGCGATGCCCGACGTGTCATTCGTGCCTTTGGATCAAATGACCGTTTCGCTCAGCCCCCTCTCGCAAGGCAGGCACCTGATATTCAGGGCGCAGTTGGAAGTGCCTTCGAAATATGAGGGCGAGGTGCAAAAGCTGCTGCCCAGAGTTGTGGACGTGTTGAACGGCTATCTCCGCGCAGTGCGACCAACGGATTTCGAACAACCCGCCGCCCTGACGCGGCTGCGGTCGCAAATGCTAAGGCGCGTGCAAATTGTCGTCGGTCCGGGGCGTATCAATGACCTGCTGGTCATGGAATTTGTGCTGAATTGAGGAATACGATGGATTTTATTTCAGACATACTCTTAGCTGCGGGCGCGATCGGGGCAGGATTTTATTGCTTCATCCTCGGGCGTCGGTTGAAGAAGTTTAACAGCCTTGAGAAGGGCGTTGGAGGGGCGGTTGCTGTTCTTTCTTCGCAAGTTGATGAGCTTTCGGCGATGCTGACGGCCGCGCAAAAGACCGCAGCCGAGTCCTCAAAGACATTGTCTGATCTTTCGGAGCGCGCCGAGCAGACATCCCGGAAACTGGAAATGCAGATGGCATCCTTGCATGACTTGCCGGATACGCCACCGGAAGCTTCCAAAGTTGAGCAAATACCAGAACCAGTGCGCCAACCGCTGTTCACCCGCCGTACGAGTGGAGCCAACTGATGACGATGCGCAAAGTCCCGATGGCCCGACGAAGCGCCACGACCCTTATCGCCAGCCTCTTGGTCAGCTCAGCCTTGTTGCGCATCGCCTTCGGCGACGGAACTGCCATTGCCGAAGGAAACCTAGCGACCCAACTGATGATGCCAGATAGGTCCGCAGAAGCCGAGCCCGAGCAAACTTCGCTGGAGCCTGCGGAAATTACCACCCTCCTAGGCGCGCTAAACGAACGCGAGGCGCGTGTCGGTGACGCTGAGACCCAATTGGCAGTCAGGAAAAAGGCGCTCGACATCGCTCAGGTCGAGATTGAACGCCGATTGGTTGCGCTTGAGGATGCCGAGAAAAAGCTGGCGGCGACCATGGCGCGTGCGCAAACAGCGTCCGAGGATGATATCGCCAAGCTGACGGCTGTGTACGAAAACATGAAGCCAAAGGAAGCCGCGGAACTATTTGAGACAATGGAGCCGGAATTCGCCGCTGGATTCATGGCGCGAATGCGTCCTGACGTTGCTGCCAAAATACTGTCGGGATTGGACCCAACTGTCGCCTATTCCATCAGCGCGATTCTGGCGGGGCGTAATGCAAAAGCACCTAAAAGCTAGGATGAAAACCTCTCCTTAACGCGAGTGCGGGATATTCGCCGTAGCGTTAAGTTAGGAAAAAACATGATCGGTATAGTCGGAATTGTCACCATTTTCGTGATGGTCTTTGGCGGTTACTTAGCTGCCGGCGGAAAAATGGGTATCATCCTCAAATCTCTGCCATTCGAAATGACAATGATTGGCGGCGCTGCCGTCGGCGCTTTTCTCATCAGTAATTCACTTCCGGAAATCAAACATACAGCGAAGGACGTTGGCAAGGTGTTCAAGGGGCCAAAGTGGGCGCCTACGGACTATCAGGATCTTTTGTGCCTTTTGTTCGAACTGATTAGGCTTGCACGTCAAAACCCTGTTGCGATCGAGGAACACATCGAAGATCCAGAACAATCGGACATCTTTAGTAAGTATTCGAAAATAATTCAGGACAAGGAGGCCGTCGCGCTTATCTGCGACACGCTACGATCTGCGTCCATGAACTACGACGACCCTCACCAAGTTGAAGAAGTTCTGGAAAAGCGGATCGACGCAAATTTACACCATGCTCTCCATTCAAGCCATGCCTTGCAAACCGTAGCGGACGGATTGCCGGCCCTAGGTATCGTGGCAGCGGTGCTAGGCGTTATTAAAACCATGGCATCTATTGACCAACCACCTGAGGTTCTGGGCAAGCTGATCGGCGGCGCGTTGGTCGGCACATTCTTGGGAGTGTTTTTGGCTTATGGACTGGTGGGTCCATTCGCTGCGAAAGTTAAAACTGTCGTAGAGGAAGATCAGCACTTTTATCAACTTATTCGAGAAGTTTTGGTCGCAAATTTGCACAACCATGCAACTAATATTTGTATTGAAGTTGGCCGTCAGAATACCCCATCTCACTGCCGCCCGTCCTTTTCAGATCTTGAAGAGGCCTTGAAAAACGCAAAGCAAAGCTCGGCATGAAGCGTATAGTCTTCCTATTGTTTTTTGTCATCGCGACACCAGCCTTTACCTCTCCGATTGACGTACGCGCAGGCATGCACACAGGTTTTGATCGCCTCGTGTTGCACGCGCCTGCCGGCATAAAATGGGTCGCTGAGGTAGATGAGCAGAGAGTGAAGGTGGACTTTCCGGATCACGAGGAAGGGTTTGACACTACTTCAATTTACTCAAGGATCAGCCAAGGCCTTATTCAGTCAGTCGATTCGGGCGATTCATCTATTGAAGTGCAGTTATCCTGTGCCTGTGAAGTAGATATTTCAAAGCACGGCACTCGAATGATAGTCATCGACGTTTTTGCGGCGGCCGCAACTTCATCTCAGTTGACGGAACCTCCACAATCAGCAGGATTTCGGCCATCCCCGCGATTCAAGGAAATATCCGCCGGCCCGAGTTCAGTTCAAAGATATACCCCTAACCTGACATTTGGCTTATTTACCAAGGCTGCTAAAAATTCGACGGTCGGGGGCGTTGAGAATTCTCTAGCCGAGAAACCATATCGCGGTAGCGAGACCCTCAGTCAGAGCGATCTGAGAAATGTTATGGAGCGAGTGAGCTCTGGAGCAACGCGCGGCTTGCTGACAGCAGAGCTGTCAACGTCGAAGGTTGTACGGCCTAGCGCGGAAAATAAGCAGGAATCTTACACTTCCGCCCAAAGCAAAGAGTTCATTGGCGATATGTTGCAAGTTGGAAACATCAGGGTGCTAGAGGGTCCGTCTATTCAAAATGAGGAGAGAGCTGGCGAACCATCTACTACTAGTTTCACCGGCCCGTGCGATGATGCACCTAGTTTGGATATACAAAACTGGGGAGGTGATGGCTTTCCTCTTCAGGAAATTTCCGAACTACGTAGCCAATTATACGGGGAATTTGGCGAAGTAAATGAAAATATCGCAAGGGAAATGGCAAAAGTTTTCCTGCACTACGGTTTCGGTGCCGAGGCCATTCAAATGTTGGAGTTGGGCGCCAATCGGTCTACCCAAACACTTGCAATGATCGAGATGGCTGAAGTCATTGAATATGGGGAGGCGGTCAGTTCCAACTACATGTCCGGGTTAACAGCTTGCAACAATGACGCGGTTTTGTGGGCAATATTGTTATCGGATCGCAATCCGGACATCATGAATTTTGATGTGAATGCGGCACTCGTTTATTTAAATGGCCTCCCATTGCCCCTCAAGGCCATCTTTGCCCCCGTTCTGAGCCAGCGGCTACTAAATTACGGAAACGAGGAAGCTGCCGGTGTTGCGCTTAGAGCTCTTGAACGGTCTACAACTCCTTTGCCGTCGGCGGCTCGATTGACTAAGGCGGAATTAGAGTTAGCACATGGTTATGCTAAATCTGCGCAAAATCACCTGACTAAGGTTGTGTCTGCCAGTGACGAAAAGTCGGCCGTAGCTTTGATTGAACTCGTCGAAACGTATCTGAAGAATGATGCCCCGATCCCACCGGACGTTGCGGCCCTCGTCGAAAGCTATGCATTTGAATTGCGCAGCCATCCAATCGGAAAAACGTTGAATCGGAGTTATGTACTGGCTCTGGCGAAGTCCAACCAATTTGACGAAGCATTTCTGGAATTGTCACGCCTTAGGCAACTTGAGGTGGGTGATGGGTATAATGCCTTGGCGTCTGGTGTGCTTAACGTGCTGGCAAAAGACGCGAGCGACGCAGATTTCTTACTGCACGTTTTTGATCTTGAAGCGAGCGAAGTTGACGGACTGTCGGAGGCATCAAGGTTGCTCGTCGCGGAGAGATTGTTCGAGTTAGGCTTTGCAGAGCAGGCGGATTCTTTCCTGCCAGGGATCGAAGAATATGATCGAGAGGCTTACTCCGTAGTGAAATCTGCGGCGGCACTACAGCTTGGCCGTCCGAACCATGCGCTTGCTCTCATTTCCAGAGACACGTCTTCCGAAGCGGATGGCTTGAGGGCGAGAGCTTATTTTGCATCCGGAAACTACTCTGATGCCCATCGAGAGTATTCCAAGGTGGGAGATAAAGCGTTGTCGCGAGCGGCAGCGGTTCTGTCCGAGGAATGGGTGAATCTGGTGTCTGAAGACGACGCTATGTTCGGGCCTTTGGTTCCAGTAGCGACTGCAGAAGTGGGATTGTCGGATCCGTCGAGTGGCTTGATCGGTGAAGGTGAAGAAGCTATCGCGGGTAGTCAGGATGCACGCCGTGCCATCAATAACCTGCTACTTTCCTTAGAATAGCGATGGGATTTATCGTTAGAATTTCCGCTGTTTGCTCCCATTCTGCTCGGGCGGTCTGCCGTTTTTTTTAGTGTCTGTCAAACAGCAATTGGCGGTCGCGAACGAAATGTTCCTGCGGAGACGAGATTTGAGGTGCCCAGAGCCAGGAGGTTCCTCCAAAAGATACTCATGCGACCCATTGTGCTGTTTGGCCTTTCGGGGTGGCGATACTCAAACGCATTTTCGTTCATAGATGCTGCTCGCCAACGCATCGCCTCCATGGAGAAGGTATGGTGGGGCTCGACTGACTGAGACGATCTCAGAACTGCGTACTTTCGCCGATATACGGACTAGCGGCACCAAACGTAGAAGGCCCGCAAAATTGCGGGCCTTTAGAAATTCGCTCGTGTCGCGGTGATCAGAACACGAAATCCGTGATGTCGATGTCTGCGACATCCACATTTTTAAGCGTAATTTCATCATTGCCGCCGTGATTGATGATCACGTCGTTGCCGTTCTGGCCAATCTCCAGATCGCCCATTCCTGTGATCCCGGCATGGCCCGAGAAATCGAGAAGGTCGCTGCCATCTTCGAAATCAGTGATCGTGTCTGCATGCGATCCGGCGTTAAAGATGAAGGTGTCCGCGCCCGAGCCGCCGGCCATGACGTCTTTGCCCGTACCTCCGTTCAACAGGTCGTCGCCCGCATCGCCGTAAAGCTTATCGTTGCCTGTCCCACCGTTCAGCACATCGTTGTCATCGCCCCCGTGCAGACGGTCGTTCTTGTCGCCGCCGTTCAACACGTCGGCACCAGCGTCGCCTTTCAACAGATCATTGCCGGCACCGCCATCCATAGTGTCGTTGCCATCACCACCGTGAAGCTTGTCCTTGCCCGCATCACCCCACAGGATGTCGTTGCCGCCTTCGCCGTACAGTTGGTCGTCATCGCCGCCCCCGCTCATATGGTCGATCCGAGAGTCGCCTTTAACGTGGTCTTCGCCTGCGGTTCCCTCATAAATCGACGGGCTCAGCACGAAATCAGCGTCACTCAGGCTGCCTGCACTGACACCGTTCAGTGTGACTTGGTTGCCGTCGCCGAGGTCGATGACAGCCCCGTCCAACGAGTCGGTGATGGTTAATTCGTCGATTGTGGTGACGCCATGTGCTGTGACGTCGATCTGGTCGGCACCGGACGTGAAGTCGGTGATGATGTCCGCGCCATTTTCAAGGCCGACAACAAAGACGTCATTGCCGTCGCCGCCGGTCAGCGCATCGTTGCCGGCCTGACCGTCAATTGTGTCGTTGCCCTCAAGCCCGTCGACAATGTCATCGCCGCCCAATGCTGCGATATCGTCGTCGCCGGATGTGCCAAGGATGACATCCGGACCTTCGGTGATCGGTTCGAACTCCACAAAGGACGCAGAGTAGTCAAAAGAGTTGAGCGCATGCGCGGTCGTTTCCAAGACAAAGGTCTGGGCGTAGGCTGGTGTGAAAGTGAAGGTGATGACCGTCCCGTTCAACTCGCCCGGAGAGAAAGTACCGATGCTGGAGTTCTGGACGCTGTGTTCGGTCAACTGGCCGGCGGTAAGGAAAAGGCGGGACCCTTCAGAGGTGAACGGATCCAAAATGGCGAATTCCATGACGCCGGATGTGTGCGATAGGTCGATGGTGAATGTGTAGGCCTGTCCGGCTTCCATGTTCCCCAGATAGGTGTTGTCCTGCGTATCAATCCCGCTCAGGCTTACGTCGCCCACGCTGCCATTGAATGTGTCGCCGGAGGAGATATTTCCGTTCTGGTCGCCGGATTCATTATAAGTTGTCATTAAACTGCCTTTTAATTTGCTGCTCGAATGCAGGCGGGCATTGTTTCCATTTGGGCCCTCCTGCGATGAAGAATGGCTAAAGGGTCAAAATGGCCACAAATGGATACAGTAAAGGTTATTTTACAGTCATTGTGCTCGGCTTCGGCCGTATTCCGCACCGATTAAGTCGAATGAAAGGCAGATTTCTATCGCGGGTTGCAGATGTAATGTTTCCGCTCGCGCATCAATAGAAATACAAAAACGCCACCGACTTAACTGTCAGTGGCGTTTATCGTTTTCAGTCGGTCAAAGTTGGTATTTAGCCAACAGGGAACGGTACGTCGATCAGGACCACATCGCTGGCGTCGAGATCGGCAAGGTTCACATTCTCAAGCAGTAGTGAGTCGCGGTCGGAGAGTTGGGCGAAGACATCGGTGCCTTGCTGGACAAAGCCGATTTGCGAGAAGTCGCTAAAGCCCCATGCCGTAAAGTCGAGCAGATCGCCATTCGCGTCGAAGTCCGTTATCGTGTCAGCGCGCATTCTGTCGTCGAAGACAAACAGGTCGTCGCCCGCGCCGCCAGACATCAGGTCATCGCCCTGTCCGCCAATCAGCGTGTCGCGCCCGTTGCCGCCGTACATCTTGTCCTTGCCTGCGCCGCCATCCAGAACGTCGTTCAGGTCGCCGCCAGCCAGATAGTCATTACCGTGATCGCCGATCAGGGTGTCGTGCCCGCCTTGTCCTAGCAAGCGGTCATTGTCGGCGCCGCCGTTTAGCATGTCGTTGCCTTTACCGCCGATGATGGTGTCGTTGCTGGCCCCGCCAAAGATGGTGTCATAGCCTTTTTCACCGTCGATCCGGTCTGCGCCCGATCCGCCGTTGATCAGGTCATAGCCGTCGCCGCCCTTGATCGTATCGTTGCCCTGACCGCCATCCAACGTGTCATTGCCGCCCGCGCCATTCAGCACGTCCGAACCTGCACCGCCGATAAAGGTTTCCGCTGCGTCTGTGCCGGTAATATTGTCGCCGCCATCGGACGTGGTCACCGCCGGGGCGTCGGCCAAAATGAAGTCGGCATTGGTCAGGTCGTCGGCGGACAGGCCCGTCAGTTCAATATAGTTGCCGGAGCCTGTGTTGATGCGCACGCCCGCGCCTGAATCCTGAATGCCCAGTTGCGAGATGTCCCACACCTTCAGCATTGTTACGTCAAGCAGGTCGTCGCCTTGGGTAAAGTCGCTGATCGTGTCGCGCCCGTCGCCATTGCGGAAATAGAAGGTGTCGGCCCCTGTGCCGCCGGTCATCAGGTCGTTTTCCTTGCCGCCGTCCAGCAAGTCATCGCCATCGCCGCCGATCAGGGTGTCGTTGCCTTTTTCCCCGATCAGGCTGTCATTGTCCGCACCGCCGTCAAGCATGTCTTCCTGATTGCCGCCGTTCAGCAGATCAATGCCGTCGCCGCCCCACAGGACATCGCGCCCGCTGCCACCCAGAAGGGTATCGTCGCCTGCGTTTCCTTCGAGCGTGTCATTGCCGCCGTCGCCGTTGATGCTGTCATTGCCAAGGCCGCCCTTCACGCGGTCCGACCCGCCAAGGGCGGAATAGACGTCGTTGCCGTCCAGAAGGTCGATGCGATCCGAATTCGTTTCGCCTGTCAGGTTGTCGTCACCGGTCGTCGGTCCGGACGGGGCGGGCATGTCTTTGACCAGAGCGACGGTGTAGGAAGTGTTGGTCGCGCTTGGCGATGTCGGCTGCACCATGATCGAAACGGTGCCGGTCGTCGTCGCGGTGAAGGTAATCGGCTCCCCCAACACGCCAACCTGCGCCTGATAGATCAGGCCGTCCGAGTTCAGGTTCAAAAACTCGTAGCTCAGCGGTGCCGCTGTGGTTGTCACAATGTGGTAGGTTTTTCCGGTTTCAACCAGCATGTCGATGCTGTCCACATCGTCGCCTGCCGGAATACCGCCAAGCACGCCCGAAAAATCGTCACCGGCTTGCAGTGTATATAGTCCGCTAAAAAGTGTGCTGTCAGTTGTTTCGACTATCGAAGTCATAATTCGTCCCCCAGTGGATCAATCGCATTATATCTCTGTGTCTTTTTCGGCTGGCAGGCCGGACACTTCCGTATTGAGTATCACGCGTTGAACGAAGGTGGCAGAAAAACGTGCAAAATCAGGCGGAAATGTGGCGAGATTCTCGGTCCGCTTGTATGATTGGCGTGGGCCGCGGAAACGGTACGGGTGCGTAGGTTATTTTGTCGCCGTCGCGCTGACCAATAGGGCGGCTTTCACCAGAATCACGGCGCCGTTGGCGTAGGTCAGTATGGTGAGCGCACTGCGCACGACGCGCATCCGCGATTACAACTTCTGACAACCGTGTGAACCATCCTCTTTTTGAACAATGGTTCGGTCCATCTATGTCACAAGGTAAGAGTAACAGTTGGAGAACCGTGAATGGCCTATCGTTGGAAGAACGACCTCACCCGTGCAGACGCCACGCCTTACGCTGCCTTTGTGAACCGGCGGCAGTTGATGGGCGGTGCATTGGGGCTTGGCCTGATCGGGGCATCCGGCGCGGTGCAGGCGCAGGAGGATGGGCTTGAGCCGAACTCTTACGAGGACATCACCCAATACAATAACTTTTACGAATTCGGCACGGGCAAAAGTGATCCCGCCCAAAACGCGCATACGCTGACGACCGATCCCTGGACGGTTCAGATCGACGGAATGGTCGATGCGCCCGGTGACTATTCGATGGCGCAGATCATGGACGCGATGACCAGCGAGGAACGCATCTATCGGTTCCGCTGTGTCGAGGCGTGGTCGATGGTGATTCCGTGGAACGGGTTCGAGTTGGCCGATCTGCTGACCATGGCGGGCGTGCAGGACGGGGCGAAATACGTGGCCTTTGAAACCGCCTTGCGCCCAGATGAAATGCCGGGCGTGCGGTTTCCCGTGCTCGACTGGCCATATGTCGAAGGTCTACGGCTGGACGAGGCGATGCATCCACTCACCATTATGGCCACTGGCATATACGGTAAACCGATCCCCAATCAGAACGGCGCCCCGATGCGTTTGGTTGTGCCGTGGAAGTACGGGTTCAAGTCCATCAAGTCGATTGTGCGTATCACCGTCACGGATCAGGAACCACCAACCAGCTGGAACAAGGCGAACGGGCGCGAATATGGTTTCTATAGTAATGTGAACCCAGAGGTGGATCACCCACGTTGGTCGCAGGCGACCGAGCGTGTCGTTGGTGGAGGCCTGTTCGCGAGCCGCCAGCCCACGCTGATGTTCAATGGCTACGCTGACGAGGTAGCGTCGCTGTATGAAGGCATGGATCTGTCCGAGAATTTCTAAACTGTTTGGCCGACATGTCGTGGTGCGCGGGGGGCAGCCCCGCCACCTCGTGGGGACATTGTATATAGTCGCGCACCGTTGAACGGCAGTACGAGGTTGAACAGAGCGCACTTTACACGATGCGCTCGACGTCGAACGCTCCCCCAAGGGAGTGGCTGAACAGCCAGCCATAAGATGGGCAAAGGAGAACACGCGATGGCCGCGACAATCGTTCAGCGCACCCGTGACGGGGTCAACCAACTGTCCCGCAAACTCCCCACATGGGCAGTATATATAGTATGCCTGATTCCTGTCCCCGTTCTGTTGTATCAGGGGATGACAGGGGGTCTTGGCCGCGAGCCGATAAAAGAGCTTGAGCACGAGCTGGGGCAACTGGCCCTCCAACTGCTGATCACTGGGTTGTGCATTACGCCCTTGCGCCGGTTCTTCGGGCTTAACCTTCTGAAGTTTCGCCGCGCGTTCGGATTGCTCGCCTTTATATATGTCGCGCTGCACCTGCTGACTTGGGCCGTTCTGGATGTACAATCGCTCGGACGTGTTTGGACCGACATCGTGAAGCGTCCGTATATCACAATTGGGATGGCGGCCTTTGTGTTGATGATCCCGCTAGCGGCGACGTCCAACAACAGATCGGTGCGCATGCTGGGGGCGGCGTGGCGCAAGCTACATCTACTTACTTACCCGATTGCGATCCTTGCAGCAGTCCACTTCTTATGGCTGAGCAAAGGCTTCCAACTGGAGCCGTTGGTCTACCTAACGATCATTTTGGCCCTCTTGGCGACCCGCGTTCCTATACTGCTGAGAAAAGTGGCGGTTTGACGGGGGCAATGACCCGTGGCGTGCATTCTTGAAACCGGTCGTTTCGGCTGAATCACCGAAAAGCGGCCGAAAACCCTTCGCTGAGAGTGCCCGTGGGCGCGATGTATCGTGAATCACGAGGGAGGTCAAAGGAATCAACGTACCCAAAACGGCTGAAGTTCGGCTTAGCGCACACGTGATTCACGGATCGGCCAAGCCGCTCTAGGGGGTGAATCCTCACATGCCCCAATATGTAGACATATGAATCACCCAGCCGAAGGTTAGCGCCTATATAGAATGCGACGTATAGGGGTGTCGGCAGAAAAGATGATCATCTAAGTACATGTTTCTATGCAGATTTTCAGGTTCTTATAAAAAATATGACGTTTCCGCAAAAAAGCACTTGCGGGTCTGCGCTACTAACTCTAGAACCCACTTCACCGGCGGCGCAGCGATGCACCAACGGGGCGCCAGACGGGCGGGACGAAGCGGCAACGCAACAGACCGAGACGAGACGCAAGAAAAAAATCAGAGGTAATCGAGGCGGGGCGCGCCAAAGAAGTTAGGGCGCATCCAGTCACTTTTGTCTCTACGCTCTTTGAAATTGATAGTAACTGAAGAGATATGTGGGCGGTTTGGTTCATTTCGATGGATCAACGTCTGTATATCGCGCTAGTAGGAACGGCCCTCGTGGTTTGACCGATGATCTAGTGTCAGCTTCACTGTTTGGACGGTTTCTTGTTTTCTTATGAAAACCTGAAGCACAACAAACAGAAGACTGTCCCATTTGAACAATGGGACGATGTGCAGAGGTTCGAACGTCAAGGATATGTCAGCAATGACATTTCAACTTGAGAGTTTGATCCTGGCTCAGAACGAACGCTGGCGGCAGGCCTAACACATGCAAGTCGAGCGCACCTTCGGGTGAGCGGCGGACGGGTTAGTAACGCGTGGGAACATACCCTTCTCTACGGAATAGCCTCGGGAAACTGAGAGTAATACCGTATACGCCCTTCGGGGGAAAGATTTATCGGAGAAGGATTGGCCCGCGTTAGATTAGATAGTTGGTGGGGTAATGGCCTACCAAGTCTACGATCTATAGCTGGTTTTAGAGGATGATCAGCAACACTGGGACTGAGACACGGCCCAGACTCCTACGGGAGGCAGCAGTGGGGAATCTTAGACAATGGGCGCAAGCCTGATCTAGCCATGCCGCGTGAGTGATGAAGGCCTTAGGGTCGTAAAGCTCTTTCGCCAGGGATGATAATGACAGTACCTGGTAAAGAAACCCCGGCTAACTCCGTGCCAGCAGCCGCGGTAATACGGAGGGGGTTAGCGTTGTTCGGAATTACTGGGCGTAAAGCGCACGTAGGCGGACTAATAAGTCAGAGGTGAAATCCCAGGGCTCAACCCTGGAACTGCCTTTGATACTGTTAGTCTTGAGTTCGAGAGAGGTGAGTGGAATTCCGAGTGTAGAGGTGAAATTCGTAGATATTCGGAGGAACACCAGTGGCGAAGGCGGCTCACTGGCTCGATACTGACGCTGAGGTGCGAAAGTGTGGGGAGCAAACAGGATTAGATACCCTGGTAGTCCACACCGTAAACGATGAATGCCAGTCGTCGGGCAGTATACTGTTCGGTGACACACCTAACGGATTAAGCATTCCGCCTGGGGAGTACGGTCGCAAGATTAAAACTCAAAGGAATTGACGGGGGCCCGCACAAGCGGTGGAGCATGTGGTTTAATTCGAAGCAACGCGCAGAACCTTACCAACCCTTGACATCCTGTGACAACTCGAGAGATCGAGCGTTCCTTAGGGACACAGTGACAGGTGCTGCATGGCTGTCGTCAGCTCGTGTCGTGAGATGTTCGGTTAAGTCCGGCAACGAGCGCAACCCACATCTTTAGTTGCCAGCAGTTCGGCTGGGCACTCTAAAGAAACTGCCCGTGATAAGCGGGAGGAAGGTGTGGATGACGTCAAGTCCTCATGGCCCTTACGGGTTGGGCTACACACGTGCTACAATGGCAAGTACAGTGGGTTAATCCCCAAAACTTGTCTCAGTTCGGATTGGGGTCTGCAACTCGACCCCATGAAGTCGGAATCGCTAGTAATCGCGTAACAGCATGACGCGGTGAATACGTTCCCGGGCCTTGTACACACCGCCCGTCACACCATGGGAGTTGGTTCTACCCGACGGCCGTGCGCTAACCTTTTGGAGGCAGCGGACCACGGTAGGATCAGCGACTGGGGTGAAGTCGTAACAAGGTAGCCGTAGGGGAACCTGCGGCTGGATCACCTCCTTTCTAAGGATGTTCCTAGCCAGATTTGTTCGCAAATCTCATGGAACACTTAGCAAGAGACGCAAACAAAGCGTCTCAAACATCAGGGCATCTTAGATGACCCTTTGAGCCAGGCCGTCCTCGTATCTCTTCAGTATAAAGAACACGGGCTACCGCCCGTATGGGTCGGTAGCTCAGGTGGTTAGAGCGCACGCCTGATAAGCGTGAGGTCGGAGGTTCAAGTCCTCCTCGACCCACCAGTCCTTTCGGGGCCTTAGCTCAGCTGGGAGAGCGCCTGATTTGCATTCAGGAGGTCAGGAGTTCGATCCTCCTAGGCTCCACCATTCTTACTAGATTGCATCAGTAAGAGCGTTTTATGCGCTTTTACTCGTCCAATCTGGACGCTGCTGACAGGTTAAGCTGCAGCAAATTGACATCGTATAGAGAGATACAGTTACTTTGAGAGCAATCTCAAATGTAACAATCAACACTGTTTGATCGCGCCGAGTGTGGCGATGATCTCAGATTGGTTCTGTGTTTAGCTTAGTAGTCGCAAGGCGAAGAGCAGATGCAGAAGGCGACTTATCGAATGTTTCCTCGTTCGACCTGACGTATCCCAGCTGAAACAAACAGAGTTGTCCAAGTCAAGTACACTAACCAGAGCAGTCAGGTTGTGGTCCCGCACGGAACACAATCAGTAACGACTGTTCATTTGTCAGCATGGTTACAAAACATGCTGGCGGGTAAAGTATGCTTTTGATCTCAGAAGAAGGCCGCATTTAGTTACCAGCTGTGCGGTCGTGTTAGACACGCTGACCTCAAGTAGCCGCAAGGCGATAGGTCGTCAGTCAAGTCTTTCTTTTTCTGGATCAAATCAAGCGCGAGAAGGGCGTTTGGTGAATGCCTTGGCAGTAAGAGGCGATGAAAGACGTGATACTCTGCGATAAGCCATGGGGAGCTGAGAATAAGCTTTGATCCATGGATTTCTGAATGGGGCAACCCACCTGACAGTTTCATATTGTTGCGCAAGCACTCAATATGTCGCTGAAACAGGTACTTATAGACTGAATACATAGGTTTATAAGAGCAAACCCGGGGAACTGAAACATCTAAGTACCCGGAGGAAAGGAAATCAATTGATACTCCCCTAGTAGCGGCGAGCGAACGGGGACCAGCCGAGCCGAAATTGTGACTAGAACAACCTGGAAAGGTTGACCATAGCGGGTGACAGTCCCGTATAGGAAGCATGATCGGACGTATTAAGTAGGACGGGACACGTGAAATCCTGTTTGAAGATCGGAGGACCACCTTCGAAGGCTAAGTACTCCTTACTGACCGATAGTGAACCAGTACCGTGAGGGAAAGGTGAAAAGCACCCCGACGAGGGGAGTGAAACAGCTCCTGAAACCGAACGCCTACAAACAGTTGGAGGGCCCTTGAGGCCTGACAGCGTACCTTTTGTATAATGGGTCATCGACTTGGTCTATCTAGCAAGCTTAAGCCGTTAGGTGTAGGCGCAGCGAAAGCGAGTCTTAATAGGGCGAATGAGTTAGGTGGATCAGACCCGAAACCGAGTGATCTAGGCATGACCAGGATGAAGGTAAGGTAACACTTACTGGAGGTCCGAACCCACACCTGTTGAAAAAGGTCGGGATGAGTTGTGCCTAGGGGTGAAAGGCCAATCAAACTCGGAGATAGCTGGTTCTCTGCGAAATCTATTTAGGTAGAGCGTCATCCGAATACCCCGGGGGGTAGAGCACTGGATGGGTAATGGGGCCCCACAGGCTTACTGATCCTAACCAAACTCCGAATACCCGGGAGTACTAGATGGCAGACACACGGCGAATGCTAACGTCCGTCGTGGAGAGGGAAACAACCCTGACCTACAGCTAAGGCCCCTAATTCATGGCTAAGTGGGAAAGCAGGTGGGACGACCATAACAACCAGGAGGTTGGCTTAGAAGCAGCCATCCTTTAAAGATAGCGTAACAGCTCACTGGTCTAAATAAGTTGTCCTGCGGCGAAGATGTAACGGGGCTCAAGCCATGAGCCGAAGCTTAGGATGCACATAGTGCATGGTAGCAGAGCGTAGTGTGACATAACTCCAATCCTCTTTTGCATCCCTCGGGATGTAGCGGAGGATACGGAGTTTTCTGTGAAGCCGGCGCGTGAGCGATCCGGTGGAGAGATCACTAGTGAGAATGATGACATGAGTAGCGACAAAGAGTGTGAGAGACACTCTCGCCGAAAGTCCAAGGGTTCCTGCTTAAAGCTAATCTGAGCAGGGTAAGCCGACCCCTAAGGCGAGGCCGAAAGGCGTAGTCGATGGGAACCAGGTTAATATTCCTGGGCCGTGGAATGGTGACGGATCTCGAAGGTAGTTCATCCTTATCGGATTGAATGGGCTGCTTAGAGGTTCCTGGAAATAGCCTTCCTATAAGATCGTACCCTAAACCGACACAGGTGGACTGGTAGAGAATACCAAGGCGCTTGAGAGAACTATGTTGAAGGAACTCGGCAAAATACCTCCGTAAGTTCGCGAGAAGGAGGCCCGGTTCCTAGGCAACTAGGGGCTGGGGGCACAAACCAGGGGGTGGCGACTGTTTATTAAAAACACAGGGCTCTGCGAAGTCGCAAGACGACGTATAGGGTCTGACGCCTGCCCGGTGCCTGAAGGTTAAAAGGAGGGGTGAGAGCTCTGAATTGAAGCCCAGGTAAACGGCGGCCGTAACTATAACGGTCCTAAGGTAGCGAAATTCCTTGTCGGGTAAGTTCCGACCTGCACGAATGGCGTAACGACTTCCCCGCTGTCTCCAACATAGACTCAGCGAAATTGAATTACCGGTCAAGATGCCGGTTACCCGCGGTTAGACGGAAAGACCCCGTGCACCTTTACTACAGCTTCACACTGGCATTAGGCCGAACATGTGCAGAATAGGTGGTAGACTTTGAAGCAGGAACGCCAGTTTCTGTGGAGTCACCTTTGAGATACCACCCTTGTTCTGCTTGATGTCTAACCGCGGTCCGTTATCCGGATCCGGGACCCTGTGTGGCGGGTAGTTTGACTGGGGCGGTCGCCTCCTAAATCGTAACGGAGGCGCGCGAAGGTTGGCTCAGAGCGGTCGGAAATCGCTCGTTGAGTGCAATGGCAGAAGCCAGCCTGACTGCGAGACTGACAAGTCGAGCAGAGTCGAAAGACGGCCATAGTGATCCGGTGGTCCCAAGTGGGAGGGCCATCGCTCAACGGATAAAAGGTACGCCGGGGATAACAGGCTGATACTGCCCAAGAGTCCATATCGACGGCAGTGTTTGGCACCTCGATGTCGGCTCATCTCATCCTGGGGCTGGAGCAGGTCCCAAGGGTACGGCTGTTCGCCGTTTAAAGAGGTACGTGAGCTGGGTTTAGAACGTCGTGAGACAGTTCGGTCCCTATCTTCCGTGGGTGTAGGATACTTGAGAGGAGTTGCCCCTAGTACGAGAGGACCGGGGTGAACGATCCACTGGTGGACCAGTTGTCGTGCCAACGGCAGTGCTGGGTAGCTATGATCGGACAGGATAACCGCTGAAGGCATCTAAGCGGGAAGCCCCCCTCAAAACAAGGTATCCCTGAGGGCCGTGGTAGACCACCACGTCGATAGGCCAGAGATGTAAGTGCAGTAATGCATTCAGTTGACTGGTACTAATTGCCCGATAGGCTTGATTTGATCCAGTAAAAGCAAGACTCCATAGTCATGCGATGAACGATAAATCAAAAGCATACACAGCTTAAACGAAAGTCGTACGCGACTTGGACAACACGTTGATTACATCTAAAGGTCTTTTTTGGTTTGGTGATCATAGCGCAAGCAAAACACCCGGTCCCATCCCGAACCCGGCCGTTAAGTGCTGTAGCGCCGATGGTACTGCGTCTTAAGGCGTGGGAGAGTAGGTCATTGCCAAACCTAATAAGACCTTTAATTGTAAATCAAAGTATCTCTCTTACGATGACACAAAATCAAACTCACGCATTGGTATGCCAGGAAATAGAGCGTACGTTGTGTTCGTCGTTTTGTGCAATCGATTTGAGCTCGCACCATCATAGCCCGAAACCTACGGCCGATCGTGGTCAAGGCGAGTATTTCCTCATATTGGCTAATCACTGTCTTTGTCCCATCCATCGATAAAGGGGTGATCGCGCAGCGACTGGTGAAGTCTACCCGCAGTAACGACGCATTCCTCGCAATTTGGCTATGTGCAAACGAGCTGGCGGAATTATTAGCTGCTAACGGTTGAACGATGCTTCGGAAACCTCGCACTTCGTTGTCGAAGGGAAACCATCTTTCCGGATTGATCTCACCGTTCACAACTTCCCGACTGTAAATCCGCGTGACAGATGATGACGCATGGAGAATACCAGCACCACGCCGGGCAACATGGACGCCAGTGTGACAGCCATCACCAGACCGATATCTGTTTGAAAACCAAACAGGGCATTAATCGCCATGCTGATCGGTTTGCCGTTTGTCGTGGTCAAAATGCGCGCGAATACCACCTCCACCCATGAAAACATAAAACAGAAGAACGCCGTGGCTGCGATTCCCGGTGCGATGAGGGGCAGCAGGAATGTCCAGATGAACCGTGGACGCGAATAACCGTCCAGAAATGCGGTTTCATCAAGCTCTCTTGGAACGGCAGAGATGAAGCTCTGCAAAATCCAGATCGAGATTGGCAGGTTAAACAAGCAATGGGCCAAAGCGATTCCGATCACTGAGTTCACGATCTCCAGTGCCGAAAACAGTTGAAAGATTGGCAAAGTCAGTACGACTGGGGGGGTGATGCGGAAGGCGATGAAGGCAAAGAACAGATGTTTGTCACCCAGGAACGACATGCGTGAAAACGCGTACGCTGCTGGTATCGCCACCGGAATCGTAATGGCGATATTGATCATCACGTAAGCGATGGAGTTTCCGAATGCTGCCCGCAGATCCGGATCTTTCGCGATGTTTGCAAAATTACCAAAGGTGAATTGGCCCACCTCGATGCCATCTTGCGGTAAGGTGGCCATGAAGCTGACCAACGTCATTTGCACCAGCGGCAGGCAGGCGAAAAGAATGAAGAAGCCGAGCCCGATGGTTTTGACGTAAGGCAGGCAGTGTGACGGCATCATTTGCTCCCGTCTTTATCGAAATATCCCTGCGCTTTGGTGAACAGCCACGCGACAGTGACAACGATCAAAAAGTACAGAACCGACCGCGCCGCCGAAGGTCCATAGTTGAACGCCTTGATTTCTTCCCCCAGGTCCACGGCAAGGAACATGGTTGCACCACTGGGGCCGCCAGCATTGATTGGAAAGGCTTCGGTGTAGATCATGAATGAATCCATGAACCGTAGCAGCAACACCATCAGTAAAACATATTGCAGCTTGGGCAGCTGGATGTAGCGGAACACCTGCCACGGGCTGGCGCCGTCAATCGCGGCCGCTTGGTAATATGCCGCCGGAATCGTGGTTAGCGCGGAATAGCAAAGGATCACGACAAGGCTCGTCCAATGCCACGTGTCCATCACGACGATGACCGCCCATGTTTGAACTGCGGACAACTTCCAATCGGTGGACCATCCGAAATTGGCCATGAACTGACCGATCAAGCCAGTGTCGGGGTTCAGCAGGCTGAGCCAGAGTGACGGGATCATATTCCATGGCACCAGCAGGGGCAGGGCAACGCCCGCCAAGGCAAACCCGACCCAGATTTTGTTCTTCGGAATGCATAGGGCGACCGCAATCCCGAGGGGGATTTGAACGGTGAGCACGATGGCAGAGAATAGGGTGCTTTTGCCAAAGCTCGACCAGAACCGCGACGAACCTATGATCTCGGCATACCATTCGGTGCCGATCCAGAAGCGTTTGTTCAGGATAAAGATTTCGAAGAATGAGTAGTTCACGACTGTGACCAACGGGATCAACCCGACCAGCGCGAGCAAGAGCGCCGCAGGCAAAACGTATAACCAGCCTGTGTTTGTCCGCTCTTTCATGCTCGGTTTTCAGTCGCTTCAATTAGGCGTTAATCACACTGGTGCCCCATCCGTGACACTCGGCCTCCAATGACGGGGGGAGATGCCCGTCGATATACAGGGCCGACACGTCCCGCAAAGAGCAGATGGTCAAAGGCGCTTTGCGTTGGAATTTGTGGTGATCCGCCACCACCACGACACTGCGCGACCTTTGGATCGCACTTTTGCTGACCAGAATTTCCTGTCCGTCAAAGTCCAGAATATCGCCGTCTTCGTCGATGGCCGAACAGCCCAGAACAGCGAAATCGAATTTGAACTGCTTGATCATTTCCGCCGTCATCCCCCCGACAAGGCCCCCATCGGCGCGGCGCAGAACACCGCCTGTCAGGATGATTTCGCTGCTATGGTTCGCGGCGAGGATGTTGGCGATATTCAGGTTGTTGGTCACCACCAACAGGTTGTCATGATCCAGCAATTCATGTGCGACCGCCTCGGTCGTGGTGCCGATGTTCATAAAAATCGACGCGCCATCAGGGATCGCGGCGGCACAGGCGACGGCAATTGCTTTCTTACCGTCTTTGTTAAGTTTGCGCCGTTCGTTATAACCGATGTTGGTCACGCCAGAGGACAGAACCGCGCCGCCATGCACACGTTCAAGCCGCCCGCTTTCGGCCAGTTCCGACAGATCGCGCCGGATGGTCTGCACCGACACCTGATAGAGATTTGCCAACCCATCAACGGTGACTTTCCCGTCCTTACGGGCGAGATCGAGTATCTCTTTCTGCCTGAAATTCGTGACCAAAGCCTTCTCCTCCAGAAGCTTTGCGTGCCAGTCGGATTGCTTCGGCACTTCTATTTTGACGTCCAACCTGCTGATGAGGGGAGTAATTCCCCTCATGCGCAAGGCTGTGGCGTGCAGGAAAACCGAAAGTGCGACCTGCCGCAAGGTCAATAACGCGGGAAAACGAAAGTAAACGAACATTCGCCGTTGACCCGAAGCCGGTGGTCGTGCTTATTCGACAAGCGTCAGCAGCACGACTCTGGCGCATGGTTTTGATACGGGGGAGGTGTCGTTGAGCCAGCAAGAACACCAAGACATCGTTGACCTGTTCGTCATTGGCGGCGGCATCAACGGATGTGGCATCGCCCGTGACGCTGTTGGCCGTGGCCTGACGGTCGAACTGGCCGAGATGAACGATCTGGCGTCCGGCACTTCTTCGGCGTCGACCAAGCTGTTTCATGGTGGTTTGCGGTACCTCGAATATTGGGAGGTTCGCCTTGTCCGCGAGGCGTTGATCGAACGCGAAACGTTACTGCGCGCGATGCCGCATATCAGCTGGCCGATGCGCTTTGTCCTGCCCTACCATCCCGACATGCGGTTCGAGAGTGATACGCCCACATCGAAACTGCTGAATATCTTTATGCCTTGGATGAAGGGTCGTCGCCCTGCATGGCTGATCCGCTTTGGCCTGTTCCTGTATGACAATTTGGGCGGGCGCCAGATCCTGAAGGGCACAACATCCCTGCGCCTGTCCGGATCACCCGAAGGCGCGCCGCTGCAGGACCGGTTCGAAAAGGCTTATGAATATTCCGACTGCTGGATCGAAGACAGCCGTCTGGTGGTTCTGAACGCCCGAGATGCCGAGGCACGGGGCGCCCGCATCAACGTGCGCACCAAAGTTGTTTCGGCCGAGCAGATTAATGGCCACTGGCATGTCACGATGGAGGCGCAAGACAGCGGCGAACGCCGCGTGGTTGTTGCCCGTATGATCGTCAATGCGGGCGGTCCGTGGGTCGAGAATGTCATTCGCAACAAGGTGCGGATCAACTCCAGCGAGGGCGTCCGCCTGGTGCGCGGCAGTCATATCGTGACGCACAAGCTGTACGATCACGACAAATGCTACTTCTTCCAAGGCGAAGACGGGCGGATCATCTTTACCATTCCTTACGAGTCCGATTTCACCCTGATCGGCACCACCGACGCGGACCACCCGAATGTGGACGAAACGCCCGAGTGCACGCCGGAAGAGCAAGGCTATCTGCTGAATTTCGCCTCGAACTATCTGAAAAAGCCGGTGACGGCGGATGATGTCGTCTGGACCTATTCGGGGGTGCGCCCGCTTTACAATGATGGCGCGTCCTCGGCGACAGCAGCAACGCGGGACTATGTCCTGAAGGTAGACGAATCCGCAGGCGCGCCGATCCTGAACGTGTTCGGCGGCAAGATCACAACCTATCGCAAGCTTGCAGAATCCGCGCTTGAGAAGATTGGTCAGTTCTTTCCGAACGTGGACAAGCCGTGGACGGCCGGTGTGCCGCTGCCTGGTGGGGATTTTCCCGTGGACGGGGTTGATGATCTGCGTGCGCGGTTGAAGGCGCAATATACCTTTTTGTCAGAACGCTGGGCATCGCGTCTGATAAAGGCCTATGGTGTGCAGGCGACAGATGTCCTTGGGGACGCAAAAACCGAACAGGATCTTGGCCGCGCATTCGGGGCCGATCTGACAGAACGCGAAGTCATGTGGTTGGTCGAAAAAGAATTCGCGCGCACAGCCGACGATATTGTCTGGCGCCGATCCAAACTCGGCCTGAAGATGACGAAACAGGAAATTGATGCACTGGACGCATGGATGGCCAAGGCCGCCAGCGCGCCGGTGTTGCAAGACGCAGACTGATACTGCGCAGGGGGAGAGAGACAAATGTCGCTTGTTCTAGAGGGCGTGTCCAAAGTTGTGGGCGGCAAGACGCATATCTATCCGACCGATCTTGCGCTGTCCGCAGGGACGATGAACGTTTTGCTGGGGCCGACCTCGGCAGGCAAAACGTCGCTGATGCGGTTGATGGCGGGGCTGGATGTGCCCCAGACCGGCAAGATTTTCTGGAACGGTGCGGATGTGACCGGCATGCGCGTGCAGGATCGCGGAGTTGCCATGGTCTATCAGCAGTTCATCAACTACCCATCCATGTCGGTTTACGACAACATCGCCAGCCCCATGCGTCTGCTTGGCAAATCCAGTCAGGAAATCGACGCCGCCGTGAAAAAGGCCGCCGACCTGATGAAGCTATCGGCCATGCTGGACCGCAAACCGCTGGAACTGTCCGGCGGGCAACAACAGCGTTGTGCCTTGGCGCGTGCGCTGGTGAAGGACGCGGGCCTTGTGTTGCTGGACGAACCACTCGCCAACCTCGACTACAAGTTGCGCGAAGAGCTGCGCGCCGAAATCCCCAAGATTTTCGAAGAAGCCGGATCCATCTTTGTCTACGCCACGACCGAGCCGGAAGAGGCGCTTTTGCTTGGCGGCAACACGGCTACGATGTGGGAGGGTCGGGTCACGCAGTTTGATCAGACCCCAATCGTCTACCGCCAGCCGGTTGATGCGACCACTGCCCGTGTCTTTTCCAACCCGCCGATGAACTTCCTCAAGGTCAGCAAATCAGGCGACCGAATCCAGTTCGGTGATGGCAAAGAGGGCGCTGCGACAGGCGCATTCGCGGGTGTGGCTGACGGCCAGTACCTCGCAGGTTTCCGTCCCAACCATCTGGAACTGCAACAGCAGACACCCGACGCCATGGAGTTCTCTGGTCGCCTCAACGTGACCGAGATTACGGGGTCGGAAACCTTTGTGCACCTCGACCACCACGGTGAAAACTGGGTCGGGCTGGTGCACGGGGTCAAGAACCTCGAAATCGGGGCGCCTTTGAAAGTCTACCTCGATCCGAAACACATCTACATCTTTGCAGAAGACGGAACTTCCGTTGCTGCTGCATCATACGCAACCGCTGCGTGAGGGAGAAAACAGTTGGCCAAGATCACCCTCGATAATCTGGCGCATTCCTATCTGCCGAACCCGACCGGCGAAGATGACTATGCGCTCAAGCAGATGAACCACGATTGGGTGGATGGCGAGGCATATGCGCTGCTGGGGTCTTCGGGCTGTGGCAAGTCGACATTGCTGAACATCATCTCGGGCCTTTTGCATCCCAGTCAGGGCCGCATTCTGTTTGATGATGAGGACGTGACCCATGCGCCGACGACGCAGCGCAACATCGCGCAGGTGTTCCAATTTCCTGTCGTCTACGACACGATGACCGTGCGCGATAACCTTGCCTTCCCGCTGCGCAACCGCGGGGCGGAGCCTGCCTATATCCAGCAGCGCGTGCAGCAAATCGCGCAGATGATCGGGATGGAGGCGACGCTGGACCGCAAGGCACGCGGCCTGACGGCAGATGCGAAACAGAAAATCTCGTTGGGTCGTGGTATGGTGCGTGAGGACGTGAACGCCCTGCTGTTTGACGAACCGCTGACCGTGATCGACCCGCATATGAAGTGGGAATTGCGCACCCAGCTTAAGTCGCTGCACCACGAATTCGGCCACACGATGATCTATGTGACCCACGACCAGACCGAGGCGCTGACCTTCGCGGACAAGGTTGTGGTGATGTATGACGGGCGCGTGGTGCAAATGGGCACGCCACAAGAACTGTTCGAACGTCCCGAGCATACGTTCGTCGGTTATTTCATCGGCTCGCCCGGTATGAACGTGCTGAATGCAGAGGTGAACGGCGATACCGCCATTGTTGGCGGCAACGAGATCGCCCTTGGCAACGGTTTCGGCACACCGACCGGCAAGGTCGAGATTGGCGTGCGGCCTGAATTCACCACGCTTACCGATGGAGACGCGGGCCTGCCCGTGACCATCACGCGAGTCGAGGATGTCGGTCGCCACAAGATCGTGCGCGCGGATTTCGAAGGCACGGAAATCAATGTGATCATGGCCGAAGGCGAAACAATCTCGCCCGATATGAACCGCGTCACTTTCGATACATCCGGCGTAAACATCTACGCCGACAGCTGGCGCGTCGCGCCAAAGGGGGAATGAGATGGCTGCCCTTGCGATAATCACCCCCGACGACCTGCACGAAGGGAGTGCGCTATGAACAAGACCGTCAACCAAAAGGCATGGTTCCTTGTCCTGCCGGTTCTCGTCCTTGTGGCCTTTTCCGCCGTCATCCCGTTGATGACAGTTGTCAACTATTCGGTGCAGGACACATTCGGCAATAACCAGTTTTTCTGGGCGGGCCTTGAGTGGTTCAAAGAGATGATGTCGTCCGAACGGATGTGGGACGCATTGGGGCGGCAGATCGCCTTTTCCGCGATCATCCTCGCCATCGAAATTCCTCTGGGCGTCTTTGTGGCACTGAATATGCCGAAAAAAGGTGCGTGGGCGTCGGTCTGCCTGATCCTGATGTCTCTGCCGCTTCTTATCCCGTGGAACGTGGTCGGCACGATCTGGCAGATTTTCGGGCGCGTCGATATCGGCCTGCTTGGCTATACGCTCGATGCGATGGGGATCGACTATAACTATACGCAGAACTTCTATGCTGCGTGGGTGACGGTGATCGTCATGGATGTCTGGCACTGGACGTCGCTGGTTGCGCTGCTGGCCTATGCGGGGCTGCAATCCATCCCGGATGCCTATTATCAGGCTGCCAAGATTGACCAAGCGAGCCGCTGGAAAGTGTTCCGGTTTATCGAGCTGCCAAAGATCATGGGCGTTCTGATGATCGCGATCTTGCTGCGATTCATGGATAGTTTCATGATCTATACCGAGCCTTTCGTCGTGACGGGCGGCGGGCCAGGTAACTCGACCACCTTCCTGTCGATCGACCTTGTCAAAATGGCGCTTGGCCAGTTCGACCTTGGTCCGGCGGCGGCATTCTCGATCATGTATTATCTCGTGATCCTGCTGATCTCATACGTGTTCTACACCGTGATGACCAACCTCGACAAAAGGGACGGCCACTGATGTCTGATGCCGCGAAAAAAGGTGGGCGAATGATGCCGAAGTTCAAAGGCAACGCTGTGGTTATGGCGCTGTACCTGCTGTTCCTGTTGCTGCCGATCTATTGGCTGCTGAACATGAGCCTCAAAACCAACACCGAGATTTTGAACAGCTTTACGCTTTGGCCGGCTGATCTGACCTTTGACAACTATGTGACGATCCTAACCGACCCATCGTGGTACACCGGCTATCTGAACTCGATGGCTTACGTTGTGATGAACGTGGTGATCTCGTTGGCGGTGGCGTTGCCCGCAGCCTACGCGTTCAGCCGCTACAGCTTCTTGGGCGACAAGCACCTGTTCTTCTGGCTGCTGACCAACCGGATGGCGCCGCCTGCCGTATTCGCGCTGCCGTTCTTTCAACTCTACAGCTCGGTCGGGTTGTTCGACACGCATATTGCAGTGGCGCTGGCGCATTGCCTGTTCAACGTACCGCTCGCGGTGTGGATCCTCGAAGGGTTCATGCGCGGCGTACCGAAAGAGATCGACGAAACCGCCTATATTGACGGTTATTCGTTCCCGCGCTTTTTCATCCGTATTTTCACGCCTCTGGTTGCCTCGGGCATCGGTGTCACCGCGTTCTTCCTGTTCATGTTCAGCTGGGTCGAACTGTTGCTTAGCCGCACGTTGACCAGTGTCGACGCCAAGCCGATTGCGGCGACCATGACACGGACCGTCGGTGCGGCGGGAATCGACTGGGGCGTCCTGGCGGCGGCAGGTGTTCTGACCATCCTGCCCGGTGCTTTGGTGATCTATTTTGTCCGCAACTACATCGCCAAGGGCTTTGCCCTCGGTCGCGTGTAAAAGGGAGGAAACGCAATGGAATGGATGGCATGGACTTGGCCCACGGCGGTGTTCTTCGGAATCATCGCGGCCACGCTGATCACCTTTACGGTGCTTGCGATCAAATTCCCCGAAGTGCCCCGTCAGGGTGTGCTCGGGATTGAAACGACGCGGGGTGACCGTTTGTTCATCACGCTGCTTGGTTCGGCCTTTATCAATCTGGCTTGGCTCGGACTGCTCAGCGCACCTCAATGGGGGGCGCTGGTCATCTGCTTCTTCTACGCCTTGGCGGTATTCCGGTGGGTCTGAAAAGAAGCTGAAGGAACCTCGGACTGCAAGAACCGGGGAACCACAATCGTTCTAATTTTGGGAGGAACAAGAATGAACTTGCGATTAAAGGGAACAACGGCGATCGGCCTCGTAGCATGTATGATTGCTGCTCCGGCCTTTGCCGATATGGATGCTGCTAAAGCATTCCTTGACGCCGAGATCGGCGATCAGTCGGTGCTGTCCCGCGCCGAACAGGAAGCAGAGATGCAGTTCTTTATCGACGCGGCCAAACCGTTCGAAGGCATGTCGATCAACGTGGTATCCGAAACCATCGGCACCCACGAATACGAAGCCAACGTTCTGGCCCCAGCGTTCACAGCGATCACCGGTATCGAAGTGACGCATGACCTGATCGGCGAAGGCGACGTTGTTGAAAAGCTGCAAACGCAAATGCAGTCGGGCGAGAACATCTATGACGCCTATATCAACGACTCCGACCTGATCGGTACGCACTGGCGTTACCAGCAGGCGCGCAACCTGACCGACTGGATGGAAGGCGAGGGCGCAGCCGTCACCAACCCGAACCTAGATCTGGAAGACTTCATCGGCCTGTCCTTTACAACCGGCCCCGATGGCAAAGTGTACCAGCTGCCCGACCAGCAGTTCGCGAACCTCTACTGGTTCCGCTACGATTGGTTCAACGACGAAAAGAACAAGGCCGATTTCAAAGAGGCCTATGGCTATGACCTTGGCGTTCCCGTGAACTGGACCGCCTACGAAGACATCGCAGAATTCTTCACCGGTCGCGACCTGTCGCATCTGGGTGTCGATGGCGAAGTGTTCGGCAACATGGACTACGGTAAGAAAGACCCGTCGCTGGGCTGGCGTTACACTGACGCGTGGCTGTCGATGGCCGGTGCCGGTGACGTGGGCGAACCAAACGGTCTGCCCGTCGACGAATGGGGTATCCGCGTCAACGAAAACTCGCAGCCTGTCGGGTCTTGCGTGGCACGTGGCGGGGCGACCAACGGTCCAGCGGCTGTCTATGCGATCACCAAGGCGATCGAGTGGCTTGAAAAGTACTCGCCCCCTGCGGCGGCTGGTATGACATTCTCCGAAGCGGGCCCAATCCCCGCGCAAGGGAACGTCGCCCAGCAGATGTTCTGGTACACGGCCTTTACCGCAGCGTCGGTTGAACCCGATCTGCCGGTCATGAACGAAGATGGCACGCCAAAATGGCGTATGGCGCCATCGCCTCACGGTGCATATTGGACCGAAGGCACCAAGATCGGCTATCAGGATGCCGGTTCGTGGACGTTGATGAAGTCGACACCTGTTGATCGTGCCCAAGCGGCTTGGCTCTATGCCCAGTTCGTTACGTCCAAAACCGTAGACGTGAAGAAAAGCCATGTTGGTCTGACATTCATTCGTGAATCGACGATCCAGCACGAAAGCTTCACCGAGCGTGCACCGCGTCTAGGTGGTCTGGTAGAATTCTACCGTTCGCCTGCACGTGTGCAGTGGTCGCCAACAGGCACAAACGTTCCGGACTATCCCAAGCTGGCACAGCTGTGGTGGCAGAACATCGGCGACGCCATGTCGGGTGCCAAGACACCACAAGAAGCGCTGGATGCGCTTTGTGCGGATCAAGAGCGTGTGCTTGAGCGTCTGGAACGCGCAGGTGTCCAAGGTGAATACGGTCCGGTCCTAAACGAAGAGCAGGATCCGGAGTACTGGCTGAGCCAGCCCGGTTCGCCCAAGGCGAAACTGGCTAACGAGGACGAAGAACCAGTGACCGTCGCTTATGACGAACTGATCCAGTCCTGGAAGTAAGTCTGTTATCCGGGGCCAGCACGCTGGCCCCGGATTTTTTCTGACCCCGCGCGGTCTGTTGCTCTCATATATATAGAGTACGAGAAGCGCCCCTCCGGTCACCCATCCCCCTGACAGCCTGAAACTGACGCGACTCGCACCGGATTCTGTGCGGTGTTTGCTGTGTCCTCGTCCTTCTGAGTGGCGAATCCGTGGGAGAGGGGGCGTCGTTCATCGAAAATTACCTCCGCTGATCGTGATTCTGCCAAATTACGTCGACTAGAATCGTCTACCGAACAGCTCGAACGGCGGTTTTTCCGAGTCGGTCACATGGAATCGCCTACGAGTCACGACTCGCGCGAGGTGAATCGGAATCGATTCCGTTCCAATTCACGGCGATCTGGTGGATAACTCTGAGGATAAGGTGATTTGCCCGCCCCGAGGCGGCGAAGCGGTCCGGTTTTACGAGTAATTTTCCACCGATATGACCCGAGGTCCGCGAAATATCATTTCCTAAAGCACTGGGTTTACGCGAAAAATGGCGATTTTTGCGGGAAAACGCATTTTCTTGAAAAAACCGCTTGCGGGTCTGAGCCACTAACCCTAGAACCCACTTCACCGGCGGCGCAGCGATGCACCAACGGGGCGCCAGACGGGCGGGACGAAGCGGCAACGCAACAGACCGAGACGAGACGCAAGAACAAAATCAGAGGTAATCGAGGCGGGGCGCGCCAAAGAAGTTAGGGCGCATCCAGTCACTTTTGTCTCTACGCTCTTTGAAATTGATAGTAACTGAAGAGATATGTGGGCGGTTTGGTTCATTTCGATGGATCAACGTCTGTATATCGCGCTAGTAGGAACGGCCCTCGTGGTTTGACCGATGATCTAGTGTCAGCTTCACTGTTTGGACGGTTTCTTGTTTTCTTATGAAAACCTGAAGCACAACAAACAGAAGACTGTCCCATTTGAACAATGGGACGATGTGCAGAGGTTCGAACGTCAAGGATATGTCAGCAATGACATTTCAACTTGAGAGTTTGATCCTGGCTCAGAACGAACGCTGGCGGCAGGCCTAACACATGCAAGTCGAGCGCACCTTCGGGTGAGCGGCGGACGGGTTAGTAACGCGTGGGAACATACCCTTCTCTACGGAATAGCCTCGGGAAACTGAGAGTAATACCGTATACGCCCTTCGGGGGAAAGATTTATCGGAGAAGGATTGGCCCGCGTTAGATTAGATAGTTGGTGGGGTAATGGCCTACCAAGTCTACGATCTATAGCTGGTTTTAGAGGATGATCAGCAACACTGGGACTGAGACACGGCCCAGACTCCTACGGGAGGCAGCAGTGGGGAATCTTAGACAATGGGCGCAAGCCTGATCTAGCCATGCCGCGTGAGTGATGAAGGCCTTAGGGTCGTAAAGCTCTTTCGCCAGGGATGATAATGACAGTACCTGGTAAAGAAACCCCGGCTAACTCCGTGCCAGCAGCCGCGGTAATACGGAGGGGGTTAGCGTTGTTCGGAATTACTGGGCGTAAAGCGCACGTAGGCGGACTAATAAGTCAGAGGTGAAATCCCAGGGCTCAACCCTGGAACTGCCTTTGATACTGTTAGTCTTGAGTTCGAGAGAGGTGAGTGGAATTCCGAGTGTAGAGGTGAAATTCGTAGATATTCGGAGGAACACCAGTGGCGAAGGCGGCTCACTGGCTCGATACTGACGCTGAGGTGCGAAAGTGTGGGGAGCAAACAGGATTAGATACCCTGGTAGTCCACACCGTAAACGATGAATGCCAGTCGTCGGGCAGTATACTGTTCGGTGACACACCTAACGGATTAAGCATTCCGCCTGGGGAGTACGGTCGCAAGATTAAAACTCAAAGGAATTGACGGGGGCCCGCACAAGCGGTGGAGCATGTGGTTTAATTCGAAGCAACGCGCAGAACCTTACCAACCCTTGACATCCTGTGACAACTCGAGAGATCGAGCGTTCCTTAGGGACACAGTGACAGGTGCTGCATGGCTGTCGTCAGCTCGTGTCGTGAGATGTTCGGTTAAGTCCGGCAACGAGCGCAACCCACATCTTTAGTTGCCAGCAGTTCGGCTGGGCACTCTAAAGAAACTGCCCGTGATAAGCGGGAGGAAGGTGTGGATGACGTCAAGTCCTCATGGCCCTTACGGGTTGGGCTACACACGTGCTACAATGGCAAGTACAGTGGGTTAATCCCCAAAACTTGTCTCAGTTCGGATTGGGGTCTGCAACTCGACCCCATGAAGTCGGAATCGCTAGTAATCGCGTAACAGCATGACGCGGTGAATACGTTCCCGGGCCTTGTACACACCGCCCGTCACACCATGGGAGTTGGTTCTACCCGACGGCCGTGCGCTAACCTTTTGGAGGCAGCGGACCACGGTAGGATCAGCGACTGGGGTGAAGTCGTAACAAGGTAGCCGTAGGGGAACCTGCGGCTGGATCACCTCCTTTCTAAGGATGTTCCTAGCCAGATTTGTTCGCAAATCTCATGGAACACTTAGCAAGAGACGCAAACAAAGCGTCTCAAACATCAGGGCATCTTAGATGACCCTTTGAGCCAGGCCGTCCTCGTATCTCTTCAGTATAAAGAACACGGGCTACCGCCCGTATGGGTCGGTAGCTCAGGTGGTTAGAGCGCACGCCTGATAAGCGTGAGGTCGGAGGTTCAAGTCCTCCTCGACCCACCAGTCCTTTCGGGGCCTTAGCTCAGCTGGGAGAGCGCCTGATTTGCATTCAGGAGGTCAGGAGTTCGATCCTCCTAGGCTCCACCATTTGGTCTTGTCCTTATCCTCACTTCGGGTCTAAATCCGGATATGAAGATTTGTGCAATAACAATGGTGTATCAAGATTACTGGGCGCTTGCTCAGTGGATCATGCACTATTCCAAGCAGGTTGGTATCGAAAACCTTTACGTCGTGGTCCACGGACCAGATGCAAAGGTTAACGAAATCGCTAAGGGCGCGAATATCTGGAACATTCCACGTGATACGCTGGAAGGTTTCGACAAACGTCGCAACAAGATGTTGAACGACTTTCAGTCAGGTCTCCTTCGGTTTTATGACTGGGTGATCCGCACTGATGCAGACGAACTCATCTGTGTTGATCCTGATATGCACGGCTCACTTGCCGCGCTGCTTGGCAAAGTTAAGGACACAGCAGTCTTTTCAATCGGTCTGAACGTTTTCGAACAGCCGATGGAAAAAGAACTTCCAAACGACGAGCCGGTTTTCGCGCGTCGCTCTGCGGCGATCGTAACTGGGAACTACAGCAAGGCCTGGGCCATTTCAGACAGTGCTCCGCTTATGCGGCACGGTGTGAAAATTGCGCACGAAGGACAGCAAAAGTACTCGTACTGCTTTCCAGAGGGTGTCTTTCTCGTTCACCTCAAGTTCGCAAGCATCGCAGCATTGGCCAAGGTCAATGAAGCACGCAAAGAAGTCGCAAGATCCGGAGTTCCTGGTGTACCCGGTTGGGGCTGGAAACGCGCAGATGCACATGCAATGCGCTTTTTCGAGAAATCAGAAGAGCTTGGGTTCGCATCATGGTCCGATGCACTGGAACTTGCTTATCAGCAAATTCCAACGGACATGAAGTTTGACGAAAATGACGGCGTGATCAGATCGCCCGGCATACCGTTCCTTGCAAAAACCAGACTGCCGAAGTGGTTCAAAGATATGTAATGGATTGCATCAGTAAGAGCGTTTATGCGCTTTTACTCGTCCAATCTGGACGCTGCTGACAGGTTAAGCTGCAGCAAATTGACATCGTATAGAGAGATACAGTTACTTTGAGAGCAATCTCAAATGTAACAATCAACACTGTTTGATCGCGCCGAGTGTGGCGATGATCTCAGATTGGTTCTGTGTTTAGCTTAGTAGTCGCAAGGCGAAGAGCAGATGCAGAAGGCGACTTATCGAATGTTTCCTCGTTCGACCTGACGTATCCCAGCTGAAACAAACAGAGTTGTCCAAGTCAAGTACACTAACCAGAGCAGTCAGGTTGTGGTCCCGCACGGAACACAATCAGTAACGACTGTTCATTTGTCAGCATGGTTACAAAACATGCTGGCGGGTAAAGTATGCTTTTGATCTCAGAAGAAGGCCGCATTTAGTTACCAGCTGTGCGGTCGTGTTAGACACGCTGACCTCAAGTAGCCGCAAGGCGATAGGTCGTCAGTCAAGTCTTTCTTTTTCTGGATCAAATCAAGCGCGAGAAGGGCGTTTGGTGAATGCCTTGGCAGTAAGAGGCGATGAAAGACGTGATACTCTGCGATAAGCCATGGGGAGCTGAGAATAAGCTTTGATCCATGGATTTCTGAATGGGGCAACCCACCTGACAGTTTCATATTGTTGCGCAAGCACTCAATATGTCGCTGAAACAGGTACTTATAGACTGAATACATAGGTTTATAAGAGCAAACCCGGGGAACTGAAACATCTAAGTACCCGGAGGAAAGGAAATCAATTGATACTCCCCTAGTAGCGGCGAGCGAACGGGGACCAGCCGAGCCGAAATTGTGACTAGAACAACCTGGAAAGGTTGACCATAGCGGGTGACAGTCCCGTATAGGAAGCATGATCGGACGTATTAAGTAGGACGGGACACGTGAAATCCTGTTTGAAGATCGGAGGACCACCTTCGAAGGCTAAGTACTCCTTACTGACCGATAGTGAACCAGTACCGTGAGGGAAAGGTGAAAAGCACCCCGACGAGGGGAGTGAAACAGCTCCTGAAACCGAACGCCTACAAACAGTTGGAGGGCCCTTGAGGCCTGACAGCGTACCTTTTGTATAATGGGTCATCGACTTGGTCTATCTAGCAAGCTTAAGCCGTTAGGTGTAGGCGCAGCGAAAGCGAGTCTTAATAGGGCGAATGAGTTAGGTGGATCAGACCCGAAACCGAGTGATCTAGGCATGACCAGGATGAAGGTAAGGTAACACTTACTGGAGGTCCGAACCCACACCTGTTGAAAAAGGTCGGGATGAGTTGTGCCTAGGGGTGAAAGGCCAATCAAACTCGGAGATAGCTGGTTCTCTGCGAAATCTATTTAGGTAGAGCGTCATCCGAATACCCCGGGGGGTAGAGCACTGGATGGGTAATGGGGCCCCACAGGCTTACTGATCCTAACCAAACTCCGAATACCCGGGAGTACTAGATGGCAGACACACGGCGAATGCTAACGTCCGTCGTGGAGAGGGAAACAACCCTGACCTACAGCTAAGGCCCCTAATTCATGGCTAAGTGGGAAAGCAGGTGGGACGACCATAACAACCAGGAGGTTGGCTTAGAAGCAGCCATCCTTTAAAGATAGCGTAACAGCTCACTGGTCTAAATAAGTTGTCCTGCGGCGAAGATGTAACGGGGCTCAAGCCATGAGCCGAAGCTTAGGATGCACATAGTGCATGGTAGCAGAGCGTAGTGTGACATAACTCCAATCCTCTTTTGCATCCCTCGGGATGTAGCGGAGGATACGGAGTTTTCTGTGAAGCCGGCGCGTGAGCGATCCGGTGGAGAGATCACTAGTGAGAATGATGACATGAGTAGCGACAAAGAGTGTGAGAGACACTCTCGCCGAAAGTCCAAGGGTTCCTGCTTAAAGCTAATCTGAGCAGGGTAAGCCGACCCCTAAGGCGAGGCCGAAAGGCGTAGTCGATGGGAACCAGGTTAATATTCCTGGGCCGTGGAATGGTGACGGATCTCGAAGGTAGTTCATCCTTATCGGATTGAATGGGCTGCTTAGAGGTTCCTGGAAATAGCCTTCCTATAAGATCGTACCCTAAACCGACACAGGTGGACTGGTAGAGAATACCAAGGCGCTTGAGAGAACTATGTTGAAGGAACTCGGCAAAATACCTCCGTAAGTTCGCGAGAAGGAGGCCCGGTTCCTAGGCAACTAGGGGCTGGGGGCACAAACCAGGGGGTGGCGACTGTTTATTAAAAACACAGGGCTCTGCGAAGTCGCAAGACGACGTATAGGGTCTGACGCCTGCCCGGTGCCTGAAGGTTAAAAGGAGGGGTGAGAGCTCTGAATTGAAGCCCAGGTAAACGGCGGCCGTAACTATAACGGTCCTAAGGTAGCGAAATTCCTTGTCGGGTAAGTTCCGACCTGCACGAATGGCGTAACGACTTCCCCGCTGTCTCCAACATAGACTCAGCGAAATTGAATTACCGGTCAAGATGCCGGTTACCCGCGGTTAGACGGAAAGACCCCGTGCACCTTTACTACAGCTTCACACTGGCATTAGGCCGAACATGTGCAGAATAGGTGGTAGACTTTGAAGCAGGAACGCCAGTTTCTGTGGAGTCACCTTTGAGATACCACCCTTGTTCTGCTTGATGTCTAACCGCGGTCCGTTATCCGGATCCGGGACCCTGTGTGGCGGGTAGTTTGACTGGGGCGGTCGCCTCCTAAATCGTAACGGAGGCGCGCGAAGGTTGGCTCAGAGCGGTCGGAAATCGCTCGTTGAGTGCAATGGCAGAAGCCAGCCTGACTGCGAGACTGACAAGTCGAGCAGAGTCGAAAGACGGCCATAGTGATCCGGTGGTCCCAAGTGGGAGGGCCATCGCTCAACGGATAAAAGGTACGCCGGGGATAACAGGCTGATACTGCCCAAGAGTCCATATCGACGGCAGTGTTTGGCACCTCGATGTCGGCTCATCTCATCCTGGGGCTGGAGCAGGTCCCAAGGGTACGGCTGTTCGCCGTTTAAAGAGGTACGTGAGCTGGGTTTAGAACGTCGTGAGACAGTTCGGTCCCTATCTTCCGTGGGTGTAGGATACTTGAGAGGAGTTGCCCCTAGTACGAGAGGACCGGGGTGAACGATCCACTGGTGGACCAGTTGTCGTGCCAACGGCAGTGCTGGGTAGCTATGATCGGACAGGATAACCGCTGAAGGCATCTAAGCGGGAAGCCCCCCTCAAAACAAGGTATCCCTGAGGGCCGTGGTAGACCACCACGTCGATAGGCCAGAGATGTAAGTGCAGTAATGCATTCAGTTGACTGGTACTAATTGCCCGATAGGCTTGATTTGATCCAGTAAAAGCAAGACTCCATAGTCATGCGATGAACGATAAATCAAAAGCATACACAGCTTAAACGAAAGTCGTACGCGACTTGGACAACACGTTGATTACATCTAAAGGTCTTTTTTGGTTTGGTGATCATAGCGCAAGCAAAACACCCGGTCCCATCCCGAACCCGGCCGTTAAGTGCTGTAGCGCCGATGGTACTGCGTCTTAAGGCGTGGGAGAGTAGGTCATTGCCAAACCTAATAAGACCTTTAATTGTAAATCAAAGTATCTCTCTTACGATGACACAAAATCAAACCACACGAACTTCTGAACTAGATTGCTGATCGCTCGTAGAGCTCGGGGAATCGTTCGTCGTTCTTTTAGGTCGCAACTATGGCTACTATTCAGTGCTGATGCGAGCTGTCGAGCACGCGAAAAAAAACTTGAAAATACATGTGCAATAGCGCTTGAACCCTCTGCCTACGAATAGTAGGACACACCAACCAAATGGCGCGGGATGGAGCAGCCCGGTAGCTCGTCAGGCTCATAACCTGAAGGTCGTAGGTTCAAATCCTACTCCCGCAACCAATAAAAAAAGGCCCTGCAGCGTGAAAACGTTGCAGGGCCTTTTTTTTGTGTCCGGCGGGTGTCCGAGAATGGAAACTGTATGACATGGCGGGTGACCACTCCAACAGAAGCTGAAAGTGGTGGGGTCTGACCCACTACACCATGTTTTGTCAGACCGAGCTACCCGTCTAGAGCGACAGTGGCGTTCTCGGTCCCAGGAAATTTTTAGAATTTCGAATTGGTTCAGAATGGTTCGTTGCACTCGGGAAGAATACTCAAGGGAGGGGTGACCGCGCGGCGTGCGGTGTCCGCTCCAATGGATGCCGCCCGGCAGAGTCCGCCGTCCAGTTCTTATTGAAAGACAGTGCAGGCGTGAACCGGCGGGTCGCGCTGTAAGGCGGTAGTGGGTCACTTTGAAATATAAAAGTTTGTCGTCGCGCGAGGCAATGTTTATCTTAGGGTCATGAGTGATGAATATGAAATTAGTGTCCGTTCGCGAGGAGGTAGTGGTAAGTATGCAAAGCACGCTTGGTCGGTCTATGCGCCGGGCGGTGAGGAAATAGCATCAGGCGAGGAAGCTGGGGCGGACAAAAATGCTCGTGCTGCCGCCGAGCGCGCCAAAAACGAACACTATATGAAAGCGAGAAATCGCAGATGAGCGACAAACCCAAGAGACCCCGTGACGCCAACCAGCTTGCCAAGTTCATCGTGGCCGTGGCGACGGGCGAGGAAGGCGGCAACCGAATTTTGTCTGTTTCATCAAAGGGCGGCAAAGCCCGCGCAGAATCTCTGTCTACGGCGCGTAGAAAAGAGATTGCCAAGAAGGCTGCTGAAACTAGATGGGCAAAACGCCCTGCTCCCTCTGAAGAAGAGTAGACCGGGCAGCCTCATCAATCATCCCCCTCTGTATCCCTCTAATTATCACATACGGCTGCATCATCGGGTCAGAGAATCGGAATGTCTGGCGTCTTTCGCCCCCCCTGCAGATCAAGATATTGCCACCTTCCTCACTGGAGAACCGTCTAAGGTGGCGTTCAAAATGTGCGATACGTTTTCTCTCCTTTACGATGGCGCTGTACGGCTCCACCACGTCGTTTGCCGTGAAGAATCCGTCTTCGTCAGATTTGGCCAATGCGCACGCCAGCAAAGACTCCTGAAAAAAATTGGCTTGGTTGCTGCGCGTTGCGGCCCTGTACTCATCCTTAAAAGATGCTTCGGTATCCTTTATGAAGCGTTCCATAGACGCCTCTACATCATCATTGGTAACGGATAGGCGCCTATTTTCGATAGCCACAAGCGCGGCATGTTTCGAAAGCGTCTGCGTGAAGAACGGGAGGCCGCGAGATAGTGTAATAATTGTCCAGATGGCATCCGGTTCAAATCGCATTACCGTCCTTGATGCCCGGTTTGTAATTATCTCCTTAAGTTCCCTGTCATCCATCCGGCTTAAGGGGATTTGCACAAGGGGCCTGTTGATAGACGCGTGATCCTCAACCAACTGGCCGATGCTTTCTGCAACTCCCACTAAGATTATCGTGGTAGTTGTTGCATAGTCATAGAGTTCTTTAATTAGATTCGCGGTAAGCGCTTTCGCATCATCATTTTCCAGCTTGTCGTACTCATCGACAATAATGACCGGCAGCGCATTCGGTGAGCATTTAGCCAATTCACGCCTAATTTCCGAGGGGGTAATTTTGGTGAAAGTGATATCTATTGGCGCATAGTCCGCCTTGCCAGTGGCGCTTGCGGACGCTTTTAGTTCTTCTAGCGCTCTGATCCACAATGTTGAGAAATCATCTGCTGGGCTGGCTTGGACGCGAGCAACCACAAAGCTCTGCAGCATCTTGTTGTAGCGCTTCCAGAATACGTTGGAGAGCGATGTCTTCCCTACTCCACGCTCCCCAAAAAGAACAACATGCTTAGACTTCTCCATCACCGCACGAAGCATTCTAGATACCTCTTCTGAACGCCCTGCAAACAGATCCTCTTCTGAAATTGGGGCCCCGTCAAAGAGGCCGGAAATTTCAAACTCTAGGATAAGCCAATCGTCTGCGGTTTTCGGCTTTTTGTTTACGGAAAGCTTCATCTGGGCCTCGAATCGATTGCATTAGTGTTGATTGAAGGCATACACCTGTTGAGTGGAGCGTAAAAGGTGTTGATTGTTGTGATCAGGCCAGCCGAATCTGCTTGCAAGGGTCAGTTTGAAAATTTATATTGAGCTTATGAGAAGATTGGACACCAGAGCCCGCGCCCTGATCATGCGCCTTCTGGTGGAAGGTAACTCTATTCGCGCAACATCGCGCATCGCGGACGTGAGCAAGAACACGGTCGCCAAACTGCTGGAGGATGCTGGCAAGGCCTGCGCCAAATTCCACGACGAGAACGTGCGCGACGTAGAAGCCAACCATGTACAGGCAGATGAGATATGGGCTTTCTGCTACGCCAAAGAGCGCAACGTGAAGGGTGCAAAGGCTGCACCCGCTGACGCAGGCGATATCTGGGCTTGGACCGCAATGGATCGGGACAGCAAGTTGATGATCTCCTACACAGTAGGCGACTGCTCACAGGCAACGGCGCGTGAGTTCATGTTCGATCTGGCAGGCCGCTTGGCGACCCGCATCCAACTGGCCACGGACGGGCATAGCGGCTACCTCAAGGCCGTTACAGATGCATTCTCCGGCGACGTGGACTACGACGCTATGCTGATCAAGCAATACGGCGACCCTAAAGGCCAGAAGGGCCACGAGCGCAAGTATTCCCCCGCCGAATGCACCGGCGCAAAGAAAGAAGCGATATTTGGAAAGCCTGACATGGAACAGGTCGGCACATCGCATATCGAGCGCCAAAGCCTGACAATGCGCATGGGTATGCGCCGCTTCACCCGACTAACAAACGCATTCAGCAAGAAAGCCGAGAACCACGCCTATGCGGTTGCTCTGCACTTCATGCACTACAACTATTGCCGAATCCACAAGACACTTCGCGTGACGCCAGCGATGGCCGCTGGCCTTGTGGAGAGCCCTTGGGAAGTGGAAGACATTGTTATGCTGGTGGAAAAAGCTGAAGACGCTAAACCTAAGGCCCGTGGACCCTATAAGAAGAAAGCCGTTTGATTGCCTATTAAATTCCACCCCCGAGCGGGCCAAATTCTTATGTGTAATTTCAAAGGCTTCGTTGAGCCTGAAATGGTTAAGGTAAGGCCAGTTATGGTTATTTCGCCAAAGCTGCCGTACCGATCTCATATTGTCGCTATCGTGCCTATCAGCCTAAGCGGTCCAACCCACAAGGAGCCTTACGTTGTCCGCCTGTCTAAAAACTACCATCCGATGGAAAAAGACGACCTTCCATGCTGGGCAAAATGTGATCTGGTTCTGAATATTGGATTGCATCGCCTTGAGGGGTTCAAGTTAGACCGACGCAAGTGGGTTACGCCTCAAGCCAGTCCCGAGGATTTACGCGACGTTAGGACCGCCGTGTTACACGGTCTCGGCGTTCACAATTTCGGTCAGTAGCCACTTCTGACTTGATTTGGTGACAAGTGGTCACTAGTTACTAGATTGTATCCTGTTTATCGGGCTTTAAGACCTAGAGCACTAGGCAGGCTGATCACCGAGCGATGACAAGCTTAGATTAGCCTAGATATTGTCAAAGTCCTTGAAGGCCCCGCCTCGGTGGGGTCTTCTTGTTTCCGGCATGAAAAAACATATTTCAAAGTGACCCACTACCCAGCTAGGTAACGCAGTGCCTGTGGATCTCGCACGCATCGTGGCCCGCAGTGTGCGCAAGCAGCTCGAGGCGGTTGCTTAAGCAGGTAAACCGCGAGAAATCGACGCTGAACACTCTGTTATGGTTGACGCGCTTTTGAACTGCGCGATCAAACTAGGTTTCCTTGAGGAGTTCCGCATTGCTCATGCACTTTATCGGTTGGAGACGTGGCGGTAGTTAAGTAGGCGATGCATCTAGCCCCCGACGTAGTAAGTCACATCTATCCGAACGACTGCTATATTGACGCGTAGCGTCAATATAGCAGTCCAGGGCAACACTTCTGGACCATGGGGGGCATGCGTGTTCATTGCTTGCGTTTTATCGCAGCATCCGCGAAGCCGACATCCATCCGTAGACATCGCCAACCTAGCTAACCGGTAAAGCCACAAGCAATCATCAGATTGACCTCTTTGCCCCCGCCGCCGCTTCGAAGCGGTAAAGAGACTTCAGCTGTGGGCAACAGACCACTATCGTACTGACGGATAGCATCAATACTGTTGGAACCGAACAACGCTTACGAGCCTAAACCGCCGTTCGCAAAAATGGATGTCGCTGCAACGCAGCTTCTGCGAGCTGGCCTTTCGGCACATCGCGCCAGAACTGGATGTGCGAAGGTCAGCAGTGCGGAACAAGACTACTGTGTGTTGGGCGCAGATGAATGGGAGATCTGGGGTGGATCGCGGTCGAGAAGGTTCGATCAGCAAAGCTATTCTAGCTGTCTTCTGCGATAGCGGCCGCGTTCGCGGCGGAGACAAGAAAAGGGAGGTTGGTATTTTGAACAAGCTTCGCGGTTTTAGTATGACGCCATTGGTATAGACGGTCGGAGGTTCGCTAACTAGTTGGCGGTGACTGCTGTCAGGGTCGAGCCAATGGTGAGCAGATCGAACCCGTATTGGCGGCGAAGCAAGGATCAGGGGAGCAGGCTAAACAATGAACTATGCTATCGAGGAAGGTCAGACGAGCAAGATCGATTTGGAGATGTTCGAGGTTGGTCTCGGCAGTGCCATTTATCTTCGTCTGCGGGGTGCTGAAGGAGATATCCGAATTCTTGCCGACGGCGGCGTTGGCCGTGGCTATCGGGAAGATCATATCCTCACCAAACTCAACGAAGTATTCAAAAGGGAAAAGGTTGCAGAGCCGCGCGTCGATTTGATGATCGCAACCCATTATGACGAAGATCATCTTAAGGGCCTCGTCCCGATCGTTCGGAAAGGCATTGCGATCGGCGACGTTTGGCTGCCGCCAGTGGCGAGTGAAGATCGCGATCTGCCGGCTGGCGCGCAGCCAGCCCGCGAGGACATGCTTGGCGAGGCGCTGAAAACCGTACCTGGTCTGATGTGCTATCTGCGTAAACGGGGCCAAGAAATTAAGTACGCCCTTCGCTTGCTGGATCGGCTCGGCGACGAAGGCAGCAATTTTGATTTAGACTATCTTGGCCGTCGTCATTTTGAGAACTGGGGCGAAGGCCTCTCTGACGAACAGCTTGAAGCTTTGATCCGTCCATTCAGGATCGCTTATGGCGAAGCTGGAGGTCCGGCGGCAGGGTGCGAGCACGCAGATAACGCTGACCTGATCGATCCAATCGCCCATGCAGCTGTGCTGAATGACTTCGATCACAGGGTCGCTTGGCGGAGTAGGCGCTATCGCGACCGGATCGATCTAGATGGATTAGATTATTGGGCTAAGCGTCTTAGGGCGTTTGGCGATGCAGGGGCAGCGACCCAGTCATTGCGGCATCTCGTCAAAACTACTGCCCGCAAAGCGATTAACGGCGCCGCGCTACATCGACTGACTGTGGCTCTCAATAAGGCCAATATCGTCCCTCAATACCTGACAATCAATCGTGGCATTCCAGAGGATTTTCGCTGGGATGCAGCACTCCAGCAGTTTGAGCCGGCGTCAGGCCCAGGAGTTGCTGAAACCCAAATCGCGCTGATCGGCCCGTCCGACTGGTTGGTCAGCAAGTTCCGCGATCGGCTGCCTGCGCGTACAGCGGCATATATGGCCCTGGCTAGCAAAATATCGGTCAAAGGAATTACGCCAAGTAATGATCTCAGCTATGTCTTGACGATCAGCCACGCTGGTCAGCAGATACTGATCTGCGGCGATACCGGCATGTGGGATTTTAAGGTTGGCCGCAAAGGGTTCGAGCAGAAGCTGATTGACCGCTTGACGGATGTCTCAGTGGCGCAGGTGGCGCACCATGCGGGGCTGAACCGCTATTTCTATCACAGCTTGCGCGAGGCTTGGCGTGAAAGGAAGGATACGATGCCATATCTACTCGTCTCTCACGCTGAGAACGACGCTCACCGACCCAACGACGAATTCAAGACCTTCGTCCGGACAGCTTGGAATCCAAATGCCACGAACCTCCTATTCACATCCCAGCCATTGCCCGCGCGTGTCGCGCATATCGGCCACAGACTGCACAAACTGGAGAATGTGCCGATGCCAATGGGCCGCTGCGACATCCGAATGAGCTATGGTTCTGCCGGATGGGCGGTGCTCCAGCATGGGATTAAGGTCTAGGGTCTATCGGCGATTGCGGGGATGCCCGCAAAGCGAAGAGAAGCGGGAGCGCGATGCCCGTCTCGGCTTTCAGTCCCCTAAGCCAGCCCTTGGCCGTCTATATGTGGGCGAAGTTGGCCAGCCGCTCCTGGCTAGCCCCCCCCGGCTGTGAGTTGTGATCAAGGATATTGACCGTGACGATGGATCGGGATGTACAGATCGGTTGTCGCGACAATAACTCGATCAGTATTAGTGAAATGGTGAGAACGGCATAATAAGGCCGCGATGACTTGCTACTTTTCTTTAGACAGAGAATTTCGGGTTTGGTTGGACGATGAACTGCCAATGCGGTAGTGCTTTGTCCTCGTAGTTTTCTGGAATATTTAACTCGAAGGAAGGAGGGTCACATTTTACATTAAGTGACCTCTTGAAGCTCCACTAACTGCTCGTCGCGGCTGCCTAGCGTGGTACACGTCAAGGTCGTGAATGTGTTCGACTTGGATCATGGTCGGTGGCTCTCCTCTAAGAACGCGCTCCCGGTCTTGCGCGAACTGACGTTCAAATACATCGACCCGGCTTTGAATGCCGCCGGTTCCTTCCGACAGGATGGGGCAGACCTCCCTAAAGAAATCCATACATTGGTCTTCGTACGAATAAGTCATGCCAAGCCTACTAGCGGACCAAGTTCGAAGAGCGCCATACTGATAGTATAGCGGGCGGCCTTGTGTCGGGCGTAGGTACATAGGTGGGTATGGCCTAGGCCCCTGATTGCGGGCTCGCCAACTGTGCAGGGTGGCAGGCTTTACATTTAGCAAGGCAGCTGCGTCAGTGGAGGGTACCAACCACCAAGGCGGAATAAGCGGCCAATTGGCAGGTTCTTTAAAGAGCTTCGCAGATGAGTTTTCGTTCATATTTACCTCGGTTTTGCAAATGGGGGGGCTGCTGCGGACGAGGTGTAGGTGGTGTAGCTCTAATCCTAAACTTCTCTAATTTTTTTCTATGGGGAAGTTAAGGAAAGAAGCTACACCACCTACACACCTCTTACCCTTGGTGATGGAGCCGCCGCAGCCGCAATCCCTGCCAGGCCTGACCGCGGCTGGACCGCTTGGGTGCATAACTTTTCTTCAGCATTTCTTGGCGAAACTGAGGCATGCTAAGAGCGCGGATGCCACTCATCCCACACCAAGTCCGATAGTGGATATACAAGGCCTTTGCGCCGACGGTTCCACCTGCGATCGATTCTGTCTCATCCTGAAGAAAGGCCGCAACCATGTCGGAGGAAACAACAAACTTAGCTACCTCTTCTTTAAGATCGCTAGGCAGCGCTAAGCCGATCTCCCGATATTGCCGTAAGCCTTCCAAGAGCAAGTTGAGAATGCCAGAGGCTTCAGCTTCAAGCTTCCGAGCAAGATTTGGATCGCGATCCGCTTCAGGCACCACACTATTGAACGGCAACAAGACTAACCGGCGCGCGAGGGCGGGGTCACCACCGTCAATCACCGGCAGCGCATTGGTTGTCATTACCAAAGCAAACTTTGCCCTGTATTCGACCTCTGCGCTATAGAGGGCGCGGGCGGTGATCTTATCATCCCCAGTAAACCGCTTGACCAACGGTGCGTCGAGGATTTCTCCAGTAGCAAGCTCGGAGGTTACCGCAAGGTGAACACCCTGCAGGCGAGCGACGTCGCTGCGGACTTTATCTGATTTCTGTTTAATCAGGGTGGCCGGTTCTACATTCGCAGAATAGTCCCCGAGAAGGTGGCTAACCGCGTTAATGACTGTCGACTTCCCATTCGCACCTGCGCCGTAGAGGATCGCAAACACCTGTTCCCGAGGGGCGCCGAGAAGCGCATAGCCAAGATAACGAAGCAGAAATGCGGCATGTTCGGGCGGCAGGGCCCAAGAAAGTACCTGCTTAAAGTGAGGGCAATCCGCGTCAGGATCGTAGGTCACGTCAGCGAGCATTGACAGCAGGTCTGTCGCATTGTGGGGCATCAGCTGGCCTGTCTCGAGGTCGAGCGTTCCGTTCCGCAAGTTCAATACTGACGGACGGGTGTCGAAGTCTGCAAGATCAGATACGATGTTTGGGTCGCTCATGATCAAGGTAGTTACCGCATTGATCCGCGTATTGGACAGATACTTGCGAGCTTCACGAACTGCTTCCACGTCGCCACTAGCCTTAACGGCTTCCACAAGGGCCGCCAACTGACACTTGATGCGTTCCTTGGCATAGCTACCGCTTGGATCGTGCTTCCAGTGCCGCCCGTCGAAGACACGCCAGCCGGTTTCGGGGATGTATCTGCAGAAGTATGAAATATCCCCTGCGACGATCCTTGATACCGGAAGGTCATGCAATTCCGCCTTTGGGTCGGCTTGATAATTCCTAGATACACTGTTGGAGATTGACGCAACCTCCCCTGCATCGAGCGGATCTGTACTGTTCAAATTGACTGCCTGAAGCTGCGCAAAAATTTCTCTCTCATCAAAGCCACGGCGCCGGAAGTAACCGGCCAAGCTTGTCAGGTCAGTGTTGCGCCGACCTTCGGACATGAAGTCCGCCGGTGCGTGGTTTGAGTTTGCAGCGGTCGGCCGAGCCAGGGCATTGACCAGCCATTCGGGAGCTTCGGGGAGTTGGATGTTAGTAAGCATTTGTGTTTTCCCACGTGTAGCGGTTACCGGAAAGGTGAACGGAAGGGGGCGCGACCACGTAGCCGCCTTCCCCACGGATATCGATGAAGGGGGCTAATTGGCCCGCGCTGTTGCGGATTTGGGCACTCGGCGCCGAGAGGTAAAGGTGCATGCCACCGCTTCCAGTGGTTACGCAAAAATCCCGGGGGATTTTTCCGTGCTTCGCGTCCAAATCGGCCAAACTCGAGTAGCCAGTCTTGTTCGGCCCGTCGTCCACGTCGATCACGATCAGGCCTGATACGGAGCCGGTCGCGATTCCGATGTTGGCGCTGGGGTGGCTCGTCCACCAATCAGTGATGGTCTGTGGATCGGTGGTGGCAGCCTTGGATCCACCTCCTACGAGAGGATGTTTACCAGCCGAGTTACAGTCGTGCTTACCGCAAGAACACTGGCCGTTTTTGATCCAATAAAGCGGCAGAACCGCCCAGCCGCGCGAAGCGTATTCAAGAGCGTGGTCAAGCATATTCATTGCGAAACTCCTTCGAACTGGCGGGTGGGCTGAGTTTCATTCTTCGCAAGCCACCTTTCGATGGCCTTTTTGCGGTAAAGGACCGTCCGCCCGACCTTGCAGCGGGCAGGTCCGACACGCAGAGCGTGCCAGCGGCTAAGAGTGCGCAATGAGACGCCCAAAAGGGCCGCTACGTCAGCGGGTCTCATATGAGAATTGCTAGTGTCCATCAGTATCTCCATTTGGTTTCTGATGGAGATAGATTTAGCAATGGTTGCCAGATTTCGCAAAGCCGACTTCGCGAAATTGTATTTGATATCAGTGGGTTAATTTCGCGAAATGCTATGGATTTCCCTAACTCACCTATTGACGGTGGACGCGGAAAAGCTGTTCGCGGCTCTCCGAAGAGGGTCATCCATCAGGTGCGCATAGCGCAACGTTGTTTGATGTTGGGAGTGCCCCAAGAGCTTGCCAATGGCTTCTAAAGGTACGCCATCGGAGATCAACACAGACGCAAAAGAATGCCGTAGATCGTGGACACGAAGTTCGTGCAACCCCGTCTCTTTCTTGAGCCAGGCCCAAGGACGGTTCAAATCTGGCATATGGGCGCCGGTCGATGTGGGGAAAAGATAACGGCTAGTCGCGCGTTCTCCCATGGTCTTCAAGAGAACCAGCGCTTCATTCGAAAGCGGAATTCGCTTCCGCTTTCTGTCTTTGCTCTTGTGAGGTGGACGGTTCCACAGGCCTTGGTCAAGGTCGAGGTCTTTCCATTCAAGCGACAGCACCTCGCCCCGGCGGGCCCCGGTGAGGATAAGGAGTCGGATAGCGTTGGCTGCCTGCTGATTTTGCATCCGGTCGAGGGCGTCAAATACCCGCTGGTACTCTGCGGTGGTCAGATACCGTTCGCGCGGATGCTCTGCATTCCTGCGGAACCCATCGGCAGGGTTCTTGTCAATCCAGCCCCAACGAATTGCCAAGTTGAGGGCTTTTCTGAGAACCTCAAGCACCCGATTTGCACGCGTGTTCCCAGCTTCGCTTACACGGGCATGCAGGCGATCCACATGGCTGCTAGAAAGCTCTTGAACCTGAACAAGCTGAAGCTCAGGCAGGATGAATTTCAACCACATGCTGCGTTGATCTGATTGGCTTCTATCGGCAAGGGTTGGTAGGTGGACGCGCTCGTATTCAGACCAAAGGTCTGTGACATTCGGTGCTTTTTTGCGTTGGTTTCGCTCCTCAAGTGGATCTTCACCTTGATCAATCCGGCGTCGGAGACCCTTTGCCGCTTCGCGGGCTGCGGCTGCGCTCCAAGCTGGATAGGAACCAATCGTCAATCGCCGTTCGCGCCGATTGATGGTGTAGTTTAGAATGAAGGCCTTAGCACCGGCCTTGGTGACACGAAGGCCGAAGCCCTTGATGGCGTCATCGTAATGGATTTTGTGGCCTTTTTCTGGCGCATCCGCCCGCTTGGTATATGTCTCTGTGATATTTGGCATGTGTCCGCTCTGTGTCCGGCTTCTGTCGGACATAGGTGGCATAATGTGACTCTTTAGGTCAATATATGACCAAGTCGATTTCCCGAAATTGGATATAATACAAGAGTTTATCCTGAAATTTGCATTATCGACCTTCAGGCTCATAACCTGAAGGTCGTAGGTTCAAATCCTACTCCCGCAACCAACTTCAGCGAGTAATCGCTTTCAGCAAGGCCCGCCTCTCCGGCGGGCCTTGCTGCGTTTCGGGGGCTAACTTTTTGTTCATTTTGCTAGCTGTCCAAGTGGATTTCCTTTCAGCTAGGCCTTTCGCGAAGAGCAGACGTTAGGCTGCAGACCGATTGATAAGGCTTCGTCATACCAGTGGGATCAGAGAGAGATCCGCGAAACTAATCTGAGAACCCGCTCGCAATGTGTGGAAAAGATGGGCGGCCGAGCGCCGAATGCTCATTTGCCGTGCAGTTCAATAAGGCCAAACGCCAGGCGGCTGTCTGTTCGTTGACGTTTCTATAGCTTACGCAAATGACGGTCCCATGAACCGTGACTTGCGCATCCTTGTTGTCGAGCCTGATCCCGAGCGCGTGCTTGGTATTATCGCCGCTTTGACGGAAGCGGGCTGGGAGGATGTCAAAGCCCTCGGGCAGATTTCTGCGCTGGACCGGACGGTCAAGGAATTCATGCCGGATATCGTTCTAATCGACCTTACCAATCCGGACCGCGATACGCTTGAACACATCTCTTTCGCGACGGAGACGTCGAAACGGGCTGTGGCGCTTTTTGTGGACCAGACGGATGAGAACCTGACGCAGGCGGCGTTGAACGCGGGGGTCAGCGCATATGTCGTCGATGGCCTCAAGATGGAGCGGATCAAATCAGTTCTTGAGACGGCAATCGCGCGCTTCAAGATCATGCGGCAGATGCAATCGGAACTGGATGCTGCAAAGCAGGCGCTCGAGGATCGCAAAACCATCGACCGCGCCAAGGGCATCCTGATGCGCCAGCGGAATTGTTCTGAGGATGAGGCCTATACGCTGCTGCGCAAAACGGCGATGGGGCAGAACCGCAAGGTCATTGACGTGGCGCAGGCTTTGGTCACGGCGGCGGATCTGTTGTCATGAAGGATATCGTCCTCAATTGCGGCTATGTGCCATTGGTCGATTGCGCGCCCTTGGTGATTGCCAAAGACCTCGGCTTTGCCGCCGAAGAAGGTCTGGCCTTTAACCTTGTGGCACAACCGTCGTGGTCGGCGCTGCGTGACATGCTGGCGTTGGGCCATCTGGATGCGGCTCACATGCTCTCTCCGATGCCGGTTGCGATGTCGATCGGGCAGGGCGGACTGCCTGCGCGGATTGATGCGCTGATGGTTCTGTCGGTGAATGGCACGGTGTTCGGGGTGTCGAATGCCGTCGCGGCAGAGCTGGGTGACTTGCCGTTCGGCGATGCGCAGGCGCTGTTGGCGGCCCTCGCTGCGCGGCGGTCGGGCCCGCTGCGGATCGGCGTTCCATTTCACTACTCTATGCACCGCCTGCTACTGTCCTACTGGACTTCGTCGGTCGAGGGCCTTGAAGTCCAAGAGATTACGGTGCCGCCGCCGCGCATGGCAGATGCGGTTGCCGAAGGTTTTGTCGATGCGTTTTGGGTAGGCGAGCCTTGGGGCAGCGTCGCTGTGCAGCAGAACGTCGGGCAGCTGATGATGACAGGCAGCGACGTCTGGAATTTTGCCCCCGAAAAGGTGTTGGCAGTACGCCATGATTGGGCCGAGGCCAACGAGGACGCTGCGCGCCGCCTGATGCGGGCGGTCTTTCGTGCGTCGGCTTGGCTGGACGCGCCCAAGAACCGCACACTCGCCGTCGAGATTCTGGCGCGCAGCGAACATCTGAGCATGTCGCCCGACCTGATTGACCCTGCTCTGTCGGGGCAAATCACACCCCGTGTGAACCACGCACCCGAACCTGTTGCGCGCTTTGTGCAGTTTCACAACCACGCGGCCTCCTTTCCTTGGCGTAGTCAGGCGGCGTGGATCGCCCAGCAGCTTGGAGCGCATGCTGCTGGTATCGAGAAGGCCAAGGCGTGCTTCCGGACTGATCTGTACCGCCAGAACCTTGCCGGAATCGGGGCCGACATGCCCGGCGCGTCCGAAAAAGTCGAAGGCGCATTGCGGTTCGAGACCGCCGTTGCCTCGACAGGCGGCCAAATGATTCTTGCACAAGATGCTTTCTTTGACGGCAGAACCTTCGAATTCCCGCGAGAAACGTGATGAATTATTGGGCAGCTTCTGCATTGCGGCAGAAATTGATGCGGCATTGCAGCATTTCCATTGCCGAGAACGCAGCGCCTTAGGCATCATGATCTCAAGGGGCAACGTCGCCCGTTAATCAGCGCTGGCCGATGTAGGTCGCGCACCATTCAAGAGCAAAGCCGCTCGTAGGGACCACGGAACTCCTCCCCCGTGATCTTTACGTGCGGCTTTTTTGTTTTTGCCCCTCGGGGCCGGGAAAGGAACGGAATTATGAAGACGACACTCGCGATGCTATTGGCCACTTCCAGCTTGCTGGCGACGACTGCGGCGGCCCAGTCCCTTGATCTGGAGAAAGAGGAACTGACCCTCGGCTTTATCAAGCTGACGGATATGGCACCTTTGGCCGTGGCCTACGAACTGGGATATTTCGAGGATGAAGGCCTGTTCGTGACGCTTGAGGCGCAGGCGAACTGGAAGGTCCTGCTTGACGGTGTCATCAGCGGCGAACTTGACGGCGCGCACATGCTCGCCGGTCAACCGCTGGCCGCAACGATCGGGTACGGTACCGAGGCACATATCGTCACGCCCTTTTCGATGGACCTGAACGGCAACGCCATCACCGTTTCCAATGAAATCTGGGAAGAGATGCGCCCAAATGTGCCGCTGATGGATGATGGTCGCCCGCAGCACCCGATCAGCGCCAGCGCATTAGCCCCCGTGGTCGAGGATTACCTTGATCGCGGAGAACCCTTCAACATGGGCATGGTTTTCCCCGTCTCTACTCACAACTACGAAATCCGCTACTGGCTGGCGGCTGGTGGGCTCAAGCCTGGCTATTATAGCGAACAGGACATTTCCGGTCAGATCGGCGCGGATGTATTGCTGTCGGTGACGCCACCGCCGCAAATGCCCGCGACGATGGAGGCTGGCACAATCTTTGGCTATGCCGTGGGCGAACCTTGGAACCAGCAAGCGGTGTTCAAGGACATCGGCGTGCCCGTCATCACCGACTATGACATGTGGAGGAACAACCCCGAGAAGGTCTTTGGCATCACCGCCGAATTTGCCGAGGAAAACCCCAACACGACACTGGCCCTGACCAAGGCGCTGATCCGCGCCGCCATCTGGTTGGACGAAAACGATAACGCCAACCGTCCCGAGGCGGTCGATATCCTGTCACGCTCGGAATATGTCGGGGCGGATTACGAGGTAATCGCCAACTCGATGACAGGGTTCTTTGAATTCGAGAAAGGCGATGTGCGCCCTGCGCCGGATTTCAACGTCTTCTTCCGCTATAACGCGACCTATCCATTCTATTCCGACGCGATCTGGTATCTCACCCAGATGCGCCGTTGGGGTCAAATCGACGAAACCAAGTCTGATGAGTGGTATTTCGAGACAGCCGCCGACGTCTACCGCCCCGACATCTACCTACAGGCTGCGCGCCTCTTGGTTGACGATGGCATGGCGAACGAGGCGGACTTCCCTTGGGACAGCGACGGCTTCAAAGAAGCGACACCAGCGAGCGACATCATTGACGGTATCCCCTTCGATGGCCGCACACCCAACGCTTACATCGACAGCCTGCCGATTGGCCTGAAGTCGGGACAGACCGTCATCGACGGCGAAGTCCAAGGCTAAGCCACAGCTGCCCGCCCTGCCACGCAGCAGGGTGGGCGGCGCATCCCCCTACAATTCAAAAGCAGCAGTTGGACACCCGATATGACCGCGATTGACCCTTCCACACTCGATATTGAGGCCCGCCGCCAGCGCCGGTTTGCCCGCATCAACAATGCCGACGCATGGTTCCGCGTGCTTGGCCTGTCATGGATGACGCCAATCCTGAAGGCTGCCGCAGGGGACAACCCACGCGGACAGGCCAAGGAAATCTGGCGTCTTCTGGGGGTGCCCCTTCTTGCGATTGCGGTGTTCATCGGGCTTTGGGCGACGCTGGCGCCGCAAGTGCAGACCTCTCTCGGTGCGGTTCCCGGGCCGGCGCAAGTGTGGGAGCAGGTGGGCGAGTTGCGTGCGGATGCCGTGCGCGAAGGGGAGCGCGAAGCGGCGTTCTATGAACGTCAGGAAGAACGCAACGCCAAACACATCGCCAATGGCGAACCGGATAAAGTCCGCGACCGCGTCTATACCGGCAAGCCGACCTATTACGATCAAATCTGGACCTCGATCAAAACCGTCTTCTTCGGATTTCTGATCGCCTCCATCGTGGCCATTCCGTTGGGTATTGCAGCCGGTTTGTCGGCCACGGCCAACGCGGCACTGAACCCGCTGATCCAGATTTTTAAACCCGTCTCGCCGCTGGCGTGGTTGCCGATTGTCACGATGATCGTCTCGGCCACCTACACGACCAGCGACGGGATGTTCTCTAAATCCTTCCTGATCTCGGCCATCACGGTGACGCTCTGTTCGCTCTGGCCCACGCTGATAAATACCGCCCTTGGTGTCGCGAGCATCGACAAGGATCTCGTCAGCGTTAGCCGCGTGTTGAAGATGAACACATACACCAAAATCACCAAACTGGTGCTGCCCTCGGCTCTGCCGCTGATCTTTACCGGCTTGCGCCTATCGCTGGGTGTTGGCTGGATGGTGTTGATCGCCGCCGAAATGCTGGCCCAGAACCCCGGTCTTGGGAAATTCGTGTGGGATGAATTTCAGAACGGCAGCTCGCAGTCGTTGGCACGGATCATGGTCGCGGTGTTCACCATCGGCATCATCGGCTTCCTGCTGGATCGGGTGATGTATGCGCTCCAGTCCATGTTCACCTTCTCGAACAACCGGTGATCGACATGGGTATTCTGCAATTCAAAGATGTCTCCAAAAGCTACGGCGAAACGCCGGTCCTGAAGGACATCAACCTGGACGTGGCTGATGGTGAATTTGTCGTCATCCTCGGCTTTTCGGGCACGGGGAAGACCACGCTGATCAACCTGATGGCAGGGCTGGAACTGCCCACCACGGGCAGCGTGACGTACAAAGGGGCGCCCGTCACTGAACCTGGTCGCGAGCGTGGCGTGATCTTTCAGAACTATTCACTGATGCCGTGGCTGACAGTGCAGGGCAATGTGGCCTTGGCGGTGAACACCATGTTCCCCGATCTGTCCAAAGCTGAACGTGCCGCCAAGGTGGATCACTATGTGAACATGGTGGGGCTGTCCCATGCGGCCACCCGCCGCCCCGCGGAACTGTCCGGCGGGATGCGACAGCGGGTGAACGTGGCGCGTGCGCTGGCGATGGACCCTGAAATGCTTTTGCTGGACGAACCGCTTTCGGCGCTTGATGCCCTGACCCGCGCCAATCTGGCTGACGAGATCGAGGCGATCTGGGACGAGGACAAGAAAACCTGTGTGCTGATCACCAATGACGTTGATGAGGCGATCATCCTTGCTGACCGGATCATCGCGCTGAACCCTGACGGCACGCTAGGAGAAGAGTTCAAGGTCGACATCCCGCGCCCGCGTGACCGCGTCGCGATGAACATGGATGCATCGTTCAAAGCGCTGCGCGCATTAGTCACGAACTATCTGATGGATGTGGGCATTGCGGCCAAAGTCGAAGAAACACGCGTGTTGCCCAATGTCACGCCAATCCATTCGGTGCCTGCGGCCGTTGCCAAGGCGCAGGAAAGCGTCATCGACGAGAAATTCCTGAACTTCTCGCAACTCGACAAGGTGTATCCGACCCCAAAAGGTCCACTGACCGTGGTCGAGAATTTCGACCTGAAAATCAACAGGGGCGAATTTATCTCGCTGATCGGTCATTCCGGCTGCGGAAAGTCCACCGTGCTTACGATGGCGGCGGGGCTCAATTCCATTTCCAAAGGGGCGATCCGCCTTGATGGCTGGAATGTCGAAGGCGCCGACCCCGAGCGGGCGGTCGTGTTCCAATCCCCCAACCTCTTCCCGTGGCTGTCGGCCAAGGAAAACGTCGCGATCGGTGTCGACAAGGTTTATCCCCGCGCCAGTCAGGCGGAACGTCAGGATGTGGTGGAATACTACCTTGAACGTGTCGGTCTGGCCGACAGCATGGACAAGAACGCGGCAAGCCTTTCGAACGGGATGAAACAGCGCGTCGGCATCGCCCGCGCCTTTGCACTGTCGCCCAAGCTGCTGCTGCTGGATGAACCCTTCGGCATGCTCGACAGTCTGACACGTTGGGAGCTTCAGGAAGTGCTGATGGAGGTCTGGTCGCGCACCAAGGTGACGGCGATCTGCGTCACCCACGACGTGGACGAAGCGATCCTGCTGGCAGACCGCGTGGTGATGATGACCAACGGGCCACAGGCCACGATTGGCAAGATTACCGATGTGAACCTGCCGCGCCCCCGTACCCGCAAGGCGCTGCTCGAACACCCTGATTACTACACCTATCGGCAGGAAGTGCTCGATTTCCTCGAGGAATACGAACACGGCAATGCGCCGAAATCGCCCTCCTCAAGTGGAACACCGAAACCCAATGCAATCGCGGCGGAGTGAAACCATGAAACAGAAACTTGTCGTTATCGGTGCCGGAATGGCCTCCGGTCGGGTGTTGGAGCACCTTCTGGAACAAGATCCCGATGCCTATGACATCACCCTTTTCAACGCAGAGGCACGCGGCAACTACAACCGCATCATGCTTTCGCCCGTGCTGTCTGGCGAAAAAACCTATGCCGACATCGTAACACATGACGACGATTGGTATGCGCAGAACGGTATCACCTGCCGTTTTGGCGAACATGTGACGGGGATCGACCGCGAGGCCAAGACGGTCACAGGTCAGAACGGCACGGTGTCCTATGACAAGCTGCTGATCGCCACAGGCTCTGCCCCTTTCATCATTCCGGTGCCAGGCAAGGATTTGCAGGGCGTCATCACCTACCGTGACCTAGATGACACCAATGCGATGATCGACGCCGCCGCCAGAGGGGGCAAGGCCGTTGTCATCGGTGGCGGTCTGTTGGGGCTTGAAGCGGCGGCGGGACTGGCCGAGCGCGGGATGGACGTCACCGTTCTGCACCTGATGGGCCACCTGATGGAACGCCAGTTGGACGAAAGCGCTGGTTTCCTGCTGCGCCGTGATCTGCAGGAGAAGGGCGTTAAGGTCATCTGCCAAGCCTCAACATCCGCAATTCTGGGCGAGACCCATGTCGAGGGGGTGTTGCTGGAAGATAAAACCGTGCTGGAGGCCGATCTGGTTGTCATGGCCGTGGGCATCCGCCCCGAGACACGCCTTGCCGCCGATGCAGCGCTGGATGTGGCGCGCGGCATCGAGGTGAATGCCCAGTTGCAAACATCCGATCCTGATATCTTTGCCGTCGGCGAATGCGTGGAATTTGACGGGCTGTTGTTCGGCCTTGTCGCGCCCCTTTACGATCAGGCCAAGGTGGTCGCGAAATCACTGTTGGGGCAGGGCGACGCCTTTGTTGCCAAGGAACTGGCCACAAAACTCAAGGTGACGGGCTGCGATCTGTTCAGCGCTGGCGACTTTGCCGAGGGCGAGGGCCGCGAGGACATCGTGTTCCGCGATCCCGCACGGGGCGTCTATCGCCGTCTGGTGATCGAGGATGACACGCTTGTGGGCGCGGTCATGTATGGTGACACCGCCGACAGCAACTGGTTCTTCGGCCTCATACGCGACAAGACCGATATTTCGGAGATGCGCGAAACCCTGATCTTCGGCCCCGCTTACCAAGGGGGGACCCCCCTTGACCCTTTAGCAGCTGTTGCAGCCTTACCGCGTGACGCGGAGATCTGCGGCTGCAACGGAATCTGCAAAGGGCAAATCGAAGACGCGATTGCTGCGGGCGCCTCTGATCTGGGCGCAATCAAAGCCACAACAAAGGCCAGCGCATCCTGCGGAACATGCACGGGATTGGTGGAACAGGTGCTGGCCGTCACGTTGGGCGACGATTTCGTCATGCCTGCCGCTGCGTCGATCTGTGGCTGCACCGACATGACCCACGAAGACGTGCGGCGCATGATCAAGTCCCGCCGGCTGACCTCCATGCCAGCCGTTTGGCAGGAATGCGGTTGGAAAACACCCGACGGTTGCCATGTCTGCCGTCCCGCGCTGAACTTTTACCTGCTGGCCGATTGGCCGCTTGAGTATCAGGACGACCCGCAATCGCGGTTCATCAATGAACGCAAGCACGCCAACATCCAGAAGGATGGCACCTATAGCGTCGTACCGCGCATGTGGGGCGGGATCACAACGCCGGCCGAGCTGCGCGCCATCGCGGACGCGGCGGACAAATACATGGTCCCGACCGTCAAGGTCACAGGCGGCCAGCGTATCGACCTGCTTGGCGTCAAGGGCGAGGATTTGCCCGCCATCTGGGCCGATCTCAATGCCGCCGGAATGGTATCGGGCTATGCCTATTCCAAGGGGCTACGCACGGTGAAAACCTGTGTCGGTACCGATCATTGCCGGTTCGGGACGCAAGACAGCACCGGCCTTGGCATCAAACTGGAAAAGACGCTGCACGGTGCGTGGACCCCTCACAAATTGAAGCTGGCCGTATCCGGCTGCCCGCGCAATTGTGCCGAGGCGACCTGCAAGGATATCGGCGTGGTCTGTGTCGACTCCGGCTATCAGATCAGCATCGGCGGTGCGGCGGGCATGGACGTCAAGGAAACCGAATTGCTGTGCCAAGTTGAGACCGAAGAGGACGCGATTCTTGTGATCAAGGCGGTCACGCAGCTTTATCGCGAGAACGCCAAGTACCTCGACCGGATTTACAAATGGATGGCCAAGGTGGGGCTGGACTGGATCAAGGAACGCGTCGCGACCGAACGCGATGCTTTGGTCGAGCGGTTCGAACTCAGCCAGACCATCTATCGCAAAGACCCGTGGGCCGAACACGTCACCCAAAAGGCCGACCGTTATCAACCCCTCGCCAACCTGTCGCTGGAGGCTGCGGAATGAACGACTGGATCGATATTGCCGCTTTGGATGATGTGCCACAACGCGGGGCGCGGATGATCAAAACCGCCCTTGGATGTGTGGCCGTGTTTCGCACCGCTGGGGACGAGGTCTTTGCGCTCGACAATGCATGCCCACACAAGGCGGGGCCATTGGCCGAAGGCATCGTACATGGCAAATCCGTAACCTGCCCGCTGCACAACTGGGTAATCTCGCTGGAAACCGGAGAGGCGCAGGGCGCGGACGAAGGGCAGGTCGCGACCTATCCGGCGCGGGTGGACGGTGGGCGCATCCTGCTGGATCGCACCTTTTTGCAAGCGCGGAGCGCCGCATGACCCTGACCCGCACAACCTGCCCCTATTGCGGCGTGGGCTGTGGCGTACTGGCCAGTGCGGACGGCACGATCAAGGGCGACCCAGAACATCCGGCAAACTTCGGGCGGCTGTGTTCTAAAGGCGCGGCGCTGGGCGAAACGATTGACCTCGTGGGGCGTCTGCTGCTCCCGATGGTGAACGGGAACGCCGTCCCTTGGGACAGCGCCCTTGAACTGGTTGCCAAGAAGTTCAGCGCGGCCATCGCGGAACACGGCCCCGACAGCGTGGCCTTCTATGCCTCCGGCCAGTTGCTGATCGAGGATTACTACGTCGCCAACAAGCTGATGAAGGGGTTTATCGGGTCGGCGAATATCGACACGAACTCACGTCTGTGCATGGCGTCCTCGGTCGCGGGCCATAAACGCGCCTTTGGCACAGACACTGTGCCGGGGACGTATGAAGACCTCGAACAGGCGGATCTGATCGTGCTGGTCGGATCGAACCTCGCGTGGTGCCATCCGGTTTTGTACCAGCGCATCGTGGCAGCCAAAGAGGCGCGGCCGCACATGCGCATCATCAACATTGATCCGCGCCGCACGGCTTCTAGCGATCTGGCTGATCTGCATCTGTCCATCGCGCCCGATGGGGATGTCGCGCTGTTCAACGGGCTGCTGGCGCATCTGGCAAAGACGGGGCGGATCGACGCCGCCTATACGTCGGCCCATGTGAAAGGGCTGGCCGAGGCGGTGGAAACGGCGCAGGCATCCGACCTCGCTGATACGGGGCTAAGCGCGCAAGACCTCGAAACCTTCTTTGACCTCTGGGCGCGCACGGAAAAAGTTGTCACCGTTTACTCCCAAGGCGTGAACCAATCGCAAAGCGGCACCGACAAGGTGAACGCAATCCTGAACTGCCACCTAGCAACGGGACGGATTGGCAAACGCGGCATGGGGCCGTTTTCCGTCACGGGGCAACCCAACGCTATGGGCGGTCGCGAGGTCGGCGGGTTGGCCAATATGCTCGCCAACCATCTTGAGATTGATAATGCCGACCACCGTGCCGCGGTGCAGGGTTTCTGGAACAGCCCGACGATCTGCACCAAGCCGGGGCTGAAGGCGGTTGATCTGTTTCAGGCCTGCGCCGACGGCAAGATCAAGGCGCTGTGGGTGATGTCGACCAACCCTGCCGTATCGCTGCCGGATGCCGATGGCGTGGCCGAGGCGATCGCGAATGTGCCCTTCGTCGTGACATCAGACATGATCGAAAAGACGGACACCAATGCGATAGCGGATGTGCTGCTGCCCGCTGCTGGCTGGGGGGAAAAGGACGGTACAGTCACGAATTCCGAACGCCGTATTTCGCGCCAACGTGCGTTTCTGAAAGCCCCGGGCGAGGCGCGTCCTGATTGGCGGATCATCAGCGACGTGGCCACGCGAATGGGGTTTGGCGATGCCTTCGCCTACCGCTCTCCAGCCGAGGTATTTGCCGAATACGTGGCGCTTGATATGTCCTTGTCGCCCGAACCCCGCGACCTTGATCTAAGTGTCTTTGCTGACGCTGACTATGTGAACCTGATACCGACCCAGTGGCCGCGCAACGGCCATCGTTTTTTTGCTGACGGGCGATTTTATCATCCTGACGGCAAAGCGCGGATGATCCCCGTGGCGGCGCCGACTTTGACCAAGCCACGGTTTGCCCTGAACACGGGCCGCAATCGCGACCAATGGCACACGATGACGCGCACCGGCAAATCCCAACGGTTGGGCGCACATTTGGCCGAACCTTACGTCGAAATTCACCCCGCCGATGCCATCGAACTGGGCGCTGGGCCGGGTGCGCTGATCGAGGTGGCAAGCCTCTATGGCGCGGCGCTGTTGCGCGCGTTGATCACGGATCGCGCCCCGCAAGGGCAGTTGTTCGCGCCGATGCATTGGACACGCCAGCGATCCAGTCGCGGGACGATCAACAGCTTGACGGCAACTGTGGCTGATCCCGTTTCGGGCCAGCCCGCGCTGAAATCGGGCGCAGTCACCGCGCAGGTTTACCGCGCGGCGTGGTACGGGTTTCTTGCCTGCCGTCAGCAGCCGCGCCCACAGACACCCTATGCTGCCGTGGCCCGCACGACGACGGGCTGGCAGGTCGAACTGGCAGGAGGCGAAACGCCAACTGATTGGGAGGTCGAGGCGCGAAACCTCGCAGGGCTGCAGCAGGCAGAGGTTTCAGTCCATACCGATATGGCCACCGGAACCACACGCGTGGCACTGGTACAGGACGGCGTGATCGAGGCACTTTTGTTCGTGTCGCCCCGCCCTGTTGTCGTGGCACGCAGCGCAGTTATCGGCATGATCGGCACTGAAACGCCCCCGCTTGCGGCGCTTGCCGGACGCAATTCCGCCAACCTGCCTGATCCCGGCGCGACGGTTTGTGCCTGTTTCAATGTGGGGCGCAACACGCTGATTTCTGCCATCGCCGCTGGCGCGGATACTGTTGCCGCCCTTGGGAACGCGACGTGCGCGGGTACGAATTGCGGATCCTGCAAGCCCGAACTTAAAACCCTCATCGCGGAGGCGTCGATGCCGATGGTCGCCGAATGAGCCTTGCCCCGTTCGTTCGCATCGTCGCACGCGGCGCTGGGCGGGCGCGCCCCCTGACAATGGCCGAGGCGCAAGAGGCAATGGCGCTGATCTTGCAAGGAGAAGCCGCGCCCGAAGCCATTGGTGCCTTGCTGATGGTGCTGCGTCTGCGGGGGGAAACGCCCGAAGAGATCGCGGGCTTTACCGCTGCCTTGCGGGCCCACGTGACTGGCAAGCTTCCCGCCGCCGACATTGACTGGCCATCCTATGCGGCAGGGCGCACGCGGGGGGCGCCGATGTTCCTTTTGGCGGCGCGGTTGGTGGCACAGGCCGGATACCGTGTGTCGATGCATGGCTGGAACTCGCATCAAGCCGCCAGCGCGTCGGTGCGCGAGGCGATTGATCTGGCCGGACCGCGCGTGACCTATACGCCGCTCGAAGTGCTCAGCCCCGCGGCGTTCGACCTTCTGAACCTTCGGGATACTTTCGGGCTGCGATCCTGCATCAACACGGTGCTGCGTATGTGGAACCCGTCGCGGGCACCGGTCAGCGTGCAGGGCGTATTCCACCCGTCCTATCGTAGTTTGCAGGCGCAGGCTGCGGACCTTTTGGGCCAGCGCGATCTTGCGATCATCAAGGGCGGCGGGGGCGAATTCGAACGCCACCCGTCAAAGGATATCGCGATTTTCGGTCTGCGGGATGGTGCGCATATCACGGAATCTGCAAATGCCCTTCTGGATGACGCGCGACGGTTACATGAGGCGGGCGAAATCGTCGATCTGCGCGGCCTCTGGCATGGTGCGGTCGAAGACGAGTTTGCCGTCGCGACCGTTACTGGCACCGCCGCACTCGCGCTCTATGCGCTCAAGGCCGCGCCGACGCTGAGTGATGCCGATCACATGGCCCGCGCCCTTTGGAACACCCGCCACCAAACAGAGAGTCTTTCCGCATGAAAACCTTTCCGATGTTCCTGCAAATGGCGGGTCGCCGCGTTGTAATCGCGGGCGGTGGAGAACAGGCCGCCCAAAAGGCGCGCTTGATCCTGAAGACACAGGCACGGATCGAGGTCTTGGCCGAGGAACTAGACCCCGAACTGGCAGAGCTTGCAGCGAGCGGGCGCATCATACACCGCGCCGGTCCGATCATCCCGCAGCATTTTGCCAACACCGCACTTGTTTTCATTGCTACGGGGTGTCCCGGGGTGGACATGGCCTTGCACGCGCTTGCCAAAGTGGCCGGTGCCACAGTGAACGTGGTGGACCAGCCGGATCTTTGCGATGCGATCACGCCGTCCATTGTCGACCGTGATCCAGTGGTTGTCGCAATTGGAACAGAAGGTACTGCCCCCGTTCTCGCCCGCCAGATCAAGACCCGACTGGAAGAAAGCCTTGAACCCCGCCTTGGTGACCTTGCGGCCCTTGCAGGGCGGATGCGAACGGCTGCGGTGGCACGGCTTGCGCCCCGTGCGCGTCGCGATCTGTGGCGCTGGGTATTCAACGATACACCACGTCGCCTGTTCGCAAGCGGTGCCGAGCGGGAAACAGCAAAGCTTATCAAGACGGCCATTCAGACGGGTGATTTCGGCGGATCGGAAGGCGGTAGTGTGAGTCTTGTCGGCGCTGGCCCGGGTTCCAAGGACCTTATCACCCTGCGCGGTGTCCAACGTCTGCAAGAGGCCGATGTAATCTACTATGACCGTCTGCTTGACCCCGAAATCCTTGAGCTGGCGCGGCGCGACGCGACACGCGTGTATGTGGGCAAGGCACCGGGATGCCATTCATGGCCGCAAGAGAAGATCACGCAGACGCTGGTGTCGGCGGCAAAACGCGGTCAACGCGTTGTGCGCCTGAAATGCGGTGACCCGGGCATCTTTGGTCGCAGTACGGAAGAGACCGATGCCCTTTGGGCGGCAGGCATCCCGTTTGAAATCGTCCCCGGTGTGACGGCGGCATGCGCGGCAGCTGCTAGCGCGGGCCGGAGCCTTACCGATCGGGGGGAGATTGACACGCTGGTGCTGACAACGGGGCACCGGACGGACGGCTATGCTGTCCCTGCGTCGATTGCGGACATCCGGCCCGGTACCTGCGTGGCCCTATACATGGGGGTCGGCGCGGCACAACAGATCGTCGATAGCCTGAGTGAACTGCACCCGCATATCCAGTTCGACGTGCAGATCGCGGCAAAGGCACAACGGAAAGGGCAAGTCCTGCTTGACTGCGCCCTTGGGGATTTGCCGGACACGCTGGAGGCCAATGAGATCACCGGCGAAGCGATCCTGTTTGTGCGATGGCCGCGTCGTTACGAGGAAGCTCAACGGGGCGGCGCGGTGCTGGAGGCTGTGTCGTAAACACAGGCCCGCGTTAGCTTGACTGCCAAGGCTCTGCTATCAAAGTGGTCGCGCAATCATGCAAGATCGGTTTCGGCGTGTGGCCGCGCTTATCGGCTTGAGCCGCGGATCAGCAGGCGGGGGGCGATGTGGATTTGTTTAGCGTCGGTATCGTTCCCTTCCATCAGGTCCAACAACAGTTTCGCTGTACGCGCGCCGATCTCGCGCGGGAAGGGGTTGATCGTTGTCAGGGACGGCACGCTGACCTCTCCGACTTCATAGTCCCCAAAACCGGCGATGGAGAGGCGCTCTGGCACCGCGACGCCGCGCCGTTGGCATTCGGTGAGGGCGCCGTAGGCCGACAAGTCGGACACGCAAATGACGGCCTCGGTGTCGGGCAAGACTTGTAGAAGATGCGCCATGGCGGTGGCCCCTTCGCGCATCGAGATCGGGGGCGCGCCAGCGTCGATCAGGCGCGTCGCGTCGAGCCCGTGCTTGTGCATGGCTGACAAAAAACCGGCCCGTCGCGCGGCACCGCGTGCGTCGCGGTCCACCTCGCCGCCGATGAAGGCGATGCGGGTAAGACCTTGGGCGACGAAATGGTCAACAAGGTCGCAGACCGCCTCGGCGTTGGAGAAGCCCACTGCGTGACCGATGGGTTCTTCGGGCAGATCCCATGTCTCGATCACCGGAATGTTGGCGTTTTCCAACAGCCGCCGCGTGCGTGCTGTGTGCCGCCCGCCGGTGACAACGATCGCACCGGGGCGGCGGCGGAGGAGTTGTTCCACCAGCCGCTCTTCCTCGGTCTGGTCATAGTTGGTGTAGCCTAGCAGGATTTGCAGGTTGTTCTCTTTGATCACGTCGGACAGGGCGCTGACTGTGTCGGCAAAGTTCGCGTTGTTCAGCGACGGGATCGTGACGGCAACAAAGTCGGTGCGCTGCGACCGCAAGCTCGACGCGGTGCTGTCAAACACGTAATTCAGTTCGTCCGCAGCCTTCAGGATGGCGGCGCGCGTTGCCTCGCTGACGGAGGTGTTGTTCTTGAACGCGCGGCTCACGGTCATGGTGGAGACGCCTGCCGCGCGGGCGACGTCGCTCATCTTGGGAGGCTTGCGAGATGTGCTCATTAGATTTTTATATCGTTACCTTTTGGCCAAAGAAAGCGTTCGGTTGCGTATGTTGAGGCGCTGACTTGGGGCATTGGGATAGGTTTTGGCGTCGGAACGTCCATTCGGTCAGCTGCGTGGTAAGAGCAGCCTGCAATAACTGTTTGGTAATGAACATGACCGCCGCAAACGGTGAACATTTGCGGCGGTTTATTGTTTTAGGGTGGCTGTCTAACCTGTCGCACGCAGGCGGAGGCAGACCTGCCCTTGGGCCGTATCAGGCCGGTTTCATGCCCCACGGACCGTGGTGGTTACTGCCGCCGTCAATGCGTTCAAACCCGTGCGCGCCAAAGAAATCGCGTTGCCCCTGAATCATGTTCGCGGTGGAACGACCTGTGCGCATCATATCGAAATAGGCGATGCCCGAGGCCAGCGCGGGAACAGGCAGGCCGTGGGAGATGGCTTGGGCCACGGTCTGGCGGAAGTCGGTATCGCCTGCCTTGATCAGATCCGCGAAATAGGGCGCGCGCATCAGGTTGCGGTCGCCATCTTCTTGCAGGGCTTCGGCCATGTCATCAAGCATGGCCGAGCGGATGATGCAGCCCGCGCGCCAAACCTTGGCGATTTCCGGCAGGGGCAAATCCCATCCAAAATCCTCTGACGCAGCGGTCAGCAACTGGAAGCCTTGAGCATAGCACAGGATTTTGCCAACGATGAGCGCCTGTTCCAGCGCGTCGATGGTCAGCGCATCGTCAGCCAGTTTGCGCGGTGCTGCGCCGAACAGTGCTTCGCCCTGGCGGCGTTCGGGCAGGCGCGAAGACAGGTTGCGCGCGGCAACCGCCGCCTCGATTGCTGGAATGGGCGAGGCGAGGCGTTGGGATTCAATGACCGTCCAGCGCCCTGTGCCCTTTTGTCCCGCGCGGTCCACGATCACGTCCAGCATGGGGCGACCAGTGGTTTCATCCATGGCCTCGGCCACTTTGCCCGAAATTTCGATCAGGTAGGATTGTAGCGGCCCCTCGTTCCACTTGGCGAACACCTTGCCGATGGCGGCGGCGTCCAAGCCCATGCCGTCGCGCAGAATGCCATACACCTCGGCAATCATTTGCATGTCGGCATATTCGATCCCGTTGTGGACGGATTTTACGAAATGGCCCGCGCCGCCTTCGCCCATCCATGCGGCACAGGGAGAGCCTTCGTATTTCGCGCTGATCGCCTCGAAAATGTGGGCGACCCGATCCCAGTGCGCTTTGGACCCGCCGCCCATGACAGAAGGGCCATGTCGCGCGCCTTCTTCACCGCCGGAAACGCCAACGCCAAGGTAGGGCAAAGGACCAGCCGCCAGCGCGCGGCGGTTGGTGTCGTGGAAATCGGCATTGCCGGCGTCAATGATCAGGTCGTCTGGGCCAAGAAGCCCGCGCAGTGTTTCAATTTGGTGGTCCACAGCCTCACCTGCGGGGACCATCAGGATGATCGTGCGCGGCTGTGCGATGGTGTCTACCAGCTCTTCCAGCGACGTGGTCGGCAGTACAGAGTCGGCAAGCGCCCCTGCGGATGCGTGGAAATCCAGTGTCACCTGTGTGGTCCGGTTCCAGACTGCGATGGGAAACCCCTTTTCCGCAATGTTCAGTGCTAGGGCGGCCCCCATGGTGCCAAGGCCGACAAGGCCAATCTCTGGTTTTTTCAACGTCTCGCTCCCTTAATTTTTAGGTGTGACGGGTATGGTGTTTTGAAATGGTCAGGCAGTGCCGAACGCGATCTGTGCCTTCATCGTCTGGTTGCGATCTCCGGCAAGGCGAAAGGCGGTTTCGGCCTCGGCAAGGGGTACGGTGTGGGTGATCAAAGGCGTCACATCGATCAGACCCTTTTGCATCAGGCTGACACCGGTAAAGAATTCTTCGTGAAAGCGGAAACAACCGCGCAATTCGAGTTCTTTGGCGGTGATTGCCATCATGGGCAGGCTCATGTCGCCACCCAAACCGAGCTGCGCAATGATGCCGCGTGGGCGCAGGGCCGCAACGCCGGCTGTCAGGGCAGGGGCAGCGCCGGAACATTCATACAGCACGTCGAATGTGCCCTTGTCGGCGGCGAAACGGTCAAGGCCGTCCGGGGTTTGCGCCATGTTGATCACCTCGTCCGCGCCCGCCTTGCGCGCCATGTCGAGGACAAAGGGCGACAGGTCCGTGGCGACAATGCGGTCCGCACCTGCGCGTCGTGCGGCAAGGATCGACAGCAGGCCGATGGGGCCACAACCGGTGACCAGAACGGATTTACCTACCATATCGCCAATGCGGCGCGTCGCGTGGAGCGTTACGGCCAACGGTTCGGCCATCGCCGCCTCACCCGCTGTCAGCCCGTCTGCTGGGGCGCATTGCGCGGCGTCCGCCACCAGATGTTCGCGGAACGCGCCCTGAATATGCGGAAAGGGCATGGCAGAGCCGTAAAAGCGCATGTTCAGGCACTGGTTGGGCAGGGCGCGGCGGCACTGTTCGCAATCATTGCATGGCCGCGACGGCGAAACGGCGACCAGTTGGCCGACTTTCAAACCAGTCACACCGTCACCCAAGGCGGTGATGTGGCCGGAAACTTCGTGCCCGAGGATCATCGGCTCTTTCAACCGGATCGCGCCGAACCCACCGTGGTTGTAGTAGTGCAGGTCGGACCCGCAGACGCCACCAGCGGCAAGGCGGATTGCCACTTGGTTCGGGCCAGGCGTTTCTTCGGGACGCTCCTCGATGCGCAGATCGTGGGCGGCGTGGATGACAATAGATTTCATAGAAGTCTCACAATACCGGTGTCAGAAGGCTCGCGCCCGAGAAGTGTGCGCTCAGGTTGTCGCGCACCAATTTTCCCATTGCCTTGCGGGTTTCGACTGTGCCGGAGGCGTGGTGGGGTTGCAGCAGGATGTTGGGCAGTTCGGTAAAGCGCGGGTCAAAGCGCGGCTCGTTCTCGAACACGTCAAGCGCGGCTGAACCGAGCGTGCCGGTTTCGAGGGCGGTCAAAAGCGCCTCTTCATCAATATTGGCCGCGCGCGAAACATTGATGATCATGCCTTCGGGACCAACCGCTTCGATCACATCCTTGCCGACAATGTGGCGCGACTCGGCCGAGGCTGCCACTGTGACGAACAGGTAGTCAGCATGTGCTGCCAGCGCGACGGGGTCGGGGATGTAGGTCCAGTCGGGGGCATAGTCCTTTTCCGCGATGTCGGAATAGGCGATGTCCATGTCAAAAGCGGCAAGGCGTTTCGCAACTTCGAAACCGATGCGGCCAAGGCCAAGCACGCCAGCCTTTGCGCCGTGAACGCGGCGCGACAGTGGGTGGTTGCCTTTGGTTGCCCAGTCACCCGCGCGTGCCCAGCGTTCCGCGCTGATCATGTCGCGCGCTTGGCACAGCATCATCGCCACGCCGAAATCAGCGACGTCTTTGGTCAGTACGTCGGGCGTGTTGGTGACACGGATGCCCCGTTCGCGGCAGGCGGCAAGATCGACGGCATCGAAACCAACACCATATACCGAAATTACTTCGAGGTTCGGGCAGGCATCAATCATTGCCTTGTCCGCACCCAACTCTCCGCGGGTTGCGATGCCGCGGATCTTGGGGCCGACTTCGGCAAGGAAGGCTGTGCCATCTTCGGCCTCGAAATAACGGTGCACTTCGAACGCCTCATCAAGCGGTATTTGATCCCATTCGGGATAGGCCCCGACCTGAAGAATTGCGGGTTTGTTCATCTTCGACTCCGTCGCTTGACATTGAATGTTATCGATATCATAAATTGACAAAACGAGGGTTGTCGAGAGTAAAAGGACATCAGCATGAGCATTGAATTATTTGATCTGTCAGGGCGCCGCGCCCTTGTGACAGGGTCGTCGCAGGGCATTGGTCTGGCGTTGGCTGCCGGTTTGGCGCGTGCCGGTGCCGAAGTCATTTTGAACGGTCGTGATAAGGAGCGCCTCGCTGCCGCTGCCGAAGATCTGGCCAAGCAGGGTGTCGTCGTGCATCAATTGCCATTCGACGCCAGCGACCACGCTGCCGTGCGTACCGCCGTTGACGGGTTCGAAAAGGAAGTCGGGCAGATCGACATTCTTGTGAACAACGCGGGCATGCAGCACCGCACCCCGCTTGAAGATTTCCCTGCCGACAAATTCGAAGAATTGTTGCGCACCAATATCTCGACCGTGTTCAATGTCGGGCAGGCCGTGGCGCGCCACATGATTGACCGGAACGCCGGCAAGATCATCAATATCGCCAGCGTTCAAACTCTCCTCGCCCGTCCGGGTATTGCGCCGTACACCGCGACCAAAGGGGCCGTGGCGAACCTGACCAAGGGCATGGCGACGGATTGGGCCAAGCACGGGTTGCAGTGCAACGCCATCGCGCCAGGATATTTTGATACGCCGCTGAATGCGGCTCTCGTGGCTGACCCCGAGTTTTCCGCATGGCTTGAAAAACGCACCCCCGCAGGCCGCTGGGGCAATGTCGAAGAACTCGTTGGTGCGTGCATCTTCCTGTCTTCCGCCGCGTCCAGCTTTGTGAATGGACACACGCTGTTTGTTGACGGCGGCATTACGGCGTCGCTCTGATGCGCTTTGTGGTCATGGGAGTCAGCGGGTGCGGCAAGTCGCATATCGGCGCCGCTTTTGCCAAGGCGACCGGCACCACCTATATTGACGGCGACGATCTGCACCTTGACGAACATATCGCAAAAATGGCTGCCGGTCAGCCGCTGACCGATGCGGACAGGGGGCCATGGCTCGACCGCGTTGGCGCAGCCTTGTCCGATGCGGCAGACGGGGCCGTCATGTGTTGCTCCGCACTCCGGCGTGCTTACCGCGACCGGATCGCGGCTGCGGTTGATGGCCCCGTTACGTTCCTGCACTTGTCGGGGTCACCAGAAGTGATCGCAGAACGCCTGAACAACCGCGCAGGGCACTTCATGCCCCCTGCTTTGTTGGAAAGCCAGTTCGCGGCACTAGAGATGCCAAGCGCAGACGAAGCTGTGGTATCTGTCGATATCGATCAATCGCCCGAGGCTGTTCTCGGACAGCTATTGGAAGCAACAAGGGAGATGAGATCATGAAAGTCAGCGTCGCATTGATCGGGGCAGGAGCAATGGGCGGGGCCATCGGCACCCGTTTGGTCAAAACGGGCAATACCCTTACGGTTTTCGATCTGGATCAGGAAAAGGTACAGGCGCTTGTTGCCGAAGGTGCCGTTGCCGCAAATAGCGCAGCCGAGGCTGCGGCAGCATCGGACTATGTCATCACTAGCCTTAATTCGCCGCGCATTATTGACGCCGCCGTGTTTGGTCCGGCTGGCGTGGCTGAAGGCGCGCGAAAGAACACTTTGATCATCGACATGTCCTCAATCGATCCCGAGGCGACCAAAGAGCTTGCTGCCAAGGCAGAAAAGCAAGGCTTGCGCTGGGTCGACAGCCCCTTGTCCGGTGGCGCGCCCAAAGCCTTGAGCGGCGAGTTGACCTTGATGGCTGGCGGAGCCGAGGCGGATGTAAAAGATGCCCACGCCGTTCTGGGCCATGTCGCTTCGAACTACACCCATATGGGACCGGTCGGCGCGGGGCAGACGACCAAGCTGATCAATCAGGTGCTGTGCGGCCTTGGGTTCATGGCCGTTGCCGAAGCAACACGCCTTGCCGTTGATGCAGGTGTTGATGCCGCCAAAATTCCGCAGGCACTGAAGGGCGGGCGCGCGGATAGCGCGTTGCTACAGGAATATATGCCACGCTATGTGGAAAAGGATTACCGCCGCACGGGCCGCATCGACAACATGGTCAAAGACCTGAACGGCGCTCAGGATCTGGCGCGCCGGACCAACACGTCTATGCCCCTGACTGCCATCTGTGCCGAGGTTCACCGCATGATGACAGCGGCAGGATTCGGTCCCGAGGATCAGGCGACATTGATCGAATACTTCGACGGTGCGGACATCAACAAGCTTGGGTAGAAAAGCCTGCCCAACGCTTTGAGGTCGCGCAGCCCTCTGCCTTAAAAACTTTCACAAAGAATTTGACACATAGTTTTTTACCCTCCAATGTTATCGATATCATAACAGGGAGGAACCGCTATGATCTTTACGAAACTTGCCAAGCAAGTCGCAGCGTCGACGGCCATGGTCACCTTTTTTGCAACCGGTGCCATCGCTCAGACAGAGATGACCTATGCGCACTCGGAGAACCCGAGTTCGACGGTCGCAGCCGAAGCATTCAAAACGATGGTGGAGGGTCGTTCGGGAGGAGAGATCCAAGTCAACCTCGTGATTCACGGCGCACTCGGCAGTGACCGGGACGTGGTAGACCAGCTGATGCTGGGCGAAATCGACATGTATGTTGTTGGCGTCCACGGGCTGTCCGCGGTTGCGCCGAACTTCCAGTTCTTTGACGCGCCATATCTCTTTGCCGACCGTCGCGAATTCTATGCGCTGATGGAAGACGACGAATTCGTCTCCTATGTCCGCGATCACCTGCTTGAGAAATCGAACAACTCGATCCGCTTCATGGGCGCTGCCGAAAACTCGGTCCGCAACCTTTATACGGCGGCAGGCCCTATCCGGCTTCCGTCCGACCTTGGCACCACCAAACTTCGCGTCTCACCGGGCCCCTTGAACATCGCCCTCTGGGAAGGTCTGGGGATCGGCAGTGTTGTCGGTCTGTCCGGATCTGAGCGGAACCAAGCGCTGCAAACCGGCATCATTGATGGTGTCGAAGGCAGCCTGTCGGGTGCAGCTGGCAATGGCCACCTTGATATCGTGAACAATATCTCGATGACCGGTCACAGCTATTCCTACATGGCCTACCTGCTGAACGAAGAGTTCTATGGCGCGCTGGCACCCGAACTTCAGTCGGTCTTGAAAGAGGCGATTTACCTTTCGGTCATGATCCAGAACGGCGCGGCCATCACGCTTGAGCATGAAGCCATCGAACAGGCGCGCGCCAACGGCAACGTCGTGACAGTGCTGACAGCGGACGAGCTGGCCCAGTGGCAAGAGGTGGCCTACCCGATTGGGCAGAACTTCATTGCAGAAGAACTGGACCCCGACTTCGTCGAGACGGCGCAGTCCGCGCTCGAAGGCGTTCGCAGCCGCTTTGCTGAGTAAGCCGACAGCCTGACTGTCGATAGCTTAAGGCCGGCGCATGATCTGCGCCGGCTGATTTCACTCACCCTAAAACGAGAGGGCTCTCCCTTGATCGTGTTCATTATGCTCGCCGCACTTATCGTGGGCGTGCTCATCGGAATTCCAATTTTTGCAGCCATGGGCCTGTCTACCTTGGTCCATTACCTAGACACAGGGCGTGAATCGACGCTGATCATTCTGAACCAGCGGATCTTTGACGGGGTGACCTCGTTCACGTTTCTCGCGGTTCCGATGTTCATCCTCGCGGGTGAGATCATGGTCAAGGGATCGCTGATCGACCGCCTTCTTGACGTCGCGCGGGTATTCGTCGGCCATTTCCGCGGTGGTCTGGCGCAGGTCAACATCCTGTCCAGCGTCTTCTTTGCCGGTATCTCCGGCTCGGGTCAGGCGGACATTGCCGCGATGGGGTCAACCATCATGCCCGCGATGGTCAAGGATGGCTATCCCAAGGGCTACGCCGCCGCGCTGACGGCCCAATCCGCGACCCTGTCGCCCACCTTGCCGCCATCCATCGTCATGGTGATCTACGGTGCCGTGTTCGGCGTGCCCGTGGGGGCATTGTTCGCCTCGGGCGTCACGGTCGGCATATTCATGGCAATTGCCTATATGCTCATGGCCTACTTCATCTCGCGCAAGCACAACATTCCCAAACACCCGCGGGCGACACTGCCCCAAGCCATCGCGGCAATGAAAAGCGGCGCGGTGACACTCGGTATGCCTGCGATCATTCTGGTCGGCATTTTCGGCGGTATCTTTACCACGGTCGAAGCCGCCGCAGTCGCCGTCTGCTACGCGTTTCTGGTGACCGTTGTAATCTACCAAACGGTCACTTTGCGCGATCTGGGTCCGATCTTCGTCTCTGCTGCTGTCACCTCTGCCGCTGTGGTGGTGATTTCCGGCGTGGCGCTGTCGTTCTCTTACATCGTCGCGGTGCAGCACATCCCGCAGCAAGTCCTGTCGTTCCTGCTCGAATTCTCGTCGAACCAATATGTGATCGTCGGGCTGATCATCGTGGTGCTGCTGATCGCCGGAATGTTCGTGGGCCGCACGGCCAACATCCTGCTGTTCGGGCCGATCATCATCCCTATCTTTTACCAATTCGGGTACGAACCCGTGCACACCGCTTTGATCATCATCATCGTTCTGGGCGTCGGTCACCTCACACCCCCCGTGGGCGGTGCAATCCTGACGGCCTGCCTGATCGGCAAATGCTCCATGCCGGAGATGCTGAAATACATGTGGCCGATGATCATTCTGGAAGTCGTGCTTGCAGTTGTCATCGTCCTATACGCACCGCTCAGCACCTTCCTGCCTTGGTACTTTGAACTGGGAGGAGTGGCACGATGACCGCGCAAAATCCTGAACCACAGCGTCCCAACGCTCTGCATCGCGCCTTCCTCGTCTACGACCGCCTGCTCGGCGGGGTCGATACGGTGGCAAGATGGGCAATCGGGCTATCCTTGGGCGGGGTCTTTATCCTGCTCGTAACGCAGGTGCTCGTCCGCTACGTCCTGCCCTTCCCGCTGCCGTGGGTCGAGGAAGGGGCCACCTACCTGTCAGGCTATGTCGCCATGATCGGCGCGGCGGTCTGCCTTAGGGACGGCTTTCACCTTCAGGTCGACCTGCTTAGGGATCGGCTTGGACCGCAAATGCAGTTCTGCTTGCTGATCTTCCAGCAACTGCTGGTCCTTGGCTTTGGCCTGTTCCTCGTGCGCTATGGCATCAAGTTTGTCGAACTGGGTTGGGGGCAGACCAGCCCGTCCAGCTACTTCATGGTGTCGCACGCACGTATGGCCATGCCGATTGGCGGGGTGCTGTTGATCCTGCAGGCAATCGCAATGATCGGGCGCGCCGTCATCGGCCTTGTCGAGGCGCGCCGCCCACCGCCCGGACCTTATGACGGGGGGCAATGGGCTGACATGTGATGTCAGTCCGTCAGGCGTTCATAAACGATGTGATGATGGGCGCCGTCATACAAACCTTGAACAGAAGCGAGCGCGGCCATGGCCGCCTCGCGTCGCGGCGATGAAAGGGCCTCTTCAATATGTTCCTGCGATGGATAGTCGATTTCCTGCACCAGAAAAACGTCTGCGCCTTCGGGTTCGGACTGGCGGGGGCGATAGACCCGAACCGCCGTCGAGTGCAGCATCTGTGACCATGCCGGAACTAACCTGTCCCGAACCGCCGCATAGAATTCCTCTTCGTGCCCAGCTTTGATTTTCCCTCGAAATATTGCGCTTCTGGTAAACATGAGCCGTAATCCTTCCGAGGAAAATTGAGTGGGTGTTACCGATATCATAACCTAAAACGTACACAATCCAAGGAGACACACCCGTGTCACAAGCGTCCGCCTTTCTCGACATCGATGCCGATAACGCGATCCACTACATCCACCACGCGCCCAAGGACGACAAGCATACGTTCGTCTTCCACAACTCGATGGGGGCCACGACCGACGCGTGGGAGGACAAGATTGCACCCATGCTGCGTGACCGCGGCTATGGCACGCTCAGCTTTGATTATCGCGGGCAGGGCGACACCCGTTACGGACCCGACGCGTTGTTGGAACCTGCCGAGATCATCGAAGACATCTGTCGCGTCAGTAAAGCTGTCGAACCCGCGAAACCTATCATGGTGGGCCTCTCTATCGGCGGGCAGTTCGCGGCCCACGCCTATCTGAATGGCGCGCAGGCCGAAGCGATGGTGTTCATCAACACCCTGCGCAAACCCAATGCGCAGGTCGAATGGATCAATACGCTCGAGGCGCGATTGATCGCCATGGGCGGGATGCCCTTGGTGCTGGACGTATTGCGCCCGATCCTGTCGGGCCGCGAAGAACTGGAACGCCTGCGCCCCTCGCACCTGCCAGACGAAGGATACACACCCTGGCCTGCCGATCATCCACGCCGCCGCCTCGCCGATGGTGTCAACAAATCCGACTGGAACATCCCTTACGAGGAACTGAAACTGCCGACACTGGTGCTGACCGGTCTGCATGACCGCCTGTTCCGCATTCAGGAAGACGTTGATGAGCTGGTCGGCCGTCTGCCTGATGCCCAAGTGGTGACCTATCGCGACGGCGGGCATTCCTTGCATGCGGAATTTCCGGAACGGTTTGTCGATGATATCATCGCGTTCGCCGACCACCTGAACGCGGCATAGTCGCATGGACCAGCGCCGCCTTGCCGGAACCGATCTTAATGTGTCCGTTGTCTGCTACGGCCCGATGCGTGTCGCAGCCAATCGCGACGACCCCGAACATTCAACCCACGCGCGGGCAATGCGTGCGGCGCTGGATCGTGGTGTGAACTTGATCCACTCAAGCTACGAATATGGTGTGCGGTGGCTGATGCACGATGTCCTCAAGGATCATCCGCTGCGTCACGATCTGCATCACGTGATCAAGGTTCCCGTCCCCGATTGGGACGATAACGGTTTCGATCCGGCAAAGTTCGAGGCGCGGATTGACGAAGCCCTGAGCGAACTTTGCACCGACCGGATCGCGTTTGTACAGTGGATGTGGCGGTGCCGCCCGCATGAAGAGGCCGCGCGTTTGCCGCTGTTGGCGCGCATTGCCGAAGACGTAGAACAAACCTTTGACCGGCTGCGCGACAAGGGAAAGGTCGCGCATCTCGGTTGTTTTCCGTATTTCCCGCAAAGCGCAAAGGCCGCGATGGCCTCGCCCCGCCAGTCCGTTTTGATCGCCTACTACAACGCGCTCGAGCTGGAAATGTCCCCCGTGATCGATGATCTGGCCCAAGACGGTCGCGGATTTCTTGCCATCCGCCCCCTGTTTGAAGGCGTGTTAACGGATCGCTACACGACGCAGGAAGACTTGCCCGATGGGCACCGCCTGAAGAAAGAGCGTTATGCGCAGGCCTTCGCCCAACGCAATGCCATCGCCGCCGCAATCCCTGCCGCGCAGGACGGCATGACGGCGTTCGCCATCCGCTTTCCCCTCATGTCTGCCAACTGCGCCAGCGTAATTGTTGGCCTCAACACCGAAGACCAAGTGCACCAGATTTGTGATCTTACGCAGAACGTCGCCCCCGATCCCGACACCGTCGCGCAGGTCCGCGCGCTTGCCCTCTAATATACTAACGTCCAAGGCCCCGATCCCAGTATCATGCGGGCGCACATACTTTCAGGAGACGACCATGTTCATACGCTGCGCTTTTTTTCGGGGTCATATCAAACCGGGATGCAAAGAAGAGTTCGACGCCCACATCAAGGCAGAACTCGTCGCCCTCTGGACACGTTTCCCCCACGTCCAAGAAGTCCGCATGCTGCGCGAAGTTGAAAGCGACAATCCCGAAACCCACCTCGAAATGGTCCTCGCGCTGCGCTTCCCGTCGCGCGAAGCGATTGCTGAAGCACTGGATTCCGAAACCCGCTATGCCAGCAAAGCAGCCTCGCAACGGCTATTCGAACTCTTTGATGGGGATGTATTCCACACGGTATTTCGTGCCGAAGAGTTCCCTTTGCCTGACGCCTAAAGACGGGAACAGATCGTTAATTGTCAGCTTGTGCAGTCAGCACTTGGGACGAAAGGCTTCGGCAGGCGCACGCGGATATTTTAAGGCACCTAGCGAACGATAAACTCCGCGTGCAATGCGCCGGCGGCCTTAATACTTTTTAAGATATCAATCATGTCCCGCGGTGCGACCCCAAGGGCATTCAAGCCTGCGATCACCTCGGACAAGGACGCGCCATCGGGAATCTCGGCCAAACCGATCCCCGGCTCTTCCTGAATGTCCGCTGTTGTTCGGGGAACGACGACAACTTCGCCCTCGGCAAAGGGGCTTGGTTGAACGGCCAGAGGTTGCTCTTGTATCCTCAGGGTTAAATTACCCTGCGAAACAGCGACGCGAGAGATTCTGACATCGTCGCCCATAACGATCGTTCCCGACCGCTGGTCCACCACAACCCGCGCTTTCCGCTCTGGTTCAACGGGGATGTTTTCAATCCGGCCTAACGCGTGGGCGACGGATCGCATCTTGGTCTGGTTGATATCCAAGGTCACTGTGCCGGAATCCAGCATTGTGGCAACACGCCGGCCAAAACCGGAATTGATGGCGTTCTCGATACGCGCCGCCGTGGTAAAGTCCGGATTGCGCAAGGCCAGCCGCACATCGCTGAGCGAGCTGAGCTCAAAATCAATCTCCCGTTCGACACGCGCACCCGATGGGATCACCCCCGCAGTAGGCACGCCCTGTGTCACCCTTGCACCGTCGCCTTCCGCTACAGCGCCGCCGGCGATAATCGTCCCTTGTGCCACCGCGTAGATCTGTCCGTCGGCGGCGTTCAACGGCGTCATGATCAGCGTACCGCCCAGCAGGCTTTTCGCATCGCCAATCGCGGAAACGGTCACGTCAATTTGGGATCCCGTGCGCGAGAAGGGCGGCAACGTAGACGTCACAAACACAGCGGCAACATTTTTTGGGCGGAACTGTTCGCCCGTCACGTTCACGCCTAGGCGTTCCAGAATGTTTGTCATGATGTCTTCGGTAAAGGGCGCGTTTCGCAGGCCATCACCCGTGCCATCAAGACCAACAACCAGCCCATACCCGACCAGATCGTTGCCGCGTACCCCATCAAATTCCACAAGATCCTTGATACGTACCGGATTTGCCAGAGCAACTTGCACGGTGAACAACACCCAGCAAAGGGAGAGTAACCACTTCATCGGATGAAGTTCACAAATGACATGTCCGACATGCGCGCGGTGACGGCATACAGGCTTTGTAGCTGAAATTGTACGGCCTCCAATTCTGTTGCGGCTTCATACGGATCCACTTGGATAAGAGCGCCCTTCGCAATCAGCAGTGCATTTTCCTCGCTGGCATTGCGGGTCGCGAGGGTCTCGATACGCGCTTCGGCCGTTCCCACTTTGGCTTGCACCGCCGTCAACTCGCCTTGGGCGTTGAAAAGTTTGCGGCCGGAATCTTCAAGGATGGTCCGATGTGCCTCGGTGTCAGTCCCACCTGTCGCCTCACCCGCAATCGCGGCTAAAGCGACGTGTTTGAGTGTGTCGCGCAGAACTTGATCATTTGCCTTCACAGAAAGCTGGACCTCTTCGCCCTTCGCCAACCGGAAGGGAGACATCTCGTTGCTCCCCCCAGAATAGGCCGCTGCCTCAAAACCGGCGGGGTCGTCGAACCACTGATCTGCGGCGTCAATGATGTCTTGGGCGTTCGTCAAACCCGCGATGGCGCCGCGCAAACCAGTCAGGATCGCGTCTGCGCCAATGATCGCTTTTTGATCCGTCGCCGTGCCCGAGAACAAGGCGCGGCCACCTGTCTTGGTGTTCAGCGCGCTCACGATCGTTTCCAGTTCGCTCATCGCCTGACTGGAAAATTGATCTAGTATCGGCCCCACCGCGCCCGGTGACATCGTGACCAAAGTTGTGCCTAAGTCGCCGGCGCTTGTACCGACCCGGTCAAGTGCTGTTTGGACAGCTTCGGAAAACTGCGCCGCTTCAGTTGTGGCGATCTGGTATCCTCCGAGTGACGCCAGATCGTTCTCGATATCGGTCAGGTATCCAATGTTGCCGGCCAATACAGACTTCACGTCGCTGACTTGACCGGTCGCCAGTTCATCGTTCAGGCGTGACATATCCATTTTGAGCGCCGCACCGCGACGCTGCAACATGAATGTCTGCGCCAAATCGCCTAGAGAGAAATGGGCCATGTTCAAATCCTCATAAGGGTGTCGAACATCTGGTCGACGGTTTCAATGACACGGGCATTGGCGGCGTAGGCCTGTTCAATGATCATCAGGTTTTGCAGCTCCACATCGGTGTCGACGCCATTTTCCAACTCTCTCTCCGTAAGCTCGTAGAATCGGGCAGACGCAAAGCTGAGGAGTTGATCCTCACGCAATCGGTTTGACCCGATGTTCGACCCAATGCTCGTGACCAAACCGCTGGCGGACAGTGCGCCGGGTCCGAAGCCGCCGGATGATGGAATATGGGCGGTGGTCAACGCGTCGCTTAGGGCGTTCAGAAGGGTGGCGTCGCCGGATGATCCCGGTGCAAGCGCGCCGAGCCCATCGCGCAAGCGCCAGGTTTCCCCGTCCTTGGCCGGATCCACGCTGGCATTCAATGCAATGCGGCTGGACAATCCCAGATCGGCCAACGGGTCGAGCGGTGCGCCATCGTCGGTGAACAGACCTGCTTGGCCCGTAGCGAGCGTTGGATCGACTGCGGCGTCCTCGAACCGTTCGATAAGGTCCCGCGCCAGTGCGTCGATCTGCGCCTGTGCTGCGGGGGCCAGTTCATCCCGGATTTCAAATTGTGCACCCAGCGTGCCACCATGCAGGCGACCAGCGGTGGAGGAAGTATTTACGGCATAACCATTCACTGTAAGGCCCGACAGGGTTCCATCATTGATGGACATATAGGGTGTCACCAAATTCGCGGCTTCGAAACCAACCTCGGCTGGTTGTCCGTCAAGCAGAATGGACCCGCCCGTGGTATAAAGCGCGACAGTGCCGTGATCGCGGTCGACCATTCTGACGGGTACAATCTCACTGATCTCGTCGATCAGAACTTGCCGCTGGTCTTGTAGGGCGGAAATCTCTGCGTTTTGCGCATTGGCAGCGGTGATGCTGACGTTGATCTGCTGCACAGCCTTAAGCGTGCTGTTTAGCTTCTCGACCTGAGTTGCAATGCTGCGTTCCGCTTCGGTGCGGGCATCTTGGATGCCTCGGGACACGGCGTTAATTGAATTGGCAAGGTCGCGGGTGCTTAGTGCCGCGCTGTCCAACCGTTCTGGCGCGTCGGGTCGGCTGCTTGCTGTGATCAGGCTGTTCTGGAAGTCGGCCAGACGGGCGGAAAGTGACCCCGCCTGATCCGGCGTGCCAATGAGGTCTTCGACCCTGTTCAGAAACGATGACGTGTTGGTCCGGTATCCGAAATCGGATCCCGCGAGGCGCCTGTCAGCGATGGCCTGTGCATCGACATGGCGCGTAACCCCGTCGATGCGCACCCCGCCGGTGTTGCCGATGGATGACGCTGAAACGGCCAGAGTGCGGCGCGCATATCCGGGGGTCAGCGCATTCGCGATATTGTTGGAGACAAGGCCAGAGGCGCGACTGGCCGCGTGCAGTCCGGACATGGCGGAGTTGAGGGCACTGGTGATGGACATATGGCGGCCTCTGGCGTTACTTCAGGTCCAGATTTGGACGGGATTAGCGTTTGATATTCGTCGTTTCCTGCAGCATCTCATCCACGGTCTGGATCACCTTGGCGTTAGACGAATAGGCGCGCTGGGTCTGGATCATCGCGGTAAGTTCACCTGCCACATCCACCGCCGATTCCTCGCGGGCATAAGACACGATGTCGCCAGTCGGGCCATCGCCCGAGTTCCACAGAAAGAAGCTGCCGCTTTCGGGCGAGGGCAGGTAGGTCTGTTGATCCAGCGCGACCATGCCGTTCGGGTTGGGCAGGTCCACTAGCGGAATTTGGTAGATGGTCCTGTTGATCCCCGTGTCGAAAAAGGCCGTGACAAGTCCGTTTGCGTCCACTTCGACATTGGTCATGTTGCCGACGGGCGATCCGTCCTTGGAAATCGACACGGGCGCAAAGCTGTCCGACAGCTGCGTAATGCCGTCGTTATCGCCCAGTGTGCCGATGTTGATTTCCAGCGGCCCGCCTTCTGCGGTGATGATCAAGTTGCCAGTTGCCGGATCATAGGCCCCGCCACTGACTGTGGTGACCGATGCAAGCGTGCCGCCGCTTGCGCGACTGTCGTCGAAGGTCAGAACATATTCACCGACAACCGCACCGTCCAAGGCCGAGTCCGTCAACTGGACCGTCCACTCATTGGACGACCCGGTGCCCGGCACGGTGGGGGTAAAGCTGATGTTGATGTTTTCAGATGTGCCCAAGTTGTCGAAATATTCGACCGCCAGGTACTGGGTTTCACCCAGCGAACCCGCATCGGTATCTGTTGCCGGAAGGTTGACGCCAAGGGACATGGTCGTGGTCGGCTCGCCCGAGAATTGGTTCACGTTGATCTGAACAGGTTCCAGCCCGTCCGAAGTGTCGCGGGGAAATGTTGGCACAGACCCGTCAGGCTGTGCGGGCCATCCCATCAGGACCAGACCTGCCTCTGATACAAGGTATCCTTCGGCATCGGTGCGGAACGATCCAGTGGTGGTCAGGTGCATCAACGGGCTGCCATTCCCCGCGTCTACCTCGCTTGCGAAGGCGACGGGCAGCATGCCTCGACCGCGCACCGCCAGATCGGTCGCATTCGACGTTGAAACCAGCGACCCGCTTTCATCAATCAGGCGCGAGGTCGTGGCGCGCACGCCGCCTGCCGAATACGTCCCGCCGCTGGACGAAATGACCATCGAATGAAAGTCGGTCTGGACCTTTTTATAACCGTAGGTCGAAGAGTTCGCGATGTTGTCCGAAATGGACGCCAGACGCGTTGCATTGGACTGAAGACCCGCAACACCTGCGTTAAGCGAAGAAGATATGGTCATGGACACGCCTTTCTGCTGTATCGACTTGAGTTGAGCCAACAGATAGGCCGGCCTGCTTAACGTTAGGCTAACAGATCAAATCCAATCTATTCGCCTGACTGCTATCAATCGCGGATCAAAACCACTTCAAGCCGGTTGTTGCGGATCGCCATCGGGTCGCGCACGGCAGGTTCCCGATCCGCATGGCCCGTCACCCGCGCAATACGGGACGGCGCAATACCAACTTGTTCCAACAGCTTACGCATCGCATCAGCCTGCGCGGTCGAACTGTTCCAAGTTGAGTTACGGGCCACCACAACCGGCTGCGCCTGCACATGCCCGCCAATCGCGATGTCATTAGAGACAATGCGAAAGGATTCCCGCAGCAGATGCGCAAGGTTGATCAGCAGTGGCGTGGGGATATCCGTGCCTTCGACAAAGATTGGCGCACCTTCGCGGGCAAAAATCTCGATCACCAGCCCCTCATCGGTGACTTCGGTGTTGATGTGCTCCAATTCGTTTTCCATCACCGTGGACTCGCCGCCCTTGCCGATCAACATGGATTCAACGGATTCGAATATCTCGTCCTGTAGCGCGGCTTCTTCCTCACCCGCATCGGATGTGCCTGTCTCGCCTCTTGCTTGCGCCGCCTCGGTAGGCCGGACAGAGGACGCGCCGGTGCCATTTTGCGGCAATGTCTGTTCCGAAAAAATGGAATCGCCGCCAAAGGCCCCTTCGCCACCGCCGGATGTCCGGCTGATCGGAATGGTCGGCGAAAAGTAGTCCGCCAGCCCTTTGCGTTGCTGTTCCGTTGTTGCATTCAGCAGCCACATCAACATGAAGAAAGCCATCATCGCGGTCACGAAGTCCGCATAAGCCACCTTCCACGCGCCGCCATGGTGGCCACCGCCGCCCACGACCTTCTTGCGCTTGATGATGATCGGCCGCGCATTTGCTTGCGCGCTCATAATCCCACACCTCAATTTTCACCCGAGGTCGGGTTTAGGGCATCCGCGTTTCTCCACCGTTAACATCTAGAATTGTAGATACTTGTCACAGCCTCTTGCGCGCGGGCATGCAAACCGGACAGATGGCGGCATGACCGACGCAACACATGACAGCACGTATTCATGGGTCCGGCTGGCGCTGACCCTCGCCATCGCGACGGTGGCCAATGTGGGCATGTGGGCGATCATTGTCATCATGCCCGCGGTCGAGGCCGAATTTGGCGTTGGCCGCGCCGAGGCGAGCCTGCCTTACACCACCACCATGGTCGGCTTTGCCGTGGGGAATTTCGCGGTTGGCCGTGCGGTGGACCGTTGGGGCGTGACCCGCGTTCTGGTGATTTGTGCGCTTGTGATCGCCGCAGGATATGGCGCGGCGATGGCGTCCGGTTCGATCCTTGCCTTGTCGCTGGCGCAACTGGTGGTCGGTTTTGGGACCTCGGTCGGTTTCGGGCCGTTGATCGCGGATATCTCGCACTGGTTCATGAAGCGGCGTGGGATCGCCGTGGCGATTGTCGCCAGCGGGAACTACCTGTCGGGCGCGATCTGGCCAATTCTACTGGCGGGCATTCTCGCGGATAGCGGATGGCGCACGGCCTATGGGGTGCTGGCACTGTGCACGCTCGGGGTTGTCATCCCGCTGGCCTTTGCACTGCGCCGGTCAGTGCCTCAAACCGCCCACGATACGGCCGAGGCCGCGTCGCACGCCAATGCCCGCTCTGTCGGGTTGTCGCCGCGCGCTTTGGCGTGGCTGCTGGGGCTCGCCGGGGTCGGGTGCTGCGTGGCTATGTCGATGCCGCAGGTTCACATCGTCAGCTATTGTGCTGATCTGGGCTATGGTCCCGCTGTCGGCGCCGAGATGTTGGCCCTCATGTTGCTGGGCGGCGTCGCGTCGCGACTGGTGTCAGGCATGCTCGCGGACCGGCTGGGTGGCGTGCGCACCTTGCTGATCGGGTCGATCCTGCAGGCTATTGCGCTTGCGCTCTACCTGCCATCGGACGCGCTTGTATCCCTTTATGTGGTCAGCCTGATCTTTGGCCTTAGCCAAGGCGGCATTGTTCCCAGCTATGCGCTGATCGTGCGGGAATACATGCCTGCGCGCGAGGCGGGCGGACGGGTCGGGTTCGTGCTGATGGCGACCATTGTCGGCATGGCGCTTGGCGGTTGGATGTCGGGGTGGATTTACGACGTGACAGGCAGCTATCAGATGGCGTTCTGGAACGGGATCGCGTGGAACGGTTTGAACATCGCCATCATGCTGTGGCTGTTCGGGCGCAGCCGCGTGCGCCAAGTACCGCGCTTTGCCTGACCAGCAATCAGGGCGTCTTGATCGTCAGCGCCGCAACCAACCGCCGTGCAATTGGCGCAATAACCAGCACGACCGGAAAGGCCACCGCCCAACTGGTCACCCATCCTCCCAGCCACTGCCCGACAAAGCCCGCGACAAATCCGATGGCCATAAAGGTCGACAGGCCTGACACGAGAAAGGACATCATCCCGCTGAGGATGAAGCCGAATGCGATATGTGCGTAGCGTGCGGGGATCATGCGCCGGTCCTTTGAATGTCTTACCTGCGCGCATTTCTATGCAAAGGGACGGGGATGAAAAGTGCGCTGGCGCACAGGGTCACCGCATCCACTGCAACCCTTCTTCGGTCCGCCCTTGAGGTGTGTATTCGGCGCTGACCCAACCGTCATATGCGCTGGCGTCGATGGCCGCAAAAAGGGCGGCAAAGTCGATCTGTCCGGTGCCCGGTGGCGTGCGTGACGGCGCGTCGCCAATCTGGATATGCCGGATCAGAGGCTCCATCGCCTCGAACGTACCCACTGCATCGCCAGTGATAACCTGCGCGTGATAGCTGTCATATTGCAGGCCAAGGTTCGGCGCGCCTATGGCTTCTATTATGTCGGCGGCAAGGTCAAAGCTCGACAGGAAATATCCGGGTTGCGCGATGGTGTTCAGCGGCTCGATGGTCAGGCACAGCCCTTCCGGCAACGCCTCTGTCGCGCGTTTGAGGTTGGCGATCATCGTGGCTTTCGCCTCTGCCCCGGCACCATCGCCGCTGAGCACATGGATCATCGACGCACCCAATGCGTCGGCATAACGCACAGCCCGCCGGATATCGTAGTCGAACCGCTTTTCCCGGCCCGCCGCTGCGGCAAAGCTGCGTGTGCCGCCTGCATAATTCGGTCCGGGCGCGTTTAGCAGTAGCATCTGCAACTTGTTCCGGCGCAGCGCCGTCCGCGTCTCGGGGGCGGGGACATCGTAGGGAAAAAGGACTTCGACCGCTTGAAATCCCGCCTCCGCAGCGGCGTCGAAACGGTCAAGATAGGGCAACTCGGCCCAAAGATGCGTGAGGTTGGCGGCAAATCGTGGCATGGAAAACCCCTTACTGCGGCGCAGTCCGCCTCACGATGGCAAATCTTCGGACCGGATCACGTTAAAGAATTCGCCACCCGACCACAGGCCGAACCAGCCGTCCTTGTGAACACACAGATCTACCAAACGATAGAAGTTCTTGCGATCAATCAAAGCCTCAAGGTTGGCGCGGATCAGGATGTAGGGCGACGGCTCGCCCGTTTCGGGGTCATGGGCAACGCGGATCGGATGGTCCGGCCCCGCCACGGCCACATCGCCGGTCAATGTGGTAAAGGTCAGCGCTTGGGCTTCGCCGCTTCCGTCTACCTCGAACGATACAGCGACAAAGGGGGCGTCATCCACCGTAATCCCCACCTTCTCGACCGGCGTCACAAGAAAGTATTTTCCGTCCTCAAGCTTGAGAATCGATGAGAACAGTTTGACCAGCGCGGGCCGACCAATCGGCGTGCCTTGGTAAAACCACGTGCCATCGCGTGCGATCCGCATGTCCAGATCACCGCAAAACGGCGGGTTCCAAAGATGCACAGGCGGTAAACCGCGCGTTTTTGCAGCAGTAATAGAGGCCACAAGCCCCTCGGCATCCGGTGTCACGCTTTTTTGTCCACTCATATGTTTTGCCATTCCATCCAGAGGCAATAGGTTATCAACTAGCATATATTCCGAATGAAAGAGATGTCATGACCGACGCACAAGATCTGGTTGCCGAAATCGAAGCCCTCGGCGAAAAACTGGCGCAGGCCAAAGCGTCGATCACCAAGCGCTTCATCGGTCAGGAGCGTGTTGTCGACCTGACCCTGACGGCACTTTTGTGTGGCGGTCACGGCCTGCTGATCGGCCTGCCCGGACTGGGCAAAACGCGGCTGGTTGAAACCCTCAGCACGGTAATGGGCCTCGATGGCAGCCGTATCCAGTTCACGCCGGACCTGATGCCTGCCGATATCCTCGGCTCCGAAGTGCTGGACACGTCCGATGACGGCAGCCGCGCCTTCCGTTTTGTGCCTGGTCCGGTGTTCTGCCAATTGTTGATGGCGGACGAGATCAACCGCGCCAGCCCGCGCACCCAGTCCGCGCTGCTTCAAGCGATGCAGGAAAAGACGGTGACTGTCGCGGGACAAGATCGCCCGCTGGGCAAACCGTTCCACGTGCTGGCGACCCAGAACCCGATTGAACAGGAAGGCACCTATCCGCTGCCAGAAGCGCAGCTTGACCGCTTCCTTGTGCAGATCGACGTGCTGTACCCCGACCGCGCCACCGAACGGGATATCCTGCTCGCCACCACGGGTACGATGGATGAACAGGCCACGGCGGTATTCTCGGACGGCGAGCTTTTGGCCGCGCAGACCCTGTTGCGTCGCATGCCCGTGGGCGACAGCGTTGTGGAACTGATCCTTGATCTGGTGCGCGCCTTCCGCCCGAACGAGGCTGACGCGCCAGCCGCTGTGCGCGAGACTGTCGCGTGGGGGCCTGGACCGCGTGCGGCGCAGGCGCTGATGCTGGCGGTGCGGGCACGTGCCCTGCTGCAAGGGCGGCTTGCACCCTCTGCCGAAGACGTGATTGACATGGCCCGCCCTGTACTCAGCCACCGTATGGCGCTGAACTTTGCCGCACGGGCGCGCGGGGACAGCCTTGCCGTCCTGATCGACGAAACCGCTGCCACCCTCAGCCGCCAAGAGGCGGCGGCGTGACGACACCCCTCGTTCTTCGCGAAAAGGCCGAAACCCAAGCGGCACGGCTGCCCGCCCTGCTGGCCCGTGCCGAGCATTTGGCCGGTGCTGTGCTGTTGGGGGACCATGGCCGCCGTCGCGCAGGGATGGGGGATGATTTCTGGCAATACCGGCCTGCGCAGATAGGCGACAGCCGCCGCATGATCGACCACCGCCGCAGCGCCATGGGCGACACCCAGTTCGTGCGCGAACGCGAATGGCAGATCGCGCAGTCGGTGATGCTTTGGGTGGATCAGGGGGCGTCGATGCGCTTTGCCTCTGCCCGCGAACTTGCGACAAAGGCGGAGCGGGCGCGTGTCCTCGGACTTGCGGCTGCGATCCTGTTGATCCGTGGCGGTGAACGCGTCGGGCTGACCGGCACCCGCCTGCCACCACGCCGTGGCCGGATGCAGATCATGCGACTGGCCGAGATGTTGTCAGAAGACGCGGAAGAAGACTATGCACCGCCCGAACACCGCGCCATGATCCCTCATGCCAGCGCACTGTTCATTTCGGATTTCATGGGTGACATCGACGCTGTGCGCACGGCGCTGACCAAGGCCGCAGACCGTGGTGTGCGTGGCGTGCTTTTGCATGTCCTTGATCCGGCGGAAGAGGCATTTCCCTTTCGCGGGCGCACCGTTTTTGAAAGCATTGGCGGCACGCTAGAACACGAAACGCTCAAGGCATCGGACTTAAAAGACCGCTATCTTGAGCGGTTGGCGGCACGCAAGGCCGAATTGCAGCACCTGTGTTCCGTCGCCGGATGGCAATACGGCACGCATCACACGGATACTTCGGCGCAGTCGGGGCTGCTGTGGCTGTGGCGGGCGCTGGATGGCGGAGGGGCGCGCAGATGACGGTATTCGGCCCGCTCGGCTTCCTGTCGCCATGGCTGCTTGCCGCCTTGATCGCGTTGCCGATCCTGTGGCTGATCCTGCGCGCCATCCCGCCCGCGCCGATCCGCCAAAGGTTTCCGGGTGTGGCGCTGTTGCTGGGTCTGCGGGACGAGGAATCCGTGTCGGACCGTACACCATGGTGGTTGCTGCTGCTGCGGATGCTGGCCGTTGCGGCGATGATTATCGGGCTGGCGGGTCCAGTGTTGAACCCCGAACAGGACGGCACGCGCGGCGATGGCCCACTGCTGATCGTTCTGGACGGCAGTTGGGCAGGGGCCGCAGGTTGGCCGCGCCAGATCGAAGCGGTTGAAACCGAACTGCGCCACGCAGGGGCCGCAGGGCGCGAGGTTGCCTTGTTGCACCTCTCAAGCCCCGAACCGGCCGTGTTCCAAGCGGCCAATACGGTCACGACGCGGCTGGCGGGGCTGGACCCCGCCCCGTGGCAGCCGACAGGGGCGGACACCCTTGCCGCGAACTTGCCTGAAGGCGCGTTTGAAACCGTCTGGTTCAGCGACGGATTGGATTATGACGACCGCACGGCAGTGCTTGAGCTGCTTGAGGCACGCGGTCCCGTGCGAGTCACACAAACCATGGCCGACGTGGTCGCGCTGACCCCCGCAACCTATGCAGACGGGCTGGTGCAACTGACCGCGACGCGCAGCGCAACCGGCGTGGAACGCGGCGTGTCCGTGCTGGCGCAGGGCCGTGACCCTGCGGGCAACGCGGCCACGCTGGCCACGGCCACAGCCGTCTTTGGCCAAGAGGACACGGTGGCAGAAACAGCCCTATCCCTGCCCGCCGAACTGCGCGCCCGCGTCACGCGGTTCGAGGTGCAAGGCGCGAAATCCGCAGGGGCTGTCACGCTGGTCGATGACAGCCTGCGCCGCCGTGAGATCGCGTTAATCGCAGGGCGCGAGGGGCGCGAAGGCCTCGAACTGCTGTCGCCGCTCCATTACCTTGAACGCGCGCTTGCGCCCAATGCCGACCTTCTAAGCGGGGCGCTGACCGATGTTCTCCCCGCCAATCCCGACGTGATCGTTCTGGCCGATGTGGCCACTTTGTCCGAAGGCGAAGCCGCCGAGATTTCCGATTGGATCGCGAACGGCGGGCTGCTGTTGCGCTTTGCCGGACCGCGTGTCGCGGCCAGTGACATCTCGCGCATCGACGAAGACCCGCTGATGCCTGTCCGCCTGCGCTCGGGCGGGCGCAGTGTTGGCGGGGCGATGAGTTGGGGATCGCCAAAGACACTGGCGCCGTTCAAGGAAAACTCGCCTTTCTTTGGCCTCAACATTCCCGACGATGTCGCAATCACCGCGCAAGTCATGGCGCAGCCTGATCCCACATTGGCCGAACGTGTGATTGCGGAACTCAGCGACGGCACGCCGCTGGTGACGCGCAAACGGTTGGGGCGCGGGCAGATCGTGCTGTTCCACGTCACCGCGAATGCCGAATGGTCCACGCTGCCGCTGTCGGGCCTGTTTGTCGACATGCTGGAACGGCTTGCTGTGTCGTCTTCTTCTGCCGCGCCCGATGCGGGTGATCTGGAGGGGACGATTTGGACCCCGCAGGTGGTGATGGACGGATTTGGTGTGCTGCGCGACGCGGGCGTGATGGCGGGCGTGTCCGGCCCTGCGTTGCTGTCCGATCCGGCGGGGCCTGAACTGTTGCCCGGCGTCTATGTCTCCGGCGACCGCGTGCTGGCGCGCAACGTGCTGACGGCGGGGGCCACGCTGACACCTGCGCAATGGCCTGCACGGATCGAGGTGTCGGGCCTGACGGCGGCACCGGAACAACCCATCGGCGGGCTGCTGCTGGCTGCGGCCATCGCATTGTTGCTGCTCGACGTGATCGCGTCACTGGCCCTGTCGGGGCGGTTGACCGGTGGAGTACGGGCGGCACGGACCACGGCCCTATTAATGGGCGGTGTCGTGGTGGCACTGGCCTCTGCCACCCCATCGAACGCACAGCAGGATATTGAATCCGAGATCGCCGCCGCCTCCGAAGTGGTGCTGGCCCATGTCATCACCGGTAACCGCCAAGTGGACGAGATCGCCGAGGCAGGCTTGCGCGGCCTGTCTGACACGCTGTTCTTCCGTACCTCGATCGAACCTGCCACCCCCATCGGTGTCGATCTGGAAACCGACGAGCTTGCCTTTTTCCCGATCCTATACTGGCCCGTCACACCGGAACAACCACGCCCGTCGAAAGAGGCATATGCCAAGCTGAACGACTATCTGCGCTCGGGCGGGCTGATCCTGTTTGATACGCGGGATGGCGACATCGCGGGCTTTGGCACGGCCAGCGCGAACGGGCGCAAGTTGCAGGATCTGGCCGCACCACTGGACATTCCTGCGCTGGAGCAGATCCCGAATGATCACGTCCTGACCCGCACGTTCTACCTGTTGCAGGATTTCCCGGGCCGTTATCTGAATGGCGAGTTGTGGGTCGAATCCGCCCCCCCTGGTGCCGAGCGGATCGAAGGCATGCCGTTCCGTAACCTCAATGATGGCGTCACACCCGTCGTGATCGGGGCCAACGACTGGGCGGCGGCGTGGGCTGTGACACCGTCGGGACAGGCGATGCTGCCGGTCGGGCGCGGCTTTAACGGTGAACGCCAGCGTGAACTGGCCTACCGTTTCGGCGTGAACCTTGTGATGCATGTGCTGACGGGCAATTACAAAAGCGATCAGGTCCATGTGCCTGCATTGCTGGATCGGCTGGGACAATGACCGGAACCATACTGTTTGACCCGCTGTTGCCGTGGACGGTGCTGGCTGTACTTGCCGCCCTTGTGGCACTTGGCGTGATGATGGCCGTGATGCGCGGCCTTAGCGGTTGGGCATTGCGCGGGATGGCGGGGCTGGTGGTGTTGGCCGCCTTGTCCGGCCCGTCACTGCAAGAAGAAAACCGCGCCCCGCTTAGCGATATCGTGATCCTCGCCAGCGATGAAAGCGCCAGCCAGCGCCTGCGCGACCGCCCTGACCAAACAACTGCAACCGGCGATGCCATCGCCGCCGCCCTGATCGCACGCGAAGGGACCGAGGTGCGCCGTATCACCGTACCGGACGGGGACGAAGACGCAGGCACGCGCCTAATGTCGGCGGTGTCCGAAGCCTTGGCCGAAGAACCCCGCGCCCGTGTCGCAGGCGTCATCGCGGTCAGCGACGGTCAGGTGCATGACGCCGATCTGCCCGTCGACCTGCCCGCCCCCTTCCACGTGTTGCTGACCGGTAAAGAGACGGATTGGGACCGCCGCCTGCTGGTCAAGAACGCGCCCGCGTTTGCCATCATCGGCGAACCCGTCACCCTCACCCTGCATATCGAGGACAGCGGTGCAGCACCGGACGGGACCGGCATTGCGCCGCTCGATATCTCGGTCGACGGGGCCGCGCCTCAGCGGTTCAACGTGCGGATCGGTCAGGACATCGAACTGCCCGTGACGCTGCCCCATGGCGGGCGCAACGTAATCCAGTTCACGGTACCCGAAGCCGAGGGCGAGTTGACAGACCGCAACAATACCGCGCTGATCCAGATCAACGGGGTGCGGGACCGACTGCGGGTGCTTCTGGTGTCGGGCGAACCGCACGCGGGCGGGCGCACTTGGCGCAACCTGCTGAAATCCGACAGTTCGGTCGATCTGGTGCATTTCACCATCCTGCGTCCACCGGAAAAACAGGATGGCGTGCCGGTCAGCGAACTGTCCCTGATCGCTTTTCCAACACGCGAATTGTTCATGGAAAAGGTCGACGATTTCGATCTGATCATCTTTGACCGTTACAAGCGGCGCGGCATTCTGCCTGCGCTCTACCTCGAAAATGTGGCGCGCTATGTGCGTGATGGCGGCGCGGTTCTGGTCGCTGCGGGGCCGGATTTCGCAGGGGCTGACAGCCTTTACCGCTCGCCTCTTGGCACGGTCATGCCCGCCGAACCCTCTGCCCGCGTGATCGAAGAATCCTATCGCCCGACCGTGTCCGACATCGGCAAGCGTCATCCGGTGACGGCCGACCTGCCCGACGCAGGCGACTGGGGGCGGTGGCTGCGCCAGATCGACGTGGCCGCGACGGAAAACAGTGTGGTCGTGATGGAAGGTGTGGATGAACGCCCGCTGCTTGCGCTTGAACGGGTAGGCGAGGGGCGCGTTGCGCTGCTGGCCTCGGACCACGCGTGGCTGTGGAACCGTGGCTATGAAGGGGGCGGGCCGCAGCTGGAACTGCTGCGCCGTCTGGCCCACTGGATGATGAAAGAACCCGAGCTTGAGGAAGAGGCCCTGACCGCCACCGCGACTGGCCAATCCATGCGCATCCAGCGCCGGACCCTATCCGAAACAGTGCCGCCAGTGACCGTCACAGGCCCCGACGGGACGGTCAGCGAACTATCCCTCTCCGAAGTGCAGCCGGGCCAGTTCGAGGCACTGTTCGAAGGCCCCGAGATCGGCCTTTACCGTCTTGAGAATGGCGACCAGACTGCGGTGATCGGCCTTGGCCCCGCCGCCCCCAAAGAGTTCGAGGCGACGATCGCAACCCGTGACATCATGGCGGATCGCGTGGCTTCGACCCGTGGCGGCATCCTTCGGATGGAAGAGGGTGTGCCACGTATCCGTACGGTGCGCGAAGGGCGTCCGGCAGCTGGGCGCGGCTGGATCGGCATTACGCCGCGCGGTGCCTATGAAACGCAGGATGTGCGGCAGATGGCGCTGTTACCGCCTTGGCTGGTGCTATTGCTTGCGGCGGGCTTCATCACGGCGGCGTGGCTGCGCGAGGGGCGTCGCTAGGGGCGCAACTCAACCGCGACGCGCGCCGATTGCCCTGCGGCGTCGATGACCGCAATGTCAGAGAATCCCGTGGCCAGCATGCCGATGGAAATCTGGCGGTCGCGATGTCCTGTCACCACCGGCACCCCGTTCAACAGCACCGTGAACGGCTGCGCGCCACCTTCGACTTTGATGACCGTATCGGCTTGCGCCAATACCGCGCCATCGGGCGGGAAAGCGACTTCGGGACCGCTCGCCTGCGCTTGCGCGGTACCGAACCGGCGCAGGTTTCGCGGCAGATCGGCGGTGGACAGGATCAGCGTGTCAGATGGCGGCGGAGGCGGCGGCGCATAGGACGGCTTGAGCCGCCCGAACGCCTCAAACAACAGCGGCGCAGCATGTGCGCCGCCAAAGGCACCGGGAACAGGTGTGCCATCAGGCCGCCCGATCCAGACGCCGATCACATGCTGCCCGTCATAGCCGAAGGCCCACGCGTCGCGGTGCCCGTAGGACGTTCCGGTTTTATAGGCGAGGCCACCGCGCGCGCCCTCGGGCGGGGCGATGCCGCGCAGGATATCCCCGACCTGCCATGCTGCACGCGGGGCGATCACCCTCTGCGGCAACCCTTTCGCCTTTCGGTGGTCTGCAACGGGTACAGACAGGCCAAGCTGCGCCAGCCCCGCATAGACGCGGGCCAGATCCTCAAGGCTTAGCCCGACACCGCCAAGGGCCACGGCCAGTCCCGGCTGCGGCCCGGGCAGTTCGGGCTGAGCACCAAAGGCCCGCAGCGCCGCCATCAGGCGCTCTGGCCCCAGTGCATCGGTCAGCGCCACGGGCGGGATGTTCAGCGACAGGGCCAGCGCATCCCGCGCCGTCACATCGCCGCGAAACTGTCCGTCAAAGTTCTGCGGTGCATAGCGCCCGAACCGCGTGGGGCGGTCTGCGAATACAGTCTCGGGATGCGCGAGGCCGCGATCAAAGGCCAGTCCGTAAATCAGCGGCTTCAGCGTCGATCCGGGCGAGCGTTTGGCGCGGGTCATGTCAACAAAGCCGAGCGCGCCACGCGCATCCGAATATTCCGGCGCGCCCACGCGGGCCAGCACGTCGCCGCTGTGATGATCGACGACTATCAGGGCAACCGACACCCCTGCGCGCTGTGCAGCGGCATGGGTGCGCACGACCTGCTCCATCTTGGTCTGCAAGGGGGCGGACAGGGTGGTGACAAATTTGCGTCGCGCCGTATCCTCGGTGCGCAGGGCATCGGCCAGATGTGGCGCAAGGCGGGGCAGGGCGCGCATTTGCGTTGGTACCGGCGCCTGCGATGCAGCGGCCCCGATGCGGGCAAGCACCCGATCCCGTGCGGCCCGTGCCTTGGCGGGGTTGCGGTCAGGGCGGCGCGCCTCGGGCGATTGTGGCAGCGCCACCAATAGGGCGCTTTCCGCAGGTGACAGGCGATGGGGGTCTTTGCCGAACCAGACCCTTGAGGCGCTTCGCACCCCTTCGATCCGCCCGCCATAGGGTGCGTGTTGCAGATAAAGGTGCAGGATGGCGTCCTTGTCCATCTTCCGCTCAAGCGCCCAAGCAAGCCGCATCTGGCGCAGTTTGCCCGTGACAGATCCGGTGCCGGAATTTTCCAGCAGACGCGCCGCCTGCATGGTCAGTGTTGAACCACCCGACACCACATGGCCATTCCATAACGCCTGCGCCACCGCCCGCAGCATGGCACGGGCATCCACCCCATTGTGCCGGTAAAATCGCTTGTCCTCATAGGCGACCAGCATGTCGATGAAATCAGGGTCCACGCCGTGCGGCGCAACGGTCAGGCGCAACCGTCCGTTTTCCACCGCAAAGGCGCGCAATAACTGGCCATCGCGATCCTGCACCTCGGTCGAGGTGACGGTCAGGGTCGCGGGCAGGGCTGTGCGCGCCACCCAAGCGTCCCACCCGTCGCGCGTAAAGGCGCAAGCCAGCAGTATCAGCGCCAGCGCAAATAAGGGGCGGTGCGGCCGTTTCACTCGGTTACCACTGTGCGACCCGTATCGGTGACGGCGCGGTATTCGGCGCGGTACATATCCTCGACCAAGGCGGCGGGGTGGTGGAAGTCACCGGGGCTGACCGCGCGGGCGATATAGGCCAGTTCGAACGCCTCTTTCCCGCGATGGTCCACTGCGGCAAGAAAGCGGTCGCTGCGGAATTCGGTATGCGCCGCGTTCACCGCCTTCAGCCAATCCAGCCCGCGCACATCGCCCGATCGGATCAGGCTGGGATTGTCGATCTCGATCCCTGCGGGCAGCGGATCATCTACCATCAGCCGTGCGCCGATCTCCTCGAACGGGGTCACGCGCAGGACGATGACGCGCCGCTCTCCGATCTTCCAAGGGCCGCTGACGGGCTGGCCTGTCAGGTCATAGGCGGCGCGGCTGATCGCATAGCCGTAGCCACCCGCCTCGACCGGCACACTCGGCACGCCATAGGTGGTCAGCGTCACGTCCTGCACGCTGTCCGAGATGTTGCGGATGCGCGATGTGCCGTCGCCAGCGTGGCGCGTCTGTACCACGGGTCCGGCCTCGGGCTGGTCGTTGACGCTTAGCACGGCTTGTCCCGCATCACTGCGCATGGCTTGGGCGGCCATCAGGATTTGCGCGGCCTCTTGCGTGGAATAGCGTCCGGCTTGGGCCGTGATGCCTGCGGATAATTGCGCACGATCCACGCGGGTGCTGCCCGCCTCGGCTGCCAGATGCAGCACACCAGCGGCGTCGCGCAACGCTGTACCATAGTCGTCGCGCCACGCGGGTGCTGGCGGTGCAGCGACAAGGACAGCGTCTTGGGCCAGTCCGAACATCCGGTCGGCCCGCGTCTGTTCGCCATAGCTTGCCAATGCCGCGCCAAGTTGTGCCCGTGCCAGCGGCGTTGCGAAGGCTGCTGCCTTCACATCCGCGTAGTACCGTAGGTCACCAATCGACGCCGCGCCTTCGCGGGCCAGCACCATGAGGGCATAGGCGATATCCTCGCCCCCGTCGTCAAAGTCCGGCGCATAGTTGATGCGGTTGCGCAGGTTGTTCAAGGCAAGGCGGAGGGGCGTGTCTGGCACCTCGTGACCTTGCGCCCGCGCGCGCGTCAGGAAATCGGTGACATAGGCATCAAGCCAGAAATCCCCAGACCCCGCTTGCCACAGCCCGAAAGAGCCGTTGGACGACTGTCGCGTCAGAACCTGCCGGATGGCGCTGTCGATCCGGCTGTCGATGTCACCGATCCCCGCCGCCTGTGCGGTGCGCGGCACGTAAAGCAGCGGCAGCGCAGCCGAGGTGACCTGTTCGGTGCAGCCATAGGGATAGCGGTCGAGCTGGCGCAACAGCCCCGGCATGTCGAACCGCGCCAGCGGTCCCGCGGCCAACGTGGCCGAGGCCGTGGCAGGGCGCAGGTCGGCAAAGACATTATCGTCAAAAGTAAAGGTTTCGCCCTGCCCAAGGGTAAAGCGCCGCGTGGTCGCGATGATCGGATCATTGGCGCGCACCCCGAGGGTGAGCGTCTTGCGCAGCGTGTTGCCGTCGGGCGTGGTAAGGGCGATGTCGATGCGGTGATCGCCGGTCTCAAGCGCCCGAACAGGCAGCGACAGGCGGGTGGTGCTGCCTTCGGTGATCTCGATACTGTCGGGGGCGTTGCCAAGGGACAGGCCGGTTGCGGTGATCTGCACTGGCATGGAACCTGTCGCACCGCTTGCATGCACGAATTCGACCATCACGCGGCTGGTATCATCGGGGGCAAGGAAACGTGGCACTGCGGCGGAGATGACGACCGGATCGCGGGCCAGCATGTCTTGGGCGGCTTGTCCCACGCCGGTGTCGGACCACGCCACCGCCATCAGTCGGATTGCCCCGTTGAAGTTCGGGCGCGGCACGGTGATCTGCGCGATGCCGTCCGGCCCGACCGCGACGGGACCGCTAAAGGCAGCCATGACCGCTTCTGTCGGGGGTGGGCCTGACCGTTCCATCCCGCGCGCGGCATCACCGCCGGAACGTACTGCACCCATCGCGCCGTTATGGGCATCGATCAGACGCCCGTACATGTCCCGTATTTCGACCCCGAGGCGCCGTTGCCCGAAATAGTGGTCCTGCGGGTCCGGTGCCTCGAACCCTGTGAGGTTGAGGATACCGACATCGACTGCCGCCAAGGTCACAAACCCCTCGGCCCCGTTCAAACCATCGACGCGTACCGAGACCTGGGTGCTGCCTGCCTGCCCGCCTACGGCTTCGGGTGCTTCGATACGCACGCGCAGGGCTTTGTCAGCGGGGTCCACAGCGGCATGGGCCAGCCCCAGAACCCGCGCAGGGCCGCGTGCGCCGTCCCCGTTACGCAGGACAGAGGCGGTGACATAGGCCCCCGTACCCCAGTCCGAGCCGACGGTCAGCGGGATCAGGGTTTCACCTGCTGTGACCGCGATCGCCTGACGGGAAATCACGTCGCTCGACAAGACGGACACAAGGGCCACCCCGTCAAAGGGCGCGTCGATCCGCAACTGTGCCGTGTCGCCCACGTCATAACGCGCGCGGTCCAGCGACATGGACAGACGGTCCGGCGTTGCGCTGCTGTCCACGCCGCCATACCAGCCCGCGGAGAAGCCGACCGAGCTTGCGGTGTAGGCACCGTTCGTCGTCTCGACCACCAGTTCGTAATCGCCCCATTCGGTCGGCACGTCGAGCGTTTGGGGGTCTTGGTTCAGGATCATCTCGCCGCGTGCTACGCGGATGCGTCGCGTTACCGGCTCCCAATTCCAGCTGCCGTATAGCTGATACCATTGATAGCGTGTCTCGACACGGTTCACCGTCCACTGCACGGGCAGATCGCTTGCGCCAAGCGCGATCACGTTGAACTCGGCAGTCGCGCCTTCGGACAGCACATCATCAAACGCCGCGTTGATCCCGATCAGCGCGCCCTCTGGCGCGACCGGACGGGTGAGTGCGCGCTCCACAGGGCGCCCCCCGCTGTCCGAGACGCGCAGGGTGGTTACTGCCTCAAGCAGCACGCCATCGGCCTCGACCTCGGGTAGGTCCAGCGGCACACGCGCCTGCCCATCGGTATCGGTACGACCCCCTTGGAAATAGCTGCGTTGAGGCGAAAATTGAGCATCATGGCGGCCAAAGCGGTAGCCGGGCCAGCCATCAATCTCGCTGCGCCGTTGCAGGCGCACATCCCCTTCGACCACCAGATCGGATCCTGGCGCGCCGAACAGGTATTGCGCATCGACCGAGACATAGGCGGACGCGTTCAGGGGCAGATCACCCTCGGGCATATCAAGTGTGACAGCAATACGGTCGGGGATGAAATCCTCGACCAGAACAGTGGTGGTGGCCAACGGCGCGGCCTCCGGATCGCCCATGATGGCCAGCCGCCACGTGCCGCGCGGGGCGCTGTCGGCCAGCGGTAGGGCAAAGACGTGACCGCCGGCGCGGTCTTTTGTGCTGGTGATGCGGCTGTACTCAACGCCGTCAGGGCGGCTGAGGATCGCGGTCAACGGCAGGCCGGTGATCGCCTGCACGTCGGGGCCGCGTGCAAGGGTGGTGGCATAGACAGTCGCACCCGGACGGTAGGCACCGCGATCGGTGGTCAGGAACACATCAACCGGCGGGGCAGGGCGGCGCCCTTCGACCCCGCGATCCGACAGGTCGAACGCGGCATCGGTGAGCGGTAGAAAGACGAAATCATCCGCTGTTTCAATTTGGATCAACGCGGGCGCTGCGGCACCGCGCCCGCGTACCAGCCCCGCGTCAAACCGTGCAAACCCGTCGTCGTCGCTGCGCACGGTGCCCAGAACCGCATTCGCGCGCGAGATCAGGCGCACTTCTGCATCCGCGACAGCACTGGCGTCGCCCAGTCGGCGCACAGCGGCTGTCAGACCATCGTTGCCCTGCCACGTGCTAACGCCCAGATCGGACAGGACGAACCACTGCGCCGCCGACAGCACATCATAGGAATCGTTGCCCGCCTCGCGCGCGGTCAGCACATAGATGCCGGGTGGTTGGTCGCCCAGCACATCGCCAAGGGGCAGGCGGGTTGTGACCTCGCTGTTGAGGGCTGTCTGCACCTCGCCGGTGCCGCGCCAGACTTCTTGGGCGATCTTGTCGCTGAACTGGTCCGCCTGCCAGCGTGACATTGGACGGCCAAAGAAATCCCCGCGCAGCGATTGCACCAGATTGCGGTCACTTACTCGGCTTAGCACCAGATCGACCGAGCTGAGGTTCACGGTCTCGATCGGGATGCTGGCACCGGCGCTGCGCGGCAGCACATAGGCACGACCCGGAAAGCGGACGACCGGCGCGCGGTCGCGCACATAGAGCGTCAGGTCCACATCCTTGTGCAGCACCTCGCCGCTGGCCGAAGGCAGACCTGACCGCAGCGTGATGCGATAGCGTTCACCGTGGCGCACGCCATCAAGGCACAGGTCAGTCCCGCTGACCGCGGCGACCAGCCCTTGCGCCTCGCTGCGCACGAAAGGTTCGTAGTCTACGCCCGCCTGCACCAGCGGTTCCGAGAATGTCGCGCAGATTTGCGGTTGCGCGGCGTCGCTGTCCACACGGGTGTCGGTGACGCGGAACCCGTATTTCGCGACGGCCTTTTCCAGCGCGTCCGCGATGTCGTCACGCGGTTGCAAGGATTGCGCAAGGCGCAGGGCCGTTACGCTGTCGCGCCCGCGCCCCGTCGCCTCCAGCGCTTCGGCGAGACCTTGCAGCGCACTTGCTTGCGCGGCGGGGCTGGTGGCGCGGACATAGCCATTGAGCGCGGCAGGCACCGCATCGCGGCGTGCGGCATTGCGCAGACGGCTGGGGGTATCGTCCCCCAAGCGCAGCGCCACATAGGCATAGCGCGTCCACAGATCCGGCGCGTCATTTTGCGCCAGCGCGGCCCCTGTCCATGACAGCGCGGCAGCGCGGTCGCCGCGATCCCAAGCCGCCCGCGCTGCGTTCAGAAAATCCTGAACGCTTTGGCCATTGGCGGGATAGCGCGACCCGATGGCGCGGGCGAGGGTGCGGGCGGCGGTTGCGTCTTCCTCGGCCAGACCAAGGGTCGCGGCGCGGACAGTTGCCTGTTGCTGATCCTGTGGGCTGGCGCGCAGGCGCACCGCAGATACCGCCCCGTTATAGGGTTGCTGGTCCGTGATTGCGGATTTCGGAAAACAGGCGTTGGACCGGCTGTTAAACGTGAACGCGACACAGGCGTCATCGGCGCTACACGCGCGCTGGCAGGCATCAAACGTAGTGTCGAAAAAGGCGCTGCGGTCAGCGCCATAGAAATCCATATCTTCCGTCAAGACATAGCGGTCATCGGGCACGATCTGTTGCGCTATGGCGGTGCCGGTCCAGAACAGGGCAAGACAGAACAGGACAAGACGGCACATGATGGAAACTCCGCTAAAATGGATTGGCTGCATATGCCTGTCAGCTTGGCACGGGCGGCTGAGTCCATGCAAACGTTTCGGCGCGGGCAAATTAAGGCGATCTTCACCAAGCGCATGACATATCCGGTGCAAGAGACTGTTGTCGGAGCAATTGATGAGCCTTGCGAACAAGCTTGCGCTAGAAAGGCGTGGACGACTCGCCGCGGAACGTCTGCTTGAGTTGAAGCAGGCGGAACTGTCGGCTGCGAACCGCAAACTCGGCCGCCACGCCGCCGCCCTTCAGGGCGAGATTGTGGAAACCCGCGCCGAAGTCGCAAATGTCAAAACAGAGAACGAGCGCGTCAAAACCGAGCTTGGGCAAGCCAACGCGAAGGTGGAGATCGCGGAACGTCGCCTGTGGCATTCTGTGCAGACGATCACGGACGGGTTCGCGTTCTTCAATTCCGATAACCAGATGGTCGCGGCCAACAGCAGTTATCTCGCCATTTTCGACGGGCACGAACTGATCCGCCCCGGTGTGCACTACGTGACGATCCTGCAGGTGCTGACGGATGAGGGGATTGTGCACACGGGCAAGCTTGCCGCCAGCGACTGGCGCCAGTTGATGACCGAAAGGTGGATGCGCCCACAGCCCGAACCGATCACGATCCGGCTGTGGAACAATCAATATGTGAAACTGGTGGACCGGCGCGGGCAGGGGGGCGACATCGTCTCGCTTGGCCTGAACATCACCGAATCTGTTCGGCACGAAAAGCAGTTAAAACTCGCCCGAGCCGAGGCCGAGGCCGCGAACCGCGCGAAATCCGCGTTCCTTGCCAATATGAGTCACGAGATCCGAACCCCGATGAACGGCGTCGTGGGGATGGCCGAACTGCTGGGCGATACGTCGCTGAACGAAGAACAGCGGCTGTATGTGGATACGATCAAGAACTCGGGCGAGGCCCTGTTGGTGATCATCAATGATGTGCTGGATTACTCCAAGATCGAGGCGCGCAAACTGGAGTTGCAATCCGAACCCTTCGACCTTGAACGCTGCATTCACGAGGTGATCATGCTGCTTCAGCCGCAGGCGTGGGAAAAGGATCTGACCTTGCTGGTGGATTTCGACCTGTTCCTGCCCACCGCCTATGTGGGCGATCCGGGAAGGATCCGGCAGGTGCTGACTAACCTGATTGGCAACGCGATCAAGTTCACCAGCAAGGGCCATGTTCTGGTACGGGTTACCGGCGTACCTGATGTGGAAAACGGGATGGCGACGGCGAATATCGCGATCGAGGATACCGGCATCGGCATTCCCGACGACAAAATCGACCACATCTTTGGCGAGTTCAATCAGGTCGAAAACGAACGCAACCGCCAGTTTGACGGCACTGGGCTGGGCCTTGCGATCTCGCAACGGCTGGTCGAGTTGATGGACGGCGAGATGTGGGTCACCAGTGAGGACGGCGTTGGGTCGTGCTTTGGCTTTCGTATTCCGCTGGTGCTTGGCAATGCGACCATGCCCCAAGCGCCGCCGGTACCCCAAGGGCTGCGCCGCGTGATGGTTGTCGATGATATCGAGGTGAACCGCACCATTCTGCAACGCCAACTTGAACAGATCGGCCTTGGTGTCATTAGCTGCGCCTCCGGTGCCGAAGCGCTTGAGAATATCGGGGATATCGACCTTGTGCTAAGCGATCATAACATGCCCGACATGGATGGCCTTGAACTGGCCGAAGCAATCCGGGGGCGCGGTTTTGATACGCCAATCCTGCTGCTAAGTTCGAACCCCAGCGTCGCGGCCAGCGATCCGGGGGCGGCGCATCTGCATGCGATCATGCAAAAGCCGGTGCCACGATCCGATCTGTTTGCACGGCTCCAATCGGTAGGGCCGCTGGTGACCCGCCCCGAAGCGCCAGAGCTACCGCCGTCCTTGTCGAAAAAGCGCAAGATGCGCGTGCTGGCCGCCGAGGATAACAAGACGAACCAGTTGGTATTCCGCAAAATGGTCAAGACGGCGCAGATCGACCTGACCTTTGCCAATAACGGGATCGAGGCGGTCGATCTGTTTGAAAGCCTCAAGCCTGACATGATCTTTATGGATATTTCCATGCCGCAGATGGACGGGAAAGAGGCGGCGCGCAAAATCCGCGAGATCGAGAAAAAGACTGGCGGACACGTGCCCATCGTGGCGCTAACAGCCCATGCGATGGATGGCGATGATCAGGGCATTCTGGCCAGCGGTATCGACTTTTACCTGACCAAACCGCTGCGCAAGCCCGCGATCCACGCCAAGCTGCGCGAATGTTGTCCCGAGGATGCGCAACGGCCCTTGCCGGAAGAGCCGGATGTGCTTCAGGCGGGGTAGGGGCGTGTGAACACCAGCCGGTCATCGTCAGAGGCGTCGGGCTGGAATCTATAGCCGCCAAGGTCGAACGCCTTGATCCCGTCGATGTCCGTTACGCGGTTTTGCACAATGTGCCGCGCCATGGCGCCGCGCGCTTTCTTCGCAAAGAAGCTGACGATTTTCGGCCCCTGCCCTTTGTCTTCCATAAAGACAGGGGTGATCACGCGGGGTTTCAGCGCCTTTTCAGGCACCGCGCCGAAATATTCCTGACTGGCGCAGTTAACCAGAATGTCTGTGCCTACCGTTTCGGCCTGCGCGTTTAACGCTTTGGCAATATCGTCGCGCCAATATTCGTACAGCGATGCACCGCGCCGTGTTTTCAGACGGCTACCCATCTCAAGACGATAGGGCTGGATCGCGTCAAGCGGGCGCAGCAGGCCGTAAAGGCCCGACAGAATGCGCAGGTGGTCTTGGGCATAGGCGGTGTCGTCGGAGGATAGGGTGGCCGCGTCCAACCCTTGATAGGTGTCACCCGCAAAAGCGAACATCGCAGGGCGCGTGATGTCGGCAGAGGGCGCGTCCTGAAAGGCGTCAAACCGGTCGCGGTTCAGACGGGCCAGATCGTCGCTTAGCCCCATCAGGGACTTAAGGTTGCCCAAGGTCAGGTTCCGCGCCGAGCGCGCCAGCCGTATCGCATCTTCCTGCATTGCAGGCGCGGTCGCCGTCACATCACGTTCCGCCCAATCCAGCCGCTTGGCCGGAGAAATCACCACCAACATCTTGTCACCTCTTTGTCTACGCGCTGGATCTAGCCCGCGTCCCGCAGGACGTCCAGAAAAGCGGGGCCGAAACGTTCGGCCTTGCGATCCCCCAGTAGCCGTTCAAGCGCCATCGCGTCGCCGCCGCGCAATTGCGCCACTTTGGCCAGTTGCGCCGCCGAACAGCTGAGCGGTTTGTCTGTGCCGTCTGTCCCGCGTGCCAGTTCCGCCTGCACGGCCAACAACTGGTCATAAACCGCGCCCGCGCCGCGCCCCGCCAGTTTGCGCCGTGTGGGGTGCAGGGCCGCAGCCTCGCCATTGATGACCTCAAGGAACGCATCCCCGAATTTGTCGAGCTTCTTGGCCCCCACGCCGCTGATCTGCGCCATGGCATCAAGGTCGTTCGGCCGCCTCTCTGCCATTTCGATCAGGGTACGGTCGGGAAAGATGACATAGGCGGGCACGCGCGCGGCCTCGGCCAGCCCGCGCCGCTTTGCCTTGAGCGCCGACAGCAGCGGAGCGTTTTCCTCGGACACCATTTCCTTGACCGCCGGACGACGTTCGGACGCCGCAGCAATCGTGTCGCGGCGCAGGTTGATTTTGGCCTCGTCGCGCAGAATGGGCAACGCGGCATCGGTCATACGCAGCGCGCCGTGGCGGGCGGGGTCGGGGCGCACCAGATCGTGGCCCATCATCTGCCGGAACACAGCCTGCCACTGAGCCTTGGAATATTCCTTGCCCACGCCATAGGTCGGCAGGCTGTCATGGCCGCGTTGGCGAATCTTGTCGGTTTCCGCGCCCAGCAGGATGTCGATCAAATGGCCCGCGCCGAACCATTCCTCGGTGCGCAGCATGGCCGACAGCGCCTTGCGCACGGCGGTGGTCCCGTCGAACACATCTGCAGGGCTGTCGCACAGATCGCAACTGCCGCAGGTCACGTCGGTCTCGCCGAAATAGCCCAGCAGCGTTTTGCGGCGGCATTCCAGCGCCTCGGCCAAACCCAGCAGCGCATTCAGGCGCGCGTGATCTGCCATACGCCGTTCGGGCGGGGCCATGCCTTCGTCGATCTGGGCGCGGCGCAGTTTGATGTCTTCGGGGCCGAACAGGGTCAGCGTTTCGGCAGGCCCGCCGTCGCGGCCTGCACGCCCGATTTCCTGATAATATGCCTCGATGCTTTTGGGCAGGTCGGCATGGGCGACCCAGCGGATGTCGGGCTTGTCGACGCCCATCCCGAAAGCGACCGTTGCGGCCACAATCAACCCGTCCTCTTGCTGGAAGCGCCGTTCGGCGATGCGGCGGTCGTCAGCCTCCATCCCGCCGTGATAGTGGATCGCCGTGTGCCCCGCATCGCGCAGCGCGGCAGCCAGCGTTTCGGTCTTGGCCCGTGTGCCGCAATAGACGATCCCGGATTGCCCTTTGCGCGCGGCGGCGAAGTTCAGGATTTGCGCCCGCGGCCCGTTCTTGGCGGCAAAGGCAAGGTGAATGTTGGGCCGGTCAAACCCGCGCAAAAAGCTGCGCGGCGGGGTGCCATCGAACAGTTTTTCGATGATTTCGGCTTGGGTTTCGGCATCTGCCGTGGCGGTGAACGCGGCCAGCGGCACGTCCAGCGTGCGGCGTAGTTCCCCGATGCGCAGATAGTCGGGGCGGAAATCATGGCCCCACTGGCTGACGCAATGCGCCTCGTCCACGGCGATCAGGCTGACCCCGATGCGGCGCAACATGCCAATCGCAGACCCCGTGCCTAGCCGTTCGGGCGCCATATACAGAAGCTTCAACTCACCCCGTTCCAGCGCGGTCCAGACGGCATCGGTTTCTTCGGGCGTGTTACCAGAGGTCAGGGCGCCCGCGTTCACCCCCGCCTCTTGCAATGCGCGCACCTGATCCCGCATCAGCGCGATGAGGGGCGAAATCACAACGGTCACGCCATCGCGCATCAGGGCGGGCAATTGGAAACACAGGGATTTTCCGCCCCCTGTCGGCATGATGGCAAGGGTATTTTCGCCCTCGGTGACCGCGTTCACAATCTCTTCCTGCCCCGGGCGGAAGCCGTCAAAGCCGAATACGTCCCGCAACAGCGTGGCAGCGCTGGTCATGTCGTGAAACCCTGTCCGTTTTTATGTGGTCTGCTCGTTCGGATACAGACTCACATTTTAAAGGGGTGTGAACAAGGCCTCAGATCACCGGTAGAGGTCAGGCGAGACCGAATATCGCAGGCAGGATAAAGGCGCGCAGTGCGATCACCGCGATGAACGCCACCAACGGCGCGAGGTCCAGCGGGTGCGTGTCCGGCATGAAACGGCGGATCGGGCGATAGATCGGCTCAAGCAGCTTGTTCAGCCCCTGCCAGATTTGCGCCACCAGCGGTTGGTGCAGGTTCAGAACCTGAAAGCTGATCAGCCAGCTCATGATGATGTGCACGATCATGATCGTGTAGACCACGCTCAGGATCAGTTGCAGCGTTTGGTAAATGGCCAGCATGGGTCGCGTCCTTTTCGTTTTCCCAGAACTAGGGTGATGCGCGCCATGGCGCAAGGTCATCGGGCCTAGATGGTTGACGTTTCGCTGCGGTGCCGCAATTTGGGCGCAAGGAGAATTGCCTGATGTTTCCGTTTGTCCGCCTTGCCAAAGATATGTTCCTTGCCTCACGCCAGCCCGCGCTGGGCCTGACGGATGTGCATATTTCGCGGCACATGGTGTGGCCTTGGGATCTGGACGGATTTCTTGAGCTGAACAACGGGCGGACCCTGACCCTGTATGATCTGGGGCGGTTGGGTATGGGCCTGCGCGCGGGCCTGATGAAGACGCTAAAGGCGGAAAAGTGGGGCCTGACCATGGCGGGGTCATCCACCCGATACCGCCGCCGCCTGCACGCCTTCCAGCGGTTCGAAATGCGCAGCCGCGCGGTGTGTTGGGATGACAAGTTCGTCTACATCGAACAGTCCATGTGGAAGTCCGACGGCGAATGCGCGAGCCACGTGCTTTATCGTTCGGCGGTGACGGACCGCAACGGCATCGTACCCCCCGCCCGCGTTCTGGCCGCGATGGGGCAGGACGTGGTTTCGCCCCCCGTGCCGGACTGGATCGCCAGCTGGATCAGCGCCGAGGCCAAGCGCCCGTGGCCGCCAATGTCCGACGTAGCCCCGACAAATCAAAGCGCCGCCGGTTAACCTTTTCTTGCCACGGTGCCTGCGGCCTGCTTTGGTCTTTTCAACAAAAAGAAGTGTGGGGAGGGCAGGGCATGGCCGAGGTCAGTCTGAAAAAACGTATCTGGGGATGGTTCTTTTTCGATTGGGCCAGCCAGCCGTATCACACCGTTCTGCTGACCTTTATCTTCGGGCCGTTCTTTGTGTCGCTGGCGAGCGAGAGTTTTCTGGCCCAAGGTGTGGATACCACACAGGCCAAGGCGAACGCACAGGCGATGTGGTCTTTTACCCTAACCATCACCGGCCTGATCATTGGGTTCAGCGCCCCTGTTTTGGGCGCGCTGGCCGATACCGGCGGGCGGCGCATCCCGTGGATCATCGGCTTTTCGCTGATGCTGGTCGCGGGCGCGGGCGGGCTGTGGTTCACCTCGCCCGATGGCAGCAACCTGATGTGGATGCTGATGGCATTCGCCTTCGGGTTTATCGGGGCGGAATTCGCGCTGATCTTTATCAACGCGCAACTGCCAGCACTGGGCACCGAGGAAGAGATTGGCCAAATCTCGGGTTCGGGGTTCAGCTTTGGCTATGCGGGCGGGGTTCTGTCGCTGTTCCTCTTGCTGTTGGTCTTTGTCGAACAGCCCAACGGCACGACGCTGATCGGGCTTGATCCGCTGTTCGGGCTACTGGATCCCGATACCCGCGAAGGGACACGCAGCACCGGACCGTTTGTGGCGATCTGGTATGCCGTGTTCATGATCCCCTATTTCCTGTGGGTGCGCGAAGTGCGCCCGACCGGCACCAAGACCAGCGTTCGTTTTGCGTTGGTCCGGCTGTGGGGGTCGATCAAAGCGCTGCCCGCCAAGCGCAGTCTGATGGCCTATCTTGGGTCGTCGATGATCTACCGCGATGCGCTGAACGGGCTGTATAGCTTTGGCGGTACATTCGCGCTGCTGGTGCTGGATTTCAGCGTGGTTCAGGTGGGCGTGTTCGGGATCATCGCGGCGATTGGCGCGTCGGTCTTTTGTTTTGTAGGCGGGCGTCTGGACAAGATGTTCGGCCCCAAACCCGTGGTGATCGCGTCGATCTGGGTGCTGATCGGCGTGTGTTTCATGCTGGTGAACCTGTCGCGTGATAGCATGTTCGGCGTGCCGGTGGCCGCCGGTTCGGCGCTGCCGGATATCATTTTCTATGTTTGCGGTGTGCTTATCGGCGGTATGGGCGGCGTCATGCAGGCATCAAGCCGGACGTTGATGGTGCGCCATTGCGATCCTTTGGCCCCGACCGAAAGTTTTGGCCTTTACGGCCTGACGGGGCGGGCGACAGCCTTTATCGCGCCCTTCCTGATCGGGGTGGCCACGGCCGTCACGGGCAGCACGCAGCTTGGCGTTTCGCCGTTGCTGGTCCTCTTTCTTTTGGGGCTGTTTATGCTACGCTGGGTTAACCCAAAGGGAGAGGCGATAGCATGAACCAGATTCGACGTTTCCTGTTTCTGATGGGTGCCCTGTTTGTTGTGGCCTGTGCAGGCGGTGCCGAGGTCGACATCGACGGCACCACGCGCCCCGACATTGATCCCGCCACTTTGCAGAACGTGGCCAAGGGCCAGTTCGGGGCCAAACGCCGCGCCTCGGTGCAGGATCCCGCGCCCTTGGGCAGCTATGCCAAGGGCTGTGTCGCGGGGGCCGAACAGCTGGCCGAAACCGGACCGACGTGGCAAGCAATGCGGCTGAGCCGCAACCGCAACTGGGGCCATCCCGAACTGGTCGATATGCTCAAAAAACTCAGTGTGAAGGCTGCCGCCCAACCTGGCTGGAACGGGATCTACATCGGTGACATGAGCCAGCCGCGCGGTGGCCCGATGCTGACCGGACACCGCAGCCACCAGATCGGGCTGGACGCCGATATCTGGATGCTGCCCGCCGCCAATCTGCGGCTGAGCGTGAACGAGCGCGAGAATATCAGCTCGATCTCGACCCGTCGCGCCAATGGCGCCTTTACCAACAGCAACTGGACCCGTGCCCATCACGAGATCATCAAAGCGGCAGCGCAAGACAAGCGCACCGCCCGCATCTTTGTCTTTCCAGGGGCCAAGGTGCAGATGTGCAAGGATGAAAAGGGCGACCGGCGTTGGCTGAACAAGGTGCGCCCATGGTACGGGCATCACTATCATTTCCACGTTCGCCTTGCCTGCCCCCGTGGCGCGCGCGGCTGCGTGGATCAGGCACCGCCGCCTCCGGGTGACGGGTGCGACGATGCGCAGAACTGGGTGAACGACATCCTGAACCCACCCCCGCCCAAGCCGCGCGATCCCAATGCGCCCGCGCCGAAACCCCGCCGCGAATTGCGGGTAGGAGATTTGCCACAGCAATGTGCTGGCGTTCTGGCCTCGCGCTGATCCTTTGGATTGGTGCGGCGCAGGCAGAAGGGCTGACCTTTCTGCGTGCCGTGCCGATGATACCGGACCTGAACGGGTTTGGTGGCCTGTCCGCAATCGAGATGCAGGACGGCCGCAGCGCCGTTGTGCTGTCTGACAGGGGGCAGGCATTCACCCTGTCCTTTGACCGCAGCAGCGGTGCGATTGACGCCGCGCCCGCAACCCAACCGCGCCCGAACCGCGACAGCGAGGGCCTCGCCCTTGCGGCGGGACAAATGTTTTACAGCTATGAGGGACCGGCGGAGGTCGTCGCCGCTGATGGCACGCAACTGCCGTCCCATCCCGACTTCGCAGGCTTTCATGTCAACGGGGCATTCGAGGCGCTGGCGGGCGCGCCCGATGGTACGCTGTATGTCATCCCCGAACGGACACAGGACGGCGACGCGCCCTTTCCGCTGTTCCGGTTTCGCGATGGTGCTTGGCAAGTGATCGGACACTTGGCGCGGACCGGACCGTTCCTGCCTGTGGGTGCGGATATCGGACCGGACGGGCAGCTTTATATCCTGTGGCGCGCGTTCTCGGCCCTTGGCTTTCGCAGTCGGATCACCCGCATAGATCCTGAAAACCTTACCGCCCCGCAAGAGCTGTTGTTGGCCACCGGATTGGGAGAGCATGACAACCTCGAAGGGCTGGCAGTCTGGCAATCCGACAGCGGCGCGACATGCCTGACCATGGTGTCAGACGACAATTTCCTGAACATCCTGCGCACCGAAGTGGTGGAATACGCCCTCACACAAAGCCTTGCGGGCGGGGCGCGCTGCGATTAAGAGGCCCGAGTTCACTCGAACCAAGTCGCCGCAACCTTGCTAAAAACGGGCATCATTATGACACGCGCACATCTTCCCGGCATTATTGCCATGGCCATCATCGTTGTGGCCTCGAATATCCTTGTACAATTCCTGTTCGGAAACTGGCTGACATGGGGGGCGTTTACCTATCCGCTCGCCTTTCTGGTCACCGACATCATGAACCGCGTCTATGGCGCGCAGGCCGCACGCAAGGTCGTCTTTGCGGGCTTTGTTGTGGGCGTCATCTGTTCGCTGATCGGCACGCAGGTCATGTTGCAGGGGGACGGGTACACCTATCCTGCGGTCACGCTGCGCATTGCTATCGGGTCCGGCCTCGCCTTCCTGACGGCGCAATTGCTGGACGTTGGGATCTTTTCGACCCTGCGTGACGGCGCGTGGTGGAAAGCGCCGCTTGTCTCGACCATCGTGGGCAGTTGTGTGGATACGGCGCTGTTCTTTACCATCGCGTTCTCGGCATCGCTGACCTTTATCGAACCTGCTAACGACGTCAGTTGGGCGGGCGAGGTGCTTCCTATTCTCGGCTTTGGTCCCATGGCACCGCTTTGGGTGTCGCTGGCAATTGCGGATTGGGCGGTCAAACTCGGCCTTGCGCTTATTGCTTTGGCACCATTCCGTGCAATCACCGCGCGTCTTGTCGCGGCTGCATAAATGCGTTGACTTTTACCCGCGCTGTGCAAAGCTGAGGGTGAGTTCAACAAATGTAAAGGAGGTGATCCAGTGTCAAGAAAGGTATTGGAGCGAGGTGTCGGAACAGCTTGGGAGGTCGCCTGCTAGGGCAGCCCCGCGCGGCGCAGACCGCCAAGTTGGTCGGTTGATCTAACCGTCACAACCTCCGAAACATTTCGAAAAGGGCCGCGCGTTTAATGCGCGGCCCTTTTTTCATGCGGTATTATCGTTCGTGGCGTTTGCGGGGATTAGGCCGCGACCGCCTCTGCATCCAGCGACCGCCATGCGGCTACTTCGGAATCATAGGTTTCGGACTGCACGGGGATCAGGCGGCCCATGAAGTCGATCATGTCCCGCGCACTTTCCGGCGCGCCCACCACCACATAGCGGTTCACATTAGACAGCGATTTAAACCGGCTTTTCAGGGATTCCCAGCTCCACCCTGCGCTGGTTTCGGCCCCGTCATAGCGGTCAAAGATCATCAACATGTCGACCTTGCCCTCGTGACTGTCAAAGACCGAGTTCATGAGTTCTGACATCGCTTCCATGTCTTCAGCGCTGACTTCCTGCACGATGCGAAAGGCATAAAGATCACTGCGGCTGGTGGCGACCTGAAGAATGCTTTTGGTGTTCAACATTGAAATTCTCCCGTAAATGTTAGGTTCATCCATTCAACCGCCACGCAGCCAAATATGTTCCGAAACGCGAAATGACATGCTGAAGATTTCAGACACCATCGCCATTCAAGACTGGGAGCTAAGCGAGCAATTCGTGCGCGCCTCGGGTCCGGGCGGGCAGAATGTGAACAAGGTCGCGACGGCGGTCGAACTGCGGTTCGAGGCAGAGCGTTCGCCGTCCCTTCCTGGTCCGGTCAAGACGCGACTGAAGCGGTTGGCGGGCCGACGCTGGACGCTGGAGGGGGCGCTTATCATCCAATGTGATGAAACCCGTAGTCAGGCCCGCAACCGCGACATTGCGCGAGAGCGTTTGAGAGAGCTTGTTCAGAAGGCGCTTGTGGTTCCCAAGCGCCGCATTGCGACACGTCCTACGCTGGGATCGAAAAAGCGCAGGCTTAAGGCCAAGAAGGTGCGCGGTGACATCAAGGCGATGCGGGGCCGCGTCGACCCGACCGATTAATTCAGCGACAGAAGGTCGAAGGACGACCGCGTCGAGGTTGCTTCGCTGTAGTGATCCGGCCCGATGGCGTCGAAGTTCAGTGGCATCGACTGCGCGCGCGTCACGACTTGGGATTGGTTTCCGCAGGCGGCAACAATGCTGGCCAGACCGAGGAGGGAAATTAACACGATACGTTTCACTTTACTGTCCAATACAATTAACCGTTTTCAATTGATGCGAATATGGCAACCAAATGTGGCAACTATTGGGCGGTTGTTCTGAAATTTATGACAATTGTCCTGTTTGCTGTTGATTTGTGAACGTTTGGCGGGGTGCGTATGTGCCGAGGCGGCGCAGCCCGTCGCGGGGCACGGCATCCGGCCCTGATATATGACTGGAAAACACGCTTTGCGCCCCACTGACCGCACGGGATTGGCCATCCTTCTCAGCCTTTTGGCCCTGGTTCTCTTTGATGCGATGGGGCTGGTGATTAAACACCTCTCTTCTACCTATTCCGCGGCTGAACTTTCGGCATGGCGCAACCTGTTCGGGATCGGCCCTGCGGTGATCGCGCTGTACCTGTCACGTCAATGGCGGAGCGGATTTCGGATGCGTCAGTGGAAGCTGGCCTTGGGACGGGGCGCAATCGTGACAGTGGCGCAGTTGTGTTTCTACATGTCACTCGGGCTGATGGATTTTGCGACCGCATCGACGATCACCTATGCCAACGCGCTGTTCATGACCGCGCTTGCCTATCCGCTGCTTGGCGAACGGGTCGGCCCATTGCGTTGGCTGGCAGTGGTGATCGGTTTCGTGGGGGTTCTGTTTGTCATGCAGCCGGGGGCGGACGGGTTCGCCGTGGTCGCGTTACTGCCGCTGGGGGCGGCGGCTTGCTATGCGCTGGTGGGGGTGACGGCGCGGATGATTGACGATGACGTACCCAGTGCGCTGGTCAACCTCTATTCCTCGGCCGCGTCGATGGTCGGGGCGGGGGTGCTTGCGCTGATGTTCGGCGGGTTCACCCCGATCCAAAGCGTGACGGACATGGCGTGGATCGCGGCCTTGGGCGGGTTTGGCGGCACGGCAGTGCTGTTGCTGGTGGTCAGTTACCGCATGACCGAACAAAGCAATCTGGCCCCGTTCAGCTATTTCGGCATCCCGCTGGCCTTTGTGCTCGGCTGGCTGTTCTTTGACGAAACCCCGTGGGATGCCCTGTTTCCAGGCGCGTTCCTGATTGCCGCAGGCGGGTTGCTGATCATCTGGCGCGAACGCAGCCGCAGGCGGCTTAGCGCATCGCCCCCGGTCCGGGAGTAAGCTCAATCGGCTTGCCTGTGGAACGCTTGGCCGGCATCGGCTGGACCGAGGCCATAACCACCGGATCACCGATGGGCTGTGCAGAGACGGGCAGGGCCGTCCACGGTTCGCCAACGGTTTCTGCGGTGGTCTGGACGGGCTGCGCGGCAGATTGCGGCGCGGGCGCAGAGGCCAAGGGCATGTCCAGCAGCGAAATGCTGGAGCGTGCGGAATGCACTTCGCGCGCCAGTTTCGCGGTGGCGACAAGGTGCCAGTCGAGGCCCGTTTGGCCCTGCAGGGACGCCTGTTCGATGTTTGCCTTGGCCACCTTGGCCTGCTGCGAGGTCAGTGTCAGCGATTCCGCAATGCGCGCACGGCTTTGGCGAATACGCTCGACACCGGCATCATATTCTTTTGCGCTAATCGCGCCGATCTCGCGGCGGGTTCTGAGGTCACGCAGTTCCGCGTCCTGTTCGGCCAGCAGTTCCGGCAGGCTGACCTGAAGCACCGACACCTGATTGTTCATACCGCGCAAGCTGCGCACCAGTTCGTTGGCCGACAGCAACTCGACACGGTTAGCAACTTCGCGCTGGCCGCGTGCGTTGCCGACGAGTGCACCAACAGCGCCGCCCGCAGCGGCCCCTGCGACACAGTTCTTGGCATTGCTGGCGGACACAACGACCAGACCACAGCCAATTGCCGCCCCCGTAAGGGCGCCCTTCACCGTGGCGCGGCGCACCAACTGGTCCGCCATCTGGTTCAACATGCGCGCCTGATCTTCAACGGGCGAGGATTGCGCGCTTTGGGTAAAGCCAAGCGCATCGACATTTGATCGCGTCGCTTCTTGTCCGATGGTGCCGCAGCCTGCCAGAAGTGCCGAAATACAAATGGTCGGAATGGAAAATGAATAACGCATAAAATTGCCCTGCCCGTAGCGTTCGTTTTTTTGTATGGGGCGAGGGCTAGGCGGCAAATGTGGTCAGAATTGGGCGATTGTCCACAATTTGAATACAATCGCCCGACTGTGTTTAAACTACAACAGGCTGCGCGGTCTGGGATCCGACACCGAAAACGCGCTTGTAGCGTTCGATTTCGCTGGCGGGGCCCATGGCTTTGTTCGGGTTGTCCGACAGCTTGACCGTGGGTTGGCCATTCGCGCTGACCGCTTTGCAGACAAGGGAGAAAGGCGCCAGACGATCATCGGGTGTCAGCCCTTTGAAGTCGTTGGTCAGCATGGTGCCCCAGCCGAACGACACGCGCACCCGTCCGTGGAATGTCTTGTGCAGTTCAAGGATTTTTTCCGCATCCAGCCCGTCCGAGAAGATAACCAGCTTGTCACGCGGGTCTTCGCCGCGTTCTTTCCACCATTTGATCGCCGTTTCCGCCGCACGTGCGGGGTCGCCGCTGTCGATGCGGATGCCGGTCCAACCGGCCAGCCAGTCGGGCGCACGGGAAAGGAACCCTTCGGTGCCATAAGTATCGGGCAGGATCACGCGCAGGTTGCCGTCATGTTCGTCCTGCCAGTCCTGCAACACGTCATAGGGGGCACGGGCCAGCGCCGCATCGTCCTGCGCCAGTGCGGAATAGACCATGGGCAATTCATGCGCGTTGGTGCCAATCGCCTCCAGATCGCGGTTCTTGGCGATCAGACAGTTCGAAGTGCCCGCAAAAGCCCCTGCCAGCCCTTCGCCCATCGCCTGCACACACCAGTCCTGCCACAGGAAACTGTGACGGCGGCGGGTGCCGAAATCGGCGACGCGCATTCCTTCATGGCCGCGCAACACTTCGATCTTTTCCCACAGCTTGGTCATCGCGCGGGCATAAAGCACCTGCAATTCAAACCGCCCCATGTCGTTCAGAACGGCCCGTCCGCGCAGTTCCATCAGCACCGCAAGGGCGGGGATTTCCCACAGCATCACCTCGGGCCACGACCCTTCGAACGTCAGCTCGTACTGGTCGCCGCGCCGTTCCAGATGATAGGGCGGCAGGCGCAGCGCCTCGAACCAGTCCATGAATTCGGGCGTGAACATCTGGCGTTTGCCATAGAACGTGTTGCCGCGCATCCATGTGCTTTCCCCACGGCTCAGCGACAGGGACCGGATATGGTCCAGTTGCTCGCGCAACTCGCCCTCGTCGATCAGATGCGCCAGTGGCACATGTTTGGACCGGTTGATCAGGCTAAAGGTGACCTGTGTATCGGGTTTGTTGCGAAACACCGACTGGCACATAAGCAGCTTGTAAAAGTCCGTGTCGATCAGGGACCGAACAATTGGGTCGATCTTCCATTTGTGGTTCCAGACGCGGGTGGCAATATCGACCATGAGGGGCAAGTCCTGTTTCGGTGTCAGCCCGTTGTGCCAAGTCACCCGACAAGGGGCAAGGGTGCGCCGCGTTTCAAAATACTTGGCGAAACGGTCGCCACGTGCCATTTTTCCTGCAGAATTTTTCCAAACGCTTTTTTTAACTCAAATATTTGAAAGGTAAAATCATGGCTGACGCAGAAAACCCGCTGATCCCGATCCAGACTAAGGTCATCAAGATCCGCACTCGATTGATAGAGTTCCAGCGCAAAGTGATGGTCAAGATCAGGGCGGTGGTGAACGCCTATCTCGCTTTTGCGGCCAATGTGCGCAAATCGGCCAAGGAACTGGCCCTTGCCGTGGGCAAGGCTGCGGTGGATCAAGTGCTGCGCATGGGGTCCAATCTGATCAACGTAATTCTGTTTGCCGAAAAGCAGTTGATCGAGGCGCTGAAGCTGTCCACGCGCATTCTCAAGACGATCAAAAGCGGCCTCAACAATCCGAGTAAGGTGTTCAAGGCGGTCAAGGCGATGGTGGCCCGCCTTGCCAAGCTTTACCGCATATTTGTGTCGCTGGTGCTGCGGTCGCTGGCCTATATCAATCCGGTCGAACGCGCGCTTTACGTGATCGACAGCATGCGCATTGTCCTGCAGATGGTGTTCCGCTGGATGACGCAGGTGTCGCCTTTGGCCAAGATGGTCAAACTGGTGCGTACCCAGCTCAAGAAATACGCGGCCCTGTTAAAGGCCGAGGGCAAGATCGTAACCGAACTGGTGAAAGAGGCAAACCGCCTGAAACCGGCCTAAGTTGTAGGGGCTCAGGTCAGGGTGACACCCGCGGCCTGCATCCCGTCCCGCGCTGCGGCCAGCGATCCGTCCAGATCAATGGCGCGGCACAGGTCCGTGCGCACGGTGACGTCAAAGCCGAGCTTGGCCGCATCCACCGCCGAAAAGTTCACGCAGAAATCCAGCGCCAGCCCGACAAGGGTCAGCTGCGTGATGCCGCGCGTGCGAAGATATCCCTCCAGCCCCGTGGGGGTTGTGTGGTCGTTCTCGAACAGGGCGGAATAGCTGTCGATGTCGGGGCGGTAGCCCTTGCGCACGATCATGTCGGCGCGGTCCACGTTCAGGTCGGGATGGAAGGCAGCGCCCTCTGTGCCCTGAATGCAATGGTCGGGCCACAGCACCTGCGCGCCATAGGGCATGTCGATCACCTCGTAAGGCGCGCGCCCCGCATGGCTTGACGCAAAGGACGAATGGCCCGCCGGATGCCAGTCCTGCGTCAGGATCACCGCATCGACGTCATCCATCAGGTCATTGATGCCCTTCACAATGGAATCCCCGTCCGGTACGGCCAGCGCGCCGTTGGGGCAGAAATCGTTCTGGACGTCGATCACGATCAGGGCATGGGTCATGGCGGTGGGCCTTTCAGTTGGGTCACGCCTTTTTCGCATTCGTGCGACCCCTTGCACAAGGCCTGTGCCATCGCCTATTTCCCTGCCATGTTTACTATTGCTGCCTTATATCATTTCACCCGCTTTGCTGATCCTGCGGCGATCAAGCCGCCGCTGCTGGACCTGTGTGTCGCCCATGACGTGCGGGGTTCGCTGCTGCTTGCGCCCGAGGGGATCAACGGCACCATCGCGGGACCACGCGCCGGCATTGACGCGGTGCTCGCCCATATCCGCGCCTTGCCCGGATGCAGCGGTCTGGAATGGAAGGAAAGCCACAGCCAGACGCCGCCGTTCGGCAAGATGAAGGTCCGCCTCAAGCGCGAGATCGTGACGATGGGCCAGCCCGATGTGGACCCCGCCGCGCGCACTGGTCACTACGTGGACGCCGCCGACTGGAACGACCTGATCCGGCGTGAGGATGTGGCCGTGATCGACACCCGCAATGACTATGAGGTTGCGATTGGCACCTTTGACGGCGCCATCGACCCGCAAACCGCCAGCTTTGGCGAGTTCCCCGCGTGGTGGGAGGAAAACAAGCATCGTTTCCACAACAAGAAAGTGGCGATGTTCTGCACTGGCGGCATCCGCTGCGAAAAGTCGACGAACTATCTGTTGGGCCAAGGGGTCGAGGATGTGTTCCACCTCAAGGGTGGTATCCTGAAATACCTTGAGGAAGTGCCAGCCGCCGACAGCACATGGCAGGGCGAATGCTTTGTCTTTGACGGGCGCGTCAGCGTCGGTCACGGGCTTGAGGTCGGCCCGCACCTGCTATGCCATGCCTGCCGCCGTCCGATCCTCCCCGAAGATCGCAACCGCCCTGAATATGAACAGGGCGTGTCGTGCCATCACTGCGTGAACGAGACGAGCGATGACGACAAAGCGCGCTTTCGCGAGCGTCAGAAACAGGTGGCATTGGCCCGCGAACGCGGCACAGACCACCTGACCGGACGTATGCTGCCCGACAAGTAAGCCGCTATGGCGGTGGGGCCGCTTGGCCCCGCCTGTCGTTTGTTAGTGTGCTTCGGCCCAGTTTTGCCCGCTGCCTGCATCGACGGTCAGTTTGACGTCCAGATGCACCACAGGGTCTGCGGCCCCTTCCATCACTTTGCGCGCCACGTCGATCAGATCGTCCACCGCTCCATCTTCGACCTCGAACAACAGTTCATCGTGCACCTGCAACAGCATCGTCGCGGGCAAATCCTTGATCGCGTCCGGCATGCGGATCATCGCACGGCGGATCACGTCAGCGGCAGTCCCTTGGATCGGCGCGTTGATCGCGGCCCGTGCGGCAAACCCCGCACGCGGCCCTTTGGATGCGATCTCGGGCGTGTGGATACGCCGCCCGAACAGGGTCTGCACATAGCCGTGTTCTTTCGCGAATGCCTTAGTGTCGTCCATGTATGTCCGGATGCCAGGAAAGCGTTCGAAATAGCGGTCGATGAACCCCTGCGCCTCGGCCCGTGGAATGCGCAGGTTGCGCGCCAGCCCAAAGCCCGAGATGCCATAGATCACACCAAAGTTGATCGCCTTGGCCTGACGGCGCACATCCGGCGTCATCTCGTCCAGCGGTACATCGAACATTTCCGATGCTGTCAGCGCGTGAATGTCGATGCCGTCCGCGAATGCCTGCTTTAGTTCTGGGATGTCCGCGATATGGGCCAGAATACGCAATTCGATCTGGCTGTAATCGAGCGCAACCAGCGTTTTGCCCGCCTCGGCGACGAACGCCTCGCGGATACGGCGGCCTTCCTCGCTGCGGATCGGAATGTTTTGCAGGTTCGGATCGGTCGACGCCAGCCGCCCCGTGGACGCGCCCGCAATGGAGTAAGACGTATGCACGCGCCCTGTGTCGACGTTGATGTGATCCTGAAGCGCGTCGGTGTAGGTCGATTTCAACTTCGACAACTGCCGCCAGTCCAGCACGCGTGCGGGCAATTCATGCTCGGTCGCCAGATCCTCAAGCACATCGGCCCCCGTGGCATAGGCACCGGTCTTGCCCTTCTTGCCGCCCTCGATCCCCATCTCGTCAAACAGGATCTCACCCAGTTGCTTGGGGCTGCCCACGTTGAACTTACGCCCCGCCAGTTCATAAATTTCATCCTCAAGCCCCGCCATCTTCTGGGCAAAAGCGTTGGACATGCGCGACAGCGTATCGCGGTCCACCTTGATGCCCGACCGCTCCATCGCGGCCAGAACCGGCACAAGGGGGCGTTCCAGCGTTTCATAGACTTTGGTGACTTGGGCGCGATGCAATTGCGGCTTGAACTGTTGCCACAGGCGCAGTGTAATATCGGCATCTTCGGCGGCATATTTCACCGCGTCCTCGATCGGCACCTGATCGAATGTCTTGGCGGATTTGCCGGATCCGAGCAGCGGCTTGATCGGGATCGGCGTGTGCCCAAGATAGCGTTCAGACAGCGTGTCCATCCCGTGCCCGTGCAGGCCGCCATGCATCGCATAGGACATCAGCATCGTGTCATCAATAGGCGCGACCGTGATGCCGATCTGGGCAAAGATCTTGGCATCGTATTTCATGTTCTGCCCGATCTTGAGGATGCTCTCATCCTCCAGCACGGGTTTGAGCATCTCGAGCGCAGTCTCAAGCGGCATCTGCCCGTCCGACAGCGCGTCCGAACCGAAGAGGTCATCACCGCCCTGTTTATGGATCAGCGGGATGTAACACGCATGCCCCGCGTTCACAGCCAGCGATATCCCGACAAGGTCGGCGGTCATTTCGTTCAGGCCTGTGGTTTCTGTGTCCACCGCGACATAGCCACGCTCGTAAATCAGGTCGATCCATGTTTGCAACGCGGCGGCATCGCTGACCTGTTCATAGGTCGCGTCGTCGAAATCGGGTGCCTCGGGCGCGTCGTTGGCGGCAGGGGCGGTGGGTTCCTTGATCTCGGGCGCTTCGACATTGAACTGGTCGGCGACACGCTTGGTCAATGTGCGGAATTCCATCTCCGCAAGGAAGGGCATCAACTGGTCGGGGTGCGGGTCGCGTACCTCCAGATCGTCCAGCGTGAAATCAAGCGGCGTGTTCTCGTCGAGTAGCACCAGCTTGCGCGACAGCCTGATCTGGTCGGCATGGTCGATCAGGGTCTGGCGGCGCTTGGGCTGCTTGATCTCTTCGGCACGGTCCAGCAAGGCATCAAGATCGCCATATTCGTTGATCAACAGGGCCGCCGTTTTGATCCCGATCCCCGGCGCACCGGGCACGTTGTCGACGCTGTCACCCGCCAGCGCCTGCACATCGACCACACGGTCGGGATAGACGCCGAATTTTTCGAACACCCCTTCGCGGTCGATGCGTTTGTTCTTCATCGCGTCCAGCATTTCGACACCGTCGCCTACCAGCTGCATCAGATCCTTGTCCGAGCTGATGATGGTACAACGCCCGCCAGCGGCGCGCGCCTGCACGGCAAGGGTCGCAATGATGTCGTCGGCCTCAAAGCCTTCCTTTTCCTTGCACGCGATGTTGAACGCCTCGGTCGCGGCACGGGTCAGCGGGATCTGCGGGCGCAGGTCCTCGGGCATCGCCTCGCGGTTGGCCTTGTACTTGTCATACATCTCGTTGCGAAACGTGTGGCTGCCTTTGTCAAAGATCACGGCCACATGGGTCGGGGCATCGGGGCCTGTGTTTCCCTCGACATATTTGTACAGCATGTTGCAAAATCCGCTGACCGCGCCAATGGGCAGGCCGTCGGACTTGCGGGTAAGGGGCGGCAGGGCGTGATAGGCGCGAAAAATGAACGCGGACCCGTCAATAAGATGCAGGTGACAGCCTTTGCCGAATGTTTGCGTCATGCGATTTACCCCTCGATGTGTTCGAAAGGTATTGCCACGATCCGCAATGTCCTGCCAGCGGCGTTGAAAAGTTTTCTTGTGATGCCGATTGGCTGATCCGCATCCTCAGCCGTGCTTCAAATCGCGCGCGTCGGCTCAGGCGTCCGCCTCGGGCGCGCCATAGACATATTTGCAATCGCAATAGGGGCACTCGACCCAGCCGGTATCCTCGGGGATTTGCAGCCACACACGCGGATGCCCCAACGCACCTTCGCTGCCATCACAGGCCAAACGGCGGGTCGCGACATATTTGGTCTCGGGGGCGTCGATGGTCATGGCTGTGATCCTTGCAAAGAAGCGAGATGTGCTTCCGGTTTATGGAACAAGGCCGCAAGGCAGACAAGGCCTTAGTCGCTCCAATTCCCCCTCCTCCGCGATCCCGAAACGACCCAAAGTCACAAACCCGACCAACAGTCCAAAGACCTCGCAACCGAACGCGTCCCCATCCCCCTTCTCTGTTCCAAAAAATCCCGGGGGAGGCCGCAGGCCGGGGGCAGCGCCCCCCATACAAAACACCTCGAAAACAGAACCCGCCGTCGCCTTCTGACATGCGCTGTTCAAAAAAGAACAAAACGTGAATATGCTAAAGCTCTGCCACAGCCGAATCTGCCACATTCATGTTTGTCGAACTCTCTGCCACATCCAACTTCACCTTCCTCACCGGTGCCTCGCACCCCGAGGAATATATGGAGCGCGCCGCCCTGACGGGGATGGAAGCGCTGGCCATTGCCGATGACAATTCGGTGGCGGGGATCGTGCGAGCGCATACGCAGGCCAAGGCCATCGCGCGTTGCATCCGCGAACGGCGCGACTTTGATACTAAAACGGGGCTGGTTGGCCCGCCACAGCCTGCGCATATCCCGCCTGCATCCGGTGCCTCCATCACCACGGCCCCGCGCCTGATTCCTGCGGCGCGGCTGATCTTTACCGATGCCCCGCCCATCACGGTTGTGCCGCAAAACCGCAACGGGTGGCGGGGCCTGTGCCGGATTCTCTCGCGCGGGCGGCTCAGGGCGCAGAAGGGACACTGCGACCTGCAACTCGATGATCTTGAGGCTTTTGGCGACGACCTTCACCTTCTGCTCTGGCCACAAGCGCCAACGGGGCAGCGCGGCGCGGTCGGGTGGCAACAAACAGCGCAACGGCTGACGCGCCGCTTTGACGGGAAACTCCATATCTTGCTGACGCCGCGTTATGACGGGCGGGATCGGGCGCGTTTTGACCAGCTGGCGGATCAGGCGCGTGCGCTTGGCCTGCCGACGCTGGCCTCGGGGGCGCCGCGCATGCATCACGGGGCGCGGCGCAAGCTGGCGGATGTGGTCAGTGCGGTGCGCCTGAAAACCCGTGTCGATACGCTGGGCCGCGCGGCCCTTGCCAACGGCGAGGGGCGGTTGCGCAGCCGCGCGGACATGCTGCGGCTGTTCGCAGGCCACGAAGACGCGGTGCACCGCACCGGCGCACTGGCCGATAGCATCGACTTCTCGCTCGACCAGTTGCGCTATGAATACCCGTCCGAAATCACCGGCGATGAGACCCCCGCACAGCGGCTTGAGCGGCTGGCCTACGAGGGGCTGAAATGGCGTTACCCCGCAGGCGCGCCGGAAAAGGCACAGCGCCTGTTGCGCCATGAACTGACCCTGATCGGCAAGCTGAAATACGAACCCTACTTCCTGACTGTGCGCGACATTGTCCACTTTGCACGCAGCCGTGGCATCCTGTGCCAAGGGCGCGGATCGGCGGCCAATTCGGTGGTCTGCTACTGCCTTGGGGTCACCTCGGTCAGTCCCGAAATGGGCACGATGGTGTTTGAACGCTTCGTGTCCGAGGCCCGCGACGAGCCGCCTGATATCGACGTCGATTTCGAACATGAACGGCGTGAGGAAGTGATCCAGCACATCTATGAAACCTATGGTCGCCACCGCGCGGGCCTGTGCGCCACGGTGGTGCATTACCGTGGCAAGCGCGCCATCCGCGAGGTGGGCCGCGCCATGGGCCTGTCCGAAGACACGATTTCGGCGCTGTCCTCGCAGCTGTGGGGCTTCTTTTCTACCAAAGGGGTCGAGGCCGAGCGGATGGCCGAGATCGGCCTCGATTTCCGCGACAAGCGCCTGCGCCAGACCATCGAACTGGTGCACGAGATCAACGGCTTTCCCCGCCACCTGTCCCAGCACGTCGGCGGCTTTATCATCACCGAGGGGCGGCTTGACGAACTGGTGCCCATTGAAAACGCCACGATGGAGGACCGCACCGTCATCTGCTGGGACAAGGACGACATCGACAGTCTGGGCATTCTCAAGATCGACGTGCTGTCCCTTGGCATGCTGACCTGCATCCGCAAGGCGTTCGACCTTTTGCGCATGCACCACCAGCGCGATTACACCCTTGCCACGCTGCCCCCCGAAGACCCGCGCGTCTATGACATGTTGTGCGCTGCCGACAGTATCGGCGTCTTTCAGGTGGAAAGCCGTGCGCAGATGAACTTTCTGCCGCGCATGCGGCCGCGCAACTTCTATGATCTGGTGATCGAGGTGGCGATCATCCGGCCTGGTCCCATTCAGGGCGACATGGTCCACCCCTATATCCGCCGCCGCAACGGAGAGGAGGAGGTCAGCTTTCCATCCGACGCGTTGGGTGCGGTGCTGGGCAAGACGCTGGGCGTGCCGCTTTTTCAGGAACAGGCCATGCAGATCGCGATGGTTGGCGCGAACTTTACCCCCGATCAGGCGGACCGGCTGCGCCGCGCGCTGGCGACGTTCAAGAAGCATGGAAGCGTCAGCGCCTTTCGCGCCCTGTTCCTGCGCGGGATGCGTGAAAACGGCTATGACGACGAATTTGCCGAACGGTGCTTTTCCCAGATTGAGGGCTTTGGCTCCTACGGCTTTCCCGAAAGCCACGCGGCCAGTTTTGCGTTGCTGGTCTATGCCTCAAGCTGGCTGAAATGCCACTATCCGGGCATCTTTGCCTGCGCCTTGCTGAATTCCCAACCCATGGGGTTCTACGCCCCTGCCCAGATCGTGCGGGACGCGCGCGAACACGGGGTCACGGTGCGTCCGATCTGCATCAATGCCAGCTTCTGGGACAATGTGATGGAGCCTGACGGGCGCGGCGGGCTGGCCCTGCGGCTGGGGTTCCGCCAAATCAAGGGACTAAGCGAGGAAGATGCCACATGGATCGCGTCGGCCCGTGGCAACGGCTACCAGTCGGTGCGCGATGTGTGGCGGCGTGCGGGGCTGGGGCCGCCCGTGCTGGTCCGCCTGTCCGAAGCGGACGCGTTCAACAGCCTCAACATCAGCCGCCGCGAAGCGTTGTGGGAGGCCAAGGCACTGGCTCCGGGACCGGCCCTGCCGCTGTTTGCCCGCGACATTGATGGCGAGGTGGTGGACGAACCCGCCGCCCTCTTGCCCGAGATGAGCTTGGGCGAACAGGTGGTCGAGGATTTCGTGTCGACACGCCTGACGCTGCGCGCCCATCCGGTGGGGTTGTTGCGCCACATCCTTACCCCGACAGGTGGGAGCATCTGATCACAGCGGACAAGCCGCCTGATTTTCAAAGGTGCGCTTTACGCGGAAGAATCCTGATGAAGCGGGAAGCAACATCCGGTCATAAGGTTCGCGAACGCGTGGGGCGGGGAACTGACGTTACCGTGCGATGAGCGAAGGTCTGCTTTGGGATCGCCGCGCCCAGTTAAATCCTATGAGAAGAACGAGCATCACCGCCAAGGTTGTTGCAATGGACTTGAGGATTGTGGCTGTGCTCACGGCGTATACCAGTGGGGCAGAAACCTCGGGCCAGCTTCGGATCATGGCCAGAACGCCAAGGTTTTCTGCGTAGTCGAACAAAGCGCTGCCAGTCGAAAGGGTAATGCCAAGCTGGATAAGCCTTCTGTTTGGCATGCGTTTCCCGAACCAGAGGATCGTCGAAATCAAGGTGAGCGCGAGCATTGCCGGATAGACCGTGTCCAACGTGATCTGGCGACTAAGGTAATACGCGCGTCCCTGCGCACCTAAGGAGTTTAGAAGCGTGGCGGCCTCTGTCGGGCCATAACCGAACGGGCGCATGTCGAAGGGGGCCTGTCCCGAAATCGCTTGGATATGAGCAAGCGTGACAGTTACCATCAGCAAATAGAGAGATGCAGTGATCACTCCTGAACCAACCGCGATACATCCAGCATGATTTGACAGAATTCGTTTCGTCATTTTGTAAACTCCTTGATCCGTGCCACACATGACCTGTGACGCATTCACCTGCATTATCATTTGATAAGGGACGCCAAGATGGATCTACGGACGTTTCTAACGCAGTCACCTGACCTGTTGGACTGGGCCAACGCCGACGAATTCGCGTCTGCTTGGAAGCAGATCCGTTTGGATAAGGGCGCACACCTGACGTTGCAGGAATACCCTCAAACAGATGAATTCATTCTTTTGGCGGGGTGTTTGACGAGTAGTATCTGCGACCAAGACGGCAAAGAAGTTTGCGTCGGGTTCTATGTGGGCCCGTGTGTTGTTACGCCAAACATAGCAAGAACGCGCAACGGGCTATCGCTTGTATCCATCGTGGCAACGACCGACGCGCGGCTGGCACGGATCGAAAGTGATGCACTTTCAAACAGGATGATTGCGTCTGAACCCGTTCGAAATTGGGCCAATGGTATCCTGCGGGAAACGTTAGGCCGGAAGGTGGATCGCGAGTGGTGCCTCGCTGCACTTGGTGGGGCTGAACGGCTTGCTTGGTTTCGCAAAGAATTCCCAAGCTATGAGGACATCTTTCCACATACGCTGATTGCGTCCTTTTTGGGGGTCACTCCTGTCACGCTGAGTCGCTTGCGGGCTTCCGATAAAAATCGATAGGACGCTGACCTTCGGACAGGTCACAGCCTTTGTGATGCCGCGCTTCAGCCTACGCGGAGTCAGACGCACCAGCATAAGTCAGCTTATCCCAGCACAGATTTGTCAGGGGCCTGAGCTAGGGTGCGGCGGCATTTGGCAAGCGTTCTTTCCAAGGCCGTTCATGCGCGTTAGAACGCAAGGGCAATTCACAATCAAAGGTCGCTAACGAGATGGCACATCCCAAACCCGTTGTTTTGTGTATCCTTGATGGATGGGGCCTGCGCGAGGAAAAGACCGGCAATGCCCCTGCGCTTGCCGATACCCCCACCTTTGATCACATCATGGCAACCTGCCCCAATGCGACGCTGATCACCCATGGCCCCGATGTGGGTCTGCCCCGCGGGCAGATGGGCAATTCCGAGGTCGGCCATACCAATATCGGTGCGGGCCGCGTGGTGGCCATGGACCTTGGCCAGATTGATCTGGCGATTGAGGATGGCAGCTTTTTCCACAATGAGCGCCTGACCACGTGGATCGACGGGATCAAGGCCGCAGGCGGGCGCGCGCACCTGATGGGCGTGATGTCCGATGGCGGCGTGCACGGTCACATCACCCACCTGATCGCGGCGGCGAAGGCCTGCGCGGATGCGGGGCTTGATGTGCTGATCCACGCGATCACGGACGGGCGCGATGTCGCCCCGAAATCCGCGCTGAACTACCTTGAAACGCTGTCTTCGGAACTGCCCAAGGGCGCGCGGATCGTGACCGTGACAGGGCGCTATTTCGCGATGGACCGCGACAACCGCTGGGACCGTGTCGAAACCGCCTTTGCCGCGATGGTGCGGGCAAAGGGCCAGATCAAGGAAAGCGCCGAAGCGACGATCAACGCCGCCTATGCCAACGACAAGACCGACGAATTTATCCCTGCCACGGTGATGGACGGGTACAAGGGCGCACGGGACGGCGACGGGCTGTTCTGCCTGAACTTCCGTGCCGACCGTGCACGCGAAATCATGGCCGCCATTGGCGATCCGACCTTTGACGCCTTTGACGTTGACGGGCGCCCCGACTGGTCCGGCCTGATCGGGATGGCGGATTATTCCGTGGCACACGCTGCCTATATGACCACGGTTTATCCCAAGCCCGAGATCGAGAATACGCTGGGCGCTTGGGTGGCACGGGCGGGCTTGCGCCAGTTCCGGCTGGCCGAGACCGAGAAATATCCCCACGTCACCTTTTTCCTGAACGGCGGTGAGGAACAGCCCGAAAAAGGTGAAGACCGCGCCATGCCGAAATCGCCGAATGTGGCGACCTATGACATGCAGCCTGCCATGTCCTCGGTCGAGGTGACGGACAAGTTCATCGAGGCAATCGAGGCGGGTTATGACCTGATCGTGGTGAACTACGCCAACCCCGACATGGTCGGGCATACGGGCGATCTGGACGCGGCGATTGCGGCCTGCGCCTCGGTGGATCAGGGGCTGGCGCGCGTGCTGCCGGTGCTTGAGGCGGCGGGCGGTGCGATGATTGTGACAGCCGATCACGGCAACTGCGAAACCATGATCGACCCCGACACCGGCGCGCCGCATACGGCGCACACAACCAATCTGGTGCCGGTGGCTGTGGTCGGGGCAGGGGACGTGACCCTGAATTCCGGCCGTTTGGCCGATCTTGCGCCAACGGTTCTGGCGCTGATGGGGCTGGACCAGCCTGAAGAGATGACCGGAAAAAGCCTGATTGCATGAAACGTCTTGCGGCCCTAGCCCTTTGTGCGCTGTGCGGCCCGCTTGCCGCGCAAGAGGATGCGGGCGCATTGGCCCGTGCGGCCGGTGACCTGCTGTCCACCGCTTCGGCGCAGATGGCCGAGGCCGAAAGTGCCCGCGACCGCGTCAAGGCGCTGACCCGCACTGTGCAGGCCTATGAGGCGGGACTGTCCGCGATGCGCGCCGGTTTGCGACGGGCGGCCATCCGCGAGGCGCAATTGCGTGGCCAGCTTGAGGCGCGCGATGCCGAGATCGCGCAGCTGGTCGCTGTACTGCAAACCCTGACGCCGAATGAAACGCCCGCCGCCTTTCTGCACCCTGACGGGCCGAATGGCACGGCGCGGGCGGGCATGTTGCTGGCCGAACTGACGCCCGCGCTGAACCAACGGGCTGAACAGTTGCGCCTTGACCTCAGCGATGTCGAGGGGCTGCGCCTGTTGCAGGAACAGGCAGCGGCGCAGTTGCAGACCGGACTGGCCGAGGTGCAAGCGGCCCGTGCCGAATTGAACCAAGCGATGGCGAACCGGACCGAGTTGCCGCAGCGGTTTACCAGCGATCCGGTGCGCGAGGCGATCCTGATCGCCTCGTCCGAGACGCTGGATGCGTTTTCCAGCGGCTTGGCCAACATCGTGACGGATGATGCCGGATGGACGCCCCCCGATATCGAGGACGAAATCGGCACGTTGCCCATGCCCGCGCGTGGTCTGATCCTGCGCAAAGCAGGCGAACCGGACGCCGCAGGGATCGTGCGGCCCGGCATCTTGCTGGCCACCCGCCCCGGTGCGCTGGTGACCGCGCCAACGGCGGCGACACTGCGTTATGTCGGCCCGTTGCTGGATTTCGGGGCGGTAACGATTCTCGAACCGCGTCCGGGGACGTTGATCGTGCTGGCGGGGATGGGCGTAAGCTATGGTGAAACGGGGCAAATTATTGCCGCTGATACGCCGCTGGGCCTTATGGGCGGGCTTCCTGCCGATGGACAGGCCTCTGCATTGTCAACTGATAGTGAAGGGGGTGGCGCTACGGCCTCGGAAACGCTCTATATAGAGGTAAGACAGGATAACGTGCCCGTGGACCCGATGACGTGGTTCAGCACTGACAAGGATGGATAAGCAGGAATGAAAAAATTCGTCATGGCCGCACTGGGCGGTACGTTGGCAGGTGCGATTGCCACAACGCAGGTTGCAGGCCCGTTGCTGGCACAAGAGGCCGAATCGAACACGCGCGTCTATGAGCAGCTTGATCTGTTCGGCGATATCTTTGAACGCATCCGCAGCCAGTATGTCGAAGAAGTCGAACCAGGCGAACTGATCGAGGCGGCGATTGACGGGATGCTGACCTCGCTAGATCCGCATTCCAGCTATCTCTCCCCCGACGATGCCGCGCAGATGCAGGTACAGACACGCGGTGAATTCGGCGGCTTGGGCATCGAGGTCACGCAGGAAGAGGGCTTTGTCAAAGTCGTCTCACCGATTGATGGCACCCCTGCCGCAGAGGCAGGCGTCGAGGCGGGCGATTTCATCACCCATGTGGACGGTGAATCAATGCTCGGCTTTTCGCTGGACGAGGCGGTGGACCGTATGCGCGGCCCTGTCGGGTCAGAGATTATCATCACCATCGTGCGCGAGGGCGAGGCCGAGCCGTTCGACCTGACCCTTGTGCGGGACACAATCGAATTGCAGGCCGTGCGCAGCCGCACCCAAGGCGACACGGTTGTTCTGCGCGTCACCACGTTCAACGACAAGACCACGCCGAACCTGACCTCCAAACTCGCCGAAGAGGTCGAGGCACTGGGCGGTATGGAGAACGTAAACGGCTTTGTCCTTGATCTGCGCAACAACCCCGGTGGTCTGCTGACCCAAGCGATCCGCGTCTCCGATGCCTTCCTTGAAAAGGGCGAGATCGTGTCGACCCGTGGCCGCGACCCCGAGGATGGCGACCGTTTCAACGCCACGCCGGGTGATCTGGCGATGGGCAAGCCGATTGTGGTTCTGATCAACGGCGGCTCTGCCTCGGCTTCCGAGATCGTGGCCGGTGCCTTGCAGGATCACCGCCGCGCCATCGTTGTCGGAACGAAAAGCTTTGGTAAGGGATCGGTCCAGACGGTGATGCCGCTGCGGGGGGATGGTGCGATGCGCCTGACCACGGCGCGTTATTACACGCCATCGGGCCGTTCGATCCAAGCACTGGGTGTCAGCCCCGACATCGTGGTTGAACAGCCTCGCCGTCAGCCCGCGACTGAGGAAGAGGACGAACCCAAGAGCGCGGTCGGCCAGCGTTCCGAAGCGGACCTGCGCGGCAGCCTTAACAACGACTCACTGAGCGAGGACCAGATCCGCCAGATCGAAGAGGACCGTGCAAAGGCCGACGCCGCCGCGGCGCTGCGCGAAGAGGATTACCAACTGGCCTACGCCATTGATATCCTCAAGGGTCTGAACGCCCTTGGTCCGAAAGAGTAAAAGCACAACGAAGGTGGGCGGCGACGCCCACCTTATTCCTTACAGCGTGACCTCGTGCGGGGTCAGCATGTTCCACGCAAATTCCACCCCGATCCCGGGCACATCCGGTGCAACGGCCATGTGGTCGCGGATCACAAGCGGGCGCGTGGTATAACGGTCAATCGGGAAGCTGTGCACCTCTAGCCAGCCGCTATTAGGCCGCCCGGACATCAATGATACGTGCAATTCCTGCATCCCGTGGCTGCACACCGGTACGCCCGCCTGTTCGGCCATCGCCGCCACTTGAAGCCAGCCGGTGATGCCCATGCAGTTGGACGCATCCGGTATGATGAAATCCACATGCGGGATGGCGCGGGCAAATTCGTGCATCGTATGCAGGTTCTCGCCCTGACTGACCGCCACGCCTGTCGCGGCACGTATCTTGGCGTAGTCTTCGAACGCGTCGGGGATGATGGGTTCCTCGAACCACGTGATGTCGAATTGCTTGAACGCGTTGGCCATCGAAATGGCCTGTTCCACCGTCAGCGAATAGTTGGCATCGACCATAAAGGTGATGTTCGGCCCGATAAGCTCACGCACCGCTTTGATACGGGCGATGTCTTCGGCTTGGGTCGGCTGGCCGATCTTGATTTTGACCGCGTTTTGGCCCCGATCCAGATAGCCCTGAATGCTGTCCAGCAGCTTGGGCAGGTCATAGCCAAGGTCGATCCCGCCTGCATAGGCCTTGCAGCAATCGGACGCGCCGCCTGCGGCCTTGACCAGCGACTGGCCCGCCCCTTTCAGCCGTGCATCCCACAAGGCGATATCGACCGCCGAGATGGCAAAGGATAGGATGCCGCCGCGCCCGACATAGTGCATATGCCAGTCCATCGCGTCGGTCAGCGCCTCGACCGCGTCGCCATCCTGTCCGATCAGGAACGGAGCAAGGTCGTGGTTGATCATTGCCGCAATGGCATGCCCGCCGCGTCCGCCGCTATAGGTGTATCCGGTGCCGCTGCGCCCGTCTGCCAGTGTCACGGTCGCGGTGATCAGGTGGAAATGCGTGTGGTCGCCATGTTTGGCGTCCACAAGCACTTCGTCCAGCGGCACCGCGAACAGGCGTGCGGTTACACTGGTGATCTCAGACATTGAGATGGGCCGTTTCAGGCACAGGGGTCAGCACCTTGCCATCGTCCAGATGCGCGATCAGGTTGTCGACCACAAGCGCCCCCATCGCCGCACGGGTTTCGTGCGTAGCCGACCCGACATGCGGCAACAGCACGACGTTGGACATGGTCTTGAGCGCGTCGGGAATCTTCGGCTCGGCCTCGAACACGTCCAGCGCGGCATAGCCCAAACGCCCGTCCTGCAACGCGGCCACCATGGCGGGTTCATCCACCACGGACCCGCGCGACACGTTGATCAGCGTGCCTTCGGGACCAAGGGCGTTAATCACGTCCTCGTTCACGATGCGGTGGGTCGAAGGACCACCGGGGGTGATGCAGATCAACACCTCTACGGCCTCGGCCATATCGGTCAGGCTGGCATGGTAGGTGTAGGGCACGTCCTTTTTGCCCCGCGCGTGATAGTGAATCTCCGCGTTGAACGCTTCGAGCTTGGTGGCGATGGCCTGCCCGATGCGCCCCAGCCCAAGGATCCCGACACGGCGATTGTCGGCACTGCGGGACAGCGGTGCGCCGCCCTGTTCCCACGCGCCCGAACGGGCGTGCGCCTCGTCCGAGAGGAAATTGCGGAAGCTGGCCAGCATCAACAGGATCGCGGTGCTGGCAACCTCGGCGTTCAGCACGTCGGGTGTGTGCGTGACCAGAATGCCCCGTTCTGCCGCCGTCTTGGTGTCGATGGCGTCATAGCCGACGCCATAGCCACTGATCATTTGCAGGTTCGTGCAGGCCGCCATCACATCCGCAGGCACCCCGTCATGGCCGTTGGTGGCGATATGGGTGATCGCCTCGGCGGGATAGGATGCCTCGGACAGTTTGTGGATCGTGAACCGCTCGGCAAGGCGTGCGTGCATCGTGTCGGTGATGCCGCCGATCTGTAGAAGGTCAGGCATCCATCTTCACTTCCTGACGCTGGCGGCCCAGACCTTCGATCTCGACCTCCATCACGTCACCGACGTTCAGGTAAACCGGTGGCTTCATGCCCATACCCACACCCGGAGGGGTGCCTGTGGTGATCACATCACCCGGATGCAGAGTCATCAGCCCGCTCAGATGTTCGATGATCTCGGCCACGGTAAAGATCATCGTGTTGGTGTTGCCGGTCTGCATCCGCTTGCCGTTCACGTCCAGCGACATGGCAAGGTTTTGCACATCTGCGATCTCGTCGCGGGTGACCAGATAGGGTCCCGTAGGGCCGAACGTGTCGCAGGATTTGCCCTTGGTCCACTGACCGGTCAACTGGGTCTGGAAGTGACGCTCGGACACGTCATTGACCACGCAATAGCCCGCGACATAGTCCAGCGCGTCCTCTTTCGAGACGTATTTGGCGGTCTTGCCGATCACGACGCCTAGTTCGACTTCCCAATCGGTGTGGGTCGATCCGCGTGGCATCACCACATCGTCATAGGCCCCGACCACAGCCGAGTTCGCCTTGAAGAACAGGATAGGGTGTTCGGGGATTGCCGCGCCGGTTTCGGCGGCGTGGTCGGAATAGTTCAGGCCGATGCACAGGAACTTGCCAAAGTTGCCGACGCAGGCACCAAGGCGCGGATTGCCCTCGACCGCGGGCAGGGTGGCGGGGTCAATGCTGCGCAGGCGGTCCAGCGTCGCATCGTCCAGTGTGTCGCCTGTGATGTCGGCCACATGTTCCGACAGATCGCGCAAAGTGTCGCCGTCCATCATGCCGGGTTTTTCGTGACCTACGTCACCGTATCGTACGAGTTTCATCTTGCTCTTCCCTAGTGGTTGTCCCGCTATCAGCGGGTTAGTGGTTATCCCGCGGCATGTGCTTGCGCGAGATATCTTGATAGTCGGTCGATCCGCGCAGGGTCATGCCCTCGTCGAAACGGCCCACACGGTCGCGGAAAATTTCCTGCCATGGGCTCTGGTTTTCCGGTACTGGGTAGCCTCCCGCTGCCAGTATCGCCTCGGCCCGTGCTTGCAGGATGGTGTCATCCACCAGCATGTCCGCGGTGCATTTGCGCAGGTCGATGCGCACCATGTCGCCGGTTTCCAGCAGGGCCAGCCCGCCGCCATCCGCCGCCTCGGGCGACGCATTCAGGATCGACGGTGATCCCGATGTGCCCGACTGTCGCCCGTCACCGACGCAAGGCAGCGCCTTGATCCCCTGCTTCAACAGGTAGGAAGGCGGACGCATATTCACCACCTCGGCCCCGCCGGGATAGCCCTTGGGCCCCGCGCCGCGCATGAACAGGATGCAGGTGTCGTCGATATTCTCGGCAGGATCGTCGATGCGGTGGTGAAAATCCTCGGGGCCGTCAAAGACGATGGCGCGCCCTTCAAAGGCGTCCGGATCGTCAGGGTTCGACAGATAGCGCGCGCGGAAATCGTCGGAGATCACCGAGGTTTTCATGATCGCGCTGTCAAACAGGTTGCCCTTGAGGTTGATAAAGCCCGCGTGCTTTTTCATCGGTTCGGCCACGGTGCGGATCACGCGCTGATCCTCGCTGCGCACATGGCCGCAGTTCTCGCGCATGGTCTTGCCATTCACAGTCATCGCGTCGGGATGGGGCAGCAGGTCCGCGGCAATCAACTCGCCAATGACCGCAGGCACGCCGCCTGCATGCTGGTAATCCTCGCCCAGATATTCGCCGGCGGGCTGCATGTTGACGATCAGCGGAACGTCATGGCCGACCTTCTGCCAGTCGTCATTGTCCAGCGGCACACCCAGATGGCGGGCAATGCCGTTCAGGTGGATCGGCGCATTGGTAGAACCACCAATGGCCGAGTTAATGACGATTGTGTTCTCGAACGCCTCGCGGGTCATGATGTCGGACGGGCGCATGTCCTCCCACACCATATCCACAATGCGGCGACCTGTTTCATAGGCCATCTGCCCGCGTTCGCGGTAGGGGGCGGGAATCGCCGCCGCGCCGGGCAACTGCATGCCCAAAGCCTCGGCAAGACTGTTCATCGTGGTGGCTGTGCCCATCGTGTTGCAATAACCGACCGACGGGGCGGAGGACGCGACCAGTTCCATGAACCCGTCATCGTCAATCTCTCCGGCGGCAAGCATTTCGCGTGCCTTCCAGACGATAGTGCCCGATCCGGTGCGTTCGCCACGGAACCAGCCGTTCAGCATCGGGCCGACCGACAGGGCGACAGCGGGAATGTTTACAGTGGCGGCGGCCATCAGCAGGGCAGGGGTGGTTTTGTCACAGCCGATGTTCAGCACCACACCATCCAGCGGATAGCCGAACAGCGTCTCAACGAGGCTCAGATAGGCAAGGTTACGGTCCAGCATCGCGGTCGGACGCTTGCCGGTTTCCTGAATGGGGTGCACCGGCACCTCGATACAGGTGCCGCCAGCGGCGATGATGCCGTCGCGCACACGTTTGGACAGTTCAAGATGGTGGCGGTTGCAGGGCGACAGGTCGCTGCCGGTCTGCGCGATCCCGATGATCGGCTTGCCCGACTGCAACTCGGCCCGCGTCAGCCCGTAGTTCAGATACCGTTCGAGATAGAGGGCGGTCATCTCCGGATTGTCCGGATTCATGAACCACTTGCGCGAACGCAGATCCTCGATTGTGATTTTCTTGGTCATTGGCCCGACCAGCCTCCGTCGATGATATGGGGGTGCCCTGTGGTGAACCCGCTGTCGTCGCTGGCAAGGTAGACGACAAGGGCGGCGATTTCTTCCGCGGTGGCGACGCGGCCCATGGGCTGGCGCGAGACGAACTGCTTCAGCGCCTCTTCGTAGCTGCCAATCTCTTCGCCCAAGGCGCGGACGCGGTCATGCCAACTGGGGCTTTCCACGGTGCCGGGGCAGATGCAGTTACAGCGCACACCCTTGGTCACGTAATCGACCGCGACCGATTTTGTCATGCCGATCACGGCGGCTTTGGTCGTGCCATAGATGAAACGGTTGGGCGCGCCGATGACCGACGAACAGGCCGACGACATGTTGATGATCGACCCTTTGCCGCGCTCGACCATGCCGGGCAAAGCGGCGCGCATGGTGCGCATCATCGACCGCACATTCAGGTCGAACGCGAAATCCCATTCGTCATCCGTGGCATCCAGAAGCGTGCCGTGATGGACGAATCCTGCGCAGTTGAACAAAACATCCGGTTGCGCATGTTCGACACCGACGCGGATGCTGGTGGCATCCATCGCGTCCAGAACAAAGGTTTCGATGCCTTCGGGCATGTCTTCCAGCAACTCGGATTTCACATCAGTTGCAAACACTTGCGCGCCTTCGGCCGCCATCGCAACGGCGCTTGCGCGTCCGATGCCTTGGCCTGCGGCTGTCACAAGCGCGCGCTTTCCGTCTAAACGGCCCATAGTCTCCCCCCATTCTTTTCCACTGTTGCGTACGGCGTCTGCCTGCGTTTTGGTGGGACCGTAGGATAAGCCGCTGGCATTGACCAGACGGCATGGAAATTTTGGAGGATCAGGGATGGCGACGCAAAAGGTGGCCCTTTTGGGGACCGGATTAATGGGGTTTCACATGGCGCGCAATCTGGCAGAGGCCGGTGTGCCGCTGACCGTTTGGAACCGCACCAAGGCCAAGGCGCAACCCTTGGCGGCCTTCGGGGCCGAGGTTGCCGACACGGTAGAAGAGGCGGTGATCGAGGCCGACATCGTCATTTCGATGATGAGTGACGGGCCCACCGTTCTGGCCGTGGTGAACGATGTGGCGGGCCGCCTGAAAGAGGGCGCGCTGTGGATCGACATGTCATCGACCAAACCGGACGAGGCGCGCGCGCAGGCCGAGGTGCTGGCGCCATTCGGCGTTGCGCATCTGGACGCGCCCGTGTCCGGCGGCACCAAAGGGGCCGAAGCGGGCAGCCTTGCCATTATGGTCGGTGGTGCCGAGGATGACGTGGCCCGCGCCACATCGACCCTTGGCGCCATGGGGGAACCTGTGCATGTCGGCCCGTCGGGGTCGGGGCAGTTGTCCAAGCTGTGCAACCAGACCATCGTCGCCGTCACCATCGGTGCGGTTGCCGAGGCGATGTTGCTGGCCGAACAGGGCGGTGCCGATCCGGCGGCTTTGCGTGCCGCGCTCAAAGGCGGGTTCGCTGACAGCGTCATCCTGCAACAGCACGGCGAGCGTATGACCACGGGCAATTTCGAACCCGGTGGCCTGTCGAAATTCCAGCTCAAGGATCTGGACAACTGTCTGGCCGAGGCTGCGGCGGTCAAGCTGGACCTGCCCATGACCCAAGGCGTGCGCGACCGGTTTGCGCATTTCGTCGACCACATGGACGGGGCGGACAAGGATCATTCTGGCATCTACCTTGAACTGCGCGCGCGCAATGGATTGGACACATGATGCGCGTCCTGATTCTTGGCGGTGGCGGCATGGTGGGGCAAAAACTGGCCCACAGGCTCGAGGCCGAAGGCATCGACGGCAAGCCGGTGCAACTGACCCTGCACGACATGGCCTTTCCCGAAGGCGGGGCAGGCACGGACCGCCGTGTCGGCAACCTGTCCACCTTGGCGGAAGGGGCGGCGCTGGCTGCTGAACGCTTTGACCTGATCTACTTCCTCGCCTCGATTGTCTCGGGTGAGGCCGAGACGAATTTCGATCTGGGCTGGCAGGTGAACCTGTGGCCGATGTGGCATTTCCTTGAAGGTCTGCGCGCACAGCACCGCGCGACCGGCGGGGACTATGTGCCGAAGGTGGTGTTCACATCCTCTATCGCCGTGTTCGGTGGCCCTTATCCCGACAAGATCGGCGACGATTTCCTGTCCTCGCCGCAAACCAGCTATGGCGCGCAAAAGGCGTCGTGCGAGTTGCTGATCCAAGACTTCAGTCGCAAGGGTTTTATCGACGGCATGTCGCTGCGCCTGCCGACGATCTGCGTGCGTCCGGGAAAGGCCAATCTCGCGGCGTCATCCTTCTTCTCTGGGATTATCCGCGAACCTTTGAACGGGTTGGAGGCGATTCTGCCCGTGTCCGACACCGTGCGCCACTGGCATGCGTCGCCCAAATCGGCGGCGGGCTTTCTGGCACATGCGGCAACGCTGGACACGGTGCGGCTTGAAAACCGCCGCGCCCTCAATTTGCCGGGATTGTCCTGCACCGTGGCCGAACAGATCGAGGCCTTGCGCGATGTGGCGGGCAACAACGTTGTGGCGCTGATCAAATCGCAGCCCGATCCGGCCATCGCCAAAATCGTGGACGGCTGGCCCCGCGACTTTGCCCCAGAACGGGCCAAGGCACTGGGGTTCACGGCGGAAACCACATTCCGCGAGATCGTGGATGTCTATGTCGCCGAAGATCTAAAGGGCCGCTGACCCTGTTTGCCCGCGGCACGCTCGCGGGTAAGATCACAAACCGGTGAACCAAACCGGCATGCCTCGCGTTGACCTGTCGTAACCAGACGGGAAACCAGCATGTCCGACGACACCGGCACCCCCGCCGCAGGATATTACAGCGCCTTTGTGCAGACCCTTGCGTGGTTAGCGCTGGCGGGCTGCGTGGTTTTCGCCGTTTCGATCCTAGTTGCCGACTTTGTGGTGCCGGATCACGACTGGATCGCGGACACGATCAGCGACCTTGGTGCGGGCAAATACGAGTACATTGTCGATATCGGCATCTATTGCTTTTCTGCGTCACTGATCTCGGTTGCGCTGTTATGCGCGCATGTGCATCTGGGCGGTTGGAGGTGGAGCGTGGGTACCTTGTGCTTTGCCGCGCTGGCCCTGATCGTGTTCCTGATCGGGGCGCGGAATGAATATGGCGATGCCGACCGCGATGGCGCGGTGATCCACATCTACCTCGTTTATGCCTTGGGTCTGTTGATGGTGCTGATCCCGCTGTTGATGGCGCGGGGCGCAGGCAGGATCGACCCGTTCTATGCCCGCGTTCTGATGACCATCGCCGCGCTTTGGGTCGTCAGCGCGCCGGTATTCTTTTTCCTGCCAACCGGCATCGACGGCATCTACGAACGCTACCTTGGCCTGCTGGCATTCGCGCTGATCGGCGCAATGGCGGGGCTTTTCCTCAAACACAGGAGGTCACAACAGTGATCAGCGATATTGCAGAGATTTTTGTGCGCGTCGGCGTGATTGTTCTGGCCGTGGTGGTCCTGACGCGGATCAACGGGCTGCGGTCCTTTGCCAAAATGTCGAGCTTCGACTTTGCGATCACCGTCGCCACAGGCTCGGTCATCGCCAGTGCCGCGATCTCGCCCAAGGAACCGGTTTGGTACGGGTTGGCAGCATTGGCCGCGTTGTTTGTGGTACAGTGGCTTTTGGCCTTGGCGCGCTCGCGCTGGAAATTCGCGGAAAGCAGCATCGACAATTCGCCGGTGCTGATCATGAAAGACGGCGTGATCCTCGAAGAGAACTTGCGCTTTGTCCGCATGACCAAGGCGGACGTTTACGGTAAGTTGCGCGAGGCGAACGCCTATGATCTAAGCACGGTGCACGCCGTTATCTTCGAGGCGACAGGCGATGTCAGCGTGCTCCACGGCACCAAGGACGACGGCAAAAAGATCAGCGATGCGGTCATTGAGGACGTGCTGGAATACGGCGCGCCCGCGTCAAAGGCCGAGTGATCCCCTATCCCTTAGGGGCATCGTCGCTTGGGCGCATGTGACGCGCCAGATGGTCGTGGATTTTCTGCCGCGTCAGCGCCTCGTCCCCCGCCATGGCGGCGTCCAGAATCTGCTGGTGCTGGCGGATGTTGTTCGAGATGAAATCGAAACTCCGGTCCTCGACCATCAATTGCTGACGGAAGCGGCAATAGACCTGATGGTGCGTTGCCAACAGGCTGGCCGACCCGCAAGCCGAGATCAGCATCTCATGAAACTGCCGTTCCGCATCGAACCACAGATCAACAAAGGGCGTCACATCATCCGCCGATTGCAGCCGCGTTTCCAAATGGCTGAGCTGATGGTGCGCGGCGGTCAGGCGGGCCTCCCATGCGACGCCGCCATAGCGAATCGACATCGCCGCACCTTCGGCCTCAAGCAGTACGCGCAGGTGGGTCAGTTCATGCACCACATCATTGGATTTCTCGGGCACGCGAAACCCGCGCTGTTCGCGGAACTCGACCAGCCCGAGAGTCGACAGGCGGAACAACACCTCGCGAATAGTGCTGGCGGAACAGCCGAATTCGGCGCGCAAATGTTCGGCCCGTAGCTTCTGCCCGTGCTCAAAACCGTTGGTCATCAGGCGATACCGCAGGCTTTCGTAGATGTTGTCGTCTTTGAGCATGAGGGCCTTCCCGAGATCGAATTTTCCTGATCGGTAAATCACAAAATCTCGAAATTCCATCAGAATCTCAAAAATTTTACAAATTTCACATTTAGAGTTGTCGTGCGGAATTTCTGCGCTTAGCCTCACTCACACGCTGCGCCACAAGGGGGCCAAAGATCTCCGGCATGCGCGAACACATAGAGTATCTGGGAGGATAACATGACATTCATCACGAAAGCGGCTTCGGTCGCTGTCGCTGCAACACTTGCAGCCACCGGTGCCTTGGCTGATGCCCACGCCACCAGCAAATTGCGCATCCAAACGCACTATGCGCCTGAAACCGTATCCGGCAAACTGGCAGCGGAGTTCATCGATAACATCCAGACCATGTCCGGCGGCGGCATCGAGGTCGAGATGTTCTACTCTTCGTCCGTGGTCAAATCGGTTGAAACCTTTGACGCGGCATCCTCCGGTATCCTTGACTGCGATATGACAGGCGGCGGCTACCAGACCGGCAAGAACTCGGCTTTCCAGTTTGTGGGCGACATCATGGGCGGCTATGAAACGCCCTACCAACAGCTAAGCTGGCTGTACTATGGCGGTGGCCTCGAAGCGGCGGCACCTTTGTACAACAAGTACGGCATGGAGCTGATCGGCTGGTGGGTTTACGGTCAGGAATCCTTTGCCTCGTCCAAGCCGATCGCAAAAGTGGAAGACTTCAAAGACTGGAAATTCCGCTCGCCCCCCGGCATGGAAACAAAAATCTTCGAGCGTCTGGGCGCATCGCCTATCGTGATGGATTTCACCGAAATCTTTACCGCGCTTGAAACGGGCATCATCGACGGTGCGGACGCATCCGGTCTGGCCAATAACGTTGGTCTGGGTCTGTACGACATCGTCGATCACGCCAACTTCCCCGGCTTCCACTCGATGCCGTCCGACCACCTTGCCTGTAACAAGGAAGTCTTCGACGCGATGCCGGAAGCACATCAGCGCATCATGAAAGTTGCGATGGAATCGCTGGCACTGCGCACCGCGCTGACATTCGAAAAAGCGAATGCCGAAGCGGCTTCGGAACTGCGTGCAAAGGGTGTGACACTGTCCCAGTGGGCCCCAGAAGAACTGCAGAAGTTCCGTGATGCGGCACAGGCCACATGGCCCGAGTTTGCGGACACACCAGAAGCCAAGGCGCTGGTTGACTCGCATATCGAATATCTCACGCAACTGGGCCTCGTGTCCGAGTAAGCGACAAATTGGGGCCGCGCATCTGCGGGGCCCCATCTTGCCCGCTGCTGTCGACGGGACGGGCGCGGGCCTTTCTACTCAGGGGGATTTTGCGATGCAGGTGCGTTCCGGCACTCTGGTCGAATGGCTGGTGCCATTGGCCTTTATTTTCGCCACGGGATGGGTTGTGTGGCACATGCCCGCCTTTACCTTGGACTTCTATCCCCCCGAAGGTCAGTCCGATCTTGATAAGCTGTCGGCCCTGTTTGCTCGCGGTGACGTGACGCCCGGACTGGGTGGGTTGTTCGGGGGCTATGCCGATATCGTTGACTGGCTGGCTCTACTTTCTATTCCGGTTTTCCTCTACCTTGGTGTGCGAACGGTGCGCCGCGCGGGTATGGAGTTCGAAAGCTGGCGCCCTGCCGACCGTCTTGCGGTGTTTATCGGGCGCGTCACCATGATGCTGGTGGTCTTGCTGACCCTCGTGATGCTTTACGAAGTCATGCTGCGCTATGTGTTCGAGGCCCCGACCCTGTGGGCGAACGAGTTGTCACTGTGGCTGGCGGGCTTTGTGTTCCTGTGTGCGGGCCTCTATGCCATGCAACAGCGCAGCCATATCCGCATTGTCCTGTTGTATGATGCGGTGCCGCGTTGGGTGCAGCGCATCTTTGACACGATCTCGACCGTGCTGATCGTGGTTTTTGCCTTCTTCCTGATCTACGGCGGCTATGGCGAGGCATTTGCCAAGTTCTATCGCTGGGAAACCTTCGGTACGGCCTTTGATCCGCCAATCCCAGCGACGTTGAAACCCATGGTCCTGCTGATTGTCGGGTTGGTCGCCTTGCAGGCGGTCGTCAACCTCATCTCTGACTGGAACAAGGAAGAGGTCCATTACGGCGGCGACGATCTAGACGAAGAAGAAATCGAGCGCATCAAGGCGCAGGTGGGCACCGATGGTGTCGGTGACCTCGACGTGACGGGGCAACATACGGCCGTGAAGGAATAGACTTATGGATATCGGAACCATCTCTCTGGTCCTGATGCTGGGATTGATCCTGCTGCTGGCCATCGGCATGCCACTGGGCCTCGCGTCCGCTGTGCTGGCGGTGCTGGTGCTGGTGATGAAATTCGAACCCGGCCTGCTGATGAACCCGCTGGCCTTTGGCGACGGCATCCTGACCGGCAGGCCCGGATCGGGGCCTCTTAATATCCTCGCGCAGAAGATATACGGGCTCTTAACGGACTATGTCCTCATATCCATTCCGCTGTTCATCTTCATGGCGGCCCTGCTGGAACGCTCCGGCATCGCCAAAGAGATGTATTCGTCGCTGAACGTCTGGCTGTCGCGCACGCGGGGCGGTATCGCCATCGTGACCTCGATCATGGCGGTGATCATGGCGGCCATGTCCGGCATCATCGGGGGCGAGGTCGTGCTGTTGGGCCTGATCGCGTTGCCACAGATGTTGCGGCTCGGCTATAACCAGAACCTCGCCATCGGGGTGATCTGTGCCTCGGGCTCGCTGGGCACGATGATCCCGCCGTCGATTGTTCTGATCATCTATGGCCTCATCACCGAAACCTCGATCAAGGCGCTGTTCACCGCGTCCTTCATTCCGGGTTTTATGCTGGCGTCGTTCATCATCATCTACATCATCATCCGCACTCAGTTGCGCCCCGAAGATGCACCGTTGCCCGATCCCGTTCCGGGGGAACCGCAAGGCGCGGACAAGCTGAAACTGTTCCTTGCCTTCCTCACGGTTGTCGTTGGCGGCTTCAGCGTGGCGCTGTTCCTGCGGGCGATGTTCTTTGAATTCTCGGGATCGAACGCGGCCAACACGGGCGAAGCGGCCTTTTGGGGGACCAGCGAATATATCGCCATCTTCGGCGCCATTGTCGCCATCTGCCTTGGCCTTGTCTTCTTTGTCTTCGGGCGCGAACGCACGGCGACAGGGTGGAGCATGGGCAAAGGCCTTGTGCCGCCAATCGTGGTGATCGGGGTTGTTCTCGGCTCTATCTATGGCGGGATCACGGGCATCACCGAAGCGGCAGGCATGGGCGCCTTTGCGGTTTTTGTCATCGCGCTGCTGCGGGGCGAGGCTTCGCCGGCCCTTGTGTGGGAATCCCTGATGCGGACTCTGAAATCCACCGGCACGATCATCTGGGTGACCATCGGTGCGGCGGCTCTTGCGGGGGCGTACACCATTGTGGGCGGTCCGGTTTACGTGGCGGACTTCATCGTCGGATCGGACCTGCCGACCATGCTGGTGATTCTGATGATGATGCTGATCCTGCTGTTCATGGGCGCGTTCATGGACTGGGTCGGTATCGTTTTGCTGATCATTCCGGTGTTCCTGCCCATCGTGCTGCGCCTGCCGATTGAGGAAATCGGCCTGTTCGGAGAGTTGAACCCGCGTCATGTGGCGATCTGGTTCGGGGTCGTGTTCTGTATGAACATGCAGGTCAGTTTCCTGTCGCCGCCCTTCGGTCCGGCTGCGTTCTACCTCAAGTCGGTGGCACCTCCGCACATCACGCTGACGGATATCTTCAAAGGGTTCCTGCCCTTCATCGGTATCCAGCTGGCGGCACTGTCGGTCCTGCTGATCTATCCGCCTATCGTATCTTTGCTGCTGTAAAGGTGCACAATGCTTTGCCCTGCTTATGCCACCTGCGCACGCCCTGACCGGCCCTTGACCGGTCAGGGCGGCGCGCGGATGACAGGCAGGGCGATGCGCGCCGTTTCCAACCACCATCGGGCGTTGACCGCGCCCGTTTCCGCCTGAGAGGCACCCCATGGACTTTATCCGCCTTGACCCGACAGACACCGTCGTAACAGCCACCCGCGCCTTGCAGGTCGGCGTCACGATCGAGGATACGGCCACCCGCGCGCTGATCCCTTCGGGGCACAAGATTGCCACCCGCGATCTGGCCAAGGGTGACGTGATCCGTAAATACGCGCAAGTGATCGGCTATGCCGCGCAGGACATTGCGGCAGGCGATCATGTACATACGCACAACGTCGAATTCCGCGCCACGGATGTGGAGTATGAATTCGGGACGAACCTGCGCCCTGTGACCCCTGCCACGGGGGATACGTTCATGGGATACAAGCGCGAAAACGGTCAGGTGGGTACGCGCAACTATATCGCCATCGTGACCTCGGTGAACTGTTCGGCCACGGCGGCGCGGATGATTGCGGCGCATTTCACGCCCGACATTATGGCGAACTATCCCAATGTCGACGGGGTTGTCGCTTTTGTCCACGGGACGGGCTGCGGCATGGCCAGCGACGGTGACGGGTTCGAAGCCTTGCAGCGCGTCATGTGGGGCTATGCGCGCCATCCCAACCATGCGGGCGTCTTGATGGTCGGCTTGGGTTGCGAGATGAACCAGATCGACTGGCTGCTGGACGCATGGGGTCTGAAACAGGGGCCAACCTTCCAGACGATGAACATCCAGTCCGTCGCTGGCCTGCGCCGCACGGTCGAGGCGGGGATCCAGAAGGTAGCCGCCATGCTGCCCATCGCGAACGAGGCCACGCGCACCCCGTGCCCTGTGTCGGACCTTAAGGTGGCGTTGCAATGTGGCGGGTCGGACGCGTGGTCGGGGATCACGGCGAACCCAGCACTAGGCTATGCAACCGACCTGCTGGTGGCGCAAGGCGGCACGGGTGTGCTGGCCGAAACGCCTGAGATTTACGGCGCCGAACACCTGCTGACAGCGCGCGCGGTTGACCGCGCCGTGGGGGATCGCCTGATCGGACTGATCAAGTGGTGGGAGGATTACACGCTGCGCAACAAGGGCAGCATGGACAACAACCCCAGCCCCGGAAACAAGGCGGGCGGTTTGACCACGATCCTTGAGAAGTCACTAGGCGCGGCGGCCAAGGGTGGCACGACGCCTCTCACTGGCGTCTATAAATACGCCGAGATCGTCAAGGCGCGCGGATTCACCTTTATGGACAGCCCCGGCTATGACCCTGCATCTGTCACGGGGCAGATCGCGGGCGGTTGCAACCTTGTGTGTTTCACCACGGGGCGGGGGTCGGCCTTTGGCTCTAAACCCGCGCCGACGATCAAGGTGGCCACAAACACCGCGATGTTCGACCGCATGACCGAAGACATGGACGTAAACGCCGGTGCCATGCTGACCGATGGTGTGTCCCTCGAAGAGAAGGGCCGCGAGATTTACGAACTGTTCCTGCGCGTGGCGAGCGGCGAAGCCTCCAAGTCCGAGGCACAGGGGCTGGGCGACTACGAATTCGTCCCATGGCAGATCGGGGCAGTGATGTGAGCACGCTTCGTGCAGGTCTGATCGGCGCGCATATCTCGCGCACGCGGCTGCCGGCGGCGCTGGAAATCATGTGCGCCGAGGCGGGTTGGATCCTAGAATTCGAGTTAATTGATACGGGTGCTATGGCGGGGTTCGATTTTGTCGCGACGCTGGATCGCGCGCGGGGCGACGGTTGGAGTGGCATGACGGTCACGCATCCGTGGAAGACGGACGCACGTGCCTATGCGGGTGATGGCATGGCCGCCGAGGTCGCGCATCTGGGGGCCAGCAACACACTGGTCTTTGGCAACGGCGTCACGGGATATAACACTGATTATACCGGCTTTGCGGCTGTCATTGAAGCGCTTGATTCTTTGGGCGATGTGGTTGTCATGGGCGCGGGTGGCGTTGCCGAGGCCGTTGTGCCCGCCCTGTGCGCGCAACTGCAACCAAAGGCCCGCGTTGGCATCTTTGATCTCGACGCAGACAAGGCGGCGGCGCTCGCTCAGCGCTGTGGCGCGCAGGTCGAGGTGGTCGACCGCGATGCGCGCGCCGACTGGGTCGCACGCGCCCATGGTCTGGTGAACTGCACGCCGTTGGGCATGGCCGAATACCCCGGATCGTCCTTTGACGGGTTCGAGGTAACGAACTCACCTCCCAAATGGGCGTTCGACGCAGTCTATACGCCTGTCGACACACCGTTCCTGCGCGCAGCATCCGACGCGGGCCTGACCGTCCTCACGGGGTTTGACCTGTTCAAGGCAATGGCCCTGCGCAGCTTTCAGGCCTATACCAACCTGTCCCTTGATCCGGCAGTGATCCTGCCGCGTCTTGATGCGCTGAGGCCGGAGTAACACCATGGCCCACCGCATCTGCACCGCAGTTTCTTTCAGCCTTTTTAAATGCCACCCAACGGAGACGTAGACATGAGCAAACCAACAATCGGATTTATCGGCCTTGGCCTGATGGGCGGGGCCATGGTCGGTCGCCTTCAGGATTTGGGATATACGCTGACCGTGGTGGCAAACCGCACGCGCACCCACGTGGATCAGGCCGTGTCGCGTGGCGCGACCGAGGTGGACAGCGCCAAGGCCGTGGCCGAAGCATCCGACATCGTGATGCTGTGCATGGACACCTCGGACAATGTTGAGGCGCGGATGCGCGGCGATGACGGTGTGATTGCGGGGCTGAAGCAGGGTACCGTGGTCATCGACTTTGGCACCTCGCTTCCCGCGTCCACCAAATCGCTGGGGACCGAGGTTGCCGCCGCAGGCGGTCAGTACCTTGATGCCCCACTGGGGCGCACACCGTCCCATGCCAAAGACGGGCAGTTGAACATCATGGGCGCGGGCGACAAGGCCGCTTTTGACAAGGTTAAACCCGTGCTGGACGATCTGGGGGAAAACGTGTTCCACCTTGGCGATCTGGGGGCGGGCCACACCATCAAGCTGATCAACAACTTCTTCGGGATGACCGTTGCCAACGCCATGTGCGAAGCCTTTGCCATGGCCGATGTCGCGGGCGTGCCGCGTGAGGATCTGTACAACGTGGTGGCAGCAGGGCCGCTGAAATCCGGCATGATGGAGTTTGTCAAAGGCTATGCAGTGGATGGCGATCCGAACCACCTTGCCTTTGCGATCAAGAACGCGGCCAAGGATGTCGGGTATTATTCCCAGATGGCAGCGGATGCAGGGGTTGAATCCATCATGTCGAAATGTGCCCTGTCGGCGATGACAGCCGCCCGCGACGAAGGGCGCGCCGAAGACATGGTCAGCCAGATGGTCGACTTCTACGCCGACCGGTTCAAGGGCTAACCCTTGGCCATCGCAGCTCGCGCACAGCAGGACCGCGCGGCCCTTGGCATCATGATGACGCTGGGGGCCTACGGGTTCTTTTGCCTGATCGACACGTCGGTCAAATGGCTTGTGCTAGCGGGGCTGCCTGCGTTCCAGTTGGCGTTCATGCGCTATCTACCGCATTTCATTATTTCGACCCTTCTGGTGCTGCGGCAGGGGGCGACATTGTCGAACTTCCAGACCGACCGCCTTGGTCTGGTGATGCTGCGGGCGTTCCTGCTCGCTTCGGCCACGCTTCTTAATTTTATCACGCTGAAATACCTTTCGTTGACGGTCACAGGGGCGATCATGTTCTCGGCCCCGATCATCGTCTGCGCCCTGTCTTGGCCACTGCTGGGCGAACGTGTCGGGCCGTGGCGGTGGGCGGCGATCATGCTGGGTTTCGTCGGGGTGTTGGTAGTGATCCGTCCGTTCAATGCGGACTTCCACTGGATCGCCTTGCTGAACGTCTACAACGCGGTATCGCTCGCGCTTTATTCGATCATCACGCGGCGGATTTCGGGCTTTGTCGCTGCCGAGACGATGCAGTTCTACATGGGGGCCTTTGGCGCGATTATGCTGGCACCCTTTGCCTTTCAGGTCTGGGTCATGCCCGAAACACCCCTGCAATGGGGGCTGATGATCGGCCTTGGCGTCTGGGGCTGGGCAGGTCACGAGATTTTCTCGCGCGCGCATAGCTACGCCCCTGCCAACACGCTGATGCCCTATACCTACAGCTTTCTCATCTACCTCGCCGTGGCCAGTTATGTGGTCTTTGACGACATGCCGGACGGATGGACCCTGCTTGGGGCGGGCATCATCGTCTGCTCGGGCTTTGTGGTCTGGTGGCGCACTGGCCGAAAGGAACACATATGAAAATCGCAGCAATAGGAGAGGCGATGATAGAGCTGTCCCTGTCAGGCGACAGCGCAGCGGTCGGCGTGGCGGGCGATACGCTGAACACCGCGATCTACCTCAAACGCAGCGCGCCCGATCTGGTGGTCGATTATATCACGCGGCTGGGCACCGATGCGTTTTCCGACCGCATCGCCAAGGTTATTTCGGATGAAGGGATCGGCACGGACCACATCCGGCGCGACCCCAACGGCACGCCGGGCCTGTACGCGATCACTACCGATAACACGGGAGAGCGGTCGTTCACTTACTGGCGCGACAGCGCGGCGGCACGGATGACATTTGCAACCGATGCGGGGCCGGATTTCTCGGCGCTCGCGGGCTATGACGTGGTTTACCTGTCGGGAATTTCATTGGCGATCCTGCACGCGGATGTGCGTGACGCGCTGCTGGCGTATCTGGAGGGGTTCCGCGCCTCGGGTGGACTTGTCTGTTATGACAGCAATTACCGTCCGCGCCTGTGGTCCGACGTAGAAACCGCGCGCCGCGTGAATGACGCGATGTGGGCGATGGCGGATATAGCCTTGCCCTCGATCGACGATGAACAGGCCCTGACCGGACAAAGCGCGGATGAGATCGCCCAACGCTTTGTCGCGCTTGGTCGAACGGGTGCGCTGAAACGCGGCCCGCAGGGGCCGATGTGTCTGAAAACTGGCGCGACCTATGCGTTTCCGCAAGCCGAGAAGGTGGTCGATACCACGGCGGCTGGTGACAGTTTCAACGGTGGCTATCTGGCTGCGTCGCTGACGGGTGCGGCGCAGGACGCGGCCTTGCGGGCGGGGCATGATCTGGCGGCAAGAGTGATCGGGCATCGCGGGGCGATCCTGCCAGCGGACTAGGGGCGGCGTCCTGCAAAAGGGGGGAAGCGATGGACGTGGTTTTGATTGGCATGGGCATGGTGGCACAGGCTCACCTACTGTCCCTGCGGGATACGGATAAGGATTTGCATCTTCGCGCCGTGATCGGGCGCGACAAAAACCGTACGGCAGCGTTTTGTGAGCAGGCGGGTGGTGTCCTTGGCTATGACGTTGCGCCAGCGACTGACCTTTCGAAGCTCGCGACGGCGCCGGACATGGCCATCGTGATCACCCCGCCCGATGCGCGCATAAGCTATGCCGAGGCGCTGGCCGAAGCGCGCATTCCAACCCTTGTGGAAAAACCGATTGAACGGACGCTTGCCGCCGCGCGCACTATTGTCGGACACTATGCCCGTACGGGCACCAAGCTTGGCCTGTGTTTCCAGCACCGCAGCCGCGAGGCCGCCCGCAACCTGAAAGGGCAGATCGATAGCGGCGATCTGGGCGAAATCGTGCACGTGGACATCCGCGTCCCGTGGTGGCGCGATCAGGCCTATTACGACGCACCTGGGCGCGGCACCTATGCCCGCGACGGCGGCGGCGTCATGATCAATCAGGCAATCCATTCGCTTGATCTCGCCCTATGGCTGGCAGGGCCCGTGGCGCGGGTGCAGGCGCAAATGCGGACCAGCCCCCTGCACAGGATGGAGGCCGAGGACATCGCCGCAGCTTTGTTGTCGTTCCGATCCGGCGCGTCAGGCGTGCTGAGCGCGACCACGGCTGCCTATCCGGGAGATGTCGAAAGCATTTCCCTGACCACGACACAGGCGCAGGTGACCTTGCAAGGCGACAGCCTGCGCATCAACTGGCATGACGGACGACAGGATATGTTCACCCCCGACAGCGACGCCGCCACAGGGGGCGGGGCGGACCCGATGGCCTTTTCCCACGCATGGCACCAGACGGTGATCGAGGATTTTGCCAACGCCGTTAGCACAGGCGCCGACCCGATGGCACCGCCAACCGAGGCACTGCATGTGCACGCGGTCATCCACGCGATGGAACAGGCGGCGCGGCGGGGCCGGATCATGGACGTGTCGGAATGAGCCTCAGCTTCATCGCTCTCGGGCTGGATCACCGCCACATCTACGGCATGACCGAAAACATGCGCCGCATCGGTGCGCGCTGTTTGGGGTTCTGGACCCATGGTGACCCGCAACCGCTTGAAGGATACACCAAGCGGTTCCCCGACCTGCACCGGTTCGCCACGCTGGACGCGGCACTGGCGGCGGGGGCCGATCTGGCGCTGGTGTCCGCCATTCCCGCAGACCGCGCCGCCCTGTCGATCCGTGCGATGCAGGCGGGCCATGACGTGATGACGGACAAGCCCGGATGCACAACGCTGGAGCAACTAGACCAGATCAGGGACTGCGTTGCGCAAACAGGGCGCATCTGGTCGATCAACTTTTCCGAACGCTTCGAGGTGCCTTGCGTCACCCTTGCCGATCAATTGGTGCAGGACGGTGCCATCGGACGCGTTGTGCATACCACGGGCCTTGGGCCGCACCGCCTGAACCGTGCCACGCGGCCCGATTGGTTCTTCCAACGTGCCAGATATGGCGGCATCCTGACCGATATCGCCGCGCACCAAATCGACCAGTTCATGCACTTTACCGGCGCGGAAACGGCGCAGGTGACGATGGCCCATGTGGCAAACCACGCCAATCCAGCCGACCCCGAGTTGCAGGATTTCGGAGAGCTTTCGCTGCGCAGCGATGCGGCCTCGGGGTATATCCGCGTTGACTGGTACACGCCGGATGCGCTGCCCAATTGGGGTGACGGGCGGCTGACGCTGCTGGGCACCGAGGGATATATCGAGTTGCGTAAATATGTGGATGTGGGTGGGCGCGAAGGGACGGACAGCCTGCTTTTGGTGAATGGCACCCGTTGTGAGGTGCTGGATGCGCGCGGCGCGGGCCTGCCCTATTTCGACCGGCTGGCCCATGACATCGTCCACCGCACGGAAACCGCCATGACACAGGCGCATTGTTTTACGGTGATGGAGCTTGCCCTGAAGGCTCAAGCCATGGCCGAAGGGGCGGTGCAATGATCCGCGTGGCAATCCTTGGCGGCGGGATTGGCGCACAGCACCTTGCGGCCTATCGCGATCTGCCCGCGTTCAAGGTCACACACCTGTTCGATCAGGATGCTGCGCGGCGCACTGCCCTGTGCGGTGACGACATCATCGCGCTGGACAGTCTTGAGGATGCGCTGGCGGCCGACGTGGATGTGATCGACATCTGCCTACCGCCACGGCTGCACGCCCTCGTGGCGATCAGGGCGCTTGAGGCGGGCAAGCACGTGATCTGTGAAAAGCCGCTGGCGACGTCCATGGCGCAGGTGGATGCGATGGCGGCGGCGGCCAAAGCGTCGGGCAAGCAGGTTTTTCCGGTGTTCCAATACCGCTTTGGCCCCGCCTTTGCGCAACTGATGGCTTTGCAAGCGGCAGGCCTGTGCGGTGCGCCCCGGGCGGCGGCGCTGGAAACCCACTGGAACCGTGGCGCGGCCTATTACGATATACCATGGCGCGGCACATGGGCCGGAGAACAGGGCGGTGCGGTGCTAGGTCATGCCATCCACGCCCATGATCTGCTGACCCGCTTTGTCGCGCCGATCACAGCCGTCAGCGCGCGGCTTGGCACCTTGGTGAACCCGATCAGCACGGATGATACGGCGGCGTTGATCTTTGAACTGGAGGGCGGAGCGCTGGCGACGAGTTCGATCACTCTTGGCCATGCGCGGGATGAAACGCGCCTGCGCTTTATCTATGAGAACCTGACCGCAACCTCGGGCAGCAACCCCTATGCGCCAGGAACGGAGCGTTGGATATTTACGGCCCGCGACGCTGACCAGCAGGGCGCGGTGGACAAGGTGGTGGCCAATGCGCCAACGGGCAAAGCAGGGTTTGCAGGCTTTCTTGAGGCGGTCGCCAATGCCTTGGCAGGACAGCCAAACGCGGCAGTGACGCTGGCCGATGGGGCGGCGTCAATTGCGCTGGTCACGGCGATCTATGCCGCCGACCGCAGTGGCGCACGCGTGGTTTTGCCGTTGGGGTCGGATCATCCGCTGTATCACGGCTGGCAACCATGACGCGGATCGGGGTGGTTGGGGCCGGATTGATCGGCCAACAGCACCTTGCCGCGATTGCGCGCACGCCCGACATCACCCTATCGGCGGTCTGCGATCCCGCATCGCCCCAAGGCGACTGGCCGCTGGTCGAGGATATCGAAAAGCTTGCCGCCATATCGGACGGGGTCATTCTGGCGGTGCCGAACGCACTGCACGCACCGATGGCATTGCAGCTCATCAAGGCGGGTTGCCCGATGCTGATCGAGAAGCCCCTGACAGGCACAGCCGCCGAAGGGGTCGAGGTCGTGCAGGCCGCTAAGCAAGCGCAAGTGCCGATCCTTGTGGGCCACCACCGTCGGCATAATCCGGTGATCGCCAAGGCGAAACAAATCATCGATGACGGGGCGCTTGGCACTCTGACGACGGTGCATGGCCAATGCTGGCTGCCCAAACCTGCGGCCTATTTCGAGGCAGCATGGCGGCAGGGTGCGGGCGCGGGGCCGCTGTTGATCAACCTGATCCACGATGTGGATGTGTTGATGCATCTTTGTGGGCCGGTCGTGCAGGTACAAGCCTATGAAAGCAACGCGGTGAGAGGGGCCGAGGCCGAAGAGGTCGCGGTCGCGATCCTGCGCTTTGCCAGTGGTGTTCTGGGCACGCTGAACCTGTCGGATGTCGCCTTGGGTCCGTGGAGTTGGGAGATGACGGCGGGCGAAAATCCGGCCTATCCGAAGACTGATCAGGCAAGTTACCTGATCGGTGGGACGCAAGGATCGCTGTCTTTGCCGAACCTTGCTGTGTGGAGCCAGCAGAACGGCCCTGACTGGTGGGCGCCGATGGCGCAGACGCGGATGCCGGTGGCCCTGTCCGATCCGCTGTCGACCCAACTGACCCATTTTGCCGAAGTTATCGCGGGGCGTAGTGCGCCACTGGTCAGTGCCGAGGACGGGCTGCGGGCGGTGCAGGTCATTGAGGCGATCAAACAGGCCGCGCGCACGGGCGTGCCTGTCGGTATTGGCTGACGCGTCACCCTGTCTGAGGGGCGGTTCAGGGAGAGCCTTTTTAGCCTTTAACCATCTGGCGCAAATGCCCTGTCTTGACCCACAAACGCGCGCCGTTCGGGCCTGCAACCACTTGCGATTGCGACTCCGGTGCCAGCCGCAGCCAGTCCCGTGGCCCTAGGTCGGCGTCATCTACCGTGATCGACCCGTCAAGCACTAGAACCTCGGCACCGTCCGGTGCCATGAAGATATGCTTGGCCCTGCTTGACCAATATTCCACCGACACATGCTCTCGCGCGCCGCGGAACAGCGTCGCGGTGTCCACCCCACTGCGCGAAATATCCTCGGTCGGGGTCAGCGCGTTCATGTCGATGCAGACCTGTTCGCGGTCTTCGGGGTCGAACTGCCACAGCTTAACGAAGATCGTCGCACCGTCATCGGATCTGGGCGTGTGCGTGCTAGTCGGCGGGTTACGCACATAGGTGCCTGCGGGGAAATCGCCGGTTTCGTCCTGAAACACACCGTCCAGCACGACATATTCCTCGCCCCCGTCATGCGTGTGGGCGGTGAACGTACTGCCGGGGGCAAAGCGGACAATCGTGGTGGCACGGGCGACTTCGTCACCGATCCGGTCTAGCATCTTGCGTTCGACACCTGCCCCGGGCGAGGCGCGCCACGGATTGTCGTCAAAGGCGATCCGCACATCCTCGGTAAAATCCGCGTTCAGTTCCATGGCCGATCCCCTTGTTCCTGACAGGAAGGTAGACAGCGCAAGCGATTAAGCAAGGTGCGGGTACCGCAATGGCGGTGGCCCTAGCCGCGCCGCCCGTCGAAACTGCGCACCTCGATGCCTACCGCCTCGAGGGTGCGGCGCACGTTGGCGGCGATCTCAACCGCTTCGGGCGTGTCGCCATGACAGCAGATGCTGTCGATGGGCGTGTCGATGCGTGTGCCGTCTTCGGTGATGATGGCCTGTGCCTTCACCATCTCGACCATACGCTTTCCAGCCAGTTCCGCGTCGTGGATCACGGCCCCTTCCTTGCGCCGGTCCACCAGCGTTGCATCCGCGTTATAGGCGCGGTCGGCAAAGATTTCGCAGGCAAAGGCCGCGCCAAGGCTGCGGGCCGCACGTTCCTGCGCGGTGGCGGCGAGCACCATGATGATGGCGTCGGGATGGGCGGACAGGGCGGCTTCGTAACAGGCGCGCGCCATCGCCTCGTCTTCCGAGGTCATGTTGCCCAAAGCCCCGTGCAGTTTGATATGGCGCACGGTCGCGCCCATGCTGCGCGCCATGCCAAGGCTTGCGCCCACCTGACAGCGGATGGAGTTTTGCAGCGATGCGATAGGCATGTCGATGCGCCGACGCCCGAACCCCTGTAGGTCGGGAAACCCGGGATGTGCGCCGATGCCGACGCCATTTTTCATGGCGATGCCCATGGTTTTTGCCATCACGTCTGGATCGCCCGCATGGGCCCCGCAGGCGATGCTGGCCGAGGTGACAGTGTTCAGCAAAGCGGCATCGTCGCCCATGTTCCACGGGCCAAAGCTTTCGCCCATATCGGCATTCAGATCCACGCGCATGACTTTATCCTTCTTCTTCGTCAAAGGCGGGATCCGTGGCCGAAACCATCCCGCCGATCAGTTGATAACTTAGCAGATCCTGCATGCTCGCAGGGTCGCGCACGAGGGGCGCAACCGCGCTGGACATGCTGCGCAAGGCCGCATCGGCGCGGGCCTGAATGGCGGCCCCGTCGTCCAGCGATACAAGCTGGAACTGGAGGGTCGCGCCTGCCGGTGCCTGCGCCACTTTGGGCAGATCGCAAGGCAGCACTGTGCCGATGCGTGGATAGCCGCCCGTTGTCTGGCACTCGGCCATCAGTACGAACGGTGTGCCGTCGCCGGTGATCTGGATATCGCCCGCGACGATCACCTCGCTCACGATGCTGAGCGCTTTGGGGTTGGAAAACCCTTCTCCGTCGCTGTCCATACGCACGCCCTGGCGGTTGGCGCGGGGGTCGCGGCGAAATTCGGTTGCCTCGAAACGGGCGCGTATGGCGGGGTCGAAATCCTCGGTCTGCATGCTAGGCACTATGCGGATTATGCCACCGGTCAGGCGCGGTTCGGGCGCGATGGTCATGCCAGTGTCGCGGCCTTTGTCCTTGCCTGCGGGCAGGGTCATGCCCGCTTGGATCAGCGTGCCGATACCACAGGAAAGATGCGCCGCGCGCGATCCCATGACCGTTTCCGTTTCGAACCCGCCGCCGATGTGAAGGTAGCCATAGGTGCCTGCGCGGGTTGGCCCGATCACCAGTTGCGCGCCTTTGGGCAGGGCGTGGCTGGCGTTCCACGCAAGTGTGGAGCCGTCAACCTGCGCCGTCATCACTGCACCTGTGAGCGCTATGCGCACATCCGCGAGTGCTTCGAACGTGCCGCCAGTACCGACCATTTCAACCACAGCGTTCTGCGCGCTTTGTCCCAACAGCGCCGCACCTTCGTAAACGGCCAGCACATCCATCGCGCCGCCCCGCGTCAGCCCTTTGGACAGGTATCCGGGACGACCAAGGTCTTGGACCGCCATGGCGGGGCCCGCCTGACGTACCAACAGACCGCTCATCCCGACACCTCGTAGGTTGCGCCGCCAAGGCCATCGGCATTATGCGCCTCGATCCGTGCGAGTTCCTGTTCCGTGATCGCGGTGAACCGCACCTCGTCCCCGGGTGACAGGGGGAACGGCGCGTTATGATGCGGACGGAAACAGGCGAAGGCAGATTGCCCCACATGCCGCCAGCCGGTTGGTGTATCCTTGGTAAACAGGCACAGCTGTCGCACCGCAGCCACCACTGCCCCTGCGGGAATGTTCGGCGTCAGACCCACCTGACGGGGGATGTTCCACGCCTCGCCCATTGTGCCCAGATAGGGTTGTCCGGGGGCAAAGCCCAACGTCAGAACCCGCAGCCGCGCGCTGGTCAGGTCCGCCACCGCTTGTTCAAGGCTGAGGCCAGCGGCCTCTGCCGCCTCGGCCAGTTGCGGGGCGCGGTCGCCGCCGAACACGGCCGGAATGGTCCACAAGGTACGACCCGTCGGCAGTTCCGCAACGCGCCAGTCCTGAGACTGCAACACATCGAACAGCCGGTCTTTCAAATCTTCAAAGCGATGCGCCGACAGGTCCACCCGAAAGAAGGCAGAGACAAGCGTGCTGCTGCTTTCTGCGATTTCGGGCCAGCCTTGCGCGTCGATGGCCCCGCGAAAGGCGATGGCGGCATGGTTGGCGGCATCGGTTGCGCGGTCCCCGAACGTGACCAGCACACCGCTTAGCCCGACAGACCGGATTGTTGGAGTATACGAGGCGTCTTGCATGTCGCGACCCTAGCGCGTCCGTGCGCGCGCGCAATCGGTTAAATCGGGTCGCGCAGCCAATTAAATCGGGTCGCGCAGCCAATTGTCCTCAAAGGTCACGTGGCTGACATCGGCCAGTTTCAACACCCTGTCCAACTCGGCCTCCAGCGCGCGCTGCCGCCCCTTGCCCCACCGCACGCCCCGTTCGGGCCACAGTGCGCGCACGCGCAGCACGTCTTCGGCGCGAAAGGCCTTGAGGTCGATCCGCCCGACCAGTCTGTCGCCCTCTAGCAAGGGAAAGACGTAATAGCCGTATTTGCGTTTGGCCTCGGGCACAAAAATCTCGATCCGGTAGTCAAAGCCGAACAGCCGCTCGGCGCGTTTGCGGTCACGCAAAGCGGGATCAAAGGGGCTGAGCATCCGCAGCCGAGGTGTCGGGTCTGTTGTCTGGCTGGGACAGTCGGGCAGGTCGGGCCATGCATAGGCGGGGCGCACCGCGCTGTTGGTGCCAGTGACTTGGACCATAATAATCCGCCCTGCGGCGAGTGCTTGGGCACACCAGTCTTTCGCCTCGGCAGGGGTGATGTGATCCCAGAACGCTGCCAGTTCCCCATGGGTGGCAAAGCCTAATCGCGTCAGTGCCTCGCGGCAGCACCAGTCGATTGTCTCTTCGGCGTCGGGCGTATGGGCGGCCACGCTTTGGTCGATCACACGCTCTGTCAGGTCATAGTATTTCTGGAAGCCCTGCCGTTTTACCACGGTCAGCGCGCCGCTGCGCCACAGATATTCAAGCGCGGTTTTGGACGGGTGCCAATCCCACCAGCCGCCTGAACTGCGCGCCTCTCCATCACCGACCTGCGCCGAACAGACGGGACCGCGTTCGCGGATCATATCAAGCACGGACTGGAATTGACCCTCGAACCCGTCGCGCCGCCAGTTCTTCCAGCGCGCTTTCAGCATCACAGCATCTCGTTCGCGTCGCAGTTGCCAATAGGGGTAGAACGCCATCGGTACGACCGCCGCATCGTGGGTCCAGTGTTCGAACAGCGCACGATCGCGTTCATACAGACGTTTCAATGCTTTGGGGCGATAGCGTGCCTTGCGCGAAAACAGGATCATGTCATGCGCCCGCGCCACGGTATTGATGCTGTCCAGTTGGACAAAGCCTAGCCGCGTGATGACATCCAGCAGGTCGGCGCCGGTGGCGGGGCCTTGGGGCGCGGCGCTTAGCCCATGGCGGTCCATGAAAACACGGCGCGCCGCGTCATTGGACAGGGTAAATAGCGTCACAGCCGCGCGTTGCGGCGCAGCGTGTCCCCATAGGAAATCTTGGGCGCCAGCGTGATCAGCTGCGGATCGGTGCGCCCTTCGGCGTGATCAAGGATGATCTGCGCGGCCTTGCGTCCTATATCCAGACGGCAGGCGTCCATCGTGGCCAGCGCGCGTGGCAATCCGTCAAGCAGTTCGACCCCGTTGAAACCGGCAAGCCCGATCTGACCCGGCACATCCACGCCCTGTTCCAGCAGGTACAACAAGCCACCAGCGCCAATCATGTCATTGGAATAATACAGGAAATCGAGGTCCGGATTGGCATCCAGCATCGCCTTGGTCATCTCGCGACCTTTGGCAAGGGCCGACCCGCCGGAATAGAAATCACGTGCCTCGATCTCGATCCCTGCCTTGGCAAGTACTTCGGTCAGCCCCTCGAACCGCTTGCGCGCACGGTGGTCGCGCGGCATCGACGTGCCCATGAACCCGATCCGGCTATAGCCTTGTTTGAGGATCGCGCGGGCCATGTCTTGCCCTGCCAGACGGTGCGAAATCCCCACCATGCTGTCGACCGGCGTGCCGTCGGTATCCATAATCTCGACCACAGGAATAGCTGCATTCTGCAACATCGCGCGGGTCGCGTCGGAATGTTCCAACCCCGCGATGATTACCCCCGAGGGACGCCAAGACAGCATCTCGTAAAGAACCCGTTCTTCCTTGTCCCGCATATAATCGGTGACGCCGAAAACAGGTTGCAGCGGCGTATCATCCAGCACTTGGTTGATGCCATTCAACACTTCGGGAAAGACCATGTTGCCCAGTGACGGGATGATGACCGCCACAAGGTTCACATGCTGGGACGCCAGTGATCCGGCGATCTGGTTGGGCACATATCCAAGGGTCTTGGCGGCTTCCAACACCTTACTGCGCGTCGCCTCGGAGACGTCCCCGCGGTTGCGCAAGACGCGGCTTACGGTCATTTCCGACACACCGGATGCGGCAGAAACGTCACGAAGGGTCAGCGGGCGTTTGGGGCGATCGGTCAAGGGCATTCCTTTGCACTTTGCGTGGACCGAGTTAGAGGGAAAAGGGAATGAAATTCAAGAGCACACCGCCCGAATGCGTCTCGCCCAAAAGGGTGACAAGGCCGCGATCAACGGATATTGCAAGCGCGTAAGGCCCCGTGGCTCAACTGGATAGAGCAGCCCCCTCCTAAGGGGCAGGTTGCAGGTTCGAATCCTGCCGGGGTCACCAAAGTCCATTGAAAATATAAGCTATTTTTGCGCGACTGTGCGGCTGTACGCAAAAACGTGCGTATCGTTTTCCTCGCTGATAGGGCGCGAAAACTGATTTCTCGTACAAAACCTGTGCAAAATTCGACGCCCGTGTTGGCTAAAGGTTGTCAAACATGAGTCGCCATAGCTGTGATCCCGATATCGCTGCAAGCGTTGGCTTGAATGCAGCGATCATTTTCCAGAACATCACCTTTTGGATCGAGCAGAACCAAGCCAAAGGTTTTGCTCCGGCGAGAGGTCGATGCTCGGCACAAAGAAGGGGTTGGCAATCTTCAAGCTGGCCAGAGCCAGCGACAGGATCGTGCGGATTTGTGTGTGCATCAGGAAGCTCCAGTCAGTCGATCACGCACAGCCATGACGCGGCGCACGTGATTTTGGGTTTCTCGGTAGGGAGGAATGCCGCCATAGCGCGCGACCGCGTCTGGCCCCATGTTATAGGCGGCAAGTGCGAGTTCGGGTGTGCCGAACTGCGCCAACATCATCAGAAGGTAGCGGGCAGAGCCATCGAGGTTTGCCTGCCAGTCATGCGGATCCACACCAAGCTGTGCGGCCGTCGCGGGCATCAACTGCCCGAGGACTATCGCGCCAGCGGAGCTACGCGCATTCGGGCGATAGGCGCTTTCGATCTCGATATTGGCTTGGAAGAGGGCCTGCCATTCCGTCACAGACAGCCCGGCGCGGCGCAACGCGGGGTGCCCGCCATAACGATGCGCGGTGCTTTCAAGTGCTGAGAGGATTTCAGGTCGGGGAACTGCGCGGGCCGGTGCAGGAGGGCGAGCTTCAGGCTCAGGCGCTGTGAAAACGATCAGCTCTGGCGGGTTTGCACCAATCCCGTCAACACAGCTTTGCGCAAAGCCTGATTGGGGTGTTTTGGTCTCCAGCTGGCCATCGGCCCGCATGGAGAGCGCGAAGCCTTCAGAATAGGCGGGTGCAGCAAGGAATGCAACGAGGACGGCGAGTGGCTTAGCTCGCGTCTTCCAGTGTGTGCGAGGCGACCTTGCCCTCAAGCATGGGGATCGAGGCGATCGAAACGCCAAGGCCCGCAAGGAAGCTGGACAAGCCGTTGATTGTCTTGAACTCTCGGGCAGCCATGTTGTTGCGCGCTGTAACGAGCAGACGACGCGTCTCGCCATCAGGCGAGACGCAATGCACGGTCCAAACCCCGGACCACTGAGCGCCTGTACGTTTGGGCGTAACACGGCACACAACATCCGCCGAATGACCCTCGGCAAGCAGCGTGCGCAGCCCGTCTTCACTGACAACATTAGGGGCGTCTTGCATCAAATTCATAGGATCGAACCTTGCAGAATTGTGCATTGACCCGGCTGCCCCTCACGGGACTACCGAATCGATATAATAATATAATATTGTATTCAATAGGCGTAATTTGCATTATTGCCTACATCATGCTTTGAAACAAACTTACTGCAATGGAGTGGTCGAGCCAAGATAATATGGCGCTTTTGCAACGTACGTGGGGGGGCTGGCCTCTCTGAGTTGGGGATCTGCCGCAATAGCAGGCAGCTGCCTGCCACCTGCGCCGCCCTGGATGCCGACCAATGCCGATGATGTGCGGGCCTATGCGAAATTGTTGAGGCGTGACGCAGAGACGTATTTTTCCGATGTCGAGCGGTACTTCCGTTGCCAGGACGAGGAGCGTCGTGAGGTGTTTGAGCAGGCGCGTGAGGTCAGCGAAGACTATGCGCGCGTTTTGGAGCTCCAGAGCCGCGCAACGGAATGATGCTTACCCTGACTGCAAAGAAAGCTGCCGTTCGCCGCGCCATGCATACAGGTCTGCAATGCCGGACAAAACTGCCATGTGGCTCCAGATAGAAGCTCAGGTTTGGAACGCGGATATGACCGTAAGAAGCACGAAAAAGATCAAAAAGAACGAATAGAGCTTCAATTTCGTCTTGCCGATCCTGACAACAATGACTTCGCACTCGCTTGGCTTGCCAAGAGGTTGTTCTACAGGAATTATTTCGTTGTAGGTCTCTATGAACGGAACTTCCGAGGATCGAAGTCGATCATGTTTTTCGTCTAAGCGTCGCCTCGGGTCCAAGTGCTGGTCCTCTCGATATACATTTATTACTGTTTTCCAAATGTGCGCCAACGCTACTCTACAATAGGTTTAAATAATGCAAAATGGGCTCATAGCAGCCGTTAGCTGGGCTTTGCGCCAATGTACGGTTCAGCAGCGCCATTTTGGGAGGTTGGCAACTCGTTCGAGTTGTCTTCGTCCAATGCAGCCTGCGTCTCACCGTTATTCCACCGATACAGCAGGCCGATTTCTTCGCCCGTTTTAATGCAAAAAACACGACCGATTGCTTTGGCGGTTGCGCGATCATTCTCAAAATTGGGCAAAACTAGCCCCTCTCGTAAAACAATTCTTTGCGAGCAACATCGAGAGCAAGTGCAATCTGCTCCAGAATATCGATTGATGCTGAATTCTTGGCGAGTTCGATCTCGCTGATGTAGCTGCGGTCCACGTCCGCAGCCAAAGCTAGTTGTTCTTGGCTCATACCTTTGGAATTTCTTAAATTCCGGATGTTTAGCCCTACATGTTCCCTCAATCTCATGGCCTGTATTCGGCCATATCGCTGAGATTGCTCTACGGAATATATTCCACAAAACGCGCGCGAGCTTCACAAAGAGCATACTCGCATATGGTGTAAAGGTTGAGGTTGGCCGCAAAGTTTCAATAATATCGTTCTGTAGGCAATAGGATATATTTGAAATGTGGTGCAGGTTGATCAGAGATTGGGTTTTGGGAGCTACACTGGCTCTTCTTGCCAGTGTAGCTCCACAGGCGGCGAAGGCCTATCAGGTCGACTGCGCTATTCTGCTTTGCCTGGCTGGTGGGTGGCCCGCGTCAGCAGAGTGCGCACATGCTCGTTCCGTGTTCATCCGCCGAATTACGCCTTGGCCAATTGAGCCGCCATTGCAGATATGGCGGTGTCCTATGGGCGCTTCAATGAGTGGTCTATTGCAAAGCACGGCCCCAAGAGTCTGGGAAGCCAGCAACCAATCAAGCCAGACGCTTGGCCAAGTCATTCTGGCTCAGATGGTCGAAGGTGGTGCCTACATCGACATCAGTGGCTTGGAATTCGATTTCGTGCGCTCAATCCGTGTCTGGGATGTTCGCCATTACAGTCATCGCGAACGTGGCAGCGACGATGATTGTTCAGAAAACTACAATATGCGCCTTGGGACCTACGGCACGCAGGGCAAATTTAGCTGGAAACGCACGACACCCGCAGCAGCCCCGAAATGGGTGTTGCCGTCACGGCGCTGTTTGCCATCGAATTGGCGGCGCGGTGTCGGTGTTGAATGGGAAGATTATGAAGGCAACCACGGATATGAGTGGGTGGCTTATTGAAGACAAAGAATTTGAATAGGGAAAATTACAGGTGCTAATCAGTCTATACTAGTCGATTGCGTATAGATCTCGGGTGAATACCTTGTCCTTCACGTCGCGCACCTCGCCGGTGAGGCGGTTTGCGACTATAACATCTGCCTCGGCTTTGAACGCGTCTAGATCAGCGATGACACGCGAGCCGAAGAAGGTGTCCGCCTCCATCACCGGCTCGTAGACGATGACCTCGATGCCCTTGGCCTTGACGCGTTTCATGATGCCTTGGATCGACGACTGTCGGAAATTGTCGGAGCCCGCTTTCATCACCAAACGGTAGACACCAACAGTCTTGGGTTTGCGTGCAATGATTTGATCTGCAAGGAAATCTTTGCGGGTGCGGTTGGCGTCGACGATGGCGCGGATAAGGTTTTGCGGCACCTCAGAATAATTCGCGAGAAGCTGTTTGGTGTCTTTGGGCAGGCAGTAGCCGCCATAGCCAAAGGACGGATTGTTGTAGTGGCCGCCGATGCGCGGATCGAGGGAAACCCCGTCGATAATCTGGCGCGTGTCCATGCCGCCGGCCATGGCATAGCTGTCGAGTTCGTTGAAAAACGCGACGCGCATGGCGAGGTAGGTGTTGGCGAAGAGCTTGATCGCCTCGGCCTCATTGGCGTCAGTGAACAAAACCTCGACGTCGGTTTTAATCGCGCCTTGCAACAGCAGATCGGCAAAGGTGCGGGCGCGCTCAGATTGTTCGCCAACGATGATCCGAGAGGGGTACAGGTTGTCGTAAAGCGCGCGGCCCTCGCGCAAAAACTCTGGGCTAAAGATCACTTGATCGGTGTTCATCTGCGCGTTCAAATTGGCGGTATAGCCTACGGGAATGGTCGATTTGACCACGATCGTTGCGCGCGCATTGACCGCCAAAACATCGCGGATCACGGCCTCGACGCTAGACGTGTCGAAGTAGTTGGACTGCGCGTCATAGTTTGTGGGCGTGGCAACAATTACGATGTCGGCGTGAGTAAATGCGGCGGCGGAATCTGTGGTCGCGGTTAGATTGAGCGGCTTGTTGGTCAGGAAATCTTGTAGCTCATCATCAACGATCGGAGCGCGTCTGGCGTTTAGCATGCCGACGCGCTCCCCAGAGATATCAACGGCGACAACCTCATTGTGTTGCGCCAAAAGGACTGCATTGGACAGTCCCACATACCCGATACCTGCAACCACAATTTTCATACTCGCCCAACTTCTAATTCTCAAACTGACACTCATGTGCGATCTATATTTGTGTGATCGTTTTGTCAAAGAAGTGCTAAATAGGGTCGTGAGGTAGTTTGGGGTTGCCGTGCTATGGAGCGTGACATGTGATCGCTTCTAACCGTCAGGGCGATCTAAGTCGCGTCCACGCGAAAGCTGACGGAAGTCCAAGACGTGTTCCGCCGAACAATTGTGGTGGAAGCAAAACAGCGGGGCATTCGAGCGCGCGGCTAGCTGGCGTCCGATAGCTACAAGGTCTAGTACTGAAAACCAGCAGAGTTCTTCTGCTTCGATATGACTAGCCAAGTCCACACATCTGATGAGTGGCTGACCGCCTCGTTGAAGCAGAGCGAAACGCTGGGGAATGCTCGGACTGAATATCGTAGCGGCTATTTCTAGGGAGTCGTCAAAGCTGGCTCGCAATTTTTCAACTTCATTTCGGGACCCTCGAAACTCGCAGGCCCCGTCGCATGAAGTTGCGGCGAAGAATAACAACTCGGAAATCAAGTCCACTGCCATACCGAAAGAGTCCTTGGGCGCGACGCCCAATGTCGACATGCCGTAAAGCAAGCTTATCAGTCCCAACTCTTCGGCGTCATGGCGACTCCATTTCCCAGCATCACTCTTGGGCAGGTAGTCTCGGCTCCGCCAGAGACGCAACAAAGCTTGCGGTATGCCCGTGATCTGACTGACTTCGGCTGCGCCGAACGTTCGGTAGGTAAGATGCCAGCCGGGACCGCAAAACGCGCTAACATCTCGCTCCATTGACCGCCCCTCCAGAAACAAATCGTTGACACCATAAAGCGTATCACTGATACGCTACTTGTGCAAGAAGAGCTCTTGTCATTTGAATGGAGGGGTAAGCGTGAACAGGCTGGGGCGCGAAACTAGGGTGCAAATTTTGCAGTCTCTGACCGAAGGAATGTCACAGCGCTCAACCGAGCGCATTTTCAAGGTTAGTAACAAGACTGTAGCGAAGTTGGCGCGTGATGCGGGCGACATGGCGATCAGACATATCCACAACCTCGGCGGGCTGAGCGTGCGGTAAGTGCAAGCCGACGAGATATGGTCGTTCGTGAAGGCCAAACAAAAAAATGTGCCCAAACTCAAGAAGCCGCAGGTCGGTGCGGGTACGATTTGGGCTTACCTTGCGCTGTGTTCTGACAGCAAGTTCATCATGACCTATGAGCTGGGCGATCGTCGGTTCCCCAATGCCAGGTCGTTCATGCAGTCGGTGAAATCCAAACTGGCAGTTGATGAAAATGGCCGGTTGCTGCAGCGACCGCAAATCATCACCGACGGCTTCAAGGCGTACGACGAGGCGGGCGAAATCGCCTTCGGGGAAGACGCGGACCGAGCAATGCTCATCAAGCAGTACAGCAACAACGATGATGGCGGTGATCCCACACCAGCTAGCAGATATGTCGGGTCGGAAAGAAAAGTCCTCGCTGGTGAAGCTTCCCTCGCCGAGATCAACACCAGCTACGTCGAGCGCGCCAACTTGACGCTCCGAATGGGGAACAAAAGGTACACACGTAAAACGAACGCCTTCTCCAAGACGTTGGGGAACCACGAGCGGCAACTCGCACTTTGGATCATGTACTACAATTTCTGCCTGATGCCATCGCCACAGCGGTGCACCGATCCCAATACAGGCGAAACCAAATGGACGAAGCGCCTAACACCCGCCATGGAAATTGGAGTTGCTGACCGCGTCTGGGATGTCTCAGATCTGGTCGACATGACAGATGCCCACCTTGCCGAAGTCGCCGCGCAACAACTGTCGACTGCTCGTGATCTCGTTCCGCGCGATGAAAGCCCAGACCAATATGTCTACTGGGTATATGCTAGCGAGCAACACCACGTCGCCAAGGTTCACAAGGCAACCTGCTACAACTGCAATCATGGGGAGGGCCGGAAAGGAGGAAAGGCCAAGTATGGAGGCTGGACCGGCTTCATAACACTGGAAGATGCACTTAGCTTCGCTGCCAGCGCCCATCCCGACAATCACGCCATATGCAAGATGTGCCTCGGGTCTTATCGGAAGGGTGGCTACAGAGGCCCACAAACGATGTCGATGCGAAGCGCTTCTCGCAAACTTCTGAACTAGGGGCGCTTCGAGGTTCCCGATATCTGACGCCCGACGGAAGGTGCTAAACTCTTCAATGCCCCCTACAGATTGCAGAGCATGTCTGTTCAGACACTACAAATTGCCTCGTGCAACTCCAAAGGGTAGGATCAGCGAAACTTTGCACATTGGAGGTTCGAGTGAGTGATTCGGTGCAGCAGGTTGCCAAGATCAAGTTGAAAGTTGGCTCGATGGAGCTGGAGTACGAGGGCGACCCCGAATTCCTGACAGGTGGCATTGAAGCGCTGTTGGAAACGATGGGAGGCTTGGCTGCTAAGGTGCCCGCCGAAGAACTGCCTCCCGCACCAGTTATTGTAGCCGCGCCCACAAGTGGAGACAGCAATCAACAATTCACCGGGGCATATGCTTTCTCTACTAACACCATAGCAGCGCACTTAAACGCTAAAACTGGTCCGGAATTAGTGATCTGTGCGATGGCTCAGCTTGAACTGGTTCAGGGGAAGCCCTCTTCTTCCAGAGCGGAAATTCTGGCTGAGATGAAAAACGCGACCACTTACTTCACCGAGAACATGCGTAAAAACTTGTCCAATTCGTTGATCGGCCTGAGCAGGAAGAAGCGGATAAATCAAAATGCGAAAGACGCCTATGCGTTGAGCGGACCTGAGAAGAAGGTTGAGGCCAAGGTTGCTGAAATCGAATGAGCTAAAAAGCTGGCTGCACAAAGACCTCGGAAGGCTCGATAAGGTCTTGCTCGTCTTGGCAACTCAGGACCAGCCTGTCGCGGTCGCCAAGATTAATGAACTGGCAGATGCCGCTGGTTTTCGCGCCATGCGAAAGTGGAACCTTTCCGCCGTCCTGAGCGCATCCAAGGGTAAGGCGATCCGCACGACTGGATGGGAATTGACCGAAGCTGGCAAGATATACCTGCGCGACTTGGGCGTTTCGACGATTAGTCCCGCAGCAAAGCAGGTTGCAGTCGATCTTCGAAACCATCTTGCCAAGGTCAGCGACCCTCAAACCCGCGACTTCGTCGAAGAGGCCATCAAATGCCATGAAGCAGAGCTGTATCGTGCAACAATTGTTATGTCATGGCTGGGGGCCGTAGACGTATTGCAGAAACACGTTCACCAACACCATCTCGTCGCGTTCAATGCTGAAGCCAAGCGGGTCAACGGTAAGTGGAAACCGGCCAAGTCACAAGACGACATAGGCAAGATGGGCGAGGGTGACTTTCTCGACCGGGTTGAAGCCCTTTCGATTATCGGCAAGAACGTCAAGGCTCAACTCAAGGCCTGCCTTGACCTCCGCAATGGCTGCGGTCACCCGAACAGCTTGAAGGTGTCGGTGAACAAGTCGGCAGCTCACATAGAAACGCTTTTACAAAACGTGTTCGAGAAGTTTTGAGGCTGATTGTCACGATGTCGGACACCGATGTCCGCTAGTATGGAAAGCACTCCGTCATCGAGATGCTTTTAGCCATCGCCCCTGACACTCCAGATTCCATAGCACGGCAACCCCAAACTACCTCACGACCCTAAATAGACTGAAGCTCTACTCGCTGATTGCCTTAATTTTGTAGATCTGAGTGTCAGAACTTCAAGTCTGGTTTTATCTTCAACAATGGGCAGAAATTTGATCGCCAGTTGAGAGATCATTCTCACGATCGAAAGTAAAACTAGCCGTGGCCACAGTAAAAGTATTTTGCAACTACTATTTACAAGCGCTTATGGATACAGTCTATGCAAACCAATTCAGTACGGTCAATGAGTGGAATTTGATGAAGATAGTAATAACAGGTGCATCAGGTTTCTTAGCGAGTGAGTTGATACCATTTTTTCGCAACAATGGTCATGATCTCGTCCTCGTAAGTGGGAGAAAAAAGTTACTGTCCGAAAGTTACCCTGATTTGACTTGCGTGGATTACACGGATTTGGACAACAATCTCGTGGATGCAACATGCGTGTTGCATTTGGCCGCGCGAAATAATGATCGTCAGGGCGATCTTTCTGCTTTTCGAGAGATCAATGTCGAGCAGACGCTTGCGGTCTTGATGGCGGCTAAGTCTGCTGAAGTAGGAAAATTCATTTTCGCATCTAGCCTACATACACTTGGTCTAAACGGACCGGCGAGCGATTATGCCCGCTCAAAGTTGGAGGCAGAAACGCTTGTGTTGAAGGAGACTGGCATAGATGTTTCAGTACTACACATGGCGGCGATCTACGGCAGCACATTTCGCGGAAAACTAGCTGTCTTAAATAAACTCCCGACAATCCTTCGGAAGCCTGCACTAGTGTGCCTCGGTGCGCTTCGACCAACGGTGCATGTTGCTAAGGTCGCGCAGCGTATTGAAGAGATTATAAATGACGGCCGTGATGGTCCTCACTACTTACATGATAATGCGCAAGATAACCAAGTATTCGCATGGTCCAAGAGAGCAATAGATTTATCGTTTGCTCTCTTTGTATTTGTATTTCTAGGCTGGCTGATGGCGCTCGTATGGGTCGCCATTAAGTTGGACAGTCGAGGTCCGGGTCTCTTTGTCCAGGAACGCGTTGGCCGCAACGGGAGGACATTCAATTGTTACAAGTTCCGAACTATGGCTCAGGGCACAACTCAGGCTGGAACGCATGAGGTTTCGGCTGCTTCTATCACGAAAATTGGAAAGCTTTTGCGCGGAACCAAAATCGATGAGTTGCCTCAAATTGTTAATATTGTGCGCAATGAAATCAGTCTGATCGGTCCACGACCTTGCCTACCTTCGCAGAGCGTTTTGGTGGAGAAGCGTCGACAGCTAGGCGTTCTTGATATTAAGCCCGGTATTAGTGGGCTGGCACAAATTCAAGACATTGATATGAGCACGCCTGAACGTTTGGCAAAAGAGGACGCTCTTTACATCGCACTCCAATGCATACCTTTGGATATTGAGATAGCGATTGCGACGGCAACGGGGTCGGGGCAGGGCGATAAAGTGGTGAAGGGCTGACGTAGCTTGTCTGATTTCGCTTATTGCCGTGCCCGCCTGATCTGGTTGTCATAGATATCGAGGTGAGCGCACTGCACTTGGCGGATATCAAAATGCTGTTCAGCATGCGCACGCGCCGCCTCTCCCATTTTAGCCAGTCGTTCTCTATCACGAATTAATTCTTGAATAGATTTTTGTAAGCTTTCGGTTGAACGGGCCTTACACAAAATACCGGTTGTCCCATCAGCAATGGCATCACGGCACCCTGGAACGTCTGTTGTGACCGATGCACGCCCTGCAGCGGCTGCGTCAATGAGTGTCTTAGGGAAGCCTTCTCGATAAGAGGGCAGAACGACTAAGTGGCATTGTGCAAGAGCGCTGTCTATGTCCGATGTGTGAGGCAACCATTCAATGAAGCCTTCGTTGGCGAGCTGTTCAAGCTCATCTTTGGTGAGGCTAGTTGGGTTGTTTGCATCCGGATCTCCGAGGAGACGAAATATCGCATCGCATCCATTGGCCTTGAGGCACCGCGCTGCTTCTACAAACTCCAATACCCCCTTATCGCGCAACATACGGCAAGGCATCAGGATAACTGACGGGCCATCTGGAAGGGGTTTGGGCGAGATCTTCGAAAGATCTGTGCCGCTTCCGCCAATGAGGCTAGTCGTGGCTCGAGACACGAACCCATTATCGCTAGCAATTTTCAAATCATCACGGTTTTGGAAAACGACGTGGTTCAATGGTGAATTGAGCGCGGTCCGATATAGGATCGTGAGACACTTTCTAAGAAGATTGGCCTTAAGTGTCGTGTGCGTGAAAGCGTAGCCCATCCCTGTAAGCGCAGCTAAAGTGGGGATTTTTAAGATACGCGCTGCAATTCCACCGTAAAAGATAGGTTTCGCGGTTACCAAATGGACGATATCCGGGCGCCTTGTGCGTAACAGGACGTAGATGCTCCACAGGCTCCGTAATTCTAGCCATGGATTTTTGCTTGCGCGGTTTAGATTGATTTTGGCTACCTCAAAATTGTAGGCCTCTAATTGGCTAAAATCTGATCCTGATGGCGCCGCGATAACCACGTGGTAACCCGCCTCAAGCGCTGCGAGTCCCAGCGCAAGTCGGTGCGAGAGGAAAAACGGGATATCAGAAATCACATACATCAAAAGTGGTTTTTGATACCCAAGCGGTCTGTCAATCATTATCTATTTTCCATCTGTGATAGAGGTGGTTCTTTGTTTTCAACCAATTTGCATCCCATTTTAGGTGGATCAGGATTTCATTCAGGCTGTGACCTGCTCCCCGCTGGACCTTCATTCTCCCCGCTGGTCCTCCGTTTTTACAGAGATTCTGTAGGTCACCTATTTAACTCGATCCCGGTGTTTTATGGAGTTCTCTTTAAACTGCATTTCCAACCTGTCCGAGGTCTTTGTTCGACCTACTGCGTAAAGGAATGCAATTGGTAACAGCAGCTTGTTTCGATGTCTGGCCGATGTCCCCGAGTTTGCGGAAACGAAGGCAAAGATGACCGTGAGAAACAGTATTCCGAAGTATAAACGCCTAAATCTAGCTTCTGGTGGAGTTCGAAATATCAAATGATAAAAAAGATAAGCAAATATGAGCCCGTCAATGACCAGAATAATATGTGAAGTCTTTGAAATTTCGAATAAAAATGGGGAAAATAGAAAGTAGATCAACTTAATAGGAAGTAGAAGAACTGCCTGAAAACCGCTGCCAACCAGCCAACTTGGATAATTCAGCGAGGACGGTGAATCGCTTGCAACGCGGTAAATAATTTCTCCCATTTGCGTCGCGACCAGCACTTTCTCCGGAAATGCTGCAAGGATTATGAGCAAGAAAGCAAAGTTTAAAAGGAACGCAGTCCTGAGGTTGTTCATGACGATATAGGTCATCGAGAAATACAAAAAGCACATATAGGCCGAAAAAAAACTACCTACTCTGTGTAGAAGGCCCGATAGAATAGTCAGGACAAGAAATGCTGGTATCGTGAATATCCAGTTCTTCTTGCTAATTTGAATAGTGACCAGAAAAAGCAAGAAAAACAAAGTAGAAAACAAACTTTCTCTTAAAGGAATTGATCCATACAAAAGTGACAATGGTGACAAAACGATAATTAACAATGCACCCCGGTGGGAATTGCATTGCGATCGTTTGAGAAACCAAAGGTTAAAAAGAGTGAGGCCCGTGAGAGAAATCAAATAATTTAATAGACTTGTAGTAAAGGTTGTTATGCCAAATGGTGCTAGTGTTAAGTAGAAGAATGCTGAAATTATTCGAGAACTGAAAATTGTAGTTGTGCAGAAAAAGCAAACTTCTCCTTTGGCAATGTCTTGTCCTATTTCGACATAGTAGATCGCATCTCCATCGGCCTCAGGCAGCGTAAACACGAACGAATTGATACATATGATCGAGAGTCCAAGAACGATGTCTAAAAGTATGATGTCTCTGTTCTTGGTATTCAAAATTAATAATATGGCAATGCCGCCAACGGCTAGCGTGAAAAATAGCCACTGTCCAACTAACGATTCATGCATTTAAGAACTTCACGAAATCATTTTGAATATTGTCATAGTTAAGGTGCATTTCAGCAAAACGGTACGAGAGCTCTTTCATTTCCTGAAGTTGATCTTCTCTATCCAGAAAGAACTGAATTCCGTTGCTGATCGAGTTCACTTTGAAATCAACAAGGTGTCCAGATTGGCTTTGTTCAACAATTTCTTTTTGGAACTCAACCCCATCTGATGCAAGCACGGCAACACCTGCAGACATGTACTCTGCAAGTTTGGTCGGAGACATCTCATAATTAATTTCTGTAGCGGGTACCAAGCTTAAGCCAATATCAGAGCGGCTTATGGCATCAAAAACATCTTTTCTGTCCAAACACCCACCAAAAGAAATTTCCATTGGCAGTTCACTGAGCTCTAGGCCGCTCAATTGAACGATTGTTTGCCATTGTTCATTATCCCCACCGTACAGGGTTAGCTTCAGCCTGTTAGGGCAGGCTTTTGCTGCCTCAGCGAAACCCCGGAGCACTATGTCAAGCCGACGTTCCGCCGCAAAAGTGCCTACGTAAATGAAGTTCAAAACTTTGGGATTTTTTCTAACAGTCGGACTTTTGAATTCATCAGCCAGCAATGGAATGACAAGTGAATTTGGGGTCTTAAAGTAAGTGGCTGTTCGCTCTAATCCTGCACGACTCACTGCAGTTATTCCATCCACCTTCGAGTCAGAAAGCCGGAATAGACATCTTGCAATTATCCCTTTGACTTTAGGGGGCATTTTTTCGTGCGGAAAACTACTTTGAAATATCAGTTTGCTCTTAGATATTCTCTTTCGCATCGCGCAACCCAGTAAGGTTGAGGGATCATTTCTAACGAATACAACAAACCTGCATTGCGGGTATCTTTTTTCGAAGCACGCTAAAATGAAAAAAGTAATAAGTATATTGTAGAACCTTGAAAAGCCAGTACGTCTTAGCAGAACGTTCAATACGATCGAGCGATGAAAACGCTTCGCAAATCTTTCACTGCCGCGAGCCTGGCTAGTAATTAGGAAGACGCGATCAAATGATGAATTTCTTTTAGCAAGAAGCCCTTCCACAAAAAGGTGATTAGGAAAATCTTCTTTGTCAAGAAAGCACAAGAGAACTTTATTCTGTTTCAAAAATCTAACCTTTCGGAGAACTTCTGAAAGCCACTCAGGGTCATATGATCAGTATCACTCCAATAGATCTCGTCGCAATTTCCAAAGTCGACTGATAGATCAAGTTGAAGCATATCATTAAGCGAAACGAATTTGGAGCCAAGTAGGTCATCCAGTTTTGTATCAAGAGATATATACGCCCGCTCGGTATGTGCAGAGTATTCGTATTGTCGTTGACAACCATTTCCTATAGCGATCCTGCGCGAAATAAACGGATCCATCCATGGACCCACCCATGTCACGTTGTCAAAGGAACCTGCTACCGCTTCCAGATTTTTAGCAGTCGTTTCAATAGTACCGATGTCTAATTCTATCCCTGACATAATTTTCTCATTGTCGACAGTGAACAGCGTTCGGCCTCCATTGTAAATTCCTGATTTCATTAAGTAAAATCCAGCTTGATGGTAGTATACCTGATCAATATTGGCCGCATTTTGACCAATGAACTTAGCCAAGTCGCTGAAAAAGCAACTTTCAAATACATTTAAGCGACAACCACCTGAAAAGATCCCCATCACAAATGGGTTTTCTTCCCGAAATTTATTGTTTTCATACATCAAGAAGAATAGACCTTCGGAATGGCTATCGCCGAAGACAATCTTGGGCGGTCCGTAAACGTTCAAGCATGTAGAGAAGTCGTCTTGAAATTTGTCAGAGACCTTCCTGTGTGCTGACCAGCAATCCGTATCAAGTTTTGTAAACTCATCTACAATGTTCGATCTTTTTTCTACTTCGGACGCATAAAGATCATTCATTCTGATTTTCGCCACCTGAGCGTTCGCTCTAAAAAGTTGATCATTTAAAACTTTGATATTGTCGGAAGCGAGAAACAGCATTGAACTTGCAATAACGGAGGACGCAAAAACGAAAACACGCTGTTTTAAAGTTGAAGAGTAAAGAAATTTCCTCGCGGGTTGATCAAATTTAAGGAATGCAAACGCTGTCAATATCGCGAATGAGAACATTCCAAAATACTTAAGTACCTCGTTGGAAACACTACTTTCTTTAACAAACAGGAACACAGGGTAATGGGTAAGATACAACGGATAGGTAAGAGCCCCCAAAAAGCTAACAAAGCGATGCCAAACCCGTTCTTGTTCAATTAACACATGACGGGTGAATAATATCAAAACCGCCGTCGCCGTAACCACCATGATATTTAGATGCACGCCGGGTAGAGAGCCTTTTAAGGCGATTGAAACACCAAAGAAATAAACAAAATAACATCCAGTGGTTAGGTTGCGGACTTTTTTCGGGTTTGGCGATCTTATTGCCTCCTCCGTTCCCCTCTGGTGGAAAATAAGTAACGCAACAATGCAGCCTACTGCAAACTCCCATGCTCTTGTCGGTAGAAGATAGAAAACCGCACTAGGATGGTCACCTATCATTGTTGCGTACAGATATGTTGAGAAACAAATAACTGCTAAAACCAACAAAATTTGGAGCTTAGCGGGTAATTTAACGACTACCACAAAAATCAATGCGAATATGATGTAGAATTGAAACTCAATGCTAAGAGACCATGTATGCAAAAGTGGATCGAGTTTTTGCTCCAAGTTGAAATAACCACTTCCTTTCCAAAATGCGATATTGGAAAGAAAAAACGGCGCGGCCTTTGCGGCTTCTAAATAATCATCAAAATAAAAAGGTGGGGCCGTAAACAGCACGAAGATAAATGATATTGCAACCGTCAGAAGTAACAGCGGAAACAAGCGGGCCCATCGACGCCACAAAAACTCCAAGACACTGAACTTTTTCCTTTGACTGAGGGAAATACTCATCATCAGATATCCTGAGATGACAAAAAAGACATCAACACCCAGGTAGCCGTTAGGGAGCCAATATGGATTTGCGTGAAACACTAGTACAGCAACAACCGCAAATATCCTAAGGAGTTCTAAAGATAAGACCATATTTCTATCCAACTAGGAGCTTAAGGTAGCTCTTTTTGACACTAGGCATACTGTATCGATTTGAGTGTTCTTGGTCTGGGATAGGCGAATTTAAAGCACAACAGTCTATCATAGCTTGTGTGAACGCATCTTCGTCTTCAGCCTCAATGAGGGTACCATAACTGTAGTCACTTAGAATCTCTGATGGACCTACGGGACAGTCCACTGCCACAATTCGTTTGGAGCAACAAACTGCTTCTATCAACGCGTTTGCCCCGCCTTCCCATCTCGAAGTCATGCAAAACACGTCGCAAAGTTGAAGATAGTCATCAACATTTTCCACAAATCCGGGCAGACTTACGCTATTGGAAAGCCCCAATTTTTCAATTTCTTCCTCAAGAGCTACCCTCTCCGGACCTTCTCCCAATATTATGAGGCGGCAATTCTTCCGTAATTCGATATCGATCATTGAGAAGCATCTAATTAAGAAAGAAAAATTCTTTTGAAAACTTAGCCGTCCAATAGCCAGAAATACTCTCGTTTCAGATGCTTCTGCAGCGAGAGATTCATATTTTTTCGAAGTTTCAAAATTTCTAACTGGGTTAGGGATGAAGACAACTTCGTTCTTCCCATTATACCTTTGGTGCCAGTAGTCACGTACTCGATCGGTTTCTGTGATGATCACATCGTAATAGCGGTAGGCAAAGTTGCAGAGGTCTTGCTGTATATAGTTTTTAAAAAAACTCTTTTTTTTAACCTTACTGCCAAAGGGGTTGAGACCCGTTCGAACCACATATCTATTCCGACGATCAAATGTCATCAGCCGAAGAGCAATTAGGTAAAGGCTTTGTTTGGTGCCAAAGGCAAAAAATGTGTTTTTACGCGTTCGGTCTGCCCTTGAAAATTTGATCAAGAGTTTGACTAGTTGTAGGAAGCCGAATACCGAGTGTACGTTGTGTCTTTCAGAAGCATCAACCGCATTTTTCCCATATATTATTAAATGGGCTTCGCACTCTTGCTCAAGAGCACCAAAAAGCCGTCTACATACTTTGGATGGACCACCCATGTATTCGTCATTTGTTAAAAATATTGCGCGATCAATCATTTAAGTAGCTCAAGATATTTTTGCACCACGGTCTCTGCTTCAAATTGTGCCAAGTGTGAATGAGGAATTGTGGGTTTCGTTTCTTTTGTTAGCGCTTCTGTAATGGCGTCATGCATTTTTGTTGCATCTCTGACAGGTACGATAGTTCCGAAGCGTCCGCCTTCCAAAATTTCGTGTGGGCCCGTTGGACAGTCCGTAGCAACAATATTCACACCACAGATCAACGCCTCGATCAAGATACCGGGCAGGCCTTCGAAATCAGAGGAAAGAACAAAACAGTTACATTCCTTTATGATTGAAAGAGGGTTTTCAACATAGCCAGGCAATTTGATCCGATCTTCCAATCCCAAAGATTTTATTTTTTCTTCGAGAGCTGATCTTTCATCGCCTTCACCTAAAATTATGAGCTTACAATCCTTATTGCTCGCTGAAGTTAATGCAAACGCATCAATGAGTAAGGAGAAGTTTTTCTGAGGCAACAGTGAACCTGCACCAACCACACACGCATCGTTACCAACCCACTGTTTGAACCAATTTGGCGGATTTTCTTGCGCCATTTCGTATTGTTTATGCGTTAGTGCCGGAGTGTAAATTTTCTTAGCTTTATGATTATATTTATCCCTAAACTCGGCCACTTCATGCTCTGAGATGCCAATGATCCAGTCCAAGTCTTTATAAAAAAAGTCACCTAAGGTCGGGATAATGTACTTTCCAGCAAAAGTGGTTGCGCCTGCTTTAGCGTCTCGATGCGATTTTCCTTCCCAAATTATGATGTTGGGCCTTTTTCCGCGCATTCCTATCCTACTAAGAAAATATACTGAGGCAGCATTCCGTCCGAATAAAATTATGTTGTCGTATTCATTCTTCAAAGCCGATCTTAGTTTGAAGAGTGAAAAAATTGACCGCTTGCTAGAAAAATTTATTGTGTGATCCATACAGTCCTTTTTAAAACTGTTGTCTTTGGGGGCGCGCAAATAGCAAACAGTTAGGTCGACCCCATATCCGATCAGTGTATCTGATAGTTGCGATGCAATTCGCGAAGCTCCGCCACTTCCATGCCTAGGCACAATCATTAGAGTTCGCTTCATCAGAAAGCTTCCTGATCGGGTGAGGAGTTTGATTTTTCGTACTGAACAGTCCCTTCGTCGACCCATAGTACTTCGTCGAAAAGTTCAATCAAATCATGGTTGTGAGATATCATGATAATGCCCGCTCTGCTTTTGAGCAATTTATTTAGAAGGCGAATTTCGAGATCCTTATTTAGAGCGGCAGTCGCTTCATCTAAAAATAAGAAAGGAGTTTTCGTAACATAAGCTCGCGCTATAGCAACTCTTTGCAATTGGCCCCCTGACAACTCCAAATTCTGTGGGTGAATTTCCGTTGTGTAGATGTTCTCAAAATCACCAACGAAAGACTCCAACTCACAAATGCTATACACTTCTTGAAGGACTTTACGATCATGATCGTTATTGGGAGAGACATAATCTTTTAAAAGTATGTTCTCTGAAATTGTCGCCGAAAACATTGTCGATGCTTGCGGCACAACCGCACCGAAGTCCGTGACTTCAGGTTTTCGTTCAATTGTACCGGAGGTCGGTTCAAGTAGCCCTGAAAGCATTTTTAATAGTGTGCTTTTTCCAGAACCTGAGTTTCCCACAATTAGCGTATTCGATTTATTTGTGAAGCTGTGGGAAAGACTTTTAATGACATCAGTTCCACCATCATTATATCGGAACGAAACATCAGCTAATTCAATGCTAAGTTTTTTACTTGGGCTCAAACTATGGGCGTCTGGCTTGGCTTCAATAACTTTCGCTGCGGGAAGGTTCGAAGATTCTTGAATTTTATTAAATATGGTCCGACCGTACCGTAAGTTCGATAGACCCTGATAGATAATGAGGGCGGCAGGTTGTATCTTATACGCAGCTAATCCAAACAGCGCGAGTGCCGAAATTGCTTGGTTCAATTGACTCCCGTCATCCAAGCGCATGTAGGAGAAGAGCGCTACAACAATTAGCAGTGAGAATGCTATGAACTCTACTAAATAGCGTGGAATTGCATTTACAGTGCAATAAGCTACTTGAGATTTGCAAAACTCGTCTTGAGACTGATTGAAAGCAGATACAGCGATGCTCTCCTTTCGAGCTAGCCGTAAAACTTCAAACAAATTGATTAGTGCTAATACTGATTGAAATCTTCCTTCGTTGGCTTTTGTCAGCATGTTTCCGTGCCGGCCAAGTGCCTCGCGTACGAAGCGAAAGACGAAAAGATAGAGAAACCCAAAAGTGACAAAGACTGCCATCGCTGCAAAAGGGTGAAAAAATAGAAGAATGCCGCCCAAGAAGAACAAAATAAACGCGTTTGTCATGCCGAAAAAGAGAGGCCGAATTACTTGTTGGATCAGTTGATCGACATCAGAAATAGTGAGTGCTTGAAGGTTGTTTTGCTTGTTGAACCTTTCAGCAGCTAGAAACTCACTTTTTGAGAAGCTGGATAGTATTGATTCTGTTAGTAGGAACCGAATTCTCTCGATAAACTGATGGATCGAATACACTGCAAAAATTCTAAATGCGGCACCAAAAAACAGTAATGAGACGCCGAAACACCCAACAATTATCAAATTATATAGTTTTGGTTCTGAAGCGTAACTATCCTGGCCAAAAAAATATTGTGCTACCTTTTCGACTAGTGATTCCAAAAACACATTGGATTGTTGTCCAGTTTCTGAAACTAGAGCTTCAATAAACGGCAAAATTGAAAGTGTAGAAATCGTCTCAATAATGCCAAGAGCAACTCCTACGGAGAGGACTTGAGCGAATCTTTTCCGACCCTGAGACAAAAAGAGGTAAACAAGGAATTCGCGCATTTCTAAACGACACTCACTTTAATGGGTTCACAAAGGATCTTGAAACCAATTGACGGGGCAAACAGTTAACCTAGCATGTCAATGGTTAGAGCAATCTAAGTCATTGGGGTCCAGCGCCGCGACCAGATCATTGCCGGTCTCTCGAATGGTGGTCATGTGGCGGGGAGCGATGTAGCCAGCGGCCCCATTGAGTGCTAAGCGTTTCATGTCCGATCTTCGTCTTACAACCGCAAATCGCTTTGATCAGCGGGCAGGGTATATTTCAAATCGTAGAGAACATGGTCTCCACGTCCAAGCTTGCGGACGCCTTTGGCTCCTAGGTCGGTGAACTCTTGGTGTGCTACAGCCAAGATCACGCCATCATATGCGCCATTTTCTGGTTCGCTGATCGGAGTAATACCGTATTCATGTTGCGCCTCCGTTGCATCAACCCAAGGATCGTAGACATCAACGTCGATGCCATAGTCCTGTAACTCGGCGATTACATCGACGACGCGGGTGTTTCGAAGATCGGGGCAGTTCTCTTTGAATGTCAGCCCCATTAGCAAAACCCGCGCGCCTTTGACGTGGATGCGGCGTTTGAGCATCTCTTTGACCAGTTGCCCAGCAACGTAAGCGCCCATGCCATCATTGAGCCGGCGGCCTGCTAGAATGATCTGTGGATGGTATCCCGTCGCCTCTGCTTTGTGGGTTAAGTAGTAGGGGTCAACGCCAATGCAGTGACCGCCAACCAAACCAGGGCGGAATGGGAGGAAGTTCCATTTGGTGCCTGCGGCCTGAAGAACGGCTTCGGTGTCGATGCCCATGCGATTAAAGATAACTGCCAACTCGTTAATCAGTGCGATGTTCAAGTCCCGTTGGGTGTTTTCAATGACCTTTGCGGCCTCTGCGACGCGGATCGATGGTGCTTTGTGTGTGCCTGCCGTAACGATCGATGCATAGAGGTCGTTGACGAAATCGGCTACTTCGGGAGTCGACCCAGAAGTGACCTTCATAATTGTCGTTAATCGGTGCGTCTTGTCACCGGGATTGATCCGTTCAGGGCTATAGCCCGCGAAGAAGTCTTCGTTGAACTTCAAACCCGAACAACGCTCAAGCACAGGCACACAATCTTCCTCAGTTGCTCCAGGATAGACTGTGGACTCGTAGATAACCAAATCGCCGCGCTTCAGTACTTTGCCGATGGTTTCCGAAGCTTTGATAAGCGGGATAAGATCAGGACGTTTGTGCGCGTCAATCGGGGTTGGAACCGTCACGATATATACATTGCAGTCTTCGATATCTTTTAGATCATTTGTGAATGAAAGGAGCGAGGCAGATTTCAATTCCTCGTCATCAACTTCAAGTGTTGTGTCATGGCCGGAACGCAGCGCGTCAATGCGGCTTGTGTTTATATCAAAGCCCACAACTGGGCAAGATTTACCAAATTCTACAGCAAGGGGCAGGCCAACATAGCCAAGTCCGATCACGGCGAGCTTGATATTTTCCAGAGACAGCATATTCATTTTAACCTCAGACATCGTAATATTCACGATACCAGTCGACAAAGCGGGCTATGCCGTCGCGGTAATGGGTTTGCGGCTGATAGCCTGTTAATTTCTTTAGCAAGTCTGCATTGGCCCATGTCGCGGGCACATCACCCATTTGCATAGGCATGTAGTTGCGGATCGCCTTCTTGCCCAAGACATCTTCAATCGCATCAATGAAGTCCAAAAGGCGGACTTTCTCAGAGTTGCCGATGTTTACCACACGATATGGTGCGACGGGCGAGAGGCTATCGCCTTCTTCAATCTCATCACGAGAGGCGGGTCGCTCAGGGACGGTGTCGATGAGCAGGCGGATGCCGCGCACGAGATCGTCGACATAGGTAAAGTCGCGGTACATGTCGCCATGGTTGTAGATGTCGATGGGGCGGTTATCGAGGATGGCATCGACGAATTTGAATAGGGCCAAATCGGGGCGACCGTAGGTGCCGTAGACCGTGAAGAAGCGGAACATGGTCGTGGGCAGGTTCCATAGGTGCGCATAGGAATGCGCCATGCACTCGTTGGCTTTTTTGGTGGCCGCATAGAACGTCAGAGGCGTGTCGCACTTCTCGGTCTCGTCGAACGGCATCTCCTCGTTTGCGCCATACACAGACGATGTTGAAGCCATGAGGAGATGGTCGACCTTCAATTCGCGAGCGGATTCCATCACGTTGAAGGTGCCGACGATGTTGGAATCTAGGTATGCCTTGGGGTTTTCGAGGCTGTAGCGAACACCAGCTTGCGCCGCCAAATGCACGATGACGTCTGGCTGGAAGTCATTCGCTACCTTCGCAAATGCCCCTTCATTCTCCAGGCGATCTTGTGTGGCTGCGAAATTTGGCGACTGAAGCAGCATCTGATGCCGCCGTTTTTTGAGATTCACGTCATAGTAATCGGTCATGGCGTCAAAGCCATGTACTTGGAACCCTTCAGCGATGAGAAGTTTTGCAAGATGGAAGCCGATGAAGCCAGCTGTTCCGGTGACGAGCACTTTTCTTTGGGTCACGTCTTTATCCTTGATCCTGATCAATTGCGTTGTAGGGGAGTTCTGAACTCAACGTGTCAATCTCCTCGCGGAGCGCCTCATACTCAGCCACCTTCCGCGCCAAGAAGGAGCGTGTCAGCGCGGCGCGCTTTGCGATCCCTTGCGGTGTCAGCACATAGGCGTATCGCCGTTTGTCCTTCGCCGCTGTGAAGTTGCTGAGCTTCACGAGCCCTTTGTCGACGAGCGCATTGAGCGCGTAGTTCATTCGCCCCACGCTCACGCCTACGGCTTTTGCAAGATCGCGTTGCGACATTTCAGGGTTTTCCTGAAGAAGCCGAAGGATGCGAAAATGCATATCTTCCTGAAGTTGGGAGCGTGTCATATGGCTGTGATCTTGGCAGGCTACCGCACTAGAGCTGCCTGTGCGGCGCTCCGTGAAAGATTAGCTAGCGTGACAAATAGATATTCCATCGTTCAAGTTTGAGCGGTAGCGAAAGGTTAACGAGCAGGCAATAGTAAAAATCGCGGTTTAGGACTAAGGTGCGATGTCGTCGATGTTGCAATTGTTCGAAATTGAACGATATATGGCGTCGTGATTGTTAAGGGGTGTGGAATGACACAGAATGTCGTTGATAAAGAGATGAGTTGGTTCTTGGCTCAGTTGAAGTCAAACAGTTCGCAGATTGCAAAACGCAATCTTGAGCGGCAGGGGTTTGAGACGTTTCTGCCTCTTGAGGAAACCACACAGTAACGATCTGGCAGGTTTGTGACTGCGCGGCGTCCCCTCTTCCCGGGCTATATTTTTGTTGCGTTCAATGCGGTGCAGGGGTGTTGGCGGACGATCAATTCAACGCAAGGCATCACACGGTTGGTGAGCTTTGGTCGCGCGCCCGCGCCAGTGCCAGGCGGGCTGGTGGATGAATTTAAGGCGCGGTGCGACAGTATGGGCAAACTGGTCGCGGCGTCCGCTCTCGCGACGGGGGACGCGGTGACGTTTGCCAAAGGTCCGTTCTCCGATTTTGTCGGAGAGGTCGAGAAAATCGACGTGGATCGCCGTGTTTGGGTTTTGATGGACCTCATGGGCGGACAGACGCGTGTGAAAGCGGAAGAAGCGCAGTTGCGGGCGGTTTAGTGTGCCGTTTCGCTGCCCTGCGCTACCTTTGCCAACCTCATTGACATAAAGCCAAGCGTCATTATCGCGCCAGACAAGATGAGGAGCAGGAGGCCTGACACTGCCGTTCCGAGGATCTGGAGCGTGTCGAGCCACTTGTAGTTTTGGCCTGTTTCGGCAAGTATGTTGAGGCGTGCAAACCCTGCGCTATAGAGCAAAACTGTCGCGACGAAGAGCGTGGTAACTGGCCGCATAGGGTCGATCACTTGACGGCGTGTTCGGTCCAGAGTTGCGCGCCTAATCTGCTGCCATTGTTTGCTTGGTTGATTCACACTCTTACTCCCTTACCAATTCAATCCATGTGTGCACGTCGTCGTCGGAGACTTCACGGCCTTCGACATGCAACTGATACCAACGGGCGACGATCGCGCCGCGTTTTTCGCTTTTGATTTTTATGCCTTCTGATGTGAGGTGCTGATCGAGCTCGGTTTCGATTCGCTTAAGGGCGTCGAAGTCATGCGCCGTGCGGATGGCTTTGGTGCCCATAAGCACCCATGCAATGTCGACATCAAAGCTGTCGCCTAAGGCAACAAGAGCTTCAACCGGTAATCCGCGCTGGCCCTTTTCGTAGCTGTGATAAGCGCGGTGCGACACACCGAGAGCATCGGCAAGCGCAGTTTGGGTAAGGCCAATTTCGTTGCGCACGATCGCCAGCCGAGCGCCCATAGCAACAAACACACTTTTAGAATCTCGTGACATGCACGGTTTCCTGTTGACGGGACTGTATTTGCGCGCGAGGCTGCACAAAATGACAGTATTTTACATTCTATGCCATCTGATCACGTCAAATGGTGCGGGGCAAGCGATTCCATGCGGAACGCGGATCTAGGTTTAACGAGGAAAGGCGGTTTATAATGGCTGAAGTTGAAGCACCAGAAGGCTCCCAGATCCTTGCGTTGGGCAAGACGCCGACGCAGTGGGTTGAGGTCATGGCGGGCATGGGCATTGATGTTTCCGAGCGCACGTTGCGTGAGCGCGCCAATGCCACGGGGGCTTTTTATCGCCTCGGGCGCACCATGCTCATCACGCCTGCGCAGATCGATGCCATTTTCGAAGGAGGTCCGTCATGCCACTCGAAATCTACCAACGTGGGAATTATTTCTGGGCGAAAGGTTGGGTCGAATACAACGGCAGGCCAATCGCCGGTCCATACCGGCGCAGCACTAAGGCATCTACAGAAGCAGGCGCACGGGACTGGATAACGCGCGAGACCGAGTTTCAAATCCGGCGGTATCTCATTGGTGACGAGGTCAATATGACCTTCGCGGACACGATCATGTTCTACAAGGCATCGCCATCTACCGCGAAACAATTGATCGCCATCTTTAAAGAGATCGGACATCTGTCGTTGGGTGCGATTACAGGAGCGCGGCTCTAAAAGCCTTGGCCCCAAGCTGAGGTCTAAGGCTTGCACAAATACGTGGTGGCGCAAGACCGTGACGCCTGCGTGTACGGTCATCAATAACGCGCATGAGTATGAGGGCACGCCGCTTATTCGTGTGAAAAATTACGACAAGTTTGAACGGATTGCGCAGGACAAGTTTCGAGGCAAACCAAGCCGTGTCGAACGCATGCCATCGGATAACAACTGGGTGGAGGCGTTTTGCGCTGCCGCTGATCCCTACAATACAGCTTTGTTGCGGTTCATGTTCGAGACCGGCGCACGTATCGATCAGGTGACCTCGCTTGAGCCTGATGATCTACGCCCCTTTAAAAATAGGTGCGGCTCACAGCGCAGAAAGGGCATCCCGATGAGTGGATCACTGTCTCCCCACAGATGATGCACGAAATGTGCGTGCTCAGGCCCAAGCAGCCAAAGAACCGCAAGATTGGAAAGTTCATGAAAGCGCGGGTGTTCGGCTATGGCTGTCCGACTGGATATTCGAAGCGCTGGCGGACGATCTGCAAGCGCGCGGGCATTTCCTATCTGTCAGCGCTCCGCGCGGGGTGGCATGGGTTCTTTACCGAGCTTGTGGTGCGCCAAGGCATTGATCCCGTGACCGCAGCCAAAGCGGGCCGTTGGTCGGACCCGAATTTGCCGATGCGGATCTATGCCCATGCCGAGACGGACGAGTCTGATGTACGAGCGCTATTCAGAACGCGTACGGTACAAAATGACCACTAAAATGCACTCAACTCTTCGAAGAACCGAAAGGACAATCGCAATGAAATACACCCTCCTAAAGGGCAGGTTGCAGGTTCGAATCCTGCCGGGGTCGCCAGACTGTCTCGGGTGGTAAGGTTTGTAAGCGGGAGAGTTGTGCGCGGGCACGCCTCTATTTGGCGAACCAAGCTCGGGAGTATCAGTGTAACTCCTGCGTATGTGTATTAACTCCTTAGCCATTTTGCATAGCTTTAGGTCTGTTGATGCTGGTGCGCCTAGTTAGGAGATTGGACTTCGACGCGCTCATTGACGCTGTCGCGATGTCTGTTTTTTGAGGTCGCCGCATACATTTGCGTTCGGGCGTAGTTGCTTAAACTCTTGACGCCGACCCGCAAACTTATAGCCTTAGATCGCTTTGATCGGCGGGGAGTGTGTATTTCAAGTCGTATAGGACATGATCTGCGCGGCCAAATTTCCGTATGCCCACAGACCCTAAGTTGTTGAATTCGTTATGCGCTACGGCCAGCACTATTCCGTCACAGGCGTCAGTTTCGGGCTTTGCAACTGGCGTGATCGCATATTCACGCTCAGCTTCCGCCGCATTTACCCATGGATCGTAGACATCGACTTTCACGCCGTAGTCTTTCAACTCTGCGATTACATCGACAACGTGCGTGTTTCGTAGGTCCGGGCAGTTCTCTTTGAAGGTCAACCCCATCACCAGCACGCGCGCGCCCTGAACATGGATACGTTTGCGCAACAATGCTTTTACCAGTTGCCCTGCGACGTAGGCGCCCATGCCATCGTTAAGACGCCGACCGGCGAGGATGATCTGGGGGTGGTAACCCGTCGCTTCTGCTGCATGGGTCAAATAGTACGGGTCTACGCCAATGCAGTGACCTCCGACCAAGCCCGGCCGGAAGGGTAAAAAGTTCCATTTTGTGCCCGCAGCCTGAAGCACTGCCTCGGTATCGATATCCATACGGTTGAAGATTACCGCCAACTCGTTGATCAGCGCGATATTCAAATCCCGCTGTGTGTTCTCGATCACTTTCGCGGCTTCGGCGACGCGGATTGAAGGAGCCTTGTGCGTACCGGCGGTTACGATCGAGGCGTAGAGGTCGTCAACGAAGTCAGCAATCTCTGGTGTCGAGCCCGAGGTTACCTTAGTGATCGTGGTCAAGCGGTGGGTCTTGTCCCCTGGATTAATCCGCTCGGGGCTATAGCCCGCAAAAAAATCTTTGTTGAATTTCAGACCTGACACCCCTTCAAGCACAGGTACGCAGTCCTCCTCGGTTGCGCCGGGGTAGACGGTCGACTCGTAAATTACCAAGTCGCCGCGCTTCAGCACTTTGCCTATAGTTTCAGAAGCTTTGATCAGAGGTGTCAGATCTGGGCGCTTGTGCGCGTCAATCGGGGTCGGGACTGTCACTATGTAAACATTGCAGTTGGCGATGTCGTCGAGGTTGTTTGAAAACGAAAGGTGCGTGGCAGACTTCAATTCATCGTCGTCAACCTCAAGGGTTGAGTCGGTCCCCGCGCGCAGGGCCCCTATGCGGCTCATATTGATGTCAAAGCCCACAACCGACCGCGTTTTGCCAAACTCGACAGCGAGCGGAAGGCCAACATACCCAAGGCCGATTACCGCAAGCTTGATTGTTTCCAAAGACAACTTATTCATTTCAACCTCAGACATTGTAATATTCACGGTACCATTCGACAAAACGCGTGATGCCATCGCGGTAATGGGTTTGGGGTCGATAGCCGGTAAGCTTCTTCAGTAGGTCCGCATCCGCCCATGTCGCGGGCACATCGCCCATTTGCATCGGCATGTAGTTGCGGATCGCTTTTTTGCCCAGGACGTCTTCAATCGCGTCGATGAAGTCCAACAGGCGAACCTTTTCAGAGTTGCCGATGTTGACCACGCGATACGGCGCGACGGGGGACAGGCTGTCGCCTTCGTCGATGTCGGCGCGCGACGTTGGGCGCTCGGGGGCTGCGTCGATCAGCAGGCGAATGCCCCGCACGAGGTCATCGACATAGGTAAAGTCGCGATACATGTCGCCATTGTTGTAGATATCGATGGGACGGTCATCGAGGATCGCGTCGACAAATTTGAATAGCGCCAGATCGGGGCGACCATAGGTGCCATAGACAGTGAAAAAGCGGAACATGGTTGTGGGCAAGTCCCATAAATGCGCATAGGAGTGCGCCATGCTCTCGTTGGCCTTCTTGGTCGCCGCATAGAAGGTTAGGGGCGTGTCACATTTCTCGGTTTCGCTGAACGGCATCTCTTCGTTCGCGCCGTATACCGACGAGGTCGAGGCCATAAGCAGGTGATCAATCTTCAGCTCACGTGCGGCCTCCATCACGTTGAAAGTGCCGACGATATTTGAATCCAGATATGCCCGCGGGTTTTCGAGGCTGTAGCGCACACCGGCTTGTGCCGCCAAATGCACGATCACTTCCGGTTTGAAGTCATCGGCCACTTTCGCGAAAGCATCGCCGTTTTCCAACCTGTCCTCTGTCGTTGTGAAGTTGGGAGACTGCAGCAGCATCTGGTGGCGACGTTTCTTGAGGTTCACGTCGTAATAGTCGGTCATGGCGTCGAAACCATGCACCTGGAAACCTTCGGCGAGCAGGAGCTTCGCAAGGTGGAAACCGATGAAACCTGCGGTTCCGGTGACTAGAACTTTTCTTTGGGTCACGCTCTGTCCTTAGTTCTGATCAATCGCGGGGTGGGGAAACCGATGCGTCGATCGCCTCGTGAAGAGTTCCGTACCTAGTCATTTTTCGCGCCAGAGGGAGGGTGTTGGCGGTGCATTTCTCAAAAAATCCTGTGGCTCTGTAGTTCGATACCGCATTTCGGGCTTTCGTGGCTTCAAATTCGCCCGCAGTCCTAGTCCCTATGTCAAATCGCATGTTGTCTATGCTGCAGATAGAATTCGCGGCAACGCGTCCTGACATTTAAAATTTTTCGGGGATGGACGCCAAGTATGAAGGTCCAATTCGGAAGATCCCTCCAACACCTCCCCCGCCCCATCAGACACTCCGGTTGTGCCCGACCCGACAACCGCGATAGACACTGCGGTGAAGCACGAAATCGGTGAAATGGGCGCTGACCTTGTCGCAAGGGCAGGTGACGTGCCCAACGGCATGGATGACATCTAGCCGTCGAATGCGGGCATATTGGCCGAACATGCGTTATGCTTGGTCATGGTCGTGCGGGTCCGGCCCGCGAAACTGACGAATGAAATTACAGGGGACATTGAAGAAAATGGCAGACAATACCGACATAGACGAGAGTACGGGCATACCTGCCCCCGAGGGCGCGTCCGACGTCATCGACACCGATTACGAGATCGGTCAGGACAATATCGAGGCGCAGATCGGGCGCTTTGGCATGGACATCCACAACCCTGTTTTCCTGATTTCGGGCCTCAGCGTTGTGGCTTTTGTTATTTATGCGCTGCTGGCACCGCAGCAGGCGGCGGATTTCTTTGGTTGGTTGCGTCCGGCGCTGACGTCGACTTTTGACGGGTTCTTCCTGTCGGCGGCGAACATCTTTGTGCTGTTCTGTCTTGCGCTGATCGTGCTGCCTTTGGGCTCGGTTCGGTTGGGCGGCGCGGATGCCACGCCGGATTACGGATATCTGGGATGGTTCTCGATGCTGTTTGCCGCGGGCATGGGCATCGGGTTGATGTTCTTTGGCGTTCTGGAACCGGCTTATTACTTCGGCACACCTTGGGGGGACGAACCCTTGGGTGCGGTACGCCCGTTCACCGAAGACGGCGTTCTGATCCCCGAGAACGTGGCCGAGGCCAAGCGTATGGCGCTGGCCGCGACCTCGTTCCACTGGGCGCTGCACCCGTGGGCGATCTATGCGGTTGTGGCACTGGCACTGGCATTGTTCAGCTATAACAAGGGTCTGCCGCTTTCGATCCGTTCTGCCTTTTACCCGATCCTTGGCGAACGTGTCTGGGGCTGGTGGGGCCACGTGATCGACATCACGGCCGTGTTTGCAACGCTGTTCGGTCTGGCCACATCGCTAGGTCTGGGCGCGCAACAAGCCAATGCGGGGCTTGAGTTTGTCTATGGCATCCCAAGCTCAGTCACGGTTCAGGTCATACTGATCATCGGGATTACTGCCATTGCGTTGGTATCGGTCCTTCGCGGACTGGACGGCGGGGTCAAAGTCCTGTCCGAGATCAACATGGTCGTCGCGATTGCGTTGCTGTTGTTCGTGCTGTTCACCGCAGGGGCCATCGGCATTCTGACCGATTTCGGCAGCACGCTGGTTGCTTACGCCCAAGAGGTGGTGCCACTGTCCAACCCGTTCGGTCGCACCGATGACGGCTACCGAGAAGGCTGGACCGCGTTCTATTGGGCGTGGTGGATTTCTTGGTCGCCATTCGTGGGCATGTTTATCGCCCGCGTTTCGCGTGGCCGTACAGTGCGCGAATTCCTGACATGCGTTCTGATCATTCCATCGGTGGTCTGCATTTTCTGGATGGCCGTGTTTGGCGGGACAGCGATTGACGATATGGTCGCAAACCTTGCGGACAGCGCGGTCAAGGCCACGGTGATCGATGCCTACGTGCCGGAACTGTCGCTGTTTGCGATGCTGGAAAGCCTGCCATTGCCGGCGATCACATCGACCATCGGTATCGTGCTGGTCATCGTGTTCTTTGTCACCTCGTCGGATTCCGGCTCGCTGGTGATCGACACGATCACTGCAGGGGGCAAAATCGACGCGCCCGTGCCGCAGCGTGTGTTCTGGTGCACCTTCGAGGGGTTGGTGGCCATCGTGCTGCTGATCGGCGGCGGTCTCAGCTCTTTGCAGGCGATGGTCATCTCGACCGGCTTGCCCTTCACGGTCGTGCTACTGCTGATGTGCTGGTGTATCTTTAAAGGTCTCCAGCAAGAGCGTGCGCTGACCTGACCAAAAATTACTGAACGGGCGCGCATCTGCTGCGCCCGTTCTTTTCCACCGCCGTGTCGTAAGGGCCAGCAGGTGGCATGCAAACTCTTTGGGCTAGCCCAATGGCCGCCTTCAGCTTTGCAATGCTTTCAGAAAATTCAGCCTGTCAATTTGCGCGCCGCCGCGTCTCGCTCAGGTCGTTTCGATGCAGTGGCGGCGGAAGGCGCGCTTCAGCATATCCAACTCGGCGCGCAGCAACTCGACTTCGCTGCGGATGTCATCGCCAAGGACTTCGCCCGCGATCAGGGTGAACTGGCCCAGCGTTTCGTCATCGGTCGCATCCGCAATGACAAAAACCTGAACCCCTTCGGAAATCGCGGTGATCGGAATGGGAATCTGGACCAGCCACTGGCCCTCGGTCTTGGTTTCGTGCACCTCGACATCGTCCAGCGGGGTGCCCAGATGCGTGACCTTGATCTGCGGAACGCCCGTGCCGGACTGTTCGACAGTGCCCTGCCAGATGCCTTGCCGCATCTTGGTCGGCGTCAGTTTCAACGTGCTCATCGAGGCGTCTCCTTGGTCACAGCGCCGCGCGCGGGCGCCGGAAAAATGTGAGGTCGCGCAGGGTCACCTGATTCATCTCGGGCCCTTCAAAGATCAGGTCGATCCACGCCCGTTCGATCCGCTTTTCGTTCAGTTTGGAATAAGCTAGATCGAATTCGACGGTCACGTCTTTTTCGTTCAGCGGCAATTCCCGCACGATCTGTTCGCTGTTGGGCCCATGCCGGATGTTCAGCCGCGCAAAGATTTCCAGCGGTTTTTCCATTTCGACAATCGCGTTCATGCCCAGCAGATGCGTTTTGCGCATGCCCTTTACGGCGTCCTGCGGCAGATCGACAACCAGCGACAGAAACGAGCCGTCGAATTTGAAAACGTCCAAGCGCAACCCGTAGGGCGCGAGGTCTTCCTCACGCTGGTTGCGCAACTGGCGCAGGGTCAGTTCGCTGAACTCACAGTCGTGAAACAGCGTGACTTCGTTGCCCAGCATCGACTTTGTTTCGACCGAGGACAGGCCGGGAATGGGCAGTGGGCCGCGCCACATTTCAGGCCGCCACGCCCAGTCGGCATTGTGCGGGCGCGGAAAGGCGGTCGACCCAAGGGCGGGCAGGGCAAGGCGTTCGTCGGCGGTGTGGATCAGCCGGTCAAGATGCGAACGCAGCAACCGTGCCGCACCGCGCTGACGGCGCAGTTCGCTCAGCTTTGTTTCCGCCGCATTGCGCGCTGCACGCGCCCAACGGCGCATCGCACGCTTATGCGCCAGCTTTTCGATCATATTGATGGTTTTGCCTGCCATATGCCCTGTGCTGTTCTGGCTGCCCCTGTGTCGCGGGCTTGCTTATCTATGCCAAAGATTGCGGTAATATAAACCGGCCCGTGCTTAGTTTGTCACGGGTTTTGCGCCTGCCGTTGCAGAATTGTTTTGTGCGGTTTTGCGGGCGGCGTTCGAACTGTCCTGCGTCTGGCGCACGGTTTGCGACAGCATGTCCGGCGCGCGTTCGCCCAGTTCGGCCCCGCCTGTGGGTTCATATAGGGCCAGACCGATCACCTGTTCACCTACCGTGCCAACAGCGCGCCAATACACTTTGCGCAAATCGGCGCTGGGCGGGCGGCCTTCCAGTTGGAAAACGGAATGGGTGTCGTAGGTCCGTTCCTGTAACACAACCTCGCCCGCGTCGCCGCGCCGGTCCGCGTCATGTTTGGCCTGCGGCACAATCGCGGCGGTGATCAGCGCGACGGGCGTGCCGAATTCGGTGGCTCCGCCCAGAATGTCACAGCGCGCCATCAGCGCGAATTCCTTGCGCAGCGTGCGTTTGTCGATACAGAACCCCGTTGGTGGCACAAGGGTCACTGCGCCGCCGCCAAGGTTGGCAAAGCGCAAAGCGTTGTTTGCCGTGGCGGGTTTTTGGCCGGACGGGGCGCCCGCCAACCCGCCCGCAATGTCGTCGCAGCCTGCGAGGGCCACCAGTGCGGCCCCCGCAATCAGACCTTTACAGGTCCATGTAGTCATGACGCTCGGCCTTCGCTCCGGGGTGGGTGACCGCACCCTTATAGGCACCGCCTACAAGCTGGGCGTATTTCCACAATGCGCCCGACCCGTACAGCGTTTCGCGCGGCCCTGCCCACGCGGCTTTACGCTCGGCCAGTTCCTCGTCCGTGAGGTCGACGTTCAGCGTGCCTTCGATGGCGTTCAGGGTGATCACATCACCGTCTTTCAGAAGGGCAATGGGGCCACCATGGGCGGCCTCGGGGCCAACGTGTCCCACACAGAACCCGCGTGTCGCGCCAGAGAAACGGCCGTCGGTGATCAAGGCCACCTTCTTGCCCATGCCTTGACCCGACAGGGCTGCCGTGGTGGCCAGCATCTCGCGCATACCAGGACCGCCTGCGGGGCCCTCGTTACGAATCACGAACACGTCGCCTTCTTCATAGGTGCGGTTCTGCACCGCCTCAAAAGCGTCCTGTTCGCATTCAAACACGCGCGCAGGGCCGGTAAAGATCTGGTGCTGGGCTTCCATGCCTGCGACCTTCACGATGGCGCCTTCGGGGGCCACGTTGCCTTTCAGGCCGACTACGCCGCCGGTTTTGGTGATTGGTGTTTCCACCGGATAGATGACCTTGCCGTCCGCTTCGAGCGTGTTCTTGTCCAGTTCCTCGCCGATGGAGTAGCCTGTGGCGGTGATGCAATCCTCGTGGATCAGGCCCGCTTTGCGCAGTTCCTTCATTACGACGGGCACGCCGCCAACTTCGTAAAGGTCTTTGGCCACGTACTGACCGCCTGGCTTCAGGTCGACAAAGTAGGGCGTGTCGCGGAAAATTTCGCAGACATCTTCGAGGAAGAAGTCGATACCGGCCTCATGCGCCATGGCAGGCAGGTGCAGACCGGCATTGGTCGAACCACCTGTACAGGCCACGATGCGCGCCGCGTTTTCCAGCGATTTGCGCGTGACGATATCGCGGGCGCGGATGTTCTTTTCGATCAGGTTCATCACAGCCGCGCCAGAGGCTTTGGCATATTCGTCGCGCGACTCGTAAGGAGCGGGCGCGCCTGATGAGTTTGGCAGTGCAAGGCCGATCGCTTCGGAGACGCAGGCCATGGTGTTGGCGGTGAACTGGCCACCGCAGGCACCGGCGGACGGGCAGGCGACGCGTTCGAGGATCTCAAGCTCGGCCTCGGTCATGGTGCCGTTCTGCTGCTGGCCGACAGCTTCGAACATGTCCTGAACGGTCAGGTCACGATCCAGATAGGCGGAAGGCACGGATGCACCCGCAGCCACACGACCCGGCAGGATCGACCCGCCATACAGGAACACGGACGGTACATTCAGACGGATCATCGCCATCATCATCCCCGGCAGGGATTTGTCACAGCCCGCAAGGCCGACAATCGCGTCATAGCAGTGACCGCGCATGGTCAGCTCGACCGTGTCGGCAATCGCCTCGCGGCTGGCCAGCGAAGACCGCATGCCTTCGTGGCCCATCGCGATCCCGTCGGTGACGGTAATGGTGGTGAACTCGCGCGGGGTTCCGTCGGCGGCCTTGACGCCCAGCTTGACCGCTTGGGCCTGACGGTTCAGCGCGATGTTGCACGGGGCCGCTTCGTTCCAGCAGGTTGCCACGCCAACCAGTGGCTGGTGGATTTCCTCTTCGGTCATGCCCATCGCATAGTAATATGACCGGTGCGGCGCACGGGCGGGCCCCTCGGTTACGTGGCGGCTGGGCAGTTTCGATTTGTCAAAGCGGGGCGTGGTAGTCATCAATCTCTTCCCTAGGCTGGCGTTTCCAGTGTCGTAGGCGAGCGCGCGGGCGCTGGCAAGTCTGGGCGCACCTGCGATTGCACCTGTCACCCCTTTGCAAATGCTTGTTTGGCGCGTCACCTGCGCGGTTGTAAAAAAGGGGGTACAGCATTAATTAATTTGGACAGTTCGTGCTGGGGTGTGGGTCTATCACTCGGAATGGGTGCGTTGGATCAGGGCAGGTTGCATGGACAAAAGCCTTTTCGCTTTCATCTGGAAGCATTCGAAAAGAGACCAGCTTTTGCTGCTTGCGCTCACGCTGGTGACGTTTCCGTTTCTCTACGCCACGCTGGAACTGCCCAAGCGGATCATCAACGACGCGATCGGTGCCAATTCCGATGCGATTGATGTGTTCGGTTTCGAACTGACCCAAATCCAGTTCCTGCTGGCGCTTTGTCTTGGCTATCTTGGGGCGGTCATTGCGCACGGGCTGCTGAAAATGCGCCTGAACACGATGAAAGGCGTCACTGCCGAGCGGTTGTTGCGGCGGTTCCGCTATTCCCTCATTGCACGCATGTTGCGGTTTCCGCGCAGCTATTTCCGTTCGACCAGTCAGGGCGAACTGGTCAGCATGGTAACTTCAGAGGCCGAGCCGATGGGCGGGCTGATGGGCGATATGGTGGCCCAGCCGGTGTTTCAGGCCGGTCAGATGCTTATCATTCTGGTGTTCCTGTTCATCCAGTCGTTCTGGTTCGGGCTGGCCGGTGTTGCGCTGATCCCCTTGCAGGCGTGGCTGATCCCGATGCTGCAACGCCGGATCAATCTGCTGAACAAAGAGCGGATCAAGGAGATGCGCGCCTTTAGTTCGGAAATCGGCGAAAGTGCCGCGGGCATTTCCGACCTGCGCACCAATGGCGGCCTGCGCTATCGGCTGGCACAGTTCACCGACCGTTTGGGTCGGTTGTTCCTGATCCGCTTCCAGATCTATCAGAAAAAGTTCTTTATGAAGTTTCTTAATAACTTCATCACGCAACTGACGCCGTTCTTTTTCTATCTGGTGGGCGGCTATCTGGCCATTCGCGGCGACATCACAGTGGGCGCCTTGGTGGCGGCGCTGGCAGCCTACAAAGATCTTTCCAGCCCGTGGAAAGAACTGTTGATGTATTACAACCAGACACAGGACATGGCCGTGCGCTGGGATGTGGTGACTGAACGTTTTGGCCCCAGCGATATGATCGACGCGTCCCTGTTTGATGGCGAACCCGAAGAAACCCCGCATTTGCGCGGCGACATCGTGCTAAGCAAGGCAACCGTGCGCAATGCGGACAACAATGTGGTGCTCGACAATATCGACCTGGCCATTCCCAAAGGCGCGCGTGTGGCCATTCAGGCCCGCAACCAGACCGAGCGCACCGCTTTTGCCGAACTCTTGACCCGAGAGGTGCTGCCCGCACGCGGTAAGGTCGAGATCGCGGGATATGATCTGTCCGAACTGCATCAGGCGGTGATCGCTGCGCGTATCGGTTTTGCCCATTCGCGCCCCTACCTGTTTGACGGCACGCTGGGGTCCAACCTGTTGATGCCGCTGATGACCAGCCCGAAAACGGTCCCATGGAACGTGACGGGGCGCGACAAGATTCAGACCGAGGCCGCGCGCGCCGGTAACAGCAGTGACCGCATTGACGCCGATTGGGTCGACCCCGAACTGGCGGGACTGACCAGCATCGACGACATCCGCAAATGGTGGTTCGAACTGGTGCAGGCGATGGGCATTGATGAATTCATGTTCCGCCGCATGCTGACCAGCCGTATGGACCCCGAACAGCATCCCGAACTGGCCAAGGCCATCGTCGCCCTGCGCCCCAAAGTCGAAGAACGCCTTCGCGAAAATGATGTGCTGGATTCGGTTTACCGGTTTGACCCCGAAGAATTTAACCCCGCCGTGCCGCTGGGGGGGAACCTTCTGTTCGCCACGCCCAAACAGATGATCAGTCAGGAAGGGCTCGCCGCCAACGCGGCCTTCATGGACATGATCTTTGACAACGGGTTGGCGGAAAAGGGCATCGCGATCTCGCAAACCCTGATCGAAACCCTGCACCAGACCTTTGGCATGGACGGCACGGGCCATCCGCTGTTCACCGCGCTGAACATCAAGGAAGATCTCTACGAACGGCTGGTGGACATCTCGAACCGCCGCCGCGACAGCGGGGACATTGCCCTTACGGACGAGGAATTCGCGCTGCTGCTGACGGTGCCTTTTGCCTTTACCGCAGAACAGATTGGCCCCGCCTTTCCCGACAGTTTCAAAGAGGAAATCGTCAACATCCGCAAAACCCGTGGCGAAACGCTGCGCGAACAGACCAAGGAATTCTTCATCCCCGTCGATCCCGACCGGTACCTGCCGCGCCTAAGCCTGCTGGAAAACGCGCTTTATGGTCGGGTGTCCATGGTGGCGGGCATCAAGGGTGATTTGATCGAGGATATCGTCGCCGACCTTATGACCGAGGAAGGCCTGCGCCGCCTTGTGGCCGAAACGGTGTTCGATATCCCGACGGGGCTGGGTGGCACGAACCTGCCCACCATCTTCCACGAACGCGCGGCTTTTTCGCGGGCGGCGATCAAGCGGCCCGATATCCTTGTGCTCGACTGTGCGCTTGCCAGCCACGACGCCGAGGCGCGCCGTAAGACCCGCGATGCGCTGCGCGACCTGCTGCCCGATGCGACGCTGATCTTCCTCGAAGAGGACTTCCAGAACCCCGACGCCTATGACCTGTTCGTCGAGTTGAAAGACGGGCGCATCGACGGTGTGCAATCGGTCGAGGAAGAGGACGAGGGCGGCGACCTCAGCCGCAAGCTGCGCGTGATTTCCCGCACCGACCTGTTTGCCAAGATCAGCACACGCAACCAGCGCCTGCTTGCCTTTGCCGCGCAATGGTACACCGCCACCGAGGGGCAGCGCATATTCTCCATGAACGAAAAGCCGGACGCGGCCTATCTGTGCGTATCGGGCACTGCGGTTCTCAGCTATGATGGCGAGGACGGTAAGGATCGTGTGGTGACGACGGTTGAGCCGGGTCGGTTGATCGGCGATCTGGCTATCATCCTTGATGATCCGCGTTCGATGAACCTGACGGCCACCTCTGACGCTAAATTCCTGCGCATCGGGGCGAATGAATTCCGCTCGGTCCTCGAAAATGACAGCACCGTCCTGATGGGCCTGCTGCAAACCGTGGCCACCCACCTGACCGGCGCGGCAGAGATTATGCGCAGGGCCAACATCTCTATCCCGCAGGACGAGGGGCCGCCAGCCCCACCCATCGACGAATGAGTGTTTGGTCCTTTGACTACCGCCCCCATGCGGCGTTCTTTGCGCCCGCGTTGGCGGCGCGGCAAATCTGGCGGCTATGCCTTGGGATGGTGCTGGGTGCAGCGCTGTTTCTGGCCCTCGGGCAATTGGTGTTCGGCAGCCTGTTCCAGATCCTCGACCCGTCGCTGGTAAGCGCGATTGTCGCGGATGGCAACGCAGGCCAGACGGCGGCAGGCATGTTCGTCATCCTGTTCCAGTTGGGCTTGCTGAGTGTTGCAGCCGCACTTGTGGTGATGATGGTGCACAAACGCGCGCCATGGACCCTGATCGGGGATCCGGCCCTTGCGCTGCGCCAGTTCACCCGCGTCGCGGTGGCCACGGTTGCCCTGACGGCGGTGATCTGGGCGCTGCCGCCTTATGACATGGGCGCGCCCTTGCGCCAGAACATGGGCGTCGGGCGGTGGCTGTTCCTGTTGCCCTTTGCGTTGGTGGCAGTGCTGGTGCAGACCAGCGCCGAAGAGATTTTCTTTCGCGGCTACATCCAGCAGCAGCTTGCCGCGCGGTTCAATTCGCCGCTGGTGTGGATGCTGGCCCCTGCGGCCCTGTTCGGCATCGGCCATTATCTGCCGGAAAGCGCGGGCAGCAATGCGTGGACGATCACCTTGTGGGCGACGCTGTTCGGCGTGCTGATGGCGGACCTTACAGCGCGGTCCGGCACGCTTGGCCCTGCGATGGCGGTGCATTTCGTCAACAACCTGTCGGCCATGGTCCTGACCAGCGTACCGGATGAAATGTCGGGCCTTGCGCTGTACCTGCTGCCGTTCGGCCTTCAGGACGAGGCGCAGATGGCGGCGTGGTTGCCGGTGGACTTCGGTTTCATGCTGGTCAGCTGGCTTGTGGCGCGGCTTGCCATCAGGGCCTGATTGCAATTGCAGGTTCACAGGATTATCTGGGGATAAACGCCCCAGCAGGAAGACCCCATGAACTGGATCAGCAATTACGTCCGCCCGCGCATCAATTCGATCTTCTCGCGCCGCGAGACGCCTGACAATCTTTGGACCAAGTGCGACGAATGCGGAACCATGCTGTTCCACCGCGAACTCAGCGACAACCTGAACGTCTGCACGAACTGCAACCACCACATGGCGATCACTCCGCGGGACCGTTTCAAGGCCTTGTTTGACGGCGGTATCTTTACCGAAGTGGCAGTGCCTGCGCCTGTTGCCGACCCGCTGCATTTCCGCGACCAGAAGAAATATCCCGACCGGATGCGCGCCGCGCAAAAGGCGACCGGAGAGGCCGAGGCGATGCTGGTCGCCGCCGGTGAAATCGGGCGCACGCCGATCATCGCTGCGGGTCAGGATTTCAGCTTTATGGCCGGATCCATGGGCATGTATGTCGGCAACGCGATTATCGCCGCCGCGCAAGAGGCGGTAAAGCTCAAGCGCCCGCTGGTGCTGTTCTCGGCTGCTGGTGGTGCGCGGATGCAAGAAGGTATCCTGAGCCTGATGCAAATGCCGCGGTCGACCGTGGCCATCGAAATGCTGAAAGAGGCGGGGCTGCCCTATATCGTGGTTCTGACCCACCCGACCACGGGCGGTGTCACGGCCAGCTATGCCATGTTGGGCGATGTGCATATTGCCGAACCCAATGCGCTGATCTGCTTTGCCGGACCGCGTGTGATCGAACAGACGATCCGCGAAAAGCTGCCCGAAGGGTTCCAGCGCGCCGAATACCTGCTGGATCACGGGATGCTGGACCGCGTGACCAACCGCACCAAGATGCGCGAAGAGTTGATCACCATCACGCGTATGCTAATGGGCCTGCCTCCTGCGGTTTCCGGTGACCTTCCTGCGCCGACGGCGGATCAGGAAACACCCGCCGGTGCCACAGGTGACGACGCCCCCAAACCATGACAACCCAGACATCCGACGCCATCCTCGCACGGATGATGGCGCTGCATCCCAAGGTCATCGACCTGACGCTGGACCGTATGTGGCGCTTGCTTAATGCGTTGGGCAATCCGCAGAACGACCTGCCGCCCGTGATCCATATCGCGGGCACCAACGGCAAGGGATCGACACAGGCCATGATCCGCGCGGGGCTAGAGGCCGAAGGCCACCGCGTACACGCCTATACCTCGCCCCATCTGGCGCGATTCCACGAACGTATCCGGCTGGCGGGCACCTTGGTCACCGAACCGGACCTCATGGCGCTGCTGGACGAATGTTACGAGGCGAATGGCGGCGCCGACATCACCTATTTCGAGATTACGACCTGCGCGGCCCTGTTGGGCTTTGCCCGCACCCCAGCCGATTACACTTTGCTTGAGGTGGGTCTTGGCGGGCGTCTGGATGCGACCAATGTGGTGGATCACCCCGCGTTGACGGTCATCACGCCAGTGTCGATGGATCACGAGGCGTTCCTTGGCAACACGCTGGCCGCCATCGCGGGCGAAAAGGCGGGGATCATCAAGCGCGGCGTGCCTGTGATCGTTGGTCCGCAGGCGGACGATGGGTTGGACGTGATTGAGGCGCAGGCCGCCCGCCTTGGTGCGCCCGTGCTGGCCTATGGGCAGCATTGGCATGCCGCGCCCGAACGCGACGGCATGATCTATCAGGACGAGACCGGATTGCTGGACCTCCCACGCCCCGTCCTGCCCGGGGTTCACCAGATACAGAACGCGGGCATGGCGCTGGCCGCGCTGCGCCATCTGGGCTGCGGCGAGGATGCCTGTACCGCGGCTGTCACCAAGGCTTCGTGGCCCGCCCGTATGCAGCGTTTGCGCAGCGGCCCGCTTGTCGACATCGCGGACGCCTCTGGTGCTGAGCTGTGGCTGGACGGCGGGCACAATCCCGCGGCGGGGCAGGCTTTGGCCTCGGTCCTGCGCAGTCTGCCTGAACGACCGACGTACCTGATCTGTGGCATGTTGAACACCAAGGACGTGCGCGGCTACCTCGCGCCCCTTGCCGACGTGGCGGCGGGTCTGACAGCGGTGTCCATTCCGGGCGAGGCGAATACGCTAAGCTCCGATGACACTGCCCAAGCAGCGCAGGACGTAGGGTTCGCGGCGCAAACGGCGCAGGACACAGAATCGGCGCTGGCCGGTATTCTCGAAACCACGCCACATGCGCGGGTTCTCATCTGCGGATCGCTGTATCTTGCAGGCTCAGTGTTGCGCAAAAACGCCTGATCGCGAAAACCACACCCGTTCCACCCCTAGGTTCAGCCACATCATGTTGACGCTGAGAAATTCGCGTTGCTACATATAGGTGTATTTTAAGACCTGCGGTGAAATTTAAGTGCGCGGGGGACGTGTGGGGGCACAGTATGGTTTCAGGCAAAAGTGACTGGCATATGCCGGACGATATGCGCGCGGTCTCGAACCGGCGCGGCACATCCAACATCACAATCCTGCTTATCGCCTCGGCGCTGTTACTGGTCGCCATCGGTGTAATCGCCATGCTGCCCGAGGCGCGACAGGCCGATCCTGCCGACCTTGCCACCACTGCGCCTGCCCAGAACGAAGAGGCCGTGACGCGGGTTGATACGACCTTGCTGAATCTCAACGAAGTGTCGGCATCCCAAGCGGTCAGCCAGCAGTTGCGCCAGCCGATCCGCCTTACCGATTCCAATGCCAACCGCAGCGACCTGCGCAAGCTGACTGCCGCTGTCCTGTCGGATTTCGGGCATCAATCCCCTCCGGGGGACCGCTTGCTACACTTGCTGGTCCAAGCGTTGAGCGAAGGCCAATCCAATGCCTATATCGACGCGCTTTTGAACACTGCTGCCGCGCGCGGTGACTTTACTGCGCCGCGCCAGTTGCTGACCGCGTCGGGGCGCCTGGACACGGAAACGCTGCTGACGGCTTTGGTGCGGCAGGCGCAGATCTAGGCCTGCGCCGTCGCGGCCCAATCGTCGCTTTGCATCTCGCGCAGGCGCGAGGCGGTGCGTTCGAATTCGAACGTGCCTTCCCCTTCAAGGTACAGTGATTCAGGCAAGGCCGCCGCCGAACAGATCAGCCGCACCCGCGCTTCGTAAAGCGCGTCGATCAGGGTGACAAAGCGCTTGGCTTCGTTGAAATTACTGCGCGACAGGCACGGGATGTCATCCAGCATCAGCACGCGGCACGCCTCGGCCACGGCAAGGAAATCACCTGGCCCCAGCGGTTTGGCGCAAAAGTCGTAAAAGCTGGCGCGCCCGATGCCGTTGCGGAATTTCGGGATGGTGACGGTGCGGCCGGTGACCGGAATGTTCAGCGGTTCGGCATCGCCGCCTGACAGATCGTTCCAGATCGCGTCCATCTGTTCGCGCGCCTTCGCCCCGAGGGGGGTGAAATAGGTCGGACTGCCCGACAGCCTGTCTTGACGGTAATCGGTTGGTGAGGCGAGTTCCCGCACCACCATCTTTTCTTTCAGCAACTCGATGAAGGGGACAAAAATCTCGCGGTTCAGCCCGTTTTTGTACAGATCGTCCGGTATCCGGTTCGACGTGGTCACCACCACGACGCCGGCGGCAAACAGCGCCTCGAACAGTCGCCCCACGATCATCGCGTCGGTGATGTCGCTGATCTGCATCTCGTCAAAGGCCAGCAACCGAACCGAGGCCGCAACATCCGCGGCAACGGGCGCGATGGCATCATCGACGCCGCTTTTACGGGCGATGTGCATGGCGGCGTGGATTTCCTGCATGAAGGCGTGGAAGTGGACGCGGCGGGCGGGCACCTCGACATGAGAGACGAAGAAATCCATCAGCATGGATTTCCCCCGCCCGACACCGCCCCACAGGTACAACCCCTTGGGCGGTTCGGGCGCGCGCCGGAACAAGCCGCGTTTCACAGGCACGGCCAGGGCCGCCCTGATCCGTTCGAATTCGGGCAGCACGGCCTCTTGCGCGTCGTCGCGTTTCAGCGTGCCGGACGCCACCAGTGCGTCATATGCCTGTATCAAGTCTGTCATACATACTGTCCTATCGCGCCCGCGATTGCGTGAAAAGCGCCTGATCCATTCCAAAACGTGGACCATGGGCAAAAAATGATGATTTGATCGCGTGACGGCGCTGGCGCATACCTTCCGCCAATTGACCGGAGATCACATATGCCCACCCGCACGTCCATTTTTACGCCCGTCCTGATCGTGGGTTGCGTCATCATCATGGTCAGCTTTGCCGTGCGCGCATCGTTCGGGGTTTTCCAGATTCCGGTGGCCGAAGAATTCGGCTGGCTGCGGTCGGAATTCTCGCTGGCGATTGCGATCCAGAACCTTGCTTGGGGCGTCGGCCAGCCGATTTTTGGCGCGATTGCCGAAAAGATTGGTGACCGCAAAGCGATTGTTATGGGCGCGCTGGTCTATGCGGCGGGCATGGTGCTGTCGGCCTATTCTACCACGCCGCTGGAACATCAGGCCTATGCATGGCTGGTGGGTTTCGGCATTGCGGGCACGGGGTTCGGCGTCATTCTGGCCGTGGTGGGGCGTGCGTCAAGCGACGACAACCGCTCGATGAGCCTTGCGATTGCCACTGCCGCAGGGTCCGCAGGGCAGGTGTTCGGCGCGCCGGTGGCCGAGTTCCTGCTAACGATGACCAGTTGGCAGAACGTGTTTCTGATTTTTGCGGGCGTGATCCTTGCGCTGATCCTGACGCTGCCCCTGATGCGCGCACCTGCCACCGCTTCCAAGGCCGAGCTTGAGGAATCCCTCGGCGCGATCTTGATCAAAGCGGCGCGCGATCCGTCCTTTTCGCTGATCTTTCTGGGGTTCTTTTCCTGCGGCTATCAACTGGCCTTTGTCACCGCGCATTTCCCCGCCTTCGTGACCGAGGTTTGCGGCCCCATCCTGCCGGGCGGGGCGCTGTACAACATCGGCATCACCACCACCTCGGCTTTGGGCGCGGTGTCGATTGCGTTGATCGGGCTGGCCAATATCGCGGGCACCTTGCTGGCCGGTTGGGCGGGCAAGCGGTATTCCAAGAAGTACCTGCTGGCGGGCATTTACACGGGTCGTACCATCATCGCTGCGCTGTTCATCATGTTCCCCATGACGCCCGCGACGGTCATCATCTTCTCTATCGCGATGGGGGCGCTGTGGCTGGCCACGGTGCCACTGACCAGCGGGCTGGTCGCGCATATCTACGGGCTGCGTTACATGGGTACGCTCTACGGGATCGTGTTCTTTTCCCACCAGTTGGGGTCGTTCCTTGGCGTATGGCTGGGTGGGCGGATGTATGACCTTTATGGCTCGTACGAACAGGTCTGGTGGCTTGGCGTCGCCATTGGTGCATTCAGCGCGGTGGTGCATCTGCCGATCCGCGAACGCCCGCTGCCGCGCCCCGTATCGGCCTAGTCCAGCGCGCCACGAATGGCGGCCAGCACTTCGTCGGTATGTGTGTAGGGCAGTCCATGTCCGGCCCCCGCAATGACCGCATGTTGCGCTTGCGGGTTCCAATGCGTCAGCCGGTCCATGCACGCCACGGGAATGACATCATCTGCGTCCCCCCACACGGCCAGCACAGGCACCTGCGCGGCGGCAATCACCTTATGCTGCGCGCCCGTCCGTTTGCGCAGCACGCCGCGCAGACTGGACAGGATCGCGGGGAAATAGCCGCGCCTGTCGGTCTCGGCCTGTTGCAGGGAATTGATTCCCTCGACATGTGTGTGCAGCCCCGCCTCGGCGGCGATTCCTCGGCGCAGGATGAACGGATAGACCAGCAGAAACAGCCAATCGCCGATGACGGGCCAGTCCCGCGCAATGGCAAGCCGCCCGCCTGACAGGTCATGCATTCCGGCAGGGGCCAGCAGGATCAACTGTTTGACCCTGCTTGGGCTGACGGCCGCAAAATGCGCCGCAATCGCCCCGCCCATGGAATAGCCCATGACCACCAGCGGCCCGTCAACACCTTCGTGCACCAACAGATCATCAATCTGGCGCAGAAAGAATTTGGCATCCTGCCGCCCCGCCGCCGTGTCCGACAACCCGCGCCCGTAATGGTCATAGACCAGCACGCGATACCCCATCAGGGCCAGCCCGCCCGCAATACCGCGCCAGACATAGGATGCCGTGGACAGCCCGTGGATACACAGGACGACAGGTCCGTCCTTGGGGCCCATCCATTGATAGTGCGTCCGCCCTTGGGACAGCAGGGCGAACTTGCCGGACGCGTTGCGGCGTGCTTTGTCGGTAATGCCTTTGCGCGTTGCCTCAATGGCCAGCGGAATTGCCACCACGGCCAGTAAAACAAGCGCAGCCCACATCACGCCGCGTCCCACCGATCAAGGATATAGCGGCTGGTCATCAGGTCCAGATGCGCGCCGCCCCCGTTCTTGAACAGCGTGATGTCGTCCTCGGACCGGCGGAATGCGCCAAGGTCATAGTAATCCGCCAACAGGTGATCGCGGGTGATTGTGCCCTGCTCAAGCGGTATCTTCACCTCGCCGATATGGCCCACGGTGGTGTCAAAACTGTCAACAAAGACGCGCGCGGCCAGAAGGGCGGCATCGTCGACCTCGCGCATGTCGGGGCGGTAGGCACCGATCAGGTCGATATGCTGGCCCGCATGCAACCATTCGCCCTTGATCAACGGCTCTGTCGACATGGTGGCGCTGGTGACGATGTCCGCGGCGCGCACGGCACTCTCCAGATCCTCGGCCACTTCTAACCCCGGACAGTCGGCCACCATGGCCTGCGCATTCGGCGCGGTCCGGTTCCATACGCTAAACCGCGCGTCGGGGAAGGCCGCGCTATAGGCCGCGAACAGGGACCGGCCCACAGTGCCGGCACCGACAATCAGGATGTTGCGGCTGTCGGGACGGGCAAGGCGGCGTGCCGCCAGCAGGCTATCACCGGCGGTCTTCCATTTGGTCACCAGATGGAAGTCGATGATCGCCTCAAGCGTGCCGTCGCCATCGGCATACAGGTTGACCCCGCCGTTCACCATCGGCTTGTCCCGCTGCGGGTTGTCGGGAAAGATGGTGGCGGTTTTGACGGCGATGCCCATGCCGTCAATCCATGCGGATCGCGACAGAAGGGTGTCGGGGCTGCGGTACAGGAACGTATCCCCGATCTCGGCCTTGGGCAGGGTGTGGCCCTTGGCCAGCGCATCGGTCAGCCCGATCCAGTCCAGCCGCGCTTCACCTTCCGCAAAGGGAATAACTGGAATGCTCATACTGCTTGCTCCTTGCTTAACAGGCCCTCGGCGACAAGCCGGTCGGCCCATCCCTGCGGGCCTTCGAATAGATGTGTCTTCCAGCCGCGCGCTTCGGCAGCGGCGATGTTGTCGGCGCGATCATCGGTAAAGATCAGGTCGGCCCCAGACAGCCCGCTGGCCTCTTCCACCATGCGATAGATTTTCTCGGCAGGTTTGATAACGCCCATATGCCCCGAGATGAAATCGCGATCAAACTGGCGCAGGAACGGGTAATGTGTCGCGGCGAAATCATAGCTTTGGATGCCAAAATTCGTCAGCGAGAATACGGGCACCCCGTTGCCCTGCAAGGCGGCCATCAGGCGCACCGAATGGTCGATCACAGGGGCCGCCATCTCGATCCAGCGGTCATGCCACATAAGGATTTCGTCGCGCCAGTCGGGGTAGGCCTCGGCGCAGGCATAGATGGTGTCGGTGAAATGTTCGCCCATGTCGACCTTGTCGTTCATGGCGTGCAGGTCCACGGCGGCAAACATCTCGCGGCGGCGCTGTTCGCCGATCACACTGTCGTAAAACCGTTCGGGTTGCCATTCAATCAGCACATTGCCGATGTCGAAAATCACTGCCTTGATGCTCATCTTTGTGCTGCCCTTAGTTCACGTTCCAATGCTTCGAGGAAACGCGATCTGTCCGCCTTGGTAAAGCCTTTGCCGCCGCCCTGACGGAACGGGTCCGCCGCGCGCAGATCGGCCATCAGATCGCGGGTGGCCAGTACGTTGCCGATATTGGCTGCCGTCAACGCCTCGCCATTATGTTTGAGGACACGCGCACCGGCGGCAACGCATTTTGCGGCCAACGGGATGTCGCCGGTAATCACCACATCCCCCTGTCCTGCGCGGACCGCGATCCACATATCCGCCACATCGGGGCCTGCATCCACGATCACGTTCTCGACCAGCGGATTGGCCGACGGACGCAGCCCGCCGTTGCTGACGACCTTCATTGCGATCTTGTGGCGCGTGGCGACCTTTTCCGCCTCGGCTTTGACCGGACAGGCATCCGCATCAATGTACAGCGTCGTCATTGCCACAGCGCTTCGGCATGGAATGTCACGTGATCTTCCATGAAGGTCGAGATGAAGAAATAGGAATGGTCATACCCCGGCTGCATGCGGAACGTGATCTGCTGACGACGCGCCGCTGCCGCTTCGGCCAGTGCCTCTGGCCGCAACAGGTCAAGGAACTGATCCGACGTGCCCGTGTCGATCAGAACGGGGCCCTCAAAACCTTTGTCGCGCATCAGATGGGTGGCATCATGGGCGGACCACAATTCTTCATTGTTCCCCAAATATGCACTGAACTGCTTGCGCCCCCAGTCACTGGCGCACGGGTTTGCGATCGGCGCAAAGGCCGACACCGACCGGAACCGGCTCGGCGCGGACATCGCTATGGTCAGCGCCCCGTGCCCGCCCATCGAATGCCCCGTGATCGACTGGCGCTCCATATCCAGCGCGAAATTCTCGCCCAGCAGGGCGGGCAGTTCGTCCATCACATAATCCCACATGCGGAAATGCGGTGCCCACGGCTTTTCGGTCGCGTTGACATAGAACCCCGCGCCCTTGCCCAGATCATAGGCGTCGTCATCGGCAACATCGTCACCGCGCGGCGAGGTGTCGGGAAAGACCACGGCGATCCCCTGTTGTGCCGCCCATGCCTGCGCGCCGGCCTTGGTCATTGCGTTCTCGTGGGTGCAGGTCAGGCCCGACAGGAACCACAACAGTGGCACGGGGCCGTCCTTGGCTTCGGCAGGCAGGAACAGGCCAAAGGTCATGTCGCATCCGCAAGCGGTGGAGGCGTGGGTGTATACCCCTTGGGTGCCGCCAAAACAGGCGTTCTCGGATTTGGTTTCCATCGGCTTGGTTCCTTTTCTGCTGCTGTGGCAAGCGGTTCTTGTGGCGGGCGCGACGGGTATCTTGCGCGGTCGGCCTACCCTTTGGGCAGGTTTATGCGGCGGGACGGGCGGGGGATCAACTGATCCACGCGATTACAGCGGTAAGGGTTACGACACTCAGCGCGGTCGACACCAGAATGGCCGCCGACACCCGTTGCGGCGCGACGCCGTAGTGCTGCGCCAGCATATAGATGTTTCCGGCCACCGGCATGGCCGCGCTGGCAATAATCATGGACGCTCCGAACGCCTCGACCCGAAAGACGACCAGCGCATAGATCGCGACCGAGATCGGGTGCAACACCAGCTTGCAAAAGCTCAACCAGCCCGCGATCTCGATCCGCTCGGCGGACTTTGCGGCCAGCGATGCGCCGATGGCAAAAAGGGCACCCGGCGTGGCCGCGCCGCCCAGAATGGCGAGGAAATCGTTCACAGGGGCAGGAATCGGGATTTGCAGCCCCGACCATGCGAGCCCCAGTGTCATCGCCACGATCATCGGGTTCTCGACCAGCCCCTTGGCGATGGTGCGCAGGATCGACAGCGACATGCGCCCGTCCCGACCCACAGAAATCAGGATCACGATCAGGCTGGAAAACACGATCAAGTCGGTGGCAAGGACCAGCATGACCGGTCCGATGGCCTGCGGCCCAAACAGCAGCGCCAGCATCGGCAGGCCCAGAAATCCTGCATTGCCGATCACCGCGCATTGCGCCTCGATTGCGCCGGTCTGGATGTCGAGGCCGCGGATACGCGCCACCGCCGTTGCGATCAGGTACACGACCATGGTGCCGCACAGATAGGCCGCCACCAGCTTGCCATCCCAGACCTCGGCCAGTTCCAGATTGGCGGCAAAACGGAAGATCATGGCCGACAGGGCAAAGTAGAACACGAATTTGGTCAGGTAGGCCGTTGCCTCTTGAGTGAAGAAGCGTGTGCGACCCGCCCAGTAACCAAGGCCGATAAGCGCGAAAAAGGGGAGTGTCTTGAACAGGATCGCCAGCATGGCTCAAGCCTTACCGCGCACGCGCGCCGCTATCCACTGCCGATCAGCACTCCGGCGGCAAAAACCAGTGCGCCGCCCACCACGACCTGCAATGTTGCCCGCCAAAACGGCGTGTCCATGTATTTGTTCTGGATCCACGCAATCGCCCACAACTCCACAAAGACCACAAAGATCGCTGTGATCGTCGCGGTCCAGAAGTCGGTGATGAGGTAAGGCAGCGCATGGCCCAACCCGCCCACGGTGGTCATGATACCAGAGGCAAAGCCGCGTTTCGTGGGCGATCCACGACCCGACAATTGTCCGTCATCCGAGGCCGCCTCGGTAAAGCCCATGGAAATGCCTGCCCCGACCGACGCGGCCAGCCCCACCAGAAAGGTGGTCCACGTGTCCTGCGTGGCAAAGGCAACGGCAAAGATGGGTGCAAGCGTTGATACCGACCCGTCCATCAACCCCGCCAAGCCGGGTTGGACATAAGTCAGAATGAACTGGCGGCGGTTCTGGTCGTCCTCGCTTGCGCGGGTGTCGGGGTCAAGATGCGCATCTTCAAGCGCGGTGGCGCGGCGTTCGTGCCCAGCCTCCGCAGCCGCCAGATCACCCAGCAGCGCACGCGTGGCTGCGTCCGTGGAGCGGGCCGCGGCAGCGGTGTAAAAGCGTTCTGCGTCCCGCTCCATCGCTTCGGCCTCGGCGCGGATACGGTCTAGGCCAAGGTTTTCCACCAACCAGACGGGACGGCGCGCATAATAGCCTGAAACATGCTCGCGCCGGATCAGCGGGATTACGTCGCCGAAACGGGTGCGGTAAAGGTCGATCAGGCGCTTGCGGTGCCCGTCTTCCTCGGCAGCCATATCGTCAAAGATCGCCGCACTCGCCGGATAATCGGTGCGCAGGTATTCGCCGTAGGTACGGTAGATGCGGGCGTCGTCCTCCTCGGACGAGATGGCCAGCGCCAGAACCTGTTGTTCCGTCAGATCGTCAAACCGTTTGCGTTGGGTCGTGAACCGCATGGTGTCTTGTCCAGTTTAGAACCGTTCCAAACTATCATGGCGCGCTTTTGTGCAGATGCAAGGGCTGGGTTTGATTTTACTGTCGAAAGTGAACGGATCGGTTTATGTTGGTGCTTCGTGAAGACAGGGGAAATGATGAACGATAGTGCTGCCGTTATACGCAAGGGCCGGAAATTTGATCAGGTCGTGGAAGGCGCGCGTGCGGTTTTCATGGTGGACGGGTTTGAAGGTGCAAGCGTGGACGACATCGCCAAACAGGCGGGCGTCAGCAAGGCAACGTTGTACAGCTATTTCCCCGACAAGCGGCTGCTGTTCATGGAAGTCGCCAATCAGGAATGTGCGCGCCAAAGTCAAGCGGCGGTCGATACAATTGACCTTGATGCGTCGGCCAGGGACGTGTTGCGTCAAACAGGCAGGCATTTCCTGCGGTTCCTGACGTCGAAATTCGGGCAGCAGGTTTTTCGCATCTGTGTGGCCGAGGCGGATCGTTTCCCCGAAATCGGGCGCGCGTTCTACCAATCCGGTCCTGCGCGGATGCGGTCGGTGATCGGGTCGTATTTTCTGGGCTCCATCGCGCGGGGTGAATTGAAGATCGATGACGTGAACCTAGCCGCCGACCAGTTCTGCGAGTTGTGCAAGGCCGACATCTGGCCGCGTCTGATTTTTGGTGTTCTGACATCAGTTTCCGACAGCGACATCGACCGCGTGGTGGATGGTGCAGTGGAAACATTCATGGCGCGCTACGGCGTCTAGCGCCTTATTTTGCATATTTAGAGAACAATGATGGGATGACTCGACTCTGCCATGGGTCGTGGCATATTTGAGACGGGAACAAAGTGTGAACATTTTGATATGTCCGACCGTCGCATCCTGTCTTTGTGGTTTCCCCGATTGGGGGCCGAACGTCTGATCCGCCGCCAGCCGGTTCTGGGGGATCAGCCCTTGGCCGTGGTTGAAGAGCAGCAGAATACGCAGGTCATTACCTCGGTGAATGCGGTGGCGCAGGGGTTGGGGGCGCAGGTCGGGCAGGCGGTTCGGGATGCCCATGCGATGTGTCCGGGGCTGTTGACCCATCGGCGCAGCGCGGCCGGAGAGGCGCGGTTTCTGGAGGCGTTGCAGCGGTGGGCGGGCAAGTTCAGCCCTTGGGTCGCGCCCGAGGACAATGATGCGTTGGTAGTGGATTTGACGGGCTGCGCGCATCTGTTCGGGGGCGAGGCGCAGTTGATGCAGGTGGTGGAGGATGACTGCGTTGATCTGGGCCTGACGGTTCTGATGGGGCTGGCGGATACGCGCGGGGCTGCGTGGGCGCTGGCCCGATATGCAGGGCGTGCGGCGGGATCGACACGCAGCGGGGATGCGATTGACCAAGAGGCCCGCGCCACGCGGTCGCGGGCGGGCAAGCGGCGGCATTGGACGAAGGGGGGCGTGGCCCCTGCGGTGCGCCCCCGCAGTGGCAGCACCGGACGTATCGCGCCGTCAGGGCAGAGCTATGGCGCGCTGAGCCCATTGCCGGTCGCGGCCTTACGTCTTGAGCCCGACGTGACCGCGCAACTGGGGCGGCTGGGGTTGCGCCGTGTGGGGGATTTGCTGGGCCAACCGCGGGCCGCGCTGGCGCGGCGTTTCGGACGCGGGTTGGTCATGCGGCTGGATCAGGCGATGGGCAGCGCGCCCGAGCCTGTGTCCCCCGCCAAGCCGCCGGATCATTTCGCGGTGCGCATGACCCTGCCGGACCCGATTGGTCTGGCCGAGGATGTGATGGCGGGGATCGACCGTTTGCTGCCCGGCCTGTGCAGCGCGCTGGAGGCCAAGGGCAAAGGCGCGCGTCGTGTCGCCTTGCAGGCCTATCGCAGCGATCACGGTGTCGAGGTGGTTGAGGTCGGTCTGGCGCGCCCCAGCTTTGATCCTGCCCGTATCCGCCCGCTGCTGGAGATGAAGGTTGACGGAATCGATGCGGGCTTTGGCATCGACATGTTGCGTCTGGTCGCTTGCGAGGTGGAGCCGCTGCATCAGGCAGTTGTGGTGGGGCATTTGCAGGCGGGCGATGCGGTACAGTCGCGGCTGAGCAAGACGCATGCGCTGGATGATCTGGTGGGGCGGCTGGGCGCGCGTGTGGGGCTGGACGCGATCCGCCGGATACATCCCGCAGACAGCCATATTCCGGAAAAGTCCCACAGCATTCTGGCCGCGGCGTGGTGCGCGCCCTATGACAAGCCGTGGCCTGCGCCAAGCAATCCGCGCCCCTTGCTGCTGTGGCAACCCGAGCCAGTGCACGCGCCTGCCACCCCGTACATGCCCGAAGCCTTTCGCTGGCGCGGGCGTAGCCTGACCCGTTTGCGTGCGGTCGGGCCGGAGCGGATGGCGCCGGAATGGTGGCTGGATGACCCCAACTGGCGCACCGGCACGCGCGATTACTGGGTGACGGACACCGCCTGTGGCCAGCGGTTGTGGCTGTTTTATGCCCATGGCGGTGCGATGTCGGCGGGGTGGTTCTGTCATGGCAGCTTTGCCTGATGGGGCGGGGGCCGGATGTGGCGCGGGGGAGGCGTACAAATAAAATGTAAAAAATCTGCGCGCGGCTGAAACTTTCCGCGAAGGCACTCGTGTATCCAGTCAAGCCGGTCCCGAACCGGCACCCAAAACACAGAGGATTATTATGCTTATTCGCACTCTTTCGCTTGCTTCTGCTGCCGCTGCACTGACCGTCGGAACCGCCTATGCGGACGGTCACGCCAACCTGAGCGGCTATGCTTTGGCCGGTAACGGGTCCACCCTTGTTACAATGGAGAGCCTTGCAGCACCGGGTGAAGTCGCGACTTACGAGCTGTCCGCGCCGCTGAATGCCATTGCATATCGTCCCGTGACCGGAGACCTTCTGGGCTTTTCCAGTGCCGGCATGATCTATTCGATCAATGCCATGACGGGTGAATTGACCGACCTTGAGGCCAAGTTCGACGACGGTGCGATGATTGGTGAAGGGGCTGTGGCCTTTGACTTCAACAACGCCATCGACGCGGTACGTGCGGTCGGGTCCGACGGTGCAAACCTTGTGTATTTCCCCGGCGATTTCGGTGACGAACGCGCCGGTACCGTCAAACGCTTTACCGATGCATTTTATGCCGAAGGCGACGTGAACGCAGGGGCCGAGCCGCTTATCTATGCCAACGCCTATACCAATGCGATTGCAGGGGCCAAGGCAGGCAGTACGTTCCAATATGCGCTTGACGCCCGCACCAACGCGCTGGTCAGCCTTGCCAACAACGCGGGTGAGTTGAAGACAATCGGCACCGTGATGATTGACGGCGAAGCGGCAGATCTTGTGTCCGCCGGTGGTCTGGACATCGTATCGCCAAGCGAAGGCACCGACATGGCCTATGCCGTGTTGCAACTGGATGGTGCGCAAACCTCGGGTCTTTACAGCATCGACCTTGAGACAGCGAACGCGACACTTGTGGCAGACCTTGGCATGACAGGCATCAGCGGTTTTGCCGTGTCGATGGGTGGCATGTAAGCCAGTTACTGACGGCTGAACATCGCGGCGCGTCCCATTGAGTTGGGGCGCGCCGTTTTCTTTTGCTTGTCTGCGGTGATTGCATTTTGGGCGGTCAGGCTTGGGTCGGACAGGTCGATCATGGCCCTGCCGCACGGCGCACTTGAAAAGTTTGCACGGGCGCGCAACTGTAAACTTATGACGCTACACACGCCGCCCCCGTCGAACCTGCGCGAGATGCCTGCATTGCAGGTTGCGTTTCACCGCACTGAACTGGCGGTGATCCTATCGCTTTATGGTCGCATGGTGGCCGCCGGAGAGTGGCGCGATTACGGCATTTCCTGTCTGCGCGAAGTGGCGGTATTCTCGGTCTTTCGGCGCACGGCAGAAAATCCGCTGTATCGGATCGAGAAACGGCCCAAGCTGCGCGACAAGCAGGGCATGTATGCGGTGATCGGGATGGATGGTCAGGTGCTGCGGCGCGGGCGCGATCTGAAAACGGTGCTGCGCGTGCTGGAGCGTAAACTGATCCGTGCGGTCGAGTGACCCGAATGTCCGCTGACGCGGGCGCGATTTTGTTTTGTGAATGAGGGGGCTGTCCGCCCCCTCAAACTCCCCCGACAGTATTTTTAGCCAAAAGAAGGGTCAGAGCCGTTTGTGGCTTGTGACCTCTCCGCCGCCGCTTTGCGCGATACGGGTGAGGGCGGGGAGGATGGGTTCTTCGACCACGGACATGTGGTGGGCATTGGCGTGGATCATGTGGGTCGGGCTGGTGACCAGTGCCACGTGGCCTTTCCAGAACAGCAAATCGCCAGCTTGGTAATCGCCTTGCGCGGGGACGGCGTGGCCGGTTTCAGCCTCTTGCATATCGCTGTCGCCGGGGCAGGGGTGGCCAGCCGTGTGCAATGCGATCTGGACCAGTCCCGAACAGTCGATGCCTGCGCGGGTGTTGCCGCCCCAAAGGTAGGGTGTGCCGAGGAACAGACGGGCGGTGTCGATTGCATCGCCGTGGGGCGCGGGCAGGGGGGTAAGTTGCGCAAGCGGGACGTGGCCCAGTTCGGTTTCGATGAAGCCGTCACTTTCGCGTCGCGCTGTCAGTGTCGCGCCAAAGCTAAGGGCGGCGGCCTCGGGCGCCTTGATCGATGCCCGCCGGTACGCATGTGCGCCCGGTGTGGTGACGCGGTGGGTCGAAGTTTGCGCAGCGCCGATGCTGCGGGAAGGGACAAAGCCGATATAGCCGTCCGCACTGGCGCGGATATAGGCGTATGTGTCGTCTTCGCCCAGTACGGTGACGTCGGCACCTGCAAGAAGCTGCCGGTCGCGGGCGCCGGACGGGGTGCGGCACAGATCCACGTGGGGCCAGATCACCCGCCCTGCGCGGTCAACGCCCAAATAGTCGGGATTGGGGGTGCGCCGCGGGTCGCTCATAGGTTCAGCATGCGCGGCAGGGCCGCCAGCAGCGCGCGGGTGCCTTGGGCTACGCCGCCTTTGGGGCGGGCGGGCGCATCGGTTGGCTGCCAGCCGTAAATGTCGAAATGCATATATCTGGGCGTTTGCGTCACAAAGCGGCGCAGGAACAGCGCGGCGGTGATGGTCCCTGCGAAGCCACCTTTGGGCGCGTTGTCGAGGTCGGCAATTCCGGGTTCGATCATCGATTCATAGGGTGTGTGGAACGGCAGGCGCCAGACCGGATCGGCGGTGTTTGTCGCGCTGTTTTCCAGGGCCGCGACACAGCCGTCGTCGTCGGTGAAATAGGGCGCGATGTCCGGCCCGACCGCCACCCGCGCAGCACCTGTCAGGGTCGCCATGGAGATGATCAGATCGGGGGACTCCTCGTCCGCAAGCGCCAGCGCGTCAGCCAGAACCAGACGCCCTTCGGCGTCGGTATTGTTGATCTCGACCGTGAGGCCCTTGCGCGAGGTCAGGATGTCCTGCGGGCGGAACGCATTGCCGCTGACGCTGTTTTCGACCGCAGGGATCAGGACGCGCAGGCGGATCGGCATACCTGTAGCCATGATCATCTGCGCCAGACCTAGCACGGCGGCGCTGCCGCCCATGTCCTTTTTCATCAGGCCCATCGATGCCCCGGGTTTCAGGTTCAACCCGCCTGTGTCAAAGCACACGCCCTTGCCCACCAGCGTCAGGCGCGGACCTTCGGTGCCCCACGACATGTCGATCAGCCGTGGCGCGCGATCCGCTGCGCGCCCCACAGCGTGGATCATTGGAAAGTTGGCGTCGAGCAGGTCGTCGCCGGTTGTGACAGAAATTTGCGCGCCGAACTGCTCTGCCACGGCGCGCGCTGCCGCTTCGAGGTCGGGTGGTCCCATGTCGGAGGCGGGTGTGTTGATCAGGGTGCGGCTGAGTGCTTCGCCATTGGCGATGGCCGTGACGCGGTCTGCGTCGATCCCGTCTGGCGCGACAAGATGCGCGGACATCTTCGGCTGGTCCTTGTAGCGGTCGAACCGGTAGGCGGCCAACAGCCAGCCGAGCGCTTCGACTTCTTGAGTTTGCGGATCAAGCGTGGTGTGCAGTTTGTATGTGCCCGCAGGCAGTCGCGCCGCACCTGCAGCAAGGTGAAAGCGGCCGCGCGCGCGCGATGCGGGCGTGCCATAGCCGACGATGGCCTGTGCGACGCCCTTTGGCCCCGCAAAGGTTAGCGCCTGACCAAGTGCACCGGTGAAACCGTGTGCCTTTGCCCACGCCTGTGTCTGGTCGTCCTGTTCATCCAGCCACGGCTGTGCCGCGTTCTCGTCCAGCAGGAACAGAGGGATGGCATCGGGATCGTGTGCTGCGAAGGCAAGCGTCATAGTTGGCACCTATTGATAAGACGCCTGTGACCCTAACTGCTTTGCCCGCCGCTGCAAGGGCGGTTGGCCCCAGTCAGATGGTGATGTCCTGCAAATCCCAGATCGCGGTCAATGACCCCTCGCCAGTGCGCAACAAACGGCCCACCGTGGCGGACAGGGCGGTCACGTCGCCGATTGCCGCACAGTGCGAAACGTCGCGAGCCACCTGTGCCATCACATTCATGCCAATCTGTTCGGCAATGGCGATCAGCGATCTGCTTGCCTTGTGCAGACCATCATAGTCCTTGGCGCGGAACAGGCGTTCGCAATGCGCCATGCGCAGGGCCAACTCCTCCATCGCGCGGCACACCACGTCTTCTGCGTTGATCGGATCCATCTCGGCATAAAGCGCGTCGAGGCGGTCAACATTGACCTTCACCTGTTCGGCAAGCCGGATGTGCGTAATATTGCCCATTTTATCACCTTTTATTCACCATTGCGGTGCGCCCCCACGGCTGAGCGCACTTGTGCTATATGAACCTTCTCAAATCGTTATTGCGGGGCCGTCTTTTCCCTCGAATTTGCCGACAATTCGGGGTAACGACAGCCTCAGCCGAAATTTCTGGAAGGATGAGACCTGCGCCATGCACAGTATAAAACCGCTGCCGTCGTTTCTTTTGCAACGCTATCACGGTTGGAAGGCCACGACCTATGCCGAGAACAGCGCGTGGTACCGGCGACTGGCCACCGAAGGGCAGCGCCCGCGTGCAATGGTAATTTCGTGCTGTGACAGCCGCGTGCATGTGACGTCGATCTTCGGCGCGGATCAGGGCGAATTTTTCATACACCGCAACATCGCCAACCTTGTGCCGCCGTTCGAGCCCGATGGCGATCACCACGGCACATCCGCCGCTGTGGAATATGCGGTCACTGTTCTGAAAGTTGCCCATGTTGTCGTTCTGGGCCATTCGCGCTGTGGCGGGGTGCAGGGCTGTATCGACATGTGCGAAGGCCGTGCGCCCGAGCTTGAGGAAAAGACCAGTTTTGTCGGTCGCTGGATGGACATCCTGCGCCCCAAATTCGAACAGGTTGCCGATCTGAGCACGGGCGAGGACAAGGCCAAGCGGCTTGAGCAACTGGCCGTTGTGACCTCGCTTGAGAACCTGCTGACCTTCCCCTTTGTCAAAGAGCGGGTCGAGGAAGGATCGCTGAGCCTGCACGGTTTGTGGACCGACATTGCCGAAGGCAGCATGAGCCAGTTCATTGGCGAGTCGGAAGATTTCCAACTGGTCTGACCTGGTGCGATACGGCCCCTTGAAGTGAACCGCGCCGGATCGCGGGGAGGGGCGCGAGATATAAAGAAGGGCGGCGGGCCATATCCGGCCTGCCACCCTTCGAAACGGATACCCATCCATTGATCAGAACGCATCGCTGCGTTCATCCGGCACACAGCACGCTGTCAGATGCCGCGCCCCAAACAGCCACCAGACGTGACGCCCGTAAAAGCGGCCTGCATTTGAATGGCTAGGGCGTTAAGCCTGCGCATCCGTGCACGTTTCAGACATGTTCGGGACGGCGTCCTGCCATCGGTTGACGCAGGTTCTTGCGTCGATGTGCTGTGCGCTTTTGCAGCACAGGCTTTGCCAATTCGTCGGAAAACAGATCCGACAGTTCGCGGCGCGACAGGGGCGGCATCTGCCCTTCGCCATGACCCACAGCACCACTCGCGGGTCCAACGACCCGTTCGGCAATCCACTTCAACATCCCACTCACCTCATCTAGGTTTCCCAGCCCCCCGGCTGGTCGTGACAACCGATCCCCCGACCGGCTGCTAAGTTGGTTATGGGGTGTAACAATTACTAATTTATTGCCGTCTTCGATGGCTTTGTTCATACCTTTGTTGAGGTCTCATACATCCAGCATTTTCAGAGGCTTATAAGCCAAAAAGACATCAGTAAAAATCGAACGACCCACGCTGGCCCCGCTTGCGAGACCCGCGTGGGCGGATTTGTTAACTGAACAGTAAGGACGATTGCTGCTTTATGTTAGCGCAGGACCATGCCTTCGGGCCATTGCAGCGCGGTTTCCAGTGCGATGGTCGTCGATTCGCCCGATTCTACCGTGAACTGCCATTCCAGAATGCCGCGTTGATCATCAACGGCAGTGACGTCCGGCATCGGGGTCGCATCCCATTCGATTTCCAGATCTTCCTGTTCGGAATAGGGCACCGCATCTCGCAGGCTGACATCCCATGCCCGCGCGGTGAGGTTCTCCACCTCTATCCGCACGGCCTCACGCTGCTGGTTCGAGCGTGTGATGATCCCACGATCTCCTTCGTTGCGGTCCAGCACCACACGTTTCAGGCGCAGTCCTTCGATGGGGCCAAAGAAAATATCGGCATCGGCGTTCGGCGGCAGCGTGTCGATATGGGTTTCCCCGATCAACTGGCCGTCAACATAAAGTACCGCCTGACCGGGCAGCAGGATTTCCTCGCCCGTATTCTCGAACGCGACCATCCGGTAGGCGGTATCGTCGCGCATCGGTACTGCGCGCGCGGTCAGGGTGGCGTCGAAGGTCATTTCGTCCAGTGCGATACGCACGACGTCTTCGTTCGTGCGGACCGTGACCTTGCGCGGCAAGGTGTAGGACACGCCGATGCCCGACAGGTCCGCCGCGGCGACAACGCTTTCCTCGGCCATCACCGGCTCGGGCATCGGGGCCGCACCCGCAAAATCGGATTGCGCCCGCATGGTAGAGAGCGATTCCTTGGCCGCACGCGGTTCTTCGATCCGGCGCAGCATGGGCCACAGCGGGCCAGGTTCGGACCCTGCAAAGGGCGACAGGGTGGACAGGGTCAGGTCCACATCAACCCAATCCTCGTTCGAATACTGCGCGACCATGGCCCCACGTGCCACGCGCAGGGTCGCGTCATCCTCAAGAAACAGATTGTAGACGGGCGCCCACTGCACCTGTTGCGTGGGATAGCGCAGGGTCAGCGTTGCAGGGCCCGCTTGGGTTGCTGTCACGTCGAGGTTCAGCGCGGCGGGGGATTCATTCGGGGGCGTCACGGCCTCAAGCGCGGCAGTCGCGACCTGCACATCATAGGCAAGGTCGTCGCGACCCTGCCGAAGGCGGCGGGCCTCGGCCTCAGCTGCGCGCATGGCGGCGCGGGCGGCGGTGCCGTCGCTGGCGATCAGCTGGCCGATGGCGCGCAAAGAATCCACGTCGCCGTCAAACCCTTCGGGCAGGGCCAGTCCGGTCAGAAATCCGATCTGGTCCTCTGCCGCCTTGGCCGAGGCCATGGCGAGCGCAATCGCGTCATCCCGCTGGGCCAATGCTTCGGTCGCGGCGTCCAGCGCGGCCTTGGCCTCAAGCCACTCGGCGGTGCGGGGCGCACGGTAGGGGCCTGCGCCGTCGCGGTCCCAGCTACGCGCGGCGATGCTGGCGCCCTCAAGGGTGATGTCGATCATCGCCGCGTTCACATCGGGGTCCATGTCGGCAATGCGCAGGACGTGATCGCCTGCGGGCATGTCAAATTGCACTGTGCGCGTGATCATCGCGCCGCTGGCATAGGCCGTGACCGCCACAGGGGGCGCATTCAGCGGCAATATGTCTGCAACACAAGGAAGGGGCGATAACAGGGCAACAAGGGCGAGGGTACGCATCGGGAAACCTTTCTGGTTGGGACGGGTGCAGTGTGCACCCGCGCGCGCAAAAGAAAAGGGGCCAAATGGCCCCTTAATTCCCGCTTGCCCTGTCCGGCGAAATCTTGCTTCGCCCGTTCGGATTAGCCTTTTTTCAGAACGCGGTTGCCCAGCAGTTCGGCAATCTGCACGGCGTTCAGGGCGGCACCCTTGCGCAGGTTGTCCGACACACACCAGAAGTTCAGACCGTTTTCAATGGTCGAATCCTGACGGATGCGGCTGATGAACGTCGCATAGTCGCCAACGCATTCGACGGGCGACACATATGCACCGTCTTCACGCTTGTCGATCACCATGATGCCTGGCGCTTCGCGCAGGATATCGCGAGCTTCGTCTTCATCGAGGAAATCCTCGAACTCGACGTTGATCGCTTCGGAGTGGCCGACAAAGACCGGCACGCGCACACAGGTGGCCGTCACCTTGATCTTGGGATCGACGATCTTCTTGGTCTCGACGACCATCTTCCACTCTTCCTTGGTCGAACCGTCTTCCATGAAGACGTCGATCTGCGGAATCACGTTGAACGCGATTTGCTTCTGGAACTTGCTGGGCGGCACTTCTGAGGTCGGGTTGTAGACCGCTTTGGTCTGGTCCCACAGCTCGTCCATGCCTTCCTTGCCCGCACCGGAAACGGATTGGTAGGTCGACACCACGACGCGCTTGATCGTGGCGCGGTCATGCAGCGGCTTCAGCGCGACAACCATCTGCGCGGTCGAGCAGTTGGGGTTCGCGATGATGTTCTTCTTGGAATAATCCATGATCGCATCGGCGTTCACTTCGGGCACGATCAGCGGCACGTCGGGGTCATAGCGATAGAGCGACGAGTTATCGATGACCACGCAGCCGGACTTGGCCGCGATGGGCGCGTATTTCTTGGTCGCGTCCGATCCGATGGCAAACAGCGCGATATCCCAGCCCGTAAAATCAAAGGTATCAAGGTCTTTCGTCGTCAGCGTCTTGTCACCGAACGACACTTCCGTTCCCAAGCTGCGGCGGCTTGCCAGTACGGCAATCTCGTCAACGGGAAACTGGCGTTCAGCCAGAATGTTCAGCATTTCGCGGCCCACGTTACCGGTGGCGCCCGCGACGACGACACGATACCCCATGATGGTCTCCTTTTCGGGTAGGTGGGTGGCCTTTATACCCAAAGCCTATCGGGGGAAAGGGGGCTCAGTCCGCGCTGTCCCGACTGAAGGCATAGAGCAACAGACCAAGCGCAAGCGAGATGGCAAGAAACACGAAAATCGCCACATAGGGCGCTTCGGGCGCGCCGCCTGCATATCCCGCGTGGATACGGCCCGAGGCGAACTGCATGATCCCCACACCGCCAATGCCGAACAGGTTCATCAGGGTTACTCCGCGCCCCGTGAGATGCGGTGGAAAGAACCCGCGCGCATGGGCGATAATGACCGGAAAGCTGGTCCCAAAAAAGCCGATGGCGGCCATGATGGCGATGGACGTCCACGGGTTCGTGCCGCTGAACAGCGCCAGCAGCACCAGCAAAGCCAGCGCGACCATGTTGCCGGCAAACACCACCCATTTGCGGGTGCCGAAAATCCGGTCCAGTGGGCCATAGGCAAAAGTGCCGAAAATCATCGCGATGCTCATCACAAGGGTGGCGACACCGATCTGGGACACAGTGAGGGCGAACACATCCGCCAGATAGGGGCCGATCCACAGCCCGCGAATGGCGGCAATCGGGGCATAGTTCACAAACATCAGCGGCAAGAGCAGCCACAGCACCGGCATCCGCAGCAGATCAAGCAGCGATCCGCGCTCTTCTCCGGCGGGTTTGTCGGGATCGCGCACGGTGGTTAGCACGCCGATGGCGACAAGGGCGCAGGCCGCGGCCAGCACCCACATGGCCGCACGCCAGCCCATCGTCTGCGCGGCAAAGGCCATAGGATAGGACGACATCAGGTTGCCAACCGTGCCGACGCCGATCATCACTGCCGCAAGGGTGGCAAAGCGCGCAGGCGCAAAGCTGCGTGCGAAAATGTAGAAGCTGGCCATCAGGACAGGCGAACAGCCGACCCCGATCAGCAACATGCCAGCATGAATCCACAGCGGCCCCTGCGCCAGCGCGAACAGGGCCGCGCCGCCGCCCCCGCCGATCAGCAGCAGCCATCCGGCAGTGCGGCGCGGACCGATCGTATCAAGCGCCCAGCCCACGGGAATCTGCATCGCCGCAAAGGACAGGAACCAATAGCCCGAGGCGGTAGCAAGGATATCGGGCGTCAGGCCCAGCTCAGCCTCAAGAGGGGCGGTCAGAACCGCCAGAAAGGCACGGAAAAACTGGCTCAGCACATAGGCGAGCGCCAGCAGGATTAATCCCAGTTGCATGACGCCCCTCCCATGGTGTCCGGCATATTTGCCGTGTTCGTGTCATGGCGGCGCCGTTTGCACAAGCGTCATTGCCGCTTTCTCCGGCTGTGCTAGATTGTGGAGCGACATAAGAGGTGTGCGATGTTTTATGACCATGTGCCGAAACGGGCCGCCTTTTCAGACATGGCGCAGCCGCGCTTTTACACCGCGCTGCCGGATGACTGGGTCGTGGGCACCTCTGACATCATCGGATCGACCGAGGCGATTGCACAAGGCAAGTACAAGGTCGTGAACATGATCGGGGCCGCGGTGATCTCGGCCCAGATCAACGCGGCCAAAGTGCGCGCCTTTCCCTTTGTTTTTGGCGGCGACGGGGCGGCCTTTGCCCATCCCGCAGAGTTCGCAGAAGAGGCCCGCGCGTCACTGGCGGCAGTGCAGGTTTGGGCGCGTGAGGAATTCGGCATGGGCCTGCGCGTCGGCCTGTTCAGCATGGCCGATATTCGTGCAGCGGGACGTGATGTGTCGGTTGCGCGATATCAGGTGTCACAAGGTGTGGACTATGCCATGTTCGCGGGCGGCGGCGTTCTATGGGCCGAGGCGCAGATGAAGGCGGGCGCCGATACCGTGCCCCCTGCACCTGCCGGTACGCAACCGGACCTTACCGGCCTTAGCTGTCGGTGGAGCCATATGGAATCGCAAAACGGCACCATTCTGTCCCTGCTGGTCCAACCCCGCGACGGGGTGTCGGATGCGGATTTTGCCGAAGTGGCCCAAGCGGTGCTGGATACGGTACAAGATCTGGAACGCGGCGGGCATCCCGCGCCCAAAGAAGGGCCGGGCACGGGCTGGCCCCCACCCGGGGCGACGCTGGAAGCCCACGCCACGCGTGGCGGCCTGAGCGTGAAAAAGCGCAAGCGGCAGATCCTGATCGAAACGGCGATTGCGTGGCTGTTGCTGAAGACCAAGCTTAAGATCGGCGGCTTTGATCCCGCGCACTATCAGCGGACCGTCGCGGGCAACGCGGATTTCCGCAAATTCGATGACGGGCTGAAGATGACGATTGATTGCGACGCAGACACGCTGGCCCGACTGGAACGGGTGCTGGAAGCGGCGCGCAAGGCGGGCACAATCAGCTACGGGATGCACACCCAAAGCGAGGCGATGATGACTTGTATCGTGCCGTCCATCATGGACGACACGCATGTGCATTTTATCGACGGCGCGGCGGGCGGTTACACTCGAGCCGCCGTAGGCATCAAAGGGGCATAGCGTCCGTCAGCGCGCTTTACTTCACCTTTTCTTTCCACGTTGCGGCCAGCGTGCGCAGGGATTTGGCAAGCATCAGCAAATCGATCCCCGTCGCCACAAAGCGTGCACCCCAATCCAGACAGTCCTGCGTGAACTCGGGCGTTGTGGCCAGCACGCCGGGGGCTTTGCCCGATGCCTCGATCCGCGCAAAGGCGTCTTTCATGGTGGCCTGCACCTCGGGGTGGGTCAGCTCACCCATGTAACCCATGTCCGCCGAAAGGTCTGCAGGGCCGATGAACACGCCGTCGATGCCTTCGACCGCGAGGATCGCGTCAAGATTTTCGATACCTTTGCGGTTCTCGACCTGAATAAGAAGGCAGATCTGGTCGTCAGCGGTGTGGCCGTAATCCGTGATCTCGCCAAAGCGGCTGCACCGCGCGCCGGAATAGCCGACACCGCGCCCGCCTGTCGGGGGGTAGCGGACATCATGCACCAGTTGCGCCGCCTGTTCGGCGGTTTCGACCATGGGGACAAGAACGGTTTGCGCGCCCGCGTCTAGCACCTGTTTGATGATCCAAGTCTCGCCCGTGGGAACGCGCACGGCGGCATGGCTGTCAGAGGCCTGTAGCGCCATCAGTTGCAAACGGATGCGGGTGATGTCGTAGGGGGTGTGTTCGCTGTCGATCAAAAGCCAGTCGAACCCTGCCGTGCCTGCGATTTCGGTGGAGAGCGGATCACCTAGGCTGAGCCAGCACCCGATGGTGGTTTCCTTGTTCTTCAGGGCGGCTTTGAACGGGTTGTGGGGGGCGGGCATATAGGTCTCCTCTTGGTTCGGGGACACAGTAGCCACGCAATCGCCCCGATGGCTACTGGCGAAATGCGGCGCATGCGCGCCACGCGATGTTTTGCATCCGCCTCCGGCGGCCGCGATTTTCCGCTCCGCTCGGGCAGTATTTAGGGCCAAAAGAAGGGTGGGGTGGTGTCAGATGACTTTGATAACGTCTTTTTCCACCGCAAGCATGTAGCCGCGCCGCGCGATGTTCTTGACCAGCAATTCGCTGACGATCTGGTTGCCCAATGTGTCGCGGAGCCGTTTGATCCGTGTGGCGCCTGCGGCCTCGTCACAATCTGCGGCGGTGCGTCCCGATATGACACCTTCGATCTCGGAGCCTGAAAGCACGTCATCGTCCATGCGCGCTTCGGCCAAGACCGACATGGTTTCCATAGCGGCGGCGGTCAGTTTGAAGCCGAGGTTGTTGAGGTAGACGGTGTTTTCCTCGCGGCTGATCAGCAGGGAGTTCACCTGAATGCCCGCGCGTTCGATCTGGGCCATGCGGCGGTTGAAGCCGACCAGTGAGACGAGGAAGGCAAGCGCGGCGATCATCATGGCGCTGGCAAAGACCAGAAGCACAAAGATCACCATGCGGTAGCTGGCCAATGTGTCCGAGAATGCAGTGCCGGATTGGGCGAGAATTTCGAGCAGTTTGATTTCGGCGGGGCTGGTCAGGTCGGAGTTTTCGACAAAGATGCGTTCGACGCGGGCATCGAATGCGCCCGCGTCCGGCAGGGCCAGAAACAGCAGCAGGGCCGCACCGATCAGCAGGGCCAGAATGCCTGCAATACCGAATGTCACCAGTTTGCCGCCCGCGCGGCGCATGTCAGAAGCGGAGGTAGTATTGCCCTGCACTAGCTTTCCTTTGATCGAGGCCTTCGGGGCCGAACACGTTAAGGACCTGAAGAAGGGTCCAGCCTTGGGCGGCAAGCCGCGCTGTCAATTGCTGGCGCGCGGCGGCCTGACTGCATTGTCCCGAGATCTGCGCCACACCGTAGTGCAGGCGCAGTGGGGCGTCCTGTTTTGCCTTGTAATCGGCATAGCAGTCGGCCTGTGCAGCCGCAGCCATCGCAAGGATCAGGGTAAGGGAGAGTGTAAGCGTTTTCATGGGCTGACCCTGCGCCGGATCGTGCCGATATTCAATAACAACAGGGGTTTCGGCGCGGTGTTATTGGATAGCAGGGGGGCGTTATTGCCTGTCCGGCGCGGGTGGGCCGAGGGTGGTGTCATCCACTTCACCCCGTCGATCGGAGGTTCCGATCCGCGCCAGTAAAAGGACTGTTCCTTATGACCCTTCGCATCCACCGCCCCTTTATTGCAACCATTGCCGCCCTTGCGGTGGCGATCACCGGTTTTTCCGCCGCCCCTGCCCGTGCAGGGGATGACGATGTGGCCAAGGCGCTTGCCGTGATCCTTGGGCTTGCCGTGGTTGGCACCGCCATCAACAAGCGCAAGGATGACCGCAAGGCCCGCCAGCACGTGCCGCAGCATCAGCCGCGTACCCATCCCCGTACGGTGCAGCCCAAGCATGGTCATGTGCAACCGCGCCCCCTGCCGCGCCATGTGAACCGCAAGCTGTTGCCGCAGCAATGTCTGTTCAACCTGCGCACCGTTCGGGGCCGCGACATTCAGGCCTTTGGGCAGCGTTGTTTGCAGCAGAACTACCAGTTCACCAATTCCCTGCCGCAGCAATGTAGCCGCGCGGTGCAGACCCGTCGCGGGACCGGCTATGCCTATGGGGCGCGGTGTCTGAACCAGCAGGGATATCAGTTGGCCCGTCGCTAAGAGCGGGACAAGCGGCAGCGCCCCGTTCTGCGGGTGGTGCCAGACTGGGAAGGGCGGTGTTCGGGCACCGTCCTTTTTTATTTCTATGCGCTGGGCCGGTTGATAGGGAGGTGTGTGCATATTTCTGGAACAATGATGGTGGGGCGGCGTGCCTGATTTTGACATGGAGGCCCGCATTGGCGGGCGCGTGGCGGGTGTGGACGAGGTGGGGCGTGGCCCATTGGCGGGGCCGGTAACGGCGGCGGCTGTGGTTCTGGACCCTGCATTCATTCCTGAAGGTCTAGACGATTCAAAAAAGCTGTCTGCCAAGCGGCGTGAACGCCTGTGGCTGGAGATACTGGAACATGCGGATGTATCTGTTGCCCATGCGACGGTGCGCGAGATTGAGGAGTTGAACATTCTGCGTGCCTCGCATCTGGCGATGGAGCGCGCGATTGCCGGATTGCGTCAGCGTCCTGACCATGCGCTGGTCGATGGCACGATGATTCCGCGCGGGCTGGACATTCCGGCGACGCCGGTTGTGCGCGGGGACGCGCGTTCTGTGTCCATCGCGGCGGCCTCAATTGTGGCCAAAATATGTCGGGATCGGATCATGGTGGATTTGGCGCAACAGCATCCGGGTTATGGGTGGGAAACGAACATGGGATATCCGTCAAAAAGCCACAGATTGGCGCTGCAAAATCTTGGGGTGACCCCACACCATAGACGAACCTTCAAGCCGGTCCACAATATGTTGTGACAAGCATTTTTCTTAAGTGATTGATTCAATAAAGAATTTGACCGCGAATCGCCTTTGACTCATCTTGGATGCAACCAACGAGCACAAAATGTGCCGGGGACAGAGGCAGAGAAAATGACGAAACATATGAAGAGCGCCGAGGCGCTTCCGTTGAACCAAATTATTGCAGGCGACTGCATTGATGTGATGAACAGTCTTCCGGCGAATTCTGTTGATCTGATCTTTGCCGATCCGCCTTATAATCTGCAGCTGCGGGGCGATCTGCATCGCCCTGACAATTCCAAAGTGGACGCGGTTGACGACCATTGGGACCAGTTCACGTCATTTCAGGTCTATGACCAGTTCACCACCGCATGGCTGAAGGCGGCGCGCCGCCTGTTGAAGCCGGATGGCGCGATCTGGGTCATCGGCAGCTATCACAACATTTTCCGCGTCGGTGCGGCCTTGCAGAACGAAGGGTTCTGGATCCTGAACGACGTCGTATGGCGCAAGTCGAACCCGATGCCGAACTTCCGCGGCAAGCGCCTGACCAACGCCCACGAAACGATGATCTGGGCCGGCAAATCCGAGGCTAGCAAATATACCTTCAACTACGAGGCGCTGAAGGCGCTGAACGAAGGCATCCAGATGCGCAGCGACTGGGTTCTGCCGATTTGCACAGGGCATGAGCGTCTGAAGGACGAGGCGGGCGACAAGGCCCACCCGACGCAAAAACCCGAAAGCCTGCTGCACCGCGTTCTGGTCGGATCGACCAACCCCGGTGATGTGGTTCTGGACCCGTTCTTTGGCACTGGCACCACCGGTGCGGTCGCCAAGATGCTGGGCCGCGAATATATCGGGATTGAGCGCGAGGCCGCCTACCGCAAGGTTGCCGAGAAACGCATCGCGTCGGTCCGCAAGTTCGACCGCGAAGCACTGACTGTCTCAGCCTCCAAACGTGCCGAGCCGCGTGTGCCTTTTGGCCAGTTGGTGGAACGCGGCATGCTGCGTCCGGGCGAAGAGCTGTTTTCCATGAACAAACGTCACAAGGCCAAGGTCCGTGCCGACGGCACCTTGATCGGCGACGATGTCAAAGGGTCGATCCATCAGGTCGGCGCCCATCTGGAAGGCGCGCCAAGCTGTAATGGCTGGACATACTGGTGCTTTAAACGCGACGGGCAGGTGGTGCCAATCGACGTCCTGCGCCAACAAATCCGCGCCGAGATGCACGACTGATATGCGACTTTATATCCGAACCGCTGCGATTTCTCTGACCATGTCGCTGCGCAGCACTGCACAGCCCATGAGCACGCAAGTCTCGTCAAAACGCACGGTTTCCTGAACACCGCCAGGTGCCTGCGGTCTTGACCCAAGACTGAACCGAAGGCACTTCACCTTAGCCCCGCCTTGTATTTGGCGGGGCCTTTTTGCGTTTGCAGTCCCGATTATATGGCGTGCCCAAGGGCGCACGGGCCTAGCGGGGCAGCGGGTTGGTCGCCTTGTTATAGGCCGTCCAGTCGGTGATCTCGGGATAGTACATCTCGCGCCATTTGCGCACGCGCGGGTTCATCATCTGCCGCCAGATGCGCGGGATCATCGCGGCAATCGACATCACCGGATAGCCATAGGGCAGTTGCGGCGCGTCTGCCTCGGTATAGTTTTGCAGAACCGGAAAGCGTCGGTCGGGCTTGTAGTGGTGATCCGAGTGGCGTTGCAGGTTGATCAGCAGCCAGTTCGACGCCTTATGCGCAGAATTCCACGAATGGCGCGGCTGGACGTGTTCGTATTTGCCTGCGCCCAGATGTTTCCGTGTCAGCCCATAATGTTCGATGTAGTTCACCAGCTCAAGCTGCCAGATCGCCGTGCCTGCCTGTGTCAGGAACAGCGCGACACCGACCCAGCCGCCAAGGATCAGGGCGAAAACGAGGAAGGTCAGTTGCAATGCCGCGTATTTCCAGAACGGGTTTGACAGGTCCGTCGCAGGCAGGCTTTTGCGCGCTAGCATCGACTTTTCCGCATTCCACGCGCTGGCGAGAGACTGGCGCAGAACGCGGGGATAGAACCTGTAGAAACTCTCGTTTAACCGCGCCGTGACGGGGTCGCGGGGCGTGGCCACATAGCGGTGATGCACCAGCAGGTGTTCGGACCGGAAATGGGAATAAAGCACCATGGCCAGCAGGATATCGGCAAGCCAGCGTTCAATCTTGTTCTTCTGGTGCATTAGTTCGTGGCTGTAGTTGATGCCCACCGTGCCGGTCAGCACGCCGACGCCAAAAAAGACGGCGATCTTCTCGAACGCGTTCAGGTGTTCGGCAGGGGCGACATAGGCGATCAGCGCAAACAGCATCACGAATTGCGCAGGGGCCCAGATGATCGTGATGGCGCGATACCAGAACAGATCGTCTTCGGCTGTTTCGGGGTCGGCATTGTCGGTGTTCAGGCCCACCGCAAGGTCAATCACGGAAAACATGTACCACGTGGCGGCGGGCAAAAGCAGCAGCGTCCACCCCCCGAAGATCGCACTGATTACCGCCAGCGGCAGCAAAAGGAAGGACAGGGCAAAAGGCAGCGCGTTTTGCAGTTTGGCCACGGTAGAGGGGGGCAGGGTCATGTCACATCCTTGGTTGTGCTGCGCGAATATAGGATGCGCGCCCCGTCCCTGCCAAGAGCGACGCAGCGCCGCGTCTAGCTGCCGGTCACAAGATCAAGCGCCTTGCGCATCACCGTGGGCAGGTCAGAGGGACGAAATGCCTCGCGCGGGACAAATTTGCCTGCCGTGTCCGGCGCGTTTTCGGCGCGGGTCAGCATGACGTCCAGTATCAGGTGGAAATGGGTAAAGGTATGGCGCACCTCGCCCGCGACCTTGGCCCATTCTGCGGCAAAAGGCGGGGTGTCGGGGCGGGGCAGGGCGGCATCGATCCAATCGGTGCTGGGCCAGCCGCGCATGCCACCCAACAGGCCCTTGTCCGGTCGGGTCTCAAGCAGCCACGCGCCGTCCGTGCGTTGGCACAGATAGACTGTGCCATGGCGGACGGGCTTAGGCTTTTTCGGGGTCTTCTTGGGCAGTTCCCGCGCCGTGCCTTTGGCGCGCGCAACGCAGGGGGCGTACCACGGGCAGATGCCGCAAGCAGGGGATGTGGGCGTGCAGATCGTGGCACCCAGGTCCATGACCGCCTGCGCATAATCGCCGGGACGTGCCGCCGGGGTCAGGCGTTCGGCATGGGCTGTCAGGATCGGCTTGGCCGCGGGCAGGGGCGTGTGTTCGTCAAACATGCGGGCCATCACCCGTTCGACATTGCCGTCCACGACCGTGTGGCGCAGATCGAACGCGATCGAGGATATGGCCGCGGCGGTATAGGGGCCAATCCCCGGCAGTTTCAGCAGGGCAGCGTGATCTGCTGGAAAAACACCGCCATGTTCATCGACCACGGCGCGGGCGCATTTCAACAGGTTGCGGGCGCGGGCATAGTATCCAAGGCCCGCCCACTCGCCCATCACATCGGCATCCTCTGCCGCCGCCAGCGCGTCAACCGTGGGCCAGCGCGCCATGAAGCGCTGGAAATAGGCGGTAACGGTGGCCACGGTGGTCTGTTGCAGCATGACCTCGGACATCCATACGGCATAAGGATCGGGCCGCTGCCCTGCCATTTTATCGGCAGGGGCGGTGCGCCACGGCATGGCACGGGCATGTGTGTCATACCACGTCAGCAGGCTATCGCTCAGGTCACGCAAGAGTTATGGTTTCCTTCAGTGTCTTGGGTGGCTCATGCCTCCCCGTCCGCTATGGTCGCGTTTGAATCACAAGGAACATAGTTATGGCCCCGCGCCGCGCCACCACAAAAGGGTTCAAACGCACAGCAACATTGCTGACGGGCCGGATTCGGACGGCCAGCGAAAGCCGTGGTTTTGCGCAAAGCAGGCTGTTGACCGACTGGGCCGAGGTGGCAGGGGCGGACATCGCCGCCATCGCCCGCCCTGTCGAGGTGAGCTATGGCCGTGGCGGCATGGGCGCGACGCTGACCCTGCTGACCACGGGGGCGCAGGCGCCCATGCTCGAAATGCAAAAAGAACAACTGCGTGCGCGGGTCAACGCGGTCTACGGCTATAACGCCATCGCGCGCATCCGCATCACGCAAACGGCTGCCACGGGCTTTGCCGAAGGACAGGTGGCGTTCCAGCACGCCCCCAAGGACAAGGGGCCAACGCCCCCCGCACCCGAGATGCAACAGGCCGCCAGCGCCGTTGTCGCACCGGTTGCGGATGAAGGTTTGCGGGCCGCGCTTGAGCGGCTTGGCGCACATATACTGACAAAAGAGAAGCAAGGAAAACGTACATGAAACGTATTATCGCAGTGGCTGTCGTCGCCATCGGTGTTGCCGGATATTTCTGGTCCACGACCGGCACCTCGACGCCGCAATCCCCTGATCAGGCGCTCCAGTCGCAACAGCTGCTGGGGGCCGCCACCGCCCAGACAGCCGAAGCCGAAGTCGACACATCGACCGTCAAGGAAATGCAACTGGGCAATCCCGACGCCGATGTGACCGTGATCGAATATGCCAGCTATACCTGCCCGCACTGTGCGAACTTCCACGCCGGTAACTACAAGCAGCTCAAGGCCGACTATATCGACACCGGCAAGATCAACTTCATCTACCGCGAAGTCTATTTCGACCGTTTCGGCCTTTGGGCTTCGGCCGTGGCCCGTTGCGCAGGTACGCCTGAAAGCTTCTTCGGGATTTCCGATCTGCTGTACACTTCGCAGGCCGAATGGAGCCGCGCAGGCGGCGGTGATCCGGCAGCCATCGCAGAAGAACTGCGCAAGATCGGGCGTCTGGCGGGGCTTGAAGGCGACGCCATCGAGGCGTGCCTGACCGATGGCGACAAGCTGCGCACTCTGGTGGCGTGGTATCAGGAAAACGCCGAGGCAGATGGCATCCAGTCCACGCCCAGCTTTGTGATCAACGGCAAGACCTATAACAACATGGCCTATAGCGAAATGTCGGCGCTGATCGACGAAGCGGCAGGCAGCTGATGGCCAGTTCGGGTGCGGGGCCCCTAGCGGGGCTGCGCGTCGTCGAACTGGCGCGGGTACTGGCCGGTCCTTGGGCAGGCCAGACCCTTGCTGACCTTGGCGCGGAAGTGATCAAGGTCGAGGCCCCGCGTGGCGATGATACCCGCCAGTGGGGCCCACCCTTTGTGACACGGGACGAGGACGTGTCAGCCGCCTATTTCCATTCGACCAATCGCGGCAAATCCTCGGTCATCATTGACTTCAAAGACCCCGAAGGGCGCGAACGGCTGTTTGAGTTGCTGGATGGTGCCGATATCCTGATCGAGAATTTCAAGGTCGGCGGGTTGGCGAAATACGGGTTGGACTACGACGCGATCAAAGACCGCTTTCCGCGTCTGATCTATTGCTCGATCACCGGATTTGGCCAGACCGGCCCCTATGCGCCGCGCGCGGGCTATGACTTTATCATCCAAGGCATGTCCGGTCTGATGTCGATCACCGGCGCGCCAGAGGGGCAGCCGCAAAAGTCCGGTGTGGCGATCACGGATATCTTTACCGGCGTCTATGCGACGACGGCCATTCTTGCCGCCGTGCACCAGCGGACAAACACGGGGCGGGGGCAGCATATCGACATGGCGCTGCTGGATGTGGCGGTGTCTGTCACATCCAATCAGGCGATGAATTATCTGACCAGCGGTGTCGCACCGGGGCGGATGGGGAACGCGCATATGAACCTGACGCCCTATCAGGTCTTCGATTGTGCCGATGGCCATCTGATCATCGCCACCGGAAATGATGCGCAATACCAGCGTCTGTGCCGCCTTCTGGGGCTGGACGAAATGGCGCAGGCACCCGAGTTCCTGCATAATTCGGACCGGATCGCGCATCGTGACGAGATGACCGCACGGCTGACCGCCGCCACGGTGTTGCGCACGCGGGATGATCTGCTGGCGGCTTGCGAGGCCGAAGGCGTGCCCGCAGGGCCCATAAACGACATGGCCGATGTGATGGCCGACCCGCAGGTCATAGCGCGGGGTATGCAGATTAATCCGGGCGGTGTGCCGGGTATCCGCACGCCCATCCTGTTTTCGGACGCGGACCTGTCGCTGGACCGCCCTGCGCCCAAACTGGGCGAGGACGACGCCTGAGGCTGCTGTAAAAAGGCGGCGCTGCGCGCCACACGATGTTTTGCATCCGCCTCCGGCGGATGCGATGCGCGCCGCGCGGGGGATTTTTTTAGAACAGAGAAGGGTCAGGTGCGGGGTAGCGCCTTGATCCGTTCGTCCAGCGCGCTGGCATCGTCAAAAGTGAGGCGGACGGGCAAGGTGATGACCTTGCTGCGGAAAGTGGCGGGCAGGCGGACTGCGTCTTTTTCGGTAGTGACCAGTTGGGCCCCTGTGGCGCGCGCTTCGGTTTCGAGACGGGTGAGAAAGGCGGGGGAGAGCGGTTGGTGATCGCCCAATGCCTCGGCCCGTTGAAGGGTCGCGCCAAGCTGGCGCAGCGTGTCGAAGAATTTCTGCGGTCGACCGATGCCTGCAAAGGCGATCAGCGGTGTGTCGGTCCAGTCCATGCCTGTTCGCAACGGCGCAAGTGTGGCGCGCAGGCGGTGCAAGCCGTCGGGCAGTAGTGTCGCATCAAACGCGGTTTGGGCCGCGTCAGAGCCGATGGACAGGAGCAGGTCAGCCCGTTGCAATCCGGTTTGTGCCGGTTCGCGCAGCGGGCCCGCGGGCATGCAAAGCCCGTTGCCAAAGCCGGTTTCAGCATCGACAACCACGATGGACAAGGTGTGTGCCAGTGCCGGATTCTGAAAGCCGTCATCCAGCACAATCACGCTCGCGCCAGCCTCTTTCGCCTTTTGCGCCCCTGCGGCGCGATCACGGGATATCCATGTGCGGGCAAAGGCCGACAGCAGCAAGGGTTCGTCGCCGACCTGCGCGGCAGAGTGTTTTGTGGGATCAACCTCGACCGGGCCTTGCAGGGTGCCGCCATAGCCGCGGCTGACGATGTGGGGGTCGTGGAATGCATCGCGCAGCCGTTCGACTAGTGCCATGACAGTGGGCGTCTTGCCTGTGCCGCCAGCGTTGATGTTGCCGACGCAGATCACCGGAATGCCGATATCAGTGCGCGGCCCTTTGGCAAGTCGCCGCGCGGTCGCCTGCCCGTAGAGCGCGCCCAGAGGGGCCAGCAGCCGTGTGCGCCAGTCCTGCGCGCCCTTGTCCGATGTCCAGAAGTGCGGTGCGCGCATCAGTTCGTTCCGTTCTCTTCGCCGTCAAGCTGTGACTGGACGAGGTCGATGATACGGTCAAGGCTGTGCGCGCCTTGGGTGACCACATCCCATCCGGCCATCGCCATTTGTGCCGCCTGATCCGGTGCAATCAGCTGCATCACGGCGCGTCCGAGGGTCAGTTTGTCTTTGACGATGCGCGCGGCCTTGGCCTGAACCAATCGGGTGAAGGCGGCGGCGTGTTCACCCACATAGGGGCCATAGATCAGCGCGGTGCCATGTGCCGCCGCAGCGTATGGGTCGCAGACCGCGTGGCCCTGTTTCAGCGACCCGCCGAGGAATGTCACCGGCGCTAGGCGCAACCACAGGCCCAACTCGTCGTCAGCATCCGCGATCAGAACCTGACAGGCCTCGTCCGGCATCTGGCCCGCGCCCCAGTTGGCGGCGCGCAGCCCTGCGGTATGGGACAAGTCCATGAGGTGCGCCGCATCGGCGTGCGAGGTCGTGTGCAGGATCAGCAGCAAGCGGTGCGAACTGCGCACGGCGATCCGGTGTGCGCCAAGGATGATCCGCCCCTCTTCGCGCGCAGTGCGGGCCGAAAGCCATGTGGGGCGTCCGGCAAGGGCAATGCTCATCTCGGTGATATCGCTGTCGGCGGCGGGCAGCATTTGGCCAAAGGGTTGCAGCGGTGTGGCCTGTTCGATCTGCGGCAGGGCGCGCCCAAGCTGGGCGAGGCGCAGATGGGCGTCGGAACCGCGGGCAATCACGTGGTGGAACACGGCCATCACACGCCGTTGCACCTCGGGTAGCCAGCGGTCGCGCCGTCCGTCAAAGCCGTCCTTGGCCCCGTCCACCAGCATCATGTAAGCGCCACTTTTCGCGGCGGCGAGGATCAGGTTCGGGCGCAGGCCGCCCCATGCCCAGATCACCACATCGGGTTTCCAGTGCGCGACGAATTGCGCGGCCATATCAGGGTGGTCCCCGTCAAGGGGTTCGATATGTACAGAATCCGACGGCGTCCCGTCAAAGCCGCCCTGATGCGCCGTCAGCACAACATGGGTGCCGTGGCGCATCGTCACCAACCGCAGGGCAAGGTCATGGATGGCGCGGTTATTGCCCGTCTCGCCCGCGTGGATCCACACGACTTCGCCCTCGGGGCGCGCGCCCGCAGGCGCATAGTCCGGGGCCGTGCGTCGACCGGACAGCGTCCGGTAGGCCGTCAGCCCCAGTGATCCGCGCATGGTCGTCCTAGCCCAGTTCTTCGGTCGGGGCGACGGCGTTTTCTTCGTCGCGCAGGCGGTGCAGGTGGGCGATGAAATACCGCATATGGGCGTTGTCGACCGTGCGCTGCGCCTCGGATTTCCACGCGTCATAGGCGGTGTCGTAGTTGGGGAAGATGCCGACGATATGCAGATCGTTCACATCCTTGAACACGTTCTTGGACGGGTCCACCAATTCGCCACCAAAGACGAGGTGCAGGCGTTGGGTCATGGGATAATCCTTTGGAATACTAGGTCAGGGGACGATACGGACCAATGTGCGCATCTGGGCAAAAGGGGTCAAGCGGGCGCGGGCGAAAGCAGTGCCACAAGGTCGGAATGAAGCGGCGCGCCCGCCGCCACGACGCCGTTCAGGGCAGGGCGCGCGTTGTTGAATCGCAGCTTGGCTCCGGTGCGGTCGGTGATGGTACCGCCTGCCTCGGCCACGATCAGCGCACCTGCGGCAATGTCCCATTCCCAGCTGGGGCGCAATGTCAGCATGCCGTCAAACCGCCCTTGCCCCACCAGTGACAGGCGATAGGCAAGCGAGGGGCGGTAATGGCGAACGACCTGAGGCGGTTCGGCCTTCCAGTGGATCGGATCGAAATTGGGGCGCGGCGACAGCACTTTGCTGGCTTCTGACAAAGGTGCATCACTGGTGTGCAGCGCGGTGCCATTCAGTGTCGCGCCCATGCCCTGTCCGGCGGCATAGAGCTTGTCGCGCATCGGCAGATAGACGGCGGCCGCTGTAACCTGTCCGCGATGGGCGACGGCGATTGAAATGGCCCAAGTCTTGCCGCCCTCGACAAAGCTGCGCGTGCCGTCGATCGGGTCGATGATGAATACAGTGTCGTGATCCAGCCGCGTGGCATCGTCGTCGGTTTCCTCGGACAACCAGCCATAATCGGGGCGGGCGGTACGCAGTGTCGACAGCAGCACGTCGTTCACGGCCAGATCGGCCTCGGTCACCGGCCCTGCGCCATCGGGTTTGTCCCAGCGGCGCGCCGCCGGACCGACAAAGCTGGCGGCAACGCGCCCCGCGATCCGCGCGGCGTCGGTCAGAAGGGGCAGATCAGTTGCCGGCAAGGGTCATTCCCGACACCAGCAGCGACGGTACTACGCGGCTTAGATGCGTCCGCGCATCGTTGGCGGGCACCAATGATCGCAGCATCTCGGGCAGGCTGCCAGCGATGGTGCATTCGTTCACGGGATAGGCAATTTCGCCATTCTCGACCCACAGTCCCACTGCGCCACGTGAATAATCGCCCGTATTGGGATTGATCGTCGATCCGATCATCGAGGTGACGAGCAGGCCTGTGCCCATGTCGCGGATGAGGTCGTCGCGGCTGGCAGTGCCTTGGTCCAGCGCGACATTCCAGTTCGACGGGCTTGGCGGCGAGGACGTACCGCGTGCCGCGTTGGCGGTGGACGCCATGCCCAACTTGCGCCCTGTGGCCAGATCCAGTGTCCAGCCGGTCAGAACGCCGTCCTCGACAATGGTGCGGCGGGCAGTGGCTAGCCCTTCGGCGTCGAACGGGCGGGTGCCGTTGGCGCGGGGGCGGTGGGGGTCTTCGATCAGGTTCAGCCCCTCGGGCAGTACCTGTTGGCCCATCAGATCGCGCGCCCATGACGATCCACGCGCCACGGCGCTACCGTTCGCAGCAGCCAGAAGGTGGCCGATCAGCGTCGCGGCGATGCGTTCGTCAAACAGAACCGGATAGGCACCCGTGGGCGGTTTGCGCGCATCAAGCCGAGCGATGGCGCGTTCGCCCGCGCTTTTGCCAATATCGCCTGCATCGCGCAGATCGCCCTGAAAAATGCGGCTGTCCCCGTCATAGTCGCGCTCCATCCCAGTGCCTTTGCCCGCGATGGCGACACAACTGATGGCGCGGTCAGTGCGGCGATAGCCGCCGGAGAACCCGTTGGACGCAGCCAGCCACACATCGCGCGCGCCATAGGCGCCGGTGGCCTGTTGCACCTGCTCCACCCCTGCGACGGCTAGTGCGGCGGCTTCGGCCTGCAAGGCGTCCTGCTGCAGGGCGGCGGGGTCGGGTTCGGGCGTGGGGTCGTAAAGTTCCAGCGCGTCGATGTCCCAATCGCTGGCAAGTTGAGACGGATCGGCAAGGCCCGCATAGGGGTCTTCGGGCGCTTCATGCGCCATCGCGACAGCACGGGCGGCCATCTCGGTGATGGTGCGATCTGAAATGTCCGAGGACGACACGTTTGCCTGCCGCTGCCCGACAAAAACGCGCAGTCCTAGATCAATCCCTTCGGAGCGTTCGGCATGTTCCAGCGTGCCAGCGCGCACATCGACCGAGACCGATGTGCCCTGAACCGCCATCGCATCGGCGCTGTCCGCGCCTGCCGTTTTCGCCGCTTCGATCAGCCGCGCCGTAAGGGTGGAAAGGTCAGATGGGGTCACTGTGTCTGCTCCGCTGGCTTGGTCATGAGGTAGCGGCGCAGGCGGTGACGTGCAAGGGCGGGCCCGTCCAGCCCGCCCTTTTCACAGAACTCAGCGGATGCGCTGCCCGTTTGCCAGCACATGGCCCGCGCCGTTCACCTCGATCCGCGAGGACAGCGTGTCCGGCGCATCGCCCGGTACGGCAAAAAGGCCCATCATCATACGCGCACCCATCGCCTGTTCCTCGGGCAGCAGGCCGATGCCGACCAACTTGTCGAGCAATCCGTTGCCACCAGTCAGCGACAGGTCGATCCCGCCCAAGGGGCGCGGCATGCCGTCGAATGTCACCGTGTCGCTGTTGTCAAAGGTAAAGGAACCGTGCCCCGTCAGCTTGGCCCCCGCCGCATCGAATTGCAGATCGTTCAGGGTCAGTGCCGCCAGTTCACCCGGTGCGGCCCCTGTCTGTTCCAGTACTGCGGCCTGCGCGGGATCAAGGAAATCAAACAGCACCTTGGCCCGCCCCGACAGGTCCACCAGCAACGTCGCAGGATCGCGCGGCAACTGCCCCGAGGGGTCAAACAGCCCCCAGATCACGTCCGACACTTTCAACTCGCTGAGCGAAACGGTCATGCCGAAATCCTGCGGTTCCGGCCCCTTTTGCAGCGGCATCAGGAAACTGGTCCCGACTTCCGCGGCGGAAAAAGACAAGGGCAGGGGGAATTCGGTGACCAACATGTTAAAGTTCACATTGCGCTGCACCACGTCATAGATCAGCCCCGCAGGCCCCATGGCGATGCTAAACGCGCCGCCGTCCGAGGTGCTGTTGGCGGTGCCGCTGCCCTCTGGCCCGTTAAACGACAGATCATAGCTGCCGCCCTTGGTGGTGATCACGCCCGTCACGTCCAGCCCGTCATCCAGCATGGCGTTCATGTCCTGCGGATCGCTGTCCAGCGGCAGAACGCCGTTGCCGTCCAGCACGACCTCTTGCAGCGCGCCTTTCATCTTGAACGCGCCTTCGCCCTCGGGGTCTGCAAAGGCAAAGTCGTAATCGACCGAGGCCGCCGTGATCCGCTGGTCGATCTGGCGCATCTCGTCCACGCCCGTTTGCACGGTGTAGGACAGGTCGTTCATCTTGACATCGACCTTGGCCACCGTGGCCGGAATGACAACGCCGTCTACCGTCAGCGTGTCCATCACAAGGGCGGCGGTTGTCGCGCTGTAGTCATAGGTCAGGTCACCCGGATCGCCCGCAGCAGTCATCACCGGATCGGTCTGGGTTACGGTCACGGTCACATCGACCTTCTCGCCGGTTTCCGGTGCCATCTGCACCTCGACCGAGGTTGTTTCGGGCAGCTCAATCGCCACAGTGCCATCGCCCTGTTCGACAAAGCGGATGTCGTCCATGCCGACGCGGGTGGTGCCATCCGCGCCCTCGGGGCCGAACGGCATCTTTGCCACCAGGCCGCTGATCGTCAGGGTGCCACCGCCGGTGTTTTCCGAGGCGCTGACCTCGTACCCCGAGGCGGTCATATAGGCCTTCCAGTCGGCCCAGACATCGGCAGCGGTCAAATCGGCAAACGCGGCTGTGGCGGGCAGGCAAAGCGCTAGGGCCGTGCCCTGCGCAAGACGGGAAAAATAAGCCATGATCGAGAATCCTTTTGGATGGAATTTGCGGCCATCGTCCGGCAGCAGGGCAAAAGCGTCAAGGGCAGACGCTGGACCTCTTGGTGCGCTGGACGTACCAACGGTCCAAAGCACAGCATGCAAAGGAAGGCAAAGCACATGACGGATATGACAGGACAGACAGTGTTGATTACCGGTGCAAGCCGCGGCATCGGGGCGGACACCGCGCGGGTTTTCGCCAAGGCAGGCGCGAATGTCGCACTGATCGCCCGCAGCGAAGGGGCCATTAACGAACTCGCCGAAGAGATCGGCGCGCAAGCCATCGCGATTCCCTGCGACATCAGCAACTATGCCGAGGTCGAAGCAGCCGTGGACAAGACCGTCGCCACCTTTGGCGGGCTGGACGTATTGATCGGGAATGCGGGGGTGATCGAACCCATCGCTCACCTGTCCGAGGCCGACCCAGAGGCTTGGAGCACCGTGATCGACATCAACCTCAAGGGCGTCTTCTATGGCATGCGCGCGGCGTTGCCCGTGATGCGGGCCAAGGGGCGTGGGTCGATCCTGACCATCAGTTCCGGCGCGGCCCACGGTCCGGTCGAAGCATGGTCGCATTACTGCGCGTCCAAGGCCGGTGCGGCGATGCTGACCGCCTGCGCCCACGAAGAAAACGGCGCCGCCGGTATCCGCGCCATGGGCCTCAGCCCCGGTACCGTTGCGACCCAGATGCAGCGCGAGATTGCGGCCAGCGGGATCAATCCGGTCAGCAAGATCGCGTGGGAAGATCACATTCCCGCCGACTGGCCCGCCCGCACCCTGCTGTGGATGTGTTCATCCGAAGCGGATGCGTGGGTCGGCAAAGAAATCTCGCTGCGCGATCCCGACATCCGCAGCAAGGTCGGCCTCGCGTGATCGAGGTCGAAACACGGGACGGGGTGACAACACTCACCCTGAACCGTCCCGACAAGGCCAACGCGCTGACCGAAGCGATGCTGGAACAGTTGGTGGGTGCGGTGAACGACGCGCAATCCAGCGCGGCGGTTATCCTGACCGGTACGGGCAAGGTGTTCAGCGCCGGTGCCGATCTGGATGCGGCGCGGGCGGGGCTGGCGACGTCGGACCTGTGGGAAGAACTCTCGGGTGCGATTGCCGCGCTTGAGGGTGTGACCATCGCCGCGCTGAATGGCACGGTTGCGGGCGGTGCGACCGGCATGGTTCTGGCCTGTGACATGCGGATTGCGGTGCCTAGTGCCAAGTTCTTTTATCCGGTGATGAAGCTCGGCTATCTGCCGCAACCCAGCGATCCGGCGCGCATGGCCGCCCTGATCGGGCTGTCGCGGACCAAGATGATCCTGCTGGGCGGGCAAAAGATCACCGCCGATCAGGCACTGGCCTTCGGGCTGGTGGACGAGGTGACGGCACCGGACGATCTGCTGGACCGCGCCCGCGCCCTGTGCGCCGATTGCGTCGCTGCCGATCCGGCCACGGCGCGCGCGATCAAGGCGATGTGCCCCTGACCTATCGTGCGAGCCGCGCCTACCTCTTGCGCTGCGGGCCGGGTATTTTCGACGCAAATCCCGGCGGGCGCTTCGCCACCCATGCGGCAAACTTTGCCAGCCGTGGATGCGCTCGCAGCCGTTCAGGCGTCGCATAATCTCGCGCCAGTTCCGCCTCTGTCAGGGTGGCGTGTATCTCGCGGTGGCAGATGTGATGTAGCAGAACCGTCGGCCCACCCTTGCCACCTTTCAGCTTGGGGATCAGGTGATGCACGCTTTGCGGGGCATCAGGCGGGATCGGACGGTCACAGATGGGACAAATCGGGTCGGGCATATTGCGTCAAACCTTGCGTGAACGGGCCAACACGTGACAAGTGGCCTGTGACGCGACCAAGGCAAGGGGGACGCCTGTGGAATTCGATCTGGAAAGCCAGCCCGAGATTGTTCAGACCATAGCAGGCTATGGCGTGCAGGGGTACGATCTGGCCATGTCTTGGCTGCTCAGCCCTGCGGCGTGGTCACAGTTCGGGTTGTTGATCGTGGCCTATGTCGCGGCTGTTCTGGTCACGCGCCGCCTGCGCCCGACGCTGGCGAACCTGCTGGATCCGGGCGATAAGGACAACATGTTCGCGCAGGCCCGTCGATTTGTCGCGCAGTTCCTTCCGCTTCTGCTGCCCCTTCTTGCCTATGCGTTCACCGGTATCGGCGAAAGCGTGGTGCGGTCGCTGTTTGACAGCGGTGCGGTGATCGCCTTTGGCAAGCGCGTGTTCTTGTTTCTGGCGGCGCGCGCGCTGGTGCGCGACATCATCAAGGATCCGTTCCTACACATGCTGGGCCGCTTTGTCCTGATCCCGATTGCGGCGATCTATGCGCTTGGACTGCTGGATACGGTATCCGTGGCACTGACCGAAACCGTGGTCGGCGTGGGCAATATCCGCTTTTCCCTGATGAGCATCGCGCGTGGGCTGATTGCCGGTTCGCTGCTGTTCTGGCTGGGCCAATGGTCGAATTCGCAAACCGCGACGCTGATCTCGCAGCAAAAAGAGATGCGCCCGTCGATCCGACAATTGCTGATCAAGACGGTCGAGTTTGTGATCTTTGCCGTCGCCTTCCTGTTGTTGATGAACATCATGGGCATCAATCTGTCGGCCCTTGCGGTGCTGGGTGGTGCGATTGGTGTCGGGCTTGGTTTTGGTCTGCAAAAGATCGCGTCGAACTTCATCTCGGGTGTGATCCTGCTGGTCGAAGGGCAGGCCACAGTGGGCGACTATGTCGAACTTGACGGGGGAGAGGCGGGCACAATCGTCAAGATGACCGCCCGCGCCGCGATCCTTGAAACCTATGACGGTCGCTGGATCGTTGTCCCGAACGAGGATTTCATTACCACCCGCGTGGTGAACTATTCCGACAGCGGGTCGGCCAACCGGTACGAGGCCGAATTTTCGGTCAGTTACGATACGGACATCAACACGGTGCCCGCGATCATCGAAGCGGCAGTGGCGACCCATCCCGAAGTGCTGGACGCGCCCTATCCACCTGATTGCGAACTGCGCGGTTTCGGGGAAAGCGGCATAGATTTCGCGGTGGAGTTCTGGGTGAACGGCATTGATGACGGACCGAACAAATACACATCCGACGTGCTGTTTCTGATCTGGAACGCGCTGCGCGACAATGACATCACCATCCCCTATCCCCATCGCACTATCGAAGTGTCGGGCGCATTGCGGACACAGTCGGAATGACGCGCGTTGCCGTGATCGGGGGTGGCCCCGCCGGATTGGCTGCGGCCGAGGTGATGGCCGGTGCAGGCCTGTCCGTCACCGTGCACGATGGCAAACCGTCACTTGGACGCAAGTTTCTGATGGCGGGCAAATCGGGCCTGAACCTGACCAACGCCGCCCTGATGGCCGAGGTCGCCGCCGAGTATCAAGAGGCCGAACCATGGCTGGCCGAGGCGCTTGGCAGCTTTGACAATCAGGCCATTGTCGACTGGGCCGCAGGACTGGGGCAAGAGATGTTTGTGGGCAGCACAGACCGCGTGTTCCCGCGCGCGATGAAAGCCTCGCCCCTGCTGCGCGCATGGCTGGCGCGGCTGGACGGCATGGGGGTCGCACGGCGCACGCGCTGGCGTTGGACCGGATGGGATGGCGATGCGCTGACCTTTGACACCAGTGACGGTCCGCAACGCGAGGAATTCGATGCCGTGGTGCTGGCCTTGGGCGGCGCAAGCTGGGCGCGGCTTGGCAGTGACGGCGCATGGGCGGCGCAGTTGGCAGCCAAGGGCGTGGATGTCGCGCCCTTTGGCGCGGCCAATGCGGGGCTGTCGGTGACATGGTCCGAGCATATGTTCCGTCTATTGGGCCAGCCCGTCAAAGGGGTGGCGTGGCGTTCGGGCGCGTATAAGTCGCGGGGAGAGGCAGTGTTGTCGCGGCGCGGTCTGGAAGGCGGCGGTATCTATTCCGTGTCACGGGGCGTGCGCGAAGGTGCACCGCTGTATCTGGACTTGATGCCGGACCTGAGCGTGGACGAGGTCGCGGCCCGCGTGGCGCGCCCGCGTGGCAAGGCGAGCTTTGCGAACCATCTGCGCAAGGCACTCAAGATGGATCCGCTGCGGCTGGCACTGGCACAGGAGTGGGGCAGGCCGTGGCCCGATGATGCCCTCGCCATTGCACGGCGGCTCAAAAAACTGGTGGTGCGCCATGACGGCTTGCGCCCCATGGACGAGGCGATCTCGACCGCAGGTGGGGTGCGCGCAGCGGCGATGGATCACCGTTTCATGCTGCGCGCCGTGCCGGGTGTGTTTTGCGCGGGCGAAATGCTCGATTGGGAGGCCCCGACAGGTGGCTACCTGCTGACCGCCTGTCTTGCGACAGGACGGTACGCGGGGCAGGGCGTAGTGTCGTGGCTGGCCGAAGGCGGCGCGCCCGCCTAGTGGTCGCCCGCCGCGCGGAACTGGGGCCGTGCGCGCAGTCGTTTGGAATAGTCTTTCAGCGGGGCGGGGATCGCAGGGAAATTCGCGCCAAAGGCCCAACCGAGGCAATGCACCGCCAAAAGGTCGGGCAGAGTGATCTCGTCCCCCATCAGGAAGTCGCCACCTGACGCTTCGAGCGTCTGTGCCAGCGTCTTGGCATTCTGGTCGAATTCTTGATGCAGGGTGGGCTTGATGTCGGGCACACGCATGGGTTCGGGCAGGACAAAGCTGTGCTTGGCGGCGGTCCACAGGACGGCATCCATTTCGTCGATCAGCCACGCGGTCAGTGCATCCTGACGCGCCCGCTGCGGCGTGCCGGCGGGGGCGGTCAGACCGCCGTGCTTGTCCGCCAGATAGGTCATGATTGCCACGCTGTCGGTCAACACCTCGTCACCGTCCACAAGGGCCGGAATCTTGCCCAGCGGATTGTATTGCCGCGCCTCGTCCGAGCGCGGGGCGGCAGGTACGACCTCGTATTCCTGTCCCAGTTCTTCGAGCATCCACATGACGCGGAAAGCGCGGCTTTTGACGGTTCCGATAACGCGGTACATGGGCATCCTTTCAGCTTCGGTTCGGGGCAGGATTGCAGCGCGTATCGACAGGTGCAACAGATAATCGGATGTTGCCAGAAACTGTCATCGTTGCTGTGATAGGGTCGGACGCACACCAGCGGTTAAAAGGAGCATTATCATGTCGCATACCGGATCATGCCTGTGTGGGGCCGTGTCGTTCACGGCGCGCACACCGATCACCGAAACCTCGGCCTGCCATTGCGCGATGTGCCGCAAATGGTCCGGCGGTGTTTTTATGGGCGTCGTCGTACCGCAGGACGGGATGGAGATCACGGGCGCGGAGCATATTGCCACTTTCAAATCTTCGGACTGGGCCGAGCGGGCGTTCTGCAAAACCTGCGGCAGCAGCCTGTTCTACCGCGTGACGGAAGAGGGGCCAATGCAGGGCGAATACCATATCGGCCTTGGCACGCTGGACGATGCAAATGGTATTGATTTCAACACCGAGTTTTTTATCGACCTGAAGCCCGACAGCTATCATTTTGGCGATGGTGCGGCGCGCCAACAGTTGAGCGAGGAAGAGGTCATCGCGCTGTTTTCGGGGCAGGGCTGATCCGAAGGACGCTGGCGCGACGAGATTGTTAGGGGGCTTTGCCCCCATCGCTGGCGCGATTCCCCCAGGATTTTCTGGAACAGAGAAGGAGGAGCGTCAGCGTTGTGCCAGCATGGCGAGGCGGATGAAGGTGCGTTCGACGAGGGCGAGCGCAGGGGCGTGTTGACCGGCGGAGCGGAGTTTGAGGTCGGTATCGGTGAGTTCGGTAAGGGCTTGTTCAAGTTTGATCGGGCCCCATTTGCGCGCTTGGGCGGTCATCTTGTCCCTGTTCGGGCCCCAGATTTGCGGACGGCCCGAAGTGTCGAGGGCGGCGCGGTGCAGGGTGCGGAAATGGCGCATGGCGTTGATGCAAAGAGTGACGGCGTTTACGCCTTGGGCCGACAAGCGTTGCATCACCGGACCGATCTGCGCCGCCTGACCATCGCCCACCACCAGCAGCACGTCGTCTACCGCCGCCTCGATCGAGGCGGGGGCGCAGGCGGCGATGTCGTCGGCGCTGAGTGGGGCGGGGTCATTGAGTTTGTACAGGCCGATCTTAGTCAGAGTCTGGCGGAAATCACCGGGTTCGATGTCATTTGCCAATGTGATCAGCAATTGCATCGCCTCTTGGGGCGGGGCGTCGATGCCTGCGGCCTTGAGGTCGCGTTCGATTTCGTCCCGTGTCGGCGGCGTGTCGTAAATGCCTGTGGCGTATGCGCTTTTGTGGGCCTCGAACGCTTTGCGCATTTTCGAGGTCGGTTTCAGTGCGCCTGCTGTGACGATGATGCTGGCATCGCCGGGTGCCCACGCGTCAAGCGCTTGGGTGATGGTCGGGCCGACGGTTTCGGTGGCGTCTTCGACGAGGGCCACGCGCGGTCCGGGGAAAAAGCCGATGGCCTTGACCGCGTCCAGCAGCAGTGCGGGCGTTTTCCGTAGCTCAGCCCCCGAGATGCGTGTCAAGCGCATTTCTTCTTCGCCCGAGGGGCCGATGAGGGCGGCCACGATCTGCTGTCGTTTCAGCGCGATCCGCATCGGGTCGGCGCCGTAGATCAGCATACCGGCAGAATCCGGATCCGGTTTGGCGAAATAGCTGTTGGCCTGACCGGTGGACAGTTTCACAGCGCGCTTGCCTGTAGCCGCAGCACGATCTGGTCGGCGAGGATGGTCATCAGCCGTTCCTGTGCATCCCGTCGCGCCGCAAGGGTTGCGACGTTGGTGCCGGTGGCCGAATAGCCGACAAATGTATCCACCGTTTCGGCGCGCAACACGGTTCCGGTGCCCGCCTCGACAAGGGTGTAGGCAGCCGAGCCGATCAGGTGATAGCGCCGCGTGTCGCCGTCCGAGTCGATGGCACGCGCCTCTTCCGCGACGTTGAGGTCGACGGCAAGGCGGAAGGCGGGATCGCCAGCGCGGCCCAGCCGTTCCTCAAGCCGTTGCACCAGAAGGTAACCAGCGCGGTCGTCGGGCTGATCGACCAGCACGCGGTTTTGCAAGACAGCACCCGCGCCGTTCGGTCCGTAGGCGGGTTCGAATCCGCACGCTCCCACCAGCAGGACCAAAAGCAGTGCGCAGATGCGGGTCATGTTTTTATACCACCACGTTGACGATGCGGCCCGGCACGACGATCACCTTTTTCGGGGTGCCGCCGTCCAGCGCCTTTTGCACAGCTTCTGTTGCCAGCGCCTGTTTTTCAACCTCTGCCTTGTCCATGTCGGCAGGAACCGTCAATTCGCCGCGCCGTTTGCCGTTGATCTGGATCGGAAGCGTCACGGTGTCGGAAACCAGCATTTTGTCATCCGCCTTGGGCCATGGCGCGGTAGTCACAAGCCCTTCGCCACCCTGACGGGCCCAGATGTCTTCGGCCAGATGCGGTGTCATCGGGGCCATAAGCTGGGCCAGTGTCATCACGGCCTGACGTTGTGCAGCATAGCTTGCCTTGGACTTCTGCAGCACGGCGGTAAAGCCGTAGAGTTTGGCGATGGCCGCGTTGAAACCGAAGGATTCGACGCCCACGGTCACATCGTGAATGGCCTTGTGCATGGCGCGCAGAAGGTCTTCGTCGCCCTGGCCTGCGGCGTCTTTGTCCATTTCGGCCACGCGTTCACTGATAGTGTGTACACGGGTGAGGTGTTTGAAGGCGGCTTCGGCCCCGCTGGCGGTCCATTCCACATCCCGTTCAGGGGGCGAATCCGACAGCACGAACCAGCGCGCCGTATCCGCGCCGTAGGCGGCGATGATGCCCAGCGGGTCCACGACGTTCTTTTTGGATTTGGACATTTTGGCCGATGGAATGATCTCGACCTCGGTGCCGTCGGCCAGTTTGCCGTCGGTCACATCCTCGGGCAGGTGGTAAACGGGGCGGCCCTTTTCATCGCGGGTCTGGTAAATCTCGTGCGTGACCATGCCTTGGGTGAACAGCGCGTCGAATGGTTCGATTGCGGTTTCGGGCAGGTGGCCGGTGATTTGCATCGCGCGGGCGAAGAACCGTGAATACAGCAGGTGCAGGATCGCGTGTTCGATGCCGCCGATATACTGGTCGACATTCATCCAGTATGCCGCGTCTTCGGCATTTGTGGGCGTGTCGGCATTGGGCGAGGTAAAGCGTGCGTAATACCACGAGCTGTCCACAAACGTGTCCATCGTGTCGGTTTCACGCTTGGCCGCCTTGCCGCAGGACGGGCAGGGCGTGTCGCGCCATGTGGGGTGACGATCCAGCGGGTTGCCAGGAATGTCAAAGGACACGTCATCGGGCAGGACAACCGGCAGGTTTTCCTTTTTCTCGGGGACCACACCGCAGTCGTCACAATGCACCACCGGAATCGGACATCCCCAATAGCGTTGGCGCGACAGGCCCCAATCGCGCAGGCGGTACTGCTTTTGACCTTTGCCAAGGCCGTTTGCCTCGAAATAGTCGATTGTGGTGTCGATCGCCTGTTGGCTGGTGGCGGTGCCGACGCCCGCGAAATGGTCGATAAAGTCGACGACCTCGGTTTTGGCAGGGACGAGTGCGACGTCTTCGACCTCGGTATGATCGCCGGGCATGTAGAAGGCGTTTTGCACCGGCAGGTCGTATTTCCGTGCGAAATCAAGGTCGCGCTGGTCGTGCGCAGGGCAACCGAAGACCGCGCCTGTGCCGTAATCCATCAAAACGAAGTTGCCGATCCAGACGGGCAGTTCCTGATCCGCGTAAACGGGGTGTTTGACGCGAACGCCGGTGTCGATGCCCTTCTTTTCGGCCTTTTCCATGGCCGCCTCGGTGGTGTCCATATGGCGGCAATCGTCGATAAAGGCGGCGAGGTCGGGGTTGTCCGCCTCAAGCGCCTTGGCGACGGGGTGGTCGGGGGACACGGCAATAAAGGACGCGCCACGCATCGTGTCGGGGCGGGTGGAATAGCATCGGATCGTGCCCGCGCCGTCCGTGCGTTCGAAGGGAATGTCGATGCCGCGCGACTCGCCGATCCAGTTTTCCTGCATCAGACGCACTTTGGCGGGCCAGTTTTCCAGACCATCAAGCGCGGCTTTCAATTCGCCCGCCATGTCGGAAATCTTGAAGAACCACTGCGTCAACTCGCGGCGTTCGACCTCGGCACCGGAACGCCAACCCTTGCCGTCGATCACCTGCTCGTTGGCAAGGACCGTCATATCGACCGGATCCCAGTTCACTTGGGCGTTCTTGCGATAGACCAGATCGGCCTTCAGCATATCGAGGAACAGTGCCTGCTGCTGTCCGTAATATTCGGGATCGCAGGTGGCAAATTCGCGGGACCAGTCGATAGAAAGGCCCAGAGGTTTCATCTGACCGCGCATGTCGGCGATGTTGTCATAGGTCCATGTCTTGGGGTGGCCACCAATGGCCATCGCGGCGTTTTCGGCGGGCATGCCGAACGCATCCCAGCCCATGGGATGCAAAACATTGTGGCCAGTCGACAGCTTGTACCGCGCGATCACGTCGCCCATCGTGTAGTTGCGCACATGGCCCATATGGATGCGGCCCGACGGATAGGGGAACATCTCGAGCACATAGTATTTCGGCTTGTCCGCGCTGCGACGGGCGCGAAAAACATCGGCCTGTTCCCAAGCGGCCTGCCAGCGGGCTTCGATTTCGGAGGGGGAGTATGTGGCCATGATGGAAGTGATCCTGCTGGTAGACATGAAAACGCCGGGCGAGGGGCCCGGCGCTTTTCTTAATGTGGATTTATGCGCGCCGAAAGGCCTCTAAAGACGGTTGTCGGCAATCCGCAATTGGCGGGCGCGGGTCAGAATGGCGTCTTCGACAGCACGCACGGTCGCAGCGTCGGCTGTGCCGCCACGGGTTTGCAGTGCCACGTTCAGCGACCGGGCATCCAAAGCGGGGTCTTGGATAAGAACAGTCGCACGGTAAGCGCGCCCGCCGCCGGGTGGGGTGCCATAGCCTGTGACGATAACGCCGGTGAACGGATCAACCGACTGGATCGGCAGAAAGTCGAGAACCTGCAGCGTGGCGGACCATATATAGCGGTTCACCTGTACGATTGATTCTTGGTTACGTCGCGCGCGCAGCGCCTCGCCCAGTGTGGTCGCCCCTGCGCCGTCGCGCTGGCGTGCAATATCACTGTCGACGTTTTCTTGGTTTGGCGGACCAAAGCCAAAGCGTTGACCGCATCCGGTCAGCAAAACTGCACAACACAATACGGCTACCAACCCTGTGATGCGTCCTGAAGACTTTGATTTGACCATGTAACTGCCCCGCCGCGTTCAATTCTGCCTCTCTGATAGACAAGTTGAATTGACCCCGCAAGGCACAGGACAAGTCGAGGCGCCGATACCGGGCGAAAACATGGGTGTGGCAAAGCTGCACCATCTACCTTGGAATTGCCCCGCGCCGTGACGCGTTGCTTGAGTAGCGCGGTCAAATGGCTCAAACACCAGCCATCCCCTCACCGGATTCCCCGGTCAGGGCGTGTGAATATAAACCCGAGGGAAAACTCATGAAAAAAGTTCTCTTTGCTACAACCGCACTGGTCGCCACAGCTGGCATGGCAGCAGCGGACGTAAGCTTTAGTGGATATGGCCGTTTTGGTCTGTTCCACCAAGAAAACGCAGCTGGCACAAACGAGACACGCATCGAACAGCGTTTCCGTCTGAACATCACTGGCCAAACAACTACTGACAATGGTCTGGAATTTGAAGGCCGCATTCGTTTCGAAACAAACGAAAACGCACTTGGCGCGTCGGACACAGCTCAGTCTTCCGCAGCTGGTTTCGCAGTGTCCACAGGCGGCTTCCGCCTGGACGTTGGCCACGTGTCCAACGTTGTCGACTCCGGTGACGTGTTCGGCTACTACGGTGCCGGCTCCGTTGGTTACACAGGGTTCCTCGAGCAGCAAAACGGCTGGGCAGTTCCAGCAGTTGGCTTCGGTTCGAACACTCAGTTCACGACAGTCGCACCAACAATCAAAATCCGTTACTCGGTCGGTGACTTCACCGTTGCCATGTCCTACACAGACGATGCGGACACTCTGGCAGTCGCAAACGGTGGCTCGGTCGCTGCACCTACAACCACCGCAACCGGCTTCGCGCTCGGTACAGTTACAGCTAATAACGGTGGCGGCAACAGCGACATCCAGTTGGGTGTTGGTTACACGTTCGGCAACTACTCCATCGGTGCAGCTATCGGTCAGTCCGAAACAGCTGGTGGCACGGGCCCAGATGAAGACTACTACGTTGTGAGCTTCGCTGGTGAAGTTGGCGCTCTGGGCTTCAGCGTCCAGCTGGGCGACACAGACTCGCAGCCTGACATGTCCTATGGCTTCGCGATCAACTACGAAGTGGCCGCAGCGACATCCATCCAGTTTGTGTACTCCGAATCCGGTAACGGTGCAGCAGACTCCGACGCGTTCGGTATCGGCTTCAAGCATGAGCTGGGCGGTGGCGTGACACTGGGTGGCGGTATCGCCGACATCCGAGGCGCGACAACTGCTGACCTGGGTGTGGTCTTCGCCTTCTAAGTTGAAAGACACCTGACAGATTTGGGGCGGGCCTTTGGTCCGCCCCTTTTCTTTTGGGCCAGCCTGCTATTTTGTGATCCGCGATCGACATAATACAGGTGCGTCCATGTCCCTTTCTGAAATCACCCAATCCATCGCCAAAGCCGAAGCCGACGCAGGCCGCCCTGAGGGATCGGTGCATCTGATTGCGGTCAGCAAGGTGCAGCCCAATGAACGCGTTGCCTCGGTGCTGGACGAAGGGCAGCGCCTGTTCGGGGAAAATCGGGTGCAGGAAGCGTCGGACAAGTGGCCGGATTTCCGCGATACCTATGGCGCCATCGATGTGCATCTGATCGGCCCGTTACAGACCAACAAGGCGCGGCAGGCGATGGAGCTGTTTCAGGCCATCCATTCCGTTGATCGCCCGAAGCTGGCCAAAACCATCGCCCGTCTCGCCCAAGAGATTGGGCAATGCCCCGACCTTTTCATTCAGGTGAACACGGGCGAGGAACCTCAGAAAGCAGGCGTGATGCCGTCCGAAACGGACGCCTTTGTCGCCGAATGTCGTGCGCTGGACCTGCCCGTCAAAGGGTTGATGTGCATCCCCCCCGTGGACGAAGAACCGTCGCTGCATTTCGCGCTGTTGGCAAAGCTTGCCAAGCGTAACGACCTGACAGGGTTGTCCATGGGGATGAGCAGTGATTTTGCATCGGCCATCGCACTAGGCGCGACACATGTGCGCGTTGGTTCGGCCATTTTCGGGGAACGTGTACCAGCTTAACGCGCGATGTCCGCTGGCACGATAAGCCGTGTGTCGAACCCGATACGCGTCGCAATCCACGCCAGATCTTCGGGGCGCAACCCGATGCACCCTTCGGTCGAAAAGCCCGGTCTGCGCCAGCGGTGGATGAATATCGCGGACCCGCGCCCCGCCACCGCATAGGGCCAGTTCCAGTCCATCAAAATCACCAGATCATACAGCGGATCGGCACGGCGCAACGCTTCGTGACTGTGAGGGTAAGGTGCGCGGGCCATGTGGTTGTAATCTTCGGCCTCGGGATCGTCCGACCACACATCGCAGGGGCGGATCGGCAGCGCCCAATCGGTCGGGCGCGCCATGCGGTCAGGACGGTAAAGCATCCCGACAATCCGGTGCACGCCCACGGGCGTCGCACCGTCGCCTTCGCGTTTGGCTGTGCTAATGCCGCCGCGCCCAATGGTGCAGGGAAACAGACGGTTGCGAAAGCGCAGGCCACGCTTGGTCAGGACCAGATCGTTGGGGGTCATGCGGCCCCCGTGTTGGGTCGTGCAAACAGCGGGGCAGGGCGCGTCAAAACAGATGCCCCGATTTGGCGGCTTTGGTCGCAAGATAGTCAGCGTTGAATCGGTTTTCGCCAACTTGCAGGGCAACACGTTCCGCCACTGCCACGCCGCTTGCCTCCATCATGGCGACCTTGGCGGGGTTGTTGGTCAGCAGGCGCACTGATGAGAACCCCAAAGATTTCAGAATGTCCGACCCAAGCCGGAAATCGCGTTCATCATCCTCGAATCCCAGACGGTGGTTCGCCTCGACCGTGTCAAATCCCTGATCCTGTAGTGCATACGCGCGCATTTTGTTGGCAAGGCCGATGCCGCGCCCCTCTTGGCTCAGGTAAAGCAATACGCCAGTGCCCTCTGCCCCCATCTGTCCAAGGGCTGCGCGCAACTGGGGACCACAATCGCATTTGAGGCTGCCCATCACATCGCCGGTAAAGCAGGCTGAATGCAGCCGCGCCAGCACCGGTTTGCTGCGGTCGGGGCGCCCGATTTCAATGGCATAGTGTTCTTCGCCGCCGTCCTCGGGGCGGAACACGTGCAGCCGCCCTGCTTCGGAGACGTCCAGCGGCAAGCGGGCCGCGACCACTGCATGCAGCGGGCTGTTCTTCGCGAGGATGTCCGCCGCCATCGCGATAGGCACAACCGTCAGCCCGTGCTGCGCGGCGAACTGCAACCCGTCGGCCACGTCCACGCATAAGGCGGCGGGCAACAGGCGCGCGGATTTGCACAGTTGAACGGCCACACGGTGTGCCGTCGGATCGCCATCGCGCAGGGATGACAGTGGCCCCTTCATCGGGGCGGCAAGGTCATCGGCAGGATCGGCCAGCGATTGCAGCCACCCCAGCGTCGCCTCGTCCGGCACTGAAATGCGTGCGATGTTGCCGTCATAGGCCCGCGCTTTCAACGTTTCGGACCGACGCGATGTCAGGGCCAGCACCGGCGCGGTTGCAAGGGCGCGCACCGCGGCCAGCCGTTCCGGCGTCAGCGTCTCGACCGAGGCGGCGAGCAGCGCGCCTTGCCCGACCAGAACAATCGGCACGCCCATGCGCAGGTCGGCCCGCGCCCGCGCCAGTGTCTCAATCATGTCGGGGCCAAGGGTCATGTTACAGAATTCCACGCTTGCTTGGCCCGACATAAGCAAATCACACCGGAATTGAAACATTTCGCGCGCAGCCGACACATGGACGTGAGAGATTTGTGCGAAATCTTGTCCATCCGTGCAAAAGCCACATCTATAGTAGACCGAAACGGAGGCGTATGATGGCACAGCTCAAGAAAATTCTTCTGGTGGACGACGACGAGGACCTGCGCGAGGCGCTGAGCGAGCAGCTTGTCATGACCGAAGATTTCGACGTCTTCGAGGCAAGCAATGGCAGCGACGCCTTGGTGAAGGCCAAAGAGGCGATCTATGATCTTGTGATCCTTGATGTGGGCCTGCCGGATACGGATGGCCGCGAATTGTGCCGTGTGTTGCGCAAGCAGGGGGTGAAATCCCCGATCCTGATGCTGACCGGCCATGATACCGACGCCGATACCATTCTGGGTCTTGATGCGGGGGCCAACGACTATGTGACCAAGCCGTTCAAGTTCCCCGTCCTGCTGGCCCGCATCCGCGCCCAGTTGCGCCAGCACGAACAGTCCGAAGATGCAGTGTTCTCGCTTGGGCCATATACGTTCAAACCCAGTGCCAAAATGCTTGTCACCGAAGATGACAAGAAGATCCGCCTAACCGAGAAAGAGACGAACATCCTCAAGTTCCTCTATCGCTCAAGCGAAGGGGTCGTGGCGCGCGATGTGCTGCTGCACGAGGTGTGGGGGTATAACGCCGGCGTTACGACACACACGTTGGAAACCCACATCTATCGCCTGCGCCAGAAGATCGAGCCTGATCCATCGGCGGCGCGGCTGCTGGTCACCGAATCCGGCGGCTATCGACTGATGTCGTAAAAAAGCTCTGCGGCGATGGAACCAATGGATTTGTCGCGCAGTTACATCTTCAAGAACCGCACATGTCGGGGCCACATTGTGGCAAACATGTCCCTTCCCTCCCTGTTGGACTGACCCGGGCCGCGTGCCCGGGTTTTTTTTGGCTAACGCGATTCCAACCCCCAAACAGCAAAAAGGCCCACCGTTGCCGATGGGCCTTTCCGAATTCTATCTCAAAGCATGTTCCGCCGAGGCGAAACGCTGACCCTTAGGCCAGTGCGATGTTCGACGCGCTTTCGCGGCCGTCACGGCCTGCTTCGATGTCGAAAGTAACTTTCTGGTTGTCGGCCAGACCGGTCAGGCCTGCGCGCTCAACGGCAGAGATGTGCACGAACACGTCTTTGCTGCCACCATCGGGTGCGATAAAACCAAAACCTTTAGTTGTGTTGAACCATTTGACTGTGCCTGTGGCCATGTCATTTTCTCCTAATAGTCTGCCCACGGAATGCGGCAGGTCGGCTAAGTCATTGCAAGATCGAGTGACTGTGCCGTAAGGAGCAGTAAGGCCGATAGTGGTAACGTCGCAAAGTCCATTTAGAGGCGACTCGCATAAATAGCAAGGACTTTGCAGGGCACAGCGGAACGCCGCCTATTTGGGCTGGTCGCGCCCTGCGTGCAAAGATAGGGTCCGCGCAAACCAGATATCCGGAGCTTTTGCATGTCCTTTACCCTCGCCACATGGAACATCAACTCTGTCCGCCTGCGCGAACCGATTGTGTGCAAACTGCTGGCGGAAGAGGGGCCTGACGTACTGTGCTTGCAGGAATGCAAAAGCCCCGTGGACAAGATCCCGCGTGAACAGTTTGCCGCCCTTGGCTATAACCACATGGTTGCGCGTGGCGACAAGGGCTATAACGGCGTGGCCATCCTGTCGCGCCTGCCGATCGAGGAAGCGGGCGCAGAGGATTTTGCCACTCTTGGGCATGCGCGCCACATCGCGGGGCGGCTTGAGAATGGCGTGACGATCCACAACTTCTACGTCCCTGCGGGCGGCGACGCGCCCGACCGCGAGAAGAACGAGAAGTTCGGCCAAAAGCTCGACTACCTTACCGACATGCGCGACCATTTCCACGCCACGGCACCTGCCAAATCCATCCTCGTGGGTGATTTGAACATCGCCCCGCGCGAGGATGATGTCTGGAGCCACAAGCAGCTTTTGAAAATCGTTAGCCACACCCCTGTCGAGGTCGAGCATCTGGCGCAGGTGCAAGATTCGGGCAACTGGGTCGATATCACCCGTCAGGACATCCCCGAGGGACTGCTTTATTCGTGGTGGTCCTACCGCGCCAAGGATTGGAATGCCGCCGATAAGGGCCGCCGCCTTGACCACATCTGGGCCACCTCCGACATCGCCGCTGCAGGTCACAACAGCCGCATTCTGCGCGATGCACGCGGCTGGGAAAAGCCCAGCGATCACGCGCCTGTATTTGCGACCTTTGATCTGTAACCGCTGATTGTCTCGGCGCTGCCCGTATGGACACGGCGTGTGGGTACGCCAAACGGGGTCGCAGGATACTGATAAGGCAGGCGGAAATCCGCCTTTGCCTCTCGTTCCGTCGGGGTCGTTTTGTGGCGCATTGCAGTAGTGCAGTGCACAGTCAGCACGGGCGGATCGCCCTTGAAAACAAGGGCGGATGCACACTTGCCCATGGTATCTGTGCCATCTGTACGAATCCACAGCGCGCCGCATCACCTAAGCCATTCAAAAGTCAACGCTATTCGCCGGAATTCTACCCTTGCGATTGACCGTGGTTAATTTACTTAAGCAGTAAGGTGTTTCGTTTTTAAGGTGTGGGCTTTTGCGTTTTCCCTCGGCGCGTATCTCCGATATGCACACGTGCCCTTTGATTAATCCGGGTCCGGTGCCGCATGTTGGCGGGCCGATTGTGACGGGTGCGGCGACGGTGATCGTGGGCGGCATGCCTGCGGCGCGCATCAGCGATACATGTGTCTGCGTCGGCCCGCCGGACACGGTCGCCAAAGGGTCAACGACTGTGTTGATCGAATCCAAACCAGCAGCGCGCATTTCTGATTCGACGGCTCATGGCGGCGTCATCGTATCGGGCTGTCCCACCGTTCTGATCGGCACCAAGGGCGGCAGCGGCGCGGGCGCGCCCCATGGTCCGATGCAGGGTCTGTCGCGGCAGGCCAATTCCTTGCTTCGGGCGGCGCGGGAACGCACCCCGTTCTGTGAACAGTGCGAGGAGAACGCGTGAACCAGCTCAACAGCTTTGGTGTGATCGACCTTGCCTCTGCTGTGCCCCTGCGCAGCAAGGTAGTTAGCCTGTCGCCGCCCCAAGCCTGTTCACTGCTGGACGCAACCACCTATCTGGATGTGATTCCGGTCGGCCCGTGGCTGATTGATCTGGGGCAGTGCGGTGACCTGCGCCGCCTCTGGATCAAAGAGGTGCGCAATGTCGAATGGGGCTATACCATCCACACCTCTCTTGATCTGACCGACCTGCGTCGCCACTTGCGCAAATTTGCACTGGCCGAGGTCGAGGGCGAGGAAAAGCCGATGCTGTTCCGCTATTTTGATGCGCGGATCATTCGTGCGTTCCTGCTCGAAGTCTTCACGCCCGAAGAACGCCAACGCTTTCTTGCGCCTCTGCACAGCGTCGAGGTGCGCAGCGCCGACGACAACGGCACGTTGGTGTTCCAGCCGGACGCCCCCGAAACCCAAGCATGGCGGGCGCAGGGATGATGCGGGTGTCGAAATCCGCGCTGGCCCCGTTCCGCGAGGCAGGCATCGCCACGTGGGCGATGGAGACAAGCGGCTTTCTGGCCAATACATATGCGGATTACTTCAGCGCGCTTGGCACCCGCACCACTGATCTGGAAGACATGTGCACCGCTGTCTATCGTTGGGCGGATCGGACAGGGTGTTCGTCGAACCGGTTGCTGCGGCAATTGTGCTGCCTCTCGGTATCGCTTGGCCACCAGTTCTGGCAGGACCCCCGCTTTGGCGATTACGTGGCGACCACGGTTGAAAATCGCGATGTGCCGCGTGCCAAGGCGGTTGCCGATCTGATGGGTCATGGCACGGTCTGGCTGGACGCGCTGTGGTCTGACGATTCGATCAACGAATTCGGGGAGCGTTTGTGCACGCTGATCCTGCGTGGCTATGCGGTGAATTCGGACACGTTGCGCTATGCCCTGCCGGGTCATGCGGCGATGTTTACGCCGGACAATGAAACCCGCCTGCTGGTCTGGCTGGGGCCGCGCCTGCCCGAATGCCAGTACAGCCATCAGCGTCTTGCCTATACCTGCCTTGCGTTCGCGCTTGGCGCGGCGTGGTGGAGAGATCCGCAATACCGGATGCTGGCACACCACGTTTCGGCTCAATCCGACGCGCAACAGTTGGTGAACCGGATTTTGCCAATGTTTCGGGCGATGCCCTGATGGGGGGCAGCCCGCATAGCGCCTCCGGCCTCGGCGATGCGTCCGTCGCCGCCGCCACGGGGGCGGACCGGCCGGTCGGGCTGGTGGCCGAACAATGCGCGGCAGTGGGCTGGGTCTATGGCTATTACGATGACAAGTGGCAGTCCCCGCTGACGCTGTTGCCTGTGCGCGTGACGGACATCAACGGCGGGACGATCGACGAAGGCGGTCGCACCATGGGCCTGCCCACGTTCGGCTTGGAAGACGGCCAGCCCATCGATTCGGTCCGCCCCCAGCTTGGCACGCAGACCTATCATGCCCCGCAAGAGGGCCGCGTGATTGTCGAGATCGGCCCCGATCCGGGCGGGCCGGACCCCGCCACACTAGAGGCGCAGATCATCGCCGATCTCGAAAAATTTGCGCGCGACATGGAAGGTGAAATCGAGCCGTGGACCATGCGCTGGCAGGACGAAGGCTGGTGGGGGCTGATCGGCAGCTTCTTCGAGTCGACGGGTGACGGGCTGTCGGCGTGGTGGGAAGGCGAAGGCGAGTTCTGGCAAACCGTCTGGGACTGGCTACGCAACTTGCCGGACCTTGCCGCCGATGCATTCGATGGGGCGGTCGCGGGCTTCAAAGAACTGTGGGACCGGCGCGAGGAAATCCTGTCGCTGATCCAGTATTTGGCCGAAGGTGCGGTGGATCAGTTCGAAGACGGTCTCGAACTGTTGTTGGACCTGCTTGCAGGCATTCCGGGCCTTGAGGAAATCGTTGATCTGTTGCGCGCGGCGGTTCAACAAAGCGCGGAATGGGCGGGTGCCATGATCGAAATGGCGCGCGAAACCCGTGTGCTGACCGTGCTGGCGGGCACGATCATCGGCACGATCATGATGATCCCGCCAAACTTCTGGACAGACATGATCGGGCTGGCCACGGGGTACCTAATTCCCGAAGTGTTCATCGCCATCATCTTTGCGCTGATCGCGTTCTTTTCCGGCGGAACGTTGGGCCATGGATTGGTCGCACGGCTGGTTGCTTTTGTCGCAAAGGTCCAGTCAAAACTGGTCGCAGCGGGTGGCGCAGGCCGCGTTCTGATCGGGATGCTCGAGTTTACCCTGTCCCTGATGGGCAAGATGGTCGACCTGATCAAGGCGCTGAAACGCAGGATTTCAGAAAGAAGCGTTGGCGCCACAGGAGAAGCCACGCCGGTGATCCGCAGCACGGCGCGGCGCGTCAGAGACCCCGATGAAATGCCATGTTTCAACAAGCCGCCAAACGCAACGGACCAAGAGTTCCTTGATCAGCTAACCGAACAGGAAAATGCGATCAACAACACCAACCTTGATGACCTGATGGAACGGCGCGCAGCGGTTGTTGAAAATGGCACTGGGGCCCTTAGGGACCGTGCCGCGCAGACTGCGGCCCGTGACATTTGGCTGGATGAACGTGTTGGCGAGTTGATTGCCATGGGTGAACTTGACGAAGTCGCCATTGAAATGGCGCAGCGGGAAGCCGCCGTACTGGACGCGACACACGTTCTGGATATTGTTGCGGGTGGGAACCCATCTGATATTTCCGGCTTGCAAAACCGATCGGTCAACAGATCTCTGGGGTCGCAATGGCGTGGCAAAGTTGGCGCGCTCGATGAAGCGCTAGCGGCACAAGCCGCCGCAGGTGCGACAAAGCCGAACATTAGACTGAAGCCATGTTAGGAAGCACATGACATATATCAGCGAAATCAGAGGCCGCAGCGGCAAAGACCATATTGATAGCGTGATGAAACGTGCCGGACCGCTGCTTGATGCGCGCCCTGTGGACGAGGCGACATTGCAGACATGGACCGGAATGGTGCCGGACATCCTGATCGACTTTTGGCGCAATCACGGTGTCGGCGCGCTTCAGGGCGGGTTGATGCGCCTGTGCATACCAAGCGATTTTGATGGCCTTCTGTCCCAGATTTTTCACGCGGACCAAGATTTTTCGCACAAGGACTGCCATGTAATCGGATACGGCCCCTTCGGGAACCTGATTGTCTGGAGCGCGCGCCATTGGATCGTCAGAATAGAGTTGCTGCACGGGCGCGTCTCGGCCTCGGGGCTGAGTGATCCAAGCAAAAAACACAACGAGAATGCATCGATTGTCGCCCACCTTTTGGGCCATCAGCCTGACAGTCTGGATGTGGTGGACGACGATGGTAAAAAGCTGTTCAAACCTGCGGTCAGCGCGCTTGGCCCGCTAGAGGCAGGGCAGGCGTTTGGGTTTTTCCCGGCCTTGGCAATGGGCGGTGCGCCGCAGGTCGCCAACCTCAAGATCGTGCCGGCGTTGGAACATTTTCTATTTCTCGCACAGCTCCAACAGTTCCAGCTGGTTAACTATCTTGGCAGCGCGCCCGGCACTGTGAGGCCAATCGGGTAAAATCAGCAGGGGGGGGCGTCCATCTCCGTGACCTCTGGCTTTATGTCTGCGCTGACACGGGCATTTCAGTGGTCCCTGCATTGGGTCTGATTCTGATGTAAGGAACAACTTTCGTGGCGCTCAATAAGAACATTCAGCTTGAACCCAAAGGTCTTGAACAAGGTGAACAGCGCCTGACCGGTGCTGAAACGGAACAGGCGCTTGGCCATACCTTGCCGCAGGGGCTTATTGATCTTCTGGACCCGATTAAATCACCCGCTTTTTTCAACGGTTCCGTGCGCATCAAAGTGGAGGAACGCAATCCCCTGACAGATAAAGAAGGACGGCAAGAGGTTCTTATGCTTTTCGGGTTGACCTCTGGCAAGGACGGGATCGTGGTAAAGTATCAAAACTATAACGGGCGTTTTGCCCGACAGTGCACACCTTTCGCCGAAGACGGTTTGGGCAATCTCTTTGTTATTGATGCGGTTTCAGGCCAAGTTAAATTTTGGCATCATGAATGTATGGATGGCGAAACCAGCCCAAAGGCGCTGACCTTGGTCGCTGAAGACTTCGATAGTTTCATATCCGGTTTGGAACTCACCAAAGAAGAGCACAATCCAGAGCTTTTGCAGGGCGTTAAGAGCTTTCGGTTCGATTTTTGACAATTTGCGGGCACACTCACCCGATGAAACTCAGAGAAATGAAAACCTACCTCGCCGCCCATGGCGTCGAAGATGGAACCGCCTACACACATGGTGGACTTGGCGGCGGCGAAATCCACGGCATCGAAGAAATCGACGGCGTCTGGCACACCTATTACAGCGAACGTGGCAGCAAACGTAATTACCGCGCATGGCCCAGCGAAGAAGATGCGGTGGCTTTTGTCGTGAAAGATGCCGAAAAGTTCGCGCGCGCTTACAAGTTCTGGAGAGAATGAGAGTTCATCAGCCCCGATCAGGTCCATACCTACGTTGCGCGGCACGGACTGGAGGACAAACAGGACTATGTATTGAACGGTCTGCGCCCCGCACGACATCCGCGCCCCGAGGTGCCGGGTTTGGAGCGTCACGGCAAATACTGGTACACCTATTATGCGCAACCCGATGCAAAAGCTTCTCTTTTGCGCCACGCCACATTCGAGGATGCCGCCCAATGGGTGATCGACGCGGCCAAAGCGCACCCCGATTAGGCCGGTGCCGCCAACGGCCCGCAGCGCCAAACGCCTGAAAAACCGCGCCCATCGGGGGCGCGTACAGGGATGCCCCCCTTGGCACGCCCCGCTGACGGGTCCATATACATTTCGAACCGATTAAAAGGACCGCAGATATGACAGATTTGGGACTGATTGGCGGGGCCGCCGGAGCGCCCGCTGCTGCCGACCTGATCAAGGACACCACGGAAGCGACCTTTATGGTCGACGTGGTCGAAACCAGCCAGACGACCCCCGTGATCGTAGACTTTTGGGCGCCTTGGTGTGGCCCGTGCAAAACCTTGGGGCCGATGCTTGAGGACGCTGTGAAAGCGGCCAAAGGCGCGGTCAAAATGGTGAAGGTCAATGTCGACGAGGCGCAGATGCTGGCTGGACAATTGCAAATCCAGTCAATCCCGACGGTCTATGCCTTCTGGCAGGGTCAGCCCGTTGACGGGTTCCAAGGCGCGCAATCAGGGTCCGAAATCGCGGCCTTTATCGAACGCGTCATCAAGGCGTCGGGCGGTGAATCCCCCGAAGAAGGCCTGAACGAAGCCGTCGCTGCCGCCGAAGAAATGCTGAGCGAAGGGGCCGTGGACGATGCGGTACAAACCTTTGCCGCGATCCTTGAAGAACAGCCTGCGCATGCCGGTGCCTATGGCGGTCTGGTGCGCGCGCATATCGCACTTGGCGATCTCGATCAGGCCGAGGCGATCCTGAACGGCGCGCCGGTCGAAATCTCGAAAACGCCGGAACTGGATGCCGCCCATGCGCAACTGGAACTGGCCAAGCAGGCAGCGGATGCAGGCCCCGTGGCCGAACTGCGCGCGGCGGTCGAGGCGGACCCCGACAATCACGAGGCCCGTCTGGAACTGGCCAAGGCACTGCATGCCAGCGGCGAAACCCAAGAGGCGGTGGACGAGCTTTTGACGCTGTTCGGCAAGGACAAGGAATGGAATGACGGCGCGGCAAAGGCGCAACTATTTACCATCTTCGATGCGCTGAAAGCCAACGATCCGATTGTTTTGAACGGGCGGCGTCGATTGAGCTCGATGATATTTGCCTGATCGCTTTGACGGGCTAACTGGCTTGGTATGATAAAAGTGACTGACCTCCCCGGAGCGATTCCGGTGTTTCCACTGTCGGGTGCGTTGCTTTTGCCGCGCTCCCGATTGCCGCTGCACATCTTTGAACCGCGCTATTTGCAAATGCTGGACGACGCCCTGAAAACGCCAGGACGTCTGATCGGCATGGTGCAGCCTAACGAGGTCGCGGGCCGTTCGGGCCTTGGGTTGCACACGATTGGCTGCGCGGGCCGCATCACCCAGTTTTCCGAGACCGAGGATAACCGCTATCTGGTGACACTTAGCGGCATTTCGCGGTTCCGCGTACAGTCCGAAGTCGAAGGGTTCACGCCCTATCGCCGCTGCGAAGTGGCGTGGGACGGGTTCGACCGCGATCAGGGCGAGACGGAGGTGGACGACGTGTTCGATCGCGCGGCCTTCCTTGACCTGCTGGGCCGCTATTTCGAAGCGCGCGCGCTCTCTGCGGATTGGGAAACATTGAACGAAGCCGATGACGAGTTGCTGATCAACTCGCTTTCGATGATGCTGGACTTTGATCCAGAGGACAAACAGGCGCTGCTTGAGGCGCCATCACTCAGCACGCGTCGCGAGACTCTGGTCACCTTGATCGAATTCGACCTGCGCGGCGGAGAAGGGGATATGTTGCAATGACAACCGAAGTGGACCGCCGCGTTCTTGAGGCGCTGATTTGCCCGCAAACCCACGCCACGCTGCGCTATGACGCAGAGGCGCAGGAGTTGATCTCGGAAGCGGCCAGTCTCGCCTATCCGATCCGCAACGGCATTCCCGTGATGTTGGTGGACGAAGCGCGCAAGATCGACTGAAGGCTGCGCGTTCTACCGTTGTTACAGCGGTGCGCCGCGCATCAGGCGAGGCAACTCGCCAGTCAGCCCTGCGGCCTCGCGGATAAAGGCGCGCCGCAGCCCCGGAATTTTGCCGACCACACCCATGCCAAGATCACGGATGCCGCGCACAAGGGCATTGTCGTTGGAAAACAGTCGGTTGAACCCGTCTGTTGCCATCGCGAGCGCAGTGTTGTCAAAGCGCCGCCATTCTTCGTAACGTAACAGAACTGCGATGCTGCCCACGTCTTCTCCGCGACGTGTGGCGTCGGTAATCACCTCGGCCAGTGCCGCAATGTCGCGCATTCCCGCGTTCAGCCCTTGCCCCGCAATCGGGTGCACGCCGTGCGCCGCATCCCCGATCAGCGCGATCCGGTCCGCCACCAGGTCGCTGGCAAGCGACAGGGACAGCGGATAGGTGAACCGCGCGCCTGCGAGGCTAATCTCGCCCAGAAAATCGCCAAAGCGCGGGCGTAACATGGCAAGGTAGTCGGCGTCGGGTAGCGCGTTGAATGCCGCGGCGGTGTCTGCCGTTTCGCTCCAGACAATCGAACTGACATTGCCGGGCAGGGGCAGGATGGCCAGCGGCCCTGCGGGCATAAAGAACTGGTGCGCGATGCCGTGGTGTGGGCGTTCATGCGCGATGGCGCAAACCAGCGCGGTCTGACCATAGCCCCAGCCCGTCCGCTTGATCCCCGCACGGCTGGCTGTGCCACTGTTGCGCCCGTCGGCCCCGACCAGAAGTGCGCCGTGCAACACCTTGCCAGAGGAGAGCGTGACCGACACGCCGCCCGCCGTCGGCGTTTGAGCGGTCACAGTCTCACCGGCTAGGTGGGTGATGCTGTCATTTTCGGCCATTGCCGCCAGAAGGGCAGGGCGCAAATGGCGGTCTTGCACCATATGACCCATCGGACCTTCCTCGATCTCGGCATGGTCGAAATGCATGAAAAACGGCGACGGCCCTTCGCCCGCGCGCCCGTCCGACACCTTGATCTCAAGGATCGGCTGGCTGTGCGCGGCAAGGCTGTCCCAGATGCCAATACCCTGAAGCAACCGCTGCGAAGTAAGCGCCACCGCATAGCTGCGCCCGTCAAAATCGGGGGCGGCACGCGTGTCTGCGGCAAGGGCGTCGATCACGGTGACCTTATGCCCGCTTTGGGCAAGGGCGAGGGCAAGGATCGGGCCGGACAAGCCGCCGCCGACAATCAGGATATCGCTAGAATTACTCATGGTTTTCAATATGGCGGTGCGCTTGGGATTGTCCATGCGTTGCGACGTCGCTACCGTCCCAGAAAAGGACGGCGGAGACAAAAAGATGCAGGACTGGTTGAGCAAAAGCGCGGGCGATCTGGGGCGGGCCATCGCCGCGCAAGAAGTGGATCCGGTCAATCTGGCCCATGCATTTTTTGATCGCATCAACAGCCATCCGCTCAAGGATCGCATCTACGCCCGCCTGACAGAGGACCGCGCCATGGCCGAAGCCCGCGCCGCATCGGCCCGCGCCAAGGCGGGACAGCGCCTGTCGCCGCTGGACGGGGTGCCCGTCAGCTGGAAAGACTTGTTTGATACCGCAGGCACCGCGACCGAGGCGGGATCGAAACTGCTTGCGGGTCGTGTGCCGGAAGCTGACGCAGTGGTGTTGCAGAATGCTTCCGCCCTCGGGCTGGTCTGTCTGGGCAAAACCCATATGAGCGAACTGGCCTTTTCGGGGCTGGGCTATAATCCGTCGACCGCCACGCCACCTTGCGTGAATGATGCCGACGCTGTGGCGGGGGGGTCTTCGTCCGGTGCGGCGGCCTCAGTCGCGTTCGGATTGGCACCGGCGGCCATCGGGTCGGACACGGGCGGGTCGGTGCGTATCCCTGCGGCGTGGAACGATCTGGTCGGGTTCAAGACCACCCACGGGCGCCTGTCCCTAGAGGGCTGCGTGCCACTGAGCCTGAAGTTCGACACGGTCGGGCCATTGACCCGCACGGTCGAGGATGCCGCGCTGTTGATCGGTATGATGGCGGGGCAGGGGGGGGCGGATCTGCGCGGTGCGTCCCTGAAGGGGCGGCGATTTGCGATGCTGCAAACGGCGGTGCTGGAGGACATGAGTGCCGCGCCATTGGCGGCCTATGAAAAGACTGTGGAGCGGCTGCGCGCCGCCGGAGCAATGATCGAACCGCTGGACGTGCCCGAAGTGGCCGAGGCGCTGTCGGTCGCGGGACCGTTGTTGCCGGGCGAGGTTTACGGGCTGTGGCGCGATGTGATCGAAGCAAATCCCGACGCGATGTTTTCGCAAATCCGCGAGCGGTTCCAGTCGGGCAAGGACTTTAGCGCGCCGGACTACAACGCCGCATGGGCACGGCTGGATGCGGCACGCGCGGCGTGGGATCAGGCGACCGCAGGCTATGACGCTGTGCTCGCCCCGACTGCGCCGAACCTGCCGCCCGATCTGGCGCGGTTGAATGCCGACGCGGACTATTACAAATCCGAGAACCTGCTGGCTCTGCGCAACACGCGTATCGGCAATTTGTTGGGGGTTTGCGCGCTGACCCTGCCCACGGGGGTGCCAAGCTGCGGCATCATGCTGATGGGCGCGCGCGATTGCGATGCGGCCCTGCTGCGGGTCGGGGCCGCGGCGGAAAAGGCGCTGGCCTGATCCAGCGGACGCTTGGCAGCGACGCGATGTTTCAGGGGGGCTAGCCCCCCGTCCTTCGGACTCCCCCCAGGATTTTTGGGAACAGAGAAGGCCGGACATTGGCGGAATTGCCACGGGCGGGCGGTTTTGGCGTTGTTTATCTGGACGCGGGAGTCGTGCTTGGGCTATCCTGTGTGAAACGGGGCATGAATGATCCCGAACCTGAGGCAGTTTGATGAAGTTTCCCGAGCGGTTTTCGAACCTTCCGGCGTATGCGTTCCCGCGTTTGCGCGCCCTGTTGGACCATCACCAACCGGGCGGTGATGTTGTTCACATGACCATTGGCGAACCGAAACATGCCTTTCCGGCGTGGGTGACGGATGTGATCACCGAACACGCCGCCGGCTTTAACAAATACCCGCCGAATGAGGGCATTCCCGAATTGCGGGGGGCGTTTTGTGACTGGCTGGCCCGTCGTTATGGCGTTGAAAAAGACCCTGATGTGCATGTGATGCCTTTGAACGGCACGCGTGAGGGGCTGTATAACGTCTGCATGGCGCTGAGCCCCGAGGAAAAGAACGGCCAGCGTCCGGTCGTGTTGCTGCCCAATCCGTTCTATCAGGTCTATATGCTGTCCGCGATTGCGGCAGGGGCGGAGCCGGTTCTGGTGCCTGCCACAGCAGAGACAGGTCATTTTCCGGATTTCCATGCGGTTGATCCGGCGATCCTGAACCGGACAGTCGGATGTTACATGTGTTCGCCTGCGAACCCGCAGGGGGCAGTTGCGGACCGTGCCTATTGGTCGGGTCTGATTGCTTTGGCCGAACAGTATGATTTCCAGATCTTCGCGGACGAGTGTTATTCCGAGATTTACCGTGACACCCCGCCGGTGGGCGTACTGGAGTGTATGGAGGGTGTGGACCCCGAGCGTGTCGTTGCCTTCCATTCGCTGTCCAAGCGGTCGAACCTGCCGGGCCTGCGGTCGGGTTTTGTAGTTGGCGGTCCTGCCAGCATGGCCGAGATCCGTCAGTTGCGCACCTATGCGGGCGCGCCCTTGCCCATTCCGTTGCAGCATGCCGCGGCGAAAGTCTGGGCGGACGAGGCGCATGTGGCCGAGAACCGTGCGCAGTATCACGAAAAATACGCGCTGGCGGACCGTATCTTGGGCAACGTTCCGGGATATATGCCGCCTGAGGCCGGCTTTTTTCTATGGCTGCCTGTCGAGGATGGCGAGGCAGCGGCGCTGAAGCTGTGGCAGGCGAGCGGTGTGCGGGTGTTGCCGGGCGCTTACTTGGCGCGCAATGTCGATGGGGTAAACCCGGGCGATAAGTATATTCGGGTGGCCTTGGTCGCCCCAAAGGCAGAAACGGAACGGGGGCTTATCGCCATCCGTGACACGTTATTTGCCACCTAAAAACGAGGGACGAAGCATGGCATATCAGACACGGCGCGATCCGCTTTTTGACCAGAGCGTACAGGTGGCCATCGAAAAGCGGAGCCGCGAACTTATCGGCATCGCCTTGTTGATCGTGGGCTGCATGGCGGCGGCGATGATGCTGAGCTATACGCCGCACGATCCCAACTGGATGGCGTCGACCGACGCGCCTGTGCAGAACTGGATGGGCCGGACGGGGGCGTCGCTGGCTGCGCCGATGTTCATGATCGCGGGTTGGGGCATCTTCGGGATTGCCATTGTCATGCTGGTCTGGGGCGGACGGTTCATGCTGCATATGGGCCGCGAACGCGCTGTGGGGCGGTTGATCTTTGCGCCAATCGCGATTGCCTTTGGGTCGATCTATGCCGCCACATTGCAACCGGGTGCGGAGTGGAGCGCGACCCATGGTTTCGGCCTTGGCGGCTTGTTTGGCGACACGGTGATGGCGTTCTTGCTGACCGCGATGCCGATCGGGTCGGCCTTTACGATCAAGTTGATGTCGCTGCTAATGGGGATCGGAATCCTTGCCTTTGGTGCCTTTGTGCTGGGGTTCACCCGTGCCGAATTGGCGCGTATTGCACGCTTCCTGCTGGTCGGGCTGGTTGTCGCCTATGCGGGTTTGATGACCCTTTTGGGCCGTGGTGCAAGTGGCGCGGTGCAGGCCGCGCGCGTGATGCAGGAACGTCAGGCGGAGCGCCGCGCCCAACGTGAGGCCGAAGCAGCCGAGGCGGAAGCTTATGCCGCAAGCATGCCGTCGATCCCGAAGTGGGAAGAGGACGATGCCGTCGTTGAGGAGCCGAAGACCGGCCTGTTGGCGCGCATGCCCACCCTGATCAAACGTGCCGAGCCTGTGCCCGAGCCGCAGCAGATGCCGGACATGGAACTGGTGGAAAACTACAGTGATGTGGATGTAGGTGCCGGTCCGGGTGACGAGCGGATCAAGAACAAGATCGCCGATGTGATCAAATCCCGCGTGCGGGGTGGCCCCATTGGACAGCCCAACCCGAGCGCGCCGCTGACCAAGGGGCGCGGGCGTCGCCCTGATCCGCTGGTGCTGAACAACGCGCCACAGCGCGCCCTGCCACCAGAGCCGCCGCTGACATCGCGGGGCGTTCTGCGCCGTGCGGCAGAGCCTGTTGTCGATCCGATGGATGAAGTGATCGAAGCCGAGATGCCAGAAATGACAGCGCCGATGGAGGCCGAACCCGCGCCCATGATGCCGGAACCTGCCACGCCTGAATATATCGCACCGGCACCTGCCGCTGCGCCCGTCATCCCCGTGGCCGAGCCGCGCAAGGTTGTGCAGCAGCCTGTGCGCAAGCCCGTACAGCCCAGCGTTCGTGCGCAGGCCGAGGCGCAGCCCAAGCTCGCCTTCGAAGACAGCCATCCCGGTTTCGAATTGCCGCCGCTAAGCCTTCTGGAAGCGCCAAGCTCGGTCCAGCGTCATCACCTGAGCGATGAGGCGCTGGAAGAAAATGCGCGGATGCTGGAATCGGTGCTGGATGACTATGGCGTGAAGGGCGAGATCGTAAGTGTACGTCCCGGTCCTGTTGTCACCATGTACGAACTTGAACCCGCGCCGGGCCTCAAGGCGTCCCGCGTGATTGGTCTGGCTGATGACATTGCGCGTTCCATGGCCGCATTGTCGGCGCGTGTCTCTACCGTGCCGGGCCGGTCGGTGATCGGGATCGAACTGCCAAACGAAAACCGCGAAAAGGTTGTGCTGCGCGAAATCCTTGCCAGCCGTGATTTTGGCGACAGTAACATGCGTCTGCCGCTGGCCTTGGGCAAGGATATCGGTGGCGACAGCATGGTCGCGAACCTTGCCAAGATGCCTCACCTGCTGATCGCGGGGACCACGGGGTCGGGTAAATCGGTGGCGATCAACACCATGATCCTGTCGCTGCTGTACAAGCTGACGCCCGAAGAATGCCGCCTGATCATGATCGACCCCAAGATGCTGGAACTGTCCGTCTATGACGGCATTCCGCACCTTCTGTCCCCCGTCGTGACCGACCCGAAAAAAGCGGTTGTGGCCTTGAAATGGACAGTGGGCGAGATGGAGGAACGCTATCGCAAGATGTCCAAAATGGGCGTGCGCAATATCGAAGGTTATAATGGCCGCGTGCGCGAGGCACTTGCCAAGAACGAGATGTTCAGCCGCACCGTTCAGACCGGTTTCGACGACGAGACGGGTGAACCGATCTTCGAGACCGAGGAATTCGCACCCGAGGCGCTGCCCTATATCGTCGTGATCGTGGACGAGATGGCCGACCTGATGATGGTCGCGGGCAAAGAGATCGAGGCCTGCATCCAACGTCTGGCTCAGATGGCGCGGGCCTCCGGTATTCACCTGATCATGGCCACACAGCGCCCGTCGGTCGACGTCATCACCGGCACGATCAAGGCGAACTTCCCCACACGGATCAGTTTTCAGGTCACCTCGAAAATCGACAGCCGCACGATCCTTGGCGAAATGGGGGCCGAACAGCTTCTGGGCATGGGCGATATGCTGTATATGGCCGGTGGTGCCAAGATCACGCGCTGCCACGGTCCGTTCGTGTCCGATGAAGAGGTCGAAGAGGTGGTCAACCACCTCAAGGCGTTCGGGTCGCCCGACTATATCAACAGCGTGCTTGAAGGCCCGGATGAAGAGCGTGAGAGCAGCATTGATGCGGTGCTCGGCCTTGGTGGCAACACCGACAGCGAGGACGCGCTGTATGACACGGCGGTTGCCATCGTGATCAAGGATCGCAAATGTTCGACCAGCTACATCCAGCGCAAGCTGGCCATCGGCTATAACAAGGCCGCGCGCCTTGTGGAGCAGATGGAAGACGAAGGTGTCGTGAGCAGCGCAAACCACGTCGGCAAGCGTGAGATTCTGGTGCCGGAACAAGGGTAAGCCAGCGCTTCACCGCCGTTTGATAGGCACTTCGGCGCGCTTGCTATCGCATATCAGCACGTGCGGTCCTATATCTCTGGGTAATGTTAACGACCCCGAGGACGGACCGCACAAATGGTACTGGTTTCACGTATTGCCGCAGTCGCACTGACAGTCATGTTTGCCCAAGCGGCATGGGCTGAAAAATTGCCACTGGGCGAAATTTCGGCCTATCTCAACAAGCTCAAGACCGCACAAAGTGCGTTCACCCAGATCAATGATGACGGGTCAATCAGTACGGGCACGGTGTACATCAAACGACCCGGCAAGATGCGGTTCGAATATAACGCACCTGATACGTCGCTGGTCGTGGCCTCGGCCAATGCGGTCTACATCACCGATTCCAAATCGAACCAACCGCCCGAGACCTATCCCTTGAAGCGCACGCCACTGTCGCTGATCCTTGCGCGCAACGTGAACCTTGCGCAGGCCAATATGGTGGTCGGGCACAGCTATGACGGCACAGCAACCATCGTGAAGGCGCAAGACCCCGAGAACCCCGAATACGGCAGTATCGAAATGAAGTTCACCGGCAATCCGGTGCAATTGCGCCAGTGGGTCGTCAATGACGACGGGGGCGGTCAGACTACGGTTGTGTTGGGAGAGTTGAAAACAGGCGGCTCGCTGTCAAACCGCCTGTTCGATGCGCCACGCGGGCGGAGCAATTAACCCCGACGCCCGCCACAGCTTTGGAGTTGGACGGCGTACATCGCCGAACGCTGTCCAACTTCGCCCGCCACGCGGACCAGCCAAGGTTTGGCATTGTAGGACCCGCGGGCATAGCCTGTGCGCCCTTCGTGATAGGCCAGATACTGGTTGCGCGCGTCGGTGACGGGCACGCCCAGACGCGATTGCGTTTCGGCCATGTACCATCCCATGAAATCGGTGGCATCGCGGATGCGGTCACGTTTGGCTACGCGGGCACCTGTGGCGCGCACGTATTCTTCCCATGTCGCGTCCAACGCTTGGCTGTAGCCATAGGCGCTGGATTGCCGCCCGATCGGAATCACGCCCGCCGCATAGCGAAACGGGGTGCGCGCGTCCGAGATGAATTTGCTTTCCTGATAGATGGTTGCCATCTGCACGTGGACAGGAACGCCATATTTGCGTTCCGCCGCGCGAAAGGCGCTTCGGTATTCTGGGCGCTCGGCCAATATGGAACAGGCGTTGTCCAGCTGACGGGGGGCCGTACCCGACCCGCCACCACAGCTGGCAGCCAAAAGAACCAATGCCATTGCGCGAAAGAGTCTGCTCATCTGCCTCACTCGCTTTGTTTTTTATTTTGTCGGAGTGTAGCGAAATCGGAAACGATTGGAAATCACGAATTCTTATAGAACAGCGGCCAATATCAGGGGCAGGGCGGCCACGGACATCAATGTGGACGTGACCACAAGGCCCGCAACGGCCGGCGCGTCGGCGCCGTATTTCTCGGCCAGAAGGTAGGATGTGACCGCCACAGGCGTCGCAACCTGCAACACCAGCACACCGAACGCCGTCGGGTCCAACTCAAAGAACAGGCCGACACCCCACGCCACTCCAAGGCACAGGCACAGTTTCACCAGCGACAGCAGCGCGGCGCGGACAATCCCGCGTGCAGACAGGCGCGCCACGGCGACACCAAGGGTGATCAGCATGGTGGGAATGGCGATCTGCCCCACAAGGCTCAGCGTGTTTGTCAGGAACTCGGGCGTTTCCCAGCCCTGCCACAGGAACAGCGCGCCCAAGACCGTGCCCCAGACCAGCGGTTCGCGCAGCACCTTGCCGAACGACCCCGCGCCGGCGACCAGCCAGATGCCGTAAGTATAGCTCCACAACGCCATGACGGCGAAAACGATGATCGCATAGCTGAGGCCGATATCGCCGAATGCAAACAGCGCCAGCGGCAGGCCAAGGTTGCCCGTGTTGCCAAAGATCAGCGGCGCCGTATAGGTCCGGCTTTCTAGGCGCAGCACGCGGACAAGGATCAGAAAGGCCAGCGAAACAAGGCCATAGGCCATGACCGACGCCAGCGACAACGCGGTCAGCGCCGCCGGATCAATCTTGGTCTGCATCAGCGACACGAAGATCAGACAGGGCAGCGACAAGGTCATCGCAAGCTGGGTGACAAACTGGATCCGGTACTCCAACCCGACCTTGACCCAGATGAAACCGATGCTGGCCAACAGGAACACAGGTGCGACGATTTGAAGAACTGTTACTGTAAGGTTCACAGACTGTTTCCAGCAAAAAAGTGTTCAATTATTGGACAAATGTCCCTTGCACCGTGTAGTCACGCAAAGTAGGGGGCGCAATACGATGCTTAGAACACGCGCAAAATACCATCTGGGCCAAGTCGTCCGGCACAAGAAGCACCCCTTTCGGGGTGTCGTCTTTGACGTGGATCCCGAGTTCTCAAACACCGACGAATGGTACGAGGCGATCCCCGAGGATAGCCGCCCGAAAAAGACACAACCGTTTTACCACTTGCTGGCCGAAAACGACCAAAGCTACTACGTGGCCTATGTGTCCGAGCAGAACCTCGTTGCTGACTATTCGGGCGAGCCTGTGGACCATCCCGACATTCCGGACTTGTTCGGCCCGTTTCAGGATGGCACCTACCCGCTGCATTTCCAACTGAACTAAGCGGCGCGTTCGTCGCCCGCGCCATGCGCAGGTGACGCGAACCCGTTCAATATCCCATGGCACAGCCGTCTTTGCGCGGATCGCTAGCCCCCTCAAGAACCCCGTCATCGCGGATATGGATCGCCTGCGCGCCGCCGATGGCAGTATCCGGCACCACCACATTATGCCCCATGTCGGCCAGTTCGGCGCGCACCGTATCGGTGTAGCCACGCTCGACCTTCATGTCGCCCTTGTCGCTGAAAGCGCGGGGGGCGTCGATGGATTGCTGCGGATCCATGCCGAAATCGACCATATTGGTGACAAAGCGCGCGTGTCCTTTGGGCTGATACGCGCCGCCCATCACGCCAAACGGCATGAAAGGTTTGCCGTCTTTGGCCAGCATGCCCGGAATGATCGTATGCATGGGGCGTTTGCCGCCTTTAAGCTCGTTCGCGTGCCCCTCTTCCAGCGTGAAACCTGCCCCACGGTTCTGCAGCAACACGCCGAACTTGTCCGACGCGATGCCCGATCCGAACCCGTGGAAGATGGAATAGATGAGCGATACGGCCATGCCATCGCGGTCCACCACGGTGATATAGATTGTGTCCTTGTGCACCTGCTCGGACAATGGCGCGGGGTCGGCAAGGGCGCGTTTCGGGTCGACCAGCGCGGCAAGTTGTGCCGCCGTTTCCGGCGCCAGCATATGTTCCAACCGCGTCGTGTAATCCGCATCACCCAGAAAACGGTTGCGTGCGTCATAGGCGAGCTTGGCGATCTCGGCTTCGATATGGGCGCGCTGGCTACCAACCGGATCCATATCCGCGATGTCAAAATGCTTGAGCATGTTCAGCATCAGGTTGGCCGTGGCACCGTGGCCGTTTGGCGGGTGCTCGAACAAGTCGATCCCTTTGTAAGTGCTGCTGATCGGCGTGGTGTCAGTGCAGGCCGTGGCTGCGAAATCTTCGGCCGTGTGCAAGCCGCCCAGTCGGGTCAGCGCGGTCAATATGTCTTCAGCCACTTCGCCGGTGTAGAACCCGTCGCGCCCCTCGGCGGCAACCTTGCGCAGGACTTTGGCTTGTCTAGGTGCGGCAAAAAGCTGTCCGACACGCGGTGCCTGCCCTCCGATCAGGAAGTGATCGCGCGCCGCGCCTTGCAGGGTACCTTGGTCGTTGTTCCAGTCAAAGGCCGCGCGCGGTGCAACCGGCACACCATGTTCGGCATAGTGGATCGCGGGTGCAAGTACGCGGTCCAGGCCTAACTTGCCCACACGTTCGGACAGGGTGCAAAAGGCGTCAATCGCGCCTGGAATGGTTACGGCGTGCACGCTGTCGGTTGCGACTGCGCTGTGACCCTCGGCCCGCAAAGTGGCGGCGTCCAGCGCCTTGGGCGCGCGGCCTGATCCGTTGAGCGCATTGATCTTGCCGCCCGCATCCGACCAAAGCACAAAGCAATCGCCGCCGATCCCCGTCATTGCAGGCTCGCAAATGCCCAGCAGGACAGCGCCTGCAATCGCGGCGTCCATGGCGTTGCCGCCCGCCTTCAGGGTTTCGATCGCGGTCAAGGTGGCCAGCGGATGCGACGTCGCGCACATGCCCGATGTCGCCAGAACGGGAGAGCGCCCTGGAAGGTGGAAGTCACGCATGTTGGAAAGCCCCTCGGATCATCACAGTCCAGAGTAAACTAGAGGTCCGGTGGTCCGTGTCTACAGCAATGTGGGGGGTAATTTCCTCGGTACCGCGCCTTAGGTGGGGGCTTACAGCGACAGTACCGAGGGAAGCCATATGCAGCTACAGGACTATGTTTGACCTATGATCAAGGCGGGAATGTGGTGGTCAAACGACAGTTTTGCGATTTGTAGCGGTCGGGTTTTGAGTGTTTGCGGTTTGTGGTGGGGCGCGGACCTTGGGTCCGAAAATCCACTGTTGAAGACCGAGAACCTCTGTTGAACTGAGCCGGCCGTTCCTTTTCAACATAGCCGATGTTTCCAGCAGAGGGACCAATCGACATCGGAGCCGGACCACATTGCTCAATAGAAAGGGTCACTCAAGGACGGCCCACCTCAACAAACCGCCACAGCAAGGCGCAGGGTCAACTGGTTCTCGTCGCCAACCCTGCGATAGGTCACGTCCTTTGCCAGATCCTTGATCAGGAACCATCCGAACCCGCCTTCGGGCATGTCGTGCATCGGCAGGTTCACATCCACTTGCGCGCCAATTGGGGTGCGCCCGTCCGGCATCGACCGCCCGCGATCCTTCACCATGATGACCAGACCGTCACTGCGCTCTTCACATGAAATATCAATCGGCCCGGCCGGATCCCCCTCGGGGTAGGCGTGTTCGACAATATTGTTCAGCGCCTCTGCCATCACCAATTCGACCGTTCCCGCCTCTTCAACGTCCAGCGCCAGTGGGCGCAAACCGTCAAGCAGCTTGTACAATGCGTCACGCACGGCGGACTGGCCGCTTTGGACCGATATTTGAAAGGCTGGAAGTGTGGCAACAAAGGACACGGCGCGAACTTTCAACAGCAGGGACAATTCAAACCTTCAACTTCTCAAGGGCACCATCCAGCGTGGAAAAGACATTGAACACGCTGTCCATACGGGTCAGGCGGAACACTTTTTCGACCGTGGGCGTCAGACCGGCCAGCGCAAGCGTGCGGCTTTGCCCCATATGCTTCATCGCCGCCACAATCGCGCCCAGACCGCTGGAATCAATGAACTGCACCTCGCTCAGGTCCAGCACGACCGTATCGGCCCCGCCATCCGTCGATGCGCGCATCGCATCCTTGAACTCGATGGCCACAGCCGCATCAATCCGGCTGTCGAGCACAGAGACCACCTGCAGATTTTCTTCCGACCGGCTGCGAAGATCCATCCTGAGCCCCTTGCAAATTTCTGCTAACATTGCCTGTGTAAAAGCCAATCCTTACTATTGTGTAACCACCTGACCACGAGGGAATCCGGATCATGAAAACAGTTGTCATTGTTGGTGCCGCGCGCACGCCGATGGGGGGATTCCAAGGCGCACTTTCGGATATGACCGCCGCGCAACTGGGCGGCGTCGCGATCAAGGCGGCCATGGGCCAATCCGGCGTGACCTCGGCGGACGAGGTGATCATGGGCTGCGTTCTGCCTGCGGGTCAGGGGCAGGCGCCTGCGCGTCAGGCGGGATTTGCCGCCGGCCTCGATGACTCCGTTCCCGCCACCACCCTTAACAAGATGTGTGGATCGGGGATGAAGGCCGCGATGATCGGCTTTGACCAAATCGCGCTTGGCCAGTCCGACACGATGATCACCGGCGGGATGGAGAGTATGACAAACGCCCCCTATGTTCTGCCGAAAATGCGCGGTGGGGCGCGGCTGGGCCATGGGCAGGTCATCGACCACATGTTCTTGGACGGTCTCGAAGATGCCTATGACAAGGGCCGCCTGATGGGCACTTTCGCCGAAGATTGCGCCGAAACATTCCAGTTCACCCGCGACATTCAGGATGACTATGCGCTTGCCTCCCTGTCGCGCGCACAAGAGGCCATCGCCTCGGGCGCGTTCGATGATGAGGTCACGCCGGTAGAGGTGCAGACCCGAAAAGGCACCCATAGCGTTGCGCAAGACGAACAACCCGCTTCGGCTCGCCCCGACAAAATTCCCCACCTCAAACCCGCGTTCCGCGAGGGCGGCACGGTGACGGCCGCCAATGCCTCGTCGATCTCTGACGGGGCGGCGGCACTTGTCCTCTCCTCCGAGGACCATGCAGAGGCGAACGGCCTGCCGATCCGCGCGCGCGTCATGGGCCATGCCAGCCACGCGCAGGCCCCGAACCTATTCACAACCGCGCCCGTCCCTGCAGCGCAAAAGCTTCTCGACCGCATCGGCTGGACCAAAGACGATGTCGACTTGTGGGAGGTGAACGAAGCCTTTGCGGTTGTACCGCTTGCCTTCATGCGTGAAATGGGGCTCGACCATGATATCGTGAACGTCAATGGCGGCGCCTGCGCCCTCGGCCACCCGATTGGCGCGTCCGGTGCGCGCATCATTGTGACCCTGCTAAACGCGCTCGAAAAACGCGGTCTGAAACGCGGTGTCGCCGCGATCTGCATCGGTGGCGGCGAAGGCACCGCAATCGCGATTGAGCGGCCCTGACCTTCTTTTGGCCCAAAATACTGCGGGGTCTGGGGCAGCGCCCCAGTCCGCCGCCTCCTATCAGGATACCACAATGCCGAATTACGACACGCTTGCCAAAACCCTGCACAGCCTGACCGAGGGCGAAACCGACACTGTCGCGCTGATGGCCACCATGGCCTGCGAGGTGCACCACAGCGATGACCGCTTTGACTGGACCGGTTTCTATCGCGTGACTGGCCCCGAAATGCTTAAGATCGGGCCCTATCAGGGTGGGCATGGATGCCTGCAAATCCCGTTCTCACGTGGCGTCTGTGGCGCGGCGGCGCGTACGCAGCAGGTGCAACTGGTTGCGGATGTGGACGCGTTCGAAGGGCATATTGCCTGCGCATCCTCCACCCGGTCCGAGCTGGTTTTGCCAGTCTTCGACGCGTCGGGCACGCTGATCGCAGTCTTTGACATCGACAGCGATCAGCCCGACGCGTTTACCCAAGAGGACGCGGACCAGATGCGCGCGCTTCTCGACAGTGTATTTGCACGCGAAGCAGACGCCTCGTGAAAAAATAGTTTGATTTTTCACGAGACCTGTCGTTACGTGAAATTCTGAACAGGAATTTCACGCGCTATGCTGCAAGACAATCCCACTGCCCGACCCAGCCTCGGAGCTGACCTGCGCGCCTTGCGCAAGGCGCGAGGTTTGACGCTGCAAGGGATGGCAGATGCGCTCGGGCGTTCTGTAGGATGGCTTAGTCAGGTCGAACGCGATCTGTCCGAACCTTCCATCACCGACTTGCGCGAAATTGCGGCAGTGCTGGATGTCTCTGTGTCGTCCCTATTCAGGCGTGGTGCTGCCCCCGCGCACGAGGAAGGCTATGTCGTGCGCGGAACTGCGCGCCGTCCCATCGGGTCGCGCGCCGCCGGACTGGTCGAGGAACTCCTCTCGCCCGACCTCACGGACGATTTCGAGATGGTCCATTCGACCTTCGAGGCCGGTGCGGAAATCACAACCACCGTCACCCGCCCCACGCAAGAGGTCGGCTATCTCATCTCGGGCCGCCTTGATCTGGAAATCTCCGGTCGGGTTTTCACCCTGAACCCCGGTGACAGCTTCCGCATCAAGGGGGAACCGTTCCGCTGGATGAACCCCTATGACACCCCTGCCGTCGCGATCTGGGTCATCGCACCACCGGTGTACTGATTTCGTTCGAGGGGTGGGTCATATTCGCGCTGTTCTGGGCCGTGTTCGTAACCACTCCGGGGCCGAACGCGGTCAATTGCATCACCAATGGCCTGACCCTCGGGTTCCGCCGCGCCATGATCGGGGTGCTTGCCATCCTGACACAGGCGAGCCTGTTTCTGCTGCTCTCGGCCCTTGGGGTCACGGCCCTGATCGCGGCATCGCCCACGGCGTTCTGGGTGGCCAAACTGATCGGCGCGGCGTTTCTGGTGTTCTTGGGCGTGCGCGGCTGGATCAACGCGACGAAGCCGCCTGCAGTAACGCCACAAACGGGGCGGTCCGTCTATCTGCGCGCACTCGCCATTGCCACGATCAATCCCAAAAGCGTGGCTGGCTACCTCGCCGCCTTTTCGCAGTTCATACAGACCGATGTGCCGGTGTGGGACCAGATGGGGCTGATCGTGCCCACGGCGCTGACCATTACCGCGCTCAGCTATACCGGCTTCACCGCGCTTGGTGCGGGAATTGGGCGCGCGGCACTGGGGGCGGTTTTCAACGTCTGGGTGCGCCGCGTCATGGCCATCTGTTTTGTAATCTACGGTGTGCTTCTCGGGGCTGCCGCAACACCGGCGAGGGTTTGATGCAAACAGGAAGCTGTCTGTGCAAAGGGGTGACGTTCGAACTGACAGGGCCATTGCGCCCATCGGTCGCCTGCCACTGCATTCAGTGCCGCAAGACCAGCGGACACTACGTTTCGGCCACGCAGGTACAGGCGGACCAGTTGCACATCACCTGCGATGACACGCTGGCGTGGTACCAATCGTCCCCGCAAGCTCAGCGCGGGTTCTGTAACCGCTGCGGCGCGTCCCTGTTCTGGCGGCACACGGGCGATAATGGCGCGACCTCGGTCATGTCCGGCACGCTCGACGGGCAGACGGGCATTACCACGGCCAAGCATATCTTCACCGCTTTCAAAGGCGATTATTACGACATCGAAGCGGGCGTACCGCAGCAAAAGGACTGAGCCATGAGCGCATTTCCAACAACAGCCCGAGTTGTCATCATCGGTGGCGGCGTGGTGGGAACATCCGGCCTTTATCATCTTGCCAAGGCGGGGTGGACCGATTGCGTCCTGCTGGAAAAGAACGAATTGACCGCCGGCAGCACATGGCACGCGGCGGGGAACTGTCCGTCATTCTCGACCTCTTGGGCGGTGATGAACATGCAACGCTATTCGCTGGGCCTCTATGCCGGACTGGCGGATGAGGTCGACTACCCGATGAACTATCACGTGACGGGATCGATCCGGCTGGCCCATTCGCGTGAACGCATGATGGAATTCGAACGCGCGCGGTCGATGGGGCGGTATCAGGGCCTTGATATCGAGATGATGAGCGTCGCGGACATGAAGGACGCCTATCCTTTCCTTGAGACCCACGACCTTGCGGGCGGGCTGTGGGATCCTGACGATGGCGATATCGACCCCGCGCAACTGACACAGGCGCTGGCCAAGGGTGCGCGCGCCATGGGCGCACGGATCGAACGGTTCTGCCCTGCCACGGGGGTCAGCCGCGATGGCGACGAGTGGATCGTGCACACCGACAAGGGTGACATTCGCTGTGAAAAGGTCGTGAACGCCGCCGGGTACTATGCCCAGCGTGTGGGCGAGTGGTTCAAGCCCTATGGCGGGCGCACCGTTCCCATGGCCACAATGAGCCATCAGTATTTCCTGACCGAAGAAATCCCTGATCTGGCGGAATGGACCCGCGAGAACGGGCGCAAGGTGCCGCTGCTGCGGGACGTGGATTCGTCCTATTACCTGCGGCAGGACAAGAACGGGCTGAACCTTGGCCCTTACGAGCGGAACTGCAAGGGCCACTGGATGACGCCCGACGACCCGATGCCCGAGGACTTCAGCTTCCAGCTTTATCCCGACGATCTGGAGCGGCTGGAATGGTATATCGAAGACGCGATGGCGCGCGTGCCGATCCTTGGCACCGCCGGTGTGGGGCGGGTCATTAACGGCCCGATCCCGTATGCGCCCGACGGTCTGCCGCTGATTGGCCCGATGCCCGGCGTGCCGAATGCCTATGAGGCCTGTGTGTTCACCTTTGGCATCACACAAGGCGGCGGCGCGGGTAAGGTGCTGGCCGAATGGATCACCGAAGGCCAGACCGAATGGGACATGTGGGCCGTCGATCCGCGCCGTTACACCGACTACACCGATCAGGACTACTGTGACCGCAAGGCGATGGAAGTCTATGGGCACGAATACGCCATGCATTTCCCGCATCACGAATGGCCCGCTGCACGGAACAAGAAGCTGTCGCCGGTGCATGACAAGGTGGTCGAACTGGGCGGCGTTATGGGGGCCTATAACGGCTGGGAACGTGCCAACTGGTTCGCCAAGGAAGGCGACGACACCTCGGAAGAAGCGACACACACATGGGACCGCCAAGGCCCGTGGACGCAGCGCGTGAAAGAGGAATGCGAGGCCGTGCGCGATGGTGTCGGTGTTCTCGACCTGCCGGGGTTCTCAAGGTTCAACCTGTCCGGCACGGGGGCAGCGGAATATCTGCGCGGCAAGATCACCGGCGGCTTGCCCAAGGCAGGGCGCATGAACCTTGCCTATTTCGCGGACAGCCGCGGGCGCATCCTGACCGAGATGTCGGTGTTGCGCCATGGCGAGGATGCGTTCACCCTGATCACCGCCGCAACGGCGCAATGGCATGATTTCGAGGTGCTGAAAGACGGCCTGCCCGATGGTGTCAGCCTGAGCGATCACACGACCGAATATAGCACCCTAATCGTCTGTGGCCCCAAGGCACGCGAGGCGTTCGAAGCGATGGGAGCAGAGGCCGATTTGCAGGCCCCGTGGCTTAGCCATCAAGGCGCAACCGTCGCTGGCGTGCCTTGCGCTTTGGCGCGGGTCAGCTTTGCAGGTGAACTCGGCTGGGAGATCCACGCGGCCAATGCCGACATTCCCGCACTTTACGCTGCCGTTCTGGGGGCGGGCGCCGTGCCGTTCGGGATGTATGCGCTAAACAGTCTGCGCATCGAAAAAGGCTATCGCGCGTGGAAGGGCGACCTGTCCACCGACTACACCCTGTTCGAGGGCGGGCTGGACCGGTTCGTGAAACTCGACAAACCGCAGGACTTTACCGGCAAGACGGCGTTGCAGGCCGAAGCCGAACAGGGTCCGCGCAAACGCTTCGTAACCCTAATCGTCGATGCGGGTGATCAGGACGCGCCGTATATGTCAACGATCTGGGATGGCGACACAGTGGTCGGGGAAACTACCTCGGGCGCATGGGGCTACCGCGTCGGGGCGTCCATCGCCCTTGGTATGGTCCGTAACGATCTGGCACAGGCGGGCAAAGCGCTTGAGGTCGAGATCTTCGGGAAACGCTATGGCGCGGTGGTGCAACCGGATGGCCCCTTGTGGGATCCTGAAAATGCGCGCTTGCGTGCCTAATATTTTTGCGACACGGACGCGGCACAGAATTTTCAACCGCTATTCGTAAGCGCAAGGAGCATCGCGATGACTGAGATCACACTTCTGGACGGGGGCATGGGGCAGGAACTGGTGCGCCGTTCGGGCGACAGGCCAACGCCGCTGTGGGGCACGCAGGTGATGGAAGACCACCCCGGACTGGTACAGTCGATCCATGGTGATTTTTACACCGCCGGATCGACCATCGCGACCACCAACACCTATGCGCTGCACCATGACCGCATGACCGACACCCCGTTCGAGGGGCGCTTGCCCGAACTGTATGCCCACGCCTTGCGCGAGGCGAAAAAAGCACGCGACGCGCATGGATCGGGCCGCATCGCAGGGGCGATTGGCCCGTTGGTGGCCAGCTATCGCCCCGACCTGCACCCTGATGCAGATGTCGCCGTGTCCCTTTTCACCGAAGTGGCCGGATACCTTGCGGCAGATTGCGACCTGATTCTGTGTGAAACTGTTGCGTCCCTTGCCCATGCCCGCGACGTGCTGGCCGGTGCGGCCACGGCGGGCAAGCCTGTGTGGCTGGCGGTGACGGTGGATGACACGGACGGTACGCGCCTGCGTTCGGGCGAGCCGGTGGCGGATGTGCTGCCCATCGCGCGCGATGGCGGGGCCGCTGCCGTGCTGGCGAACTGTTCCTCGCCCGAGGCGATCACCGCCGCACTTGAAGAGATGAAGGCGACCGACCTGCCCTTTGGCGCCTATGCCAATGGGTTCGAACAGATCACATCCGGCTTTCTTAAGGCCAAACCGACCGTCGATGCGTTAAGCACGCGGCGCGATTTCACCCCAGAAGCCTATGCCGCCCACGTGATGGGCTGGGTCGATCTGGGGGCCACCATCGTCGGGGGCTGCTGCGAAGTCGGCCCCGACCATATCGCCGAAATCGCCCGCTGCCTGCGCGCTGCGGGTCACACCATTCTCTAGGGGAACCCATCATGCCTGACCTGCCCTCACATGCACGCGTTGTTATCATCGGGGGCGGCGTTATCGGCTGCTCGGTGGCGTATCACCTGACGAAACTGGGCTGGTCGGATGTGGTTCTGCTGGAACGCAAGCAGCTGACCTCTGGCACCACATGGCACGCGGCAGGGCTGATTGCGCAGCTGCGTGCAAGCTCCAACATGACAAAGCTCGCGAAATATTCGCAAGAGCTTTACGGCAACCTCGAAGCGGAAACTGGCGTTTCCACCGGCTTTAAAAGGGTGGGGTCCATCACGGCGGCGCTGACGTCCGAACGGCTGGAAGAACTGCACCGACAGGCGGCCATGGCACGTGCTTTCGGTGTCGAGGTCGAAGAAGCCAGCGCCGCCGAGATCAAGGCGCGGTACGAACACCTGAACATCGACGGCGTGACGGGCGGTGTTTACCTGCCGCTGGACGGGCAGGGCGATCCGGCCAACATCGCGCTGGCACTGGCCAAAGGCGCGCGGCAACGCGGCGGGCGGGTACAGGAACGCGTGGCGGTTACCGACATCACTCGCAAAGGGCGGCAGGTGACCGGCGTGGACTGGCAGGGCGAGGACGGTACAAGCGGCCATATCACCTGCGATCACGTGGTAAATTGCGCGGGCATGTGGGGCCACGCTGTCGGTCGCATGGCGGGCGTTAACGTGCCGCTGCAAGCCTGCGAACATTTCTACATCGTGACCGAGGCCATCGCAGGCCTTAGCCAGATGCCGGTGCTGCGGATGCCGGACGAATGCGCCTATTTCAAAGAAGACGCAGGCAAGATGCTGATCGGCGCGTTTGAACCCGTGTCCAAACCATGGGCGGTGGACGGCATTCCGGCAGATTTCGAGTTCGACCAACTGCCCGAGGATTTCGATCATTTCGAACCGATCCTCGAAGCAGCGGTGAACCGTATGCCCATGCTGGCCGAGGCGGGGATTCACACGTTCTTTAACGGACCCGAAAGCTTTACGCCGGATGACGCCTACCACCTTGGCCTTGCGCCCGAGATGGACAATGTCTGGGTCGCGGCGGGCTTCAATTCGATCGGGATCCAGTCTGCGGGGGGTGCGGGTATGGCGCTGGCGCAGTGGATGCATGACGGGGCCAAACCGTTCGATCTGGGCGATGTGGATATCAGCCGAATGCAGCCGTTTCAGGGCAACAAGACCTACCTTGCGGCCCGTGTCACCGAAACGCTGGGCCTGCTGTATGCCGATCACTACCCCTATCGCCAGAAGGCAACGGCGCGGGGCGTGCGGCGTACACCGTTTCACCGCGACCTGCTGGACCATGGCGCGGTCATGGGCGAACTGGCGGGCTGGGAACGGGCAAACTGGTATGCGCGCCCCGATCAGGAAGGGCGCTATGAGTACTCGTGGAAGCGGCAGAACTTCTTTGACAACGTCGCCGCCGAACACCGCGCCGTGCGCGAGAATGTGGGCATGTACGACATGTCCTCCTTCGGCAAGATCAGGGTCGAGGGGCCGGATGCCTGCGCATTTTTGAACCGCGTGGGCGGCGGGCAGTTCGACGTGCCGGTTGGCAAGATTGTCTATACCCAGTTCTTGAACGACCGCGGCGGGATTGAAGCGGATGTGACCGTCACGCGCCTGTCCGAACTGGCCTATCTGGTGGTCACACCCGCCGCCACGCGGCTGGCCGACCAGACGTGGATGCAGCGCCATGTGGGCGAGGCGCGCGTCGTCATCACCGACGTCACAGCGGGCGAAGGCGTGTTGGCCGTGATGGGCCCGAACGCACGAAAACTGCTGCAGGCGGTCACCCCTGCGGACCTGTCCAATGACGCAAACCCGTTCGGCACCGCCCAAGAGATTGAGATCGGCATGGGCCTCGCCCGTGTCCACCGCGTCACCTATGTGGGCGAGCTTGGATGGGAGGTCTATGTCAGCACCGACATGGCGGGCCATGTGTTCGAAACGCTGATGAACGCAGGGCAGGATGTGAACCTGAAACTTTGCGGGATGCACATGATGGACACGTGCCGTATCGAAAAAGCGTTCCGCCATTTCGGCCACGATATCACCAGCGAGGACCACGTGCTTGAAGCGGGACTGGGCTTTGCCGTGAAAACCGACAAACCGGATTTCATTGGACGCGACGCGGTGCTGCGCAAAAAAGATGCCGGACTGGATGCGCGCCTTGTACAGTTCAAGCTGACCGATCCCGAACCGCTGCTGTACCATAATGAACCGATCCTGCGGGACGGGAAGATTGTGGGCTACCTTAGCTCGGGCGGCTATGGGCATCACCTTGGCGCGGCGATGGGGCTTGGTTATGTGCCATGCAAGGGCCAGACGGCAGCGGATGTTCTCGCCTCGGAATACGAGATTGACGTGGCAGGTAGACGGGTCAAGGCAGAGGCGTCGCTGCGCCCGATGTATGACCCGAAATCAGAACGCGTGAAGGCGTGACGCCCCGCTATTTCGGTGCTAGAGCGACGGGGAAGAGGACCCCGGCATGGCACAGAATAATGGTGATACCGCACGCGGTTTGGGCTTTGCCCTGACCGCCTATATCTTCTGGGGCTTTCTGCCGCTGTATATGAAGATGCTCGCTCATATCGGCCCTGCCGAGGTGGTGTCACACCGCATCATCTGGTCCGTGCCGGTTGCGGCGGCCTTGCTGGCCATACTGGGGCGTACGTCCGATGTGCGCGAGGCGCTGCGCAATCCGCGCACCTTGGCGATGGGCTGTGTCACGGCGGCGCTGATTTCGGTCAACTGGGGCGTTTACGTCTGGGCCATCGCGTCGGACCGGACGCTTGATGCGGCCTTGGGGTACTATATCAACCCGCTGTTCAGCGTGGCCCTTGGCGCGATCTTTCTGGGCGAGCGGGTCAGCCGTGCCCAAGGGCTCGCCATCGCGCTCGCCGCCTGCGCTGTCGCGGTGCTGACCATCTCGGCGGGGTCAGTGCCGTGGGCGGCGCTGGCCCTGACCGTGTCGTGGGGGTTCTATGCGCTGGCCAAGAAACAATTGCCCATCGGCCCGAACCAAGGGTTCCTGCTTGAGGTGCTGATCCTGCTGGTCCCCGCGCTGTGCTATGTCACATGGCTGGGCCTGACGGGGGAGGGCGTGTTCATGGCCGGTTCTTCGCGCGATACGTGGCTGTTGATGGGCTGCGGCGCGGTCACGGCGCTGCCGCTGATTGCCTACGCCAACGGGGCCAAAGGGCTGCGCCTGACCACCATCGCGATCCTGCAATATATCGCGCCGACGATGATCTTTCTGTGTGCGGTGATCGTGTTCAAGGAACCGTTCGGGCAGGCGCGGATGATTGCCTTCCCGATGATCTGGGTGGCGTTGGTGATCTATTCGGTGTCCATGCTGCGACAAATGCGGCGGCGCGTTCCAGCCTAATCGCGGCCTTCGAACCAGTCGCGTGCCAGTTGGGTCCAGCCTGCGGGTAGGCCGTGGCCACCGTCATGTGCGCAAAACCGGATCGCCCCCGCACCGCAACTGTCATCCCATGTGCGGCAGCGATAGCGATCATTTATGTCGATGCGGTCGGGATGGCTGCGGCACGCATTGGTGGTGCGGGCAAGGGACAGGCTGTCCCAGATACTACCCTGATGCCAATCGCCAAGGGCGCGCCCTTCGAACGGGACGGTGTTATCGGAAAACCCGTGTATTTGCAGGAACCGCGCAGGCGCGGAGGGGCAATCGGTCACGTCATTCGGCTGGCGCAGCGCCCCTGCGATCGAGGCAAAGCCGGCGAACTTCTCTGCCGCGTTGCAGGCCATCAACCACGCCATCGATCCGCCTGCAGAAAATCCGGCAACATAAATGCGTTCAGGATCAATCGGGGTGCGCGCAGCCGCGTCCGCGATAACGTTGAGGGTAAAAGCCACATCGTCCCGCGGCCCGCCCTCGCGTCCTGCCCAACGGTAGGTGCTGCGCCCCGTGATCGGCGTGCCATTGGGCGCAATGACGACATAGCCGTGATCGGCAAACGTTGCCTCGATCCCGCCGCCAAAGATCATTTCGCCGGTGGCGTTATGACCATGAAAGAACACCAGCGCCGGTGCGGGGTCGGTCGCGTTGGCATCTGCGATCATGTGATAACTGCCGTTTGCAACCTCGCACGGTGCCTCTGGCCCGCAATCGGATTGGGCCCATGCGGGCGTGCCTACAAAGGCGAGGATGGCAAGGATGCGTTTCATGCCTCAGAAACAGCACGACTGTCGCGCAACTGCCAAGGGACAATGGCACAGATCGCCGGAACGTGATGGCGGGGCTTGCGTCGATGCGCGGTTTTTGACACCCCTCGCGCATGAGTGACACGTATTCCCCGCCCGGTGACCCGTTGGATGTGCTGCACGAGGACGCAGAGATGTTGGTGGTTGCCAAACCCTCCGGCCTGCTCAGCGTTCCGGGCAAGGGCGAACATCTGTCCGATTGCCTGATTGCGCGGGTGCAGGCCGTCTGGCCGCATGCGTTGCTGGTACATCGGCTCGACCGCGATACAAGCGGGGTGATGGTGTTCGGGGTGACGCCCCATGCGCAGCGGTTCCTGTCCAAACAGTTCGAATTACGCGCCGCGAAAAAGACCTATGTGGCGCGGGTCTGGGGGCGGCTGACGCCCAAGACGGGGCGGGTTGATCTGCCACTGATCGTAGATTGGCCGAACCGTCCGAAACAGCATGTAGACCACGAAAACGGCAAGCCCGCGATCACCGATTGGCGGGTGCTGCGTGACAGTGCCACGGAAAGCCGCGTACGCCTTAGCCCCAAGACAGGGCGCAGCCATCAGTTGCGGGTGCATATGCAGGCACTTGGCCATCCGATCCTCGGCGACCCGTTCTATGCCGAAGGGCCTGCGCGTGATTTCGAACGGCTGATGCTGCATTCCGAAGAGTTGCGCATCAAACACCCCGATTCCGGTCGTATGATGCGGTTCCGCGCACCTGTTCCGTTCTAGGGTTCGTTTGGTTGCGGATGGCGCAAACCCGCGCCCGTTAACATCCGTCCGCCGCCTGATCCCGCGCCAGTTCTTCCTTATTCGCATATTGCACGCCTGGCACTGTTTCCCGCTCGTGCGCCTGAATGGTTTCGGACACTTCGGCGAAACAGCGGCAATCCACCGCCTCGGGGCGGGTACGGCAATGTTCGTATTCGGCCTTGAATGTGGTGGCGGACCGCTCCCGCTCCCCGCGCTTGGGGTCTTCGGAATCGATGGTTGTGAGGGCGGGAAACAGGAACACGCCATAGGTCGCGCCTGCAATCGCGGCGCAGATCCCGAGGATCATCAGAAAGTTCTGGGGCATGTGCGGCTCCTCCGATTAGCGCAGAGGGTCGCATGCCATCCCTTAATATTGGGTTGAAAAGCGCGATAAAGGCGGCGCAAGCGTCACACGAAAAGGGCGGGAAATATCCCGCCCCGTCGTTGTTTCTTATTCAGCGGCCCAGCCGGACACCGCTTTGACCTCCAGGAAATCCTCGATCCCCCAAACGCCGCCTTCGCGCCCGTTGCCGGACTGTTTCATCCCCCCGAAAGGAGAGCCCGCCGCGCGCGACGTACCGTTCATCTCGACCATGCCTGACCGCAACTGCGTGGCCAAACGGTTGGCGCGCGCGTGGTCCTGCGTCTGGACATAGTTCGTCAGGCCATAAGGCGTGTCATTGGCAATCTCTACCGCCTCTTCCTCGGTATCGAAGGGGATGATCGACAGCACGGGGCCAAAGATTTCCTCGCGCGCGATGATCATGTTGTTGTTTACGTCGGCAAAGACCGTAGGGCGGATGTAGAAACCCTTGTTGAACCCTTCGGGACGGCCCGTGCCGCCTGTGACCAGCCTGGCACCTTCCTCGATACCCTTTTCAATCAGCGCCTGAATCTTGTTCCACTGCGTTTCGTTCACCACGGGGCCGATATGACGCCCCCCTTCGGAGGCTGGCCCGACGGCGACTTTCTCGGCCACGGCTTTGGCCTCTTCCACCGCCTGATCGTACACGCCGCGCTGTACCAGCATTCGGCTGGGCGCGTTACAAGACTGGCCGGTGTTCTGCATCATGTGCATCACACCGCGTTTCACGGCTTTTTCGTCGGCGTCGTCAAAGATCAGGTTCGCGCCTTTGCCACCCAGTTCAAGGTGCACACGTTTCAGCGTGTCGGCGGCGTTCTTCGAGATCAACGTGCCCGCACGGGACGAGCCGGTAAAGCTGACCATGTCGACATCCTTGTGGCCCGACAGGGTGCTACCCACGCCCGCACCATCGCCGTTCACAAGGTTGAAAACGCCTGCAGGAAAACCTGCGGCGTCCATCAGCTCGGCAAAGATCATCGCATTGAGCGGCGATTCTTCGGACGGTTTCAGAACCATAGTGCAGCCCGCGATGGCGGCGGCGCCGACCTTCAGGGTCACTTGGTTCATCGGCCAGTTCCACGGGGTGATCAGGGCCGCAACGCCGACGGGTTCATAGATGATCCGGTCGTTTGGCGCGTGATCGCCAAGGGGGCGGTTGAACTGGAAGCCTTTTGCCGCTTCGACAAAGTTTTTCAGGTGCCACGTGCCCGCCCCGACCTGAGAGCTGCGCGACATATCAATCGGCGCGCCCATTTCGGCAGACATCGCCTTGGCCAGATCCTCGGCCCGTTCTTCGTAAAGTGCGATCAGTTTCTCGACCAGCGCGATGCGCGTGGCGGGATCGGTGTGCATCCATGCGGGCAGGGCGGCGTTGGCCGCACCAACGGCGGCATTCGCGTCCGCCGCGCCCCCAAGCGAGATTGTCGCGCAGGGTTCTTCGGTTGATGGGTCGATCACGTGGTGGTCGGTACCGTCCAGCGGGGCGACCCATTGTCCGTTGATGTAGAAGTCGCGTTTAACAAGCATTGTCATGCCTCCGGAATATGCGTTCGGGCGGACTGTGACACCGCTTGAATGCCGCCACAAGGTAGGGGGTGAAAAGCGGCGCGAGATTGACTAGATGGAGTGGGACGCCACCGTTCATCAAAGGAGCATATCATGGCATTGCGTATCAACGACACGATCCCCGACCTGACAGTTACCACCGATCAGGGCCAGTTTTCCCTGCATGACTGGATCGGCGACAGCTGGGCCATCCTGTTCTCGCACCCCAAAGATTTCACGCCTGTCTGCACCACCGAATTCGGCGCTGTGGCACAGTTGGCGGACGAGTGGGAAAAGCGCGGCACCAAGGTGCTGGGTGTGTCCGTGGACGGTGTCGAGGACCACAAGAAGTGGAAGGGCGACATCGAAAAGGTCGGCGGCGCGCCTGCGGGTTTCCCCATCGTCGCCGATGACGGGCTAGAACTTGCCAAGGCCTTCGACATGCTGCCCGCCGAAGCCTACCTGCCCGACGGCCGCACCCCCGCCGACAGCGCTACTGTGCGTTCGGTCTTTATCATCGGGCCGGACAAGCAACTGAAACTGTCGATGACCTACCCGATGACCGTGGGGCGTAACTTTGCCGAAGTCCTGCGCGCACTGGACGGTCTGCAAACGACCGTAGGCAAGGGCGTTGCAACACCTGCGAACTGGAACGTCGGCGATGACGTGATCATCCCCGCCACCGTGTCGGATGCGGACGCAAAGGCGAAGTTCGGAGAGTTCACAACTGTGCTGCCGTATCTGCGGACAACAAAAGCGCCGGGTTGAGTCCTGCTGCAACCACCGGATCACTTCGGTGGTTGCACCCCATGTCTAAGTTTCAATTCTTTCAAACGCCACAACCTGTTCGCTGGATAACTCGACCCGCGGGTAGAGCCCTGCCGAGGAACAGGCATCGTATATCGCCCTGATACCTTGACGTGACACAACCTTCGGATGCAGCTCGAGGGCGAGCGCGCGGATGCCGGACAAATCGCAGCCCGGCAGCACAACTTCTTCCGCGCCTTCAATATCGCACACAAGAATAGTTGGCATGAACTCGGATATGATTTTGTTGAGGTCGACAACCGGAATCTCGATCACATCCTCGCTCATCTCGGTGCGATAAATCGAGCCTTCTGCAAAATATTTATGGATGTGAAAACTACGTGTATCTGCGCTAGGGTTCGGCTCAAGCATGGCATGCGTAACGTTCACATTAGTGATGTCATTCATACGGTGTAGTTCGGCGATATGGGGCAGAAGGCTGGGGTTTGCCTCAAAACTGCGGATTTCGACGTTTGTAGCCATGCGACTGATCAAGCCAGAAACGATCCCAAGTCCGGTACCCATTTCAAGAACGCGGTCGCCGTCCTCAATCATGCCTTCAATTGCCAGCAGTTCGGGACGTTCGTAGTCATCGCTCACGATCTGCATCAATATCGGAACGGGCATATGTTCGGAAACAGGAACCTTCAGCCCGCGATATTCTGCCGGAGTTCCGGTTTTTACTTGGCGAGCACAGGCTTTTTGACGCTGCCTATGGGAGTTTTTACGGCGAAACAGGCGCATATGGCACGTCCTTAGGTTTGATCAGGGCACCAAGCACGAGGCGCTACTTCAACGATATAATGTCTGGGCTTCTTTTCTAACGTAGTCAATTCCTTCACTCGGTAGTGCTCCGATCAACCGTATCGATGCATCTGCCGCATCGCGACAAGATCTGAATGGCGATTTCTTCAAAAAAGGAAAACCGCAATCCCGGATCAGATAGTCGGCAATCGCATAGCTGGCCCCCTGTGCTGCGACTGCCAGCAAGACAAACTTCTCCATTTTCTGGCGCCAATCGGGGTCTGAGCGTGGAATGCGGACAACGCGACGCTTCAACGAAAGATACTTGTCGTTGTCTAGAAAGATTATATTTGAGACCAGTTCCGCAAGTCGTTCATCATCAAGACGCTGAAGGTCATCCGGTAGTGTTTTCGGATCGTACATGCACCCATGGGAAAATCCCTGGGACAGCACCCATTTCGTGATACCAATTTCACCGCGTCGAACGACGAGGTTCTTCTTATTCACGAGCCGGATTTTCTTCCAGAAGGTCAAGAAATCTGGGCTTTGCAAAATCTTCGGCCCAAAGCTAAGGGCGAAAGAGCCATAGTGAAAACCATGAGTGTGCGGCGAGTACCGCCATTCGAAGTTTTCAAAGTCTTTCAAGTCGCCTCGAGGCGTGCCGTAATGGCTCGACGAACCGGCAAGATCAAATCCCATATCTTCGGCTTCGCGTAGCCAATTGCGTTGTCCCAGTAAGGGGTACCATGCAGAGTCATTCAAAAGAACCAAACGACGAAGGTGCGCAAGCCGATCTTTGACCGATAAGATGCCATCTCGATAAGCCCCGAAATCATAGCCGTAGTTGGGGCGTTCAATGTAGCTTGTGCACAGATCTAAAACCCGCGCGCGACTGTCCTCACTCAATGGCAGGTTGGACACTACGACCGTAGAATACCCGTTTTCGATAAGGTGACGCAGTGCCTCCGTGTGACTTTTGAGAAGGCCATCAGAAGGATAGATTACATACAGTGCGATCTTGTCCGAACATGGCTGGTTGCCCCCCCATGATTTTCGCTTTTTAGACAGCACGAAATCGTAATAAGGGGTCGATAGAAAGTAGTTGCCTAAGAATAAAGGAGAGACAAAGATATCGCGTCCCAATCGCACAAGTTCCCGTTTTACCTTCCAAAGGGGCGGCAGTTTCATAGCGAATTCTCTATCTATTGCGGTAGGATAGCGCGCAACGATCCCCTGAGGAAACCGAGGTTCTTTGCACGCTTGCGCGCCGATACCAAGTTGAGCGGTGACAGCATCTGAACCAAGGCCCATGCGACGATGCGGCTACGGGCGAGGGGGCGGTTGTGTTTGCGCATCGTGTACACGGCCGATTGGGCCATGTGCCATGCCTTGAAGGCTGCGGTGGCGGGGGTGCGGGCGGTGCTGTGGCCTTCGGCGTGGGTGACGACGGCATCGTGGACGTGGCCAAGGGGACCGAACTGGGCGGCGAGGCGCAGGCTCAGGTCGTCATCCTCATGATAGAGGAAGATGTTGTCATCAAACCCGCCCACTGCCGCGAACCTGTCGCGCGCGACAAAGATGGCGGCACCATTCAGCAAAGGCACGTCTGCATCCGCCGTCGGGGATGGGCCGGACCAGTGCTGCGATTTGGGCAGCAGTCGCGAGCGCCGCCGGAAGGCGGGGTGTCCCTTGCCGTCCAGAACGCGCGGGGAAAAGGCGGCGGCGTCGGGGCGCGCCTCGGCCGCAGCCAAGAGGGCCTGAACGCAGCCTTCCTGCAACTGGGCATCGGGGTTGACGAAGAACAGGAACGGGCGGTCGCCGACGGATGCGCCCAGATTGCACGCCACCCCAAAGCCGAGGTTCTGGGGATTGGTCACGACCTGCGCGCCGTGGGTGTCCGCCAACGCCTGCAAGGCCTCGGCGTCCGAGCTGGCATTATCAACGATCACCACATGCACCTCGTCCGGCACGCTCGACAGCATGGCACCGATAACGCCGGTGCTGTTGTAGGCGACGGTAACGATCTGGACATCGGAAAGACGGGACATGGGGGGCCTATGCTGTGATATCCGTGAAAGACCACAGAGTGCGTGCAGAAACAAGAAGGCCCCGGCGTTTCCACCGGGGCCTTCCGAGTATGCGGATGCGGTGGGCTTAACCCTCGGCCGCTTCCTCTTTCTTGATCTCTTCGCCGGTTTCCTGATCGACGACTTTCATCGACAGGCGCACCTTGCCGCGATCGTCAAAGCCCAGAAGTTTGACTTTGACCTCTTGGCCTTCCTTCAGAACGTCCGAAGGATGGTTCAGGCGGCGGTTTTCGATCTGGGACACGTGCACCAGACCGTCGCGCTTGCCAAAGAAGTTCACGAAGGCACCGAAATCGACGATCTTGACGACTGTACCGGTGTAAACCGCACCTTCTTCAGGCTCGGCCACGATGGACCAGATCATGTCGTAGGCTTTCTTGATCGAGTCGCCGTTGGGCGAGGCGATCTTGATGATGCCGTCGTCGTTGATGTCGACTTTGGCGCCGGACACTTCAACGATCTCACGGATCACTTTACCGCCCGAGCCAATGACTTCGCGGATTTTATCCGTTGGCACCTGCATGGTTTCGATACGTGGCGCGTGCTCGGAGAATTCAGCGGCACCCGTGATGGATTTCGCCATTTCGCCAAGGATGTGCAGACGGCCTGCCTTGGCCTGCTCCAGCGCTTTTTCCATGATCTCTGGCGTGATGCCTGCGACCTTGATGTCCATCTGCAGCGACGTGATCCCGTTTTCGGTCCCCGCCACTTTGAAGTCCATGTCGCCAAGGTGGTCTTCGTCACCCAGGATGTCGGACAGGATCGCGTAGGATCCGTCTTCTTCGAGGATCAGACCCATGGCCACACCGGCCACAGCCGCCTTGAGCGGAACACCCGCGTCCATCATCGACAGCGAGCCGCCGCAGACAGAAGCCATCGAGGACGAGCCGTTGGATTCGGTGATTTCCGAAACCAGACGCACTGTGTAGGGGAAGTCGGTGCTGGCGGGAAGCACGGCTTGCAAGGCGCGCCATGCCAGTTTGCCGTGACCGATTTCACGACGGCCTGGAGGGCCCACGCGACCCGCTTCGCCCACCGAGTAGGGGGGGAAGTTATAGTGCAGCAGGAAGTTGGATTTGAAGTTGCCGTGCAGCGCGTCGATGAACTGTTCGTCGTCGCCGGTACCCAGTGTGGTCACAACCAGACCTTGGGTTTCGCCGCGTGTGAACAGGGCCGAACCGTGCGTACGGGGCAGAAGGCCCGTCTGGCACACGATGTCACGGATTTCGTCGGTTTTACGACCGTCGATCCGCTTGCCGGTTTTCACAACGTCACCGCGCAGGATGGACGCTTCCAGACCTTTCAGGGCGGAACCGAGGTTCGGATCTTCCTGTTGTTCTTCGGTCAGGGCTTCGAGGATCGCGGAGCGTGCTTCCGAGACAGCAGCGGTGCGTTCCTGTTTGTCGGAGATCGCGAATGCAGCACGCATCTGCTCTTCACCGGCGGCTTTGACGGCAGCGGAGAGTTCCGAATAGTCGGGCGCTTGGAAATCAAACGGCTCTTTCGCGGCATCTTCGGCCAGATCAATGATCAGGTCGATGACGGGCTGGAACTGCTCGTGCGCGAACTTCACCGCACCCAGCATCTCTGCTTCGGACAGTTCGTAAGCTTCGGATTCAACCATCATCACGGCGTCTTTGGTACCGGCAACAACCAGATCAAGGCGCTGTTCGGGGTTCAGACGCAGGTCTTGCATGTCGTCCACGGTCGGGTTCAGGATGTATTCGCCATCCTCGAAACCAACGCGGCAGGCACCGATGGGGCCCATGAACGGCGCGCCGGAAATGGTCAGCGCGGCAGAGGCAGCGATCATCGCAACCATGTCGGGGTCGTTGACCAGATCGTGGGACAGAACGGTACACATCACCAGCACTTCATGTTTGAAGCCGGAGACGAACAGCGGGCGGATCGGACGGTCGATCAGACGGGCTGTCAGTGTTTCTTTCTCGGTGGGACGTGCCTCACGCTTGAAGAAGCCGCCGGGAATTTTACCCGCAGCATAGTATTTCTCTTGGTAGTGAACGGTCAGAGGGAAGAAGTCCTGACCCGGTTTCGGCTTTTTCGCGAACGTCACGTTCGCCATAACGCTGGTTTCGCCCAGCGTGGCAATTACGGAGCCGTCAGCCTGACGGGCAACCTTGCCTGTTTCCAGTGTGAGCGTCTCTTCGCCCCACTGCATCGATTTTTTCACTTCGTTGAACATCTAGGTTTCCTAAGTTGGCCGGTTGGCCATTTGCGTAGGGGGCGTATTCCCCCTGACCCCTGTATCTTCTTTTGCGGGCGCTGAGGTCCGGGCGCCATGCTTTCAGATTGTGCGCGCATACAGGAGAACGGGGCAAAAAGAAAGCGTTGTGACAAAAGGCGCGCAAGGGCCTGCCGCCTGCCTTGTGCCGGTCATAGCGGGCGCGGATGGCCGCAGGGAACAAGCAGTTGTGGCGTAGGGTGAAATTATCCGTTCACGCGGGCTGGTCCATCATCGCGCGGGCTGTATGATCGCGCGCAAAAGAGGAGGACGATATGCGTATTTTGTTCACTGGCGGTTCAGGCAAGGCAGGGCGTCACGCCTGCGCCTATTTGCGGGATCAAGGCCATAGAATTGTGAATTTTGACCGTGTGCCGCTGAACATGGAGGGCGTCGATGACCGCTTTGGGGATATGACCGATCTGGGTCAGGTCTATGACGTGTTGTCGAGCTATGCAGGTTTTGACGAGTTGGAGCCGGGGACAGGCGTGCCGTCATTTGACGCGGTTGTGCATTTCGCGGCAATCCCGCGCATTCTGGTGACAGGCGATTCCGAGTGCTACCGGATCAACACGATGGGCACCTATAACGTGATCGACGCCGCGCTGAAGATGGGCGTGCGCAAGATCATCTTTGCCTCGTCCGAAACGACTTACGGCATGTGTTTTGCCGACGGGACGCGCAAGCCGGAATACCTGCCCATCGACGAAGAACACCCTGTAATCCCCGAAGACAGCTATGCCATGTCCAAGGTCTGTAACGAGATTTCGGCGCGCAGTTTCCAGCGCCGGTCGGGGGCGGATATTTACGGGCTGCGGATTAACAACGTGATCGAGCCGCACGAATACGCCGAAAACTTCCCCGCCTATATGGAAGACCCTGACCTGCGCCTGCGCAACATCTTTGCCTATATCGACGCGCGTGATCTCGGGCAGATGGTGCAATGCTGTCTGGACACGGACGGTCTGGGTTTCGAGATGTTCAACGTCGCCAATGACGACCATTCGGTTGCACTGGATACAAAGGAACTGGCCGAGCGCTATTACGAAGGCGTCCCGCTTGCCGAAATGGGCCCGCGCGAGACGTTCTTTTCCAACGCCAAGGCCAAGCGCATGGTCGGCTTCAAGCCCGAGCATAAGTGGGAAATGTATATCAACGGCTAGGCCGGTGGGGGCACTGTTTGCCTGACGGCAAAGACGCCCACCCACCGACCCGTCACAGGGGTGCGTTTGCGTGCCGCCGTGTGATCCGGACCTATGAAACTGAGAAAGCCGCGCCTCGAAAAGGCGCGGCTTTCTCTTTGCAGGCCTGTGCTTTCGCGACGCTCACGCAAACCAGTTCTTGAAATTGAACCCAAAGCCCGCCAGCCTGTCGGCATTTGACATTCTTTTTCTTGGAGACCTGTTTTGACAAAATTCGCGATACCGTTGCGCGCTGTTTCAGCCGCACTTCTTTGGTTCTGCCCCACCTTTGTCGCTGCGCAAACCCTTGTGCCGTATTGTTCGGACCTGCATCCGCAGATCAATGTCGGCACGGATTGCCAGTTCCCATTCGGGGATCACGAGGCCCGCAATGTCCTGTTCGATTATAACGAAGACGTCACGCAGCTAACCATCATCCACCGCTATGACTCGGGCGAGGCGTATTTGACGCTGGATCCGATCGATATCGAAGACCCCGTGGCCGTCCCCGTCATGCGGGATTTCAATGCGGACGGGCAGGACGATCTGCTGATTGGTATGGGGCATCACGCCGATCATAACTTCTATGAAATCTGGGGTTTTGACTATGACGACGCGCACCAGAACCTTGTCTTTGCGCGGATGGGGTCGTTGTCCACGGTCTCCCAACCCCACGAGATTGTCGTGTACGGCCCGTTCATCGAAACGGTGTCCGAACGCAGTGACACCTACCTGACCATTTTGGGTGACGTGATTACCGAAGGCGACCTCTATACGGCCTATTCGATGAATATCGACCTCTATGACGAAAGCTGCTCGGTCGGTCTGGGCGAGGCTGGGCGCACGATGGAGCAGGACGCGGCCGAAATACTGGCGCGTTGCGAGGCGATGCGCTGGAACGCGCTGTTCCCCATCGAAGATGACAGCAGCCGAGAACTGGAAGGCCCGCCTTTGTGCACTGAAGTGCAACCGGGTGATGCGTCCCAAGAATGCATCCTCGTGTCCAGTGAGACAGAACTTTGGTTCCGCTATGGCGAAGACAAGGTCGAAGTATCGCAAACCTTCTTTGACGGGCGTATCGGGGTGACGGACGAACTCGAGATGTGGGGCACCTCGCTGCATCCGGGGCTGCGGGATCTGGATGGCGACGGTGTCGAAGAGGTGCTGATCCCGTTGGGGTCGGGGAATGTGAACACCGAATATGCGATCTGGCGCGCGGTTGACGGAGCCTTTGGCCCAGCGGGCACAATCCTTGCCTATGGGATCGACGCGATTGAGGTTCAGGATGGTGTTATCATGTCGTCAGAACGGGGCAGCGCGGCAACCTACACCAACACGGGGCGCAAGCTGACGTCACACGGTCTGGTCGAGGTTTATCGGATGGACATCGACTATACCCGCCCCGCCGGAGAGCGCTGCAGCCTGACGGCCTCTGACAGCCTCAGCGCGCATGGCTTGGATAAAAATGCCTTGCTGGCAAGCTGTGAGGCTGGCGCCAAAGACGAATAGCGACACGGACGCCAGCCCATCGGGGCCCCTGAAACGGAAAAAGCCGCGCCCTTGTCGGGCGCGGCTTTCTCTATTCTTTGGTGCGTTGAAACGCTTAGCGACGCAGGCCCAGACGTTTGATCAGGTCTTGGTAGCGTGCTTCGTCCTTGGCGCGGGTGTAGTCCAGAAGCTTGCGGCGCAGGGCCACCATCTTCAGCAGACCGCGGCGGCCATGGTTGTCTTTCTTGTGCGTCTTGAAGTGCTCTGTCAGCGTGGCGATACGCGAGCTGAGGATGGCAACCTGTACTTCGGGCGAACCTGTGTCGCCTTCTTTGGTTGCGAATTCTTTCATGACGCGTGCTTTTTCTTCAGCAGTGATCGACATCGGGATCTCCTATTCAGGTTAAAGTGTGACGCCGCCGCCCGGGATGTCGTCCAGTGCGGGGCCATAGATCCGGCAGAACCGGAGAAGCGCGCATATAGGGAAGAATCACGCGAATGGCAAAGCCTATTTCGCGAGGGGCCCTATCCGGCCTAGGCACCCATCAGCCCCGACGACTGTGCAAGGCTGAGCGGCATCAGCGAAATGTCATCCAATTCGATCCCTGCACCGTGCAGCACATTGGCGACGGTTTGCCCGTCCATCAGCACACGGGTGATGCTCGGGTCGTTGGCATCGGTTTCAAGCGTGATCTCCGGCGTGTCGGTATCATCCTCGTAGATCAGCAGGAGGTTGTCGTCATCGCTTGAGAAGTCGATGACATCCATCGCGTGAACACCTGCCGTCCACATGCCGCCGACAATGGTATCGGCCCCGTCGCCCGCGGTAACCACGTCGTCCTGCCCTGCTAGGATCAGATCGTCGCCCGCCCCGCCGTTCAGGAAATCGCTGTCATCCATGTCGTCCAGCGCGTCCGTGTCGGGATCATCGTCCAGACCGCTGACAAAATCATCGCCCGGACCGCCGAACACGGTGTCATAACCGCTGCCGCCGCGCACCGTGTCATTGCCCAAGCCGCCATGCACCGCATCATCGCCCGTGCCGCCATCGACCAGATCATCACCGTCCGACCCTTGCAGCGTATCGTCACCTGCTTCGCCGAACAGGCTATCATTGCCGTTGTGGCCAAAGATCGAATCCGCACCCGCGTTCCCGATCAGAAGGTCGTCGCCGTCCTCGCCGTGCAGCGTGTCGTCGCCCGCGCCGCCGTTGACTGTGTCAGCGTCATCGCTGCCAAAAATCTGGCGGTCGGATTCATCCGCGCGGACCGTTGTGGTGTCGGGTTGCTGTGCCGATGCAGTCGCCTCTGGTGGCGGCGCATCATCCTGAGGGGAAGGCTTGGCCGTGATCTCGACATCTTCGCCCCCATCCTCATCCGCAGTTTCACCCATATCGATGACGCCAACAGCGCCCACGGCCATAAGGCCCATTAACCCAGCAAGCCAAAGCATGGCAAAAATCCCAATAAAACACCCCGCCGACTTCATAGGGGCAGGGCAGGGCACTCGGCAAAGCGTTTCTGAACAGATGGTTAAGGTGGGCTGAACCGGTTAACCGTTTGTATCCGCGTCGATCCAGATCTCTGGTGCCTGCGTATAGGGCAGGTACAGCGGGTGTTTGGGATGTCCGGCCTTGGACAGGCCAAGGTGGTACAGCGGGCGATCCACACCGCGCAGCATCGCGGCAACCTGCGCCCCGCGATCTAGATGCGCGCCATGGGTGCCCCACGCGGCGATCACATCATCGGCCCATGCGGCGCGGTCCAAAATGGCGGCATCATTGCCTGCACCAATCGGGTCGGCGGCGGCGCGCATCGCCTTCGGATCGGTGTCGCGCCATGCAAAAATGTTCGTCACGGCAAAGCTGCCATACCCAAGCGTACGGGCGCGCCGCTCGCAGCGTTCCACGGTCGGGTCATTCTGCACTTCGGTCGCGGTCGAAGGGTTGAGCATCACGAAATTCACCCGCCGCCCCGCATCATCCCAGACGCGCGTCAGGCTATAGCGATAGCGTTCGCAATCCGAATAAATGGCGGTGGACGGGGCATCGCCCTTGGTGTGGGTGCGTGTGATCATAGGACGCTTTGTGCCAGTGCGACGCTTGGGCCGCAACGGGGGCAACGATTACAGATTGAACACACGCACGGGATGCAATTCGCCCGCCTTATATCGGCCCACGGCGACCGGCACGCCATCCAGCGAGGCCCATGCTTCGTCGCCGTATTCGACGTCGCTCGCCATCACCATGCCCGCGTTGCCATTGCGCAAACGTGCGGCCCCTTCGGGGGTGGCGCGCAGTTCGGGCAGATCGGCCAACCCCTCGGCCACGGGGCGCAAATGCGCGTCAAGTTCGGGCGTACGGGCCATTTCCTCGATCTGTTCCATGCTCAGCCCGTCGGCGGCATCAAAGGGGCCAGACCAGATGCGACGCAACTCGCGCACATGCCCGTAACACCCCAATGCCTCTCCAAGATCGCGCGCGATAGAACGGACATAGCCGCCTTTGCCACAGATCATCTCGAGGGTGACGTGATCCGCATCGGGGCGGTCGGTCATCACCAGTTCCTCGACCCAGAGAGGACGGGCGGCAATTTCGACATCCTCGCCGCTGCGGGCAAGTTTATAGGCACGCTCGCCATCAATCTTCACGGCGGAAAACTTGGGCGGCACCTGCATGACGTCACCGACAAAAGCCCCCAGCTTTTCCTTGATCTCGGCATCGGTGGGGCGCGCGTCCGAGGCGGCGATCACTTCGCCCTCTTCGTCATCGGTATTGGTGGACTGGCCCAGCCGCACAGTGAACCGGTAGGCCTTCAGCGCGTCGGTGATATAGGGCACGGTTTTTGTCGCCTCGCCCAAGGCAACGGCCAGCACGCCGGTCGCGTCGGGATCAAGCGTGCCCGCATGGCCCGCCTTTTTCGCCTCGAACGCCCAACGCACCTTGTTCACAATCGCTGTCGAGGTCGGACCCGCAGGTTTGTCGATAATCACCCAGCCGGAAATGTCGCGCCCTTTGCGTGTGCGGCCCATGTGCAGCCCCTCGTCATTGTTTCAAGTCCTGCCGCCTAGCCGAGGCGTCACGCTGTTGTCAATCAGTGGGCGCAACAGAGGACACCGCATCGGCAGCGCGGCCCAGCCCAGCAACGTCGGTGCGCAGCAAGCCGATGCTGCGGCAGGCCACTATGGCCCCCAAGGCCCCGAACAGGTTGGCCGCGATGGCCGCGACCAGAATGCCGGAATAGCCAAGGATCGCGACGCCAAGCCACGCAAAGGGCATATAGACCAGTGCAATGCGCCCCGCGCTCAGCCCCATGGACCACAGCGCCCGATCCCGCGCATTCATCGCCGCATTGCCGGTGACTAGGATGCCGTATCCGAAAAAGCTGAGCCCGACAAAACGCAGGTATTGAGCGCCGAAACCCGCCGCCTCGTCATTATCGGCCACCAGTTTCACGATCGGTTCGGCAAAGAACATCAGGATCACGGCCAGTGCCGCCCCGTAGATCGCACAAGAGATGAAGGTCAGGCGCACCACGTCCTGTGCGCGCTCTTGCTTGCCGGCCCCCATGCCTGCCCGACAACAGGGCCAATGCCCGAGGACAGCGCCAGCATGGGCAGGAACAACAACGACTGCACCCGCGTCGCCGCGCCGAATCCGGCCACAGCGCTTTCGCCCACGATGGCGACAGCGGCGGTCACGGCGGCCATGCCTGCGGGGTTGATGGCATTGGACAGGGACGCAGGGGCCGCCACCCGCCCGATCCGCACCAGCGACGTGCCCAGATCATTCAACGGATTGATGTCGAAACAGATGTCGCGGTTCCAGATGGCATAGGCGGTCACACCGCAGAACCCGATGGCCCGCGCGGCAAAGGTGGCCATACCTGCCCCTGCAACGCCCAGTTCCGGCACCACGCCCCAACCAAAGATGAATAGCGGCGTCAGACCCACATTCAGGATCGCTTGGCCCAGCATGGTGATGGCCGCCACCTCGGACCGTCCAGCGGCGCGGAACACCGAATTCAGCGACATGGATACGACCAGAAACGGGAAACTCAAACACCACCAGAGAATATAATTGAGAACCGCCTCAAGCACCTTGTCGGACGCGCCCATCAGGGTGAACAGCCACGGCGCGACCAGATAAAAAAGCGTTGCGGCCAGTACCGACAGGAACAGGCCCAGCATCATCGCATGCAGCGTCATGCGCTGTTTGCCCTCGTCCTCGCCACGGCCCAAGGCTTGACTAACAACTGTGCTGGTGCCCGCACTCAGCCCGATAGAAAGCGAGGTCAGCGTGGTGATGACCGGATAGATGAAACCGACCGCCGTCAGCGCATAGGCCGCATAGCGGGCAAGGAAAAACGCATCCGCCAGCCCCACCATAAGCACGCCGAAAATGCCGATGCTCATCGGGGCGGAAACACGGAAAAGGGCACGCCCTACGGGTTGGTCATTCAGGTTTTTCGAGCTGGACATCGGGGCGCTTCCGGTCTGGCGACGGGACGGCCCCGCGCTTGCCTAACGTTCCAGCGGCGCGACGGTTCCGACAATCGGCCCCAGCGAAAAACCGATATCGTTGCGATTTATCTCGGGCGCATAAAGCCGCGAAATATTACCGTCCAGAAACAATGCATTCGGCAGGCCGAGGTGGTCGCGGAACAAACGGCCGAATTCGTGGAACGTGACGCTGCTGCGTGAAATGGCGAACACGGCCGTCTTGCCATCCGCGCTGGTCCCAACGCCGTTGCGTACATAGCGCGACGTGCTGTCGGACAGAAAACGCGGATGCAATTCGCCGTCAATCACCAGCATCGGGCCAGACTGGGTGGCGTGGGTGCAATCGGGTTCTTCTTCGACATAGCGCAGGGTTTCAATCACGTCGGCGCGTCCCTCGCGGATGCAGAACACGCCATTGGGCAGCAGCCCGAAATTGCCCGGACCCGCATTGGGGATCACGCGCATCACCTCGACACCGTCCTCGATATAGTGGCCGACGGGGGCGCGGTCGTCATGATACATGCCCGCGTTCATCGCAAAACCAAGCGTTTTGCCATCCTCGCGCAGCGCACGCTCTACCGCGCCGAACTGGCCATAAACCTCGCCCGCGCCGTCATAGAGGAACAGGCGCAACTCTTCGTCGGTCAGATCGACAGTGCAGACCGAATAGCCGATGCCGTCATGGTCGATATTCTCGCACGTGGCGGCCAAGGCAGGGGCCGACGCCATCGCCAGCAGGGCAATGGCCGCGCGCGTCACTTGCCACAACGACCACGCGGCCCTCATGCATCCGTGTCCCGACGCACATCGTCCTGATCCAGCATGCGTCGCGTGTCGTCCATCCGGTCAAATGTCTCGTCCAGTTGGAAGCGCAGGTCGGGCGCGAATTTCAGCGCCAGTTTCTTGCCCACGGCGCGGCGCAATTCGCCCTTGTTACGGGCCAGCAGCTTGAGCACATCCTCGCGCCCGCGTCCTCCGAGAGGCAGCACATAGGCCGTCGCGATCTTGAGGTCGGGGGAGGTGCGGACCTCGCCCACAGTGATCGACATCGCGTTCAGGTCCGGATCGTGCACATCGCCACGCGCCAGCACCTCGGACAGTGTCCGGCGAATCAATTCGGCTACACGCAGTTGCCGCTGAGAGGGGCCGCCCCCTTCGTGAAATTTGTTCTTTCCCATAAACCCCATCTAAGTCAGGCGCAGCCCTTTGCCAAGCGGTCCAACACGCGCTAGGACAGCGGGAAACCGCCAAGTGAGGGCCAGATCATGTCAGAATTGCCGGGTATCGTCATTGCAGGGGCGTCGGGACGTATGGGCCAGATGCTGATCCGTTCGGTGCTGGACAGCGATGCGATGCGCCTTGTCGGCGCGCTGGAGCGTCCGGGTCACGATTGGGTGGGCCGCGATGTAGGCGAGGCGATGGGCGGTCAGGCCGTGGGCGCGCTGGTCTGGGATAACCCGCTTGAACCGATGTCAAAGGCCCGCGCCGTCATCGATTTTACCGCGCCCGAGGCGACCATCGCCCTGTCCCATACCGCCGCACAGGCCCGCGCGGCGCATATCATCGGCACCACCGGCATGACCGATGACCAGATCGCACAGCTTGAACCCGCGTCGCGCCACAGCCCGATCGTGCGCGCAGGCAATATGAGCCTTGGCGTCAACCTGCTGGTGCAGTTGACCAAACAGGTTGCCGCCGCGCTGGACGAGGATTTCGATATCGAAGTGATCGAGGCGCACCACCATCACAAGGTCGATGCGCCATCCGGCACCGCCTTGATGCTGGGCGAGGCTGCTGCCGAAGGTCGTGGCGTCGATCTGGCGCAGGTGCGCGATGCGGGCCGCGACGGCATCACCGGCGCGCGTAAAAAGGGCGATATCGGCTTTAGCGCCATTCGTGGCGGCGATATCGTCGGCGAACATGACGTGCTGTTCGCCGGTCCGGGCGAACGGATCGTGCTGCGCCATATGGCCACCGACCGCGCCCTGTTTGCCAAAGGCGCGCTCAAGGCCGCGCTGTGGGCGATGGACCGTGCGCCGGGCCAATATGACATGCTGGATGTGCTGGGCCTTAAACCCTAGTCAGTAGCCAAAGCCGCAAAACTTATGGTCGGAAGTGAACCAATCCCCGACTGCCCCCGTATCTATAACAACAGTGTTTGTTATCAGACGGGAGTTTGCGGGTTATGCGCATTTTTGTTGCAGTGTTTCTTATGGTATTCTCGGCGGCACCTGCCATGGCGGAACTGGTTAAGGTCACGGACCAAAGCCAGTTCGTGCAATTGGTCTCGGGCAAGACGCTGACCCGACCGCTGGTGAAAATCACCGTCTCGCAGGATGGCAACATCGCGGGGCGCGGCTCGGTCTGGGATATCGAGGGCACGTGGTCGTGGAAAGACGGCTATTTCTGCCGCGATCTGTTCTGGGGCGGCGATGCGTTGGGCTATAATTGCCAGGAAGTGCAGGCCAGCGCGGATGGACGGATCAAATTCACCTCGGACCGCGGCGCGGGTGATAGCGCCATGTTCAGCCTGAAATAAGCGGGTTTTGACATGCGGCGCGGCCTGACGTCCGTGCCGTTCCTCCGCCTATCTCAGAAATCGACAGCGATCCCTTTACGCTCCCAATCGCCATAACGCACAGGCTCCGGCCCGTCGCGCCCACCAAGTTCAGGGGGCAAATCCAGCTTTTCCTCCGCGCGCCGACGCTCTTCCGCTTCGGCCAATGCGCGCTTGGCCGCTTCGGGCAGATCCTGCGGCGGGGTGTCGGGTGTGTCGTCCGGTGTGACGTTGTCGCTCATGGGCTTCCTCTTGGTCTTTGGTCTTGATATACGCCCGATCCTGATCCCGACAAGGCGCGGGCTGCACCTGAAAGGGAAGATCATGAGCGATATCGGACTGTCAGCGCGGCGCAGCGCCATTTACCTGCTGGACCAGATCATGGGCGAGGGCAAGCTGATGTCCGAAGTCATCGGCGCTGGTGCGCTGGATCGGCTGGACCCCGCAGACCGTGCGCGCGCACAGCGACTGGCCACCGAAACGCTGCGCAGCATGGAGCGTATTGATCGTCTGTTGCAGCGCCACTTGCAGAAATATCCCGCCACCACAGTGCGCAACGCCCTGCGCGTCGGCACCTATGAACTGTGTCAGGGCGAGGCTGCGCATGGTGTCGTGAACGCGATGGTCAGCATCATTTCCAAGCACAAACGCTATGGCCACCTGAAAGGCTTGGTGAACGCCGTGCTGCGCAAAGTGGCCGACAAAGGGGTCGAACAATGGCCGACCCTGCGGACCCCGCGCCTGCCATCGTGGCTACGCAAACCGCTGGTACAGGCATGGGGTGCCGAAGCTGTCGGCGGGATGGAAACCGCTTTTTTCATGCCCACACCGCTGGACCTGACGCCGAAAACCGATGCACAGGCGGTTGCCGCTGCTACAGGTGGTACTGTGCTGCCCACAGGGTCGGTGCGTCTGGCCGAGGCGGGGCAGGTATCGGCCATGCCCGGATTTACGGCGGGCGACTGGTGGGTGCAGGACGCCGCCGCTGCCATGCCCGCCCGCGTGTTGAATGCCCAAGCGGGCGAGTCCGTTCTGGACCTGTGCGCCGCCCCCGGTGGCAAGACGATGCAACTGGCCGCAACCCGCGCGCAAGTAACGGCCGTTGATATTTCGGCCGGTCGGATGGAGCGTGTGGCCCAGAACCTGATCCGCACGGGGCTGACGGCGGAAACGCAAGTGGCGGATGTGTTTGATGTCACGGGGCAGTTCGACGCGATCCTGCTGGATGCGCCTTGTTCTGCCACCGGCACGATCCGCCGCCACCCTGACCTGCCCTTTGCCAAGGACGGGTCGGAATTTGGCGCGCTGATTGCCTTGCAGGAACGTATGATCGACCACGCGTTGACCTTGCTGAAACCGACAGGGCGTCTGGTCTTTTGCACCTGTTCCCTGCTGCCGGACGAGGGCGAAGTGCAGATCGAAGAGGCGCTGGAACGCCATTCCGGCCTGACCGTCGACCGTGACGCGCTGAACATTGCGGGGGTCGAGGCCGACTGGATCACCGAAGAAGGCGGTCTGCGCCTGCGTCCCGATATGTGGGCCGAACATGGCCACATGGACGGGTTTTACATGGCCTGCCTGCGCAAAACGGCCTGAGCTGTTTCGAGATGTCGTGACTTGAGCGTCGCCGCAAGCTATGCTGCGGCCAATGGCCCACCATCCGTTTTTCGGTGTGCCATAAACGCGCAATAAGACGCATCGAGGCAGGACCATGATCAGCCCAACAGGGTTTACCGCACGCAAGGACCGGTTTCTGAACCGTTGGCATGCTGCACGCATGACCCGTGTGCGGGCCGCGACGGCCTTTGTCTCTGCCCCCGAACCCCGCACCATCGGCAGTTTTGCACGCGGCAGGCAGTTGGTGGCGGGCAATTACCTTTTCGCTGGCGCTCTGATCGAGGCACCGGGCACCGACCTCTGGGATCTGGACGCGCCTGACTGCGCCTATATCGACGCAATCCACGGCTTTGCATGGCTCGACGATCTGGCGGCGGTTGGCGATTCCTCGACCCGCGAATTGGGGCAGCGGTGGCTGTGGGGCTGGATTGACCGATTTGGCAAAGGGCGCGGGCCGGGGTGGACGCCGGATCTGACGGGGCGTCGCCTGATCCGCTGGATCAATCACGCCTTGTTCCTGTTACGCGGGCTCGAGGGTGACAAGGCCGATGCGTTCTATCTCTCGCTGGCGCAGCAAACCATGTTCCTGTCCAAACGCTGGCACGCCGCCGCACCCGGATTGCCGCGGTTCGAGGCGCTGACCGGCCTGATCTATGCGGGCCTGTCGCTGGAGGGGATGGAACACCTTGCCCCGCCCGCCATTGCCGCGCTGTCACGTGAGTGCAGTGACAAGATCGACGACCAAGGCGGGCTGCCCACCCGTAACCCCGAAGAATTGCTTGAGGTGTTTACCCTGCTGACTTGGGCCGCTGGCGCGCTGAGCGAGGCGGACCGCGAGGTGCCGGACGCCCATACCGCCGCCATTGAACGGATCGCGCCGACGCTGCGCACCTTGCGCCATTCTGATGGCGGGCTGGCGCGGTTTCACGGTGGTGGGCGCGGGCAGGAAGGCTGGCTTGATACCGCGCTGGCCGCCTCTGGCGTGCGCACGCGCCAGTCAGATGGTCTGTCGATGGGCTATGCACGGCTGAGCGCGGGACGCACCAGCGTTGTGATTGATGCCGCCGTGCCACCCGCACCTGCGGCCAGCCATAACGCCCATGCCTCCACACTTGCCTTCGAGGTCACATCGGGGCGTAGGCCTTTGGTGGTGAATTGCGGCTCGGGGCAGAGTTTCGGAACGGACTGGCGGCGCGCAGGCCGTGCGACACCGTCCCATTCCGCACTGACGCTGGACGGCTATTCCAGCGCACGGCTGGGGGATGCGGATCGCGCTGTGGCCAGCGAGGTGCTGATCGACGCCCCCGATCATGTCCCTGTCGAGGTTAGTCAGGCCCCTGATGGCATGCGGTTTCAGGGCGGGCACAACGGCTATGTGCGCACCCACGGTCTGACCCATGCACGCCAGATCGAGCTGACCTTTGACGGGCGCGGCATGGCGGGCGAGGATATGCTGCTGGCGCTTGAGGATCACGAAAAGCGCCTGTTCGACCGGATCATGGATGCCAAACAGCTTGGCGGCATCCCTTTCGACATCCGATTCCATCTGCATCCCGAGGTGGACGCGGAACTTGATATGGGCGGCTCTGCCGTATCAATGGCGCTGAAAAGCGGCGAAATCTGGGTGTTCCGCCATGATGGAACGCAGGAATTGCGTCTGGAACCAAGTGTTTACCTTGAAAAAGGCCGCCTGAAACCGCGCGCCAGCCAGCAAATTGTGTTGTCCGGACGCACCATGGGATACGCCTTACGCGTGCGCTGGTCCTTGTCCAAGGCGCAGGAAACTGCGATGGGCATCCGCGACCTCAACCGCGATGAACCTGCCGAGACCTACGACTAAAAGGACTGCTGCCAACATGACCGATCTGACCCCCGTGCGCCGCGCGCTGATTTCTGTTTCCGACAAGACGGGCCTAGTGGCCTTTGCCACGGCCCTTGCAGGGCAGGGCGTCGAACTCCTCAGCACCGGAGGCACCGCGCGCACCCTGCGCGAGGCGGGCCTGACAGTGCGCGATGTGGCGGATGTGACCGGTTTCCCCGAGATGATGGACGGGCGCGTCAAGACGCTGCACCCCGTGGTGCATGGTGGCCTTCTGGCGCTGCGCGACAATGACGATCACGTCGCCTCGATGCAGGAACACAGCATTGGCGCCATCGATCTGGTGGTCGTGAACCTGTACCCGTTCGAAGAAACCGTGGCCAAGGGCGCGCCCTATGGCGAGGTGATCGAGAATATCGACATCGGTGGCCCTGCGATGATCCGTTCTGCGGCCAAGAACCACGGCTTTGTGACCGTTGTGGTCGACGTGCAGGATTACGAACCCGTGCTGGCCGAACTGTCCGAAAACGGTGGCAAGACCAGCTATGCCCTGCGCCAGCGACTGGCCCAAACGGCCTATGCCCGCACGGCGGCCTATGACACGGCTGTCAGCACTTGGATGGCGGGCGAAGTGCCCGAAACGCCGCGCCGCCGCAGCTTTGCAGGCGGGCTGGCCCAGACGCTGCGCTATGGCGAGAACCCGCATCAGGCGGCGGCCTTCTATACCGATGGCACCAACCGTCCGGGCGTGGCGACCGCGACCCAGCATCAGGGCAAGGAACTGAGCTATAACAACATCAACGACACCGATGCGGCGTTTGAACTGGTCAGCGAATTTGCAGGCAAAGGTCCGGCCTGTGCGATCATCAAACACGCCAACCCCTGCGGCGTTGCCACGGGGGCCACACTGAAAGAGGCCTATGACCGCGCCTTTGATTGCGACCGCACCAGCGCCTTTGGCGGCATCATCGCCCTGAACCAAGTGCTGGACGGCGAAACAGCGCAAGCGATCAGCGGGATCTTTACAGAAGTCGTGATCGCGCCCGGTGCAGACGCCGACGCCATCAGTATTTTTAGCCAAAAGAAGAACCTGCGCCTTCTGACAACCGACGGCCTTGCCGATCCAACGGCCGCATCGACGGCGTTCAAGCAAGTCTCGGGCGGGTTTCTGGTGCAGGACAAGGACGTTGGCCGGATCAGCATGGATGATCTGAAAGTCGTGACGAAGCGCCAGCCGACCGAACAGGAAATGGCCGATATGCTGTTTGCATGGACCGTTGCGAAACACGTGAAGTCCAATGCCATCATCTACGTTAAGGACGGCGCGACCGTTGGCGTGGGCGCTGGCCAGATGAGCCGCGTGGACAGCACGCGCATCGCTGCGCGCAAGGCTCAGGACATGGCCGAAGTGATGGGCCTGCCTGAACCGCTGACCCAAGGGTCGGTTGTGGCATCCGACGCGTTCTTCCCCTTTGCCGACGGTCTGCTGACCGCTGCCGAGGCGGGCGCGACGGCCCTGATCCAACCCGGCGGGTCGATGCGCGATGAAGAGGTTATTGCCGCTGCGGACGAGGCCGGACTAGCCATGGTCTTTACCGGCATGCGCCACTTCCGGCATTAAGGTCGCCATGAAACTTATCGGAATCAGCGCTCTCCTTGCCTTTGGATTGGACCAGTTATCGAAATATCTGGTCATCCATGTGCTCGGCGTGTCGCAGTTCAAGCCCGTCGATGTCCTGCCGCCCCTGTTGAATTTCCGCTACGGCGAAAATCGCGGCATCAACTTCGGCCTGCTGGGCGACGGCACCAGTGTCTGGGTGCTGATCGGAATTGCGGTGGTGATCTGTCTGGGCGTGTTGTGGTGGATGACCCGCAACGCCCAGCCACCCCTTGCACGGATCAGCGCGGGCCTGTTGATCGGTGGGGCGCTGGCCAATGTGCTGGACCGGCTGCTGTACGGCTATGTTCTGGATTTCCTGAACATGTCCTGCTGCGGGATCAACAACCCGTTCGTGTTCAATGTCGCCGATATTTTCATCTTTGCCGGGGCCATCGGCCTTGTCTTTTTCGCGCAAGACGGGACAGCGCGTACAAAAGCGGTCGCGCCCAAGCGGGCGGGCCGGAAAACATCGTCGAAAAAGGGTGGGTGACAAGCACCGCCAAGCTGCGATAATGCGGATCAAGTTGAGGAGAGTTCATTCATGCGTTTGATCGCCTGTGCCCTGATTGCAGTGACTGCCCTTGCCGCGTGCGAGAACAAAGGCCTGCGCCAAATGCAATCGCGTGGCGAAGGGCCCGATGAATTCCTGATCGTTCCTGCCAAACCGCTTGAGCAACCCGAATCGTTCGCGGCCCTGCCCGAACCGACGCCGGGCGGGTCGAACCGTACCGACCAGCGCCCGCTTGAGGAAAGTGTGGCACGCCTTGGTGGACGGCGCGGATCGCCCACAGCCGCCGTGCCAGGCAGCGATGCGGCCTTGGTCAACCATACAAGCCGCTATGGCCGCGATGCCAACATCCGCGCCACACTGGCGGCTGCAGATGCACAGTTCCGTAAGCGTCAGGCCCGCCTGACCCAGATCCGCATCATTCAGGAAGACACCTATTCCAAGGCCTATCGCCGCGAGGCGCTGAAGCCGGCGCAGGTGGCCGAGCAATACCGCCGCGCGGGCATTCCGACGCCGACGGCCCCACCGTCAGGTCGCCGCCGCTAAGCGGTTCGGCTCACAGTCTTCTGTTGCGTAGCGCCTAGGTCTGCCGGTGTTTTGTGTCGGCATATCCCGATACGGGCGGATCACTTGTGCACATGGGTGCGCGCGGGTGTACCTGCCGCTCACAAACGCGCCATGATGGCTTGAAGACAGGTGCGAACATCGTATCTGTTCACCACGAAACGTTTTCAGACAGGATGTGCCATGACCCGTTTGCGCGCTACGATCGCTGCCTTCGCCCTTGCCGCTGCCCCCGCCATCGCAAATGCTGACGAAGCGGCGGTTTCGACTTTCGAACTGGATAACGGCATGCAGGTGGTCGTGGTCGAGGATCATCGCGCCCCTGTGGTGCAACACATGGTGTGGTACCGCGCCGGATCGGCGGATGAACCTGTCGGATCATCTGGTGTTGCGCACTTCTTGGAACACCTGCTGTTCAAGGCGACGGATACGCTTGAGGATGGCGAGTTGTCTGCCACCGTTGCGGCCAATGGTGGGCGTGACAACGCGTTCACCAGCTATGACTACACCGCCTATTTCCAACGCGTCGCTGCCGACCGTCTGGAGCTTATGATGAAGATGGAAGCGGACCGGATGCGCAACATCCGGTTTACGGATGAAAACGTCGCGACCGAGCGCAATGTGATCATTGAGGAACGCAACCAGCGCACCGAAAACAACCCCCGCGCGCTGTTCTCTGAACAGGTGAGCGCGGCGCAATACCTCAACCACCGCTATGGCGTGCCGATCATCGGCTGGATGCACGAGATGGAGAGTTTGGACAAAGCCGACGCCTTGGGCTTTTACAACACCTACTACTATCCCAATAACGCGATCCTTGTTGTGTCCGGCGATGTGGACCCCGACGAGGTCAAGCGCCTTGCGGACACTTACTATGGCGTGATCCCCGCCAATCCCGATCTGCCCGAACGCCTCCGCTCCGAAGAGCCGCCGCAAACTGCCGAGCGGCGCGTGGTGTTCCGCGACCCGCGTGTGGCGCAAGAATATGTGAGCCGGTCCTACCTTGCCCCTGAACGTGATCCGGGTGACCAGAAGGCCGCCGCTGCGCTGACCCTGTTGGCCGAAGTGCTGGGCGGCGGGCAGACCAGCTACATGACAGAAAAGCTGCAATTCGAGGAACAGAAGGCCGTATTTTCCGGCGCGTTCTACCGCGGCACCAGCCTTGACGACACGACCTTTGACGTGGTGGTGGTGCCGGTGCCGGGGCTGAGCCTGCAAGAGGCCGAAGACGCGATGGACGCCGTACTGGCACAGTTCCTGATCGACGGGGTGGACGCCGAACAGCTTGAGCGGATCAAATACCAGATGCGCGCCAGCCAGATCTACGAACGCGACGATGTCGACGGTATTGCGCGCCGCTATGGCGCTGCGCTGTCCGTGGGGCTGAGCGTTGAGGATGTGCAGGCATGGCCGGATATCCTTCAGGCGGTGACCGCCGAGGATATCATGCAAGCCGCCCGCGACGTGTTGAACCGTGATGCATCGGTGACGGGCTGGCTGACCAAACCCGTTCAAGAACAGGAGATCAGCCAATGATCCGCTTTATGATGGCCTGCGTTTTGGCCTTTGCCGCCGCCTTGCCTGCCCGCGCCGAAGTGCAGATCGAAGAGGTGGTCAGCCCCGGTGGCATCACCGCGTGGCTGGTGCGCGAACCGTCGATCCCGTTCATGGCGCTGGAACTGCGCTTTCGCGGTGGCGCGTCGCTGGATGCGGACGGCAAGCGCGGGGCGATCAACCTGATGACTGGGCTACTTGAGGAAGGGGCGGGTGATCTGGATGCCCGTGCCTTTGCCCGCGCACAAGAAAGTCTTGCGGCGTCCTTCGGCTATGACGTGAGTGATGACAGCCTGTCGGTCTCGGCGCGGTTCCTGACCGAAAACCGCGCCGAAGCAGTAGAATTGCTGCGCAAGTCGATCATCGAGCCGACCTTCTCCGAAGTGGCGCTGGAGCGCGTGCGCGAGCAGGTACTGACAGGCCTACGTTCGGACGCGCAGGATCCCGACGAAATTGCGCGCAAGACCTTTGACGCGATGGCCTTTGGCGACCATCCTTATGGCACGCCCTACGAGGGGACGATCGAGTCCGTCACCGCGCTGAGCCGTGCGGATATGCTGGAAGCGCACAAGGCCGTTTTTGCTAAAGACCGCCTTTATGTAGGCGCTGTCGGGGACATCACGCCCGAAGAGTTGGGTCCGATGCTGGACACATTGCTGGGGGCATTGCCAGCAGAGGGCGCGCCAATGCCCGCCCGTGCCGAGGTGCTGATTGAAGGCGGCACAACGGTTGTGCCCTTTGATACGCCGCAATCCGTCGCCCTGTTCGGCCAGCGTGGCATTGCACAGGACGATCCCGATTTTTTTGCCGCAAACGTGCTGAACCAAGTGCTGGGCGCGGGCGGTTTTGAAAGCCGCCTGATGACCGAAGTGCGCGAGAAACGCGGCCTGACATACGGGGTCTATTCCTATCTCGTACCGCAGGACTATGCTGAGACGGTGCAAGGGCAGGTCGCCTCGGGCAATGACCGAATTGCCGAGGCAGTATCCGTTATCCGCGAGGAATGGGCGCGCGCTGCGAGCGAGGGCGTGACGCAGGAAGAACTGGACGCGGCCAAGACCTATATCACCGGTGCCTATCCGCTGCGCTTTGACGGTAACGGGCCGATTGCGCGCATCATGGTGGGCATGCAGATGCTGGGCCTGCCCATCGACTACATCGCTACCCGTAACGACAAAGTGGAAGCAGTGACGCGCGACGATGTGGCTCGCGTTGCCCGTGAGTTGCTGGACCCCGAGGGGCTGCATTTCGTCGTGGTTGGCCAGCCGGTCGGGTTGGAGACCAGCGTCGGCGAATGAGTGCTGCGCACACGCGATTTAAGGGTGAATGGGGGCGCTGCCCCCAAACCCCCGCAGTATTTTTAGCCAAAAGAGGCGTTATTCGCCGTAGGGCACCCAGACGGTTTTGACCTCGGTCGCGGCGGCGAGGAATTCGCGCCCCTGACCCTGTGGACCGAACCAGTCGCGGGCAGTCGCGTTGTTTACCCATGTGCGTTTAATATTGCCTGCGGCGTCTTCTTCGATCTGTTTGGACAGGTCGGAGCCCGAGAAGGACCAGACGGCGTCGACATTCATGTGTTTTGCCAGATGCGGTGCGACATCACTGTGGGGGCCGGTGAGGATGTTCACCACGCCCGCAGGCACGTCAGATGTGTCAAGGATCTGGTAGAAGTCGGTGGCGGCCAACGGGAAGGGTTCGGAGGCCGCAAGGATGATGCGGCTGCCCATGGCGATGGCGGGGGCCATAAGGGAAACGAGCCCCAGCAGCGGTGCCTCATCAGGGCAAAGCGCGCCGATGATCCCTGTGGGTTCGTTGATCGCCAGTGCGAGGCCGCGCAGGGGCACGCCCTTGGCCGCGCCGTCGTATTTGTCGGCCCATGCGGCATAGGTGAACAGCCGGTCGATCGCTGCTTCAACCTCTTTCTTGCCGTTGTTGCCGCCTTGCAGGTCGTTCAGCCGAGTGGCGAACTCATCGGCGCGGGCGGACAGGTTTTCGGCGATGTAATAAAGGATCTGTGCGCGCAGGTGGCCAGTCGTCTTGGCCCAGCCTTTGGCCGCTTGGGCGGCTTCGACCGCGTTGCGCACGTCCTTGCGTCCTGCGAGGCTGATCTGGCCCAGCATGGCGCCGTTCTTGCCGAAGACATTGCCGGAATAGCCGCCATCGGGGCGCGCCTGTTTGCCGCCGATATAGAGTTTGGCGGTACGGTCCAGCGGTGCGACTCCCTCGGATTTGCCGGAGAAGGGCGCGATGGGTTTAAGAGTCTTCGAAGTGGTTTTGGGCTTGGTATAGGCCATGAGCCCTTCCCACCCGCCTTCGCGGCCAAAGCCGCTTTCACGGACGCCGCCAAAGCCTGCGGCCGCGTCAAAGAGGTTGGTGGCGTTCACCCAGACAACGCCTGCGGAGAGTTTCGGCGCGATGTCGAGGGCGAGGTTGACGTTCTCGCTCCAGACAGTGGCGGCGAGGCCGTAGCGGGTGTTATTGGCCAGTTCGACCGCTTCGGCAGGGGTGCGGAAAGTGGTCGAGACAAGGACGGGGCCGAAGATTTCCTCTTGCATCAGGGTGTCGGCGGTATTGAGGCCCGTGATCAGGGTCGGGGGATAGAAACTGCCCGTCGCGGGGAGGGTCAATTGCGGCTGGTAGGTTTCGCCAGCGCTGTTGCCCGCCACCAGTTTCGTGATCGTGTCGAGCTGGATCGGGTCCACGATGGCCCCGACATCGACGGATTTGTCGAGCGGGTCACCAATGCGCAGTTTGTCCATGCGCGCACGCAGTTTGGCATAGAACGTTTCGGCCACGGATTCCTGCACCAGCAGACGCGAACCTGCGCAGCAGACCTGTCCCTGATTGAACCAGATCGCGTCGACGAGCCCTTCGACAGCGCTATCGAGATCGGCATCGTCGAACACGATGTAGGGGGATTTGCCGCCCAGTTCCAAGGTCAGGGATTTGCCCGTGCCGGCGGTCGCCTGACGGATACGCCGCCCCACGGCGGTCGACCCGGTGAAGGCGATCTTGTCCACGTCTGCGTTCACTATCATTTCGCCCACGGCGCCGTCGCCGGTAACGATGTTCACCACGCCTTTGGGTACGCCCGCCTGACGGCAGATGTCGGCAAAAAGCAGCGCCGTCAGCGACGTGTATTCGGCGGGTTTCAACACCACGGTATTGCCCATGGCGAGGGCGGGCGCGATCTTCCACGCGAGCATCAGAAGCGGGAAGTTCCACGGCACGATCTGGCCGCACACGCCAAGCGCTGTGCGGTCGGGCAGTTCGGCCTCCATCAGTTGGGCCATGCCCGCGTGATAGTAGAAGTGACGCTGTGCAAGCGGGATGTCGATGTCGCGGGATTCGCGGATCGGCTTGCCGTTATCCAGCGTTTCCAGCACGGCAAAGAGGCGGCTGTGCTTTTGCAGCAGGCGGGCAATGGCATAAAGCACGCGGGCCCGCGCATGGCCGCCGGACTTGGCCCATTTGGGTTGCGCGGCGCGGGCGGCTTTTACCGCGGCGTCGATGTCGCCTTGCGTCGCTTGGCTGAGCGTAGCGAGGGTTTCACCCGTGGCCGGATTGCGTGAGGTGAAATCGTCTGTGGGGGCCGTGAATGCCCCGTCGATGAAGTGCCCGAACTTTGCCCCCTGATCAACGATCCACGCCAGCGCGTCCCCTGCGCCTTCGGGGGCAGTGCCATAATCCATGGTCTGAAAGATGTCTTTGACGGTCATTTGCGTGGCTCTCTTTTTAACCAGTGCTTTTGGCGGATCGGCAGGTGGTCCATGGGTCGGTTTACCCGATGGCGTGGCGGTATCCGGCGGAATAGGCGCCGGTCAGATGGTGTTCGAGTTGGCGTTCGATATCGCCCAGCAGGGACGACGCGCCAAAGCGGAACAGGTCGGGTTGCAACCAGCGGTCGCCGAGTTCTTCCTTAATCAGCGACAGATAGACCAGAGCGTCCTTGGCCTTGGAAATGCCGCCAGCGGGTTTGTAGCCCACGCGATAGCCGGTCGCGTCGTAGTAGTCGCGAATGGCGCGGATCATCACTAGGCTGACCGGCAGCGTTGCGTTCACGCTTTCCTTGCCGGTGGATGTCTTAATGAAATCCGCCCCCGCCATCATGCAAACCAGCGAGGCGCGGGCGACGTTGCGCAGCGTGCCCAGTTCGCCGGTGGCGAGGATCGCCTTGATATGGGCCTGCCCGCAGGCCAGCCGCATCTGGGCCATCTCGTCATAAAGGGCGCGCCAGTTGCCTTCCAGCACGTGGCGGCGCGAGATCACGATGTCGATTTCCTCGGCCCCTGCGGCGACGCTTTCGGTGATTTCCTGAAGGCGCAGATGGAAAGGCGACAGGCCCGCCGGAAATCCGGTGGATACGGCGGCAACCGGAATGCCGGTGCCCTGCAGCGCGGCCACGGCAGGCGGGATCATTTCGTGATAGACACAGACCGCACCGGTGGTCAGCCCCTGCATGTCCAAGGCCTCCAAGATCTCGGCGCGGACGGGTTGGCGGGCCTTGGCGCACAGGCGTGCCACGCGGCGTGCAGTATCGTCGCCCGACAGGGTTGTCAGGTCGATCATGCTGATCGCCTTGAGCAGCCAAGCCGCCTGATGGTCCTTCTTGATCGACCGGCGTGCAGGCAGGGTCGCGCAGCGCCGTTCGATGGCCGAGGTGTTGGCCTGCACCCGCCGCACCCAGCCCATATCAAGGGCTATACCGGGATTGCGCGGTTCGGTCACTTGCGGCAGTTGCGTCGCGCTACGGTGCGGAATGTGTGTTTGCGTCTCGGACATCACGGGATCCTTTCGGACAAAAGCTTGTACCCGACGTGGCACGGGTGGGCCAATTTGGCAAGCCGTGCCGCTGCGCTCTGTTCTGCACATTTCCTGCACAAACAGGCCCGCCGCGTCTGCACAAACCGCTGCGATGCTGCCCCATAGGCAAAGAACCGAAGGGACAGAAACGATGACACAACAGGTACTAAGCGGCGTGCCGCTGTCGATGCAACAGGACGGATGGTGGTTGGACCAGCCGCCCGCAGGCGCCGCGCGCCGAGACCAGAACCGCCGCCGTCGGGACGGGGTAAAGGCGGGGCTACTGGTTGCGCTGATCGCAGCGGGGGATGTGCTGGTCTGGCAGGCGGCACCAACGCTCAGCCTCGCGGTGTTCTTCTTTCTGGTCGTGTTAGCGGGGTTGGCCGTGGCGTGGCCGCGCCTGTCCCCGCGGAACCGCATCGGCATCGCCTCGGGTGGCGTTCTGTGCGTTTTGCCCTTGGTAGAGTCTGTTCAGCCTCTGTCGATCCTGATCGCGCTTGGCGGTTTGGCGGTGAGCTGTGCCGCGCTGGCGGGGTTGCGGCACGGTGATTTGTTGCGCGGGGCGGGCCGGATGTTCTGGGTCGCGCCTGCGCAAACGGTCGGGGATGCGGCGCGTGGTTTGGGTCGGATTGGCGATCTGAAATCCGGCAAGCTGGATACACGCGCGCTGTTTGTGGGCTGGGCCTTGCCGCTTGGGGCGACGCTGGTCTTTGTGCTGTTGCTGGGCAGTGCGAACCCCGTGCTGAACAGGGCGCTGGAGGGATTGGCAACATGGCAGCCGGAATTGCCGAACATGTGGCGTCTGTGGTTCTGGTGCGTGCTGGCCCTGCTGATCTGGCCCGCGCTGGTTGCCCGCCGCATGGCCGAACGTTTGCGCGCCCGTCCCGTTGCGCGCCAGACGGTGCGGCAGGCCGGTGTGGTCAACGCAAGCTCGGTCGCGCGGTCGCTGGTTCTGTTCAACGCCCTTTTCGCGGTGCAGACGGTGATGGATATCCTGTTCCTCTATGGCAATGCAGGCCTGCCCGAGGGGATCAGCCCCGCCGCCTATGCCCATCGCGGGGCCTATCCGCTGCTCATTACGGCGCTGCTGGCGGGGCTGTTTGCGGTGCTGGCACGTCCGCATCTGGCGGGGCGGCCTGTGATGCGCTGGCTGATGATGATCTGGCTGGCGCAGACACTCGCACTGGTGGTCGCTTCGCTGTGGCGGCTTGAGGCGTATGTCGATGTCTATGGCCTGACGCGCCTGCGCCTTGCCGCTTATGTGTGGATGGGGTTGGTGGCCAGCGGTCTGGTCATCGTCGCATGGCAAATCTGGCGCGACCGTCCTGCGGCATGGATGATGTTGCGCTGCGGGGCGCTTGGGGCGGTGACGCTATATGTCTGCGCCTTTGTCAATTTTGACGGGATTGTCGCCCGCCACAACCTGACGCAACCCGTGGTGCCGCACGCGCGCACCATCTGCGAACTGGGCGAAGGCGCGCTGCCCGCAATGCACCGCCATCTGGATGTCGCACCGTACATCTATTGCGGCCACCTGTTCTATGGCCCGCCCGAACTGTTCCAGCCAACGGACTGGCGCGAATGGGGCTTTCGGAACTGGCGTCTGCGCCGTAGCCTTGCGGCCATGACACCAAAGGCAACGACACCATGACCCAGACAAGCGTGCTGATTGTCGATGACGACCCGCATATCCGCTCCGTCCTGCGCATCGCCCTGCAAGGGGCGGGCCATGCGGTGACCGAGGCTGGCGATGGGGCCGAAGGGTTGGCTAAGGGGCGGTCGGGGAGGTTCGACCTGATCGTGCTGGATATCGGACTGCCGGAAATGGACGGGCTGGCCGTGTGCCGCACCTTACGGATACATGTGCAGACGCCGGTGCTGTTCCTGACTGCGCGACAGGACGAGATCGACAGAGTGCTGGGATTCGAATTGGGCGGCGACGACTATGTGACAAAACCGTTCTCGCCACGCGAGCTGGTGGCGCGCATCGGGGCGATCCTGAAACGCGCACGCACTGCGCCGGCAGGCGTGGCGGATGGTTCAACCGCACTGGTGCGCGGCATCCTCAGCGTCGATGTTGACGCCCACCTGTGCCGCGTGAACGGCACTGCGCTGACCCTCACCGCCCGCGAGATGGAGATTTTGGCCCACCTTATGTCCTACCCGGACCGCATTTCGGCACGGCCCGCACTCACGGATGCGCTCTATGGGGCGCATGCGGGGGTGAGTGACCGGACAGTGGACAGCCACCTGCGCAACCTGCGTGCCAAACTGGCACAGGCAGGCTGCGCTGACGCGATTGAAACGGTGCACGGCATCGGGATCCGGATGGGCCCATGCGCGGGCCGGTAAAGCGCATCGCGCAAAAATGGCGCCCGCCGCTGGGCTTAGTCATCGGTGGCACATTGGCTGCCGTGCTGGCGCTGCCACTGTTCGGCATCGTCTACCTGCGTCTGTTTGGCAACGTGTTGGGGTGGGGCGAGGCCGCGTGGCTGGTCGGCATAATGGCGGTAGTGGCGACCTGCGTTCTCGGCTTTCTGCTGTGGCGCCTCGTGCTGCGGCCGGTCTACGCGCTGACCGCTTATGCCCGCGCGATGAAGACGGGGCAGGACGTGCCGATGCCCGCCCATTTCGGCACGCCCGAACTGGGGGCCTTGGGGGCCAGCGTCATGGCGATGGGCCAAAGTCTGAACAGCCGTGCGGAGGGGATGAAAGCCTATGCCGATCATGTGGCGCATGAACTGACCTCGCCGCTGACGGCCATTCAGGGCGCGGCGGAACTGTTGCAGGCCGGTGCGCAGGGCGAAGATGCGCGCGAGTTGAGCGCGACGATCCATGACGCCAGTTCACGGATGCAGGCGCTGCTGGACCACCTGAGCCACCATGCCCGCGCCGCCACCAGCGCAGGCATAGGGCAATGTACGCTGTCAGAGGTCGCCGAACGCATCGACGCGGGTATCGAGATCGTGGTGGTCGCGGATGGCACCATCGCATTGGTCTCGGACGATCTGCTTACGATCCTGACCCAACTGGCCCGCAATGCAGCCGAACACGGTGCCAGCCGGATGCGCCTGACCTGCACGCAGGGATCACTGAGGATCAGCGATAACGGGCCGGGGATCAGCGCGGGAAACCGCAGCCGCGTCTTTGATCCGTTCTTTACCACCCGCAGGGATACGGGCGGCACGGGCATGGGGCTCAGCATCGTGCGCAGTCTTGTCCAAGCACGTGGCGGGCAGATCACCCTCGAAGACACCGGCGAAGGTGCCACATTTTTGATCAGTTTCGACTAAAGGCCCCCAGATTAAGCGCCTTTGTTGCGAATCATTCTCAACTTCATTGACTTCTTGCGAATGACTCTCATATTCAACTTCATGAACACAGTTACCAAACCCATGCTGATGTCGCGCCGCGCGGTTCTTGCGGGTTTTGCCGCACTGGCCGCCACACCTGCGCTGGCCACGCCCAAGCTGAACATCGTCGCTACCACCGGCATGATTGCCGATCTTGCCCGCGTGATCGGCGGGGATGCCGTTTCGGTCAAGGCGCTGATGGGGGCGGGCGTCGACCCGCATGCCTACCGCCAGACCCGCAGTGACATCGTGGCCATGACCCGCGCCGATGCGGTGCTGTGGCATGGCTTGTATCTTGAGGCGCAGATGGAAGGGTTCTTTGCCGACCTGTCCCGCAAGCGGCCCGTACATGCCATTGCCGAAACACTGGACCCCGCCGATCTGCTGGCTCATGCCGATTACGATGGGCGCTTTGATCCGCATGTATGGATGGACCCTGCGCTGTGGGCGAAATGTGTGCCTGCGGTGGTTTCTGCCCTGTCCAACCTCGCACCCGACTCTCGCGCCACGTTCGAAAGCAACGCGGCAGAGTTTGTCGCGCAGGCCGAGGATTTGACACGCTATGCGCAGGACACGCTGGCGCAGGTGCCACCAGAGCGGCGCGTGCTGCTGACCGCGCATGACGCCTTCGGCTATTTCGGGCGCGCCTACGGGTTCGAGGTGCTGGGTATCCAAGGTATCTCGACCGAAAGCGAAGCAGGGCTGAACCGCATCAGCGCCCTTGTCGATACATTGGTCGCGCGCGACCTTCCTGCTGTGTTTGTGGAAACCTCGGTCTCTGACCGGAATATCCGCGCCCTGATCGAAGGGGCTGCGGCACAAGGGCACGCGGTCACCGTTGGCGGCGCGCTGTTTTCCGACGCGATGGGTCCGGATGGCACTTATGAAGGCACATGGTTGGGTATGATCGACCATAACGTCACAACAATCGCGCGCGCGCTCGGTGCCGATGTGCCTGCGACGGGGCGTCTTGGAAATCTGAAAGGGTCCTCATGACTGTTTCACTGGTGACAGAGCATAACGAAAAGGCCGAAGCCGCCCGCCAAGCCAGCCCGCTGGCCGTGCGCGGCCTGACCGTGTCATATGGCCAGACGCCCGCAATCTTTTCGGTCGATATGACGGTGCGCGCAGGTGCGATGACCGCCATCGTCGGCCCGAACGGTGCGGGCAAGTCGACGCTGCTAAAGGCCGCGTTGCAGGTGGTGAAGCCGCTTGCGGGAACGGTCAGCGTCTTTGGACGCCCACTGGCGCAGATGCGCGACCGCATCGCCTATGTGCCGCAGCGCGCAAGTGTGGATTGGGATTTCCCGACCCGCGTGATCGATGTGGTGCTGATGGGGCTTTACCGCCAGTTGGGCCTGTTGGGCCGTGTGCGTGCGCGCCACCGTGCGCAGGCGATGGATGCGCTTGACCGCGTCGGAATGCGCGACTTTGCCAGCCGCCAGATCGGACAGCTTTCGGGTGGGCAGCAACAGCGCGTTTTCCTAGCGCGTGCCTTGGCGCAGGATGCGGAAATCTATGTGCTTGACGAACCATTCGCGGGCGTTGATGCCGCCACGGAAAAGGCGATCATCGCCGTGTTGCAGGAATTGCGCGATGCGGGACGCACCGTGTTGGCCGTGCACCACGACCTTGCCACCGTGCCGGACTATTTTGATGATGTGGTACTGTTGAACACCCAAGTTATCGCGGCTGGCCCCGTGGCCGACACCTTTACCGAAGACAACCTGCAAGCGGCCTATGGCGGGCGGCTGACCACGGCGCGCGTCGATCCAGAAAGCGTTGCGGGCTAGGCCATGCTTGCCGATGCATTGCTCTTGCAGCTGGGCTATAATGCGACGCTGGTGACGCTGGGTGCCGCCCTGTTGGGGATCGCGTCGGGCGTGGCGGGCACCTTTCTTTTCTTGCGAAAACGTGCGCTGGTCAGCGATGCAATCAGCCACGCTACCCTTCCGGGTGTCGGGCTGGCCTTTATCCTGATGGTGGCCCTTGGCGGGGACGGGCGATGGTTGCCGGGCCTGTTGCTGGGCGCGGCCCTTTCAGCGGCAGTCGGTCTACTTTGCGTCCAATGGCTCAGCGCGCGCACGCGGCTGGGCGAGGATGCTGCCATCGGCGCAATCCTGTCCGTTTTTTTCGGCTTTGGCGTTGTGATCCTGACGGTGATCCAGACGATGACCTCGGGCCAGCAGGCGGGGCTCGAGGGCTTCTTGCTCGGCTCCACCGCAGGGATGCTGCGCAGCGATGCACTGCTGTTGTCCGGTGCGGGTGCGGCAGTTCTCGCTCTCGTACTGATCCTGCGCCGCCCGCTTGAGCTTGCTGCCTTCGATCCGGGTTATACCGAGGCGACGGGGTGGAACCTTGCCCGTATTGATCTGGCGATGATGGGGATTGTGCTGGTTGTCACGGTGGTCGGCCTGAAAGTGGTCGGCCTGATCCTGATTGTGGCCCTGTTGATCGTGCCTGCTGTCACGGCGCGGTTCTGGACCGACCGCGCATCCCATGTGGTGATCGTGGCGGGCGTGCTGGGCGGCATTTCGGGCTATGTCGGCGCGGCGATTTCGGCCATTGCGCCCGCGCTGCCAACAGGGCCGATTGTGGTGCTGGTCGGCTTTGCTATGTTCTTGGCCTCTTTGCTGCTATCGCCGGAACGCGGGGTACTGGCGTCACTTCTGGTGCACTACCGCTATCAGCGTCGTGTGCACATGCGGCAGGGGCTACTGGCGTTGGCGCAGGGCCAGCCGATATTCGAGGCGCTGACGCACCGTCTGATGCACCGCGCGGGGCTGATCCGCCCCGATGGCGTCGCCACCCCCGAAGGGCAAGCCGCCGCTGCCAAGGCGCTGCTGGATGAAACCCGCTGGGCCATCGTGCGTTCGGATCAAAGCTTTGCCGCCGCAGCAACGCGCTATGACGGGCTGACCCCGATTGAAACCGTGCTGACCCGCGATCAACTCAGCGATGTGGATGGCCGCATCGCCGGTCCAAAGGTGGTGATGTGATGGGTGAGGAATTTGTCGCCCTGTCCCTGACGCCGATCCTGATCGGTGTTTGTGTGGCCGTGGCCTGCGCCTTGCCGGGAAACTTCCTGTTGCTGCGCCGTCAGGCCTTGATCGGGGACGCGATCAGTCATGTGGTCCTGCCCGGTATCGTCGTCGCCTTTTTGCTGACTGGTGTGGTGGCGACGGGGCCGATGTTGCTGGGCGCGGCAGGGGCGGCGGTGCTGGCCGTGATCGCGATCGAGGCGATCCGCCGTCTTGGGCGCATTGAATCCGGCGCGGCCATGGGGGTGGTGTTTACGGCAATGTTCGCGGGCGGTGTTCTGTTGTTGGAGCGCTCAGATACATCCAGCGTGCATCTGGATGTCGAACATGCGCTTTATGGCAATCTGGAAAGTCTGATCTGGCTGGACGCAACCGGCTGGGCCTCGCTGTTGGATCCTGCCGCCCTTACGGGTTTGCCGGTTGAACTGCCGCGGATGGCGCTGGCGCTGGTTGTGGTTGCGGTCTTCCTGTTTCTGTTCTGGCGACCACTGGCGTTGTCGACGTTTGACGAAGGGTTCGCACGCGGGCTGGGTTTGCGCACAGGGCCTTTGAGACTGTCGCTGGTGGTGGTGTCGGCCATCGCGGCGGTAGCGGCCTTTGATGCCGTCGGGTCGATCATCGTGATCGCCATGTTCATCTGCCCGCCGGCAGCGGCGCGGATGATGACCAACCGACTGGGTCATCAGGTCGCGTGGTCCGCAGGGTTCGCAAGCCTTGCCGCCGTGGTGGGATATGTGCTGGCCGGATACGGGCCGCTGTGGATCGGGGCGTCTGCCTCGGTCAGCGCGGCTGGCATGATCGCCACTGTGTCAGGCATCATCCTAGCCGTCACAGCCACGGTCGGCCCGCATCGCACACGCGGCAGCTAGACGCTGTACCGCATATGCGTGTCGGAATTGTGCCTTAGACGGATGTTGGGTGGAACCTGCCCGCCGGAGAGGGCGTAAAAATCTCGACCCCGTTTTCCGTCACACCGACCGAATGTTCGAACTGTGCGGACAAGGATTTGTCGCGGGTCACAGCCGTCCAGTCATCCGACAGGGTCTTTGTCTCGGCCCGACCAAGGTTGATCATCGGTTCGATGGTAAAGAACATGCCGGGTTCCAGCACCGCGCCGGTGCCGGGACGGCCATAGTGCAGCACATTGGGCGGCGCATGGAACACGCGGCCCAACCCGTGGCCACAGAAATCGCGGACAACGGACATGCGGTGGCTTTCGGCATAGACCTGAATGGCGTGGCCGATATCCCCGAACGTGTTGCCGGGTTTCACGGCCTCGATCCCCAGCATCAGCGCATCGTGCGTGACTTGGATCAGACGCTCTGCCTTGCGGGGCAGTTTGCCTGCCACATACATGCGGCTGGTGTCGCCATACCATCCGTCCACCACAACCGTGACGTCGATGTTCAGGATGTCGCCATCCTTAAGCACCTTGTCCCCTGGAATCCCGTGGCACACGACGTGGTTCACGCTGATGCAGCTGGCGTGCTGATAGCCTTTGTAGCCAATCGTTGCCGAAGTCGCGCCCGCCTGTTCCACCATCTCGGTGATCACGCGGTCGATCTCTCCAGTGGTCTGGCCTGGAAAGACCAGCGGGGACATGGCGTCGAGGATTTCAGCGGCCAGCTTGCCTGCGGCGCGCATTCCGGCAAAATCGGCTTGGTCGTAGATGCGGATGCCGTCCTTTGTCAGACGGCCGCGGGTTTCTTGGTTCAAGGTCGGCTCCATCGCGTAAAACTCGGTGTAAATATACTGCACTGCGGCGAAAAGAACCAGTGCGGGTCAAATGGTGATCGAAAGGGGGCCAGCAATGTCGATCCCTTCAGGGGTGATGTATGTCGAAAGACAGATGGTTTCCACCCCGGCGTCCCGTGCCGCCACATAGGCGGCGGCGTATGCTGGGTCAATGTCACTGGCCAGTGTGAAACGATCACAATCGGTCCGCTGCACAAGATACAGCATCACGGCGCGATGGCCTGCGCGCGCCATATCCGCCAGTTCGGCCAGATGTTTTGCGCCGCGTGCAGTGACCGAGTCGGGGAACTCCGCCAGCCCCGCCTCGCGGCACAGAGTTACCGATTTCACCTCGACATAGGCGTCGGGCAGATCGGTGCCTTGCAAGAGGAAATCGATGCGGCTGTTCTGCCCGTATTTCTGTTCGGGGCGCACGGTGTCGTAGCCTTCGAACCCCGCGATGCGCCCTGCCTCGAGCGCGGCTTTCAGCGCGCGGTTGGGCACCGATGTGTCAACGCCAGTGAAATGCCCCGTGTCATGTTCGACCAGCCGCCAGCCGAATTTCAGCTTTTTCTTGGGGTCGTCGTTGGGCTCCAGCCAGATCCGCATCCCTTCCTCCGCCAGCCCCATCATCGAACCGGGATTGGCGCAATGGGCGACGACCTCGCGCCCGTCCTCAAGGCGGCAATCGGCAAGAAACCGTTTATAGCGGCGGATCAGCGTGGCGGGTACAAGTTGGGTTTGAAAGCGCATGGGAGCGGCCCTATACGGTGATGAACCATATCTCAAGGAGGCCCGCCCATGCCCAATCCAACCGCCGCCATGCTGGTGATCGGGGATGAAATCCTGTCGGGGCGCACGCGCGATGCCAACATGTACCATCTTGCGGGCCAACTGACGGAGGCGGGCATCGACCTGAAAGAGGTGCGCGTGGTCAGTGACGACCGCGCCGCCATCATCGCCGCGGTACAGGCGCTGTCTGCGGCCCATGACACGGTGATTACCTCGGGCGGGATCGGGCCGACCCATGATGACATCACTGCCGATTGCATTGCCGCCGCTTTTGACGTGCCGATTGATGTGCGCGACGATGCGCGCGCGCTGCTGGCCGCGCATTACGCCAAGACGGGGGCCGAGCTGAACACCGCACGGCTGCGCATGGCGCGCATTCCCGAAGGAGCGACGCTGATCGACAATCCGGTTTCGGTCGCCCCCGGTTTCACGATCGCAAATGTGCATGTGATGGCCGGCGTGCCATCCGTGTTTCAGGCGATGGTGGCAACCGTGCTGCCCACGCTGACCGGTGGCGCGCCGCTGGCGTCGCGCACCTTGCGCATCGACCGTGGCGAAGGGGACATTGCAGGCCCGCTGGGTGAACTGGCCGCAGCCTATCCGGATCTGAGCATCGGTTCCTACCCCTTCCAGAAGGACGGGAAGTTCGGGGCCAACATCGTGATACGCGGCACGGACGCCGAGATGGTCGAGGCCGCGCTGGCCGTACTCGCTGCCGAGTTTCCCGCATGATCACCGATGCCGCATTGCACGCAACCATCAACGGTACATGGCCTTCAGCCAGCATCCGCGAATTAGGGCCATGGCACATCCGTGACGGGCGGGGCGGCGGCAAGCGGGTCAGCGCCGCGACCGCCCATGCCCCCGTCACCGATGCCGATATCCCCGATGCCGAAACCGCGATGCGCGCTCTTGGCCAGACCCCGCTGTTCATGGTGCGCGGCAGCGACAAGGCGCTGGATGATGCCCTTGCGCAGCGCGGCTATGCGGTTGTGGATCCGACAAACGGCTATGTCATCGCGACCTCTGCCCTTACTGATCAGCCGATCCCGCCGGTGACTACTTTCGCGATCTGGGAACCCTTGGCCATCATGGCCGAGATCTGGGAAAAAGGCGGCGTTGGTCCCGCGCGGCTAGAAGTCATGGCGCGAGCCAAGCACAAGACGGCGATCCTTGCGCGGTGGAACGAGAAGCCTGCAGGCACTGGGTTTGTGGCGATTCATGACGGCATCGCCATGGTCCACGCGGTCGAGGTGTTGGCCGAACAGCGCAGGCAGGGCGTGGGCCAGTGGATCATGCGCGCCGCTGCCTTCTGGGCGCAGGAAAACGGGGCCGAAACGGTCTCGCTGTTGACCACTGTTGCGAATACGGGGGCCAACCGGCTGTACCAACGGTTGGGGTTCACCCCTGTTGGCGGCTATCATTACCGGATCAGCACCGCAGAGAAGGACATATCATGACCGACAGCCCGACAGCTCTTGATCTGCCGATGGTCGATCCCTTGCCCGCGCAGACGCAGAAATATTTCGATGTCTGTCAGGACAAACTGGGGATGGTGCCGAATGTGCTAAAGGCTCATGCCTTCGACATCGACAAGCTGAATGCGTTCACGGCCCTCTATAATGATCTGATGCTGTCCGACAGCGGGCTGAGCAAACTGGAGCGCGAGATGGTCGCCGTGGTGGTGAGCGCCACGAACCGTTGCTTTTATTGTCTGACCGCCCATGGCGCGGCGGTGCGGGAACTCTCGGGTGATCCGATCTTGGGCGAGGCGCTGGTGATGAACTGGCGGGTGGCCGAAGTGACTCCGCGCCAGCGCGCGATGCTGGTCTTTGCGGAAAAGGTAACGCTCGCCTCGGCCCAGATCGAGGAAAGCGACCGTGCCGCCTTGCGCGATCACGGGCTGACCGACCGCGACATATGGGATCTGATCAACGTTGCGGCGTTCTTTAACATGTCCAACCGCGTGGCGAGTGCGACGGCAATGCGGCCCAACCCTGAATATCACGCGCAGGCGCGTGAGGGATGACAGGGTTGGCCCGCAGTCTTGCGGCGTGGCTGTTGTGCCTCGTGGCGCTGCCCGCGAGCGCGCTGGACCTTGCGCTGCCGTCCAACGCACGGGTGACGGCCACCCGTAACAGCGCGCTTGAGCAGGAAAGTTTTGCCGTTGGCCCCTATGCCAATGACATCCTGCCGGTACGCACGCTCGAAGGGCCGGTGACGCGGCGGGCCTATCGCATTCCGTCCTCGGGCCTGACCCCGTTGCAAATCCTCGCCCCATTGCGCGCCCAGCTTGAGGCGGCGGATTTCACGCTGCTGCTGGATTGCGACGAAACCAGTTGCGGCGGTTTCGATTTCCGCTTTGGGATCGACGTGCTGCCCGCGCCGAACATGTACGTCAACATCAGGGCCTACCATTTTGTCAGCGCGGTACAGCCCAGCAGCGGGGCGGCGATCACTTTGCTTGCCAGTACGGCGGCGGGGGCGGGATATTTGCAGGTGGTGCAGATCGGCACATCCGACACGCCATCAACCGACATCCAAAGCGTCGCCACCCCCTATATCGACACCGGCGGTCCGGACGGGGACGTCGTGCCACCGGTCGTTTCTGCCCTGCTCGACAAAGGGTTTGTTGTGTTGCGCAGTCTGGATTTCGAGGTCGGGGCAACCAGCCTTGGACAGGCCGAGAAACCGGATCTGGCGGCGATTGCCGACCTGCTGAACGCCCGCCCCGGTCTGCGCGTGGCTGTGGTGGGGCATACGGATACGGCGGGCGGGCTTGATGCGAACATCAACGTATCGCGGGCGCGCGCGCAGTCGGTGCGCGATGCGCTGATTGATCTTTACGGCGCCCCTGCCGACCGGATCGACGCGCGCGGCATGGGCTATCTTTCCCCCGTGGCCAACAATCTGACCCCAGATGGGCGCGAGGCGAACCGGCGGGTCGAGGTGATCCTAGTGAGTGACGACGAATAGCGCGCCCTTGTCCTACTCAGTCGGTGTGACGAGGTCGAACCCTTCGTCGATCCAGCCGGTGACGCCGCCAATCATCTCTTTGACAGGATGGCCCAAGGTCGCCAGACGCACCGCCGCCTTGTTCGCGCCGTTGCAATGGGGTCCGGCGCAATAGACGACGAACAGGGTGCCTTCGGGCCAGCTTGCCATCTTGCGCTCGGTCATTTTGCCGACGGGCAGGTTGATTGCGGTTGGCACATGGCCGCGTTGGTACAGTGCCGGTGCGCGCACATCGAGCAGCACAAAATCTGTCGCACCGGCAGTCAGCGCCGCGTTGGTGTCCCAGCAGTCGGTTTCGAATGTGAGGCGCGCGCTGAAATGGGCAAGCGCGTCGGCGGAACTGGCGGCAGGCGTGGCGGCGACGGGGCTGGGGGCGGATTGGGTCATGTCGGTATGCTCCGGTTGGTGTGATGACGGTAACTTGGCAAATTCCGGCGCGTCGGTATATTGGCGGAATGGACAAAGAACAGTCAGATACCGCCAAAGTGGCTGATCCACGCCCGCTGGTTTGCATCCTTGCCTATGACGGGCTGTGCATGTTCGAATTTGGGATCGGGCTGGAACTGTTTGCCCTACCGCGTCCCGAATTCCCCGACTGGTACCGCCACAAGGTCGTCGCCGCCGAGGCGGGGCCACTGCATGCCACAGGCGGCATCGCAATTGCGGCGGAACACGACCTGTCCGCCCTGCGCGAGGCAAGCCTGATCCTTGTGCCGGGATGGCGCGGTGTCGATACACCGGTACCGGATGACCTGTGTGCGGCCCTGCGCGCGGCCCATGAAAACGGCGCGCGCATCGCGTCGATCTGTTCGGGGGTATTTGTTCTGGCGGCGGCGGGGCTGCTGGATGGTAAAACGGCGACGACCCACTGGCGCTATACCGATGCGCTGGCGGCGCGGTTTCCGCAAATCGAGGTGCGTCCCGATGTGCTGTTCATCGACAACGGGGCGGTGCTGACCTCGGCAGGATCGGCGGCGGGCATTGATCTGTGCCTGCACGTGATCCGGCAGGATTTCGGCGCAGCGCGCGCCAATGCAGTGGCAAAACGGCTGGTCATGGCCCCAATGCGCGAGGGTGGCCAGTCGCAGTTTATTCCCGCGCCCGTGCCGCCCAAAAGGTCGGGGCAGATTGCCAAGCTGATGGATGCGGTACGCGCCAACCTTGACCGCGCATGGAGCGTGGCCGACATGGCCTCTCACGCAGGTCTCAGCGAGCGTACGCTTATGCGCCGGATGAGTGAAACGACAGGCGAGACGCCGCAGAAATGGCTGGCGCGCCAGCGGGTGGCATTAGCGGCAGATTTGCTTGAAACGACCGAGATCGGCTTTGACGATCTGGCCCATACTTGCGGGTTCGGCAGTCAGGAAACATTCCGCCGCGTGTTCCGCACCATCCGTGGGATCAGCCCGTCCCAGCATCGCAAGAATTTCCGCACAGCCCTGCCCAGATCGGCCTGACCCCGCGCAAGAAAAAAGCCCCGATGTGCGTGCATCGGGGCCAGTTACCGAAAGTGTCGGTGAGGGAAGAATAGCGTTACCAGTCGGACGGTCCTTTGTCGGCAAACGAATGCACAAGGAAGTCGATAAATGCGCGTACCTTGGGCTGCGTGAACCTTCCGGGGGGATAGACCGCGTAGATGCCTTGCGTCTCAAGCGGCAGATCGGGAATGGCGTCAACAACCAGCCCTTTTTCCATTGCTTCGCCGTAGAGAAAGCTGGGCAGATACGCGATGCCAAGGCCGGAGACAGCCGCGTTGAGCAGCGATTGTCCATCATTCACCGACAACCACCCCGCCGTGCGCACCTGACGTTTTTCACCGGAAGGCGCGGTCAGTTTCCACACGTTGCCCGAGGATTGGTTGGAATAATGCAGCAGCTTGTGATCGTTCAGATCGTCGATCTTTTCGGGGCGTCCATGCTTTTCAAAATAGGCGGGGCTGGCGATCATGCGCTTGGTCGTTTCGGTCAGCTTGCGTGCCCGCAGGGTGCTGTCTTCAAGTTCCCCGATCCGCACGGCCATGTCAAAGCCTTCGGAGATCAGTTCGACGTAACGGTTGTTCAGCACCATGTTGACCGTGATGTCCGGAAAATCCTCAAGAAATTCGGACAGGCGCGGCGACAGATGATTGACCCCGAAATCCGTCGCGACTGAGATGCGCAGCAACCCAGAAGGCGCCGATTGCATCGAAGTGACCAACGAATCCGCTTCGCCCGCGTCATTCAGGACACGGCGGGCACGGTCGTAATAGGCAAGGCCGATTTCAGTGGGGGATACGCGGCGCGTTGTGCGGTTCAAAAGGCGCGCGCCAAGGCGGGCCTCCAGCGAAGAAACGTGTTTAGAGACGGCAGATTTCGAAATCCCCATCTTCTTTGCGGCATCGGTAAATCCGCCTTGGTCTACGACCATCGCGAAGGCTTCCATCTCAGTGAGGCGGTCCATGCCCGTCCCTTTCTTGCTTTGTTTGTCGAGGACCAGATATGCGGGCCAATCGGGGCAAGATCAGGGCAGGGATGGGATAATATAAGGGTGATTGCGGGGATCGTTGATGGCATGGAAACGACAGGCGCGCCGATTAGGCGGGGATGTCGACGCTCCAATCGCGGAAGATTTCGGCCTCGCGGGCCAGCGGGGCAGCGTCCTCACCGCCGATCAGCAAAAAGCCGTAGCCGTGGATATTCCAGCGCGCTAAGCCTAATCCCTCTGCCGCGCCCATACTTAGCCCCGCGTCCTCTGGGCCCGCGGGGATGATACACAGGGCGACGGGCGTGCCATCGTCGCGCAGGTACGAAATCTGCACCAATGGTTTGCCGGCAAAGCCCAGAAGCTGCGCGCGTTTGAACGTCAGGCCCGCCGCCTGTGGCAAGTTAATCAGGTCGATGCCGATCCCTTCGGAAACCTCGGCAAGTTGCTGTTCAACCTGCTGCGGCGTGGCGCTGACAGCGGCAAAGGTCGTCGCGGTATAAAGCTTTTGATAGCTGGCCACGTGGCTGACCCAGCCGCGCGTCTCGGGCTGTGGTGTGCCGACGCCCCACAGAACCGCCAGCGCCAGACCGGCGGCCAGACCCGTGCCGAAGGTTGCCGCGCCCCTTGCCCACCGCCGATGCGTGTCACGGAACATCGGGCGCACTGTCGCCGCACCGGGCATCGCGGGGGCCTGTGCCAGAACGCTGTCATAGGCCTGCGCGATGGTGGCAAGCGGCACGTCCAAGCTGGCAAGGCGGGCCTGCAATGCCTCGTCTGTTTCCAAAGCGGTGGAAATTGCGGCCTCCAGCGAGCTGTCGGCCTCGCCATCCAGATAGGCAGTCAGGTCTTCGTCGCTAAAGCTGTGTGCTTGCGTCATCCGTCGCCCTCCGCCGTAGTTTGCATCAGGGCGTTCAGCTTTTTGCGCGCGCCTGCGAGGCGGCTCATCACGGTGCCCACAGGGATCTCCATAATCTCGGCCGCGTCCTTGTAGCGGAACCCCTCGACGTACACGAGGATCACCGCCTGCCGTTGCGCTTCGGGAAGGGCGTTCACTTGGGTTAACACCTGACGGGCCAGAATATTCACCTCGGTAGCGGGGGCGGTGTCGGGCAGGTCCACCTCTTCGACAGGTACCAGCCCGCCGCCTGTACGCACCCGCCGTGCGCGCAATTCGTTCAGCCAGATGCGGTGGCACATGCGGAACATCCAGCGGTCCAGATGCGTCCCGACCTCGAACTTGTCGGCATTGCGCAGAGCCCGGAGGCAGGTCGTCTGGGCCAGATCATCGCCCCAGTCGCGCCGCCCCGTTAGCGCCACGGCATAGCGCCACAGGCGGGGATAGATCGCCGTCATGCCATCGCGCACGCTGTCCTGAGGATTGTTCTGGATCGGTCCGGTCCCGCCGCAGTGGTGATTGCGAAAAAGGTGGCCCAGCGGGCGTGAACAAGCAAACCTTTTGTGAAGGTCGGGGTCAGGCGGTACGGCGTGCGGTTACAGCCACTTCAGCCACCGCATGATCCAGACGGCCAGCGCAACCATAAGAACCATCGAGGAGCACAGGATCGCAAACGCCCATGCAGACTGCGTTCCGGGCATGCCGCCAACGTTGACGCCGAACAGGCCGGTGATGAACCCCAAGGGCAGGAACACTGCCGCCACCAGCGACAGGATATAGCCGTTGCGCGCATGCAGTTTCGCGGTCTCGGCGTTGTGGTGTTCCTGAACGGCCGTCAGACGCCCGATCAAGCTGTCCAGTTCCTCGACCGCGAGCTTGGCAAGGTTGGCCTGCTCACGCAGGCGCGCGCGCTGGCCTTTGGACATCATGTCGGTCTTGGCCTCGACCAGCCCCAGCAGTGCATCGCGTTGCGGCCCAAGATAGCGGCGAAAGCGGATGGCCATACGCCGTTCGCTGGCAAGGTCGGCAGGCAGGATGCCGGTGTCTTCGATCATGTCATCTTCCATGTCGTCGACGCGCAGGCCCATGGCAAAGACAGTGTCGCGCACCCGCCCCATCAGCGCGGCGGTCAGCACGCCGACAAAGGCCATGGGTGTTCGGGGTGCCTGTCCGGCCTCTGCCTCTTCGCGCATAGCATGAAGGGCGAAAATCTTGCGCAGGCGCACGGTCACGATCAGCTTGGGCGTCACCCACATACGCACGGCAACCATCTGGTCCGCTGGGCCGTCCGCGTTCAGGTTTACGCCCCGCAGGTTCAGCATCAGACCATCGTCAAACGCATCACAGCGCGGGCGCGTCTGGGTCGCGGTCAGGGCGGCGGCGGGAATCTCGGGCACATGAGCGGCCAGAAACGCGGGCAGTGTTTCATCCGTCAGATCGAAATGCGCCCAGCGGTAATGCCCTTCGGCCACTGTGGACGAAAGGTCCACAGCAACCGCCGTGCCATCGTGACTGATATCAAAGACGCATAGTGCCATGACAAAACGCTAGCCCCGCGTCCGCGCCGTCGCAAGCCGATTACAGCGTTGCGGCAAGCCGTGTGCCCTGATCAATCGCGCGCTTGGCATCAAGCTCCGCCGCCACATCCGCTCCGCCGATGACGTGATGGGCAATGCCCTCTGCCTCCAGCGCTTCTGCAAGCCCGCGATCCGGCACCTGACCCGCGCACAGGACAATATCGTCCGCCGCGATCAGGGTCGGGTTTTCCCGCGCCTCGCCAAAGGACACATGCAGACCGTCCGCGTCGATCCGCTCGTAATTCACGCCGCCGACGAACTGCACGTCCTTCATGTTCAGCGCGGCGCGGTGAATCCAGCCCGTTGTCTTGCCAAGCCGCCGCCCGTGCTTTTCCGCCTTGCGTTGCAGCAACGTGACCTCGCGGGCAGGGGCGTGGGGTTGCGGTCCTTCGGGGGCCAGACCGCCGCGATGCGCCTCGGGGTCGGTGACGCCCCATTCGGTCATCCATTCGGGCAGGTTCTCGGTCGGGCTTTCGCCTTCTTGGACAAGGTATTCGGACACGTCAAAGCCGATGCCGCCCGCGCCCACCACGGCCACGCGCTTGCCTGCCGTGGCCTTCTTTTTCAGCACGTCGATATAGGAATGCACGTTCGCCCCGTCCTGACCGGGGATTTGCGGATCACGCGGCAGCACGCCCGTGGCGATGATCACATCGTCAAAGTCGCGCAACATCTCGACCGTCGCTTCGGTGTTCAGCCGTACGTCGATGCCCATTTCCGCAACCATGGTGCGGTACCAGTCAACCAGTCCCCAGAACTCTTCCTTGCCTGGTACCTGTTTGGCCATGTTCAACTGCCCGCCGATCTCGTCCGCGCGGTCGATCAGGGTCACGGCATGGCCGCGTTCGCGTGCAGTCATCGCAGCGGCAAGGCCCGCAGGCCCCGCGCCGACCACAGCGATGGATTTGACCTGCGTGGCAGGTTCGACCACCAGTTCGGTTTCATAACACGCCCGCGGGTTCACAAGGCAGGAACTGATTTTGCCGCCGAATGTGTGATCCAGACAGGCCTGATTGCAGGCGATACAGGGCGCGATCTGGTCGGCCTTGCCTGCCTTTGCCTTGGCGACAAAAGCTGCGTCCGCCAGCATGGGGCGCGCCATCGACACCATGTCGGCACAGCCTTGCGCCAGCACGTCTTCGGCCACTTGCGGCGTGTTGATCCGGTTCGAGGTAATGACCGGAATGTTCACATGCCCCATCAGCTTTTGCGTGACCCATGCAAAGGCCGCGCGCGGTACCGAGGTTGCGATGGTGGGAATGCGCGCTTCGTGCCAGCCGATGCCCGTGTTGATAATCGTGGCACCTGCCGCCTCGACCGCCTTGGCCAGTTGCTTGACCTCGTCAAAGGTCGACCCGTTCGGCACAAGGTCGATCATCGACAAACGGTAAATCAGGATAAAGTCGGTGCCGACCGCCTCGCGCACGCGGCGCACCACCTCGACCGGCAGACGCATCCGGTTCTCGTAAGATCCGCCCCAGCGGTCGGTGCGCTTGTTTGTGTGGGTGACAAGGAACTGGTTCAGGAAATACCCTTCGGAGCCCATGATCTCGACCCCGTCATAGCCCGCCTCCTGCGCGCGCTTGGCGCAGGCCACTATGTCGCTGATCTGTTTCTCGATCCCGTCCTCGTCCAGTTCCGCAGGCGGGAACGGAGAGATAGGCGATTTGATGGCCGAGGGCGCAACGCACATCGGCCCGTAAGCATAGCGCCCCGCATGCAGGATCTGCATCGCGATTTTGCCGCCCGCTGCGTGCACGCGTTCGGTCACGACGCGGTGGTTTTCGACATCCTTGTCCGTGGTCATCATTGCCGCACCGGGCAGGACGGACCCTTCGAGGTTTGGCCCGATACCGCCCGTCACCATCAGACCCACCTCGCCCCGTGCCCGTTCGGCGTAGAACTCGGCAACACGGTTCCAGTCCTTGGTCTCTTCAAGGCCGGTATGCATCGACCCCATCAGCACGCGGTTTTTCAGCGTGGTAAACCCGAGGTCCAGCGGTGCAAGAAGATGTGGGTATGCCGTCATTTTGTCCTCCCGAACGGATATCCTATTGGTGTTAAGTATGTCAGGCGCGATGTCACGCGCAACGCGGCGTCATGGGGGCTGGGCATTGGCAACGATCACACGGATGCAAACGGGCGCGGCGGACGCCTTGGGTCAGGTGATGTGGGACGCGATCCATCGCGGGCCCACGGCTTACACACCCGCACAGCGCATCGCTTGGCTGGCACACCCTCCGCAAGGCGGGGCATGGGCCGCGAAACTGGCCGCGCAGCAGGTTTGGGTTGCCCAAGGGGCGAAGGGCCCCGTGGGGTTTATAACGCTGGCGGATAGGGGCTATGTCGATCTGGCGTATGTCGCACCGCAGGCGCAGGGCACCGGCATGTTTTCGGCGCTGCTGACGGCATGGGAACACACGGCGCGCAAAGAGGGCACGCCGCGCCTTTGGACCCATGCCAGTCTGATGGCGCAGCCCGCTTTCGCCGCGCGCGGCTTTCATGTTATCGCCCATGAAACAGTGACACGTTCCGGCCAGCAACTGGCCCGCGCGCAGATGGAGAAGATGCTGACATGACCCCCGAACAGATCGAAAAACTGCCCTATCGGCGCAATGTCGGGGTGATGGTTATAAACGCGGACGGGTATGTCTGGGTGGGCCAGCGCAAGGATCGTTTCAAGGACGCATGGCAGATGCCCCAAGGCGGTATCGACAAGGGCGAAGACCCCCGCGCCGCCGCCCTGCGCGAGTTGGAAGAAGAAACCGGTATTACGGCGGATTTGGTCGAAGTAGTGGCCGAAACCGATGGGTTCATCCCGTACGAGTTGCCCCATGATTTGATCCCGAAACTCTGGAAAGGCAAATATCGCGGGCAAGAGCAGAAGTGGTATCTGCTGCGCTTTCTCGGCGCAGACGCGCAGGTGAATATCGACACTGATGAACCCGAATTTTCCGCATGGCGCTGGATGCCGCCCGCCGATTTGCCGGACGCCATCGTGCCGTTCAAACGCGCCGTCTATCTGGCCGTGCTGGACGCTTTTGCAGTGCACCTGTGACAACGAAGGGGAGCGGTTATTGCATAACAGCGCCGTCCGAACCACGATTGAACAAGGCCCCGACGCCCAGTTCGAACACCGGAGAATGCCATGCGCCTGCTCGCCCTTGCCCTGACCGTCCTGCCCGTGCCCGCCTTGGCGCTGTCCTGCCTGCCGCATGGCGTAACAGAGGCCTATTTCCAAGCGGACGAGGCGACCGAGGCCTATATCCCTGTGCACGGTGACCTTACCTTTGACGAAGCGCAACTGCCGAAGGTCGACTGGGACAAGCAGCAGGACACGCCAGCCGAAACCCTCGTTCCCGCAACCTTCAAAGGTCAGGCGCTCAGCGCGCGCGGCGTCGGTATCCCGTTCGAGGCGGACGTGGTGCTGGAACTGCGCTGCTTTGGCCCGTGGTGCCCGTCGCCCACATCCGGCAATACGCTGGTCTTCCTGCGCCGCACCGCACATAGCTATGTGGCCAGCACAAATGCCTGCGGCGGCTTTGTCTTCTCCAAACCGACCGAGGCGCAACTTGATGCGGTGCAGGACTGTCTGTCGGGACGGGCTTGCGCGCCGCTGTCCCCGCGCTAGGGCAGGATCATCGGCACATGCGGGGCCAGCGCCGGATCATAGCCGTGGGCAATACGCGGATCATCCGCGATCTCCACCTTCTGATGCGTCACGGCAAAGCCTGAGCGGCGGTAAAAACCCATCGCCTGCGGACTGTCGAGCGTGCAGGTGTGCAAATGAAACCGTGTAATGGGCCGCGCAAAAGCGGCCTCAATGGCGCGGTCCATCAAATAGGCCCCCGCACCCGCCCCGATCAACGCCGGTGCCACCCCGAAATAAGCCAGCTCGCATGCATCCTTTTCCCAGAACCCGAGCTCCAGTAAGGCTTCGGGCTGCCCGTCCTTCATCAGCGTGTAGAACTCGAAATCCGGATCGGACAGCACCTGAGCCAGATCCGCGTCAGACATGACCGACCGCCCGAACCACAACCAATCCGCGCCTACACGGTGGAACAGGGCACGATAGTTTGCCACATCCGGCGTAAATCGCACAAATTCCAACCCGTCCGGCAATGGCACGCCGCGAAGACGGGGCGCGGTCATCTCCAGATAGGTTACAACCGTCGCGATCTTGCCCGCGGGCACATCATGCTTCCCGTCGCCCAGCATCATTGTTCCTTAAATATGCACGGCCCCGACCGACCCCACAGGGTCAGGCGTCTGTCATTCCAAACCGGCAGCCGCAAATTGCTGTTTCATGTCGATCAGGGGGCGTGGACCGATATGGCTGATGACCTCGGCGGCGCACAGGTTACCCATGCGTCCACAGGTTGCCAGATCGCGCCCCGTCGCCAGCCCGTAGATGAAACCGGCGGCAAACTGGTCGCCCGCGCCTGTGGCATCAACTGGTGTTACGCGCTCCACCGGAATGTCATGGCGTTCACCACGCCCCATGATGGTCACACCGTCACCGGAACGGGTACAGACCATCAGGTCGATCATACCGGCGGTTTTTGCCATCGCGGCTTCCAGATCGTCAGTCTCGAACAGGGATTTGATCTCGTGTTCGTTGCCGATCACATAGTCCAACTCGTTTTGGATCATATCAAGGAAATCGGCGCGGTGACGGTCCACGCAGAACGGGTCGGAAATCGCGATGCCTGCTTTGCCCCCCGACGCGCGCGTCAGGCGCGAGGCTTGGCGGAACGCCGCTTTGCCCTTGTCCTTGTCAAAAAGATACCCCTCAAGAAAGATCATCTCGGCCGCCGAGGCCACATCGTCCGGTACATCTTCGGGGCCCAGTTCGGTCGAGATACCCAGATAGGTGTTCAACGACCGCTCGCCATCCGGCGTGACAAAGATCATGCAGCGGGACGTGGGCAATTCGCCCCCCGCCACCGGTGCATTCACGAAATCTGTGCCGCTGTCCTGCATCGCCTTGGCATAGAACTGCCCCAATGCGTCGTCATGCACGCGCCCGATAAAGGCGGTAGGCAGGCCCAAGGCACCGACGCCCGCAATCGTGTTCGCCACTGCACCACCCGGTGTTTGCAGGCGGTCATCCATTGCCCCATACAGAACCTCGCCGCGGTCCCGTTCGATCAGTTGCATGATCCCTTTTTCGATCCCCATCAGGTCCAGAAAGGAATCGTCGGCATGGGCGATCACATCGACAACAGCATTGCCGATACCGGCGAGTGAGTATTTGGTCATTCGGTTTTATCCTCGAAAGGGCACAGATCACGGATCAGGCAGGCCCCGCATTTGGGTTTTCGCGCGACACAAGTATAGCGTCCGTGCAGGATCATCCAGTGGTGCGCATGCAATTGGAAATCGGCGGGGATGTGGTCTTCGATGGCGCGCTCGACGGCCTCGACCGTCTTGCCGGGTGCGATGCCCGTGCGGTTACCCAGCCGGAAGATATGCGTGTCGACCGCTTGGGCGGGCTGTTGCCACCACATGTTCAACACAACATTCGCCGTCTTGCGCCCCACCCCGGGCAGGGATTGCAGCGCGGCACGGGAATTGGGGACGACCCCGCCATATTCATCCACCAGAATCTGGCTCATCTTCATGACGTTCTTGGCCTTCTGACGGTACAGGCCGATTGTCTTGATATGCTCGGTCAGGCCCTCAAGGCCCAGATCCAGCATTTTTTGCGGCGTATCGGCCACTTGGAACAGCGCACGCGTCGCCTTGTTCACACCCGCATCCGTGGCCTGCGCCGACAGGGCGACCGCCACCACAAGGGTGTAGACATTGACATGTTCCAACTCGCCCTCGGGCTCGGGTTCAGCGGTCTGGAAACGGGTAAAGATCGCGCGGATCGTGTGGTAATCAAGCTGTTTTGCCATTCCGGTGGTATGGGCAAAATCCAGCGGGCGGGCAAGGACAGACAGGCGCGCGGTCCGATTTTGCCGCACTCGGGTGGCGCGGTTGACGGTCCTTTAATCCTTGCGCCGCTAAGACAAAGCGGACGAGCGGGTTCTAAAGGGCGATCACCGATGCAGGGCCAACTGGAAGGACATGATGAATTTGCGGTGCTGTCTGGCGTGGCCTCTACCGCGATCATCGACACAGAGGACGGGCGCATTCCGCTTGACTGGATTGCCTGTGGCGACCGCGTGCTGACCCGTGATGCGGGATACCAGACGGTGCGATGGGTGGCCCGCACGGTTCTTGATGTGGCGACCTTGCAAAAATACCCCGAGGTCGCGCCGGTGATCGTACACGCCGATACGTTCGGGGACCACGGCCCCGAGGTCGATCTTGTCACCTCGCCATCGCAACTGTTTCCCTGCGCCCGCGCGGACGGGACCGAGGTGTTGATCAGCGCCGATGTGGTGGGTGAGCCGGTTTATCCCTCTCTGCGGCGCCGGGACGAGCGATTTGTGTATATGAATGTCCTGCTGGATACCCACGCCCTTATCCGTGTGGACGGGGTTTGGGTTGGGTCTGTCTATACCGGTGATCTGGAAAGTGATGGCGATGCGGATGGTCCGATGACACCGATCGCCCCGATCCTTGAACGGACTGCCGCCCTTGGCCTGTGGCGGGTGCAATGTCTGCGCCGCCCCGTGCGCCGCGCCTGAACAGCGCCAGGGAGGGATTGCCCGCGGTGGTACGAAACCGCAGCTTTCGGATCGTCTTGGCCCATCTGCGCGGCTAGTGTGGGACCAGTACGCAAGGGACCAACGGCATGAGCGAACCGACAGACGAACAGGGTTATCACTTTAACATCATGCGCCGCGCCATCGACCTGATCGACGGGGCCGAAGACACGCTGAGCCTTGAGGCACTGGCGAGCGAGATGGGGATGAGCCCTGCCCACTTTCAACGCATCTTTTCGCGGTGGGTCGGGGTGTCGCCAAAACGGTTCCAGCAATACCTGACCCTTGGGCATGCCCGAACGTTGCTGGCCGACCGCTTCACCACATTGGAGGCTGCGCATGCCAGTGGCCTCAGCGGGGCAGGGCGGCTGCACGATCTGTTCCTGCGATGGGAGGCGATGAGCCCCGGTGAATACGCCAAGGGCGGAGCGGGCCTGACCATCTATTGGGGCTGGTTTGACAGCCCGTTCGGCCCCGCGCTGGTGATGGGCACGGACAAGGGCATTTGCGGCTTGGGCTTTTCCGCCGAAACAGGCGATGCGTGGGCGATGCAGGATCTGGTGCGCCGCTGGCCCAATGCCGCATTTGCCGAAGATCCCGCCCGCCTGACCCCATGGGTGCGCACAGCCTTTGGCACGCAAGGCGGCGCGGATGATCCCGCCCCGCTGTACCTGATCGGTGCGCCGTTCCAGATCAAGGTGTGGGAGGCGTTGCTGCACGTCCCAAGCGGCTATGTCACCACCTATTCGGAGATCGCGGACAGTATCGGCAACCCGCGTGCGGTGCGCGCTGTGGGCACCGCCGTGGGGCGCAATCCGGTCAGTTGGCTGATCCCGTGCCACCGCGCCGTGCGCAAATCCGGCGGCTTAGGCGGCTATCACTGGGGCTTGCCGGTCAAGCGCGCCTTGCTGGCCTACGAATCCGCACGGATTGAGGCAGAGCCGCCCGCCAGATCGGTCAAAACAGGCTGACCGCACGGGTGCGCGGGTTGTCGCCCAAATTGTTTTTCCTCTTATTTCGGGGAACCCGAGGGCTTATATCTTAGTTCACCTCATATGCACCCTGCCCGAACGGGGTCAATTTTCGAAGGCAGTAGGAATAGAACCATGATGAAACTCCCTCTTTCCATCGCATTGGGCGCGGCCGTCGCGCTGAGCGCTTGTACAGATCCCAACCAGCCCGGTGCGAACCCGAACAACCCCAACCAGAAACGTAACCAAGGTGCGCTGATCGGTGCCGCTTCGGGGGCGGTACTGGGCGCTTTGGTCAAAGATGACCGTGAAGGTATCATCACAGGTGCCGTCGTGGGTGCCGGTATTGGCGCTGGCATCGGCTACAACCTTGATCAGCAAGAGGCCGAACTGCGCCGCGACCTGAACAATGGCGTGACCATCACCAACACTGGTGACCGTCTGATCGTGTCCTTCCCGCAGGCGATCTTGTTTGCGACCGACAGCTTCACCGTCCGTCCCGGTCTGAATGACGACATGGCCGCGCTGACACAAAGCTTGCAGCGTTACCCGCAGTCGACTGTGCAGATCATCGGTCACACCGACTCTGACGGCGACGCGGCTTATAACCAGCAGCTGAGCGAGCGTCGCGCGAGCGCCGTTGCGAACGTGCTGCGGAACCAAGGTGTGCCGTCGAGCCGTGTGCAGGCCTTTGGCCGCGGCGAAAGCCAGCCCATCGCGTCGAACTTCACAGCCGAGGGCAAAGCGCAGAACCGTCGCGTGGATATCGTGATCCTGCCCAACGCCTAAGCGCGCACGCATAAATTAACAGTGAGAGGCCCGCGAGATAATCGCGGGCCTCTTGCTTTGTGGCGGTGGCGGAACATGTTGCGAATGGAAGATGAGGGGAATTGATATGAGTACGCCAACCCTGTTGGGAATATCCGGATCGCTGCGCAAAGAGTCCACGAATACCAAGCTATTGCGCCAAGCCGCGCATCTGTTCGGGGATTGCACCTATGTCGAGGCGGACATTTGCATGCCGCTCTACGACGAGGACATGGAAAAGTCGGACGGCATACCCGCCAGCGTTACAACCCTTGCCCGCCAGATCGACGCGGCCGATGCGGTCATCATTTCGACCCCTGAATATAACAAGGCCCCGTCCGGTGTGCTGAAAAACGCGCTCGACTGGGTCAGTCGCGCCGAAGGCACCCCGTGGGCGGACAAGCCTGTGGCGGTCATGTCCTCGGCTGCGGGGCGGGCAGGGGGCGAGCGGGCGCAAATGATCCTGCGCGCCTGCATGGTGCCGTTCCGCCCGCGTATCCTGCAGGGCCCTGAAATCCACCTTGCGGCCGCGCATAAGGAGTTCGACGAGCACGACCAGTTGACGGGCGAGATTTATATCAAGGAACTGCGCGAGTTGATGAAGCGCCTGCGCGCCGAGATCGGGCGCTAGGCACAGCACTCCTAAAGGGACGCGCCCACCTCGAACCCGTCGGGGATGGTGTCGTGGCCGTCCAGCACAAGGTCGGCCATCACATGCGCCACTTTCGGGGCCATGCCGAACCCGATCTTGAACCCACCATTTGCGATGAAATGCCCCGGCCTGTCAGGCCACGGCCCCAGCATGGGCGCGCGGCTGCGGCTGCGCGGGCGCAACCCTGCCCACCGCGCCAGTACAGGTGCGTCCTGCAAGGCAGGCACGGCGGCGCGGGCGCGGGACAGGATGTCGTCAAGCTGACCATCGGTGTCGGTGGGGGATGCAAACTCACGCTCGGTGGTGGAGCCGATGGCCGTCGTGCCGTCTGCGTGCGGGATAATGTGCAGCGTGTCGACAAACAGTTGCGCGGCGTCGGGTGCGGTATAATCGAGCAACACGGCCTGACCCTTGATGCCCGCCCCGACGAGGCGGGGGTGATGTGCGTTCAACACCTCCAGCCCCGCAACGCCCGTGGCGTGGATAGTGATCGCGGTATCCGGCGCATCCGCCACCACATGCACCCCGCGCGCGGCGAGTGCTGCGACCAGCGCAAGACAGGCCTGACGCGGATGGATGCGACCGCTGAGTGTGTCAAAGATTTCCATACCCGTACCGCTTGGCCCGCACCATTGCGCATCGATGACGGGGCGCACGATCCAGTCTGCCGCGTCGCCCCAAAGCTGTTTGGCGCCGTTTGCGCGGGCATGGGCCAGTGCAAGGGCGGCATCATCTGCAATCGGCTGGATGCGCCCCGTCCGCGCATAGCCAGACCGGCGCCCGCCCACGGCTTCGACCTCGGCCCAGAAACCGCCCGCCATCAGCAGGCTTTCCAGCTGGAACTGTTTTTTCGGGTTCCAGTTTTCGGGCACATGCGGGGCCAGCGCGCCGACGATGCCGCCACTTGCGCCGGATGCGGCGCCATTTGGATCTAGCACTTGCACATCCGCCCCGCGACAGGTCAAAACCCACGCAATCGACAGGCCGAAGATGCCCGCACCGCGCACTGTAATCTTGTCCGTTGCCAAGCCTTCACCCTTCCGCCACTGTCGCGCCGTTGCGGCTATGTCATACAAGGACAGATCATGCAGGACCAGCAGGCAGAACTCGAATGGCGCGATGGGGCTGTGCCCGTGTCGGTGCAATTCGATGACCCGTATTTCAGCCTTGATAACGGGCTGGACGAGACGCGGCATGTGTTTCTAGCTGGCAATGACCTGCCTGCACGGTTTATTGACGGATTCGCGATCGCTGAACTGGGTTTCGGCACGGGGCTGAACTTTCTGACAACATGGGCGGCGTGGCGCAACGCGGGTGTCGCGGGGCGCTTTCATTTTACAAGTTTCGAGGCGTTCCCGATGTCCCGCCCCGATATGGAGGCGGCATTAGCCGCCTTTCCCGAGCTTGCGCCGCTGGCCCAACAGTTGATTGCCGGACTAAGCGCGGACGGACGTGCCACCTTTGACGATGCGACGCTGCACGTCATCGCGGGCGATGCGCGCCAGACCTTGCCGGACTGGAAAGGGCAGGCGGATGCGTGGTTTCTTGACGGGTTCTCTCCGGCCAAGAACCCCGAGTTGTGGGGCGAAGACCTGATGGCCGATGTTGCGCGGCACACCACCGCGACCGGTACCGCCGCGACCTATACCGCCGCTGGCTTCGTGCGCCGCGGTCTGGAGGCGGCGGGTTTCAGCGTCGAGCGCGCGCCGGGGTTTGGGCGCAAACGCCACATGACGCGGGCGCGGATGGTATGAGCGCGGGCGACAACACACGGCTTGGCATTATGCTGATGCTTGCCACATCGGTTGTCTTCGCCGGACAGGACGGGATTTCGCGCCATCTGGCGGGGGAATATAACGTCTACATGGTGGTGATGATCCGGTACTGGTTCTTTGCCGCCTTTGTCATATCGATTGCCAGCCGCAAGGCGGGCGGGATCGTGGCCGCGGCGCGCACCACACGACCCGTAATCCAGATCACACGCGGTGCGCTTCTTGCTGCCGAGATTTGCGTGATGGTCACCGGTTTCACCATTCTGGGGCTGGTGGAAAGCCATGCGGTCTTTGCCGCCTATCCGCTGTTGGTGGCGGCCTTGTCGGGGCCGATCCTTGGTGAACATGTCGGCTGGCGGCGGTGGACGGCGATTGGTGTCGGGTTCATCGGTGTACTGTTTATCCTGAAGCCAAGCGCGGGGGTGTTCAATCCAGCGGCAGTCATTCCGCTGATCGCGGCGATCATGTTCGCAACTTACGGATTGCTAACCCGCTACGTCGCGCGCGATGACACGACCGCGACCAGCTTTTTCTGGACGGGCGTAACGGGCGCCGTGGTCCTGACCAGCGTTGGCCTGTGGTTCTGGGAGCCGATGACCGGCACGGACTGGCTGTGGATGGGCGCGCTTTGCATGAGCGGTTCCTTGGGCCACTGGCTGTTGATCCGGTGCTATGAGGTGGCCGAGGCCAGCGCGGTCCAGCCCTTTGCCTATTTCCAGATGGTCTGTGCCGCCGGTGTCGGCATCCTCGTCTTTGGTGAGGCGTTGCAGATCAACGTCGTCATCGGCGCGGGCATTGTTGTGGCGGCGGGCCTATTCACCCTTTGGCGCGAACGTCAGCAGAGTTGATCCGACTAGTTCCGCGCTGAACGGAACGGGCAGGGGATCCTTGCCCAGACGGGCGCGGTAGATCGGCAGGCTTTCGGTCACGCGCATCACATAGTTCTGCGTTTCGCGGAACGGGATGTGTTCGATCCAGTCGACTATCTCGGTCTCGGTCCCGCCTGTGCGCGGATCGCCATAGAGGTCCATCCAGCGGATTGGTCGGCTGGGACCGGCATTATAAGCGGCGGACATCATCACCACATTGCCATCGAACCGCCCCGCAAGCTGGCTGAGGAAGGTAGCGCCAAGTTCGGCATTATAGACCGGATCGGTGGTCAGCCGCGCCGTTGAGTGATCGGCGCTGCGGTTCAGGCTGGCGGCAACTTCGGCGGCGGTGGCGGGCATGATCTGCATCAGGCCGCGTGCGCCCACGCCGGATTGAACGACCGGATCAAACTCGCTTTCACGACGTGCGATGGCAAGGGACATCTCGGGTGCCATCGGCAGGTCCGCCTGCGCGAGCGGGTGCAATGGGTAATAGGCCGCTGGCAGGGTAATGCCGCGCTGCGCCACGCGCTTGCCGATCATCACCGCAAGATGGGGTTGGCCAAGGTCAATGGCCGCTTGGCCGAGTTGGCCCGCTTGGGTGCGGTCCAGATCCTCAGCCAGATGGGTCCAAAACCGTTCGGCCACCGTCACTTCGCCCGAAGCTTGCAGCAGCAGCCCTGCCTCGAACAGATCGCGTTCGGCAAGGTTTGAGCCACGCCAGTCGGGGAAGACCTCGGCCCCGTCAAGGTCGGGATCGACAGGAAAGCCACCGCGTTCGGCAGCGAGCAATCCGTAAAAAGCGGTCTGGTATTGCGCGCCTTCCTGATAGGCGGCGATGGCGGCGCTTTGATCGCCCAGTGCCTCATTGGCGCGTCCGATCCAGTATCCGGCGCGCGCGCGTGAAATCGGGGATTGGGTTGCATCGCGATGGGCGGTGAAATGGGTCAGTGCGCGTCGTGCGTCGTCCAGTTTACGGAACGCGATATAGCCTGCGAGCCATTCCAGATCGGCGAAATCCGACCCTTCGGTCAGATGGTGTTGCGCGGCCATGGCATAGGCTTCCTTGGCATCGCCATCGCGCATTTCGTCCCGCGCCATGGCACGGCGGCGGTTGCCCCACGCGGCGGGTTGGCCAAGTGCTTTGGCTGATACAGATCGTTCCAGTAACAGCGCCTTTGCATCGCTCCAGCGGCCTTTGCGGACGCGCCATTCGAAACGGTCATGGGCCAGCCCCGCGTCGTCCTGAAGACCCTCGGGCACCGCAGCAAGGCGCGTGTCCACATCGCCCGCGCGCACTTGCAGCGCAATGCGGGCACGGGCGAGGGCAACGTGATCGTCGTCAATCAGGTCGAACATATCGGCCGCATCACCGCGCTGTCCTTGCCACAACATCGCGGAGGTACGTGCGACGTGGTGCGGTTTCAGAAGGTCGCCATAGGACGCCAGAAAGCGTGTCTGCACCTCGTCGGCCATCGGCATGCTGCGCCATGCCAGAACGATGCTTGCCTCGGCCTCGCCCTTGTTTCCGGCGGCAGCGTGCGCGGCGGCATAGTCCAGAACGCCTTGGGCCGTTTGCGGTGGGGATTCGGAATAAAAGGCGCGGATCGTGGCGTGATCCTGTCCCGCCACGGCGCTTTCTGCGCGCTGCCTCAGATAATCCTCGCCCGGCCAGTCGGGGCGGCGGTCTAGGAAATCAACGACATCGTCAAAACTGCCACGGCCCGCGCGCAAACGGTGCCATTCGATGATGTCGGCGGCCACAGGCCCGTCCCGTGCGGCGAGTGTGGCGGCGACATTCCAGTTGCCATTGCGCATCGCATCCATCGCCCAGCCCAACGGGCGGGGGCGCTCTGCCATTGCGGCCACAACGGACAAGAAAAGCACCATGATAGCGCAGGCAAAACGGCTCATCTCTTGCAATTCCTATCGCCTCGGGGCTAGAGCCTTCGAGCATATCTTTGACACGGGGGCATTCAACTCACGTTTCAGGGATCGGCATAATTCATCTCAGGCCACCCGCCTGCCACTCGTGTTAAAGGAGCTTCGACATGTTGAAAGGGTCTATACCTGCCCTCGTCACGCCGTTTCGTAACGGCGCTTTGGATCTGGAGACGCTCAAGAAGCTGGTCGAGTGGCACATAGGCGAAGGGACGCACGGGCTGGCCCCAGTTGGTACTACCGGCGAAAGCCCCACGCTTAGCCATGACGAGCACGAGCAGGTCATCGAGACGGTTGTGAAATCCGTTGCGGGCCGCGTTCCGGTGATCGCGGGCGCAGGGTCCAACAACACGGTCGAGGCGATCCGCCTTGTGCAGTTCGCGGACAAGGTCGGTGCCGATGCGGCGCTGGTGGTGACGCCCTATTACAACAAGCCGACGCAACGCGGACTGATTGCGCACTACACCGCCCTGCATGATTGCGCGGATATTCCGATCATTATCTACAACATCCCCGGACGGTCGGTCATCGACATGACGCCCGAGACGATGGGCGAGCTGTCCAAACTGCCCCGTATTGTGGGCGTCAAGGATGCGACAGGTGATCTTGCGCGGGTCTGTGATACGCGGATCACCTGCGGGCCGGACTTTATCCAGCTGTCGGGCGAGGATGCGACCGCGCACGGGTTCAACGCCCAAGGTGGCAAGGGCGCGATTTCGGTCACCGCCAACGTCGCCCCCAAACTGCTGAGCGATATGCAATCCGCCTGCCTTGCCGGTGACTATGCCAAGGCGCTGGAAATTCAGGACAAGGTGATGCCGCTGCACAAGGCGATCTTTACCGAACCAGGTCTGGTCGGGGTCAAATACGCGATGTCGCGTCTGGGCCTGTGTTCGGACGAGGTGCGCCTGCCGCTGACGGGCCTTGCGGACGACACCAAGGCGCTGGTGGATGCCGCCCTTGAACACGCCGGATTGCTGTAAAAGGTGCTGGCGGGCCTGCGGGTCCGCCTCTTAGCTAGCGTTTGCCGTAGTACAGGCCGACCACATGTTCGGCCTGTGCAAAGAACAGCCAGCGCGCCACCAAGGCGCCCACGATATGGCTGAGGACCGCGACACCTGCCAAAGCGTGCGAGAACGGCACCAGCAGCAGGATGACCGGCAGCACAGCCATCAGAACGATAGCGATCGCACGCAGTTTCATCGCGTGCTTGCGCCCGACCACATAGACAAATTCGCGCAACAGGTAGTTGGTGCCGGTATGGGGCGGCTCGAACGCGCGCACCGCACCGCGTGGTCCCAGCCCTGTTGCCGAGGCGAGTGTGGTGCCCGAATCTGCGAACGCGCCATCACCCTGCATCCACAGTACCACCTGCACCACGCCTGCAACGGCGATCAACGGCATGGCCCATGTGACCTGTCCGGCCAGAAGGGCCCCGCCCGCAATTGCATAGATCAGGAAGGACACCGGCGTGAGCGGCGAGTGCCAGCGCGGGACGGTTTTTAGCTGCGTGTAGATCATAGACGTGGTGAACACGGTTAGCAGCGACAGCGCCGCCCCGATGATCCCCAGAAGGCCCCAGCGGACATTCAGAAAGACCAGCCCAGCCCCATAGATCGCCATGACCGTAAGCGCCGCCACGGCACACCATGCCTCGCGGCTGAGCCATGAGCTGCGCCATTGGGAGAATGCCTTGAGCGCGCGTTCGGGATGCCCGAGGTGGAAGGTCGACGAGATCAACCCGCCGACCGCGCACAGATAGGCGATGGTGAAAAAGGCAAAAGCGGACAGGCCGGTTACAGCTGGAAATCCCAGCCCGAGAAAGGCAAGCAATCCGAAGCCGAGGCCGCTGAACACGGTAAAGAAGATGACGGACGGTGCGGGGTGCATCAGAGCTTCTCCAGCGCTTTGTCGAGCCAGCCGATGAAGCCCTTCGCTTCTTGCGCGACGGGTTCGAGGTAGGGGGCGAGGACGTCAATATCACCGGCGGGCGCGGACAGTGTGTCCTTGGGGCGCGGGGGCAGGTATTTGTTCACGGGTTTGGTGCCCTGTTCCGGCATCAGGTTCATGCCGCCGCGCTCTGCTGTCAGTTTCGACACGTTGCTGTCGGGGTCCGCGAAGTCCCCGAAATGACGCGCGCCGGCGGGGCAGGTGCGTACGCAGGCGGGCTCGCGATCAATCTCGGGCAGGTTTTCGTTATAAATGCGGTCCACGCAAAGGGTGCATTTCTTCATCACCTTTTCCACGGCGTCCATTTCCCGCGCGCCATAGGGACAGGCCCATGCGCACAGGCCACAGCCGATGCAGTCGGTTTCGTTGACCAGAACGATGCCGTCCTCAACCCGTTTGTAACTTGCACCAGTGGGGCAGACGGTCACGCAAGGCGCGTCCTCGCAGTGCAGGCAGGACTTGGGAAAGTGGATCAATTGGGCGGCCGGTTCCGGTTGGTCGATGGAGGGGGCCGGTTGTACCTCGTAACTGTGGACGCGGTTGAGGAAGGTGCCGGAAGGATTGGCCCCATAAGCGTCTGTGTCGGACAGGGCTGCGCCGTAGTTTTCGGTATTCCAGCCTTTGCACGAGATGACGCAGGCATGGCAGCCGACGCAGGTATCAAGATCAATGACGAGGCCGAGTTTTTTCTGCGTGGAGGTGGGAAGAGTTGTCATGTGATATGTCCCGCCTGCTGCGCGGTCTGGACCGGGGGCCAGCCCCCGGACCCCCGGGATTTTTCTGAAACAGAGAAGAGGGCCGCCGTTTGAAAGGGTGGCGCGTTGACGGTGCCGATGGGTTGGGTTTTGGTCTTGTCCCAGTTGGCGATGAACCAGATGAAAAGGCCGACGCCCACGGCGATAAAAAGGAAGATGGCCAGAAGTGTGCGCTGGATCGGGGTCATTTGCCCACCTTCCAGACGAGATCGCCCTGATCGGTGCCGACGGGTGATTTGAGGGGCGGGAAGGTCGGTTTTGCCTCGCTCTGCACCTCGGCTTTTTCGATGCGGACTTTGAGGTCGAACCACGCGGCCTGACCTGTGATCGGGTCGGAATTGGCCCACCGCAGCCCGTCGCCCTTGGGCGGGAGAAGTTCGTGGATCAGGTGGTTGAGCAGGAAGCCCTTGGTCGCCTCGGGCGCGTTTTCATCCAGCGCCCATGCGCCTTTGCGTTTGCCGATGGCGTTCCATGTCCAGACTGTATTTTCGTTCAGGGCGGCCATTTCAAGGACAGGCACCGTGATTTCACCATGGGGCGAGGTGACGGTGGCCCAGTCGCCATCGCTAAGTCCCTTGGCGCGCATCAGCTTGGTCGGCAGGTAGAGCGGGTTGTGCCCGTGCAACTGTCGTAGCCACGCGTTCTGTGATCCCCAAGAGTGGTACATTGCCATGGGCCGCTGCGTTAGCGCGGTGATCGGATATTCGTCCGCCCTGTTATCGGGGGCGGGGTCGTACCAGATGGGCAGCGGATCCATTGTGTGCTTGATCCGTGCGCGCAGGTGGTCGGGCGGTTGGCGTTTCCCGTGTCCTTCGGCGGCGAGTTGGAAACGGCGCATGGGTTCGACATAGAGCGAGAACAGGTAAGGTTGCGGCGCATCATACAGGCCCATGCCCACGGCCCAGTCCTGATAGGCGGCGTTCCAAGGTTTGTAATAGGTGGCCCCTTGGGGGATGTGTTCGACGAAGAACCCGCCGTTGCGGATATAGTTGTCGAGCTGGCTTTCGTTCACATCACCGCGCCCTGATTGCATCCCATTCTTGCCCAGTCGCCAACCCGCCAGCGGCCCAATCCCGGGTTTGCGTTCGTGGTTCACGATATAGTCGGCATAGTCCGCATATTTCTGGCTGCCATCGTCGTTCACAAAGCCCGGAAGCGAGAGCCGCGCCCCCAATTCGCACAGCACGGATTGGAAGCCGCGCACGTCGCGGTCGGGTTCGATCACGGGCCAGCGGATGGCGTCGGCGGCGGCGTCGGCCTCGCAAATCGGACGGTCGAGCAGCGAGATACAGTCGTGGCGTTCCAGATAGGTTGTGTCGGGCAGGATCAGGTCGGCATAGGCGACCATCTCGGAACTATACGCATCCGAATAGATAATGCGCGGGATCACATAGTCGCCGTTTTCGTCCGTGTCGGTCAGCATCTCCATCACGCCGCCCGTGTTCATGGAAGAGTTCCACGACATGTTCGCCATGTACATGAACAGGGTGTCGATCTTGTAGGGGTCGCCCGCATGGGCGTTCGAGATTACCATGTGCATCAGCCCGTGGCTGGACATGGGGTTTTCCCATGTGAACGCCTTGTCGATGCGTGCAGGGCTGCCATCGGGTTTCAGCGCGAGGTCGTCGGGGCCTTGGGTAAAGCCGAGGTGCGGGCCATCCAGTGCGCAGTCGGGTTTAACGCCGCAATGGGGTTTGGGGTGCGCCGTGGCGGGTTTGGGGTAGGGTGGCTTGAACCGGAAGCCGCCGGGAACCTCGACACTGCCCAGCAGGATTTGCAGCACATGCAGCGCGCGGCATGTCTGGAACCCGTTGGCATGGGCGCTGATCCCGCGCATGGCGTGGAAGGACACGGGCCGCCCCTGCATCGTTTTGTGGGTCTCGCCCCTGAAATCGGTCCATTCCTGATCCAGCTCGAACGCCTCGTCAAAGGCGACGCGGGCGATTTCGGCGGCCAGCGTGCGGATGCGCGCCGCCGAGATGCCGACGCGTTCAGCCACGGTTTCGGGCGCGTAGTCGTCGCTGAGATAGCGTTCGGCCATATGCTGCATCACGGTGCGGTGGCTGACGCCCGCACGGCGGTAGGTGGCGGCGAGGTCGGGCTTGACGCCCTTGCGATCAAACGGGGCGAGCTTGCCCGTGGCGCGGTCCATGACCAGTTCCTTGCCCGCCTCGTCGCGCAGCAATAGGCCATAATCGGGTGATTTTTCGTCGCCGTTCACAAGGCAGGGCGCGTTGGTGAATTGGGCCAGATAGGACAGGTCGATGCGGCCCGCCTTCATCAGGCAATGCACCAGCGACAGGATGAACAGCCCGTCCGTACCGGGGGTGATGCCCACCCAATCATCCGCCACCGCGTTATAGCCGGTGCGGATCGGGTTCACGCCGATAACGCGCGCGCCACGGGCCTTGATCTTGCCAATACCCATTTTAATCGGGTTGCTGTCGTGGTCTTCGGCGACGCCGAACAGCATGAACAGTTTGGTATGGTCCCAGTCGGGCTGGCCGAATTCCCAGAATGCGCCACCCATCGTATAGATGCCCGCCGCCGCCATGTTCACCGAGCAGAACCCGCCATGGGCAGCATAGTTCGGCGTGCCGAAGTTCTGCGCCCAGAAGCTGGTAAATGACTGCGACTGGTCACGGCCTGTGAAGAAGGCGAGCTTTTCAGGATTGTCGCGACGGATTGGGGCCAGCCAGCCTGTGGCGATCTCAAGCGCCTCGTCCCAGCTGATTTCCTCGAACGCGCCGGAACCGCGCGGGCCGACCCGTTTTAGCGGGGCGCGCAGGCGCGATGGGGCGTTGACCTGCATGATCCCCGCCGACCCTTTGGCACACAGCACGCCCTTGTTCACCGGATGGTCGCGGTTTCCCTCGATATAGGCAACCTTGCCCGACTTGAGGTGTACGTTGATCCCGCAGCGGCAGGCGCACATGTAGCACGTCGTTTTGCGCACCTCGTCAGAGACGTCCGGTGACAGGTCGAGGGCGGGTTGCTTAGGGGACATGCGGCTGTGATTCCTTCTGGACCAAGGCGATGGCCTGACGGGCGATGTGTTGTTCTTCGGCGGCGGGAACGATGAAGGTCGGCACAGGTCCGGCCCATGAAAGACGTGCGCATATATTGTCGCGGATCGCGTGGGCATGTTCACCAATGCCGCCGGTAAAGGCAATGGCGTCGATGCCCTCCATCGCGGCGATCATGGATCCGGCATGCCGTGCGATCCAATAGCAGAAGTGGTCGATGGCGGCCTTGGCAGAGGGGGCATCGCTGGCTTCAAGGGTGCGCATGTCGGCGCTGAGGCCCGAGATGCCCAGCAGGCCGCTTTGCGTGTTCAGCAACGTATCGGTCGCATCGACCCCGATGCGGCGCACCAGTTCCAGCACAGCCGAGGCGCAGATATCCCCCGTGCGCGTGCCCATGGTGATCCCGCTGAGGGGGGAATAGCCCATCGTCGTTGCAACCGACGCGCCATTCTTGATCGCGCATAGTGACCCGCCATTGCCAAGGTGCAGGGCCAGCAGGCGTGCGGGCAAGGGCGCACCGGTCTGTTCCGGTAGGGCACGCACCAAGGCGGCATAGCTGGTGCCATGAAAGCCATAGCGCAGCAGGCCGTCCGTTTCAGGACGCTCTGGCAGCGCATAACGGCGGGCAACATCCGGTATGGTCGCGTGAAAGGCCGTGTCGAAACAGGCCACCTGTGGCAGGTCGGGCGCAAGGGTCGTGACTGCGTCAATCGCGGCAATGTGGTGCGGGTTGTGAAGGGGGGCGAGCGCGGCGCAATCCGCGATGCCACGACGGACAGCGCCGTCGATAATGGCCGCGTCCGAAAACAGCGCCCCGCCATGTACCACACGGTGACCCACAGCGTGCAGCGCGTCGACTGCGATGCCCGCCGCGACCAGCGCGGAAAACACCGCCTGCAATGCGGCGGCATGGTCGGGCAGGTCGGTGGCAACAGGTTCGCCACCTGCGCTGCGCACCGCACCTGCTGTTCCTGTGGCGATGCCTGTGGCTTCGACCCGCAAGACCTCGTTCAAAGCCGGATCAAACACCGCTGTCTTCAGCGAGGATGAACCGGCATTCAGCACAAGGATCAGGGAGCCGGCCATAGGGTCAGACCTTTTGCGGCACCATGTCAGAGGCAGAGATCCCCGCAACAGACACAGGTTTCTTCATCGCATCGCGGCGGAACGGTTCGCCCAGTTCCTGATTGATCATTGCTTCGATCAGGGTGGTCACGCCGTTTTCCATCTGGTCCTTGATCGCTTGGGCCAGCGCTTCGGTCAGTTCTTCTTGGCTGCGCGCCACAACGCCTTTCAAACCGCAGGCTTTCGCGATGCCCGCGTAAGATACGCTTTCGTTCAACTCGGTCCCTACAAAGTTGTCATCGAACCACAGGGTCGAGTTCCGCTTTTCCGCGCCCCACTGGTAGTTGCGGAACACGACCTGCGTGATCGCGGGCCAGTCGCCACGCCCGATGGCGGTCAGTTCGTTGACGGAGATGCCGAATGCACCGTCACCGGCAAAGCCGACAACCGGCACGTCCGGTTTGCCGATCTTGGCGCCCACGATGGACGGCAGGCCATAGCCGCAGGGACCGAACAGACCGGGCGCCAGATATTTGCGCGACTCATTGAATGACGGATAGGCGTTGCCGATGGCGCAGTTGTTGCCGATGTCGGAACTGATAATCGCCTCGACCGGCAGGGCCGATTGGATGGCCCGCCATGCCATGCGAGGCGACATCCAGTCGGGTTTGTCCGCACGGGCACGGGCGTTCCAGTCGGTGCCTGGATCGTCCTCTTCATCCGTCATTGAGGTCAGTTCCTGTGCCCAAGCGGATTTGGTCTTCGCGATGGTTGCCTTGCGCGCCTCGCGGTCGGTGTCTCCGGCAGAATCGCTTAGGTGTTCGGTGATGCCCTTGGCCACTTTGGCCGCGTCGCCGACAATGCCAACGGTCACTTTTTTGGTCAGGCCGATGCGGTCGGGGTTGATGTCGACCTGAATGATCTTGGCCTTGGTGGGCCAGTATTCCATCCCGTATCCGGGCAGGGTCGAAAACGGGTTCAGCCGTGTGCCGAGGCACAGAACCACATCCGCCTGCGCAATCAACTGCATCGCGGCCTTGGAGCCGTTATAGCCCAGCGGACCCGCGAACAGGGGGTGATTGCCCGGAAAGGCGTCATTGTGTTGGTAGCCGACGCACACAGGGGCATCCAGCGTCTCGGCCAGCACGCGCGAGGCTTCGATCCCGCCCTTGGACAGCACCGCACCCGCACCGTTCAGGATCACGGGGAATTTCGCGTGCGACAGCAGTTCGGCCGCGTTTTGCACCGCCTCTTGTCCGCCTTGGGGCAGTTCAAAATCCACGATCATCGGCAGTTCGATGTCGATCACCTGAGTCCAGAAGTCGCGTGGTACGTTGATCTGCGCAGGGGCCGACGCGCGCTTGGCCTGCATGATCACACGGTTGAGGGTTTCGGCGATACGTGTCGGGTCGCGCACCTCTTCCTGATAGGCGACGCAATCGGTGAACAGGTGCATCTGCTCCATCTCTTGAAAGCCGCCCTGACCGATGGTCTTGTTGGCGGCCTGAGGTGTGACCAGCAGCAATGGCGTGTGGTTCCAGTAGGCGGTTTTCACGGCAGTGACGAAGTTCGTGATGCCGGGGCCGTTCTGGGCGATCATCATGCACATCTTGCCCGTGGCGCGGGTGAACCCGTCAGCCATCATGCCGCCGGAAGTCTCGTGTGCGCAGTCCCAGAATTTGATCCCCGCATCGGGAAAGATGTCCGAGATCGGCATCATGGCCGACCCGATGATCCCGAAGGCGTTGTCGATCCCGTGCATTTGCAGGGTTTTTACGAAGGCTTCCTCGGTGGTCATCTTCATGATGGCGGCTCCCAAATAAAAAGAGGGGCGTCGAATCGCCCCGTAGCTGTTGTGGCCAAGGGTAGTGGTCCGGTGGGGTCGGAGTTAGGGCCAGTTGTCACGCCACTTTATGTCCAGACGAGGCATCGATGGCGCGGGCGATGCGGGCGATGCCTTCGGCGATGCGGTCGGGCTGGATCGAGGAATATCCCAAGCGGTAATATTCCTGCGGCGTGTCCTCGCCCGAGAAGAACGCATTGCCCGGTTCGATCAGCACGCTGTCCTGCTGCAAACGGGTGGCCAGCGCACGGGCATTGAGGCCCGACGGGGCACGCATCCAGAAGGACGAGCCGCCGAACGCCCCCAGACCCGCGATCTCGAGCCCGTGGGTCTGGATCGCGTCCTGCATGGCGGTGCGGCGTGTGTGAAGGGCGGCGCCAGTCTTGCGGATTTGAGCGTCGTAATGGCCCATCGACAAAAAATAGGCGGCGGTGCGCTGGATATGGCCGGGCGGGTGGCGCAGCACGCTGGCGCGCAGGGCGCGGGCCTCGCGCACAAAGGGTTCGGAGCCCACCAGAAACCCCAGCCGCAAACCGGGAAACAGCGACTTGGAAAAGCTGCCCACATAGATCACCCGCCCGTCCGTATCCATGGACTTCATCGCCGGAGAAGGTGGCTCCTGAAAGGACATCTCGAACTCGTAATCATCCTCGACGATCAGCGCATCAAGGTCGCGCGCGCGGTCCAGAAGGGCGCGGCGGCGGTCCATGGGCATGGTCGCGGTGGTCGGGCACTGATGGCTCGGCGTGGTAAAGATCACATCCGCCTCAGGCGGGACGGCATCGGGCGGCAGTCCCTTTTGATCCACCCGCACAGGGGCCATATGGCACCGTGATTGCGTGAGAATTTCGCGCAGCGCGGGATAGCAGGGATCTTCGAACGCGGCGGTCCGGCGCTGGGTCAACAGCACCTGCGCCGCCAGCCAGAGCGCGTTTTGCGCGCCCATGGTGATCAGGATTTGGTCGGCATCGGCGGCAATCCCGCGGCGGGGCAGGGTGTTGCGCTGGATGAACTCGATCAGTTGCGGATCGTCGCGGTCGAAATAGTCCGAGGTCAGCGCCACAAAATCCCGCTGGCCCAACGCCTGCAACGCGCATTGCCGCCAGTTGGCATGGTCAAACAGCTGCGGATCGGTCTGCCCGTAGATGAACGGATAGCGAAAGCGCGTCCAGTCATCGGGCTTGGAAAGGGTCCGCCCGCCCGCAAAACGCTGGCCGATGGCACGGGTCCAGTCCACGGTTTCCGAGGTCTGCGGCTGGGGCTTGTAGACGGGCGGCACCGGCGCGTTTTCCGACACGTAATAGCCCGACCGCCCGCGCGCGGTGAGGTAGTCCGAGGCGACAAGTTCGGTATAGGCAAGCGTCACGGTGATGCGGCTGATGCCCAGATGCGCGGCCATTTTACGCGAGGAGGGCAGCTTTTCCCCCGTCACGAAACGGCCCGACAGGATGCCGTGCGCGATCATCTGCTGCACCTGATTTTGCAAGGTGCCCTTGTAGTTTTCGGACAGGAAAAAGGTTTCGACGGGCAGGGCCATGACTTCAGGTTAAACTGGACCTATCCGAATTTCAATCTGGACTATTATGATCGCGGATACAGGCAGAAAAATCGCCCCCTCCTGCCGCTTTATCGGGCAGGGCGAGGGGCGCCGGGGGCGCGAAATGGGGCAAAAACGGCTGTGCACCATGCGTATGACATCTGTGCACAGGCTGTACGCCGTTCGGTCATATCAGAGCGTTTTAACCGGTGCGGGGCAGCATATCGGGGCATTTCAACCGATCTGAAGGAGCCCCCGATGTCATATGCGACCCGCACAAACCACAAGCAGGACATGATGCACGAACTGGAATGGCTGCAAGAAGAGATCGAGCGGTCATGGCTGGACCGGAGCCTGCCGGACCAATGGACGGGGATGGAATGGGACGCGCCGGTGGACCGCCACAAGACCCGCGTGACCCTGCGCATGGACAGCGACATGCTGCGCTGGTTCCGCAAACTGGGCCCGGGGTATCAGGCGCGGATCAACCGCGTGCTGCGGGTGTACTGGACGGCGCTGCTGTGCGGTCACATCAAGGGCTATCGCGACGACAGGGCAACCCCGCGCTTGCAGGTCGAATTGCAACGGTCGATGGACAAGCTGAAGAGGGGGCGGAACCCGTGGGAGGATACGGCGGAGTATTGAGTTGGGGGTGGGGTGGTGCGTGGGACGGGAAACGGGCATTCGCTGCGTTCATCTCCAAGGTCAGCCATGCCGGACAAAGTGAGCTTTCACTGTGGCAGGACCAACGACTGCTAAAGAGAAACAGCCCAGGTGGTTTTCTCGCTCTGTAACCTCACAGACCAATATCCATGGGCAAGGATTAAGGAATTACCCAACCGTCAGCTTCGCCATGTCCAGTCGGTCAATCAAGAAATCCATAAAGCACCTGACTTTTGGCGTCAGAACATTCGACTTGGGATAGATCAACCAAAGCACTGATTGGTCATTCAAGCGCCAGTCTGGCAGCACGCGAAGCAGACGTCCCGTCTCAAGGTCTTGCGCCACGCTCCAGAGCGAGTTTATTGAGATCCCCATCCCCGCCAGTGTCGCCAGCCGTTGAGATGTTCCATCGTCAAGGATCGTCCGACACATCATTTTTGCGGGATCGACCACAGCCGTTTTGCCATCGACATGCATGATCTGGCGCGGGGCCATGTTCGACCACGATAGGAAGCGGTAGGCGTCGAGAGCATCAGGCGTCAGTGGTTGGCCGAATTCCTCGATGTAGGCAGGCGATGCACATAAAATGCGCGTGTCATCTGCCAGTTTCCGCCCCATAAGACTGCTGTCTTCCAGCGGCGCGTTGCGCAGGGCCAGATCGAAGCTGCCTTCGATGATGTCTTGGCGTGTATCCGAGAGCCTGAGATCCAGTGTAATATCGGGGTAGCGCGATTGAAACTCCGGCAGGATCGGGATGATATGCAGCTGGGCAAAGCTGCTGGGGGCCGCGAACCGCAGTCTGCCGCTTGGGTGCAGGGTGCCCGCGCCCAAAGCGGCACGGCCGGCATCGACTTGGGCCAGAACCTCCCTCGCATAGGGCAAGAACGCCGACCCCTCCTGACTGACCGAGATCTTGCGCGTGGTGCGATGCAATAGCTCTGTGCCCAGTTCCCGCTCAAGCTTCGCAAGGCGATTGCTTGCCATAGCAGGGGCAAGGCCAAGATCGCGGCCAGCTGCGGTGATGTTTAGCCGTTCAGCAGCGGCGACGAAAAGGCGAAGGGCGTCTGTGTCCATACATCCCAATTATATCAATAATAGGAATTCTGAAATAATATTTGCGACGTTTCTATAGAAAATCATGGTGATATATTGCCAGTAACGCAGCATTCTGGAGCATTGAACATGAAATCTATTGGCTACACACAAAACGGTCCTATCGACGGTACAGATGCTTTGAGCCTGTTTGATCGGGATAAGCCGGCCCTCGGCGCACGCGATATTCTGGTCGCGGTTAAGGGCGTCTCGGTCAATCCCGTTGACGTCAAATTGCGCGAGGCGCGTGCCCCCGAGGGCGATCACGGTATTTTGGGATATGACGCGGCAGGCACGGTTGCAGAAATCGGCTCTGACGTCACGGGTTACGCGGTCGGCGACGAGGTGTTCTATGCGGGCGATGTGACCCGTGACGGCACCAATTCGGAATTCCACGCCGTCGACGAACGCATTGTCGGCAAGAAACCGGCGTCTCTCGATTTCGTCGAAAGCGCGGGCCTCCCGCTAACCTCCATCACGGCTTGGGAAATGCTGTTCGACAGTTTTCGTCTGGTTGAAGGCCAAGGCGAAGGCCAGAGCCTCTTGGTTATCGGTGGCGCGGGCGGCGTCGGCTCGATCCTGGTCCAGCTTGCCAAGACGCTTACCAGCCTGACAGTTATCGCGACGGCATCGCGCCCCGAGACCGAAGACTGGGTGCGCAAGATGGGTGCGGATCATGTGGTCAACCACCGCGGCGATCTGGCGGCGCAAATTAAGGATCTGGGCCTCGTGCCAACCTATGTTGCCGCACTGACAGCCACGGATCAGCATTGGCCCGCTATCATTGATTTGATCGCGCCGCGCGGCCACATCGCGCTAATCGACGACCCTGCAAACCTCGATATCTCACCCGCAAAACCAAAGGCTTTGACGATTTCTTGGGAATTCATGTTCACCCGTTCGATGTTCGCCACGGCCGACATCACGGCACAGCGCGATCTGCTGAACCGCGTGTCGCAGATGATTGATGCGGGCACACTTCAATCCACAGTCACCGAACGCGCCGAGGCGCTGACGGTGGACACGCTGACCGAGGCGCACAAGCGTCAGGAAAGCGGCCGCGTGATCGGAAAACAAGTCCTACCCGGGCTGTCTTCGTAACCAAGACCTCAAAAGGAAAACCAAAATGGCTTACTTTTCTGTTCTCGACGTGACACCCACCGACAATGCGTGGATCCCCGATTACCTGCCGACTGCCAATGAGCGCGTCGCAGCGCACGGCGGCAAATACATCGCCTGCACGGCCGGATCAGTGGGCCACCACTACCTAATCGAGAGCAAAGACGATCTTGCCTAAAGCATCCGCGCCGTCCCACCCAAGGGGCGGCGCATTTTGAGGGAGAGCCCCCCATGCGCGACGACACCCAGACCCCATTCGAGCACATCAACCGCGGCTACGATGCGACGTTTCAGAACGGTCGGTTGAGTGTCGGGCTTGTGGTCCCGATCGCGCAATACGCAAGAAGCCCCGTGCCGGATATGGCCGACCATCTGAGCCGTGTTCAGCAGGCCGAAAAGCTTGGCTTCAAAGCCGTCTGGTTACGCGATGTGCCGTTCAACGTTCCCAGCTTTGGCGATGCTGGACAGCTATTTGATCCCTTTGCGTATCTTGGCTATCTCGCCGCGACGACAACCGATATTGCCTTGGGCGTTGCCAGTATCGTCCTGCCACTCCGCCACCCCGTCCATGTGGCCAAGGCTGCGGCAACTGCCGATGTCCTGTCAGGGGGCCGATTGATCCTTGGGGTGGCCTCTGGAGATCGCCCCGAAGAATACCCCGCTATGAACTGCGATTTCGACGCGCGCGGCGACGCTTTCCGCGAAAGCTTTGAGTACATTCGCGCGATGGGCGCGTCCTCGTCGCAGATTGATAGTCGCTTTGGCAAGGTTGACGCCACCATCGACATGCTGCCCAAGCCAGTGGGGACTAAACTTCCCATGTTGATTACGGGATCAAGCCGCCAACCGCCGGACTGGATTGCGCGCCATGGTGACGGCTGGATGACCTATCCCCGCCCCGGTGTGGCGCAAGATCGCGTGTTGCAGGATTGGCGGACACAATTGGCCGACCTTGGACAGGCACCGAAACCAGTGTTGCAACCGCTCTATATTGATCTTGCCGATAATCCTGACGAGCCGCCCAGCCCCATTCACCTCGGGTTCCGGTCAGGGCATCGCACGCTCGTGCAATACCTGCAGCAACTCGAACAGATCGGTGTAAACCATGTGGCACTCAATCTGCGGTTCAGTGCTTCTCCTGTGGAGCAAGCCCTCGAGGCGTTGGCCGAACATGTCCTGCCAGTTTTCAAATAAGGAATAGACGATGACAAACATGATCCTCATAACCGGCGCGACAAATGGCCTTGGCCGCGCCACCGCAATCGCATTGGCGAACAAGGGGCATACGGTTATTGCGCATGGCCGCAATGCTGAGAAGCTTGCAGAGTTGAAAGCTGAAATTGGCGCGAACCTAACTACCGTTCAGGCCGATATGTCGGACCTGTCCCAAGTCGCTCAAATGGCACGCGATCTGGTGCGGGCCGAAAGCCGGATTGATGTGGTGATCAACAATGCAGGTGTTCTCAAAACATCTACGCCGCGTTTGAGCGACGGTATGGATGTCCGGTTTGTCGTGAATACCTATGCGCCTGCGTTGCTCTCGACCCTTCTGTTGCCGGTGGTCCCAAGAGACGGCCGCTTTGTGCATCTATCCTCTGCAGCCCAAGCGCCGATCGATGAGGACGCGATGGCGGGCAAACGACCCCTACAAGACATGGAGGCCTACGCCCAAAGCAAGTTGGCCCTGACGATGTGGAGTCAAGACTTTGCATCCAAACACCCCGACGGGCCGGTTTCGGTTGCGGTCAACCCTGGTTCTCTTCTGGCTACCAAGATGGTGCGCGAGGGGTTCGGCACATCCGGCAATGACCTGAATATTGGGGTCGACATCTTGTGCCGTGCGGCCCTGTCGGATGAGTTCGCACGCGCATCGGGGCAGTATTTCGACAATGATAGCGGGCGTTTTGCAGCCCCACATTCAGATGCCGACAATGTGGGGACGGTTACGCGTGTTGTCGCGATCATCGATGCACAGATTGGCGAGAAACAGAACGGAAGCTGAGTTATTTGCGCCTAACGGCCTAAGCGAGGGGCGGAGGGATGGGGTTTCGGCATTTCCGCTATTCGTGCAACCCGCAGCATTGGTCAAAGTGGGCTCAAAGCCGCCGTTAGCTACGCTCAGCATCAATGTCCGGTTTGGGCCGAACCACCCAGCTCATTGTAACGCAACGGTCGCCGCCCTTTGCCGGAGTTACACAACCCGCCGAACGCAAAAAGGCCTCGGAGCAATCCGAGGCCTTCTGTTGTTTTGTGCCGTTTGGCGCGGGGTTAGCCGAACACGTCTGTGAGGGCTGTGTCCACTGCGCCGATGATGTGGTCGATGTTGTCTTTGGTGGCGATCAGCGCGGGCGAGAAGCAGAGGGAGTTGTTCTTGCCCGGGAGCGAGCGGTTGGTGGCGCCGATGATGACGGCCTGTTTCATGCAGTGGCCCACCACGGCCTGCACCATCTTTTCGGGCGCGGGTTCGCGGGTGGTGCGGTCGCTGACCAGTTCGGCGCCGAGGAACAGCCCCTTGCCCCGCACGTCGCCGATGATCTTGTGCTTGTCCTTGAGGGCGCGCAACTGGTCGAGCATGTAGTCGCCCATGGCCACGGTATTGGCGAGGAGGTCTTCGTCCTCGATGATGCGCATGTTTTCCAGCGCCGCTGCGGGGCCTGCGGTGCAGCCGCCGAAGGTCGAGATGTCGCGGAAGTAGTTGAGGTTGTCCGTTGTGTCGTCCTTGAACATGTCAAAGACGGCATTTGTGGTGACCATGCAGGCGATGGCCGCATAGCCGGAGGCGACGCCCTTGGCCATGGTCACGAAGTCGGGCTGGATGCCGTAGTGCTGGTAGCCGAACCATTCGCCGGTACGACCGACGCCGCAGACGACCTCGTCAATGTGCAGGAGGATGTCGTATTTCTTGCAGATTTCCGCGACGCGGGGCCAGTAGCCATCGGGCGCTTCGATCACGCCGCCGCCAGCGGTGACGGGTTCGAGGCAGAGCGCGCCAACCGTGTCGGGGCCTTCGCGCAGGATCACCGCCTCGATCTGGTCGGCAGCCCATTCGCCGTAGTTCTGTTCGGGCGCGCCGTCCTGTTCGTGCTTGCGGTATTCAAGGCAGTGCGGCACCCGCACGAAGCCGGGGGTGAAGGGGCCGTATTGCGCGTTGCGTTCGTCCTGCCCACCGGCGGACAGGCAGGCAATCGTCGTGCCGTGATAGTCGCGGTCGCGGTAGAGGATCTTGTGCTTTTTGCCGCCGTATTTCTTGTGCGCGATCTGGCGCACCATCTTGAAGGCTTTCTCGTTCGCCTCGGAACCGGAGTTGCAGTAATAGACGCGGTCCATGCCGGGCATCTTGGTCAGCAGCTTTTCAGCGAACATCGCGCCGGGGATCGAGCCGGTGGTGCCGCCGAAGAAGTTCATCTTGACGATGGCGTCGCGCACGGCGTCGCCGATGGTTTCGCGCCCGTAGCCGACATTGACGGTCCAGACACCGCCGGACACGGCGTCGATATGCTTGATGCCTTTCTGGTCCCAGACATGGATGCCCTTGCCTTCGACAATGATCTTGGGGTCGGCCCCGTCAAAGAAGGGCTGATGCTGGATCAGGTGGTGCCACACATGGGCGCGATCGGCTTCGATCACGCGGCTGATATCGTTTTCGTTGAACGTCCCGTCCATTGCCTTTGAACCTTTCGATGAAGTGCGGCGCGTGCTGGAAATGATAACACACCTGACCCGCTGGGCTGTATAATCGCTGAGAATCTGGTCACGACGATAGGGCCAGTTTTCATGCGTCGGTAAAGCCAGAAAGTGCATGATCGGCGTGTTTCCGCAAGGGCATGGGGCCGCAAGGGCCTTGTTTTAAGGCGTCTGGGGCGATTTTCTTTTGGGCAGGGGGCGGATTTGGCGGCTGCGCTTGGCGCGAATTCTCTGATTAAACATTGATCGCGGGGGCCAAATCGGTTCGGATCAGGCCAGCGCCGCACCGATGTGCAGGCGATCAGAGGCGGAACTACCGCCCGACCTAAACCAACAGCGCGGGGTCCGCAGGGCCGTGCGTCCAACGGGAGTATTAGAATGACCTTCAAATCCAAGCTTATGGGTGCTGTTGCGGCCACGGCCATGCTGGCCGGTGCGCAGGGTGCCTTTGCTGCCGGACATGGTGGCGAAATCACGGTGGCCTATTTCCTCGAATGGCCGATGCCGTTCCAGTACGCCAAGGAGACCGGCAAATACGAAGAAGCCATGGGCACCAAGATCAACTGGGTGAGCTTTGACACCGGTACGGCGATGTCTGCGGCGATGGCGTCGGGCGATGTGCAGATCAGCGTGTCCCAAGGGGTGCCGCCTTTTGTTGTCGCGGCATCGGCAGGGCAGGACATCCAGATCGTGGATGTGGCCGTGTCCTATTCCGACAATGATAACTGCGTTGTCGCTTCGGCGCTGGAGATCGACAAAGATTCCGCCGGTGAACTGGTGGGCAAGAAAGTCGCCGTGCCACTGGGTACTGCCGCGCATTACGGTTTCCTGAGCCAGATGGCCCATTTCGGCGTTGATCTGGCAAGTCTTGAAGTGGTCGACATGGCCCCTGCGGAAGGCGCGGCTGCGCTGGCGCAAGGGTCGGTCGATATGGCCTGCGGCTGGGGTGGTGCGCTGCGCCGCATGAAAGAATCCGGCAACGTGCTGCTGACCGGCGCGGAGAAAGAAGCGCTGGGCATTCTGGTCTTTGACGCCACCACCGCGCCTGCGGCCTTTATCGCCGAGGAAGGCGAGTTGCTGACCAAGTTCCTTGCGGTCACAGCCGAAGCCAACGCCATGTGGGCGGACGAGGCGAACCATGCAGAAATGCTGCCTGTGATTGCCAAGGATGCGGGCATGGACGAAGCGGCGACAATGGAAACGCTGGCCACCTTCGTCTTCCCCACCGTGGAAGAGCAGTTGAGCGAAGCGTGGCTTGGCGGTGCGGCCCCTGCCTTTATGAAAGGTGTGGCGGACGTGTTCGTGAACGCGGGCTCGATCGACGCGGCGCTGGACAGCTATGAGGGTGCGGTGAACACGGCGCCTTTGGCTGCGGTGCAATAAGCGAAGACAAAGAGGGTCCGCGCGCCGCGCGTGTGGGCCCTTTTTTCATCTTTTGACGATGGCGGGCGGGGGTGCCTGCCATGCGGCCATGCGGTGCCTTGTGCGGATCACACCGACCAGCGCCAGCCGGTGGCCCAACACAGGCGAGAACATATGTCCGGGCTTTCAATCCAAAGTATTTCCATGCGTTTCGATTTGCCGGATGGCGGGTCGGTTCAGGCGCTTGAGAATGTCTCTATCGATCTGGCGGAAGGCGAGTTGCTGAGTGTTCTTGGCCCGTCAGGCTGCGGCAAGACGACATTGCTGAACATCGTGGCGGGGTTTCTGGCGCCCACAGGGGGCGAGATGACCCTGAACGGCCATGCGATCAACGGGCCGGATGCGGAACGCGGCATGGTGTTCCAGCAGGGGGCGTTATTCGAATGGATGTCGGTGCGCGAGAATGTTGCCTTTGGTCCGTCGATGAAGGGGATGCCCAAGGCCGAAAAGACGCAGGTGGTGAACCATCTGCTGGACGTTGTCGGCTTGCAGGATTTCAAGGAAAAGGCGGTTTATGAACTGTCCGGCGGGATGCAGCAGCGTGTGGCCCTTGCCCGCTGTCTGGCCAATGATCCCGATGTGATTTTGATGGACGAACCGCTGGGCGCGCTGGATGCGCTGACCCGCGAGAAGATGCAGAGCCTTGTGCTGAAGCTGTGGAAGGAGACGGGCAAGACCATCATCCTGATTACGCACTCGGTCGAGGAGGCGCTGTTGCTGGGCGAGCGGTTGATCGTGATGGCCCCGCGTCCGGGTCGCATTCACAAGGAATACCGTTTGCCTTTTGCCGAGATGGGCGTGGATGCCGATCTGCGCGAGGTGAAGAAGCACCCCGAGTTTTCGCAACGGCGCGAGGAGATTCTGGGCATGATCTGGGACATGGAAGAAGAGATTATGGGTCGCTCGGAGGCGAGCGCATGAGGGGGGTATTCGGAGGCTTGGCCGTGCGCGCCGCGCGTAACATCCCAACCACGACACAGGGTCAGGAGGCCGCGACATGATTCCCTTTCTGCTATATGTCGCCATTTTCCTTGGCGCGTTTTTCATTGTGAAGCTGATCGCCTCGAACAAGGCGGTGCGGGATTACGGGTCGCTCAAGACTGTGACCTTTGGCGACGAGAGCGCGGTAAAGCCGAACCGTGCGGCCAGTGTGATTTCGGTTCTGACGGTGTTTTTCATGTGGGGGACGTTCACCGGATCGTCCCTGTTGCCGCAGTTCCTGCACATGCCGGGGCCGTTTTCGGGCGAGGCGAGCTTTGAATACACGGTGCAGGATGCGGACGGGGCCGAGGATACGGGCACGGTCGCGGTGCTGGTCTATGACGGGGCAACCGCCCCTGCCAAGCCCGAGATTGATGCAGGCGAGGGGTTTGCGGTGAACGATTCCGCCACGATCCGCAAATGGGGTTCGGGCGTGATTGCCGTGCAGGGCAACGATCTGGTGAAAAAGCGCGACGGCGCGACCCTGATCGCCATCAACGGCACGCCGGTTGCACCGGGCGATACGGTCGAGGTCGAGGGCGGTGTTGTCACCCTGACCGACAAGGGCACGCCGAACTTCAAGGCCGCGACCGGCTGGCAGATGGCGCCGTTGTACCTGCCTGCGCCCGAGGAAGTCTGGAACCGTACCTTGCGCATCGCGGATGAGGGGTTTCGCAACTTTTCCCTGTGGGAGCACCTTGGCTATTCGCTATTTCGGGTGATCGCGGGCTTTTTCTTTGGTGCGCTGGTGGGGATACCGCTGGGCTATGCGATGGGGCTGAGCAACTGGGCGCGTGGGTGGTTTGATCCGATTGTGGAGTTCATGCGCCCTGTGCCGCCTTTGGCGCTGATCCCGCTGGTCATCATCTGGGCCGGCATTGAAGAGCAGGGCAAGATCATCCTGCTGTTCCTTGCGGCGCTGTGGATCATGGCGATTGCGGCGCGGTCCGGCGTGTCGGGGGTGAAGATTTCCAAGGTGCACGCCGCTTATTCGCTGGGGGCCAGCAAGGCGCAAATCATGCGCCACGTGATCATCCCCAACTCGCTGCCCGAGATTTTCACCGGCGCGCGTGTGGCGATGGGTGTGTGCTGGGGCACGGTGGTGGCTGCCGAACTGGTGGCCGCGTCGCAGGGGGCGGGCATGATGATCATGGTCGCGTCGAAATTCCAGAACACCGATATCGTGATCATGGGCATCATCCTGATCGGCATCATCGGCTTTGGGATCGACATCCTGATGCGCTGGGCCGAAAGCATTCTTGTGCCATGGAAGGGCAAAGGATGACGCGGTTGGCAATTTTCCGAAGTTCAAGAGCGGCACCTTCGGGTGCCGTTTTTTGTGGGGGGGCAGCGTCGCAGACAGAGAGGATCAGCGCGTTTTAGGCGTTGTTTCTAACGTCTGGGAATGTTGGGAAGAAGAAAGAGAATGGTGGAGCATAGCGGGATCGAACCGCTGACCTCCTGCATGCCATGCAGGCGCTCTCCCAGCTGAGCTAATGCCCCAATCTCTTGGGCGGCCGTTGGGCCGTGCGCCGCTGATTAGGCGGTTTGCCGAACGGGATCAAGCGAAAAAGTACCCGTCCGGCGATGGTTTTTAGCTGTCGTCGTCGTTGGTGGTGACGTCAGCGATTTCTTCGAGCGGGACTGTGTCCTCGTCGTCGTCATCATCGTCCAGCAGATCATCGTCCAGATCCACATCGACATCATCGTCATCAACCACTTGGTCGTCATCGTCCACAGCGGTCGCGGCCTTGGCCTTGGCTGTGACGGCGTCTTCGGCGTCGGCGGCGATCATGCGGGTTTTTGAGCTGTCCAACTCGACCTCTTCCCCTGTGTAGGGGCTGACGATGGGCGAGCGGTTCATGTCGTAAAACCGTTTACCCGTGGTTGGGCAGAGGCGTTTGGTGCCCCATTCTTCCTTTGGCATCGGTAATCCTTGTCTGGCTTCTTGGGCGGGGATGCTGGTGCAACCGAGCCCGTCTATATTGCAGCGATTCTGGGCAAGTGCCATAAGGTCAGCGTGGAGTCAAAGCCTTATGGCAAGTTAGGGGTTATGGGATGGGCGAACGTGTCCTGCAAGGGGATCCGGATATCGCATTTACCCTGCGGCGCTCGGCGCGGGCGCGGCGCATGACTTTGCGGGTGTCGCAACTGGACGGGCGGGTGACGCTGACCCTGCCCAGCCGTGCGTCCGAGCGTGAAGCGCTGGCCTTTGTGCAGCAGAAACAGGACTGGATCCACAAGCATCTGTCGCAGTGGCAGGGTGTATATCCCGTGGGGCTGGGTATGGACTTGCCGGTCGAGGGGGTGATGCGTTCCGTTGCGTCCGGCGCGGGGCGGTCGGTGCGGCTGGAGGGGGACGCGCTGCTGGTGCCGGGCGATGCGGAGCGGGTGCCTGCGCGGGTGCTCGGGTTCCTCAAGGCGCGGGCGCGGGACCGGCTGGCGGCGGCCAGCGACCATTTCGCGCAACGTCTGGGGCGTGGCTATGCCAGTATCAGCATTCGGGACACGCGGTCGCGGTGGGGGTCGTGCAGCAGCGCGGGCAAGCTGATGTATTCATGGCGGCTGGTCATGGCGCCGCCTGCGGTGCTGGAATATGTTGCCGCCCACGAGGTCGCGCATCTGGCGCAGATGAACCATTCGCCCGCCTTCTGGGCCGAGGTGGAGCGTATCTACGGCCCCTATAAGCAGGCACGGGACTGGCTGCGCAATGAGGGCAACGAATTGCATCGGTACCGCTTTGGTGATTGACCTGTCGCGCCTGCTGTGATCACAAATCCCTATGGATACAGTTTCCCGCCCCCGCGAGGCGTCTACCGCCGCCCATGACCGCGTTTATCGCCGGTTGCGCACCCGTATCATGCATGGCGACATCCCACCTGGTACGGCGCTGACCCTGCGTGGCATCGGTAAGGAATACGAGGTGTCGATGACGCCCGCGCGCGAATCGGTGCGCCGTCTGGTAGCCGAGGGGGCGCTGACCCTGTCCCAGTCGGGCCGCGTATCCACGCCGGAACTGTCCAACGAACGGATTGAAGAACTCGCCGCCCTGCGCGCGCTGATCGAGGTGGAGCTTGCCACCCGTGCCCTGCCGCGGGCGCATTTGGCGCTGATCGAGCGGTTGCAGACCATCAACGGTGCGGTGGCTGAAGCCGTCGCGCACCGCGATGCGGTCAGCTATATCCGCACCAATCTGGAATTCCACCGCACCCTGTATCTGCGTGCCCAAGCACCTGCGATGCTGGCCATGGCGGAAACCGTCTGGCTCCAGATGGGGCCGACGATGCGCGCCCTTTACGGGCGGTTGCGCCGTACCGAGCCGCCCCATTACCACCGTCTGATCATCGCCGCCCTGCGGGCGGGGGACGAACCGGGGCTGCGGCTGGCGGTGCGGTCGGACGTGACGCAGGGGCTGCGATTGTTAGCGAGTTAACCGCGCTGATTAAGTCTTTGGTAGGGGCGGGCATGCTAGTTCATCCCGACTGCGAGAGGCCGAGTATGCACGTTAACGATTTCAAGATGTACGATCACCTTGATCAACCTGTCTTTGTACTGACGGGGGATGAGAATGATCGCCCGATCTACAGCTATCTCAACGTGTTTGCGCGCAATAAGCTGGGCAAGACGCTGGACCAGATCGTTGGCCTGCCTGCGAACCGGATCTTCTCGGGGCGTGCGGCGGATGCGGTGTACGAGCGGCAGTGCGCGGCCTGGGCTGCCGGAAAAACGGCGCAGTATGACTCGGCCATTCATGTGGGTGACACCCCGTCATGGGTCACCGCCAGCCTCAAGCCCGTGCGGGATGCGGACGGGGTAATGACCCATATGGTCGGTGTGGTTACGGATGTGACCAGCATGCACGACCAGTTGCAGGAACATGCGCTGGCCACTGCTGCGGCGCATGAGGTCGAGAACCTGATTTGCCTTGCCGCCCATGATCTGCGCAGCCCGATCGGCAATCTGAAATCGCTGGCGGTGCTCATGCGCAAGGATTTCATCGACCATGGCGATGGCAAGGCCGAGTTGATTGATCTGGTCGATGTGATCTCGGACAAGGCGCTGTCGGTGGTGGCGGATATCATGGGGCAGGCGATGGGGGTGAACACACCCACGGCGCACCAGAAGTTCGATTTGGGGCTGGCCTGTGACGATATCATGGTACTTCTGGATCCCGCGCGCACGCGGGACGTGACCTTTCCCCGCCGCTGGATCGAGGCGGACAATATCGTGGTGCATGTGATCCTGCGCAACCTGATCGACAATGCGCTGAAACATGCGGGCGTGGCCAAGCCGACCGTGGTTGTTCAGGTGGAGCAGATGAATCCCGAACGGTTGAAATTCATCGTGCGCGATAATGGCAAAGGGTTTGCGCCCGCCGCGGAAGAAGACGGCGCGGGGGAAGTGACGCAGCCGTCGGGCTTTGGCCTTGTCGGGGTGCAACGGCTGGCGCGCGCGCGGGGTGGCGTGATCACGGTGCGCCCGTCAACGGCAGGACAGGGCGCAGTGGTCGAGGCCGAATTGCCGGGCCGGTTTATTGATCCGGTCGCGTGAGGCGGGCAGCGCGGTTGGAGTTATTGCCTGCGGCTGATGGGCGGATGGCCTAAGTGCAAACGCGGACCGATGGGACGGTCCGCGATTTGGATTTCTATGTGATCTGCGAGGGGGCGGTGCGTGGCCTTAGGCGGCCAGACCGGCTTGACCGAGGCCAAGGAATTTTTCGCGACGGTCGGCGATCAGTGCCTTAGGCTTTTTCGACGACAACTCGTCCAGCATGGCCGAGATGGCGGTGCCGACGGAGGCCATTGTCTCTTTCTTGAAACGGTGCGCGCCGCCCAAGGCTTCGGGGATGATACGGTCGATCACGCCGAGTTGCTTGAGGTCTTGCGCGGTCAGACGCAGCGCCTCTGCCGCTTCGCGCATCTTTTCGGCGTCTTTCCACAGGATCGATGCGCAGCCTTCGGGGCTGATCACGGAATAGACGGAGTGTTCGAGCATCGCGACACGGTTGGCGGTGGCAAATGCGACCGCGCCGCCCGATCCGCCTTCGCCGATCACGACAGAGACCAGCGGTACGCCGATTTGCAGGCATTTCTCGGTGGCGCGGGCAATCGCCTCGGACTGGCCGCGTTCTTCGGCCCCTTTGCCCGGATAGGCGCCGGGCGTGTCGACCAGCGTGATAACAGGCAGGTGGAAACGGTGCGCGATGTCCATCAGGCGGATTGCCTTGCGGTAGCCTTCGGGGCGGGCCATTCCGAAATTGCGTTCGATGCGCGACTTGGTATCGTTGCCCTTTTCGTGGCCGATCACCATCACGGGACGGTCTTCGAAACGGGCCAGACCGCCCATGACCGCGTGGTCATCGGCAAAGTTCCGGTCGCCCGCAAGCGGGGTGTAATCGGTGAACAGCGTGTCGATATAGTCGACGCAATGAGGGCGGTCGGGGTGGCGGGCCACCTGACATTTGCGCCATGGCGTCAGGTTCTTGTACAGATCGGTCAGCAGAGTAGCTGCCTTGGCGTCCAGTGCTGCCGCTTCGTCCGCCACATCCATGTCTTCGTTCTGGCGGCCAAGAGCGCGCAGTTCTTCCGCTTTTCCTTCAATTTCTGCCAGCGGTTTTTCGAATTCCAGATATTGCGTCACGTGTGCGCTCCTGCTGCGGTTTTTCCGATATATGGCCCTAGAAAGGGCGTTTTGCAATCATCCCGGCAGGATGACGGGGTAAAGCGAGGCGACCAGCAGCGCGGCCATTGTCCAGTTGAAAATCTGCAAGCGGCGCGGGTTGGTCAGAAGGCGCGCCATTTGCTGGCCCAGAATGGTCCAGCTGCTGACGCTGGGCAGGTTGATCACGCCAAAGACCAACGCAACAAGGCCGATGGCGGGCAGGGTCGTGTCGGGCGTGTAGACGGTGACCGCGGTGAGGGCCATGCTCCACGCCTTGGGGTTGACCCATTGGAAGGCGGCGGCCTGCGTAAAGGTCATCGGCGTACCTTCGCCGTACTGGGTGTCGACGGGCGCGGCGGTGGCGATTTTCCACGCAAGGAACAGCAGATAGGCGACGGACACAACGGTGAGGATGCGGTGGCTGATCGGGTAGGCGTCAAACACCTGCACCAGACCTGCACCCACCAGCAGGACCATGACCATAAAGCCGACCCCGATGCCGAGCATGTGCGGGATGGAGCGCGCAAAACCGAAGTTCGCCCCCGAGGCCATCAGCATGAGGTTGTTCGGCCCGGGCGTGATGGAGCTGACGAAGGCAAAGGCCGCAAGGGCAGGAAGCAGGTCGAAGTTCATGGGAAGTGTCCCTGTTGCAGGCCACCGCTTTAGCCGCGCGGACGGGGGCGCGCAATTCTTTCGGGGATCGGCGGGCTTTTACCAAGGGCTGTGCGGGTATTGGCCGATAGATTTTGTGATGGCTTGGCGGGTCGCTATGATCGCCTGTAAGCCCGTCGGCAACGCAAAGAGGACATGGTTGACGACATGGTTTCAAAGAGGACGTGGACATGAAAACTGTTTTGGCCCTGATCGGGTTCGTTTTGCTGGTGGCCTGCGGGGAACCGACGGTCGCCACCGCGCCGCAAGTGCCGCTGTACCCGAACGAGACGCCGGAATTGCGGCAGTTGATCGAGGCGGCGGCGGCAGAGAACGACGTGCCTGTGGCGCTAGTCCAGCGGGTGGTGATCCGCGAAAGCTCGCATCGTGCCGAGGCGCGCAACGGTCCCTATTACGGGTTGATGCAGATCCTGCCCGCGACCGCCCGCAGCATGGGGTTCCGCGGACGGCCCGAAGAGTTGCTCGATGCGGAAACCAACCTGCGTTACGCGACGCGATATCTGCGCGGGGCGTGGATGGTGTCGGACGGGGATATGGATGCGGCGGTAATGTGGTATGCGCGCGGCTATTACTACGAGGCCAAGCGGCGCGGACTGGTGGCTGAGACGGGGGTTGACGGGCGCAAGGTCTGGCCCGCGTGACGGCGCGGACGCTGTTTGGCATGTGCCAAATGCGCCCCGCCCGCCGTCCCTTACCCTCGTACCTTGGAATCAGGCCTTTGCGATCATCTCGGACTGTTTGACGATCACTTCGGCCTGTTTGATCGATGCGATATCGACCAGCCGCCCCTTGTAGACGGTGGCGCCTTCGCCTTTGGCCTTGGCTTCTTCCATCGCGGCCAGAATTTCGAGGGCTTCGGCCACGGCGGCGTCGGAGGGGGTGAACACTTCGTTTGCGACGGCGATCTGTTTGGGGTGGATCGCCCATTTGCCCACCATGCCCAGCGTGGCCGAGCGGCGCGCCTGTGCGCGGAAGCCTTCGTCATCCGAGAAGTCGCCGAACGGGCCGTCCACGGGCAGCACGCCATGGGTGCGGCAGGCGGCGACGATGGCGGCCTGCGCCCAGTGCCATGGATCGGACCAGTGTTTCTGGCCTGCGTGCAGCATGTAGTAATCTTCCTGTGTGCCGCCGATTCCGGTGGTTTGCATGCCCATGGAGGCGGCAAAGTCGGCGGCGCCGAGGCTCATCGCGACAAGGCGCGGGGAGGCGGCGGCGATTTCTTCCACATGGGCGATGCCTGCGGCAGATTCGATGATCACTTCGAAGTTGATGCGTTTGCTGCGCCCCTTGGCGGTTTCGATGGCGCTGACCAGCGCGTCGACCGCGTAGACATCCGCGCCGGTGCCGACCTTGGGAATCATGATCTGGTCGAGCCGTTCTGACCCCTGTTCCAGCAGTTCCACCACGTCGCGATACCAATAGGGCGTGTCCAGCCCGTTGATCCGCACCGACAGGGTCTTGTTGCCCCAGTCGATGTCGTGGGTGGCGTGGATAATATTTGCGCGCGCGCTGTCCTTGTCCGACGGGGCGACCGAATCCTCAAGATCGAGGTTGATGACGTCGGCGGCGGAGGCGGCCATCTTTTCGAACAGGGCGGGGCGCGATCCGGGGCCGAAGAGTTGGCAGCGGTTGGGGCGGGCAGGGGGAGTCGGTTGCAGGCGGAAGGACATTTTGGCGGGCCTCAATGTAAGAATATTGCGTTTGCGTTTGTCGATTGGTTATTAAATTACCACGCGCCGCGCAACCCGTGTTTTGCACGCGCAGCATTTTCCGGGCCGTGAGCAGTTTGTCAGCGTGCGCTGTCGGGGTGGGTGAAAAATCTGCGCCTTTTCCGACTTTTATGCCGGATTTTGGATGCGTTTACGGGGCGGGTACGGCAGTCTGCCCGCGAAGTCTTCAGGAGAGAGCGCGATGATTCAGACACCTTACCTTTTGTTCCTTGGTGATGCCCCCGACCAACTGGCGGCGAAAGTGGCGCAAGGCATCAAGGACTGGCGTCCGGAGAATGCTGTGGGGCAGTTCCGGCTTGAGGGCTGTGGCGCGGATATGGGCCTGACGGACATGACCCTTGAAGAAGGTTTGGCGGCGGGGGCCAAGACGCTGGTGATCGGCGTGGCCAATCGTGGTGGCGTGATCTCGGCCGAGTGGAAGGCGGTTTTGGTGCGTGCCTTGCAGATGGGATATGATCTGGCGGCGGGCCTGCACAACCTGCTTCGCAACGAGGACGAGTTGCAGGCCGCGGCCAAGGTGAACGGGCAGACCATGCATGATGTGCGGGTGCCCTCGGTCGCCTATCCGATTGCCAACGGGGTCAAGCGCAGCGGTAAACGTGTGCTGGCCATCGGCACGGATTGTTCCTGTGGCAAGATGTATACGGCCATGTCGATGGATGCCGAAATGCAGGCACGCGGCATGAAATCCGATTTCCGTGCGACGGGGCAGACCGGTATCCTGATCACGGGCAAAGGTGTGCCGCTGGATGCGGTTATTGCCGATTTCATGGCCGGTGCGGTTGAATACCTGACCCCTGATAATGATGACGATCACTGGGACCATATCGAGGGGCAGGGGAGCCTGTTCCACGTGTCCTATTCCGGCGTGACGCTGGCGTTGATCCATGGTGGCCAACCGGATGCGCTGGTGCTGTGTCACGAGCCGACCCGCACCCATATGCGCGGGTTGCCGCATTTCCCGCTGCCGTCGCTGGAAGACTTGCGCGACACCGCCCTGCCGCTTGCGCGATTGGCCAACCCTGCGGCGCAGGTCGCGGGCGTGTCGGTTAACACCAAGGCGCTGGACGAGGCCGAAGCGAAGGCCTGTTTGCAGGAGATCGAAGACCGGATGAACCTGCCCGCGACCGACCCTTACCGCTTTGGCGCGGGCAAGCTGGTGGATGCGCTGGTTGGCCTGTGACGGCGCGGGTGGAGAGCGGCCCTCCGGGGGGGATTTTTCAGAACAGAGAAGGGGACGTGCATGCGCATTGAGGTGACGCGGGATGTGTTCCGTCTGGCGCAGGTGTTTACCATTTCGCGCGGGTCGCGGACCGAGGCGCAGGTGTTGACGGTGCGGGTGAATGACGGGGCGCATCAGGGCTGGGGCGAATGTGTGCCCTATGCCCGCTATGGCGAGACGCTGGAGTCGGTGACGGCGCAGATTGAAGCTTTGCCCGATGGTGTGACGCGGGAGCGGTTGCCGGATTTGCTGCCTGCGGGGGCGGCGCGCAATGCGGTGGATTGTGCGCTGTGGGATCTGGAGGCCAAGCGCGCGGGCAAGCGCGTGTGGGAGCTGGCCGGATTGGCCGCGCCCGTGCCGATGGTGACGGCCTATACCCTGTCGCTGGACACGCCGGAGGCGATGCGGGCGCAGGCGGAAAAGAACGCGGATCGCCCGTTGCTCAAGATTAAACTGGGCACGCCGGATGACATGCCGCGTCTTGAGGCGGTGCGTGCCGGTGCGCCGAAGGCCAGCATCATCATCGACGCCAATGAGGGCTGGAGCGCCGAGGTCTATGCCGACCTTGCGCCGCATCTGGTGCGGCTGGGTGTGGAGCTGGTGGAGCAGCCCCTGCCTGCGGGGCAGGACGAGGCGTTGATCGGGATGGAGCGGCCTGTGCCGGTTTGTGCCGATGAATCCTGCCACGACCGTGCCAGTCTGGCGGCCCTCGGGGGCAAATATGACATGGTGAACATCAAGCTGGACAAGACAGGCGGGCTGACCGAGGCGCTGGCACTGCGCGATGCGGCCCGCGTGGCGGGGTTCGATGTGATGGTGGGCTGTATGGTCGGTTCATCGCTGGCCATGGCACCGGCAACGCTGGTGGCACAGGGGGCATCGGTGGTCGATCTGGACGGGCCGCTGTTGCTGGCCGAGGATCGGGATGCGCCGCTGGTGTTCGACCCATCGGGCGTGCATCCGCCGCTTGCATCGCTGTGGGGTTAGGCAGCCGCCCGTCTTCCGGTCGTTTTCGGGGCGTGGCGGGGCAAAAATGGCTTGGGATTTTGGGCGAAACGCGACATATCCCCCACTGAACGCCGCGTGGGGGCAATGCCCTTTTGGCGTGGCCGGATAACAGGGGCGCTGTTGTGCCCATTCAGAAAAGGAAGACCGAGATGCGCACCGTATATGTGAACGGCGAGTACCTGCCCGAGACCGAAGCCAAAGTGTCGATTTTTGACCGCGGGTTCCTGATGGCGGATGGTGTGTACGAGGTGACATCGGTTCTGGATGGCAAGTTGGTTGATTATGAGGGGCACGCGGTGCGTTTGCAGCGGTCGCTTGATGCGCTGGACATGCCCAACCCGATCTCGAAAGAAGACCTGCTAGAAGTGCATCGTGAACTGGTGCGGCTGAACGGGATCGAGGAAGGGTTGATCTACCTTCAGGTGACGCGCGGGGCGGCTGCGGATCGCGATTTTATCTTCCCCGACCCCGCAGAGACGCCATGCACCGTGGTTCTGTTTACCCAAAACAAGCCGGGACTGGCGGACAATCCGGCGGCGCAGCGCGGCATGAAAGTGATTAGCATTGAAGACATCCGCTGGGGCCGTCGCGACATCAAGACGGTGCAGTTGCTGTACCCGTCGATGGGCAAGATGATGGCCAAGAAGGCCGGTGTTGATGACGCGTGGATGGTGCAGGACGGGTTCGTGACCGAAGGCACGTCGAACAATGCCTATATCGTGAAGGGCAACAAGATCATCACGCGCGAAACCTCGAACGACATCCTGCACGGGATCACCCGTGCGGCAGTGCTCCGCTTTGCGCGTGAGGCGCAGATGGAGATCGAGGAGCGCAACTTTACCATCGAAGAGGCGCGGGATGCGGATGAGGCGTTCATCACCTCGGCCAGCACTTTCGTGATGCCGGTGGTAGAGATCGACGGCACCAAGCTGGGCGATGGCACGCCGGGCAAGGTCGCGCCACGTTTGCGCGAAATCTATGTGGACGAGAGCCGCAAGGCGTCGATCTGAATAAGGCGACGGGCCGCGCGGGTGACGCGCGGCCCGAGTGCGACCGTCAGGATTTGTCGGTCACGTTTTCCTTGAACGCGGTTTTGAACGCATCCTGTTGCGCGCCGGAGGCGTCGGTCTGGTAGGTCGCTTTCCACGCGTCCATCGTCATCCCGTAGAAGGTTTCGCGCGCTTCGTCCTTGGTCATTTCGATGCCCTTTTCGGCGGCGGCTTCCTGATACCAGCGGCTGAGGCAGTTCCGGCAGAACCCTGCAAGGTTCATCATGTCGATGTTCTGCACATCGGTGCGGTCCTGCATCAGATGCTGGCGCAGGCGTCGGAAAGCGGCGGCTTCGAGTTCGATCTGGGTTTGTGCGTCCATGGGATGTGGTCCTTGATTGAGGGGGGCGGACTGGGGCGCTGCCCCAGACCCCGCAGTATTTCGTGCCAAAAGAAGGGTCTGTCAGAGGTTGGCGCTTTGGCGTGCCACTTCAAGATGGGGGGCGAGGCGCTGTGCCCAGTTTTCCTGACCTTTGGCAGTGTCGATCAGGTCTTGGCGGATTTCAAGAATGACATTTGGCCGCCCCGTACTGTGGGCGTGTTGGGTCAGCGCATCGCCAGGGAAGAAGCCCGGATAGGGGGCGTTGTCGCCCACGGGGCTGGCAAGGTCGGCTTGCAGGGTGGCGATCAGCGGGTCGGCGATGCGGCGGTCCTGGGCCGAGAGCACGCCGATTTCCCACGGGCGTTTCGGGCGGCCCACGAGTTGGGGCGTGAAGCTGTGGATCGACAGGAAGGTGACCTCTCGCCCCGCGGCGTGCTGTGCAATCGCGTCGTGATAGGGTTGGTAGAGCCGTGCGATGCGGTCGGCACGTGTGGCGGCATCAAGGGTGCGGTTCGCCGCGATGATTGTACCGTCATAAAGCTGGGGGATTAGCGTCGGGTCGTCCGCGCCGCGATTCGGGTCGATCACGAGGCGCGAGAAATTCGAGCAGATCACCGGCGCATCCAGCGCCTTGCCCAAGGCGAGTGCGGTGCCCATCGCGCCGATGTCATAGGCGATGTGGCGCTGCATCTCTGCTTCGGGCAGGCCGAGGCTGCCACCGGAGATAAAAGGGGGCACAAAATTGGTCGCGTGATCGCAGGTGATGATCCAGCGCCCGCCGCGTTCGGGTCCGTGGACGGAAAAGGGAGAATATGTCATATAAACTTTACCACGTTTCCCGCATAGTTAGGCCAGTTGCCTCGGGATGTGAATTGCGCGATAACCGCGCCGTTAGCGGTAGCAAAAAAAGGCCCTCACCATGAAACGCATGCGTAACGTCAAAATCGTCGCCACTTTGGGGCCTGCTTCCGAAGATTACGACATGATCCGTGCCCTGCACGAAGCCGGTGCGGATGTTTTCCGCCTGAACATGTCCCATGGCAGCCATGACGAGATTGCCAAGAAACACGCGATTATCCGTCAGGTGGAAAAGGACACAGGGTCGAGCATTGCGATTCTGGCTGACCTTCAGGGCCCCAAGCTGCGCGTCGGTGTGTTTGCCGGTGACAGCGAGATGCTGGTCGAGGGCGCGAAATTCCGGTTGGACCTTGATCCGACCGATGGCGACAGCAGTCGTGTCTGCCTGCCGCACCCCGAAATTTTTGCGGCTCTTGAGCCGAACAAGTCGCTGTTGGTCAATGACGGCAAGATCCGTCTGAAGGTCGAGGAATGCGGCAAGGACTTTGCCAATTGTGTTGTGGTCGCGGGGGGCGTGATCTCCAACCGCAAGGGCGTCAACGTGCCGGATGTGGAACTGCCGCTGGCCGCCCTGTCCGACAAGGACCGTGCCGATCTTGAATTTACGGCCAATCTGGGCGTCGACTGGATGGCACTGTCGTTTGTGCAGCGTCCGGCGGATGTGGAAGAGGCACGCGCGCTTGTGAAAGGCCGTGCGGCGATCCTGTCCAAGATCGAAAAGCCCAATGCAGTTGAACGCTTTGACGCAATTCTGGCAGCGAGCGACGGCATTATGGTCGCCCGTGGTGATCTGGGCGTTGAACTGCCTGTGCAGGCGGTGCCGCCGATCCAGAAGCGTCTTGTGCGCAAGTGCCGCCATGCCGCCAAGCCTGTGATCGTGGCGACGCAGATGTTGGAAAGCATGATCGAAAGCCCGATGCCGACCCGCGCCGAGGTCAGCGATGTGGCCACCGCGATCTATGAGGGTGCGGATGCTGTGATGCTGAGCGCGGAAAGTGCCGCGGGCAGCTATCCGGTTGAGGCTGTGACCACTATGGACCGCGTTGCCGCCGAAGTGGAAAAAGACCCGACATATACCCAGATCATGGAAGCCAGCCGCAGCGCCAGCCGCACCACCGTGGCCGATGGCATCGTCGCCGCCGCGCGCGAGATTGCGGAAACCACGAACATCAAAGCGATCTGCTGTTTCACACAAAGCGGCACGACGGCCCTTCTGGTGGCGCGTGAACGGCCCCGTGTGCCGATCATCGCGCTGACGCCGCTGGTCGGAACCGCGCGACGCCTCGCGCTTAGCTGGGGCTGCAACTGTGTCATCACCGGCACGATGGAGCGGTTCAAGGGCGCGGTTGTGGGCGCTGCCAAGGCTGCGCTGGCCGAAGGGTTCGCCACCTCGGAAGATCAGATCGTTGTGACTGCCGGTGTGCCCTTCAACGTGACAGGCACCACCAACATCCTGCGCGTTGCGCCCTGTGATGAACGTTTGATTTTTTCGACCGATCCGGAGTAACCTTGCCTAATATTTGTTAAGGTTGGGTAATGGATCCAGATACGTTCTTAGTACTTGGCATTGTTATTGCAGGGTTTTCTATCCCTTCAATTTTTTCTGCACTCTCTGATGGGCGGGCGCCGCGTGCTTCTGCCCTGACGATCCTCATCGCGGGGGGCTTGATCCTGTATGCGATCAAGAGCCATCCTGGCGGTTATTCCATGGAAGAAGTGCCGGACGTGTTTGTGCGCGTCCTTGCGCGTTATGTGCCGTAGGATTTGATCCAGTCGGGCGCTGCTATGTGTGATGGCGCGCCCGTTGCGCATAAAAAACGCGGACTTTGACGCGTTATCCTGCAAATTCGGCTTGCCTTTGGCGGCGACCCATCCTATTTCGCGGCTTCGCTTTGTGCGTCCGGCCAATGTGGCATGCCGAGTCGTGCGATCACCGAACTCAGAACTATGGAGACGGAAATGCCCAAGATGAAGACCAAGTCGAGCGCCAAAAAGCGCTTTAAAGTGACTGCGACCGGTAAGGTCCTTGCAGGTCAGGCCGGCAAACGCCACGGCATGATCAAACGCACCCGCAAATTCATTCGTGACGCCCGTGGCACCACGACACTGTCGGCCCCCGACGCCAAAATCGTCAAGGGCTTCATGCCCTACGACCGCTGATAGGAGGCTAGTCATATGTCCCGTACCAAAGGTGGAACAGTCGCCCACGCCCGTCACAAGAAAGTAATCAAAGCAGCCAAAGGTTATTATGGCCGCCGCAAGAATACTTTCAAAGTTGCCCGTCAGGCCGTCGATAAGGCGAACCAGTACGCAACCCGTGACCGTCATAACCGCAAGCGCAACTTCCGCGCGCTGTGGATCCAACGCATCAACGCCGCCGTACGCGCCCATGACGAAGCGCTGACATACAGCCGCTTCATCAACGGTCTGACACTGGCAGGCATCGAAGTGGACCGTAAGGTTCTGGCCGATCTGGCCGTGAACGAGCCCGAAGCGTTCACTGCGATTGTCGAGCAGGCGAAGGCACAGCTGGCCTAAGCGTCACTGACCAAGAATTTGAAGGCCTCGCGCGGGAAACCGTGCGGGGCCTTTTTCGTTTCTACGATGGTCTAGGGGCCAATGGTGGCAGGCCCCGCCCGTGACAGCGGGGCCATGCGCAATGGCGTAAGACGGCGCACGATGTGCCGCCCGACAAGGGGACCGGTGTCGCCCTTGTCAGTTGCCGGTTGCCTGACCAACCGGCGGCGCTGCACGGGGTGCAAGCGCGAATTGGACCCGACGGTTTTCCGCCTCGCCCGAGATTGTGCCCGACAGGTTAATGGGTCGTGTCGCTCCGAAGCCGCGCGGTTGTAATGCGGCGACGTCAAAGCCTTCTTGTTGCAGTTTGTCGATGACGGATTGTGCGCGGAACCAACTGAGTTCCATGTTCAGCCTGTCACTCCCTTTGCGGTCCGAATGGCCTTCGACGATGACCTTGACCTCGTCACAGGTGGCCACGGCGGTTGCGATGGCGCGGGCGCGGATCATGTCGGCGGCGACGGGTTTGTCGCTGGCCGTGGCAAAGCGCACAGTCGAGATTTTCACAAGCGTATCAAGGTGATCAATGCATCCCGGCACGCGGTAGCGGTGTTCGGGCCGCAGGCGGGGCGCGGCGCTGGCCGCAACCTGTGTGACTTCCGGCGCAGCGGGTTGAGGTTGCAGGATATCAAGCTCGGCGCGGGTCACGGCCTCTGCCTCTTCGGGCAGGGCGGGTTCATCAAACTGGGTCGCGCTCAGCACGCTATGTGCCTGCGGTACGGCAGGGCGCATGATCAACAGCGTGCTCAGCACCAAGATCCCTGCAAACATTGTCAGAAACACCGCGCCGCTTGTGACCAGCATCCACAGTGGCAAGGGGGCGCGCTTCGGGGGCGCGAAGTCCGCCTGTCGCGGCGCCTGTCCCGCAGGCGAATTCAGCGTTAATTTCGCCACTATGCAGTCCCCCCAGACCAGCCAATCCCCACCAGCAGCCGACACAACTGTATAATGTACGATCCCGCATATATGGCAGGTGCGGGACTTGTGCGTGCTACTGGTTGTGTGAACTGAAACACATTGCGAATCATTTCTCAAGCGTGACGGACAAGGGTGATTCGTTTTTTGCCCGAATCGCCACAATTTCCGGAAAGTGGGGGCGAATCGCGCGAAAGTTGCCCGATGACTTGCACTGGCATGGCCGACAGACTACTCCGCGCAAGAGCCTGAGCGGAGCCGAAACCATGGATGATCTCAAAGCAAAGTACCTGACCCAAATCGCCGATGCCGGTGATGAGGCCGCGTTGGAGGCGATCCGCCTCGCAGCCGTGGGCAAAAAGGGCGAAGTCGCGCTGAAGATGCGCGAGCTGGGGCGCATGACCCCCGAGGAACGTCAGGTGGCCGGTCCCGCGCTCAACGCGCTCAAGGACGAGATCAACAGCGCGCTCGCCGCCAAAAAGGCTGCCCTTGGTGATGCCGCTCTGGATGCGCGCCTGCGCACCGAATGGTTGGACGTGACCCTGCCGACCCGCGCACAGCGCAGCGGCACCTTGCACCCGATCAGTCAGGTCAGCGAAGAAGTCACCGCCATCTTTGCCGAAATGGGCTTTTCCGTTGCCGAAGGGCCGCGCATCGACACCGACTGGTACAACTTCGACGCGCTGAACATCCCCGGCCACCACCCTGCGCGGGCCGAGATGGACACATTCTATATGCACCGCGCCGAGGGCGATAACCGTCCGCCCCATGTGCTGCGCACGCACACCTCGCCGGTGCAGATCCGGTCGATGGAAAAAACCGGCGCACCGACGCGCATCATCTGTCCGGGCGGTGTGTACCGCGCCGATTATGACCAGACCCACACCCCGATGTTCCATCAGGTCGAAGGGCTAGCGATCGACAAGGACATCAGCATGGCCAACCTCAAATGGGTGTTGGAAGAGTTCGTCAAATCCTATTTCGAAGTGGACGGCGTCGATCTGCGCTTCCGCGCCTCGCACTTCCCCTTCACCGAACCTTCGGCCGAGGTCGACATCCGCTGCTCGTGGGAAGGCGGCACGCTGAAAGTCGGCGAAGGCGACGACTGGCTCGAAATTCTGGGCAGCGGCATGGTCCACCCCAAGGTGCTGCAAGCAGGCGGCATCGATCCCGAAGAATGGCAGGGCTTTGCCTTCGGCATGGGGATCGACCGGATCGCGATGCTCAAATACGGCATCCCCGACCTGCGCGCATTCTTTGACAGCGATCTGCGCTGGCTGCGCCATTACGGCTTCTCGGCGCTGGACATGCCCGCCCTGCACAGCGGGCTCAGCCGCTAAGGCGTCCCCCTTCTCTGTTCCAAAAATCCCCCCCGGAGGGTCGGCTCGCCACGACGTCGCCCTTCCGGTGCGGCGCGCAACGCGGGCCATGGCACCGATTTTTGAAGTGACAGGGCGTGCCGCCTGCGTAGGCTCGGGCCCATGAGATCCTTCTTGACCCTCTCGGCGCTGATCTGTGCCCTTGCCGGTGCGGCCCAAGCGCAAGCCGATCCGGCCTGCCATCTGGACGTGCCCTGCATGATTGGCACGCGGTCCTATCACGTGAAAGAGCCGGATGGCTGGGACGGGTCCAGCCCGTTACCGGTGCTGATCCACTTTCACGGCTGGCAGCGCACAGGGGCGCTGCCCGTACAGCACGCCCGCATCTCCGGTGCGACCCGCCGCCGCGGCGTTTTGCTTGTCGCGCCGAACGGGCTGAACCGGACGTGGGATATGTGGTCGCCTGAAACGGCGGATGTCGCATTCGCCGCCGATGTGCTTGCGGATGTCGCCGCGCGCTATCCGGTGGATCAGCGGAACATATTCCTGTCCGGCTATTCCTACGGGTCGATCATGGCGTGGCGTGTCGCCTGTGATCGTGGCGTGACCATGAATATCCGCGCCCTGTTTGCCATCTCCGGCACGCTTGATCCCGCGCAACACTGTGCAGAACAGCCTCACGAGGTGCGCCATGTCCACGGGCTCAGCGATACGGTGCTGGCGTTCCCGTTCGGGGCGGGGCGCGATACTGGCCATGCGGTGCAATTGTGGCGGACGCAAATGGGCTGTCATGGCGATAGTACCGTGACAGGCACGTGGTCGGCAGTGTCCTTCCTGACCTTCACGCGCCGCCAGTGGGACTGCGATACCGGCGCGGTGATCCTCGATACCCATCCGGGTGGGCACTTCATTCCCCACGGCTGGATCGCGCGGCAACTCGACGAGGTGCTGCGCCTGCCCCCTTCCTACCCCTGAAACGGCGCGCCAAAGCCGCGCCGCGCTTGCACCTTGGTGCGATCTTTGCCATTGCAGGACGACCGCGTATCCAAGGGCCTTTGACATGAAATTCACGCTTTCCTGGCTGAAAGAACACCTCGACACAACTGCAACAGTGGACGAGATCACCTATGCCTTGACCGACCTCGGTCTTGAGGTCGAAGGGGTCGAGGACCGCGGTGCGAAACTGGCGGATTTCACCATCGGCAAAGTTATCAGCGCCGAAAAGCATCCCGATGCGGACCGCCTGCGCGTCTGTCAGGTGGACACGGACGAGGGCATGAAACAGATCATCTGCGGCGCGCCCAACGCCCGCGAGGGGATCACTGTGGTTGTCGCCAAGCCCGGCGTTTATGTCCCCGGCATCGACACGACCATCGGCGTGGGCAAAATCCGTGGCATCGAAAGCTTCGGCATGATGGCGTCCGAGCGCGAGATGGAGCTGTCCGAGGAACATGACGGCATCATCGAACTGCCATCGGGCGAGGTAGGTGCGCGCTTTGTGGACTGGCTGGCCGAAAACGATCCGGCCAAGGTAGACCCCGTGATCGAAATCGCGATCACGCCGAACCGCCCCGACGCTTTGGGTGTGCGCGGCATCGCCCGCGATTTGGCCGCACGCGGCATCGGCACGCTGAAACCGCTGGACAATCCCAACGTCGAAGGGGCCTATCCCTCGCCGATCTCGGTCAGCATCGACGCAGATGCACGCACACAGTGCCCCGTCTTTTTCGGACGGCATATTCGCGGCGTCAAGAACGGCCCCAGCCCCGTTTGGTTGCAGGACCGTCTGCGCGCCATCGGCCTGCGCCCGATCTCGTTCCTTGTGGATGTGACCAACTATTTCACCTTTGACCTGAACCGCCCGCTGCACGTGTTCGACGCGGACAAGATCGAAGGAGGCGCGTTGCGCATTCATCGCGCCGAAGGGGGCGAGACCCTGATCGCGCTGGATGACAAGGAATATACATTCAGCCCCGACATGACCCTGATTTCGGATGCCGAAGGCGTCGAAAGCATCGGTGGCGTCATGGGCGGCGCCCGTACCGGCTGTACGGAGGAGACCGTGAACGTCTTTGTCGAGGCGGCCTATTTCGATCCTGTCCGCACTGCCTATACGGGCCGCGCGCTCAAGATCAATTCCGACGCGCGCTATCGCTTTGAGCGCGGCATTGATCCGGCATTTACCGCAACCGGTCTTGATCTGGCTTGCGAGATGATCCTTGAACATGCCGGCGGCGAAGTTTCCAGCCGCGTGCAATCGGGCGAGGTACCGAACACGGCGCGCGCCTATCGCTTGAATGCGGCGCGCGTACAAAGCCTTGTTGGTATGGACATCCCCGAATCCGAGCAGCGCCAGACGCTGACCGCGCTTGGCTTCCGCCTAGAGGGCGACATGGCGCATGTGCCAAGCTGGCGTCCCGACGTGATGGGCGAGGCCGATCTGGTCGAGGAAGTGGCCCGTATTGCGTCGCTGACCAAGTTGCAGGGCCGCCCCCTGCCGCGTCTCAGCGATGGCATCCGCAAGCCGGTGATGACCCCGATGCAGCGCCGCGAACAGATCGCGCGCCGCACCACTGCCGCCTTGGGCTATAACGAATGCGTCACCTACAGCTTCATTGATCAGGCCTCGGCGGCGCTGTTCGGGGGCGGAGAGGATATCACGCGTCTGGAAAACCCGATCTCTTCGGACATGAGCCATATGCGCCCCCACCTGTTGCCCGGTCTGTTGCAGGCTGCGGCACGCAATCAGGCGCGCGGTTTTATGGACCTGTCCCTGTTCGAGGTCGGCCCCGTCTTTGACGGTGGCGAACCAGGTGAGCAGCGGTTGCAAATCTCCGGCCTGTTGATCGGCCGCACCGGTCCAAAGGATGTGCACGGGGCGTCGCGCCCTGTGGACCTCTATGACGTGAAGGCGGATGCCGAGGCCGTGCTGGCCGCGATCGGCGCGCCTGCCAAGGTTCAGATCCTGCGCGGCGCGGACACGTGGTGGCATCCGGGCCGTCATGGCAAAATCTGTCTGGGTCCGAAAAAGGTGCTGGGCGTCTTTGGCGAACTGCACCCCAAGGTGACGGCGGCGATGGACATCAAAGGGCCCGCCATGGCCTTTACCCTGTGGCCCGCCGAGGTGCCGATGCCGCGCAAGACCGGCGCAAATCGCGGCGCGTTGGAGATCAGCGATCTGCAAGCGGTCGAGCGTGACTTTGCCTTTGTCGTGGATGCAGATGTCGAGGCGCTGACCCTTGTGAACGCTGCGATGGGTGCCGAAAAGGGGCTGATTGACGACGTGCGTGTCTTTGACGAGTTCATCGGAGGTGCCTTGGGCGAGGGCAAGAAATCCCTTGCCATCACAGTGCGGATGCAGCCCCGCGATTCCACGCTGAAGGACGCCGATATTGACGCGGTGGCCAAGAAAGTCGTCGAGAAAGTAACCAAAGCCACCGGCGGTACGCTGCGCGGTTGATGTTTTGACAGGGACCGACCGGCGCGGCATTGCCGGTCGCTCCCTTTGACGCGCGCGTGATCCGTGTGCGCTGTTCCTGCCTCTTGCCTTCGGGCGACAACCTGACAGGGTGGTCGCCAAGCAATGCAAGAGGAGCAATACCTATGTTGAACGTTTACCTTTCCGGCGAGATCCACACCGACTGGCGTGAGCAGATCATCGACGGGGCGCAGGGTCTTGATGTGACCTTTAGCGGGCCTGTGACCGATCACGGGGCCAGTGACGATTGCGGTGTGGCGATCCTTGGCGCGGAGCCTGACAAATACTGGCACGACCACAAAGGCGCGATGATCAACGCGATCCGCACCCGCAAAGGGATCGAGGGCGCGGATGTGGTCGTTGTGCGTTTTGGCGATCAGTACAAACAGTGGAATGCCGCCTTTGACGCGGGCTATGCTGCGGCGCTTGGCAAGTCGCTGATCATCCTGCACGGGCCGGACCATGCCCATGCGCTCAAGGAAGTGGACGCCGCCGCACTGGCCGTGGCGCAAGAGCCTGCGCAGGTGGTCAACATTCTGCGCTATGTGCTGACGGGGTCTTTGCCCGCCTGAGTGGCGCAACTGGGGGGAGGGGCGCGATGAAGTTTGATTACGTGATCGTGGGCGGCGGCTCGGCAGGCTGTGTGATGGCCGCACGGCTAAGCGAGGATGCGGGCGTCAGCGTGTGTTTGATCGAGGCGGGCGGCACGGGGCGGGACATTTTTGTGCGCGCGCCTGCTTTGGTGGCGGGCATGATCTCGGGCCGGCCCAAGATCAACAACTGGGCCTTTCACACCGAACCGCAGCCCGAATTGAACGGACGCCGCGGGTTTCAGCCGCGTGGCAGGGGGCTAGGCGGGTCCAGTGCGATCAACGCGATGCTGTACGTGCGCGGGCATCCACGTGATTACGACGAATGGGCCGATCTGGGGGCTGATGGCTGGGATTGGGAATCGGTCCTGCCCTATTTCAAAGCGTCAGAGCGGAACGTACGCGGGGCGGATGATCTGCACGGGGCCGATGGCCCGTTGCGGGTGGCCGACCAGTCCGAACCGCGCGCCATCACCCATGCCTTTATCGAGGCCGGAACACAGGCGCAGGTACCTCCATGCGATGATTTCAACGGGCCGGAGCAGGAGGGCATCGGCCTTTATCAGGTCACGCAGCATTTTTCCGGCCCTGCCAAGGGCGAACGCTGCTCGGCGGCATCTGCCTATTTGCCCAAGAGCGTATTGGCGCGTTCGAACCTGACGGTGATGACCCGCACCATGGCCCAAAAGGTCGAAATGCAGGACGGACGCGCCATCGGTGTGCGCGTGCGCCATGACGGGCGGATCAAGTTGGTTGAGGCGGGGCGCGAAGTGATCCTGTCGGGCGGTGCGTTCGGCTCTCCGCAGCTGCTGATGCTGTCGGGGATCGGCCCGCGCGATGAACTGGCCGCCCACGGGATCGAAGTGCTTCACGAAGCTGCCGGTGTCGGGCAGAACCTCCAAGACCATCTGGATTACGTGATCAGTTATCATTCCAAGCGCAGCGACGTGGTCGGTCTGGGGCCGAAAGGGCTGGCCGATCTGGCGCGGGCGGGTCTGCGCTGGCGCAAGGACGGGTCGGGCTTGTTCGCCTCGCCCATGGCGGAAGGGGGCGCGTTCTTGAAGACCGATCCAGCGCTAAAGCGTCCGGATGTGCAATTGCATTTCGTCGTCGGGATTGTGGACCAGCATATGCGCAAATTGCATTTCAGGTTCGGCTATTCCTGTCATGTCTGCGTGCTGCGGCCTGAAAGTCGCGGGACTGTCGGATTGCAGTCCGCCGATCCTGCGCGTGCGCCGCGCATTGATCCGCAATACCTGACCGCGCCGCGTGATTTGGACGTGCTGGTCAAGGGCGCGCGCATGATGGAGCAGGTGTTGGAAGCGCCGGCCCTTGCCCCGTGGCGCGGTGCGCGCCTGTACCCCCACGATGGCACCGATGCAGGTCTGGTGGCGGACATCCGCGCGCGTGCCGACACGATCTATCATCCGGTCGGCACCTGTCGCATGGGCGCGGACGAGATGGCGGTGACGGACAGCCAAGGCCGCGTGCATGGCGTCGCTGGCTTGCGCGTGGTGGATGCGTCACTGATGCCGCGATTGTTGGGTGGCAATACCAATGCGCCCACGATCATGATGGCAGAGAAGATCTCTGCCATCATGCGCGCAGACGGTTAAACTGAGGCTGCGCCACGCCATATTTTAGGGGCTTTGCCCCGTCGCTTGTCAGCGACTCCCCACAGTATTTGGGGCCAAAAGAAGGTCAGGGACGCGGCGGAATGTTCAAGCCTTTTTGCACGGCGGGACGGGCCATGAACCGGTCGAGATAGGCGATCAGGTTCTTGTGGTCGTCCCATCCGACGAGGTCGCGGGCACCGTAGAAGTTCAGTGCGTTCAGCCATGGTGCAATGGCGATGTCGGCTATGGAGTACTGGCCGGTCACCCAGTCCTGCCCTTCGAGTTGTTTTTCGAGGACGGCGAGCAGGCGTTTGGCTTCGTCAACATAGCGTTGTTGGGGGCGTTTGTCGTCCCATTGGCTGCCTGCGAATTTCACGAAGAAACCCATCTGGCCAAGCATGGGGCCGAGGCCGCCCATCTGGAACATCAGCCATTGGATCGTGTGGGCGCGTTCGGTCGCGGTGGTGCCGATCAACTGGCCGGATTTTTCCGCGAGATAAATCAGGATGGCCCCCGATTCAAAAAGGCCGATGGGCGAACCGTCCGGGCCGTTTGGATCGATGATCGCAGGGATTTTGTTGTTGGGGTTGAGGGACAGGAATTCGGGGCTTTTGACATCGGAATCCGAGAGGGTCACGAGGTGGGCCTCGTAAGGAATACCGGTTTCCTCGAGCGCGATAGACGCTTTGACGCCGTTCGGGGTCGGGAAGGAAAACAGTTGCAGTAGGTCGGGATTTTCCGGTGTCCATTTACGGGTAATTGGAAATGCGCTGAAGTCTGTCATATCGGTCACTCCTGTGATGCCCTTTTTACATAGGGGAAAAACCGGCAAAAATTACCCTTCGTGATGTGTTGAAAACTGTGTAGACCTGTTCGAAAGCGCACATCCAGACAAATCGATGCGTTTTTTAGTGAACCAAGGGACAAGAAATGCTGAACGAATTTAAAGACTTCATCGCCAAGGGCAATGTCATGGACATGGCTGTTGGTATCATCATCGGTGCTGCGTTCACGGCGATTGTGTCGTCGTTGGTGGCAGACCTTATCAACCCGTTTATCGGCCTCTTCCTCGGCGGCGTCGATTTCTCGAACATGTATTTCGTACTGTCGGGCGACGTTGCACCCGGCACATCGCTGGAAGCGGCGCGTGAATCCGGCGCGGCGATTTTCGCCTATGGCTCGTTCATCATGGCGGTCATCAACTTCCTAATCATCGCCTTTGTGGTGTTCATGCTGGTGCGTTACGTCAACAAGATCAAAGCCGCGACAAGCAAGCCTGAAGAGCCCGTCGAGGCCGCGCCTGCTGGCCCGACCGAGCTGGAAATCCTGATGGAAATCCGCGACTCGCTGGCCAAGTAAACCTACGCCAGTTGGTCCGAGTGACCCGTGACGCCGTCCTGAATTCAGGGCGGCGTTTTTCGTTTGCGGGCGCTTTGCCGGTGGAAGTTAGGAGATTTTTCAGACCTCTGGCCTAAGCCGAGGAAGGATTTGCAACGAAAAGGGGCGAGATGCGTGTCTGGATACTCATGCTGGCGTTGATCGCGACCGGGCCGGTGCTGGCTTTGTCGGGGGCATCGCAACAGTCGGATGACTTGTATCTGGTCGTGCTGCCACCGTGGGCGGATCGCGCGGCTTTGGTGCGGCGGCTGGACGGGCAATGGGTCGGGCCGGCGTCTGCCCCGTTTGGCGCATTGCTGCAAACCGATCTACCTGATGTCGCCGGCGTAGCGCGGTCAGCGGGCGCATGGTGGGTGACAGACGGCGCGGCGATGGCTGCGATATGTGGAGTTGCAGTGTGATGTCGGAGGTTATGGATACGCTGGACGTGTATAGGGTGACGGCCGCGCGTTGGTTGTTGCTTGCCTTCGCGGTGATCGGTCTGGGCATTACAGCGGGCGGTCTGTTTTTGCCGCTGAATTCCGCTCTGCCAGGGGCGATTGGTATATCCGTGACTGCCTTTGCCTATTGGTGCACGATGACCGGCTATGCGCATTACCGTTCGGTTGTCGGGCAAGCAGGGGCGGCGCAGGCGCTGGCCCTGATCGCCGTGACCTCTGGTACGGCTTGGCAGATTGACGCGCATATGGCGGTTTTTGTCATTCTTGCAGCGCTCATCGCTCTTGTGGATGTGCGACCGATCCTGCTGGCCGCGTTAACCATCGTGGCGCATCACGTCGTGCTGGCGGTTCTGGTGCCGCAAATGGTTTTCCCCTCCTTCGACGTGGTCGAGAATTTGCAGCGGGCAGTGATCCATGGTGCCTTTGTCGCGCTGGAGGTCACGGCGCTGACGCTATCGGTTGCGATGCGGTTGAAGCTGACGGCGCAGGTGACACAGGCATTGGAAGAGGCGAAGGCCGCCACCCTTGTCGCGGAAGAGGCGGGGGAACGGGCCAGACAGTCCCGCGATGTTGCCAAGGCCGAGGCGGAAACGGCACGCAAGGCGCAGGACGAGACAGAAAAGCTGCTGGAAGGGTTGCGCAAGGAACAGGCAGCGCGGGAACAGTCCGAGGCGGAAGCCAAGGCTAGCAACGCGCGTAATGAGCTTGCGCAAAAGTCCTTTGTCGAGGCGCAGTCGCAAGTGGTGAAAGCCCTGCGCGGTGGGCTTGAGCGGATTGCGAATGGGGATCTATCACGCCGGATCGAAAAGCCCTTTCCAGAAGGGTACGAAGAATTGCGCCATGATTATAACCGTGCCCTCGCAACCTTGGGCGCTGTGCTGAGGGGCGTTTTGCAAAGTGCGGATGACCTGATGGGGCAGGTGTCGAGTGTGGCAGCCTCGGCGGATGCGTTAGCGAACCGGACAGAGCAGCAGGTCACCTCTCTGGAATCAACGAGTCAGGCAGTGCATGCGTTGAATAAAACGGTGCAGGCATCGACGGAGAACGCGCGCGAAACCGTTCGGGCTGCGGGTGCGGTCAAGGCAGACGCCGAAGCGGGGGGCGAAGTTGTGCACCGCGTCGTCAAGGCGATGAGCGATATCGAGGCGTCCTCGCAGGAGATCGCCAAGATCAACGCAGTCATGGACGGGATCGCCTTTCAAACCAACCTTCTGGCGCTGAACGCGGGGGTCGAAGCGGCGCGCGCAGGCGAGGCAGGGCGCGGGTTTTCTGTCGTGGCGTCCGAAGTGCGGGCCTTGTCACAGCGCGCGACCGAAGCGGCGCGCGGGATTAACGAGTTGACCGAACGCAGTGGCCGCCAGGTCCGCGAGGGGGTCAGCCTTGTGGGGCAAGCGGGACTCGCGCTGGAAACCATCGTCACCTCAATCGAGGGGATGGGCGATTCGACGCACCGCATTGCTCAAGCCGCAGAAGAGCAATCACAGCGTCTGGACAAAGTCAGCGCCTCGGTCACGGAACAGGATGCGGTCGCACAAAGTAATGCAGCGATGTTCGAAGAAACTAATGCGGCATGTCAGGCTTTGAACCTGGGCATGACCCATATCTCGGACCTGATGCGGGACTTTCAGTTGGGGCCAGATTCGGCACCGGCCCCTCGTCAGGACAATGCCGCGTGGTCAAAAGTCTCCTGACCGCAGACGCCGCGCCGGTTGACCCCTACTGCACAAAAGCAAACCCCCGCGGCAGGGCCACGGGGGTCGTAACTTTTTCACATTGCTCGGGATGACTTACATCATACCTTCGCGTTGTGCTTTTTTACGCGCCAGCTTACGGGCACGGCGGATCGCTTCAGCTTTCTCGCGCGCTTTTTTCTCGGACGGTTTCTCGAAATGTTGCTTGAGCTTCATTTCACGGAAAACGCCTTCGCGCTGCAGCTTCTTTTTCAGGGCACGAAGCGCCTGATCGACGTTGTTGTCGCGAACACTAACCTGCATGTGGTTGTCACCACCTTTCTAGTTTCGAGTTGCAAGGATTTGCAGGAAGTGGCCACATAGCAAGTGTGCCCTAGTTTGTCTAGTGCCCGCCGGAAAAGGAGCACATTATGACCACGCCCTATGAGACGACCAAAGACGCCTTGTTGGATGCCGCACTGATGCATGTGGCATTTGACGGCTGGACCGAGACGACATTCAAGGCCGCCGTGAAGGATGCCGATGTCGATCCTGCGCTGGCGCGGGCGGTCTGTCCGCGCGGGGCGCTTGATCTGGCACTGGCTTATCACGCGCGCGGAGACGCGGCGATGGTGGCGCGGCTCAAGACCGACGACCTGCCCGAGCGGTTCAGCGACAAGATCGCCGCAGCGGTGCGTTTCCGGATTGAAGCGGTATCCGACAAAGAGGCCGTACGTCGCGGCACCACCCTGTTTGCCTTGCCCATGCATGCGGCGGATGGGGCCAAATCGATCTGGGGCACGGCGGACAAGATCTGGGATACGCTGGGGGATACCTCGGACGATGTGAATTGGTACACCAAACGCGCCACGCTTTCGGGTGTGTACAGTGCGACGGTTCTGTATTGGCTGGGCGATGACAGTGCCGACAATCAGGCGACATGGGCCTTTCTGGACCGCCGGATCGCGGATGTGATGCAGATCGAAAAGGTCAAGGCGCAGGTGCGCGACAGTAAGGTGCTGAGCGGCCTTCTGGCGGGGCCGAACTGGCTGCTGGGCCAGATCAAGGCGCCACCGCGCATGCCCAATCCCGACTTGCCCGGCATGTGGCATTCGGGGCGGGATTAAGGGCATCGGGATCATCCCCGCGATGGTCCCGATACGCCGCCAACTCAGCTATCTCTTGCACTTCCAATCCCAGACACGCCGCCCGCAACAGGCTTCCTTTCCCCACGCGGAAACGGAATACTGCGCGGCAAAAGGATGACCTAAATGACCCAAACCATGCGCGCAGTTGAAATAACAGCCCCCGGCGGCCCCGATGTTCTGAAGGTGGTCGAACGGCCCCGCCCTGAACCCGAACATGGCCAAGTGGTCATCAAGGTCGCATGGGCAGGGGTTAACCGCCCCGACGCGCTGCAACGCGCGGGGCTGTATAACCCGCCACCCACGGCCAGCGATCTGCCGGGGTTGGAGGCATCGGGCACCATCGCGGCCATCGGCACGGGCGTCAGCGGCTGGAATATTGGTGATGAAGTCTGCGCCCTGCTACCTGGCGGCGGGTATAGCGAATATGTCGCCACGCCCGCCGCGCATTGTTTGCCCGTACCGGAAAACATGGATCTCAAACGCGCCGCGTGCCTGCCTGAGACGTACTTCACTGTGTGGTCAAACGTATTCTCGCGCGGCGGCTTGCAGGGGGGCGAACGGTTTCTGGTCCATGGCGGGTCGAGCGGAATCGGCACAACGGCCATCCAGTTGGCGCACCACTTCGGCGCGCGTGTCTTTGCCACCGCGGGAACCGAGGATAAATGCCAAGCCTGCCGCGCCCTTGGCGCAGAGATCGCAATTAACTACCGCGACGCTGATTTCGTCGAGGTGATAGAAGAACAAGGCGGCGCGGATCTGATCCTTGATATGGTCGGCGGCTCTTACATCCAGCGCAACCTGAACGCGCTGTCCGATGATGGGCGGCTGGTGCAGATCGCGTTCCTTCAAGGCCCGAAGGTCGAGCTGAACATGGTGCAGTTGATGACGCGCCGCCTGACGATGACGGGCAGTACCTTGCGCCCGCAAAGTGATCTGGCCAAGGCGCGGATCGCACAGGACTTGCGCGAGGCGGTGTGGCCGCTCCTTAGCGCGGGGCGCATCGGCCCCGTTATGGATTCCGAGTTCCCGCTGGAGCAGGCAGCCGCCGCGCATACCCGCATGGAAAGCTCGGGCCATATCGGCAAGATTGTTCTGGAAGTGGCAGGCGGGTAGCGCGCAGGCGTCCGCACAACAAAAAGAGAAAGCGCAAGATGGTGAAGACCGCAGTCATCGAGGCCCACGGCGGGCCGGAACAGTTCCGCATCATCGACCAGCCGGTTGGCGATCCCGGTCCGGGGGAAATCCGCATCGCGCACAAGGCGATCGGTTTGAATTTTATCGACGTTTACCAACGCTCCGGCGTGTACCCCCTCAGCATGCCGCACGCGTTGGGCATGGAAGCTGCCGGTATTATCGAGGCCGTTGGCGACGGGGTGAGCCATCTTTCTGTTGGCGACCGCGCGGCCTATGCCGCGAATCCGCCCGGCGCCTATAGCGAAGCGCGCGTGATGCCCGCGGCGCAGGTGGTAAAGCTTCCCGATGCCATCCCTTTCGACGTTGCCGCTGCCATGATGCTCAAAGGGTTGACCACGGACTACCTATTCAACCGCACGACCCCGCTGACCAAAGGGGACACCGTCCTGTTTCAGGCGGCAGCGGGTGGCGTTGGCCTGATCGCGTGCCAATGGGCGCGGTCAGAGGGCATCACGCTGATCGGCACAGCGGGCGGGCCGGAAAAATGCGAACTGGCGCTCGCACATGGTGCCGCGCATTGCATTGACTACAAAGCACAGGATTTCGCGCCCGTTGTCCGCGAGTTGACGGATGGCAAAGGGGTGGACGCGGTGATGGATGCCGTGGGTAAGGACACGTTCGAAGGGTCGCTCGCCTGTCTGCGGCCCTTGGGTATGTTCATGTCTTTTGGGGCGGCATCCGGTCCTGTGCCACCGCTGGATATTGGCCTGCTGGCCAAACACGGCTCGCTCAAGATCACCCGCCCGACGCTGTTCACGCATATTGCTGATCCCGAGGCGCTGCGCGCTATGGCGGCGCGTTTGTTTGAAAAAGTGACCTCGGGCGATGTCACCCTGCGAATTGATCAGCGGTTCAAGCTGGACGACATCGCAGAGGCGCATCGCGCCCTCGAAGCGCGCCAGACAACGGGATCCACGGTGATCGAGTTGTAAGTGGCGCTAAAAGGGGCCAGCCCCCTCGGCCTGCGGCCTCACCCCCGCGGTATTTCCGGCCAAAAGAAACCGCCCGCGCCACCCATCCTGTGAGCACCGCGGGCGGTGAAAAAGCATTCGCTTCTTCTGGCGTGGCCATCGGCTCTGCAGCCTGTGCCATACAGGTCAGCGTGCCGTCATATGGTTAACAAAGCCCTTCTTTTGGCTAAAAATACTGCCGCTGGAGGCTCCTGTAGGTTCAGCCCTTGGACCGGTTGGCCATTCAGCGCACGGGGGTAAACCTTGCATCGCGCGCTTTGCAATCTTTCACCACGTCCTGTCCGCATGGGACGGGGGTAAGGTCGCGGGACAGGCAGATACGGGCCTCTTGGATATAGCCCGAACGGCAGGTGATGGTGACACCGTCCGCTTCCATGTCGGGATTGGCTTGCAAGAAGGCATCCTCCACAACGGAGGCGGGCAGTTTGACCTCGCGGTCGAGTTTGCGGAACACGGGCGGGCGCACGACTTTTTCGTAGGCTTCGCGCGACAGGGCGTAGTAGTCCGCAGCGGATAGGCCGGTGCAGGTGCCGTGTTTCTTCCACTGGTGCCACGCCAGCCCGCTGGTGCCCATAATGTCGGCCATATCTGCCGTCATGCCGCGGGACGGGGCCCGTTCGGCAGTCCGACAGAATGATGGATAGCCGCGATGGAACTGCGGCCACAGGCCGTGCATGATCCAGCCGTGATCGTGGCGCGCGTCGCATTGGTCGGACTGTCTGGCATCGCCTTCATAGGCGCACCAGTTGGGCGACCAGCTGAGGCTTAGCACATAATAGTCAAACGCCCCCGCTTTTTCGCCCTCCGCAAGGGCAGGCACGGACAGTAACAACCAGATCAACACAGCACGCATAAGGCTTTCCTTTTTCGTCATCTGCAACTATACGCGCTGCAAGTTCCCCTACAATGGAAACCCGCCTTGCAAACCAAGGCCGCCTGATTCGGGCGACGGGAAAGATATGCGCGAAGGAGCACGAACATGGCAAAACCGATCATGGCACGGGCCACCGCCGTCTGGCTTGTGGACAACACCACCCTGACTTTCAAACAGATTGCCGACTTTGTCGAAATGCACGAACTCGAAGTTCAGGGCATCGCGGACGGTGATGTGGCGGCGGGCGTGAAGGGCTTTGACCCCGTGATCAACAACCAGTTGACGCAGGAAGACATTGATGCGGCGGAGAAAGATCCGACGCGCAAGCTGACCCTCAAGTTCAACGCCGCAGCCGTTGGCGAGGAAAAGCGTCGCGGGCCGCGTTATACGCCGCTGTCCAAACGTCAGGACCGCCCTGCCGCGATCTACTGGCTGGTCAAGTTTCACCCCGAACTGTCCGATGGCCAGATCTCCAAACTGGTGGGCACCACCAAGCCGACGATCCAGTCGATTCGCGACCGCTCGCACTGGAACATCAGCAACATCCAGCCTGTTGACCCTGTCGCCTTGGGCCTGACCAAGCAGTCCGAACTGGACGCCGCCGTTCAGAAGGCCGCATCGAAGAAAGCAGCGGACCAGCCTGTCATGTCCGATGACGAGCGTCGCAAACTGGTCAGCACCGAGCAGTCGCTGGGTATGGACACAGAACCCAAGATCCCCACGGCGATCGAAGGGCTCGAGACATTCTCGCTCTCTATGGATGTGGACGATGACGAGGATGACGACAAATCCACGCTGGTCGATGCGGACAGCCTATTCAACCTGCCCAAAGGTGACGGTTCGGACGAAGACGAACAGCCCTGATCGCCCTGCGATGTTTTGATGTTTTTCAACGGGCGTGCCGCATGCGGTAACGCCCGTTTTCTTTGGAAAAGGTGCCAAGATGAGCCAATACGCCGCTGTGAAAGAGACATCCGATGTGCCCGTCATTTGCGACTTGCGCAGTGACACGGTGACAGCCCCCGACGCTGCGATGCGCGCCGCCATGGCACAAGCGGAGGTGGGCGATGACGTCTATGGCGAGGATCCAACCGTCAACCGGCTTGAGGCGACCCTTGCCGAGCGGTTGGGCAAAGAAGCGGGGCTGTACCTGACCTCGGGCACGCAAAGCAATCTGGTGGCCATTCTGGCCCATTGTGGGCGCGGAGAAGAGGTTATCACAGGGCGCGGCTATCACATCTGGACTTATGAGGCGGCAGGCGCGTCGGTTCTGGGCGGGGTCGCGATGGACCCGCTGGCGGTTGCGGCTGACGGGGGGCTGGATGCCGACCAGATCACCGCCGCCGTGAAAGAGGACGACCCACACCACCCGATCAGCCGTTTGCTGGGGCTGGAAAACACCCATAACGGCGCGGCTGTACCACTGGCGCGGTGCGCTGCGGCGGCGGATGCGGCTCGCGCCGCGGGTCTGTCCGTGCATCTGGACGGCGCGCGCTATTTCAACGCCGTCGAAGCATTGGGTTGCGGCGAGGCGGACCTGTCGGGCATTTTCGATTCCGTATCCGTGTGCCTGTCCAAAGGCCTCGGCGCGCCTGTCGGGTCGGTTCTGGTCGGGCCGCGTGAGGTGATCGACCACGCGCGTCGCTGGCGCAAGATGCTGGGCGGCGGCACCCGCCAGTCAGGCGTTCTGGCGGCGGCTGGCCTGCACGCGCTGACCCATAACGTGACACGGCTGACTGATGACCGCATGCGGGCAGAGCGGTTGGCGCAGGCATTGTCGGCCTATGGCGATGTGCATCAGGCCACGAACATGGTCTTTTTCACACCGCATGGCGGCATCACCCCCGCAGTGCAGCAGGCCATGGCCGCATGCGGTGTGACGCTAAGCGGGGCGACGGGCACGACCCGCCTCGTGCTGCACAAAGATGTCACGGACGAAGGTTTGGACGCTGCGATCAAAGGGTTCGAGGCTATTTTCGGTTAATTGGTGGCAGAGCTGTTCCGACGCGCCTCGAACTCTTCCCAAACGTGCATGTGGCCTTTTTGACGGGCGTCTGCCAACCAAAGTTTCTTGCGCACACCCGGAGGTTCAAACATTCGGTAATCTCCCGCCGAAAACTTTGGCCAGTCCAGTGCCAAACCGAGTTTGACCATCTCTTCCGACAAGTCGCGCCCATCCGGCAGATAACACATTGCCACTGTCCGTCCGTGGGTGTCGGTTGAGACGATCTTGGCACGGACTTGGTGTCCTTTGCACAACGCAACCATGGCCCATTTCGCCTTCTGTCCAAAAGGATGATTCAACTCAGGTGCGTCCACGCCATACAGTCGTATTTGGGTATTCTTGACGACGATGCTGTCGCCATCGATCACATGTGCAGGCCCGATGATTTCGGGCATGTTTCCGTGGGGGCGTGCAGGTTTGGGGCTTTGGTATTTTGGCTGGTGCCTGCGGCGGAGCGACTGGGGGTTTGGGCGATACAGCGGGGGTAAAGGGTGGTGCGGCCGGGGCTTGGCCTTTGGTGTGTAAGATCGCGGCGGGGGGCGGTTACTATGATCGCGACCACTTAACCCGACTCCGATGTACACAATGACACCCAGAACGAGCATTCCAAATAAAAATTCCACCGTCAAATACCTGCGTAAAAACTTCACTTTCTTCGTAAAAGTGCGCTTTAGGCAAGTGTTTTGTATCCATACCCGTCGCGGGTAGGCATGCGGTTCTGTCGGATTAAAGCGATTTGCGCGCGCGCATTGCGGCAGTGATCGTGCCGTCGTCGAGGTAGTCAAGTTCGCCCCCGATGGGGACGCCTTGGGCCAGCGACGTCAGTTTGACCTGCCCTTCCAGTTGGTCGGCGATGTAGTGGGCGGTGGTTTGTCCGTCGATTGTGGCATTCAGTGCGAGGATGATCTCGGTCACGTTTTCGGTGGCCACACGGTCGATCAGACGCGGGATGCGCAATTCGTCGGGGCCGATGGCGTCCAGCGCCGACAGCGTGCCGCCCAGCACGTGATAGCGGCCCTTGAACACGCCAGAGCGTTCCATCGCCCAAAGGTCCGCGACATCCTCGACCACGCACAGCTCGCCATTGGCGCGCTTTTCCGAGGTGCAGATATCGCAGACGTCGCTGGTGCCCACATTCCCGCAGTTCAGACATTCACGCGCGGTGGCCGCGACGGTCTGCATCACATCCGCCAGCGGGGTCAGCAACAGCGCCCGCTTGCGGATCAGGTGCAACACAGCGCGCCGCGCAGAACGCGGGCCAAGCCCAGGCAGCTTGGCCATCATCTCGATCAGGTTGTCGATGTCGCGCGTGCTGCTCACAAAGCGGTCCTAGCGGGTGAGGAATCAGAAGGGCAGTTTCATGCCTGCGGGCAGGCCCATGCCTTCGGTCAGTTTGCCCATTTCTTCTTGGGCCTTTTCGGTTGCCTTGGCTTGGGCGTCTTTGATCGCGGCAAGGATCAGGTCCTCGACCACTTCCTTGTCATCGCCGTTAAAGATCGACGGGTCGATGTCCAGCGCGGTCAACTCGCCTTTGGCGGTTGCCGTGGCTTTGACCAGACCCGCGCCGCTTTCACCTGTGACGGACAGGTTGTGCAGCTCTTCCTGCATCTCGGCCATCTTGGTCTGCATCTCTTGCGCTTTTTTCATCATGCCGGCCATATCGCCAAGCCCGCCTAGTCCTTTGAACATTCTTGTCTCCTGAGTTACGTGTCGTCCGCTGTGCGCGGCATGGTGTACAGAACTGTCGCGCCACATATCGCAGCCACGATGGCGATGAACAAGGCGGGCGAGCCGATACAGCCCTCTGCCATTGCGTCAGCGCGCAGGCCGGTCGGGTCCGCCATGGTTACAAGGGTGATGTAGCCCGTCCATGACAGCACGGCCAGTAATCCCATCCACTGGCTGCGAAACCGCAGGGCGACAACGGTAAAGGCAAGGATCAGCACCCCGATTGGTGTCATGAACAACGTCAGCGCCTCGTGCAGCGCAGAGACCGCCGCGCCGTCCCAATCGGGGCGCGCCTTGTCGCAAACCTCGGCCCATGCCGCGCTTGGCACTAGGGCAAGGATCAGTCCTCTTCGAAGGGGTCCCATTCGTCATCCACTTCGGGCAGCGCCTCGATATGCGCCTCTTGGGCGATGTCGGCGGCGGTACGGATTGCGGTAATCTTGGCCTTTGGGAAATGCGAGATCACCGCCTGTACCAGCGGATGCGCTTCGGCGCTGGCCTTGAGCGCAAGTTCGGCGGCATCGCGCACTTCAGCAATAGTCGGCGCGCCGCCTTCGTTCACCACGGTGACGGCCCAGCGGTTGCCCGTCCAGAGTTGCAGGCGCTGGCCAAGCCGTTGGGCAAGGTCGCTTGGCGCGGTCGGACCGGGTTCGAATTCGATCCGTCCGGGTTGGTAGGCGGCCAGACGCAGGTCGGTTTCCACGTCGATCAGCAACTTGCCATCGCGGTTCGTGCGGATCAGTTCCAGCACATGTTCAAAGGTCGGGAACCGTGCCAGCGCCGCTTGTGGGTCATGGGCCAGCGCGGTGGTCGCGCCGGAAGCGGTCGGCTGGCTGGTCATGCGGGCCTGCGCCTGTACCACGGCCTGCGTGCCCGATGACGGTGCCGCGCCGCCACCGCCGCCATTGCCCACGGGGGCAGCCGGGGCGGGCGGTGTCGCGTTTTGCAGCTTGCGCACCAGTTCGTCGGGGCTGGGCAGGTCGGCGACGTGAGTCAGACGGATGATCGCCATTTCGGCGGCCATCATCGCATTGGGGGCCATTGCGACCTCGTCCAGCGCCTTGAGCATCATCTGCCAGAACCGCGTCAGCACCCGCATCGGCAGGGTTTCGGCCATTGTCAGGCCGCGGCTGCGTTCGTCCGGCGGAATGGTCGGGTCATCTGCTGCCTCGGGCGTGATTTTCACCACCGACACCCAGTGTGTAATCTCGGACAGGTCGCGCAGCACCGCCATCGGGTCGGCCCCGTCGGCATATTGCGCGCCCAGTTCGGTCAGCGCGCCATTGGCATCGCCCTTGAGCACCATGTCGAACAGGTCCAGCACGCGGCCACGGTCGGCCAACCCCAGCATGGCACGCACCTGATCGGCAGTGGTTTCGCCTGCGCCATGGCTGATCGCCTGATCCAGCAGCGACGTGGCATCGCGCGCCGATCCTTCGGCGGCGCGGGTGATCAGTGCTAGCGCATCATCGGCAATCTCGGCCCCTTCGGCGGTGGCGATCTTGCGCAGCAGGGCGATCATCACCTCTGGTTCGATCCGGCGCAGGTCAAAGCGCTGACAGCGCGACAGGACCGTGACCGGCACCTTGCGGATTTCCGTGGTGGCAAAGATGAATTTGACGTGGGCGGGTGGTTCCTCAAGCGTCTTGAGCAACGCGTTGAACGCGCTGGTGGACAGCATGTGAACTTCGTCGATAATGTAGATCTTGTAGCGGGCGGAGGCTGCGCGATAGTGCACCGAGTCGATAATCTCGCGGATGTCGTTGACCGAGGTGTTGCTGGCGGCGTCCATCTCAAGCACGTCGACATGGCGCCCTTCCATGATGGCGCGACAGGGTTCGCAGACGCCGCAAGGATCGGTTGTCGGCCCGCCGTTGCCATCGGGGCCGACACAGTTCATCCCCTTGGCGATGATCCGCGCCGTGGTGGTTTTGCCGGTGCCGCGAATGCCCGTCATCACAAAGGCTTGCGCGATGCGATCCGCCTGAAACGCGTTCTTGAGCGTGCGCACCATGGCATCCTGACCGACCAGATCGGCAAAGGTTTCGGGCCGGTATTTGCGTGCGAGAACCTGATATTTCGGGGCTGCGTCTGACATAAGTGCGAACAAGACCTTGGATTCGGAGTGACCGCACAAGACTAGGCCTCGCGCGACCCGGCGTCCACCGCCGTTGCGCGTTCACATGCGCCCAAAAGACCGCTAGGATTCGCGCAACATATCCAACGAAGGGATCACACCATGCGTCTGCGCGGGATCAGGAAAAGCCGGAATATCGAAGATCGCCGCAGCGCGGGCCGTTCGGGGGGGCGACGCATTGGCGGCGTCGGCGGTCTGGGGATCGGTGGTATCCTTGTGGTGCTGGTCATCGGCTGGGTGACGGGCATTGACGTGATGCCACTGCTTTCGGGCGGACAGGCCCCCGCCACGGCCAGCCGTCCCCTGACCGAAGCCGACGCGCAAGAGGGCGAATTTGCCGCCCGCGTCCTCGCCACGACCGAAGCCGTCTGGAGCCGCGAGTTCCCCGCGCAGGTGGGCCGTCCCTATACGCCGCCTGTCATGGTTCTGTTTTCCGACTCCACCCAAAGCCCCTGTGGCGGCGCGTCCGGCGCGACGGGCCCGTTCTACTGCCCTGCGAATGACAAGGCCTATCTCGACACCGCGTTTTTCACCACCATGCGCGACCGTTTGGGCGCGGGCGGTGACTTTGCCGCCGCCTATGTGATTGCTCACGAGGTGGCGCATCACGTCCAGAACGAATTGGGCGTGTTGGCGCAGGTACAGCAGGCGCGCCGAGGGGTGAGCGAGGCGCAGGCCAATGCACTGACCATGCGGTCCGAGCTGATGGCGGATTGCCTGTCGGGCATCTGGGCGCGCAATGTGGGCGAGTTGATGGAACGCGGCGATCTGGAAGAGGCGTTGAACGCCGCCCGCATGATCGGTGACGACCACTTACAGCGTCAGGCGGGGCGCGTGCCGCAGCCGCACACCTTTACCCACGGCACCTCCGAACAGCGCGCGCGCTGGTTCGAACGCGGCTATGATTCCGGCGCGATCAAAGATTGCGATACATTCGCGGCACAGCGGTTGTAACTTGGGGGTTCGGCGATCCGCCCGCGATGATGTTTCAGGAACATCTACCGTGGGGCGGGGCGCGGTTTGCACTGGGAACAGTGCAAAGGTGAGAGATTGACAACGACCCAAGCGGGGCTCGTTACGGCTGCTTCCTTCCGGATCTGACCGGGTTGGCGAGGCGCCTGCCCGCGCCAACCTCTCAAGCGGTGATATAGGTGCCCCGTGCCCCATGCGCAAGCATGTCGTCAGATTGCGACGTCGAGTTCCAGAAATCCCGCCTGATTGAGGCCGACAATCTTGGGATCAAAACCTGCAATTTCGTGCAGATGGGCGCGGGCATGGGGCGAGGTTTCAATCAGGACGCGGGTGTCGCTGTCGCCCGCGAATCGCCAGACCGACGGGGCGGGGTCAAAGGCACCGGGATCGCTGCGGACCACATCGTGCAACGCTTGGCCCAGCGTTGTCTGCGTGGCAATTCCTTCGGTCGGTGAGGCAAGGCGCGGAAACGCACCGCCGCCCGCGCCACGATAGCTGGTCATGGCCACGACAAACCGCGCATCATCCGCGACCGGCGCGCCCTGATAGCTTAGCGACTGGACACGCTGCGCGGAGGGATCGACCAGCACCCCTTGCAGGTCAAACCGCCTGTCACAGCGCGGATCCAACACCGCCCCGACCCCGTGCAGAATGTCGAAGTTAAAGGCAGGCGCGTCCGGTTCCACCAGATAGCGGCCGCTTTCCAACGGTGCGGCGAAAAAGGCGGCAGAGCGTTCGGACCATGCCCGCAACTCGGCCCCCGTCATAACCATGCCGGAAATCGTGTCGGTAAAGGGCGACAGCATCGCAAGATGCCGCGCCCGCACCGCACCGCGCGGCACCTCGACAAAATTGCGCGGCCCCAGCCGTCCGCCCATCAGGAAAGTGGCGACCGAGGCGAGCATCGGCAGCCCCGCAAGTTCGGTTTGCGCAATCTGGTCGCGCAGGCTGTGCATCATGGCGCGGGCCACCAGCGCGCTGGCCAGACCGGAGCGCAGCATCTCGAAATAGCTGTGAAATCCAGTGTCGGTATGGGCCACCACCGTGTTCAGACGGTCCCGCGTTTCGGCAATGGCAGGGGCGGACAGGGCGGTGATGTCGGGGCGGGGCGTGTCGCTTTCGTGTGGAGTGATCAGGCGGGCATGGTGGTTCGTCACGCGCCATCCCGTCGCAGTCCAGTCAAGCTCAAGATCAATGGCGCCAAGCGCCTGTGCCCCGTATCCTGGCATGACGGCAGGCACCCCGTGTAGGGATCGCGGGCCGCCGCGAACGGGGAAGTATTCGTGGGTGTGTCCCAGCACCATAGCGTCGATGCCTGCGACTTCGGCGGCCAAAGCGGCGGCGAAATTCTCGGAATCCGCACCGTTTTCTGTGTCGATCAAGCCGCTGTGGCACAGCATCACCACAATATCGGCACCTGCGTCGCGCACGGCTTGGACGGCCTGTTTTGCGGCCTTGATCCCTTGCAAAAAGGTTAATCGACCCGTCAATTGGGCATGGTTCCAGATCACCGTCTGCGGCGGCAAAACCGAGGTGATGCCAACCATCAGGGCGCGGACTTCACCGTCGCTGCACCGTAGGCGGCGCGGCAGCAGGGCCATCGGGGCGACGCCTTCGACATCGCCTTCGTCAAAGCTCGCACACAGGGTCGGCGCGTCTGTCTGCGCGACGACCTGTTCCAGAAACGGGATGCCGAAGTCAAAGTCGTGATTGCCCAGCCCGACGGCGTCATAACCGATGGCATTTGCAACGGCGGCCCATGGGTGGATGTGGTCGGCGGGCCAAGCCGCACAGGTTTCCCCGACAGGCGTGCCTTGGACGGAATCGCCGTTGTCGACAAGGATGCAGTCGCCCTGCGCGGCTAGGCGCGCGGCCTCGATCTTGTGGGCCAACACATCCATGCCGCGTTCGCCCACCACCTCGTCGCGCAGGGGATCCCAACCCGTGACATGCATATGCGTGTCGCTGGTGGCAAGGATGCGGAAATGTGCGGAGGGCATGCGTGCATTCATTGCGTCAGTTGCACGCAAGATCGTGGGAATTTCAACCCCAAGTGGCATTGAATGTCGCGTCACATCGACGGATGCGACTTGTGTGGGCATTGCACCCGCTGGGCTTGCGTGCAAATTCTGGCGCGGGCCGGTGGTGGCGCGATTGGAAAAGGGCGAATTTATGCGACATGCCGAAACGGTCACCTTCGGAGGGTCCGCCTTTGATCGCGCTGGCGAATTGCGCGCCGATCCCCTTGCTTTACAGGCCGCAGCCAAGGACAGCGCCGCACGCGCCGTGGTGTTCTGGCGCGGCAAACCGTTGATTGATCGCACCCGTCCGGCGGGGCTGGTACGCGTTGGCATGGACCATCCCGCCCTTGCGGAAGCGGCAGAGCCGCCGGTGTTTCTGGGTCGTGAGGACGGCGCGCCGCGATTTGCGTACAATTTGACGCAGTGGCAGCCCGAAGATGCGGATGACGCCGCGCTAGGTGCTTTTCTGGACCCGAGCGAACAGCACCACCCCGCCTTTGGCCCCGATCAGGTCTTTGCCGAACTCAGACGGGTGATGACATGGCTTGACCCGCGCGATGCCGAGATTGCGGCCAGCGCCAAGGCGGTGTTCGGTTGGCACGAAAACCATATGTTCTGTTCCAAATGCGGTGCGGCTTCCGAGGTCGCGATGGGCGGTTGGCAGCGCATCTGCCCGACCTGCAAGGCGCACCATTTTCCGCGCACCGATCCGGTTGTCATCATGCTGATCACACGGGGGAATTCGGTGCTTATGGGCCGGTCCCCCGGCTGGCCTGAAGGGATGTATTCCTTGCTCGCGGGCTTTGTCGAACCGGGAGAGACGCTGGAAGCGGCGGTGCGCCGCGAGGTGTTCGAGGAATCCGGCGTGCGGGTTGGCGCGGTAGACTACCTTGCCAGCCAGCCATGGCCGTTTCCCGCGTCGTTGATGTTTGGCTGTCGTGGCGAGGCGATCAGCGACGAGATTACCATCGACCCTGCCGAGATCGAGGCCGCGCTATGGGTCAGCCGCGAAGAGATGATGAAGATTTTCGCCGGTGATCACGACACGATTCTCCCTGCGCGCGAGGGCGCGATTGCACACTTTTTGCTGGAAAACTGGCTTGCGGATACGCTGGATTAGACCGACACTGCGCAAAACACGGAATTACAGGCTCCAAACATGAAATTTTCCACTCGGGAAGACATCTCTGCACCGATTGATCAGGTGTTTCAGGCGCTTTGCGATTTTGAAAGCTTTGAGCGGCAGGCGATGCGCCGTGGTGTCGACGTGCGCCGGACGGACAAGCTGACCAAGGCGGCGGTGGGCATGACGTGGGATATCAATTTCATCATGCGTGGTAAGCCACGGGCGGTTAAGCTGGAGCTGGTCGGCTTTGACGTGCCGAACGAGTTGAGTTTCGACGCCAAGTCTTCGGGGATTGATGCGAATTTCAAGGTCGAGCTGATGGCCCTGTCGCGCAGCCGCACGCGCATGGCGATCTCACTGGATATCACGCCGCTGAACCTGTCGGCGCGTTTGTTGGTGCAGTCACTAAAGCTGGCCAAGTCGAACCTGACCAAACGTTTCAAGCTGCGCGTTGCGGATTACGCGCGCGGTTTGGAAGAAAAACTACAGCGCACCGCCTAGTCGCGTTTGGCGGCGGCGGGGTAGACCCCCAGAATGTCCAAGCGGTTGGTGAAGAACGATAGTTCCTCAAGCGCGAGCGCCAGTGCCGGATCATCGGGGTGCCCTTCGACATCCGCATAGAACTGGGTCGCCGTGAACGCACCGCCCACCATATAGCTTTCCAGCTTGGTCATGTTGACGCCGTTTGTCGCGAAACCGCCCATCGCCTTGTACAGCGCGGCAGGGATGTTGCGCACCTCAAAGACAAATGTGGTGATCATTGTCTCGGCACGGCGGGTGGTGTCAGCCTTGGGTGACATCAGCAGGAATCGCGTGGTGTTATGGCCCTGATCCTCAATGTCGCGGGCCAGAATGTTCAGCCCGTGAATGTCCGCCGCCACGGCAGAGGCCAGCGCCCCCACACCCATTTCCCCCGCCTGCGCAATGGCCGCAGCGGCGCCTGCGCTGTCGGCAGCGGCTTCGGCGGTGATGCCGTGCGCCTCAAGAAATGTGCGGGCTTGTGGAATCAGCACCAGATGCGCGCGCACGTGGCGAATATCTTCGAGGGTCTGGCCCGGCATGGCCATGAGCGCGATGCGCACACGCACAAACGCTTCGTCCACGATGTGCAGGCCGCTGTCGGGCAACAGGCGGTGAATGTCGGCCACGCGGCCATAGGTGGTGTTTTCCACTGGCAGCATCGCCATGTCGGCATCGCCCTTGCGCACTGCCGCAATCACGTCTTCAAAAGTGGCACATGGTACGGGGATCGCATCGGGGCGCGTATTTACGCACGCTTCGTGACTATATGCGCCCAATTCACCTTGAAAAGCGATCCGCTCTGCCATTTTATGTACGTCCTTATCGCTGCCCCAACACCGCAAATGGCGGGCAGGGCGATTGGTCGCGGTATCTATACCTTGCGAGTCGCAAGGGGAAGCCGTAGATACGCGCGGAAATGACAACTTGCGGTACGGGAACGGAATACAAATGTTCGACACCATGACCTTAACCAAGATCGCCAGCGGCCTGTGCGGCGCGCTGCTTATCCTTCTCCTTGGCAAATGGGCCGCAGAGGGACTTTACCATGTGGGCGGCCATGGCGGCGGCGAACAGGCCTATGTGATCGACACCGGTGCAGAAGACACCGCCGAGGTCGAAGAAGAAATCCCGTTCGAGACGATCCTCGCCTCCGCCGATATTGGCGACGGTGCCAAAGTGTTCCGCAAGTGCAGTGCCTGCCACAAGCTTGAGCAAGGCGCGAACGGCACAGGCCCATACCTTTACGGTGTGGTTGGCCGCGACGTCGCATCCGCTGAAGGCTACACCGCCTATTCCGGCAATCTGGTCGCAGTGGCCGATGTGTGGACTCCTGAAAACCTGAACGGTTTCCTTGAGAACCCCAAGAAATACGCACCCGGCACCACAATGGGCTTTAACGGCCTGCCCAAAGTCGAAGATCGCGCCGACCTGATCGCCTATCTCGACAGCCTCGACGACTGATCCCGTCGCATACCGTTATCTCAAAAGGCCGATCGCCCCGTGCGGTCGGCTTTTTTGTGCGTTGACGGTCGATTGCCGCCGATATGACGGCTGATCACATATTCTCAATTTGCATCTTGGCGCTGCCGCCGATTAGCTTAGTTTGACCGGCACAGCGTCCGTTCGTCACCCCGAGGAGGATCAACAATGCGCAACACCCATCACCGGAACAAGGCACAGGCCCGCGTCATCGCTGCACGCGACAAGACTGTGCGATGGGGGGCATTGGGCATCTTGGGGCTGATCATCACTTTGGCGGCTGCCACGTTCGCGCGGGCGGACGGGCACGAGGCTGTAACAACCTCGCACGGGTATTCCTTCTACGGCGATCTGACCTATCCCGAGGATTATCCGCATTTTGATTATGTGAACCCCGATGCACCCAAGGGCGGCGAGATTTCCTTGGGCACGGTGGGCACGTTTGATTCGATGCACCCCTATACTCGCAAAGGCCGCGCGGGGGCGTTGTCGTCCTCGATCTACGAAAGCCTGCTGGGCGAGGGCGTGAACGGCACGGCGGCACCCGCGGACGTTTACGGCGAATATTACGGCCTGCTGGCCGAGCGTCTGGAATATGACGAGGGCAAGAACTGGGTCATTTTCTACATGCGCCCCGAGGCACGGTTCTCCGACGGCACCCCCGTCACCGCCCACGACATCGCGTTTTCGCACAACCTGCTGCTGGACGAGGGGCTGAAATCCTATGCCGACGCGGTGCGCCAGCGCATTCCCAAGGTCGAGGTGATCGACGATCACACCATCAAATTCTATTTCACCGAAGGCATCTCGCGCCGGTCGCTGATTGATCAGGTCGGGTTCGTGCCTGCGTGGTCCAAGAAGTGGTACGAAGAAACCGGCGCGAAACTGGATGAAAGCCGCCTCGAAATCTCTCCCGGATCGGGGCCTTATGTGGTGGACGAGGTCGATGTGAACCGGCGCATCGTCTACAAGCGCAATCCCGACTACTGGGCGGCTGATCTGCCGTTCAACGTGGGGCGCAACAACTTCGATACGATCCGCATCGAATATTTCGGCGACGCCGAGGCTGCGTTTCAGGCTTTCCTTGCGGGTGAATTCACGTTCCGCACCGAAAACGATTCCAAGAAATGGGCGACGGGTTACGACGCGCCCAAAGTGCGCGACGGGTCCATCGTAAAGGATGATCTGGCGGACGGCTCGCCCCCTACGCCGACGGGCATCGTGTTCAATCTGAACTCCGAATTCCTCAAAGACCGCCGCGTCCGCGAGGCGATCTCGCTTGCCTTCAACTTCGAATGGACCAACGCGTCGCTGCAATACGGTCTGTTCAAACAGCGCGCGTCCTTCACCCAAGATACGCCACTGATGGCGACGGGCCTGCCTGAAGGGGACGAACTGGCTTTCTTGCAGTCCCTCGGTGACGTGGTCCCGCCAGAGTTGTTCGAGGCCGAGGCGCGGATGCCGCACACTTCGAACGGCGAGCGGCTGTTTGACCGCCGCAATGCGCGCAAGGCCATGGCACTGCTGGACGAGGCGGGCTGGCTGGTCGGCGATGACGGGATCCGGCGCAAAGACGGCAAGGTGCTGAAGCTGAACTATCTGTTCAACTCCTCCTCACCCGATACCCTGTCGGGCGCGATGGAGAATTTCGTTTCCAATGTCAAAAAGCTGGGCGTCGATATCACCTTCGAAAAGGTGGATTCCTCGCAATACACCTCGCGGGAACGCGACCGCGACTATGATTTGGTCTATGATGCCTATGCGCCATTCCTTGGCACTGGCACCGGTTTGATGCAGCGGTATGGCTCCGAAGCGGCAGAGTTTTCGCTGTTCAACCCCGCAGGTCTCGCCAGCCCGCTGGTCGATGCGATCATTGAGGCGTCACTGAACGCCGAAACACGGGAAGAGGAAGCCGCGTCGCTGATGGCGCTGGACCGCGCCCTGCGCCACGAGTTCATTATGATTCCCCTTTGGTACAATCCCAGCTATTGGGTCGCCTATTACGATATGTACGAACACCCGGAAACGATGCCGCCCTATGCGTTGGGGCAACTGGATTTCTGGTGGTACAACGAGGAAAAGGCGGCCGCGCTCAAGGCGTCCGGCGCACTAAGGTAAATTTATGGGCCCCTATATCCTGCGCAGGCTGCTGTTGGTTATTCCGACATTGTTGGGCATTCTGCTGGTCAATTTCACCCTCACCCAATTCGTTCCGGGCGGCCCTGTGGAACAGGCCATTGCCCGTGCGCAAGGGGGTGGGGATGTGTTCGGCGGCTTTGCCGGCGGCAACAACGACGCGGGCACGGACGAGTTGAACACTGCCTCGGACAGCACCTATGTGGGCGCGCGGGGCCTGCCGCCCGAATTCATCGCAGAGCTTGAGCGTGAATTCGGTTTCGACAAGCCCCCCGTACAGCGGTTCCTGAACATGGTCTGGAACTATGCGCGCTTTGATTTCGGAGAGAGTTATTTCCGGTCCATCGGCGTGATTGATCTGGTCAAGGAAAAGCTGCCCGTGTCGATCACGCTAGGGCTGTGGTCAACGATAATCGCCTATCTGGTGTCGATCCCGCTGGGCATTCGCAAGGCGGTGCGGGACGGCACGCCGTTCGATACGTGGACATCCGGCGCGATCATTGCGGCCTATGCCATTCCGGGATTCCTTTTTGCCATTCTGCTACTCGTGTTGTTCGCGGGCGGGTCATACTGGCAGATTTTCCCGCTGCGCGGCCTGACCTCGGACAACTTCGATGACCTCAGCCTTTTAGGCAAGGTGGGGGACTATTTCTGGCACATCACCTTGCCGGTTCTGGCGGGCACCATCGGGGCCTTTGCAACGCTGACCCTGCTGACCAAGAACAGTTTTCTGGACGAGATCAAGAAACTGTACGTGATGACAGCCCGCGCCAAGGGCCTGTCGGAATCCCGCGTCCTTTACGGCCACGTGTTCCGCAATGCGATGCTGATCGTGATCGCGGGTTTTCCGGCGGTATTCATCGGTGTGTTCTTTGGCGGATCGTTGATTATCGAAACCATTTTCTCGCTCGACGGTCTGGGCCGTTTGGGGTTCGAGGCCGCCGTGGCGCGCGACTATCCCATCGTGTTCGGCACCTTGTACATCTTTGGCCTGATGGGCCTGCTGGTCGGCATCCTGTCGGATCTGATGTATGTGCTGGTTGATCCGCGCATCGACTTTGAGCGGCGGGAGGGGTGAACACCATGCAGCAGCCCCCCGCACCCGCCCAAGCGCTGTCACTTGTGCCGACCGAACCCAAACGTGGCATGTTCACCCTGTCGCCGCTGAACCAGCGCCGCTGGCGGAACTTCAAAAAGAACCGACGCGCCTTCTGGTCGCTGTGGATCTTCGGCATCCTGTTCGGCCTGTCGCTCTGTGCGGAATTCCTTGCCTATGACAAGCCGATCGTCGTGCGTTACCAGAACGAGTTCTATTTCCCGATCTGGAACTTCTATGCGGAAACCGACTTTGGCGGCGATTTTCAGACCGAGGCAAGCTATCGCGATCCAGAGGTGGAATGCCTGATCGTGTCGGGCGGGCTTGAGGCGTGTTTTGACGACCCTGAAGACGTGATCGCCCAGTCGAAAACCGGCACCGTCGGCGGCGAGGCGATTACCCGCGGCTGGACCATCTGGCCGCTGATCCCCTACAGCTTTGACACTGCCGTTGACCGCCCCGGCGCGGCACCCTTGCCGCCCAACCGCCAGAACCTGCTAGGTACGGACGGGACCAAGCGCGACGTGCTGGCCCGTGTCATCCACGGTTTTCGCCTGTCGGTCCTGTTCACGCTGATTGTCACTGGCGCCAGCGCCGTCATCGGCGTGATCGCGGGCGCGGTGCAGGGGTATTTCGGGGGGCGCACCGATCTGATTTTCCAGCGCATCATCGAAATTTGGTCTTCGACGCCCAGCCTTTATGTCATCATCATCATGTTCGCCATTCTCGGGCGCAGCTTTTGGCTGCTTGTGTTCCTGCTGGTGCTGTTCGGCTGGACCGGCCTTGTCGGTGTGGTGCGGGCCGAATTCCTGCGGGCGCGCAACCTTGAATATGTGCGTGCGGCGCGTGCGCTTGGTGTGGGTAACATCACCATCATGTTCCGCCACATGCTGCCCAATGCGATGGTGGCGACGCTGACCATGCTGCCCTTTATCATCACGGGCACGATTTCCTCCTTGGCGGTGCTCGACTTCCTCGGCTTTGGCTTGCCGTCTTCCGCCCCCAGCTTGGGCGAGTTGACCTTGCAGGCCAAACAGAACCTGCAAGCGCCATGGCTGGCCTTTACCGCCTTCACGGTGTTCGCGATCATGCTCAGCCTGCTGATTTTTATCTTCGAAGGCATCCGCGATGCCTTCGACCCCAGAAAGACGTTCTCGTGACTGCGCTGCTAAATGTGACCGACCTGAGCGTCGGATTCCGTCAGGATGGCAAGCTGACCGAAGCGGTGCGCAACGTGTCCTTTCACGTGAACCGTGGCGAGACGGTCGCGCTGGTCGGTGAATCGGGGTCTGGCAAATCGGTGTCGGCACTTTCAACCGTGTCCTTGCTAGGCGACAGTGCCGAGGTGACGGGCTCCGTTACCTATGACGGGCAGGAAATGATCGGCGCGAGTGAGAAGCTGTTGCGCAAGGTGCGCGGCAACGACATCTCGTTCATCTTTCAGGAACCGATGACCTCGCTCAACCCGCTGCACACGATTGAAAAGCAACTGGGCGAAAGCCTTGCGCTGCATCAGGGACTGGCCGGTGACGCCTCGCGCGCGCGCATCCTCGAACTGCTGGACAAGGTGGGCATCCGTGATGCGGAAAGCCGTCTGGGGGCCTATCCGCACCAACTATCCGGCGGGCAGCGCCAGCGCGTTATGATCGCAATGGCCCTTGCCAACCAGCCCGACATTCTGATCGCGGACGAACCGACAACGGCGCTGGACGTGACCATTCAGGCGCAAATCCTTGACCTGCTGGCCGATCTGAAAAAGACCGAACAGATGGGGCTGCTGTTCATCACGCACGACCTTGGTATCGTGCGCCGCATCGCCGACCGCGTCTGCGTCATGCAGCATGGCGAGATCGTCGAAACCGGCCCGACCAAGGATATCTTTGACGCGCCGCAACATCCCTATACGCAAAAACTTCTTAGCGCCGAACCCACGGGCCAGCCTACGCCGGTGCCAGTGGATGCGCCGCTGATCGCGGAGACCTCTCACCTCAAGGTCTGGTTCCCGATCACACAAGGGCTGCTGCGCCGCACAGTGGGCCACGTAAAGGCGGTGAATGACGCCACCTTGCAGGTCCATGCGGGCGAAACCATTGGCATTGTAGGGGAATCCGGCTCGGGCAAGACGACGCTGGCACTGGCGATCATGCGCCTGATCTCCTCCGAAGGGGGGATCGTCTATATGGGGCAGGACATCCGCAGCTGGTCGGTGCGCGAGTTGCGCCGTCTGCGCAAGGATATGCAGATCGTGTTTCAGGACCCTTACGGGTCACTGTCGCCACGTATGACCGCGATGCAGATTATCGCCGAAGGTTTGGGTGTGCACGGTATTCAGGACGGGCGCACCCCGCGTGAGGTGGTGGGCGAGGTTATGGCAGAGGTCGGTTTGGACCCTGCCACGATGGACCGCTACCCGCACGAATTCTCGGGCGGTCAACGCCAGCGGATCGCCATCGCCCGCGCCATGGTGCTGCGCCCGAAACTGGTGGTGCTGGATGAACCGACGTCGGCGCTGGATATGACAGTGCAGGTGCAGATCGTGGAACTGCTGCGCGGGTTGCAGCAGAAATACGGCCTCGCCTTCCTGTTCATCAGCCACGACCTGAAAGTCGTCCGCGCGATGAGCCACAAGGTGCTGGTCATGAAGCAGGGCGATGTGGTCGAACAGGGCACCACAGATGACCTGTTTGACCGGCCCCAAACGGAATATACGCGCCTGCTGTTGCAGGCCGCGCATTAATCGGCGGCGCGCCTGAACGGGCGCGCGCCGCCGATAGGTCGTCAGGTTGCCATCATGCCGATCAGCATCGCCGCCGCCGCCACGATGTGGATCAGAATGATGGCGCGGTCGTTCCAGCGCAGTCCGACGATGAACCAGCCCAGAATGCCGAACACAAAGAAATACAAGTTCAGCGGGGTCACCCCCATCGCCGTGGCGCCATAGCCCAGAATTTGCGCGACAGAGGCCACCCATTTGATGACATCGGTGCTGATCGACAGCCCGCGCAAACGGGACCACAGCGTCGCGCGTCCCTGCGGCATCGGTGTTGCTGTCATGCGCAGCGACGGCAGGGACGGGCGCAGGCCCTGAGCAGAGATATGCGGGGTCGCGGTTTTCAACGTATTTGCATAAACGTTCAACATGATCGGCCTCATTGCAGATGTGGAGTTTGTCCAACGCTTGTTGATCGAAACGCGCATATATGCCAGACAAAGAGAATGCTAACATGTAAGCTGATATAACATATGGAGTGGCGCGACCTCCCTCCGCTCGCGTCGCTGCGGGCCTTTGCCGCCTTTGTGGAAACAGGCAGCGTGACGGCGGCGGGCGTGGCCTTGTCGGTCAGTCACGCCGCGATCAGCCAGCAGTTGCGCAGCCTCGAAACCTTTCTGGGGGTGACGTTGCTGGACCGGACGGGCCGCGCCATGACCCTGACCGCCGAGGGCGAATTGCTGGCCCAAGGCTGCGCTGACGGGTTTTCCCAGATCTTGGGCGCTGTGTCGCTGGTGACAGGGGCCGAGGCACAGCGCCCTTTACATATCTCGCCCACCCCGACCTTTGCGGCGGCGTGGCTGATGCCGCGCCTGCCGGAATTCCGCGCCGCCCACCCCGAGATTTCGATGGTCCTTGATCCGCGCCCCGACGTGGTCCCGCTGAAACCCGGCGGGATTGATCTGGCGGTGCGCCACGGCACGGGCGAGTGGCAGGGGTTGGAAAGCACCTTGTTGATGGAATCCGCGATGGTCGTTGTCGCCGCGCCCAGCCTGATCGAAGGGCGCGATGTGAGCGACCCAGAGGTGCTGTCCCGCCTGCCGTGGCTGGCCGAATTCGGCAATACCGAAAGCACACGCTGGCTGGCCGCGCGCGGTATCGAAAAGGGCGGCCATGGCACGCTGATCCAGGCCCCTGGCAACCTGATGCTGGACGGCGCGCGCGACGGGCAGGGGCTGGTGGTGATGGTGCGCAACTTTGTCGAGGCGGACATTCAGTCCGGCCGTCTTCAGGTCCTTCACGAAGAAGCCACCCCCGGCATGGGCTACTACATTGTGAGACGACCGGGCGTGATGCGCCCGCCACTCAAGGCCTTTGTACAGTGGATTTTGAAGGCCGCACGGCAATAGGGCGGGCGGCGATACTGCGCCCTAACGCAGGGCGACTTCGACCAGATGATCGACATGAATGTCCAGCGCGTCGATCACCGGAAATCCCGCGTCCTTCCCGTCAAAGGCCAAGCCCAGATCGGTGCCCGCCAGCAGGATGGCGTCCGCACCGCGCTGCATCATCTCGACCCCCGCTGCAAAGACGATGGCGCGGGCCTGATCCGAACAATGCCCTTTCGTCGCCATATCGAGATAGGCGTCATGCACTGCATCTATGTCCGTCGGTGCCAACGCAGTCGCGCTGTGCAACTGACCATAGAGGGCCGATCCCATAACCTGCCGCGTACCAAGCAGGCCGACAGTCCGTACCCCCGCTTGCGCCAACGCGGCATCCACGGGGGCGATTGCGCTGATCAGGGGGATGGGGGAAAGTGCCTCGGCCTCGGCAAAACAGAAGGATCCACCAAGCGAGGTGATGGTGCCAAAATCCGCGCCTGCACCCTGAAGCTGGGCCAAGTGGCGGGCATAGACCTGCGCCTGTGCGGCGCGGTCGTCGACTTGGGCGTTCTTGACTAAGGTCTGCACGTCGGCATGGACGATTGTGAGCTCAAGCGGTTGGTTCGCCGCGCGAAAGGCGGCCACGATGCGGTTGTAGTACACCACCGTCGCCGCAGGGCCGATGCCGCCGATCAAACCGATATGCATGGCAACGCCCCCGTTCGAATGCTCTTTAGGGCCCGATCATAAAGCACGACACATTGCGCGCTTGAAGCCGGCGGCAGGCAAGGTCGGCAGATTCGCGGGTCAGCCCCATAAAGTTCGCGTCAAATCCGGTCGGGCGGCGCACAACTTTACGCAGCGAACCGTCCAGCGTCGACATTTCGGCGAGCGCGGTTTGCAGTAGAACCTTCTCGGCCTTGTAGCGGCTGGTGTAGCGCCCGATGTTTACACCCCAGTGCCGACCGCCAGAGGTCGAGACGCGGGTGACGACTTCGGGTTCAGCAACGGGGCGGATACTTGCCTTGACCACGTTCTTGGGCCGTGCGGCGGGGCGTACGGCGGGGGCCATAGGTGCTGCACCCGCAGGGGCAGGGGCCGCTGTGGCGGGTGCCGCAGCCGCGACCACGACAGGCGCAGCGGCGACAGGTTCGGATTGTGCCGCCTCAAGCGCGGTCATGATGTCGTCAGGCGCGACCAAGGGCGTCGCCGCCGCAACGACGATAGGTGCCTCGGTCACAGGGCGCAGCTTGGGGCGCACGGAGTTTTTCACCGCGCCGGACAGACGGATGACCTTGCCTGCCGTGGTTGGCGCGCCATCGTCACGCACGACCACCATCGGATCATCGGCGGGTACGAAATCGGGTTTTTCAGGTTTGCGCAGCGGCGCACGGCTGGGCGCACGGCGGAACCCCATGTCCAACAGTTCCGCGATCTTGGCGTTACGGGCCGGTGTCGAGGTGCCGCCAAAGACGGTCGCGATGATCCGCTCGTTTCCACGCTCGGCCGAGGATACAAGGTTGAAACCTGCTGCACGGGTGTAGCCGGTCTTGATCCCGTCCGCGCCTTTGTACGATCCCAGCAGGCGGCGGTTGGTGTTGTACACTTCTTTCACGCCTGCATCGGTGGTGACGCGGGAAAACAGATTATAATATTGCGGGTAGTCATAAATGATGTGGCGGCCCATGATCGACATGTCGCGCGCGGTGGACAAGTGCCCGTTTTCGGTCAACCCGTGGGCGTTCTTGAACGTTGTGCGGGTCATGCCGAGCGATTGCGCCGTGCGGTTCATGCGACGGGCAAAGGCCGCTTCGGAGCCGGAGATCGCTTCGGCCAGTGCGGTGGCAGCGTCGTTGGCAGACTTTACCGCAGCAGCACGCACCAGATAGCGCAGCTTGATCTTTTGCCCCGACCGCAGGCCCAGTTTCGAGGGCGGCTCGGACGCGGCGTGGGACGAAATCGTCACCGTGGTGTCCATCGTGATCTCGCCACGTTCAACGGCTTGGAACACCACATAAAGGGTCATCATTTTGGTTAGCGAGGCGGGATGCAGTCGCGTATCGGCGTTGCGCGAATGCAGAACCTCGCCCGTGCGCGCATCCATCACAAATGCGGCGTAAGGTGCGGCAACTGCCGACAATGGTGCAAAGACCAGCATCCATACTGCGATGATTGAAAATAGCCCTAAACGGGCCGGCTGAATGCGCCGAACCTTCACGATAAACCTGCCTATGTCTGCCTCTGGCCGCCGATTTTTCGACTGGCCGATTATTGTTACAACCAAGGTAACACAGGTCACATTTTGGATAAAGTGTTGATGCAGTTTAGATTTTGGTTTTTCTGCGCCTGCACATCTCAACATTTGGGGGGTAGCGACGGCGCAGCCCCCATACAGGCGATTGTGGCAGGAATGTGGCGCGCGGGTCGGCGGAAATCATCCAACCTCGTTCAGAAAGTCGGGCAGCGCGCCAAGGTCGGGCAGGGTGGCATAACGCGGATGCCCTTCGGGGGCTTCGGCGGCCTCGAAATCCCATTCCAGATCGTGGGGCACAAAGACACCGTAGCCGCCCGCGTCGATCATCGGGCGCACGTCCGACTTCATTGAATTGCCGATCATCATGCCCGTTTCCGCCCCGCCATAGGCGTCAAAAATGCGGGTATAGACGTGGGGCTGTTTGTCCGACACGATCTCGACCCCGTCGAACAGATCACCCAGTCCCGACTGCGCCAGCTTGCGTTCCTGATCCAGCAGATCGCCCTTGGTAATCAACAGAACTGGACCATAGGACTTTGCAGCCTCAACCGCCTCGGTCGCGTGGGGCAGCAGGTCGATGGGGTGGCGCAGCATGTCCTGCCCCACCACGATCAGTTCCGAAATCACCTCTCCGGGGACGCGACGGTCGGTGACGTCCAGCGCGGTTTCGATCATCGACAGGACAAATCCCTTGATGCCAAACCCGTAATGCCCAAGGTTGCGCCGCTCGGCCTCCATCAGGCGCACGCCCAGATCGGGGGCATCTGTGTGGGGGGCCAACAGGTCGGCAAAACGGTCCTGCGTCATCTTGAAGAACCGTTCGTTGTGCCAAAGCGTGTCGTCCGCATCAAAGCCGATGCACTTGATCGTTTCAGGCATATCGGAAGGGCCCTCTTTTCTAACGCGCCTTTCGCGTTATATAGACGGCTCACGGACACACCACAGGATTCGTTGGGTAATGGGGACGCAGATGCATCCAGACGTACACATGATGACTGGGTCGAAGGATGACGACGGCGATACAACCGTCATCACCGACACCAAGCCCAAGACCAAGCGCCCGCCTTTGTACAAGGTGATGCTGCTGAACGATGACTACACCCCTATGGAATTTGTCGTGCATGTGCTGGAACGGTTCTTTGGTTTGAACCACGCACAGGCGTTCGAAATCATGCTGACCGTCCACAAAAAGGGACTGGCCGTTGTCGGTGTGTTCAGCCACGAAATTGCAGAAACCAAGGTTGCGCAGGTGATGGATTATGCCCGTCGCCACCAGCACCCGCTGCAATGCACAATGGAAAAAGAAGAGTAAGTGATAGGTGATCGCCTGCCACTCGCGCTGCAAGCGGTATCGCTTGACGGCGATGGCCCCGTTGCGGTGCTGCATCCGGCGGCGGATGCGGACCTGTCCGCGCTTGACCCTGCACGCGTGCAGATCGTGTCGCCCCTTGCCCCTGTCTGCACCGCCTTCGCGGCGCGGGGTTTTGCGGTGGCACCCGAGTTCCCCAAAGACGTCCGTTTCGCAGCCAGCGTCGTTTGCCTGACCCGTGCGCGCAGCGAAGCGCAGGCGCTGATCGCTGCCGCCATGGCACAGACCGACGGCCCCGTTATCGTGGACGGTCAAAAGACCGACGGCGCGGATTCGATGCTGAAGGCATTGCGCACCCGTGCCGAGGTCAGCGCGCCCATTTCGAAGGCGCATGGCAAGATTTACTGGCTGGCTGGCGGCGCGGATTTCAGTGATTGGGCCGCTGGCCCCGAATTACATCCGGGTGGTTTCTGGACTGCCCCCGGCGTCTTTTCGGCAGACGGGGTCGATCCGGCCTCGCAACTGCTGGTGCAGGCACTGCCTGAAACGATGTCGGGCCATGTGGTCGATTTGGGCGCGGGCTGGGGGTTCCTGTCGGCGCATATCCTGACCCGCGATGTGAAATCGGTGCAATTAGTCGAAGCACATGACATGGCGTTGCAATGCGCACGCCATAATGTGACCGACCCGCGTGCGCAGTTCCACTGGGCTGATGCCACCACGTGGAAGCCTGCGGAGCTTGTCGATACGGTCGTGATGAACCCGCCCTTCCACACGGGGCGCACGGCGGATCCGTCGCTGGGGCGCGCCTTTATAGCGGCAGCGGCGCGTATGCTGAAACTGCATGGCACGCTGTGGATGGTGGCCAACCGTCACCTCCCTTACGAAGAGGCGCTGGCAAGTGCTTTCACCAAAGTAGTTGATCTGAACGGCGATGCGCGGTTCAAACTGGTGCGGGCCGAACGGCCGAAACGCAAACGGGGATAAACATGTCATTTTCCATCCGCGGCAAGACCGCCATCGTGACAGGTGCCGCCAATGGCATCGGTCTGGCCATCGCGCGCCAGTTTGCCGACCGTGGCGCCAAGGTGATGTGTGCCGATATGGACGAAAAGCGGCTGGCCGAGGAAATGGGCGCGCTGCCCGAAGATGCCGACATCCGCTATTTCGCGGGTGATTTGCGCCAGCGCCTGACCATCGCCAATCTGATTTCCGCGACCATCGACGCTTTTGACCAGATCGACATTCTGGTGAATGCCTCGCGGCAGGTGATGGAGACGGACGCCCTCGACCCCGAGGACATGTCGGTAGACGACCTGTTCCAGCAGAACGTGATGACCGCGCTGCGCCTCAGCCAGCAGGTCGCGCGCCGGATGATCAAGCAGGGCGAAGGCAGCGAAGCGGGCGCGGCGCGCGGCTCGATTGTCAACCTCAGCTCGATCGCAGCGCATCAGACGCGGCCTGAACTGCTGGGTTACTCCATCGCTTCGGCAGGGCTGGAGCAAATGACGCGGTCCATGGCGCTCGCGCTTGCGCCCCACGGCATCCGCGTGAATGCGGTAGCCTTTGGCTCTGTCATGTCTGCTTCGCTTAAATCCTCCATCGGCAGCCATCCCGACTGGCGCGACGATATTGAAAACCACACGCCCCTGCACCGGATCGCAAGCCCGAGCGAGCTTGTCGATGCGGTCCAGTTCTTGGCGTCGGACGGGTCAGGCTTTGTCACTGGCGATGTGATGACAGTGGATGGCGGGCGCAGCCTGCTTGATCCGGTCGAAGCACCCGCACACTGACGCATCTGCGCAACGGCCCGTTCAGGTCGGCGCACAGCGCACCGTCCCTTCTGACAGGACATGTTTATGACAGACACGTTTGACACCGAAAAAGCCCGCGCCTCGGTCTGGTTCCGCCAGCTACGCGACGACATCGTCGCCGCCTTCGAAGGATTGGAGGCCACCCACGCCACAGGCCCCCTGTCGCAGGCGCAGGCCGGAACATTCGACGTGACCGAAACCAAGCGCACCTCGGACGACGGATCGGACGCGGGCGGCGGGTTGATGAGCGTGATGCGCGGCGGGCGCGTGTTCGAAAAGGTCGGGGTCAATATCTCGACCGTGTACGGGACGTTGGCTGAACGCGCACAGAACGCCATGGCCGCGCGCAAGGGCATTCCGGGAATGAAGGACGACCCGCGGTTCTGGGCCTCGGGCATCAGTCTGGTGGCGCATATGCAAAACCCGCATGTGCCGGCTGTGCATATGAACACGCGCATGTTCTGGACGCCGCATGCGTGGTGGTTCGGGGGCGGTTCCGACCTGAACCCCTGCATCGAATATGCCGAAGACACGGCCCATTTCCACGCCCAGCAGCGCGCCCATCTTGATCCGCATGATACCGCGCTTTACCCCAAGCTGAAGGCGTGGGCTGACGAGTATTTCTATATCCCGCACCGCCACCGCGCACGCGGCGTGGGCGGGATTTTCATGGACGATCACTGTACGGGCGATTGGGAAGCGGATTTTGCGCTGACCCAAGACATCGGGCGCGCATTCTTGCCAGCTTACCTGCCCTTGGTCGAGGCGCGGCGCGTGCAGGACTGGACCGAGGCCGATAAAGAGGCGCAGTTGGTGCACCGTGGTCTTTATGCGGAATACAACCTTGTTTACGACCGTGGCACCAAGTTCGGTCTTGAAACGGGCCACGACGCAAATGCCGTGCTGATGAGCCTGCCACCCTTGGCCAAGTGGATCTGATCGGTCGTCGGACGGCACTGTTTTTCATGTCTGCGCCATGAAAAAGGCGCCCGCCCACCGACCCGTTCATTGCCGGTACTTATGGATGGCCATACTCTGAGTGCTGGATCGCAGTGCGACCCTAGTGCCAGTCGAAAAAGCCTTCGCCCGCGCGGCCCAAAAGCGCCTTGGCAAGCTCGGTCCCCATTTGGGGCCCATCCGCAATCGCACCTGAAATGCTGTCGGCCAGAACTTCGGACCCGTCGGGGCGCAGTACTTCACCGCGCAGCGTCAGAGTGGGGCCATCCAGCGTTGCCAGCCCCGCAATCGGCGTCTCACAAGAGCCATCCAGCGTCAGCAGGAACTGCCGTTCAGCGGCAAGCCGATGCCCCGTGGTAACGTCGTGGATGGCCGAAAGCATCTGCGCCGTGTGTGCATCATCCGCGCGCCGTTCAATCCCGATGGCACCTTGCGCGATCGCAGGCAGCATATCGTCAGGATCAATCGGCGTTGCGGGCACATCATCCATGTTCAAACGGTTCAGGCCCGCACAGGCAAGGAAGGTGCATTCGGCCACACCGTCGGCCAGCTTTTTCAGCCGAGTCTGCACGTTACCGCGAAATTCCACCACATTCAGATCGGGCCGTTTGTGCAGCAATTGCGCGCGGCGGCGAAGGGATGAGGTTCCAACTGTCGCGCCATGGGCAAGCTGTGCAATCCCGGTCGCTTTGGACGACACAAACGCATCGCGCACGTCTTCACGCGGCAGATATGTATCTAGGATCAACCCCTTGGGTTGTTCGGTCGGCATGTCCTTCATCGAATGCACGGCGATGTCGATCTCGCCCGCCAGCAGGGCATCCTCGATCTCGCGGGTGAACAGGCCTTTGCCACCAATTTCCTTGAGCGGCTTGTTCTGGATGGCATCGCCTGTGACCTTGATCACAACGATGTCAAAAGCGTCCTGCGGCAGATCGAAGGCCTGCGCCAGCCGCGTGCGTGTTTCATAGGCCTGCGCCATGGCAAGGGGCGATCCGCGCGTGCCGATTTTCAGCGGCGCAGATGAATTGGGAAGTGGGGATGTCATGGGTTTTACTTTTAGTTACGTCAACTTATGTTGACAACTGGAAACGAAAAACCGGAGGCGGCGCGCGATGAACGATGGGGTTCTAACCAAGACGATTTTGCGGGCGCTGGCCGGCGAAACCCTACCGACGCCGCCCATCTGGATGATGCGGCAGGCGGGGCGGTATCTGCCCGAATACAAGGCGACGCGCGCGCAAGCCGGCGACTTCCTGAGCCTGTGCTACAATCCCGAACTGGCCGCCGAAGTGACGCTGCAACCCATCCGCCGCTATGGCTTTGATGCGGCGATCCTGTTTGCGGATATCCTTCTGGTGCCGCAGGCACTGGGGGCGGATCTGTGGTTTGTGACGGGCGAGGGACCACGCCTATCCACCATCTCGGCGCAATCGGATTTTGATGCGCTGAAACCGGTCGAGGACGTGCACGAAACCCTTAACCCGATTTACGAGACGATCAAGATTTTGCGCCGCGAATTGCCGGCCGAGACGACCTTGATCGGCTTTGCCGGTGCGCCATGGACCGTGGCAACATACATGATCGCAGGGCAGGGTACGCCGGATCAGGCACCTGCCCATGCGCTGATGCAGGGCAATACACCCCTTTTCGAGGCCCTCTTGGCCCGCATTACTGCGGCAACCATCGAATACCTCTCTGCGCAGATTGAGGCTGGGGCCGAAGTTGTCAAGATCTTTGACAGCTGGGCCGGATCATTGAAAGGCGAGGCGTTCCAGAAATATGCCGTTGCCCCCTGCGCCGAAATCACGCGCGCCCTAAAAAAACGTTACCCTCATATTCCTGTCATCGGTTTCCCACGCGAAGCGGGCGAAGGCTATATCGGGTTCCACGCTGCAACAGGCGTTGACTGCGTCGCGCTGGATAACTCAGTCTCGCCGGACTGGGCGGCCAAGCACGTTCAGGTGGGCGGCTGCGTGCAGGGCAATCTGGCGTCTTCGCACATGGTGACAGGCGGGCAAGCTCTGGTGGACGACACCCGCGCGATCGTAAAGGCGTTCTCGAAGGGGCCGCATATTTTCAACCTCGGCCACGGGATCACACCGGATGCCGACCCTGAAAATGTCACGCTGATGATCGAAACTGTGCGCGGGGGCTAACCTTACTGGATTTCGGCCTTGACGATTCTCGGGGGCTGTCTTAGGTGACGCGTCGATGGCGCGGTAGCTCAGTTGGTTAGAGCGATCGACTCATAATCGATAGGTCGGGAGTTCAAGTCTCCCCCACGCCACCACCTTTCACTTTTTCGGTCTTCATCCGCTGCGCGTAAGTACGTGTCAGCAGCGCTTGCACATGCTTCCAACTCGGTAAATGCATATTTGTAGAACAATGAAGCAGTGCGCGATCAACTTGCGGGCGCAGTTCTTCCCATCATTGTTCCGGTAAATATGCAAAATCCGAAGATTTGCCACGCGGGCTGACTTCTGGGTGATTTTCACGAGGGTGGTGCCTGCTGACCGTGGTGAGCGATCGAATAAGCTGCATCGTGTCAGTTTGAAGCTCTATAGGCAGCGCCCAACAAACACGCGGTCTCAACAAAGACGGGTGACAGTACCTCGCGTCTTGCATAACAATTCCAACACTACACCACCGTCCGGCCCCGATACGCCGCCCCGCATTCCGGAGATTTTCCATGCCGATCACGCGCAAATCATTCCTGAGTCTCGCAACTGCCGCTGCCCTCGCTGTGAGTCTAAGCGGCGCGGCAAAGGCGCAAGAGGTCTATCTGTCGTTGCACCAGTTCCTTCCAGAGCAGGCCAATGTGCCTAAGCTGATTTTGGACGTTTGGGCCGACAATGTCGAAGAGGCTTCGGGCGGGCGGATCAAGATTGACCGTTATCCTTCCATGCAGCTTGGGGGTAGCCCGACGGAACTGATGGATCAGGCGATTGATGGCGTGGCCGACGTTGTCTGGACGGTTGTTGGCTATACGCCCGGACGTTTCCCGACGACAGAAGTGTTCGAGCTGCCTTTCCTCACGAAAGACGCACGCGCGACGTCTTACGCCTTCTGGAAGATGTACGAAAAACATATGAAAGACGGCGAATTCAAGGATGTGCACGTTCTGGGCACTTGGGTCCACGGCCCGGGTTTGCTGCACACCAACAAAGAGGTGACCTCCCCCGACGACATGGTTGGTCTGAAAATCCGCGGCGGTTCGCGCCTTGTGAACGCGTTGATGGAGAAAGTGGGCGCGACGCCGGTCGGGATGCCCGTGCCGTCCGTGCCCGAGGGGCTGAGCAAAGGGGTCATTGATGGCACCACCGTCCCATGGGAGGTCACGGGATCCTTGAAAGTGCCCGAGCTTGTGAAGAACCATACTGAATTTGAGGGCAACGCGCTTTATGTGCTCGCCTTCGTACTGGTGATGAACAAGGACCGGTATGAAAGCCTGCCCGATGACCTCAAGAAAGTGATAGACGACAACTCGGGGCTAGATTTCAGCGTCTATGCCGGTGGCATCCAGTCCGATCAGGATGCACCTGCCCGAAAGGTGGCGGTGGACCTTGGTAACAACATTGTGACCGTGAGTGGCGACAACCTTGAGGCGTGGAGAAATGCCGCCGCGCCCGTATATGATGAGTGGATCGCGGATATGGACAGCAAGGGCATTGATGGTCAGGCGCTGATCGACGAGGCCACAAAACTCATGGACGACTACGGCAAATAGCATGTAAGAGGGCCCGCCGCGCCACTGTGTCGCGGTTTGGATATATTCGAGGGGCCCATGCATCGTTTGGTAAAATGGCTATCACATGCTTCGGCGGTGATTGGCGGCACAGTTCTGCTTGTCCTGATCGGATTGACTACTGTGTCGATCCTCGGGCGGTCGCTGTCCAAGCTGGGCCATACCCTGTCCGATGGCTGGGCCTCCGGCCTCGGGCAGGCGCTGGTCGCAAGCGGGCTGGACGAAGTCCGCGGCAGCTATGAATTGACCGAGGCTGGCGTCGCCTTTGCCATTTTCGCCTTCTTTCCGGTCTGCCAGTTCTATGGCGCCCATGCGACGGTGGACGTGTTCACCGCCCCCTTGCCGCGCCGTGTCCTAGGCTGGCTGCGCGCATTTTGGGAGGTCGTACTGGCCTTCGTCATCGTGTTCATCACCCTGCGCCTGTTCGAAGGGTTGCAGCGATACCTCGGCAATGGCGAGACAACGCTGTTCCTTCAGTTCCCTGTCTGGTGGTCCTATGCGGCCAGTGTCGGCGCGGCGGCAATCGCCAGCGTGACAGCGATTTACTGTGCAGGTGCACGCATTGCAGAAGCGGCGACAGGCCGTTCGATTTTGCCCGAGGACTAAGCAGTTGGATTTGATAAGAGAGTTTGTGCAGTTCATCGGGCTGACCCGTCTCGAGCTGGGGTTCTGGTCCTTTCCGATCCTGCTGGGACTGATTTTCCTGCGCGCGCCTATTGGGCTGGCCATGTTCATATGCGGCGTAGTGGGCTGGATCTTTGCGATGAACGGCAACGCGGTGCCGATCTTTGCCAAGCTGAAATCCGAAACCTACACGACCTTTTCCAGCTATTCGCTGACCATCATCCCGATGTTCCTGTTGATGGGGCAATTCGCGACACTGTCCGGCATGTCCTCGGCCCTGTTCAAAGCGGCGGAAAGTTTCCTTGGTCATCGCAGGGGTGGGGTGGCCATGGCCGCTGTCGGGGCCTGTGCGGGGTTCGGTGCGATCTGCGGATCCTCCCTTGCTACCGCCGCCACGATGAGCCGCGTCGCCTTGCCCGAACTCAAACGCTATGGCTATTCGGGCGGGTTTTCGACGGCAACGCTGGCTGCGGGCGGCACGCTGGGCATCCTGATCCCGCCGTCGGTCATTCTGGTGATCTATGCGATCATCACCGAACAGAACATTGCCAAGCTGTTCCTTGCCGCCTTCATTCCCGGTGTGCTGGCTGCGGTCGGTTATGTCATCACGATCTCGATCTACGTGCGTCTGTATCCGGATGCGGCGGGCACGCGCCCTTCGATCCCGATGGCCGCGCGGTGGAAAGCACTTGCCGACACGTGGCCTGTTCTGTTGATCTTTGGCCTCGTGGTTGGCGGCATCTATGCGGGCTGGTTCACCCCGACCGAAGGGTCCGCCATAGGCGCGGCGGGCACGGGGCTGGTGGCGCTGGTGGGCGGCAACCTGACGTGGCGACTGCTGGGGCAGGCGCTGATCGGGACGGCCAAGACCACGGCCATGATTTTTTTCATCGTGTTGGGCGCATCGCTTTATAACAACTTCCTCGCGCTGTCGGGCGTGCCGCAGTTTCTGGCCGACCTTGTGCTGGGGCAGGGATACGGGCCGTTTCTGGTGCTGGCCGTGATCCTTGTGTTCTACCTAATCTTTGGCTGCGTCATGGACAGTCTGTCGATGGTCCTGCTGACTGTTCCGATCTTCTTTCCCGTGATCTCGGGGCTGGATTTCGGCATGTCGCCGGAACATGTGGCCATCTGGTTCGGCATTCTGATGCTGATCGTGGTTGAGGTCGGGCTGATCACGCCGCCTGTGGGGATGAATCTGTTCATCATCAACGCAATGGACCGCGAAACCCCGATCACCGAGACTTATAAGGCGGTTCTGTTCTTTGTCGGGTCGGACATCGTGCGGGTGATCCTGCTGGTCGCCTTTCCGGCCATCACGCTGTTTTTGCTTCCCAACTAGGGCTCCATGCGCCCCATTATGCACTGTTTCCGCAAACATCGGGCAGGGGCGCGTGCGCCCTTGCGCGCCTGATCGTAACGCAGGCGCGCAAGGATGCGACATTTTGCGAATTCCGCTTGTTCGGTCGCGCCCCCGCGCTAGCTACCTTCTGGAACAAAAGGGCGCATATGACTTCTCCGAAACCCATACCGGACGCATCAAGCGAATTGATCGACAGGCTGGCGAAACGTGTACGCGCGGCCCGTCTGGCGTTGGGCCTGCCGCGGCGGGCCTTGTCCGAACGCTCGGGCGTGTCGCAACGCTATCTCGCGCAGCTTGAGGCGGGAGAGGGCAATATCTCGGTCCTGTTGCTGCATCGCGTGGCCACGGCACTGGATGTGCCGATTGAAAGCTTGCTAAGTCGCACGCCGCCGCTTGAAGGCGACGTGGCGCGGGTGGCGCAGTTATATGCGGCAGCGCCGTCATCGGTGCAGGGTAAGGTGCGCGCCATGCTGGCTCCCGACAACCCGCTGACCCAACGCGCCCAGCGGATCTGTCTCGTGGGGCTGCGGGGTGCGGGCAAGTCCACCTTGGGCAAGGCTGCTGCCGAAAAGCTGAAAATTCCGTTCATCGAACTCACGGACGAGATCGAGGCCGAGGCAGGCATGCCGCTGGCCGATATCAGGGCGCTGTCCGGTCAGGACGGCTATCGCAGTTTTGAGGAAAAGGCACTGGACCGCGTGATCCGCGCGCATGACAAGATGATCCTTGCCGTTGCGGGTGATATTGTGGCTGACGAGGACGTCTATGCCAAGGTGCTTGAACGGTTCCACACTGTCTGGGTGCGGACCAGTTTGGGTGAACATATGGGCCGCGTACGCGCGCAGGGCGATCAGCGTCGGGGCGACGGCAATGCCATTGCGATGGAACAGTTGCGGACTCTTCTGAGTGCGCGCACCCCTTTTTACGAGCGCGCCCATGCGCAGGTCGATACCAGTTCGAAACCTGTTCAGGCCTCGGTAAATGATCTGCTGGCGGTCATCGCCTCGAACTCGTTTCTGGGGCGGATCGGGCGCGACTAGGCCGCAGGATCTAGGCGATGGCAATCAGGATCATCGACGCGATCCCCCATATCGTGATCTGGTAATGCACGTTCTGCGCGCCCTCGTGGCAGACCCAATAGCAAAAGTGGTTACCCACGATCAGGAACCCCGCCCAGATCGAGGTAAAGGCCATCCCACCGATCAAGGCAATGCTGCGCGCAGTCTGCGGCGCGCACAGACCCACCGCCGCCAGCAGCAGTGCCACCACCCCCGCCCACAGGATCAGGGTGGCTAGCGCCTCGGCCATCACAACACAGCGAAAGGCGCGCAATTGCAGACGGCGGTCAGTGATAGCGCGATGGGCCACGGTGGCAAACATATCCGGATAATGGGCCTGCATCCGCGTCATGGCCAGCACCTCGGCTGTCAGGCTTCCATTGGCGGCGCCGTAAAGGATGTTGTCCCGCACCCCCAAGGTCAGCCACGCCGCCATCCATCCGCAACATAGCGCCTGCGCCAGCAAAAGGGTTGTCTGCATCTTCGCCCTCTAGATGTTCCCACGTCCCATAAAAAAGGGGCCGCCTATCCCAAGGCAGCCCCGATCCCGTGTCATGGTGATGCAAGCATCAGGTCCAGGCGATTTGCTCGGGCCGGATCTCGAACGAGATGTGGTGATTGCCGCCCACCAGACCTTCCTTGGTGTGGTTATAGAGCGACCGCCAATAGGGCTGGATCGTCACCGCGTCGTTTTGCAGGATCGCCTCGCCCTCGGCCATCAGCGCCTTGCGGGCGTCGATATCTGCGGTTGCCAATGCCTTTTCCAGAATGGCATCGAAGTCAGGGTTGGAATAGCCGAACTCGTTCCATGCCTCGCCCGTGCGATAGGCAAGCGCCCAGATCTGCACGCCAAGGGGGCGGTGGTTCCAGTTGGTCGAACTGAACGGATATTTCACCCAGTCGTTCCAGAAGGTCGATCCGGGCAGGATCGTGCGTTTCACATTGAAACCTGCATCGCGCAACTGTGCGGCCACCGCATCGGTGGTGTCCTTGCGCCACGCATCATCAATCGAGAACAGCTCGTGCTCGAAATCGAGCATGCCTGCCTCTTCCATCAGGGCCTTGGCCGCTGCGGGGTCCACCTTGCGCGGGGGCAGTTCAGCGTATTCGGGGTGCATCGGCCCGACATGGTGGTTTTCGGCAGGAATGCCGCGGCCCGCATAGCCGAGTTCCAGCAGAACCGAGTTGTCGACAGCCATTGCAATCGCCTGACGGACGCGCGGGTCGGCATAGGGTTTCTTGCCATCGACTTCGGCCAGTTGGTTGGGCCGGATGACGATGGTAGCGGCGGTCACGATCTCGTTCTCGACCCAGCCGTCCAGCGTGCTGAAGATGTCGATAAATTCGCCTTCGATCGAATAGGTCATGTCGATCTCTTCGGCTTCGGCGGCGGCGACAAAAGCGGACGGGTCGGTGCCGTAATCTATATATTCGATCCGGTCGAGATAGGCGCCATTACCCTCGTTCCACCACGTGTGGTCCTCGTTGCGCACCAGTGTGGCCTTGACGCCCACGTCGAATTCTTCAGGCAGGTAGGGGCCTGTGCCGATGGGGCTGGACGTGTCGTCGACCGAGGTGTCGGGGTGGATGATCGCCGCAGGGTAATCCGCCATGCCCGGGATCAGTGAGATGTCAGAGGCGGGCAGCTTGAGTTTGACTGTGTGGCTATCCACGACCTCGATCGCGCCGTCGATAGCCTTGTTGGTGTCGGCGTCAATCAGGGTGGCGAAACGGCCCGCCATCGAGTTGCCCTCGACGCTTTTGTCGCACCAGCCTTCAATGTTGCGCGCCACGTCTTCGGCGGTGAAGTCGTCTCCATTGTTCCATTTCACGCCCTTGCGGACATTAAGGGTGTATTCGGTGGCGTCGTCGTTAATCTCCCAGCTTTCCAGCAGTCGGCCGGTAAAGGTGCCGTCGTTTTCATAGTGGACGAGATATTCCTGCCACCCGCGCGAGAAGTTGGCGATCTGCGACCAGTCATAGGTGCGCGGATCCTTGAGGCCGCGAACTTCCATCTGGATGCGGACAGTCCCGCCGGTTTTATGCGCTGCCGCCTGTGCGGGCGCGGCCAGTCCAAGCATGCCATAGGCTGTTGCAGCCGTTGCACCAAAGGCGCTGGCAAGGGCCAGAAATTCACGCCGGTTCACCGGATCGGTGCCGACGGAGGCCGCAGAATCCACAATGGTTTTGGGCAGCGGTTTCCCGGTACGGGTATAGAATGTCATGATCTTCCTCTCTGTAGGTGTCGCAAAGCGTGCCTTGCGCCCAGTGTCGCGCAGGCATCCATGGCCTGCTTTCAGGTGTTGCAGTTGGTCTGCTGTTTTTTGGCCGCCCCTATTGCTGAGGAGACGTTCGAAGTTCAAACGATCCATGCCAGTACGTCAACCCCGACGGGCAGATTGTGAACTGGCACAGCTTTGGGGCGTGCGCGGGGGCTAGCCGCTCTTGTGGCCAAGGGCCTCGATCTCGGTCGGGGACAGATGGGCGACTTCGGCCCAGAACCGCGATTTGGCCGCGTTCAACAGCCCCTTGGGGTCCATCCGCTTTTTCCACGCCAGATGAGTGTAGTCGGGTTTCATTCCGCCCCCTTCGACGTTCCATGTGTGGGCGTCATATACGGGGAAACCCGCCGCCTCGTAGGTGGCGTTGATCTCGTCCAGACGGGCGCGGGTCGAATACCAGATGATCGGCAGATCAAAGGTTGCGATCTGCCCGCCCACCCGCGCAAATTCGTGGTGCATCCAGACATCATCGCCCAAGCGCGGGCGCAGCGCCGCAATCGCCGCCGGATCGGGCGGGGCGGGGCAGCCGACCTGCTGATAGGTGGCGGAGCGGTCGGCCTTTAGCACCTGCAATGTCGTGTGGTTATAGCTGAAGTCATAGACATGCGGCAGCTTCGCAGTGATCCGTTCTGCCTCGGTCAGCGTCAGATCGACCGTGCCACCCTGTCCCCGGATCAGATCGGCAAAGGCATCGCGGTCCTCAATCGGGATCATCGACACCAGCAGGTGTTTTTGCGCTCGCACATGGCCGTCGAGTTTCGGGAAATAGGCGCAGATGCGGGCATCGACCGTGGTGACCAGCTTGGCCGCGATATCGGGCGCCTGCGCGATGGCATGGCCTGCGCCGTAGGCCTGTTCGTAGCGGTCAAAGCTTGCGATGCATCCGACCCAGTCGCGGCGCGGCACGGTGCGCAGGGTCACATCGACGATTACCCCGTTCAGGCCCCACGCATGATGGATATGCAGCGCCCCGGCCCCGTCAAAGCGGTGGTGTTGCGGCGTGTCCTCAACGCTCATCACAGTCAGCGACAGTATATTTCCGGCGTCTCGCAGCGCGCCGTTGGCGACTGATCCGATACCCGCACTGCCGCCCGCCACGAACCCGCCCACGGTGGCGATATCCTGCGTTGATGGGAACATCGCCATCTCTTGCCCAGACGGCGCGAGGGCGGCGTTGATGTCGGCCATCAGCGCGCCTGCCTCTGCGCGTACAAATCCGTCCCCGACCTCGAGAACCTTGTTCATCGCGGTGGTGTCGACGATCAACCCGCCGTCCATCGGGACCGCCTGTCCGTAATTGCCGGTTCCGCCGCCGCGTAGCACGATGGGTGCGTCCAGCGCATAGGCGTGCGCCAGCACACGGGCCAGTTCGTCGCGCGTTGCGGGCCGCGCCACCAGATCGCCAAAGCACCGTTTCAGGGCCTCATTCAGGATCGGTGAATACCAGAAAAAGTCGCGGCTGCGTTTCTTGACTAGCACCGGTTCGCGGATGGTTTCCACGGGGGCGATGGCGTCTGCGAACGCATCCCAATCGATGTCACTCTTGCCCGAGATTGAGGTCATGCAAGCACCTCTACCGCCGGACGTAACGGCAGCCGCCCCGAGATCAGGTTTGCCGTATGCGCCACATCGCACGCCAGCAGATCCGCCACCTGCGCGCCGTCCACAAATACAGGCGCACGGCCCAAGGCCATGGCCGCATCCGTGGTGATCGCGGGCAGCCAGTCGCCCAAGGGTGGGTCAAGGTGTGCGGCAAGACAGGCCAGCGCCAGTGCCGCACGCGGGTCGTGCGCGCCCAAGGGGCTGAACGCGTCGGCCACGTTGTCCGATGCCACGATCACCTTCACACCCGCTGCGCGCAACTCGTGCACCCGCGTGATGCCGCGCCGGTCGGGCGTGCCGTCGGTACGTCCTTGCAGGTACAGGTTGGTGACGGGCAGGGTGCAGACGCTTATGCCAGTGCGCGCGCACTTGTCTGCAATGCGCTGCACGTCGCCGGGGGATTGGTCCATCAGGCTGACCGCGTGACCGCACAGGATCGGCCCCTCGAAGCCGATCGACAGGGCCATGTCGGCAATCGCCTCAAGCCCGTTATACGCGCCCAGCCCTTCGTCCACGTGAAAATCCAGCATCAGGCCGTGCCGCATCGCGACGTCAAAGATATTGGCCAGCCCCGCCTGCATCGCGTCATGGCCCAGCACAAACGCCCCTGCCACACCGTTTGCCGCTGCGATATGCTGTCCAACCGTGTGGGCAAACTCTGCGTCGGCCCATTGGCCGATCCCGACCAGTGCGGCAAGTTGCAGATCATGCGCCTCGCCCGCGCAGTCCTGCAAGACGGACCACGCCAAGGGCGGCGCAGCGCTGTCGCCCCAGTCGACATGGCTGCGGATGCTGTGGCACCCGTTCTCCTGCGCCTCGCGGATACCTTGCAGGGCGCGGCGGCGCAAATCGTCCTCGGTCCAGTTTTTCTTGTCGGCGCGCTGTTGTTCGATCGCGTGGGGCAGGTCGCCGCCCACCTGACCGATCCGCGCAATCGAGTGGCATTTATCAAGATGGCAATGGGCCTCGACCAGCTTGGGCAGGATTATGCGTGCGTCCTTGCCCTGCGGCGCGGACAGGGCCACCAGCCGCCCATTGCGGATGACGGGGGTGCCGCGCAGGCAATCGCCCTGCACGCTGCCGCCAAAGCGTGCGGGGTCGGACACGCAGGCGCTTGGGACCAGAATATCGCTCATCCGTCGTCTCCAATCTTGAAGGTGGCAAAATCTTCGAGCCATCGGGCAAAGCCTTCCGCCGCACTGTCGAGCAGATGCGCGCCCTTGGCCTCGGTCGCGGCGGCAGCATTGCCAAGCGCGCCTTGCGGGTTCAGATCGTCGATGATCCACGCGGGGCGGGCGGGCTGTCCGGTCAGTCCCGTCTGGTGGCCTGCGCTTTCCCAATCGTGCATCGCGGTCGCGAAGTTCTGGGCGTGTTGCATCGTCACCAGGTCGGGGCGGGTGGCGAGCATGGCGCTGGTTTCAACGTCACCGGCATGCAGGTCATAGGCAAGGTCCTGCGGGTCAAAGCCACTTGTGTCGGCAAAGGCGAACCAGCTTGTGTGGGCGCAGATCAGGCCGTGGTCTATGCGCGCAGCGCGGGCTGCTACCTCCAGAAGCGCCGTATTGCCGCCATGGCCGTTGAAGTAGACTAGCCGACGCACGCCCGCACGCGCCACCGATGCGGCGATGTCGCGCAACATCGCAAGCATAGTTTCCGCACTAAAGATGAGCGTGCCCGCGTGGCGCGCGTGTTCATCGCTTTTGGTGATGGCGAGCGTGGGCAGTTGCAGGGCAAAGGCGGTGGTGTCGACACGGGCCAACACCTGTTCTGTCAGTACCGTGTCAACGCAAAAAGGCAGGTGTGGCCCGTGTTGTTCGGTTGCGCCCAGTGGTAGGACGGCGATGGCGTTATCGGGCAGCGGGGCAAAGCCCGTGCGGCTCTGCTCGGACCAGAGGGGGATCATGGGCGTGCCTCCTTGGCGGTGTTGGTGAGGGACCGGTCGAACCAAACGCCTTGTGCAGGGGCGGGTTCCGGCGAGGGTGCATGGTTGTGGGAGGTATGGGGTGGTGGATCAATGACCTCGTCCCGCTTGGCGCGGTGGTCTATGCACAAAAGTCGCTTGTCCATTACTTCCCCCTTTATCGGAAAATAGATGTCAGCGGCCCTTGAGATATCATGATCTGTGCCTGCCCCGAGGGTTTCAAAATTTGCGCCACTGCGCAAGGGTGCTGTTATGAAATCCCTAAGCCCCGATAGTATCGCCCCGCCATTTGCCCGTTATGCCCACGGCGTGGAGGTGCCTGCCGGTTGGCGCATCGTGCGCACCTCGGGTCAGTTGGGGGTTGGGCGCGATGGCGTGGTGCCGGATGGGGCGCGGGCGCAGGCCGATATCTGTTTTGCGAACATCGCCGCGATTTTGGACGCGGCAGGGATGGGGCCGCAGGATGTGTGTCATGTTAGTGCCTATGTCACCGACCGTGCGCATATGGCGGGATATATGGCGGCGCGCGATGCGTTTCTTGCTGACAATCAAGTGCTGCCGAGTTCGACGCTGGTGATTGTGTCGGGGTTTACCCGACCGGAATTCGTGGTGGAGGTCGAGGTTTGGGCGGCGGCATCCTGATCCGCGCCTTTGCGTTTGTGGTGTCTGTCGGTCCCGGGGCGCTGCCCCGGACCCCGCAGTATTTTGGGCCAAAAGAAACGCGGCGCTATCGGCGGTAGGGATTGTCGAGGGAGGGCAGGATGGTGCCTGTGCAAGTGCCGAAGCCGATTTTGTAACCCTTGCCTGTGGCGTGTCCGTGCAGCGTGATGGTGTCGCCGTCTTGGAGGAAGCTTCGCGTCTCGCCGGTGTCGAGAGTCAGGGGTTCCTTGCCGCCCCAGCTGAGTTCGAGAAGGCTGCCGCGTTCCTGTTTGGACGCACCTGAGATTGTGCCCGATCCGAGCAGGTCGCCCACGTTCATCGGGCAGCCCGAACTGCTATGGTGGGCGAGTTGTTGGGCGGGAGAGTAATAGAGTTCGCGCGCGTTGGTCTGTGTGATCTGCGTGGCAGGCTGCCCTTCGGGCGCCAGTGTCACCGACAGGTCGATGTCATAGAGCATCGGTGTAGTGTCTTTCAGATGGTCGAGCAGCGGCACCTCGCGCGGTGGGGTATTGGTGCGAAACGGGGCAAGGGCCGCTTTGGTCACGATCCACGGGCTGATGGAGGTCGCGGTGGCTTTTGCTTGAAAGGGCCCCAGTGGCTGGTACTCCCACGCCTGGATATCGCGCGCGGACCAGTCGTTCAGCAGGACATATCCGAAAATGGCGGCGTCCGCCTCGTCCACGGTCAGCGGCCCTTCGGACGCCATGCCGACAATCGCGCCCAGTTCGAGTTCCATATCGAACCGGCGCGAGGGCAGGAAAGCGGGGCTGTCGTGGGCGGCTGATTTCAACTGGCCCCACGGGCGACGGATTTCGGTGCCCGAAACCACAACGGACGAGGCGCGCCCGTTATACCCAATCGGCATGTGTAGCCAGTTGGGCGGCAGGGCGTTTTCGGCTCCGCGGAACATGGTGCCGACGTTCGTGGCGTGGTGGCGGCCTGCGTAGAAGTCGGTGAACTCGGACACCGCAAACGGCATGTGCAGGGTGGCTTCGGCCATGGGGATCAGCAGCGGTTCAAGCCGTGCACGGTCGGTAGAGGCCGCGCCCAGCAGGTCGGTCAGCCGTGCGCGCAACGCGGCCCAGACGGCGGGGCCAGCCTCCATCAGTTCATTCCAGTAGGGCACGTCGAACAGAGGGTCATCCGTAAGCGCGATCAGGCCTGTTTCCTCGCACGCGCACACGTCGAGGATCATGTCCCCGATCGCTACGCCACAGCGTTCATCATGCGAAGGCGTTGAGAACACGCCATAGGGCAGGTTGTTCAGCGGAAAATCCGTATCGGGACTGTTGGCGCTGGCGACCCAGCTTTCAAGACGGGACATCGCGGGGCCTTTCAACGGGTTTGCCGGTCTGGGTGGGGCAGGGCCTTACAGGTCGACTTCGACCCCGGGCAGGTTCAGGGTCTTTAGCAGTTCGCGCAATTCCTGGCGCGCGGCCACGTTGGAGATGTTCAACTGCTTTACCCCGATATCCTTGAGGTCCAAGAGGGTCAGCCCACGCGGGAACAATTCACGGAAAACGACGCGTTCGGAAAAGCCGGGTGCGATGCGGAAGCCGATGCGCTTGGCTAGCATCTTGATCGCGCGCTCCATCTTTTCCTTGTTCACCATGCGTTGCGCGCCCATGCGGTTGCGCACGATGATCCAGTCGATGGGTTTCAGACCCGCCTGCGCCCGCAATTGCCGCGCATTCCAGACCATTTCCGAATAGACAGAAGGGCCAAGGATCTTGTCGCCCGAGGCGTCGATCCGCGCCAGTAGGTCGAAATCCACAAAGCTGTCATTCAACGGTGTGATCAGCGTATCGGCCAGCGAATGGGCCACCTGCGACAAACGCGTATGCGATCCGGGGCAGTCGATCAGGATAAAGTCGTTGTCAGGCTCGAGCGTGGCCACTGCCGCACTTAGCCTATGGTCATAGATATTCTCGCCCGGTTTCAGAGCGCTGCGGTCGATTTCAGGCAGTTCATGCGCATCGGGCGATGGCAGGTCGATACCGGCAGAGGCAAGGAATGCTTTGCGGTTCTCGACATAGCGGCCGAAGGTGCGTTGACGCAGGTCCAGATCAAGCGCGCTGACCTTGTGGCCCATCCGTGCAAGGGCTGTCGCAACATGCATGGACACGGTTGATTTCCCCGCACCGCCCTTTTCGTTGCCGACGACGATTATATGCGCCATTTCTGCCCTCTTACCCAATATCTGCTTAGCAGAGTTTCGCCTACTATATGTGGTGCTTGTGACCTTGGGAAGCGCTGTGCGCTGTTTTCCTGCGCCATCGCGCCACAGGAATGACCGTTGCTACTTGTTAGCGCTATCAGAATTGATGTGTTATAGTGCCGCCAGCCGGCTTTGAATCACTAAGGAGAGCACCATGCCCCTGAACCCCGTTGTCACCCGCGTGACCCAACGCGTCATCGAACGCAGCGCACCGACGCGTAACCGGTATCTGGATCGGATGGCCAAGGCGAAATCGGATGGTCCGGCGCGTGCGCACCTGTCCTGCAGCGGTCAGGCCCATGCTTTTGCTGCCGCCGGAACGGATCAGGACCGCCTAGCCGAAGCGGTCAGCGGCAACCTTGGTATTGTGACGGCCTATAACGACATGCTGTCGGCGCACCAGCCGTTCGAACGCTACCCCACGCTGATCCGCGATGCGGTGCGTGCAGCGGGCGGCACGGCGCAGGTGGCGGGCGGCGTGCCTGCGATGTGTGACGGCGTGACTCAAGGTGAGGCGGGCATGGAGCTGAGCCTGTTCTCGCGCGATGTGATCGCGCTGGCAGCGGGTGTCGCGCTGAGTCACAATACTTTCGACGCGGCGGTCTATCTGGGTGTGTGCGACAAGATCGTGCCGGGCCTGATCATCGCCGCGCAAAGCTTTGGTCACATGCCAGCGGTATTCTTGCCCGCAGGGCCAATGACCAGCGGCCTGCCGAATGACGAAAAGGCCCTTGTGCGGCAACGCTTTGCCTCGGGCGAGGCCACGCGCGAGGAGTTGCTGAAGGCCGAGATGGCCGCCTATCACGGGCCAGGTACCTGCACCTTCTATGGTACGGCCAACACCAACCAGATGTTGATGGAGTTCATGGGCCTGCACCTGCCAGGGTCATCCTTTGTGAACCCGAATACGGAACTGCGCGATGCCCTCACCATCGAAGGGGCCAAGCGCGCGTTGTCCCTGTCGGCGCTGGGCAATGCCTATACGCCGGTCTGTGACGTGCTGGACGAAAAGGCATTCGTGAACGGTATCGTCGGGTTGAATGCCACAGGCGGGTCGACCAACCTGCTGATACACCTGATCGCCATGGCGCGGGCCGGCGGCATCATCCTCGACTGGGAGGATTTCGCGGATCTGTCCGAGATCACGCCGCTGCTGGCGCGCGTCTATCCGAACGGTCTGGCAGATGTGAACCAGTTCCACGCGGCAGGCGGTCTTGGCTTTATGATCGGGCAATTGCTCAACGCGGGGCTGCTGCACGACGATACCAAAACCGTCGCGGGCGACGGGCTGGAAAACTACACCCACGAACCCAAGCTGGAAAACGGCACCCTTACTTGGACGCCCGGTACAGGCGAAAGCCTGAATACCGGTATTCTGCGCCCCGCCAGCGAACCGTTTCAGGAAACCGGCGGTCTCAGCCGCCTCAGCGGCAGCATCGGTACAGGCGTGATGAAGATTTCCGCCGTCGCCCCAGAACACCGCATCGTCGAGGCACCCTGCCGCGTATTCCACGATCAGGACGAGGTGAAAGCCGCGTTCAAGGCGCAGGAATTCGAGGGCGATGTGATCATTGTCGTGCGTTTCCAAGGGCCCAAGGCCAACGGCATGCCCGAACTGCACAGCCTCACGCCACTGCTCGGGATCATGCAGGGGCGGGGCCAGAAGGTCGCGCTGGTGACAGACGGGCGCATGTCGGGCGCGTCGGGCAAAGTGCCCTCGGCCATCCACGTTTCGCCCGAGGCGCTGGACGGTGGGCCGATTGCGCAATTGCGCGACGGCGACATCATCCGCATCGATGCCGAGGCAGGCGTGCTTGAAGTCCTGACCGAAGGCGTGTTGAACAGGCCCCATGCCACGGCAGACCTGTCGGACAATCATTGGGGCGTCGGACGCGATATGTTTTCCGCGTTCCGTTCCGCCGTCGGGTCTGCCAACACAGGCGCCACAGTATTTGGAGATTTTTGATCATGATGACTGCAAAAGCCGCCGCGTGGCGCGCCCGTGAAATCTGTGCATTGGCCCCGATTGTGCCCGTGCTGGTGGTGGACGATGTGGCCCACGCCCGCCCCTTGGCCGAGGCGCTGATCGCCGGTGGTCTGCCCGCACTCGAAGTGACATTGCGCACGCCATCCGCCCTTGATGTGATTGCCGCCATGGCCGAAATTAAAGGTGGCGTTGTCGGGGCGGGGACGCTGGTCACGCCCGATGACGTCAGCGCCGCCAAAGCGGCAGGCGCGCAGTTCGGCGTGTCCCCCGGCGCGACCGACGCCCTGATCGCCGCGTGCGAGGCCGAAGGCCTGCCGCTGCTGCCAGGGGCGGCTACAGCCTCCGAAGCGATGGCACTGCTCGAGCGCGGCTATGACATGCTCAAGTTCTTCCCCGCCGAAGCTTCGGGTGGCGCACCCGCGCTCAAGGCCATCGGCGCGCCTTTGCCGCAGATCTCCTTCTGCCCGACGGGCGGCGTCAGCATGGATAATGCTAACAGCTACCTCAGCCTGCCCAACGTGGTCTGCGCCGGCGGCAGCTGGGTCGCCCCCAAGGACAAAGTGCTGGCAGGTGACTGGGCAGGGATCGAGGCGCTGGCCAAAGAAGCCGCCGCGCTCGCAAGCTAAAATCACTACGGCGCGCCGCCCTGATCAAACGGGCGGCGCCACCCGCCTTCTTTTGGCAATAAATACTGCGGGGGGCCGCGACAGCGGCGGGGGCAGCGCCCCCTCGACACCAGCCAAACAACCCGACGGTCCCACAACGAAAAAGGCCACCCTCGAAAGGGTGGCCTTTTCCAGTTCCGCGATAGGAAAGGGCTTTAGAAGCCCAGACCTGCGTATTTGCTTTTGAACTTGGACACGCGGCCGCCGGTGTCCATCAGGCGGGACGAACCGCCGGTCCATGCAGGGTGCACGGAGGGGTCGATATCCAGCGCCAGTTGGTCGCCTTCTTTGCCCCATGTGGATTTCATCTGAACAACAGTCCCGTCCGTCATCTTGACGTCGATCATGTGGTAGTCGGGGTGCGTATCGGCCTTCATGCCTCTGCTCCTTCAGACTTGGGTTTGTAGTTGGACACTTCTGCGATCCGTGCCGATTTACCGCGACGCGAGCGCAGGTAGTACAGTTTGGCGCGACGCACGCGACCGCGGCGGACCACGGTGATGCTGTCGATGTTTGTCGAAAACAGGGGGAACACACGCTCCACACCCTCGCCAAAGGAAATCTTGCGCACGGTGAACGAACCGGCAATGCCGTGGCCGTTGTTGCGTGCGATGCAGACGCCTTCGTAGTTCTGGACACGGGTACGTGTACCTTCGGTCACTTTAAAGCCGACACGGATGGTGTCACCGGCTTTGAAATCGGGAATTTCTTTCCCGAGGGCGGCGATTTGCTCCGCCTCGATTTGTGCGATCACGTCCATTGACGATCTCTCCTATGATGCTCGCGGTTATCCCACGAAGTTTGTTTGCGTCCAGAGAGCTCTGTGTCTTCATCGGGTTCGCCGCAGCGCCCGCCAGAGGTCAGGTCATCATTGCCTTGTCTCGCGTCCTTGCATTGAGCGCACCGAAGAAGGTGCCACAAGCAACACGGTCCGATTCCCAAGAACAGGATCAGACAAGGGGCCGTATAGGCAGCGCGCCAAGACGCGTCAAGCGCCGACCATGTCCAACGGGATGCTTGCTTGCAGTCCAGCCTAACTGCGCGGCAGCCCGTTACGTCTTGTCGGTACGTTTAGCCCACAGATCGGGTCGGCGTTCTTTGGTCAGCTTTTCCGACATCTCCTGTCGCCACTCTGCAATCTTGCCGTGGTTGCCCGACATCAGCACATCAGGAATATCGCGCCCTTCCCAGCTTGCCGGTTTGGTATATTGCGGGTGCTCTAGTAGGCCCGAGGAATGGCTTTCCTCGACCGTGCTTTCGGCATTGCCCAACACGCCGGGCAACAGGCGCACGGTGGCGTCCAGCATCGCCTGCGCGGCAATCTCTCCGCCTGTCATCACAAAATCCCCAAGCGAGACTTCGGTCACACCCCAATGTTCCAGCGCGCGTTCGTCCACGCCCTCGAACCGTCCGCACAGCATCGTCACCCCGTCACAACGCGCCAGATCGCGGGCCATCGCCTGATCAAAGCGGCGTCCGCGCGGCGACATATAGAGGATCGGCCAGCGTCCGCGCGCATGGGCCTGCGCCGCTTGTAGGGCGGCGCTGACCACGTCGGCGCGCAGGACCATGCCCGCGCCGCCCCCGGCGGGGGTATCATCGACATTGCGGTGCTTGCCGATCCCGTGCGGGCGCAGGTCATGGGTGTGCAACTGCCATTTGCCGTCTTGCAACGCCTTGCCGGTCAGGGACGCGCCCAGCACCCCCGGAAAGGTTTCGGGAAACAGCGTCACGATACGCGCCTGCCAGACACCGACCAGATCGGGCGTTTCGTCCATAAGGGAGGACGGCTTCAGCGTCGGGCGGATCGCCTTGCGACCGTGGGATTTGCTGGGTTGGCTCATGTGGGTTGCATCCTTGAAAGGATTTCCTGTTTGGCGGCTTTGCGCGCCTCTCGGTCGGGGTATGCGCGGTTTGCGGCCAGAAGTTCAAGCAGCACCTCCGTTGGAAGGCGGGTATTGGCGGCCCGCACAGGGACGAGGCTGGCTTTGACGTGGTCCGGCACACCGCACAAGGCGAGCAGCGGGGCAATCGTATCGGCCCCGTGATCCAGCGCGCAGGCCTCGACGTGGCAAGGCACCGCAACACGCACCGCATCAACCGCTGCCGCCAAATCGCCGCTCGCCTGATACCGCACCGCAAATGTGTCGACATCCAAGGTCATGGAGGATGATTTTACATGCTCCCAATAGGCACTTTCCAGCCACGACGCCTGAGCGCGGGTAGTGAAGTAAAACGCGACCTCGGCCTGCGGAAACCGTGCGACACAAAGGTCATAATACAGGCGCGCTAGTTCGGGCGCGGCGCCGTAGTCGCTGATCTTGGGACGCCCCGGCATGTGCCCCGACAATTCCTCGGCTGACAGGACCAGCGTGCGTTTCGGCATTTCGGGCAGATCGGCCAGTAGGGCGTCGAACCGCGTGGCGACCTTGGCAAAGCTAAGCGGATCGCGCCACGTTGAGAACCCGCGTGCCGCATGCGTCAGGTCTGTCATCTGCCCTTTAAGGCGTATGGCCAGCGCGGGCATCAACGCCTTACGGTTCTTGCGCAGGAACTGCTGGACGGTCGAGGTGCCCGTTTTGTGAAACCCCGCATGGATCACGATACGGCGGGGCATCAGCGCCCCCGCCGGTGCAAAGCGTTCTGCGCCGCGCGCCAGTCGCTGTCCGGCAGGTCAGAGCGGTTCAATTCAAGCATCGCGGCGCGTTTGTCGGCGTCAGGCGATGTGTTGGCAGGGGGCAGGGGGGTGAAGGCGGCGCGCAGATCTTGCGGCACACCGGCGAGGGCGAGCATCGGTGCAATCGGATCGGCGCTATGATCCTCAAGCGCGTGGCTATGCACGCTGGCCCCCGTCACTGTGGCGCGGACCTTGCCGACGATCCCGTCCAGATCGGCAGAGGTGGCAAAACGGGCGGCATAGTCCTGCACCGACATCGTCATCCGTGCAGCGCGCAAATGCTGGGTGTGGCAACTGGCCAGCCATGGTTGCGCGGCGCGGGTGGAGTAGCACCACGCGATCTGCACACCTAGTAAGGCGCTGTGCCATGTGTCGGTCATTGCGGCCACCAGTGCGGGGGCGGCGTCATAGGTTGTGACCTCGTGCCGTCCGGGCATGTGGCCGCTCAGATCTTCGGAGGATAGCAGCACGGTCTCGTCCTCCCACGCTTCGGCCAGCAGCGCGGCTTCGTAGGTGACAAGGCCCAAATCAAAGGCAGAGCGGCTGCGTGAATAGGCGCGCGCAGCCTCGCACAGCGCGACCATGTCGGGGCGCAGGACAACATGCAGATGCGGGGTAAGAGCCGCGCGATGGGCGGCCAGCGTGTTTTGCAGCGTGGTGGTGCCGGTCTTGTGAAAGCCCGCGTGGACGATCAACCGCTTAACCATGGCCTAGAACAGACCCTCGGGCGGGTCGGCCACGATACGCCCTGTCGCCAGGTCCACGGTCGGCACGACTGCTTGGGTAAAAGGCACCAGCACAGTGGCCGAGGCATTGGGCAATTGCACTTCAAGCAAATCGCCAGCGCCGTGGTTCTGCACCGACTTCACTTTTCCAAGCGGCGCACCGCCTGTGTCGAAAACCGCCAGCCCCGTCAGGTCGGAATAGTAATATTCGTCATCCGGCAGGCTGGGCAGTTGTTCGCGGCGGGCAAATAGTTGCGTACCCTTCAGCGCGTCAGCCTGTTCCTTTGTCTCTACATCCGTGATGCGCGCCACAAAGCCATTCTTCATCGGGCGCACCAGCGCCAGCGTGAAGCTGCGCGTGCCAGCCTGATTGGACAGGGGGCTGTAGGTTTCGATGTCGTCGGGCTGCGCGCAAAAGGATTTCACCCGCAATTCGCCATTCACCCCATAGGACCCGCTGATGGCACCTACGCAAATCAGGTCGTCACTCATCCCAGCATACTCCGTCATGCATCTTTCCACCCGCGCCCAGACAGGCATCGGCGGCTTGACTGCGTTCGTACAACAGGCCCGCGACAAAGGCGATAAGCAGCAGCACAGGAGTGCGTATCAATCGGAACATTCACCGCCTCTTTGGCTTTTGGGGCGCAGGCATTTGCACGCCCTGCACGCGGATTGTCCAGAGCGGGGTTGTGGAAGGAGGGGAGGTTTGCGGGCCAAGCAGACATTGTTCAGCGGGCATCAAGTGACGGCTTTGTATCGTTGTATCGTCCAAGACCAATGCTATGCCGCGTAGGAAATCCATCCTTTGAAGGTGAGAGCCGCGTAGAATAACTCGATCCGTTCAAAACCGGCTCTTTGCAAAATGGCCTCGTCGTCCGAGGGAGCCAATGCCGGTAACTTGTCTTTCATGCTTGCGATACCGGCTTTTGTCTGGACCGCACCTGCCCCCCGCGCGATCTGGAAATCAGCATAGCGATGCAGCCACCGGTCCTCACCACCGTCAGAATGCGGAAAGCTGTGATGAACAACCACTAAAGGGGCGCCAGGGCGTAGACGGCAACGCAGCTCTTGCAGAGTTCGCAGCCGCTTGTCCGGTTCCAGAAAATGCAGGACAAGCAGGCAGATGGCCCCGTCAAACGGTCCGTTCGGTGCGTCATCAATATAGCCGAGGGTGAAGTTGATCCGGTCGAGATCACCACCCAGCGTCTCTTTCGCCTGAAGAATCATGTCGGCAGATGGATCCACTGCCGCAAAGTTCCATTTCGGATGGTGTTCTCGCAGCGTTTGCAGTTCCATACCGCCGCCAGCACCAAGTGCAAGGACGCACCCGTTGTCACCAATGGTCTCTGCCAGAAGAAGCCCGACGATCCGGTGCAGATCGTTCAGACCGGGGACCTGCCGTTCTACGCGTGCCCTATATCCGTCTGCGTTGAATACTTTTGAGTTTGATGACATCGAACCAGTCCTTTGATCTCAAAAGCTGACTTTCGCGGCGAAGCGGAATGAGTGCAAGATTGGCTCAAAGCCGACTTGCGCCGTTGCAGCGGTGGCTACACAGGTTCGAATGACGGCTATGCGGGACGAAGTGAGCTTTCGCTGCGGCTGCGCCAATGTCTGCTTCCGAGCGTTTTGGTTACAGCTACTCAGGTGTAACCATCGACTGACTACTTCCCAAGCTCATCTTTGCTGATTACTGTTCCATTGGAAATCATATCGCCATCTTCGAGAATTTCGGATTTGGTTGGCGGTGGCAATAGCTTCACAGCTTCTTTCAGGTCTTCAACGCTTTTCGCTTCGACCTTGTAGTCTTCATACTCAACTTTCAGAGACCTGTTTGGATCACCGTTGAGCCATTTTTCAATGAGCAGGAGGACGCTTCCCGAGAATACTGTTGCACCTGTGGTTACCGTTTGTGGATGCGTCACAAACCAGAGCAGGTACTCCATAACAGATGCGGATCCAGTGCTATCCTTTACTAACATTGCGTTACCCACGGCGACACCGTCTTCCGCCAACGACAAGCTTAATGACTTCGCCACGTCAGCTTCATCTTTGGTCTTGCTGTGGGACAAAACAATACTAACTCTATCGTTTATAATTTCTCTAACCATATTGGCCTCCCGCCAACTCGCCGGATCATTCCCACTCGATATTGAGGTGATTTCGCAATGATGCAACCTACCGTCAGAAAGTAATTGAAGCGTCAGGTTGCGAAGCTGCGCAATAGTCAGCAGACGTTCGCGTGTGTGACAGCGTAGGTAGTTTGGGGCTCATAGCGGACTTTCAGCCCACGGCGTCACTGACGGTAGAGATCGGGACCGCTGTGCAAGGCGCAAAAAACCCGCCCCGAAGTAGATCGGGGCGGGCGTCTGCCACTGCGTTGTGGCGCAGATTACTCTGCTGCGGCGTCTTCTGCTGGTGCTTCTTCGGCAGGTGCTGCGGCGGCTTCGGCTGCGGCGGCTGCCTTGGCGGCTTTCTCTTCTGCGCGCTCTTGCGCTTTCTTGCCGGGCTGGCCTTTTTTCAGGTTTGCGCGCTCTTTCTTGGGCAGCAGGTCAGCTGCTTCGAGCATACGTGCGATACGGTCTGTGGGCTGTGCGCCCTGACCCAGCCAGTACTGAACGCGCTCGACGTTCATCTTCACGCGGTCTTCGCTGTCTTTGGCCAGCAGCGGGTTATATGTGCCCAGCTTTTCGATATAGCGGCCATCGCGTGGCATGCGGCTGTCGGCGGCAACGATGCGGTAGAAGGGGCGCTTTTTGGAACCGCCACGGGCGAGACGAATTTTCATGGACATGATGTTTTTCCTTTTGCTTTTGGTTGGGTGACAGGCAGGCGGCCTGCCTTATGGCTGGTGTTGCTTATGGTGCTGAATGACTTCAGCGATGATGAAGTTCAGGAACTTCTTGGCAAATTCGGGGTCCAGATCGGCCTCGTTTGCCAAAGCTTCGAGCCGTGCGATCTGGGCCGTTTCACGGGCAGGATCGGACGGTGGAAGGTCGTGTTCAGCCTTGAGTACCCCCACGGCTTTCGTGTGTTTGAACCGTTCGCCCAACGTGTAGACGAGGATGGCGTCAAGGCGGTCGATGCTGGCGCGATGCTCAGCAAGCACCTTTGCGGCGCGGGTCGTGACGTCGGTCATAGGAAGCCTCCGGTGCGGTCGCGGTTAATCAAGGGCCCATCCTTTCGGTGTGAACTTCGGGTCGGCATAGTGCCCGATTTCCATCTCGATCCCGTGGGACAGTTGAGTGTCGTCCAGTTGCGCAGGGGACGGGTGGCGATAGACAGCGTCAGAGCCGTCGATGCTGGGTGCGTCCTTGTCCTTTTTCGCGCCAAGACGCTCGGCCAGACGGATACTGTCGAGGTTGGACGGGTCGATATAGCTGACCGCCGAAGCCCAGTCGTTAGCATAGTAGTGCTTGCGCACCGCATGGGTTGCTTCGAGGGCATAGCCCTTGCCTGCCTTGGACGGCCAGATGATCCAAGCGATCTCGCGCTCGGGCCATCCGGCAGGCTGCCAGCCGCCCGCCATGCCATAGGTTTCATCGGTGCCCTTGTCGTGGATCATCCACATGCCAAAACCACGGATCTGCCAATGCCCCATCTCGGCGGCGTACAGCATCCACGCCTCGTACGCATTCAGCGGCCCGCCCATAAAGCGCGAACGGTACGAGGCAAAAGTCGCCTTGAAGTTGGGGTAATCGCCCGGTTCCGGCGCACGCAACGACAAGCGGCCCGTGGTTATGGTGGGGATGTCGAACACTTATTTCTTTTTCCCGAAACCCGACAGGCCGGGGGGCAAGGCCATACCGCCGCCGCCCAGACCGGGCAGTTTGCCACCCATCTGTTTTGCGGCTGCTTCAAGCTGCTTGGGGTCCATGCCTTGCGCCATGGCGGCGGGATCCATGCCGCCTTTGCCGCCCATCATGGCCTTCATCGCCTGTTTCATCATGCCGCCTTTGCCCTTGCCGAGCTTTTTCATCATGTCCGACATCTGGCGGTGCATCTTGAGCAGCTTGTTGAGGTCCGAAACCTCCATGCCGGAACCGCGCGCGATACGCTTCTTGCGGCTGGCTTGCAGGATTTGCGGGGCGGCGCGTTCCTTTTTGGTCATGGAATTAATCATGGCGATCTGGCGTTTCAGGACTTTGTCGTCAAAGCCCGCGTCCTGCACCTGTTTCGCCATTTTCCCCATGCCGGGCATCATGCCCATCATGCCTTCCATGCCGCCCATCTTGAGCATCTGTTCCAGCTGCATGCGCAGGTCGTTCATGTTGAACTGACCTTTGGCCATGCGCTTCATCATACGCTCGGCCTGTTCGGCCTCGATGGTTTCCTGCGCCTTTTCGACAAGGGCAACGATATCGCCCATGCCAAGGATACGGCCCGCGATCCGTTCGGGTTCGAAGGTTTCCAGCGCGTCAAGCTTTTCGCCAAGGCCGACAAATTTGATCGGCTTGCCGGTAACAGCGCGCATCGACAGGGCGGCACCGCCGCGTCCGTCACCATCCATCCGCGTCAGCACAACGCCGGAAATACCGATGCGGTCGTCAAAGTTTTGCGCGGTGTTTACCGCGTCCTGACCTGTCAGCCCGTCCACAACTAGCAGCGTTTCGCGCGGGTTGGCGACGTCACGCACGGCCTCGACCTGCGCCATCAGTTCTTCGTCGATCGACAGGCGGCCCGCGGTGTCGAGCATATAGACGTCATAGCCGCCCATATTGGCTTGGGTCTTGGCCCGCTTGGCGATCTGGACGGGGTTTTCACCTTTGACGATGGGCAGGGTGTCGACGCCGATTTGGGTGCCGAGAATCGCCAACTGTTCCATCGCCGCAGGGCGGTTCACGTCAAGCGAGGCCATCAGCACCCGCTTGCCATCGCGTTCCGTCAGCCGTTTGGCGAGTTTCGCGGTGGTGGTGGTTTTACCGCCACCTTGCAGACCGACCATCAGGATCGGCGCAGGCGGACTGTCAATCTTGAGCGCGCCCGGCTCCCCTTCGCCGCGCAGCGTGTCGATCAGCTCGTCGTGCACGATCTTGACCACCTGCTGGCCCGGGGTCACGGACTTGGTGACGGACTGGCCTGTGGCCTTGTCCTGTACGGCCTTGACGAAATCGCGCGCCACCGGCAGTGACACGTCCGCCTCAAGCAGGGCAACACGCACTTCGCGCAGGGCGGTTTTTACATCTTCTTCGGACAGTGCGCCCTGTTTCGTCAGCCGGTCGAATACACCGGAGAGGCGTTCGGATAGATTTTCAAACATGGGCCATGCTCCATTCTGACCGTTGACGTTCACCTGTAGCTAGGCACAGGCAGTGAGAACCCCAAGCTTTTCATACAACGAAAATCACCCCCGTGGGCGCAACGCGCTGACGGAGGGCGATCCCGGGTATTTCCCAAGGGACCGGAAAGCTGACACTTCCCGAATGCGCGTCGGCTAGCGGTTCGGGACACCAGAGTCAAGGCGCGTGGGGCGATGCAGCTATTTTGCGCGGCGTGGTGTGGGGGGGCGCCAAGACCATTCCATTTGCGGTCGGGTGATGCCTATGCCGCCGATAGCGTTTTGAGTCTTGCAAATTCGAACGCAATTTTCGAAAACGGTTGTGAGTGTTTGTATGTGCACAGCAGGGCCGGACGATGGACAATTGGGATGAAATAAAGACCGCCTATCAGGTGGCGCGCATGGGTACGGTCAGCGGGGCCGCCGATGTGTTGGGCGTGCACCACGCCACGGTGATCCGGCATATCGACGCGCTAGAGGCGCGGCTGGCGGTCAAACTGTTCCAGCGCCACGCCCGTGGCTATACCGCGACCGAGGCGGGGGATGATCTGTTCCGCGTGGCGCAGGCCACCGACGACCAGTTCAGCCAGTTGGCAGGGCGGATCAAGGGGCGCGGCACCGAAGTCTCGGGCGAGCTGGTTGTGACCACCCTTGCGACGATGGCACCGCGTATGGCCCCCGTGCTGACCCAGTTCCAGCAAGAGCATCCCGATGTCGTTGTGCGCTATCTGACCGGCGACCGCCTGTTCCGGCTCGAATACGGTGAGGCCCATGTGGCCATCCGCGCGGGGCGCGTGCCGGATCAGCCGGACAATGTGGTGCAACCATTTGTCAGCCTGTCGGTCGGCCTTTATGCGACCCGCGCCTATGTTGAACAACACGGACATCCGGATATGGATGGCGACCTAACGGGCCACCGCTTTGTCAGCCACGACTCTGCTGACAGCCGCGCCCCGTTCCACAAATGGCTGCGCGGATGCGTGCCCGAATCCGCAATCACCTTCCGTTCGACCGATGCGCGGGCGCTGGAACATGCGGTGATGGCAGGGGCAGGGATCGGCTTTGTCACCGTGATCGAGGCGCGCGCCAACCCCGATCTGGTCGAGATTATGACCCCGAGGGAAGACTGGGCCTCGCCGCTGTGGCTTGTAACCCATGTGGATTTGCACCGTACTAATAAGGTGCAGGCGTTCCTGACCTTTCTGAAAACGCGGTCCAAAGAATGGAAAGTGCTGTGATGCAGGCCGTCTTCGCGTGCGCCGCGTGACGCCCGCCTTGCAGGGCCATGCCGCGATGCTGCTGTTTTCTGCGCTCGTGGCGGGGTCGTTTTCGCTCGGCGCACTAGCCGCGAACGAGATTTCGCCAACAGCGATGAACGCGGCACGGTTTGCGCTGGCTTCCTTGGTTGTGGGCGCGGCGGTACTGGCGACGGGCAAGATGACGCGCAGCGCGTTGCAGGCCCCGTGGCGCTACCTTGTCTTGGGTGGTTTCTTTGCCGTCTACTTTGTCCTGATGTTCGAAGGGCTCAAAACCGCGGCCCCTGTGAGCGCGGCGGCTGTGTTCACCCTGACCCCTGTACTGTCCGCGATCTTCGGCTGGTATCTGCTGCGTCAGATCACGACCCCTCGCATGGCGCTGGCCCTGACGATCGGTGCGGCTGGCGCGCTTTGGGTGATCTTTCGCGCCGATCTGGCCGCGCTGCTGGCATTTGAGGTCGGACGCGGTGAGGCGGTCTATTTCCTCGGCTGCGTCAGTCACGCGATCTACACGCCCATGGTGCGCAAGCTGAACCGAGGCGAACCTGCGCTGGTCTTCAGCTTTGGTGTGTTGGTGGCGGGAACCGCTTTGCTGACGATCTACGGTTGGGGCGACCTGCGCGCCACTGATTGGGCGGCCTTGCCTGCAATCGTTTGGATCACGCTGGTCTATATCGCACTCTTTGCCTCGGCGGCGACCTTCGTCTTGCTGCAATTCGCCGCGATGCGCCTGCCAAGCGCCAAGGTTATGGCCTATACCTATCTGACACCGTCATGGGTGATCGGGTGGCAAATGGCCTTGGGCTTTGGGGTGCCGCCCGCGCTGGTGCTCGGGGGCGTCGGTCTGACCATTATCGCGCTGGTGCTTTTGCTGCGCGATGACGAGGTGGCGGCCTAAAGGAAACCGTCCGCCACAAGGGCCGCGCGCAACTTGTTTAGATCCAGCGGCGCGGGCGTGGTCATCGGCAAAGGCATAGCGCGGGCGTCAATTGTGGTCGGCGTCACCCCTGCAAACCCCTGCATTTGCATTGACAGATAGCGTAGCATTTCAGGTCGGTTCCGTCGCAAAAAGATTGCTGTCTTCGCATCGCGCCGCATGGCGAACGGAACCAGATGAAAGGCCGATCCGTCCGCCCCGACGATATACCGCGCGGCCCGCATCACCCCCAGTTGCACATCCAGATGGTATTTCTCGGGGTGCAGCACAAAATACCCTGCCGCTTCCATCATCGTCTCGATCTCGTCCTCGCGGTCGACACGTTGGTCGGCGCGATGCAGCCGCGCCCGCGATAGGTACAGCTTTTCCGCCCCGTCCACCGGCAGATCCGACAATCTGTCTGCGATATGGTGGCGAAAGGCGGGCGTTCCGGCCAACCACGGGCCATGGCCAAAACCTGCACTGGGCAGGATCAGCCGGTCGATGCGTGTCGGCTCTTTGATAATGTGCACAGGCAGATCGCCGCAAAACCGTTGCACCAGCGCGCCAAGGCGGCGGGGCAGGGGCGGGCCCATCTCCATCCCCTTGCGCGCGGGCAGGACCAGACCATCCGGCACCACCTCGCTTTGCCCAAGGGCCCAAACCCGCGCCAAACTCTCCAGCAAGAAATGCCCGAAATGATCGTGGCTCAAGCCAGCGTAAAGATAGGTGCCGCGCAACCGCGCCGTCGGGGTGGCCGCCTGTGGCACGCCACTCATTCGGTCCCGCGACAGCCGCGCTTGCGACAGCGGCAGAAACGCCCCACGCGCATCGAACACGCCATGAGCGACGTCCGCACTGCCAATGTCGGTGACGACAACCGCGCCCCGCACAATGCGCACACGCGGCGCAGGCAGCGCATCAGGGATCGCCGTCATGTTCAGGACGGGTCCGCATCGGGCAGTTCCGCCGCCAAGAAACGCTCGAACGCATCAAGGTTCACCGGCTCGAACTGGCCAAAGCCTTGCATCCACACCGTGGCGGCGCGCATCGCATCAGGTTGCAGCTTGCACCACTTCACGCGGCCCCGCTTTTCCTGCGCGATCAACCCCGCGCGGGTCAGTATAGTCAGGTGTTTGGAAATCGCGGCCAGCGACATCTCGAACGGCTCTGCCACATCAGTCACGGCCATATCATCCTCAAGCAACATGGATAGGATCTCCCGACGGGTCGGATCCGCAAGGGCCGAAAACACGGCGTCCAGACTGTTTGCTGCATCACTCATACCTGACCTGATGGCGATCCGATTCATAATCGTCAACCGATTGGTTTAATATCCCCCGATCCGCCGATTGGCCCGATGGCCCCACATCCCCGGAAAACCCTCTCCCATCATTGTTCTGAAAATATGCAATATAACAATGCCTTACGCTCCGCGCGCGCACTGATGCTTTGCCGTTGACTCATTCCACCCCGCGACATATCCAACAGCCATCCAAAGGACGGGACCAAGGCACGTGACCGACCCTGACGACAAAGCAAAAATGGAGGCGCTCAACGCGCGTCTTGCGGCTGTCAAAAAGGTTCACGCACCCAAACCCCGCACGCCGGATCATCACTCTCAGGCCCAGCTTGCATGGCGGATGGTGATTGAACTGGTGGCCGGTCTGGGGATCGGGTTTGGCATGGGGTACGGGTTGGATTGGCTTTTGGGCACCTCTCCGTGGTTCATGATCGTGTTTATATTTCTGGGCTTCGCCGCCGGTGTCAAAACAATGATGCGCAGTGCGGCCGAGGTTCAAAGCAAGCAGGCCGCCGAGCTGGCCGAAGAAGAAAACGACCGACCCGATTGAGGGCGGCATAGGATTGACCACCTCTCGGGGTGAGATGAGACGGAGAGAGCCAGATGGCAACTGAAGCAGCGGAAACCGGCGGCGGTCTTGAATTCCACCCCATGGACCAATTCATCGTCAAGCCTTGGCTGGGCGAGGTCGGTGATCCGATCCACTGGTACACCATCTCGAACGTCACTGTCTGGCTGGCGCTGGCTGTTTTGTCGGTCATCGCGCTGATGGTTCTGACCACCTCCAAACGCTCTGTTGTTCCTGGCCGCGGCCAGTCCATCGCTGAACTCGCCTATGGTTTTGTCTACAAGATGGTCGAAGACGTGACCGGCAAGGACGGGATCAAGTATTTCCCCTACATCATGACGCTGTTCATGTTCATTCTTTGCGCGAACTTCCTGGGTCTGCTGCCCAAGTCGTTCACCACCACATCCCACATCGCGGTCACGGCCGTTCTCGGCTTTGGCGTGTTCTTTGCTGTTACCATCCTTGGTTTCGTCAAGAACGGCGCGTCGTTCCTGTCCCTGTTCTGGGTGTCGAGCGCGCCGCTGCCGCTGCGCCCCGTGCTGGCGATCATCGAACTGATCTCCTACTTCGTGCGCCCTGTCAGCCACTCCATTCGTCTGGCGGGCAACATGATGGCGGGCCACGCGGTTCTCAAAGTTTTCGCCGGCTTTGCCCAAGTCGCAGCGATCGCCCCTGTCGCGATCCTCGGCGTGATGGCGATTTACGGCCTCGAGGTTCTGGTGTCCTTCATCCAGGCCTACGTCTTTACCATCCTGACATGCGTGTACCTCAAGGACGCATTGCACCCGCATCACTAATGTTTGGTGGGCACACCGCCCACCCTACTCAAACTTCCAATTGTAAGGAGAATTCTCATGGAAGGTGAACTCGCACACATCGGCGCAGGTCTGGCAGCAATCGGTTCCGGCGCAGCCGCAATCGGTGTTGGCCACGTGGCTGGCAACTTCTTGGCAGGCGCCCTGCGCAACCCGTCGGCAGCAGCCGGCCAGACAGCGACACTGTTCATCGGCATCGCCTTTGCAGAAGCTCTGGGGATCTTCTCGTTCCTCGTTGCTCTGCTGCTGATGTTCGCCGTCTAAGCCACTGAGCGACATTCCTTACAGTCGGGCAGTGTGACAGGTTCATGCTGCCCGATGTAATGGCGCATTTCGGCCCCGTGTCAGGGGTCAACTCAGGGGAACGACCGACATGGCAACCGATACAAACGCAGCTGCAGAAATTGCAGCAGGGGCGGCGCCCGGAATGCCGCAACTGGACATAGGGACGTTCGGCAACCAGATCTTCTGGCTGTTGCTGGCCCTTGTCGCCATCTATTTCGTGCTGTCGCGCGTGGCATTGCCCCGCATCGCAGCCATCCTTGCCGAACGGCAGGGCACTATCACGAATGACATCGCCGCTGCCGAAGACCTTAAAGTCAAAGCCGAAGAGGCCGAGGCCGCATACGAAAAGGCTCTGGCCGATGCGCGTGCCGAAGCACAGCGGATCGCAGGCGAAACCAAGGCAAAGATTCAAGCCGACCTCGATGTCGCCATCGAGAAAGCGGATGCAAGCATTGCTGCCAAGGCCGCCGAAAGCGAAAAGGCAATTGCCGAAATTCGCGCCGGTGCTGTCGACTCCATTGCGCAGGTCGCAAAGGACGCCGCACAGGAAATCGTCGCCGTCATGGGCGGTAAGGCAGATGCCAAAGCGGTCGAGGCAGCAGTCTCGGCACGGATGAAGGGATAAGAGCGATGGGTATGAAAACACTGACACCCGCGCTGGTTCTCGGCATGCTGGCCAGCCCCGCGCTGGCGGCATCCGGTCCTTTCTTTAGCCTTGCGAACACCGACTTCATCGTCCTGATCGCATTCATCCTGTTCATCGCGGTCCTGTTCTACTTCAAAGTTCCTGGCATGATTTCCAAAATGCTGGACGAACGCGCAACAGGCATCCAGTCCGAGCTGAGCGAAGCACGCGCCCTGCGTGACGAAGCACAGGCTTTGCTGGCCTCTTACGAGCGTAAGCAGCGTGAAGTTCAGGATCAGGCGGACCGCATCGTTGCACAAGCCAAGGTTGACGCCGAAGCCGCAGCAGAAGTCGCACGTGCCGATCTGGCCCGTTCGATCGAACGCCGCATCGCTTCTGCCGAAGACCAGATTGCCTCGGCCCAAGCCGGTGCTGTCAAGGAAGTACGCGACAGCGCCGTGTCGGTTGCAGTTGCTGCAGCCCGCGACGTGATCGCCAAGCAGATGACAGCCGCCGACGGCAACAAGCTGATCGACGACGCGATCTCTCAGGTCGACGCCAAGCTCCACTAAGCTTTATAAAATTCAGATTAAAACCCGGCGCTTGCGTCGGGTTTTTTCGTTTGTAGACGCTGTAGAAGCACGTGCCGCTTAAGTCGCGCCCGTTTCATGATCCAGCCGCTGACGTGCAATAGCCTCGTTACGGTCTGCTTTTTGCTGATCCAGCAGCGCGCCTTCGACATAGTCCATATGCCGGTGCACCGCATCCCGCGCCTGATCGGGTTCGCGGGCCTGAAGCGCATCGTTGATCGCGCGGTGCTGGTCCAGCAGAGCCTGCCGCGTCGTGCGTTGTTTGAACATGACCTGACGGTTGTAAAATACCCCGTCTCGCAACAGCTGGTACATCGACCGCATCATATGCAGCATGATGACATTATGGCTCGCCTCGATGATCGCCATGTGGAATTGCGCATCAAGGCGGGCCTCTTCCTCGCTGTTGCGCTTGGGGTGGGCGGCCTCCATCTTTTCGAACACGGTCTGGACGACAGCCAGATCGGTGTCGGACCCTAGGCGTGCGGCACGTTCGGCTGCCAGCCCCTCCATGTCCCGCCGGAAGCCGAGATAGTCAAAGACCGCCTCGTCATGGCGCGCGAACAATTCAGTCAAGGCAGGTGGAAAGGCTGACCCAAGCACATCCGCCACAAACACTCCCGCACCAGGGCGAGCGGTCAGCAACCCGCTGTCCTGAAGCGTTCCAATCGCGTCCCGTAATGAGGGGCGGGAGACATTCATCCGCTCTGCCAGTTCACGTTCGGGGGGGAGGCGTTCGCCGGGGCGCAGGATGCCGCGCAGGATCAATTGTTCGACCTGTCGCACAACAGCGGCTGAGATTTTTTCGGGATGAACGGGTTGGAAGGGCATATCTGGTCCTGTCGGAATTGGTAAAATCATATGACCAATGGCTGTGGCGTGCAATCGCAAGAGGGAGGCGCGATCCGCGCCCCCGTTAACCGCGCATTAACCGAGAGCAGCCCAATCTGGCCTATGTCCTTCCGCTCGCTCCTAATGGCCCTTTGCCTGCTTGCCGCCTGCAACACGGCGGGGCCGCATTTTCGCGGCTTGCCTGCGACGACTGTTACGGTGGACGGATCGACCTTTGATGTACGCGTGAGCGAAAAACTGGCAGAGGCGATCCGGACCAATGTGCAATACGCCCCCCGCTTCGGCCCGATCCGCGACCGCGCAGGCAAGGCGATGGAGATGGTCAGCGGCTGCAAAGTCAAAGAAGTACGCGGCGATGCCGCCGTCGCCACCGGCATTCTTGATTGTGGCAAAGGTGGGCCTGCACCAGACAGGCTCGAAGCTCAAGGCGAATACGATTGCCTTACAGTTGATTCTTATGTCAGCCCCGCCACGAATGAGGTGGTTCTAGATCTGGACTGTACGTTGATTTAGGCAGGTTGGCGCAATATCTTGTGGATAACCCTTGCGTAAACCCCTTTTGTAGTGCGTCAGCGTTGACAGGTGGCAGGGCGGGCGGTCACCATATGGGCCCGATAACCGTCAACAGGCAGGGCCAATTTGCGCTTTTCCAAACTCAGACTGACAGGGTTCAAATCCTTTGTGGATCCGACCGACCTGATCATCGCTGATGGTCTGACCGGTGTTGTCGGCCCGAACGGTTGTGGAAAGTCGAACCTCCTAGAGGCGCTGCGTTGGGTCATGGGCGAAAACCGCCCCACCGCGATGCGCGGCGGCGGGATGGAGGATGTGATTTTTGCCGGTGCGGCGACCCGTCCGGCACGTAACTTTGCCGAAGTGTCCCTGCATATCGACAACAGTGAACGGTTGGCCCCTGCCGGTTTCAACGACTCGGACGCGCTGGAAATTGTGCGCCGCATCACCCGTGACGTGGGCAGCGCCTATAAGGCGGCGGGTAAGGACGTGCGCGCACGCGATGTGCAAATGTTGTTCGCGGATGCCTCGACCGGATCGCACAGCCCTGCCTTGGTGCGTCAGGGGCAGATCGCGGAACTGATCAACGCCAAGCCAAAGAACCGCCGCCGCATTCTAGAAGAAGCGGCTGGGATTTCGGGCCTGTACCAGCGCCGTCACGAGGCGGAGTTGAAGTTGAAAGGGGCAGAACAGAACCTTGCCCGTGTCGATGATGTGGTCGAACAGCTTGCAGGGCAATTAACACAATTGGCGCGACAGGCCCGTCAGGCGGCGCGTTACCGCGAGATTGGTCAGCAGTTGCGCTTGGCCGAGGGGCAGTTGCTGTACCGGCGCTGGCGTGAGGCGGACAATGCGCGTGCTGCTGCGGATGAGGAATTGCGCGCGCGCACCTCTGCCGCGGCCCAAGCCGAAAGTGCCGTTCAGGTCGCCGCCAAAGCGCGCATAGCCGCCGAGGATGCCCTGCCGCCCCTGCGCGAGGAAGAGGCGATTGCTGCCGCCGTGTTGCAGCGCCTGTCGGTGCAGCGCGACACGCTGAGCGATCAGGAAGCGCGGGCGGCGCAGACCATTGAGACGCTAACCCAACGCATCGCGCAACTGGCCCGCGATATCGAACGTGAGGGCGGATTGAACCGTGATGCGGGCGAGACGATTGAGCGCCTTGAATGGGAAGCGGGCGAAATCGCCAAGGCCAGTGAAGGGCATGCGGAACTGCTTGCCGCTGCCGCCGAAGCATCGCGTGAGGCGGCGCAGGTTTTGCAAGCGCGCGAAGCCGACCAGGGCGACAAGACCGAAGATGTGGCGCGGCTTGCCGCCCGCCACGGGTCGGCCCAACGTCTGTTGGAGGACAGCCGCAAGGTCGAGTTGAAATCCGAAGCAGAGGCGGCAAAGGCGCGCGATACGGTCGCCGCCAGTCAGACCGCGCTTGATAAGGCAGGGCGCGATTTTGATGCCGCGCAAATCGCTGTGGCTACCGCCGAAGCGACCGCCGTGCGCGCCGACGAAACATTGCTGGCTGCCGAGGACGCCCGCGCCGACACCCAAGCACGCGAGGCAGATGCGCGGGCCGAACGGTCCGAAGCGGAGGGCGAAATGAACGCCCTGCGCGCCGAGGCGGGTGCGCTGGCCAAGCTGGTGCAGCGTGACACGGCCGAAGGTGGGCAAATCCTTGACCGTTTGCAGGTAGAGCAGGGGTTCGAAAAAGCGCTTGGCGCGGCGATGGCGGATGATTTGCGCGCGCCCGAAGTGGATGCCGATGGACCGTCGGGCTGGTCCAACCTGCCGGACTATACGGATGTGCAGCGCCTGCCTGATGGCGTGACCCCGTTGACGCATCACGTGTCGGTTCCCGATGTCCTCAGCCGCCGGATGAGCCAGATCGGCCTGTGCGATGTAGATGACGCGCCGCGTTTGCAGCCCCTGCTGCGTCCCGGACAGCGCCTTGTCTCGACCGAGGGGGATCTGTGGCGGTGGGACGGTTTCCGCGCTTGGGCCGAAGATGCGCCAAGTGCCGCCGCACTGCGCCTGCAACAGCTTAACCGGCTGGAAGAGTTGAAGCAGTCGCTAGAGCGCGCGACCTCGCGTGCGGATGGCGCACGGGATGCACACGAGGCGCTGACCAAACGCATGGCGGAGTTGACCGAAGCCGACAAGAAGGCGCGCCATGCCCGTCGCGAGGCCGATCGAATGGTCGCCGAAGCGGGCCGCGCCCTGAGCCGCGCCGAAGCGGATCGCAACCTCGCGCAAGGGCGGCTTGAATCGCTGGGCCTCGCCGTGACCCGCCACGAGGAAGAGGCGATGGCCGCCCGCGTCCGCGTGGCCGAGGCTGAGGCCGCGTTGGCCGAATTGCCTGACCTTGCCACAGCCCGCGCCGAGGTCGAAGACCTGCGCATGACGGTCGAGGCCGCGCGGATTACCATGATGTCGCGCCGGTCCGCCCATGACGATCTGCGCCGCACGGGTGAGGCGCGCACCAAGCGCGCCCAAGAGATCACCAAGGAAATCAGTGGCTGGAAACACCGGCTGGAAACCGCGGAAAAGCGCAGCGCCGAACTGGTCGAGCGCAAGGCAGCGTCAGAGGCAGAATTGAAATCGGCGCAGGCAGCCCCCGCCGAACTGGCCGCGAAGCGAGATGCATTGGGGCAGGAAATCTCGGTCGCTGATGCACGTAAGGCGCAGGCGTCGGACGCGCTGGCCGAGGGTGAAAGCCGTCTGCGCGCCGCCACCAACGCAGAACGGGATGCAGAGCGCGAAGCCTCCGAAGCGCGCGAGGCGCGGGCACGATCCGAGGCGCGTGCAGAGGCGGCCCGCGAAACCGTGGCCTATGCCGCCGAGCGTATCGCCGATGACCAGCAGATGACGCCGAACCAGTTGCTGACCGCGCTGGATGTCACGCCCGATGACATGCCCAAGGCCGAGGCGCTTGAGGCCGATGTGAACCGCCTGAAACGTCAGCGCGATGCCTTGGGTGCAGTGAACCTGCGCGCCGAGGAAGACTCCAAAGAAGTACAGGAAGAGCACGACACGCTGGTGTCCGAAAAGGCCGACCTTGAGGAGGCAATCAAGACCTTGCGCGGCGGCATCGCAAGCCTGAACCGCGAAGGTCGCGAACGCCTGCTGACTGCATTTGAACAGGTGAACTCTAACTTCTCCCTGCTCTTTACCCACCTGTTTGGCGGGGGCGAGGCGAACCTTGTCATGGTGGAAAGCGAAGATCCGTTGGAAGCCGGCCTTGAGATCATGTGCCAACCGCCGGGCAAGAAGCTGTCGACGCTGAGCCTGTTGTCGGGGGGCGAACAGACGCTGACCGCAATGGCGCTGATCTTTGCCGTGTTTCTTGCCAACCCCGCGCCGATCTGTGTGCTGGACGAGGTGGACGCACCGCTGGACGATGCCAACGTCACCCGTTTTTGCGACCTGCTGGACGAGATGTGCCGCCGCACCGACACGCGGTTCCTGATCATCACGCACCACGCGGTGACCATGTCGCGCATGGACCGCCTGTTCGGCGTGACCATGGCCGAGCAGGGCGTCAGCCAGCTGGTGTCGGTGGACCTGAAAAAGGCCGAGACACTGGTGGCCTGACCCGTTCCGCCGCACAGGCCTGCCTGTGCCCGCCGTTAGTTACAAACCATCCAGCAGCGCCCGCGTCGGCCACGCATCCGCCGCCAGCCCAAGGCGCTTTTGCTCGGCCTGAACAGCGGCGCGGGTACCAGCGCCAAGGATGCCATCGACCTTGCCCACATCATAGCCGCGTTGTTGCAGTTTCTTCTGCAGCCGCTTCATCTGGTCCGCGTCGAGCCCTGCATCGGGATTGCCCGCGTTGTAGACGGGTGTGCCCGCCAGACGCGTCGCGAAATAGGCTGCGGTCAGCACATAGGTAAAGGACTGGTTCCATTCGAAATACACGTTGAAGTTCGGATAGGCGAGGAAGGCAGGCCCCTTGTGCCCCTGCGGCAGGATCAAAGATGCGGGCAGGTTGGTTAACTGTCCGCTGCGCGCCCGCACGCCCCGCGCTTGCCAGTCGGCGGTGGACAGGGTGGTGTCGAGCCCGCTAAGCGACCAGTCCATATCCGCAGGCACACTGACTTCTTGCAGCCACGGCTGCCCGGCCTGCCAGCCAAGGTGTTGGAGCATCTTGCCCCCTGACATCAGCGCATCCGGAGCCGAGGTTTTCAGCTGCACGACCCCGTCACCATCGCCGTCCACCCCGTTGGTCAGGATGTCTTGGGGCAGCATCTGCACCATCCCGATCTCGCCCGCCCACGCGCCGGTGGTGTTGCGCGGATCGAACGCGCCTTGGGCGAAAAGCTGCATCGCGGCAAAGACTTGCGGGCGGAACAGGTCGGGGCGGCGGCAATCATGGGCCAAAGTGACCAGCGCGTTGGCGGTGTTGAAATCACCTTGGAACGCGCCGTAATCCGTTTCGAACGCCCAAAAGGCCAGCAACACGTGACGGTCCACGCCATAGCGCTGTTCGATGTGGTCAAAGATGCGGTCATATTGGCGCGCATTCGCTCGCCCCTTGTTGATCCGCCCTTCGGAGATCAGGCGACGGGAAAAGTCGATGAAGGGGCGCTGAAACACGCCTTGGGCGCGGTCGGCGCGCAACACCTTGTTGTCCTGACGCACGGGGGCAAGGAACGCATCGGCGGTGCCTGCGGGAATGCCTTGCGCAACCGCTTCGGCTTTCAGACCTGCCTTGAACCGCTCGAACGAACCGCCGCACTGGGCCTGTACCGCAACGGGCAGCAAAGTAAGTGCTAGGGCGAAACGGAGGGGCCGGAGAAGAGCCATAAGAAAATTCCTGCGATAAAAAGGGCGGTGGTCGCCATTGCCCACGCTTTCCACACGATTGCGATGGCGTCGTCAATGTCGGTGGGAATCAGGTTCTGGCGGGCGTCTGCGTTGACCCATGCCAGGTCGCGCAGGGTGCCGTGATAGACGCGCGGCCCTGCAAGCGCGATGCTCAGGCTGCGCGCCATCGCCGCCTCGGGCCAGCCCGCGTTGGGGGAACGATGCAGCCCCGCGTCCAGTGCGATGGCTTTCCACGTGTTCAGCACGCCGCCAGTGATCGCGATCAGGGCGCCGGTCAGGCGCGCGGGTATCCAGTTCAACACATCATCCGTGCGCGCCGAAGCCCAGCCGAACGCCGCATGTCGGGGCGTCAGATACCCCACCATGCTGTCGGCGGTGTTCACCATTTTGTAGACGGCCAAGGCGGGCAGCCCCCCGATCAGGAACCAGAAGGCAGGGGCGATCACGCCATCGCTGAAATTTTCGGACAGGCTTTCGATGGCCGAGCGGGCAACTGATGATGCAGGCGCGTCCTGCACATCGCGGCTGACGATCATCGCAACTGCATCGCGCCCTGCTTGTTCTGACTGGCGCAGGCCCGTCGCCACGGCGGCGACGTGGTCCACCAAGGATCGCTGCGCCAGCAGGATCGCGGCGGCCAGAACGGTGACGATTGCCCCGCACTGCTGCACCAGCCATCCCGCCAATCCTGCGAATATGGCGAGGGTAAGTATCGACACTGCGCCTTTCACACGCCGTGCTGCGCCGGTGTTGAACCGTTTGTCGAACAACCGCACACCGCGTCCCATGATGACCGCAGGGTGCGGCAGGCGCGCCCACAGCCATCTCGGCTCTCCCATCAGGGCATCAAGGCCGAGTGCGAGGGCGAGCAGCAGCGCGGTGGTCACAGGGCTTTCTCCAGCCGCTGCCACTGTGTCGGGGCGGGCAGTCCCAACCTGATCCAGTCGGATGCGTATGGGAAGATGCGCGTCCAGATATGGTGTTGTGCAAACCTGTCCTGCCACGCGGCGGCGTCATCAACGCGGTAAAGCCGGAACAGCGGTGTGCCACCGATCACTTCCGCGCCGCGCCCCTGCATCAACCCGTCCAGCCGGACAGCATCCGCGTCCAGCCGCGCCCGCGTCGTATCAGCCCATCCGGTGTCCCGCAGCGCAGCCAATCCGGTTTCAAGCGCAACGCCGGACACCGGCCACGGGCCAAGCATCTCGGCCAGTTGCGCGACAAGGGATGGATCGCCGATAACAAAACCAAGGCGCAGGCCCGCCAGCCCCCAGAATTTGCCAAAGCTTTTAAGGATCAGCGTATTCGGGCGTGTGGCGCTGGCGATCAGGCTGCGGTCCGGCGCAATATCGCAAAAGCTTTCGTCGATCACGGTAAGGCCGGTGCCAAAATCCTGATCGGTCCAGATGCGACCGTCTGGGTTGTTGGGGTGCACCAGCACGCGCGCGGCGGCGTTTCCTTCAGGCTGAACGTGCCAGCCGTTCGCGGCAAAGCTGGCCGCGTGTTCGTTATAGGTCGGCGAGGGAATGCACACATCACTTGCGGTCGCGAGGCGCGGGATCTGCGCGATCAACGCCGATGCACCGGGCGCGGCGAGGATCGCGGCGCCTTCCGGCACGTTCCAGAACTGGCGAGCCGCAGCGGTCAAAGCGGATGACACGGCTGTGTCGGGCAGGGCGGTCCATGCGTCATTGCTGAGCTGTGGGATGGGATAGGGAACAGGGTTGATGCCGGTCGACAGGTCGATCCAGTCGGCCCGCGTGCCGCCATATGCTGCGATGGCTGCATCCAGTCCGCCACCGTGATCACGCTTGGGTGTCAAAGCCATAAGGTCCGTCCAAACTCTGCCGAAAAAGGCGTCTCAGGACTTGCAGAAAGCGGATTGCCGCCGGAATGGCAAGCCAAAGCGCTGTGATTAATCTATTCCTCTCGTCGTTAATCATTTGTTAAAGAATCGGGCGCTCTGTGTGGGTTCAGAGCTTATGTAGGATAGGCTCCGGAGACATCATGAACGTCCTGATCGTAGAAAGTCGTCCCGAACTGGGTCAGCTGTGGCAACGGCATCTCGAACGTCAGGGCTGTGCTGTGGCTTTGGCCGACGGGCAGGAAGCGGCGGTTGCACATCTGACCGTGCAGGGGCCGGACGTGATCATCCTTGATCTGGTGCTGGAAGACGGCAGCGCGCTTGCCGTGGCTGATTTCGCAAGCTACCGCCACCCAGAAGCGCGGGTGATTTTTGTCACGGACACAACGTTTTTCTCGGACGGTTCCATCTTTAACCATGCCAGCAACGCCTGCGCCTACTTGCCCTCGGGCATGCCGCCCGAGGATCTGGCCGCGATGGTTGCCCATTACGGGGTCAACTGATCCCGCCCGTGCGGTGCGTCGAAATCAAGCACCGGATTGATCGGGATAATCCGGTTGGGATTTATCGTCTCGTGACTGTAGTGATAGTGCCGCACGATGTGATCCATATTCACCGTGCCTGCGACCCCGTCGCGTTGGTAGAGGTCGCGCGTATAGGCCCAAAGGTGAACGTAGTCCTGTAGGCGTTTAAGATTACACTTGAAGTGCAGGTGATAGACCGAATCGAACCGCACCAGCGTTGTGAACAGACGCCAATCGGCTTCGGTCAGGCGCGCGCCCATCAGATAGCGTTGATTTGACAGCCGGTCGTCCAGCCAATCCATTGTGTCAAATAGCGGGTGCACCGCCGCGTCATAGGCCGCTTGTGTCGTGGCAAACCCCGCCTTGTATACGCCGTTGTTCAGCGTGTCGTAGATACGGTCATTCACGGGGGCAATCGCGTCGCGCAACTCGGTTGGCCAGTAATCATCGTGGTTGCCCGTGATGTCGTTAAAAGCCGAATTGAACATGCGGATGATTTCGGAGCTTTCGTTACTTACGATCGTGCCATGCGCCTTGTCCCAAAGGATCGGCACCGTCACGCGCCCCGTAAAATCGGGCACGGCGCGGGTGTAGATATCGCGGGCAAAATCGTAGCCAAAGAGGGTGTCGCCCGTCGCGCCATACGTATCCGTCTTGAATGTCCAGCCATCGCCCAGCATGTCAGGATGTACCACGGAAATATCGATGTGGTCGGTCAAATCTTTGATAACTCGGAAGATCAACGCGCGGTGCGCCCATGGGCAAGCGTAAGAGACATAAAGGTGATAGCGCCCGCTTTCAGCTTTGAACCCGTCTCTGCCGGATGGTCCTGCGCTGCCGTCCGCGGTGATCCAGTTGCGAAAGTTCGCCTCTTTGCGTTCAAACGTGCCACCGGTCGATTTGGTGTCGTACCATTTGTCGTGCCAGACGCCGTCAATCAACAGGCCCATGGGGTCATCCTCCTATGCTCTGCCCTGTAACGTATACGTTGGCGGCGCAGAACACAGGGGGCCGTTGCGCGCAGATTTGGTGCGCGGCTGCACAGCGGGCAGAGTCACGGGAAAGCCACAGCGCAAAAGAGTCGTATTCGGCGGCACGATTTTTACTGGATTGACACATGTTTCACCCCATCTTTGCTATGTGGGATAAAGGAGCGACTGCCATGACGACCTTCTTACCAAAAGAGGTACAAGCCGGTTTGGACAATGCGCGTGCCGCATCGCTGAAATCCGCATCCCGCCTACGACTCTCTGCCAACGGCAAGATGCATCCGGTTCTGCGCATGTGGAAAACCGGGTTTTCGCTCGAGGCGCAGGATGCGCCGCACCTGCGCGGTTTTGTCGATCTGTATGATGGCGCGAACCATCTGTTCCAGTGTCTCATCGTGGCAAGCGATGAAGAGGGCGACGAGAAACAGTTCGAGTTCAAGCGCCTTACTGCCGTGTCGGACAAGGCGCCGATTGACTTCGAACGTGCAGTGGATGCGCCCGTCGCATTGATCGGGCACAGCACCTAACATACGATAGCGTATTGCGTTGCTCGGACCTTATTGCAGGTCCGAGAACGCTTTTGCCAACCGCTCCACCGCCTCTTGTACCCGTGCGCGGGGGGTCGCGATGTTGAACCGCAGCCACGCATCCCCACCGGTACCGAAAGACGGGCCGTGGTTGATGGCGATACAAGCGTCTTGTTCGACCCGTTTGGTGAACTCTTCGCGCGCCATGCCGGTGTTCTCGAAGTTGACCCATGACAGATAGGTCGCCTCGAGCGGCATGGAGCTCAGCCCCGGAATCGCGTTGATCCCTTCGTCGAACAGGCGGCGATTGCCGTCGAGATATTCCACCAGCGCATCCACCCATTCGGCCCCTTCGGGCGAATAGGCCGCCGTGGCCATGAACAGCCCGAAAGAGTTTGGCGACAGGCCAAGTGCCGCCATCCGTCCGGCAAATTTTGCCCGCAGATCGGGGTCGGCAATGATTACGTTGCCAGCATGGGAACCGGCGATGTTGAAGGTCTTGGTCGTGGCCGTCATCATCACCAGCCGGTCCTCGATCCCCTCGATCGCGGTCATGGGGATATGCGTGTGGCCCGGCATCACCAGATCGTGGTGGATTTCGTCCGACACAAGGATCAACTCGTGGCGCTTGGCAAAGGCGGCGACGGCCTGCAATTCACCACGGCTCCAGACACGGCCACCGGGGTTGTGGGGGGAACACAGGATGACCATGCGTTCGGACCCGTCCATTTGCGCGTCATAGGCATCAAAGTCGAATTCATAGCGCCCGTCGCTGTGCGTCAGTTCGCATTCCACAACGCGCCGTCCGCTGTCAGCGACCACGCGGGCAAAGGCGTGATAGACAGGAGTGAACAGCACAACGCCATCGCCGGGCTGGGTGAAGGCATCGACGCACATGGCGGTGCCGTTCACCAGTCCGTGGGTGGTAAAGATGTGGTCGGTGTCCAGTGTCCAGCCGTGGCGCGTTTCCATCCACCACTTGATCGCGTTGCGATAGGCGCTTTCGTCCCCGAAATATCCGATGATCCCGTGATCAACCTGTGCCTGCACCGCGTCCAGAATGACCTGCGGCGGGCGGAAATCCATATCGGCGACCCACATGGCCAGCCCTTTGTCCTGCGGGACGCCATAGATTTTTTCCATCATGTCCCATTTCACGCAATGGCTGCCGCGTCGGTCGATGATCTCGTCAAAACTCATGGTGCTCTCCTGCGCAAAACTACCGGCACGCTAGCAACGCCGCCGCCGAGCGCAAGGGGGACATTGCGGGTCTGGCCATGTTGTCCTACATCGGGGGCATGAAACGACCGATCCTTTTGCACCCCGACCCGCGTCTCAAGAAAACGTCCGCCCCTGTGGCCGACCTGTCGGACGAGTTGCGCGCCCTTGCCGACGATATGTTGGAGACGATGTATGACGCCCCCGGTATCGGCCTTGCCGCGCCGCAGATCGGCCTGTTGCACCGTCTTGTCGTGCTTGATTGCGTGAAGGGAGAGGATGAGAAACCCCGCCCCCTGATCATGTTCAACCCCGAGATCATAGCGTCCTCGGATGACACGAACGTTTACGAGGAAGGGTGCCTGTCCATCCCCGAGCAATATGCTGAAGTGACCCGCCCCGCCGAGGTGCAGGTGCGCTGGATCGACCGGAACGGCAATGAGCAGACCGAAGAGATGTCGGGCCTGTGGGCCACGTGTGTGCAGCACGAGATCGACCATTTGGATGGCAAGCTGTTCATCGATTACCTCAAGCCGCTCAAGCGTCAGATGATCACCCGCAAGATGGTCAAGATGAAGCGTGAACTGGCCCGCGAAAAAGCATGACGCTGCGCGCCATCCTGACGTGGCCTGATGAGCGGCTGACAGCGCGCTGCGCGCCGGTCGAGGTGATCACGGATGAGGTGCATCTGCTGGCGGCTGATATGCTGGAAACGATGTATGCCGCCCCCGGTCGGGGTCTGGCGGCACCGCAGGTCGGAGAGTTGCTGCGCCTCTTTGTGATGGATGCCACGTGGAAAGAAGGCACGCCCGATCCGCTGATCTGCATCAATCCCGAAATTGTAAGTGCAGGCACAGACGTGCAAACCCACGCCGAAGGCTGCCTGTCGATCCCCGGGGTCGAGGCGCAAGTCAGCCGCCCCACGACCATCCGGCTGGCGTGGACTGATCTGGCCGGCGCGCGTCACGAGTCCGATCTGAGCGGTTTTGCCGCCCTGTGCGCACAGCACGAGTTTGATCATCTGGACGGCATCCTGACGCTGGACCGAATTGATGCCGCACAGCGCGCCGAGGTGCTGGCTGCCTATCAAAAGGGAACGCCATGACGATCCGCCCGATCCTGCAATGGCCCGACAAACGCCTGCGCACCGCTGCCACGCCGGTTGCCGAGATCACGGATGAGATCCGTGCGATCTGGGCCGATATGGTCGACACGATGGATGCCATGCCGGGGCAGGGGGTAGGCCTTGCCGCGCCGCAGATTGGCGTGATGCTGCGCCTTGCCGTGGTTGATGTAACGCCCGACCGCACCCGCCGTATCCTGCTGGCAAATCCGGAGGTTCTGTCCATCGGTCCCGATAGCGAGGCGGGGAACGAGGCCAGCCCCTGTTTGCCCGCTGTGGATGCCAAGGTCGTGCGCCCGACGCAGGTCGCTGTGCGCTTCTTGAACGATAAGGGCATGATCGACAGGCGCGACTTCGAAGGGCTTGAGGCGCGTTCGGTCCTGCACCAGATCGACCATCTGGCGGGGCGCATGTATTTCGACACGTTGGGTCGCGTCAAAAGGGACATGCTGTTGCGCCGCGCGCGCAAAGTGAAATAGGGCAAGGCTCAGCTTTGCCGCCGCAACGGAAGGGGTAAGATGCGCCTGATATTCATGGGAACGCCGGATTTCTCGGTTGCCGCGCTGGATGCGCTGCACGCCGCAGGTCACGAGATCGTCTGTGTTTATTCACAGCCGCCCCGCCCCGCAGGGCGCGGCAAGAAGGACCGCGCCAGCCCCGTTCAGGCCCGTGCCGAGGCGTTGGGTCTGCCGGTGCGCCATCCCGTGTCCCTGCGCACGCCCGAGGCGCAGGCCGAGTTTGCCGCGTTGAACGCCGATATCGCCGTGGTTGTGGCCTATGGGCTGATCCTGCCGCAGGCCATTCTGGATGCGCCGACCCATGGCTGTCTGAACATTCATGCCAGCCTGCTGCCGCGTTGGCGCGGGGCCGCTCCGATCCACCGCGCCATCATGGCAGGGGATTCGGATACGGGCGTGTGCATCATGCAGATGGAGGCGGGCCTTGATACCGGCCCCGTCCTGATGCGCGCCGCCACCCCGATCGAGGCGACCGAGACAACAGCCGACCTGCATGACCGCTTGGCCGGTCTGGGCGCGGCGCTGATCGTGGACACGTTGCAACAACTGGCCACGCTGACGCCGAAACCCCAGCCCGAGGCAGGCGTGACCTATGCCAAAAAGATCGACAAGGCCGAAGCCGCCATCGACTGGACCCGCAGCGCCGCAGAGGTTGATCGTCAGATCCGCGGTCTGTCGCCTTTTCCCGGGGCATGGTTCGAACTGGACGGCGTGCGGATCAAGGTGCTTGGATCGGCCCTTGCGACTGGCAGCGGCACCGCGGGACAGGTGCTGGATGACGCGCTGACTGTCGCATGTGGCGAGGGGACGGTGCGCCTCACCCGCTTGCAACGCGCAGGCAAAGGCGCGCAGGATGCCGAAACCTTCCAGCGCGGCAACGCGATCCCGCGCGGCACACAACTGTAACCAAGGACAAACCCTATGTTTCCCACCCTCATCGGAACGGTCGTGATTGCGGGCATCGTGGGCTATCTGTCCGAAAAGTCGCGCTTTACCCATAACGGGATTTTGCAGTCGATTATCATCTGCATCGGCGGCGCATTTCTGGCCTATTTCGTGCGGCTGATGTTCGGGATCGGCTTTGGCAGTGCGGGGATGAACGCGATTGCGTCCTCGATCGGGGCGCTGATTATCGTCCCGACCCATTGGCGCAAACGCTAGGCCTTATTTCGACTTGAAAGGGGCCATTCCGGCGCGTGCCAGTTCGTCGGCACGTTCGTTTTCGGCGTGGCCTGCGTGGCCTTTGACCCATTTCCATGTGACCTTGTGACGGGCTTGCGCGGTATCAAGGCGCTGCCACAGGTCCGCATTGGCCACGGGTTTTTTCGCGGCGTTCTTCCAGCCATTGCGCTTCCAGCCGTGGATCCAGCTTGTGATGCCGTTTTTCACGTAGTTGCTGTCTGTCACGACGGTGATCGTGCTGGCCCGTTCCAGCGCCTCAAGTGCGGCAATGGCGGCCATCAGTTCCATCTTGTTGTTGGTGGTCTGTGCCTCGCCACCCTTCAACTCGCGTTCCTTTATGATCTTGCCCCCTTCGGAGGCGCGCAGCAATGCGCCCCAGCCGCCGGGGCCGGGGTTTCCGGAACATGCGCCATCGGTATAGGCAAACAGCTCAGCCATGTGCGCGCCCCTGCAAAATGATGAAGGCCGCCATTTTCCCGTCCATGCCTGTTTCCTCGCCCGTATGTGTGTGTTCGACCGTAAACCCTGTTCGCGCCCAAAGGTCCAACAGATCGGGTTCGTTCGTATAGGAATAAAGCCGCCCGATGCTGTCACGTTTTTCGCCGTTCCCGAGTTTGGTGCCAAAGTGGAACAGGCCCTTGGGCTTTAGCGCGCGTGCGATGCGGGCAAACTGGTCGGGCCATTGTGTCAGCGGCGTGTGGAGCATCGAAAAATTGGCCCAAATCCCGTCATAGGCAATGGTTTCCGTCAGATCGGAAAACCCGGCCTGCCGTGCAGTCACACCCTCGTGCGCCTGTGCCATCGCCACCATCTCGGGCACGGGATCCCATGCGTGTGCCTCGTGTCCGGCGGCGGCCATCGCCTGCGCGGCGAAACCGGGGCCGCAGCCCAGATCAAGTGCGCGCGCATGCGCAGGCAGGCCCGCGATGAAACGTTGCAGCGCGGGGCTTTCGCCCTCGGCACTGGTCATGGCCGCGTAGTCCTTGGCCTTGACGGCATAGACGGAAAGGGTTTCAGGATCGCTCACTCAGATCACCGTGATGGCAAGGCAGGCGACAACGACTGCGGTCAGCAATAGGCGAAGACGCATCCACCATGACGGCGTCAGACCCCAGCGGCTGAACGCATAGTCCAGCATCAGCAGACCGATAAAGCCGAAGGCGAGGTTGGTGCCCGCGCTGGTCGGGCCACCACCTGTCATAAAGAACGCCCAAAGCGCGGGCAGAACCGACAGGGCATAGCCCACTGCCGCCTGCGTGCCGCTGGTCTTGGTCGCGAACCCCCAAAGCACGCCGGACATGAACGACAGAATGACTGACCCGTAGAACAATTGCACATACGGCCCGATGAACCGTGACCCCAGATAGGTCGCGCCCAATGCGGCCAGATCATCGCTCAACACGGTGGCCGCGCCCCAGATGAACGGCAGCAGCCCAAGAAGGCCAAGGATCAGGGGGGCACGGGGTATCTGTGTCATGGCACTTTCGCTGATAGGATCGAACGGGGCCATGGTGTCGGCCCTTTTGGGAATGATGACAAGGTCGAACTTGCCCCGTTCATAGCTGTTGCCGTGAAGAGGCGACCCAAGCGGGGCACGAGCCTCAAGCCGGTTCGCGCAACACGCGTGGCACTTTGAATTCCACGTTTTCCTGCGCGGTTTCAACCACTTCGACCTGCACGTCATAGCGGTCGCGGAAGGCGTCGATCACTTCGTTGATCAGCACTTCGGGCGCCGAGGCGCCAGCGGTAATCCCGACCGAGGTGATGCCGTCCAGGCTGCGCCAGTCGATGTCGGTGGCGCGTTGCACCAGTTGCGAGTAACTGCATCCGGCGCGTGCGCCTACTTCGACCAGACGTTTGGAGTTGGACGAGTTGGGCGCGCCGACAACCAGCATCGCGTCGCATTTCGGGGCCATCGCCTTGACCGCCTCTTGGCGGTTGGTGGTGGCGTAGCAGATGTCTTCCTTGTGCGGACCGACAATCGCCGGAAAACGCGCATTCAGCGCCTCGACGATGTCTGCAGTGTCATCCACCGACAATGTTGTCTGCGTCACAAAGGCCAGCGAGGACGGATCGCGCACCTCGACCGATGCGACATCGGCCACGGTTTCGACCAGCAGCACATCGCCCTCGGGCAGCTGGCCCATGGTGCCGACGGTTTCGGGGTGGCCCGCATGGCCAATCATGATGATTTGCAGTCCCGCATCGGCGTGGCGCTGTGCCTCGATATGGACCTTGGAAACCAGCGGGCAGGTAGCATCGACAAAAACCATCTCGCGCGCGGCGGCGGCTTTGGGGACCGATTTGGGCACGCCGTGGGCGGAAAAGATGACCGGACGGTCATCAGGGCATTCCGACAGTTCCTCAACAAAGACCGCGCCGAGGTCGCGCAGGCTATCGACGACGAATTTGTTGTGAACGATCTCGTGACGCACATAGACCGGCGCGCCCCATTTCTCGATCGCCATCTCGACGATCTTGATCGCGCGGTCGACACCGGCGCAGAACCCGCGCGGTGCAGCAAGATAGAGCGTGAGGGGGGGATTGGGCATGGGACTTCTCCGGAGCGTCATGTGGCCCAGAGGTAAGGTGTTCGGCGGGCAGAATCCAGCCCGCCGGACACAGAGTTCAGTGTGAGACTTAGCCTTGGGCCTGAAGACGTTCTTCGGACTCGGGCATGACATCACGCGGTGGGCGTCCGATCACGTCCTTCAACTCATCCAGTTCGATGAAGTTGTCCGCCTGACGGCGCAAATCGTCCGAGATCATTGGCGGCTGGCTGCGGATCGTGGATACGACCGACACCCGGACACCCTGACGTTGCAGGCTTTCGATCAATGGACGGAAATCGCCATCGCCCGAAAACAGCACGATGTGGTCGACCCGTGGGGCCAGTTCCATCGCATCCACGGCCAGTTCGATGTCCATGTTGCCTTTGACTTTGCGTCGGCCCATGCTGTCGGTGTATTCCTTGGCCGGTTTTGTGACCATGGTGAAACCGTTATAGTTCAGCCAATCGACCAAAGGCCGGATCGGTGAATATTCGTCATTTTCCAGCAGGGCTGTGTAATAGAATGCCCGCAGCAACTTGCCACGGCGCATGAACTCTTGACGTAGTAACTTGTAATCGATGTCGAAACCCAACGCCTTTGCAGCGGCGTAAAGGTTCGATCCGTCGATGAACAGCGCAAGCCGTTCGTCCTTATAAAACATAAATTGTCCTTCCGAAAATTCGGTTACCGCCTGTACGTCTGAAGGTGAGTGAGTGAAGCTCACGACGGCAGTTGCTTGAAAATAGGTGAATTTGAATATGTCGCAAGACACATCTGGGACCAATGAAGGCGGAAACCCGCCACAAATCCGGTCACGTCTGTGGGTTGCCCTTGGGTCAAATCTTGAATCTGACGCTGGATCACCCGCGCAAATGCTGACTTTGGCGCTGCGCGCTCTCGCGGATTCAGGCGCGGTGATTCGTGCCCAAAGCCGCTTTTACAGCACCCCCGCGATGCCCCTTGGCAGCGGTCCCGATTTCGTAAATGCCGTTGTAGAACTTGAGGTTGCATGGACGGCACGAGATACTCTGTCAAAGTTGCACGAGATCGAGGCGCGTCTTGGACGCCGTCGCAAGGTCCGCTGGGGCGCGCGGGTGGTCGATCTGGACCTGTTGGCCGTGCAGGACACGATTCTGCCCGATCTTGCGACGTTGCGTTACTGGATGGATTTACCCGCCGATCAGCAGGCCAAACTGGCCCCTGACCAGTTGATCCTGCCCCATCCGCGCCTGCACCAGCGTGGATTTGTCCTTGTACCTATGGCCGATGTGGCACCGGACTGGGTGCACCCCGCCACGGGACAGACGGTCATACAGATGCGCGATTCCCTGCCGCCGGAGGATCTGGCGTCGATCACACCCGTGCAATAGCTGCTTGTCATTCGCCGCAATCGGGCCTAAATACGCGTCTTCTTACTTGTGATTTCTGATCTGGAGCATCCACATGGCCCGCGTGACCGTTGAAGACTGCGTTGATAAAGTACCCAACCGTTTCGAACTGGTGATGTTGGCAGCCCATCGCGCCCGTGAAATCTCGGCCGGTGGCCCGATCACTGTGGACCGCGACAACGACAAGAACCCTGTCGTGTCGCTGCGCGAAATCGCGGACGAGACCCAAAGCGCCGACGAACTGCGCGAGCGTCTGATCGAAAGCAACCAGAGCCAGATCGAAGTCGACGAGGCCGAAGACGACGCGATGGCGCTTCTTATGGGTGCCGAGCAGGACAAGCCTGAAGAAGACAGCATGTCCGAAGAGATGCTTCTGCGTCAGTTGATGGCGGCACAAGGCCAGGGTTAACCCTTAGGATACAGGTTCCGACTGCATGATCTCTGCTGACGATCTGATTGCACTGGTCCGGAACTATAACCCTAAGTCCAATGAGAAACTGATCCGCGCAGCCTATGATTTCGGCTGCGAGATGCACGAAGGTCAATTGCGCCATTCGGGAGAGCCGTATTTCACGCATCCCGTTGCTGTGGCCGCGATTCTGACCGAACAGCAGCTTGATGATGCGACCATCATCACCGCCCTGCTGCACGACACCATCGAAGACACCAAGGCGAATTACGGCATCGTCGCGGCCAAGTTCGGCGACGAGGTTGCCAAGCTCGTGGATGGCGTCACCAAGCTGACCAATCTGCAACTTAGCAGCGTCGAAACCAAGCAGGCCGAGAATTTCCGCAAGCTGTTCATGGCGATGTCCAAGGACATGCGCGTCATTCTGGTCAAGCTTTCCGACCGTTTGCACAACATGCGCACCATCCGGTCGATGCGTGCCGACAAGCAAATCCAGAAAGCGCGCGAAACCATGGACATCTTTGCGCCGCTTGCAGGGCGCATGGGGATGCAGTGGATGCGCGAGGAACTCGAAGACCTCGCGTTCAAAGTGCTCAACCCCGAGGCGCGGTCGTCCATCATCCGCCGTTTCATCACCATGCAGCGCGAAACCGGCGACGTGATCCAGAGAATCACCACCGACATGCGGCACGAGCTGGAAAAGGTGGGGATCGAGGCGGAAGTGTTCGGGCGTGCTAAGAAACCCTATTCGATCTGGCGCAAAATGCAGGAAAAGGACCAGTCGTTCTCTCGTTTGTCCGACATCTACGGCTTTCGCGTCATCACGGGCAGTGAAGAAGACTGCTATCGCACGCTTGGCGCGATCCACCAACGTTGGCGCGCAGTGCCGGGCCGGTTCAAGGACTATATCAGCCAGCCCAAGACCAACGGCTATCGTTCGATCCACACCACGGTGTCGGGGCGCGATGGCAAACGGGTTGAGGTGCAGATCAGAACCGCGCAGATGCACGACGTGGCCGAAACCGGCGTTGCGGCGCACTGGTCCTATCGGGACGGTGTGCGCGGCAACAACCCGTTTGCCGTCGATCCCGCCAAGTGGATTTCGCAACTGACCGAACAGTTTGACGGGGAAGACGATCACGAGGATTTCCTCGAAGCGGTCAAACTGGAAATGTATTCCGATCAGGTGTTCTGCTTTACCCCCAAGGGCGAGGTGGTCAAACTGCCCCGTGGCGCGACACCGATTGATTTCGCCTATGCGATCCATACCCGCATCGGAAACGCCTGTGTGGGGGCCAAGGTGGACAACATGCGCGTGCCCCTGTGGACGCGGGTGAAAAACGGCCAATCGGTCGAGATCATCACTGCCGAAGGCCAGACACCGCAAGCGACATGGTTGGAAATCGCCACCACCGGCAAGGCAAAGACGGCGATCCGCCGGTCCCTGCGTGAGGCCGACCGCGAACGTTTTGTCACGCTGGGCCGCGAACTGGCACGATCCGCTTTTGCCCATGTGCACAAAAAGGCGACCGACAAGGCGCTTGAGGCGGCGGCCAAGCAATTGCGCCTGCCCAGTGCGACCGAAGTGCTGGCGCGGCTTGGTTCTGCCGAGTTGACGGGTCGCGAGGTCGTGCAAGCGATCTATCCCGATCTGCAACCCAAACCGGGCAAGGTCGTGGATGCGCGCCGCGCAGTGATCGGCCTGTTGCCGGGGCAGAAGTTCCAGCGCGCCACTTGCTGTGATCCCCTGCCAGGAGAGCGGATTGTCGGCATCACTTTCCGAGGCGAAGGCGTGACCGTTCACGCAATCGATTGCGTGCGCCTTGCGGAATACGAGGACCAGCCGGACCGTTGGATCGACCTGCATTGGCACGAAGGCAGCCATGCCGCCGTCTATGGTGCAACGCTGGATGTGACCATCGGCAATGACGCAGGTGTGTTAGGGCGCATTTGCACATTGATTGGCGAGACACAGGCCAATATCTCTGATCTGGAATTCAAGGATCGCAAACCTGACTTTTACCGTTTGCTGATCTATGTGGAACTCAGAGACGCACAGCATCTGCATACGCTGATGAGTGCACTAGAAGCTGAAAGTGATGTTGCAGCCATAAAACGGTCCCGCCAGTCCGTGCCGACAGGGGCACAGGCGGCGTCCGCACCCCGGACTGCATAGGAAGGCGACAAGACATTGGTGTTCAAGCGCCGCGACCCCAAGCCGTTTTTGCGCGCGTTGCTGGAGCTTCTCTGGCCGCGTGGCGGATGGACGCGTGCGTTCCACTATGTCAAACACCGCGTCCGCCGCTTGCCGGATACGCCTGAAAAGATCGCGCGCGGCATCTGGGCGGGGGTGTTCACCACGTTCACCCCGTTTTACGGCATCCACTTCTTTGTCGCGGCATTCACGGCGACAGTGATGCGCGGCAATATTCTGGCCTCGCTGATGGCTACCTTCTTTGGCAACCCGCTGACCTATGTGCCCATCGGGCTTGTGTCCTTGCAGACGGGGCATTGGCTGCTTGGGACCGAGATGAAGGAAGGGACCGAACGGTCCTTTGGCGGCAAGTTCGTCGATGCGGGCGGCGATCTTTGGATGAACCTCAAACACGTCATCGCGGGCGAACCACGCGACTGGGCGGGTCTGAACACGTTCAATAACGAGATTTTCTTTCCCTATCTCGTGGGCGGCATCATTCCGGGAATCATCGTGGCGACGATCTGCTATTACGTGTCCGTGCCGGTGATCCGCGCCTACCAGCACCGCCGCAAGGGCGCCATCAAGGCCAAATTCGAAGCCCTCAAAGCCAAGGCGGCTGCCAAGGCAATTGACCGCAAAAAGAAAGCGGACTGAGGCGGGCCAAGTTGGTACAATAAACCGGTTTCTTTGTATTTTCAGTTGCCGGAGACCGCACTAGGTTGATCACCGCAAAGCAGGAAAAAGGGACCAGCCATGACCACACCACTCGGGACGCTGCGCCTTGGCGTGAATATCGACCACGTGGCGACCGTGCGCAATGCGCGGGGCGGGGATGCGCCTGATCCGTTGCGCGCGGCGCGCATTGCCGAACTGGCCGGTGCGGATGGCATCACGGCCCACCTGCGCGAAGACCGCAGGCATATCTCGGACGCCGATATCGAAGGGTTGATGGAGGTTTTATCCGTCCCTCTGAACTTCGAGATGGCGGCGACGGACGAAATGCAGTCCATCGCGCTGCGCCATAAACCCCACGCCGTCTGCATCGTGCCTGAAAAGCGTGAAGAGCGTACCACCGAGGGCGGTCTTGAAGTGGCGCGCGAGGAAAACCGCCTTGCCCATTTCATCGCGCCCCTGCGCGACGCTGGCTGCCGCGTGTCGATCTTTATCGCCGCCGACAAACGCCAGATCGAAGCGGCCCACCGCATCGGCGCGCAAGTGATCGAACTGCACTCCGGTGCCTATTGCGACGCCCATCACGAGGGCCGCTTTGACGACCGCGACCGTGAGTTGGAGGCCCTGCGCGAGATGAGTACCTTTGCCCATGATCTGGGGCTGGAGGTGCATGTGGGCCACGGGCTGACCTATGACACGGTGACACCCGTTGCCGCCTTCCCCGAAGTGATGGAACTCAATATCGGCCACTTCCTGATTGGCGAGGCGATTTTCCGCGGGCTTGATCCGGCGATCCGCGAAATGCGCCGCCTGATGGACGAGGCCCGCAGCGGTGCCACCGCGTGAAACGTGCGTTGGCCCTGATCTGTGCACTTGCGGGGCAGCCTGCGTTTGCGCAGAACGGCTGGCCTGATCTCGACTCGCTGCTGGGGCGTACTTTGGCCGTTGGGGCGCAGTTCGAACGGTCCTTCTGGTTGCCCGATGTGGCCGATCCGGCACTTGCCCGCCAAGCGATTGGCGTGGTCTATCCGATCATTCAGGGCGCGGCGGGCAATACCGGCATCAGCGTCGCCTATTACATGCGGGTCCAAGGCGGTTGGGCCTTTGCCGGTCAAATTGCGGGGTTGTTCGGCCATAACCCGCGCGATCCCGTCTACAGTGCAGGCGCTGTGCAACTGACCACCACCATGCCCGGCCCGAACGATCCGCGCTGCTGTCCGACGCAGGCGGCGCGCTGGCACATCGACCTCACCACCTTGCAAGCGCAGCATCTGAATTGATGCGCCCTGCCACCCCATACCGGAGAATGCCCCTATGATCCGCCACTGTGTGATGCTGACCCTCGAAGAAACCGCCGACCGGAGCGAGCTGGACCGCGTGATGCTGGAACTTGCCACGTTGGTTGAAGGGCTGGACGGCTGTACCGGCTTTCGCGCTGGACCGAACCGCGATTACGAGGGCAAGTCGCCGGACATCGCCTATGGCTTCATATTCGACGCGGACACGCCCGACGCGCTGGCGGCATATGCAGTGCATCCCGAACATGTCGCGCTAAGTGCGCGGCTGATTTCCTTGTGCAAAGGCGGCGGGCGCGGGGTCGTCATCTATGATCTGGAGGTCGGCCCGTGATTCTGGGCATCGGCACCGATCTGGCCAATATCGAAAGGATCGAACGGACCCTCGCGCGCTTTGGCGACAGGTTCCGCAACCGCGTCTTTACCGACATCGAACAGGCCAAGGCGGAACGCCGCGCCGATACACCCGGCACCTACGCAAAACGCTGGGCCGCGAAAGAGGCCTGTTCGAAAGCGCTTGGCACCGGATTGCGCATGGGCATCGCGTGGAAGGACATGGCCGTCAGCAACCTGTCCACCGGCCAGCCGGTGATGGCAGTGACCGGATGGGCCGCTGAACGGTTACGCGACATGACGCCGGAGGGGCACGAGGCGATCATTCACGTGACACTGACCGATGACCACCCGTGGGCGCAGGCCTTTGTGGTGATCGAGGCACGCCCGACGCCCCCACAGCCCTCATAGGGGCGCGATACGCCGTGTCACAGGCCCGCCCGCCTTGACAGTGACAGTCCACGCCCGCATGTACCCCAAACATCGTGACCCGAGCAGGAGCGCCCAATGGCCGCCAAGGAAAAGAACCAAAACGGCGTGATCGAAACGATCAAGACCATCGTCTACGCGCTGCTGATTGCAGGCGTGTTCCGCACGTTGTTCTTCCAACCCTTCTGGATCCCCTCCGGTTCGATGAAAGAGACATTGCTGATCGGTGACTTCCTGTTCGTGAACAAGATGGCCTATGGCTATTCCTATGCCTCCTGTCCGTCGATCCCAATCATCGGTCTGGACGCCAAGGCGCTGTGCGGATTTCTTGATGGTGACAACACCCGCATTCTGGCCGGAGAGCCGGAGCGCGGCGATGTGGTCGTCTTCCGTCACCCGATCTCGGGTGCGGATTACATCAAGCGTCTGGTCGGTTTGCCCGGTGATACGGTGCAGGTCACAGATGGTATCCTGATCCTGAACGGCACACCTGTGCCACAGGAACCCGCAGGCACCTTTACCGAAGAATTTGCCCCCCAAGGGCCGCAAGGATTGCGCCCGCGCTGTGAGAACGGTGCCGTGGGGCAGGGTGCGGATTGCACCAAATCCCGCTTTACCGAGACTTTCCCAGACGGGTCGACGCATATCGTGCTGAATGTGACCAATCAGGGCTCGGACAACACCTCTGTTTTCCGCGTCCCCGAGGGGCACTATTTCTTCATGGGCGACAATCGCGACAACTCTTCCGACAGCCGCCTTGCGCAGCTGGCTGGTGGCGTCGGCTTTGTCCCTTATGAGAACCTGATCGGGCGTGCGGATCGTATCGTGTTTTCCTCGGCTGGTCGTTCCATGCTGTTCTTCTGGACATGGCGCGGCGACCGGTTCTTTGAACGGATCGAATAATTTTGAAACATGTGTGCCGGATGATGTCTGCCTTGATGGCAACCGCGCCTAACAGCGCAGAACGGGTACGAAGCCGCCCGAACACATGGGTGCGCACATGAAACTGGGTGCGGATCTTGCCGCGTTCGAAACGCGCATTGGCCACAGCTTTCGCAATCCCGAATTGCTGATCGAGGCGGTGACCCATGCCTCCATGTCGTCGCCCACGCGCAACGACAACCAGCGGCTGGAATTTCTGGGCGACCGAGTGCTGGGCCTTGTGATGGCCGAGGCGCTTTTGGCCGCAGATGTGGCCGCCCCCGAAGGCACACTTGCCCCGCGGTTCAATGCACTGGTGCGCAAGGAAACCTGCGCCGATGTGGCACGTGACATCGGATTGGGCGAGGTGTTGCGCCTTGGGCGGTCCGAGATGATGTCGGGCGGGCGGCGCAAGCTGGCGCTGCTGGGTGATGCGACCGAGGCGGTGATTGCCGCTGTGTATTTAGACGGCGGGTTCGATGCGGCGCGTGGTGTTATCATGCGCTTGTGGGCGGATCGCATCGGGCGGGTCGAAGAAGACGCGCGGGACGCCAAGACCGCGTTGCAAGAATGGGCGCAGGGCCGTGGCCTTGCCCCGCCCGCCTATGTCGAAACCGGACGGACGGGGCCGGATCACGCCCCCGAATTTACTATCGCGGCCCGCTTGGCCACGGGGCAGGAGGCAACCGCCTCGGCCCGATCGAAACGCGAGGCGCAACAGGCCGCCGCCAAGGCCCTTCTGGCCCAATTGGAGCAAGACACATGAGCACCCGCGCCGGATTCGTCGCCCTGATCGGAGAGCCCAACGCGGGCAAATCCACCCTGCTGAACCGCATGGTCGGCGCCAAGGTCAGCATCGTAACCCACAAGGTCCAGACTACCCGCGCACGTATTCGCGGCGTGGCGATGGAAGGCGACAGCCAGATCGTGTTTGTCGACACGCCGGGCTTGTTCCAGCCGCGCCGCCGTCTGGACCGCGCCATGGTCGCTGCCGCTTGGGGCGGGGCGGCAGATGCGGATATCGTGGTTCTGATGATTGAGGCGCATCGCGGCCTGAGCGAAGGCGTTACCCGCATCCTTGAAGGATTGGGTGATATCGGCAAGGGCCGCACCGTGGCGCTTGCGATCAACAAAATCGACCGTGTCGAGGCACCCGTGCTGCTGGGTCTCGCCGAAAAGCTAAACGCGGAATATGATTTTGCCGAAACATTCATGATCTCGGCTGAAAAAGGGCACGGCGTTGATGCGCTGCGCAAATGGCTGGCCGCCGAGCTGCCCGACGGGCCGTGGCTCTATCCCGAGGATCAGATCGCCGATCTGCCGATGCGCATGATCGCCGCCGAGATGACCCGCGAAAAGCTGACCCTGCGCCTGCATCAGGAACTGCCCTATCAGTTGACTGTCGAGACGGAGAACTGGGAAGAGCGCAAGGACGGCTCGGCCCGTGTCGACCAGATCATCTATGTCAGCCGTGATGGCCACAAAGGCATCGTGCTGGGCAACAAGGGCGAAACCATCAAGTCTGTAAGTCAAGCCAGCCGCGCCGAACTGACCGAGTTTCTGGGCCGTAAGGTGCACCTGTTCCTTCAGGTGAAGGTGCGCGAAAAGTGGCAGGACGAAGCCGAGCGCTATTCCGAGATGGGGCTGGATTTTAAAGACGGCAATGTCTGAGACATCTGCCAGCCGACCCTACGGGGTGCATATTTGGAGAACAATGATGCCATGGCACGGCTGACGTCACGGTTCTGGGTGGATGCCTATCTTGCGCGGCTGCGGTTTGCCGATATTCCGGCCTTTGTTGTGGCGCATGGCGATGACACGGGCGGCGCGGTTCTGGTCAAGGTGAACTCTTTGGACGGGTGTGCGGTGCTATTCCAGCGGTCGTTCGATTTGATGTCGGACACACGGGTTTGGGCCGAGCTTGCCGGTGGGGAAGAGGCCGAGGTCGATGCGGCCATCGCCCGTCAGCGCGGGTTTGATCCTGATCTGTGGGTGGTCGAGGTCGAGGACCGGCAGGGGCGTCATCTACTGGATCAGGACGGGTTGAGCTGAGATGGAGTGGCGCGGCACTGGCATTTTGCTGAACACCCGTCGCCATGGCGAGACCAGTACGATTATCGAAGTGTTCACCGAAGAGATGGGCCGTCATGCAGGGATCGTGCGGGGCGGCACCAGTCGTAAGATTGCGCCGATCCTGCAACCGGGCGCGCAGTTGGACGTGGCGTGGCGCGCGCGGTTAGAGGATCACATCGGCGCGTTCACGGTCGAGCCTGTGCGTAGCCGCGCGGCCCTTGTCATGGGCGACCGGTTGGCCCTTGCGGGGCTGAATGCGGTGACGGCCTTGTTGAGTTTCTGTTTGCCGGAACGTGAGGCGCATAGCGCCCTTTATCGACGTAGCGAGCAGTTGCTGGACCTACTGGGGCAGAACGAGTTGTGGCCGCTGGCCTATCTGCAGTGGGAAGTGGCGCTGCTGGAGGAGATGGGGTTCGGACTGGACCTGTCATGCTGTGCCGTGACGGGGGCACGGGACGATCTGGCCTATGTCTCGCCCAAAAGCGGGCGGGCGGTGTCGCGGACGGGGGCAGGCGACTGGGCGTCGCGGTTGCTGCCATTGCCGGATGTTTTACTGGGGGAGGGCGATGCGGCCGATAGCGAGATCGCGCAGGCGTTCGAGACAACGGGCTATTTCCTGACCACGCATCTGGCGCCGGATCTGGGAACGCGCCCCTTGCCCGAGGCGCGCGCGCGATTTGTTGCAGCGTTCACTCGGACGCTTTGAACACCATTTCGGCGCCGTCCTCGTTGCGCAGGACTAAGGTGTCATCAAGCACTTCGGATTGGGTCATGGCGTCCAGTGCCATGAAAAAGGCACTTTCGGCACCAAGATCGGGGCAGGCCATTTTGGTCGCTACGACGGGGCCGGTTTTAAACCACGGGTAGGGGACGGTGTTGGTGCCGGAATAGCGGTTGCACGGAGCTTGCCCTGAAATCCGCCCATCCTCGCCAAAGGTGAGGGTGGCGCGGGCGGTGAAGGCGGAGCCGTTCAGTTCAACCAGCGTCCATTCCCTGTCCGCAGCGCCATAGCTTGCGACGGTTTCATCTGCCTGACAGGCCGATACGAGGCCGGCCAGTAGCAAAAGTGTTGCGCGGATCATTTGAGGGCCATCACCAGATCGACAAGCGCGGCAAAGGCGACAAGGCCGTCGTCATCTGCGCGGTGCATCTGCTTCAATCCGACCAACGCGCCATAGGCGGCAAGAGCGAAATCCTTGTTAGTGACACCGATGCCCTTCATGAGGGTCATCAGCCGCTCAAGCCGAGCGTCATCGACTGCCGCAACCGTTTTTGCAACAGACGCATCAGCATGGGCCCATGCGCGCAAGGCGGGGCCTGCAGCGTCTTCCTGAACGCTTTGGCCAAAGCGAATCATCTTGTCCGTATCCGACCCGTCCATGTCCGCATCTTCGGCCAGTTGGGACAGGGTGCTTTCCTTCCACTGCGCAAGCAGCGCGGCCTGAAAGGCGGGTACGTCCTTGAAATGCCAGTAAAACGACCCTTTGGAGGTGTTCAGATGGCGCGACAGGGGTTCGGCACGCAGGGCCAGTGGCCCGTCGAGGGTGAGTTGCTCGAGGCCAGCTTGAATCCAAGCTTCGGGGGAGAGGGGAGTTTTTGCCATATTCTGGCGATACGTCTTAGTATGCTGCGGCGCAATACAAACTACGGTAGTATGGGTTTATGAGCGTATTGCCGCACATTTGCGGCGCGGGACCGCCTGAAAGACCGCCGGTTTAGCGGGAAAATTCGGACCAGACGGCCAGGCCGACCACCAGCAGCATGGACGCCGCCATGGCGTAGTTGATCCATTTCTGGCGTGTTGGGGGCAGGTCCAGCGCCTTGAGGCGGACGCCGAACCAGACCCAGACCACGTGGATCGGCACCCAGATCGCATTCACGATCAGCAGCTTCCAGATCGCTTCGGCGACCAGTGCGTCGGGCATGATCGCAAAGCCTGAGAACAGCGCCGTGTTGACGGCATAGGCCTTGGGATTGATCGGTTGCAGCAGGATTCCTGCTATAACACCAGGTTCGGTGCGTGCAGGTGAGAAGGCGAGCTTGGACCCCGCCAAAGCGATCCGCGCCGCGAGGTAGAGCAGGTAAGCCGTGGACAGGGCAAACAGCACCGTCCGCACCAGCGGATTGGCCAGCACCAGCGCAGCGAGGCCCGAAACCACCGCCAAAATCACAAGATTGTTGCCGATGAAAAGGCCGAGCACATAGCGCAGGCCCGACCGAATGCCATAGGCGGCACCCACCCCTGCGGCAGACAGAACCCCGGGGCCGGGGGTGATGATCAAAAAGAAAACGGCGGCGGCAAAAGTCAGCATGCCGCCACTGTGAATATTCTGGCCCCCGCGTCAATCAATAGGACGCAAGGACGTACCTAGCCAAGAAGGCGGCGCGCGATGACCTGTGCCTGAATTTCTGCGGCACCTTCAAAGATGTTCAGGATGCGGGCATCGCACAAGACGCGCGAAATCTTGTATTCCAGCGCGAAACCGTTGCCGCCGTGGATTTGCAGCCCGTTATCGGCCGCCGCCCATGCGACGCGCGCGCCCAACAGCTTGGCCATCCCCGCCTCCACATCACAACGGCGCCCCTCGTCCTTTTGAAGGGCCGAGAAATAGGTGAGTTGGCGGGCGATCATGATTTCGACCGCCATCATCGCCAGTTTGTTCGCCACCCGAGGGAAGGCGATCAGTGATTTGCCGAACTGTTTGCGATCAACCGCATATTGCATCGAGATATCGAGCGCAGATTGTGCCACGCCGATGGCCCGTGCGGCGGTCTGGATGCGAGCGGATTCGAAGGTCTCCATCAACTGTTTGAAGCCTTTTCCCTCGGTCCCGCCTAACAGGTTCTCGCCCTTGACCGCGAAGCCGTCAAAGGCCAGTTCGTATTCCTTCATCCCGCGATAGCCCAACACCTCAATCTCGCCGCCGGTCATGCCTTCGGTCGGGAAGGGGTTCGCATCATCGCCGGGTGTCTTTTCGGCCAAGAACATCGACAGACCTTTGTAGTCGGTCGTGTCGGGGTCGGTACGGGCCAGAAGGGTCATTACATGGGTGCGGGCGGCATGGGTGATCCATGTCTTGTTGCCGGTGATGGTATAGTTGCCATCCGCGTCCTTGCTGGCGCGGGTGCGGAGCGATCCGAGGTCGGATCCGGTGTTGGGTTCGGTGAAAACCGCCGTAGGCAGGGTTTCGGCGCTAGCGAGGCGGGGCAACCACTTGGCTTTTTGTTCCTCGGTGCCGCCCGCGATGATTAATTCGGCGGCGATTTCGCTGCGGGTGCCAAGGCTACCCACCCCGATATACCCGCGCGAGAGTTCCTCGCTCACCACGCACATCGATGCTTTGGACAGACCAAAGCCGCCGTATTCCTCGGGGATGGTCAGGCCGAAGACGCCCATTTCGGCCAGTTCCTCGATGACCTCCATCGGGATCAGTTCGTCATTGAGGTGCCAGTCATGGGCAAAGGGTTCGACCTTTTCCACAGCATAGCGGCGGAACTGTTCGCGGATCATCTCCAGCTCTTCGTCTAGCCCACTGGCGCCGACGGTGATTTCGGCGTTGCGTTTCTGCATAAGGTCCACAAGGCGCAGGCGGGCGGCTTGGGTATTGCCGCCTTGGGTCAGTGTCTGCACCGCGGGCGTCATCAGCGCGCGCATGTCGTTCTGATCCAGCCCCATATCCTGTGGGCGCAGCACCTCGCCCTGATTCATCTGGATGCCGCCGTAAATCTGCCAGAGGTATTCGCCAAAGGCGATTTGCAGGATCAGTGCCTCGACCTCGCCAAATTTGGACTGTTCATCAAGGCCGCGCGCCCAAGAATGCATCTGCCGCAGAGATTCGGTGTAAGTGGCAAGCCATGCCAGTCCGTGCGCGGCGGTCTGGTGTTGTTCGACCAAGGCGGCAGAGACACGGCCATTCTCGCTCAACTGTGCGCGCAGGCGGGCGCGGGCCAGTTCGGTGATCTCTTCCACCGGAGCGAGGGCCGCGTCTGTCAGCGCCAGCAGATCGTCCAGCAGTACGGGCGCGACAGTGCCGATATCCTGTCCATCATGTGCCATTGCGCGTCTCCCTTTTGTCATGTCCGCGCCTGACTACCGACTTTGCAGGTGCAGCGCAACAAATATTCATTTGTGTGCCGTAATTTGTTTTATTATTACGCGGCGTTCTTTTGCAGTGCGGCGCAGAGCGGCGTAAGAGGGCGCTATGAATATGTTTTTTGACCTGCTTCCCGCACATCTTTGGATCATCGCCCTTAGCATCGCCCTTGTGGGCGGAATTGTGAAAGGTGTTGTCGGTTTTGCAATGCCGATGGTGGTCATTTCCGGCCTGTCGTCTTTCATTGATCCAGAACTGGCTTTGGCCGGACTGATTCTACCGACGCTGGTGGCCAATGGCACGCAGGCGCTGCGCCAAGGGGTCAAACCCGCACTCGCCACGGCGCAACGGTTCTGGGTTTATCTTTGCGTCGGGGGGCTGGTTCTGCTGTTCAGCGCGCAGTTGGTCCGCGTGCTTCCCATCGGCGTTTTGCTGGGCCTGATCGGTATCCCCGTCACCCTGTTTGCCCTGCTGCAACTGGCGGGCCTGACCTTTAGTCTGTCGCGTCAGCGCAAGGATGTCGAAGTGGGCATCGGGGCCTTTGCCGGTTTCCTTGGCGGGATATCAGGCATCTGGGGGCCGCCGACAGTTCTATATCTGACGGCCCTTAATACCGAAAAATCAGAACAGATGCGCGCCCAAGGCGTGATTTACGGGCTGGGCGCGGTTGCGCTGGTCGGGGCGCATATCGGGTCGGGTGTGCTGCGGTGGGAGACGCTTCCGCTCAGCCTTGCGCTAATTGCGCCGGCCCTTCTGGGCCAATGGCTGGGCGGGAAGGTGCTCGACCGGATCGATCAGGTGGCTTTCAAGCGTGCCACCCTGTTCGTGCTTCTAATCGTCGGCGCGAACTTGATCCGGCGGTCTTTGATGGCTTAGGACGCGCGGCGCGCGACTGTCAGGCCAGATACATCTTCGATGAAAGTGACGATGCGGGATTTGATTTTCTCGTCTTCGATCGCTGCCAATGCGTTCACAATGTCCAGACCGTTGTCCTGAGCGGCGGGTGCTGCTTCTTCATCCAGACCTTCGAAAAAGTAGGATGTTGGTACGTCGAGGATTTGGGACAATTCGAAAAGACGGCTGGCCGCAACGCGGTTCGATCCGATTTCGTATTTCTGAATTTGCTGAAATGACAGGTTAAGACGTTTTGCCACGTCGGTTTGCGACATACGGCGTAGTGTTCGAATTTGTTTCAGTCGTTTTCCGACATGAGCGTCCACTGGGTGTGACATTTTTATAATTACCTCCGGTTGTTGTGCCAGAGTGATCCGTTATCCCGCTCAACGGTTCAATTGACTAAGTTTTTACATTGGAAACACGTAGATGTTGCATTATTGTATGATTTGTTTACCCATAATGTGTTGCTGATCATACGTTGGACCTGTTCGTGGAAAATCAAGTGAGTGGAATGAGTGAAGCGAACCAACCTTTGTTGTTCGAAATGTTGCGGTCCTTCACCACGCTCGCGAAGACGCTGAATCTGTCCCATGCCGTGTCCGAACTTCAGAGCACGCGTCAGACCGTGCGCCGCCATATTGCACAGCTCGAGGTGTTGCGTGGCGAGCCGCTGTTTCACGTAAATGATCGCCGCTATGAACTGACCGCCGCCGGAAAGGCTGCCTTGCCCGAGGCGCAGGAACTTCTGGTGCGCGCGCGCGCTTGGGCGCGGGGGCAGACAGGATCGCACGGGGTGCTGCAATACCTCAAGGCGCAGACCGGCGATTGGGTCATTCACCAGCAACAGCAACCCATGGCCCGCATCTGGAGTGACGAATCGATTCTCCTCCGCGAGACCTATCGCGCGTGGGTTATGGCGGGCGGCAACATCGAAGATCCGTGCCTGTCCCATGTCCGGCCTTTCCTGATGGTGTACCGCAATAGCGAAAACGGCTGGATCTGTGTCGAGTTCGGTGAGGAATCTGCCTATGTGAACTGGTTCGGAATCGACTATGCCCGATCCAGTATCGGACGCCCCATCGCGCGGCTGCCTGCGGGTGAGGAATTCGGCAAAATGCTCGACCAGTCCTTTGACGAAATCGAGGCGACGCAGGTGGCGCGGCTGGACCATGTCTACACCCGTATGCCCCAAGAAGGCCAAGAACCTAAGCCTCCGATGGTATATCAGCGCCTTATGATGGGCGGCAGTTTTCCCGACGGATCACCGGCGGTCATGTCCCTTGTCGTGCCCACGGCCAACGTGAACATCCCCGAATTGAGCGATGAGGAAAAACAGAAGATCACAATGATTAAGCCGCCGGAATTCGACCCTGACAATGCGGTCTTTGAACAGCTGGCGCTGCGGGGCTTTTAGGACGGCGTTTCCAATCGTCGATAGGGTGCCGTTAAAATTCGAGTAATGGTTGTCAATCTGTATTAACTTTGCCGCGATGTGGCAAAGGAGACATATGAATGACGATGCAATTCTCGGCCGATGCGGCCCCGTTTATCGCGACCAGCCGTGACATCCTGTTTCGGCAGGGGATCAAGCTGACCATCGGGAGTGATTTTGACGAATATAGTGATATCGTCGCAAACGAGCGCCCGATGCAAAAGCTCGGCGCACCTTTCGATCCGGAACTTCACGATCTGAACGAAAGTAATGCGTTCTGGCTGATCGGGCGAAGCGAGGACGGCACCCTGATTCACACGCAGGCGTCAAAGATGGTCCGCCTGACCGATCGTCCGCTCAGCGGCTATTTGCTGCGCCAGTTCCGGTCCTACCCGCCGCCCCTGAAAGGCGTCGATCTGCGCACGTCGCGTTTCCGCGCCACACCTGGCACGCACCGGATCGAAGGTATTTCGGCCTATCACGGTGAATTCTGGGTCGCCCCTGAACGTGGTAAATACCGCGGCGTCGGACTTGCACCCGTGTTTGGCCGTACCGGCATGCTGGAAATGATGCGCCGTTGGGATCCCGATTGGATCTACGGATTTATCCTCAACGTGGTCGCCTATAAAGGTTTTGGGGCGCGCATCGGTTATCTGCACTTGGAACCCAGCGTACTCAAATGGGTGGTCGATGGACGGGATGAGCCCATCGACACGTTCCTTGCCTATAACAGCCGCGAAGACCTTCAGTATCTTCTGGACCTGCCTCTGAACGACGTCCTTCCGGAGGCCGCCTGAGCGCAGGGGTGGCCGCCATCATCCGATGGCGGCAGCCCTGACATCGTCATCAATATGCGGCAGGTACTGTTCGAAGTTGGAGGAGAACATATCCACCAGCTTCGTCGCCTGCCGGTCATAGGCCGCGCCGTCATCCCATGTGCGGCGCGGATCCAGCAGGATATCCGCCACACCAGGCACCGAGACGGGCACGTCAAAGCCGAAGTTCGGATCTTTGCGGAACTCGCCCGCGGCCAATGTTCCGTCCATCGCTGCCGTCAAAAGCGCGCGTGTGGCGCGGATGGGCATACGGCTACCGGTGCCATAGGCGCCACCGGTCCAACCGGTATTAACCAACCAGCAGGACGCGCCGTGTTTAGCGATTTTGTCTTGCAGCAACTTGCCATATTCCTCGGGGCGGCGCGGCATGAATGGCGCACCGAAACAGGTCGAGAATGTTGGCTGAGGCTCGGTCACGCCGCGTTCTGTTCCGGCGACCTTGGCGGTGAAGCCCGATAGGAAGTGGTACATCGCCTGCGCTGGCGACAGACGTGCGATAGGGGGCAGCACGCCGAACGCATCGCAAGTCAGCATGATGATATTCTTGGGATGCCCGCCAAGCGCCGAAGCCGACGCATTCGAGATATAGTGCAGCGGGTAGGCGCAGCGCATGTTCGCCGTAAGGCTGTCGTCTTCGAAATCAAGGTCTTTGGTGTCGGGATCATAGACCATATTTTCGATGACGGTGCCGAACTTCTCGGTCGTGGCATAGATTTCAGGCTCGGCCTCGCGGCTGAGGTTGATGGTCTTGGCGTAACATCCCCCTTCGAAGTTGAAAGTGCCGCGATCGGACCAGCCGTGTTCGTCGTCGCCGATCAGCGTGCGGCCTGGATCGGCGGACAGCGTCGTCTTGCCCGTGCCGGACAGGCCGAAAAAGACAGCTGTGTCGACAGGGTTGCCATGGGCGTGATTGGCCGAACAGTGCATCGGCATCACGCCGCGTTCGGGCAGAAGGTAGTTCAGCAGGGTGAACACGGATTTCTTGTTCTCGCCCGCATATTCCGTGCCGCCGATCAGGATGATTTTGCGGGCGAAATTCATGGCGATGACGGTTTCGGACCGGCAATTGTGACGTTCGGGGTCTGCTTGGAAGGACGGGCAATTGATGACCGTATAGTCGGCAATGAAGTCCGCGATATCGTCCGCATCTGGGCGGCGCAGCATGTGGCGGATGAACAGGCCGTGCCAAGCCATCTCGGTAACCATGCGCACATTGATGGCAAGGCTCGGGTCCGCGCCGCCAACAAGGTCTTGCACGAAATAGTCGCGCCCTTCCATGTGGCTCAGCATATCCTCGTAGAGGGCGTCGAACCCTTCGGGGGACATGGCGGCGTTGTTGTCCCACCAGATGTGATCGGCCACATCCGGCGTTTTGACAACGTGTTTGTCCTTGGGCGAGCGGCCCGTGAATTTTCCGGTGGTGACAAGGAATGTGCCGCCTTTGCCAAGGGTGCCTTCCTTGCGTTCGAGGGCGCATTCGATCAACGCGGGTTCGATCAGGTTGTAATAGACATTGCCAAGACCCTTGATCCCTTGATCTTCCAGGCGGAACTGCGGGTTTACCCGTCCAAATGTCATATGATTTCTCCTGAGGCCGCTTTTTCGGCATTTTAAGTCAGAAAGTGCTGCGCGCCGTGCAACTTTGCACACGACACTCCTGCGTCTTAACACGCCGATTTCAAAGGTGAACAGCCGCTGGGGGAAGGTTAGCGCCACCATTGCAACCGGTTGCGCAAACACTCGTCGCTGGGGATTCCCTCTGGGCGCGAATGTGCGGCAATTTAGCCATTCCTAACGAATTTCTGACGACACTGCGGGCGTATTCGTCACCTGATTCGCACTTACCGATTGATTCGAAAGGCCAAAACAGTGAGTATTGCGGAAAAAGCTATAAAAACGAGCAGCACAAGGAAACGGGCAATGTCTAAAATTGCATTGGTGGACGACGACAGGAACATCCTGACGTCGGTATCCATGACGCTTGAGGCCGAAGGGTTTGAGGTAGAGACGTACAACGACGGGCAGGCGGCGCTGGATGCGTTTAACAAGCGGCTGCCTGATATGGCGGTTCTTGATATCAAGATGCCGCGCATGGATGGCATGGATCTGTTGCAGCGTCTGCGCCAGAAGACATCGATGCCGGTGATCTTCCTGACCTCCAAGGATGACGAGATTGACGAGGTTCTGGGCCTCCGCATGGGGGCGGACGACTATGTGAAAAAGCCGTTTTCCCAACGGCTTCTGGTCGAACGTATCCGTGCATTGCTGCGGCGGCAGGATGCTGTCGCGGGCGAGGTTGTCGGCGACACCGAAGAAACCAAAGTGATGGAGCGCGGCGATCTGCGCATGGACCCGTTGCGGCACGCGGTGACGTGGAAGGGCAAGGATGTGTCCCTGACCGTGACCGAATTCCTGCTGTTGCAGGCGCTGGCTCAACGGCCCGGTTTTGTGAAGTCGCGTGATCAGCTGATGGACGTCGCCTATGACGATCAGGTCTATGTCGACGACCGTACCATCGACAGTCACATCAAGCGCTTGCGCAAAAAGATGCGGTCGGCGGACGATACATTCTCGGCGATTGAGACGTTGTACGGCATCGGCTATCGTTACAACGAAGAGTAACCGCCAAAATTGGCCTAGGTTGAGGGTATAACCTTGCGAGATACGAGCGCCCCACCATCGCATGACGGAGACGTTGTGCTTGGGGAGGACTGGGTTGCACCTGACACCGCGACTTCGTCCGAAATGCGAGATGACCGCGCCCGTCGCGGTCTGATCTCTTTGCGCGGGTCGCCTTTGGCGCGCAAGATCATCACCTTCAACCTCATTGCCCTTAATGTTCTGGTTGCGGGGATCTTGTATCTCAACTCGACCCGCGACAGTCTTGCTGTGCAGCGGATTGCGGCGCTGGTGGCGCAGGCCGAACTGGTGGCCGATGTCCTAGAGGCCCAAGTGCCAGCAGGCGCGCCCGTCAATCTGGCGACAGGCGACGGCGTGGATGTGGTTGCCACACTTGATGGTCTGGACGTGCGGCGCGGGCACGAGGTGTTCGTTTTTGACACCGAAAGCGCGTTGGTCGCCCGTAGCGAAGGCACGATGGATGCCTATCAGGCGGACTCGGCATCGGGTGAGGACCTCGCGGTTCTGACCGACGGGCTAAGCTGGGTATGGAACCTGATTTCGGCACCTTTTGCGTCTGAGCCACAAACGCCCCCATCCATCGAAGAACAGTTGCGCCCACTGGTCGCTGAATCGCTGGGCGGTGAAACGCAGGTGAGCGAAGGGCTGGACGGCACCGGCGGCGCGGTATTTAGCGTTGTAACGCCAATCCAACAGGGCGGGACAGCCGTAGGCGCGGTTGCGTTGATCAGCGCCTCTGGTGAGATCGACGCGATGGTGCGCGATGAACGCGAACGCGTGTTGCAGATGTTCGTCATCGCGACGCTTGTTTCTATTGGGCTAAGCCTTGTTCTCGCCTCGACCATTGCCAATCCGCTGGCCGACCTTGCCGCCGCCGCCGAACTGGGCCGCGACAAGAATGCACGCAAGGTCAATCCCGGCCGCATCCGCATTCCCGACCTGACAGCGCGGCCTGATGAGATCGGGCGGTTGTCCGGTGCGCTGCGCGGGATGATTGCCGCGCTCTATAACCGTATTGACGGTAACGAACAGTTTGCCGCCGATGTCGCCCACGAGATCAAGAACCCTCTCGCCTCGCTCCGCTCTGCGGTGGGGACGCTGCGCATGGTCAAGCGTGAAGACCAGCGCGATAAGTTGCTGGACGTGATCGACCACGATGTGCGCCGCCTTGACCGTCTTGTTAGCGACATTTCCAACGCGTCCCGTCTGGATAGCGAGCTGGTCAAGGAAGAAGAAGAACCGTTCAACCTGCTGCATATGCTCGGCAACCTCAGCCAGTATCTGGGTGAGGATGCGCGCGGCAAAGGCATCGAATTCATCGCCGACCTGCCCGACACCCCGATTGAGGTGCAGGGCCTTGAGGCGCGCCTGGCGCAGGTTTTCGTCAACCTAATCACCAATGCGATTTCGTTCTGCGAAGATGGCGATGCCATCCGTATCTGGGCGCGTAAACGTGAAAACCGCGTGCTTGTGGTGGTCGAGGATACAGGCCCTGGCATTCCCGATCAGGCGCTGACCAAGATCTTCAAACGCTTCTATTCACAGCGTCCGGAAGAGCACTTTGGTAACAACTCCGGTCTGGGCCTCGCGATTTCCAAACAGATCGTCGAAGCGCATGGGGGGGTGATCTGGGCCGAGAATATTCGCCCGACAGATGCCGACATCACGTCTGAACCCTTGGGCGCGCGCTTTGTCGTAGGTCTGCCGGTCTGAATGCTATGAGCGATGCGACCCGCCTGCACGCCACAGCGGTCGCGCTGGGCGGCAAGGCTGTCTTGATCACGGGGGCGTCGGGCAGCGGGAAATCCTCGCTCGCGCTCAAATTGATGGCGTTGGGGTGCCAGCTTGTTTCGGATGACCAGACCGTGCTTGAACGCACTGGCGATACGATCCACGCTTCGGCGCCTGCGGCGATCCGCGGATTGATCGAGGCTCGTGGAGTCGGCCTTCTGCGCGCAGAGGCGACCGAGGGTGATGTGGTTATGGTGATCGACCTTGATCAGGTCGAGGCAGAACGTCTGCCGCCGCCGCGAACCACGCAAATCCTCGGGCTATGGCTGCCCTGTCTTCAAAAAGTTGTGTCACCCGCTTTTCCCGCGGCGATTTTGCAGTACTTGAAAGCGGGTAGGGAGCCGACTCCATGAAAGGTATGACGTGACCACCACCGACCCGACACAGCCAGCCCGCCGTTTCGTTCTGGTCACAGGCCCGTCCGGCGCGGGGCGGTCCAGCGCCATCCGCGCGCTCGAAGACCTCGGGTACGAGGCGATCGACAACATGCCGCTGCGCCTGATCGGGGCGCTGCTGGAAAACCCTGTCGGGGATCGTCCGGTCGCTTTGGGTATAGACCCGCGCAACCGCGATTTTTCCATCGCGTCCGTCATGGATGCCATGGGTCTGATCGCGGCGATCCCGAATGTGGTGCCGGAACTGCTGTATCTGGATTGTCGCACCGATGTCCTGCTGAACCGGTTTTCCGAAACTCGCCGCCGGCACCCGATGGCCAAGGATGATCGGGTCGAGGCGGGTATCCAGCGCGAATTGGAACTGCTCGCCCCCTTGCGCGCTTGCGCCGATATCCTGATCGACACGTCGGACCGTAACGTGCACCAACTGCGCGCCGAGGTCGAACATTGGTTCTCCAAGGGCGATCACAGCCAGTTGTCGGTTTCGGTGCAAAGCTTCAGCTACAAACGCGGCCTACCGCGCGCGGTCGATCTGGTCTTTGACTGCCGGTTTCTAAAAAACCCGTATTGGGAACCCGCACTGCGCGCGCTGAACGGCCAAGACCCCGAAGTGCTGGCGCATATCCGCACCGACCCGCGTGCCGCAGAATTCGAGGCAAAGCTGCAGGATATGATGCTGTGGCTGCTGCCTGCCTATCTGGCCGAAGGAAAATCCCATGTCTCGGTCGCCTTGGGGTGTACCGGAGGGCAACACCGTTCCGTCGCAATGGCTGAAACCTTAAGCTCGGCCCTTGCAGAGGCAGGCTGGCAGGTGTCTATTCGCCACCGCGAACTGGATCGTCAAAAACGTGAAGAGGCTTGAGTTTGATCGGCATCGTAATTGTAGCCCATGGGGGACTGGCTGGCGAATATCTGCGGGCCATCGAACATGTCGTCGGGCAGCAATCCGGTGTGCGCGCGATCTCTATCGAAGCGGATGACGACCGCGCGGCCAAGGAATCCGAAATCTGCCGTGCTGCCGATAACGTGGATTCGGGCGACGGCGTTGTGGTCGTGACCGACCTATTCGGCGGCTCTCCGTCAAACCTCAGCCTGTTGGCCTGCCGCCCGCAAGACCGCCGCATTCTATACGGCGCAAACCTGCCTATGCTGATCAAGCTCGCCAAAAGCCGCCAACTGGACGTCACCGATGCCGTGCGCTTGGCTTTGGATGCGGGTAAAAAGTATATAGACAGTCAAAATATTAATGCAGACGGATGACTATGACCCAATCCCGACTTGAAATTGTGAACATCAAGGGGCTGCACGCGCGCGCGTCTGCCAAGCTGGTCGAGGTGGTCGAGGCGTTCGACGCCCGTGCCACGGTCAGCCGTGATGGCATGTCTGCATCAGGCGACAGCATTATGGGGCTTTTGATGTTGGCAGCGCCGATCGGAAGTTTTATTGACGTTGAAACCTCGGGACCGGATGCGGAAGCACTGTCCGAGGCACTGGCTGCGCTGGTGGCGGATAAATTCGGGGAGGATGCCTGAACTTGCCGGACCGGACGTGACGGGAAGAAAGAGGGTACCATCTGTGGTCGACAGCACGCACGACATGACAAAAACCTCCGAGCAGGATTCTGTCAGCTTTTCTAAATATGACAGACGCAGTCTGTCATATGCGTCGACGTTTGATGACCCGTGGAAGGCGACCTTTATCCGTGTGATGGAGGCGCTGACAGGCAAGCTGACCATCCTGCGCCTGATCCGTAAATTCGAAAGCCAAGAGGCTCCGACAGGCCAAGGGTTCTGGCGCGCGGCGCTGGATGTGATGGGCATCGATCTCACCACCCCGCAGCACCAGTTGGACCGCATCCCGAAAACTGGCCCCGTCATCGTCGTGGCGAACCACCCCCATGGCATGGTCGACGGTATGATTTTTGCCGATTTGATCGGTCGTGTGCGCCCCGATTACCGCATCCTCACACGGTCCCTTTTGACCGCGATTGACGAGGTCGCGGGCGGCTACATGATCCCTGTGCCGTTCCCGCATGACCCCAATGCACAGCGCAAGGGTGTCGAGATGCGCGCCAAGGCGATGGCGCATCTGAAAGAGGGCGGCGTTGTCGCCTTGTTCCCGTCGGGCGCCGTTGCCGCATCCGAAACGTGGTGGGGCGACGCGGTCGAGGGCGAGTGGGCGGTGTTCACCGCGCAGTTGATCCGCCGTTCCGGTGCCACGGTCGTGCCGATGAAGTTCTTGGGCCGCAACAGCCGCGCCTACCAGATCGCCAACAGGATTTCCCCGATGCTGCGGCAGGGTCTGCTGCTGCACGAGATCGTGCATTCGCTGAACAAGCCGCAGGGGCCGATTGTCGGCCACCCGCTGCCTGCCGGAGACGTCGAAAAGTGGAAAGACGATCCGCGCGGCTTTATGGAATGGCTGCGCGCGCACACCCTGTCGCTGAAAGACTGACTTGAAAGCGCAGACGCCTAGCGCGTCGGCACCGGTGTTTCCCCGCGATAATCGTAGAAACCGCGCTGCGTCTTGCGGCCCAGCCATCCGGCCTCGACATATTTGGTCAGCAGCGGGCAGGGGCGGTACTTGGTATCGGCCAGCCCGTCATGCAGCACGTTCATGATCGCCAGACAGGTGTCCAGCCCGATGAAATCCGCCAGTTCGAGCGGCCCCATAGGGTGGTTTGCGCCAAGTTTCAGGGATGAGTCGATTGATGACACCGACCCGACCCCTTCGTACAGGGTATAGACCGCCTCGTTGATCATCGGCATCAGGATGCGGTTCACGATGAATGCGGGGAAATCTTCGGCTGTGGCGGCTGTTTTGCCCAGCTTGTCGACCACGGCCTTGCAGGCGTCAAAAGTTTCGCGGTCGGTCGCGATACCACGGATCAGTTCCACCAACTGCATCACCGGCACTGGGTTCATAAAGTGGAAGCCCATGAACTTTTCAGGGCGGTCCGTGCGGCTGGCCAGACGCGTGATCGAGATCGACGAGGTGTTTGACGTCAGGATCGTGGTGGGTTTGAGATGCGGCAGCAGGTCTTCAAAGATCGCCTGTTTGACTGTTTCGCGCTCGGTGGCGGCTTCGATCACAAGATCGCTTTGGCCCAGATCACCCAAGGTCTGGGTGGTGGTGATCCGCGCCACGGCGGCGGCCTTGTCCTCGGCTGAAATCTTTTCGCGGCTGACCTGGCGTTCCAGATTGCGGTCGATGGTCGACACCGCCCCGCTCAGCGCTTCGGCAGAGATATCGTTCAACAGCACATCATAGCCTGCAAGGGACATGACGTGGGCAATCCCGTTGCCCATTTGCCCTGCACCCACGATTCCAACGGTTTTGATGTCCATGATCACCCTCTTTTACAGCCGCTGCACCATAGGGTCAGCAGCGGGGCGGGGGCAAGGCTTTGCGCGCAGGGGGCAGGGCGGGGGCTGCCCCAAAATGGTCACGTTTGATTAGGGAACTGGCAAGCCGCGCATGCGACACAGCCCACGGGTAAATAAGAAAGAGTGGGTCACATGAGTTTTGAAACGTTAAGTCCGAGCGAGCTTGACTACCTGCCGTGCAGGTACGGGAATTCGAAGGTGCTGTTTCGGGGGCCGCGCCGGTCGTTGGACAAGCCGTTTATCGCGTTTTTCGGCGGCACGACCACCTATGGCAAGTTCATCCGCACCCCGTTCCCTAACAGGGTCGAGGAAGAGTTGGGCATGACCTGCGTGAACTTCGGCAGCATGAATGGCGGTATCGACGTCTATGCCAGCGATCCGTTTCTGCGCGACGCGTCCACCAAAGCAGCGGCAACCGTGTTGCAGATCACCAGCCCGCGCAACATGTCCAACCGTTTCTACCGTGTGCACCCGCGCCGCAATGACCGCTTTGTCGATGCGAGCCCCTTGCTGCGCGCGGTCTTTCGCGATGTGGATTTTGCCGAGTTCAACTTTACCAACCATATGCTGACCCGTCTGGCGACTGTTTCGCCCGACAGGTTTCAGGCCGTGATCGAGGAGTTGCGAACGGCATGGACCGCCCGCATGCGCCTTGTTCTCAGCCAGATCACGGGCAAGTCGGTCCTGCTTTGGGCCAGTGACCGCACGCCGGAGGAACGGATTGACGAGGTTGACGTGCATCCCGCTTTTGTCACGCGCGAGATGATTGATGACGTGAAAAACTGCGCCACGACATATGTCGAGGTTGTCGCCTCGGATGCAGCAAGGGCGCAGGGCACGCAAGGGATGATCATGCGCGACCTTGATGCACCGGCGGCGCAGTCGATGCTGGGGCCGCAAGCGCATGACGATGTGGGCCGTGCAGTCAGTGCGGCGCTGCGCGACATCCTCTAACACAAAAGGCCCGGCGCATCGCTGCACCGGGCCTTTCTAATTCATGCCAACCGGATCAAAGCTTTTCAATCAACTCGGGTACGGCGGTGAACAGGTCCGCAACAAGGCCGTAATCCGCAACTTGGAAGATTGGCGCTTCTTCGTCCTTGTTGATCGCGACGATGATCTTGCTGTCTTTCATACCGGCAAGGTGCTGGATCGCACCGGAAATGCCGACCGCGACATAAAGCTCGGGCGCGACGACTTTACCGGTTTGGCCAACCTGCCAGTCGTTCGGCGCATAGCCCGAATCGACGGCAGCGCGGGATGCGCCAACAGCGGCGCCCAGCTTGTCTGCCAGCTTTTCAATCAGGGCAAAGTCCTCTTCCGAGCCGACGCCGCGTCCACCGGACACGACCACACCGGCCGAGGTCAGCTCTGGGCGGTCGCTGGCGGCGACTTTGTCCTCGACCCACGAAGACAGGGCCGGATCAGCGGCTGCACCGATGTTTTCCACCGAAGCGGAGCCACCTGTGCCTGCGGCATCAAAGGTTGATGTCCGGAAGGTGATGACCTTTTTGCCATCGCTCGATTGCACGGTCTGGATCGCGTTGCCCGCATAGATGGGGCGTTCGAACGTGTTGGCGTCGATCACGGCGGTTGCTTCCGAAATCACCATTGCGTCCAGCAGCGCGGCAACGCGCGGCATGACGTTCTTGGCGTCGGTGGTCGCAGGGGCCACGATGTGTTCGTAATCACCCGCAAGCGACACGATCAGATCGGCCACTGGTTCGGCCAGACGTTTGCCATAGAGGGTATCTTCGGCGCACAGCACCTTGGACACACCTTGGATTGTCGCGGCTTCGGCGGCGGCGTCGGCGCAGCTTGCGCCCGTTGCAAGGACAATCACGTCGCCCAAGGCACCGGCTGCGGTCACGGCCTTGGCCGTTGCGTCCATTGCCAGTACGCCGTCATTGATTTCTGCCATCAGAAGGACTGCCATTACACTGCCCCCGCTTCTTTGAGTTTCGCCACAAGTTCGTCAACCGAACCCACTTTGATGCCAGCCGCACGCGCTTCGGGCTCTGTCGTTTTGACAACCGTCAGGCGGGGGGCGGGATCAACGCCGTAATCGGCTGCTGTCTTTTCATCCAGCGGCTTTTTCTTGGCTTTCATGATGTTGGGCAGGGACGCATAGCGCGGCTCGTTCAGGCGCAGATCAACGGTGATGACCGTTGGCATAGACACTTCGATGGTTTGCAGACCGCCGTCCACTTCGCGTGTGACCTTGGCCTTGTCGCCGGAAATCTCGACGTCCGAAGCGAATGTCGCTTGGCTCCAACCCATCAGTGCGGACAGCATCTGGCCGGTCGCGTTCATGTCGTTGTCGATGGCCTGCTTGCCGCACAGCACCAGACCGGGCTGTTCTTCGTCGACGATGGCCTTGAGGATCTTGGCAACGGTCAGCGGCTCGATATCGGTGTGCACGTCATCGGCGGCAATCACCAGAATGGCGCGGTCCGCGCCCATGGCGAGTGCGGTACGCAGCGTTTCCTGCGCCTGTTTCACACCGATGGAGACGGCGACGATTTCATCGGCCTGACCCGCTTCCTTGAGGCGGATCGCCTGTTCGACTGCAATCTCGTCAAACGGGTTCATCGACATTTTCACATTGGCGAGATCAACACCCGAACCGTCCGCTTTGACGCGCACTTTCACGTTGTAGTCGATCACGCGTTTGACAGGCACCAACACCTTCATGAGCGTTCCTCTCCTCAGTTAACGACTCGTCTTTTGACGAGTGACTTTTTCCGTCCCGTCCGGTTTACCCAACACACCGCTGAGGAAACAGGCCAAAATCGTCACGTCATCCCCTCGGGACGCCGCGTTTTCGGTCATAGCGTCCTGAAGTGGGCGGGCAAGGTCAGTCCCGATGCGCCCCCGGCACCCATAGAACATCATCCTTGCCGCCGTTATTGGCAATGCGCGCAGCGACAAAGAACCAATCGCTGAGCCGGTTCAGATATTTGACGGCGGCGGGGTTCACGTCTTCGATGCCCGCCAGTTCTACGGCCAACCGTTCGGCGCGGCGGGCCACGGTGCGACACACATGCAGATGCGCAGACAGGGCCGAACCACCTGGCAGGATAAAGCTGCGCAGCGGGGTCAGGTCGGTGTTCATCGCGTCGATTTCCTGTTCCAGCCGCGCCACTTGGGCATCCGTCACCCGCAGGGGCGGGTATTCGGCCTCGGCATCCTGCGCCATATCGGGGCGGCACATGTCTGCACCCAGATCGAACAAGTCATTCTGGATACGGCTAAGGGCGGCGTCCATATCACCCGTCGCGTTCAGACGCGCGACCCCGACAAAACAGTTCAACTCGTCCGAAGTGCCATAGGCAGAGACGCGCAAATCGTGCTTGGCCACGCGTGTTCCGTTGCCCAATGCGGTTTCGCCCGCGTCACCGGTACGGGTGTAGATCTTGTTCAGCACAACCATGGCTTATTCTCCCCTGCTTTGGCGCAGGAACACATAGGCGACGATCAGCAGAACGGCGACGAATTGCGCCGCCAGTCGATAACGCATCAGTTTGTTGGAGTTCTTCTGCGCCCAGCCCGATCCCTTGGCAAACCCGCCAAGGCCCAGCATCAGCACCACGACCACCGCAAGGCAGGCAAGCACAACAAGAATGAAAAACGGGTCCTGTCCCATGATTTGGTCCTTTTTAAATGGTCCGTGTGATGTAGCGGCCTAGGGCGTAAAAGCGAATGTGGTGTTGGGTCACGGCTGTGCGAGAAGTCGATCCAGCAGCGATGCGGGCAGGATACGGCGCAGAAATGCCATCAGATAGGTTGGCGTCGTCACCAGATAGCGGCGGCGCGGGCGCGACGATTCCAGTGCGTGCCGCAGTTTCTTCACAACGGCCTCTGGGGGCAGTTCGAATGTGTCGGGGCCGCGATCTTCATACAGGCGTTTACGCAGGCGGGTGCGGTATTGGTCGGCGCGGGGCGAAGATTCCCAGTCGATCCAGCGTTCGAAGTGGGGGATGGAATTGGCCCTGATCTTGCTGGTGATCGGACCCGGTTCGATCAGCACAACGTGGATGGGCGTGTCGCGCATCTCGATCCGCAGCGTGTCAGTCAGCGCCTCTAGAGCGAACTTGGTGCTGCAATAGGCCGCGCGCCACGGCAACGTGACAAAGCCAAGGACCGAAGAACATTGCACGATCCGCCCGTGCCCTTGCTCCCGCATCACGGGGATCACGGCGCGGGTAAGTTCGTGCCAGCCGAAAAAATTGGCCTCGAAAATTTCGCGGAGAGCTTGGGTTGGCAAATCCTCGACCGCGCCGGGCATGCCGTACGCACCGTTGTTGAACAGCGCATTCAGTTGCCCGCCTGTGGCCTCCAGCACTTCGTCAAGGCCCGCGTGGATCGTGTCGGTATCGGCATAATCGATGCGCGGGCTGAGGAAACCCAGATCGCGCAAGCGGGCGCAGTCTTTCTCGGCGCGGCAGGACGCAAAGACCTGCCAACCCGCATCGCGCAATCCAAGCGCTGCGGCATAGCCGATCCCAGAGGAACATCCGGTGATGAGAATGGATTTCTGAACCATGTGCTGCGCCCTTTTTGTCGGGCGCAGGTCTGGCAGATGTGCGGTTACGTCACAAGTTGCGAATGGGCTTAGCCGTCGCTGAGCAGGAAATCCGCCATCCAGCCGGTGGTGCCGCCGCCAACAGGGCGCATCTGAACCCAACCGTTGCCGGGATTGTCGAGGATCTCGACCTTGTCGCCGCGTACAAGGCGGTTCACGACCGAGTATCCAGTGCCCGGACCGCCGCGCACGTTAACGCTCGACCCCGTTACGGCACGGACGTCAAAGTTGCCTTGCGCCTGCTCACGGGGTTCTTCACCGCGCTGGCCAAAGCTGACCGGCGTGATCACGGGTTTGTCCACGATCAGGCTGGGGATGATGATGGTGGGTTCTTCTTCGCTCACGGCGTTCTGGACGGCAACGACGCGCTTGGCCTGAATGCTGCGGGACTTGGCAGGACGCACGACATCTTCAACGGACGTGAGGGACAGCGATACGCGTGTCACATCCTCGGAACCGGACAGGGCAGGGGCCGGTGCAATCTGTGCCTGTGCAACCTGTGTACGCTCAAGCGGTTGCTGGCGTACGTCCGATGGCGGGTCGATTCGCGCAAGGCGTGTCTCCTCGGGGTCGAAGTCCGATCCACCGCTGAGTTCGTAGAAAGCGAATGCCAGAAAGGCAAAACATACCAAGATAAATCGCGCCATTAGAGCGTCCCCCAAAACTTACTATCGTGTACGGTCTGAGCAGCGTTTGTTGACAGTACAACTTCGTCCTATCAGACGCCGTTGTTTCGTTCACTGGTAAAGACTCAGAATTTTTCCCCCTTCGGGGATGTTGTTGTGACTATGCAACTGACGAAAGGGCAATTTGGTTCCCGCACGTGGTGAAAATGCGGTTGACCGCTTGTCGCCTGAAACCGCGCCCGCTAGACAGCATCTATGTCAGATCAGGCCGACGCCCCCAACATGGACCTTTCCGAACCGCTGCGCCGCGCATTGGGCGAGCGTTACCTGACCTATGCGCTGTCCACGATCATGCACCGCGCGCTGCCCGATGCCCGCGACGGGTTGAAGCCGGTGCACCGCCGCATTCTTTATGCGATGCGCGAATTGCGCCTGTCCTCGACGGGTGGTTTCCGGAAGTCGGCCAAGATTTCGGGCGACGTGATGGGTAACTATCACCCCCACGGTGATGCGGCGATTTACGATGCGATGGCGCGTCTGGCGCAGGATTTCAACGTCCGCTACCCGCTGGTCGATGGCCAAGGGAACTTTGGCAACATCGACGGCGATAACCCCGCCGCCAGCCGTTATACCGAAGCGCGCATGACCGCCGTGGCCGAAGCGCTACTGGACGGTCTGAACGAAAACAGTGTCGATTTCCGCGACAACTATGATGGCACGCTGACCGAACCTGTGGTCTTGCCCGCGCAGTTCCCGAATCTGCTGGCCAACGGGTCCAGCGGGATCGCGGTGGGCATGGCCACCAATATTCCGCCGCACAATATCGCAGAACTTTGTGATGCATGCGTGCATCTGATCAAAACGCCCGACGCGCGCGACGACACGTTGCTGAACTTTGTGCCGGGCCCTGATTTCCCGACCGGCGGCATCATCGTCGAACCGCCCGAACAGATCGCGACGGCCTATCGCACGGGCAAGGGCGGTTTCCGCCTGCGCTGCCGTTACGAGGTCGAGGATTTGGGCCGTGGCCAGTGGCAGATTGTCGTCACCGAGATTCCCTATCAGGTCCAGAAGTCCAAGCTGATCGAAAAGCTGGCGGAACTGATCCAGACCAAGAAGATCCCGATTCTGGGCGATGTGCGCGACGAATCTGCCGACGACATCCGCCTTGTGCTGGAACCGCGATCCAAGAATGTCGATCCGGACGTTCTGATGGGGATGCTGTACCGCAACTCCGATCTCGAGGTGCGGTTCTCGCTTAACATGAACGTGCTGATCGACGGCGTCACGCCCAAGGTCTGTTCGATGAAGGAAGTGCTGCGTGCTTTCCTTGATTTCCGTCGCGAGGTTCTAGTCCGGCGCAGTGAGCACCGGATGGAAAAGATCGACCATCGGCTTGAGGTGCTTGAGGGGCTAATCGTTGCCTTCCTGAACCTTGATCGCGTGATCGACATCATCCGCTATGACGACGATCCCAAGGCCGCCCTGATGCGCGAGGACTGGTCGCTGGATCACCCCCGCGCCATGAGCGAGGCGGATTATGTCGGCCCGAAACCCGGTCCGGGTGAGCTGAGCGATGTGCAGGCCGAAGCCATCCTGAACATGCGCCTGCGGTCTTTGCGTCGCCTCGAAGAGGTCGAGTTGCTGCGCGAACAGTCCGAGTTGATGGAAGAACGGGCAGGTCTTGAAGATTTGCTGGCCAACGAAGGGCTGCAATGGGACGCGATCTCGACCCAGCTCAAGGCTACCAAAAAGCAGTTCGGCAAGGATTACGAAGGTGGCGCGCGCCGCACCACCTTTGCAGAGGCCGGAACAGTCGAGGACGTGCCGCTGGAGGCGATGATCGACCGTGAGCCGATCACCGTGGTGTGCAGCCAGATGGGCTGGATCCGCGCGATGACGGGCCATATCGACCTGAACCGCGAGTTGAAATTCAAGGACGGCGACGGACCGCGCTTTACCTTCCATGCCGAAACCACCGACCGACTGCTGGTCGTGGGGTCGAACGGGCGGTTCTATACGCTGTCGGCCTCCAACCTGCCTGGTGGGCGGGGCATGGGCGAACCGTTGCGCCTGATGGTGGACCTGCCGAACGAGGTGCAGATCCATTCGATCCTGATCCACGCACCGGGCCGTAAGCTGCTGGTGGCGTCCAGCGCGGGCGACGGGTTTATCGTGCCCGAAGACGATGTGATCGCGCAGACCCGCAGCGGCAAACAGGTGCTGAACGTGCGCGGCGATGTCAGTGTGGCGGTTTGCAAACCCGTTCAGGGCGATAGCGTCGCAGTGGTCGGTGAGAACCGCAAGGTTCTGGTGTTTGATCTGGCCGAACTGCCGGAAATGGCACGCGGCAAAGGCGTGCGTTTGCAGCGCTACAAGGATGGCGGGCTAAGCGACGCGACCACCTTTGTGGGCGACGACGGCCTAAGCTGGAGCGATCCCGCAGGGCGCACCCGCACCCAGACCGAGCTTGCCGAATGGAAGGGCAAACGCGCCAGCGCGGGACGGATGGCGCCGCGCGGGTTCCCCAGAGATAACAAATTCAATTGATCCGTGAGGGTCCTTAGCCAAAAGTTCATTATTTCGTACAAAGGACCATTTTTCCGATGAGCACGCAAATTCAGGGCCGCTATTTTGGCAAAAAGGCCCCGTTGTTCCGCCTTTATTTCCTGACCTCGCTGCTGACGCTGCTGACGCTGGGCATCTACCGTTTTTGGGCCAAGACCCGCATTCGTAAATACATCTGGTCGGCCACAACGGGCGACGATGACAGCTTTGAATACACCGGAACGGGGCTTGAAAAGTTCCTTGGGTTTTTGGTCGCGATTGTGATTCTGGCGATCTATCTCGGCATCGTGCAGATGGCGCTGTTCTATTTCGGCCTGAACCTGTTCAACGAACCGCAATCAGTCGGGCAAGAGTTGGCGCAGCTTGGCGCGATCTATATCACCGTGCTGGCGGTGCTGCCCCTCATGCTGTTCGCGCGCTACCGTGCGCGGCGGTACAAGATGGCGCGCAGCCGTTGGCGTGGCATCCGTTTCGGGATGGATCACGGCGCATGGGGCTATGCGTTCCGCGCGCTTGGTTACTATCTGCTGAACATCATTACCCTGGGTCTGCTGAACCCGCTGGTCACCTTTCGGCTGGAAAAATACATGGCCGACCGCAGCTGGTATGGCGACGCGCCGTTTGAACAATTGGGGCGGTGGCAAGATCTTTATGGCGGGATGAAGCATATCTTTATGGGCCTCGCCATCATCATTGTTGGTATCGGCATTGCGGCCATGGGGGCGAGCTCCTCAAGTATTGGCGCAGGGATCGGGGGCGGGATCGTCACGGTTGTCGGCTATATCTGGGCGATGATCGGAATGGTCTATTACCGCGTTTTTGCCTTCAACTACCTGACCCGCAACAAGGTGCTGGACGGGATTGTGACCTTTGACGCACATCTGGCGACAGGGCGGGTTCTGTCCATTGTCATCATCGGCACGATCATCATCTCGATCCTGATGGGCGTTGTCTTCGGTGTGATCGGCGGCTTGATGGCCACGATGACCGACGCCGTTGTGGGGGGCAATCCGCTGCTCTTGATCGTTCTGGCGGTGCTGTATCTGTTCGCCTTTTTGGTGGCAGGGGCGCTTGGGCTGGTCATCATCACCCAGCCAATCATCGAACACGCGGTGAACAACATCCATGTGCACAACGCCGATCACCTGAACACGATCCAGCAACGGGCCGCAGATGCAGGTGCGGATGCCGAAGGGTTTGCCGATGCTCTCGACATAGGCGGGGCTATCTGATGATCGCCTTCGCGCGGTTTTTTGATGGCGAAAGCGGACAGCGGCTGGATGTCGAACTGTCCGTGGATACCGCCGCGCGCACGCTGAAGATTGAACATCCAGACCTGCCCATGGGGTCGCAATACTGGCCCTTGGACGCCATCCGCGCACTGGCGGATCACGCGCGTGACGACCAGCTTGTGCTCAGCCTGCGGGCCGATGCGGCACTGGACAGTGCGCTGATCAAAACGGCGCGGCTGACGCTGGATGACCCCGAAATGATCCGCGCCTTGCAACGGCTGTGTCCGCACCTGAACCGCCGCGATGTGGCGCAGGGGGCGGCGCGCAAGATCGTAACCCGCGTCGGTCTGGCTGTGGCGGCGGTCGTGATCATGATCTTTGTCATCCTGCCCGCGCTGGCGAACACCATGGCAACCCTGATCCCGATCGAACGCGAGGTCGCCTATGGCAAAACCGTTGTGAACCAGATGGAGCGGTTTTTGGGCGGGCGCTCAGTCGGTGGGCTGTCCTGTACGAATGCTGACGGGGTTGCCGCCCTAAACGCGATGACGGACCGGCTGACCGCGGCGGGCGATCTGGCCTATGACCTCAACGTGACGGTGTTCGACCACAAGATGGTAAATGCCTTTGCCGCGCCCGGCGGTCAGATCGTGATCATGCGCGGCCTTATCGACAAGGCCAAGACACCGGACGAAGTGGCCGCCGTCCTCGCGCACGAGATCGGTCATGTGGAGGCACGCGATACCACCCGCAACGCCTTGCGTGCGGCGGGCTCTGCGGGTCTGCTCGCGCTGGTATTGGGGGATTTCGTGGGCGGCTCTGCCGTGGTTGTGGTGGCGGAACACACACTCAACGCGTCCTATACCCGCGAAGCCGAGGCGGCGGCGGACCTGTTCGCGCTGGAAATGCTGGATGCGTCCGGAACCAGTGCCGAGGCGCTGGCGACCTTCTTTGACAGCCTCAGTGATTTGGAACGCAAGATGCCGGACCTGCCGGTCTATCTGTCGAGCCACCCCGAAACCGTCGACCGTGCCGAAGCGGCCCGCATCTTTGCACGCGGGCAGGGTGTAACCAACCCGATCCTGTCGGACGCCGAATGGACGGCGTTACAGAACATTTGTGACGGGCGTCCCAAGCGCGCGGTAAAAGACGGCGACTAGGCCGGTTCGGCCGTCAGCCAGACGCCGCCTTCGGGGCGTACCGTCAGGATCATCACAGGCTCTGGATTGCGCCCCTGAACGGGGGAATAGCGAAAGCGGCTGAGCAGAGTTGCCAGTATGATCACCGCCTCTTGCAGGGCAAAAGATGCGCCGATGCAGATGCGCGGCCCGTCCCCGAAGGGCAGATAGGCATAGCGGTTGATCGCCTTGCGGTCGGCAAAGCGCGCAGGGCGGAACGCATCCGGATCGTCCCAGTGCAGCCTTGAGCGGTGCAGCGCATAGATCGGCACCATGCAGGTATCACCGGGCCGGATTTCCCGACCGCACAGAACGTCATGCGCCAGCGCGGTGCGCGACACCATGCCCGCAGGGGGATAAAGGCGCAGTGCCTCGTCCACGATCTGGCGGATCAGGGGCAGGTTTTCGACATCGTCGCCAGTTGCGGCGCGTCCGTTCAGCACCGATTGCGCCTCGGCGCGGGCGGCATCCTGAATGTCCTGATCGAAGGCCACCAGATACATGGACCAAGCAAGGGTCAGGGCGGTGGTCTCGTGCCCCGCCACGATAAAGGTCAGCAGGTTGTCCCGTAATTCTGCCGTGTTCATCCGACGCCCTGATTTGGGGTCTTCGCCTGCCAGCAGCAGGTCGAGCAGATCGGGCACCCCTTCGGCCCCGCGCTTGGCGCGTGCGTCAATGGCGCGGTCGGCCACAGCCTTCATATCGCGCAATGCGCGGCCCGACACTAACCGTCCCGGACGGGGAATCCAGTCGGGCGCGCCAATAATGTCGAACAAGGAAATCTTGCCCGCCTCGGCGATGTAATCGTCGATGGCATTGTGCACCGCATCGCGGTCAAAGGCGTCGCCGCCGGAAAAGGTCACATCGGCAATCACGTCGAAAGTGGTGGTCACCATCTCATCCAGAAAGTTGAGGGCGCGGGGGCCTGCGGCGGCGACACGGTCGGCGGCGCGCTCTGCGGCTTTGGTCATGATCGGCGCGAGGTTCATCATGTTGCGATGACTGAACGCGGGCGCTGCCGTGCGCCGTTGCCAGCGCCAATGCGCCCCTTCGGCAATAAACAGGGATTCGCCAATTGCAGGGCGCAGCAGGTTCTTGGTCACGTCGGATTTCGGATAATCTTCCAGCCGGTCGAGCAGCATCCGGCGGATGGCCTCTGGGTCCATGACCATATGCCACCGCTTGCCTGTGCGTCCCGACACCATCGGCTGGGTCACGGCGATTTCAGGGATGATGCGCAGCACGTTCTTGCGCGCCATGGACAGGCTTTTCCACAACCCCCAGGGTTCGTTGACCAAAGGCACGCGCACCGGCAGATGTGGGGGGGCAGCGGTATCAGGCATCGGGATCTCCTATCCTATACCTAACATATATTGCCGCATGGCCCTCGTGCAATTGCGCCTTGGTCGCACCTGCGCTATTGCCCGCAAAGGAAAATGAGGAGTGAGCGGTGATGATGCGTCTTGTGTTCGGCATGACAATGTTGGTTCTGGCAGCAGCTTGCAGCCCAAGCGCGGATCTGGATGGCCCACCTGTGCCGCTCGGTGACTTCAGCTTGCACCACAACATCGTTATCGCCTCGAAGGCACAGCGCGGTCCGCTTTCCCGCAAGGCAACCGAGGAACAATTGGCCAGCACTGTGCAGGCGGCGATTGCCGAACGGTTCGACCGCTATGACGGGCCAAGCCGCTATCACTTCGGCATCTCGGTCGAAGGTTATGTGCTGGCGCAACCCGGTGTGCCGCTGGTGCTGGCACCGAAATCCGCACTGATCCTGAACGTGACCGTCTATGACGATGCGGCGAATAAAAAGCTGAACGACACCCCCGAACAGATCACCGTTCTGGAAACCTTTGGTACCGCGCCGATCATCGGCACCGGCTACACGATGAGCGCCGAAGAACAGCTGACCGAGTTGAGCCGTAATGCCGCCAAAGCGGTTGAACGGTTCCTTGTGCGCGAACAGGCCGACAAGGGCTGGTTTACGCCGGATGCCGACGCCGCACCGGCAGTGGCCGCAGCCGAATAAGGCGGGCCTCACAGTACTACATTTTGGGCGGGCGGCGGCGCCTTGGCGCTGCTTCCGCAATACGAAACCCTGCCCGTGACGGTCCTGTTGGCCCGTTTGCGCCAAATGGCACGGGTTTGATGCAAGACCGCTTGATTTCCGTCCGCATTCGCAATAAACGCCCCGCGATATAAACGCGGGCGTTTGCCCGTTCACAGAGCGAAAAGGGCGTCTTGAAAGATGGCAAAGGCAAAGTTTGAACGCACGAAACCGCACGTTAACATTGGCACGATTGGCCACGTTGACCACGGCAAGACCACGCTGACAGCGGCGATCACGAAGTATTTCGGCGACTTCCAGGCGTATGACCAGATTGACGGCGCGCCCGAAGAGAAAGCCCGCGGGATCACCATTTCGACAGCGCACGTTGAGTACGAGACAGAGACCCGTCACTACGCCCACGTCGACTGCCCCGGCCACGCTGACTATGTGAAGAACATGATCACCGGTGCGGCGCAGATGGACGGCGCGATCCTGGTTGTGAACGCAGCCGATGGCCCGATGCCCCAAACGCGCGAGCACATCCTGCTGGGCCGTCAGGTTGGTATCCCGACCATGGTTGTCTACATGAACAAAGTTGACCAGGTTGACGACGAAGAGCTGCTCGAGCTGGTGGAAATGGAAATCCGCGAGCTGCTGTCCTCCTACGAGTACCCAGGCGACGACATCCCCGTCATCCCCGGTTCGGCTCTGGCCGCGATGGAAGGCAACAAGCCAGAAATCGGCGAAGAGTCCATCCGCAAGCTGATGGCTGCCGTTGACGAGTACATCCCGACACCAGAGCGTGCGGTTGACCAGCCGTTCCTGATGCCCGTCGAAGACGTGTTCTCGATCTCGGGTCGTGGTACCGTTGTGACCGGTCGTGTCGAGCGTGGCGTGATCAACGTTGGTGACGAAATCGAAATCGTCGGCATCAAGGACACACAGAAAACGACCTGCACAGGCGTTGAAATGTTCCGCAAGCTGCTGGACCGCGGTGAAGCAGGCGACAACATCGGCGCCCTGCTGCGTGGTATCGACCGTGAAGCGGTTGAGCGTGGTCAGGTTCTCTGCAAGCCAGGTTCCGTGAACCCACACACCAAGTTCGAAGCCGAAGCCTACATCCTGACCAAAGAAGAAGGTGGCCGTCACACGCCATTCTTCGCGAACTACCGCCCACAGTTCTACTTCCGTACAACGGACGTGACAGGCACAGTTCAACTGGCAGAAGGCACAGAAATGGTCATGCCAGGCGACAACGTGTCGTTCGGCGTTGAACTGATCGCACCGATCGCGATGGAGCAGGGCCTGCGCTTCGCGATCCGCGAAGGCGGCCGCACCGTTGGCGCGGGCGTTGTGTCGAAAATCAACGAGTAAGGCTGCGGAGGCGCCCTGAAAAGGGCGCCTTTCTTGCAGAATGAACACAGTCGGGTCGCAGGCACAGCCTTGCGGCCCGTTTTTCTTTGTCAGCGCGAAACCTGCCCGCTACGCTGTAAGACAACCATAAAAACGACTTGAGCAGGCAGCAGATGACACACCCCTATGAAAATATGGGGCCGGAGAGCTATTGGAAAACCGCCGTAGCTACACCCGGCGCCTATGGCCTCAGCGGCCTTTGGACTCCGAAATTTTCGGTAAAGCAAAGCCACCGGGTCGTGACGGCGGGGTCGTGTTTTGCCCAGCATATCGGCAAGGCGCTGTCGGATCGCGGCTATGGCTGGCAAGATTGCGAAGCGCCTCCGCCCTTTCTGCTGGGGGCGGATGCGCGCCGCTTTGGCTATGGCATTTTCAGCTTTCGCACCGGCAATATCTATACGCCGTCCATGTTGTTGCAGTGGCTCGAGCTTGCCTATGGCGCGCGTCCCGAAGTGCGCGAGGTTTGGGAAAGGGACGGACGGTTCTATGATCCGCTGCGCCCAGCCATCGAACCTGACGGCTTTGCCAGCGCCGACGAATTGTGGGCAGCGCGGCAGGTCACCTATGCTGCCCTGCGCCGTGCCATCGAAACGTCGGATGTGTTGGTCTTTACGCTCGGTCTGACCGAACGCTGGCACAACGCCGAAACGGGTCTGGAATATGCGCTGTGTCCCGGCACAGTGGCGGGCACCTTCGATCCGGAACAGCATGTGTTCGTCAACGCCAACACGCGCCGCACCATGAATGCCTTGAAACGCGCGCTGAAATTCGCCCGCTCAAAGAACCGCCGTTTGAAAGTGTTGTTGACTGTTTCGCCTGTACCGCTGACGGCGACGGCCTCGGGGCAGCACGTGCTGACGGCCACGCAATATTCGAAATCGGTGCTGCGCGCCGTGGCTGGCATGGCCTGTGAAGAGTTCAAGTGGATCGATTATTTCCCATCGTTCGAGATCATCACCCACCCGATATTCCGCGGCATGTTCTTTGCGCCGAACATGCGGTCGGTCGTGCCCGAAGGGGTGGCAACGGTGATGCGCCATTTCTTTGAGGATCAGACACGGGCCTTTGGCGCACAAGTGTCCGCGGACCAGCCGCCAGCCGCAGCGCCGGTCGTTCCCGCACCCCAAGAGGACGTGAAATGCGAAGAGGAGTTGTTGAATGCCTTCGCAGCCTGACACAGCCGCGCCGCGCATCTGCTTTTTCGGCGACAGCCAGTTGGGCAGCTTGCGCAACGCTTTGCGCGAGGGGCTGACACAGGCCCCCACAGGTGCGCATGTCGAATTCTGGGGCGCGACGGGGCCTGCCTTTCGCCAGATCGAATGGCGCGGCGGGGCCATCCGCGCAAAGGGCGACGCGCTGGACATGGCGCTGACCATTAACGGAAACGGGCGTGAGTTTCTGGCGCCGGACGATTTCGATACGTTCATATTTTACGGGGCGCGCTACCGCGTTAGCGAGTTTTTCGGCCCCTACCTGCAATGGATGGGTGAGAACGGTCATGCGCCTAGTCGCGCAGTCCGCGCAGCCTCGGGCCGTATGTTCGCCGAATGCACACGGGCCTATCGCATGGCGCAGCAACTGGCAAAAGCGGGACGGCGTGTCATCTATGTGCCCGCGCCTTTCTACACCGACGGGATCAAGAACCTCGACGCGCCGAAACAATTTCTGGGGCTGTATCCGGCGGCGGCGCAGGCCATGGAAGCACAGCGCGATATCGTCTGGTCTACTCTGTGCGAAGTGGCGGCGCAGGATGGTATCCACCTAGTTCGCCAGCCCGAAGATACTGTGACCCGCGGCGCGCTGACATGCGCCGAATATGCCTGCGCTGATGCTAAGGAAAATGGCGACTTCGGGCACAAATCCCCTGCTTTCGCGGCGCGCTGGATGGAAGAGGTCTGGCCGCTATTAACACCTGCACGGCAAGCGGCATAAGGCGGGCGCGAAACAGCAAAAAGGCCGCTGCGAGCAGCGGCCTTTTGTGTCTGATATCGAACCGTTTTAGGCGGCAGCGTCGCGGTTGACTTCGCCGGTCGCAATTTCTGTCATTGTGCGGTCGCCATCATAGGTGTGGTCCAGCAGTTTTTGCAGACGCGCACCTTCTTCGTCCAGACCCAAGCGATTGGCAAAGGCAGTCACACAGCCGTACCCAGCCAGAGCGTAGTGCACCATGCGCTGGTATTGCGTGATGATCATTGCATCGCGCGCATCGTCACTGCCGAACTCGGCGTCGATGCCGTGGGCATGCGCTTCTTTCGCAAGCCCTTCCATGCCTTTGCAATGTTCGCCATCTGGGTCGATGTCATGCAGGGCACAGATCGACTTCAGCTCATCAATGCCTTCGGCGATGCCGTTGGCTCCGGCGATCAGCGCCTTGGACAGATCTTCGTTTTTGGCTGCGCGGCCGAGCGCGGTTGTCGCTTCCATCGCTTGCGAGCACGCGCTGTGCAGGTCCTGAAGTTGGTCGTGATAGACGTCGTGCAGATTGTTCAAGGCCATGTCGTGTTCCTTTCGTAGTGTTACGATTGCTGACAAAACGCGCCCCATGCGGAAGGGTTCCATGAATTTGGTGGCCGGAACGTGGCGGAACGGATTCCACATTGGCGCGCAAACAGGTCTTGATCTTGGCAAAACCTTCGCATATCCCGCGTGCACCGTAGGGGTATAGCTCAGCTGGTAGAGCGACGGTCTCCAAAACCGTAGGTCTCGGGTTCGAACCCTGATGCCCCTGCCACTTCCTTCACATTGTTAGGACTTACCGCCTTTGCGGGCGCGGGAATCGTTTGCCTTGCGGTTCAGGCCGCAAGGGCTGTGGTGCGCGTTTTAGTAAACGCTTTTTAATAATGTCCGGGGTGAGTGTGGCGTCTTCACAGACAGTTCTGCGGACCTATCATGCAGTGTTTCCACCCTCGCGACAGTGACACAAAGCTGCCTCAATCCGGTCACTTTTGGCCCATCTTTCAGCCCTAGCAGCGCCACACCCGCTGACGGCCAGCAGGGCGCGCTGCAAAATTATTTAAGTGCGGCGCACCGCCAAATTGATCGGCCTGGAGACGACAATGACATACGAACACCTTAAGGGGCGTCCGCAGCCTGTGGACGACGAAGAAACGATGGCCTCCATCCGCGCGATTTTGGTTGAGGACACAGCGCAGGAAAAACCACGGCGCGGGCTGCTTGGCCGTGCCGAACCTGTTGCGCAGGACGCACCAGTTGAAGCCGCACCTGTGACGGCGCAGCCTGCCGTTGTCGCGCCAGCACCCACCCGCGCCGACATCCTGCCCGATCTGCACGCCCCCGAGGAACAGCCGCGCCGTGCGCCCAAAGCCCCTGCGGAACCATCAGTGCTGTGGCACATGATTACGTCCGTGCCGTCGTTATTGATCCGCTTTCGCCCCAGCACACGCCTTATTGCGGTGATGTGCATGGCGCTACTGGTTGTGCTGCGTCCCCACTGGTTCCTGATCTCCGGTGTTCTGACTTGCGCCGTGACGCTGATGATCGTCCTGCTTGCTGGGCCCGCGCGCCTCTGGCGCTTGGTGGCGCGCTGGCTCAACCGTGTCGAGCGGCGCAACCCCGCCCGCGCGGCGGCGGTACGGGCGCGCGTGGACCGCATTGCCTGCCGCTGGGACGCGGTGCTTGACCGCTTTCCTGAAACCCTCGTCGACGCGCTGTATATGCCCGATCTGCACTCCCTTCAGATGGCCGAAGCGTTGCGCACAGGATCGCCACATATGGACCACCTTGCGCACGACGCATAGGCACTGGGGCGGGACGGCGCGTTATCTGCCTTGAAATCGCCGCCCTTGCCCGTTACATGCCTGTCAATCTAAGACAGGGATGTGAAAACGCGCCATGGCCACCACCAATCCACTCCAGTTTATCCAGCAGGTCCGCTCGGAAGTTTCCAAGGTTGTCTGGCCAACCCGTCGCGAAGTGTTGTTGACCACTGTTATGGTCTTTATCCTCGCGGCACTGACGGCTGTGTTTTTCGCGCTGGTCGATATCCTGATCCGTGGCGGCCTTGAGGCCATTCTGAACCTGTTCGGCTAAAGCGGATTACGGGGGCGGGACTTGCACTTTGAAAACGTGCAGAGTATTCCGCAATCTGACCACAGATGAGGCGCGCGGCGATTCGAAGCCCCGCGCCGATTTTTATTCAGGTCGACCCATGCACATGCATGTGGAATTGAAAGTCTAATCGGGCAAGGGGCCACAGACACATGGCAAAACGGTGGTATTCGGTCAGCGTACTCTCGAACTTCGAAAAGAAGATCGCCGAGACGATCCGCACGTCCGTGGCGGAGAACGGTCTTGAGGACGAGATCGACGAAGTCTTGGTCCCCACCGAGGAAGTCATCGAAGTGCGCCGCGGCAAGAAGGTCACGACCGAGCGTCGCTTTATGCCCGGCTATGTGCTGGTCCACATGGAAATGTCCGATCAGGGCTACCACCTGATCAACTCGATCAACCGCGTCACAGGGTTTCTTGGTCCGCAGGGCCGCCCCATGCCGATGCGCGATGCCGAAGTGAACCAGATCCTGAACCGCGTGCAGGAAGGCGAAGAAAGCCCGCGCACCCTGATCCACTTCGAGATCGGCGAGAAGGTCAAGGTCAACGACGGCCCGTTCGAGGATTTCGACGGCATGGTCGAAGAAGTCGACGACGAGAACCAGCGCCTCAAGGTCACCGTGTCCATCTTTGGCCGCGAAACACCGGTCGAGCTGGAATTCACACAGGTCAACAAACAGATCTGACCCTGAACATCATTGTTCTCTAAATATGCAAGGCCGGCCCTTTCCACGGGGCTGGCCTTTTTCTTTGTGCGCGCCGTTTGCCGCTGCGCCCGTTCCCGTTGAATACTGTCCCAGCCCCGAAATTTGGCAGGCCGAAATCGCGTTTATCGCGATTTTTCCGTCCCAAATGACGCTAGAACCCTTCGAACCCGTATCCACTGTTGACGAACGCGGCGGATTTTCGCCTAATTGTGGTGTTGAGTGCTATATCAAGCGTTTTTGCAAAAAAGTAGCAGTGTATCTTGGGGGATATAATGAATTTTAAGGGGATAAAGGACAGCCTTCCATGGCTGGTTCCGTCAGCAGCGATTATTTTTGCGGGCACCGGATATCTGGCGAGCGTGTACGGCACCTCGCCACAAAGCCAGCCCGTTGTCGCCGAAACCGCGTCGATGCCGTCGGCTCAGGAACAGATTGAAAACCTGCAAGCGGCCCTTGATGCGGCTCTTCTGGCCAATGCGGCTGTGGACGAGGATGTGGTGACACGGCAGGCAGGCGCCGCGTCCGACATGAGCGATCTGCAACCCGTGGCGCCGCTGGCCGCGCCGCAACCCGCGCAGGTATCGATGGTGCCCGTACCCACACCCGCCGCCGAACCCGCGCCCGAGGCCGATCTGCGACAGGCGGCGCTGACCACGCCCCACGCAGCGGCCAAGATGTTCGCCTCTGGCCAAGCGGCGATCGAGGATGCCGCGCTGTGCAAAGATGATCTGCGCAATCTGACGGATCAGGCGGTTGTCTATTTTCCCAGCGGCGGCGTCACGGCCGATGCGGGCGGGATCGAACAGGGGCGGCTGATCGGCTTGGTCGCGCAATCCTGCGACGGAGTGCAAATCCGCGTCGAGGGGCATTCCGATCCGTCGGGTGATCCAGCGGCGAACATGCGTCTAAGCGAACAGCGCGCGCGGCAGGTGATCCAGCGCATCGCCGCTTCGGGCATCGACACCAGCATGTTCGTCGCTGCGGGCATGGGGGACAAACAACCCTCTGGCGTGTCCGGCCCGCAGGGCGCTGCGTTCTACGACCGCCGCGTCGAGTTCAAGGTGGTCGAAGAGGTCCAGCGCGTTGCCATGCGCACAACCGGTGCGGCCAAGCCTTGGGCGAACGCTACCTGCGTGACCGCGCTTGAACGCGCGGCAACCGGCACATCGCTGTTCTATGCGCCCCGTTCGGTATCGCTGCCATCGCAGGATCTGGAAACCGCGCTGGAGATTGCGACCCTCGCTGTGGAATGCCCGCACGCGCGTCTGCGCGTGGTCGGGCACCACTCAGGCGATCTGCAAGACCGCGAATCGGTGCGCACAGGGCTTTTGCGCGCCAAGGCTCTGATGGCGATGATGGTGGGACGCGGGATCGCGCCCGAACAAATCATCATCGCGGCCCACTCCAAACCGCTCGATGCCTCCGGCATGCCCGGAAGTCGTGTGATCTTCGATGTGATCCTCGAAGAGGAATAAGCGTCGCCGGGGCGGTCCCGCATGGGGCCGCACGCCCAAAGAGGCATCATTTCGACCTTGATCCCAAGACAGGAGCGCTGTATGCGGCGCTCCTGTTACCTTTTTGGTGACATCCCATGTGGGAGGCGAGGACGACGCGTTGTCTGCTGCCGGACCACATCAACCGCATCCCGGCGTCGCGACGTTCGGGAGTTGAAAAGGAGAATGGCTCATGGCCAAGAAACTCGTCGGGACGATGAAGCTGCAAGTTAAAGCAGGTCAGGCAAACCCGTCCCCACCCGTCGGCCCCGCACTGGGTCAGCGCGGCATCAACATCATGGAATTCTGCAAGGCGTTCAACGCCAAGACCGCAGACATGGAGCCCGGCGCCCCATGCCCGACCGTGATCACCTATTACCAAGACAAATCCTTCTCGATGGACATCAAGACGCCACCAGCGTCCTACTACCTCAAGAAGGCTGCCAAGGTTTCCTCCGGTGCCAAAACGCCATCGCGCGAAACAATCGGCACTGTCAGCGTCGCTCAGGTGCGTGAAATCGCCGAAGCGAAAATGGCCGATCTGAACGCCAACGACATCGAAGGCGCGATGAAGATCATTCTGGGCTCTGCCCGCTCTATGGGCATCGAGGTGAAGTAAGATGGCAAAATACGGAAAACGCACAACCGCCGCCCGCGAAGCATTCGCAGGCAAGTCCGACGTCACCGTCGAAGAGGCCGTGTCGCTGGTCAAGAACAACGCCAAAGCCAAGTTTGACGAGACCATCGAAATCTCGATGAACCTCGGTGTTGACCCTCGCCACGCGGACCAGATGGTTCGTGGTGTTGTCGGTCTGCCAAACGGCACAGGTAAAGACGTGCGCGTCGCTGTGTTCGCACGTGGCCCAAAAGCCGAAGAAGCGCAAAAAGCAGGCGCGGATATCGTTGGCGCAGAGGATCTGATGGAAACCATCCAGTCCGGCAAAATCGAATTCGACCGCTGCATCGCGACACCCGACATGATGCCAATCGTTGGCCGTCTGGGTAAAGTGCTTGGCCCCCGCAACCTGATGCCGAACCCAAAAGTCGGCACCGTGACCATGGACGTCGAAGCGGCTGTGAAAGCGGCTAAAGGCGGCGAAGTCCAGTTCAAGGTGGAAAAAGCCGGTGTGATCCACGCTGGTATCGGCAAAGCATCCTTTGACGAAGCCAAGCTGGCCGAAAACGTCCGTGCCTTTGTTGGTGCAGTCGCCAAGGCCAAGCCATCGGGGTCCAAAGGGACTTACATGAAAAAGGTCTCGCTGAGCTCCACAATGGGCCCAGGCGTCAGCGTCAACGTTGACAGCGCAATCGCCGAGTAAGCCTTTCTAAAGCACACGAATTGAACCGGATCGCGCAAGCGGTCCGGTTTTATTTTTTTCGCATAGTGACGTGCGGATTTTTGTCGCGGATTGCGGATTTCATGTAGGCTGTCTTCCAGAAGTCAGGGAGGGACGAAACATGGGTCAGGAAAAACCGTGGGACAAGTATTTTTCGCAAGAAGCCAGACAGTTTGACGCCAACCAGATGTCGGAAAAAACGCTGCCCGACATGTTCGAGCGGGCCGTGGCGGCATATGGCGACAAACCGGCGCTGACGACCATTCTGCCCACGGGCGCAGAAACCACCGTCACCTATAATGAACTGAAATCCCATGCCGAGGATTTCGCCACCTATCTGCGCGAAGATCTGAAATTGTCCGCGGGTGATACCGTGGCGATCATGGCGCCCAACTGTATCGGGTTCTGTGTAGCCTCGCTCGGGATTGCGCTGGCGGGCTGTGTCGGGACCAACGTGAACCCGCTATATACGCCCAGCGAGCTTGAGCATCAGTTGAACGACAGCAACGCCAAGGCCATCGTCATCATCAACCTGTTTGGCGACAAACTGGACCAGATCATTGCCAATACAGGTGTGAAACATGTCGTGGTCATGTCGATCGCGGATTACTTTCCTTTCCTGAAAAAGACGCTGCTGAACTTTGTGCTGAAACGGGTGCGCAAGGTTGTGCCGGAAATGAAAACCGCGTTCACCAAGATGCCGGATGCGCTGGCCAAGGGGCGCAAGCGGGCAGGAACGCGGAATGTTCGAGCCTATTGGGCGGGCACGACGCCGCAATCCGTCGCGCTGTATCAATACACCAGCGGCACCACGGGGCGCAGCAAGGGCGCGGCGCTGTCGCACCATGCGATCCTGACTAATGCGGAACAGGGGCGCTTGATGGCCGCTGACATTCTGCATGAGGGGCAGGAAACCACGCTCGTTGCGCTGCCGCTTTACCACATCACGGCGTTTTCGCTGATCTTCATCTCGGCCCTGTCGATCGGGGCGCATGCGGTTCTCGCGCCCAGCCCGCGCCCGCCGTCCAACCTGAAAGCCGCGTTCGAGAAGTACCAGATCACGTGGTTCACCGGCATCAACACGCTGTTCGCGGGCCTGATGGCCGAGCCGTGGTTCGACCGCAAACTTTTCTCCTCTATCCGGTTCTGCGGATCCGGCGGGGCTGCGCAGCAAACTGGCGTGGCGCAGAAATGGCAGGACGCGACCGGCGTCGAAATCCTCCAAGGCTATGGGATGACCGAAGTGTCCGGCATCCTGACCTTCAATCCGCCCGCGCATAACAAGTTCGGCAAGGTCGGTGTGCCCGTGCCAGGGGCCGAGGTGCGGATCGTGAATGACGCGGGCAAGGATGTCCCGCTGGGTGAGCAGGGCGAGGTCATCGCACGCAGTCCGGCCTTGATGCAGGAATATCTGAACAATCCCGATGCCACCAATGATGTCCTGAAGGACGGTTGGTATTACTCTGGCGATATCGGGGTGATGGATGCCGACGGCAATCTTGAGATTGTGGACCGCAAGAAGGACATGATCCTTGTCTCGGGCTTTAACGTCGCCCCGAACGAGATCGAGGATACGATTTCGACTCTGCCGGGAGTGGTGCAGGTCGGCGTGGTGGGCGTGGCGGATGAAAAGACCGGCGAGACGCCGGTGGCCTTTATCGTGCGCGCTGACGACAGCCTGACCAAAGAGATGGTCGAAGCCGCTTGCCGCGAGAAACTGACCAATTACAAGATCCCAAAAGACATCCGTTTCGTCGACGAAGTGCCAGTTACACTATCGGGAAAAGTGCTGCGCCGACAGTTGCGGGACGAACATTTCGGGTAAGGCGCGGGCCTAGTGCAGGGCGGGCAGGGGCAAGTTTTCACCTGAACGCCCTTGGCCTAGCGGCATAAAACCTCTAAGTGAGCCATTAATAGGCCGTCTGTGATTCGCAGCCGGCCTATTATTTCGTCCGAGACGGTGGGTGATCGGGATATGCCGGTCATAATTCCTACCCGAGACGGGAAGAGACATTCCAGCCTGGTGTGTTCCAGGCTTTGGGCTGCGACGACCCGTAAGGACCCGATTGCCGCGCACTCTTTGTGCGGTGAAAACGAGCCGGAGGGGTCCGCCCCTCCTATAATTGGAGTGAAACTGTGGATAGAGCCCAGAAAGAGAAAGTGGTCGAGGAACTCGGCCAGATCTTTGAAAGCTCTGGCGTCGTTGTGGTTGCCCACTACGCCGGTCTGACAGTTGCCGAAATGCAAGACCTGCGTGCCCGTGCACGCGACAACGGGTCGAGCGTTCGTGTTGCCAAAAACAGGCTCGCCAAAATCGCCCTGGATGGGAAGCCCTGCGAAAGCATCGCCGACTATCTGACGGGTATGACCGTTCTGACCTATTCCGAAGACCCTGTGGCAGCCGCCAAAGTGTCCGAGGACTTCGCCAAGGAAAACGACAAGTTCGTCATCCTTGGTGGTGCAATGGGAGAGAACGCTCTGGACCGTGCCGGTGTTACGGCTGTGTCGAAGATGCCTTCGCGCGAGGAGCTTATCAGCACCATCGCAGGCATGCTTGGCGCACCTGCAAGCAACATCGCCGGGGCCATTGGCGCACCTGCAAGCAACATTGCGTCCATCTTGTCCACGATCGAGGACAAGGCGGCAGCGTAAGCAAACGTCTGAGCGGCGTGTGAAAATCTCACGCGTTGGAACACATTAATCGAAACGGAAAGAGCTGATAAAATGGCTGATCTGAAAAAACTGGCAGAAGACATCGTTGGTCTGACCCTGCTGGAAGCACAAGAACTGAAAACGATCCTCAAGGACGAATACGGCATTGAGCCTGCAGCCGGTGGCGCAGTCATGATGGCGGGTCCTGCTGACGGTGCTGGCGCCGCAGAGGAAGAAAAAACAGAATTCGACGTCGTCCTGAAAAACGCAGGCGCATCGAAAATCAACGTCATCAAAGAAGTCCGCGGCATCACAGGTCTTGGCCTGAAAGAAGCCAAAGACCTGGTCGAAGCCGGTGGCAAGATCAAAGAAGGCGTCGACAAAGCCGAAGCCGAAGACATCAAAGGCAAGCTGGAAGCAGCTGGCGCCGAGGTCGAACTGGCCTAAGTCCCGCTTGGGACGGGGGCGGTTTCCGGCATCGGAAATCGGTAGGGGAAACGCCACGTTTCCCGCGCCCCCTTGAAAACACTGGGCTGGATGCGCATATCGCGTGTCCGGCCCGACCCGTCTTGGCAAGGGCTTTTCCTGAAAGTCTTTTCCAAGATGCGGTTTTAACGGTCGGGAGGCCACCGGTGGGACGGTGGCCGTGAATTGACCTGAGATCCATCCTCTCGAAGGGGCAGCATGCCGTAGCCCGACGGTATCGCAGCACCCAGAGAAATGCTGAAAGGTGACTTAGCTTATGGCGCAATCGTTCCTTGGCCAGAAACGTCTTCGTAAATATTATGGCAAAATCCGTGAAGTTCTGGATATGCCGAACCTCATCGAGGTTCAAAAATCCTCTTATGACCTGTTCCTGAATTCCGGCGACGCAGAGACCCCAACGGATGGCGATGGCATCCAGGGCGTGTTCCAATCCGTCTTTCCGATCAAGGACTTCAATGAAACTTCCGTTCTGGAATACGTCAAGTACGAGCTGGAAAAGCCCAAGTACGACGTCGAGGAATGTCAGCAACGTGACATGACCTACAGCGCGCCTTTGAAGGTGACGCTGCGTCTGATCGTGTTTGATGTCGATGAAGACACAGGCGCAAAATCGGTCAAAGACATCAAGGAACAAGACGTGTTCATGGGCGACATGCCCCTGATGACCCCGAACGGGACGTTCATCGTGAACGGCACCGAGCGTGTGATCGTTTCCCAGATGCACCGTTCGCCCGGCGTGTTCTTTGATCACGACAAAGGCAAAACGCACTCTTCCGGTAAACTGCTGTTTGCCTGCCGCATCATTCCCTATCGCGGCAGCTGGCTCGACTTTGAATTCGACGCAAAAGACATCGTGTTCTGCCGCATCGACCGTCGCCGCAAACTGCCTGTTACCACGCTTCTGTACGCTCTTGGTCTGGACCAAGAGGCGATCATGGATGCCTATTACAACACCGTCACGTTCAAGCTGGAGAAGAACAAGGGCTGGGTTACACCATTCTTCCCCGAGCGTGTGCGCGGCACGCGTCCGACCTATGATCTGGTCGACGCCGCCACAGGCGAGATCATTGCCGAAGCTGGCAAGAAGGTCACACCACGTGCCGTCAAGAAACTGATCGACGAAGGCAAGGTCTCGGACCTGCTGGTCCCTTACGAGCACATCGTGGGCAAATTCGTCGCCAAGGACATCATCAACGAAGAAAACGGCGCGATCTACGTCGAAGCCGGTGATGAGCTGACCCTTGAGTACGACAAGGACGGCACGCTGATCGGTGGTACCGTGAAGGAACTGGTTGATGCCGGCATCACCGAGATTCCTGTTCTGGACATCGACAACGTCAATGTCGGCCCCTACATGCGCAACACCATGGCGAACGACAAGAACATGAATCGCGAAACCGCGCTCATGGATATCTATCGCGTTATGCGTCCGGGCGAACCGCCCACCGTGGATGCGGCGTCGGCGCTGTTCGACACGCTGTTCTTTGACAGCGAACGCTATGACCTGTCCGCCGTTGGCCGTGTGAAGATGAACATGCGTCTGGCACTGGATGCCGAAGACACGCAGCGCACCCTGCGCCGCGAAGACATCGTTTCCTGCATCAAGGCCCTCGTGGAACTACGCGACGGCAAGGGCGACATCGACGACATCGACCACCTCGGCAACCGTCGTGTGCGTTCGGTCGGCGAACTGATGGAAAACCAGTACCGCGTCGGTCTGCTCCGTATGGAGCGCGCGATCAAAGAGCGTATGTCCAGCGTCGAAATCGACACTGTGATGCCGCAGGATCTGATCAACGCGAAACCGGCAGCGGCGGCTGTGCGTGAATTCTTCGGCTCTTCGCAGCTGTCGCAGTTCATGGACCAAACCAACCCGCTGTCCGAAGTGACGCACAAGCGTCGCCTGTCGGCCCTTGGGCCAGGCGGTCTGACACGCGAGCGTGCGGGCTTTGAAGTGCGCGACGTTCACCCGACCCATTATGGCCGGATGTGTCCGATTGAAACGCCCGAAGGTCCGAACATTGGTCTGATCAACTCGCTGGCCACATTTGCCCGCGTGAACAAGTACGGCTTTATCGAAACGCCATACCGCGTTGTGACCGATGGTCAGGTGACAGACGAAGTCCACTACATGTCGGCCACCGAAGAGATGCGTCACACTGTGGCGCAGGCCAACGCGTCGCTGGATGCAAACGGTCGCTTCAACAACGAAATGGTCAACACACGTAAATCGGGCGACTACACCTTGTCCCCCGTCGAAAGCGTGGACCTGATCGACGTTAGCCCGAAACAGTTGGTTTCGGTCGCTGCCTCGTTGATCCCGTTCCTTGAAAACGACGACGCCAACCGCGCCCTCATGGGGTCGAACATGCAACGTCAGGCGGTTCCGCTGCTTCAAGCCGAGGCGCCGCTGGTCGGCACCGGCATCGAAGAAGTGGTTGCGCGCGACTCCGGTGCGGCCATCATGGCCAAACGCGCCGGTATCATCGACCAAGTTGACGCGACACGGATCGTGATCCGCGCCACGCATGACCTCGAACTGGGCGATGCGGGCGTTGATATCTACCGCATGCGCAAATTCCAGCGTTCGAACCAGAACACCTGCATCAACCAGCGTCCGCTGGTGAAAGTGGGCGACACGGTTCAGAAGGGCGAAGTGATTGCTGACGGTCCAAGCACCGATATGGGTGAACTGGCCCTTGGTAAGAACGTGGTCGTCGCGTTCATGCCGTGGAACGGTTACAACTACGAAGACTCGATCCTGATCTCGGAACGTGTCAGCCGTGATGACGTCTTTACCTCGATCCACATCGAGGAATTCGAAGTCGCCGCACGTGACACGAAACTCGGCCCAGAGGAAATCACACGCGACATCCCCAACGTGGGCGAAGAAGCGCTGCGTAACCTCGACGAAGCGGGCATCGTTTACATCGGTGCCGACGTTGAGCCGGGCGATATCCTTGTTGGTAAGATCACCCCCAAGGGCGAAAGCCCGATGACGCCGGAAGAAAAGCTTCTGCGCGCCATCTTCGGTGAGAAAGCCAGCGACGTGCGTGACACATCCCTGCGCGTGAAACCCGGTGACTTCGGTACTGTGGTGGAAGTGCGTGTGTTCAACCGTCACGGCGTTGAAAAGGACGAACGTGCCCTGCAGATCGAGCGTGAGGAAGTCGAACGCCTTGCCCGTGACCGCGACGACGAATTGGCCATTCTTGACCGCAACATCTATGCCCGTCTGGGCGACATGCTGCTGGGCAAGGAAATCGCCAAGGGTCCGAAAGGTCTGAAAGCTGGCGCGACAGTCGATGCCGACACGCTCGAAGCCTATCCACGTTCCGCATGGTGGCAGATTGCCCTGAAGGACGAACAGTCCGCTCAGGTCGTCGAAGCCTTGAACGAGCAGTACGAGGCGCAAAAGCGTGCCTTGGATGCCCGTTTCGAGGACAAGGTCGAAAAAGTCCGTCGCGGCGACGATCTGCCCCCGGGTGTGATGAAAATGGTCAAAGTGTTCGTGGCGGTGAAGCGCAAGCTGCAACCGGGCGACAAGATGGCCGGTCGTCACGGCAACAAAGGTGTTATTTCCAAGGTTGTTCCCATGGAAGACATGCCGTTCCTTGCGGACGGTACGCCGGTTGACTTCTGTCTGAACCCGCTGGGCGTTCCATCGCGGATGAACGTCGGTCAGATCCTCGAAACCCACATGGGTTGGGCCGCACGCGGTCTGGGTCTGAACGTTGACGAGGCGCTGCAGGAATATAAACGCTCCGGCGATCTGACCCCTGTGCGTGAGGCGATGAGCCTCGCATATGGCGACGATGTCTACGAAGAAGGCATTGCTGGCATGGATGAGGATCAGCTGGTCGAAGCGGCTGGCAACGTGTCGCGCGGTGTTCCAATCGCCACGCCCGTCTTTGACGGTGCGAAAGAGGCGGATGTGAACAATGCGCTGGAACGTGCGGGCTTCTCGACTTCCGGTCAGTCGGTACTGTTTGACGGTCGTACGGGCGAGCAGTTCAGCCGCCCCGTCACGGTCGGCATCAAGTACCTGCTGAAACTGCACCACCTTGTGGACGACAAGATTCACGCGCGTTCGACCGGACCATACTCGCTCGTCACACAGCAGCCGCTGGGTGGTAAGGCGCAGTTCGGTGGTCAGCGCTTTGGTGAGATGGAAGTCTGGGCTCTGGAAGCTTACGGCGCCGCTTACACCCTGCAGGAAATGCTGACGGTGAAATCGGATGACGTGGCAGGCCGGACGAAGGTCTATGAAAGCATCGTGAAAGGTGAGGACAACTTTGAAGCCGGCGTGCCGGAATCCTTCAACGTTCTCGTCAAAGAGGTCCGCGGTTTGGGCCTCAACATGGAACTCCTGGACGCCGAGGAAGACGAATAACGGACCAAATAAGGCGCACTTCGGTGCGCCTTATCCGACGTTTCCCTTTGCCTCCCTTTCAAGGATTTGAAAATGAACCAGGAACTTACAAACAACCCGTTCAACCCGCTGACGCCGCCAAAGGTCTTTGACGAAATCAAGGTCTCGCTGGCATCGCCCGAACGGATCCTCTCGTGGTCTTTTGGCGAGATCAAGAAGCCCGAGACCATCAACTACCGGACCTTCAAGCCCGAGCGTGACGGCCTGTTCTGTGCGCGTATCTTTGGCCCGATCAAAGATTACGAATGCCTGTGCGGTAAATACAAACGCATGAAATATCGCGGCGTTGTCTGCGAAAAATGCGGTGTGGAGGTCACGCTGCAAAAAGTCCGCCGCGAGCGGATGGGCCACATTGAACTGGCCGCGCCCGTTGCACACATCTGGTTCCTGAAATCGCTGCCATCCCGCATCGGCCTGATGCTGGACATGACGCTGCGCGATCTGGAACGTGTTCTGTACTTTGAAAACTACGTCGTGACCGAACCCGGTCTGACAGATCTGTCCTATGGCCAGATGCTGAGCGAAGAAGAGTACATGGACGCGCAGGATGCGTTCGGCATGGACGCCTTCACCGCCAATATCGGTGCCGAAGCCATCCGCGAGATGCTGAGCCAGATCGACCTTGAGGCCGAAGCAGAAACCCTGCGCGCCGACCTCAAAGAAGCGACAGGCGAGTTGAAGCCCAAGAAAATCATCAAGCGCCTGAAGGTGGTTGAGTCCTTCCTTGAATCCGGCAACCGCCCCGAGTGGATGGTTTTGACAGTGATCCCCGTGATCCCGCCAGAACTGCGCCCGCTGGTGCCGCTGGATGGTGGCCGTTTCGCGACGTCCGACCTCAACGACCTCTACCGTCGTGTGATCAACCGGAACAACCGTCTGAAGCGTCTGATCGAACTGCGTGCGCCCGACATCATCGTGCGTAACGAAAAGCGGATGTTGCAGGAATCTGTGGATGCGCTGTTCGACAACGGCCGCCGTGGCCGCGTGATCACCGGTGCCAACAAGCGTCCGCTGAAATCGCTGTCCGACATGCTGAAAGGCAAGCAAGGCCGCTTCCGTCAGAACCTTTTGGGTAAGCGCGTCGACTTCTCGGGCCGTTCGGTCATCGTGACCGGTCCGGAGCTGAAGCTGCACCAATGTGGTCTGCCCAAAAAGATGGCGCTGGAGCTGTTCAAGCCGTTCATCTATTCGCGTCTTGAAGCAAAGGGCCTGTCCTCGACCGTCAAGCAAGCCAAGAAGCTGGTGGAGAAAGAGCGTCCCGAAGTTTGGGATATTCTGGATGAAGTCATCCGCGAACACCCTGTCATGCTGAACCGTGCGCCGACGCTGCACCGTTTGGGCATTCAGGCGTTCGAACCTGTCCTGATCGAAGGCAAAGCGATCCAGCTGCACCCGCTGGTCTGTTCTGCCTTCAACGCCGACTTTGACGGTGACCAGATGGCCGTGCACGTCCCGCTGAGCCTTGAGGCACAGCTGGAAGCGCGCGTTCTGATGATGTCGACGAACAACGTTCTGTCGCCTGCAAACGGCGCGCCGATCATCGTTCCGTCGCAGGATATGATCTTGGGCCTCTACTATGTCACGCTGGAACGCGAAGGCCTGAAAGGCCAAGGCATGGTGTTCGGCTCGATCGAGGAAGTTCAGCACGCGCTGGACGCTGGCGTTGTGCACCTGCACACCAAGATCAAGGCACGTCTGCCCCAGATCAACGCCGAAGGCCTTGAGGTCATGGAACGCTTTGACACGACACCTGGTCGTGTACTGCTGGGCGCGCTTCTGCCGCTCAACAACAAGGCACCGTTCGAACTGGTCAACCGTCTGCTGCGTAAGAAAGAAGTGCAGCAGGTCATCGACACCGTCTACCGTTATTGCGGTCAGAAAGAGTCGGTTATCTTCTGTGACCAGATCATGACCATGGGCTTCCGCCACGCGTTCAAGGCCGGCATCTCGTTCGGCAAGGACGACATGCTGATCCCAGAATCCAAATGGCCCATCGTGGACGAAACCCGCGAACAGGTTAAGGATTTCGAACAGCAGTATATGGACGGCCTGATCACCCAAGGTGAGAAGTACAACAAGGTTGTCGATGCATGGTCGAAGTGTAACGACAAGGTGACGGACGCGATGATGGGGTCGATCTCGGCCGCTCAGGTTGACGCGGACGGGTCCGAACGTGAACCGAACTCGGTTTACATGATGGCCCACTCCGGTGCCCGTGGTTCGGTGACACAGATGAAACAGCTCGGCGGGATGCGCGGCCTGATGGCCAAGCCGAACGGCGACATCATCGAAACGCCGATCATCTCGAACTTCAAGGAAGGTCTGACCGTTCTTGAATACTTCAACTCGACACACGGCGCGCGGAAAGGTCTGTCCGATACCGCTCTGAAAACGGCGAACTCGGGTTACCTGACACGTCGTCTGGTGGACGTTGCACAGGACTGCATCGTGCGGGACCGCGACTGCGGCACCGACATGGCGATCACAGCCGAAGCTGCGGTGAACGACGGCGAAGTCGTCTCGTCGCTGGCAGAACGTGTGCTGGGCCGTGTCACAGCCGAGGACGTGATGAAGCCGGGCACAGACGAAGTGCTGATCGCAAACGGCACGCTGATCGACGAACGTATGGCGGATTCGGTTGACGAATTCGCGGTGCAGTCGATGCGCATCCGTTCGCCTCTGACCTGTGAGGCCGAAGAAGGCGTCTGCGCGACCTGCTACGGTCGTGACCTTGCACGCGGTACAATGGTCAACACTGGCGAGGCTGTCGGCATCATCGCGGCACAGTCCATCGGTGAACCCGGTACACAGCTGACGATGCGGACGTTCCACATCGGCGGCGTTGCCCAAGGTGGCCAGCAGTCGTTCCTCGAAGCGTCCCAAGAAGGCAAGATCGTCTTCCAGAACGCCCAGACGCTGGAAAACTCCAGCGGCCAGACACTTGTCATGGGCCGGAACATGAAGCTGGTGATCCAGGACGAGAACGGCGAAGAGCGCGCAAGCCACAAGCTGGGCTACGGTACGACATTGTTCGTCACCGAAGGTCAGGATGTGAAACGCGGCGACAAACTGTTCGAGTGGGATCCCTACACCCTGCCGATTATTGCCGAGAAATCGGGTACAGCCAAATTCGTCGATCTGGTCAGCGGCATCGCCGTGCGTGACGAGACCGACGATGCGACCGGTATGACACAGAAGATCGTGATCGACTGGCGCTCGGCAGCCCGTGGCAACGAGCTGAAGCCGGAAATCATTCTGGTGGGCGAAGACGGCGAGCCGGTCCGCAACGATGCGGGTAACCCAGTGACCTATCCGATGTCTGTTGATGCGGTTCTGTCGATCGAAGAAGGCCAAGCGGTTGTCGCTGGTGACGTTGTTGCGCGTATCCCGCGTGAAGGCGCCAAGACCAAGGACATTACCGGTGGTCTGCCACGTGTGGCCGAACTCTTTGAGGCACGTCGCCCCAAGGACCACGCCATCATCGCGGAAATCGACGGCTATGTGCGGTTCGGCAAGGACTACAAGAACAAGCGCCGTATCGCGATCGAGCCCAGCGACGAGTCGATGGAGAAGGTCGAGTACATGGTGCCCAAGGGCAAACACATCCCAGTGGCCGAGGGCGATTTCGTCCAGAAGGGCGACTACATCATGGATGGTAACCCTGCACCGCACGACATCCTTGCCATTATGGGTGTCGAGGCGCTGGCCGACTACATGATCGACGAAGTGCAGGACGTGTATCGACTGCAAGGTGTGAAGATCAACGACAAGCACATCGAAGTCATCGTGCGTCAGATGCTCCAGAAATGGGAAATCAGCGACAGCGGCGACACCACGTTGCTCAAGGGCGAACATGTGGACAAACAGGAATTCGACGCGGCAAACGCCAAAGCCGTCTCGAAAAAGGGCCGCCCCGCACAGGGCGAACCGATCCTGCTTGGTATCACCAAAGCGTCTTTGCAGACACGTTCGTTCATCTCGGCGGCGTCCTTCCAAGAAACCACCCGCGTTCTGACCGAAGCATCGGTTCAGGGCAAAAAAGACAAGCTGGTGGGCCTCAAGGAAAACGTCATCGTGGGCCGTCTGATCCCAGCAGGGACAGGTGGGGCAACCCAAGCCGTGCGCAAGATTGCCTCCGAGCGCGACAATGTCGTGATCGAAGCGCGCCGCGAAGAAGCCGAAGCCGCCGCCGCACTGGCCGCGCCTACGGCAGACGATGTGGTGGGTGGCGATGTGTTCAACACGGTCATCGACACGTCCGAGGAAAGCCGCGACTAAACGTTGCGATCTAACTGAGAAATTAGAAAACCCCGCCCATGTGGCGGGGTTTTTTATTGCGTCCCGAATACGGTGCGAGGAGTTGCGCAGAATGCGATATCGGCCAATTGCATAACGTGCGGCGCAGTTTGATTACGCAATAATCGGCGTAGGCGACAGATCGTGGATCGGCGATTGCCATAGGTTGCAAGCCTGCTGCGCAATTGCACCACAGCCACGCCGAATTGACCCCACGGCAAATGAATTCTCGCAGCCGGCAAAAAATCGCCTACCGTGCGGGAAAGGTATTTTCATTTAGGCTCCACAATCATGAAACACGCGCTCTTCGGTTCACTGTTCATTAGTCTCTCCGCCGCAATGTCCGCGCAGGCGCAAACAGTTGTCACCGGCAACTTCGATGATCCGGAGTTTCAGCAATGCCAGTCGCCGACCTGCAACTATGCCCAATTTGTTTTGCGGCCCTATGAACTGACGGTAACGGGGCAAGCCCCGTTTTCGCTTCTGTTCGAGCGGGCCTCGGCGCAGAACGTCGGTGTCATTATCGTCCCGGGTGAGTTCGTCGACGTACCTTCGGACACCATTCCTCTGACATATTTTCAGCAATGGCGCGAAAACAATCCGGCCGAGGATTACACGGCGGCCGTGCCGCCTGAGGGCGAATACACCCTTGTCCTGTTTTTTGAAGATGGTTTGACCTTCTTGCCCGGTTCCCTGGATTACAGCGTAACGCTTGGCGGCGCATTCTTTGGCTGGGGTCCATCGACACAGGAACAACTTGACGAACTAGCGGCGGTCTTTTCGCAAGGTGGACGCTATTCCTTGAAAATCGCGAACGCCAATATCCATGACGTCGTGCAGCGCAGCATCGCCAAGCGTAAGGCACCCAAGGTCCAGACGGACGAGACCGCATCCCTTATGGGCGACGTGAATGCGTGGGTCCGTCTGTCGGCCATCAGCGCGGACAGTAACACGCGCGATTTTGATACGCAGATGCTCCAGTTCGGTGCGGACGTTGCGATCGGTACGTCGATCGTCGCCGGTCTTGCCGTGGGCGTGGGCGATTTGAACGCGGAAACCACGGGCTTTTCCTATGAGGGGTCACAGACGCTGGTGCAGCCCTATATCGGCTGGACCCACGGCACATGGCGCGGGTCGGCGTCGCTGGTATACGGCGACATCGGCTATGGCACCATCACCTCGGGGTCGGGCGCAGCCACGGCCGAAGGGGAAATGTATGCCCTGACCGCAAACGTTTCGCGCGACTTTGCGCTTAGTGAAACTGTGACCCTGACGCCCTTCTTTGGCATCGAGGCAGGCGAGACCAAGCTGACCGCGACGACCGGATCGCTTGCAACCGCGGGCCTGAACGACAAGGTCGACTTTACCGAGACGCGGTTCGGGGCAGTGATGTCCGCAGCACTTGGCGGCGGCGTGCTGACCATGGGGGCCAGTGCCAACTACTTTGACACAGACGCGCCGACGGTCCTGACCTCGGGCCAGTATGACGACACAGGGTGGAGCGGCAGCACACAGTTCGGCTATTCCATCGGGCTGGGCGGCAACACGGTTCTGGACACCAACATCCAAGTGGGCGGCATTGGCACCGGCACGATCAGCTATTCGGGCGCGTTGCAGGTGTCGATGACCTTTTAAGGGGTCGTCACTCCGGCACCCAGTCGGCGCGCGTCATCCCGATGAACGTGTTGCCGACGCCCCCTGCCACGTTGCGATCCACGATGTCGCGCAATGTGGCTGTGCTGGCGATTGTGTCCCACCCTTCGGCGGAGAACGTGCTGGGCTTGTAGACGTTCTTGGACAGCAGCGGATTGGTCAGCGCCTGACTGAACGCATCAAGGGCGACAAACATCAGCACAAGGTTGGGTAGCGGGCTGTTGGCCACGCGATCCTCGCAGAACAAGCCGACATGGAAATCCACCTCGCGCGGGTGGGTGTAATGTTTGGCAAGTAGGGCCGCCACATCGGGGTCCGAACTGATATCGTCAAATCCCGTGGGGCGAGGTTGGCCCAGATAGGCGCAATAGTCCGAGAAGCTGGCCAGATGGCAGGCGCGGTCCTGATGGATCGACGCCCGTTCCACATGCAGCAACGGCTTGGCCGTATTGCGCGGCCCCAACTCGCCTGCGGGGGTGGTACTGATGTCGCGAAAACCTGCAAGCAACCCTGCATCGGTCAGCAGCTTGGTGTTCATGAAGGTTGAGGCGAGATCGTGTTCGGTGCCGTCCCAAGTGATCCGGTCGGGGATCAACGCGTGCCAGCGATAGAGCAGGCTGAATTCCGTGGTGATCCAGTTCGGCTTGTTCCACGCGGCCTCCCACGCGACGGATGCATCGGTGCGCAGACCAAAGGGCAGGGGCGAGATGTGGTTGATGTAATCCTCGATCATCACCTTGATGAACAGCACGATGATCGTGTTGCGCGTGGTTTCGAAGATGCGGGTGTCGTCCCAGTCTGGATGGGCCGCCTCGATCCTGCCTGCGACGCGGTTGTGTTCGCGCAGGAACAGCGTGTTGATCATTGCCACCTGCGGGACCGAGTTCACCCGATCCCCGCCCACGGCAAACAGGGTCGCCTTGCGCGCCTCGTCCAGATCGCTTTGCCCCAAGGGCGGGTCCAGCGCGACAAAGTCGGGGTCCACTTTGCCATCGCGGTAATAGTAGGGGGGGTATTCCTCGTTGTTGATGATCTGGCTGCGCAGGCGCCCTCTCTGTCCCTTGGTGTCCGCGCCTAGGCGCAGTGCGTTTGTCTGCGCGTAGCTGCGCCCGTAGAGCGTACAGAGGTCGATTTCATGGTTGGACGTGTTGCGCCGGAACCGCGATGCGGGGTCGTCGCCCCGTGCGGTCATCCCGTCGGATTCCGTGCGCAGGAACCCGTCGGTCAGATACTGCGCAAAGGCCGGAAACAGGCAGGTCGATTTCGGGCACATCCGTTGCTGTCCGTCGGGCCGTTCGAACAGGTCGAGAAGGGCGTCGATTTCCGGTGCATTGCCGCGACGTTGCGGGGGCAGGTGCCGACCGCTCCACCGCCTGTCGGTCAACCCGCGCCATGAGACATAGTCGTGCACGGTGCTCAGCGGGTGAGGGCGGGGGCGTGCGCGCCGGATGGTGCGGTTGATCGCCCAGCGGTTGGCGATGCGGGCCAAGGGGGGGATCGCCTCGATAATGCCGAACAGTTTTTTCTTGGTGGAATAGGACAGGAAGGACATGAAATAGACCTCGCAAAATGGATTTTGAAATGGCGCCAGTGTGCCGCAACAACCTGCGGTTGGCTACATTTACCTTTGCGGGCGGTTTGGTCGGACCAATACGCACCCCACTGGCGTGCCGCTCCGCGCTGCGCTAGCGTCCCGCGACATGACCTCGGGAAAGTTGTGACTTATGTCTCCCAATACCACGGGTGCGCTGCTGATGATGGCCTCTATGGCGGCTTTCACCTTCAATGATGCGCTGATCAAGATGACGGACGGGGCGGTGCCCTTGATGCAGATGCTGTTCCTGCGCGGAGTACTGGCGACCACGGTGATCTATGCGCTGGCCCGTCGTCTGGGGGCACTGCGGCTGGACGTGTCGCGCGCCGACTGGGGCGTGATCGGCATCCGGTCGGTCGCAGATGCGGCGGCGGCGTTCTTCTTTGTCACGGCGCTGCTGAACCTGCCCTTGGCAAACGTGACGGCGATCTTGCAGGTGCTGCCCCTGACGGTCGCCATCGGCGCTGCACTGGTGTTCCGCGAGCCGCTGGGCTGGAAGCGTATGTCGGCCATTCTGCTAGGGTTCATGGGGATGCTTTTGATCGTGCGCCCGGGGCCGGAGGGGTTCAACCTTTGGACAGGCTATGCGCTGCTGGCTGTGATCTGCGTCACGGTGCGCGATCTGGCCACGCGCCGTCTGTCGGCGCAGGTGCCGTCGATGATGGTGACCTTTGTGGGGGCTGCGGTAATCACGCTCTGCGCAGGCCTGTTTTCGACCACCGAAGAGTGGGTGCCGATCACTCCGCGCCTTGGCCTGCTGATCGGGGGCGCGGCGCTGTGCATCATTGGCGCCTATTTCTTTTCGGTGCAGGTGATGCGGGTGGGCGATATCAGCTTTGTCGCGCCGTTCCGTTATACCGGCCTGATCTGGGCGCTGTTGCTGGGATGGTTGGTCTTTGGCGACTGGCCCACGGGGCTGACCCTGATCGGGGCTTGCGTGGTGGTCGGTACGGGCCTGTTCACCCTGTACCGCGAAGGGCGCGTCAAGCGCGCGAGAACACGTCCCGTACTGCGTTGATGTCCACCGCGAACCGGTCGAGGAACAGGTTCTCTTGCTTGGCGGTCAGTGGTTCCACTGGCCAATCCTTCACCTTTTTCTGGCGGCTATCGTTATAGCCGTTATGGGTGCGCACGAACATATCGGGATCGGAATAGGTCACACAGGGCATGAACTGGGGCAGACGTTCATGCATGAAGTTGTGGATCGTGATCGGGCAATTGCCCTGAATGTGGACCCCTAGGGCCGAGACATAGAACGCGCGGTAAATCTGCGTCGCCGAGATACCTTCCGCACCGACTTCGGCGATGTAGCCTTGGTTCCAGTCAAAGGCGACGGTCTTGTGCTTGGCCACCAGCGTCGCAGAGTCTGCTGCTGCCTGCCGCAGCTTTTCGATGAAGTCCACGGCGCAGGCATCGTCGTCATCATGTCGGAACTGGATGCAGGGGCTCGACGGATCACGCCGCGCCTCGTTCAGTACCATCTTGCTCATCTCGCGGCTGTTATGCGGCGCATGTGCGAGGATCTGCACCTGCTTGAGGTCGCTTGTCAGGTCATGCAGCCGGTCGCGGTGCTTTTTCGGGAATTGATCGCCGATCAGAATCAGCAGATCGAAATCCTGATCGGTTTGCGCGCGCAGACAGGGCAGGGCCATGGTTTCGAGCAGTCGGAACCGTTCTTCCAGCCGGTCCTCGGCCCACAGATAGTCCATCCGTTCCTCGATGGTTTCATGTCCAACCTGAAAACCACCGATGGCGGGATAGGAAAATCGGCAAAGTCCAAGCACCTGCATTATGAAAGCCCTGTCATTCTGGCGGGAAGTGTTGCAAAGACCATGCCGTGATGCTGGGGGGCGGCGCAAGCCACTAGCTGTGTTGACAGCACCTGCGACTCCCCCTATACGCCCGCTATCTCGGGACGGGTTTACCCCCGAAACCGAAATCAGAACCGAAGTGGACACGATCCGGCCCCTGCATTGGCCCGATCCTCTGGAAACCCACCGCGTCGCCCCTCACGGGAGCGATAGCGGTTTTTGCGCTTTCGTGGACGCACGGGAGTAGAGAATTGAAACCGCGGGGATGACCCGCATGACACATGTGTTGATGAGACGGGGAACATACCTGCAATGCCAACGATCCAACAGCTGATCCGCAAGCCGCGCCAGCCTAAAGTAAAACGCTCGAAGTCGCTCCACCTTGAGGGCAACCCGCAAAAACGGGGCGTATGTACGCGCGTTTATACAACGACACCTAAAAAGCCGAACTCGGCCATGCGGAAAGTCGCCAAAGTGCGTCTGACCAACGGCTTCGAGGTCATCAGCTATATTCCCGGTGAAAGCCACAACCTTCAGGAGCACTCTGTTGTCCTGATCCGTGGCGGCCGTGTGAAAGACCTTCCCGGTGTGCGCTATCACATCCTGCGCGGCGTCCTGGATACCCAAGGCGTCAAAGACCGTAAGCAACGCCGTTCGAAATACGGCGCCAAGCGCCCCAAATAAGAAGGAGAGCAGCAGATGTCACGTCGTCACGCCGCCGAAAAACGCGAAGTCCTGCCAGACGCCAAGTATGGCGATAAGGTACTGACCAAGTTTATGAACAACCTGATGGTCGATGGTAAGAAATCGACAGCAGAGCGCATCGTTTACAACGCGTTCGATCGGGTCGAAAGCAAGATCAAGCGCGCCCCTGTGGAAGTGTTCCACGAAGCGCTCGACAACATCAAACCGTCCGTCGAAGTTCGTTCGCGTCGCGTCGGTGGTGCCACCTACCAGGTGCCCGTCGAAGTCCGCCCCGAGCGCCGTGAGGCACTGGCCATCCGCTGGTTGATCACTGCATCGCGCAAGCGCAACGAGAACACGATGGAAGAGCGCCTCGCAGGCGAGCTGATGGACGCAGTACAGTCCCGCGGCACCGCTGTGAAAAAGCGCGAAGACACACACAAGATGGCCGACGCCAACAAAGCGTTCAGCCATTACCGTTGGTAAACCAGACACCCTGAGGACCATATCCCATGGCACGCGATTATCCGCTCGAACGCTACCGTAACTTTGGCATCATGGCACACATTGATGCCGGCAAAACCACGTGTTCGGAACGCATCCTGTTCTACACGGGCAAGTCCCACAACATCGGTGAGGTGCATGATGGCGCCGCGACGATGGACTGGATGGAGCAGGAACAAGAGCGTGGGATCACCATCACCTCTGCTGCGACAACCACGTTCTGGCAGCGTCAGGAAGAGCCAACCGCCGATGCGACATCCGACACCAAGTACCGGATGAACATCATCGACACCCCCGGCCACGTTGACTTCACTATTGAAGTTGAGCGTTCGCTGGCGGTTCTCGACGGTGCGGTTGCTGTTCTCGACGCCAACGCCGGTGTCGAACCACAAACCGAAACCGTTTGGCGTCAGGCCGACCGGTACAAAGTTCCACGCATCGTGTTCGTCAACAAGATGGACAAGATCGGCGCGGACTTCTTCAACTGCGTTAAGATGATCAAGGACCGCACAGGTGCCACACCTGCGCCCATCCAGATTCCAATCGGTGCAGAAACCGAACTGGAAGGCATGGTTGACCTCGTCACCATGAAGGAATGGGTCTGGGCCGGTGAAGACCTCGGCGCATCCTGGGAACAACGCGAAATCCGTGACAGCCTCAAAGAGTCTGCTGCTGAATGGCGCGCCCACCTGATCGAAACCGCCGTCGAAATGGATGATGACGCGATGGAAGCGTACCTGATGGAAGGCACAGAGCCCGACGTCGACACGCTGCGCAAGCTGATCCGCAAGGGTACGCTGGGCATCAAGTTCATCCCCGTTCTCTGTGGCTCCGCGTTCAAGAACAAAGGCGTACAGCCTCTGCTGAACGCTGTGATCGACTATCTGCCCAGCCCGCTGGACGTTGTAGATTACATGGGCTTCAAACCCGGTGACGAGACCGAGACACGTAACATCGCCCGCCGCGCGGACGACAACATGGCGTTCTCCGGCCTTGCGTTCAAAATCATGAACGACCCATTCGTCGGCTCGCTGACCTTTACCCGCATCTACTCGGGCGTCCTGAACAAAGGCGACACGCTTTTGAACGCGACAAAAGGCAAGAAAGAGCGCGTCGGTCGTATGATGATGATGCACTCGATCAACCGCGAGGAAATCACCGAAGCGTTTGCGGGCGATATTATCGCGCTGGCAGGCCTGAAAGACACCACAACAGGTGACACACTGTCCGCAGTGAACGATCCCGTGGTTCTGGAAACGATGAACTTCCCCGATCCAGTTATCGAGATCGCTGTCGAGCCAAAGACAAAGGCCGACCAGGAAAAGATGTCCCAAGGTCTGGCCCGTCTGGCCGCCGAGGATCCATCCTTCCGCGTCGAAACCGATCTGGAATCCGGCCAGACCATCATGAAGGGCATGGGCGAACTTCACCTCGATATTCTCGTGGATCGTCTGAAGCGTGAATTCAAGGTCGAAGCCAACATCGGTGCGCCTCAGGTGGCATACCGTGAGACCATCGGTCACGAAGTCGAGCACACATACACCCACAAGAAACAGTCGGGTGGTTCGGGTCAGTTCGCCGAAGTCAAACTCATCATCTCGCCGACAGAGCCAGGCGAAGGCTACTCCTTCGAGAGCCGCATCGTTGGTGGTGCTGTTCCCAAGGAATACATCCCTGGCGTCGAAAAAGGCATCAAATCGGTTATGGACAGCGGCCCATTGGCTGGCTTCCCCGTGATCGACTTCAAGGTTGCCCTGATCGACGGTAAGTTCCACGATGTTGACTCGTCCGTTCTGGCCTTCGAAATCGCTGCTCGTATGGGCATGCGCGAAGGCATGAAGAAGGCCGGCGCGAAGATGCTGGAACCCATCATGAAGGTCGAAGTCGTGACGCCAGAAGAGTACACCGGTGGTATCATCGGCGACCTCACATCGCGTCGCGGTCAGGTTCAAGGTCAGGATACACGCGGCAACGCGATTGCGATCGACGCCTTTGTGCCACTGGCCAACATGTTCGGCTACATCAACACGCTGCGGTCGATGTCTTCGGGTCGTGCGAACTTCACCATGCAGTTCGATCACTACGAAGCTGTGCCACAGAACATCAGCGACGAAATTCAAGCGAAATTCGCGTGATCTCAGCGGTGGGCAATCTGCCCACCCTACCAACCCCGTAGGGTGGGCGTTCATGCCCACCGCGACCAAGTAAAAGAGGAGCCAACACCATGGCAAAGGCAAAGTTTGAACGCACGAAACCGCACGTTAACATTGGCACGATTGGCCACGTTGACCACGGCAAGACCACGCTGACAGCGGCGATCACGAAGTATTTCGGCGACTTCCAGGCGTATGACCAGATTGACGGCGCGCCCGAAGAGAAAGCCCGCGGGATCACCATTTCGACAGCGCACGTTGAGTACGAGACAGAGACCCGTCACTACGCCCACGTCGACTGCCCCGGCCACGCTGACTATGTGAAGAACATGATCACCGGTGCGGCGCAGATGGACGGCGCGATCCTGGTTGTGAACGCAGCCGATGGCCCGATGCCCCAAACGCGCGAGCACATCCTGCTGGGCCGTCAGGTTGGCATCCCGACCATGGTTGTCTACATGAACAAAGTTGACCAGGTTGACGACGAAGAGCTGCTCGAGCTGGTGGAAATGGAAATCCGCGAGCTGCTGTCCTCTTACGAGTACCCAGGCGACGACATCCCCGTCATCCCCGGTTCGGCTCTGGCCGCGATGGAAGGCAACAAGCCAGAAATCGGCGAAGAGTCCATCCGCAAGCTGATGGCTGCCGTTGACGAGTACATCCCGACACCAGAGCGTGCGGTTGACCAGCCGTTCCTGATGCCCGTCGAAGACGTGTTCTCGATCTCGGGTCGTGGTACCGTTGTGACCGGTCGTGTCGAGCGTGGCGTGATCAACGTTGGCGACGAGATCGAAATCGTCGGCATCAAGGACACACAGAAAACGACCTGCACAGGCGTTGAAATGTTCCGCAAGCTGCTGGACCGCGGTGAAGCGGGCGACAACATCGGCGCCCTGCTGCGCGGTATCGACCGTGAAGCGGTCGAGCGTGGTCAGGTTCTCTGCAAGCCAGGTTCCGTGAACCCACACACCAAGTTCGAAGCTGAAGCCTACATCCTGACCAAAGAAGAAGGTGGCCGTCACACGCCATTCTTCGCGAACTACCGCCCACAGTTCTACTTCCGTACAACGGACGTGACAGGCACAGTTCAACTGGCAGAAGGCACAGAAATGGTCATGCCAGGCGACAACGTGTCGTTCGGCGTTGAACTGATCGCACCGATCGCGATGGAGCAGGGCTTGCGCTTCGCGATCCGCGAAGGCGGCCGCACCGTTGGCGCGGGCGTTGTGTCGAAAATCAACGAGTAAGGCTGCGGAGGCGCCCTGAAAAGGGCGCCTTTCTCGGCAATCGTGCGGTTGAAGCTGTTTCAGCCGGACAACAATAAAATGACGCGATGAGGGGTGTCGATGCGCGATGCTCCTCCTCTCCGTTGAAAGACCCTCAATAAGGGAATTCGAGACATGGCAATCCAAAGCCAAAACATTCGCATTCGGTTGAAGGCGTTTGACTATCGTGTGCTGGACGCGTCCACACAGGAAATCGTCAACACCGCCAAACGCACCGGTGCGTCCGTGCGCGGGCCCATCCCGCTGCCGAACAAGATCGAAAAGTTCACTGTTCTGCGTGGCCCCCACGTTGACAAAAAATCCCGTGACCAGTTCGAGATCCGTACGCACAAGCGTCTTCTCGACATCGTTGATCCGACCCCCCAGACCGTTGACGCGCTGATGAAGCTCGACCTCGCCGCTGGTGTGGACGTCGAGATCAAGCTGCAATCGTAAGGAGGGTATAGATATGCGCTCTGGAATTCTCGCAAAGAAAGTCGGCATGACACGGCTGTTCATGGAAGACGGTAAGCAGATCCCTGTGACCGTTCTCCAATTGGACGGGCTGCAAGTTGTCGGCCAACGTACATCGGACAAAGACGGCTACACCGCTGTGACACTTGGCGCAGGTTCGCCCAAAGTGAAACGCGTGAGCAAAGCCATGCGCGGCCACTTCGCCGCTCAGAAGGTTGAGCCCAAGCGTAAGCTGGTCGAGTTCCGCGTTACCGAAGACAACATGATCAACGTGGGCGAAGAAATCATCGCCGATCACTACTTCGAAGGTCAGTTCGTTGACGTGACAGGCACATCCATCGGTAAAGGTTTTGCCGGTGCGATGAAGCGTCACAACTTCGGTGGTCTGCGTGCCTCGCACGGTGTTTCGATCTCGCACCGTTCGCATGGTTCGACAGGTCAGTGTCAGGATCCTGGCAAGGTTTTCAAAGGCAAGAAAATGGCCGGTCACATGGGCGCTGCCCGCGTGACAACACAAAACCTGCAAGTTGTCCGCACAGACAGCGACCGTGGTTTGATCATGATTAAGGGCGCCGTCCCTGGATCGAAAGGTGGCTGGGTCACCGTCAAGGACGCGGTGAAGAAACCGTTCCCTGAGAACGCGATCCTGCCCGCCGCTCTGAAATCCGCCGCAGACGCCGCCGCCAAAGCCGCTGAAGAAGCCGCAGCAGAAGCTGCAGCCGAAGCAGAAGCAGCCGCAGCAGCAGCCGCAGCAGAAGAGCAGGCAGCCATGGAAGCCGCTGAAGCAGAAGTCGCTGACGCAGACAAGAAAGAAGGTGACGCATGAAACTCGATGTCATCAAACTCGACGGCGGCAAAGCCGGTTCGGTAGAACTGGACGAGGCCCTGTTCGGTCTCGAGCCACGTGCCGACATCCTGCACCGCGTCGTGCGCTGGCAGCGTAACAACGCTCAAGCCGGCACACACAAGGTCAAGACACGGTCCGAAGTGAAATACTCGACCAAGAAGATCTATCGTCAGAAAGGCACCGGCGGCGCACGCCACGGCGCACGTTCTGCCCCGATCTTCCGCGGTGGTGGTATCTACAAAGGCCCCGTTGTCCGTTCGCACGGCCACGACCTGACCAAGAAGTTCCGCAAACTCGGTTTGCGCCACGCACTTTCCGCCAAAATGGCGGCGGGTGAGCTGGTGATCATCGAAGATGCGACAACTTCGGGTAAAACCGCAGCTCTGGCCAAACAGGTCAAAGACCTTGGCTGGAAACGCGCGCTGGTCATCGACGGGACATCCGTGAACGCGGATTTCCTTGCCGCATCCCGCAACATCGAAGGCTTGGACATCCTGCCGTCGATGGGCGCAAACGTATACGATATCCTGAAGCGTGACACTCTGGTGATCACAAAGGCGGGTATCGAAGCACTGGAGGCTCGACTGAAATGAGTGCCAAGGCAGAACATTACGACGTGATCCGCAAGCCGATCATCACAGAGAAAGCGACAATGGCGTCCGAGAACGGTGCCGTGGTTTTCGAAGTGGCGATGGACAGCAACAAACCGATGATCAAAGAGGCCGTAGAGGCGCTGTTTGGTGTGAAGGTTAAGGCTGTGAACACAACCATCACGAAGGGCAAGGTTAAGCGCTTCCGTGGTGCGTTGGGCAAGCGCAAGGACGTCAAAAAAGCATACGTGACGCTTGAAGAAGGCAACACGATCGACGTGACAACCGGTCTGTAAGACTTCGGTTTACCGTTGGAGGTTTTGAACCCCGGCTGCGAAAGTGGCCGGGGTTTTTTGTTGCGGATATACCTAGGAGCGTTTAACCAAATTACCATTGCATATTTTGGTATATATTGGAGCTATAACTGTGATCTTTGACAACGTGAACATTGGCGACTTACCAGAGAACAGTGAGGAGGCTTTTGCAGAATTCGAAGCTCAAGTGAGACAGGCCTACGAAATTAAATCCAAGTCAGATAGGGACTACAATTCTGATCAGCATGGAAATTATGTGGGCTCGTACGAGCCAGAACGTTCATACGTAACGGCGGTTCTGGCATTTCTAGACGAGTATACCCTTGAAACTCAAATTGAGGATATTTCGGAATTAGGAAATGATGATTTCAATCGTGAGTTTGGCAGGTTTAAATCTAAAGTAGAGTATATGACCACGCGATTTGCCCTTCGCAAGGGTCGGATTCAGTCAGGTTATATAGGGACTCTTATTTCAATATCTGTTGATTACAAATCTGAGATTGGGGCGCTGCTGGAAAAAATCAGAAAAATCGTTAATCAGGAAGTGGATGGAAGCGCCAAAAAAGATAAGATATTTAGAAAAATCTCGTCTTTACAGTCGGAAGTTGATCGGGACAAGACTACAGTAGACGCTGCATTTGGGCGTGTACTCGACTTGAGTAGACGCTGCATTTGGGCGTGTACTCGACTTGAGCATATTAATTGGTGAAGCTGGTGGGAATCTCAAACCCGCGATAGATCAGTTGGAACGTGTTAAGAACATCTTTTGGGACAACTCTAAGCCTATCGAAACATTGCCGAAGCCTGACCGCCCTAAACAAATCACTAGCGACAAAAGTTCTAGCACATCGAACCCTTTGCGTGATTTGGATGAAGAAATTCCATTTTAAAAAACGTTGTTTTCCCGCCCGGGAACTTGCCGCAGGCGCTGGACGAGCGGCTGCGCTGACCCAGCAGGCGATTGCGATGCAATCTGCCCAGAGGGGCCGTCCCGGCGGTCTGGCGCTACTTCACACGCTCTCTGCCCGCTGACATCTGGGGACGTGTGTGGCTGCCATAAAGTGCGTCGCCCAGGCGTCGCTGCGCCAGCCCACGGTCAGGCGCGCGTCCGGCTCGAGTTATGTTCCTGTTTCGCAGGCGTGTGGCTCGCAGTTTGCGCCCTTCGGGGTTGACCCCAACCCCTTCCCTTTATACACGCACCCATCGGCAGTGCCCCGGATTCGTCCGGGGCTTTGTCTTTGCTCGTCAGAGCACCTTAAGTCGGGCACCTACGGGGGCCTATAACCACGCCGGGGCAACCCGGCAGATATAGCAAAACGGAAGACAGCAATCATGGCACTCAAGTCGTATAAGCCGACGACGCCGGGCCAGCGTGGGCTGGTACTGATCGACCGTTCGGAGCTTTGGAAAGGCCGCCCGGTCAAATCCCTTACTCAGGGTTTGACCAAGTCTGGCGGACGGAACAACACCGGACGGATCACAATGCGCCGCACAGGCGGGGGCGCAAAGCGTCTCTATCGCATCGTCGATTTCAAACGGAACAAATTTGATGTAGCGGCCACGGTCGAGCGCATCGAATATGACCCCAACCGGACAGCGTTTATCGCTCTGGTGCGTTACGAGGACGGCGAACAGGCCTATATCCTCGCGCCACAGCGTCTGGCCATCGGGGACAAGGTGATCGCGTCCGCAAAGGCAGACATTAAGCCCGGTAACGCAATGCCTTTCTCTGGCATGCCTATCGGTACGATCATCCACAACATCGAACTGAAGCCCGGCAAGGGTGGTCAGATCGCGCGTGCCGCTGGCACATACGCCCAGTTCGTGGGCCGCGATGGTGGCTATGCCCAGATCCGCCTGTCTTCGGGTGAACTGCGTCTGGTACGTCAGGAATGCATGGCCACCGTTGGTGCCGTGTCCAACCCCGACAACTCCAACCAGAACTTCGGTAAAGCGGGCCGTATGCGTCACAAGGGCATCCGTCCTTCGGTGCGTGGTGTCGTTATGAACCCGATCGACCACCCACACGGTGGTGGTGAAGGGCGTACATCGGGTGGTCGTCACCCAGTGTCCCCATGGGGTAAGCCGACCAAGGGTGCCCGTACCCGCAACAAGAACAAAGCGTCGCAAAAGCTGATCGTCCGCTCGCGTCACGCCAAGAAGAAAGGACGCTGATAGATGTCTCGTTCTGTTTGGAAAGGCCCCTTTGTCGACTCTTATGTGTTGAAAAAGGCCGAAGCTGCCCGTGAATCGGGTCGCAATGAAGTAATCAAAATCTGGTCGCGCCGCTCGACGATCCTGCCCCAGTTCGTGGGTCTGACGTTTGGTGTCTATAACGGCCAAAAGCATATTCCCGTGAACGTGTCCGAAGAGATGATCGGCCAGAAGTTTGGTGAATATTCGCCCACGCGCACCTATTACGGTCACGCGGCAGACAAGAAGGCGAAACGCAAATGAGCAAGGATAAGAATCCACGCCGCGTGGCGGACAATGAAGCAATGGCGAAAACACGCATGCTTCGCACATCCCCACAGAAGCTGAACCTCGTGGCACAGCTGATCCGTGGCAAGAAGGTGGACAAGGCCCTGACGGACCTCACCTTCAGCAAGAAGCGCATCGCGCAGGACGTCAAGAAGTGCCTGCAATCTGCGATCGCCAACGCGGAAAACAACCACAACCTCGACGTTGACGAACTGATCGTCGCCGAAGCATGGGTTGGTAAGAACCTGACCATGAAACGCGGGCGTCCTCGGGCGCGTGGCCGTTTCGGCAAGATCATGAAGCCCTTCGCGGAGATCACGATCAAAGTGCGTCAAGTTGAAGAAGCTGCAGGGGAGCAAGCCTGATGGGAAACAAAGTCAATCCGATTGGCATGCGCCTGCAGGTGAACCGCACGTGGGACAGCCGCTGGTATGCCGACACGAAGGATTACGGGAACCTTCTGCTTGAAGACCTCGAAATCCGTAAGTTCATCAAGAAAGAATGCGCTCAGGCGGGTGTTGCCCGTGTGATCATCGAACGTCCGCACAAAAAGTGCCGCGTCACGATCCACACAGCACGTCCCGGCGTCATCATCGGCAAGAAAGGTGCGGACATCGAAGGTCTGCGCAAGAAGCTGGCGAACCTGACAGACTCCGAACTGCACCTCAACATCGTTGAAGTTCGCAAGCCGGAACTGGACGCAGCACTTGTTGGTGAATCCATCGCACAACAGCTGGAGCGTCGGGTTTCCTTCCGCCGTGCCATGAAACGTGCCGTGCAAAACGCCATGCGTATGGGTGCCCTTGGTATCCGTGTGAACGTCGCGGGCCGCCTTGGCGGTGCCGAGATCGCGCGGACCGAATGGTATCGTGAAGGCCGCGTGCCTTTGCACACGCTGCGCGCCGACATCGATTACGCACACGTCGAAGCGACAACTGCCTATGGTATCATCGGGATCAAGACTTGGATCTTCAAAGGTGAAATCATGGAGCACGACCCGCAGGCGCGTGACCGTAAGGCACAAGAACTCCAAGACGGCCCAGCACCTCGCGGTGCCGGCGGTCGTCGCTGATAGGGGGGCGTTACGATGCTTCAACCAAAGCGTACGAAATTCCGCAAACAGTTCAAAGGGTCCATCAAAGGCCTTGCGAAGGGCGGATCCGACCTGAACTTCGGAACATACGGCCTGAAGGCAATCGAGCCTGAGCGGATCACTGCCCGCCAGATCGAAGCCGCACGTCGTGCCATGACGCGTCACATGAAACGTCAGGGCCGCGTCTGGATCCGTATCTTCCCGGATGTGCCGATCTCGGCCAAGCCGATCGAAGTTCGTATGGGTAAAGGTAAAGGCTCGGTCGACCGTTGGGCGGCCAAAGTCAAACCAGGCCGTGTGATGTTCGAAATCGACGGCGTCAACGACGACATCGCGCGTGAAGCGCTGCGTCTGGCGGCTATGAAGCTGCCAATCAAGACACGCGTCGTGGTTCGCGAAGACTGGTAATGTAAGGCGGGGGCGACCCCGCATTACGCCAAGAATGAAAGCCTCCGGTGCGCAAGCATCGGGGGTTTTTCTTTGTCCGATCGCGGTTTCCGGCAGAACAGGTGATCTGTGTGCCCGATGCTGAGGCGCTGACCCAAGGCCGCAGGTTGCTGCGCCGTCGACAGGCTGCCTCTCGGCCCGTCGTGGCCGCATCCATTTGTCATGCTGGGGAAGGACGGCTTTGCCATGGCTATTCGGCCAGACCTTGCTAGGCTGGTCTAGAACCCCAAGCGAGGCCAGTCATGAAACACGTCCCCAAGCCCACCACCGACGAAGACTTGATCAAGGAATTCCTCGACAAGGGCGGTGAGGTAAAAAAGGGCAAGACCAAGCCCATGCCGGACGGTCTGGGCCTGTCCAACAACCAGTGGGGCAATACGCTGACCAAGGAAGAGAAAGCTGCCAAGAAGGCCGCGGAAGAGGTCAATAAAGCCGCGCGCGCCGCCAAGAAGTAGGGCCGCCGCGCAAACGCCGTCAGATCTGATCGATATAGACCCCGATGGCCGCTTCCAACTCGCGCTCTTCATAGCCGAAGTGGCTTTGGATGGCGCGGTGCAAGGCTGCAAAGGTTGTGCGGGCATCGTCGAAACCGGCAGGGTCCGGGGCAGTAGTTAGTCGATGTGCGCAGGCGGCCAGACGGTCTAGCAGTTCATGCACAACCTTATGTTCCTCGCGCAGGCGCGCGACCAGCGCCGCAAACGGGTGCGCGCGTTCTTCGATCTGCGGGAACAGGTGCTGTTCTTCGATGTCATGGTGCATCTGCAACATCTGGCAGCCCTGTCCACACAGGTTGCCAAAGGCGGCATAGTTCTGCGCCATGTCCGTCGCCAGCACGATGCGGGCCAGTTCGGCGGGCGGGGTGTCGCCCGCCTCGATCCGGTCCATGACTTTGCTGATCTGCGCCATGTCGCGCAGGTAGTGCCGGTGGATCGCCGCAAGGCGCCGGCCTTTGGCGCGTTGTTCGGCCGTGACATTGTCCAGCGCAGGCGCGCTTGGCCGCGTGCCTTGATCCACGACCAGCGCGTCAAGCGGGGCGTTAGACAGATCGCCCACGCCTATTCCCAGCGGTAGTTGAACGAGACCGAGACGCGTTCGTCTTCGGCCATGTTCATCGGCACCTCGTGGCGCAGCCAGCTTTCCCACAACAGCACGTCGCCCACCTGCGGTTTGACATAGTGGAAGGTGCGCAGTTCTTCGGGGGCGTCCTCGTGCCGTGCAGGCGCGGCCATCATCATGGCGAGCCTTGGATCTTCCAGTTTCAGCGCCGAGGTGCCTTCGGGCATGGCCACATAGGTCGTGCCGGAGATCACCGAATGCGGATGGATATGGCCGGTGTGAATGCCACCTTCGGGCAGGATGTTGATCCAGATGGAATCAAGCACCAGTTCCTTGTCCCCCAGATCAAAGGCCAGTTCGCGCGCATAAGCGGCCACATGGGCATCCAGCGCCTTCACCAGATCGGCAAAGATCGGGAACCGCCATGGCAGGTCATTCAGCGATGCATAGGACGTATAGCCGGGATAGCCGTGCTCCTCGCACCAATCATGGCCCGCCTCGTCGTCTTCGGCGATGGCATAGCAGTTTTGCGCCAACTCTGACGCATCAAGGGACGGCGCATGTTCGGACAGGGGCGCTTGGTACAGGCGGGTGGCAAAAAGCGAGGATATCTTGGGCATAGGTCTGATTTAGTCGAGCCTTTGGGAAAAAGCGATAGGGCGGGGCGGCTTATTCCAGTTGCAGATCGATTGAGGCGATTAACTCGTAATAGCCGACCAGAGCCGCGAGGAAAAAGACCAGCAACACCAGATCATGTTTGAAATGGTGCGAGTGGAAATAGGCGCGGTCTCGGTGGTGGATCACGTCCATCAGCTCGTCGGCAAAGCGGATCGACAGGAAGGTGCCGACGCCAGACAGCACGATGACCAGCCAGTAGGGCCAAGGGGTGGTCAGGATCGTCAGAAAGGCGCGGGTCAATGTGGTGGTATCATAGGCCTCGACCCACGCGATATAAGTGACCACGTTGATCGCAATCGCCACACCCCATACCGCGATTTCCGACACCACCATGCGGACGCCGAACAACAGGCGCAGCGGAAAATCCAGCAGAAACCCCGCATCGGCCACGGGCGTGCACAGCACAAAAAAGCTCCATGTCAGAAGGGCGACGACGCCGCTGGTGGCAAAATCGTACTGATAGTTAAGGTAGGCGAAATAGCCGATCAATACCGCGCAAAGCAGCGCGAACTTGATCAGAACCTGCCGTTTTGGCGCTGCGGTCATGGCCACATGTCCTTTGGAAAATCAGTGCATCTATACCTGCCGTAGTACGTCCTGCCCGTCGCCTCCGTCCAGCGGTTTCCGTGCGCTGTGGCATGGACTAAATAACAGTGTGACGGGGTAGGGCAGTTGCGACCGATCTGCGTGCGCTTTACACCTATGAGGCTACCCGACGCGGCGCACGTTTTGCCGAACGCGGACACGCCGCAATCTCTCGCTGTGCCATAGTGCAATCACAGGGGTTGCGTGCTGCGACGAAGCCCCCTATACGGCGCACTTCACCACCCACTCCACGGGAATCAGGGTGACCCAGTGCGTGTGCACTCAGGGCCCTCTCGTGATGTTGAAAGGAAAAGGCGCATGAACGCCCAAGAACTGCGGGACAAGTCCCCTGACCAGCTTCGTGAGGAACTGGCCAATCTGAAAAAAGAAGCTTTCAACCTGCGTTTCCAGCAGGCCACAGGCTCGATCGAGAACCCTGCGCGTCTGCGCTCGGTCCGTCGTGATGCTGCACGTGTCAAGACGATCCTGAATGAAAAAGCCCAAGCGGCAGCGGAATAAGGACAGCATAGATGCCTAAGCGTATTTTGACCGGCACCGTGACATCCGATGCCAATGCCCAAACAGTCACCGTTTCCGTGGAACGCCGTTTCACGCACCCGGTTCTGAAAAAGACCATTCGTAAGTCCAAGAAGTACCGGGCGCACGATGAAAAAAATGCCTTCAAGGTTGGTGACTCCGTTCGCATCATCGAATGTGCGCCAAAGTCGAAGACAAAACGCTGGGAGGTGCTGGAGGCGTAAGCCCCCACATCGCCCACATTAATCGAAACCCTGGGGATCAGGCACGCATCGCCCCCCAAAGGTCGGGAGAAACCAAATGATCCAGATGCAAACAAACCTGGATGTTGCTGACAACAGCGGCGCGCGCCGTGTTCAGTGCATCAAGGTTCTGGGTGGTTCCAAGCGTAAGTACGCATCCGTCGGCGACATCATTGTCGTCTCGGTCAAGGAAGCCATCCCACGCGGTCGCGTTAAAAAAGGTGACGTGCGCAAAGCCGTCGTCGTGCGTACCGCCAAGGAAGTTCGTCGTGACGATGGCACAGCCATCCGCTTCGACCGCAACGCCGCTGTCATCCTGAACAACTCGAACGAGCCCGTAGGTACACGTATCTTTGGCCCCGTTGTTCGCGAACTGCGCGCCAAGAACTTCATGAAGATTATCTCGCTCGCTCCGGAGGTGCTCTGATGGCTGCGAAACTGAAAAAAGGCGATAAGGTCGTCATGCTGGCCGGCAAGGACAAGGGCAAAGAGGGCACGATTTCCTCGATTGACCCCAAGTCCAACAAAGCAGTTGTCGATGGCATCAACATCGCCATCCGCGCCACGCGCCAAACTCAGGAAAGCCAAGGCGGTCGAATCCCCAAGGCGATGCCTGTGGACCTGTCCAACATGGCCCTGCTTGACGCCAACGGCAAACCAACCCGCGTTGGTTTCAAAATGGACGGCGACAAGAAAGTGCGCTTTGCCAAGACAACAGGGGACGTGATCTGATGCTCGACACTGCAAACTACACACCCCGCCTGAAGACGACTTTCCGCGACACCATCAAGGCCGCGATGAAAGAAGAGTTCGGCTACAAGAACGACATGCAGATCCCGCGTCTGGACAAAATCGTCCTGAACATTGGCTGCGGTGCCGAGGCCGTTCGTGACAGCAAGAAAGCCAAGTCGGCGCAAGAAGACCTGACATTGATCGCAGGTCAGAAGGCGATGACAACGGTTGCCAAGAAATCCATCGCCGGTTTCCGCGTTCGCGAAGACATGCCATTGGGTGCCAAGGTGACGCTGCGCGGCGACCGGATGTACGAATTCCTTGACCGTCTGATCACCATCGCGATGCCCCGCATCCGTGACTTCCGCGGCGTGTCCGGCAAATCCTTTGACGGTCGTGGCAACTATGCCATGGGCCTGAAAGAGCACATCGTCTTCCCAGAAATCGACTTTGATAAAGTCGACGAAACCTGGGGTATGGACATCGTGATCGCGACCACAGCCCAAACAGATGCCGAAGCAAAAGCCTTGCTGAAGCATTTCAACATGCCCTTCAACTCGTAAGCGCAGGAGAGACTAGATATGGCTAAAAAATCCATGATCGCGCGCGAAGTGAAGCGCGAAAAGCTGGTGAAAAAGTACGCCGCAAAGCGTGCCGAGCTCAAAGCAATCATCAGCGACGAAACCAAACCGATGGAAGACCGCTTCCGTGCATCGCTGAAGCTGGCAAAACTGCCACGCAACAGCAGCGCCGTGCGTCTTCACAATCGTTGCCAACTGACCGGTCGTCCGCATGCGTATTATCGCAAGCTGAAGATCAGCCGGATCGCGCTGCGGGAACTGGGCTCTTCTGGCCAGATCCCCGGCATGGTCAAGTCAAGCTGGTAAGGGAGAGAATAGTATGACCGATCCTATCGCAGATATGCTCACCCGTATCCGTAACAGCCAGATGCGCGGCAAATCCGTTGTTTTGACACCTGCGTCGAAACTGCGTGTCCGTGTTCTCGAAGTGCTGGCGGACGAAGGTTACATCCGTGGTTTCGAAGAAATCAAAGGTGAAGATGGCCACCCGGCGATCGAAATCAGCCTGAAGTACTACGAAGGCGAACCTGTCATTCGCGAACTGAAGCGGGTCTCCAAACCCGGTCGTCGCGTTTACATGGGCGTCAATGACATTCCACAGGTCCGTCAGGGTCTGGGTGTGTCGATTGTCTCCACCTCTAAAGGTGTGATGTCGGATGCAAGCGCACGCGCAGCCAATGTTGGCGGCGAAGTGCTCTGCACGATCTTCTAAGGAGAAGCAGATGTCTCGTATTGGTAAAAAACCGGTCGATCTGCCTTCGGGTGTGACTGCATCCGTCTCTGGACAGCAGATCGAGATCAAAGGCCCCAAAGGCACACGTTCGTTCAAAGCGACTGACGATGTGACCCTCGCGGTCGAAGACAATGTCGTAACCATCACGCCTCGCGGTAAATCCAAGCGCGCGCGCCAGCAGTGGGGCATGAGCCGCACAATGGTCGCAAATCTGGTGACCGGCGTGACAGACGGGTTCAAGAAAGAGCTGGAAATCCAGGGTGTTGGTTATCGTGCCACCATGCAGGGTAACACGCTGAAACTGAACCTTGGTCTGTCGCACGATGTCGACTACACGCCGCCAGCCGGTGTGACAGTCACAGCCCCCAAGCAGACCGAGATTGTCGTCGAGGGTATCGACGAACAACTGGTCGGCCAAGTGGCTGCAAACATCCGTGAGTGGCGCAAGCCCGAGCCCTACAAAGGCAAAGGCATCCGCTATAAAGGCGAATTTATCTTCCGTAAGGAAGGCAAGAAGAAGTAAGGACCAGACAGATGGCAAACAGCAAGAGACAACTGTTCCTCAAGCGCCGCCTGCGCGTCCGGAACAAACTGCGCCGCGTAAACGCGGGACGTCCACGCCTCAGCGTGCACCGTTCTTCCAAGAACATCAGCGTGCAACTGATCGACGACGTGAACGGTGTGACACTGGCCGCCGCCTCGACCCTCGAAAAGGATCTGGGCGTAGTGGGCAAGAACAACATCGAAGCAGCGACAAAAGTCGGTGCCGCGATTGCGGAACGCGCGAAAAAGGCCGGTGTGACCGAAGCCTATTTCGACCGCGGCGGCTTCCTCTTCCACGGCAAGGTCAAGGCAGTAGCTGACGCCGCGCGTGAAGGTGGTCTGAAAATCTAAGGGCAGGGCGGGGGATCCCCCGCCTTACCTTTGCCTGCACGGCGCACCTTGGTGTGCCCTGCAACACGAAATGCGAAAGCGGTTTTTGCCGCTTCGATGATCCGGGGGCGTCCGGCCCACTAGGATTGAACCAAACTGGCGCAAGCCACCTGAATTGAAGGATGCCAAACATGGCAGAACGTGACAACAATCGCCGTGGCAACCGCCGCGACCGTGATGAAACGCCCGAATTCGCAGACCGCTTGGTTGCGATCAACCGCGTCTCCAAAACTGTAAAAGGTGGTAAGCGCTTTGGCTTCGCCGCCCTCGTCGTTGTCGGCGACCAAAAAGGCCGCGTTGGCTTTGGTAAAGGTAAAGCGAAAGAGGTCCCCGAGGCCATCCGCAAAGCCACCGAGCAAGCCAAGCGTCAAATGATCCGCGTGCAACTGCGCGAAGGCCGCACACTGCACCACGACATGGAAGGTCGCCACGGCGCCGGTAAAGTTGTGATGCGGACAGCACCAGAAGGTACTGGTATCATCGCCGGTGGTCCAATGCGTGCCGTGTTCGAAATGCTGGGCGTGAAGGACGTTGTGTCCAAATCGATCGGCTCGCAGAACCCGTACAACATGATCCGCGCAACCATGGACGGCCTCCGCAAAGAGCAGTCGCCCCGTGGTGTGGCCCAACGTCGCGGCAAGAAAGTCGCCGACATCCTGCCCAAGCGTGACGAAGCGCCCGCCGCCGAAGCGGCAACCGAGGAGGCCTGAGACCAATGGCAAAAACAATCGTTGTAAAACAAATCGGTTCCCCTATCCGTCGCCCCGCAAAACAGCGCGCGACACTGATCGGTCTGGGCCTGAACAAAATGCACAAAACCCGTGAACTGGAAGACACACCTTCCGTCCGCGGCATGATCAACTCGATCCCTCACATGGTCGAGATCGTCGAAGAAAAAGGCTAAGGCCACTCGGGCCGCGTGCCTGATGTACCAAATTGCCGAAAGCGCCCCGTGAGTGATCGCGGGGCGCTTTTTCGTGTGTTAGGCGCGCCCTTAGCTCACCGTAGAGCCGCTCCACGGGTGCTTTGCTACTTTGTAGGGGCAGCACGCGCTCGCGCTTCCATACCAGCCCCTTGATCCCCCATCCCCACAGGTCTATACGCGCCCAGTGGCATTCCGTGCCGCGTAGAATCAAAACCAAGAAACGCCGTGTTCGCCCAATCCGCTTCGGGGGCGCTTCCGGCTAAGGAGAAGCGATATGAAACTGAATGAACTGCGCGACAATCCTGGCGCAACCAAACCCAAGAAACGCGTTGGCCGTGGTCCAGGCTCCGGCACCGGTAAAATGGGTGGCCGTGGTATCAAAGGTCAGAAATCCCGTTCGGGTGTGGCCATCAATGGCTACGAAGGCGGCCAGATGCCAATCTACCAGCGTCTGCCCAAGCGCGGCTTCACCAAGCCGAACCGCAAGGCATATGCTGTGATCAACCTTGGCTTGATCCAGAAATTCGTTGACGCTGGCAAGATCGACGCCGGTTCGACCATCACCGAAGACACGCTGATCGCTTCCGGCGCAGTACGTCGCAAGCTGGACGGTATCCGCGTTCTGGCCAAAGGTGACGTGACAAGCAAACTTGACCTGCAAGTCACCGGCGCGTCCAAATCCGCCGTTGAAGCTGTCGAAAAAGCCGGTGGTAAACTGGCCGTCGCAGCAGCCGCGGCCGAGTAAGCCGGATTGACTCCTTGTGAGCCGCGTGCGCGCGGCTTACATAGTCTTTGAAGTTTTCCAACGCCGCCTGCGCATACATGGACCATTCGGGTCCGTCGCCGGCGGTGTTTTGATCAAAGGACACCGCCCGCATGGTATCTGCCGTCGAGAATATGGCCGCCAACACGAGCTGGAGCGCTCTGGGCAAGGCCACCGACCTGCGCAACCGCATCCTGTTCACACTTGGCCTGCTGATCGTTTACCGCCTTGGCACATTCATTCCCGTTCCGGGGATTGATGGCGCGGCGCTGCGTGAATTCATGGAAAGCGCCGGACAGGGCATCGGCGGCATGGTGTCGATGTTCACGGGCGGGGCCTTGGGCCGGATGGGCATCTTTGCCCTCGGGATCATGCCTTATATTTCGGCCTCGATCATCGTGCAGCTTCTGACGTCGATGGTGCCCCAGCTTGAACAACTCAAGAAAGAGGGCGAGCAGGGCCGCAAGAAGATCAACCAATACACCCGCTACGGCACCGTCGCCTTGGCCACATTGCAGGCCTATGGCCTCGCGGTGAGCCTTGAATCCGGCGATCTGGTCACTGATCCGGGTCTTTATTTCCGCATGGCCTGCCTGATCACGCTGGTCGGTGGCACCATGTTCCTGATGTGGTTGGGTGAGCAAATCACCGCACGCGGCATCGGCAACGGTATCTCGCTCATCATCTTTGTCGGCATTATTGCCGAAGTGCCTGCGGCTATTGCCCAGTTCTTTGCATCGGGCCGCTCCGGTGCGATCAGCCCTGCGGTGATTATCGGCGTGCTGGTCATGGTCATCGGGACCATCATGTTCGTCGTGTTCATGGAACGCGCCCTGCGCAAGATCCACATCCAGTACCCCCGCCGTCAGGTGGGCATGAAGGTCTATGACGGTGGTTCCAGCAACCTGCCGATCAAGGTTAACCCAGCGGGCGTTATCCCTGCGATCTTTGCCTCGTCGCTGTTGTTGCTGCCGATCACGATTTCGACGTTCTCGGGCAACTCCACCAACCCGATCATGTCGTGGCTGCTGGCCAACTTCGGCCCCGGACAGCCGCTGTACCTGCTGTTCTTCGTGGCGATGATCGTCTTCTTTGCCTATTTCTACACGTTCAACGTCAGCTTTAAACCTGATGACGTGGCGGACAACCTCAAGAACCAGAACGGTTTTGTGCCCGGCATTCGCCCCGGCAAGAAGACATCCGAATATCTGGAATATGTGGTGAACCGCATTCTGGTGCTTGGCTCGGCCTACCTTGCGGCGGTCTGTCTGCTGCCGGAAATCCTGCGCGGTCAGTTTGCCATCCCGTTCTACTTCGGTGGCACATCGGTTCTGATCGTCGTGTCGGTCACCATGGATACGATCCAACAGGTGCAAAGCCATTTGCTGGCGCACCAGTACGAAGGATTGATCGAGAAATCACAACTGCGCGGAAAAGGCTCAAAAGGGCGCCGCAAACGGAGCCCCGTGCGCCGCTAAGGCCAACGGGGAGGGGGACAAGATGAACATCATTCTACTCGGCCCGCCAGGTGCGGGCAAAGGCACCCAAGCGCGTTTCCTGACTGACGAACGCGGCATGGTGCAACTGTCCACTGGGGACATGTTGCGCGCAGCCAAGGACTCGGGCTCCGAAATGGGCAAGATCGTCGCCGACGTGATGGCACGCGGCGCACTGGTCACCGACGAGATCGTGATCGGCCTGATCCGCGAGCAGATCGAAACGGTCAAAGCCAACGGGTTCATCTTTGACGGCTTCCCACGCACGCTGGCACAGGCCGACGCGCTGAACGAGTTGCTGGCTGAAAAGAACCAGACGCTGGATGCCGTGATCGAGATGGAAGTCGATGACGAGGCACTTGTCGCCCGCATCACCGCCCGCGCCACCTGTGGCGCTTGTGGCGAGGTTTATAACGACAACACCAAGCCTATTCCTGCGGACAACACCTGCACCAATTGCGGCGCGGTTGACCAGTTCAAGCGCCGCGCGGACGATAACGAGGAAAGCCTCAAGACCCGTCTGATGGAATACTACAAAAAGACCTCTCCGCTGATCGGCTACTATTATGCCAAGGGTCAGTTGAACAAGGTCAACGGTCTGGGCGAAATGGATAAGGTCAAGGCGGATATCGCCGCAGTCCTCGACGCCTGACGGCAGGGGTTGACGGCCCGCACGACAGGGCCTATTCCACGCCATCTCTAACGAGAATCAACGACGGGAACGCGTCCCGTCGGATCACCTGATCAGCTGCAGGCCCGGGGGCAAAATCCTTGGGCCTTATGTTGTGAAAAAAGGGCCCGGCACTACGGGCTCGCAACGAAAAGGAATACGCCAAGTGGCACGTATTGCAGGGGTAAACATCCCCACAGCCAAACGGGTTCCGATTGCCCTGACTTACATCACAGGGATCGGCAACGCCTCCGCCCGCGAAATCTGCGAAGCAGTTGGCATCGAGCCAACCCGCCGCATCAACGAACTGTCGGACGCCGAAGTTCTGAAAATCCGCGAGCACATCGACGAAAACTACACCGTTGAAGGTGACCTTCGCCGTGAGACGCAGATGAACATCAAACGTCTGATGGACCTTGGTTGCTACCGCGGCCTGCGTCACCGTCGTAACCTGCCCGTTCGCGGTCAGCGTACCCACACCAACGCTCGCACTCGCAAAGGCCCCGCAAAGGCCATTGCCGGTAAGAAGAAATAAGGGAGGGCTGCACAGATGGCACGTGATACACGGCGCGTTAAGCGCAAGGTCTCCAAGAATATCGCAGCGGGCGTTGCCCACGTGAATTCTTCGTTCAACAACACCAAGATCCTGATTTCGGACGTGCAAGGCAACGCCATTGCATGGTCGTCGGCTGGTACCATGGGCTTCAAAGGCTCGCGGAAATCCACACCCTACGCGGCACAGATGGCTGCGGAAGATGCGGGCAAGAAGGCTCAGGAACATGGCGTGAAAACGCTGGAAGTCGAAGTTCAGGGCCCAGGTTCGGGTCGTGAATCGGCACTGCGCGCACTGGCTGCTGCTGGGTTCAACATCACGTCGATCCGTGACGTGACGCCAATGGCCCACAACGGCTGCCGTCCGCCAAAGCGCCGCCGCGTCTAAGCGACATATCATTACCACCGGGGTCGCGTGTTTTCGTGCGGCCCCGATACGCTTTTTTGAAACCTCGGGCGCCTGTTTTTTAAGGACATGGAGAACAGGCAAGAATGGAGGGACGCATGATCCACAAGAATTGGGCTGAGCTGATCAAGCCACAGCAACTGGAAGTGAAGCCTGGCAACGAGCCAGCGCGTCGCGCCACAGTCATTGCAGAACCGCTGGAGCGCGGTTTCGGTCTGACACTTGGGAACGCGCTGCGCCGCGTTCTGATGTCGTCCTTGCAAGGCGCCGCGATCACATCCGTACAGATCGACAACGTACTGCACGAGTTCTCGTCCATCGCGGGCGTGCGTGAAGATGTGACAGACGTTATCCTGAACCTCAAGCAGGTCGCGTTGCGCATGGAAGTCGAAGGCCCCAAGCGCCTGTCGATCTCCGCAAAAGGTCCAGGTGTTGTCACCGCCGGAGACATCTCCGAAAGCGCGGGCATCGAAATCCTGAACCGCGATCTGGTCATTTGTCACCTCGACGATGGCGCTGACGTGTTCATGGAACTGACCGTCAACACCGGCAAAGGCTATGTGTCCGCGGACAAGAACAAGCCCGAAGACGCGCCTATCGGCCTGATCCCGATCGACGCGATCTATTCGCCCGTCAAAAAAGTCAGCTATGACGTCCAGCCGACCCGCGAAGGTCAGGTTCTGGACTATGACAAGCTGACCATGAAGGTCGAAACCGACGGCTCCATCACACCTGACGATGCGGTGGCTTTTGCTGCACGTATCCTTCAGGACCAGCTGGGCATCTTCGTTAACTTCGACGAGCCTGAGTCCGCAAACCGTCAGGACGACGACGACGGTCTGGAATTCAACCCGCTGCTTCTCAAGAAAGTGGACGAGCTGGAACTGTCCGTACGTTCGGCAAACTGCCTGAAGAACGACAACATCGTTTACATCGGCGACCTGATCCAGAAGACCGAAGCCGAAATGCTGCGCACGCCGAACTTCGGCCGCAAGTCTTTGAACGAGATCAAGGAAGTGCTGTCGGGCATGGGTCTGCACCTTGGCATGGACGTCGAGGACTGGCCACCGGACAACATCGAAGATCTGGCTAAGAAGTTCGAAGACAACTTCTAAGCCGACCCGTGAGGCGGGGGAGACCCCGCCTTGCACACGACTGGGCCCAAGCGCCCCAAGGAGAGCCTGAGACACGCATCGAAGGCCAGACAAAGCAAAACCGCCCGTAGAGGGCACATCTAGGAGACTAAAACATGCGTCACGCACGTGGTTACCGCCGCCTGAACCGTACACATGAGCACCGCAAAGCGCTGTTCAGCAACATGGCAGGCTCGCTCATCGAACATGAGCAAATCAAAACAACTCTGCCCAAGGCCAAAGAACTCAAGCCGATCGTTGAAAAACTGATCACGCTGGCCAAACGTGGCGATCTGCACGCCCGCCGTCAGGCCGGTGCGAAGCTGAAAGAAGAACAGTACGTTGCCAAACTCTTTGACATCCTCGGCCCCCGTTATGCTGAGCGTCAGGGTGGTTACGTCCGCGTTCTGAAAGCGGGCTTCCGCTATGGCGACATGGCGCCAATGGCGATCATCGAATTCGTTGACCGCGACCGCGATGCGAAAGGCGCTGCCGACAAAGCACGCGTTGCCGCCGAGGAAGCTGCAGACGAATAAGCATCGCTTTTGATGCTAAGTGATTTGAACCCCTCGCCATTGTGCGGGGGGTTTTCTTTTGTGGGTCTGTTATAGGCCGACATCTCTTGTAATCCTCGTTGCGCATTTGCATATTTTTGGAACAATGAAATACATCCTCGCCTTCCTGATCTGTGTTCTTCCCGTTGCTGCTGTGGCGCAGGAAAAACTGCCTGAAAGTCGCGCTGAGATAGCGTTGAGCTTTGCGCCGCTTGTGCGTGAAACGGCGCCGGCGGTTGTAAACATCTATGTGAAATTCGTGACCCAAACGCGCCAGCGCACGTCTTTTATGGACGATCCGTTTTTCGAGCGTTTCTTTGAAGGTTTCGCGCCGCCTGAGCCGCGGGTGCAAAACTCGCTGGGGTCGGGGGTGATCCTGTCTGCGGATGGCATCGTGGTGTCGAATTACCATGTGGTCGGGCAGGCGACGGATATCCGTGTGGTTCTGAATGACCGGCGCGAGTTCAGCGCCAAGGTTTTGCTGGCCGATGCCGAAAGCGATCTGGCGATCTTGCAACTGGAAGGAGCAGAGGATTTGCCGTTCCTGCCATTGCGGGACAGTGACACAGTCGAAGTGGGTGAGTTGGTGCTGGCCATCGGCAACCCCTTTGGTGTCGGTCAAACGGTGTCGTCGGGGATCGTGTCGGGCCTTGCACGGTCGGGCGGGGCGAATGGTGGCGGTCAGGGCTATTTCGTGCAGACCGATGCGCCAATCAATCCGGGTAACTCGGGCGGGGCGTTGATTGATATGTCGGGCCGCTTGATCGGAGTGAATACGCGTATCCTCAGCCGTTCTGGCGGGTCCAATGGTATCGGTTTTGCTATTCCGTCGGACTTGATCGAGGCAGTCGTGCAGCAGGCCGAGGCGGGCAATGACCGGTTTGTGCGGCCATGGGCCGGTGCAACGGGGCAGGTGGTGGATGCCGATCTGGCGCAGATGCTGAACCTTGACCGTCCGGGCGGGATCATCATCGCGGGGCTGCACCCTGCGAGCCCCCTCGGCGAAGCTGGGTTCGAGGTCGGCGATGTGGTTCTGGCCGTGGACGGCGAAGAGGTACACAGCCCTGGTGAGATGTTGTTCCGCATGGGCCTTGCTGCGGGCGAGGGTAGCGCCGTTGTCACCCGCCTGCGGGACGGTGAAACAGCCGATCTGACCGTGGTGATGATGCCGCCGCCCGAAGATCCGTCGCGCGACGCGATCACTCTTGGCGATGACGCCGCTCTGCCGGGGTTGAGCGTTGCGCGGATCAATCCAGCAGTGATTGCCGAGATGGGTCTGCCGCTGGGGGCGGACGGCGTGATCGTGACCGATCTGGGCGCTTTGGGCGCGCGTGTCGGTTTGCGCGTCGGGGATATCCTGCAAGTGATCGACCGGCGCGAGATCCTTGCGCCGCAGGATGCGGCGGATGCGTTGGAGAAAGCGCGGCGTGGAACCACGGTGCGCGCTTTGCGGCGCGGCGGTCGTGTAGTCTTGCGGTTCTAGATGGCGGATCTTTTTGCCTCTGACCCGCCGCCGGATGCGGGTCGCCGTCCACTTGCCGACCGTTTGCGCCCCAAGACGCTGGGCGAGGTGATCGGGCAGCGTCAGGTGCTTGGCCCCGACGCGCCCTTGTCCGTCATGCTGGGGTCGGGGGCGTTAAGTTCACTTGTCTTCTGGGGGCCACCCGGTGTTGGCAAAACGACGATTGCGCGCCTGCTGGCCCATGAGACTGACCTGCATTTCGTGCAGATCAGCGCCATCTTCACCGGCGTACCGGACCTTAAAAAAGTGTTCGAGGCCGCGCGCATCCGTCGCCAGAACGGTCAGGGTACGCTGTTGTTCGTGGACGAGATCCACAGGTTCAACAAGGCGCAGCAGGACGGGTTCCTGCCGCATATGGAGGACGGGACAATCCTGCTGGTCGGGGCGACGACCGAGAACCCGAGTTTCGAGCTGAACGCCGCTGTGCTGAGCCGCGCGCAAGTGCTGGTGCTTGAGCGGCTGGACACGGGCGACCTTGAGTTGATGGCGCAGCGGGCCGAACAGGAACTGGGCATCACGCTGCCATTGGAAGCGGATGCACGGGCGTCCCTGCTGGACATGGCCGACGGCGACGGGCGCGCCTTGCTGAACCTGATCGAGCAGGTTGCGGCATGGAAGGTCGATGGTGCTCTGGACCGTGACACATTGTCGGCGCGGCTGATGCGGCGTGCGGCGCAATACGACAAGTCTGGCGACGGGCATTACAACCTGATCTCTGCGCTGCATAAATCGGTGCGGGGATCGGACCCTGACGCGGCGCTTTACTGGTTCGCGCGCATGCTGGAAGGCGGGGAAGACCCGCGATTTCTGGGCCGTCGTCTGACGCGCATGGCGGTTGAGGATATCGGCCTTGCCGACCCGCAGGCGCAATCGGTTTGCCTGCAAAGCTGGGAAACCTATGAGCGTCTTGGCAGCCCAGAGGGGGAGTTGGCCCTTGCGCAGGCGGTCGTTTACCTTGCGCTGGCGCCGAAATCCAACGCGACCTATGTCGCCTACAAAGGCGCACGCCGCGCGGCCAAGATGACCGGATCGCACCCGCCGCCCAAACATATCCTGAACGCGCCAACGTCCCTGATGAAAGAGCAAGGCTATGGTACCGACTATGCCTATGACCACGACGCTGAAGACGGGTTTTCCGGTCAGAACTACTTTCCCGACGGGATGGAGCGGCCGGACCTCTACCAGCCGGTTGAGCGCGGGTTTGAACGCGATCTGAAAAAGCGACTTGATTATTTTGCGCGGCTGCGGGCCAAGCGGAACAGCTAGGGCCGCGCGCCGTGGCGTTCAGCGGCATCATAGGGGGCTTCGGGTGAGCGCAGAGTTGACTCTTGGCCCTATTCGCGTGACAGACCGCCCATGATCTCAACCCTTTCTCTTGTGGCCCTCGGCGGGGCAATTGGCGCATCCTTGCGTTGGCTGACGGGCGTGGCTGTGCTGCGCGCGCTTGGGCCGTCCGACTTTCCGCTGGCCATCCTGACCGTCAACGTCATCGGGTCGTTCCTGATGGGGGTGTTTGTTGTGGTCGCCGCGCAGCGCGGTCTGACCCATCTGTCGCCTTTCGTGATGACGGGACTGTTGGGCGGGTTCACCACATTTTCAGCTTTTAGCCTTGAAACCATGACCCTGATCGAACGCGGGCAGGTGACACAGGCGGGGCTATATATCCTGTTGTCCGTCGGTTTGTCGGTGGGCGCATTGGCATTGGGCCTGATACTGGCCCGAGGAGTATTCGCATGAGCGGCGTCCAGACCATTACCGTGACCGAGGATGAGGGCGACCAGCGCCTTGATCGTTTCTTGAAACGCCGCTTTCCGCAGCTGAGCCAGGGCATGATCGAAAAGATGTGCCGCAAGGGCGAATGCCGTGTGGATGGGGGGCGCGTGAAATCCAACTCGCGGGTCGAGGAAGGGATGCAGGTACGCGTGCCGCCGATCCCCGACAGCCGCGCGCCCGCCGTGGTGCGCACAGGCGTGTCCGAGGCCGATACCAAGCTGATCCAGTCCTGCGTTATCTACCGAGACGACCATGTGATCGCGATCAATAAACCTGCAGGCCTGCCGACCCAAGGTGGATCGGGCCAGACACGCCATGTGGATGGCATGGCCGAGGCGCTGATGTTCGGGTTCGAGGAAAAGCCGCGCCTTGTGCACCGTCTGGACAAGGACACATCGGGCGTGCTGCTGCTGGCCCGAACGCGGCTGGCGGCAAAGGCGCTGACCACGGCCATGCGCCACCGTGAAACGCGCAAGATCTACTGGGCCTTGGTGGCCGGTGTGCCGACCCCCTATTTGGGCGAGATCAAGTATGGTCTGGTCAAGGCGGGCGGGCGCGGCAAGGGCGGTGAAGGCGAAAAGATGATCGCCGTACACCCGCGCGAGGTTGAAGCGACACCCGGTGCCAAACGCGCCAGCACCCTTTATGCCACCCTGTTCCGCGTCGCGTCGCGTGCCGCTTGGGTCGCGATGGAGCCGATCACGGGCCGGACGCACCAGCTGCGCGCCCATATGGCCGAAATCGGTCACCCGATCATTGGCGATGGCAAATATGGCGGCTCGGGTCAGGAAAACCTTGGCGATGGCTGGGGCGCGCAACTGGGCGGCATCATCAGCAAAAAGTTGCACCTGCATGCCCGCATGATGCGGTTCGAACATCCGCATACGCGCAAACCCATCACGATCACGGCCCCGATGCCCGACCATATGGCGGCCAGCTGGGACACGTTCGGCTGGACAGAGGACCTTGCTGCAGAAGACCCGTTCGAGGCGATCTGATGACGCAGCCGTTGCGACTGGTGATCTTTGACGTGGACGGCACGCTGGTGGACAGTCAGGCCGACATCATCGCCAGCATGACCTGTGCGTTTCAGGATGCGGGTTTGCCCGTGCCTGCGCGCGACACGATCCTTAGCATCGTGGGCCTGTCTTTGGATGTGGCCATAGCGCGCCTTGCGCCTGATGCGGACGTGCCGCGCATGGTCGCGACCTACAAGGATGCCTATGCGCACTTGCGCCGGACCAAGGGCGCGGCGTCCTCGCCGCTTTATCCCGGTGTGCGTGATGTGCTTGATCACTTTGCTGCGCAGGATGATCTGCTGCTGGGCGTTGCCACGGGCAAATCCAAGCGCGGTCTGGACAGCCTGATCGAGGCGCACGGGCTGGAGGGGCTGTTCGTTACTCGTCAGGTCGCGGATTTCCACCCGTCCAAGCCCAACCCGTCGATGATTAGGGCCGCGCTGGACGAAACGGGCGTTGCCGCCGCTGACGCGGTGATGATCGGCGACACCACTTACGACATGGATATGGCACTGAATGCAGGCGTTGCGTCGATCGGGGTCACATGGGGTTATCACCCGCGCACACACCTGGCGCAGGCGCACCATGTGATCGACGAGGTCGCGCTGCTGCCCGCAACAGTGGACAAGGTTTGGGAGGCTCGAACATGAGCGAATGGAAACAGAAACGGTTCTGGACCGAGGTCACAACGCAATCCGGCGACGCGGGCTGGTCCGTGCAACTGGACGGGCGGGCGGTGAAAACGCCGGCCAAGACGGCGCTGTTGCTACCGACCGAGGCACTGGCGCAGGCGGTTGCGGCGGAATGGGATGCGCAGGATGGCGTGATCGACCCGCTGTCGATGCCGTTCACCCGCTCGGCCAATGCCGCGCTGGACAAGGTTGCGGTACAACACGCCGAAGTGGCGGATATGCTCGCCGCTTACGGTGATGCGGACCTGCTGTGCTATCGCGCCCATGCGCCGACCGAGTTGGTCGAGCGTCAGGCCGAAATCTGGGATCCTTACCTCGAATGGGGGGCGGATGTTCTGGGCGCGCGCCTGTACCCACGCACCGGCGTCATTCACGAATCACAATCCTCCGAGGCGCTCGCCATCCTGTCGAAACAGGTTCACGCGCTTGATCCGTTCCAGCTTGCAGCCTTTCACGATCTTGTCAGCCTGTCTGGGTCGCTGATCCTCGGTTTCGCCGCAGCCCAAGACTTGCACCCGGCGCCTATCATTTGGGCGGCCAGCCGCGTGGACGAGAACTGGCAGGAAGAACAGTGGGGCGAGGACGAAGAAGCGCAAAGACAGGCGGAAATCAAAAAATCCTCTTTTCTTCATGCCAAAGCGTTTTGGGACGCCGCACGCCCGTCCTGATCGGGTCTGTGTGGAACACCGGTTTTTGATGCCTAAAAATGTGGCTTGAGGGGCAGGCTCCGGCGACGTCGCCCTTGACGTTTCGGCGCGATTGCGCCCACAGTAACGACCACTGGATGGGGATAAACCCTGTCTGGATCGCCTCCGGTACGGGTCAACACTCGTTCTCGTGCCGGTCGAACCGTCAAAATATGGCGGAAAATCAGGAAGAGGTAACTAATGAAAAAATCCGTATTCTTTGGCGCGCTCACCGTCGCCGGCCTGACAGCCGGTGTTGCGGCAGCTGGCACGCTTGATGATGTGAAAGCACGCGGCAAACTGAACTGCGGCGTGACAACTGGTCTGGTCGGCTTTGCCGCGCCTGACGCGAACGGCGAATGGGACGGGTTTGACGTTGCGGTTTGCCGCGCTGTTGCAGCCGCCGTTCTGGGTGACGGCAATGCTGTGGAATTCGTTCCTACAACCGGCAAAACACGCTTTACCGCTTTGGCGTCGGGCGAAATCGACATGCTGGCGCGTAACACCACATGGACATTCAGCCGCGACGTGGACCTGAAGTTCACCTTCGTTGGCGTGAACTACTATGACGGTCAGGGCTTCATGGTTCCCAAGGAACTGGGCGTATCCTCGGCCAAGGATCTGGACGGCGCGACTGTCTGCATCCAGACAGGTACAACAACCGAGCTGAACCTCGCGGACTTCTTCCGTGCGAACAACATCAGCTACGAGCCCGTGCCAATCGAAACAAACGCCGAAGCACAACAGCAGTACCTTGCCGGTGCCTGTGACGTTTACACAACCGACGCGTCCGGTCTGGCCGCGACACGTGCGACATTCGAAGCACCAGGCGATCACGTCCTGCTGCCCGAAATCATCTCCAAAGAGCCACTCGGCCCGCTTGTCCGTCACGGCGACGACGAATGGGGTGACGTGGTACGCTGGACCCTGAACGCACTGATCGCCGCAGAAGAGCTGGGCGTGACATCCGCAAACCTCGCAGAAATGTCTGGCGCAGCCGGTGGCAACCCAGAAATCAACCGTCTGCTGGGTACAGAAGACACACTGGGCGAAATGCTGGGTCTGGACGCCAAATGGGCGGCAAACGCACTGGCCGTTAGCGGCAACTACGGTGAGATCTTCGAAGCCAACATCGGTGAATCCACACCGATCGGTCTGGCACGCGGTCTGAACGCACAGTGGACCGAAGGTGGTCTGCTCTACGCGCCTCCGTTCCGCTAAATCCTAAAGCGGGGGCGCAGGGTCAAACCTGCGCCCCTTGCACATTCCGGTGCAAGATCGTTGAGAACAACGGCGCAGACACCTCCTACAGCCAACAACAAAAACCGGCCGCGTGTGACTTGATCGCGTAAAAGCCAGAGGCCGGCATACGGGGACCACTTGATGACAACGATAACCGACCCTCCTCAGGGCGCGTTCCGCCTGTCGATGCTGATCAACGACACGCGATACCGATCCTACACATTCCAGTTCATTGCGCTGATCGCCCTGATCGCAGCGTTTGCATATCTCGGGTCGAACCTGTTTGCGAACCTCAGAGCGGCGGGCCTGAACATCTCGTACAACTTCTTGGGCAATTCGGCTGGCTATGACATCAACCAGACGCTGATCGACTATAACAGTCAGTCCTCGAATGCGCGGGCTGCTGTGGTCGGCATTCTGAACACGCTGCTCGTCGCCTTTCTTGCCTGTGTGACAGCCACTATTTTCGGCGTGATCGCAGGGGTGCTGCGCCTGTCCAAGAACTGGCTGGTCAGCAAGCTGATGGCTTTTTACGTCGAGATCTTCCGCAACATTCCTGTTTTGATCTGGATCATCATCATCTTCACCATCATGACAGCCGTCCTGCCGGGGCCACGGGAATTCCGTGGTGATACGCCGTCTGCGACGATGCTGTTTGATGCCTTTGCCTTCACCAACCGTGGCATCTATATCCCCGCGCCGGTATGGGGGGCAGGGTCGCTGGTGGTTGTTGCGACCTTCCTTTTGTCCATCGTCGGTGTCTTTGCCTATCGCCGTTATGCGACGAACCTTTTGTATGAAACCGGCAAGCTGCTGCCCACAGGCTGGCCAAGCATTGCAATCCTGCTGGTGCCGTCGATTGTCGTCTTCTTCATCATGGGATCGCCCATCGGGCTGGAATACCCCGCGTTGAAAGGCTTCAACTTCGCTGGTGGCATCAAGATCGGCGGACCGCTGATCGCGCTGTGGTTTGCCCTGTCGATCTATACCGGTGCCTTTATTGCGGAAAACGTGCGCGCGGGCATTCAGGCGATTTCCAAAGGTCAGACAGAAGCTGCGGGCGCCCTTGGCCTGCGGTCGGGCCGGATCATGAACCTTGTGGTGCTGCCACAGGCGCTGCGGGTCATCATCCCGCCGCTGATCTCGCAATACCTCAACATCACCAAGAACTCGTCCCTCGCCATCGCTGTCGGTTACGCCGATGTGACGGCGACGCTGGGTGGGATCACGTTGAACCAGACGGGGCGCGCCATCGAATGCGTTTTGCTGTTGATGCTGTTCTATCTCACGATCTCCCTGTGCATCTCGGCGATTATGAACGTCTACAACAACGCCGTTAAGCTGAAGGAGCGCTGAGCCATGTCAGATACGCATGCACATTCTGTCGCTTTCGTTCGCACCGAAACCATCCCGCAGGCGGACCCGCCTTTTGTGACCTCGGGGCCGACCAAATGGGCCAAGGACAACCTGTTCTCGACGCCCGCCTATACGGTGCTGACCCTGCTGTCGCTTTACGTGATCTACCTGATCCTCAAGGCCATCGTGCCATGGGTATTCAACGGTGTCTGGACAACGTCCAGCCTGTCGGAATGCCGCGAGGTTCTGGACGGGGTCGCGGGGGGCTGTTTCTCGGTCCTGACCGAACGCTGGAACCAGCTTTTGTTCGGGTTCAAATATCCGACGGACCAGTACTGGCGGCCTTTGCTGACCTTCGTGCTGTTCTTCTTTGCCGCAGCGCCGGTGCTGTTTTTCAAACTGCCCCGCAAGTTGCTGGCGTTTACAGCGCTGTTCCCGTTCCTTGCCTACTACCTGATCTGGGGCGGCACGATCCTGACGCCACTGGTGGCGCTGGTCGGTTTCGTTGCGGGTTATCTGGTCTATGGCCGTCTGGTATCGTCCAACTTTGCCGCCGGTTTCTTTGGCGGTGTGGTCGCTGCCATCGTGGTGTGGTTCATCGGTGGTCTGCTGATCCCTGATGACGCGAGCGCCACGGCCATGTTGCCAGCAGTGCCTTCGCGCGATCTGGGTGGCTTCATGCTCAACATGATGCTGGGCGTTGCCTGTGTGTCACTGTCGGTGCCGCTGGGTATCGCGTTGGCACTGGGGCGTCAGTCGCACATGCCGCTGATCAAATGGATTTGCGTGGTCTTCATTGAATTCATCCGTGGCGTGCCGCTGATCACGCTGCTGTTTGTGGCGTCGGTGATGCTGGCCTATTTCTTCCCGCCCGGCACGACAACCGACCTGTTCCTGCGCGTGGTGATCATGATCACAATGTTCTCGGCGGCCTATATCGCCGAGGTGATCCGCGGCGGCCTCGCGGCCCTGCCACGTGGCCAGTACGAGGCGGCAGACAGCCTTGGCCTTGATTACGCGCAAGCGATGCGCCTGATCATCCTGCCACAGGCGCTGAAGATCTCGATCCCGGGCATCGTGAACGTGGCGGTGGGCCTGTTCAAGGACACCACACTCGTTTCGGTCATCTCGATGTTCGATTTGGTCGGCATGATCCGTGGTCCCATCCTCGCCTCGACCGAATGGAACGGGGTTTACTGGGAATTGCTCGGCTTTGCCGCGCTTCTCTTCTTTGTCGTGTGCTACGGCATCTCTCAATACTCGCAGTGGCTGGAACGCCAACTCGCGACCGATCACCGCTGATAAGGAGTGGCTGACATGGCTGAAAAAGCAGTAGAAATGAGCGTTTCCGACGAAGTTGCCATTTCCATCGAGAAAATGAACAAGTGGTACGGCACCTTCCATGTGCTGCGGGATATCGACCTGACTGTTTATCAGGGCGAGCGGATCGTGATTGCGGGCCCTTCGGGGTCGGGTAAATCGACCCTGATCCGCTGTATCAACGCGCTGGAAGAGCACCAACAGGGCCGGATCACGGTGGATGGCACGGTTCTGTCTTCGGACGTCAAGAACATCGACAAGATCCGTTCCGAGGTTGGCATGTGCTTTCAGCACTTCAACCTGTTCCCGCATCTGACCATTCTGGAAAACTGCACGCTGGCGCCGATCTGGGTACGTAAAACACCCAAGAGAGAAGCCGAAGAGATCGCGATGCACTTCCTTGAGAAGGTGAAGATCCCCGATCAGGCCGACAAATACCCCGGCCAGTTGTCGGGCGGCCAGCAGCAGCGTGTAGCTATCGCGCGTTCCTTGTGCATGCGTCCGCGTATCATGCTGTTTGACGAACCCACGTCGGCGCTTGATCCAGAAATGATCAAGGAAGTGCTCGATACGATGGTGGAACTCGCCGAAGAAGGCATGACCATGCTGTGCGTCACGCACGAGATGGGCTTTGCCCGTCAGGTGGCCAACCGCGTGATCTTTATGGACGAAGGCCAGATCGTCGAACAGAACGAGCCGGAAGAGTTCTTTAACAACCCGCAAAGCCCGCGGACCCAGTTGTTCCTGAGCCAGATCCTCGGCCACTAAAATCGTTCGGGCGGACGCGTTCGCCCTTACGCCATCACCTCGCGCGGGATCGCGAAGTCTATCGGCTGGCCACTGTGCCAGCCGATTTTGTTCCAGCCCTCGGTATCGAACCTGATGACCGTGACCGCGCCGGTCGGATAGTCGGTAAAGCGTGCGTGGTTCGGGGGCTGTGTAACCAGCCGGTCGGCAAATTCCGCAATGCCCGGATTGTGGCCCAGCATCAGGACTTTCGCCGCGGTCTGGGCGCGCAGTACATCAAACATCCGTTCGGCCCCCGCATGGTACAGCGCGTCCGTATAGTGCACGGGTATATCCAGCGCCAAGCCGTCAAAGGTCTGCCGTGTGCGGGTACTGCCGGAACTGACGGCGCTGTCGGGCACATGGCCGTTGCGGCGCAACCAGTCGCCCATCGCCGTGGCCGAGGCGCGACCGCGTTGGTTCAGCGGGCGTTCGTGATCGGACAGGTCCGGATCGTCCCACGCGGATTTCGCGTGGCGCATCAGGATCAGGGTGCGGGTCATGGGTGGAATGCCTTCATATGGAATGCGGATTGCGTGTCTTCGCGGCCAAAGCGCTGGCTGACAGGGCAGGCGCGGCGCACTTCACATCCTAGCGTCATGCAACGCTCGCCTGCGGGCGTATCAAGGAAGGCCTTGCACGCAGGCACATCATAGGCAGCATCCGCGTGCAGCGCCCTCACGGGGCAGGCAGAGACGCAGGGGTGTGTGGCGCAGGCCTCACAAGCGCTGGGCGCGGCAGGGACGTCTGTATAGGGCAGGGGCAGCTCCAGCGCGCCGCGGATCGATATCATAAGGCCCGCCGTGTCGTGCACCATCATGCCCGTCGGGCTTTGCCAGAACCGCCCCGTGGCCAGGGCCCACGCGATAAAGGGCGAATAGGGCGGCCCGTCTGACGGAAACACCGCTTGTGCGCCGATGCGGTCGGCCAGCGCGCAAAGGATACGCTTGGACCAGCGATCAATCGGGTCGGGAAGCGTGTCGTTATATTCGTCGCTGTGGGTAAATACTTCCCACCAGTCCGCATCGGTGCCGATCAGAACCCGATGGCCCGTGTGGCCCATCACCATCAACCCGTGCGGCGCGACGGCCTGCGCAATCTCGGTCGGCGTCATTTCCGTGCGAACGGCAGGCCAAGGGACCAGCCCAAACGGGCAGGGCGGTCATCCTGCCATTCCAGCCCCACCTTCATCTTGTCATGGCCCGCGGCGGGCTGCGCGATATAGGTGCCGAACATGCGGTCCCAGATCGACAGGGAGAAGCCGTAATTGCTGTCATGCTCGCTGCGATGCACCGAATGGTGCACGCGGTGCATGTCGGGCGTCACCAGCACGCGCCGCACGATCGCGTCGAGCCACAGCGGCAGGCGGATATTGGCGTGGTTGAACATGGCGGTGCCGTTCAGGATGATCTCGAACAGGATGACAGCCACGGCCGAAGGGCCAAGCAGATACACGACGCCGATTTTCAGGATCATGGACAGGCCGATCTCGACAGGGTGAAAGCGGATCGCGGTGGTCACATCCATGTCCACATCGGCATGGTGCACACGGTGCAAGCGCCACAGCAGCGGCACTTTATGCGTGATCAGATGTTGCGCCCAGATCACGAGATCAAGGATCAGGATCGCCACGACCACCTCGATCCATTGCGGGAGGTTAACCAGATTGAACAGGCCCCAGCCCTGCGCCTGCGCGTCCACCGCCGCACCGACGGCAAGCAGGGGAAGCGCCAGTGCCATCACGCGCAGCAGCACCGTGTTCGCTATGGTAATGCCCCAGTTCGTCACCCACCGCTTCGACCGTTTCTGCGAACGCACACGGCGCGGCATCAGCGTTTCAGTCGCGGCAAGGATTGCGAACAGGCCCAGAAAGACGCCAAAGCGAATGAAGACTTCGTTTTCCATACGCTGACTGTAGCGGACGGGCGCATCAGGGCAATGTGGTTGAACGACACATTTGCGTCACTGCAAGTGCGTTACTGCGGGCGGATGATCGACCCTGCACCATGTTCGGTGAACAGTTCCAGCAGGCAGGCATTGGGTGCACGACCATCAAGGATCACGGCAGCGCGCACGCCGCCTTCAAGCGCATCCAGCGCGGTCTGCGTCTTGGGGATCATGCCGCCCGCGATGGTGCCATCGGCGACCATTTCACGGATCTGTTCGGCCTTGAGTTCCGTCAGTACTTCGCCCTGCGCGTTCTTGACCCCTGCCACATCCGTCAGCAGCAACAAACGGTCCGCCTTAAGAGCGGCGGCAATGGCCCCCGCCGCCGTGTCGCCGTTCAGGTTATAGGTCTCGCCATTGCGGCCCATGCCCAGCGGGGCGATGACGGGGATGATGCCCTTTTCTGCAAAGTCGCGCAGCAGTTTCGGGTTCACCTCGGTCGGGTGGCCGACAAGGCCAAGCTCGGGGTTTTCCTGATCGCAGATGATCAAACCGCCATCCTTGCCGGACACGCCAACCGCAACACCGCCCTGTTCGGTGATCGCCTGCACGATGCGGCTGTTCACCACGCCGGACAGGACCATTTCGACCACTTCCATCGTGGCCGCGTCGGTGATCCGCTTGCCGTTCAGAAACTCGGATTTGATGTTCAGACGGGTCAGCATGTCGTTGATCATCGGCCCGCCCCCATGGACGATGACCGGATTGACCCCGACCTGCCGCATCAGGGCCACATCGCGCGCGAATTCATCCATCGCCTCGTCGCTGCCCATGGCGTGACCGCCCAGCTTGATCACGACAGTGGCGTCCACAAACCGCTGAAAATAGGGCAGGGCCTCGCTCAGCGTGCGGGCGGTGGCGATCCAGTCGCGATTCATATTCTGTTTTCTCATTTGCTAGCCTTTTGCAGCATCATAGCGAGGGGCCGGACGCTATTCCAGCGTCGCAATGATGGCACGCAAGGTGGCGATCCCATCGCCCTTTTCGCTTGAGCTCAGCACGATCTCGGGGAAGGCAGCGGGGTGTTTGGACAGCGCCTTGCGCGTCACATCCAGCACGCGTTCACGGTCGGCGGCCTTCACCTTGTCGGACTTGGTCAGCACGACCTGAAATGTCACCGCCGCACTGTCGAGCAGCGACATGATTTCCTCGTCGACCTTTTTGACGCCGTGACGCCCGTCGATCAGCACAAAGGCGCGGCGCAGGGTCTGGCGACCCGACAGGTACTGTTTGAGCAGCTTCTGCCATTTCTCGACCACAGGCAGCGGCGCGTTGGCATAGCCATAGCCGGGCAGGTCGACCAGATAGTGGTCTTCGCCTGCAGTGAAGTAGTTGATCTCTTGCGTCCGTCCCGGCGTGTTGGAAGCACGCGCCAGACCTTTGCGCCCTGTCAGCGCGTTGATCAACGTGGACTTGCCCACGTTCGAACGTCCGGCAAAGCACACCTCGAGCCGATCGGCAGGGGGCAGGCCCGACATAGCGACAACGCCTTTGACGAACTCGGTCTCGCCCGCGAACAACAGGCGGCCTTTTTCTTCGGTAAAAGCATCGGGGGCTTCGGCAATGGGGAAAGGCAACTGCATCACAACAACTCCGCCTTGGCACCCACATTCAGGGCGCCGGATTGAACAACCTCGGCGTAGACGCCGAAATCCTGATGGCCGAAATGGGTGTTCAGGGCATCAAGTGTTTGCGTGTCGCGCACGCCCGTTTCGGGATTGGTGTTGGTGACACTGCACCGCCGGATGCGTTCGCGCACGCGCAAAACCGCGTCGCCGATGCGGATATCACGGCCCAGCCATTCCATTTCTGCCCACGCAGGCACGTCGTCGAGGAAGATGTTCCCGCGCCAGCGTTCGATCCCGATAGGTTTGTCCAGCGTGGCGGCGACGGCGTCGTGGCTGGCCATATTCATGATCGACACCGACGCGATCTTGCTGTCGGTCAAGCCACGCTCGGGCGCGTTTACAATGCCGGTGGGCAAACCGCGTTCTTCGGGACACAGTGGCGTGACCCAGTCGAGGAAACGGCCCGCATCCGTGGCGTCATCGGGGCAAAAAGTAATCTCGCCCAGATCGGTGTGGCGCAGGGTGATGCGACGCGCGGCTTCGTCTAGCTTGGCCCAGATACCGACCAGACCGGGGGTGCGCGAGCCGATCATGAAGTTCCGGCAGGGCACCCATTCGGGCGCGGCGGGATCGAACTTGGACTTGTCGTGGATCACAGCCCACACACGGTCCCATGGCATTGTCTGCCCTTCGGTCAATGTGACCTGTTCGATCTGCTCGCGCCCGTGGCTTTTGATCGGATGACGATAGAGCGCGGCAACCCGCATGATCACTTGCCACCCTTTTTGCTTGGCGCTTTGGTGTCGTTCGCGGCCGCAGCCTTTTCACGCTTTTTGAAGCTGCCCTTGATGTTGCCCAGCAGGTCGGGTTTGTACCCTTGGCTGCGCATGATCAGGTATTGCTGCGTGAAGGTGATCGTGTTGTTCGCGATCCAGTAGACGACCAGCCCGCTGGCAAAACCGCCCAGCATGAACATGAAGACCCAAGGCATCCACGCAAAGATCATCTGCTGTGTCGGATCGGTGGGCGCTGGGTTCAGCTTTTGCTGCAGCCACATCGACACACCCAGCAGGATCGGCAGGATACCGATAAAGATCAGCGCCATGATCGAGTTCGGATCGGGCGCATCCAGCGGCAGCAGACCGAACAGGTTCAGGATGGTGGTCGGATCAGGCGCGCTCAGGTCTTGGAACGGACCAAAGAAGGGCGCGTGACGCAGTTCGATCGTGACAAAGATCACCTTGTAGAGAGAGAAGAAAATCGGGATCTGCAACAGGATCGGCAGACAGCCCGCGGCGGGGTTCACCTTTTCCTTTTTGTACAGCTCCATCATGCCTTGCTGGAGCTTTTGCTTGTCGTCGCCAGCGGCTTCTTTCAGCTTCTCCATGCGGGGCTGAAGCTCTTTCATCTTCGCCATCGACACGTAGGATTTATAGGCCAGCGGGAACAGTACGGCCTTGATGATCAGCGTGAGGCCGATGATGGACCAGCCCATGTTGCCAATCAGCTTGTTCAACTCGTGCAGCAGCCAGAAGATCGGCTTGGTCAGGAAGAAGAACCAGCCCCAGTCGATGCTGTCGATTAGGCCTGCAACACCTTGGCGTTCGTATTCCTGAATGGTTTCCCATTCCTTGGCCCCTGCGAACAGTTGCGATGTGACGGTGACCGTCTGGCCGGCCGCGATGTCCTGTGTGGGCAGGCGCGTAACAGCGCGGAACACATCGCTGCGCGGTGCATAGGTCAGTGCTTGGTCAAAGCTTGCCACGCCTGTGGGGATGAGGATCGACTGCCAGTAGTGGTCGGTAAAGCCGATCCAGCCTTCGCTGACGCCTTTTTCGACTATGGCGGGGCGGCCCCATTCGGCATCTACATCCGCGTCGGGAATATCGTCCCAATCGGTTTCGGCGAGTTCGCCGTCGGACATCGAAACCGCACCTTCGTGCAGGATAAAGAAGTTGCGGATGTCTTCGGGAATGCCGTGGCGCGTGATCATGCCGTAAGGCGCGGCGCGCACGGGTGTTTCGGAGGTGTTGGTGACCGACTGCGTGACGGTGAACATAAAGTCGTCATCGACACTGATGGTGCGGCGGAACACCTGTCCGGCACCGTTGTCCCATTCCAGCGTGACGGGCGAGGCGGCGCTGAGCGTGTCGCCTTCGACCTGTTGCCAGAGCGTGTTCGGCCCAGGCACCGCATCGGCGGCCAGCCCGCTGCCGGGGGCCCAGCCGTGCAAGGCGTAATAGGCACCGGCCGACCCGACAGGTGACAACATGGTCACGATATCGGCGTTCGGCTCAAGGCTTTCACGGTAATCCTTCAGGCGCAGGTCATCCAGACGACCACCCGCCAGCGAGATCGACCCGCTAAGCCGTGCCGTGTCGATGTCGATGCGGGGCGCATCAGCGGTTTCATCCGCTTGGGTGGCGGGCTGTGTCGCCAGCGCCGCATCCCCAGTCGCCGCCGGTGCGGGAACAGTGCCCGCGCCGCCATCTGCGGTCGAAGCCACTGGCGCCGTATCAAGCGGAACCTCTGGTTCTGTGGGGGGAAACAACACAAACCATACGAGGATCACGAGGAAACTGAGTGCTGTCGCAAGAATAAGGTTCTTGTTCTGATCGTCCATCTGGACTGCCACCTGCTGTCTGAAACTTTGGTCGGGTTCAACAGAGTGCAGGCCCAAAGGTCAAGCGGATTCGCCCTCTTTCCTGCGGTGTGGGCGGTGGTGTGAGTGTCCCGCTGCAGTGTGAACGGATAGTTTGCGACGATTTGCCGTGGGGTAGGGCGCGCTTGGCGGCGCTTCGGTCCAGCCGGGTCAAGCGCGATGCGGCGCGTGCATGCCGCTAGCTTGAGCGGCGGGACCGGATCGTCGGCGTCTTGTGCAACTTGGCCTCATGCGCGCGCACCCAGTCGAGGGTTTTTTCAAAGGGCATCGGACGGGCGATGCCGAACCCCTGAACATAGTCGCATCCCAGTTGCGCCAGCAGCGCGTGTTCGCCAGCGGTTTCGACCCCTTCGGCCAAGGTTTCGACGCCTAACCGCTCTGCCATGGTCAGGACCGCGCTGATCATGCGTTGCTGTTCGGGGTCGCGGTCGGCCTTGATTACAAAGGAACGGTCGATCTTGATCCGGCCCACGCCAAAGCGGCGGATCGACGAGATAGAGGCATGCCCCGTCCCGAAATCATCCAGATCAATGCGGCAGCCCAGTTCCGTCAGCGCGTTGATGTTCCGCGTGATCGTATCGTCGAGGGAATCTGTAACCACGGTTTCAAGGATCTCTACCGCAATCCTGTCAGGCGTCAGGTCGAAACGGTCCAGTTCCCAGCGGATCTTGTCCACCAGTTTGGGGTTGTTCAGTTCCGCACCGCTGAAGTTCACGCCGACATGGGGCACTTTAACTCCTGCGGCGTCCCATGCTTTCAGCGCGGTGAAGGTGTGGTACAGCATCACTTCGGCCAACCGTTCCAGCAGGCCGGATTCCTCGACCGCTGGCAGGAATTCGGACGGAGATACTGCCCCGCGTTCGGGGTGTATCCAGCGGGCAAGCGCTTCGAAACCCGTTACTTTTCCGGTATCGGTCGAAATTTGGGGCTGGAACCACGGCTGGATCATGCCGTTTTCCAGTGCGATCACGACCTCGTCCCGCAACTCGGCGCGGTTTTTCAGGCGCGCGTGCAATTCGATGGAATAGGCCCGTACCGAGGTGGGGCCGCGTTGTTGCGCCTCTTTCAATGCGGCGGCTGCGGCGTTGGCCCAGTCCTGCCCCGTGGTTCCGGGCGCGCGCGCCAGTTGGCAGAACCCGACACAGGCCGAAGAATAGACCGCAACCCCATCAATCGCGATCGGTTCTTCGATAGCTTGCTGAATGCGCCCGCTCAGCTGGATGCAGCTTTCCAGATCCAGATGTTTGACCGGCGACAGGCAGATGGCAAATCCCCTTTCTCCGGTGTGGGAAAGGGTATCGCCATCGCGGGTGACGGTTTGGATGCGCCGCGCAATGGTTTTCAGGATCAGATCAATGGCACCGGGTTCGAAGCGGCTGTTGAGCGCGGTGAAATCGTCCAGTTCCACCATCAACAGCGCACTGGTTGATCCGTTGGTACGGCAATCCGCGCGCACCGACTGCACCTTGTTCTGGAAGGCGTCCATAGACACAAGGCCCGACGTGGCCATGCGCGCCACACGGTTGTTCACCACCCGATCAAAGCCGCCCAACATGGCCCAAAGCATCGGTAGGCTCAGCGCGATGGCGATCAGGGCAACCTCACCCCCCAGCCAGAAGCCAGCAAGGCACAGCGCAGGTAGAAAGGCGAGCGTTTGCGGCCCCGCAAAGGCGGCTGCCACCCTGTCTCGAATTTCGGCCACAGAGCCTGGTCGCCTCACACGCATGTGTCATCCCCTCGGGTCATGCCCGCACAACACAGCGGACGCGCCCTTTGTAAGAGAGGTTCGTGAGCGGGCCTTTAACGCAGGTCGGGAATATCCCCCGATTTTTCATCAATTTCTTTGGGACGCAGGGAAAGCCCCTGAAAATCGAACAGTTTCGGATCCAGAAGATGCGAGGGCCGTGCATTCATCAGCGACCGGAACATGACCTGACGTCGACCGGGGCTGTTCGCCTCCCAACCGTCGAGAATCTGTTTGACCTGCTGGCGTTGCAGTCCGTCCTGACTGCCGCAGAGGTCGCAAGGAATAATGGGGTAATTCATGGCCTTGGCGAACTTTTCGCAGTCGACTTCGGCCACATGGGCAAGCGGGCGATAGACGAACAGATCGCCCTCTTCGTTCACCAGTTTCGGCGGCATCGTCGCAAGGCGTCCGCCGTGGAACAGGTTCATGAAAAACGTCTCAAGAATATCGTCGCGGTGATGGCCCAGCACCACGGCGCTGCACCCTTCCTCGCGTGCGATCCGGTACAGATTGCCGCGTCGCAGCCGCGAACACAGTGCGCAAAAGGTCCGCCCTTGCGGGACTTTATCAACGACAATGGAATAGGTGTCTTGGTATTCGATCCGGTGCGGCACGCCCATCTTTTCAAGAAAGGCGGGCAGGACCGTGGCGGGGAAATTGGGCTGTCCCTGATCCAGATTGCAGGCAAGGATGTCGACGGGCAGCAGGCCGCGCCATTGCAGTTCGTAAAGCACCGCCAGCAGTGTATAGCTGTCCTTGCCGCCCGACAGACAGACCAGCCATTTGGCACGCGGGCCATCCGCGTTAACCATGCCGTATTGCTCGATCGCCTCGCGAGTGTTGCGCACGATGCGTTTGCGCAGCTTTTTGAACTCTGTGCCAGAGGGCGCACCGGCAAAAAGCGGGTGGATGTCGTCACTGTCATCAAGCATGGTGCGGACCTTTTTCATGCGCGTTGGCGCTCTATACCACGCCGCGAGTGAACCAAAAGAGGGGCGCGGGCGTATCTTTTGCAACCAAGCAAGGGGTGCGGGTGATGTTGCGGCTGATTTTTGTTCTTGTGTTCACCATGCTGGCGGCCTGTACGGGCAAGCCCGCGCTCGACGATGCCAAGCTGTCTGGGCGGCAGTTGAACCTTGAGGAATTCTTTGACGGGCGGGTGCTGGCTTACGGCCAGTTTCAGGATGTGCTCGGCACGGTGCGCCGCCGGTTCGAAGTCGAGATTAACGGCACATGGGACGGTCAAACGCTGACCTTGGTTGAGGATTTCATATACGAGGACCAAAGCACCGAACAGCGCGTCTGGACCCTGCAAAAGACCGGTGCGGACACGTGGCGCGGCACTGCCCCCGGCGTGATTGGCGTGGCAACAGGGGAAGAGCGGGGCGATACGTTCAATTGGAAATACCAGATCGACCTGCCGGTGCCAGATGGCACCCTACGCGTTACCTTTGATGACTGGATGTGGCTGCTGGACGACAACCGCGTGCTGAACCGCGCCTATATGAAACGGGCGGGTGTCGATATTGGCGATGTAATCATCACCTTTGAAAAGCAGTGATCAGGGATCGTCGCGCTTTGGCACCGGATCATAGCCGTCACCGCCCCACGGGTGGCACCGCGCGATCCGCCGCGCCGCAAGCCATGACCCTTTGATCGCCCCGTGCTTTTCCAGCGCCTCCATAGCGTAGGCGCTACAGGTCGGCTGGTAGCGGCAGTTGAACCCAACCCAAGGGGAAAACACCAAGCGATAGGCGCGCACAGGCAGCGACACGACAAAGGCCAGCGGCGTCACGACGCCTGTTCCAGCGCGTCGCGCAGGTCTTGCAGCAAAAGGTCAAAGGGGCGGGATGCTGTCACTTCGGCGCGCCCGATCAGCACATAATCCATGCCTGCCTTGCCGTGATGGGGCAGTACAAGGCGTGCGATCTCGCGCAGGCGGCGCTTGGCGCGGTTGCGGGCGACTGCGTTGCCGACCTTTTTCGAACAGGTAAAGCCGACGCGAATCCCGTCGCCTTCGCCACGCGGGCGGTACTGCATCACAAAGGCAGGGGTCACCACACGACGCGCGCGTGCGGCGCGCAGGAAATCCGCGCGCTTTGTCAGCGTCTCGACGTGCAAAAGCCCCGCCAGTGGCGCACCTTGTCCGACGGAAATGTCGGGCGAAGTGGCCTCTGGCGGGGTCATTTTGTAAACCTTGATAGCGCGGACTTACGCGCTCAACGATTTCCGGCCACGGGCGCGGCGTGCGTTGAGGATCTTGCGACCCGCTTTCGTCGCCATGCGCGAGCGGAAACCGTGGCGCCGTTTGCGCACGAGGTTGGAAGGTTGGTATGTGCGTTTCATCGCTTTGGCTCCGGTCTATTGGCCTGTGACCCGCGGATTCGGGATGAGGCAGTATTCGAAGCCCGTCCTCTAAAGGGCGCATGGGGCCAAGTCAAACCCTTGGGCGCGAAAAATGACCGAGCCGTGCAAGTTTTAGGCGGGCCGGTGCAGGATATGTTTCAGCACCCGTTAAAAACAGCGCTTTTTCGACACATCCATTCAAGGCGCCGTGATCGCCCTGTTTTCGGGGAAGACCGCAGTACAGTTTGGCGTAACACAAAGGCCACGGCACGCGCTGCACCATCCGCGCGATATAACAAAGGAAAACGGCATGTCCGAGACACAAGTCAGCGAATCGCGTGGGATCATGCGCAAGCTGCCGATCCTGCTTATCTGTGCGGTGGCACTGGTCGGGGCATTTACACTGCGCGACTATCTGAATTTCCAGACACTGTCGGATAACCGCGAGGCGCTGTTGGCCTTTCGCGATGCAAACTATGTGCTAACCGCGCTGGGCTTTATGGGCATCTACGCGCTGATCGCGGGCTTTTCCCTGCCGGGTGCGACGATCATGACGCTGACGGGCGGATTTTTGTTCGCGACCTTTCCGGGTGCCTTGTTCAACATCATCGGAGCCACCTCCGGGGCCATCGCAATCTTCCTCGCGGCGCGCTGGGGCTTGGGCGAAAAACTGGCCGCAGGCATGGATGCAAGCGACGGTCTGGTCAAAAAGATCAAGGAAGGCATCGACGAAAACCAGTGGTCCATGCTGTTCCTGATCCGGCTGGTGCCCGCTGTCCCGTTTTTTGTCGCCAATCTGGTGCCGGCCCTCGTTGGTGTGCCTTTGCTGCGCTACGCGGTCTCGACTTTTCTCGGCATCATACCAGGTGCTGTGGTCTACACCTCGGTCGGGGCAGGGCTGGGGGATGTGTTTGACCGTGGGGACACGCCAAATTTGGGGATCATCTTTGAACCCGCGATTCTGTTGCCGATTCTGGGGCTGTGCGCGCTGGCTGCACTGCCCATCATTCTAAAGGCCGTGCGCGGCAAGAAGGGTCTTTGACATGAAACAGATCAAAACCGACATCCTGATCATCGGCGCTGGCTCGGGCGGGCTGTCCGTTGCGGCGGGCGCGGCGCAGATGGGGGCGGATGTGACCCTGCTGGAAGGGCACAAGATGGGCGGCGATTGCCTGAACTACGGCTGCGTGCCTTCGAAGGCGCTGATCGCTAGTGCCAAGGCGGCCCACGCACAGCGCCACAGCGCGGTCTATGGCATCGCCAACACCGAACCAAAGGTGGATTACGCCGCCGCCAAGGATCATGTGCAGGGCGTGATCGACCAGATTGCGCCGGTGGACAGTCAGGAAAGGTTCGAAGGCTTCGGCGTGCGTGTGATCCGCGAATACGGGCACTTCGTTGCCGAGAACAAAGTGCGGGCTGGCGATACCGAGATCACCGCCCGCCGCGTGGTCATTGCCACGGGGTCGAGCCCCCTTGTCCCGCCGATCGACGGGATCGATACGGTGCCCTACCTGACCAACGAAACCCTGTGGGAGTTGCGCGAACGCCCCGATCACCTGTTGATCATCGGCGGCGGTCCCATCGGGATGGAAATGGCGCAGGCGCATATCAGGCTCGGCTCAAAGGTCACGGTGATCGAAGGCGATAAGGCCATGGGCAAGGACGACCCCGAACTGGCGCAGATCGTGCTGGACAGCTTGCGCGACGAAGGGGTCGAAATTGCCGAAAACGCCCTCGCCGCCAAGATCGAAGGGGGCGAGGGCGCGGTCACGGTTCACACCAAGGACGGGCGCACGTTCAAAGGATCGCACCTGCTGGTCGCCGTGGGCCGCAAAAGCAATACCGACAAGCTGGCGCATGAGGCGGCGGGGATCGAAACGACCAAGACGGGGATCAAGGTGGATGCATCGCTGCGCACCACCAACCGGCGTGTCTACGCCATCGGGGACGTGGCGGGTGGGATGCAGTTCACCCATGTGGCGGGCTATCACGCGGGGGTCATCATCCGGTCCATGCTGTTCGCGCTTCCGTCCAAGGCCAAGACTGCGCATATCCCGTGGGCCACGTATACCGATCCCGAACTGGCGCAAGTCGGCCTGACTGAGGCGCAGGCGCGCGAGGAACATGGCGACAAGGTGGAAGTCGTGCGGTTCCACTATGACCACAATGACCGCGCCATTGCCGAACGCAAGACGAAGGGCTTTATCAAGGTCATGGTGGTCAAGGGGCGGCCTGTGGGCGCGTCCATCGTTGGCTATCAGGCGGGCGAGTTGATTAACCTTTGGGCGCTGGTGCTGGCCAACAAGATGAAGATGAGCAAGGTCGCCGCCATGGTCGCGCCGTACCCCACCATTGGCGAGGTTAACAAACGCGCCGCAGGTGCCTATTTCAGCCCGCGCCTGTTCGAAAGCAATCTGGTCAAGCGCGTGGTGGGCCTTGTGCAACGCCTGATTCCCTGACCACATAGCGCTATGTTGAATTCGCTCTCCGGTCGCTTCCTGATCCTGACGACGGTCTTTGTGATGCTGGCCGAAATCCTGATCTTTGTGCCGTCCATCGCGCGGTTCCGCGAGGATTATTTGCAGAACCGGCTTGAGCGGGCTCAGATCGCGTCGCTGGTCCTGTTGGCCGACGACATGATCGACAGCGCGCTTGAGGCGGAGTTGCTGGAAAATGCTGGCGTGTTCAACGTGGTGCTTCGGCGTGACGAAGTGCGCCAGCTTATGCTGTCCACACCGATGCCGCGTCCGATTGATGCGACATTCGATCTGCGTGACGGCACACCCATGGTGCTGATCCGCGATGCTATGCTGCGGCTGGCCGAACCGGAAAATCAGATGATCCGCGTGATCGGCGCGCCCGTGCGCGAGGCGGGGCTGCTGATCGAGATTACCATCGAATCGGCCCCGTTGCGCATGGCGATGATCGATTACGGCATCCGCATCCTCGTGCTGTCTGCCGTCATTTCGGTGTTCACAGCGTTTTTGCTGTTCATCGCGGTGCGCGCCATCATCGTGAAACCGATCCGCGGGGTTGTGGGGCATATGCAACGCTATGCCGCTGCGCCTGAGGATGCGCGTTCCATTATCACGCCTAACGCGGGTGTGACGGAACTGCGCGAAGCCGAAGAGGCCCTGAAGGCGATGCAGACCGAACTGATCGCCGCCCTGCGCCAGAAGGACCGGTTGGCGCAGCTTGGCTCTGCCGTGTCCAAGATCAGCCACGATTTGCGTAATATCCTTACCTCCGCGCAACTGTTCACCGACCGGATCGAAGGGTCCGAAGACCCGTTGGTGCGCCGCATGGCCCCGAAACTCGTCGGCTCCATCACCCGCGCGGTACATTTGTGCGAAAGTACGCTGGCCTTTGGTAAGGCCGAAGAGCCGAGCCCAACCCTGACGGTGCTGACACTGGATGAACTGGTTGCCGACGTGCTGGACAGTGAGCGGCTGGCTGTGGGCGACCATGACCTGTCGCTGAGCGAGGACATTCCCCCCCTGTTCACGCTGCGCGCTGATTCTGAACAACTGTTCCGCGTGATCTCCAATCTGGTGCGCAATGCGCGGCAGGCCATCGTTGCCAGCGGCAAACCCGGTGAAATCAACGTCTCGGCCTATGAGGACGAGGACAATTGGTGGATCGAAGTGGCCGACACGGGACCGGGATTGCCCAAGCGCGCGCAGGAACATCTGTTCACCCCGTTTCAGGGCGGCACCCGCAAGGGCGGCACGGGTTTGGGGCTGGCTATCGCCTCTGAACTGATCCGCGCCCACGGCGGCGCGCTGGAACTGGATCGCACGGGTGACAAGGGCACTGTTTTCTCGATCCGGCTGCCTAAGGGCGACGGTATTTGATTTTGTCGAACTTTTGCGCAAGAAGGCCCTTGCAAAGCCTGCGCTGCGAGATTAGACCGCCGCCAGTGGACCGATAGCTCAGCTGGATAGAGTACCTGACTACGAATCAGGGGGTCGGGGGTTCGAATCCTCCTCGGTCCGCCACTACCAAACATTGTTACGATTTCAGGCGGTTACCGCCTGTGGGACCTGTGCGCGCGAATCTGCGGATTTGGGCGGTTTTTGCCAAAATCCCCTCAAATAGCAGGTGCTACAGTCGCAGTTGATCCTGTTGCACGGGGATTGGCGACTCGAACGGCTTATCTCGATGATTTTACGATATTTTCTGCGGCAGTCTGGATAGGGCCGCACGGGCAATGACCCGAGCGCCGCAATGCCACTTCAGGTGCTACATTCAGGCCAGCCAGAGCATTTGATAGGGTGCTACCGTCAGTGTGTTGCCAGAGGCATCTACGGGCTGCTCTGACAGGATATCGCGCATGGAGGCGATGCCTTCCAACTCCAACGCGGCGCGTGTTACGGTCCGTTCGTCAGGCGTGAAATTGGCGAGGCAGGTCACCGTGCCAGCATCCCCGAGTCGTTTGAACGCGAATAGGCCCGTGGCAGGGACATCCAGAACCCGCGTCGGGGCGTAAGAGGCAAGCTGCGGGCTGGCCTTGCGGCGCTGCATGATGTGGCGGACGCGCTGGAACAGGCGGGCCGAGGGTGTTTCACCCTCCACCGTGCCTGCAAGCGTCCAATCCATCAGGGGCCGCTGCATCCAGCGCCCGTCATCGGCCTGCGCGGGGTCGTTTAGATAGGAATGGTCATTCACCAGCCCCAGCTCGTCCCCCATATAAATCAACGGGATTCCGCCAAAGGAGGCCATCAGCGCAAATCCAAGCGCGATCCGGCCCAGCGCCATATCTACCGCTTTTGCATCGCCGCTTTCCAACGCGGTTTCTAGGCCCGTCAGGCTGGCAAAACTGCCATTGGTACGCCGGTCGCCGGTTTCGGGGTTGGATTGGAAGTCGGCACCACGGGCAAAGCTGCCCTCAAACGAGCCATTGTAGAAATCGGCCAGATAGTTGCGGTGCGCGGGCGCGTCCATGTCGGGGATCTGGCTCACATCGTCTTCGGTGATGGCCCAGCCGATATCGTCATGGCAGCGGATATAGGTGGCAAAACACGCCCGCCGCATTGATTCGGGGAAATGGTGTTGCAGCACATAGGTCATCAGCCGCGTGTCCTGCGAGGCAAGCGCGGACCAGTACTGCACCATCAGGCTGTTGTGATAGGCCAGCTGGCTTTCGCGGCCCGCATGGGTGCCAGTGCCAAGGTAGGGGACCAGATCGGCGGGGGCGACGATGGCCTCGGCCTTGTGGATCACCGCAGGGGCCGCGACGCGCGTTGCTTGGGTGATCAGTTGCAGCAGATCGTGCACCGCAGGCAGGTTCTGGCAGTTCGTGCCCATTTCCTTGGCCATAAAGGCAACGGCATCAAGGCGGAACACCTCGACCCCCTTGTTGGCGAGGAACATGATCGTGTCCAGCACGGCCAGCAGAACCTCGGGGTTTTCCCAGTTCAGATCCCACTGGTATTCGTTGAACGTAGTCCAGACCCATTTGCCCATATCGGGGTAGTAGGTAAAGTTTCCGGGGGCCTGATCCGGGAACACTTCGGTCAGGGTGCGTTCGTATTGCTTGGGCAGCGTGTCGTCGTCGAACATGCGATAGAACGCCTGATAGAACGGATCGCCCGCGCGCGCCTTTTGCGCCCATTCGTGATCTTTGGCCGTGTGGTTCAGCACCATGTCGATACAGGTGCTCATCCCCGCAGCACGCAGCATCAGGGTCGTGTTCTGGAACTCGGCCATGGTGCCGAGGGCGGGATTGATTTCGCGATAGTTCTGCACCGCATATCCGCCGTCGTTCGCCCCGTCGCGCGGTTTGAGGCAGGGCATCATGTGTACATAGGTGACGCCCAGTTCCTGCAAATAGGGGATATGCGCCGGCACATTGGCCAGCCGTCCGGCAAATTTGTCGATGTAGAAGATATAGCCGACCATATCCTCGGACAGGAACCAGTCTGGGTTCAGGTCGCGTTCCAGATCAAGACGGCGCAGCGAGGCGTCGCGCTTTTTCCAGTGCTGTAGCAGCAACTGGCGCATGCGCTCGGCAAGGTCTTCGGGGTCGTGATGCGCCCCGAACAGACGGGTCAGGGGGCCGATCAGATCCTTGAAACCGCGCTGCCAGCGCAGGTCGAACAATTGTTGGTTCGTGATGCCGGGGCGCTTCTGGACGGCCATGTCAGGTGATCACATCAGGTTGGGTGCGGCCCGTGTGCTGTTCAATCCCGATGATGGTTTCGGCAGCGGCGATGACATCGGCCAGGGCCTCTTGCGGATCAAGGTCCAGTTTGGTGGCTTCGACTTTTTCAAGGTAGAGGCGCAAGGTCGCCCCGCTGGTCCCCGTGCCGGACAGGCGCACCACGAAACGCGCGCCCCCTTCGAACACGACGCGCACGCCTTGATGTTCAGAACGACTGCCATCCACCGGATCGAGATAGGCATAATCGTCCGCCTGTTTGACGGTCAGAGGGCCGAATTGCTGTCCAGCGAGGCTGCTCAGGGCGCCGCGCAATTCGGCCATCAGTGCGTCGGCCTTTTCGGTCTCGATCGCCTCGAAATCGTGGCGGGAATAGTAGTTGCGCCCGAAGCGGCCCCAGTGATCGGCCATGATCTGCGGCACGGATTTGCCCGTTGCCGCCATGATGTTCAGCCACATCAGAACGGCCCACACGCCGTCCTTTTCGCGCACGTGGTCCGATCCGGTGCCAAAGCTTTCTTCGCCACACAGCGACACGCGCCCGTCATCCATCAGGTTGCCGAAAAATTTCCAGCCGGTGGGGGTTTCATAGCAATCAATGCCCAGATCCTCGGCCACGCGGTCCACAGCGGCAGAGGTCGGCATTGACCGAGCAACGCCTTTCAGTCCCTCGGAATAGCCCGGTGCCAGATGCGCGTTGGCAGCGATCACGGCCAGACTGTCCGATGGGCTGACATAGCAGTTGGGGCCGACAATCATGTTGCGGTCGCCATCCCCGTCCGAGGCGCAGCCGAAATCGGGGGCGGCGTCGCCCATCATCTCGTCCATCAACTCATGCGCCCATGTGGGGTTCGGGTCGGGATGCATGCCGCCGAAGTCGGGTAGGGGGGTACCATGGGCCACGGTGCCCTCGGGCGCGCCAAGCGCGTCTTGCAGGATCGCGCGCGCATAGGGGCCGGTTATCGCACACATCGCATCAAAGCGCAGGCGCAAGCCGCCCTTGATCATCTTGGCGATGGCGGGGAAATCGAACAGGCCTTGCATCAGGTCGACATAGGCGGCGACCGGATCAACGATGTTCACCTGCATCTCGCCCAAAGTGGTGACGCCGATGGCCGACAGATCCACTGGATCGCTTTCCCAGATATGATAGGCGTCTACCGTCTTGGTGCGTTCGAAAATGGCATTTGTCACACCTTCGGGCGCAGGGCCGCCATTGGGCATGTTGAACTTGATGCCGAAGTCCTCGTCAATGCCGCCGGGATTGTGGCTGGCCGACAGGATCACGCCGCCATCGGTTTGCTGGCTGCGGATCAAGTGCGATGCGGCTGGCGTTGACAGCAATGCGTTCTGCCCGACAATGGCGCGCGCGGCACCGTTGGCGGCGGCCATGGCCAGAATGGTCTGGGTCGCGGTGTCGTTGTGGAACCGTCCGTCGCCGCCGATCACCAGCGTCTTGCCTTCGACCCCGCCGATCCCGTCGAACATCGATTGCACGAAATTCTCGAGATAGTGTTCCCCCATGAAGATGCGCGTCTTTTTACGCAAACCTGACGTGCCGGGCTTTTGCCCCTCAATCGGGGCGGTGGCGATCGTCGTTTTGGTCATGAGAGGGGGATCCTTTTTAGGTAATGGCGGTCAGGGTAAATACGGCAATGGAACTGGCGTGGACCGACGCGGCCTCGGACACGACGCAGATTGGCCCGTCTTCGGGGCGGGCGGTGTCAAGGATACGTTCCCATGTCTTGCCCGCAACGCAAGGCGGCAGCACAAAATCGGTATCACCGCCATTGTTGAACACAAGGAAGATGACATCGTCCGACGCCGCATAGGCAGGCGTGGTGGACGAGGTGCGCAGTTCCACGCCGATGGTTTTGTTCTTGGGGTCTTCCCACTGTTCGCGGGTCGGGGCACTGCCATCGGGCAGCCGCCAGAATACGTCCGGCTTTCCATCCTTAGAACGCGGGCGCGAATGCAGGAACCGCGTCTGGCGCAGCACCTTGTTGTCTCGGCGCAGTTGGGACAGCCTGCGCACAAAGTCGAGCAACTCTTCGTCGGCATCCGCCCAGTTGACCCACCCCAGCGGGTTGTCCTGACTGAACGTGTTGTTGTTGCCGTTCTGCGTGTTGCCGATCTCGTCACCGGCCAGCAGCATAGGCGTGCCTTGCGACAGGAAACCGGTGGCCAGCAGGTTGCGTTGGCGTTGGGCGCGGGCGGCGTTGATGTCCGCATCGTCGGTCGGCCCTTCGACGCCCATATTGTTGGAATAGTTGTCGTTCTTGCCGTCGCGGTTGTTCTCGCCGTTGGCGTGGTTGTTCTTTTCGTTATAGCTGACCACGTCGCGCAGCGTCATGCCGTCATGGCAGGTGATGAAGTTGATCGAAGACGTCGCCGCACGGCCCGAATGGTCGAACGTGTCAGCACTGCCGGTCAGACAGCGCCCTAGCTTGCCTGTCAGCCCGTCATCGCCGCGCCAGAACTTGCGGATGCCGTCGCGGTACTTGTCGTTATATTCCATGAACGGATGCGGCCAGTTGCCGAGTTGATAGCCGCCAGGTCCAAGGTCCCAGGGCTCTGCAATCAGCTTGACCTTGTTGAGCACCGGATCCTGTCCCAACGCATCGAGGAACCCGCCGTTGCGGTTAAACCCGTCCGTTTCGCGGCCCAGCACTGTGGCCAGATCAAAGCGGAAGCCGTCCACATGCATTACCTCGACCCAGTAGCGCAGGGAATCCATGATCATGCGCAGCACCATAGGGTGGCGCACATTCAGCGTGTTGCCCGTACCAGTGTCGTTCACGTAATAACGTTCGTCTTCGAGCAGGCGGTAATAGGATTTGTTGTCCAGACCGCGGAAGGACAGGGTGGGGCCAAGGTGGTTGCCCTCGCCCGAGTGGTTGTAGACGACGTCGAGGATGACTTCGATGCCTGCGGCATGGAAGCGGCGCACCATGGCCTGAAATTCCCAGATGCCGGCCTGATCCATATAACGCGGTTCAGGGGCGAAAAAGCCGATGGACTGATAGCCCCAATAGTTGCGCAGATTTGCGTCGACGAGGAACTTGTCGTCCAAAAAAGCGTGCACCGGCAGTAATTGCACCGAGGTAACGCCCAGTTTTACGAGGTGGTCCAGCACCGGTTCGCTCGACATGCCCAAGAAGTGTCCGCGTTGTGCGCGCCGCAAGCCGGGGAACTCGGCTGTCATGCCCTTGATATGGGCCTCATAGATCAGCGTCTCGGACGGGCTGATTTCGGGCGGCGCGTCCTTGCCCCATTCAAAGGACGGATCGACAACCACGGACCGCGGCACATAGGACGCGCTGTCGCGACGGTCAAAGGTCAGGTCCGCACCCTTGGCCCCGATCGTGTAGCCCATGACCGCGTCGTTCCATGTGACATCGCCAATGATGCGCTTGGCATAGGGGTCCAATAGCAGCTTGTTGGGGTTGAAGCGGTGGCCGTTTTCAGGGTCATAGGGGCCGTGCACGCGGTAGCCGTAACAGGTACCGGGGGTAAGGCCCGCAATATGGATGTGCCAGACATCGCCGTCACGTTCCATCAACGGAATGCGCGCGATCTCGATCCAGCCATCATGGTCAAAAATGCACAGTTCGACCCGTTCCGCATGTTCAGAGAACACGGCAAAGTTCACGCCCTCGCCATCAAAGGTCGCGCCAATGGGTGACGGACGCCCCGCAGACAGGGAATGGTTTTTCAGAACGCGGGGCAGGTTATGCTGTGCAGAGACGTTCAAGCAGTAAGCCTTTCATAGAGCGCGGCATATGCCGCCGACGAGGCCCCCCACCCCAAAGATTGCTTCATCCCCCGTTTTTGCAAGCGGGTCCAGTCCGATCTGTCCTTAAAAAGTGTCGTGACGTTGCGCAAACAATGGCCAAAGGCGAGCGCGTCAATCGGGTGGAACTGGAAGCCCGTCGACACATTAGAAGCCTGCGCCATCTGGTTGGCGTGGATCACGCTGTCGGCCAGACCGCCTGTCGCGGCCACGACCGGAACGGTGCCATAGCGCAACCCGTAAAGCTGGGTCAGTCCGCAAGGTTCAAAGCGTGACGGGACCAGAACCACATCACCGCCACCGAACATGCGGTGCGATAGCGCCTCGTCATAACCGATGCGCAGACCGACCCGCGCCGGATAGTTGCGCGCCAGCAGCCGCATCTGGTCCTCAATCGCTGGATCGCCGCTGCCCAGAATGGCCAGTCCGCCGCCCGCTGCGATGAAATCGCCCGCTGTCTGTGCGATCAGGTCCATGCCCTTTTGCGAGGTCAGGCGGCTGACCACGATGGCCAGTGGTCCGTCGATCTTGGACAGGCCGAATTCGGCCATCAGCGCCTTGCGGTTCTTTGCCTTTCCCGCCAGCGATTTGGCGGAGTAGGGCGTTATCTCGGGGTCGGTTTCGGGGTTCCACACATCCATGTCGATCCCGTTGAGGATACCGCTGAGGTCTTTGGCGCGATGCGCGATCAATCCTTCCAGCCCCATGCCGAACTCGGGTCGCATCAGCTCGGCTGCGTAGGTGGGGCTGACTGTGGTGATGGCGTCCGCATCAACCAGACCTGCCTTTAGGGTGCTAATCTGTCCCCAGTATTCCAGACCGTCCGAGGTAAAGGACGAGATCGGTAAACCCAACGCTCCCAGCATCGCGGCGGGGGCAAGACCCTGAAACGCGATGTTGTGCACCGTCATCACCGTGGCCACGTCATGCGGTCCACCGAGCTTGAGATAGGTAGGCGCAAGCCCCGCCTGCCAGTCATGGGCGTGCAGCACCTGTGGCCGCCAGCCGTCCGTCAGCCCGTGACGCGCAACCTCTGCCGCCGCATAGGACAGCGCGGCAAAGCGCATGGGGTTGTCGGGAAAATCCGTGGGGTCGCCATAGGGGCCGCCCTTGCGGTCATAAAGATGTGGTGCATCCAGCAACAGCACCTCGATCCCCGCAGCCTTGCCCGCCAGAATGCGCGCAGGCCCCCCCATCAGATCGTCGAAAGTATAGACGGTTTGTTTCGCACCCGCCTTTTCGATCAGTCCGGGATAGGCGGGCAGAAGCGTGCGCATCTGCCAACCTGCCGTTGCCAACCCTGCGGGCAACGCGCCAGCCACATCCGCCAGCCCCCCTGTTTTGATCAGGGGGACGCATTCGGATGTGACGGACAGAACAGCACGCATCGGACTACTCCATCGCTGCGGCGCGCGCGTCGATCATGGACTTGGTGATCAGCACCACACCGCCCTCGGATACGCGGAACCATTTGGCGTCTTCTTCGGGGTCTTCACCCACCACAAGGCCGTCGGGAATTTGCACGCCACGGTCGATCACACATCGGGACAGTTGCGCCTCGCGACCCACGTCCACGTATGGCAGGGCAACCACCTGATGGAGCGAGGAGAACGAGTGGCTGTGCACCCCTGTGAACAACAGCGACTCGCGGATGTCAGAGCCTGAGATAATGCAGCCCCCCGACACCATGGACGACACCGCCATCCCACGCCGCTTTTCCTCGTTATGGATGAACTTGGCCGGTGGCACGCTTTCCGCATAGGTCCAGATCGGCCAAGAGTTGTCATAAAGGTCCAGCGGCGGCGTGAATTTGGTCAGGTCGATATTGGCCTGCCAGAACGCATCAATCGTGCCCACATCGCGCCAGTAGGGTTCGGTTTCCAGACCCGACTGAACGCAACTGTCCGAAAAGCGGTGCGCTTGTGCTTTGCCCTGTTTGACCACCTGCGGGATGATGTCGTTGCCAAAATCGTGGCTGGAATTTGCATCTTCCATATCTGCGATCAGCAACTCGCGCAGGAAACTCCACTTGAAGACATAAATCCCCATCGAGGCGAGCGCGTGATCCGGATCACCCGGAATGGCGGGGGGATCGGCGGGCTTTTCAAGGAAGTCGGTGATCCTGTCACTGGCGTCGCAATGCATCACACCAAAGGCGGTGGCATCTTTGCGCGGCACCGTCAGGCACCCGATGGTCACGTCGGCATTGGTGTCCACATGCTGTTGCAGCATGATCTCGTAATCCATCTTGTAGATGTGATCGCCTGCCAGAACGACGATGTAGTCGACATCATAGCTGTCGACGATGTCGATGTTTTGCGCCACAGCATCCGCGGTGCCAAGGTACCACTTGTCCTCGGCGGTACGCTGGCTGGCGGGCAGGATATCGAGGTATTCGTTCCGCTCGGCCCGCAAGAACCCCCACCCGCGCTGGCAATGGCGGATCAGGCTGTGCGCCTTGTATTGCGTCGCAATCGCCATCTTCCGGATGCCCGAGTTCAGCGCATTCGACAGGGCAAAGTCGACGATGCGCGTCTTGCCCCCGAAATAGACTGCGGGCTTGGCGCGGTTGTCGGTCAGCTCTTTCAGTCGGCTGCCGCGTCCGCCCGCAAGCACAAAGGCCATCGCCCTGTTGGAAAGCCTGTGATTAGGTGTCGGTTTCATTTGTCGTCCTCCCCTTCAATCAAGATGACAGCCGACAGGGGGGGCAGTGTGACATTGGCAGATTGGGCCTGCCCCATCCACTCGATATCCTCGGCGCGCACTCCTCCCAGATTGCCACGCCCACCGCCGCCGTATTCGACCGCATCTGTATTCAACGCCTCGCGCCAGAAACCGGTTCCGGGCAGGCCGACCCTGTGATCGGGCCGCTCGACCGGTGTCATATTCAGGATAACAACCACGCGCGGATCATCCGGCCCGCCCTGACGCAAGTAAACGTAAACGGAATTTTCCATATCCCCTCCGTCGATCCAGCCAAAGCCCGAGGGGCGGCAATCGTTCACGTGCAGGGCAGGGGTGGCGCGATACAGCGCGTTGAGATCGCGTACCAAGGTCTGCACGCCCGAATGCGCGGGTGCATCCAGCAAGTGCCAATCAAGGCTTTGGTTGTGGTTCCATTCGTCGCGCTGGGCGAATTCCTGTCCCATAAACAACAGCTTCTTGCCCGGATGGGACCACATGAACCCGTAATAGGCCCGCAGGTTGGCGAATTTTTCCCAATCGTTGCCGGGCATCTTTTCCAGCATTGATCCTTTGCCATGCACCACTTCGTCATGGCTGATCGGCAGCACGAAGTTCTCCGAGAACGCATAGTGGATGCCGAAGGTCATCAGGTGATGGTGGTATTTGCGGTTGATCGGGTCTTCTTCCATGTAGCGCAGGGTGTCGTTCATCCACCCCATATTCCACTTGAACCCGAACCCCAGGCCGCCGTGATAGACGGGGCGCGACACGCCGGGAAAGGCGGTGCTTTCCTCGGCCACGGTCATGATCCCCTCGGCCTCGCCATAGGTGAAACTGTTGACCCCTTGGAGGAAGGCAATCGCCTCGAGGTTCTCGCGCCCGCCATGTACGTTGGGCACCCATTCGTCCGCCTTGCGCGAATAGTCGCGGTACAGCATCGAGGCGACCGCATCGACGCGGATACCGTCGAGGTGATATTCCTCAAGCCAGTAAAGCGCGTTTGAGCGCATGAAATTTGCAACCTCGCGCCGCCCGAAGTTGTAGATCAGCGTGTTCCAGTCCTGATGGAAGCCTTCGCGCGGGTCGGCATGTTCGTAAAGGTGCGTGCCGTCGAATTGCGCCAGCCCGTGTTCATCCGTCGGGAAGTGTGCGGGCACCCAGTCAAGCAATACGCCCAAACCCTTGTTGTGGGCGGCGGTCACGAGGGCGCGGAATTCATCAGGCGTACCGTGCCGTATGGTGGGGGCGTACATGCCCACGGGCTGGTATCCCCACGACCCGTCGAACGGGTGTTCGGTGATCGGCATTAACTCGATATGGGTAAAGCCCATGTCGGCGGCATAATCGACCAAATCGGTAGCGAGTTCTTCGTATGACAGGGGGCGGTTGCCTTCCGCGCGCTTCCAACTGGCAAGGTTCACTTCGTAGATGCTGATCGGGACATCGGTATTGTGCTTTTGCGCGCGGGTTTCCATCCACTTGGCGTCTGCCCAGTCATGGCCCTTGATGTCGCGCACCACCGATCCGGTTTTCGGCGGATGTTCGGAACCAAATCCGACAGGGTCCGCCTTGAGCGGCAGGTTGTGCCCCTGACCATCGCGGATCGCGTATTTATAGACATCGCCCGCCTGCACACCCGGAATGAAGATTTCCCAGATGCCCGACGCGCCCAGACGGCGCATGCCATGGCGGCGCGCATCCCAGACGTTGAAATCCCCGACAACGGCAACGCGGTCGGCATTGGGTGCCCAGACCGCGAAATGCACGCCTTCCGCCCCGTCGATGGTCATCACATGCGCGCCCAGAGTCTGCCAAACGCGGTGCAGTGATCCTTCGCCAAAGAAATAGAGATCATCGTCGCTCAGCACGCGGCCAAAGCGGTAGGGATCCTCGAAGGTCCACGTCGTGTCCCCCGCCGTCGCGGTCAGCCGATAGGGCTGGTCCTTTTTCAGCAGGGTGCAAAACAGACCGGGCGCATCGGGCACCGCGTGCAGTGGCGTCTTTGTCGCCTTGCCGGTGATGTAGGTCACAGATTCCGCACCGGGAACAAAGACATTCAGGGCAAAACCATCCGGATGTTCGCGCAGACCCAAAAAGTGGAAAGGGTTCGCAAGATGCCCGTTCAGCAACGCAGCGATCACGTCGGAAGAAGGGGCGGCGCGCAGCGCCGTTTCAGGCGTCGGATGTTTTGCCATAGCGGTGTCCGGTCTTTCTTCTTTTTGGTGCGCCGCCCCGCGAGGGGGCAGCGCAATGTGGTCTATCCAGCCTAGATCAAAAATCGCGCCCTGTGTTAGCTTTTGTCGATCCTTGATCGTTTCACAGTCAGGCGAACGGCGTGTCCACGGCACCCGTCTCAAGATAGGCGTAGCCGAAGGGGGGCAGTTTCAACCGGCCTTTGACCAGTTCGCCATTGGCGGCCCCTGCGATGCTGGCCCCGTCGATCACGCGGACGGATTGTGCCTTGTCGGACAGGTTGAACACGCCGGTCAGGCTGGTGCCTTCATGCGTGCGGCAGACGGCCAGAAACGGCTTGCGCACCTTGGGGAAACTGGTGTCGCCCAGTGTCAGTTCGGGGCGTGCTTTGCGGAAAGCAAAAGCGGCGCGATAGGCGGACAGAACCGAGTCGTTGTCCTTTTCCTGCCCCGCCACGGCGCGTGCGGCCTGCGGTGCCTTGACCGGCAGCCAAGGTTCGCCGGTCGAGAATCCGGCGTTGGGTTCGCTTGCGTCCCACACCATTGGCGTGCGGCATCCGTCGCGCCCTTTGTTGTCGGGCCAAAAGTCGATGTAGCCGAGGTCGGTCAGTTCGTGAAACTCGATATCGGTCTCGGTCTGGCCAAGCTCTTCGCCCTGATAGACGCCCAGCGTACCGGGAAAGCTGATCAGCATGTTGATCGCCTGACGCGCCACCGTGTCTTCCAGTTCCGGCGTCGGCGCCCAGCGGGTCACGTGGCGCTGCACATCGTGGTTGGACAGCGACCAGCAGGGCCAGCCGTCCGGCGCATTGGTCAGGAACCCTTCGATGCAGCGGCGGAAATGCTCGGGCGTGTGATCGTGGCTGAGCAGGGCAAAGGAATAGGCCATGTGCAGCTTGTCATCGCCCGCCGTGTATTCGGCCATCAACTCGACCTGACGGATGCCGTCATCACCGACTTCCCCGATCAGCATGCGGTCGTCATATTTGTCCATCAGCCCGCGCAGGCGGCGCAACACGTCGATATTTTCAGGCTGCGATTTCGAGTATTTGTGGATCTGGTAGCCATAGGGGTGGCCGGGCAGGTCTTTGTATTTCGCCTTCGGATTGTTGCGCAATTCCTTGTCGTGCACATAGAAGTTGACGGTATCCAGCCGGAACCCATCCACACCGCGCTTCAGCCAGAACTCCATCGCTTCAAGCAATGCGTCTACAACTTCCGGATTGTGGAAGTTCAGGTCGGGCTGCGAGGTCAGGAAGTTGTGCAGGAAATACTGGCGACGACGCGCATCGAACATCCATGCAGACCCGCCAAAGACCGACGGCCAGTTGTTGGGCGGCGTGCCATCCTTTTTCGGATCGGCCCAGACATACCAGTCGGCCTTGGGGTTGGTCTTGTTCTGGCGGCTTTCGATGAACCACGGGTGCTGGTCCGACGTGTGCGACAGTACCTGATCAATGATGACCTTCAGGCCCAGTTCATGCGCCCGTGCGACGAGGGCATCGAAATCCTCAATCGTGCCGAACAGGGGGTTTACGCCCGTATAGTCGGACACGTCATAGCCCATATCCTTGTCCGGCGACGTAAAGAACGGCGACAACCAGATGGCGTCGACGCCAAGCGACGCGACATGATCCAGACGGCGCGTGATACCGGGCAAATCGCCGATCCCGTTGCCGCTGTCGTCCTGAAACGACCGAGGATAGATTTGATAAATGACTGCGTCTCGCCACCACTCGCGCATGCCCGAACTCCTTAAGCTGCAAAACGGCCCAAATGGGCGCTGTTAGCGCTAGCTACGCGCATGGGAGCGTTCGTTACAACCAATAATGACATTACCGCGACAGTTCGGTCACAGGTTTCGCGGGGGTCAAAGGGCGCGCATCGGGCGGGCGCGGGGCGATGGTGCCGCAGGGTCAGCCGAGAAAGCGCGCCAACGCATTGATTTCACTGTTTCGTATCTCGTGACCGCCTGCGTGGACCTCGGTCGTGACGCGTGCGCCCTGATCTGCAAACCATTTGATCAGGCGGGCGCTTTCTTGCCACGGGCAGATCGGATCGCTTTGTCCTGCGCTGATCAGAACGGCGCGGTTGGCCATCGCGGGCACCGGTTCGGGGTGCCAAGGAATCAGCGGATGCAGCAGCGCGATGCGGTCGAACAGGTTGGGACGCGCCATCCCGACCGAGGCGAGGATATTGGCACCATTGGAGTAGCCGAACGCATAGACGGGCGGGTTTCCCTGCGCCTCTTTATGCGCGGCGATGAAACCGGCCATCTTTTCCGTCGCCCGCGCCAGATCATCCATGTCATAGACCCCTTCGCCCGTGCGGCGAAAGAAGCGTGCGGCCCCGCCCTCAAGCACATCGCCGCGCGGGGACACCACATGCGCCTCCGGCACAAGCTGGCGGGAAAGGTCAAAGAACTGGTGTTCGTCCCCGCCCGTGCCGTGAAAGGCAAAAACCAACGGCGCGCCTTTGGTGCCGGTGTTGGTCTGGGCGATATAGCTTTGCATGCTCAACTGTGCGTCTCCGGTCAGCTTGCCAAGGTGGGCAACTGCGCCTCGATCTGGGCGCGGTGGGGTTCATAGCGCGTGGGCAGTTTCAGCGCCTCGCCCAGATGTGCGGTATCCTCGTCCCGATCAAAGCCGGGTTCGTTGGTCGCGATCTCGAACAGGATGCCAGAGGGCGTGCGGAAATAGATCGCCCAGAAATAGTCGCGGTCGATGACCGGCGTCACCTGATAGCCGGTGTCGAGCAAAGCCTGCCGCACCTCAAGTTGCGCAGCGCGGTCTTCGACAGCAAAGGCGATGTGGTGCACCGATCCGGCCCCTTGGGCGGCAGCCTTCGCGCTTGGAATTTCCTCGATGTCGATGGTGTCGGCCGCGTTGCCCCCTTCGATGACATAGCGTGTGACGTCGCCTTGGGTCTCGCCCTTTTGATAACCCATAAAGCCTAGCAATTCGCCCGTCGCCGCCCCGTCGCGCACGCGGAACCGTGCCCCGCGAAAGCCGAGGATGCCCGCGTCTTCCGGCACATCCGTGCCTGTCCATGGCGTGCGACCCTGTGGCGCGCTTTCCACCAATGCGAAACGGTCGCCGTCGGGCGCGTCAAAGCCAAGGCGCTGTTCGCCCAGAAATGTGTCTTCGGACATGCCGGATACGCCGAATGTCGCCAGACGGTCACGCCAGAACGGGAGCGCGCCTTGCGGTACGGCAAATTCGGTTTCGCCCACTTCGCCCGCGCCGCGTCGGCCGCGTGGCATATTGGCAAAGGGGAAATAGGTCATCACCGATCCCGGCGTGCCGACTTCGTCCCCGTAATACAGGTGGTAGACCTCGGGGGCGTCGAAATTCACCGTTTTCTTGACGCGGCGCAGCCCGAGGGTCTGCGTAAAGAACGCGTTGTTCTCGCTTGCATCGCCTGCCATCGAGGTGACGTGGTGTAAACCTTTGATGTTCTTGATCATGATCGACCCCTTGGGAAGCGTTATATTGTTGAGGCCAAGGTAGGGGGCTTGATCGCTATCAGGAATAGAAATAAAAATTCATTTACTATTGCGAATTACGCAACAATTGGGCCGCTACATGATCCAAGATCTCAAGCCGATCCGCGTCTTCCTCAAGGTGGCAGAGCTTAGCAGCTTTGCGGCAGCGGCACGGACCTTGGGTATGACGCCCGCGTCCGTGACGCGCATCGTTGCCGCGTTGGAGGCCGAGCTGGGCCAACAATTGCTGCTGCGCACCACGCGTCAGGTATCGCTGACCTCGGCCGGGGCGTTGGTGGCGGCCCGTTTTCGCCCCGTGGTTCAGCATTTTGACGACGTGACTGCGGGGCTGACCCGCGCCAGCCTGCCAGATGCGGGGCATCTTACCATCAACGCGCCTGTATCCATGGGGCTGCGCCTGATGCCGGACCTGATCGTTGCGTTTCGCGCGGCCTATCCCGCGATTACGGTAGACGTGAAAATGACCGACGCACTGGTCGATATCATGGCCGATACCTGCGATCTGGCGGTGCGTGTGTCCTCGGCCCCCAAGGATCTGTCGACCATCTGGCGTAAGATCTGCGAAGTGCCGCTGAGCGTCGTGGCAGCGTCGTCGCTGTTGGACCGTGTCGGGCATCCGCAAGATCCCCGCGATCTGGATGCGGCGCTGTGCCTGTCCTACACCGCCACGGATGCGCCTGAAATCTGGGAGTTCCGCAAGGGATCGGCCAAGCGTACACAGCGTGCAGGATCGGCGGTGATGTCCAACAATGGAGATTTCCTGTACGAGCTTGCCCTCTCGGGTGGCGGCTTTGTCATCCTGCCCGACTTTATCGTCAATCGGGGCATTGCCGAAGGGCGCGTGGAGCGCGTGTTGCCGGACTGGGATGTGCCGTCGCTTTGGCTAACCCTTTACTATCCGCCCTACGAACAATTACCGCCGCTGGTCGCGACATTCTCACAATTCTTCGAGAGTTATATGGCGCGGATCGACGGGCTGGAATTTCCCCCGTTGCTGCGGTGATACGCGCCGCGTCGGTTTTTTGCGGGGCGCAGTCGCACAAGCTCTGGCGCGCCGGATTTTTTCGTCCCATGGTTTCACGCGGCACAACCGCGCCGCCGCAAAACGCATGCTTGGGACACCGCGATGAGCATTTCTAATACCGCACCCGCCAAACCGTCCTATGACGTCGTGATCATCGGGGGCGCGATCATGGGCGCGTCGACTGCGTGGTTCCTGAGCGACCTTGACGATTTCAAGGGCTCCGTCCTCGTGATCGAGCGGGATATGACCTATCACGCCTGTTCGACCAGCCATACCAACAGCTGCATGCGCCAGCAGTTTTCGACTGCGCTGAACGTGCGGATCAGCCAGTTCGCTGCCGAGTTTGTGAAGGACATGCGCGCCCATATGGGGGGCGATGCGCGTGTGCCGAACCTTGGCATCCAGAACTTCGGTTATATGTATCTGGCCGATACGGAACAGTTCGCGGACAGCTTGCGCGCCAATGCCAAGGTGCAGAACGCAGTGGGCACGCCGACCCGCCTGATGGGGCCTGATGACATCCGCGCGACCTATCCGTTCTACAATGTCGATGACATCGTGCTAGGGTCGATCAACACGCAGGACGAAGGGTATTTTGACGGGGCTACAGTGTTTGACTGGTGGCGGCGGCAATCCCGCGAACGCGGCGTCGAATATATCCAGAACGAGGTGGTCGCGATCAACCGAAACGCCGATGGGACGCGCATCGACAGCGTTACCTTGGCGAGTGGCGAGGTGATCGCCTGTGGTCAACTCGTGAACGCCACCGGCCCGCGCGCCGCATGCACCGCGCAGATGGCGGGTATCGTCCTGCCGGTCGAGCCGCGCAAACGCTTTACGTGGGTGTTTACCGCGCAATCCCCGCTGGATCGCTCGCTGCCGCTGACCATTGATCCCTCTGGCGTGCATGTGCGCGAGGTGGGCGGGGGCACCTATCAGTGCGGTGGCCATACGGCTGATGATCCTGCGGTCGATCCCACCGATTTTGACATGGATCACGGCCTGTTTGAAAATCACATCTGGCCCGTCATCGCCCACCGCATTCCCCAGTTCGAGGCGATCAAGGTGACGTCAGAATGGGCGGGGCATTATGCGATGAACACGTTGGATCACAACGCGATCACGGGGCCGCATCCGCAGATCGGCAACTTTATTTTCCTGAACGGATTTTCGGGCCATGGGTTGCAGCAATCGCCCGCCATGGGTCGCGGCACCGCCGAATGGCTGACCTATGGGCACTACAAAACGCTGGATCTGACGCCGTTCCATTACGACCGTATCGTGGACAACCGCGCCATTTTGGAACAAGCCGTCATCTGAACAGAACGCGAGGAGAGAGTGGTATGAAAAAACTGGTACTGACAGGGGCCGCAGGCAATCTGGGATCGCGTCTGCGCGCGCCACTGGCCGCGATGTGCGATGAACTGGTCAGCACGGATATCGTTGACGCTTTGCCCGATCTGGCCGCGAACGAAACCTATGTTCGCGCCGATCTGGCCCTGATGGACGAGATCGGCCCGCTGCTGGAAGGCGCGGATATGGTGATCCATTTCGGCGCCATCGTGGACGAAGCCCCGTTCGAGGAAATGCTCGGCCCGAACTTTGTCGGGGCCTATAACGTGTGGGAGGCCGCGTATAAGCACGGGGTGCGCCGCGTGGTCTATGCCTCGTCCATCCATGCGTTGGGCATGTATCCCAAGACCCAAGCCATCGGCGTTGATTTGCCCCATCGCCCCGACACGTTCTACGGGCTGGCCAAGTGCTTTGCCGAGGATCTGGGCCGCATGTACTGGGAAAAGCGCGGGCTGGAATCGGTCTGTATGCGCATCTATTCCTGCGCCGAGGTGACGAACCCGCGCGCGGTTGGCTCGTGGCTCAGCTATGGCGATCTGGTCCGGTTGGTGACCCGTGCCATCGACACGCCCGTCACCGGCTTTTCCGTGGTTTACGGCGTGTCCGACAATGACCGCGCCCCTGTCGACAATTCGGGTGCGCGCCATCTGGGGTATCGCCCGCAGGACAATGCCGAACAGTTCGCGGAACAGATTTATGCCAATTCCGAACCGTTGGACCCGACCGATCCGTCCAACCTGTGCCATGGTGGCCCCTTTGCGGGCATCGAACTGGGCAAAAGCGCGATCTCGCTGCTGAACCTCAACACGGAAGACAAGGACACGTGATGCGCATCGACAACCTGCAATACTGTAACTGGTCGGAAAAAGTGTTCCGCCAGATGCGGGAGGGCGGTGTTGATGCGGTGCATGTGACCATCGCTTATCACGAAAATTTCCGCGAGACGGTCCTGAACTTCGAGCGTTGGAACCGCTGGTTCGAACGCTACCCCGACCTGATCACCAAGGGGCTGTGGGCCAGCGATATCGACCGAGCGCGGGCCGAAGGCAAAACGGCGATTTTCTTTGGCTTCCAGAACCCCAGCCCGATTGAGGATGACATCGGGCTGGTGGAAATCGTGCACACTTTGGGCGCGCGGTTCATGCAACTGACCTATAACAACCAGTCGCTGTTGGCCTCGGGCTGTTACGAAAACGACGATACCGGCATCACCCGCATGGGCCGTCAGGTCATCCGCGAGATGAACCGCGTCGGGCTGGTCATCGACATGAGCCATTCGGGTGATCGGTCCACCATCGAGGCGGCGGAACTCTCCGAAAGGCCCATCGCGATCACCCATGCCAACCCGCATGACTGGCACCCTGCTTTGCGCAACAAACGCCCCGACGTGATCAAGGCGGTGACGCAGGCGGGCGGAATGCTTGGCTTTTCGATTTATCCTCATCACCTAAAGGACGGGTCGGCGTGCACGTTGCAGTCGTTTTGCGATGCGATTGCCCGCACGGCAGAGCGCTATGGCACCGACTGCATCGGGATCGGGTCCGACCTGTGTCAGGACCAGCCCGACAGCGTCGTGGAATGGATGCGCGTGGGCCGTTGGAGCAAGGACATCGACTACGGCGAGGGATCGGCGGCTGCCCCGGGTTTTCCGCCACAGCCTGACTGGTTCCGCGACAATCGCGACTTCGGCAACATCGAAAGCGGGCTGCGCGCCACCGGCATGGACGCGACCGAGGTCGCAGGCATCATGGGCGGCAACTGGTATCGCTTTTATGCCGAGAATTTCGCTCCAATGCCCTGACAGGCGTCGCAAACAGGACGGACATGTCGCCCGTCGCGCCGTTGGCTGGTCCCTGACAAGCAAGGGGACGACAGCAATGAAAATCGGATTTATCGGACTGGGCAATGTGGGCGGCAAACTGTCAGGCAGCCTGATCCGCAACGGGCATGACGTGGCGGTGCACGATCTGAACCCCGACTTTGTCGCTGCCAAGGTCGCGGCAGGCGCGACGGAGGGGCAGAGTGCCGCACACCTGATGCAGACCTGCGATGCGGTCATCACCTGCCTGCCGAGCCCTGCGGCCTCGGCTGCGGTCATGGAGGAAATGTTGCCCCATGTGGGCGCGGGCAAAATCTGGATGGAGATGTCGACCACCGATGAGGCCGAGGTCAAACGCCTTGGCACGCAGGTGATCGCGGCGGGCGGAGCGGCGGTGGATTGTCCGGTGTCGGGCGGATGCCACCGCGCCGATACGGGCAATATCGCCATCTTCGCGGGCTGCGCGCGTGAGACATTCGAACGTATCCTGCCCTTGCTGACCACGATGGGACGGCGCGTATTGCACACCGGCGATCTTGGCTCTGCCTCGGTCCTCAAGGTCATCACCAACTATCTCGCCACCGCGAACCTAGTCAGTGTGGCCGAGGCGCTGACCGTGGCCAAGGGCGCGGGCATGGACCTTGGCACCGCATATGAGGCGATTGCGATCAGTTCCGGCACCTCTTTCGTGCATGAAACCGAAGGGCAGGTGATCCTGAATGGTAGCCGCGATATCTCGTTCACGATGGACCTTGTGGCCAAGGATATCGGCCTGTTCCAGTCGGTGGCGGACCGCGCCGGTGTACCGTTGGAACTGAATCCGCTGCTGATTGACATCTTTCAGGACGGGATTGCGCGGTTCGGCCCGCGCGAGCTGTCGCCCAACATCATCAAACGGCTGGAACAGGCCACCGGCCTTGACGTCACCGCCCCCGGATTTCCTGCCGAGATGACGGATGACGAACCCGAGGAACAGGGGGCCGAGGTTATCGTGCGGCGCTGAACAGGGCTTGTGAGCGGGCAGGGGGCGGGCTAGAGCCGAGCTATGAGCATTGAAAACACCACGCCCGACACTGTCCTTGCGACCATCAAAGCCTCGGCAGGACGCCGCATTCTGGGGATTGGATCACTGTATATCCTGTCCTTGATGGTCATCTATGTCGCCATCGCCAAGCCCCCGGCCTTTGGCTGGCAGTTGTTTCTGTTTGCGCTTGGCGGCGGGTCGATCTGGATTGCCGAGATGATGCGCCGCTCGACCTCTGTGGGGTTGGAGCTGACAGCGCAGGAATTGCGCGACAGTACGGGTGCCGTACTTGCCCGTATGGATGAGGTGGTCAGCCTCGATCGCGGGATGTTCGCGTTTAAACCGTCGAACGGTTTTCTGCTGCACCTAAACACCAAAAAGCCCCGCGCGTGGCGCCCGGGGCTTTGGTGGTCTTTGGGCCGTAAGGTGGGGGTTGGTGGTATGACCCCAGCCCATCAGGCCAAGTATATGGCCGAGATAATCGCCGCCATGCTGGCCGACCGTCCCGACGGTTCCTGATCAGTCCTGCCACAGCACACGCGGCGCATAGCGGGGCCGTGTGAAGACAAAGTTGTGGATCGTGCGGTCCGACAGACCCGTGTTGAACGGCGCGGAGTACTTCACGAATGTCTCGACCACGGTCACGCGTTCGTTGTGCGGCATCGTGGGCAGGTCATCGGCCAGTTCAGCCACCATGGCGTTGGTCAGCGCGGGCATCCAGCCTTTGGCCTTGGACCAGTCGCGTTTGTAGACCTTGTTGACGCCATCGTATTTCACGCTGGTGATGCGGATGGCAACGTCCGACGTTGTCTTTGCCGTCAGATATGCCAGCATCTCGCGGGAACCGGACAGATAGCTTGTGTCGATGGGCGTTGTTTCGCGCGACACGACGTCAGACAGCGTATAGGCGGCCTTTTGGGTGACGGCGTGCTGGCGGTACGCATCAAAGATCGCGAACAACGAGACATAGCCCCAGAAAAGTACCGGCAGGATGAGGACTGTTTCGACAGCGATGGTGCCGTCCTCTTTCCGGCAAAAACCGTTGAGATAGTGGTACAGACGTTTCATGCTCCTGGCTCCTGTACGAATGCGGAGAGGGATATCATTCTGGCCATTCCGGAGCCATCTTTGGTGAATCCGTATCCGAGTCCGGTGGACGGGAAAATCGGGTCGAACTTGTAACAGGCACGCAGCAGCATCAGCTCATGTTCCGAGCCGTGTACAAAGACGCGGGACGGGGTCACAGGCTGCGACCGGTCGGTGCAATCCGCGGTTCCGGCGAAACCGGTAAAGGTGCGGGGCGATACGGGCGTCATCTCAAGCTTGAGGGACGTGTCGCAGTCATCAAGGAAGCCGGCATAGGTGCAGACCATCTGCTTGATATCGCTGTGCGAGTAATTCGCACCGGTGTTCAGGCGGACATTACGCACGGCCATATCCAGTCCACGGTCCAGAAAGCTCTGGCGAAGGGAATAGATGCCCATCTCGACCGAGGTCAGGAAGAGGGTAAAGACCAGTGGAACCGCGAGGGCGAATTCGATTGTCATGGACCCGTGGTCGTCGGCACGGAAACGGCGCAGGAAGCTTGTGAAGTTGCGTATCATTGTGTCAGCCTCAACTGGTTGATTTGTTTGGCAATGGCTTCGAAGGCTTCGCCGATCTCGACACCTTCCACTCGGAAGAAGTGGCTTGGCGAGGATGCGCAGTCTTCCATCACACCGGCGGCGTAGTTGGTGACTTCGAACCCGACGGACCAGACAACGATGCCTTGTTCCTTGGCGGCGTCACAGATCCGGCCCAGCATCGTGTCGGCCTGTCCGGATGTGTATTTGGTGTAGCGCCAGTCGTTCCAGCTGCCCCGCACATAGTTCTGGAGGTACCAGTACAGGGGGTAGCGCGACCAGTGCACATAGTGGCTTGGCTGGGCGTAGTACCATGGCTGGATGCGCACCGTGTCCACGTTTTCCCCGTCGGTCATCAGGATGATGGTCTTGAGGGTTTCCACGTCGTCATACGCGGCAGGGCGGGCGGCGAATTCACTGTCCACGCGGCTGTCGGCTGCCAGTTCCTGCGTGATCGGGCGGAAGCTGGGGTCAAGCAGGGCAACGCCCCATTTCATGCCCAGATGGATCGCCGTGTTGGCACGGGCACGGTACTGGCCGATGCGTGTCTTGAGGGCACTGGCGTTCTGGCTGAACGGCAGGATCTCTTCATAGCTTTGCTGTGGGCAGCCAGGATTGCCGATCGGGTTGTCATAGTAGTAACCCGCCTCGAAGTGCTGCATGTGTTCGTAGGTCTTGTCGTAATCCAGCGCGGTCACGTTGAAGTCGGACTGGTCGAAGTCGATGCAATACGAGAAATCGTGCAGGTGGTTGGTCTTCAGCTCGTCAAAGATTTTCTCACCGGCGTTCACTTGCGCGGTATAGGGGATCAGCGACAGCGAAATCAGGTCTTCGGTCTCTTCGCGGATAACGGTGTCAACAAAGGTTTTGGCCGCGTTTTGCAGGTTGGCCATCTTGTTGTTGCGCCCCATCGAACCCGAGATATCGAGAACCATCGAGATTTCAACGTTGGAAATCCGCTCTTCAGCCTGTCCGACGGCGGGGGCAGTCAATTCGCCGACGCCCATCATACGCATGAACTGCGTCGGTGATGTGGTGCGCGCCTTGGCCGTGACCGTGCGGTAGTTCAGCCCGTTGTCGACTTCGACCGAGGTAAGGAAATTGGCCATCCCCGCCTTGTCGAAATAGTCGTTCACGACGGCCTTGGGGTCCAGCGTCTGGTCAAGGTCGGCTGCGGCGAGAATGGCGCGGTCGAGCGTGCCTTGAAGCTTGGTGCGCTCCATCTCGTTGCGCATGAGGTCAACCCCGATCCCACCGACAAGAAGCATCATCATAAGGATCATAAGGGCGAAGATCGTCATCGTACCGGATTCATCCTGTACGAAGCGGGACACGTGGTTTTTGTACGTGGCCTGACGGGGCGGTTCTGCGGCTTTGTGCGTCTTCATGATACACCTTGTCTCTGGGCGGGGTTGGGGCATGAGTGCCTTTTTCTCCGACCGTGTTTATGCAGGGCGAATATGTCCTAAATCGGGCGCAAAACCGCGTTTCTAAGGGCTTTTGAGGCGCAAACGCGGCCATTCCGGCCATATTACACGTACTGTTTTCATTTGGTTGACCCAACAATCGCATGGGTTGAATCGGGGGAATCAACAAAATGCGCTACAAACTGTTGGCGGTTTGAATCGGAACCATCGTAGTCTGGCCGCAGTGTGAAGCGATCTTTGGACATATCGCACAACAAGGAGCCCCCGCATGAATACCCCGAACGAGCCGAGCTTTCGCGAAAGCGTGGACATTATGTTTAACCGCGCGGTTGCGCTGATGGACCTGACACCGGGGCTGGAAGAAAAGATACGTGTCTGCAATGCGACCTACACGGTGCGCTTTGGCGTGCGGCTGCGCGGACAGATCCAGACATTCACCGGTTACAGGTCCGTGCATTCCGAACATATGGAACCGGTCAAGGGCGGCATCCGCTATTCCCTTGGGGTGAACCAGAACGAGGTCGAAGCGCTTGCGGCCCTGATGACCTATAAATGCGCGCTGGTCGAAGCACCCTTTGGCGGATCGAAGGGCGGTCTGTGCATCGACCCGCGCCAATATGACGAACACGAGCTGGAACTGATCACGCGCCGTTTTGCATACGAGTTGATCAAACGTGACATGATCAACCCCGCGCAAAACGTTCCCGCCCCCGATATGGGCACCGGCGAGCGCGAGATGGCGTGGATCGCGGACCAGTACAAGCGGATGAACACCACCGACATCAACGGGACCGCCTGTGTAACGGGTAAGCCAACCAATGCAGGTGGCATACAGGGCCGTACGGAGGCGACGGGCCGTGGTGTGCAATATGCGCTTCAGGAATTCTTCCGCGACAGCGAGGGCCTGCGCAAAGCAGGTATGTCCGGCACCCTTGATGGCAAATCGGTCGTCGTGCAAGGGCTTGGCAATGTGGGCTATCACGCCGCCAAGTTCCTCAGCGAGGAAGACGGTTGCAAAATCGTGGGGATCATCGAACATGACGGCGCGCTGGTCGATGCCAAAGGGCTGGACGTCGAGGCGATCCGCAACTGGATTATGCGCCATGGTGGCGTCGCCGATTACCCGAGCGCCACGCATATCGAAGATGGCGCGACGGTACTGGAAACCGAATGTGACATCCTGATTCCGGCCGCCCTTGAGGGGGTGATCAACCTTGGCAATGCGGAGCGGATCAAAGCGCCCCTGATCATCGAGGCGGCCAACGGCCCCGTTACGGCGGGCGCGGACGAGGTGTTGCGCGGCAAAGGCACAGTGATCATTCCCGATATGTATGCCAACGCGGGCGGCGTGACCGTGTCCTATTTTGAGTGGGTCAAGAACCTGAGCCACATCCGCTTTGGCCGGATGCAGCGCCGTCAGGAAGAAGCGCGCCACCAGTTGATCATCGACGAGTTGGAACGCCTTAGCAGCGATACCGGCATCGGGTGGGAGCTGAGCCCGAACTTCAAACAGAAATACCTGCGCGGTGCTGGCGAGTTGGAGCTTGTCCGCTCGGGCCTCGATGACACGATGCGCACCGCCTATCAGTCGATGGCGTCAGTCTGGCACGAGCGGGGCGACGTGGATGACCTGCGCACGGCGGCCTATCTGGTTGCGATCAGCAAGGTCGCGGACAGTTATCGCGCCAAGGGGCTGTAGGTGCCTGTGGCCGCCCTTCGAGAATTGAGGCGCTGGCGCGCCACGTGATGTTTTGCCCCTGGCTCCGGCAGGGGCGTTTTTCGCTCCGCGGGGGATTTTTTTGAACAGAGAAGCAGGGGCCGTTGAGCTCTGCGAGAGGCATTTTGCCTTGCGGGTCGGGATTGCCTGCCTGCCTTAAACGGTGGCGCGATGGTCGTTGGCGTGCTGCGTGATGTCGAAAAGACGGCAGGGATCGCTGGCGTGGCTTGATACATCTGGCGGGATGATGATGGTATAGACCTTGTCGGAGCGCGGGAGATCACGATGCGGTTTTCAGGACTGAAGGTTCTTGCCGAGGGGCTGACGGGTAACAAGGGCTGGGGGCCGCACTGGCGCAGCCCTGCGCCCAAGTCCGAATATGACATTGTACTGATCGGGGGCGGCGGGCATGGCCTTGCGACCGCGCATTATCTTGCCAAGGAGCATGGTCTGACCAATGTGGCTGTCCTCGAAAAAGGGTATCTTGGTGGTGGGAATGTGGGGCGCAATACGACAATCGTGCGCGCCAACTATATGTTGCCGGGAAATTCCGAGTTCTATTCCCATTCGCTGAAGCTGTGGGAGGGGCTGGAAGAGGATCTTAACTACAACGTCATGCATTCGCAGCGGGGTATCATCAATCTGGTGCATTCGGACGGGCAGCGGGATGCGTTCGTGCGCCGTGGCAACATGATGGTCGGGCAGGGCGATGATGCCGAGATGCTGGACCCTGCCGGCGTGCGCAAGCTGTTGCCGATGATTGATTTTGAACAGACGCGGTTTCCGGTGTTTGGCGGTCTTTATCACCGCCGTGGCGGGACGGCGCGCCATGATGCGGTTGCGTGGGGCTTTGCGCGGTCGGCCAGTGATCGTGGCGTGGATCTGATCCAGCAATGCGAAGTCACTGGCATTGATGTCGAAAATGGTGCGGTGAAAGGGGTGCAAACCACCCGCGGGCCGATCCGTGCCAAGGTTGTCGGAATGGTCGCGGCGGGGCGCTCCGGTCAGGTGGCGGCGATGGCGGGCATGCGCCTGCCGATTGAGAGCCATGTGTTGCAGGCCTTTGTGACCGAGGGGTTGAAGCCCTGTCTGGATCATGTGGTGACCTACGGGATGGGGCATTTCTATATCAGCCAGTCGGATAAGGGCGGCCTCGTCTTTGGCGGGGATCTGGATATGTATGCCAGCTATGCCGCGCGCGGGAACCTGCCTTTGGTCGAGCATGTGGCCGAGGCGGCGATGACCCTGATGCCGCAGATCGGCAAGGCGCGGATGTTGCGCAGTTGGGGCGGGATCATGGATATGACGCCGGACGGGTCGTTCATCATGGATCGCACCGATATTGACGGTTTGTTTGTGAATGCGGGCTGGTGCTATGGCGGGTTCAAGGCGACGCCTGCGTCGGGGCATTGCTTTGCCCATCTGCTGGCCACTGGCAGGCCGCACCCTACCACCGTGCATCATCGGTTGGACCGGTTCCGCACCGGTTTCGGGCTAATGGACGAGGAGGCCACAGGTGCACAGCACAATCTGCATTAAAGGGTGGAGATGATGGATTTGCATATTTCCGGAACAATGATGCAGGGCGGTTGTGCCTTGCGGGGAGGGCGTTGATGCGAATGCCATGTCCGATCTGTGGTGCGCGGGATCTACGCGAGTTCTATTATCAGGGGGCGGCGGTTATGCTGGAGCGTCCGGCACCGGATGCCGGTGCGGCGGCGTGGGATGCGTATTTGCATTTGCGCGACAATCCGGCGGGCGATCATGCCGAGTTGTGGAGTCATGAGGCGGGCTGTGGCGCGTGGTTGAAAGTGGTGCGCAATACGCTGACCCATGAGGTGAGATCGGCGGCATTGGTGTCGGAGGCGGCGCAATGAGGGTGAGCGGGAAGGGCTTGATCGACCGGTCCGCGCCGGTGTCTTTCCGGTTTGATGGAACCACCTATCGCGGATTTGCGGGGGATACTGTCGCCTCTGCCCTATTGGCGAATGATGTGCGCATGGTGGCGCGGTCCTTCAAGTACCATCGCCCGCGCGGGGTTTTGACGGCGGGGTCGGAGGAGCCCAACGCGCTGGTCACGGTATATCGTGGGGGCGAGCAGGATCCCAATGTGCGCGCCACGGTACAGGAAGTTTATGACGGGCTGGAGGTGCGCAGCCAGAACAGGTGGCCCACCCTCGGGTGCGATCTGATGGCAGTGAACGATCTGGCGGCTCCGTTTCTGGGGGCTGGGTTCTATTACAAGACGTTCATGTGGCCGCGTGCATTTTGGGAACGGCTGTACGAACCTGTGATCCGCCGTGCCGCCGGTCTGGGGGCGTTGGGGACGCGCATGGATGCGCAACCTTACGAGAAGGCATTTGCGTTTTGTGATCTGCTGGTGATCGGGGCGGGACCTGCGGGATTGATGGCGGCGCTGGTGGCTGCGCAGTCGGGCGCGCAGGTCATTCTGGCGGATGAGGACAGCTTGCTCGGCGGGCGGTTGAATGCCGAGAGCTTGTCGGTGGACGGGATCGCAGGCGCGGAGTGGGCGGCGCAGGTGGTGGCGCAATTGTCGACCATGGACAATGTCCGCCTGATGCCGCGCACCACGGTGACGGGGGCCTATGACGGCGGCACCTATGGCGCGCTGGAACGGGTGGCGCAGCATTGCGGTGATCTGCCCGAAGGCGGTGTCAGGGAAACCTTCTGGCGCATTGTCGCGAAACGCGCGGTGCTGTCGGCGGGCGCGATCGAGCGGCATATCGCATTCCAGAACAACGACCGTCCGGGTGTGATGGCGGCAGGTGCCGTGCGCGCCTATCTCAACCGCTGGGGTGTCTCACCAGGACAGGCCGTCACGGTCTTTGCCAATAATGACGGGGCACATCAGACGGCACTTGATATGATCGAGGCGGGTGTGCATGTGGCCGCGGTGATCGACAGCCGCGCCGAGGCGAGGGCGCAGGGCGATTATCGTGTGATCGCGGGCGGTGTGGTGTCGAACTCGACGGGTCGCACGGGGTTGGATGCGATCACGGTGCGCACCGCCAGCGGAGAAGAAAAGATTGCAACCGACTGCCTTGCTGTTTCGGGCGGCTGGAACCCTACGGTGCATCTGACCTGTCACATGAACGGGCGGCCTAAATGGAATGCGGGCATCGCGAGCTTTGTCCCCACGGCGGGTGCCGTTCCGGGGTTGGAGGCGGCGGGGGCTTGCAATGGCCTGTTCGCCACGCAGGACTGTTTGGCCGATGGCGCGCGTGCGGCGCGTGTGAGTCTTAAGGCGATGGGTATGACAGTCGCGGACGTCGAGATGCCAGTGGCTGAGGATACACCTTACAACCTGACGCCCTTGTGGGCTGTGGCGGGCAAGGGGCGTGCATGGCTGGATTTCCAGAATGATGTGAGCGTGAAGGATATCAAGCAGGCTGCGGCGGAGAACTTTACCTCGGTCGAGCATATGAAACGCTATACCACGCAAGGGATGGCGACCGATCAGGGGAAATCATCAAATGTGACGGCCCTTGCGGTGCTGGCCGATGCGACGGGGCGTGGCATTCCCGAAACCGGCACGACGACCTTTCGCCCACCTTATACACCCGTGGCGCTGGCGGCCTTGGGTGCGGGCGCGCAGGGCAGCGGATTTGCCCCCGAGCGCAAGACGACAAGCCACACGGCCTCGGTCGGCATGGGCGCGCCGATGATCGCGGCGGGGCTGTGGTATCGCCCCTCGTACTTCCCGCTACATAACGAGAAATACTGGCGGCAATCCTGCGACCGCGAGGTCGGGTATGTGCGCAATGCGGTCGGGGTCTGCGATGTGTCGACGCTGGGCAAGATCGACATTCAGGGGCCGGATGCGGCGCAGTTGCTCGACTTTGTCTACACCAACCTGTTTTCCACGCTGGCCGTGGGGCGCGTGCGCTATGGGCTGATGCTGCGCGAGGACGGGCATGTCATGGATGACGGCACCACGGCGCGGCTGGGGCAGAACCACTATGTGATGACCACGACCACCGCCGCCGCTGGACAAGTGATGCGCCATCTGGAGTTTGTGACGCAGGCGCTGCACCCTGAATGGGACGTGCGCCTGATGTCGGTGACAGAGCAGTGGGCGCAATTCGCCGTTGCGGGGCCGCAGGCGCGGGAGTTGCTGAACGGTGTGTTGGATGAGCGGATCGACGATACCGCGTGGCCCTTCATGGCCTGCGGGCACGTGGCCGTGCAGGGGGTGGATGCCCGCCTGTTCCGCATCTCGTTTTCGGGCGAACATGCCTATGAGATCGCCGTGCCGTCGCGCTATGGCGATGCGCTGTTTCGGGTGCTGGTCGCACGGGCCGAAGCCTTGGGCGGCGGTGCCTACGGGATGGAGGCATTGAACGTCTTGCGCCTTGAAAAAGGGTTCATCACCCATGCGGAAATCCACGGACGTGTCACGGCGCAGGATATCGGCATGGACCGTATGCTGTCGCGCAAGAAAGATTTCATCGGCAAGACCGTGGCCCACCGTCCCGGCCTGATGGCCGAGGGCCGCGAGCAGTTGGTGGGGCTGAAACCTGTGGGGCCGGTCAAGCAACTGACGGCAGGCGCGCATATTTACAGTTCGGGCGCGGAACCGGTGCGCGCGCACGATCAGGGCTATATCACCTCGGCAGCGTTTTCACCGACTGTTAGGCATTTTCTGGCGCTGGCCTTTGTGCGCGACGGGCTGTCGCGGCATGGCGAAGTGCTGACCATGGTTGATCATCTGCGCGGTCTGCAAACGCAGGTGGAACTGTGTGATCCTGTTGTCTTTGATCCCGAAGGGGGGCGTGCCCGTGGCTGATTTGATTGCGAAAACCCCGCTGGACGGGGCTGCGCCGCGCACGATCGGCACCGTGACGATGGCCGAGGTGGATCTTGGCACGCTGACCTCCATCGCGCCGTATAAGGGGCAGGGCGACGCCGCCCGCGCCGCCTTCGAGATCGCGCAAGGTATGAATTGGCCCACGCCCCTGCGCGCTACTGCGCAGGCAGGCGCGCGCGCTTTCTGGTTTGGCCGCGAGGTGGTGATGCTGGCAGGCCCCGCGCCAGATCCTGTTCTGGCCGAACATGCGGCGCTGACTGATCAAAGCGATGCGTGGGCCTGTGTGCAACTGTCCGGCGCGGATGTCGAGGCAGTGCTGGCGCGCATTGTGCCGGTGGACGTGTCATTGACCGCCTTTCCCGAAGGACACAGTGCGCGCACCATGATCCAGCATATGAACGGATCAATGACGCGGATCGGAGCGGATGCGTTGCTTGTGCTTGTCTTTCGGTCCATGGCGGGCACGTTGGTTCACGATTTGGAAAGGGCCATGGCAAGCGTCGCCGCACGCGGATAAAACAACGCGGATGATTCTTGTTCATATACCGGAGCTTGCCATGACCCGTTTTGCCTTGATCCTGTCCGCCGTTGCCCTCGCGACACCCGCCGTGGCGCAGGACAAAAAGACCGACTGCGGCTATCAGGCGCAAGTCGTGGCCGCCGTTCAGGCCGCCCGTCAGGACCGCGTTGCCGAACGCGACGTGCAGGAACACATCCTTGCCCAATCGCCTGCATGGCCTGAGAAATACAACAACGCCATTCCGCTGGTTGCCCCGTGGATCTACGAACAAAAGCGCAAGGTGATCCGCGAGGAAGACCTGAGTGCCGCATGGAACGAGCTTTGCCTCCAGCAATAACGCGGGCGGTTTGCTCTCGACTCTGGCCCTGCGCATCCCAATATTAGCGCCATGAGCCTACCCCACGGATTTCTGGACGAATTGCGCTCCCGACTGTCGCTTGCACAGGTTGTCGGGCGCAAAGTTATGTGGGATGCGCGCAAGTCCAATCAGGGCAAGGGCGACATGTGGGCGCCATGCCCGTTCCATCACGAAAAAACGGCCAGTTTTCACGTCGATGACCAAAAGGGCTTCTATTACTGTTTCGGGTGCCACGCCAAAGGCGACGCGATCGGGTTTGTCTGCGAAACAGAAAACGTGAGTTTTATGGAGGCGGTCGAGATTCTAGCCGCTGAGGCGGGGATGCCGATGCCCGCCCGTGATCCGCGTGCGCAGGAAAAAACCGACCGTCGCACACGTTTGGCCGAGGTGATGGAACTGGCCGTTCAGCATTTCCGCCTACAACTCAAGACGGCACAGGCCACGCAGGCGCGGGATTATCTGTCGCGGCGCGGTCTGGATGTAGCGGCACAGGGCCGCTGGGAAATCGGTTTTGCGCCGGATGCGTGGCAGGGGCTTTGGGATGCTCTCAAGGCCAAGGGGGTCGAGGATGACTTGATCCTTGGCGCCGGACTGGCCAAGCCGAGCCAGAAGGGCGGCAAACCCTATGATACGTTCCGCGGGCGCATCATGTTCCCGATCCGCGATGCGCGCGGGCGCTGCACTGCTTTTGGCGGGCGCGCGATGGATCCAAATGACAACGCGAAATACCTGAACTCGCCCGAAACGGAATTGTTCGACAAGGGGCGCAGCCTGTACAACCACGGGCCTGCACGGACGGCGGCGGGCAAGGGCCAGCCCCTGATCGTGGCCGAAGGGTACATGGACGTGATCGCGCTGTCCGAACACGGGTTCGGCGCGGCTGTGGCACCGTTGGGTACGGCGATCACGGAAAACCAGTTGGCTTTGCTGTGGCGGATCGCGAATGAGCCTGTGATCGCGCTTGATGGTGACACTGCCGGTCTGCGCGCTGCCATGCGGCTGATCGACATTGCGCTCCCTGCGCTTGAGGCCGGTAAATCGCTGCGTTTCGCGCTAATGCCCGAGGGGCAGGATCCCGACGATCTGCTCAAGGCGCACGGGGCGGGGGCGCTGCAAAAGCTGTTGGATGACGCGATGCCCATGGTGCGCCTGCTGTGGCAACGCGAGACTGAGGGCAAGGTTTTCGACAGTCCCGAACGCAAGGCGGCGCTGGACAAAAGCCTGCGCGAGAAGATCAAGCTGATCAAGGATCCGTCAATCCGCGCCCATTATGGGCAAGAGATCAAGGAACTCCGCTGGGAGCTATTCCGCAACAAACGCCCGTCGACCCCGCGCATGGGCGGCGGACAGCGCAGCCCTCAACGTGGCGGCGCACGCGGATGGCAGGCTCCGCCGGTGCCGATGCCCACCACGAAATCCTCGGCCCTTGTGGCAGGGGGGGAACAGATCGCGGTGCATCTGCGTGAATCCGTCATTCTGGCCGTGCTGGTAAACACGCCGGAAGTGGCCGAAGAATTCGAAAGCGGGCTGGAAGGGCTGGTCTGTGAAGACCAAGATCACCGCGAGGTGCGAGACCTGATTCTTCGCCATGCGCACGCAGGAAAGGACGCGTTGCGCGAAAAGATTTTCGACGCACTTGGCCCCGAGGCCCTTGATAACCTGATGGGTTCGCGCCATGTGGCATTGGTACCTTGCATCCGCACACCCGGCGACGTTGATATGGCCCGCATGACCGTGGCCGAAGAACTCGCAAAACTCAGCGCGGCCAAGGGACTGGACGCAGAGATCGCCGACGCCATGCAAGACTTGGAAGGCGTCGCCGACGAGGGAGTGACGTGGCGATTGGGACAGGCCGCAGCCGCAGCCAACGATGCCACACGCACCGGACAAGAGGACAACGCAGAATACGACACAGGCGCCAACGGCGCCCGAATCAGCCGCAGTGAACGGAACGCGTTTGCAACGCTGATGGATCAGATAAGGTTCTCCAAACCAAAGCAGTGATGCGTTTTGGCCGCGATTCCTTAGGAAAATGACGCTAATAGGGTGGCCGAATCACCCAGACCACGAAATGATTCTTTTACGCGAATCAGTTAACCGATTCGCTTTTGAGCCCCGATAAAGGAGCCCAGCATGGCCGCGAAAGACACGAACGAAGACGCCAAGACGGAAGACCAGGACAACGGGCATTCGCTCGATATGAGCCAGGCCGCCGTCAAGAAGATGATCGGCGAGGCCCGCGAAAAGGGCTATATTACCTATGACCAGCTGAACACGGTTCTGCCGCCCGATCAGGTCAGCTCCGAACAGATCGAAGACGTGATGTCGATGCTGTCGGAAATGGGCATTAACATTATCGAGGACGAAGAGGCCGAAGAGGAAGAGCAAAAAGGCTCGACCGATGTGACCACGACCGAAGGCACTCGCGATCTGACGCTGGGTTCTACAGGTCAGGAAAAACTCGACCGGACGGACGACCCTGTGCGCATGTACCTGCGCGAAATGGGCAGCGTCGAACTGCTGAGCCGCGAGGGCGAGATCGCCATCGCCAAGCGGATCGAAGCCGGTCGCAACACCATGATTGCAGGGCTGTGCGAAAGCCCGCTGACCTTTCAGGCGATCACCATCTGGCGCGACGAACTTCTGACCGAAGAAATTCTGCTGCGCGATGTGATCGACCTTGAGGCGACATTCGGCAACCAGATGGGCGAAGAGGGCGAAGGCGTTTCCGAACCTGTTGTCGGGGCGGCCGCCACGTCGGACACGAAATCCGACAACGGCCCCGAACTGGACGCCGACGGTAACCCGATTGCCAAAGACGATGACGACGACGAGGACGAACAGGCCAACATGTCGCTTGCCGCGATGGAGGCCGCGCTGAAGCCACAGGTGCTTGAGGCGCTCGACATCATCGCCAACGACTACGCCATGCTGTCGGAAATGCAGGACAGCCGGATTTCCGCGACCCTGAACGAGGATGACTCTTTCTCTAAAGGGGACGAGGAAACCTATCAGAAGCTGCGCGCTGAAATCGTGTTGCTGGTGAACGAACTGCACCTGCACAACAACCGTATCGAAGCGCTGATTGACCAGCTCTATGGCATCAACCGCCGTATCATGCAGATCGACTCCGCCATCGTGAAACTGGCCGATCAGGCCCGCATCAACCGCAAGGAGTTCGTGGATTCCTATCGTGGCCGCGAACTCGATCCCGGCTGGCTGGAAGAAATGGGCGAAAAGTCCGGTCGTGGCTGGCAGATGTTCATCGAACGCTCGGCAGACAAGGTCGAAGAGTTGCGCAGCGACATGGCGCAGGTCGGCCAGTATGTCGGTCTGGATATCTCTGAATTCCGCCGCATCGTGCAGCAGGTCCAGAAGGGCGAGAAAGAAGCCCGTCAGGCGAAAAAGGAAATGGTCGAAGCCAACCTGCGCCTCGTCATCTCGATCGCCAAGAAATACACCAACCGGGGCCTGCAATTCCTTGACCTGATCCAAGAGGGCAACATCGGCCTGATGAAGGCCGTGGATAAGTTCGAATACCGCCGCGGTTACAAGTTCAGCACCTATGCGACGTGGTGGATCCGTCAGGCGATCACGCGGTCCATCGCTGATCAGGCGCGCACCATCCGTATCCCTGTGCACATGATCGAAACGATCAACAAACTGGTCCGCACAGGTCGCCAGATGCTGCACGAGATCGGTCGCGAGCCGACGCCGGAAGAACTGGCCGAAAAGCTGCAAATGCCGCTGGAAAAAGTGCGCAAGGTGATGAAAATCGCCAAAGAGCCGATCAGCCTCGAAACCCCCATCGGGGACGAGGAAGACAGCCAACTGGGCGATTTCATCGAGGACAAGAATGCCGTGCTGCCGCTGGACAGCGCCATTCAGGAAAACCTCAAGGAAACCACAACCCGCGTGCTGGCATCACTAACGCCGCGTGAGGAACGCGTGCTGCGTATGCGTTTTGGGATCGGCATGAACACCGATCACACACTCGAAGAAGTGGGCCAACAGTTCAGCGTGACCCGCGAACGTATCCGCCAGATCGAGGCGAAGGCGCTGCGCAAGCTCAAGCACCCGAGCCGGAGCCGCAAGCTGCGCTCCTTCCTCGACCAGTAAGAATTGAGAGAGCCTGTGCGGACCACGCGCAGGCTCTTTTTCATTTCCGCCGCTGCACGACCCGCGCCAGCGCCAACCTACCCACTGTTCCGATCCAATGAGGCCCTTTATGTCCTTCCTGAAAAAGCTGTTCGGCAGCGCCCCGACGCCGCCGCAGGACATGCCGAGCGAAGAGTACAAAGGGTTCAGCATCACCCCGACACCGCAGCAGGATGGCAATCAGTTCCGTCTATGCGCACGGATCGAGAAAGCGATCGACGGCGAGGTGAAAACCCACACCCTGATCCGCGCCGACACAATGGCAGACCGTGAAGAGGTCGCCGCCATCTCGCTGCAAAAGGCCAAGCAGGTGATCGACGAACAAGGCGACAAACTGTTCCGCACCCGTGGCTAGCCCATGAAGCAGACCTGCTTTTCCATCCAGACCCGTGGCCCCGGCCTGTACGAATTCACCCGCGATGTTGCGGCGTGGGCCTCTGGCAGCGGTCTGCTGACACTGTTTGTGCAGCACACATCTTGTTCGCTGCTTATTCAGGAAAACGCCGACCCCGAGGTGCAGACCGACCTTGCCGCCTTCTTCGCGCGCCTTGTGCCGCCGACCACCGATCCGTCGATGTCCTATCTGACCCATACCTATGAGGGGCCGGATGATATGCCCGCGCATATCAAGGCATCATTGTTGCCGGTCAGCTTGCAAATTCCCGTCACATCGGGGCGACTTGCCCTTGGCACGTGGCAGGGGATTTACCTGTTCGAACACCGCGACGCGCCAAAGACACGGCAGGTTGTCGCGCATCTGGCCTAAGAACGCGCAAAGTTTATTTCGCATCCCGCGTGCGGGGCGTTACCTGTATGGCGAACAGGAGAAACCTCATGACTTTTCGCATCCTGCCGTTGATCGCGGCCCTGAGCATGGCGTTGCCCACTTCGGTGCTGGCGCAACGTGCGTTTTACAAACAAACCTTCGAACTGCCCGTGCGGGCCATCGACGCCAACACGTTCGAAGTGGTCGAGGCCGATGGCGCTGGGGGCGCGCAAATCTGGTGCGCGGCGGGCAAGTTCACGCGGGACGAACTGGGCCAGCGCGGTGGCGATCTGACCGTAGTGCAAGCCCGCGGCCCTTCGGAGGTGTTTGCTGGACGCAAAAGCGTCATCTTTTCGACCGCGCAGGTGGCCGATCCGGTAACGTCCTATTCGGCCAGCATCCGCAAACCGGGGCTGAGCTTTTCCATGGCCCATGCCTATGCAATGTGCAAATCGCACCCCGATTATGCGATCAAATACCGTCTGGTAACGCCCTGACCCCGCTAGGCACCCGTTTTGCGTCTAGATAACGATACCGCCTATCTAGGGGTGTCATTTCTGCACTACCCAAAACCTAGTCGAGCCCCTATAGTTTCGTGTAAATGGGGGTAAACCCCACTACAGGCGGGATTTTCAGAGGGGGATGGGCGATGCGCTGTCCGTTTTGCGGGAATATAGACACTCAGGTCAAAGACAGTCGGCCAGCCGAGGATCATGTTTCGATCAGGCGGCGGCGGTTCTGTCCGGCTTGTGGCGGTCGGTTCACCACGTATGAACGGGTGCAATTGCGTGATCTCGTCGTCGTTAAGACCAACGGCAAACGCGAAGACTTTGATCGGGACAAGCTGGAGCGGTCGATCCGCATTTCCATGCAGAAACGCCCCATCGACCCCGAGCGTATCGACCAGATGATTTCCGGCATAGTGCGCCGACTTGAGTCCATGGGCGAGACGGACATCCCGTCCAAGACCATCGGCGAGATCGTGATGGAAGCGCTGCATCGGATCGACACGGTTGCCTATGTGCGCTTTGCTAGCGTGTACAAGAATTTCCAAGCGGCCGATGACTTCGATAAGTTCGTGCAGGAACTGCGGCCCGGCGCGTCCCCTGACGACGATTAAGCGTGGCTTCTGACACCCGTTACATGCGCCTTGCCCTGAGTTTGGGCAGGCGCGGACAGGGCAGTGCCGCGCCCAATCCTGCCGTGGGCTGTGTGATCGTGTACGACGACCGGATCATCGGGCGGGGCTGGACGCAGCCGGGCGGTCGCCCCCATGCCGAAACCGTGGCGCTTGCGCAGGCGGGCGCTCTGACACGCGGCGCGACGGCCTATGTCACCTTGGAACCCTGTGCCCATCACGGACAAACCCCGCCCTGCGCCGATGCGCTGGTCAAGGCGGGCATTGCCCGTGTGGTTGTCGCCGCCCAAGACCCCGATGCCCGTGTCGACGGCGCAGGGCTGAAGCGGCTACGCGATGCGGGGATCGAGGTTACGTTGGACGTATGCCGCGCCGAGGCGCAGGCGGACCTTGCTGGTTTTTTCCTGAACGTCGAACAGGGGCGTCCGCTGGTCACGTTGAAACTCGCGGGCAGCTTTGATGGCCGGATCGCGACCGGATCGGGCGAAAGCCAGTGGATCACAGGGCCGGATGCGCGTCGCCACGTACATGGAATGCGCGCGCGCCATGATGCGGTGATGGTCGGCGGCGGCACGGCGCGGCAGGACGATCCGTCCCTGACCGTGCGCGACCTCGGCATCGACAGGCAGCCCGCGCGCATTGTGATTTCGCGCCGTCTTGACCTGCCCCTGTTGGGTACGCTGGCGCGCACGGCCAAGGATGTGCCGGTTATCATCTGCCACGGGCGCGACGCCGATCCGATGCTTCAGGACACATGGCGCGACCTTGGCGCGACGCTGTTGACCTGCGCAGCGCGGGGCAGCCAGCTTGACCCGCGTGACGTGCTGCAACGCCTTGGTGCGCACGGGCTGACGCGGGTGTTCTGCGAAGGCGGCAGCGCCTTGGCCGCCGCCTTGATCGAAGCGGATCTGGTAGACCGGCTGGTTGGCTATACTGCGGGACTGGCCATCGGGGCCGAGGGTCTGCCGAATATCGGCGCGCTAGGTGTCGGCAAACTGGCCGAGGCGGCGCGGTTCGATCTGGCCTCGGTCGAGCGGATCGGCGCAGACATCTGCCACATCTGGCAGCGCGCCCTTTAGCGCCACAAATGGGCGCGGCTGGCCAGCAATCCTTGCAGCTTTGACAATGTGCGGTTGCCCCATCCGGGGTGCGGGACATCCCCGCTCGCAAGCCGTTCGACCACCACTTCGACGGGGCAGGGCAGGCCGGTTTTTGGATCGAAATAGCGCGGATAGTCGATCAGCGTCGCATGGACCAATCCCAGAAGGGAAATATCCTCGCGCCGTCGCGGCGGCACGTCCCCGCGATCATCGCTAAGCCCCCAACCCGCATAGAACGGGGCCCCTGTGGTGACCACGTGGACACCGCGCAACAGCGCCTCGAACCCAGCAAGCGAGGTCATCGTCCACAAGGTATCGACCGATTTGATCAGCGCGGTAATGTCGCTGCGGGTGGCGATCACGTCCGCGATGTCGCTGGCGTCAAAGGCGCCGCTGCGCAATCCGGCCTCGACGTCGGGATGGGGTTTGTAGATCAGCGTGGCGTCGGGATGCGCGGCGCGTGCGGCTTCCAAGAGCGCAAGGTTGGTTTTGATGCTGCTGGCACCGGTGAGGATCGACGCATCGTCCTCGACTTGCCCAACCACCAGAACACGCGGGCCGTCCGGCAGGTCCGGCAGCGTACCCACCAGATTGTACTTGCTGACGTCGGCGCGGGTCAGGGCAGTGATCAACGCCTCGGCCCGCAGCGCCTGATCGGGGCGCAAGTTGCGGCGGGACTGGATCAGCGCCTCCAGACGGCTGGGGCGGGACGGGTCGTAGTAGATGCCAAGGTCGTCCGTCACCAGTGACAGCGGCGGCACCAGTTCCGCCCCCAACCCGCGTGAGCGCAGGAAACCGTCCTCGACCCGCACGGCCATTTCATGCCCGACCTCTGCCTTGCCTGCCCAGACCATCCACGGCTTGCCGGTGGCACGGGCACGGGCAGGGTCATCTTCGAACACCATCGCCTTGTGACGGCCAAAGACCTTTTGCAGCGGCTTGCGCTTCCACATCCGCATCCCGCTTGCGACCCAGCCGCGATGATCGGCGCGCCACGCACGAGTGTCAGCAGCCAGCGTCTCAATCGCCGTTTCCACGCTGCACAGCCTGTCGCGAAACGGGTCGTACCACTTGGGGTACAGCATCATTGCGCCTGCAAATAACTGCGCGCGGGTCAGTTTGCGTTGGCGACGCTGGACGGGGAACTCATCGGAGCTGAGGCCCCAACCGGCATAGAAAGGCTGGCCGAAAACGCGGGGTTTATGCCCCGCGAGGATGGCCTCGAACCCCATGCCCGAAGACACGGTATAGACCGCAATCGCACCCTCCATCAGGGTCCAAGGGCTGACCGCCTGTTCGAACAGTTCGACGCGGTCATTGCAGTCGGCAGCGGTGAAATAGCCTTGCCGGAACCCCTGCGCGGTTTCGGGGTGGGTCTTGATGATAATGCGCGCGGCGGGGTGTTCCTCTTGCGCGACGAACAGCATTTCCAGAAACCTGTTACGGTCCGCGCCGGAGGCCCAAACTGATGCGTCCCCGCGTGTCTGGTCAATAACCAGCACATAGCCGGGATCGGGGACGGGGGCGTCGACCTCGAATGCGGTGTATTTGGTCAGGTGCGCCTCAACCATGCGGGCCATGGCACCGCGCGCGCGGTTCAGAAGGGCGGTGTCATCCAAGGGATGGTTGGCAAGGATATCCTCAAGCTCGCTCGGGCGGGTGGGATCGAAATGCGCGCCTTTGCGGTCAAGCAGCAGACCCAGAGGCGCGCCCCCCGCCGTGCCCGCCCGTCCGGGGAAGAGCGAGCGCAGGAAGGCATCCTCGACCCGCAGCACTGGCACTTTGCGCCGTTCGGCCACGGCCCGCCCGCGATGGGCGGTAGGCGAATTGCCCCAGATGCCCACCAGATCATCCGCCTGCGGCAGTCCAAGGGAAATGCGGTAGCCCGACAGCGCCAGAATGCGCCGCACACGGGTTTGGGTTAGGAAACCACCGTTGTAAACGTAAAGCCGCCGGTCCTTTTCAGGTCCGGCGGCATGATTGGGCAGGGAGGTCACGAGGTCTGCCCTTTTGTGGTTTAGTCGCTGCCTGACAAGCTGCTCAGCGAGCTGACCGATCCGGCCGCGCCTGTCAGGGCAGAGATGATCTTGATAAACTGTGTATATGGCGCTTCGGTCACATAGATTGTGTCGCCATCGCGGATCACGAAATCGCGGGCCTGAAACATGCCGTTGGGCTGTGTGAGGTCCAGCACATAGACCAGACGCTGCGCACCGCGCAGATCGTCACGGCCCAGTACCACATTGGCGACTTCGGACGGTTCGTTGCGGAACACGAAGATGCCGGTGGGGTCGGCTGTGGCCGATTGCAGGCCGCCGACTTGGGCAATCGCCTCAAGCGCGCTCAGGTTCTGGGATTCGAACGGCACGCGGGCCTGACCGCCAGTTGCGCCAAGGGCAGTGAAGGCACGTGTGTCTTCCTCGACCAGAATGCGGTCGCCGCCGCGCAGGGCGATATCAAGCTCGGGGTGTTCGTAGAGGTCTTGGAACCAGATGCGTCCGCGCATGGAGCCGCGAATAACGGTCACTTGGGCGATTTCCGGCACAATGGTCACACCGCCAGCACGGGCCAGCATGGTGGACAGGGTACGGGTTGGGCGTTCGATGGGATAGACGCCCTGACCGCCAACCGATCCGGTCAGCGACACGGTCGATCCGTCACCGGCCACGCGGCGCACCTGCACCTGTGGATCGGGCGTTTGTTCTTCGAGTTTTGTTGTGATGATGCGGCGGATGGCCTCGGGCGTGTTGCCCGCGGCGCGGATGCGGCCCGCATATGGCACAAAGATAAAGCCGGCACCGTCGACTTGCACTTCTTCGAGGATGGTGGAGTTCAAGCCCTCACCCGACAAAAGGCCGTCATCGACGTTTTCCCAGATCGTCAGGCCCAGAACATCGCCGGGGCGGATCGTATCGGACCCGACAACACCAGCGTTGATAAATTCCTGACTGAAGCCAAGCGCGGGCGTCACGGCGGTGGCGCGTGTCACGCGGTCATTGACCGACACGATGAACGCGTCGCCCTCTTTTTGAACCGAGCCTGCAAAGATTTCGCGTTTATTCGGACCGACTTGGGGCAAGCCACATGACGAAAGCGTAGCGATAAGGGCCAATAGCGCGCCTGTGCGCGCCCAGCGGAATGACTGGAAGATCACTGCTCGGTCTCCTCGACCTGTTTTTCTGCCTCGTGATGCGGGTTTGCCCACACCGATTATTCTGATCGCACCGGTTTTCCGACGCTGATTTGCATGCAAGTTACCGCACCCGCCCGACAAAATCTAGCCATAGGGGTTGTGTGTGTTAGGTGACGAGCCGCAACTGTTGCCTTGGGGCCGCGGTGCCAGAGGCCAGCGCGTCATAGGGATCTTCCTCGGCCAGCATCATATCCACGACCTGCCGCAGCAGCTGCCGCCGCCCGCGTGCGGAATAAAAACCGCCCGGCAACTGGCTGGTTTCCAGCAAATAGCGGCGGTAATCCTTGTAGGCCTTATTGTCGGGGCGGCTGGCACCGGCAAAGAATTCGGCGATGGGCTGGTCGCTGACAAATTCTGGTTTGGCAAAGACCGCGCGCCCGAACACCTTGAGCGGAATTCCGCGCCAGAGAACCTGTTGGGCGGCGGTGGAGTTCACTGTCACGGCGCTGCGCGCATCGTTGAGAAGCTGCGCCAGCTTGCCGCCGCGCACGTAGTGCACGCGTCCTTCAAGGCCCAATTCGCGCATCAACGTGCGGATGGTGCGCCGGATCGGGGCGCGCCCGTCTTCCAGCGGATGCGCCTTGATGACCAGATGGTGGTGCCCGGGCGCGCCGGTGGCAAAGCCGCGGATCACCGGTTCGAGGAATTCGGTCATGGAAGAGAAGGGCGAATGCTCCTGAAAGCTGCTGTCATGTTCAAGCTGCAACAGGGCGATGTGGTAGGGAAAACCGCCGTGTCGGATGCGGAACGTGGCCTGAAACCGGTCAATCGTGTGCACCGGCATCAGCAACAGCCGTTTGAGGTACAGCTTGAATTCGTTCACGACGGTCATGGCGCGGTGTGGTTGGAAGTTCCGGTAATCGCCGTTCCGGAACATCACGAACCAGTGGTACAGCGCGCCGTAGAACACGTGCTGGCGCATGTCGCCCCAATGGCCGGGGGGCAGGGGGGCTTCCATATCCGACAGGGCAAGCGCCTCTTGCATCTCGGTCACGCTCATCTCCATCAGGCGGGAGTTGCCATTGGTGCCGCCGCGCTCGTAGGTCACCCAATAGGGGCGCATATACCCTTCCTCGAACACATGTACGGTGATCCCGCGGCGCTTGGCCTCGGCCACGGCGCTGGCGTGGATGGGACGGACATCACCGTAAAGCACGATGTCGGTGACGCCTTTTTCCTCGACCAGTGCGGTGAATGTGTCGGCCCAATCCTCGGCCTTGCCGCGATAGGGGATGAAGCTGCGCGGATGGAACCAGAAGGCACGGTCGCCCGCGTTGAAGCCAACCCGCCAGACGGTCGCGCCCGCACGGCGCAACATCGCGCCGAGGCGGTTGAAAAACGGCCCGTGCGGTCCCTGAAGGAACAAAAAGACCCGTTTGTCTGGCGTCTGAAGTGTCATCTGACCTCGGATATGTGGCATGGATTTCCAAAAGATAAACAGATGATTGGGGCGACAGTATGGCCCGCGAATGGTGATTTCACAACGCCCGAGGGCCTTGCCAGTGGGCCCTGTCGCCGCTACCTGACAAGGGCAAAACGAAAGGCGCACGCATGTTCACTGGCATTATCACGGATATCGGCACTTTGATCGACCTCAAGCAGGAGGGCGATCTGCGGGCGCGCATCAAGACGGGCTACGACACATCCGGTATCGACATGGGCGCGTCCATCGCCTCGGACGGGGTGTGCCTGACGGTCGTGGACCTTGGCGCGGACTGGTATGACGTACAGATCAGCGCGGAAACCGTGTCAAAAACCAACCTTGCCGCATGGCAGGTGGGCAAGCGCGTGAACCTTGAGCGTGCCCTGCGCGTCGGGGACGAGTTGGGCGGGCATATTGTGTCGGGCCATGTGGACGGCGTGGCCGAGGTCGTGTCGGTCGAGGATGAGGGCGATAGCACCCGCGTGCGTCTGCGCGCGCCAGCCGATCTGGCACGCTTTATCGCGCCGAAAGGGTCGGTTGCACTGAACGGCACGTCACTGACGGTAAATGAGGTCGAGGGTAATGAGTTCGGCATCAACTTTATCCCCCACACCAAAGAGGTGACCACATGGGGCGATGTGCAGGTGGGCGACCGCATCAACCTCGAAATTGACACGCTGGCGCGCTATGTCGCGCGGCTCGCCGAAGCGGGCTGATCCAGCGGACAGCCCGGCGGCCTGACGACATGATTGCCGCGTGTTACGTTGGTTGGTGCATCAGGCTGTCGTGGCGCGTGCCGCCTATCGGCCCTCCGGGGGGGATTTTTAGAACAGAGAAGCCGCGCCGTCGCGTTCTGCTGGCATCAAGGCAGACCTTGGGATATGCCGCGAAATAACGGTTGCCAGAGGTGAAGCATGAGTTTTGAAACCCCCGGACAGGTTGAGGCGGAACTTGCCAATGCCATTTCTCCGATTGAAGAGATTATCGAGGATGCCCGTCAGGGCCGCATGTTCATTCTGGTTGATCACGAGGATCGCGAGAATGAAGGCGATCTGGTGATTCCGGCGAGCTTTGCCACGCCCGAGGCGGTGAATTTTATGGCCACCCACGGGCGCGGTTTGATCTGTGTCACGCTGACGGCGGAACGTGTTGCGGCCCTCGGCCTGCCGATGATGGCGATGCACAATTCGAGCCGTCACGAGACCGCCTTTACCGTGTCGGTCGAGGCGCGCGAGGGGGTGGAAACGGGGATTTCTGCGGCGGATCGTGCGTTGACGATTGCCACGTTGATTGATCCGAAGTCGAGCCCGTCCGATCTGGCCACACCGGGCCATGTGTTTCCGGTACGCGCCCGCGAGGGTGGCGTGCTGGTGCGGGCCGGTCATACTGAGGCGGGGTGCGACGTGTCGCGTCTGGCGGGGCATGACCCAAGCGCGATGATCTGCGAGATCATGAACGAGGACGGCACCATGGCGCGGCTGCCTGATCTGGTGGAGTATGCCAAGACGCATAACCTCAAGATCGGGACGATCAGCGATTTGATCGCCTATCGCCGTCGCTACGACAATCTGGTGGTCGAGACCGACAGCCGCATGGTGATGTCCCAGCATGGCGGCGAGTGGCACATGCGTATTTTCACCGACCAGACCCACGGGATCGAGCATGTGACCCTTTCCAAGGGCGATCTGACAAGCGATGAACCGGTTCTCGTGCGCACGCACGCACTCGCCGAGGTGACAGATATCCTTGGGCTGAGCGACAAGCCGGTGGGCGAACTGCCCCGCGCGATGGAGATCATTGCCGAAGAGGGGCGCGGGGTCGTGTGTCTGTTCCGCGAGCCGCGCAAGGAGCTGTTCGCGCAGGAAGAGGCAGGACCGCGCATTGTGAAGAACACCGGTCTAGGCGCGCAGATGCTGAGCAATATGGGCCTGACCCGTTTGATCTTGCTGACCGATAGTCCGCGCACCACCTATATGGGCATTGATGCTTACGGGTTGGAAATCGTCGGTACCCGTCCGATTTTGGGAGATTGAGACATGGCGTCTATTGAACATCACGTGCTGGAGCGCCCGAGCTTTGACCGCCCTGTAAAAGTGTTGATCGTGGTATCGCCTTACTACAAAGCGATTGCCGACAATATGCTGGCGGGCGCAAAGGCCGAGATCGAAGCCGCCGGCGCCACGTGGGACGTGGTCGAAATGCCCGGAGCGCTGGAAATTCCCACGGCCATCGGCATTTCGGAACGGATGTCGAACTTTGACGGCTATGTCGCGCTTGGCTGTGTGATCCGTGGCGAGACAACCCATTACGAGACCGTCTGCAACGACAGCAGCCGTGCGCTGCAACTGCTGGGTCTGCAGGGGCTGTGCATCGGAAACGGTATCCTTACGGTCGAGAATATCGCTCAAGCCGAGGTGCGCGCCGACCCCGAGGGGCAAAACAAAGGTGGCGGAGCGGCCGCTGCGGCCTTGCACCTGATCGCACTCGCCCGTAAGTGGGGCCGCCAGAGCAAGGGCGTCGGCTTCAAACCTGCGACCGACGAATATCAACTGGCTGGCAACACGAGGTCCACGACCACATGACCCTTTCGGGCAATCAGAAACGCAAGATGCGCTCCGCCGCGCGGCTTTATGCTGTGCAGGCGCTGTTCCAGATGGAGCAGACATCGCAGACCGTCGACCAGATCAAGGTCGAGTTCATGGACCACCGGTTCGGCGCGACCTATGACGGCGACGAGATGACCGAGGGCGATAGTGTTCACTTCGCCAAGGTGATGGATGACGCCGTGAACTATCAGGCGATCATCGACCAGATCACCGACCGTGCCTTGGTCGCCAAGTGGCCCATTGCGCGCATCGACCCGACCATTCGCGCCCTGTTCCGCGCAGCGGGGGCCGAATTGCGCGACACGAACACGCCGCCCAAAGTCGTGATCACCGAATATGTCGATGTGGCGCGCGCGTTTTTCCCCGAAGGGAAAGAACCAAGCTTTGTGAATGCGGTGCTTGACCATATGGCCCGCGAGGCGCGTCCCGAGGCGTTCTGAGCCACGCAGTTTTAGGAGCTGTCGCGCGCGGGATGTCGTGCGCGACCTGCCTTTTCCTTGTGCCCGATGCGGCGGTACGCCCTTCCATCATATCTGTCACATAACTGCGTTCCGCTAGACACTTGTTCTGGCGGGCAGGTTTGGGCCATGATGCTCGCAACAGCTTGGCCTAATGGCGCGCGCCTGTTGCGCATTGCAGGTCAGGCGCATGCGGGCTGATGCCCGTGTGATGTTGAGGAGGGGCGGCGATACTTCAGTTTTCGACCGAACAGATGGCCCTGTTTCACAGGACCAAACTGGACAAGGTGTGCCGTGATATTGCGCAGGATCTTACCGAATACCGCGCCGCCGGCGTTGACGATGCCGCCTTTGAGGCGTGGGTGCGCCGCCGCGTGGTCGCCTATTCTAGGAAGGCTGATGTCGTGCAAAAGCGCCATATCCACCTGCTGTGTTTCTGGGAAGCGAGCCTTGGCCCTGACGGGTTTGCCGACTTACGCGCCAACGGGTTGGAGGACACGCTGCGATCCGAGCTGAAAGAGGTGGAAAAGATGCGGCAGGCCATGAAGGTATTTCGCCGTTTCCTCGGGACGGATGCGGCATGAGGGGCCTTATCGGTTTCGCACTGTTGACCGCGCTGGCGGGCACGGCCGTTGCCATGGGCAGCGATCCTGAAAAACTGCGCCTGAATTACGAGGCCGAGGCCTATCGCGCTTGGCCGGTCATGTTCGGATTTACGGTCAACGGGGCCTCGAACGGTGCGCCGCAATCTGTGCGTTGCTGTACCGGCAAACAGGGCGTCCCCGGCAGTGGCAACGGCGCGGGTATCACCATTTTGTACGAAGGGGACCGGCCCGACCTGAGCCTTGATGTGCTGTGGTTCGAAGTGCACAGCGCGCGCGCCTATCGCGCGAACCTGACCTTTTCACCGGATGAGATCAAAGGTTGGAATGGTAACAGCGTCTATGTGACGTTTTCCTTCCTGCCCAATGGCGGGCTGGAACTGTATGCGGACGGACCGGAAGTGGCGGCAACGCGCACGCCCAAGGATGTGACCCTGCGCGATGGCGCGGATCTGGGTGCGATGTTGACCGCGCCAAGTCTGGGGCGTGCGCATACACGGGCGGATTATGTCGTGCTGCGACAGGTCTGTGGCACGGTGGAACCCGATCCGCCCGCGCCGTTCACATCGGCAGAGGCCGCCTTTGCCGCGCCTGTGTTGGAGCAGATCGAGCAGGACAAGGCGCTGCCACTGCCCGCCCCCCAATGCAAAGGTGCGCCATGAGCGAGTCCGACGCCGCCCTTCTGGAACGCAGCGAAGCGATTGCCGCAGACAGTTCTGCGGAGGGGCGTTCGTCGGTTGATGCGACGGCGCAATCCTGTCCTGACACGGCGGTGACGGTCGGGCTGTTCTTTGACGGGACATGGAACAACGCTCACAACGTGACCGACTTTCGCGACGAAGACGGGTCCGCCTTTGACGACGCGAGCTATGCCGGTTCCTATACCAATGTGCGTCGCCTGTGGGATTTGCATTTCGACAACGCCGAAAACGTGGACAGCGATTGTGGCCACCCGTCGGTCGCTTATGAAAAACAGTACATCGAAGGGATCGGCACCATCGCGGGGCAGGGCGATACCACCTATGGCGGTGCGGCGGCGGGCGGTGCATCCGGTATCGCGGCGCAATTAGATAAGGGCGCAGAAGCGCTGCGCCAAGCGGTAGCGCCATATGGGCGGTTTGACGATCTGCGCGAACTGACGGTCAATTGCTTTGGTTTTTCACGCGGTGCGGCGGCAGCGCGGGTGTTCTGCAACATGCTGGCCGACAGCGGCATTCCCAACCTCAAGATCGGGTTTCTGGGCCTGTTCGACACAGTCGGTTCGGTCGGCATTCCGGGCAATAACGTCCAGCGCGAACTGGGCGACGAACTGGCGGGCATGTATTGCAGCACCGTGGGGCAGTTCAACCCGTTTTGTCTGTTCCGCGCGGAAGGCCCGGTCTATGACCTGAACATCAAGTCCACGACCGCCGAACAGGTATTCCAGATCGTGGCCGGTGACGAATTCCGCGTGTTTTACCCGTCGTCCAGCGTGCTGCCCAGCCACGCCAAGGAAGTCTGGATGCCGGGGGCGCACGGGGATATCGGCGGGGCCGAGGCGGATGGCGTGGTCACGGAAGTCTATACCTCTCGCCCTGCGTTTCTGGACCGGCGCGGATGGTTTGACGAAGCGATCCGCGAGATCAGGATCGAAGGACGCGGCAACCGGCCCGACCATTATAACTACATCAAACACGTCCAGCCCAATATCGGCACCGCCAGCCTTCACGCGATGCACTATCACGCACGGGTCGGCCAAGTCCCGCTGCGCCCGATCGCAGAACAAAGTCTCGTCTATGCCAAGGAAATGTCATCGGTTCTGTCCAACGCGGCAGGGGTGATGAAAGCGGGGGCATCGGTGCCCAGCAACCTCGCTCGGGAAATCCGCGCGCGCTATGTGCATAAGAGCTTTAGCGGGATGACCGCAAACACGCGGATGCTGTTCACCGAACGGCGTGTCTATCCCAATCAGGGTTAACCGGCCGGAGAGGCAGGCACGGGATCATCGGGCGGATGGATGTCGAGGGTTTGCTTGGTCTCTTTGTCCTCGACCGTGAATTTCGCGATCCCTTTGAAAAAGGCGGTCGCCTGATCCTCGTCCACGATGTTGCGCATGAAATCCAGAAACACGACCGTGTCGAAATAGCGGAAGACATAGGTCTTGTCCGACCCTTCGACCTTGGAGTGATTGAACTTTTTGAAGTGGCGCAACAGCGTGGCAAAATCCTGATCCGAGTGGAACGTATAGCCCCAGTCCTTCCAACGCCCGTGTTTGTGCCACATCTTCAACACTTCGGGTGCGCGTTCGAGGTCAACCAGCCATGGACCCACCGCCAGCACATCGGCAAAGCCCTGTCGCCCCAACAGCGGCTCGCCCTTGGGCGCGTCATATCCGATCACCATGCTGCGCACGGGCACAGCGGTAGCAAGGTTAAGAATTCCGTAAAGCGCCATCTGCGGGTCGGTCAGACGCTGCTGCAAACTTCGCACAGGGGCGCGTTCGACCCTTGTGCTGCCAGAAGGGCCGCCGCCTGACGCGACATGCCCCCGACGGGTCCATGGGCGGGCGGGACGGGGCCGCCGCCCTTGTCGCCCACCAGCACGGTGGGAAAGCCCGAGACGACCTTGCCGCCATGGGCCAGACTTTCGGTGATGCGTGACGCAGGCGATTTGCCGATCAACACCGTCATCGACCCGCTGACCAACGCGTTGGGGATCGGGCCGCACATGGCGATGTCGGTGATCCGTGATGCGGGCATGCTGCCGACCAGTACGGTGGGGAACCCTGTCACGATGGCGCCACCGCCATGGATCGGACAAGCGTGGGTGTCGGAAATGCGGGCGGAAGGGAACCTCAAGACATACTCGCTACGGCTGATTTCCCGAAAACCGTAGCATTCCGTTTTACATCGCAAAAGTAGCAATGCACACAAGCGGCCGACATGGCACTAAAACGCAACTTTTGCTTCTGCGGCCTTGCATGCATGACGGTGGTGGAGCGCATAGAAGGTTTTTGTATCTCTCTGCCAATGCTGCAATATCCGCGTCCTTGATTTACACCGGTGAGGCTGTGATAGCGACCAAAAGGGTAGGGTCAGCCGACGATATGTGTGCGGTAAAATTCCGAGAACTGCGCCTGCGCGTATCCTGCATTCATGTGCAAATAATCCGTCAATTCCGCCGCTGTCTCGTCGGGTAAATCGCGTTGCCGCGCAAAATTCGGCTTGGTGAAGAACGGCACGTCGATCATCGCGTCCGATACGGGCAAAAGGGTCAGGCGCTGCTTGAAACACACCTCGGCCAGAATGGTTTGATACGCGTCGAACAGCGCATCGCGCGCGGGGTGGTGGAACAGGTTGTGCAACTCTGTGCTGTACTGCGTGGCCTCGCGCGAGGGGAAGGGGGCCTGCACCACGACAATCTGCGGCGCTTGCGGAAAGAACGTGCGCAGACGGTCGGCGTAGGTGCGGCACGTGGTCCTGATCATGTCGCGCGCGCAGGGCATGGAGATTAGCGGCTTGCCCGCGTCCGTTTCCGCAAAACCCAGCACATCAACGCCCGAAAAACCGGTCACGAAATGGCGTAGGTAAAACCCGTGCGAGGTCAGCAGCACAACATCGAATGTGTCGAGCGGAATGGGATAGGCGCCGTCGGGGTCGATCATCTGATCCGCCACCGTATCGACGGGCTGTACCACGTTCAGTGCAGCGCCGCCGGTCTGGGGGGATTTGAAAAACACCGGATTGGGCAGGCCGAAAAACTGTATCTGCACATCTGGATGCGCGGCCCTGATCCCGTCAGCAGCATCCTTGAACGCGGCCAGATGCGAGTTCCCGATACAAGCGATGCGGATCATTTTGCGAACGCATCCAGCAACATGTCTTCGCAGGCGACTTCCCAACTGTCGGTCTGAAATGGGTCCGCGTCGTCGAGGGCGGTGGTGACGGTCTGCCCGCCGGTATAGCTGTCCTCGAACACTTGCATCACGCGCGCGACGCCGGCATCCGACGGGTTGCGTTTGTTCGCCGCAAAGAACGGGCCACCGAGCACGGGCGTGGTGATAATCTCGTACGAGGGGAAATAATCCACGTCGTCGAACTGGCACAGCATTGCATCGCACGCGGTGCGCAGGATCGCCTTTGACGCGGTCGAAGCAACGGCGATATGCGAGGTCGTGCGCGTCGCTGTCAGGGGCACGGGGCTGACCGTCAGCAGGATTTTCATCTGCGGATTGATGTCCCGTAGCAAGGCACGCGCTTTGGTCAGATCGGCGAGCACTTCCTCGTATGAGAAGTTGACGAAATCGGCGGGGTTGTCGGCCATATTGCCCGCGACGGTTCCGGGTGCGGTGGGCAGGGCGCGGCCCGTGGCACGGTCGATCCAGGCCTCTGTCAGGCCGAGGGTAAAGATCACGCATTCCGCCGCGTGCAACGCGTCGCGCACCGCACGCAGATGGGCAGTGCGGGCTTGGGCAACCTCGTCCGGATGCGCCAGCCCTTTGGGTTCGACCGAGGGGCGCAACGCATCGACATAGCGGTCGTCCTTGGCCCAGAGGATCGGCGGGGGCGGCGCGTCGCTCGTCGCCTCTTGGATCAGTTCGACCCACTGGCGCGCCGTGTAGATGTTGCCATAACGCGCCGTATACTGCCCGAAGCCATAGCGCGCCGCGACGCGGTCGGGGACATGGCCGCTGACGTCTTCTTTGACGATCACGCCCCAGCCCATGCCGCGCAGCTTGCGGTGCAGATGCTGTTCGAAACAACTACCTGCGGTCATGATCGCGGTGTCCGGTGTCAGTGCGAAACGGGGTTGATGCAGCTTGGCCACCGCCTCGGGCTGCTGTTCGACCACGGCCGAGCGCCAGAAGGCATGCGCAGGCTGTGACGCATAGGGCGAAGCGGCTTCATCACGGGCCATGGGCAAAAGGCTCCATCGGGTCGACTCCGTCTGGTGCGCGCCTGTGGCCAGACCTGAAAAGCAATGATGCGGCGCAGGATTTTGCCGGAGTTTCCGGCACTTGCGAAATGCTAGGGGATGCAACCGAGGCGGGCAAGCCTAATTCCAAGGCCCGCGTTTATCCAAAGGACAGGCCGGTGATCAGTTGGCGCAGGCCAAAGGCGGCACCGGCAAAGATGCTGGCAAAGACAATCGGCGCATTCAGCGTCAGCAGCGAAAAGGCCGAGATGCCCTGACCAATGGTGCAGCCCATGGCGAGCACCGCGCCAAAGCCCATGAGGGTCGCGCCCAGCACCTGCCGTTTGAGTTCGCGCGGATCTTCGCAAGCTTCCCAGCGGAAATGCCCCTTGATTAGGCTGCCGACAAAGGCCCCCGCCAGCACGCCAAAGACCGACCCGACACCAAAATTGAGGCCGCCGCCGCTGGACGTCATCAGGAACAGGATCGTGTCGCCTAGTGGCGCGGTATAGGTGTGACTGAGGACGGCTGCGGTGCCGAACCCTGTTTGCGCAACCCATTGTGTTCCGGCCCAGCCACTGACGATGGCCAGTCCGACCAGCACTGCCCAGATCAGCGTGGCGGGGCGGCTGAGCAAGGCGCGGGACCACAGGGCCGCGATGGTGATGGCCGCGCTGATCGCAAGGCCGATAAGGACGGTGGAAACTCCGCTGAGTGCAGAGAGAACCTGCGAATAGCTGCGATATTGTGTGTCAACTTCGGTCATGGCCAAGGCGCTTAGCCGCAGCTGTGCCAAGGGACCGGACAGCGCGATATAGGCGCTGATGCCCATCACCAGTACGATGACGAAAGACCGCAAATCGCCCCCGCCGAACCGCGCCAAGGCCCCAAAGCCGCAATTGCCCGCAAGCGACATGCCATAGCCGAACAGCAACCCGCCCAAGATACCAAAGGCGGGCGACCACGGCGCAAGGTGATAGATGCTACGTGAGGGCTCAAGTGCGCCGATGCCAACCAGCGCAAAGGCCCCGAGGCCTGCGACGCCAATCGCCAACAGCCACATGCGCAGGCGTATGTCGCTGTCCTGATACAAGTAATCCTCGATCGCGCCCAAAGTGCAGAACCGCCCAAGACGTGCCGCCAGTCCCAAGATGATGCCGCCGAAAAAGCCAGCCAACGCAAGAACCCATGCCTCTGATAAGATGTTCAACATGGCCGTCCTCCGCTGTGCTGTGTTCTGTCAGGTCTTCTTGCAGAACAGGTCGTAGACCACCGCGAGAATCTCGATCGCGCGTTTGTCTGTCAGCCTGTAATAGATCACCTTGCCCTCGCGCCGTGGGGCTACCAGCCCTTCGGCACGCAGGCGCGAAAGCTGCTGGGACACCGCCGCCTGACGGGCGGACAGCAACTCTTCGAGTTCGGTCACGGATTTCTCGCCGGTGGACAGATGGCACAGGATCATCAACCGCCCTTCATGGCTGATCGCCTTGAGAAAGTTGGAGGCCGTGCAGGCGTTCTGCATCATCCGTTCGATTTCGACGTCGGACATATCTTTGTTGATCACTGGAAGCGACATTTCAGCTCGTGTGTCTCGCAAAGGTTCTGACCTCTTTTATTGCGTCCGCCTTAAAAGGCAATTTGCGTGTCGTGGCAGTCAACATTCCTTAGCCGTCACGAGTCTGTTTCGGTGACTTCGGGATGGGCATCCAGCAGCTTGGTCAGCAGGAACCAGAAAAATTCGTCCCCCGCATAGCCTTCGATGCGCCCGAGTTCCTGCCCGTCCTCGACCAGCACAAAGGTGGGCGTGAATACGGGCGGCGATGTAAAGGCGATGTCGTCGGGCAGGTCGCGCAGGTCCACGCGGCGCAAAGGCGCGCGCTGCCCCTCGTCAGTTTTGGGGTAGATATGCGCGATCTCGGCGTTCCAGCGGGCGCACCAATGGCATCCCGCCTGTTCGACCATCACAAGATCGGCTGCCAAGGCAGGCAACGGGGCAAGGGCCAGAAACAGGGCGGACAGGGTGCGGATCATCAGCGTTCCAATTGACGAATGCGGTAAACATACAATAACTTGAATATGTACCCTTCACAAGCGCCGAGGCAATTGCACATGTTTGACGTCACACTTGTCGGCGCGTTTCTGGGGGGACTGATCGTTTTCTTCTCGCCCTGCGTCCTGCCCATCGTGCCCTTTTACCTCAGCTATATGGCTGGTGCGTCCATGTCCGAAATCAGCGCAGGGGGCGAACTGGCCCCGGGCGTGCGCAGGCGCGCCTTCTTGGCGTCGGTGATGTTCTCGCTCGGGATTATCACGGTGTTTGTCCTGCTGGGCGCTGCGGCCTACGGGCTTAGCCAGACGTTCCGCAGTATGCAGACCGAGTTCCGGATAGTGGCGGCGCTGATCGTGTTGATCATGGGGCTGCATTTCCTTGGTGTGCTGCGCATCGGGTTTCTGAACCGCGTGTTCCAGATGGATGCGGGGGATACCAACAACTTGTCCATTCTGGGCGGCTACGTGGTCGGCTTCGCTTTTGCCGCCGGATGGACGCCTTGCGTTGGCGGCGTGCTGACCGCGGTGGTGTTTACCGCCAGTACCGAGGCGACGGCGGCACGCGGGCTGGTCCTATTGCTGGTATTCGGCGCGGCGATGACACTGCCCTTCGTAGTCGCGTCCCTGTTCATCGGGCCGTTCCTGAAATTCGCCGCACGGTTCCGCCGCCACCTGCCCAAGGTGGAAAAGGCCATGGGCCTGCTGCTGATCGCCTTTGCGATCCTGATCGCAACCGATAGCGTCAATTGTATAGCCCAGTGGATGTTGACCGCGTTCCCTGTGTTCCAGAACATATGAACCGCACCTTTTAGAAAGGACTTGCTGCCATGAAACGTCTGATCGCCCTTTTCTGCCTGATCGCACTGCCCGCCCTGTCTGCCGAGATCGGCGATGACGGGCTGCACAAAACCGACTGGATGCGTGACACGTTCAAGGATCTGTCCGAAGATCTGGCCGAGGCGAATGCCGAGGGCAAGCGTCTGGCCCTGATCGTCGAGCAGCGCGGCTGCATCTACTGCACAAAAATGCATGAAGAAGTCTTCCCCCGCGAGGAGATCGCCAGCTACATCAGCGAGAATTTCTTTGTGGTGCAGATCAACCTGCATGGCGACACCGAAGTGACCGATTTCGATGGCGAAGTGCTGAGCGAAAAGCAGGCCGCGCGCAAATGGGGGCTGTTGTTCACGCCCTCGATTCTGTTCCTGCCAAAAGAGGTCGAGGACGGTGCCACCGCACAAACTGCGGCTGTCGCGATGATGCCGGGGGCATTCGGGCCGGGCACGACGCTTGATATGTTCACATGGGTCAACGAAGAACGTTATGCGCTTGATTCCGAGGAGGATTTCCAGCGATACCACGCACGTCGCATACAGGAGCGTGCAGATGGATCGACTGATTGAGAGTGCCACAAATTCAAGTTTTCGAATTTGTCACTTGATCGGTCGCGACATTGTGTCCTACGGTATGCATAACCTTGAATGTGTTTGGGAGGACGCATGAAACGCACCTTTACTGCAATATTGGCCCTCGCGGCCTCAAGCTTTGCCCTGAACGCTGAAACGATCGCGCCCACGGCTGTGTCCTTTACCGATGGAAGTGTCGAACAATCCCTGACGGGTGTGCCGGGGGATGTTGCCTCGGGACGCGAGATCGTCGGGAACAAAGGACTGGGTAACTGCGTTGCCTGTCATCAGGTCAGTGATCTGGCCGACGTACCGTTCCAAGGCGAAATCGGCCCGATGCTGGACGGCGCTGGCGAACGCTGGAGCGAGGCGGAACTGCGCGGCATCGTCGCCAACGCCAAGATGATGTTCGAGGACAGCCTGATGCCGTCCTTTTACAAGACCGAAGGGTTCATTCGCCCCGGCAATGCCTATACCGGCAAGGCGGCGGACGACACATTCGGCCCGCTGTTGACGGCGCAGCAAATCGAAGATGTGGTGGCCTACCTGTCCACCCTCAAAGAGTAACGGCCCGAGACGGGTCAAGAGGAGGTTCATCTGATGGAACTGACACGACGTAATGCAATTCTGATGGGGGCGGGCGCGTTCCTTGTTGCCGGTCTGCCCATGCGTGCATCGGCCGCTGTGGATGACGCGATTGCAGCCTTCACCGGCGGTGCCGAGGTCGGCGCGGGCGACATCAAATTGACCGCACCCGAGATCGCGGAAAACGGGAACACGGTTCCGATCGAGGTGTCCTCGGACACGGCGGTGGAGATCATGGTGTTCGCCGCAGGCAACCCGACACCCGGTGTGGCCAAGTTCAAGTTTGGCAAGCTGGCTGCTTCGCGCGCTGCGTCGACACGTATCCGCCTTGCAGGCACACAGGACGTGATCGCCGTTGCCAAGCTGGAAGACGGGTCATTTGTTCAGGCCGCTTCGACGGTCAAAGTCACAATCGGCGGCTGCGGCGGCTAAGAGGGAGATAGAAACATGGCATCTGGTGTAAAACCCCGCGTGAAAGTCCCCAAAAGCGCTGCTGCTGGCGAGACGATCACAATCAAGACCCTGATCAGCCACAAGATGGAATCCGGCCAGCGTAAAGACGACGATGGCAATGCGATCCCGCGCTCGATCATCAACCGGTTCACCTGCGATTTCAACGGCGAGAACGTGATCGACGTCACGCTTGAACCCGCGATTTCGACTAACCCGTATTTCGAATTCGAAGCGATTGTGCCCGAGGCAGGCGAGTTTGCCTTCACGTGGTATGACGACGACGGATCGGTTTACGAAGAAACAAAAAGCATCGCAATCGGGTGATCTGATCGTCTTGGGAGGGACATCTATGAAAAAGCTGACTGGAGCATTGCTCGCCAGTGCAATGATCGCCACGCCACTGATGGCAGAGCCCGTGGATGACACGCTGGTGCTGAACGAAGAGGTCACAATGGTGACCCGCACGGCGGCCCCCGCGCACATTTCGGACGCAATGGACGAGGTTATGTCGGGCTGGCTGTTCCGTGGTACGGAAACCCGCGCCATGCAGGCCGATGATTTTGACAACCCCGGTATGATCTTTGTCGAACAGGCCGAAGAGGTCTGGAACACCGCCGAAGGCTCCGAAGGCAAGTCATGTGCAAGCTGCCATGGTGCGTCCGAAGAGATGGCTGGCGTGCGTCCGGTCTATCCCAAGTGGAACGAAGATGCGGGCGAAGTGCGCACCCTTGAGATGCAGATCAACGATTGCCGCGAAAACCAGATGGGCGCGGAAAAGTGGAAGTACACAGGCGGCGACATGGTCAACATGACGGCGCTGATCTCCTCTGTCTCGCGCGGTATGCCAGTCAATGTGGCAATTGACGGTCCTGCGCAATCCACGTGGGAAGCGGGCAAGGAACTTTACTATACCCGCACCGGACAGTTGGAACTGGCCTGCGCGTCCTGCCATGAACAGAACTATGGCAATATGATCCGCGCCGACCATCTAAGCCAAGGCCAGATCAACGGCTTTCCGGTCTATCGCCTCAAGAACACCAAGCTGAACGCGGTTCACGCCCGTTTCAAAGGCTGCGTGCGTGACACACGTGCCGAAACCTTTGAGCCCGGCAGTGACGAGTTCATCGCGCTCGAACTCTACGTCGCCTCGCGCGGCAACGGGCTGAGCGTGGAAGGACCGTCGGTCCGCAACTAACCTTTGATGGCCCCGCACGGCATCCGTGCGGGGTTTTCTTTACCTCATACATTCAGGATTTCGCATATGATTTCGCGGCGTGATTTTCTTCAGACCAGTATGGCGGCAAGCGCTCTTTTGGGGGCGTCCGGCTTTGGCAAGTGGAGCCGTCTGGCCGCGCAGCAGGCGCTGACCCAAGACCAGTTGTTGCAGTTCGACACGTTCGGCAATGTATCCCTGATCCACGTCACGGACATTCACGCGCAACTCAAGCCGATCTATTTCCGCGAACCGTCCGTGAATATCGGCGTGGGCGACAATCGCGGCAAGGTGCCCCACATCACCGGCGCGGATTTCCGGCGCAGATACGGGATCGACGACGGATCCTATTCCCATTACGCGCTGTCCTCGGGCGATTTTGCCGCGCTGGCGCAAGGCTATGGCCGTGTCGGCGGGCTGGACCGCGTGGCCACCGTAATCAACCAGATCCGTGCGGATCGCCCCGATGCGCTGCTGCTGGATGGCGGCGATACGTGGCACGGCAGCTACACCTGCTACCAGACGCAGGGGCAGGACATGGTCGACGTGATGAACGCGCTCAAGCCCGACGCGATGACATTCCACTGGGAATTCACGCTGGGGTCGGACCGTGTGACCGAAATCGTCGAAGGGTTGCCCTTTGCCGCCTTGGGCCAGAACATCTTTGATGCCGAATGGGACGAACCCGCCGAACTGTTCCCGCCCTACAAGTTCTTTGAACGCGGCGGCGTAAAGATCGCCGTGATCGGGCAGGCGTTCCCCTACATGCCCATCGCCAACCCCGGCTGGATGTTCCCTGAATACGCCTTTGGCATACGTGACGAAAACATGCAGGCCATGGTCGACGAAGTGCGCGCCCAAGGGGCCGAACTGGTCGTCTGCCTCAGCCATAACGGCTTTGACGTGGACAAGAAGATGGCCGGTATCGTCACCGGTATTGACGTGATCCTGTCGGGCCACACCCATGACGCGCTGCCCGAACCGGTGATTGTGGGTGACACGATGGTGGTTGCCTCCGGCTCGAACGGCAAGTTCGTGTCGCGTGTTGATCTGGACGTGCAAAACGGGCGCGTCATGGGCTTCCGCCACAAGCTGATCCCGATCTTTTCCGATGTCATCACACCGGACGCCGAGGTCGCGAATCTGATCGACAAGGTGCGCGCCCCGTTCCAACGCGAACTGACCGAAGTGATCGGGCAGACCGACAGCCTGCTGTACCGGCGCGGCAACTTCAACGGCACATGGGATGACCTGATCTGCGACGCCCTGATGTCCGAGCGCGAGGCCGAGATCGCCCTTAGCCCCGGCGTGCGGTGGGGGCCGACCCTGTTGCCCGGTCAGGACATCACCCGCGAAGATATCTGGAACGTCACCTCGATGACCTACGGGGAGGCCTACCGCACTGAAATGACTGGCGAATTCCTGCACGTGGTGCTAGAGGACGTGGCCGACAACCTGTTCAACCCCGACCCCTATTACCAACAGGGTGGCGACATGGTGCGCACGGGTGGCCTTGGCTATCGCATCGACATCACCAAGCCGCAGGGCAGTCGCATCACCGACCTCACGCTGCTGAAAACCGGCGAAAAGATTGACCCCGCCAAGACCTATCAGGTCGCGGGGTGGGCATCGGTGAACGAAGGCACCGAAGGCCCGCAGATCTGGGACGTGGTCGAAAACCACATCCGCAAACTGGGCACCGTAACCGTGGGCGCGAATACCAGCGTCGAGGTGATCGGCGCCTGACGCCAATCCCGATGGAGGGGGAACAGATGAAAAAACTGATCGCATCGCTGACACTGGCTGCGTCGCTGTCCGGCGCGGCGCTGGCCGAAGGTGTCACCCACCGCGTCGCAGTGCACGTCAACGACAATGACCCGCAGGTCATGAACATGGCGCTGAACAACGTCGCCAACATGACCAAGTATTACAACGATCAAGGCGACGATCTGATTGTCGAGGTGGTCACCTATGGCCCCGGTTTGCACATGCTGATTGACGGCAAAAGCCCCGTTGCCGACCGCATCGCCGCCATGTCCCTCGAGATGGAGAACCTGAGCTTTGCCGCCTGTGCCAACACTATGGCGGGCATGAAACGCAAGACAGGCAAGGACGTGATCCTGCTGGAGGAGGCGACGGTTGTGCCCTCCGGCGTGGTGCGGCTGATCTCCCTTCAGGAAGACGGTTACGCCTATATCCGGCCCTGAGGCCACCCATTCATCAGACCCCAAAACGGAGGCACCCATGGCAGATCGCACATCACGCCGCGCATTCTTGACCAAAGGCATGGCCGCAGGGGCCGCTGCGGGCCTGGCTGGCACCGCCAAGGCCGCAACCCCCGACCCCCTGATCACTGAAGTACAGCCTTGGGCATCCGGCCTTGGCGACGGGGTGGATGCAACGCCATACGGCCTGCCGATCAGCTATGAGGGGGATGTGATCCGCCGCAATGTCGAATGGCTGACCGCCGATACGATCAGTTCGATCAACTTCACCCCGATCCATGCGCTGGATGGCACGATCACGCCGCAGGGCTGCGCGTTCGAACGTCACCATTCCGGCGCGATCGAGCTGCGCAAAGAAGATTATCGCCTGATGATCAATGGTTTGGTGGATCGACCGCTGGTGTTCTCTTACGCCGATCTGGAACGGTTCCCGCGTGAAAACCACGTGTATTTCTGCGAATGCGCAGCGAATACGGGCATGGAATGGGCGGGCGCGCAGTTGAACGGCGCGCAGTTCACCCACGGCATGATCCACAACATGGAATATACCGGCGTGTCCCTGCGCACCCTGCTGGCCGAGGCCGGATTGGATGCGGCGGGTGATCTGTCGGACAAGTGGGTTTATGTGGAGGGGGCGGATGCGTCCTCCAACGGGCGGTCGATCCCGATGGAAAAGGCGCTGGACGATGTGCTGGTCGCATTCAAGGCCAACGGCGAGGCGCTGCGCAAGGAACACGGCTATCCCGTGCGCCTCGTTGTGCCCGGCTGGGAAGGCAACATGTGGGTCAAATGGATCCGCCGGATCGAGGTGATGGACGGCCCCGTGGAAAGCCGCGAGGAAACCAGCAAATACACGGACACGCTCGAAGACGGCACATCGCGCAAGTGGACATGGGCGATGGATGCGAAGTCGGTTGTGACCTCGCCCAGCCCGCAATCCCCGATCACCCATGGCAAGGGGCCGCTGGTCATCACCGGCCTTGCTTGGACAGGGCGCGGGGCAATCACCCGCGTGGATGTGTCAAAAGATGGCGGCAAGACGTGGGAAACCGCCCGCCTCGCCAAACCGGGAGAGAAGATGGCGCTGACGCGCTTCTACCTCGACACGGAATGGGACGGGCAGGACATGTTCCTGCAAAGCCGTGCCATGGATGAAACCGGATATGTACAGCCGACCAAGGCACAGCTGCGCGAAGTGCGCGGCGAAAACTCGGTCTATCACAACAACTGTATCCAGACATGGTGGGTGCGCCCGAACGGGGAGGCTGAAAATGTCGAAGTATCTTAAACTCTTTGCACCCTCGTTAGGCGGCACGGCACTGGTTCTGTCTTCGGCCTATATGCTGGCGGACCAGTTCATCGTGGACATTCCGTCGGTTGCGCCATCGTTGATCCGCAGCGCGCAGGCTGATGAAACGCCTGCCGTGGAAGCTGATGAACCGGCGGTGACGCCCGTACCTGTTGCCGTACTCGCTTCTGCCGCACCTGCCGACGCGGCCCCCGTGGTGCTGGCCAGCGCGACGCCGATGGGTCTGGGCCGCCCCGCCTTGCCCGAAGAGATCGCGGCGTGGGATTTGGATGTCAGCCCCGATGGCACCGGCTTGCCCGAAGGGTCCGGCGATGTGCTGCTGGGCGAAGAAGTGTTCGCCGACAAGTGCGCCGCCTGCCATGGCGATTTTGCAGAAGGCGTGGACAACTGGCCGAAACTTGCAGGCGGCTGGGGCACGCTGGCGGATAAGGATCCGCTGAAAACCGTGGGCAGCTACTGGCCCTACCTGTCAACCACGTGGGACTATGTGAACCGCTCCATGCCTTTTGGCGATGCGCAATCGCTTGAGCCGGACGAGGTCTATGCCATCGTCGCTTATATTCTGTATTCCAACGACCTCGTGGACGAGGATTTCGTCCTCTCGAAAGAGACATTCGCCTCTTTCGAATTGCCTAACAAGGACGGTTTCATCGTCGATGACCGGATCGAGTCTGAGTTCTCGAAATGGGTGGGTGAGCCGTGCATGGAGAACTGCAAAGACACGGTCGAGGTGACCATGCGTGCCCTCGTGCTTGACGTGACACCAGAGGAAGAAGGCACCGAGGTCGAAGAGGTCGCCGCGACTGCCCCCGTAGATGAACCAGTCGCCGAGGCGATGCCCGCCGCGGCGGAAACAGAGATAGAAACCGTAAGTGCCGATGCACCCGCTTCGGCCGCAGCCGACTCTGCGCTGGTCGCACACGGCGAAAAAGTGTTCAAGAAATGCAAATCCTGCCACCAGATCGGTGCAGGGGCCAAGAACCGCTCCGGCCCGATCCTGACGGGGGTCGTGGGACGTGCGGCGGGGGCTGTGGACGGGTTCAAATACTCCAAAGCGCTCACCGCGATGGCCGAGGACGGACTGGTCTGGGATGCAGAGTCGCTGGCGGCGTTTCTGGCCAAGCCCAAGGGTTTTATGAAGGGCACTAAAATGGCCTTCGCCGGTCTGAAGTCGGACGCGGACCTTGCCGCCATCACCGCCTATCTGGCCAGTGTGACCGAATGACCCCGCACCGTTCTGTCTTGCCCGCGGTCCTTGTCGCTCTGTGCGTTGCAGGGGCGGCCTTAGGCGACAGCGCGGGCGATGCGGCGGCGGGCGAAAAGGTGTTTTCCAAATGCAAAGGCTGTCACGAAGTCGGCAGCGGCGCACGCGACCGGATCGGCCCGCATCTGAACGGCATTTTCGGCAGCAAGGCGGCCCAGCACGACGGCTATGCCTATTCCAAGTCGATGCAGCGCGCGGGCGATGACGGGTTGGTCTGGACGGCGGAAACACTGGACGCCTACCTTGAGAACCCGCGCGCGCTGGTTTCCAAAACAAGGATGAGCTTTCGCGGCCTGAAAGACGCGCAGCACCGCGCCGATGTCCTCGCCTATTTACGGGGCTTTTCGGACAACCCCGCAGACGTCCCCGAGGCCGAGCCGACTGCACAAGCCACCGATCACGACCTTGATCCGGCGATCCTCGCGCTTCAAGGTGATCCTGAATATGGCGAGTACCTCGCCAGTGAATGCCTGACCTGCCACAAACAGGATGGCACGTCCGACGGCATTCCGGGCATCACACGCTGGCCGACCGAGGATTTCGTGGTCGCGATGCACGCCTATAAACGCAAACTGCGCCCGCATCCTGTGATGCAGATGATGGCCGGACGCCTGAGTGACGAGGAGATCGCGGCGCTCGCCGCATATTTCAAGGACCTCGAATAACGGGGCCTGTTTTCAGGGAGGAAACAACATGAAACTCAACAGACGCCTGTTTCTGGGCACGGGGGCCGCAGCGGCGGCCAGCTTGTCCGCACCCGCGTTGCTGGCCGAGGGGCACGGCAAACCAAGTGTGATCGTGGTCGGCGGCGGGGCCGGCGGGGCAACGGCAGCGCGCTATGTCGCCAAGGACAGCAAGGGCGCGATTGACGTCACCCTGATCGAACCCTCGCGCACCTATTTCACCTGCTTCTTTTCCAACCTCTATCTGGGCGGTTTCAAGGAAATCGACGATCTGGGCCACACTTATGGCACGCTGGCTGCTGAATACGGCGTCAATGTGGTGCATGACTGGGCCGTGGACGTGGACCGCGATGCCAAGACGGTCAGCCTCGCCGGTGGGGACACGCTTTCTTATGACAAACTGATCCTCAGCCCCGGTATCGACTTTGTCGACGGCGCTGTCGAAGGCTGGGATGTGAGCGCGCAAAACGCCATGCCGCATGCCTATAAGGGGGGATCGCAGACCGAGTTGCTGAAGGCCAAGATCGCCGCCATGCCCGAGGGCGGCACCTTTGCCATGGTCGCGCCGCCTAACCCCTATCGCTGCCCGCCCGGTCCTTACGAGCGTGTGTCGATGATCGCCCATAGCCTGAAAGAGACAAATCCGACGGCCAAGATCATCATTGCGGACCCGAAAGAAAAATTCTCGAAAATGGCGCTTTTTCAGGAAGGTTGGGCGAACCATTACGAGGGCATGATCGACTGGATCGGCGCGGACTTCGGCGGCGGCAACGTGTCGGTCGACCCCGCCGCCATGACCGTCACCATCGACGGTGAAGTGACCCAAGTTGACGCCTGCAACGTGATCCCCGCGATGAAAGCGGGCCGCATCGCGGAAATGGCGGGCGTGACGGAAGGCAACTGGGCCCCCGTGAACGCCGCCGATATGAGCAGTAAGGCCGATGCGGACGTCTATGTGCTGGGCGATGCGTCACAGCAGGGCGACATGCCCAAATCCGGCTTTTCCGCCAACAGTCAGGCCAAGGTCTGTGCCAACGCGGTGCGCGGCGCGCTGACAGGGTCCAAAGTGTTCCCTGCCAAATTCTCGAACACGTGCTGGTCGCTGATCGACACCAATGACGGGGTCAAGGTCGGCGCCACCTACGAGGCGACGGACGAAAAGATCGCCAAGGTCGACGGCTTTATCTCGGCCACGGGCGAAAGCAGCGATGTGCGCAAAGCCACTTACGAGGAGTCCGAAGGCTGGTATGCGGGCATCACGTCGGACATGTTCGGCTGAAAAACGGTGCCCGGGTCTGATCTGGATCAAGGTTCGGGCACCGTCGAAGATGTTAACACTTTGGCACTGGATTGGAGAACAGCGATGAAACAGTTTCTAGGCGCGGCCCTCATTTGCGTATGCAGCACAGCGGCGCATGCGGATCAGGCAGTCACATATCCGTTCGATGGCAGTTTCGAGGACGCCACCTTTGCCGTGGAAAACGCGATTGTCGGGCGCGGTCTGGTCATCGACTATGTCAGCCACACCGGCGAGATGCTGAACCGCACCGCGGCGGATGTCGGATCAGAGGTCAAGCTGTTCAACGAGGCGGATGTCTTCCTGTTCTGCTCGGCCCAGATTTCCCGCGCCGTGATGGAGGCGGACCCGATGAACATCGCGCACTGCCCCTACGGCATTTTTGTCGCGGATCAAGATGGCGAGGTCATCATCGGCTATCGCGAGTACCCCGAGGGCGAGATGCAGCAGGTGCAGGCACTGCTCGACGAAATTGTGCAAGAGGCGATGGAATAAGTGAACTACAACGACTTTTTTGCGGACAAGCTGGCCGCGCTAAAGGACGAGGGGAACTACCGCGTCTTTGCCGAACTCGAACGCCAATGCGGCGACTTCCCCCATGCGCGGGCGCACCGGAACGGGGACACGGATGAAGTGACCATCTGGTGCTCGAACGACTATCTGGGCATGGGTCAGCATCCCAAAGTGCTGGCCGCGATGCATGATGCGTTGGAACGCTGCGGCGCGGGGGCGGGCGGGACGCGCAATATCTCGGGCACCACCCATGACCATGTCATGCTTGAGGAAGAACTGGCCGACCTGCATGGCAAGGAAGACGCGCTGCTGTTCACTTCGGGCTATGTGTCGAACTGGGCCGCCCTTGGCACGCTGGCGGCGCGCATCCCTAACTGTGTGGTGTTGTCGGATGCGTTGAACCATGCGTCGATGATCGAGGGCATTCGCCATTCGCGGGCCAAATGCATCATCTGGAAACATAACGACCTGTCAGACCTAGAGGCGAAGCTGGCCGCGCTGCCCCACGAGGTGCCCAAGCTGATCGCCTTTGAATCCGTCTATTCGATGGATGGCGATATCGCCCCGATTGCCGCGATTTGCGATCTGGCCGACCGCTATAACGCGATGACCTATCTGGACGAGGTGCACGCCGTTGGCCTGTATGGTCCACGCGGAGGCGGCGTTGCCGAACAATTGGGCTTGATGGACCGGTTGACCGTGATCGAAGGGACGCTCGGCAAGGCATTCGGCGTCATGGGCGGTTATATCGGGGCCTCGCGGGATCTGTGTGATTTCGTGCGCAGCTTTGCCAGCGGTTTCATCTTTACCACGGCACTACCCCCTGCGGTGGCGGCAGGGGCGGCGGCGTCGATCCGGCACCTCAAGACCTCGCAGGTGGAACGCGCCGCGCACCAGTCCAAAGTGGCCGAGCTGCGCGCACGTCTTGATGCGCTTGGCATTCCGCACACGCCTAATCCCAGCCATATCATTCCGGTGATGGTCGGCTGTCCGGTGAAATGCAAATACATCTCTGATCTGCTGTTGTCTGATTACGGGATCTACATCCAGCCGATCAACTACCCCACTGTGCCCAAGGGGACCGAGCGGTTGCGCATCACGCCATCGCCCGTGCACAGCGCGGCGGATATGGATCACCTCGTGTCGGCCCTTGGCGCGTTGTGGACCCAGTGCGAACTGGCGCGCATGCCACTCGCGGCGCAATAGTCCGAAAATTTTACGCATCACAAACCGGCATCTTGATCTGCATCAACGATTCGCCGCGCCCGCCGCACTAATCCTTTGCCCATGGTGAGTGGGACCATCCATGGTGAGTGGAACGGCAGGCGATGGAGCATCTGATTGACCGGTTCGGAGAGGGAGCCGTTTTGGCAATCGCGGGACTGCAGGTCGGGGCGCTATTTGGCGCTTCGGCCCAGCATTCCCGATTTTGCCTCCGCGCCGCCACGGTCGAGGTTGCCGAAGGGCGTTTGAGTGGGCGCCTTTCCATATGGCTGCTGGCCTTTTGCTGTGCGGTCCTTGGTGTACAGGCGATGATCGCAGCAGGCGTGCTGGATGTGTCGCAGTCGCGCCAACTGGCCAGCACCGGCAGCCTGTCCGGTGCCATGCTGGGCGGGATCATGTTCGGGAGTGGCATGATCCTTGCCCGTGGCTGCGCCAGTCGATTGCTGGTCCTGTCGGCCACGGGCAACCTGCGCGCCATCGTAACGGGGCTTGTACTTACTCTTGTGGCGCAAGCCTCGTTACGCGGCGCACTGGCCCCCATGCGCGAAGGGCTGGCGGGGCTGTGGGTCGTTTCGGGCGGGCAGGCGCGTGACCTATCGGCGAGTTTGGGGATCAGTGCAGGATTGGCGGCCAGTGGCGCGCTAGGTGCTGTGGCGCTGGCAATCCTGCTGGCACGGCGGTCACAGGTCGGCTGGTCGCAGGTTGTTTCCGCGATGACTGTGGGTGCCGCCGTGGCCTTGGGCTGGTACGTCACCTATGCCATCGCCCAAGCCTCGTTCGAGGTTGTCGCGATATCCTCGGTCACGTTCACCGGGCCGTCCACCGACACGCTGATGGGGCTGATCAACAGCACGTCTTTGCCCTTTGGCTTTGGAGTCGGTCTGGTGCCGGGTGTCTGTGTGGGGGCAGGGGGCATGGCCCTTGCTCGGGGCGAGTGGCGTATCGAACGGTTCGGTTCCGACACCCCGATGGAGCGGTATTTGATCGGCGCGATCCTGATGGGGTTCGGCAGTATGTTGGCGGGGGGCTGCGCGGTGGGCGCGGGTGTGTCCGGCGGCGCGATCTTTGCGCTGACCGCGTGGGTGGCGGTGCTGTTCATGTGGCTGGGCGCGATGGCGACCCACCGTCTGCTACTGGCCGCACGCCCCGCAATGGCCTGAACGACCGTTTTGGCAGGACAGCGCCGGAACGCTGCCCCATTCTTTGATTAGGCGGTCACGCCCGACAGGCGCGGTGTGGTCACGCGGCTGGTGATCAAGCCGCCGACGATGATGCTTGCTAGGGCCAAAAGGGCCGCAATGCTCAACGTGGCACCCCCGCTTAGGCCCGCGCCGATGGTGCAGCCGCCCGCCAGAACGCCGCCGATGCCCATCAACACCGCCCCAGCGGCATAGCGTCCGAATTGCGGCACGGTCTCGAACCCTGCCCACGCCAGTTCACCGCGCAAAGTGGCGCTGACAAAGCTGCCCGCCAGAACGCCGCCGATCAGCCCTGTGCCAAAGCCCGCTGGCACAGCGGTCGAGGCGATGATCCAGAACAACGTTTCGGACCACGGCAGGGTGAAGGCCGCCGATTGCACCGGCAGCGGGTCGAATTCATCCAGCAGCAGAACACTTGTTCCCATCCAGCCAAGCACGGGGATCAGCCCGATGATCGCGCCAAAAAGAACCGTGTGCCACGCAGGGCGGAACCGCAGAACCATCGCCACAGCTGCAAGCGCAGCGGCAGCAACAGCGGCAAGGCCCAAAAGCGGCACATCGTTCAGGCTTCCAATCGGCAGGCTGACGGAAACCGACCCCAAGCCCGTGCGCAGCGGCGACAACACGCCTTTCAGCATGGCATGCGCTGCAATGGCAAACAGCATCAGGACCGTCACGGCCCGCAAGTTACCCGTCGCCCCCAGAACGGTCAGGCGCGACACGCAGCCCCGCGTCAGGATCATGCCCGCCCCGAATGCCAACCCGCCCAGAACAATTGCCAGAACCGGAAGATCGGGCGAAAGATAGCGGTGCGCGGACACGTCCACATAGCCCGCCGCCTGCGCAATCTGAAAACTGATCAGCGCAACGGCAAAGGCGGTGATCCACACGGCCCCCGCCTGTCCACGGTCGCTGGCGTCAAGGGACACGGCGCGGCGCAAACAGAAGCGCGAAATCTGGGCCGCAATGCCAAAGATCAGTCCGATCGCTAGCCCGTACAGGACTTGCAACATCCGTGGGTCCAGATCCCCGTCGTAATATTCCAGCAGCATCGACCGACTCCCAAGTAACGCACCCGCGGGATATCGGTCTATTTTTGCCAGAGTCAATGCGGTGTCAAAGAACGCTTGTTCTAGCTAGCTGCGTAAACGGTGGGTTGTATCCGGCGCAGCATACAAAACGGGCAGGATGTGCGCGCCCCTGCGGCGGCCCTCGGGAAACTGTCCCTATCTGCGCCATTCGGAAGCCATTTGATCGCGGTCGCGGCCTGCATACTTTGCCGCAAGCTCTTCATCTGTGTCGTGGAGGCGAGCAACAGGGTCGACGCGCACCGCGTCAGGCGTCCCCTGCGACAAAGCGGTAGGCGTCATTGCTCCGTTCGACCCGTCCCAGACCACCATCGGGCAGGTGAAAGCCCAGCAACATGATATCATCCGCGACCAGTTGGTCGAGCAAGCGGGTACGGGTCTGCACTCCTAGTTCGCGGTCCTGATCCGCTCCACTTGGCCAGTGGGGACGGGCAAAGGCGACGTGGTGATTGCCGATGGCATCGCCGCCCACCATAACCGCGCGCGTGCCTTCGCGGATTTCAAAAGACATGTGACCAGGGGTGTGGCCAGGGGTGCTGTGCGCCATAACGCCTGGCAGGACTTCGGCCCCGTCGGTGATAAAGGTCATCTGCTCCGCGACAGCCTCCAACCGCCGCGCTGCGCCGACGGCAAAGGCGGCGCGGGCCTCACCGATGGTGTTTACCGTGTCAGGGTCGGTCCAATAGTCCCATTCGGATTGACCCATCATCAGGGTCGCTTGGGGGAAGACCGGATCGTCGAAGTCGTCCAGAATGCCCCACAGATGATCGGGATGGCCGTGGGTAAAGACCACATGCGTGACGTCCTCGGGCGTGATGCCCGCCGCCTCAAGGCTGGCCAGCATATCGCCCGCGCTGGCCATGAACCCGGCACCGGCACCGGCATCAAACAGCACGGTCCGGTCGCCATCCTGCATCAGGGTCAGGTTGCAGGGCGGCTGCAACTGGTCGGGCGAGACATCATAGGCGGCAAGAACCTCGGCCACGTCCTGTTCGGGCAAACCATCAAAAAACAGTGCGCCGGGCAGGATCAGATTGCCATCGCTGATGCTGGTGATCTGGCAGGTGCCAAGGGTTACGGACTGTTTGGCAAAGGCCGACAGGGGCGCGCCGCACAGCGCCATGCCCCCCAAGCCTGCCAGAATATGTCGCCTGTTCACCTGCATGCCGCATCCCCCTTTGCTGCCTTCAAATTCACAGGTTTGAATGTGACGGGATTTGTGGGCGAAAGGCAAGCGTGAATTCCGGCAAAGCGGTCAGGACCGCGGGTCCCAGACCGACGGGACTTTTACACCGCGCGCGGGATGGTCAAGCGCGTCGATATAGCTTTCCATATTGTGGTTTAGCCCGCGCGTCGGGTTCGCATGGATCAGATCGGCCATTCGCCCCATGTGGTGAAAGCTGCTGGGCAGGAAGCAGACGATGTCGTCATTGCGGCAAATCGACAGGGACAGTTCGTCATAGACCACCTTGCCGCTGGCCTTGCGCGGGCGCGGCGCGGCGAAACCAATGGCAGGCGCGGCCCATGATTTCGACAGGATCTGTGCCGAGGCCGCCCCCAGCGAATGCCCGATGATCATCGTGGGCCAGTCGTCGGGGTTTTTGCCGATCCATTTATAGATTTTGTTGGCGTGGCGAAAAAAGCCCTGATGCCAGACCGTGCGCGAGAATCCCAATTGCGTGCTGGTGTCGACCTTTACCTTTTTAGCTTCCTCGCGAAAGCTCAGGCGGCGTTGGCCGATGTTCCAGACCCGCAGGTTGAAATGCAGGTAGTCCGCCAGCGAGTTGCTGCCCGGGATCAGCAGGCAGCGGTTGTTGAGCATATAGGCCTCGACACCGCGCTTGGTGCAGCGTTTGACTACATGTAGACCGTGGTCGTTTTCCAGTTTGGTATCGCCAGCGTTGCGCTTGTTCGGGCTGAGGGCATAAGCGATGGCCATCATGTGCGCAGCGGTCTTGACCTTCATCGCGGGGGCCAGACTTGCGCCGAACAGGGCGCGGAAGGTCTTGTTGCCGACGATACCGTCGGGCTTCAGCCGTCTGCTTCTCTGAAAGGCGCGTACCGCGGCGTCTGTTTTCGGACCGCGATCCCCATCCGCAGGGCCGGGATCAAAGCCCAGTTCGGCCAGTTTTCTCTGTATCCGCTTCCAGTCCAGAGCTGCCATGACAGTCCGCCTTTCGTGATGCGCCCTCAAACCCTAGGCGGAAAAACGATTTCTGGCAATGCAACGTGCGCGGGCACTGGCGCGCTGGCAAACGGTTCAAATCACGACGCTTTGCGAAGGTGTCCGGTCTACGCGCTTGCGTCATGGCCAGATCGCGGTCACGCTGGAGGGTAGGAAATGCCGGACATGTTCCGGCATCGGGGGACGGATATGCAGCGCAGTCTGGCGGCTGTCCTTGTGGCAGATGTCGCAGGGTATTCCGAACTGATGGGGCACAATGCCGAGGCGACGCTAAGCGCGCTGAAACGGCTGCGTACGGATGTGTTCCGCCCTGCCGTGGCCTCCCGCAGCGGGCGCGTCGTAAAAAGCATGGGGGACGGCTGGATCGTGCTGTTCGGGGCGGCGGCGGATGCGGCCACTTGCGCGCTGCACATACAGGAACGGTTGGCGCGCGATCTTGCGCAGGGCGATCCGCAAATGCGGCTGCGCCTTGGCGTGCATCTGGGCGATGTGATCGAGGACGAAGAAGACGTGTTCGGTGACGGTGTCAACGTTGCCGCGCGGCTCGAGGAGTTTGCCCAACCCGGGCGGATCGCGATCTCGGATGCGGTGTTCGGCTCGCTTGATGGCACGCTGCGCCCGTCCTTCGAGGACGCGGGCGAACGGGTGCTCAAGAACATCGCCAAGCCTGTGCGCGTGTGGACAGGGGGCAATGCCCCCGAAGACGGCTTTGGCCGTGCCGCACGGCCCGAACGGCCCCATGTGGTGGTGCAGCCGGTGCAAACCTCGGATACGCGGGTCGAGGTGATCGAACTGGCCGATGCGCTGACGGGTGATGTGCTGACCTTTCTCGGGGCGACACATTGGCTGGGCGTGACGACGGGGGCGGTGGATGACCGCGCCTATGTGCTGACGCAGCGGTTGCGGGCCAGCGGGGCGCGGCTGCGCCTTGAAATCCGCTTTTGCGGGCCGCGCGGGGTCGAGCTGTGGTCCACCAAGATCGACGGCGATATGGCTGACGCCTTTGACTGGCAGGACGCCGCAGCCGAAACGGTGGTGTCGCAGGCGCTGGCCTCGGTCTTTGACGCCGAACGCCGCGCGCTGGACAAGCTGACGCTGGAAGACATGAACGCCCACCAATGCGAGTTGCGCGGCCAACTGGCGCTGGATCATCTGGACCCGACCGCTTTTGATGCTGCGCTGGCGTTCTCGACCGCTGCCATCGACAAGGATCCCGAATTTGCGCCCGCCCGCGCACTGGCGCTGGTTTCCTATCTGTCGGCGGCAGTCATGGGCTATGACGCGGTGACGGCGCCCTATGCCCGTTCGGTGCCCAAGTGGTGTGCTGCTGCGGCGCCTATGGCCGCCGATCACGCCCATCTGAACCTTGCCCTTGGCGTGATCACCTATGCCGAGGACCGGCAGAGCGCGCCACTGCGCAAGATCATCGACAGCGCCCTGCGCCAGTCGCCGTCGGATTTCGTGACGCTGACATTCAGCGGTTGGGCCAATGTCTGGCTGAACGACCAGCGCGGCGCGTTGGAATGCCTGAACAAAGCGTGGATTTTCGGCAAGCAAAGCCCGTGGGCCCTCGCCATCAAGGGCGGGTTGGCCTTTGCCTCGTTGCAAATTGGGGATGACGAAACGGCAATCAAACATGCGGAGGAGGGGCTGGTCACAAGCCCCGAATACGCGACCCTGCATCGGATACTGGCCGCCGCCCACGCGCATCTGGGGAATGTGGATGATGCCCACACGGCCCTAAAGGCGGCGCTGGAGTGTGATCCGCAGGATTCAATCAAGGCCATTCGCGCGCGCAACCTGTTTGCAGGTGACGATCAGGGCAACCGGTACCTAGACGGGCTGCGATTGGCGGGAATGCCGGAATAGGGGGCACCGCGCATCCCGAAAGACGCGCGGTACCAAAGACTTAGCCCTGAAGCGACTTCACACCCACATCACCCTGCGCTTGTTCGCGGATTGCCAATGTGGCGGCATGCGAACCGGCTGCGGTCGTGAAATAGGGGATCTTGTCGTATAGCGCGATAGAGCGGATCGACTTGGAATCCTCGACCGCCTGCGCGCCTTCGGTGGTGTTCAGTACCAGTTGGATACGCCCGTCCTTCATCATGTCAGTGACATCTGGGCGCCCTTCATAGACCTTGTTGACCGTGGTGCAGGTCACGCCCTGATCTTCGTACCATTTGGCCGTGCCGCTGGTCGCCACGAGGGTAAAGCCGAGGTCGGTCAGGATTTGCGCGGCCTCCAGCATTTGCGGCGTCTTATCCGCGTCCTTGATCGAAATGAACGCACAACCCGAGTCGGGCAGAACCATGCCCGCGCCCATCTGCGCCTTCAGGAACGCCCGTGCAAAGGTCCGGTCCCAGCCCATCACTTCGCCGGTGCTGCGCATTTCGGGGCCAAGGATCGTGTCCACACCGGGGAAGCGGGCGAAAGGCAGCACCGCCTCTTTGACCGAGTACCAAGGCATGTTCGGGTTCGCCAGCGTCAGCGGATCGCCCAAGGGCAGCACATCGTCATACCCCGCATCGGCGTCATAAGGCGCACGCAGCGGGAAGTTGGACAGCGGCTCTCCGGCCATAATGCGGGCAGCGATCGATGCGATGGCACTGTCGGTCGCCTTGGCGACAAACGGCACGGTGCGCGACGCACGCGGGTTGACCTCGATCAGGAAGATATCATCGCCCTGTACCGCGAACTGGATGTTCATCAGGCCGACCACATTCAGTGCCAGCGCAAGAGCGCGGGTCTGAACCTCGACCTCTTTGATGATGTCTTGGGACAGGGAATAGGGGGGCAGGGAACAGGCGCTGTCGCCCGAGTGTACGCCCGCCTCTTCGATGTGCTGCATGATGCCCGCGACGTGCACGTCTTTGCCATCGCACAGCGCATCCACATCCAGTTCCACCGCGCCCGCCAGATAGCTGTCGAGCAGAACGGGGCTGTCACCGGAAACCACAACCGCCTCGGAAATATAGCGGCGCAGGCCTGCCATATCGCGCACGATCTCCATCGCGCGGCCGCCCAGGACGTAAGACGGGCGGATCACCAGCGGGAAGCCGATGTTTTCCGCGATCTCAAGCGCTTCGGCGTCGGAATGGGCGATGCCGTTCTTGGGCTGTTTCAGGCCCAGATCTTGCACCAGCTTCTGGAACCGCTCGCGGTCTTCGGCAAGGTCGATTGCGTCGGGTGTTGTGCCGAGGATCGGAATGCCCGCATCTTCCAGCGCGTTGGCCAGTTTCAGCGGGGTCTGACCGCCGAACTGCACGATCACACCGTGCAGCGTGCCGTTTTCCTGCTCGACCCGCATGATCTCCATCACGTGTTCAAAGGTCAGCGGCTCGAAATACAACCGGTCCGAGGTGTCATAGTCGGTCGACACGGTTTCGGGGTTACAGTTGATCATGATCGTTTCATAACCCGCATCCGTCAGCGCGAAGCAGGCGTGACAGCAGCAATAGTCGAACTCGATCCCCTGACCGATCCGGTTCGGGCCACCACCAAGGATCACAACCTTTTTGCGGTCCGTCGGGCGCGCTTCGCATTCCACGTCGCCAAAGACGGGCGTTTCATAGGTGGAATACATGTAGGGCGTCTGCGCCTCGAACTCGGCGGCACAGGTGTCAATGCGTTTGAACACCGCATGCACGTCCAGCTCGCGGCGCTGTGTACGCACGTCGGTCTCGGTCTTACCGGACAGCGCCGCAAGGCGCGCATCGGTAAAGCCCATCATCTTGAGGCCGCGCAGTGCGTCCGCATCTGTCGGAAGGCCGTTCACAACCACACCGGCCTCGGCCTGTACGATCTCGCGGATACGGGCAAGGAACCACGGGTCAAACATGGTGACGCCGTGGATTTCGTCATCGCTGAGGCCGTGGCGCATGGCTTGGGCAATCAAGCGCAAGCGGTCTGGCGTCTGGGTCGAGATCGCCTTGACCACAGCCGCCTTGTCGGGCGCGCCGGGAATGTCGATGTCATCAAGGCCGGTCAGGCCGGATTCCATGCTGGCCATCGCCTTTTGCAGCGACTCGTGGAAGGTCCGGCCCACGGCCATCACCTCACCCACGGATTTCATCGCGGTGGTCAGGGTTGCTTCTGAACCCGGGAATTTCTCGAACGCGAATTTCGGGATCTTGGTGACGACATAGTCGATTGTCGGCTCGAAAGAGGCGGGCGTGACCTTGGTGATGTCGTTGTCGAGTTCGTCCAGCGTATAGCCGACCGCCAGTTTCGCGGCGATCTTGGCAATCGGGAAACCCGTCGCTTTGGACGCCAGCGCCGAAGACCGCGACACGCGGGGGTTCATCTCGATCACTACCATGCGCCCGTCAACGGGGTTGATGGCCCACTGTACGTTCGATCCGCCGGTTTCCACGCCGATCTCGCGCAGGACGGCGATCGAGTGGTTGCGCATGATCTGGTATTCTTTGTCCGTCAGGGTCAGCGCAGGGGCAACGGTGATCGAATCACCGGTGTGCACGCCCATCGGGTCCACGTTTTCGATGGAACAGACGATGATGGCGTTGTCGGCCGTGTCGCGCACCACCTCCATCTCGTACTCTTTCCAGCCCAGCAGCGACTCGTCCACGAGGATCTGGCCGACGGGCGAAGCGTCCATGCCGGACCGGCAGATCGCCATATAGTCGTCGCGGTTATAGGCCACACCGCCGCCGGTACCGCCAAGGGTAAAGGCGGGTCGGATGATTGCGGGCAGGCCGATATCTTCAAGGGTTTCCAGCGCAATGGCGACACCTGCGTTCAGGTCTTTCTTGCCGTTGGCGTCCTTGGGGGCGGTCACGATGGTGGCGCGCGGGTTTTCGATGCCCAGACGGTCCATCGCGTCGCGGAAAAGTTTGCGATCTTCGGCCATTTCAATGGCTTCGCGCTTGGCCCCAATCATCTCGACGCCGAATTTCTCCAGCACGCCCATTTCTTCAAGCGCGAGAGAGGTGTTCAGACCCGTCTGGCCGCCCATCGTGGGCAACAGCGCGTCGGGGCGCTCTTTCTCGATGATCTTGGCGACGATTTCGGGTGTGATCGGTTCGATATAGGTCGCGTCCGCCAGACCGGGATCGGTCATGATCGTGGCAGGGTTCGAGTTGACGAGGATAACGCGGTAACCTTCCTCGCGCAGGGCCTTGCACGCCTGTGCACCGGAGTAATCGAACTCGCAGGCCTGACCAATCACGATGGGTCCAGCGCCGATGATCATGATCGACTGTATGTCGGTACGCTTTGGCATGGTCGAGCCCCCATATATGTGCAAATTGTCCTGCGTTATAGGCATGGGGCGGAAAGGTGCAAGGGGGGCAGGACGCTTTCCACAGGGGCCGGACGATATAGGGTCCGTGATGCGCAAAAGGGGCCTGTTATGGCCCCTTTATGTCACCATTTCAGGTGCTCGGTTTACCGTCCCATCATGCGCGACAGAAGCGAACGCGCCTTTTGTTCGGGCTGGGCCGCGGGCTGTGGGGCTGCCGAAACGGTGCCAAGATTCGTCCCGCACATATGCGGGGGGTGTTGCAGGCCCGACGCGCTGGCCCGTTTCTGCATCGGGCGCGGCGGCAATGTGGCGGCTTCGCTGGCGGGGACAAAGCTGCTTTTGTCCAGCAAATGCGCCTGTCCTTCTTCGGCCAGAATGTCGCGGACCGAACGCATGATAAAGGATGTGTGTTCGCTGACCTGTTCGCTGTCGGCGTCCTGACGTGGTCTATATTCCATGTGGCCGTCCTCCGTGCCGGATGGGCTGGGGCGGAAACCTTTCCGCATTTGATCATCCTGCACCGCGAGTTGGGCAATTCTGTGGTCAAAGCTTGGTTAATGATTGCCGGACGGGGAGGGGCGCTGTCAGGACGGGTCGCGGGGGGCTGCGTCGTAAAGATAGTCGCGTGTCAGGGGCACCGCGTCGCGCTTGTGCGCCAGTTGCAAATGATAAACGCCCTGCATCTGATGTTCGAAGGCAAGGATGCACACGGTCAGGTAATAGCGGAACATGCGCACGAACCGCGCATCGTACATCGCCTCGATCTCGGCGCTGTGCCCCTCGAACCGGTCCCGCCAGTGTCGGATCGTCTTCGCATAGTGCAGGCGCCAGACCTCGATATCGCACTGCCATAGGCCGGATGCCTCTAGGGCAGGGGCCAGTTCGGACAGCGACGGCACATAGCCACCGGGAAAGATGTATTTGTTGATCCAGCTCGAATGCGCCATCGGCGGCGCGGACCGCCCGATCGTGTGGATCAGGGCCACCCCGTCAAGGTCCAGAAGGTCTGCTACCTTGGCGAAATAGGTGCCAAAATTCGGCACACCCACATGTTCCAGCATCCCGACAGACACGATCCTGTCGAACGTGCCTGGGACATGCCGGTAATCTTGTAGGCGGAAGGTCACGCGATCCTCCATCCCCTCGGCTGCGGCACGGCGCTGTGCGGTCGCGCACTGGTTCTCGCTGAGCGTGATGCCAGTCACCTCGCAGCCGTAGTCGCGCGCCAGTGTCAGTGCCATGCCACCCCAGCCGCACCCGATGTCGAGCACGCGCATCCCGCGTTCCAGCCGCAGCTTGCCCGCGATATGCGCCTTCTTTGCCGCCTGCGCCTGTTCCAGCGTCATCGTGTCCTCGCGAAAATAGGCGCAGGAATATTGCATGTCCTCGTCCAGAAACAGGCGATAGAGGTCATCCGAAATATCATAGTGATGCGCCACATTGCGCCGTGCGGTGCGCGGCGCGTTGGCCTGAATGAACCGGCGGGCGTGGAAGCGCGCGCGGTTCGCCGTCAGCAGCCACGGCGGCAGGGTACCGGCAAAACGGTTACGGATGATGACGGTCATCACCTCGTCCAGCGTGCAGCCCTGCGGTGCGATCCGCCCGTTCATATACCCTTCGCCCAGTCCCAGATCGGGGTTCAGGATGATGCCGCGCACCGCCCCCATATCGGCAAAAGCCAGATGGGCGCGCTGGCCGCTGTCGGGACCATAATGGCGCACCGTCCCGTCGGGAAAGGTGATCGACAGGCGGTCCTGTACCATCATGCCTGTCAGGAAACGGTCAAGAAGTCTGGCCCACACCGGCTTGTCCTCCGCTCTTGTCGCGCGCCATAAATCTGGCGGAACAAGGCGGTTTCGGTCAAGCCTCGGGCGGGATTGCGCCCAGATAGGCGGCGACGGTCTGCTCAAATGCGCGCGGATTATCAGCATGCAGCCAGTGTCCCGCCTTGGGGATCTTGGCAAAACGCGCGTTGGGGAACAGGGTCTGAATTTGCGGGCGATAGGCGCGGTCGACATAGTCCGACGTGGCCCCCGACAGGAACAGCACCGGCCCGTCATAGCGCGCCTCGGTCTGCGGAAAGTCGAGGATCGCGGCCATATTGTCGGCCAGCGCATCCAGATTGAACCGCCAACGTTTGTCGGCAACGTCCAGCGACTGAGTCAGAAAACTGCACAGGGCCGGATCGACGCCCAGTTCGGCCAGTTGCGCATTCGCCTCGGATCGGCGCGTGACAGTGGACAGATCAACGCCGCGCATCGCCTCGATATATTGTATCTGGCTGTGGCTGTATCCGACCGGCGCGATATCCCCGACAATAAGTGCGCGCAGCGTATCGGGACGGGTCAGTGCCAGCATCATCGCGGCCTTGCCCCCCATCGAATGGCCCAGCACATCCATAGGTCCGCCCAGATGGTCGATCACCTCGGCCAGATCGGCCGCCATCGCGGGATAGCTGTGATCGTCCGACCAGAAGCTGTGCCCGTGATTGCGCATGTCCACGGTGATCACAGGGCGCGTTGCCGCCAGCCGTTTGGCGATTACGCCCCAGTTGCGCCCCGACCCATAAAGCCCGTGCGCGATCAACAGCGGTGTGCCCGTTGACGGGCCAAAAGTATCATATGCCAGCATGTCCCGATCCTTAGCCCCAAAGCCGCCCGCCGACCAGAGGGATTGCGGTGCCCGCCAAGGCCGGAGTAAAGCAGGAGGATGGAGACCGAAGACAGCATTAACGCCCGCAGCAAACGGGTGCAAAGCGCACTGGACGGTGCATTCGGTGTGCGCGCCAAAACGCTGAAACGGGCGCTGCGCAAGACCGGACGCCGCCTGCCACGCCGCTTGCGCAAGGATGCGCGCCAACTGGTCGATGCGCAGGCCCTTGGTGGTCATCCCAAGCTGATGCGCCAGATCGACAGCAAGGCATTGGCCGCAGCAGAGGAGCGTCTGATCCTCTGGCTGGACACGGTGGACCGCGCAGATGCGCGCAAGGGCTACTGGATCTGGGTGGGGGCAATGATCGGCTTCAACCTGCTGATTGTGACCACTGCTGTCATCACATGGATGTGGTGGACCGGACGCCTTTAGAAGCCCGCGGAACAGCCCCAGTTCGCAGTCGCAGAAAAAATGTTGAAAAGCCCCCTCGCGATGGAACGAAGTGCAACAGCGCGCGTTAGACCGTGAATGCAACTTCGGAAACGAGGAGAAACACCATGAGCAAGACAGCGCTAGTTCTGCTGACATCGCACAACACCCTGGGCGACACCGGCAAGGCGACCGGCTTCCACTGGGTTGAAATGGCCACCCCATATTACGCCCTGAAAGACGCCGGTTATGACGTGACCCTGTCGAGCGTTGTGGGCGGTCGTCCCCCGTCTGACCCAAGCTCCGCCGATCCCGAAGAACGCGCCGATGATGTGACGCGTTTCCTGAAAGACACGGACGCGATGGAGGCGCTCGAGATGACGACGCCACTGGCTGACATCACTGCGACCGATTATGACATCGTCTATATCCCCGGCGGCCACGGCACCATGTGGGATCTGGCCCAGACCAAGGCAGTGGGCGAAAAGATCGCTGCCGCTTACGAGGCCGGTGCGGTTGTCGGATCGGTCTGCCACGGACCTGCGGCACTGACAGAATGCTACCTCAGCGATGGCACACCACTGGTGCAGGGCAAAAAGGTCAACAGCTTCACCGACTCTGAAGAACGCACAGTCGGTCTGGAAGATGTCGTACCGTACCTGCTTGAAAGCCGCCTGCGTGAACGCGGCGCAGTGTTTGAGAAGAACGATGAAGATTTCGGATCACATGTGGCACAGGACGGTCGCCTAATCACAGGCCAGAACCCGACCTCTGTCCCAGACCTTGCCAAGGCGCTGATTGCCGCCGCGCAAGAAGAAAAGAAAGCGGCTTAATACCTCGTGTCGCTTTCTCTAATGGAAAAGGCAGGCCTCGCGCCTGCCTTTTCTGTTTTCTATACGGGGTCTGATTACAGGTTCGGGTAAAGCGGGAACCGCGCGCACAGTTCGGCGACTTCGGCCTTCACCGCGTCCTCGACGGCACCGTTGCCGTCTTCGCCATTGGCGGCCAGACCGTCCACAACGCGGTTGATCCAGTCACCGATCTGGCGGAACTCGACCTCACCAAAGCCACGTGTCGTCCCAGCGGGCGAACCAAGGCGGATACCGGATGTGATCATCGGCTTTTCATCATCAAACGGCACACCGTTCTTGTTGCAGGTGATGTGTGCACGGCCCAGTGCCTTTTCGGTCGCGTTACCCTTCACGCCTTTGGGGCGCAGGTCGACCAGCATAACGTGTGTGTCGGTGCCATGTGTGACCGTGTCCAACCCGCCCTTGTGCAGTTGATCCGCCAGCGCTTGGGCGTTCTTGATCACCTGCTGCTGGTAGGTTTTGAACGATGGCTGCAGCGCCTCGCCAAAGGCAACCGCCTTGGCTGCGATCACATGCATCAACGGACCACCCTGAATACCGGGGAAGATGGCTGAGTTGAACTTCTTGGCCAGCGCCTCGTCATTGGTCAGGATCATGCCGCCGCGTGGACCGCGCAGCGTCTTGTGCGTGGTGGTGGTGGCCACGTGCACATGCGGGAACGGGTCAGGATATTCACCCGCCGCGATCAGGCCGGCAAAGTGCGCCACATCGGCCAGAACCCATGCGCCTACCTTGTCCGCAATCTCGCGGATGCGTGCAAAGTCGATGGCCCGCGGAATGGCAGACCCACCTGCGATGATCATCTGGGGCTTGTGCTCAAGCGCCAGCGCTTCGATCTGGTCATAGTCGACATCCAGCGTATCACGGCGCACGCCGTATTGAATGGCGTTGAACCACTTGCCCGACTGGTTGGGCTTGGCGCCGTGCGTCAGGTGGCCACCGGCATCCAACGACATACCAAGGATCGTATCACCCGGTTGCAGCAGCGCCTGAAACACACCCTGGTTCGCCTGAGAGCCCGAGTTCGGCTGCACATTGGCGAATTCACAACCGAACAGCTGCTTGGCGCGCTCGATGGCAAGGTTCTCGGCCACGTCCACATATTGGCACCCGCCGTAATAACGACGCCCTGGATAACCTTCGGCATATTTGTTGGTCATCACGCTGCCCTGCGCTTGCAGAACGGCGGCGGAAACGATGTTCTCGGACGCGATCAATTCGATCTCGTCGCGCTGGCGGCCCAGCTCGTCGGTGATCGAGCCGAACAGCTCGGGATCGCTATCTGCAAGGGATTTGGTGAAAAAGCCGTCGGTTCGGTGGGGCGCGTTCATGACACTCTCCTATCAGTCGAGTCGGGGTGGATTTGGACCGTTTCCTATCGGAAACCGGAGCGGGCGCAAAGGTTGTAAAGCGCAGAATGTGTGATTGCGGGCCGCAATGCTGGTAAGGGGCGAAAATATATGGTTCTTTCGGCGCACCCGCGCCACCATAGGAAACTTTCCATGCCGCTGAAAATTGCCTTTGCTGCCAGTCGCGCCCCCGTGGCGCAGACGGCGCGCGCTGCGCTTGTCACCCGTTACGGCGATGTGGCGCCGGAAAAGGCGGATGTGATCGTGGCCTTGGGCGGGGACGGTTTCATGCTGCAAACCCTGCACGGCGCACAGGATCTCAGCGCGCCGGTCTACGGAATGAACCGTGGCACAATCGGCTTTCTGATGAACGAATATGCCGAAAGCAATCTTGAAGAACGCCTTCAAGCCGCCGAAGAGGCGCTGTTGAACCCGCTCAGCATGACCGCCACGGACGCGCATGGCCGCGCCCACAAGGCGCTGGCGATCAACGAAGTATCGCTGCTGCGCGCCGGCCCCCAAGCGGCCAAACTGCGCATCACGGTGGATGGTCGTTTGCGCATGGCCGAACTTGTCTGCGACGGTGCGCTGGTCGCAACGCCAGCGGGATCGACCGCTTACAACTATTCCGCCCACGGCCCCGTGCTGCCGATCCGCTCGGACGTGTTGGCCCTGACGGCTGTCGCCGCCTTCCGCCCGCGCCGCTGGCGGGGCGCATTGCTGCCCAAAATGGCCCATGTGCGCTTTGACGTTCTGGAAACCGAAAAACGCCCCGTCATGGCCGAGGCGGACTCGCGCTCGTTCCGCGATGTGGTCTCTGTCGAAATCCGTTCCGAACCCGCCGTCGAACACCGCATCCTCTTTGATCCCGGCCACGGGCTCGAGGAACGCCTGATCTCTGAACAATTCAACTAGGGAAATAACGCCTCGCGTCTTTGGGTCAGAAATACCTCGGGGGAAGCCGCAGGCCGGGGGCAGCGCCCCCAAACCCCGCCGGATCCCGCACACACCACACAGAATGGCACCCGCGCAACGGCTTGGCCCCCCGCAGGTCGCGTGCTAGAATCACCGGCAAAAGCCTGCAAGGCCCGAGCAACCAACCCATTCCGACCAGCCCCGCTTAGGGGGCGCAACAGAACAGGCGCTGATTAACGGCATGACGGCACTCAGCAAATATGACCGCCTCGAAGCAACGGGCCTCTGGCGTAGCGGACCGGACGCTCAAAAGCGCGAGGTCATCGTGTCGATCGGGGATGCGACGCTGGTAATCTCGGACCTGCGCGACCGCGCGCTGACCCACTGGTCGATTGCCGCCATCGAACGCGCTGCGGATGTGGATGGGCGGGCCGTGTTCCACCCCGACGGTGATCCGGCGGAAACGCTGGAATTCCCTGCGGATGAGACGGAAATGGTGGCGGCGATTGATACGTTGCGGCTTGCCGTGGCCCGTACCCGCCCCAAACCCGGACGGTTGCGCTGGCTCGGCGCGGCGCTTTCCGCCGGCGCAGTCGCGGCAGTCGCGGTTATCTGGTTGCCCGGTGCGCTGGTCGATCACGCCTTGCGCGTCGTCCCACCGGTGAAAGAGGCTGAAATCGGCGCCGCCCTGCTGGTGCGGATCGAACGCGTCTCCGGCCCGCGCTGCCGCAGCGCCGAGGCGCGCGATGCCCTTGCTGCACTCGCCGCGCGTGCGGGTGTAGATCGCATTGTCATCGTCCCCGGCGGCGTCCGCGAGGCGCTGATCCTGCCAGGGGGGACGGTCCTGCTGAACCGCGCACTGGTCGAAGATTACGAAGAACCCGATGTCGCCGCAGGTTTTGCCCTTGTCGAACGGGTGCGCAGCCTTTCCCAACCACCGCTGCGTAGCTTGCTGGAACACGCTGGTCCGCGCGCCTCTGCCACGCTGCTGACCACGGGGGCTGTCCCTGCCTCGGCGCTGGACTCATTCACTGAGGCGCAGCTTTCCCGCTTCGCGCCAACCTTGCCTGCAGACGCGGTTCTGCCCGCTTTCGCCGACTCTTCCCTGCGCAGCACGCCCTACGCCCGTGCGCGGGATATCTCAGGTGAACAAACGCTTGAACTGATCGAGGCAGATCCGATGGCCGCACGCGGCACTGACCCGATCATGCCCGACCGCGACTGGCTGCGCTTGCAATCGATTTGCGAAAGCTGACCCGCAGCCACAAAAAAGGGCGGATCGAAATCCGCCCCGTTTCCGAATTCAATGTTGCCTGCCTAGCGGACGAAGGCGTCGCCAAACCCGGCGGCACGGCTGGTGCGCAACCCTTGGCCCAACGTGGCCGAAGAGTTGAATGGACCGGCCAGCACCACCTGATAGGACTTGCCGCCCCGCGTCAGCTTGCCGATCCGAGCAGGCAGTCCGGCGCGGATAAGACGTTGCGCTGCCGCTTGTGCATTGGACGGTTGGCCATAGGTGCCGACCTGAACATAGCGTCCCTTGGCCGAGGCTTGCGGCTGCGGCGCTTTGGCCTTCGCCTTCACGCTGTCACGCGGCGCCTGTTTGACCACGGGGGCAGGGGCCGAGCGTGTGGATACGGTCGGCGCACGCGCCTTGACCCTGTTGCGCACAATCCGCTTTTGCAATTGTCCGTCACGGCGCACCAAAGTCACAGTGCCCAGATCACGCTGCTGCGTCGCCATGTCCGTGTAGGGATAGACTAGCGCCACTTTGCTGGTGACATCGCGCCCTGTCGACTTGTCGATCAAGCGGCGCGGCACGGTCTGTGTCCAGATCAGGCGTGACTGCGCCACCCCATTGAGGGTCTGCTCGGCGCGATGGCGGTTCAGGCGGTCATCTTCCCAAACACTACGATAGCCCTCTGGCACGGTGATGTTGCCCTGCGCGCGACGCGCATCATAGACCTGACGCGGCACAACACGGGTCGAACCGTTAACCGCACCAGTGACAGGGGCGGAATAGGTCGTCACGCGCTTGTAGGTTGTCGGCGCAGGCGCTGCCGCACGCGGTGCAACCTGCGTTGCAACAGAGCGCGTTGGTGCTGGTGCGACCACACGTGGCGCGCCAGTGGCAGGATGCGTCGCCTGTGGACCGCAACGCACAGGGGCCCGCGCGCCCGAGTTGATATAGCGCGAACTGATCGGCGAGGCGCCCTGACAGGCGGGCTGGCGCGGCGTGACCGAGGCGGTCCGCACCGGTGCGGGGACCGGTTTCGGCGCAGTCACGACCCGTGGCATCGGGGCGGGCGCTGGCGCTGGTGCGAGGACTGGCGCTTGACGTCTGACCGTCACACGCGGCTCGGGCTTGGCTGCCGATGGTTTCGGCACCGTAACCGTGCGCACTGGCGCCGGTTTCGGTGCTGGCTTGGCAACGCGCACAGGGGCCGCAGGTTTCGCTGCAGGCTTGGGCGCGGGCTGTGCCGCGACTGCCGCCGTGCGCGCCGCTGGTTTCTGTGCAGGCGGTGCCACGGTGATCTGCTCGACCCGTCCGGCTGTCGCCGCCCGTGGTGCCGTGCGCGCCGACTGGGCCGCCGCAGCACTCAGGCTGGGCGTCTGCCCACAGATCAGTTTGCGCGACCGGTTGACCCGAGGCACCCATGTGACATTGCCGTCAATGCCGGCGCGGATGAACACACATCCGTTGCTGTCAATATACTGCGCGCCCCGAAAGGAAGACGGCGGATATTCGGCAGGTTCTTGCCCGCTCCGCAGGTTCTGGGCATGCAATGCCCCGACACAAACACTCGCGCCAATGACCGCCAGTGCAACAATTCTCGTTATTTTCATCATATCCCCCACAAGATATAGAGGAAACGATGCCTGAAACCCGAGTCAGAGTAAAGCGGCGCTTGCGCTATTTCGTGCCAAACATGCGATCACCCGCATCCCCGAGACCCGGAATGATGTAACCGGACTCGTTCAGACGCGCATCCTGCGACGCAGTGACAATCGGCACGTCCGGATGGGCCTCTTTCATGCGCGCAATGCCCTCGGGCGCGGCGAGCAGGCAGAGGAAGCGGATATTGGTCGCACCCGCCTTTTTCAGCAGATCAATCGCCGCCACTGAAGAGTTCCCAGTGGCCAGCATCGGATCAACCGCAATCACCAACCGGTCATCCAGCGCCTCGGGCACTTTGAAATAATACTGCACCGGCTGCAGGGTTTCCTCATCGCGGTACAGGCCGACAAACCCGACCCGCGCCGAAGGGATCAACTCCAGAACCCCGTCCATCAAACCGTTGCCTGCCCGCAGGATCGAGATCAGCGCCAGTTTCTTGCCCGCCAGCACAGGCGCGTCCATCTCCATCATGGGCGTTTCGATCCGCTTGGTGGTCATTTCCAGCCCGCGCGTCACCTCATAGGCCAACAACTGGCTGATCTCACGCAGCAACTGACGGAAAACAGCTGTGGGCGTCTCCTTGTCGCGCATGATGGTAAGTTTGTGCTGGACAAGAGGATGATCGACGACGGTCAGATGTTCGGACATGGGGCAGGCTCCTTGAATACCCCGTCTTACTGCCGCGTCAGCCCCGCCAAAACAATCCCCCTTCTTTTCGTTAAAAATACTCCGGGGGAGCCGCGCAGCGGCGGGGGCAGCGCCCCCAAAACCACGTCACCAGCACAGAAAAGGCCTATGGCACCGCCACCCCAAGATGCTTTGCAACCAGTGCCGCCACATCGGTAAATCCAATCAGCCCCAGCGGCGGGCCGGAGTAGCCATGCACCAGAACAGGCACCCGCTCACGCGTGTGATCTGTGCCGACCCAAGTGGGGTCATTGCCGTGATCAGCCGTCAGCACCAGAAGGTCGTCAGATCGCAACCGCGCACGCAGCGCGGCAATCCGGCTGTCAAACCACTCCAGATGACGGGCATAGCCTGACACATCACGCCGATGCCCGTACACACTGTCGAATTCGACAAAGTTGGCAAAGGTCAGGCTGCCATCCACGCCCGTGTCGACCAAACGATCCAGATGATCCATCAGCGCCGCATCGGTGCCTTTGTGCATCTCGTCAAATCCCTGTTGCGAGAATATGTCACCAACCTTGCCCACACCATAGACACGCGCCCCGCTGTCCTGCACCCAATTGGTCAGGATCGGCGCAGGCGGCGTAATCGCGAAATCGCGGCGGTTCGACGTGCGGGTATAGGCCCCTTCCTCGCCAATAAATGGGCGGGCGATGACGCGGCCCACGCGCATCTCGTGCAGCATCGGCGCGACAGCGGCGCAGAGGTCCAGCAGCCGGTCCAGACCAAAATGCTCTTCATGCGCGGCAATCTGGAAAACGCTGTCCGCCGACGTGTAACAGATCGGCCAGCCGGAACGCACATGCTCCGCCCCGTGGGTGCGGATAATGTCAGTGCCAGAGGCATGGCAATTGCCCAGAATGCCGTCCGTTCCTGCCGCCTCGCACACAGCCGCCACAACCGCGTCCGGAAACGCGGGGGAGGCGTCGGGGAAATAATGCCACTCCCACGGCACAGGCACACCGGCCAGTTCCCAATGCCCCGACGGCGTATCCTTGCCCTGTGACACCTCGGTCGCGGCGCCTGACAAGGTGGCACCCGCCGCGCCGCCATTGGCCAGCGCCATCACATCGAACAATCCCATCTCGGCCAGTGTCGGCACGTGCAACGGGCCACTGCGTTCAACTTCCGCCCGACCAGCGGCACAGGCTTCCTGAATATGGCCAACTGTATTCGCGCCCGTATCCGGCACATCGCCGTTGAAGTAGGCATGCGCATCCGGCGCCCCGCCGATCCCGACGGAATCCATCACCACAAGAAATGCACGCGCCATCAGCCGATCCGATCCAGTATCAGGTCCCGCTTTGCAGGGGCTTTGGCGGCGATGGTCACGGCAGCCTTCAACGCAGCCTCGGCGCGGTCTGCATCAACGGCGCGCGCGGCATGCACCACAGCCAGCGGCGTCCCGCGCCCGACCTTCTGGCCCAGCCGCACCATATCCGAAAAGCCGACAGCAAGGTTCAGCTCGTCACTCTCGACCTTGCGCCCGCCGCCCAGATCAACCACGGCAAGGCCAAGCGCCTCTCCGTCAATCGCACTGACATAGCCCGCCTGTGGGGCCGTGACCTCGCGGATCACCGTTGCTTCGGGCAGGAAGCGCGACCAGTTGTCGACAAAGCGCACAGGCCCACCCATGGCCGATACCATCGTGCCGAACCGCTCGGCCGCGCGCCCGTCGGTGATGGCATCGGTGATCGCATCCGCGCCCGCCTGCACATCCTCGGCCAGTCCGGCATTGGCCAGCAACACGCCGCCAAGGCTCGCGCAAATCTCGAACAAGGGGCCCTTGCGCAACCCTGTCAGCACGCGCATCGACTCCGCCACTTCCAGCGCGTTGCCAAGGGATGGCGCGACGGGCTGGTTCATATCTGTGATCAGGGCCGTGGTCTTGCATCCGGCGGCATTGGCCGTCTTGACCAGCGCATCCGCCAGCGCGCGCGCATCCTCGATATCCTTCATGAACGCGCCCGAGCCGACCTTGACGTCCAGCACCAGACCATCCAGCCCTGCCGCCAGTTTCTTGGACAGGATCGACGCGGTGATCAGGTCCAGACTCTCGACCGTGGCCGTCACATCCCGCACCGCGTACAGGCGTTTATCCGCAGGGGCGATATCAGCACTGGCGCTGACAATGGCACAGCCTGCCTGCACCACCACATCGCGCATCCGCTCGGGCGTCAGGCTAGTCGACACACCGGGAATGGCGCTCAACTTGTCCAGCGTACCGCCCGTATGTCCCAACCCGCGGCCCGAAATCATCGGCACAAACGCACCACACGCCGCCAGCGCCGGGGCCAGAACAAGGCTCACACAATCGCCCACACCGCCAGTCGAATGCTTGTCCAGCACCGGCCCCGCCAGATCCCATTCCAGCACGCGACCCGACTCGCGCATGGCCATGGTCAGCGCCACGCGCCCTACATCGCCCAAGCCGTTCAGACACACCGCCATGGCAAAGGCACCTGCCTGCGCGTCCGTCACATTGTGATCGGCAAGGCCCTGCGCAAACCAGTTCAACTCGTCCCGCGACGGGGTCTGGCGCTTACGCAGCTTGGCAATGATGGCGCGGGCATCTGTCATGCCGAATTGTCCATATGGGCCACACCGAACGCACCGGGCAGCAACTCTGCCATGCGCATCGTCTGCTCAACGCCGCCGGTGGTGGCCATTGTTACCGTCATGTCGCCATGCGCAAACTCCGCCAGTTTCTGACGGCACCCGCCACAGGGCGTCACGGGCATCTCGCTGCCTGCCACCACATAGGCTTCGGCAATCTCGCGCTCGCCCGCGGCCACCATCGCGGCAATCGCACCGGCCTCGGCGCAGGTGCCCTCGGGATAGGCGACATTTTCAACGTTGCAGCCCACATAGATCGCACCCGAGGTTGACCGGATCGCCGCCCCCACCAGAAAGTTCGAATAAGGGGCGTGTGCGTTCTGGCGCACCCGCAGCGCGGCATCCTTCAGTTCCGTCATGGCGTGTCCTCACCTGTCTACAGCGCGCGTTTCAAAAACACCCGGCAATGATACTTCCAGCAGTTCCAGATCCTCCGAAGGATCACCGTAGCGCACTGCCATCCCGGGTGGAATAACAAAGGCATCCCCGGGCTCAAGGGGGAAAGCGGGCTGTCCTTCCCCCTCAAGCGTCATGATGCCTTCCATCACAAAGGTGAACAATATGCCGCAATCATGCGCGCTCCACGGAGTCGGTCCATCACTACGGCGGGCAACCTGCACGCCCGCGACGCCTTCGGTGCCCTCGCTGATGCCGGTGTCGCGCGCCTCGAAACCGGCCATGCGGAACGGCCCCCAAACTGCGTCCTCGACCTTGTGATGCACAAAGCGCTGGCCCTGAAACCGGCGCAGCGGATTGGGCTGGCCATTGGGCAGGGTCATCTCGTGGTCAATGGTGGTGATATGTTCGGCAGGCACACCGATCTCGATCACCTCGATATTGTCCGAGGCAAAGAGCACCTGATGCCGGATTTCCGGCGGCTGGATCACGCAACATCCTGCATGCAGGCGGAACGGCTCCCCCTGATCCTCATAGACCAGATCGACCCAGCCCTTGTAACAAAAGATCAACTGGAACCCGACCGTGTGGTAATGCACGCTGTCCGGCACGGGACCACCATCGGGAATGCGGATATGGCTGGCAATGATCGACCCGCCAAGCCGGTCGGGGATGAGATCGCGATAGTGCATGCCGGCCCGCCCGATGACCCAAGGGGCCTGATCCCGCAGACGGCGCACCACAAAACTCTGCGCAGGCTCAGGCAGGACCAGCGGCGGATGCAATGGTTCAATCACAACCTCGCTTCCGCCCGGGGCGGTCAGATGGCGTGCACCGTTCGCAAAACCGTCCGGATCATCGGTCTGTATGAAAATCTGCCCCACGGCTGCATCAAGGCCCTGATCAAGCCGCAGGCGCAATCCATGCCCCGAAAACACTGCCATTGCCGGATCATCCGCCGGATAGATCATGTCCATCCGCATCCCCAGATCACGCGTGAAAAACCCGATGTCGCCCCGAAGATCGGACGTAGGCAACCGCATCTCTGCGCGTATTTCGACCATCCTGCTGTCCCCCTTCTTTTCGTCAAATAAACTCCGGGGACATGGCGGATGCAATCCGCCATGGGGGCAGAGCCCCTGATAAATGGCGTGGGCGCAGCCCGCATTGGTCCTGATTTGGGCAAGGCTTTGCCAAGAGGTCAATTGTTGCGCATCGACAAATGGTTTAACGCTAAACCACATTCACCTTCCGGAGGACACATGTCAGACCAACCGAACCTGCGCCAAGCCGCGCTGGACTATCATGAATTCCCCAAACCCGGAAAACTGGAAATCCGTGCGACCAAGCCGATGGCGAACGGGCGCGATCTGGCCCGCGCCTATTCCCCTGGCGTAGCCGAAGCCTGCCTTGAGATCAAAGAGGACGCCGCCAACGCCTCGCGCTTTACCTCGCGCGGCAATCTGGTGGGGGTGGTGACCAACGGCACTGCGGTGCTGGGCCTCGGCAATATCGGCGCGCTGGCCTCCAAGCCGGTGATGGAAGGCAAGGCGGTCCTGTTCAAGAAATTCGCAGGCATCGATTGTTTCGATGTCGAACTTGACGAAAGCGACCCCGAAAAACTGGCCGAGATCGTCTGTGCGCTGGAACCGACTTTCGGGGCGATCAACCTTGAAGACATCAAGGCACCCGATTGCTTTATCGTAGAAAAAATCTGCCGCGAGCGGATGAACATCCCCGTCTTCCACGACGACCAGCATGGCACTGCCATCGTGGTCGGGGCTGCTGCCAAAAATGCGCTGCATGTGGCCGGAAAGGCGTTCGAGGACATCAAGATCGTCTCGACCGGCGGCGGGGCGGCTGGCATTGCCTGCCTCAACATGCTGATCAAGCTGGGCGTGAAGCGCGAGAATATCTGGCTGTGCGATATCCATGGCCTTGTCTACGAAGGCCGCGAGGTCGACATGAATCCGGCCAAGGCCGCCTTTGCCCAGAACAGTGACAAGCGCACCCTTGATGACGTGATCGAAGGCGCGGACCTGTTCCTAGGCCTGTCCGGGCCCGGTGTGCTCAGCCCCGACAACATCCGGAAAATGACAAAAAAGCCGATCATTTTCGCGCTGGCCAACCCGACGCCGGAAATCCTGCCCGATCTTGCCCGCGAAGTTGCGCCCGACGCGATCATCGCCACGGGGCGGTCGGATTTCCCCAATCAGGTCAATAACGTGTTGTGTTTCCCGTTCATCTTCCGCGGCGCGTTGGATGTGGGTGCGACGACCATCAACGACGAAATGCAACTTGCCTGCATCGACGGCATCGCCGCCCTTGCCCGCGCTACCACCAGTGCCGAGGCAGCAGCGGCCTATCAGGGGGAACAACTGACCTTCGGGCCTGACTACCTGATCCCCAAGCCATTTGACCCCCGCCTTGTGGGCATCGTCAGCTCGGCAGTTGCCAAGGCCGCCATGGAAACTGGCGTTGCGACCCGACCCATCGAGGATATCGAGGCCTATAAAACCAAGCTCGACGGCTCGGTCTTCAAATCCGCGCTGTTGATGCGCCCCGTGTTCGAGGCGGCGCGCGCCAAGTCCCGCCGCATCGTCTTTGCCGAGGGCGAGGACGAGCGCGTGCTCCGCGCCGCACAGGCAATGATCGAGGAAACCACAGAACGCCCGATCCTGATCGGTCGCCCCGAAGTCATCGAGGCACGGATCGAACGTGCCGGCCTGAACCTGCGCCTTGGCGATAACTGCGACAGCGTGAACCCCGAAAATGACCCGCGTTATCGCGACTATTGGGAAACCTATCACGAGTTGATGTGTCGCCGTGGGGTGTCGCCTGATATCGCGCGCGCCGTGATGCGCACCAACACCACTGCCATCGGTGCGGTAATGGTGCATCGCGACGAAGCCGACAGCCTGATCTGCGGCACCTTCGGCGAATTCCGCTGGCATCTGAACTACATCACCCAAGTGCTGGGTCGTGGCGGGCATCATCCGGTCGGGGCGCTGTCGATGATGATCCTAGAGGACGGACCGCTTTTCGTGGCCGACACTCAGGTGCACTTGCATCCCGAACCGCACGAGATTGTCGAAATTGCCGTGGGCGCGGCGCGCCATGTGCGCCGTTTCGGTATCGAGCCGAAGATCGCGCTGTGTTCGCAATCGCAATTCGGCAATCAGGGCGACGGGTCCGGTTGGCGCATGCGCGAGGCGATACGCCTGCTGGATCAGGGCGAACATGATTTCTGCTATGAGGGCGAGATGAACGTCGACACTGCGCTGGACGCGGACCTGCGCGCGCGCCTGTTGCCGGGCAACCGGATGGAGGGCAGCGCCAATGTGTTGCTGTTCGCCCATGCAGATGCGGCATCCGGCGTGCGCAACATCTTGAAAATGAAAGGCGGCGGGCTTGAGGTTGGCCCGATCCTGATGGGTATGGGCAACCGCGCCCATATCGTCAGCCCGTCGATCACCACCCGCGGTATTCTGAACATGTCCGCTGTGGCGGGAACACCGGTGTCTGTGTACGGCTAGGGCATTCCTTTCGGCGTGCGGGCGACGAAAGGGGGGCCAGCCCCCCGTCGCTTGCGCGCCACCCCCCGGGATTTTTCTGGAACAGAGAAGGGGGGGCGGCCGGTCCTATCCGGTTGGTATTTTGCCGCAGATCGATATCTTTTGCGTGCTGTTGGCGCTCACAGCCCTTGCCCAATGTGTAATACCCCGCGTACCCCTTTTGCCGGAGGGTAAGAGGAGGAACACCCATGGGCTATCGCAGTGAATATGACAGCTGGAAGGCGGATCCCGAAGCATGGTGGATGAACGCCGCGCAGTCGATTGACTGGGTCACACCGCCAAGCCGCGCGCTGTTTGACCGTGGGGATCACCTGTATGAGTGGTTTACCGATGCCGAGGTAAACACGTGCTGGAATGCCGTGGACCGCCATGTGGAGGCGGGCAACGGCGACCGCGTGGCGATCATCTATGACAGTCCGATCACCGGTGCGAAGTCTAAAACCACCTATAGCGCGTTGCGCGATCAGGTTGCCGCTTTTGCCGGTGGGTTGGCCGCCAAGGGCGTTGAGAAGGGCGACCGTGTCATCATCTATATGCCGATGATCCCCGAGGCCTTGGTTGCGATGCTGGCCTGTGCGCGTCTGGGCGCAATCCATTCGGTGGTGTTTGGCGGATTTGCTGCCAATGAACTCGCGGTGCGTATTGATGACTGCGCGCCCAAAGCAATTATTGCGGCGTCCTGCGGGATCGAGCCGGGGCGCGTGGTGGCCTACAAACCGCTGCTTGATGGCGCGATTGATCTGGCCGAGCATGCGCCTGACTTCTGTGTGGTCCTGCAACGCGGGCAGGGCGGTTGCGATCTAGGCCCGCGCGATGTGGACTGGCATGCCTTTCAAAAGGGCACGACCCCTGCCGACTGCGTGCCCGTGCGCGGCGATCATCCGGCCTATATCCTCTATACCTCCGGCACCACCGGGGCACCGAAAGGTGTCGTGCGCCCCACGGCGGGGCATCTGGTGGCGCTGAACTGGACGATGAAGAACATCTATCAGGTCGACCCGGGCGAGGTGTTCTGGGCCGCGTCCGACGTGGGCTGGGTCGTCGGGCACTCGTACATCTGCTATGCGCCCCTGATCCACGGCAACACCACGGTGGTGTTCGAGGGCAAGCCTATCGGCACGCCCGATGCCGGCACTTTCTGGCGCGTCATCGAAGAGCACAACGTCAAAAGCTTTTTCACCGCGCCAACCGCCATCCGCGCCGTGCGCCGTGAAGACCCCGAGGGCAAGGAGCGGGCCAAATACGACCTGTCCTGCCTGCGCGCCCTCTACCTTGCGGGCGAACGCGCCGATCCGGACACGATCGAATGGGCGGGCGCATTGCTGGGCGCGCCTGTCTATGACCACTGGTGGCAGACGGAAACCGGCTGGACCATCGCGGGCAACCCTGCGGGGCTTGAGGCGCTGCCGGTCAAGATCGGATCGCCCACGGTCGCCATGCCGGGTTATGACGTGCAAATCCTCGACGATGCGGGCCATCCGGTGGCCGCGAATACGCTTGGCGCGATTGCGATCAAACTGCCCCTGCCGCCCGGCACCCTGCCGACACTTTGGAATGCCGAAGCGCGGTTCAAGTCCTCTTACCTCAACGCCTTTCCGGGCTATTACGAGACCGGCGATGCGGGGATGATGGACGAGGACGGATACCTGTACATCATGGCGCGCACGGATGACGTGATCAACGTGGCGGGCCACCGCCTGTCCACGGGCGCGATGGAGGAGGTTCTGGCCGGACATCCTGACGTGGCCGAATGCGCCGTTGTGGGCGTGTCGGACGCGCTGAAAGGGCAGGCCCCGCTGGGCTTGTTGTGCCTGAGCAAAGGCGTGAACCGCCCCCATGGCGAAATCATTGCCGAATGCGTCCAACGGGTGCGTGACCAGATCGGCCCCGTGGCGGCATTCAAGCTGGCGCTGGTGGTGGAACGTTTACCCAAGACACGCTCGGGCAAGATCCTGCGCGCCACGGTGGTGAAAATCGCGGACAATCAGGAGTTCAAGATGCCGGCCACCATCGACGATCCCGCCATTCTGGACGAGATCAAGGCGGCGCTGCAAACCATCGGCCTTGCCAAAGGGTAGGCGAGGCGCAGGGCGCGCGGTGCAAACCGGCTGCGCGCCCGTTACATCTCCTTTGCCAGCGCCCGCAGCGCGAATTTCTGGATCTTACCGGTCGAGGTTTTGGGCAACTCCTGAAACACAACTTTCTTTGGTGCTTTGAACCCCGCAAGACTTTCGCGGGCAAAGGCGATCATGTCTGCCTCGCTCGGCTGCGCGCCGGCTTTCAACTCGACAAAGGCGCATGGCACCTCGCCCCATTTCTCGTCCGGCTTGGCAACCACGGCTGCGAGATTAACGTCAGGATGCCCCATCAGCACGCCCTCGACCTCGACCGAGCTGATATTCTCGCCCCCTGAGATGATGATATCCTTGGCGCGATCCGAAATCTGGATGTAGCCGTCAGGGTGCTGGACGGCCAGATCGCCCGAGTGGAAATAGCCGCCCGCAAACGCTTCTGCCGTGGCGGTCGGGTTCTTGTAATACCCTTTCATCACCGAATTGCCGCGGATCATGATCTCGCCCTGCACACTGGCATCCATCGGCACCTGCGCCATAGCCGTGTCCATCACCGTGATATGCTCCATCATGGGAAAGGCAACGCCTTGGCGGGCCTTGATTGCGGCCTTCTCGCTTTGCGCAAGCCCATCCCATTCGGCGCCGCGCCACACGCATTCGGTGACATGGCCATAGGTTTCGGTCAGCCCGTAAACCTGCGTGACGTTGAACCCCAACGCCTCGATCTTGGCGAGGGTGGCGGGGGCAGGGGGCGCACCGGCGGTGAACACTTCGACCACTCTGTCAAAGGCCCGGCGCTCGCCCTCGGGCGCGTTCACCAACATGTTCAGCACAATGGGCGCCCCGCCGAAATGCGTCACACCCTCGTCTGCGATCGCGTCATAGATCGCGCTGGCCGTGATGTCGCGACAGCACACTAGCGTCCCGCCCAACAGGGGCATCATCCATGTGTGGTTCCAACCATTGCAGTGAAACAGCGGCACAATGGCCATGAACACGGGGTTCAACTGCATCCGCCACGAAATCACCGTACCCATGGTCATGAGATACGCGCCGCGATGGTGATACACGACGCCCTTCGGCTTGCCCGTGGTGCCGGACGTATAGTTGAGTGCAAGGCTCTCCCACTCATCCTCGGGCATCACCCAATCAAACTGCGGATCACCCTGTGCCAGCAGATCCTCGTATTCCACATAGTTACCCGTGGCGGGAAACCCGTGGGCGGCATCCGCCACTTCGATGATCTCGGGCGCATCCCCTTGCATGGCGTCCACCGCAGCCTCGGCCAGCGACAGGAATTGCGTGTCGACCAGCACGACCTTGGCCCCGCCATGTTCGAAAATATAAGTGACCGTGTTCACATCCAGTCGCGTGTTGATCGTGTTCAACACCGCGCCACAGGCAGGCACACCGAAATGCGCCTCGGCCTGCGCGGGCAGGTTGGGGATCAACGTGGCCACTACATCACCCCCGCCAACGCCACGCGCACTCAACGCAGAGGCAAGCCGCGAACAGCGCGCATAATACTCGGCATAGCTGACGCGGTGATCGCCATAGATCACGGCGGTATGGCCCGCAAACACCTGCGCCGCACGGCGCAAATGCGACAAGGGTGACAACGCGACATAGTTCGCGGCGCACTTCTCTAGGCCCGTCTCGTCTGCCATCCACCCCATCACACGTCCCCCTCGTTTGTCCTGATGCGATGAAAACTATGGCCCCGCGCAGACCGGATGAAAAGACGCGATGCACAACTGTTCACACTGCCCGCTCCCATCATTGTTCTTCAAATATGCACTTGTGCCATGGACGCCCCCGCGCAAAGCCCTAATCATAGTGCCATGATCCTCAGCACCGGCCGCAACTACGTTTTTATCCACGCCCCCAAAACGGGCGGCACCGCCATGGCGCTTGCGCTGGAAGGCCGCGCGATGAAGGACGACATCATGCTCGGCGACACGCCCAAAGCGGTCCGGCGCCGCCACCGCGTGAAAGACATGCAAACCCGTGGGCGTCTGTGGAAGCACGCGACACTGGCGGATATCGACGGGTTGGTGCCGACTCTGGACGGGCTGTTCGCCTTTACGCTAGTGCGCAACCCGTGGGACAGGATGGTCAGCTACTACCACTGGCTTCAGGACCAGCGCTTTGATCACCCCGCTGTGGCGCTGGCGCAGCAGATGCCGTTCTGCGACTTCGCGTGCAGCCATCAGGTCCGTGCCTCGATGCAGGCCAGCCCCGCGCGTATCTACATGACAGATGCGCAAGGGGTTGAGCGGTGCGACCTTTATATCCGGCTGGAGGCGCTGGAAACCGACGCCGCACCGCTATGGGATCACCTCGGCTTCACGCTCGACATCCCCCATGTGAACGCCTCGGCGCGCGATGCGGACTACCGGACCTATTACACCGATGCGGCGCGACAGGCCGTGGCCGAGGCCTGTGCCGAAGACATCGAGCGCTTCGCCTACCGCTTTGACTGAACCGGCTGGCAGGGCAGGCACCACCCATTGTCCCGCCGATGCGACAAGTTCTGGTTAATGCCACAGGATTACCTTCAAAAGCACGAACAATGCCCGATTTGCGCCCAAATCGCGGCCCTTCTATGCCCCGAGAATCACTCCAACTGATCCCAACAACGCCACTCGGCGCCGCACAGCGCCACCACGACAGGGATCGAAAATATGTTCGGATGGAAGTCGAAAACCGCACCACGCTACATGGCCGAAACCTCGGCTGCCTGCGATGGTGCCGCGCTGACCACACGCGGTCTGCTGGATGGCAGCCTTGTCGCAACGGCCATGGGCTGGCGTCCTGTCGAGGCACTGGCCATAGGCGATCTGGTGATGACCTTTGACAATGGTCTGCAACCGCTTGTCGATCTGCGTCGGGAAACCTTTTACACCGACAGCATGATGGCCCCCGAGGCCTATCGCTCGGTGCTGGTGCCTGCGGGGGCCTTGGGCAATGCGGAAGACCTCGAACTGCTGCCCGACCAAGGTGTCCTGATCGAATCCGATGCGGCATGTGACGCGCATGGCGATCCCTTTGCCGTGATCGCCGCCAAAAATCTGGAAGGCTATCGCGGCATCACGCGGATCGCGCCCCGCACGCGGATCGAGGTCATCACACTGGTCTTCGCCGAGGAACAGGTGATCTATACTGGCGGCGGCGTGTTGCTGCATTGCCCCCGCCCGCATATCAGCCTCACCGATCTGGGGTGCATCGCGCAAGGCTACGAAGTGGTGCCTGCGGACGCGGCGCGGGTTCTGCTCGACTACATGATCGCCGAGGATGCGCAGGCCTGCGCCGCCTGACCTACTTGCGAAACGGATCGACCAGCAGTGATCCAAGCCGTTTTGAATGGCGCCATTCATCCGTGCCAAGCCCGAAGCTGATGCGCATATCCAGATCACGCTCGCGCACATAGGTGCCGAACATCCGGTCCCAGATGGTAAACACCAACCCCAGATTTGCGGTGTAATGCGCTTCCTCTGTGCTGTGATGTACGCGGTGCAGATCGGGGGTGAAGATCACCGTGCCCAACGCATACTGACCCGGAAAATTGGCGACATTGGTGTGAAGCCAGATGTTGAACAGGAACTGCACAAAGCCGAAGGCAAGGACACCTTCGCCCTGCAACCCCAAGAAGGGGATAATCAGAAAACCCGATACATTCAGCAACAGCGCCTCGAACGGATGGTGCAGCAGGCCGGTGCTGGCCGAAATCACGGTGTCCGAATGATGCACCCGATGCGCCCGCCAGAAAATGCGGATGCGGTGCATGGCCAGATGCGACAGGAAAATCAGAAAGTCGAGGATGAGGAATGTCAGAACCGCCCTGACCCAGACCGGCATGTCGATCCAGAACAATAGCCCCCCTTGGGTCATCTCACTCCACTTTGCGACGGCATAGCCGACCATGGGCATCACCACGGCCAGCATCGGCACCGTGATGATATGCAGCACGACCGAATTGACCCATCGGCTGACTGGCACGGCGTCGTCACGGCGCGGGAACTGCCATTCAAGATAGGTGGCAATGGCGCCGACGATGGCCACAGGCAGGATAAAGGCCAGCGGCGCGGTCAGATCGGAAAGCTGCTCCAACGGGCGTATCCTTTGGTCGGCATCATCAATGCGGTTCGGGTTCAATATCCCGACAGTTTGAAAGCTGGGGCGTGCAGGGTCAATGGGGCTGTCAGGCGCAGAGCGGCGGGGGGGGCGGAAACGAAAAAGGCCCCGCCAAAGCGGGGCCTGTTCTGTCGTTTGATGCCGAGGCGCGATTACGCGGCGGCGGCCTCTTTCGGACCAAAGCGGCCATAGAAGCTCTGGTTTTTTTCGGCCATCTCGCGCAGCAGGTCGGGGCAGGCAAACCGCTCGCCATATTTGGCCGCCAGTTGGTCGCAACGCTCGGCCGCATAGGGCGCGCCGATAATGTCGAGCCATGACAGCGGGCCACCGGACCATGGCGCAAAGCCCCAGCCAAGGATCGCGCCAACGTCACCTTCGCGGATGTCCATCAGCACACCTTCTTCCAGTGCGCGCACCGCTTCGAGGACTTGGCTGAACAGCAGGCGATGCTGTACTTCGACCACTTCGGGTTGGTCTTCGGCCAGCGGGTACTTTTCGTTCAGACCTTTCCACAGGCCAACGCGTTTGCCCTTTTCGTCATACTCGTAAAAGCCTGCATTGGCCTTGCGCCCAAGGCGGCCTTCTTCCTCAAGCCAGAAGATCAGGTCGTCGGCACCGGATTTGGGATAGGCATCGCCCATCGCCGCCATGGTCGCCCGCGCAATCTTGGCGCCGAGGTCGATGGCGGTTTCATCGGTCAACTGCAGCGGACCAAGTGGCATCCCCACCAGTTTCGCCGCGTTTTCGATCAGGGCCGGTTCAACCCCTTCGGTGACCATCCGCGCACCTTCATTCACATAGGGGATGATGCAGCGGTTGGCATAGAAGAAGCGCGCGTCATTCACCACGATCGGTGTCTTGCGGATCTGACGCACATAGTCGAGCGCCTTGGCCACCGCACGATCACCTGTCTGCTTGCCCTTGATGATCTCGACCAGCAGCATCTTTTCCACCGGAGAGAAGAAGTGGATGCCAATGAACTGATCCTGATTTTTGCTGGCCTTCGCCAGATCAGAGATCGGCAGGGTCGATGTGTTGGAGGCAAAGATGCAGTCGTCCGAAATGATCGCCTCGACCTTCTGGGTGATCTCGGCCTTGACCTTGGGGTCTTCGAACACGGCTTCGATAATCAGATCGCAGCCTGCCAATTGCTCAAGATCGGGCGTGGGCGTGATGCGCGCCAGCAGCGCGTCGGCTTTTTCCTGCGTGGTCTTGCCGCGTTTCAGGCCGCCATCGGTGTACTTCTTGGCATAGGCCTTGCCCTTGTCGGCCGCTTCCTGATCGCGGTCGATCAACACAACCTCGATCCCCGCTTGGGCGGAAACAAGCGCAATGCCTGCGCCCATCAGGCCCGCGCCCAGCACGCCTAGCTTTTTCACCCGCTGGTCCGGCACGCCTTCGGGGCGCACCGCACCTTTTTCCAACGCTTCCTTGTTCAGGAACAGCGACCGGATCATCGCGCCAGAGGAGGGATTCATCAGGATGTTGGTGAACCAGCGCGCCTCGATCTTGAGGGCGGTGTCGAAGGGCACCAGCGCGCCCTCATACACGGCGGACAGCAATGCCTTGGCTGCGGGATAGACGCCTTGGGTCTTGCCATTCACCATGGCCGCTGCACCGACAAAGGTCATGAAACCGGCAGGGTGATAAGGCGCACCGCCGGGCATCTTATAGCCCTTGGCGTCCCATGGTTTCAGGATGTCGGCGTCGGTCGCGGACAGCACCCATTCACGGGCAGCGGCAACCGGATCGGCAACGACTTCGTCCACCAGCGTGCCTTTGGCAGCGGCGGGGCCGACCATCTTACCTTCCAGCAGGAAGGGCGATGCGCCCATCGCGCCCAGCTTGCGCACAAGGCGGGTTGTCCCGCCCGCACCTGGGAAGATGCCAACCATGATTTCGGGCAGGCCGACTTTTGCCTTTGGATTGTCGGCAAGGAAAATGCGGTGCGTCGCCAGCGGCAGTTCCAGACCAATACCGGCCGCGGTGCCAGGCAAGGCAGCGGCAATCGGTTTGCCGCCTTTGTTGGTCTTGGGGTCCATGCCCGCGCGTTCGATTTTGCGCAGCAGGGCGTGCATTTGCATCGTGCCCTCGAACAGGCCTTTGGCCGGATCGTCGCCCGCGTCGTCCTTCATCTTGGCCAGCAGGTTCAGGTCCATCCCACCTGCGAACGTGTCCTTGCCCGAGGTGATCACGATGCCTTTGACCGCATCATCGGCCAGCGCGTCGTCGATATGGTCGCTGAGTTGCTGGAGCCCTTCAAAGGACATCACGTTCATGGATTTATCGGCCACGTCCCACGTGATCGTCGCGATACCTTCGGCATCTTTCTTAAGTGTAAAGTCCGTCATTTTACTCTCCTATCGGGTGGGCCATTGCCTACTTTAACGCAGTCATGGCACCTATTGTTGGTGCGAAATCGGACTGTGGCGTAATCTCGTATTGACCCAAGGTCCACGCGATATGCCCCGCAAGGCTCTCGATCTGGAAAATACGCCAGTCATTGTCGACCTGACGCATCGAGAACAAAGAGGTGAAGGGGCGCACAAGCCGTTCCGCATGATGTAGTATGTTCATTTCGCACGTGACCACCGCGACATCGGGATCGCCCGGCGTGTTCTCGATACTCAGAACCCGACGGTAAATGTCCGTTACCTGTCGGGCCGAAACCGAGATGTGGTACAGTTCGAAATCGGTTTTCAACGAAGCTTCATCAGTCAGGTCAATCACCTCGGCACCGCGCGGAATGACGCGCATGGGCAGGTCCATTACGCTGCGGTAAAGGTCGAAGTCACCGGTGATCAAAGATTTGGTCAGGCGGTTTCCCAACTGCTGAAACTTGAAATTATTCATACTATACTCGTTCGATAATTGTCGCAGCCCCCATGCCAGATGCGATGCACAATGTGGCCAGTCCGACCTCTTTGTCCGAGCGCTCAAGCTCGTCCAGCAACGTGCCGATAATCATCGCGCCCGTCGCCCCCAAGGGGTGCCCCATTGCAATCGCCCCGCCATTCACATTGACCTTGTCATGATCGACATCGAAAGCTTGCATAAAACGTAGCACCACGCTGGCAAATGCTTCGTTAACTTCGCACAGGTCGATGTCGCCAATATTCATACCATTGTCTTTAAGGATCTTCTCGGTCACGGGCACCGGACCGGTCAGCATGATGGTCGGATCGGTGCCGATTTTTGCCGTGGCACGGATGCGCGCGCGTGGCTTCAGGCCCCACTTTTCGCCGAATTCCTTGTTGCCGATCAGCACAGCAGCGGCCCCATCCACGATGCCAGACGAGTTACCGGCGTGGTGGATGTGGTTGATACGCTCAAGATGAGGGTATTTCATCAGCGCGACCTTGTCGAAGCCGGGCATGACTTCACCCATCGCCTGAAAGGCGGGGTTGAGCGATCCGAGCGACTGCATGTCCGTCTGCGGGCGCATGTATTCGTCGTGATCCAGAATGGTCAAACCGTTAATATCGGTGATTTTGATAACCGAATTGTCAAAGCGCCCGTCGTCCCAAGCAGCCTTGGCACGCTGCTGGCTGGCAACTGCCAGTTGGTCGGCGTCGTCACGGGTGAACCCGTATTCGGTGGCAATGATGTCGGCGCTGATGCCTTGGGGAACAAAGTAGCTGTCCATGGCCAACGACGGGTCAACCGCAATCGCGGCGCCGTCGGACCCCATGGCCACACGGCCCATCATCTCGACCCCGCCCGCGATATAGGCCGAGCCCGCACCGCCGCGCACTTGGTTGGCGGCAAGGTTCACGGCTTCCATGCCCGAGGCACAGAACCGGTTGATCGACAGACCCGGAATGCGTTGATCCAGATCGGAGGCCAGAACCGCAGAGCGCGCAAGGCAGCCCCCCTGTTCCATCACCTGCGTGACGTTGCCCCAGATCACATCCTCGACCGCGTGGCCGTCAAAGTTGTTACGCTCCTTGAGTGCGTTCATGGTTTGCGCGGACAGGCGCAGCGCAGTCACCTCGTGCAGGCTGCCGTCCTTGCGGCCCTTGCCGCGCGGGGTGCGGATGGCGTCATAGATATAGGCTTCGGTCATGATATTTCGTCCTTTTGCCAGTGGCGTCGTGTCTGTTTCATAGGTGGGGGGTGCCCGTTGGTCTTATCAAGCGTGACGTCGCGGCGTGTGCCGCAAACGGCAATCACGCGCGATCAGCGGGCGATCCGGGCATGAGGTCATAGGGTGCTTTCCAGCCTTCAAGCCCTTGGATATTCGTAAGCCATCGGTCGATATTGGGCCATTCCGCGCGCGCGAACCCGAAAGGTTCGGGATAGAAAAGATAGCCGCAGCAACTCAGGTCCGCGTTCGTGACGCTGTTCCCGACGATCCAGTCCCGCCCTGCAAGATGCGCATCCAGAACGCCATAGGCCGCCTTGAGCCGCCCGTGATTGAACGCGATCACTTCCTGAGGGCGCTTGTCCTCGGGCAGGAAGTTCATCAGGAAGCGGGTCATGCCGCACATCGAGGACAGCTTGTGATTGTCCCAAAGGACCCACCGCAGCACCTCGTAACGGTCATCGCCATCACCGCCGAATTTGCCGGTTTTGTCGGAAATGTACTGCTGGATAACGCCAGACTGGCTGAGGCGCAGATCGCCATCCACAAGCACCGGCGCCTCGCCCATCGGGTTCAGCGCGCGGTATTCATCAGACCGCGCCGCGCCGCCAAAAAAGTTGACAAAAACCGGCTCCCACTCAAGTTCCGAGAGCTGGAGCGCAAGGGCCGCTTTGTAGGAGTTGCCGCTTTCACCGAAACAGTGGAGTTGCATTGTCATGGTCATAAACCTCTCTGGCCGGAAAAATTGGTGAAGGCAGAACCGGGGAGTTTCACACCTCCCGGACCCCCCGTGGAGTATTTTTGACGAAAATAAGCGCGAAGGGGCGGGCGCATTAGCGTTCTGTTTACTACCTTCGGCTTAGCCTCGGGGCGCGGTACAGGCTGGAGAGCCGATGGCCGTACGAGGAGAAGCCCCACCGCCCCGTTCGCTATGTGTGTTCCGGGTGGAGGGGTGGACCGTCCCCTTGCTTCTTCTCGTGCCAAATACTCAAAATCATCTGCGGGTGGCAGAAGGCGCAGTGGTGTGGACATCACAATGCCCTCGCGATCAATTCCTTCATGATCTCGTTCGTGCCACCATAGATGCGTTGCACCCGCGCATCGGTCCACATGCCGCCGATATCGTAGTCCTGCGTAAATCCGTACCCGCCGTACAATTGCAGGCATTCATCCAGTACCCAAGCCTGCGCCTCGGTGGTCCAGTATTTGCACATCGCCGCTTTGTCGGCGGTGAGCGCGCCGCGCAGGTGTTCTGCCATGCATTCGTCAAAGAACGCGCGGCTGACGGCGGTTTTGGTCTTGGCCTCAGCCAGTTTGAAGCGGGTGTTCTGGAATTGCATGATCGGGCCGCCGAACGCCTCGCGTTCGCGGGCATAGGCGATCGTGCGTTCCACCGCGCCTTCCATAGCGCCAATGGCCGCGCAAGCGATCACGAGCCGTTCCTGCGGAAGTTGTTGCATCAGTTGATAGAAGCCCTGACCGACGGTGTCGCCGAGGATGTTCTCTGGCGGGATTTCGATATTGTCGAAGAACAGTTCGGAAGTGTCGGATGCGTGCATCCCGATCTTGTCGAGGTTGCGCCCGCGCTGGAAACCTTGCGCGCCGTCGGTTTCAAGCGCGACTAACGAAATGCCTTTGGAGCCAAGCGACGGGTCCGTTTTGGCCGCGACCACGATCAGGTTGGCGTGCTGGCCGTTGGTGATGAAGGTCTTGGAACCGGTCAGGCGGTAGGCGTTGCCCTCCTTCACCGCGCGGGTCTTGATCGCCTGCACGTCTGATCCGGTGGAGGGTTCGGTCATCGCCAGCGCGCCGACCAGTTCGCCGCTGACCATCTTGGGCAGCCATCGCGCCTTTTGGTCGTCGGTTCCGTAGTTCAGGATATAGTGCGCGACTATGGCAGAGTGGATACCATGCCCCCAAGAGGCCAGATTGGCGCGGGAGGCTTCGATTAGGATGGCAGCCTCGTGGCCGAAATCGCCACCGGCGCCGCCGTATTCTTCGGGGATGGACGGGCAGAGCAGGCCGAGCTCGCCCGCTTGCGCCCATGTGGTGCGGTCCATCTCGCCTTGTTTGCGCCAGCGGTCGAAATGGGGAGCCCATTCGGTGGTGATGAACTGCGCCGTCATGTCGGCGATCATCTGGTGTTCATCGCTCATCCAGCCTGTCGGCCCGTGCTCCAGATCCTTCATGTCTTTTCCTCCCCGGCAAAGATGTGATCAGCGTTTGCGTGCGTCGAGTTCCGCGTTGAACAGGCGCAGCCGCGCTGTCAGGTTTTCCTCGTTCATCACGCTGTCGAAATTTTCGAACAGAAACGAGAGCGCCTCGCCTTCGTCCAGTCCGGCGTCAGACGCGAACTTTTTGAGGCGGCGATAGCCGTCATCCGTCATGGCGGTCGGAAAACGACGGGTCAGGCGAAAGCGTTTGGGCATTGTACCACCTCGGACGGAAACAGGCGGGGAAGGCCCCGCCTGTCTGTGTTTTAGAAGTTTGCCGCTTCGAGCGCCATCACCGTGTCGGCACCGGACTGGATACGGGTCAGGTGCAGCGCGGTGGCCGGAAGCTGGCGCGCCATGTAATAGCGCCCCGTGGCGAGCTTGGTTTCGTGGAACTCGGTGTCCGAGGTGCCAGCCGCCAGTGCCGCGCGCGATGCTTTGCCCATCCGCGCCCACATCAGGCCAAGGCAGACATGGCCGAACATGTGCATGAAGTCGTAAGACCCCGACAGTGCGTTGTTCGGATTGGTCATGCCGTTCTGCATGAAATACATGCCCGCAGCTTGCAGATCCTTGGAAGCCGCTTTCAGCGGTTCGAGGAACTCTTTGTCATAAGCTTCGTCCTGACCGGCATTGTCCTTGATGAAGGATTTCACCAGATCGAAGAAGGCCATGACATGCTTGCCGCCGTCCTGCGCCAGCTTGCGACCCACGAGGTCAAGCGCTTGCACGCCGTTGGCCCCTTCGTAGATCATCGCGATACGGGCGTCGCGGGTATATTGCGACATGCCCCATTCCTCGATGTAGCCGTGACCGCCATAGACCTGCTGCGCCTTGACCGTGCAGTCATAGCCCACATCGGTCAGGAACCCTTTGATCACGGGGGTGAGCAGGGACACGATGCCGTCGGCGTCCTTGTCACCTGCGCGGTGTGCGGCGTCGATCATGGTCGCGCCCCACAGAATGAACGCACGCGCGCCTTCGACAAAGGATTTCTGATCCAACAGCGAGCGGCGGATATCCGGATGCACAATCAGCGGATCGGCCGGACCGTCGGGGTTCTTCACGCCGGTCACATCACGCCCTTGCAGGCGGTCATGGGCATAGGCCACCGCGTTCTGATAGGCGACCTCTGCTTGGGACAGACCCTGCATGCCGACGCCCAGACGGGCCTCGTTCATCATAGTGAACATGGCGCGCATGCCTTTGTGTTCCTGACCGAGCAGGTAGCCGGTTGCGCCGTCATAGTTCATCACGCAGGTGGAGTTGCCGTGGATGCCCATCTTTTCTTCGATGCTGCCGACAGAAACCCCATTGCGTGCACCAAGGGAGCCATCGTCGTTCACGCATATTTTTGGAACAATGAAGAGCGACACGCCCTTGATGCCCTCGGGGCCGCCTTCGATCTTGGCCAGCACCAGATGGATGATGTTGTCGGACATGTCGTGTTCGCCAGCGGAGATAAAGATTTTCTGGCCGGTGATCTTGTAGCTGCCATCGTCCTGCGGGACCGCTTTGGTGCGCATCAGGCCCAGATCGGTGCCGCAATGCGGTTCGGTCAGGTTCATGGTGCCGGTCCATTCACAGGACACCATCTTGGGCAGGTAGGTTTCTTTCTGTGCTTGCGAGCCATGGGCCAGAATGGCGCTTGCCGCGCCATGGGTCAGACCCTGATACATGGTGAAGGCCATGTTGGCGCTGCTGAACATTTCACCCACGGCAGAGCCCATCACGACGGGCATGTTCTGGCCGCCGAATTCCTCGGGCATGTCCAGACCGGTCCAGCCGCCTTCCTTGACCTGTTCGAATGCTGCCTTGAACCCTGCGGGTGTGTAGACAACGCCGTTTTCGAGGCGGCAGCCTTCCTTGTCGCCTACAACGTTTAGCGGTGCCAGAACGTCGGCGGTCAGCTTGCCTGCTTCTTCGAGGATGGCACCGGTAAAGTCGGCTTCAAGTTCGTCGTAGCCCGGAATACCTGAGTCGGTGACATTCAGCACATCGTGCAGGATGAATTGCATGTCTTTGGTGGGGGGCGTGTAGCTGGGCATATGTATCTCTCCCTAAGATCGCATGTCGCTTATTCAGCGGCCTTTTTCGTGGTATTCATCGAGGCGAGCATTTTCTCGCCCCATTTCAACTGGTTCTGCAGATCGGTGATCGCTTCGTTCAACTCGTCACGTTGCGCAACCATGTCGGCCAGCCGGTCGCTGGCGATGTCATAGGTGCGCGCAAGTTGGGTCTGTTGCTGGTCGCCCATGTCATAGAGGTCCAGCAACTGGCGGATTTCTTCGAGGCTGAAGCCGAAGCGTTTGCCGCGCAGGATCAGTTTCAGGCGGGCGCGGTCCCGTTTCGTAAACAGGCGCTTTTGGCCCTCGCGCACGGGAAACAGAAGCTCTTTGGCCTCATAGAACCGCAATGTCCGCGGTGTGACGTCGAAGGCGGCACACATCTCGCGGATGGTCATGGTTTTATCGCTCATTTGATCACTCGCATAAACTGTTCTGTCCCCGACATGGGGGAGGCGTGGATTCGATGCAACCGGACAGTGACGTTTACGTAAGCTGTACGTTGCGTCACTTGGTAAGTTGACGCAGGGCGTCGTTGCGTCAAGCAATATGATGCATATTCAGGGGGCCATTTTGCGCGGTTTACGCAGGGCAAAGGGTGCGCATGCCAAAGCCTGCCGCCCGCAAAACGGTTCAGGTCACTACAGTGATGTGCCGGATCAGGAGAGGCCGAGTTCCGTCGCCACGCTGTCGCGCAGATCCTGAAGTTCCTGTCGCGCCTCGTCCAGTTGACGGCGCTGTTCGTCCAGTTCGGAAAGCTGGCCATCGGCCATTTCGATCCATGCGCGCATCTGGGCCTCGTTGCCCTCATGCTCGTAAATCATCAGCCATTGGCGGATATCTTCGAGTTGAAAGCCGAATTTCCGGCCCCGCAGGATCAGTTTCATCCGCGCGCGTTCGCGCGGGCCGTAGAACCGCGAGCGCCCTTCGCGGTCAGGAGAGAGCAGTTCGATATATTCGTAATAGCGCAAGGTGCGCGGCGTCACGTCGAACTGCGCGCACATTTCCTTAAAGCTCAAACGGTCTTCTGCCATGGATGGTCTATCTCCCTCCGGGAAACTTAGGGCGGGTTTGAGCCAAGAGCAACAGGTGCCTTGCCCTGATGCGGGCCGCGCCCCATAACTTGGTGAAACGATGGCAACGCCAAGAGGGTTCATGTCCGACAAGCTGAAACGCGCCCGCCAGTTCATCGAGGCGATCCCGCATTCCCGTGATCTGGGGATGGAGTTGACCGAGATCGATGACGGGGTGGCGGTGATCACCATGCCCTATGATCTGCGTCTGGTCGGTGATCCGGAAACCGGCGTGATCAGCGGCGGGGCGGTGTCGGCGGTGATGGACACGTGTTGCGGGGCCGCAGTGATGAGCCATCCGTCCAACAAGGGCGGCACGGCGACGCTGGATTTGCGCATTGACTATATGCGTGCGGCAACGCCGGGGCAGGCGATCACCACCCGCGCGCACTGTTATCACGTGACGCGGTCGGTTGCATTCGTGCGCGCCACGGCGTGGGACGACGATACCGAAAATGCTGTCGCCACGGCCACGGGCGCCTTTACCGTGGAGGGCCGCAAATGAAACGCCCTGAACCTGTCCAGATCATCAAGCACCGCCGCGATGGTGCGCTGTCTGCGCTGGTCGATGCGGTGCCCTATATCGGCTATCTCGGCGTGCGGTTTGACCGGCGCGGGGATGAGCTGACCGCGATCCTGCCCTTTGATGAAAAGCTGATCGGCAACCCGTTGCTGCCAGCGCTGCATGGCGGGGTGACGGCGGCGTTTCTTGAGGTAACGGCGGTGATCACGCTGAGCTGGTCCTATCTGTGGGATGATATCGAAAGCGGGGTGCTGGATTTCGACATCTCGGACACGCCGCGCCTGCCGCGCCTGCCGAAGACAGTCGATTTCTCGGTGGACTACCTGCGCTCGGGCCTGCCGCGCGATGCCTATGCGCGCGCGCGCATCAACCGGTCGGGGCGGCGCTATGCCTCGGTGCATGTAGAGGCGTGGCAGGACAATCGCGACCGGCTGTTCGCTCAAGGCACGGGACATTTCGTGATGCCGCAGCGTCGATGACGCCACCGGTCGCGCCGACAGCGCCACCAGCGCCGCTGACCCACCGTCGCGTGTTGCGGATTGCCCTGCCGATTGTGCTGTCCAACGCCACGGTGCCGATCCTTGGCGCGGTTGATGTGGGCGTTGTCGGCCAGTTGGGCGAGGCCGCACCCATCGGGGCAGTGGCCATGGGCGCGATCATCCTGACAACGGTGTTCTGGGTTTTCGGTTTCCTCCGCATGGGCACAGTCGGCCTTGTCGGGCAAGCGGCGGGGGCAGGGGATGCGGACGAAGTGTCGGCGTGGCTGACGCGCGCATTGCTGGTGGCGGTTGTCGGCGGGTTGGCGTTGATCGCGATACAGGGACCGATCTTTCGCGGTGCGTTCTGGCTATCACCGGCCAGCGCCGAGGTGGAGGCGCTGGCCCGCACCTACCTGTCGATCCGCATCTGGACCGCGCCTGCGGCAATCGCCGTCTATGCGCTGACCGGATGGCTGATCGCCCAAGAGCGCACGGGCGCGGTGTTCTGGGTGCAACTGGGCATGAACGGGATCAACATCGCGTTGAACTTTGTCTTTGTGCTGGGCTTTGGCTGGGGCGTGGCGGGCGTGGCCCTGTCGACGGTGATCGCAGAGGTTTTCGGCGCGGCCCTTGGCCTGTGGTTCTGTCGCGCCGCTTTTACGCGGCCCGCATGGCGTGACCGCGCGCGGGTATTGGAGCGGTCCAAGCTGGTGCGCATGGCGTTGCTGAACACGGATATCCTGCTGCGGTCGGTCATGTTGATGATCATCTTTTCCAGCTTTGTTTTTATCGGGGCGCGGTTCGGGGATGTGACGCTGGCCGCGAACGAGGTCTTGATCCAGTTCATGTATATCACCGCCCATGCGATGGACGGGTTTGCCTTTGCTGCCGAGACGCTGATTGCGCGGGCCTATGGGCGCAGCGATCCGGCCCGCTTGCGACGCTCGGCGCTGATGACGGGGTTCTGGGGAATGATAGTGTGCGTGACCAGCGCCATCGGGTTCTATCTCGCGGGGCCGTGGCTGATTGATCTGATGGCCAAGGACGTGGATGTGCAGGGCGAGGCGCGCGTCTATCTGGGGTGGATGATCGCGGCACCCTTGGTCGGCTGTGCAGCATGGATGCTGGACGGGATTTTCATCGGGGCTGCACGGGGGCGGGACATGCGCAATATGATGGCGGTGTCCTTTGCGATCTACTGGGGCGCGATCCTGCTGCTGTTGCCGGTATTGGGCAATCACGGCCTGTGGGCGGCGCTTTTGATCTCGTTCCTAGCGCGGGGGATCACGCTGGGCGCGCGATACCCTGCGCTGGAGCGTGCGGCGGGGGGATGACTGGGGCGCCGCCCCAGACCCCGGCATATTTTGTGGAACAATGAGGGGTTACAGCCAGTCTTCGGTTTTGCTGCCCACTGCGTCGCTGACGGAGGCGAAGCCGTCGCGTTCTAGCAGGGCGTCCAGACCGCTGGCGATCCGTGCGCCAAGGCTGAGCCCGCCATAGACGAGACCGGTGTAGATCTGCAGGGCAGAGGCACCAGCGCAGATTTTGGCATAGGCGTCTTCGGCGCTGGAAATGCCGCCAACGCCGATCAGCGGGATGTCTGTCAGCTTGTGCAGTTTGGCCAGAACGCGGGTTGATTTGGTAAAAAGCGGCGCGCCGGACAGACCGCCGGTTTCGGCGGCATGGGGGCCATGCAATCCGGTGCGGTCCAGCGTGGTGTTCGTGGCGATAATGGCGGCGACGCCTGCGTCCTGTGCGACCTTGGCGATATCGGCGAGGTCTTGGTCTGTGAGGTCCGGCGCGATCTTCAGGAAAACAGGTGTGTTCGCGCGCACCTGCATCACCCCGTCGAGCAGCGCGGCAAGCGCCATTGGCCCTTGCAGGTCGCGCAGTTTCTCGGTGTTCGGGCTGGAGACATTCACGGTCGCAAAGTCGATAAGAGCGGCGCAATGGGCCAGCACGCGGGCAAAATCCTCGGCGCGGTTGGCACTGTTCTTGTTGGCCCCGAGGTTGAGGCCGACGGGGATGCCCTTGGGCCGTTTGGCCAGCCGTGCGCCAATGGCTTCCATCCCGTCATTGTTAAAGCCGAAGCGATTGATCGCGGCCCTGTCTTCGGTCAGCCGAAACAGGCGCGGGCGCGGGTTGCCAGGCTGGGCGATGGGGGTGGCGGCGCCAACCTCGATCCAGCCGAACCCTGCGCGGGACAAAGGCGCGATGGCGGTGGCGTTCTTGTCAAAACCGGCGGCAAGACCGACGGGGTTGGGCAGGGTCAGACCGGCGATGCGGGTACGCAAACGGTCGCTTTGCACCGGTCCGGGCAGCGCGGCGAGCGGGGTGTGCACGGCGCGCAGGGCCAACCCGTGCGCGGTTTCCGGATCAAGGCGGCGCAGTGCTGCCATGCCCAACTGTTCGATCTTGTGCTTCATCCGAATGTGGTTCCTGTGTCGGCGGGTTTGGTGCGGATCAGGCGCGAGGTGGCGACGGCCGCTTGCCTGTGCACAACCGCCTTTTGGTAGTCGGGGTCGGTGACCATGGCCAGAAAGGCGTGCGCGGTGGGATAGGCCGCGATGAACATGGCATCCCATGCCTCGCCCTCTGGGCCGATCAGCGTCGTCTCGAACGCACCACGCCACAAGATGCTGCCGCCCACCTTGCGCAGCACCGGCCCTGAATACTTGCCGTACAGCGCATAGGCTTCGGCCCCTGTCAGCCCGTCGCGGGCGAGATCATGGGTGCCGGGATAGTTGGCCAGATCGCGGAACCGCACGAGGTTAAGCATCTGCACCGGCTGGTCCCTGTCGAAACCTTTAAACGCCTCGAACTGGGCGCGGGTCGGGTCGATATGGCCCTCGGCGTCCATCACTCGAAACCGGCCCCCGCAGGAAAAACATGCGCGCCATTTTCAAGTGGCAGCGGCTGGGCCCAATGCACATCGGCTATCCTGAGTTCGCGGTAGAGATGCGGAAACAGCGCGTCATTGCGCGACACTTCCCACTTTAGGTCATTGCCAAGGCTGTCCGCCTCGACCGCGACAAGGAACAGGTCGTCGACGCCCGCAAAATGCTTGGCTGCTGTCTCGGCCGCCTGTTCGGCGGTCGAAAAGTGGATGTAGCCATCGGTGATGTCGATGGGCGCGCCAGCGGTGGTGCCGTTCTGGCGCAGATCGGCCCATTCGGGGCCTCGAAAAATCTTGTATATCAGCATGGGCCCCCTGATGCCCGTCGCCTAGCAAACAATCAAGAGTGCGCGGCGCGCCCTGCGTTGCGTCAACCACGCAGGATCGGGTTTGACTCGGGCTGCGGCTTGATGTCTCGTACTGCCATAACCAATACAGGGAGACCTCCTATGACCCGATTTCTGATGGGCACTGCCGCGCTGGCGCTGAGTGCCGGAACCGCGATGGCGGATTACACGCTGACCATCCTGCACACGAACGATTTTCACGCCCGATTCGAACCGATCAGCAAGTATGACAGCGGTTGCGGCGAAGAAGACAACGCCGAGGGCAAATGCTTTGGCGGGTCGGCGCGTCTGATCACAGCCATCACCGACGCGCGCGCACGGTCCAACAACTCCATTCTCGTGGATGGCGGCGACCAGTTCCAGGGCACGTTGTTTTACACCTATTACAAAGGTGCGCTTGCCGCCGAGATGATGAACCAGATGGGCTATGACGGGATGACTGTCGGCAACCACGAATTCGACGACGGGCCGGAAGTGCTGCGCGGGTTCATGGATGCGGTCGAATTCCCCATCCTGATGAGCAACGCCGACGTTTCGGCCGAACCGCTGCTGGCCGATAAGTTGCAGAAATCCACCGTGATCGAACGCGGCGGCGAAAAGATCGGCCTGATCGGCCTGACGCCCGAAGATACTCATGAACTTGCCAGCCCCGGTGACAACATCACCTTCTCTGATCCGGTTGCTGCCGTTCAGGGCGAAGTCGATCTGCTGACCGCGCAAGGCGTCAACAAGATCATCGTGCTAAGCCACTCGGGCTATGGCGTGGACCAGAAAGTCGCGGCGGAAACCACCGGCGTTGACGTGATCGTGGGCGGACACTCCAACACATTGCTGGGCGATATGGAGAACGCTGAAGGCCCCTATCCGACCATGGTGGGCGATACGGCCATCGTTCAGGCCTATGCCTACGGCAAGTTCCTTGGCGAGTTGAACGTGACCTTCAATGACGCGGGCGAGATTGTCGAGACTTCGGGCCAGCCGCTGATCGTTGACGGATCGGTTGCGGAAGACGAAGGCGTCAAGGCGCGCATCGCCGAAGCCGCGAAACCGCTGGACGAGATCCGCAACAAGGTCGTAGCCGAGGCCGCAGATGCTATCGGTGGCGACCGCGACGTCTGCCGTGCGATGGAATGTTCCATGGGCTCTCTGATTGCCGATGCGATGCTGGCCCGCGTGGCCGACCAAGGTGTCCAGATCGCGATCCAGAACGGTGGCGGCATCCGTGCCTCGATCGACGCGGGCCCTGTCACCATGGGCGAAGTGCTGACCGTGCTGCCGTTCCAGAATACGCTGTCGACTTTCCAAGTCACCGGCGCGACCATGATCGAAGCGCTGGAAAACGGCGTGAGCCAAGTCGAGGAAGGCGCGGGCCGCTTCCCGCAGATTGCGGGCATCAGCTTTGCCTTTGACGCATCCAAACCAGCCGGAGAGCGCGTGAGCGACGTAATGGTGGGTGGTGCGCCAATTGAAGCGGACAAGCTGTATGGCGTTGTGTCCAACAACTACGTGCGCAACGGCGGCGACGGCTATGCGATGTTTAAAACCGCGCAGAACGCCTACGACTACGGCCCCGATCTGGCGGACGTCACTGCCGAATATCTGGCCGCACAAGGTCCGTTCACACCTTACACCGACGGGCGTATCACGGTGAAATAAGCCTACGCCCTGCGGGGCAGGATCAGGGGCGGGGCAACCCGTTTCCACATGAAAGGGCGTCGAGTTTATCGGCGCCCTTTTGTGTTTGATGGTACCTCGGCAGCTCGTGCCACAAATGTCGCCCCCCAGCCGTAACATCCACTTTGCGCTGCTGTGCGGCTTTGGCTAGGCTTGCGGGCATGTGCGGACGTTTCTCTATCACTTTGCCAACGGATGCGATGGCCCAATTGTTCGGGGCCGCGCCTGATAACGCGCTGCCGGAAGTGCCGAACTATAACGTCTGCCCGACAAACGATGTGCATGTGATCAACACGCCCGAGGGTGGGCAGCGCCGGTTGGGCGCGATGCGGTGGGGGTTTATCCCGCATTGGTACAAGGCCCCGAATGACGGCCCGTTGCTGATCAATGCGCGCGCCGAAACCGTGGCGGAAAAGCCAGCCTTTCGCAGTGCCTGCCGCGAACGCCGTGCCGTGGTGGTTGCCAGCGGGTTTTACGAATGGACGCGGGACGGGGATGTAAAATTGCCGTGGTATATCACACGACGCGATGGCGCGCCGCTTGCCTTTGCCGCAGTTTGGCAGTCATGGACACCCAAGGGGCAAGAGGGGGACGCCATGCGCACAGTGGCGATTGTCACTACGGGCGCCAATGACGCAATGAGTGCGATCCACCACCGCATGCCAGTGATCCTTGAACCCGACGATCTGGGCCTTTGGTTGGGCGAAAAAGGAAAAGGGGCCGCCACGCTGATGCGGGCCGCCCCTGAAGATACGTTGCACTGGCACCGCGTCGATACAGCGGTCAATTCAAACCGCGCCACGGGGCCGCAGTTGATCGAACCGCTGGGTGTCGCGCGCTGAGTTACTGCAGCGGTGCGGTCGAAAAGGTCATGCGTCCTTCGATGGCATATTCGCCTTCGGGGGTCTTGTTATCAGCGTCATAGAACGTCTTTTGCACGCCCTCGATGATCTCCATGGTGACTTCCTGCTGGTCCTGAATCGGGCCAAGTTCCCACGAGCCATTCTTGGAAATGATGTTCTTTGAACCACCTGACACGTTGACGAAACGTACGGTGTCACCGGATTCAAGATAGGTTACTTGCGGAAAATAGGCGTCCGGCAGGATCAGGATCGTGTGTTCTGCCGCAGCCGCCGCAGAGGCGGTCAGAACGGCGACGGATGTCGCCAAAATCGAAATCGCGCGTTTCATGGCTGCGCTCCTTTTGGTTGGATGCCCCGATCACGGGACGGAATCGTCTGAGGCTGCTTGTAGGGGAGGTGTTGGGCGGAATTACGGCAGGCTTGGGTCAGCCTTGCGACAATTGCTGCGAAATCCACCGTTGGAATGATCGTAGGCTCGGCGGCGCAGGGCGGTCGGCGGGCCAGACAAGGTAGTAATCCCCGACGCTGTTTTCGGACCCTTCGGTCAGGGTGACCAAGGCACCGCTATCCAGATGCGGCGCGGCCACAAAGGTCGGCAACAGCGCCACGCCAAGCCCGTGGATCGCTGCCTGTGCCATGGTGGAAAATTGGTCAAACACCATGCCGGTCTGCGACGGCGCGGCGAGCCCGTGCGCGGCAAACCACCGTGCCCATGCGCGCGGTCGCGTGTCCAGATGCAGCAGGGTCATGGATTGCAACGCCTCCGGCCCTGCATTCTGGGGCACCTGATCCGGCGCGCCCACCGCAATGACCGTTTCCGGCATCAGCGGCAGATAAGCGGTCCCCGTCCAGTCCTTGCGCCCGAAATGGATCGCCGCGTCAAAGTTGCTGCCGCGAAAGTCGAACGGGGCGAGCCGTGTTGACAGGTTCACCGTGACCTCGGGATGGGCATGGGCGAAATCCGCCAGACGCGGCGCCAGCCAGTGCAGCCCGAAGGCGGGCAGGATCGCAAGGTTCAACGCGCCGCCCTGCGGGTTTGCCCCCGCCGCGACCGAGGCGGATCCCAACCGGTTTAGCACATCGCGCACCTGCGCCACATATGTGCGTCCGATGGGCGTCAGCACCAGACTGCGCCCCTGTTTAGCAAACAGGGCGACGCCGATCTGATCCTCCAGCGTTCTGATCTGGCGGCTGATCGCGCTTTGCGTCAGGGACAGTTCATGCGCGGCGGCGGTGGCCGATCCCAACCGCGCTGCCGCTTCGAATGCCAGCAGGGCAGAGACTGATGGCAGATAGCGGCGCGGCACGAACATATGCGTTTTTCTCATGGATTGCAGGATTAGCCATCGTTAGAACTTTGCCGCGATCTCTGCAATACTGCGCACCAGCCGCCATCCTTTGAGGAGAACCAAGATGACTGCAGAAGGCAAAATCCTGAAAGCCAAAGACGCCCCCGATCTGGGCAGCTTTGACTGGGCCGATCCGTTCCGCCTGTCCCAACAGCTCAGCGAGGACGAACGCATGATCCAAAGCTCGGCCGCTGCCTATGCCGCCGAGAAGCTGGCTCCCCGCATCGTGGACGCCTTTGCCCGCGAAACCACAGACCCCGAGATTTTCCGCGAGATGGGCGAGATGGGGCTGCTCGGCGTGACCCTGCCCGAGGAATATGGCGGGCTTGGCGGCTCTTACGTGTCCTACGGTCTGGTCGCGCGTGAGGTCGAGCGGATTGACTCGGGCTACCGGTCGATGATGTCGGTTCAATCCAGCCTCGTGATCTATCCGATCTATGCCTATGGCTCCGAAGCGCAGCGGCGCAAATACCTGCCCAAACTGGCCAGCGGCGAATGGATCGGCTGTTTCGGCTTGACCGAACCGGATGCCGGTTCCGACCCTGCGGGCATGAAAACCACTGCGCGCAAAACCGATGGGGGCTATGTGCTGAACGGGGCCAAGATGTGGATCTCGAACGCGCCGATTGCTGATGTGTTTGTGGTCTGGGCCAAGTCCGAGGCACATGGCGGCAAGATCAGGGGCTTTGTCCTTGAAAAGGGCATGACCGGCCTGTCCGCGCCCAAGATCGAACAAAAGCTGTCCTTGCGCGCCTCGATCACGGGAGAGATCGTGATGAAGGATGTCGAGGTCGGCGAGGACGCGCTGCTGCCGGATGTGCAGGGGCTGAAAGGGCCGTTTGGCTGCCTCAACCGCGCGCGCTATGGCATCAGTTGGGGCGCGATGGGCGCGGCCGAATTCTGCTGGCACGCTGCCCGCCAATACGGACTGGACCGCAAACAGTTCGACAAGCCGCTGGCACAGACACAGCTGTTCCAGAAAAAGCTTGCCGATATGCAGACCGAAATTGCCCTTGGCCTTCAGGCCTCCTTGCAGGTCGGGCGGCTGATGGACGCGGCAGAGGCCGCGCCTGAAATGATCTCGATCGTCAAACGCAACAACTGCGGCAAGGCGCTCGATATCGCGCGCCAAGCCCGCGACATGCACGGAGGCAACGGTATTTCCGGCGAATTTCAGGTGATGCGTCACCTGATGAACCTCGAAACCGTAAACACGTACGAAGGCACCCATGACGTTCACGCCCTGATCCTCGGGCGCGCGCAGACCGGATTGCAGGCCTTTTTCTGAGTGCAGGACCGGTGGGCTGTCTGCCCCCCGGACCCCCCGACAGTATTTCGGGCCAAAAGAGGCGGTAGGGGTTTCTTTTGGCCGAAAATACTGCCGCCGGAGGCATTAAATCTTTTTCTCGACAGAGGTCGCCATGGATCGCGTTTCAATCGTTCACGAAAGTTTCCTGCGCCGCATTGCGCAGGGCGATGTGCCGGAGGTTGCACCGCATGGGCTTGATCTGGCAGCGTCGCAACGGCTGTTCGAGCATCAGTGTCTGACCCGCGCCTTGGACATTGTCAGCCGCGAGATGCAAAAAGCGGGGCAGGGGTTTTACACGATCGGGTCATCCGGTCACGAGGGGATGGCCGCAGTGGCGCATGCGCTGCGCCCCGACGACATCAGTTTCCTGCACTACAGGGACGGTGCCTTTCAAGTCGCGCGGGCGGCACAGAAGGGGCAGGATATGTGCCGCGACATGCTGCTCAGCTATGCCTGCGCGGCGGACGATCCGACCAGTGGTGGGCGGCATAAGGTGCTGGGCAGCCGCGATCTTTTTATTCCGCCGCAAACCTCGACCATTGCCAGCCATCTGCCAAAGGCTGTCGGGGCGGCCTACGGGATCGGGCTGGCGCGGCGTAACCGGCCCGAGGGGGCGATCTTGCCTGCGGACAGCATTGCGGTGGCCAGTTTCGGAGATGCGTCGCTGAACCATTCGACGGCCCAAGGCGCGATCAATGCCGCCGGATGGACCAGCGTGCAGGGCGTGCCTTTGCCTTTGCTGTTCATTTGCGAGGATAACGGCATCGGCATTTCGACCAAGACCCCTGTGGGTTGGGTCGGGGCCAGCCTGTCGCATCGTCCGGGTGTCACCTATTTCCACGGCGACGGGTGTGATCTGTGGGATGCCTATCGTGCAGCGTCCGAGGCGGCGGCTTTTGTGCGCAAGCATCGCAAACCAGCGGTTCTGCATTTGCGGACCGTGCGTCTTTATGGTCATGCGGGCGCGGATATCGCCACCAGCTATCTGCCCCGCGCCGAGGTCGAGGCGGACGAGGCGCGCGATCCGCTGATCTTTACCGCGTCTGGTCTGATGGCCCTTGGTGTGCCCGCCGATGACATCCTGTCGACCTATCAAAGCGCACTCGAACGAACCCGCGAGGAAGCGGCCCGTGTGGCGGATGCGCCCCCGTTGCGCGGTGCAGAAGCGGTGATGTCCGCCATCGTTCCGCCCGCCCGCGCGCACCGGCAGGTCAATGGCCCGTCCGAGGCCGACCGCGCCGCCGCCTTTGGCAGTGACATGGCGCAGATGGACGCGCCCCAGCCCATGTCCAAACTGATCAACTGGGCGCTGACGGATCTGATGCTGGCTCATCCCGAAACCGTTCTGATGGGCGAGGATATCGGCCGCAAGGGCGGGGTCTATGGCGTCACGCAAAAGCTGCATGCGCGCTTTGGCCCATCGCGGGTAATCGACACGTTGCTGGATGAACAATCGATCCTCGGGCTGGCCATTGGCATGGCGCATAACGGGTTCATCCCGATGCCCGAAATCCAGTTCCTTGCCTATCTGCACAATGCCGAAGACCAGATCAGGGGCGAAGCGGCGACCTTGCCGTTCTTCTCGGATGGGCAATGGGCGAACCCGATGGTGCTGCGGATTGCAGGGCTCGGTTATCAGAAGGGCTTTGGCGGGCATTTCCACAATGACAACGCGCTGGCCGTGCTGCGCGATATTCCGGGGCTGATCCTTGCCTGTCCGTCCGACGGGGCCGACGCGGTGCAGATGCTGCGCGAATGCCATCGCCTTGCCCGCGAGGAAAACCGTCTGTGCGTGTTTGTCGAACCGATTGCCCTTTATCCGATGCGTGATGCAACGGCGGGCGACGGCGCTTGGATGCGCACCTACCCCCAGCCGGACAAGCGGATCGGTCGGGGCGAGGTCGGCTGCGAAGGGGACGGCCCGCTTGCCATCGTGACCTTTGGCAACGGGCGCTATCTGGCGGCTCAAGCGCAAGTCCCTGACGCCCGCGTGGTGGACCTGCGCTGGCTCGCGCCGCTGCCGCTGGACGGTCTGATGCGGGCCGTTGAGGGCTGCGCGCAGGTGCTGGTGGTGGATGAAACCCGTGCTTCGGGTGGCGTGGCCGAGGGGGTGATGACCGCCTTGTACGAAGCAGGCCATCGCAAGATTGCCCGCTACACCGCGCAGGACAGTTTCATTCCCACGGGGCGGGCCTATGCCGATACGCTGCCCTCTGCCCAAGGGATCGCGCAGGCTGCCGAGGCGTTGCGCAATAGCTCTTGATCCATGCGGGCGGCAGGTCGCTGCGCCTTGCCTTTGGCCGCGATAGATGGTGGTCTGCCGCTGAACTGCAGGCAGAGGACGGGACATTTGCATATGGATCAAGGATGTAGCGCAGCGACTGCTATGCCAGAGGGTGCCGTATGACCGCGCTGCCCTCGACACCTTCGCTTGAGCTGTCGGGCAAGCGGGCCTTGGTCACGGGCGCGTCCTCGGGCATCGGTTTGGGCTGTGCCGTGGCGCTGGCCGAGGCGGGCGCGCATGTGGTTTGCGCCGCACGTCGGGCGGACGTGTTGCAGGATGCCGTCGGCGCGATGCGCGACGCAGGTTTCAGCGCCGAGGCGTTACAGCTTGATCAGACGGACATTGCGGGCATCGACAAGGCGTTCGAAACCCCTTTCGACGTTGTCGTGAATTCGGCAGGGCTGGCACGCCACAGCGCCGCCGTCGACACCACGCCCGAGGATTACGATGCGGTCTTCGACATCAACGTGAAGGGAGCGTATTTCCTGTCTTCGACCGCTGCGCGCACGCTGATGCGTGCAGGGCGCGGCGGGTCGATCATCCATATCTCGTCGCAGATGGGCCATGTGGGCGGGGTCGATCGCGCGGTCTATTGCGCCAGCAAACATGCGGTCGAGGGGATGGTCAAAGCCATGGCCATCGAATGGGGCAAGGCAGGCATCCGCATCAACACGATTTGCCCGACCTTTATTCGCACGCCGCTCAGCCAGCCGACCTTTGACGATCCCGAACGGTTCGCGTGGATCATGGAGAAGATCAAGCTACCCCGCGTGGGCGAGGTCAGTGACATCATGGGAGCGGTGCAGTTTCTGGCCAGCGATGCCTCGGCCATGGTGACGGGGACGCATATGATTATCGACGGGGGCTGGACCGCCGGTTGACGGGGCAGGCCCCCGCCGGTCGACCAGAATTGTGCGCCACCCCACTGGCGCGGCACGGATCATCCATTATAGAGCGGCCCTAAGCCATTTGCAGGCGACGCGCATAACCATTCTTGAGGGCACATCATGACCGACACCCAAGCCTCGGCGCAGGACACGCAACAGATCTATGAACGTCAGGCCGCTGCTTATGACGCCAAACGCTCGCGCGTGCTGTTCGAGGCGCGCTGGCTGGCGCGCTTTGCGGCAAGCCTGCCTGCGGGGGCGCATGTGCTGGACCTTGGCTGTGGTACGGGCGATCCGATTGCGCGCTGGTTCATCGCCGAAGGGTTCAAGGTCACAGGCGTTGATTTCGCGCAACCCATGCTCGACATCGCCAAGGGTCGCTGGCCCGAAGGTGATTGGCGACTGGGGGATATGCGCGCCCTTGATCTGGATGGCATGTTTGATGGCATCATCGCGTGGAACAGCTTTTTCCACCTGCAACCCGACGAACAGCGCCAGTGCATCGCCGATATGGCGCGTCACCTCAAGGTTGGCGGGCCCTTGATGCTGACGGTTGGCGACAGCGCGGGCGAGGTGAGCGGCACGGTAGGGGGCGAGGCGCTTTATCATGCGTCACTTTCGCCTGCGGATTATGCCGCCTGTCTTGAGGAAAACGGCCTGCGCCTGACCGGTTTTCTGGCCGAAGACCCCGAAACCGCGCAGCATACCGTGCTGATGGCGCGCAAGCTTGGCTAACTGCCAAAGGGCGTCCGCGCCGATTGATCGCGCGCCCACTTGGCAAATCGCGTCCTCCCGCTAGGTCCATACCGGAATAAGCAGGAGAACAAGGTGCAGCTTTCGCCGGACTGGGAATATGTCGCCGACACCGTGATGGGGGGCGTGTCGAAAGGACAGGCGCGGCGCGAAGAGGTCGCAGGCCACAGCGCCATGCGCCTTACGGGGCAGGTATCGCTGGAAAACAACGGCGGCTTTGTTCAGATCGCCTTTGACCTTGATAACGGCGCACCGTTCGATGCCGGCGGCTATGACGGCATCGTGCTTGAGGTTTTTGGCAACGGCGCGCGCTATGATCTAAGGGTTCGAACCTCGGCGCTTGCGCGGCCATGGCAATCCTTTCGCGCCGATTTTCTGGCCCCCGCGACATGGACACGTGTGGTCATTCCCTTTGCCAATCTGGAACCGCAAAAGACCGACGCGGCCTTTGACCCCGCCGAACTGCGCCGCATCGGTATTCTGGCCATCGGCGCAGAGATGGAGGCCGACATCGCCGTCAGTGCCGTCCACCTGCACCGCGCCTGAAGCGGAAACAAACATGCATGTACCGCCCATCGGATACGGCTGCGCCTGTGCGCGATCGCTCTACCCTCTTTATTTTTGGTCGATTATCGCGCTAGATACGTGGGTAACATTACTTAAAGTCAGTATATTCCAGTCGGGTTCGGAAATAGGTCTTTCGCAAGAAAGGATTGAAGGTTTGGGGGTTGCAGTACGATGAGGGTCGAACGCGCCATTTTGCTGGCTGACGTTTCCGGCAGTACTGCGCTTTATCGGACCCATGGCGACGAACGCGCCAGCAAGCTGGTGTTCGAATGCGTCGAAGGCATGCAGAAAATCGCGACCATCCATGGCGGCGAATTCGTCCGGTCCAAAGGCGACGATGTGTTGTGCCTGTTTGAGTCCGCCGATGCGGCGGTGCAGGCGGCTGGGGATATGATGACCCATGGCGCACGGGGCGAGGTGTCGTTGCACGCGGGTCTGCACTGGGGGCTTGTCGTTTATCGCGGCACTGAACTGTTCGGCGATGCGATCAACGTGGCCGCCCGCCTGTCCAGCCAGGCCAAGGAAAACGAGGTGCTGATGAGCCGCACCTTGGTCAGCCATACCAAGTCAATCGACCGCAGCACGCTTCGGTCAATTGGTGAACACACGTTGCGCGGCATCAATATGCCGACCGAGATTTTCGCCCTTATGGCAGGCGGCGATGAGGACGGCGGCGTGACCAGTTTTGCCGCACAGCCCACCATGTTTCAGGTCCAGCGCAAGGCGCAGGTGGCCAAGACAACCGTGCGCCTGTCGTGGATGAACTGGGCGCAGGACATTCCCGAAGGCAGCCAGATCACCATCGGACGCTCCGAAGCCTGCGGGCTGGTCGTGCCCGAAGCATGGGTGTCGCGGGTGCACGCCGCGATCTCGGTGCGCGGCGGGATTGTGGAGTTCAAGGACAGCTCCTCGGCTGGCACGACGCTGGTCATCGGCAATGCACCCGAATTCTACATCTGTCGGCAGACAGTCGCCCTGACCGGCAGCGGCACGATTGCACTGGGCGGTGTGGCATCAGGCGACGCCCCGCGCATCAGCTATCAAGTGATCCAGAGCGCCTAGTCCGCCGCGCGCGGTGCGGGCGCGCCGCCTTCGAAATTATTGCCATTCTGATAGTCGCAAGGCGCTTCCTGCATCTGCAAATGCAACCCGTCGCCCGTGTAAGGGTGCGCACGGGCCAGCGCCTCGTCCACTTCGATCCCCAGGCCCGGTGCATCCGGCGGCGTGATGAAACCGTCTTCGACGCGGATGCTGCCCTTGATCAGCTGGTCATGGAAAGGGGTTTCGATACACTCGCACATCAGGATGTTCGGGATAGACGCGGCAAGCTGGATATTGGCCGCCCATTCAATCGGTCCAGCATAAAGATGCGGCGCCATCTGCGCGTTATAAACCTCGGCCATGGCGGCGATTTTCTTCGTCTCCCAAATTCCGCCCGCACGGCCCAGTGCCGGTTGCAGGATACTCGCCGCGCCACTGCGCAGGATCGGCGCAAATTCGGCCTTGGTGGTCAGCCGCTCGCCCGTGGCCACCGGAATGGACACGGCGCGCGCCACCTGCGCCATCTGCTCGACCGCATCGGGGGGCACGGGCTCTTCGAACCACAGTGGTTGATAGGGTTCGATCGCGCGGCCCAACCGGATCGCACCTGCCGTTGTGAATTGCCCATGGGTGCCAAACAGCAGATCGGCACGATCCCCGACCGCCTCGCGGATCGCCTTGCAAAAGGCCACCGACTGGCTGATGTCGCGCATCCCCGGCATGTGTCCGCCCCGCAGCGTATAGGGGCCCGCGGGGTCGAACTTCACCGCGGTATAGCCGCGTTCGACACAGTCGAGCGCGGACTCCGCCGCCATCTGCGGCGAGGTCCAGAACAGGTCCAGACCGTGATGCTCAAGCGGATACAGATAGGTGTAAGCGCGGATGCGGTCATTCATACGCCCGCCCAACAGGGCATGCACCGGACGACCGCGTGCCTTGCCCAGAATATCCCAGCACGCAATCTCCAAGCCCGAGAATGCGCCAATCACGGTCAGGTCGGGGCGCTGCGTAAACCCCGACGAATAGGCGCGGCGGAACATCAACTCGATGTTCTCGGGGTTCTCGCCGGCCATGTGACGCGCGAACACGTCCTCGATCACAACGCGCATCGCCTCTGGCCCGACCGAAGAGGCATAGCATTCGCCCCATCCCACAATGCCGTCATCGGTGGTGACTTTGACCAGTATCCAGTACCGCCCGCCCCATCCCGGGGCAGGGGGCGCGCATATGATGATGTCGAGGTCCTGCAACTTCACAGCGGCTGTCCTTCTCTGTTCCAAAAAATCCCGGGGAGTCCCGAAGGGACGGGGCAGAGCCCCAAGCTCAGCGGTCGAACATGATCACATTGCGGCGGGCCTTGCCGGATTTGGTATCCGCAATCGCCTCGTTGATTTGGTCCAGCGACCAGCGCCCCGAGATCAGGCTGTCCAGTTGCAACCGCCCCTGCAGATAAAGGTCCACCATCCACGGAATATCCCGCTGGATCACCACATCGCCCATTTTGGATCCGACCATGCCTTGGCCGAGGGCGGCGAGGATCACAGGCTCATAGGATGCCATCGCGCCGGAATGCGGCATGCCCACCATCACGACCTTGCCGCCCGCGCCCAGATAGCGCGGTGCCTGCTCATAGGCGGGGATCGCGCCGACCGTGACAATCACCGCATCGGCCCCTTTGCCGCCCAGTGCTTTGTACGCGGCACGCCAGGGGGATTTGCCGGTCGCTAGCACGCCATGGGTTGCGCCAAAGGCTTTGGCGTCGTCGAGCTTTTCCTCGGTCATGTCGACAGCCACAATCCGGCGCGCGCCTGCGATCCGTGCGCCCTGAATGGCGTTAAGGCCAACGCCGCCCGCGCCAATTACCACCACATCCTGACCCGCGCGCAGGTTGGCTGCGTTCACCACGGCCCCGACGCCAGTGATCACCCCGCAGGCGATCAGGCAGGCCGCGTCCTTGGGAATATCGGCCGAGATTTTGACCAATTGTTTTTGATCGACCACCACCTTTTCAGCAAAGGCACCACAGGCCATGGCCTGATGCAGTTTGCCGTCTTCCATCGTGCGGATCGGTCCGTGATCGCCATCGTAAGGTGTTTCACAATTGGTCGGTTTGCCCCCCGCGCAAGACGGGCACGTGCCGCAGGACCGGATCAACGTCACGACAACGCTGTCGCCTACGGCCACGCCTACAACATGCGGTCCTACGGCGCTGACCACGCCCGCAGCCTCGTGACCATAGACCGCAGGCAGGCTGCCGCCCCATGCGCCACTGGCATAGGTGATGTCGGAATGGCAAATCGCCACCGCGTCCAGCGTCACCTCGACCTCGCCCATTTCGGGCGCGCGGAGGCGGATATCCTCGACGACAAGATCGGCACCGAATTCATGGGCCACTGCGGCTTTTATGGTTTGCATATCGGTCCTTTGCTGCGCCGCGCCTGCACGCGATTGACGTTTCCCTGTATCGAAAGCGTCGCGCAGGTCGGTGCCGCCTGCAAGAGCGAAACCGACAGGTTTTGTCGTCTTTGCCGTGTGGTCAGGGTCGCGGAACGCGTCCAATCACAGATCCGTACTGATGAGTATGTTCGCCGCGTTACCGGATTTTTACCTGTTGCGAAGCGGTCAGCAGATCACAAACGCCTAAGTGGCTGGTCCAGCTGCCCATAACCATATGTCCGGTACGCACGTCGATATCGAACATCACCCAAGGGTCGAAATCCTTGTTCGATCCGCGATTGCGCACACGGTTCAGCGACACGTCCACCTCGCAAGTGTGCAGGTTAGGCATCTTCAACGAGTTGATGAAAATGCGGATTTCGGGCACTTCCCATGCGCTGTCGATTTTGCAGGCCTCGGGAATGCCACCGGGCTTGTTATTGGACATGCCTTTGACCTTCTGGCCTGCCTTGTAGGACACGCCGATATTGATCTCGTAGACGCCTTCGGGTTGCTTGATTTTCAGGACGCCTCGGCCATTGCCGCTCCACGTATTGTTGTATTTGCAGTTTTTAAGCATCGCGTTCTTGTGGAAAATCCCTTTGTACAAGGCGGTTTTGGCTTTCTTGCCGTTCTTGGCAATCAAGATCTTCTTTTTCGGCTCTTTCCAGGCACCCATGAAACAATTCCCTTCACTCTATCAATACGCTTCCAAGAAGCAGAAAAATTGCCGGTCGATGTGGCTGGTGCGGCTGGGTGCGGGTTCCGGAAAACGCCGTATCCTAGGTGCGCAATAGGCAGCTTATACATCGACAAGCGGTTCAATATGTTGCGCGGATACCATCCTGCGGAAATGCGCAGGGTCAGGGCAGGGCGGTGCCGCACCTTGAAATACTAGCCGTTGGATCGTCGCAGGGTCGAGTAAGCTATCGCGCACTTGACAGATGCGCCGCTCATCGTTCTCATGCGCGCTGCTTTGCGTGGATCATGCGTTGTCGCGCTACTCAGCTGTGTTGAACCGCCCTGCGCGGAGAAACACCATCAAGCCGACTGCCATAAGAATTGCGGACAGAAAGAACGACGCCCCGGGCAAGTACACGGGCGCATCCGGCGCGGTAAAGGAATAGAATACATATGTCATGATCATCGGCGACAGGATCATGGCAAGGGCCGACACAGAGGTCAGCGCGCCCTGCAATTCGCCCTGCTGGTTGTCGTTTACTGCCTTGGACAGAATGCCCTGCAGCGCGGGGATGATGACGGCGGGCAGGGCGGCGAGGGGCGTCAATATCATCAGCCACGTGCCGGAACTGACAAAGCCGATCATCATGAACACGCCGACATCACCGATATGCCCGTAGATGACCGATGCGCGCTCTCCCCAGCGGCGCAGGATGGGGCGGATCAGCCCGCCTTGTACCACGGCCATCGAGATCCCGAAAAGACCCAGCGACAACCCCCGCATGCCTGGCGACCAGTCAAAGCGTTCCAGCGTATAAAAGCTCCAGATCGCGGGATAGACCGAGAACGCGACCTGATAGATGAAGAACACCACCAGCAACGGCCCGATCCCCGGTAGCCGCGCGAGATAGCGGAACACGCCCAAGGGGTTCGCACGCCGCCATTCAAAGCTGCGGCGGATGCGGTCATCGACGGTTTCTTTCAGCACGAAATACCCGAACACCATATTGGCGGCGGCCAGTCCGGCGGCGGCATAGAACGGGGCGCGCGTGCCATATTCGGCCAGCACCCCGCCCACCATGGGCCCGAACACGAACCCCATCCCGAAGGCCGCGCCGATCAGTCCGAAATTTGCCGCCTTGTCCGCCGGTTTCGAGATGTCGGCCATATAGGCGTTGGCCGTGGATTGCGTTGCCGCCGTGATCCCGCCGACAACCCGCCCGATCAACAGCAGCCAGATTGATCCCGCCAGCGCCATCACCAGATAATCGGCGGCCATCACGCCAAGCGAGGTCAACAGCACAACCTTGCGCCCGAAGCGGTCGGACAAGGCCCCGATCATCGGGCCGAACAGGAACTGCATGGCCGCGAATGTGGTGGACAACACGCCGCCCCACAGGGCCGCCGATCCGATGTCCGCGCCGCGTACTTCCTGAATAAGGTCGGGCATGACCGGAATGATCAGCCCGATCCCCATCGCATCCAGCATGACCGTCAGCAGGATAAAGACGACCCCCAGCTTCAAAGGGAGGACACCCGTTCTGCAAAGGCGCGTGCGTCGGACGGGGCGAGGCCCATCTGCGTGTCAGCCGTGAACAGGTCGGCGGACAGGTTTGGATAGGCGGCAAGCGCCACCTGCGCCAGTGGCACATCCTGCGCGACCGCTTCGGCCACCAGTTCCTTGACCCGTTTCTGTGCATCGGGCCGCGACATGGTGGAACACAGGGCAAAGGACAGCGCCTCGGCATGGACAAGGCCCAGACCGCCCACATGGGCGCGCATGGCGTCCGCATCGGTGGCGAGGTTCTCGCTCAGCTTTTCCAGCGTGTCGAGGGCGGCGGCAGTGCACAGGGCGATCTGGGGCAGGGTCATCCATTCGGTGAACCATGCCGCGCCGTCGCGTTGGTATTGATGGGCCGACGCCGCCTGAAGGCTGGCGCGCAGGCCCGTCATCTGGTGGTTCAGCGCCACCAGAACCGAGGGCGCAACGGGATTCTGTTTCTGCGGCATGGTCGAGGATGCGCCCGCACCGCCCAAGCGTACCTCGCCCGTGTCCGACCCGACCAGCCCGATCAGGGTTTGCCCCAATGCCGCGCAGGTCGCCACCACTTCGGCCATCCATTGCGCGATGCGCAGGACGGGGCCGCGATCTGTGTGCCAGCTGCGTTTGGGATCGTTGAGGTTCAGCGCCTCGGCCAGTTTCGCGCGCGTTTCTGCCGCCTCGGGGCCAAGGGCGGAAGCAGTGCCCGCCGCGCCGCTCAGGCTGACAAACAGCGATGTGTCGCGCAGGGTTTCCAAACGCTCCAACGCGTCGGCAAGGGGTTGGCCCCATTGCGCCAGCATCGCCCCCCACGAGGTGACGGTGGCGTGCTGACCGTAGGTGCGCGCCGCCATGGACGTTTCGGCATGGGTGCTGGCACCGTCAGCCATACGTTTAAGTGTGGTGCGCAGGGTGGTTTCCTGTGCCGCCAGTGTCTGGCGCAGCCGCAGCATCAAAGCGGTGTCGATGATATCCTGACTGGTCGCGCCCCAATGGGCATATTGGGCGTGTTCCGGTGCCTCCATCGCGCTGCGGAAGGCGGCGACAAGTGCGGGCACGCACACGCCGTTGGTGGCCGTCGCATCGGCCAATCCGGCAGGGTCGATCTGCACCTCCATGCTGGAGCGATGGATGAACGCGGCGCTGAGGTCGGGGATGATGCCCTGCGCGCCCTGCACCTTGGCAAGCGCGCCCTCGACCAGCAGCATGGCGCGGATGTCGGCACTGTCGGACCACAGGCGCCCGACCTCTCCGGTATTGAACAGACGACCCAGAAGGGGGGATGCGAAAACACTGGCTGCCATGGATCAGATATGCCCCGTTGCACGCATGAAATCGCCAAGCACGCGGGCGAATTCATCGGGTTTCTCGACACAGGGCAGGTGGCCCGCACGGCGGATCAGGTGGAACTTGCTGCCTGGTACCAGATCGGTGGTTTCGCGCACAAGGTCGGGGGGCGTCGCGCCATCCTCGTCCCCTGCGATGCCCAAGGTGGGCAGGCGCAAGCTGGCCGTGGTGGCAAGGAAATCCGTGCCAGCAATGGCGGCGCAGCATCCGGCATAACCCGCATCGGGCTGGCGCGAGAGCATGTTGCGCCACAACTCGACATCCGTACTGGCGCAGAACGCCTTGGAGAACCAGCGTTCCATCACCCCATCGGCCAGTGCTTCGACGCCGTCTTCTTGTACGCTTGCGATGCGGTCGTCCCACATCTGCTTGGTGCCGATCTTGGCCGCCGTGTTCGACAAAACCACGGCCCGCACGAGATCAAGCCGCTTGACGGCCAACCCTTGGGCGATCAACCCGCCAATTGACAGGCCGACAAACAGCGCGTCGTTGAACCCGTGCATATCCATCAGCTTTTCCGCATCACTGACCAGCGCGCCCATCGCATAAGGCCCCGTCGGGCAACTGGACAGGCCGTGGCCCCGCTTGTCATAGCGCAGCACGCGCAACCCCGCAGGCAGCAACGGCATGATCGGATCCCACAGCCGCAAATCGGTGCCAAGCGAGTTGGCAAACACCACCGGCGCACCGTCTTCGGGTCCGTCGATACAATAGTGCAGGCGAACGTCGCCCAGATCGGCCATGTGCATGATATCTTAGTCCTTTAGTCGCATATGGGCGATGATTTGCCCGTGGTCTGACGCCAGCTTGTTATAGGGGGCTTCGGGGTGGCTGCCATCCGTCAAATGGTCGTTCAGCACACTAAAGTAATCCATCTGCCCGATACTGTCCGGCGTGTTTTCGATGAAATGGCGGGACATGTAAATCTGGTCGATGCTTTCGTAATTGCCTCCAAAAGCCGCCGTGTAAACCATGTCGCGCGCCGATTTGCGCACGAACTGCCGTTCGGCGGAATGCAGACGCACGGCCTCGATATTCTCGCGGATCTGGATGTCCTCGGCCTCGCTATACCGGTCGCGCGGGGTTTCGGCGTCGTGGCGCAGCATCCATGCGTAGTTCTTGAACGGGTGTTCACCGCTGATGATCTCGGAACTGACCGCATGTTCGCCGTCATTGAAATCCCCCATCGCCATGACGGGCCGCCCCTGTCGCAACTCGCCCACAATGGCGCGGCGCAGCACCCATGCCTCGGTCATGCGGCGCAGGGAGGCGCGCAAGCCGCCAAGGGTGCGCCCTACGGGGTCGTATTGCGTCAGGTCGACCTCGGGCGGCAGGCCGCCATCTGCGGGGCGCACATATTCGCCCAGCTTGGACTTCAGATGGCAGTTAAACACGCTGACCACATGGCCCCCGACCGGCACACGCGCCATCAGGATCGGCCGGCTCAGACGGGTCAGGCGGAACGACCCGCCGCCTTCGGGGCCCATCGGACCAAAGTCGATGTCGATGGGTTCGGGCAGGTCCTGAATGACCACGGGCGTCCCGACAAAGCCAAAGCGCGACAGGATCGCAACACCCGGTCTGCGCTGTCCTGCGGGACCGTCATTCACATTGGGTGCAAAGGCAAGGGCCGCGTCCGTGTAGGGGCGATAAGCCAGTTTGCGAAAGATCGCCTTGCGCCGATAGCGCTTGGTCGGGCCGGGGATATGGGCGGCGTTCGCCTCAATCCCTTCGGCGTCGGCCTGCGCAATGACCTCTCGCAGGGCGCTTTCCTCGAAAATCTCTTGGAAGCCGACAATGTCCGCATCCATGGTCTGGATCTGTTCGGCCAGCCAGTCGGCTTTCCACGCGTATTCCTCGGGCGTGTAGTTTTGAAAGCGGTAGTATTCGCGATCCGCTCCGATCAGGTTTTTGACGTTGAAACTGGCGATAGAAAATTCGGTCATGTCAGCCCCTTCAGGCACGCGGCGAACTGCGCGGGATCAACGTTCCCGCCCGAGATTGTGACAATCACGTCGTCGCCTTCGATCTCGTCACCGCGACACAGGGCCGCCGCCAGCGCCACCGCACCACCGGGTTCTGCAACCAGTTTCAGCCGCAGGAAAGCCTGCGCCATGGCGTACAGCGCCTCGTCCTCGGACACGACAAGGCCCGCGCCGCACAGCCGCTGCATGATCGGGAATGTTATCTGCCCCGGTTCGGGTGTGATGATCGCGTCGCAGATATTGCCCGACAGTTGCGCGTTGCGCGTAATCTTGCCCGCGCGCAGGGATCTGGCCACATCGTCAAAGCCTTCCGGTTCGACCGGATGGACGCGCATGTTTGGCGCGTCGGCTTCCAGCGCGAGGGCGATGCCGCTGGTCAGCCCCCCACCGCCGCAACAGACCAGCACCTGTGCGCTCTCTATGCCATGTTCGGCGGCTTGTGCAGCAATCTCCAGACCTATCGTCCCTTGGCCCGCGATCACCTGCGGTTCGTCAAAGGGCTTGATCAAGGTCAGGCCGCGTTCTTGCGCCGTTTGTGCGCCGATGGCATCGCGATCCTCGGTCGCGCGGTCGTACAGTACGACCTCGGCCCCGAGGGCGCGGGTATTGGCGATCTTCAGGGCGGGTGCGTCCGAGGGCATGATGATGACGGCAGGCAACCCGTGCTGGCGCGCCGCATAGGCGACGCCTTGGGCGTGGTTGCCGCTGGAAAACGCGATCACGCCCTTGCTGCGCGCCTCGGGGTCCAGCGCCGAGATTGCCGACCATCCACCACGGAATTTGAAACTGCCCGTGTGTTGCAGGCATTCGGGTTTCACCCAAACGCGCCGCCCCGCGATCTCGTCCAGAAAGGGCGAATTCAAAAGCGGCGTGCGCCGCGCGTGTCCCTTTAGCCGCTGTGCTGCGGCGCGGATCATGTCGATATTCATGCCATGGCCTCCATCCATTTGTGCAGGACCGCCACGGCCTCGGGTTCATCCAGAAACGGGATATGGCCGCGATCAGGAACGCGGGCATAGATCATGTCGGGGCGGCGGTCGCGCATTTTTTGCGCCGTTTGTGCGCTCAGAAGGTCGGACCCTGCGCCGTGGATCAGGCAGGTTGGCTTGCCCGCCAGCGCGTCAAAGAAGGGCCAGAGGTCGGGCAGGGTGCCGCCCGCCTCGACCGCATCGCGCAGGTGTGGGTCATAGGTGATGTCCAGCCCGTCAGGCGTTTGGGTGAAATGGGTTTGCGCCTCTTGCAGCCACCGCTCTAGCGGGACATCGGCGAACCCTTGCAGCACCAGCGGCAGGGCCGCGGCAGCCTCTTTATGAGTGCGGGCGGCGGGTTTTCGGCCCAGATAGGTCATGATGCCACCCAGTCCGGCAGGGTCGAGTTCCGGCCCTACATCGTTCAGCGCCGCCCCGATCAGACGCTCCGGCGCGATGCTGGCAAGGCCCATGGCGTTCAGCCCCCCGCGCGAGGTGCCGAGGATCGCGACGGATGCTAGCGACAGATGGTCCATCAACTCCATCACGTCGCGGATTTCCACCGGCAGGGTATAGTTCTGCCAGTTCGGGTCAAAATCGGACTGTCCACGCCCGCGATAGTCCATCTTGATCAGTCGGCACGGGGGCAGGTGCGGGGTCACATACTGGAAATCCGCGCTGGTGCGGGTCAGGCCCGCGAGGCACAGCAACGGTAGGCCTTCGCCTTCGTCGCTGTAGTAAAGCTGCAAACCGTCAGAAGTGGTGAACTGCGCCATTACAGACCCGCCAATGCCGGAATGCCCGTCAGGTCGGGCAGGATCGTGTCGGGTGTCCATGGCAGGCGGTCCACCGGTTCGCTTGCGCGGTTCACCCACGCGGTGCGAAACCCATATCCTGCCGCCGCCGCCACGTCCCACCCGTTGGAGGACACAAACAGCACCTCGTCCTTGGCGCAGCCGAAACGCTGACCAACAAGGTCGTAGACGCGGGCATCGGGTTTGAAAATACCCACCGACTGGACCGACAGGCTGTCATCTAGCACGTCTTCGATCCCGGCAGAGCGGACGGCGCCGGCCAGCATTTCGGGCGATCCGTTGGACAGGATGGCTGTGTTCAGTCCGGCGGCTTTCAGGTCATGCAGCATCTGCGGCACTTCGGCATAGGCCTGTAGTTCCCAGTAAAGCGCCAGCAACCTTTCGCGCAGCGCGGGGTCGCCATCATGACCCGTTTTCTCCAGTGCCCAGTCGAGCGCGTTCTGCGTTACCTCCCAGAAATCGGTATGGGCACCAGTGATCGCGCGTAGCCAAGAATAGCCAAGCTGCTTGGCGCGCCAAAGCTCGGCAACGGCGGGCCAACTGTCTTTGATGGCGGCGAAATCAGGTTCAGCCGCCGCTTGGCGCGCGGCGGCGGCCACATCGAAAAGGGTGCCGTATGCGTCGAAGATGCATGTGGTGACGGGCATGGGCGTGTTCCTTTTTGCGTGCAGAGTGGCACGGGCGCGCGGTGACGAAAAGGGGGGCAGGTGGGGTTTACCCATCGGCGCTGAACAGGCAGGGTGCCCCCCGAATGAAAAGGAGTATAAGACATGGCCGAAATCAAGGACGGAGATACGGTACGTATCCACTACACAGGTACGCTGACCGACGGGACGACCTTTGACAGTTCGCAAGGGCGCGAGCCGCTGGAATTTGTGGTCGGGTCGGGCCAGATCATCAAAGGGCTGGATGTCGCCCTGCCGGGTATGGAAGCCGGAGAGAAAAAGACAGTCACCATCGACAGCCTCGACGCCTATGGCCCGATCAATCCTGAAATGCATCAGGCGGTCCCGCGCGAGGCGATCCCTGACGAAATCCAGCTTGAGGTCGGCATGCAGTTGCAGATGCAGACCCCGCAGGGTCAGCCGATGCCGGTCACAGTGACCGCGCTGGACGAGGAAAAGGTGACGCTGGACGCGAACCACCCGCTGGCGGGCCGCGATCTGGTGTTTGAATTCGAAGTAGTGTCTTTCGACGCGGCGTGATGCCGTCCTGCGGCGGTGTGCGCGGCGCAAATACGCGCCGCCCTCCGTCCTGAACACTTAGGAAATGCTGGCTTCGCCTAGGGCGAGGTCAGCACTCAAGTGCCTTGATCATGTCCACGCGTGTGGCGTGACGCCCGCCTTCGAACTCGGCAGACAGGAACGCATCCACAACATCCAGCGCAAGCCCTTCGCCGATCACGCGCACGCCCATCGACAGCATGTTGGCATCGTTGTGCTGACGGATCATGCGGGCGGAAAACGTGTCGTGACAGGTGCCACAGCGGATGCCGTTCACCTTGTTCGCGGCCATCATGATGCCCTGACCGGTCCCGCACAGGATGATACCAAAGCGGCAGTCACCTGACGCCACGCGGGCGGCAGCCGCCGCGCCGTGTTCGGGATAGTGCGTGCTTTCGGTGGTGGTGGGGCCGATGTCCACGACCTCCCATCCCTTGGACTGGATGTGCGCGGCGATGGCCTGGCGTGTGTCAATCGCGGCGTGGTCGCTCGACAGTACGATACGTTTGTTCGTCGTCATGAATGTGATCCTGTTGAGGCAGCTGGGGCGGTCTGCGGCGCATTGATCCGCGCCACAGCCGAGGCCCATCAAAGGTGGTCGGGTTGTGGCATGCCCAGTACGTGAAAGCCGCCGTCGACGCGGATGATTTCTCCGGTCGTGCAGGCCCCCGCATCCGAGCACAGGTAGACAGCCGTGCCGCCCACTGCTTCGAGCGTGGCATTGGCGCGCAGCGGGGCGTTCTGGTCGGTGTGCTTGTAGGTCTTGCGTGCGCCGCCGATGGCCGCGCCCGCGAGCGTTTTCATTGGGCCGGGCGAGATGGCGTTGACGCGGATGCCTTCGGGGCCAAGGTCGTTGGCCAGATAGCGCGTTGCGGATTCCAGCGCCGCCTTGGCAACGCCCATCACGTTGTAATTCGGCACAACGCGGTTGGACCCCTGATAGGTCAGCGTCAGCAGCGTTCCGCCATTGTCGACCATCAGCGGATGGGCGCGGCGGGCCACTTCGATAAAGCTGTAGGCGCTGATATCCATCGAGTTCTTGAAGTTGGCGCGGCTGGTGTTCAGGAACCGCCCCGTCAGTTCGGATTTGTCGGAAAAGGCAACGGCGTGCACGACGAAGTCGATTGTGGGCCAGCGCGACGACAGGGCCGCAAACGCGGCATCCAGCGACGCGTCATCGGTCACGTCCACATCCACCATGAAATCCGACCCGACGCTTGCCGCCAGCGGCTCAAGCCGTTTGCCGAAAGCCTCGCCCTGATAGGTAAAGGCAAGCTCTGCGCCCGCGTCTGCCATCGCCTTGGCAATACCCCACGCAATAGAGCGTTCATTGGCGACGCCCATGACGAGGCCGCGTTTCCCTTTTAACAAATCCGACATGTCTATTTCTTACCCGTGAAATTTCGAAAGGATCATCGACCCGTTGGTGCCACCGAACCCGAAAGAGTTCGTCATCACGCTGTCCAGCCCCGCATTGCTGCGCAATTCGGTTGCGATCTCGGATGGATCGATGGCGGGGTCCAGTGTTTCGACGTTGATGGAGGGCGCAATAAAGTCGTGTTCCAGCATCAATAGGCTAAAGATCGCTTCGAGCGCGCCGGCGGCCCCTTGGGCGTGGCCGGTCATCGACTTGGTCGAGCTGACGGGCGGGGTGGAGCCTTGGCCGAAGACGCGGCGCACGGCTTCGATCTCGCCCACATCGCCCACGGGCGTCGATGTGCCGTGCGCGTTGATGTAGTCGACGCTGCGCCCTTCGGGCAGGGTTTGCAGGGCGACACGCATGGCGCGTTCGCCGCCTTCGCCGGACGGGGCAACCATGTCGTGGCCGTCGGATGTGGCGGCATAGCCGGTCACTTCGGCATAGATTTTTGCACCACGGGCGCGGGCATGTTCCAGTTCCTCCAGAACAACGATGCCGCCGCCGCCGGAAATCACGAACCCGTCGCGGTTGGCGTCAAAGGCGCGGCTGGCCGTGGTGGGGGTGTCGTTGTATTTCGAGGACATCGCGCCCATCGCATCGAACAGGCAGGACAGGGTCCAGTCCAGTTCTTCGGCACCGCCTGCGAACATGACGTCCTGCTTGCCCATCATGATCTGTTCGGCAGCGTTGCCAATGCAGTGCAGAGAGGTCGAACAGGCCGAGGTGATGGAGTAGTTGATGCCCTTGATCTTGAACGCGGTCGCAAGGTTCGCGCTGATGGTCGAGGACATGCATTTCGGCACCGCAAAAGGGCCGATCCGCTTGGTCGCACCGGTTTTCAGCACCGTCTGGTGCGCGCTGAGCATGGCCGACGTGGACGGCCCGCCCGAACCGGCCACAAGTCCGGTGCGCGGGTTTACGATATCGCTTTCCTCAAGACCCGCGTCGGCAATCGCCTGACTCATTGCGATATGGCCGAATGCCGCGCCGGGGCCCATGAAACGCAGGGTGCGTTTTTCCACATGCTCGGTGACATCCAGTTTCAGGGTGCCCGCTATCTGGCTGCGAAAGCCGTGTTCGGCCATTTCAGGGCTGGCGACGATGCCGGACGTGCCCGATTTGAGCGAGGCCAGAACCTCGTCCACGTTATTCCCGATGGACGAGACGATGCCCAATCCTGTGACGACGACACGGCGCATACGCGGGCTCCTTCATCTATTATGTTGCGCCCCATGTAGGACACAGGAGCACGGGCGCGCAACCATATTGGCAGGGGGATGCGGGGCTTGGGCGGTGATTTGGGCAAGAGGTCGCGCTTTTGTCGCAGTGCGATCGGCAAGCGCCGCTGCGGGGCCGCACGTCCTATCCGTCGCGGGCGGGGTCGTCGGGGTTGGAGGAGAACAGCGCGATCTTGTTGCCTTGGGGGTCGCGCAGATAGCTGACATAGAAACGCGCCCCGTAGTCGGCGCGAAATCCCGGCTGGCCCTCATCCGTACCACCCACCGATAGCGCGGCGGCATGCAGGGCGCGCACGCTATGCTGGTTTGGGGCCTCGAAGGCCACCATCGCCGCGTTTCCGGCAGAGGCCGCGCCGCCATCAAAGGGCGGTTTCACATAGAAGTCGGGAAACACGGGTTTGTCACCTTCCGCCACGGGCAAGGCAAAGGTGAGGCCCTCGGGCCCTTCGGACAGGGTATAGCCAAGGGCAGGCAGGAAGGCGCAGTAGAAGCGTTTGGCGAGGGCAAGGTCATCGGCACCCACGGTGACATATGAGATCATCCCGCCCGTGCCCCCTTTGCGTCACCTTGCGGTCGTCGCGGGCAGCCCGTTGGCCCCCCGCGTTATGTTTCGGTCGTGACAGCGATATGCGCGATGGCATCCGCTTTGCCGCCTCAGCTTTCGCTCAGCGCGACTTTCATGTCTTTGACCTCATAAATGACCTCGCCATCCGCCTCTACGATACCGTCCGCGACACCCATGGTCAGGCGGCGGGTTTGCACGGCTTTGGTAAAGTCGATCTTGTAGGTCAGCATCTTGCGGTCAGGGCGCACCATGCCTTTCAGCTTCACTTCGCCAACGCCAAGGGCATAGCCGCGCCCCTGCCAGCCGCGCCAGCCAAGGTTGAAGCCAGTAAGTTGCCACAGGCCGTCCAGTCCAAGACAGCCGGGCATGATCGGGTTGCCGGGAAAGTGGCAGTCAAAGAACCACAGGTCGGGCGTGATATCGAATTCGGCCGTGATGTGGCCCTTGCCATGCGCGCCGCCATCGGCGGAGACATCGGTGATCCGGTCCATCATCAGCATCGGAGGCGCGGGCAATTGTGCATTTCCAGGTCCGAACAATTCGCCGCGGGCGCATTTCAGCAATCCCTCTTTGTCAAAGCTGGTGGGATAATCTGCCATATTTTCCTCATAATTGCGCACATTTACCGGTCTGTACCGGACTTTGATCCATCTAGCACCGCGTGACCGTGCCACGCAAGGGCGCGCCGGATGCCGCCGGATGTGCTGCGCGCGCTGACTGCGTGGCCAGCAAATTCGCATCCAAGGCAGGTCCGGCATATGTGCATCGCGCCCGTAGCAAATCGGGCGTGGCCCTATTTCCAATTGAATTCGGCTTCTACGGCCCTTTATATAGCGGGAACGGAAGTTGAGGATCGCAATGGCACTGGATCAACACGAGGTGGGAACCACATGGCTGGCGGGCGCGGGACTGCGCCCTACGCGCCAGCGTGTGACGCTGGCCGCTTTGCTGATCGGTGACGGGCAGCACCGCCATGTCACCGCCGAGAGCCTGTTTGAGGCCGCCAAATCGCAGGGCGAGGCCGTGTCCCTTGCCACCGTCTACAACACGTTGCGCGCTTTTTGCGACGCGGGCTTGGTACAGGAAGTCACCGTTGACGGCTCCAAAAGCTATTTCGACACAAACACCCATGATCACCCGCATTTCTTCTGGGAAGATGATGCGCGCCTGACCGATGCACCTTCTGACCAGTTGGTGATCGCGCAATTGCCCGATGCGCCCGAAGGGGCCGAGATTGCCTCGGTCGATGTGGTGATCCGGCTGCGCCGCAAGTCCTGATCCGTTATGTCCTTTGCCAGTTCGGATGACGCCGCCACCTATCAACGGGACGGGGTTGTCCTGATCCGTGGCCTGTTTGCCGATTATGTGGAGGCGTTGCGGGCAGGGGTTGCGCGCAACATGGCCGAACCTGGCCCCTATGCGTCGACCAATGACCGCGCGGGTGAAACGGGGCTTTTCTTTGACGATTATTGCAATTGGCACCGGATACCGGAATTTCATGGCGCGGTGCGCAGTGCCGATGTGATCGACACCGCCGCGACGCTGATGGGGTCGCAGTCGGTGCAGATGTTCCACGATCATGTGCTGGTCAAGGAACCGGGAACCTCGATGGCGACCCCGTGGCATCAGGACGGGCCCTATTACTTTGTGCAGGGTACGCAAACCGTCAGTTTCTGGTCGCCCCTTGATCCAGTCAAGGACGCGACCTTGCGCTGCGTCGCAGGATCGCATCGCTGGCCCAAGGATGTGGTGCCGACGCGGTGGGTGTCTGAAACCGCGTTCTTCGAGGGCGACTACATCCCCGTGCCCGACCCCGAGGCCGAAGGAATGCGGATCGTCGAGTTCGAAATGGAACCGGGGGATGCCGTGGCTTTTCACTTTCGCACGCTGCACGGCGCACGCGGCAACCAAAGCACGTCGCGGCGCAGGGCGTTTTCGCTGCGGCTGGTGGGGGATGATGCGCGCTATGCCGATCGGCCCGGTCCGACCTCGCCACCCTTCCCGGGGCACGGGATGGTCGCCGGTCAACGTCTGCGCGAGGACTGGTTTCCGATCCTGCGGTAAGGGGGCGTTTCGGCGCGTAGGTCGAAAACGTGCGCCATCAGCGAAGCGCGAGTGCAGCCCTTAAAACCACTGCCCCGGCTCCATCAGCCCCAGATCAAGCAACTGGCGCGAATGCCATTCAAACGGGGCCGAGTTGTGCCATTTGAACGTTCTGATATCGAAAGTACTGCCGGGATTCAGCTTGAGCGCCTTGGCCGTGCGGAAGGAACAGATGGCCGATGTCAGGTTGTGGTGCCACTTGCAGGAATAGGTGTTGTATTCCTCGTCGTTGAACGTGTGGTCATCACGCACTTTCAGACCCGCCTTGGTTTTGAACAGGGCGATGCGGTCGATTTTGCGCCGCGCTTCGGGCACGTGTTCCTCGTACCGCCAGCGCAGGCCGCCAAAGAAATCTAACTGCCGTTCTTTGGGGTGGCCATGCGCGTCTGGCCGCGCCAGTGCATAATAGCCCGAGCGGTCCAGATGTGCGCGGTCAAGCGCGACGGCGTTCGGGTACTGGTCTAGATCGTCCGCATAAAGGTCGATCACATAGGTCAGCATCGCGCTGCGCCGTTCCTCGGTATGGAAGGCCAGCATTTCCCCGATGGTCCGCGTCTCGCAGAACGGGTGGAACAGGAATTCCGCGTTATAGCAGTAATACATCCACGTCCCGACCGGCAGCGTCTGGATCATCGTGTTGACCGCATGTTCCATAGCGCCGGCGACAGACATGTCGTAATCAATGCGGATCACACTATCGACAAGGTCGCGGGGCAGGTCGAACCCCGCAGGCATACAGGCGATCACATGTTTGAACCCCGCCTGCTGGTTGTGACGCAGGGTGGTGTCGACCTCGATCTCGTCTTCGACCAGTACCAGCGCCACAGGGCCTTTCTTGGGAACCGCGTCGCGGTCTTTCTGGAAACTGGCAAGGTTGTCAAAGTGCATGGCGTGTCGGGTGTTGGGGATATCCCCCTTTCATTCGGCCAAACTGCGACGCATTGCAAGAGAAGTGCCGCACTGATACATCGCCACCTTGATCTTTCCCTAGCCTTGGATGCCCCAATGACGACGCCGAAAAAGCTGTTCATCAAGACATATGGTTGCCAGATGAACGTCTATGACAGTGAACGCATGGCCGAGGCGCTTGGCGGGCAGGGCTATGTCGAGACGAAGTCCGCCGACGATGCGGATATGATTTTGCTGAACACCTGCCACATCCGCGAGAAGGCGGCGGAGAAGGTGTATTCCGAGTTGGGGCGTTTGAAAGCACTGAAAACCGACAAACCCGATCTGAAGATCGGTGTTGCCGGATGTGTGGCGCAGGCCGAAGGGGCCGAGATCATGCGCCGCCAGCCTGCTGTCGATCTGGTGGTCGGCCCGCAAAGCTATCACCGCCTGCCCGAGATGGAGGCGAAGGCCCGCGCGGGTGAAAAAGCGCTGGATACAGATTTCCCCGAAGAGGACAAATTCGAACGGTTGAAATCGCGCCCCAAAGCACCCCGTGCCCCTGCGGCGTTTCTGACCGTGCAGGAAGGGTGCGATAAATTCTGCGCCTTCTGCGTGGTCCCCTATACCCGTGGTGCCGAAGTCAGTCGCCCCGCCGGTCGCATTCTGGACGAAGCGCGCGATCTGGTTGAACGCGGCGTGCGCGAGATCACTCTGCTGGGCCAGAATGTGAACGCCTATCACGGCGCAGGGCCGGACGGATCGGATTATACTCTGGCCAAGCTGATCTGGGATCTGGACCGTATCGACGGGCTCGAGCGTATCCGCTTTACCACCTCGCACCCCAACGACATGTCCGACGATCTGATCGCGGCCCATGGCGAATGCGCCAAGCTGATGCCCTATCTGCATTTGCCCGTGCAATCGGGCAGCGACCGCATCCTCAAACGGATGAACCGCAGCCACACCGCCGAAAGCTATTTACGTCTGATCGAACGTATTCGCGCCGCGCGCCCCGATATTGTGATGTCGGGCGATTTCATTGTCGGTTTCCCCGAAGAAACCGAAGAAGATTTCCAAGCCACGCTCGATTTGGTGAACGAAGTGAAATACGGCTATGCCTATTCCTTCAAATACTCGACCCGTCCCGGAACGCCGGCGGCAGAGCGCGCGCAGGTCGATGTGGCCGAGGCCGACGACCGCCTGCAACGCCTGCAAGCACTAATCACCCAGCAGCAGCAAGAGATCCAGCAAGGCATGGTGGGGCGTACCGTTAAGGTCTTGTTTGAAAAGGCAGGTCGCCTTGAGGGACAGATGGTTGGCAAGTCCGATTATCTGCATGCGGTGCACGTAGCGGACGCAAATGTTGCCGTGGGGGATATCGCGCCGGTCAGAATCGTGTCAGCCGGTACAAATTCGCTTGCGGGAGAATTGATCTAATATCCCCTATTTGGCGAAATTGTCGCTGTAATGTGCCCTGTTCTTGGTAAGTGTCGCCAAAATCGACACAATATCTGGTAATTACCGCTTCACAGATCATTAAACTTTGCCTACTGTTTGCAGCAGTGTGGCAAGGGTCGGTCTCGTTTAAACGTGTTGTCGACCCCTGCGGGGGACCAACAATAAAGGGACAGAACTGTGAAGAACTTGTTTTCCCGAACAGCAAAGAAATTTCTGACAACAGCGGCTGTCACCGCTGTGGCACTGACGTCCTTGATTGCTTCGGACGCGGCCGCACAGGCATTCGGTCAGACACGCTCGCAAGGCGGACGTGACAAGGGCCAGTATATTCCAACGATCTGGGTTGATCCCGACGGGTGCGAGCACTGGGTTATGGACGACGGGGCCGAAGGTTACATGACCCCGCACACCAACCGCAAAGGCATTCCGGTTTGTCGCCGTGGCAACCTGTGCGGCGTGATGCAGTCCGACCAGTTCTTTGCCACCGACAGCCACCGCATCCACGCAGCGGGCCGCCAGCGTCTGGCGCAGTTCTTTCAGAACTCGACCGCGACCAGCTTTATCATCGTGGGCCACACCGACAGCCGCGCCTCTGACGCTTATAACATGCGTCTGTCGCTGAACCGTGCCAACGCCGTTGCCTCTGTGGCGCAGCAGGCCGGTGCACGGATCGCCGATGTGCGCGGTCTGGGTGAACGGGTGCCAGCAGCCTCCAACAGCACGGCGGGTGGCATGGCCAAGAACCGTCGCGTTGAAATCATTTGCATTCAGTAAGGGGCATTAAAATGACTAAACTGAAATTCGTCCCCCTTCTGATCGCGGCCCTTGGCGTCGCGGCCTGTGACGGCGGTTATCCGGCGGACAAAACAATCGACCGTGGTTTTGACAGCAAAGACCTGAGCCAGCTGCGCGCCGGTATCTGGGTCGACCCGAACGGCTGTGACCACTGGATCATCGACGACGGCCTCGAAGGGTACCTGTCGGCGCGTCTGGACAAATATGGCAAGCCCGTCTGCTCTGGCGTGGCGCAGCCCACACAGACCGTTGGCGACTTCAAAGGCGGATCGGGCGTTGGCGACCCGAACTAAAATCGGCAAGAATTGTCTGAAAGGCCGGAGCGTGAGCACGCTCCGGCCTTTTTTGTTGCAGAAATGCGAAAATGGCCCAGACCGCATTGCGCCGCTGTTTGGAACTTGCGACGCTTGGGAAACACCGACTCAAAGGAGCAGGCATTGACTTTGGATCAACCGCCGAAAGAAGTGGTTCTTGAATTTCCCGACAACAGATTGCTGATTGATCTGTGTGGCCCCTATGACGGGCATCTGACCGCCATAGAAACCGCGCTGGAGGTGCAGATCGTGCGCCGTGGCAATGTGCTCGCCATCCTGGGCGAGGAAGACGGCGCATCCCGCGCGGCCGCCGTGCTGAACGCGCTGTACCTGCGTCTTGAGGCAGGCAAGGGAGTCGAGCCGGGAGATGTGGATCGCGAATTGCGCATGGGCGGGTCCGAAGAGGACACCGGCACGCAATCGGGCGATCAGCTGGAAATGCCTGTGGGCAACCGGATCGAGATCAAGACCCGCAAGAAACTGGTCGAACCGCGCACTGACGCGCAAAAGGCCTATGTCCAGTCGCTGTTCGACAATGAAATGGCCTTTGGCATCGGGCCTGCGGGTACGGGCAAGACCTATCTGGCCGTGGCTGTGGGCGTGTCGATGTTCATCTCGGGCCATGTGGACCGGATCATCCTGTGTCGTCCCGCTGTCGAGGCGGGCGAGCGGCTTGGCTTCCTTCCCGGCACGCAAGAGGAGAAGGTCGATCCCTATATGCAGCCGCTTTACGACGCGTTGCAGGATTTCCTTCCGGGCAAGCAGTTGGCCAAGCTAAAAGAGGACAAGGCGATCGAGATCGCGCCATTGGCCTTTATGCGGGGCCGCACCCTGTCGCGCGCATTTGTTGTGCTGGACGAGGCGCAAAACGCCACCACGATGCAGATGAAGATGTTCCTGACCCGTTTGGGTGAAGGGTCGCGCATGGTCATCACCGGTGACCGCACGCAGGTTGACCTGCCGCGTGGCGTGGCTTCGGGGCTGGCGGATGCGGAACGGTTGCTGAAATCCGTACCCAAGATCGGGTTCAACTACTTCACCTCGAAGGATGTTGTGCGCCACCCGCTGGTTGCGGCCATCATCGAAGCCTACGAGGCCGATACCGAAGCGAACGCGCGCGCATGATCTTATTGGCAGACGCGCACCCTAGTGCGGCTTCGTATTGCATGGCATGGGACCGCGCCGCGAAATGAGCATGGATATCGTGATTGAGGATGAACGTTGGGCCGCCTGCGATTTAGAAAGCATTGCGGGCCGCGCAACGGATATCGTGCTGGCCGAGTTCGGTCTGGGCGACGCGGAATTCTCGATCCTTGCCTGTGATGATGCGCGCATCGCCACACTGAACGAGGAATTTCGCGGCAAGCCGACCCCGACCAATGTGCTGAGCTGGCCCGAAGAAGACCTAAGCGCGGAAGATGATGGTGACGCACCTTTCGCACCAAGCGCCGATCCGGACGGCACGTTTTCGCTTGGCGACATTGCCATCGCCTATGAAACATGTGCCCGCGAGGCCGAAGAACATGGTAAGCCGTTTCAGGCCCATGTGACGCATTTGATCATTCACGGGGTTTTACATTTGCTCGGCTATGACCATATCCGTGACAAAGACGCCACGCGTATGGAGGCCATTGAGGTCAAATTGCTTGGCATGCTGGGGGTTGCTGACCCATATTAGGGCAAATCGCCTGCACCCCGCTGTGGGGGGCAGGGTAAATTGGACAGGAGCCGATGGGCGAAAACGACGGATCGTCTGACGCGGCGCAACGCGCGCAGTCAGAAATTGACACGGACCAACAGGGTCCACAGGGCGGATTTTTTGCACGCGTGATTGGCGCGCTCAGCCCGTCCGAGGACATGACCGAAGGCGACCACTTGCCGCTGTCGCCGCGCCCTCAAAGCCACGGCATCATGAACCTGCGCCGTATGCGGGTCGAGGACGTGGCCGTGCCCATGGCCGAAATCACGGCTGTTCCCGATACGGTGTCGCTGGAAGAACTGGTGGCGGTGTTCAAGGAAAGCGGTCTTACGCGCTTGCCTGTGTTCGAAGGCACCATCGACACGCCCATCGGGTTCGCCCACCTCAAGGATATTGCGCTGGATTACGGCTTTAACGGCGGGTCCAAGGATTTCGACCTGCGTGCGGGCCTGCGCCCGTTGCTGTTTGTGCCTCCGTCCATGACTATCGGCGTGTTGCTGACCAAGATGCAGACCGAACGGCGCCACATGGCCCTCGTCATCGACGAATATGGCGGGGTCGACGGGCTGGTCACCATTGAAGACCTCATCGAACAGGTGGTTGGCGAGATCGAGGACGAGCATGACGTGGATGAGGACGTGCTCTTTACCCGCGAGAAAACGGGGTCTTACCTTGTTCTGGCCAAGACACCGTTAGACGAGTTCGAGAACGAGATCGGTGTATCCCTGACCACCCATGATGATGTGGACGAGGAAGAGATCGACACGTTGGGCGGCTTGGTCTTTATGCTGGCCGGTCGTGTGCCTGCACGGGGCGAGGTTGTGCCACATCCCGACGGGCCCGAGTTCGAGGTGATCGACGCCGACCCGCGCCGGATCAAGCGGATGCGCGTGCGCCTGCAAGGGCGGGACGCCGCAGAATGACCAAACTGGCCGCGCGTTTCGCGGCGCTGCCGCGATGGGCGCGCTTGGCACTTGCCGCAGCGGCGGGCGCGTGCGGTGCGCTGGCCCATGCGCCTTTCGACTTTGTGATTGCGATCTTCGTGCCAGTGCTGGCGGGCTTTGCGCTGCTGGGCATAGCGCGCAACGGGCGTGAGGCCTGTTTGCTGGGCTGGGCCTTGGGCTGGGGCTATTTCGCGCTGACCCTTACGTGGATTCTTGAGCCGTTTCTGGTGGATGCGGCTGTCACGGGCTGGATGGGCCCCTTTGCGCTGGTGCTGCTGGCGTTGCTGCTGGGCAGTTTCTGGGGCGCGGCCCTTGGTCTTGCCGTTTGGGCGGGGGCGCGTCCGTGGATGCTGACGCTGACATGGGCAGGGGCCGAGATGTTGCGCGCCTATCTGTTCACGGGATTTCCATGGGCGACGCCTGTGCAGTCACTTGTCAATGTCTGGGCGGGGCAGGGGCTGGCGTGGCTGGGGCCGCATGGTCTGACCCTCGCGCTGTTCCTGCTTGTCGCGCTGTGCGTATCGGCCGGGCGCAAGGTGCTTGTCGCGCCGCTTGTTTTAGTCATGGCGCTCGGGTTGATCCCCGTGGGGCAGGGGACTGCCCCAATGACCGCGCACACGGTTCGGCTGGTACAGCCCAACGCACCTCAGCGTGATAAATGGGACTCTACGAAAATCCCGATCTTCATGAACCGCCAGATCGAATACACGGCTGCGGGCAAGACGCCGGACCTGGTGATCTGGCCGGAAACCGCGCTGCCCTATCTGGCCGAAAATGCGCAGGTCGTGTTCGATGTGATTGCCGAGGCCGCCGAAGGTGCCCCCGTGGTGCTGGGCGTGCAACGACGCGAGGGCATGGATTATTTCAACAGTCTGGTCGTGTTGGACAGTTCGGGCCAGATCGAACAGACCTATGACAAGCATCACCTCGTGCCGTTCGGGGAATACATGCCGTTCGCATCGCTGTTCCGGCATATAAATGTGGGCGGCCTCGCGCAGCGTGCCGACGGCGGCTATGCCAAAGGGCCGGGGCCTGCATTGCTGGACCTCGGCGCGATGGGCCATGCACTGCCCCTGATCTGTTACGAGGCAGTCTTTGCCCATGATGTTGGCGGCACCGAAGAACGCCCTGCTTTCCTGATGCAATTGACCAATGACGCATGGTTCGGCGCACGTTCGGGCCCGCAACAGCATCTGGCGCAGGCGCGCATGCGTGCGATCGAACAGGGGCTGGCGATGGTGCGGGCGGCGAACACAGGCATCTCGGCGGTGATTGATCCCAAGGGCCTGATTACCGCGTCGCTTGGCCTGAACAAGGCGGGATATGTCGATGCATCTTTGCCCGCTGCTGCCGCGCCGACCCTCTATGCGCGCACGGGCGACATGCCATGGGCGCTGATCCTGCTGATCGGCATCGGGGCGCTGGTGTTGCGCCGCGCATGGAGCTTGCGTGCGCGCAGGATTGACGCCACGCTGCCCAACGCGTAAGTGCGTCCGAACCTGTCACAACGGCTTCCTGACGTGACGGATGGTCTTTAAATGGAGCACTTATGTCCCGCAAGAACTATACGTTTACCTCGGAATCCGTTTCCGAAGGTCACCCCGACAAGGTCTGTGACCGCATTTCGGACGCCATTCTGGATGCTTTTCTGGCTGAAGAACCCGAAGCGCGTGTGGCTTGCGAGACTTTCGCAACCACGAACCGCGTGGTTATCGGCGGTGAGGTCGGCCTGAGCGATCAGGACAAACTGCACGATTACATGGGCAAGATCGACGGAATCGCCCGCGCCTGCATCAAGGACATCGGCTACGAGCAGGACAAGTTCCACTGGGAAACCTGCAAGATCACCAACCTGCTGCACGAACAGTCGGCCCATATCGCCCAAGGCGTGGATGCGGCGGCCGACAAGGACGAAGGCGCAGGCGATCAGGGCATCATGTTCGGTTTTGCGACCAAGGAAACGCCCGAGCTTATGCCCGCGCCCATCCATTACGCCCATGCGATCCTGCGGCGTCTGGCCGAAGTGCGCAAGAACGGCACAGAGCCTGTCTTGGGCCCTGACGCGAAATCGCAGCTTTCAGTGGTGTATCGGGACGGCAAGCCGGTCGGCGTGTCCTCGCTGGTGCTGTCGACACAACACCTCGACGAGTCACTGACCAGCAATGATATTCGCGAAATTGTCACCCCCTACTTCCACGAAGTGCTGCCCGAAGGCTGGCTGACCGATGCGACCGAGTGGCACGTGAACCCCACCGGCAAATTCGTGATCGGCGGCCCTGACGGGGACGCGGGCCTCACAGGCCGCAAGATCATAGTGGACACCTATGGCGGTGCCGCGCCCCATGGCGGTGGTGCGTTCTCGGGCAAAGACCCGACCAAAGTGGACCGCTCCGCCGCCTATGCCGCGCGCTATCTGGCGAAAAACGTTGTGGCGGCAGGACTGGCCGACAAATGCACGATCCAGTTGAGCTATGCCATCGGTGTGTCCAGACCGCTGTCGATCTATTGCGACACGTTCGGCACCGGCGAGGTCGAGAATGCGGCCATTGAGAACGCCGTAGCAAAAGCGATGGATTTGACACCACGCGGCATCCGCGAGCATCTCTCGCTTAATCGTCCGGTCTATGAGCGCACGGCGGCCTATGGCCACTTCGGGCGCGCGCCCGATCCGGATGGCGGCTTTAGCTGGGAGCGGACCGATTTGGCCGAAACCCTGAAGGCATCCTTGTAAAGCCAACGTTGCGTCTTTGGGGCTCTGCCCCAAACCCCGAGGTATTTTTCACCCAAAGACGCAACGGTTTATTAACCAGAATCCGATCTTCTCGGAACTGCGGTACAGGCGGAGGCGCCGATGGCCGTACCCGAAGACGCCCTTGGTGAGTTTCTTGCCAAGGGCGCGCTTTGTCTTTGGGTTCAAAATACCTCGGGGAGCGCGAGGGGCTGGCCCCTCGTTCCCGCCAGAAGCCATCCGGCACCTTCGTTCTACCATGTTGCGATAGGTGCCGTGCGTCCGAGAGGCCTTGCTCTTATGGCCAACAAGCGCTATACGCCCGCACGTCGCTAAGGTGTAAACACCACGCAGAACATCGAGAAGAGCAGGGTCGGAACAGTCCGGCCCTCTTTGTTTTGCGGTTTATATCCCGAATGGCCACATAAAGCCCGCTTTCGGCGGGGCGAATCCCAGACCGGCGGAGACAACCGCACGGCCCGATAAAACAGATATAGTTAGGAAAACGACGCCACATGGCTGATAAAATGATGGAGGAATTCGAAGCCCTCCTTGAAGAAAGCTTCGAAATGGACACACCCGAAGAAGGGTCTGTCGTTAAAGGCAAAGTACTCGCGATCGAAGCGGGTCAGGCCATCATCGACGTAGGCTACAAGATGGAAGGCCGCGTCGAACTCAAAGAATTCGCAAACCCAGGTGAAGCCCCTGAAATCGCCGTTGGCGACGAAGTGGAAGTCTTCCTGCGCTCGGCTGAAAACGCCAAGGGCGAAGCGGTTATCTCTCGCGAGATGGCACGCCGCGAAGAAGCTTGGGACCGTCTGGAAACTGCATACGCTGGCGAAGCACGTGTCGAAGGCGCGATCTTTGGCCGCGTCAAAGGTGGCTTCACTGTCGACCTCGGCGGCGCTGTGGCGTTCCTGCCCGGTTCGCAGGTTGACGTGCGCCCCGTGCGCGATGCGGGCCCACTGATGGGTCTCAAGCAGCCGTTCCAGATTCTGAAAATGGACCGTCGCCGTGGCAACATCGTTGTGTCGCGCCGCGCGATCCTCGAAGAATCGCGTGCCGAACAGCGCGCCGAAGTCATCGGCAACCTGACCGAAGGCCAGACCGTGGACGGCGTCGTCAAGAACATCACCGAATACGGGGCCTTTGTGGACCTTGGCGGTGTGGACGGCCTGCTGCACGTCACCGACATGGCATGGCGTCGTGTGAACCACCCGTCGGAAATCCTGACGATTGGCGAAACGATCAAGGTGCAAGTCATCAAGATCAACAAAGAAACGCACCGCATCAGCCTTGGCATGAAGCAGTTGCAGGAAGACCCATGGGATCTGGTTGCGGCCAAGTACCCGCTGGAATCCACGCACACCGGTCGCGTCACCAACATCACCGATTACGGTGCCTTTGTTGAGCTGGAGCCAGGTGTTGAAGGCCTCGTGCACGTTTCCGAAATGTCGTGGACCAAGAAGAACGTCCACCCAGGCAAGATCGTGTCGACCAGCCAAGAAGTCGAAGTCATGGTTCTGGAAATCGACGGTGCCAAGCGCCGCGTTTCCCTTGGCCTGAAACAGACCATGCGCAACCCATGGGAAGTGTTTGCAGAAACACACCCCGAGGGCACAGAAGTCGAAGGCGAAGTCAAAAACATCACCGAATTCGGTCTGTTTGTTGGCCTGCCAGGCGACATCGACGGCATGGTTCACCTGTCCGACCTGTCTTGGGACCAGCGTGGCGAAGAAGCCATTCAGGATTACCGCAAGGGCGACATGGTCCAAGCGGTTGTGTCCGAAGTCGACGTTGAGAAAGAGCGTATCTCGCTCTCGATCAAAGCGGTTGGCGGCGACAAGTTCGCCGATGCCGTTGGCGGCGTGAAGCGTGGCTCGATCGTGACTGTCGAAGTGACAGCCATCGAAGACGGTGGTGTCGAAGTGGAATACGAAGGCATGAAGTCCTTCATCCGCCGCTCCGACCTGTCGCGTGACCGTGCCGAACAGCGCCCCGAGCGTTTCTCGGTTGGTGACAAGGTTGATGTGCGCATCACCAACATCGACAGCAAAACACGTCGTCTGGGTGTGTCCATCAAGGCGCGCGAGATCGCAGAAGAGAAAGAGGCCGTCGAACAGTATGGTTCCTCCGACTCCGGCGCGAGCTTGGGCGATATCCTTGGCGCGGCTCTGAAGACCGAAGACTAAGTCAGACGGTTTACGCCGACTTGAAATTCAGGGAAGGGGCTCGGAAACGGGCCCCTTTTCGCATTTCAGCGCCCCTGCTGTGCGCTCCGAATCGGCAGTGTTAGCGCGACCGGTGAAAGCCCCCTGTTTGCCATGGCGGCGGGGGATCACTGCCAATTTCCCGCGCGCGGCGCGCTTCCAAGCGGTCTTGAGGCGGTAAAAACCCGCTTAGACCAAAGGCTTCCTATTCACGGGACGATTTATTCTTCCTATAGTCGGGTCGGAAGAAACAAGCAGGCGACGCGTCGCTTCGGGGGGAATTGCTATGATCCGGTCTGAGCTGATCTTGAAGATCGCCGACGAAAATCCGCATCTTTACCAACGCGACGTTGAGCGGATTGTGAACACCATTTTCGACGAGGTCACGAACGCGATGGCGCGCGGCGACCGTGTCGAGTTGCGCGGCTTTGGCGCGTTTTCGGTCAAGAAGCGTGACGCACGTGTCGGGCGCAACCCGCGCACCGGCGAGACTGTCGAGGTCGAGGAAAAGCATGTCCCGTTCTTCAAGACCGGCAAGCTGTTGCGCGACCGACTGAACGGGAAAGCCTGATGCGTTATATCCGCTATGCCTGCATCGCCTTGTTTGCGGTGGCCCTAATTGCTGTGGCGTTGGCCAACCGTGGTCTGGTCACCTTGCAACTGTTGCCGACCGAGATTGCGGGCCTATTTGCCGTGGCCCCCAGCATCCAGTTGCCGCTGTTCCTTGTGATCATGGGCGGTATCCTTGTGGGGCTGCTGGTCGGGTTTATCTGGGAATACCTGCGCGAACATTCGGTGCGTGCCGAAAACGCCCGCAATGCGCGCGAGGTGCGCCGGCTGGAGCGTGAAGTGAAGCGCCTGAAGGCCGACAAGCACCAAGGCGAGGACGAGGTTCTTGCCCTGCTGGACGGCACCAGCTAAGCCGCCCCTATGCCCCCTGTCTCTGTAAAGATTTGCGGCCTCAGCCGCCCCGAACATGTTGCCGCCTGCGTTGAGGCGGGGGCGAGCTATGTCGGGTTGGTGTTCTTTGAGAAATCGCCGCGCAATGTCTCGCTTGAGACCGCGCGCGCGCTGGCGCTCGAGGTGCCTGTGGGTATCGCCAAGGTGGGTCTGGTCGTGAATGCCGACGATGCAGCGCTTGATGCGCTGACCGCGACAGTGCCGCTCGACATCTTGCAACTGCACGGCAAGGAAAGCCCCGAACGTGTGGCGCAAATCAAGGCCCGCTATGGCCTGCCGGTGATGAAAGCCGTGGGCGTGGCCGGACCCGAAGATCTGGCCGCGCTGGACACCTATGCGCGGGTGGCGGACCAGATACTGGTGGATGCCAAGCCGCCGAAAGACGCCGACCTGCCGGGGGGCAACGGATTGTCCTTTGACTGGCGGTTGATCGCGGGTCGCCGCTGGCCTGTGCCGTGGATGCTGGCGGGTGGGCTGACGCCGGACAACGTGGCCGAAGCGGTGCGCCTGACAGGGGCGCGGCAGGTCGATGTCAGCTCTGGCGTCGAAAGCGCACCGGGCGTGAAGGATGCGGATATGATCGCGGCCTTTGTGGCGGCGGCCAAAGCGTCGTAAGTTCGGAAATTCACAGAGCATTCCGCGACCAAACCCGCTCCGATCTACACGAGGTGCGTACCTGCGCACAAAGGGTCGCACCGATCCGGCCCCATTCAGGCGGCGGCTTGGCTTTACCCCCTCGCACATCAGGTATAAACGCGACCTAAGCTGATGGCGCGAGGGATCTCATGGCGAACGACCTTTTCAACTCTTTCATGACCGGCCCCGACGAACAGGGACGTTTTGGCGACTTTGGCGGGCGGTTTGTATCCGAAACGCTGATGCCGCTGATCCTGTCCCTCGAAGAGGAATACGAGAAGGCCAAGACAGACGACAGTTTCTGGGCCGAGATGGATTTCCTGTGGAAGCACTATGTGGGCCGTCCAAGCCCGCTGTATCATGCCGAGCGCCTGACCGAGCATCTTGGCGGGGCCAAGATTTATCTCAAGCGGGACGAACTGAACCATACGGGCGCGCACAAGATCAACAACGTGCTGGGCCAGATCATTCTGGCGCGCCGCATGGGCAAAACGCGGATCATCGCGGAAACCGGCGCGGGCCAGCACGGGGTGGCCACGGCCACTGTCTGTGCCAAGTTCGGGCTGAAATGCGTGGTTTATATGGGCGCGCATGACGTTGAACGTCAGGCCCCGAACGTGTTCCGTATGCGCCTGCTGGGGGCCGAGGTTATTCCCGTCACGTCCGGTCGCGGTACGCTGAAGGATGCGATGAACGACGCGCTGCGCGACTGGGTGACCAACGTGCGCGACACGTTCTACTGCATCGGCACGGTGGCGGGGCCGCACCCCTATCCGGCGATGGTGCGCGATTTCCAAAGCATCATCGGCAAGGAAGTCCGCGAACAGATGCAAGAGGCCGAGGGCCGTGTGCCCGATACGCTGATCGCCGCGATTGGTGGCGGGTCGAACGCGATGGGCCTGTTCTATCCCTTCCTTGATGACAAGGATGTCGCAATCATCGGCGTCGAGGCGGGTGGCAAGGGCGTGAATGCCAAGATGGAACACTGCGCCTCCCTGACCGGCGGACGGCCCGGGGTGCTGCATGGCAACCGGACCTATCTGCTACAGGACGATGACGGACAGATCCTCGAAGGGTTCTCGATCTCTGCGGGGCTCGACTATCCCGGGATCGGGCCGGAGCATGCGTGGCTGCACGATATCGGGCGCGCGCAATATGTCTCGATCACCGACAAAGAGGCGCTTGAGGCGTTCCAGCTGTGCTGTACCCTTGAGGGGATCATTCCTGCGCTGGAGCCCAGCCACGCGCTGGCTCATGTGATGAAAATCGCGGGCGATCTGCCTGCCGATCACATCATCTGCATGAATATGTGTGGGCGCGGGGACAAGGATATCTTTACCGTCGCACGCGCGCTCGGCTTTGACATGTCCGGCCCCGAAGGGCGCAACGTCGAATAAAACCTGCGCCAGCGCGCCGTTACAGGCTGTGCTGGCGCAATACGTCCAGTGGCACGATGTCGAGCGCGCGCATATGCGTGGCCGTCAATGCCACCTTGGGCGCGCAGCCCTCGTCATGGGTCTGTAGGAAGCGCGCCGCGCACAGGCACCAGTGATCGCCCGCCTTCAGACCTGCAAAGTTGTACTCGGGGCGGGGGGTGGACAGGTCGTTGCCCACATATTTCGAAAAGGCGAGGAATTCGGCCGTCATCACGGCGCAGACCGTGTGGCTGCCCTGATCGGCAGCGCAGGTGTTGCAGTGGCCGTCGCGGAAAAATCCGGTGACCGGATCCGCGCCGCACAGGGTCAGGGCGGTGCCAAGTACGTTGACGCTGTCATCGGGTTCCATGGCTTATCCTTTTGTGGCTGCGACGATCTGGCGGAACATGTCGATATTGCTATCACTCACGCCCGCCTCGCGGAACTGGCGATCCGCCGCAGTGGACACGATCACCACGCCCGCCTCTTGGTCGATATAGAGGTACTGGCCGTAAATTCCGCGCCCCATGAACTGCCCGCTGGTCGCGCCGACAGGGATCCACCACTGATAGCCATAGCCGATCTCGCCCTCTTGGGTGGGGGCACTGGGCACGGTCGAGGCCGCGACCCAGTCGGCGGGAACGATCTGGCGGCCTTGCCATGCGCCGTTTTGCAGGATCATCTGGCCAAAGCGCGCATAGTCGCGGGTGGTGATGTTAAGCCCGCCCAGCACAAAGGCGACGCCGACCCCGTCGGTGAGGTACAGTGGCGTGCGTTCCAGACCCAGCGGCGCAATCAGTTTTTGCGACATGAGGTCGGGGATGCTTTGCCCCGTGGCACCGCGTGCCACCATGCCGACCACATGGGTGTCGATCGAGGTGTATTTCCATGTCTCACCTGCGGGGGCAAAGGTTTCTGTCAGCCCCGCGGCAAAGTCGTCCATCTTGCCTCCCAAGGCCAGAACGCGGCCCATCCGGTTGATATCGCTGTCGTAATCCAGATAGTCCTCGTCAAAGGTAATGCCGCTGGCCATCTGCAACACGTTGCGCACGGTGGCCCCGTCATAGGCGCCGCCGATCAGTTGGGGCGCGTATTTCGTGACCGGATCATCAAGGGAGTCGATGGCCTCTTCGTCCACCAGAATGCCGAACAGGGCCGACAGATAGCTTTTCGCCACCGACCAGCTGATCCGCAGATCACCCGGCCCCGTGCCTCGGTAATAGGCCTCGTGCACGATCTTGCCGTCCTTGAGAACCAGCGTGGATGTGACGGTGCGCGCCTTGACCCAATCGTCATAGGCGGCGGGCATGGTCATCTCTCGACCTGCAGGCAGGGGGCTGACCGGATTGTCGCCTCTGGGGATATCTCTGTGCAGGAACGCGGCCTGCATGTTGGAGAAATTCGATATAATGTGATCTTCGTCAAAAAGAGTGTTCACAGCCAGCAGGCGGCTGATCTCTTCCCGCTTCCAGAATCCAACCAGAAGCGCGGCGATTATCAACGCCAGACCTACCCTGATTGTCCATTTTAGAACCACACGCATGACATACCCCCATTGCCGGTTCTTCATGCATAGCGAACGGATGTCAGCCCGTCCAATTGATCCAGCGTCCATGGAAATCGGCCCGCCCAAGACGTAGGGTCACATCCCCCGGCCACAGGCGCAGGGTCAGCGCCGCGCCGATGGCACCGGTGGTGTCGCCATCGGTTTCCATCTGCATCCACGCAAGGGGTGTTTCGGGGGTGGCACGTGCGCCTGCCTGTTCGATCAGGGCGGTGCCACGGGCCTGCGCGTCGGGCGGGAAATACTGCCATGCGACGGTGTGCTGGATGATGTGCATATGCCCTTCGGGCACTGCCTCAAGACGGTGCGCCAACCAATTGATCGCATCGCCTTTTTCGACCTTACCCGCAGAAACCGACGCCGCCGCGCGGGTGAGGGTAAGTCTGTGGGGTTGATCGGCCCAGAGATAAGCAGTGAGCCGCAGCAGGTCCGCCGGATCCTTTGGATTCAACGGGTTCAGGTCCACGCCTAACCTGTCCACAACCTGTGGATGTGCGGGCGGCGGTGTTGGGCCGGTCCAGTCGGGGCTGAGGGTCAGCGCCGCGTCCTGCGGGCCATGATCCGTGTCGCCTGTGCGCAAGGCAAACCTGTCCCACATCAGGTTCAAACCGGCGCTTGCGCCAAGCTCTGACAGGACGATGGGGCGGTTGAAATGCGACCAAGCCACATGGGCCATGGCGATTAGTGCCGCGCTGCGCCGTACCTCGTTGGTTTGGGGGGCGCTGGTCGTCCAGTCGATCAGGGCGTTTTCGTGCGTTTTCAGCGCGCTAAGCACCGCCTGTTCAAGCGTTGCATCATCGGCGTCATGTGGTGGGAAGACAGCGGCAAGGGCCGTATCCTGCCCCTTGAGCACCAGCGCATGTAGCCCGCCCGCGATGCGCAACGGCAGGGAATGGCCCGCCGGTCCGATGTCGCCCGTATAGGCGGCCATGGCGCGCCCGAGGGCGCTGTCCCTGTCCCAGTGGTCGGCCAAGATGTTCAGCAGGCGGCCCATGAAGGGCGAGTCCATCCGCGTACAGGTCGCCGCCTGATCGCGCAGCGCCGCCTCGAGCGTCACGAGAAGCGATCCTTGAGCCGTTGCAGTGGCGAGCGTGTGTCCGGTTCCTCGACCACTTTTGGCGCGGCGGGGGCCTTCGGTTTTGGCGTGGCGGCACCGCCACCGGAACGGGGCGGGGCGACGCGCAGGGCAACGGCGTTCATGAACTTGGGGCCATCGCCACGTGCCAGATGCGGCGCGCCGTCCGAACAGCCGCGCAGCACATCGTCCAGCCAGTCCGCGTCCGCCTTGGGGAAGTCGCGCAGCACATAGCCGGGCACGGCGTCCTTGTGGCCCGGATGTCCCACGCCCATGCGCACGCGGGCATAGTCCGCCCCGATATGTGCGTGGATCGAACGCAGTCCGTTATGGCCCGCGTGACCGCCGCCGACTTTCCAGCGCACCTTGCCCGGGGCGAGGTCGATTTCGTCATGCAGCACGATGACATCTTCGGGGGTGAGTTTGTAGAACCGCATCGCCGCGCCGACGCTATCGCCGGACTTGTTCATGAAGGTTTCGGGCTTGAGCAACACAGCGCGGTCCGAGCCAAAGCGCCCTTCGGAGACGACGCCCTGATGCTTGGACTTCCATGCGGGGAACCCGTGATCGGCGGCCATCATGTCCAGCGCCATGAAGCCGATGTTGTGACGGTTGCGCGCGTATTTCGCCCCGGGGTTCCCGAGACCGACAATGAGTTTCATGGGATCCTCCTGCGGGTTTGCTGCGGCGCAACATAAAGCGCGCCACAGGGGCGAACAAGCACCGTACGCGCAACGGCGGGGCGGGGTCGGTGGACGCAACGTCAGAGGGACCGCGTTAACCCCTTTAAAACAAGGCGCGCCGCCGAAGCACATCCCGTACACAGCCCGTGCACAAACTGTGCACCGCAGATGCACGTTTTTGCGGATTTCGCGGGGTTAACGCAGCGTGCGGTCGGGTTTGTGAAGAAAGGGTTAAGGCCCTAGCCGTCCCGTGCGTCCGGCCACAGGTGCGTGCCGGAACGAAAAAGGCCGCCCAGTGCTGAGCGGCCTTAAATCATCTTGCAGAAAGCTGCGACTTAGTCGTCGTTCTGCTCGGTTGCGGGTACTTCGTCCGCATCCTGATCGTCGTTGTCGTCATCCGCAGCGCGCAGACCCGACGGCGCCGAGATGTTCGCGATCACGAAGTCACGGTCGATTGTGGGCTTGGCGCCTTCGGGCAGTTTGACCGAAGAAATGGTGATCGCGTCGCCGATTTCACATTCCGACACGTCGATGGTGATGTGATCAGGGATATCGCCCGCGGTCACAACCAGTTCGACTTCGGGGCGAATCAGGGTCAGAACGCCACCTTTTTTCAGGCCGGGCGAGACTTCTTCGCCAGTCACTTCCACACCGATGAACAGGTTGATCTTTGTGGTACGCTTGAGGCGCATGAAATCAACGTGGGTCGGCAGGTCTTTTACAACGTGGCGCTGAACGTCGCGGCAGATGACGCGGACGTCGTCGTGGCCTTCAACCTTCAGGTTGAACAGCGTCGAGCGGAAACGCCCAGCGCGCAGCATTTTCAGCAGCTTGTTGAAAGGCAGATTGATCGGCAGCGGATCTGTGTCGCCACCAAATACAATCCCCGGAACCATGCCGTCGCGGCGTGCCTGACGAGCGGCGCCCTTGCCTGTCCCCGTCCGTTCCAGAGCTTCGAGATCAGGAATCTCTCCAGCCATGATAATTCTCCATATGTTTAGGGCGGGATGCCTCCAAGGCTGTCACCCCGCGTGAAGTGCGCGACGTACACCGGTTTGTCCGTTTTGAAAAGTGCAAATCCGTGCGCCTTTGCGCTGGACGGGGCAGGGGGATCGTGACAGCCCGTTGCCATGCGACTTTTGAATGATCTTGTGGCCTCGCGCCGCGCCTTGGCTGCCTTTGCCGTGATCGGTATCGGCTGGGCCAGTTTTTCGGCCCAGATGCCGGTGATCAAGGCGCAGGTGGGCGTCGGTGACGGGCTATGGGGGACGTTGATCCTTGTGGGTTCGACGGGGGCGCTGATGGCGATGTGGCTGGCGCCGCTTGTCTACCGTCTGGTGGGGGCGTGGTCGATTGCCGTGGGGGTGCTGGCGATGGTCGTCGGCTTCCTTGTGACGGGCGCGGCGGACAGTCCGGCGATGGTGGGCCTTGGCCTTGTGGTTGCGGCGGGTGGGTCGGGCGTGGCGGATGTGCTTGCCAATGCCGAAGTAAGCGAGGCCGAATCCGAGACAGGCCGCAGCCTGATGAACCTGAACCACGGGTTGTTCTCGGTCGCCTATGCAATCGCCGCCATCGCGGTGGGGGCCGCGCGCGAGGCGGGCTTTGGCCCGCTGGCGGTGTTTGCGGGCATGGGCCTGCTGGTCGCAGTCCTGATGGTGTGGATGCGCCTGCCGGACCGCAGAGCGGCGCAGGAACTCTCTGAACAGCCGCAATCCATGTCTTTTGGCCTTGTCTGGGTCGGCGGGCTGGTCGTGTTGGCGGCGTTTCTGGGCGAGGCCGCCTCCGAAGGCTGGTCCGCCCTGCATCTGGAACGCACGCTGGGCGGTGGGCCCGCGCAAGGCGCGCTTGGTCCCGCATTGCTTGGCACAGGCATGGCCATCGGGCGGCTGGGCGCGCATGTGTTCGGCGCTGGCTGGCCGCCAATGCGTGTAATGGTGCTGGCCTCTTGCGTGGCGGGCACCGGTCTGGCGCTCGCGGGCGCGGCCCCGTCGCTCGGGCTGGCCTATGCGGGCTTCTTCCTCGGCGGGCTGGGTGTGTCGGTGGTCGGCCCGCTTGCGCTGGGCCTTGTCGGCCAAGCCGTCGCCCCGCGCCACCGCCTTGCCGCGATCTCGCAGGCAGCGGCACTGGGCTATGCCGCCTTTTTCCTCGGGCCTGTGGTCATGGGGTTTGTGGCCGAAAGCTTTGGCTTGCGCGCCGCCTTCTTTGTCATCGCCACAGTGATGTTCGCCGTGGCGGCCATCCTGTTGCCGGCGTGGTCGCGGATGCTGTCAGCGCGGCGCTGATCCAAAGGCGGGATATGCATATTTTTGGAACAATGATGGGGTGGGGTCTGTCCTGACCATCATTGTTCTTCAAATATGTACGATCCTGACTTTTGCCGCTGGCGCTGCCTTCAGTCTTGCCAGCGCCCTTCGAAATCTTGCGGGATGAGCAGGTTGTGGCGCCCGAGGTTCGAGACTTGGGTTTCGCCGCACAGGGCCATGGTGGTGTCGAGTTCTTTCTGGATGACCTCTAGTGCGGACGTGACACCTTTTTCGCCCATAGCGCCAAGGCCGTAGATGAAGGCGCGGCCGATATAGGTGCCTTTGGCCCCCATGGCGACGGCTTTCAACACGTCCTGACCGGAGCGGATGCCGCCGTCGAGGTGGACTTCGATCTGGTCGCCCACGGCGTCCAAAATCGACGGCAGGGCGCGGATGGAGCTGATGGCGCCATCCAGTTGCCGCCCGCCGTGGTTGGACACGATGATCGCATCCGCGCCGACCTTAAGGGCCATTTTGGCGTCTTCGGCGTCGAGGATGCCTTTGAGGATGACCTTGCCGCCCCATTGTTCCTTGAGCTTGGCGATCTTGCCCCAGTCGAGGGAGGGGTCGAATTGTTCGGCCGTCCATGCGCCCAGTTGGGACATGTCGGACACGCCGTGCACGTGGCCCACGATATTACCGAAGTGCCGCCGTTTGGCCGACAGCATGTCGATGCCCCAGCCCCATTTCGTGGCCAGATTGGCAAGCGTCTTGGGCGTCAGCTTGGGCGGGGCGGAGAGGCCGTTTTTCACGTCCTTGTGGCGCTGGCCGAGGATTTGCAAATCAAGCGTGATCACGAGGGCCGAGCATTTTGCGTCCTTGGCCCGCTGGATCAGGCGGTTCACGAAATCCTCGTCCTTCATGGTGTAAAGCTGGAACCAGAAGGGGGCGTTTGTGTACCCTGCCACGTCTTCGATCGAGTTGATGGACATGGTCGACAGGGTGAAGGGCACGCCGAACTTTTCAGCGGCGCGGGCGGCTTTCATCTCGCCATCGGCGTGCTGCATCCCCGTCAGGCCCACGGGGGCGAGGGCGACGGGCATGGCCACGTCCTGTCCGATCATCTGGCTTTTGGTACTGCGGCCGGTCATGTCCACAGCCACGCGCTGGCGCAGGCGGATCTGGTCGAAGTCGGAACAGTTGTCGCGGAAGGTCTGCTCGGTCCAGCTGCCCGATTCGCAGTAGTCGTAGAACATCTGCGGCACGCGCCGTTTGTAGAGCCGCTTAAGGTCTTCGATGTTGGTGATGGTGGGCACGGAGAAACCTCGCATATTGGTCAATTTTCATTACCAATCCGGCGATAACCCGTCAATCGTTCTGCGCGCCCGTGTCCCCACGTGCCATTGCGCGGGGGCGCTGTGCGCGTTACATGCCGCGCCATGACAGACAGACCCCATCGCAATTTCTATGGCCGTCTCAAGGGCAAGACCCTTAAGGACAGCCAGAAACGTTACATCGCCGAAGATCTGGACGCCTTGTCGCCCGGCCCTGTGTCATGGGAGGACAATCCCGAGCGCGCGCCGTTGGACCTGAGCGCCCTGTTCGGGGAACGGCCTGTGTGGCTGGAAGTCGGGTTTGGCGGTGGCGAGCATCTGGTACATCAGGCCGCGCAGAACCCGGACGTGGGGATCATCGGGGCAGAGCCGTATATCAACGGCGTCGCCATGTTGCTGGGCAAGATCCGCCGTGCGGGAGTCGAGAACCTTGCCGTGCACCCCGGTGATGCGCGCGATCTGATGGATGTGCTGCCTGAGCAGAGCATTTCGCGGGCCTTTCTGCTCTATCCCGATCCGTGGCCCAAGGCGCGCCATCATCGCCGACGTTTTGTCACGCCCGAACATCTGGAGCCGCTGGCGCGGGTGATGAAGCCCGGTGCGATCCTGCGCGTGGCGACGGACATTCCCGACTATGTGCGCCAAACGCTTGAGGAAGTGCCGAAGGCCGGATTTGAATGGCTGGCCGAGGGGCCGGAGGACTGGCGCGTGGCGTGGGATGACTGGATCAGCACCCGTTACGAGCAAAAGGCGCTGCGCGAGGGGCGTGTGCCGCATTACCTGACCTTCCGCCGTCAGGGCTGACACCCCACCCACCAATTTCCTGAACCTGACTGACCGCCGCCATAGACGCGGCGGCGTGCTACTTGCGCCTCGGCTCTGGACGCTTGGCGGGGGAGGCGGTAGGTGTGCGCGGACCATTCAAGAAGCGAGTTTCACATGTCCAGCCACGGCGCTCCGATCCCGATGACCTCTGCCAAATGCGGCCCCCTGAACGGGACGGCAAATGTGCCCGGTGATAAATCCATTTCGCACCGTGCGCTGATCCTTGGCGCGATGGCCGTGGGCGAAACCACGATCAACGGCCTTCTGGAAGGGCAGGACGTGCTGGACACGGCCAAGGCGATGCGTGCCTTTGGCGCAGAGGTGACGAACCACGGGGGCGGCAAATGGTCGGTCCACGGTGTTGGCGTTGGCGGCTTTGCCGAGCCGGATCAGGTGATCGACTGCGGCAACTCGGGCACCGGTGTGCGGTTGATCATGGGGGCGATGGCGACCTCTCCGATCTCGGCCACGTTTACGGGCGATGCGAGCCTGAACAAGCGCCCGATGGCGCGTGTGACCGATCCGCTGGCGCTGTTCGGGTGCAAGTCGGTTGGGCGCGAGGGCGGACGCCTGCCCATGACGCTGGTGGGCGCTGCCGATCCGGTGCCTGCGCGCTACACCGTGCCGGTGCCATCGGCACAGGTGAAATCCGCCGTGTTGCTGGCGGGGTTGAACGCGCCGGGCCAGACGGTTGTAACCGAGGCCGAAGCCACCCGCGATCACACAGAGCGGATGCTGGCGGGGTTCGGTGCGACCATCACCACCGAAATCACCGACGAAGGCCGTGTCATCACCCTGACCGGTCAGCCCGAGTTGAAGCCGCAGCATATCGACGTGCCGCGCGATCCGTCCTCGGCGGCGTTTCCGGTCTGTGCGGCGCTGATCGTGCCGGGCTCGGACGTGTTGGTACCGACCATCGGGTTGAACCCGACGCGGGCGGGCCTGTTCACCACGCTGCGCGAGATGGGCGCGGACCTGACCTATGAAAACGAGCGCACCGAGGGCGGCGAGCCTGTGGCCGATCTGCGCGCGCGCTTCTCCCCCAACCTCAAGGGGATCGAGGTGCCGACCGAGCGCGCGGCGAGCATGATCGACGAATATCCCGTACTGTCGGTGGTGGCGTCCTTTGCCACGGGCAAGACCCACATGGCGGGTGTGAAGGAACTGCGCGTCAAGGAAAGCGACCGGATCGAGGCGATGGCAAGCGGCCTGCGCGCCGCTGGCGTGACGGTCGAGGACGGGCCGGACTGGTGGACCGTGACCGGCCTTGGCCACGGCAACGTGCCGGGCGGGGCGACCTGCGCCAGCCATCTGGACCACCGCATCGCCATGGCGTTTCTGGTGATGGGCATGGCGACCAACGCGCCCATGTCCGTAGATGATGGCGGGCCGATTGCCACGTCCTTCCCGATTTTCGAGCCTTTGATGGCGGAACTGGGCGCAAAGGTAAGCCGCGACGCATGAAGACCCGTACCGAACCGTTCACCGTCGCCATTGATGGCCCCGCCGCCGCAGGCAAGGGCACGATCAGCCGCGCCGTCGCGGCGCAGTTCGGTCTGGCACATCTGGATACCGGATTGCTGTATCGGGCGGTGGGTGCGCAGGTTCTGACAGGGGCTGACCCGATCGAGGCCGCGCGCAATTTGCAGGCCCAAGCGCTGGAGGACGATGCGTTGCGCACGGCGGCGGTGGCACAGGCGGCCAGCAAAGTTGCCGTGATCCCCGAAGTGCGGGCCGCATTGCTGGATTTCCAGCGCGCGTTTGCCCGCAGGGCAGGGGGCGCGGTTCTGGACGGGCGCGACATCTGCACGGTGATTTGCCCGCAGGCCGAGGTGAAGATGTTTGTCACCGCCACGCCCGAAGTGCGCGCCAAGCGCCGCTTTGACGAACTGACTGAGCGTGGCCACGGCCCCGTTTACGAGGACGTTCTAGCCGATGTTAAGGCCCGCGATGCGCGTGACAGCGAACGCAGTACTGCGCCGCTGAAACCCGCAGAGGGCGCGCATGTGCTGGACACATCCGAGATGGGGATTGATGCCGCCGTGGCGGCGGCTATCGCAATTGTGACGGCGGCGCAGGACGCCTGATCAGGCGCTGTGCGCGCCGTCCGACAGGGATTTCACGAACGCCAGCACGTCCGCCGCGCTGTCGCCTGCCGCGATACGGCTGACGATGGCCGATCCGACCACAGCGCCGTCCGCGACCGACGCGATGGCGCGGGATTTTTCTGGCGTGTTGATGCCAAAGCCAACAATGACGGGCAGGTCCGTTGCGGATTTGATGCGCGCCACTTCGGGGCCGACATCGGTCGCTTCGGCCTCGGCCGCGCCGGTGATACCGGTGATCGACACATAATAGACAAAGCCGGATGTGTTTTGCAGCACGCGGGGCAGGCGTTTGTCATCCGTGGTGGGCGTTGCGAGGCGGATGAAGTTCAGCCCCGCCGCCTGTGCCGGAATGCAGAGTTCGCTGTCTTCTTCTGGGGGCAGGTCCACAACGATCAGCCCGTCGATACCGGCCTCTTTCGCGTCGACCAGAAATTTGTCCACGCCACGCGAATAGATCGGGTTGTAATAGCCCATCAGCACAATCGGCGTCTTGTCATCCCGCGCGCGGAAATCGCGCACCATGTCGAGTGTGCGTTGCAGGGTCATCCCCGCCTCAAGTGCGCGCTGGCCAGCCAGCTGGATCGTCGGGCCATCGGCCATCGGGTCGGTAAAGGGCAGACCCAGTTCGATGATGTCCACGCCTGCGGCGGGCATGCCACGCACGATTTCAAGCGACCGGTCATAGTCGGGGTCGCCCGCCATCACATAGGCGACAAAGGCCTTGCGCCCCTGGGCGGCCAACTCTGCGAATTTGGTGTCGATGCGGGTGGTCATGTCAATCTCCGGCTGGTTGGCCTTGACCTGCCCCAAGCGGCGCGCGAACGCAAGAGCCGCGCGGATCAACGCCCGCAGGCTTGCGCCTGTGCGCGGTCCTGCTAGAAGCGGCCAAACGTCGCAAAAAGGGGACTGTCATGGGCTTTAAGATGGGAATCGTGGGGCTGCCCAATGTGGGCAAATCGACCCTGTTCAACGCATTGACTAAAACCGCTGCGGCGCAGGCGGCGAACTTTCCGTTCTGCACCATCGAGCCCAATGTGGGCGAGGTGGCGGTGCCCGATGCGCGTCTGGACAAGCTGGCCGAGATTGCCGCGTCCAAATCCATCATCCCCACACGCATGACATTTGTGGATATTGCGGGCCTCGTCAAAGGTGCGTCCAAGGGCGAAGGGCTGGGCAACCAGTTCCTTGCCAACATCCGCGAGGTGGACGCGATTGCCCATGTGCTGCGCTGTTTCGAAGACGGCGACGTGACCCATGTGGAAGGGCGCGTTGATCCCGTGGCCGATGCCGAGACCATCGAAACTGAATTGATGCTAGCCGATATCGAAAGCATCGAAAAGCGCCTGCAAAACATCGTGCGCAAGGTGCGCGGTGGCGACAAAGAGGCCGTGCAGCAAGAACGCCTGATGCGCGCTGCACTGGCTGCGTTGGAAGATGGCCGTCCCGCCCGCTTGGTCGAGGTGGACGACGACGACCGCAAGGCGTGGAACATGCTGCAACTGCTGACCACCAAGCCGGTGCTGTATGTCTGCAACGTGGGCGAATCCGAAGCCTCCGACGGCAACGCGCATTCGGCGGCTGTCGGTGAAATGGCCGCAGCGCAAGGCAACGCCCATGTCATTATCTCGGCCCAGATCGAGGAAGAAATCAGCCAGTTGGAGGCTGACGAGGCGCAGATGTTCCTTGAGGAAATGGGTCTGGCCGAAGCGGGTCTGGATCGCCTGATCCGCGCGGGCTATGAGCTGCTGCACCTTGAGACCTATTTCACCGTCGGCCCCAAAGAGGCGCGCGCTTGGACGATTCCCGCTGGCACGTCGGCCCCCAAGGCTGCGGGCGTGATCCACGGTGACTTCGAAAAAGGGTTCATCCGCGCCGAAACCATCGCCTATGACGACTTTGTCACGCTGGGCGGCGAAGGCCCCGCGAAAGAGGCGGGCAAGATGCGCGCCGAGGGCAAAGGTTACACGGTTAAGGACGGCGACGTTCTGCACTTCCTGTTCAACACGTGAAGCGCGCACTGCGATCTGGCGCATTCGGCGCACTGCTGGCGGGGTTTGCCCTGCTGGCAGGTGTCGCACAGGCCGCGGATTTTGTCGGCAGCCGCGCGCGTTCCAGCGTGCAGATGGTGGAACGCGATGTTGCCTCACCCCGCATCGGGGGACGCGAGTTGCTGGCGATCTTCCGGCGTGCGGCAGCGGCGCAAGGCCTGCAGATGGCGCCCGAGTTCAGCTATTCCAACAGCTACGGCCTTGAGGGGCTGTCCCAGCAATTCACCACCCCGACGGGTCGGGGCGGGCGTCTGGATGTGCTGGCCAGCACCCCCGCGACCAAACGGCAGAAACAGGTGATTACGATGAACCTGACCCTGACCAAACCGCGTACTCTGTCGCCCGACGAGGCCGCGATGATCGAAACGACCATGCGCACAGCCGTCAACGCACTGCCCGCATTCCAGATCAAACGCATCAAGAAGTAGGGCCTGCGCACGCGGTGTATGGCGACGGCGCAAGAGGTCACAATCTCTGCGTTTCTGGTCTTGCCCTCCTGAAACCACATCGTTAGACGGGTCAGCGGAGACGTGGCCGAGTGGTCGAAGGCGCTCCCCTGCTAAGGGAGTAGGCCCGGAAGGGTCTCGAGGGTTCGAATCCCTTCGTCTCCGCCACCGCGCCTTGATATCATATTGATTTTTATGAAAAATACCAGCAATCACGCAAATCGTTCCCACATTTGTTCCCACATCGCGCTTCCGCTCAGATTGTGCCGTTTCAATCTAAATCAGACGTATTTCCGGTAATCAGCTTGCGTTGTTCATCCCGACTAATTTGGCCGTAACTGCGCAAAGTGGTCAATACATCCGTGTGCCCAAGGTTCTGAGACGTGGCGACCAATTCTGCTACAGATGTGCAATGTTTGGCCGCATGGCGGGCCAGCATGTGACGAAAGGCGTGTGGGCCATAGTTGGGAACGCCTACAGCCTCATACGCTATGCGAACGATTTTACGCACGGGTTCGGTAGTTTTCCAATGTTCGCGCGTAAATCCGTTTGCTGCGAAACCTGAATTTGACTTTGCAGTTATCGCGGTTGCTGGGAACAAAGGATCATCGGGACCGTACAAGGCTACCTCATCGCAATAGGTCATCCATTCCGTAAGGGCGGTTTCTGCGTCATCAAATCCTTTTGCAAAGAAAGTGTCGATGACCTTGCCAAACTTGGTTGCCACTTCGCGCGGGTTTTGGGTGACGGACTGTTCCTGCAAATCAATGTGTTTGATCTTGAGCGATACCAAAGCCGCGACACGAACGCCTGTTAGGCAAAGAAGGGCAAAGACAGCCTTGTCGCGTTTTTGTTGTGGTGTGGCGCTGGGCATAAGGTCAAGGGCGCGCTTGGCTTGGTTTATGCTGGGTGCAGGACGTGGCGGGGACGCGCGGGCCTCTGCTTCATCCCGACGCGATAGATTGAAATAATCTGCGTCCGCTGCTTTGATACGACTGCGAAACCCGTCTTGCTGAGAAAGCCACAAGATAAATTCCCGCAAGGTCGCCAATACAGACCGCATTGTCGATTTGCCCAAAGGCTTTCCAGTATTCGTCTTGCTTTGTTCCAAGTGGGTGCGGAACCCCATCGCCTGCTCAATATGAAAGCGGGCGAAGTCCTTTCGCCCGTTCCAGACGTCAAACCGTTCAAGGGCTGCGATTTCACGATCCAGCGTCTTGTCCGAAAGCTGGCGGGCAAACTTGCGATATTCCAGAAAGCGGCGTTTCAGGCGTTCGTTCTTCTCGTTGGGGCGTTTGGTCATGGTAGGCTCCTAAGCTTGGGGGCAATTTTGGGACGGGGAGTTTTGGCGGACCAGCATGGTATCTGGCAGTACAATTCCGAGTTTTTGGTAATCAGAGAACACCCGCCATTCCGGCATTACCCGCAATAGGGTCGGTATGCTCAATAGAAGGTTCAAAACAGTGCGTAGCGGGTGACTTTTGAAGGCAACGCAGGGCAGTGGTGGAATGGGAAGTACAGGGGGGCTTATGTCCACCATTATAATGTCGCTTCCGCCCGCTTTATTGTGAGGTCCAGTTTGGAACGGACTTCTTGAAGGCGGGCCAAGGATATTGGCTTGCACACGATGCCTTCACAGACGTCACACAGGGCGGTGAGCATGGCTTTGTTGCCTTCAATTTTGCAATCCGCCATCTCGCCTGCAGGGCGACGGCCCTTTCTGCAACGCAGGCAATAAAACTCACATAGATCAGTTTTAACCTTGCGGCCTTCGCGCTGGGCGGTGATGTGACTGCGCAGGTCATCGCCGCGAATGAGGGGCGGGTATGACGCGTCCAACAGGGGCAACCCATCCCGTGTCCAGTTCCCAATGGTGCGGGTGGAAACGCCGACAAGTGTCGCCGCCTCCGCTTTTGTGTAGCAATGATAAGACTTGATACCACTCAGGCGGGCTTGCTTTGGCACGGCGACCTACTCCGCACCCGTTTGGTATGACGCAAGCCATTCGTGGATGGCCTCAATCTTGATCAGGCGGCGCGTGCCAATCTTAATGCTTTTCAGATCACCTTTGGCCAAGGCGGCGTAGAGGCTTGTCCGTCCGATGCCTGCAAGGCGTGCAGCTTCATCAGGTGATACGGCAATAGGGGTTGTGGGTTGGTTGTTTTGTTTCGAAGTTGTCATCGTTCATACTCCATCATTTGACGATGGGTGAACTTTGGCGGACGTAAGGTGGATCAAAACAGATCGTGAGTTATGATCCAGTTATGATCCACTTTCGACTTCGGACACGTATCTCTTAACTGTCGATAACGATGGGCATTTTATGTCTGGAAATTGGATTTGGAACTCAGCTTGAAGCGCCTTGGCTTCGGTATTTCGTCCCTGCAACGTGCGGCCTTGGCTGGCCCGAAGTGCGATTAAATCACTTAGCGGCTTTCTGTAATCATTGGGCCGCCCACCAGTGCGTTGTTCAGGAACCCCCGCGATAGCGCGAAGGTCAGCGACTATGACGAGTTTTCCGGCTATAGGGTCAAAGCTGAGGACGTCGTGCAGTTGTGCCGTTGCATAGGGACGCACCGATAATGTGCCGTTTGAGGTTAGAACCACGCCAGAGGGTGATTTCATTTCACCTGCTAAGGCTGCTTGCAATTCCCTTATATCCTGCGCGTCCTGCAGGGTGGGATGCAGGTACAGCACGACGTCACCTATAGGGCTATCAATGGCCCCAATTCGCCATGTGTCCTTGTCTACGGGCAATGATTTGCGCCTCTTGCAAGCTAGGGCATCTGCAATCTGCGCAGCGAAAGCGCCTAGGTTCGGTTGTATCGCGATAAGCTCGGCGCGGGGTTTTGATATGAAGCCAAGATCAGGGCAATAATACCCATATTGCGAACCCTCATATGAAATCTTTGCATCGTGGGGGTATTCGCATTCATCACAAATCACGGATGATACAACGCCAGTTTCTTCGATCAGCCCTGATTTGATCAGGTCGTCATAGGCTGGGAAAGATGAATACTCGACGCTTCGAACGCGCCCGCGCTGGGCCAGCAGCGTGGCAAAAAGATCTACAGCATTCAATTATACCGCCTCGGTCACATCAAACGGTTCTGGCGGCGGTGCGATCAGTTTCCATCGATCCAAGAGTGCCATGACAAACTGGCGCTCTGCTTCGGTTTTGTTTGGAATGGTGGTGGTGTTAGGGCTGCGCAATGTCACTGTCAAAGTCTTGGCCCGCTTACCGTCGTCGGGCGTCTGCATGATCCGAAGTGTTGCCCCAATGATCGTCCAGCCCGTTGCGTGAATGGGGGATTTCCCACCAAACTGGCGCTCAAGGAATTGGTAAATGGTTTCGTCATCCCCGCGATGTTCAAACCGCGCAAAGCCGCCGCCAACAGAATAAAATTCAAGGGACGAAACTTCGACATTTGCAACACGGTCCGCAGGTTCTGTGGGAAAGCTAGGATGTGAGCGCAGGTTGGCTAATAGCACATCCCGCCGTGGCGTCTCAACGGGTGGGGCTGATTGAGGCGCAAAGTGCTTTGAAAACGATGACGCGTATTCATCGCGCATTTTCTTGCCGCCACGCGCGCAGATTTCCACAATCCGCTCTTTGGCATTGCAGGCGATCCCGACTTCCACAACCCTTTGGACGATTTGCCGCTCCAACCCTTCCGATGGCCCAAACGTCAATTCACTTTCCGCACTGGCCTCAACATAGATAGTCGCCTGTAGAATTTCTGTTTCTTCCCCTGTGATAGGGTGGACGCGGATTGAAGTGTACCAATCTGCTTCGCGTTTGCGGTGTTCTGGCAATTCAAGAATAGCGATTGCATCAGCGACAAAGCCTGCACGGGCTATGTCATCGCCCAGCGCCCAAGGTTTTCCGTCGTCCTCGAATTGAAAGGCGGACCAGTTCTTGCCACCCGTGCGCTGCATCAGGGACGCCTGTACGGCCACGCGTTCAAGTATCTTGGGATGGTCTGTGGCCAGCATGAGCAACACGTCTTGAATGCCCTGCAATCCCTCGAGATCAATGCGCTGGGCGCTGCATATCTGTTCCGCTGCGGTCATGGTCTGCGGGGTGGCCAAGCTGGCAAGGTGGTCCAGTTCCGCTTTGACGCGATCTTGGGCAGTCTCGGCCAACTCGGCAATGAGGCCGTTAATGTCATTCACAAGCGCAGTTCCGCGCCCTTCACTTTGCCAATTAAAGTCATCGGGGGCATTTACCCCTTTTGCGTTTAGAAACGACACCAAACGTGCGTCGGGAGATTTACGGATAAAGCCGCTGAATGAAGCCATATTTTGTGCCCATAATTGCTGTATAGGCTATATGTGGTGTTCACGGACGCGTGATACAAGTCTTGATTGAGAAAAATACCCACTCACTACCGATTTCGCGTTTTGCTATCTGCCTGTTACTCGGTTGGTAAGAGGGCGTCTTTGACGATATCTTGAATGCTCATTCCAGAGAGTTGGGTTTCAAACCGCACATCAATTCCGCTAGTTTTCAGCCCAAAATATGACTCCGCGTGTCTAATTTTTTGGGCCTCAAGCTCCGCCAAATCAATTGCAGTCTTTCCCTTTGTCTCAACAACAAGCCCTAACTGGGACCGACCATCTGTAGATTTCAGAACGTAGGCAAAGTCAGGCGAGTATGAGCCTCCTCCGATCAAGGGTATGCGGATTGAATTTTTGGGAATCTTAGAGTAAACAATGACTTCTAGAATGTCGGTGCGAATGTTTTCCAACTCTAATTGGCCATCGTAGTAGGCATCTTCGAATAGGTAGCTCTTAGGCGTATCACCTGCATCATGTAAAACGCCGACATTGCCGCTTTCAATTTCAGCCTTTGGCTGGCCGTCTGAAACCGTCAGTGCGGTTGGGTGTACCTTGTTGCTTGTTTCGCGATAGCCCACTTTGAATTCACTGAAGACTTTCTGCAGCAAATAATCGTTGAAACCTTTGTGCATTTTCCGAATAGTTGTTTGGCTCAAGTAGGCATTGATATCAAAATCCGCTTGGACAGCCGAAAAAGCTTTGTGTAAGCCCGCAATGCTCAAGGTAACCTTTTCAGACAACGCCTCAAGAAACGCTTTGTAGCTCATCAAGCTTAACGAAGTGAATTGGGTTTCAGATACCGAACTCTGCGTTCCGACCTGTTGCCCCAACTTCTTGATAGTGATGATTTCTGTTTTCGCGCCTGTAAGCACATAGTCCCCGACATGGGCCTTCAGATACTCTAGGAACAATTCAGACAACTTTTCTGGGCTGTCGAATTGATACTCCAGAACCACCTTACGGTTGAGTTTTTCCCATAATTCTTTCAGCTCTGCATATTGCCCAGCGCGGATCGTGGTTTTGGGTTTATCGCCGCCCTTCGTTACCTTGCCCTTTTTCAGCCCAGCGTCAAAGGCATCAGCATAGTCAGCCCTTAGCGTGTCATATCCACCATCTTTGAACTTTTGCGAGATAGAGATAATACCCGCACCGACAAGCGCCTCTAAAAGTTCATCCTCATCGTTGTTGAACTGGGGGTATTGCTTCAGCAATCGTTCTTTCAAAGCAACATCAAGCTTGTTCATATCAAACACTTCGCTCGACTTGCTGTTGATTTCAGAAACCAAGCGTTCGACAAAATCGCTTTCTGTGAAATCAACAAAGTAGTTGAGATAGTAAGTCTTGCTCTTATCCCGCGTCATATACTCATTGACTGGTAAACGGAGACCACGGCCTACTTCTTGTAGCTTGGACGTTTCAGACCCACTGGACCTTAGCTTACAGATTGTGAAAACATTGGGATTGTCCCAGCCTTCGCGCAGTGTCCACTTGGAAAAGATGAAACGTCGTGGGTTGGCAAAATCCAGCAAACGCTCTTTTTCGTGCAAAATTTCCAGCGTCTCTTTTTCAATCGCTTCGTCTTTGTCGGAGTTGTCCTTTGAGAAATATCCACCATGCAGCGCCGCAATATCTGCCAATGCAGTCTCTAGGTGGGCAACATAGGCAATATCCGTTTCAACGACTAGCAAAGCCTCAATATGCGCCTTCACCATCGCTTCAAAGTGCAAACGCATGGCACCATCTTTGTCGCGATAGCTGTCGATATTATCAATGAAGAACAGCGTAAGCGGCTTGATCCGTGGACTGGCCAAGAACAGATCGCGTTCGTTTTTAAAATGCACTTGGATAGCATTTTGCATCATCTTGTCACTTAGGCTTTCAGCATAGCTGAACGGGTTGATCTTTGACCCCTTCGACAGCTCCAGCCCGTTCGAAAGGACCAATTTGGACTTGTTCATTGCAGCAACAGTTAAGCCGTACATTTCAGCATGAATGGTTTCAAAACTCTGCCCTTTGCCCAGCGCGTGCTTTGTTTTACGGCCAGCATCGTCCAGTTCAAACTTGGCTTCATCGCCTGTCAAATCTGTCAGTTTAAGCGTGACGTCGTTACCTTCATCAAACCGTTCAACATGGGCCACAATGCCTTTGACCAAATCGTCATTGAAGGCTTCAACAGCGGTCAGCTCATTGGCCATATTAATCAAGTCGCCGTCAAAGGTTGCGCCATATCGTAAGGTGAACTGCGGCTTGAAGCGCATCATCTCTTTGTAGGTTTTGTTCCCACGGCGAAACATATGCGGCTCGTCCACGATCAGAACAGGGTTGGTGTGCGCGATACCCGCAAAGGGCTGGTTAAATTCATCCCAGAGAGCCACGTCAAACATCTTGCTCATCGTCTTGGATGTGATCATTCCCGCATTGATTACCATCACATGGATAGCCTTTGTGTTCATCGCGATGTCTGCGCGACAAAAATCGGCAATCGCCTGGGGCATGTGGTCTTTCTTGGCTTTGCTGCCCTTTTGGCTTTGAACCTCATAGACCTTGATATCCCGACCAAACTCATCGCGAAAATGTTCACGCACAGCGTCGGACTTCAAAAAGCCAACCGTGCCTGCTTTGATCGCCACGCGGGGGACGGCCACGATGAACTTGGCAATTCCTCTCTGCCTGTTCAGTTCGAACATGGTTTTGGTGTAGGCATAAGTTTTGCCTGTGCCCGTTTCCATCGAGATATCGAAAACCTGTTCGCTTGTGTCGATGGTGTAGGCTTGGCTAAAGCCGCGTTCCTTGCGAAGACCCTCCAGATTGCTACGCAATAGCGCTTCTTGCCCTTGCAGACCCAGAACGGGGTTCTGTGAGCCGCGCTGGGCCGGTGCAATACCAACCCCATCAAACGCGCTTAGGACGCCCTGTACGGCGCGGGTTTGGTGGGGCAGGTCTTTTTCAAATACAAATCCCATGATTAAAACCGCTGGATGAAGTCGAGCTGCAGGTGCTTACGGTTGGGGGCATTCACGGCCTCTGAGAACTCGCGCAATTGTTTGTCGTTGAACCTGTAGTGGAACACGACAATCTTGCGCGGGGTGAAGGTGGGGTCATCGTCAATGCGGGCCAGTAGGGCTGCGATGTGTTTGATGTTCAAACTACGGTCCACAAAATAGAGCTTATCGCCGCCCTGATAGGCGGTATAGCCGTCCAGATCGACGGGGATCAGATCTTGATGTAGGGGTAGGCCGTCATATGCTTTCCATGTTGTCAGTAGGGCCGCGATGGCGTCATCATCTAGCGCCATGCCGTTGAAAGGCACATAATCCTCTAACGTTGCGGCATCATCGAGATAGCCCCTAAACTGGTCCTCATTGGCGGGGATGGTTTTGAACTCCTTAAAGCCAAAGTCACACGTGGCGTCTGGGTGATCCTCTTTGATTTTGGCCGCTGCGCGTTTGATCCGTTCGCGGGTGATGTCAAAGATGGTGTCATAGCCCGCCTTGCGCGCCTCTGACTTTTCACCCGTGGGTTCATCGAGTTGAACAGAGATGTGTTTGCGGTTGCCCCCGTCTTGGGCATTGAGGGCCATGACGGCGTGGGCGGTTGAGCCAGAGCCCGAGAAGAAGTCTAGAACCAAGGCGTCGTTGTTCGCGCCCATCGTTGTGAGAATTGAGATTAGATGAACTGGTTTTGGAGTTTCAAAAACTGCTTTTTCATCAAATAATTCTTTGAGTAATTTCTTTGAAATTTCGGTTGTTGAGGCTTCATCTGCAAAGATAATGGTTTCCGGCGTCAGACCTCTGTCTTTGGAGTTCAAATATGTCTTGACGCGTGGCACTCCGTTTCCGGTCTTTCCGAACCAGATTTTCCCTTGCGCAATTTCTTCTTCCATCACCTCTTTGGTAAATAGCCAACACCGACCACTTTCCAGCTCATGGATTTTGCCGTTTGGTGCAACCAACTCATAGAATTGTGTCGCGGTTCCGTGTCCCGCCTGCGCCGTAGCAGGATCGGATTTCCAATCTCCTCTTGGATCATCGTCGGGGTTTTTATAATTCGCGAGCGCCTTTGGTGACATTGGAAGTTGTCGAATGACCTTTTGTCCATCGTTGGTCGCGCGATAGGTCATGATTACATCATGGCGCGTTGATACTTGTTTTCTATTTTCGCGATTTGTTCGCTTTTCCCAAATAAAGCTTGCGACGAAATTCTCTTCTCCAAACACCTCATCGCACAACAGCTTCAATTGTGCCTGCTCATTGTCATCAATGGAAATGAAGATCACCCCATCTTCACGCAACAATTCCCGCGCCACATAGAGGCGGGGATACATAAATGTCAGCCATGCGGAATGGGAGTTACTGGACGATTGCGTAAAGTCCAGAATGCGCTGGGCCTCGTCCTCGTCAACCCCTGCCAGCCGCTGCAACTCCGCAACCGTGAACTTGCGCGTGTCGTTATACACAAACCCGTCCGACCCCGTGTTATAGGGCGGGTCGATGTAGATCATCTTCACCTTTTCAGCATAGGCATTGCAGAGGTGTTTCAGCACATCCAAGTTGTCCCCTTGGATCAATAGGTTCTCGGACTCCGCATTTTCTGGCAACGTGTTGTGTTCGGCATTGGGGGACAGCAACGTCTCAGTTTTTAGGTTGGCCAGCAACCGCGCATAGGACTTGCCCAGCCAGTCTAGCTTGTACCCCTCGCGGGTAATATCCCCCCCGCTGGCCCGCACGATGTCTTCCAGCTTGTCAGGGCGAAAACGGCCATCCTTGTCAAAGCAGGACGGAAACTGGAGCTTGAGCGCTGCCAACTGTTCGGAGTTGGCCGTGATGTCTTTGTTTTTTTTAATTTCGTCTTGCACTATAGGGTCCGATGTCTGCCAAGGGTGGATTGTTCGCCCCGTTAAACAGGATCAGACCCGTTCAGGAAAGTGCAATCACGTTCGCGCCCAAGTTTTCGGGGGTGGCCGCATTGGCCCAAGCCTGCATCAAGTCGTGGCGTTTGTCGAAAAGGTCGGATCGCGCATAGGCGGCTTCGGCCTTGTCCTTAATCCCGTGGGCCAGCGCCGCTTCGATAACTTCGCGCGGAAAACTGGTGGTTTCGCCCGCCCAGTCACGAAAGGTGGACCGAAACCCGTGAACGGTAATGTTGTTGTATTCCATGCGGCGCAAAAGGGCGGTCATGCTCATATCTGAAATAGGCTTGCCTGCTTTCGTTTCGCTACCAAAGACAATGTCTATGTCCTGTCCCCGTGGTCCAAGTTGAGCAATGGTGGCGGGCGTTAGTGGAACGCGGTGTTCTTTGCCTGCTTTCATGCGCTGGGCAGGGATGGTCCAGATGCCGTTTTCCAAGTCGATTTCTGCCCACGTCATGCCACGGGTTTCGCCCGACCGTGCCGCCGTTAAGATTGTAAACGTCAACGCCCGTGCCGAAACGCCTTTGCGGCTTGATAGCGCGGCCATAAAGTCTGCAATGTCTGCATGGGGCAAGGCAGGGTGGTGTTGCACCGCGCGCACCTTTGTGGGCTTTGGCAATAGATTGTCTAAATGCCCGCGCCAGCGTGCAGGGTTGTCCCCTTCGCGGATGCCCAGCGCGGACGCATAGTCTAAAACCGCTTCGATCCTTTGACGAACGCGATTGGCCGTTTCAGGTTTTTGGGACCATATCGGTTTGAGCGCCCCAACCACGTCTGCAGTCGCAATCTTTGTGACTTGCATTGGACCAAGCGTGGGGAAGACATAGGCCTCCAGCGTAGACGCCCACTGGGCGGCATGTTTCGCGTTCTTCCATCCAGACCGTTTGCTTTCGATCAATTCAAGCGCGGCGTCTTTGAACGTCTTTGGTTGGGCTTGGCGGCGTTTGGCAATCGGGTCGTCCCCGTCCAAAATCATACGTCTTGCGTCGGTCGCCTTTTGTCGTGCCATTGCCAAAGTCACATCGGGATAAGCGCCCAAGCCAAGATCATGGCGTCGCCCCTGCACTTGATATCTAAGCACCCATGACCGCGCCAAGGTGGGTTTCACATACAGGAAAAGCCCGCGCCCGTCGCCGTGGCGTCCAACCCCTGCCGTTTCCACCTTGCGCGCGCTGAGCTTCATGTCGTTCCCACACCTGTTCCCACACTTAAGTTAGATTTAAGATGAACGGGTCCGAACGTCAATGCGCGTATGTGGATTTAAAGCATTGAAGTTAAACAGTTTAGATGAACCTTGGCGAATGTGAGCGAACCCTCAAAGACAGGGGGCATACGGACTTCGTCTCCGCCATAATTTGGCTAACCCGCTGACCGGCCTTCAGTTTACCTTGGGCGAAACTGGTAAATGTGCCCTTGGTCAGAGAATTCTCCCTAACAATCGAAGCCCACTCACGTGTTCCTATTTGGACCGCACGCTGCAGCCTGTTGCGTTGTGGCCGGAACTGTCTACGCGCTGGAGGGATCTCCAATCTATACAGCACGCGCTGACCACTACGATGGAACAATTCCCGCTTAGGTCCGTTTTTCCTACAGAAACAACTTTGGAGGAAGCCATGAGTGACGACAAAAAGCACCCGAAGAACGACGAAAAGGGCAAGCGCCGTCCTGATAAGGAGGATGAGCTGCATCGTCCCGAAGCGACGTTGGGCGAGGCCCCTGCAGGGGGGCCGAATGCGCAGGAGCGTTCGCGTTTGGCGGACTGACGTCTGTGAGAAACAATATGCCCCGCACCCGGTGCGGGGCATATTTTTTGCCCTGTGGGTTTATGCGACGTCTTGCCAGCCGGGGACGAACTGCCGCCAATCGGGGGTGCTACCAGCGGCGTAGTCCATTCCGATTTTTACCCAGTCGATGTCACCGCCGCGGAGCGACGATGTATCGCTATGCCCGCCGTAGTGAATAACCCTCTGACCCTCTTCGAAGTTAGCCAACGACTGTTCCCATCTTTCACCTTCCCAATGCAGGGCCATGCGTCGGTGCAGGGGCTCGTATTCTGCGGTGAACAACGTGCCGAACCCCTCGGCATAGCAGTCCTGTTTTAGTGGCGATTGCTGGAACCGGCCTGCCAGCGTCGCGGGCGCGACGGGGTCGGACAAAAGCGCGTTCAGGTGGTCCCTACGCTCGAACGTCTTGGTGAATGCGCCGCGGTCCGGTGCGCTGCCGTCATTCTGGTGGTTCGTTGCCACCGCGCGCGGCTGTACCTTGGCACCGCCGCCTGCGTAGATTTCCACGCTGGCCCGCGCGCCTGACGCGTCCGCGACGACGATGTTATAGGGCATGTGGGACGGCACGCGTTGCAGCACGCGCAAGGCTTGACCGACCGTTTCGCACGTCTCTAAAACATAGCGCAGGATGGTGGTGATCCCGAAACCGCGGCCCACTTCCTGCCGACCGCCATAGGCCAACGCGATGCTGAGGCCCGCGTCGTTGATGCCGTCGGACAGGCCCCACAAAAACTCGACCATGCCCATGACGGGGCGACCGGTCCATGCGGTGTGCAGCAACAGCCCCTCGTTCAGATCGGGGGACAGGTCGTAGTTTCGTACCAGCCGGATATCGTCCTTTGAAACCGCACAGGCCAGCGAGCATCCCCCGAGATAGCTGGGCGGGCACCATGTGGAGAGGAACCGCGCCGCACGGTCGGAACCGCCCGCCACCTTGACCAAGGCGGCGTGTACCGGAACCAGTTCGGGCATGTATTCCTGCAATGCGGCCTCACAGGCGGCACGGTCTGGGCCAGTGTCGCCGCCATTGCCGACAAACCACGCCTCGTAAGCGGGCCATGATCGCGCCCAGCGGGCCGCCCATTTCGGGCCGGGGGTGGCTTCGGATACCGCGTCGAAGGTTAGGGAATGGGTCATATCATGCGCCTTTCGCAGATGTTTCGAGGAAGAACCGGACCATTTCGGCGCTCGCATCGGGGCCGCTGGTGTCGGTGTAGGAACCTGCCGAGTTGCCGCCGGACCATGCATGGCCCAAGCCGTTGATGCGCCAGTGTTCGACCAGTGCCGCGCCGGTGGGCGACAGCACGGTTGTGCGAGTGTAGCCGCGCCCTTTTACGGTTGCGGCGTCGATGATCTCGGTCCCGCCCGCGTGTGCGTCTTCTGCGATGCGCTGGCCGTTTGACGCATGAACAGTGCTGTCCGCCGTGCCGTGGAAGACGATTGTCGGCACGGGCCGCGCCGCGACCGAGGGCGCGCCGGAGACGCCCGCGCCCATGACTGCAAATGCCGAGGGCATGTCGCGGGCGGATTTGTAGGGCAGGCCGGAATGCGCGCCGACGGCTGCAAAGACATCGGGATAGGTGCGTCCCAGAATGACGGCCATGGCGGCACCGGCGGATAATCCGGCGACAAAGGTGCGTTTCGCGGAAATGCCGAATTCCTGCTGAAGCTGTTGCGTCAATCCGGCGAGGATTGCAGGCTCCCCCTTGCTGCGGTGTTGATCCGTGGGGCCGAACCAGTTCCAGCATGATTGCATATTCGCGCCACGCGATTGCGCGGGGTAGACGACGATCAGGTTATCCTGCTCTGCCAGCCGGTTCATGTCGGTGCCATTCGCGAAATCCACTGGCGACTGCTTGCACCCGTGCAGCATCATGAGGAGGCCGCTGGGCTGTTCGGATCGCGGCGTAGGGATGTAGAGCCTGTAATCGCGGCTGCCTGCCGTGGTCGAGAATGTGCCCCCGTCAAAGCGCGCGCCAACGGGGAGGGGCGGTTCTGTCGAGTAGGGGCCGGGGTTGGGCATCTTAGCGGCCAGACCTGCGAGTGTTTCGCGCACTCCGCTGCGCAGTGACGGTTGCGTTATTCTCGGCGCTGATGTTCGCGGCGCGCCGGACTGTAGGCCTGTGCCATTCAGTGCCGACTGGATCATTTCCGTGGCAGCAACAGGGTTACCCGCGCGCACAAGTTTATTGGCTCGGCGCATGGCCGAGGTGAAATCGTCTTTCATCATTTTTATCCTTGGTATGTGGGCGTTAGCTGATGCGGCTGGCGAGTGCTTTCTTGACCTCGGCGCTGGCCTGTAGGGTGCCGAGCACATTGATGGACCCGATCGTCGCAAGGGCGAGTTCCGGCGTCACGTCACCGGCGATCCGCGCAAGGCCGACGACCTTGATATGCAGGACTTCATTCGCGGCTTTCACGGCTTCCAAGTCGGCAGCGGAATAGTCGCACAGGCCAAGCTCCATCGTGTGCCGGTCGATGGAGCGCGTGACCGTGTCGGATTGATTTTCCAACTGGTTGCGGATCGCGGTGCGGATGAAATCGCTGCGGTTGGAATAGAAACCCTCCTGCACCAGCAGGTCGATGCGGCCAAGGTCCACAAAGCCGAGGTTGATCGTGATCTTTTCATTCTCTGGGAACTTGTCCCTGATCTGTCTGACATTGCTCATCGCGGACTCTCCATCTGTATGGATGGTATATGGATGTTAATGGGCTGGGTGCAAGGGGTCTATCGATGCGGACCCTTGAGGAAGGCGATTTTGGCGTGTTGAGCAGACGAAGGGGTAAGCGTGGCAGGGGGGATGAAGAGTGTTTGGGGCGCCTCGTCCGTTCAGACCGGCCTTGGCGTTGCTGTCCGGTTCTGGCCTGCTAGGCGACGCCTTTGCCACCAGCGTTGTATTTCCGGCGTTCAACGGCTATATGACAGGTACGAAGTTACGGTCTTCTGCGGCACAGGCGCATCTGCTCTGCCAGAGCGGACCATAACCCTTCATCATAAAAAATTCAGCTGTCACGTCCCTTTGCGGGGATTTGATGTTTGGGAAGGTTGCCGATGATTTCGCGCACGACCGGTACCATCGTGACAATCGCCCGCCGTTCGGGGGGCAGGGCAGGCCGATGGTTTGTCCGCTGACCCCACGCGGTTTCGCCCGACGGCTCTGCCTTTGCGAGGCCGTGCTTGGCCACATGCTGACGAAAAACGACGAGTCGATCGACCTGCCAGCACGGCGGGCAGTCAATGCCGCGCGCCTTGGATCATGGCGACCAAAACAGGGCAGGGGCGCAAGATCGGGCCAGTAAAGACCAGAACATAAATAGAAACAATAAAACGGCGATTTTGCCGTCAAAGGATAGAAAATGACATTTCCCGAATGGACAAAACCCGCGGCATACGGCGCTGTAATTGGCGCAGTCGCTGTCTCTCTTCTCGGCTTTACTTGGGGTGGGTGGACCACCTCTGGCGATGCACGCGACATGGCGGACAGCTTTGCCGAAGACAGCGTCACCTTGGCCATGGTGCCGGTGTGTCTGGACCTTGCGAAAGCGGATGCCGACCGCAGCGCGAAAATGACCTCCATCCGGAACGCATCAAGCATCCAGCGGCGCAACGCGATGATGGATACAGGTTGGGCCACCTTGCCGGGTACCGAAGCGCCGAGCCGCGATCTCGCGGATGCCTGTCTTGAGGGGCTTGAGTTGAATGAATCGTAAATCACACCTCAGCAAGGTACGCGCGCCTTATGCAATCGCCGCGTCTGGCCCCGCGCAGTCACGGACAATCATCGCGTTATTGGTTGGTTCGGTCTTGGCGGTTTTGCTTCTGGCGCTGCCCGCCTTGGCCAGTGTTGGTCCATTCCCGATGCCCAACTGACAGGATGAGTTCCTAACCGGCCGCGAACTGGCGCACATCCTGCCCTCGTACGCTGCGCATTACCAAATTCCGAGACAGGTGCGTCCCGATCAAGCGCCACCTGCATCAACATGAACAAGTGAGAATCCAATGGATACGAAATCTGATACTGTCGACACCATCCGCCGTCCGGTCCGAGGGGCGCAAGCGCCACCGATGAACCGGAATCGCCCGACCCGAGCGCTGCCGAAAACGCCGGCCAACCGCCAGCCGTCGGCGGTGGTTTATTGCGAGGGGAATTTCGCGCAGATTGATGGCAAAACGGCGAATGGCCTTGTCCGCCATTCGCAAGCCTATCGCATCCTGTCAGTCATCGACAGCACCTATGCCGGTCAGGACAGCGGTGCCGTTCTGGACGACAGGATCAACCAGATACCGGTTTTTGCCGATCTGGCCGCAGCAGTCACAGATGCTGTCGCCATTCCCGATACGCTGATCTATGGCATGGCACCGTCGACAGGGCGACTTTCGACCGCGGATCGGGGCGTTGTTTTGCAGGCGATTAACCTTGGCATGAACATCGTCAGCGGTCTGCACGAATACCTGAGCGATGATTTTGAAATCGCCAGTGCGGCGGCGGCACGGCATGTCACCATCCGCGACATCCGCAAGCCGAAACCAAGCAAGGACATGCGCCTGTTCGATGGGCGTGTCGCGAGTGTAAAAGCGCTGCGGATCGCGGTTCTGGGCACCGACTGCGCTATCGGCAAGCGGACGACAGCAACCGTTCTGGCGCGCGCCCTGAATGCGAAGGGCATCAAAACAGTGCTTGTCGGCACGGGTCAGACAGGCCTGATGCAGGGCGCGAAATACGGCATCGCCATGGATGCTGTGCCACCGCAGTTCTGCTGCGGAGAGCTTGAGGGCGCGATTCTGGCGGCGTCTGACGGCGAACAGCCCGATGTGATCCTGATCGAAGGGCAGGGCGCGCTGAGCCACCCGGCCTTTTGTACCTCTGCCTTCATCCTGAGGGGGAGCCAGCCCGATGCGGTCATCCTTCAGCACGCGCCGAAACGCGCCCATCGCTGCGATTTCCCCGATATGGCGATGCCCACGGCAGCCAGCGAGATCACCTTGATCGAAGCCTTCGCAGATACAAAGGTGATCGGCGTTACGCTTAATCACGAGGGGATGTCGGAGGCCGAGATCACCGACACCATCGTGGACCTGTCGCACACCCTCGGCCTGCCTGTCACAGATGCTTTGGCACGTCCGGCCGCTGACCTGCTTGCCATGGTCACTGCCGCCTATCCGGCGTTGACGCAAAGGCCCGCCGTGGCGGCGATATGACCTGCCCGCGCATCGAGGTGGACCTGTCGAGGATACAGGCCAATACGCGGACGCTTGTCCGGCGTCTGGCCCCGCGCGGGATTGGTGTCACCGGCGTGACCAAGGGCGTCTGCGGGCACCCCGCGATTGCCCGCGCCATGCTTGATGGTGGGGCGTCGGGGCTGGCAGAGGCGCGTATCGAGAATGTGCTACAGCTGCGCGCGGCGGGGCTGACCAACCCGATCACGCTGATCCGCACCCCGATGATGAGTCAGGTCGATCAGGTCGTGCAGTGCTGCGCTGCGAGTTATAACACAGAGGTTGCGGTGATCATGGCCTTGGCCACCGCCGCGACCCGCATCGGGACGGTCCACGGCATCATCCTGATGGTCGAGATGGGCGATGGTCGCGATGGCATTCCCATCGAACAAGTGGCCGGTATCGCGCAGCAGGTTACGCAGATGCGCGGTGTCGCGCTTCAGGGGATCGGGGCAAACTTCGGGTGCCTGAACGGGCGCGCGCCGACGGCGTCGCAGATGGCCGCGTTGAGTGAACTGGCGGCTGAGGTTGAGGGCGTGTGCGGCACCGTCCTGTCGATCGTTTCGGGCGGCGGTTCTGCCAACCTGCCATGGGCGTTTGGCGATCACGCAACAGGCCGCATCAACGATCTGAGATTGGGCGAGGCGATCCTTTTAGGGGTTGAACCCCTTTCCGGCGACCGCATCGCGGGGATGCACACGGACGCCTTCACTCTTGTCGCCGAAGTGATTGAAACGGGCGCAAAACCTGCGCCTCTCTCAATCGCATTGCCTAAACCCTTCGCGGAACACGGGCGCAGCCCGCCCGCCCTTGTGGCTTTTACACGCATGATCCTCGCCCTCGGACATCAAGACACCGACATTCTGGGGCTTTTTCTGCCAGAGGGGCTGACCGTGATCGGCGCCACCAGCGATCACCTCGTCGTTGCCACGCACCGCCCCCCGCCGCCTGTCGGGGGCGAGGTGAAAATCCGAATGAACTACACAGCGTTGATGCACGCCATGGCCGCGCCCGACATCCACGTGACCCCCTTGGGCGATGCGCCCGTACGCCCGTCGCGTCCCAACCACGGCAGGGCCGAACTCCTCGCGCCGGCCTGAAAGTCGCCGGCAAGCCCAACCGGCATTGAACCACAAAGGAAACACAAAAATGAGCAAACGCACCAAAGACAACCTGTTCAAAGCCTACGACGCCAAACCGGAAACGGCCTTGGACAAAACAACCCGCGTCGTTCGCCAAATGGTCGACGAAGAGGCCGAACAGCGCGAGGCCAAGAACGCCAGACTGCGCACCGCGCGGCTTGAGCGGGAGGCGAACACGCCCCCCAAAACCGCGGCGAAAACAGCCCGCAAACCGCGCGGCGCGCCCGCCGCCGCGAAGCGGTGATCAAGCTACGTGACATTCCTGTTCCGCTCTGTCGTGACTTGGGCAATAAGCGCATCGAGCGCACAGGAATCGGTGATTGCCGCGCTTTGATATTCAAACCCACCCACCCGTCATCAAGGATCCCATCATGACAAACCCCGAGGGTTCAGCGGAAAAAGTCCACTATATCTGCCAGACATATGTCGAGGTGAAACAGGGGCGTAGTGGGCAAACGGGCCTGAAAATTGCCAAGCAGTTCGAATATTCCACAGCCCAAGAAGCGCAGAACCGCGCCGAACGAGAGGCCTTGTCCGAGGACTGCGCGGGCGCGGACGCCTACATGATCAGCGAAGACCCCGACAGCGGCGAAGTCGCCGCCCCAACCTTCCTCGTGCGGCTGGGCAATGTGCCGGAGTTCGACGAGTTTTAAGACGCTGGGGGGATGATGTGGGGGAGTCGCCCCCCTAAACCCCCGCCGTAGCCTTCACCTCTGCCTCCAGCCTCTGCGCCGCTCCGCCGGGGGCGGCGCCCCAGACGGCGATCCAGCGGTAAAAGATGGGCGTCAGGAACAGGGTGAACACGGTGGCAAAGCCCAAGCCGCCGACGATGACCCAGCCGACGGCGATGCGGGCTTCGGCACCTGCGCCGGAGGTCAGGATCAGGGGCAGGCCGCCAAAGACAGTCGACACCATGGTCATCATCACAGGCCGGATGCGCAGGCGCAGTGCGTTGCGGATGGCGTGGTCGATATCCGCGCCTTCCTCGCGCAGCTGGTTGGCAAATTCGACGATCAGAATGCCGTTCTTGGCCATGACCCCGATCAACATCACAAGTCCGATCTGGCTGTAATAATTCAGCGATCCGCCGCTGATCGAAATGGCCATGACGGCAGCGGCAAGGCCGAAGGGCACGGTCATCATGATCACGACCGCGCTGGCAAAACTTTCGAATTGCGCGGCGAGGACCAGAAGGACCACGATCAGCGCGACGCCAAACACAAGGTACATGCCGGCTTGCGAGTCATTAAGGGTCGCCGCCTCGCCGGTGAATGTGATGCCCATGCCGTCGGGCAGCACCCCGTCCGCGATGGCAAGCACGCGGTTCATCGCGTCCGACAGGTCCACGCCCTCGCCAAGGTTGGCTTGCAGTGACACCGACAAGGCCCCGCCAAGGCGTTCGATCTGCGCGTCGCTGACCACCATGTCGAGCGATGCGACCGAGGACAGCGGCACATAGGCACCGCTGGCAAGGCGGATATACATGGAGGCGATGTCGGACGGATCGTCGATAGGCGGACCGCCGGGCAGGACGTTGACGTCGACCTCGACATCATCCGAAAAGACGCTGACCGCGACGTCGCCCTGCACCATGGCGCGCACCAATCCGGTGACATCGGCGCTGTTCAGACCCATGTCGCCCGCCGCGCTATCATCGACTGTGACGGCCAGTTGCGCGTTCACGCTGTTGTTGGACAGTTGCGGGTTCAGGAAAGTCGCGTCCTGCGCCATCGCCGCCACGAGGCCGCCTGCTGCTTCGGTCATGTTGGCAAGGTTCGTGCCCGTCACCGCAAAGCTGAGCCCGCCACCTGCGCCACGGATGTTGAGACTGTTTGTCGACCGCGCACTGACCTGCACCCCGGGAACCGAGCCGAGGCGGCCACTGATCTGCGCGATGATGTCCTGCTGGGAAAAATCACGCTCGGCCCAGTCGGGCAAACGCACGATGATAAAGGCCCGTGTGCCGCCGATGCCGATGATACTTTGCACGGTAGCGATCTTTCCGCTTTCCTGAAACGGGTCGAGGATGTCCTCGACCAGCCGCACCTGCGTGTCGAGATAGTCGATGGTCGTGTCCGACGCGCCGCGTGCCTGCACAAGGAAGAACCCGCGGTCCTCTTCCGGTGTGACGGACGAGGGCAGGGTCATCGCGGCCCCCATGGCGATGATGGCAAAGCCGATGGCCACCGACAGCACCAACAAGGGCGTGCGGATGGCAAAATCCATCACCTGATCAAAACCGCGCGCAAGGGCGCTTGGCTGGGCCTGTGTCGCGTTGGCCTGCGTCTTGCCGGGGTCGAGAAGGGCGGACAACACAGGGGCCAACGTCAATGCGGTGATCGAGGACAGCGTGACCGCAAAGGCAAGGACAAAGCCGAACTCGGAAAACACGCCGCCCGCCTGTCCGGGCAGGAACGAGATCGGGATAAACACAGCAGCCAGCGTCGCAGTGGTCGAGATGACCGCAAAGAACACCTCGTTCGTGCCGGAGGCGGCGGCGGCATAAGCCCCCATGCCCGACTTGCGTTTGCGCACGATGTTTTCGACCACCACGATGGCGTCATCCACCACCATGCCGGTCGCCAGCACCAGCGCGAGAAGGCTGATCGTGTTCACCGAAAAACCGGTGATCCAGATCGCCGCAAGCGTCCCCACCAAGGCCACGGGGATCGTGACCGCAGGGATCAACGTCGCACGGGGCGAGCGCAGGAACAGGAAAATCACGGCAACCACAATGCCGGTCGCCATCAGGATGGATTTGCCCACTTCGTTGATGGAGCCGTTGATGAAAATGCCGTCATCGGTTGTGACCAAAAGCTGTACGCCGTCGGGCAATTGCGTGCGCAATTCGTCGACCGCTACGGCGACGTCGCGGGAAATTTCCAGCGTGTTACCAACCGACTGGCGGGTGATATCAAGACCGATGGCGGTTTCGCCGTTAACGCGAGTGTAGACGCTGGTGTCTTCGGGGATCAACTGGACGAAAGCGATGTCCGCCACCTGCGTCGTTTCGTTGATGGGCAACTGATTGATCGTGTCGACGGTCACATCCTTGGTCCCGACCCGCAGCGACAGCGTCTGGGACTCGCTTGTCAGCGACCCGAGTGCGGTATCGTCGCGCAACTGCGTCAGCGCGGTGGAGACATCAAAAATCGTCAACCCGCGGCTGAGCAATGAGGGCATGTTCACCGCCACGCGGAATTCGTTGGCGCGGTCGCCGCGCAGGGTCACCTCGGCGATGCCGTCAATCAGCGACAGCCGTTCATAGACCATCCCCTCGGCCAGTTGGGTAAGCGTATCCAGGCTTGCGTCGCCCAGCAGGGCCAGACGGATGATCGCGTCGGCGTTGCTATCGCTTTTGCTGACGGTGGGGTCTTCGATGTCTTCGGGAAGGGAACGCATGGTGCCGGACACAATCTCGCGCGCCTCGTTGGCGGCGACGTTAACGTCGGTGCCGTCGGACAGGTCGATGGTGATCCGGCTGGAACCCGCGCTGGAGGTGGATTCGATATAGGACAGCCCCTCAAGCGCGCTCAGCGCGTCTTCAAGAACTTGCGTGACTTCGGTGTCGACAGTGCTGGGCACCGCGCCTTCATAGGTGGTGCGCACCGATAGGACGGGGCGGTCCACATCGGGCATTTCACGGATGTCGACGCTGGTGAAGGCCGCAAGCCCCGCAATGATGATCAGCAGGTTCAGCACGATCCCGAAGATGGGCCGCGATACAAAAAGATCGGCAAATCCGGCCTTGTGCGCTCTTTTCTCGAAGCTCATGCGCCTGGACCTTTTGTGTCACTTGCATCGGTAACTTGCGCGCCTTCGCGCAGTTTCGCCGCACCTTCGGCCACGATCTGCGCGCCAAGGGGGGCGTCGGTTTCAATCCACACGCGATCGCCCTCGCGATAGCGGATGGTGGCAGGCACGCGGCGGGTCACGCCCTCTTCGGCGATCCAGATGCCCGCGCCGGTACGGTCCCATGTGATCGCCGTGGCGGGCACAACGGGCAGGGGGTCGGTCTCTTCGGTCATGCGGATGGAAAAGGTCATGCCTGCCAGCAGCAGGCCCTCGGGGTTTGCGATCTCGGCCTCGACCGTGGCGCTGCGGGTCACGCTGTCCAAGCGGCTGTCAAATGCGGTAATCGCCCCTTCGAATATGCGGCCCGCATAGGTGGGGGTGGACACAAGGACCGGCTTGCCCTCGGCCAGCAACCCGATGGAGCGTTCGGGCACTTCGAATGTTGCGAGCAGGCTGCTGGTGTCGTCGATGGTCACAATTGAATCGCCGCTGGTCAAACGGTCACCGACGCTCACATCGCTCAGCCCCAGACGGCCTGCGATGGGCGCGGTGATCGTGCGGTCATCCAGCGCGACCTTCGCCAGACCTACGTTTGCCTGGGCCAGCCGCAACGCGACACGTGCCTCGGACAGGGCCACATCCGTCACAACCGAGGTGCCGTTGCTGCGCAGCCCTTCATAACGGGTGACGGTCGCCTGTGCCTGATCGCGGTTGGCCTCGGCAATCTCGAGCGCGAGACGCTCGGTGCGGTCGTCCAGACGCACAAGCACATCGCCCTTTTCGACCAGCGCATTGGCGCGCAGCGCGGTTTCCGCCACTTCGCCCGCGTCAGAGGCAACAACTTCGGTCCGGCGCAGTGACACCGCGCTGCCGACCGTGCGCAGCACCAGCCGGTAGGGGGTGGCCTCTAGCGTTGTCAGAACCACGGTGGTTGATCGCCCTTGCCCGCGCCGCCCTGCCAGTGCCTTGTCAGGTGCACCGGATGGCGCGGCCGCGTTGCCGTTCCACAGCGTGGCCATCGCCTCTGGCACACCGAAAGCGATGCCATAGGCACCTGAAATCACAAGGACGGAGAGAATGGCATAGATTATCTTTTTCAAGGTCTTCAAGGCTCCTGAACGGGGGCAAGCTGTGGTGGGGATGGGATCGCTCTGGCGTGTCAGATTACCTTCGCGCGGGGCGCGAAAAATCGATGGCGTGATCTGCTGTGGCTGGGAGTGCTTTGGTGGCGTGGGATCCCTTACGGTGCGAATGCTTCCTTATGATACGAGCATCGGATCGGTTTCCGTCGCGCGAAATGCAAAATTTTCCGCATTTTCCGACGTTTATTTTTGCGCGGGGTGCGGCACGGGCAAAACTGGGTGAATTTCGGCGTGTGGGGAATGGCTGGCGCATGCGAAAATACGCTGTTTCAAGCGGGTTTCGACGCTTTTTCCGGAATTGCGCGGGTTGTGAGCATCGCAGCCTGCGCAACGGGCACTTGAGGTTTATCTACCCCAATCACCACCCCAAAGCGCGCTATCTTCCCGCAACCCCTTGGAAAGATGACGTCGCTGCCCCCGATCAGGCTGATTTTCACTTGATCAATTAATTATGTTATCTATCTCAAAAAGTCGCCTTCGATGCATGCGACCCGCCGCATGATTCCCCTTTTTTCAGGCCTTATGGATCCACGCTATGAATATTGATCTGGATGCGATCTTTGCGAATGCACCTTCGCCCTACATTCTGCTGGATCCCGATTTGCGCATGGTCTGGGCCAACAACGCCTATCTTGAGGCGACGGGCCGCACCCGCGAGTCCATCATCGGCCGCCTGCTGACCGAGGAATTTCCCGCACCGCCTGACTCTATCTCGGACGAGATGTTGCGCGGGTCGTTCCGGCGCGTGCTGGCCACGGGCAAGGCAGATCATCTGCCCTTGATCCCCTATCCAATCCAAGCCCCCGACGGGCAGTTTGTCGAACGCTATTGGAGCGCGACACACACGCCCATTCCCGACAAGGACGGGCGGATCGAATATATCCTGCAAAACACCAATGACGTGACCGACCTTTATCGCGGTGAACAACGCGCTGGCCCTGCCGACATCTCGCGTAATGCCGCCCTGCTGAAACGTGCCGAAGCGGTGGCGTCCGAGAACCTTGCGTTGGGCAAGGCGACCGAGTTCTTTCAGGCCGCTTTCGATCAGGCCCCCGGCTTCATGGCGATCCTGAACGGGCCGCAACATGTATTCCGCTTCGTCAATCAGGCCTATACCGATCTGATTGGCACCCGCGATGTGATCGGCATGCCTGTGCGCGAGGCACTGCCGGATATCGACGGGCAGGGGTTCTATGAACTGCTGGACCAAGTCTATCAGTCGGGCGAGCCGGTGACTGTCAAATCCATGTCCGCCACCATTCAGGCGATGCCGGACGCGCCGCCGGAACAGCATTACGTCGATTTCATCTTCTTCCCGCTGAAGGACGAAACCGGCGCGCCCATGGGTATCTTTGTGCAGGGCAACGACATCACGGGCCAGAAGACCGCCGAGGCGGCGCTGACCGCCACGCGTGAGAAATTCCGCACCATGGCGCAAACCATGCCCGTGCACGTCTGGACCGCCGACAAGGATGGCGCGTTGAACTGGCTGAACGTGCGGGTCTACGAATATACCGGCTTTGTCGAGGGCGAGCTTTATGGCGAGGATTGGGTGCGCGTGCTCCATCCCGACGATCTGGACGCCGCCGTGCAGCAATGGAACGACTCGATCCAGAATGGCAAAAGCTATGAGACCGAATTCCGCATTCGCAAGGCCGATGGGAGCTTTCGCTGGCACATCGTGCGCGCCTCGCCGCTTCGGGCCTTTGACGGAACGCTGACGGGCTGGGTCGGGACCAACACCGATATCGAGGAACGCAAAAACGCCGAGGCCGAGATTGCCAAGCTGAACGCGACACTCGAAGACCGTGTAGAGACGCGCAATCAGGAACTGATCAAGCTGAACGAGGAGCTTCGCCAAAGCCAGAAGCTGGAGGCGATTGGCGGCCTTGCTGGCGGTATTGCCCACGATTTCAACAACCTGCTTCAGGTGGTGATGGGCAACCTGCAAAGCGCGATGCGCGGCATGCCCAAGGATTCGCCGGTCCAGAACCGTCTGGATCAGGCCGTGACCAGCGTGAAACGTGGTGCGACACTGGCCTCGCAACTGCTGTCCTTTGCGCGGAAGCAACCGCTGGCGCCGGTGGTCATTCGTCTGAACCGATTGATCGAAGGTTCGCTTGAAATCCTGCACAGCGCCGTGGGCGAAGGGGTCGCGCTTGAGACCCGTTTTCAGGACGATCTGTGGAACACGAATATCGACCCTGCCAGCATGGAAAACGCCCTGCTGAACCTTGTGATTAACGCGCGCGACGCGATGGAGGGCAAGGGGACGCTGACCATCGAGGCGTGCAATGCGACCCTCAATTCCGTCGATGCCAAAGCGCCCGCCCATGCGGTGTCCGGCGAATATGTCCGCCTGTCCGTGACCGATACGGGCTGCGGCATGTCACCCGAGGTCGCCCAGCGTATTTTCGAGCCGTTCTTTACCACCAAGTCGAACGGGCGCGGCACCGGTCTGGGCCTGTCGATGGCCTATGGCTTTGCCAAGCAGTCGGGCGGTCACATGACCCTCGACAGCACCTTGGGCAAAGGCACCACGATGAACATCTATCTGCCACGCTCGTTCGAGGACGCGCAGGCACTGGAGCCTGCGGCTGACTACGGCATGACCGGCGGGACCGAGACGATCCTGTTGGTCGAAGATGACGACGACGTGCGTGATACGGCCAGCCATTTGCTGAGCGAACTGGGCTATACCGTTCTGCAAGCGGGCGATGCCGAACAGGCGCTGAGCCTCCTTGATGCTACGCCGAAGATTGATCTTTTGTTCACCGATGTGGTCATGCCGGGCAAGATGAACGGCCATGAACTGGCCCAGCATGTGCAGGGTTTGCGCCCCGATCTGCCGGTGCTGTTCACGTCGGGTTTTGTGCAGGATGCGGTGCTGCATGACGGGCGTCTGATCGACGGGCTGCAATTGATCGACAAGCCCTATACCCATGTCGAACTGGCGCAGAAAGTGCGTCAGGTTCTTGGCGGCGAAGGTATCCCGCTGCCCGACGCGCCTGACGCGACAGTGGCACGTGACAAGTCCACGCCAGAGGTCGAGGCCGAGGTGGACCGCGACGGTCTACGCGTGCTGCTGTGCGAGGATGACGCCATCATCCGCATGGATCTGGCCGAAGCGCTGCGCGAAGCCGGACACGAGGTGTACGAGGCCGGAACTGTCGCAGGCGCGCTGGACCTGTTGCGGTCGGAAAATCCCGATCTGCTCATAACCGATGTCGGCTTGCCCGACCGCACGGGCGAGGATTTGGCCCAAGATGCGCGCAGCGTGAACAGTGACCTGCCGGTAATCTTTGCCACGGGTGGCGTCGACGTGCCCGCGGCCTTGACGCTGGGCAATTGCAAGGTGCTGACGAAACCCTTTGCCAATGCGGTCCTGCTTGAGGCGATCAATACCGTAATGCGCAACGAGGCACTGGTGTCCTGATACGTACCTTGTCGCTCAGCCCTCTTGCTGGCGCAGCGCATCCAGCAGGTCGGCCTGACTGACCGGCTTGGCCAGCATGGACAGACGCCCATTGTGCCATGGCGGCAGCGCCCCCGCCTCTGGCAGGCGTGACGAGATCAGGATTGCACGGGCGTCAGGGTTCGCTTCCAGCACGGTGCGGATCAGCTCCAACCCCGTGTGCCCGTGATCAAGGTTCAGGTCGGACACGATCAGCGCAAGCGCAGGGCCGGTGGTGATCAGGCGGCGCGCTTGGGCAAAGCTGGTCGCGAGGGCGGTGTCATACCCGAAAGAGGATAGAGCCGCTTGAACCGCCTTGGCCGTGGCGGGCGTGTCATCCACCACCAGTGCATGACCTGTCCGAACGGCGTCAATCGGCGTGTGCGGCAGGGCGGGGGACAGGGGGAAGCGGATCGTAATCTCGGTTCCGTCCCCGAGGGCCGACTGGATGTCCATCTGCCCGCCCGACTGGGTGACAAATCCGTAGACCATCGACAGGCCCAGCCCCGTGCCCTCGCCATTCGGGCGGGCGGTAAAAAACGGCTCGGACGCGCGGCGGCATGTGTCGGCGTCCATGCCCGCGCCATCATCCCTGATCCGCAGAACGGCTTGGCCTGACTGTGCGCTAAGGCTGACCCAGATATTGCCCGACCTCGTGATTGCCTGTGCGGCATTCATGCACACATTCAACAGCGCGCTTTCCAACTGGCCTGGGTCAAGCGTGACATTGAGGGGCGCATGGCCAAGATCAAGATGCAGCGCCACCGTGTCGGGCAGGGCGATGTCGAGCAGATCGACCATGCCCTCCACCAATGATCCGACATCGACCACCTCGGGATCGAGGTGCTGCTTGCGGGCAAAGGCGACCAGCCGTTCGGTCATCGACACGCCCAGATCAACAGCGGTGCGGATACGGCCCAGATGGATCGGCGCGGCGGTTTTCGAGGCGGTTTCGAGCAGATGCAGGTTGCCCGAGATTGTGGACAGGATGTTGCCGAAATCATGCGCAACCTCGCCCGTGACCTTGCCAAGGGATTCCACCCGCCGGATTTCTTCAAGCCGGTCGTCTATGCGCTTGCGCTCGGTCGCTTCGGACAGCAGCCAGACCGACCGCCCGTCGGGCAATTGCGATTTGCGCACTTCCAGCACATCGCCCGAGGGGGTGGTGTATTCTTCGAACCCGCCGCGATCGTCGGCGCTGCCTTGCAGGGTAAACGCCGAGGCTTCGAAATATTCCTCCATGCTGCGCACACCTTGGGCGGCGTCGGGGGGCAGGTGCAGCAGGGCGCGCACCTTGTCATTTTCCGCCTCGATCGTGCCGGTGGGCGAAAGGATGGCGACACCGTCCTTGATGTTGCTGAAAACGCTGGCAAACAGCGTGTTCTGCCGTTTGATCTGCGCAGTGCGGCGGTCAAGATTGCGGGCGTTTGCGCGAAAGACCCCAAAGGCGTGGAACAGGCGGCCAATCTCGTCATCGGGCAGCCCCTGATTGGGCAAAGTTGCCGCATGATCGCCCGAGGCAAGCCTGTGCATTCCGTCCGCAATAAGGCGCAGGTTGCGCGTCACATAGCGTGCCACGAACAGGGCCGAGATCACGGCGACACAAGCGCTGAACAGGGCCAGCAGCGCGACGCCCGTCTGCGCCACCGCCAGATCGCGCGAGGTTTGCATACGCGCCAGCCGCAACCGTTCCTGCGCCGCCTGAACCCGCTGCGTCGCATAGGCGCTGATGTCGCCGGACAGTTGGCGGATGCGGAACAGTGCGTTGTCCGCATCCAGTGCCGCCGTAAGGGAGCGGTACTTAAGCTGGAACAGATCGTCGCTCTGGCCTCTCAGGCTGGCCTCAATCTCCCGCAAGCCCTGACGCGCGATGGCCCCTGCGGGCAGGGACGCCCGCGCCGAGGTGTAGCGGCGGCTGAACTCGCCCACCTCGACCATGCCGTTCGCGCGGGTCACATTGCGCGCCTCGCTGGTCAGACGGTTCAAGGCGGCCCATGCCAGACGGTTGCGTGCGGTGGCGTCGGCAAGGTCGGCCTGCCGCGCGAACTTGTCCTGTAGCCGCGCGAGGTCCGCATCCACGCGGGCGATCTGGGTCTGTAGGCTGCTTTGTGGTGATGACACGCGCAGCAGTTTGTCGATGGCAACGCGGATGCGCGCCAGCGGCAGGGACAACTCGTCCGTATCCGCCGACAGCGCGTCGAGGCGGTCAATCGTTTCCAGTATCGCTGCCGCGTCGGCCTGACGCTGGAACGGCATCTGCACCGTCAGCAGAAAGGGCGCGGCCGTCGCCAGATCGGCGGCATTGCGCGACAGTTCCAGCGCTTGGGACACTTCGGCCAGCGTGTCGCGGTGGATGGTTTCCAACCAGTTTTCCGCATTGCGCAGCATCAGAAGGCTGATCCCCGAAATCACCAGCGTCACCGCACACAAGGTCAGGATCGCGAGCGACAGGCGGGCCTTGACCGAAAGGGCGCGAAAGGCGGACGGCATGGGCTAACCGGCATCCAGTTGAAAGAAATACCCTTGCGAGCGGCGCGTTTGCAGGTGCACGGGTTTGGAAGGCGTGTCCTCGATCTTGCGGCGCAACCGCAGGATCAGCACGTCGATGGTGCGATCCACATAGCGTTCCATGTCCGAACCAAGCTCGGACAAAAGCTCGGGGCGCGAAATGACGCGGGCAGGGTTGCGGGCGAGGTATTCAAGCAACCTGTATTCGCCATTGGTCAGCGGGATTTCGTGGCCCGCATGATCCAGCAGCACGCGGCTTTGCAGATCAATCCGTTTGGTTCCAAAGGCGATCGTGTGCTCTGGCGCGGACGGCGCGCGGTTGACCCCGTGCCCATAGCGACGCAGCACCGACCGGATGCGCGCCACCAATTCGCGTGGATTAAACGGTTTCATCAGGTAATCATCCGCGCCGGTCTCAAGGCCGATGATCTTGTCGATCTCGTCCCCGACGCCGGTCAGCATCACGATGGGCAGATCATAGCGCGCCCCGATATGCACGGCGAGGTCCAGACCGCTTTCGGCCCGCAGACGCAGATCAATGATTGCCAGATCGACAGGGGGCGGGTCGCCAAGGGCCAGAAAATCCGCGCTGCCTTCGCAGGCCACAGGGGAAAACCCGCTGCCTTCCAGCAGTTCGTACAAGGTCGCGCGGACCTCGTGATCGTCGTCCACAATGGCAACGACGGGCAAGGCGCGCATCTGGTTCTGGCTCTCCACCACTGCGCTGATCCTCCCCGATACACCGCCTCGACAGATGACTGTCCTAAAGTGCGTGTACGGTACAGGTCAATTCATGTCAGGGGAAACGGGTCTGTAACACTGTTAACATAAATCCCCCGCGCTGTAACGCTGTGTTAACACAGCCAGCCTCGCCCTGCGCCTGCACCTGCCCGTAGGGTTGCCGGATCGCCGTGGCAGCGGTTGGAGGACCCTGCCACATTATGCGATCAAATTAGGGAGATTTACATGACGATCAAAGTGACTCATGCAGCCTTGGCTGCAAGCCTTATGGTGCTTGGTGGTGTATCCGCCGTTCAGGCCGAAGACTGTGCGGAACGCGGTGCGCTGGACGCGCTTTATTGCGACGCCAACGGTGACATGGTGGCAGATGCCCCAACCGATCCGGCCGAACTGAACGACCCCAACACACTGGTCTTTGCCTACACACCCGTCGAAGACCCTGCCGTTTACGCCGACATCTGGGCACCGTTCATCGCCCACCTGTCCGAAGAAACAGGCAAAGAGGTGCAGTTCTTTGCGGTGCAGTCGAACTCTGCCGAGGTCGAGGCGATGCGCTCGGGCCGTCTGCATATCGCAGGCTTTTCCACGGGTCCGACACCGTTCGCTGTGAACCTCGCGGGCGCTGTGCCTTTCGCGATCATGGGCGGCGAGGATGGCCAGTTCGGCTATCGCCTTCAGGTCTTCACCCAAGCGGACAGCGACATTCAGGAAGTGTCCGATCTGGCAGGCAAGCGCGTTGCGCACACCTCGCCCACATCCAACTCGGGCAACCAAGCGCCACGCGCCCTGTTCCCCGGTCTGGGCGTTGTACCGGACGAGGATTACGAAGTGATCTATTCCGGCTCGCATGACCAGTCGATGCTGGGTGTTGTCGCAGGCGACTACGATGCCGCCCCTGTGGCGTCCGAGGTGGTGGACCGCATGGCCGAGCGTGGCCTCTATGACCCCGCAGACGTGCGCAAGATCTGGGAAAGCGATCCGTTCCCGACAACGTCGTTCACACTGGCGCATGACCTTGATCCCGACCTTGCCGAAAAGATCAAGAACGCGTTCTTCAGCTTTGATTTCGCCGGCACCACGCTGGGTGACGAATTCGAAGGCGTGAGCAAGTTCATCCCGATCACCTACAAGGACCAGTGGGCGGTGATCCGCGAGATCCAAGCGTCCAACGGTGTCGAGTACACGCCGCAGGGCCTCGCCGCGAACTAAAAACACCCCACACAGCCCGCCCCGATCGAATGATCGGGGCGGCACGCGTGTCTGAGAGGCAAAATGTTAGAAATCAAGAATCTTGTGAAAAGATACGGGAAAGGTGCGCCTGTCCTGAAGGATCTGAACCTGTCTGTGCAGGGCGAACAGTTGATGTCGATCATCGGATCGTCCGGCGCGGGCAAAAGCACCCTGTTGCGCTGTGTGAACCGTCTGGTCGAACCCACGTCCGGCACGATCACGCTGAACGGCACCGACTTTACCACGCTTGGGCCCAAAGAGTTGCGCAAGGCGCGTCGCCGGATCGGGATGGTGTTTCAGGGCTTTAACCTTGTTGACCGTCTGAGCGTGATGGAGAACGTGCAGTCGGGCCGCTTGGGCTACATTTCGACATGGGCCGCGGTCACGCGACGCTACCCTGCCGAAGACATCCGCCGCGCTTTTGAGTTAATGGAGCGGGTCGGGATCGCGCAATATGCCGACAAACGTGCCGACGAACTGTCGGGCGGTGAACGCCAGCGTGTCGGGGTTGTGCGCGCATTGATGCAGCGCCCCGAAATTCTGTTGGCTGATGAACCGACAGCCTCGCTGGACCCGAAAACATCCGAACAGATCATGTCGCTGCTGCGCGATCTTGCGCGCGAGTTGAACCTGCCGGTGATCATCAACATCCACAACGTGACCGAGGCCAAGCAATACAGCGACCGTATCGTCGGCATGCGCTATGGCCGGATCATCTTTGACGACAAACCTGCCGCACTAGATGCCGAGCAGATGGAAGAAATCTATGCCGGCACCCCGTCCGAAGACCGTCAGGAAATCGGGGCGGTCGCATGACGACGCGGACAACATGGCGCAAACCGCCGTTTATCAAATCGCCGCTGGTGCGCTGGATTTTCTTCCTCACGGTCGGGGCCTATGTCGTCGGCACCCTCGCCACCCTTCCGGTGGATTGGGAACGGACCTCCCAAGGGCTGACCCGTGCGGCGCGTATCTTTAGCGGGGCGTTTCCGCCCAGCTTTGAACGCTCCGGTCTGATGATCTCGGGCTTTCTGGAAAGCCTGAAGATCGCGATCCTTGCCACCACGCTGGGGATGATCCTGTCGGTGCCGCTGGCCTTTATGGCGGCGCGCAACATCTCGCCCAAACCGGTGTATTTTCTGGGGCGTGGCGTGTTCATTCTGGCGCGCAGTTTCCACCCCGTCATCGTCGCCATCATCTTTGTAAAGGCGGTCGGCTTTGGCCCCTTGGCGGGGGCGCTGACTTTGACGATCTACTCCATCGGTTTTGTGGCCAAACTGCTGGCCGAACGGATCGAAGAGATCGACTTTGGTCAGGTTGAGGCCATGCGTTCGGTCGGGGCACCGTTCTACAGCACGATGGTCTATGCGATCCTGCCGCAGATCATGCCGCGCCTAGTGGGCTTGGGGATTTACCAACTCGACAGCAATCTGCGCGCCTCTGCCGTGGTGGGGATCGTGGGGGCAGGGGGCATCGGTGCCACCTTGGCCAACGCGTTCGGGCGCTATGACTACGACTTTGCGCTGGCCATCACCATGGTCATCGTGGGCGCCATCCTGTTGTCCGAAGCCGTCAGTGGCGTGATCAGAAAGCGAATGACATGACACAGAACCAAACACATGAATGGGCGCGCTTTACGCCCGTGCAGCGGATGAAACGGTATCTGGCGCTGTTGTTCGTGACCGTGATCGTGGTCTGGGCCTTGGGCAGCATCAACGTGATCTGGGAATGGGTCTGGGACGCGCCGATCCAATTGGCCGACCTGTTCACCCGCATGGTGCCGCCGGACCCCACCAACCTGCCGTCGATCCTTGAAGCGACATGGCAGACGATCAATATCGCGACCATCGCGACGATGATTGCCGTCCTGCTGTCGCTGCCCGTCGCCTATATCTCGGCCCAGAACACGACGCCGAACAGGGTGTGCCTGTGGATTGGCCGGTTCATTCTGGTGTCCTCGCGCTCGGTCAATACGATCATCTGGGCGCTGTTGTTTGTGGCCATCTTCGGCCCTGGCATTATCGCGGGGATCATCGCGATCATGTTCCGGTCGATTGGGTTTCTGGGCAAGCTTCTGGGCGAGGCGATCGAGGAGATCGACCACGCCCCGATCGAAGCGCTGGAAGCCTGCGGCGCGTCGCGGTTCAAGATCGTGCTCTACGGTATTGTGCCACAGGTGATGCCCGCCTTCTTCGCGATCAGCATCCTGCGATGGGACATCAACCTGCGTGAATCCACCGTGCTGGGACTGGTCGGCGCAGGTGGTATCGGCATCATCCTGCAAGGCGCGATTGATACGTTCCAGTGGCAGGAAGTATCGATGGTTCTGATCACGATCCTTGCCCTTGTCATCACCGGCGAGGTGATATCCTCCGCCCTGCGCAAGAAGTTGCTGTAGGGTTACCTCGGATCGGGGCCTGCGCGGATGTGCGGGCCCCGATTGCCATTTGCGGAGCCTTGCCTGTCGCCCCTTTGCGCCGAAACTTTTCTTGCACGCGCGCCAGCGCGACCGTTAAGGGAGTGTCTGCGGCAACCCGCAAAGGTGTAAAGATGACGAGTATCCAAGACGACAAGGCGTGGTTTCTGGCCCAGTTGAAGCCGAACTGCGCCAAGATTGCCGAAAAGAACCTGACGCGGCAGGGGTTCGAAACCTTCCTGCCGCTTGAGGAAGAGACCCGCCAGCGTAACGGCAAATTCACCACCGCAATGCGGCCATTGTTCCCGGGCTATATGTTCGTGTCCTTCGACGTGGGGCGGGGCCACTGGCGGGCCATCAACTCGACCAACGGTATCACGCGGCTGGTCAGTTTCGGAAAAGAGCCGAAACCCGTGCCGACCGAACTTGTCACGCAACTGCGCCAGCGCTGCGATTCCGAAGGCAGGCTTGTTCCCTTAGAGGGTCTTGAAGCGGGCGATCAGGTCACGCTGACCCACGGCCCCTTCGCCAGTTTCGTGGCCGAGGTTGAAAAGATCGCGCCGGACCGTCGGGTCTGGGTTCTGATGGACATCATGGGCGGTCAACAGCGCGTCGGGGTCGCACCGGAACAAGTGCGCAAGATGTGACGGTTTTCCCAGACGGACGCGCACGGTTCCGGAGTGCTAGAACTGTCGCAGCTTTGTCGCTACCCCGTAAACAATCCGCCGGATTGGCTCAAAACGCCCCTCAATTCACCGCAAATATTGGAAAATTCTGGACTTGCGCAGTGCGCAAAGGCAGGGTGTCGCATATATATCGTGGTAAGTTTTCGAAATGAGGGAAGATATGCGTTTCACACGGGTAATCACCGCTGCCGTCGCAGTGACACTGGTCAGCACCGTTGCCGGCATGGCCCAGCCAAAGATCTATGCCTATAACAGCAGCCACAATTTCTGCCCTGCCGGTTTGCAGCCGGTGACGATGGATGGGGCGATTTGCTGTGGCCAGCCGAACCAGCCGATCAGCTATCAGCAGGCGATGTCGCATCCTGTGGCCAAGCGCAAAGTGCATGTGCGCCGCGTGGCGACACGGCGTGCTGACTGCCCTGTCGGCACCAAGGGCTGCACGTTCGACTGAAGACAGCCGTAACGGAATTAGGGGCGGCGCAGGGTGTGCAACCTTGCGCCGATCCTGTTTGATTAGGTCAAAGCAGCTTCAGATCGCCCGCCATTTGCCGTCCGTCGCGCCCTTCAAGCAGTTCAAAGCCCACTTTCTGGTCATCGGCCAGTCCGGTCAGTCCTGACCGTTCGACAGCTGAAATATGTACAAAGATATCCTTGCCCCCGTCATCGGGTGCGATAAATCCATAGCCTTTGGTGGTATTAAACCACTTCACGGTGCCAGTCGGCATAGTCCGTGCCTCCTTATTGCCTTGTAGTCAGCCCCGAAATGCGGGGCATGTGAACAGGCGCGCTTTTGCCCGCCCGATGTAACAACAGATTGCGCATTGACTGAAAAAATCAAGTCGGAGACTGGGCAAAGCGGTGGGGCTGCTGCTTTAATCAACAAAAATGTGATGGTGAGACATGAAAATCTACGGTTTGAAAACCTGTGACACCTGCCGCAAGGCAATCAAGGCGCTGCCGGATGCGACCTATGTGGACGTGCGCAAGGATGGCGTCCCGACCGAGTTGCTGGCGCGTGCGCATGACAGCTTTGGCGCGGCTTTACTGAACACACGCTCGACCACATGGCGCGGCCTTTCCGAAAAAGAACGCGCCACGCCGCCCCTTGATCTATTGGCCGCACACCCGACGCTGATGAAGCGCCCGTTGATCGTGGACGGCGATGATCTGCACCTTGGTTGGACGCCGCAGGTCAGAACCGCCCTTGGCGTCGACTAGCGCGCTGGTGGGGACAGCGCGCGGTCGAACGAAATCGGCCCCGCGCCCTTAACCACCAACACCAGCAGCACAAACACCCACAGGGCGCGCTGGTCCATGATCAGGCTGCCTGAGGGCGCATCGAACCACGCGCCCAGAACCAGCGCGTCGTCCCATTTGTTGTGGCCGTACAGGTCGGTCAGCGACTGCACCACGATGAACCCGATCATCCCGAGCGATGCGAGGCGCGTCAAAAGGCCGATGATAATCAGCGCGGGCAACAGGAATTCTGCCAAAGTGCCCGCCGTGACCACGGCCCAGTGATAGACACCCAGTTGCGTGGTGTCATAGCCCACGGCCTCCATCACCTTCGGGAAAATCTGGGCATAAGCGCCTAGCGAGGGCTGGAAAACACCCCAGATGCCGTCGCCCACTTTGGTCAGCGCCGAAATCCAGAAATAGACCGCGAGGACGGCGGCAAAGAGGAAACGGGCAAGGGTGGGCAGTACCCAGTCTGCGCGGTCATGTGGCGCAAAAATGCGGGCGTGAAGACGGGCAAGGGCGTTCATGGCATTTCTTTCGGGGGCTTGAGGTCAGCAATCGCGTTATGCCCAAGCAACAGCCCAAGCAGTCCGGCAAGGTCGAAATCGGCGGCTATGGCGCAGGCGATGTCCTGCGCGGTGCCCAGCGTCTTTTGTTCAAGGACGGCGTTGATCCACGCGGCCTGTGCAGGCGACAGGGCGTGCACACTGGGATCGAATTCGGTGCGCAGCACCAGTGCGGTCTGCGCCACGGCACAGGGCTTTTCCGCGCCTTCTTCGGTGTTGTAACGCCAGATATCGACCAGCGGCCATCGCGACGGGATGCATTGCACCGGCGCGGCCAAGGTCAATGTCGCGCCCATCAGCGCCTCGGGCGCCATTGCGGCCAGCCGCGCAGGGTCGAAGGTGGGCGGATCAGCCGCGTGGTAGGACCGGCGCAAGGCCAATTCCAACCGCGCCACATCCGACAGGTACGGGATATGGGCCAGCGGGCCGAAACCCTCCAGAAAGCGCGGCATCGCCCCGCCATAGTGCATCATCAACGGGCTGTCTGGCGGGTGCGCACGGGCAAAGCGCAGCGCGAGCGCGTCGAAATTCTGCGACCCGAGCAGCTTGGCCAGTACCGGAAAGGCAGCGCGCAGCGCATCCACCAGCGCCACCGTGACATTGTTGCGATAAACGTCAAAGCGGCGGGCAGCGGGCTGGCCATCGCCATCCACCAGACCGCTTGGCACAGCCGCCTCGGGGTCCAGAAGGGCGGCGCGGAACTGGGATTGCGGACTGGTCATTGTGCCATGTGCGGGGCAAGCACGCGGGCGGCGCGTTCGGCTTCGGCGCGCAATATGGGCCAGTCGGGTACATCATTGTCCCACTCAACCAGCACGGGCTTGGGCCCGCTGCGCGCCAAGGCATAGTCCAGCAGATCCCAAACCGGATCGGCCGTTTGCGTCCCGTGGGAATCGATTAGCAGAGGCGCGCCGCTGTGGTCCGTGTCCTCATCATGCCCGCCCACATGGATTTCACCCACGGCGTCCAGCGGATAGGCATCCAGATATCCCTGCGGCGTGTAGCCGAGGTTGGTGGCCGAGATGAACACGTTGTTCACATCTAGCAGCAAGCCGCAGCCCGTGCGCCGCGTCAGTTCGGCCAGAAAGGCGGTCTCGGTCCATGTGCTTTCGACAAAGGCGAGGTAACTGGACGGGTTTTCAAGTAGCATCTGGCGACCCAGCTTGTCCTGCACCTGATCGATGTGCGCAGCGACCTGTGCCAGCGTGTCGTCGGTGTAGGGCAGGGGCAGCAGATCATCCAGAAACTCGGCCCCGTGGGTCGACCACGCCAGATGTTCGGAAAAGCTTGCCGGTTCCAGCCAGTCCACCAGCGTCTTGAGGCGGTCCAGATGATCGGGGTCAAGCGCGCCTTCGGACCCGATGGACAGGCCGACACCATGGACCGAGATCGCGAAATCGGGGCGCAATGCGCGGAGCTGCGCATGCGGGCGTCCGCCGTCGCCCATGTAATTCTCGGCATGGATTTCCAGCCATTTCACAGGGCCGGGATCAGCGCGCAGATCGGAGAAATGGGCCGCCTTATAGCCCACACCGGGTGCGCTTGGCAGGGTGCGGGACAGGCGTGTCGCATCCAGCATGGGCCGCGTCCTTTATCGGATATGGGGGATGACGCGCCGGACGAAAAACTGCTCAGTCCGGCGCGTGCATGGGTCTTAGTCCTTAGGCGGGCAGGTCGCGGTCGAGTTCTTCGAGCGAGCCTTCGCGAGGCGTGCCGTCTGCCATTTCGGGCAATTCGATTTCGGTGCAGGTGCCTGCGTCAACCAGTGTCCATGCGTTACCTTGGTAATCCACGGTGGATGTGCCTGCGCATGTGGTGCCGGGACCAGCGGCGCAATCATTGTCGCCAGCCAGCGACACGCCATAGCATTTTTCCTTGCTGGCGGCCTGTGCAGGGTTGGTGGCTTGTGCGGCCAGTGCGGCGGCAACGGCACCGGCGAGTGCGACGGTTTTGGCGGTGTTGGACATGGTAGACTTTCCTCCGGATAGATGTGTGACGGGTCTTCGTACCAAAGTGATACGCCATCTGCCGGAACGTTTACCATTCACAGGGCTGTGTGTCACAGACCCGTTATGATTTGTCAGAGATCGGGCCCGAATTTTTCAAAACGGGCCCGAATGTTACATGGTTGAATGCGTGTAATGTTTCAAAACCGCGCTTAGCGCAGGTCTGGCGGTGTCGCTTCCAGTGCGAGATCACGCACTACGTCATCAAGTGATTGCACGCTTGTCTGCTTTTCCCCGAGGCGGCGAACAGACAGGGTGCGGTCTTCGACCTCACGCGCGCCGACGGCAAGGATGACAGGCACCTTGCCAACCGAATGCTCGCGCACTTTGTAGTTGATCTTTTCGTTGCGCAGGTCGGCCTCGGCACGGATGCCTTTGGCGCGCAGCATGTCGACCACCTCGTTCACATAGTCATCGCCATCCGAAATGATCGACGCGACCACGACCTGACGCGGGGCCAGCCAGAAGGGCAGCTTGCCTGCGTGTTCCTCGATCAGGATGCCGATGAAACGTTCGAAACTGCCCAAGGTGGCGCGGTGCAGCATGACGGGGCGGTGTTTTGCGCCGTCAGCACCGATATAGTTCGCATCCAGACGTTCGGGCAGGACGAAATCCACCTGATGGGTGCCGCATTGCCAGTCGCGCCCGATCGCATCGGTCAGCACGAATTCCAGCTTGGGACCATAGAACGCCCCCTCGCCGGGGTTGAGTTCGGGTTCGATCCCTGCAGCACGGGTGGCGGCCAGAAGCGCGGCCTCGGCCTTGTCCCACACCTCGTCCGATCCTGCGCGCATCTCTGGCCGGTCCGAGAATTTCACGCGGAAGTTTTCAAAGCCGAGGTCGCGGTAAATGCCCGACAAGAAGTCGATATAGACGGCGGTCTCGGATTCGATCTGGTCCTCGCGGCAGAAGATGTGGCCATCGTCCTGCGTAAACCCGCGCACCCGCATGATACCGTGCAACGCGCCCGAAGGCTCATACCGGTTGCACGATCCGAACTCGGCCATGCGCAGCGGCAGGTCGCGATAGGATTTAAGACCCTGATTGTAGACCTGCACGTGGCAGGGGCAGTTCATGGGTTTGAGCGCGTTCACCGATTTTTCGCGGGCGTGTTCCTCGTCCACTTCGACGATGAACATGTGTTCCTGATATTTTTCCCAGTGGCCCGACTGTTCCCACAGCTTACGGTCCACGACCTGCGGGGTGTTCACCTCGACATAGCCGCCCTTGCGCTGCTGGCGGCGCATATAGTCCTGAAGCTCGGTGTAGATGGTCCAGCCGTTGGGGTGCCAGAAAATCTGGCCCGGCGCCTCTTCCTGCATGTGGAACAGGTCCATCTCGCGGCCCAGCTTGCGGTGGTCGCGTTTGGCGGCTTCTTCCAGCATGTTGAGGTGCGCGCGCAGCTTTTCCTTGCCGGTAAAGGCGACGCCATAGATGCGTTGCAGCATGGCACGATCGGAATCGCCGCGCCAATACGCGCCCGCAATCGACATTAGCTTGAACGCATCGCCAGGCACTTGGCCTGTATGCTGCAGGTGCGGACCACGGCACAGATCCTGCCAGTCGCCATGCCAGTACATGCGCAGCGGCTCGTCACCGGGAATGGCTTCGATCAACTCGACCTTATAGGGCTCGTTACGGTCTTCGTAGTATTTCACGGCAACATCGCGGTCCCACACCTCGGTGCGGACAGGGTCGCGTTTGTTGATGATCTCGCGCATTTTCTTTTCGATCAGGCCCAGATCATCGGGCGTGAACGGTTCGGCGCGGTCAAAGTCGTAATACCACCCGTCCTTGATGACGGGGCCGATGGTGACCTTGGTGTCGGGCCAGATTTCCTGCACGGCGCGGGCCATGATGTGGGCCAGATCGTGGCGCACCAGTTCGTTGGCCTGTTCCTCGTCCGCCATGGTGTGGATGGCGATCTGGGCGTCGGTGTCGATGGGCCATGCCAGATCCCAGTGCTGGCCGTTCACGGTCGCGCTGATCGCCTTTTTCGCCAGTGATTTGGAAATGCTGCTTGCGACATCTGCGGCGGTGACGCCTGCGTCATAGTCACGTGCATTGCCATCAGGAAAAGTGAGAGAGATTTGAGCCATATCGGCCTCCTCGTCGGTTTGGCGCCCACGGAACGCCCGATTGCGGGTTATGTTGCAGGGGCGATGTGGCAGGGGATCGGCGCGCCGTCAAGCGCCGCGATGACCTGAGCAGCGGTGCGCGTTGCTGAGCGCAGCAGGTGTAGGGCGCATGAATGCGGTGGGTGGGGGCGGCAGAGTGCGGGGTCAAACCGACTCTCTGCCGTCATTTTGCGACGTTTTGGGCTGGACCTTTGGCGAAAAACCCTTATTTCTTCCCTTGTTCACTATCGGAAACTTTTGCAGGCAAAGGTGGATTTGCAGTGCCCAAATACAACACAACTTTTGAATTGAATGTCTCCGACCTCGACCTGATCGAAGATGCCCTGCGCCGCGCCAAGCTGTCGCCAGCGCAAGAGGGCCAGAGTGACGGGCGCAGCCACGAAGACGTGCGCCAGATCCACGAACTGCTGGGCAAGCTGCACAATCAAAAGACGTTCTACCGCCCCGCACGCGGCACCTATGTCGGCGGCTGATCCGCACGACTGACGCCCTGTAACGATGACAGCGCCGCGCTTGGCGCTGACGCCCTTTCACATTGCCAGCCTGCCGCCGCGTTGTCCCCGCAACGGGATGGACAGCCGCGCCGCCCCCGCGCATGATCGCGCAAAAGCGCATGGGGGACATATGGCATCGCCTGAATATCTGGAAACGCCACAGGGCCGTCGGCTGGCCTATCACCGTCTGGACGGAACCGGACCAACGGTCGTGTTCCTCGGCGGTCTGAAATCCGACATGGAGGGCACCAAAGCCGTGCATCTAGAGGCATGGTGCGCCGCACAGGGACGCGCGTTTCTGCGGTTCGACTATTCGGGCCATGGCCAAAGCTCCGGCACGTTCGAGGAAGGCTGCATTGGTGACTGGGCCGAAGATACGGCAGCCGCCCTGTCGGCGCTGACTAAAGGTAAGCTGGTCGTGGTGGGCAGTTCCATGGGGGGCTGGCAGGCATTGTTGTATGCGCGCGCCCATGCCGACCGCGTGGCGGGGCTCGTCACAATTGCCGCCGCGCCCGACTTTACCGAAGACGGCTATGCCGCGTCCTTTAGCGCCGAACAGCATGCCGCTCTGGAACGCGATGGCCGCGTGGAAATGCCGTCGGACTATATGGAACCCTATATCATCACGCGCAGTCTGATCGAGGACGGGCGCGCGCAACTGGTTCTCCGCTCAGCCCTGCCGCTGCCCTTTCCGGTGCGCTGCCTGCAAGGGACCGAAGACAGTGCCGTCAGCACCGAAACCGCCGTGCGGCTGCTGAACCATGCGGACAGCCCCGACATGCGGCTGCTGCTGGTGAAGGGCGCGGATCACCGGTTTTCGGATGGGCCATGTCTGGAACTGATCGAGGACGCGATCAAAGATGTGCTGACGGCAGCGTCATGAGGCGGGGGGCGGGCATCGTTGGCATTGTGCTGCTGGGCCTGTCGCTGTGCATTGCCGCGCTGTGCCTGCTGGGCCCATACGAGGATGCGACGCTGACGCCACGCGGCATTTCGATCAACCCCGATCTGGATGCGTATTTTGCTGAAGTCGAAGGCGCGTTTGACGACATCACCCCCGGCGTTGAAAAGCGTGTGATCTGGGCTGGTGCACCCGGTATCCAGACCGAATGGGCCATCCTGTATGTCCACGGGTTTTCCGCGACGAGCGAGGAAATCCGCCCCGTGCCGGACAGGCTGGCGCAACGGCTGGGCGCGAACCTGATCTATACGCGGCTGCAAGGGCACGGGCGCAGTGGTGATGCGCTGGCAAGCGGCTCGGTACAAGGCTGGGTCACGGATCTGGACGAAGGGTTGCATGCCGCGCGCATCGCGGGTCGCAAGGTTCTGGTGCTGTCGACCTCCACAGGCGGCACACTGGTTGCGGCGGTGTCGCAGAACCCCGAGATGATGCAGGATGTGGCGGGGCTGATCTTTGTCTCACCGAACTTCGGGCTAAACAACCCGCTGGCAAAGCTGCTGAGCTGGCCTGCGGCGCGCTACTGGTTGCCGCCACTGGCAGGGGCCACGCGCAGTTTTGAACCACAGAATGCCGATCACGGGCGTTATTGGACTACCGAATATCCAAGCGTTGCGGTCATGCCCATGGCGGCGCTGATCGACGCAACCATGGCACAGGATCACAGCAATCAGACCCTTCCCGCACTTTTCTGGTTCTCGCCCGACGATACGGTTGTGCGCCCTGATATCACGGCGCAAGTCTCGGCGCGTTGGGGCGGAGAGGCGACTGTCGTGAACCCCGTGATGGGGGCGAAAGACGATCCGAACGCCCATGTGATCGCTGGTGACATCCTGTCGCCCAGCCAGACCGACGGCGCGGTGAGCGGCATGTATGAATGGGTGCAAGGATTGGGGCGCGAGTGATGGAACAGCGGATTTCCCTGATCACCTTGGGCGTGCGCGACATGGACACGATGGCGGCCTTTTATACCGCACTTGGCTGGGCACGCGTTGACAGCCCCGATGGCGTGGTTGCCTTCGACCTGATCGGCCAGACGCTGGGCCTTTACCCGCTTGAGGCTCTGGCCAAGGACATCGGCGTCGATGTTGACACGTTGGGCCATGGCGCGGTCACGCTGGGCCACAACCTGCGCGAAAAGGACGACGTCGCCCCATTGCTGGCGCGGGCTGAGGCGGCAAGCGCGCGTATCCTGAAACCGGCGACGGACGTGTTCTGGGGCGGGCATCACGGCTATTTCGCGGACCCCGAGGGGCATATCTGGGAAATTGCGTGGAACCCGTTTTCGCCGCTTGGCCAGGACGGCGCATTCCAGTGGAACGGCGCTGGCTGATGCGCCGCCCTGCCAGCATATGGAGCCTTGAGACCCTAGGCCGCGTGCGTCTGTCCAAACATTTCTACATGCGTGATTTCCTGTATTCCGAGATCGGAAATTTCCACCGGATACAGAACCTGCCAACCGATCCCGACCTAGCGATTGAACACGGGCGGATGCTGTGCACGCAGCTTCTTGATCCGCTGGAAGAGACTTTCGGCAGGCTGGGCATCCGCTCCGGTTACCGCTCGCCCGAACTCAACGCCTATGGCAATGCGCACAAGCTGAACTGCGCGCGCAACGACTATCCAGCGGAATGCCACATCTGGGACCGTGCAGCGGGCGAGGGCGCGATTGCGGGCACATCTCTGGTGATCCCGTGGTTCGCCGACCAGTACGAACAGGGGCGTGACTGGCGCGATCTGGCGTGGTGGGTGCATGACCATCTGCCTTATTCCGCGATGTGGTTCTTTCCCAAACTCTGCGCCTTCAACCTTGACTGGCGCCCTGTGCCGCAGCGCGTGATCGCAAGCTATATCGCGCCCAAGGGGGTGCTGCTGCGCAAGGGGCAGGAACCGGACGAACCACCCGAGGCGCGCCGCGCACGCTATGCCGATTTCCCTGCGTTTCGCGGCATTACCTACCCGTAAGGGGCAGGGGCGCATGTCACAGTGTTCACAATATCTGCCTTATGCGTTGACGCGCCCCCACAATATGGGGAACCCTACGCGCACGTGTTGGGGAACGCGATGAAATGTATTCTGGGGATGGCGGCGATAATCGCGGCGGCGTGGATGACGCCTGCCGTCGCTCAGACCTGCGATGACATTTATGTGGTTCAAAGCGGCGACAGCCTGTCGGGTATTGCCGACCGTATCTACAAGGATGCGGGGCGTTGGGTGCGCCTACACCGCGAAAACGCCGAAGCCGTCGGCGGTGATCCCGACACATTGCGCATTGGCACGCGGCTGCGGGTCGAATGCCTTGAAACCGAACCCGCCATACCGGCCGCCGCCGCTGCGTCGCGCCCTGTTGATCCGTTGGACGGTTCGGTCCTCAATCTGGTGACGACGGGTGATTTCGCGCCCTTTGCAGATCGCGGGTTGGATCACGGTGGGTTGATCGCGGACATCGTCGATGCGGTGATGCAGGAAACAGGGCGGGGTGCGTCCTATCGGCTGAACTGGATAAACGACCGCTCGGCCCATCTGGACCCGTTGATGCGCGACGGGATGATGGACATGGCCTTTCCTTGGTACCGGCCCGACTGCGACGCCGTGCCCCAAGACCGGCTGTGCACCGATTTCCTGTTCTCCGACCCGATGTTCGAGGTGGTGGGCACCCTGTTCACGGCTAGCAAACGCCCCATCCCATTTGCCGAGGATCGCGATCTTGAGGGCCGCACCCTATGTCGCCCTGCGGGGTACAGCCTGCATGATCTGGACCGTCCCGACCGCGCATGGATACGGGACGGCAAGATCAAGCTGGTGCAGCCCGACCGTGTCGAGGACTGCTTTGACCTGCTTATGGCGGGCACGGTCGAGGCGGTGGCGATCAATGATTTCACTGGGCGCAGTGCGATCACCCGCATGAAGCTGGCGGGGCAGGTGACGCCCGTGCGCAACCGCGCCGTATCGCTCGAAACGCTGCATGTGCTGGTCGCGCAGTCCCATCCCGACGCGCAGAACCTGATGGCCAGCTTTAATGACGGGCTGCGGCGCATTCGCGAGAATGGCAAGTTCCAAGAAGTGCTGAACCGCCATTTGCGCCCCTATTGGGCGGTAAACTGATGCGATGGGCCATCATCGCCGCCTTTGCCATGGCGCTGGCTGAACGTGCAGCGGCTTGCGAGCCGCAGGTGACCGTCGGGCCGGGGGAGACGTTCTTTTCCATCGCCGAGGAACAATTGGGGGATTTGTCGCTTTGGTCGGCGATCTTTTATGCCAATCCGGATGTGCAGGGCGGGGGGCTGCTGGATATTCAACCGGGAACCGTGCTGACCATTCCGTGCCCCGATGCGCCTGCGCCCGTGGCAGAACCTGCGCCGCAAAGTGAACCCGCCCCACTGAATGCGCCTGTTTTGCAGGCAGCCCCCGCCGCGCCGACCCGCGTTGCGCCCATGCCGCGCCGCGCGCAGGACATCGGGATCAGCCTGCTGGCGCGGGCGGGGCATCCGCCGTTCAGTGATGCGAACTGGCCCGCACAAGGCATGCTGAGCGAGTTGGTGACAGCCGCGCTGGATGCGACGCCGAATGCGGTGCCCTACAGTCTGTCATGGGAAGGGGACTGGTCGCGCCACCTGTTCCCGCAGCTTGATGGTCACAAGTTCGACATGGGCTTTCCGGTGTTCAAACCCGACTGCGACGCCGAGCCAACGCAGGAGATGTGTACAGCATTCCACTTCTCCGATCCGGTGGTCGATATTGTCACGCTGCTTTTTACGCGCACCGATGATCCGATCACTTTCGCCGCTGACGAGGATTTGCATGGCAAGACGTTGTGCAGGCCCGCAGGCTATTTCACCCATGACCTCGACCGTGCCGACCGCCGCTGGCTGTCGCAGGGGCTGGTGATGCTGGTTCAGCCCGCAACCACGGCGGACTGTTTCACTATGCTGCTGGATAAACAGGTGGACGCCGTTGCGCTGGATGAATTCTTGGGTGTGCAAAAGCTGTTCGAACTGGATCTCACGGCGCGGGTGACGCCCCTGCCGCGCCCTTTGTCGGTCGAGGGGCTGCATGTGGTGATCTCGAAAACCCATTGGCGCGGGACGGCGCATTTGTTCCGCTTCAACGCGGGGCTGGCCAAGTTGAAACAGACCGAGCGTTTCAACCGGATCGTCAGCCGCCACCTCGCCCTGTTCTGGGATCAGGTCAAAAGCTGAAACCGCCGATGTTGGGCTTGCCGTGCGCGCAACTGCGGGCCATGGTGCACAAAAAAGAGAAACGGCAGGCAAAGATGACATTCGCAGTGGGGCAGGGCCATGGCTGAGCCGATTGTTTTCCTTCCAGGGATGATGTGCGACGCGCGCCTGTTCGGCCCGCAGATCGCGGAACTGTCTTCGGAATATGCGGTGATGGTGGCACCCGTCACCCGTGGTGAGCGGATCGAGGAGATCGCGAGCGTTTTGCTGGACGAACTGCCTGCGCGGTTCGCTCTTGCTGGGTTGTCCATGGGTGGGATCGTCGCGATGGAGTTGCTGCGCCGTGCGCCCGATCGGATCACCCGTCTGGCGCTTATGGACACCAATCCGCTGGCCGAAACCCCGCCCGTTGCCGCCGCCCGCGAACCGCAGATTGTCAAAGTGCGCGCCGGTCGTTTGCAAGAGGTAATGCGCGACGAGATCGTACCGAACTGCGTGAGCAACGGCCCCTACCGGAATGAGGTCGCCGGGTTGGTGATGGATATGGCGGACGCATTGGGGCCGGATGTCTTTGTGCGCCAGTCGCGCGCCTTGCAGCGCCGTCGCGACCAGCAGGGAACGCTGCGCAAATGCCGCGTGCCGACGATGGTGCTGTGCGGTGAGCATGACACTTTATGTCCGGTCAAACGGCACACATTCATGGCGGAACTAATCCAAGGGGCCGAGTTGAAAGTGCTGAACGACGCAGGCCACCTGCCCACCCTCGAAGCGCCCGCAGAAACCACCCAAGCCCTGCGCGGCTGGATGCGCCAGCCACTTATTCTGCGCTAGATAGACAAAAGGCGCGGACCATGCCGCGCCTTTTGTCTTGTATGCTGTACGGGCGCAATTGCGCCCGCTTGTCAGGCCGCGTTGGTATTCGCAGGCTTGGCTTTCGGAGCTTTGCTGGAATTTGCGTCGATAAAATCGAGCACGAGCGGACGGATATTGTTGCGCCAGCTTTTGCCCGCGAAAATCCCGTAATGGCCTGCGCCTTCCTCAAGATGGCTAGCCTTTTTGTCGTCTGGCAAGCCGGTGCACAGGTCCAGCGCCGCGATACACTGGCCGGGGGCCGAGATGTCGTCATTGGTGCCTTCGACGGTTTTAACCGCGACAGTGGTGATCTTGCCGATATCCACCTGTTTGCCCGCGACCACGAATTCGTTCTTGGCGATCTCGCCATTCTTGAAGATGCGGTCGACGGTGGACAGGTAGAACTCTGCCGTCATGTCCATCACGGCCAGATATTCATCGTAGAACTTGTTGTGCTTGTCGTGATCGCCTGCCGCACCGCTTGCCACGGCGCTGATCTGGTCCTGAAACGCCTTGGCATGTTTGTCGGCGTTCATCGACACGAAAGAGGCGAGTTGCAGCAGGCCGGGATACACTTTGCGCCCCACGCCGGGGTATTTGAAGCCGACGCGCTGGATCATCGTTTCTTCCAACTGGCCCATGGTGACGCGATGGCCGAAATCGGTCACATCGGTCGCATTGGCGTTGGGATCAATGGGCCCGCCGATCAGGGTCAGCGACAGCGGCTGCGCGGCTGGGTCTTCCTCGGCCAGATAGGCGGTCGCGGCCAAGGTCAGCGGCGCAGGCTGGCACACGGCGATCACGTGGGTGTCTGGGCCGAGGTGGCGCATATAGTCGACCAGATAGAGGGTATAATCCTCGATATCGAACTTGCCCGCGCTGACGGGAATGTCACGCGCATTGTGCCAGTCGGTGATGTAGACTTCGCAATCGGGCAGCAGCGACATCACGGTCGACCGCAGCAAGGTGGCGTAGTGGCCGGACATCGGCGCGACCAGCAGAACCTTGCGATCACGCGGTTTGCGTCCTGCGACGTTAAAGTGGATCAGATCGCCAAAGGCACCGGGTACGACCATTTCGATATCGACCAGATGGTCCTTGCCATCCTCGCCAGTTACCGAAGGGATGTTCCAGTCGGGTTTCACGATCATGCGCTGGAAGGTCCGTTCCGTGACTTCACCCCATGCGCGCATCCATTGCATCGCAGGGTTTGGCACCATCGCAAAAGCAGGATAGCTGCCCAAGGCCTGCGCGGTTGCGCCCAGCCATTGGTTCGTGTTTCGCACCGTCTCCATAAAGTCGTAGTTGGCCATATAGCGCATCACGCACTCCTAACTGCTGTTGGGGGCGGGCGTAGGGTGCCCGCTCTCGGACTCGATGTCGCTTTGCCCCCCGAAACATGCGACCATATGCAGGCAGACGGTTCGACGTTGCGAATGCTGCATGTGCAAAGATTACGAGGAAGACGTTAATATGACAACCGATGACACCAAAGATGGTGCCAACTCTGGCGAAAACCTCGATAAATTGAACACAAATCTGCGAAAAGTGGAGGAGCTGACGCAACGTCTCACCCACGTAATGACGCACCGCAGCATGCACAACGCTGCCCTTGATGGCCCGAATCAGGAACTGTTCACCAAGGCCGCCAGCGCTTACTGGACCGAAGCGTTCCGCGATCCGGCCAAAGTTCTGGAACACCAGCTACAGTTCTGGTCGAAATCCGTGACCCATTTTGTCGAAGCACAGCAAGCGCTTGCCAGCGGCAAATTGACGGCCCCCGCCAATCCGGGGCCAAAGGACCGCCGCTTTGCCAACCCGTTGTGGGACACGCATCCCTATTTCAACTTCGTCAAACAGCAATACCTGATCAACGCCAAGGCGGTCGAACAGGCCATCGAAGACGTCACCGACATGGATGACAAGGAAAAGCAGCGGCTCAGCTATTTCTCGCGGCAAATCCTCGACATGATGTCGCCCACCAATTTTCTGGCCACCAACCCCGATGCGCTGGAAAAGGCGGTGGCGACCGAAGGGCAAAGCCTTGTGCAGGGGCTTGAGAACCTGATCTCGGACCTTGAGGCCAACAATGGCGAACTGATCGTCAAACTGGCTGATGACAAGGCGTTCGAACTGGGCGGTAACATCGCTACCACGCCGGGTAAGGTGGTGTTCCGCAACCGGATGATGGAGCTGATCCAGTACACGCCCACCACCGAAACCGTGCACAAGACGCCCATCGTACTGTTCCCGCCGTGGATCAACAAATTCTACATCCTCGACCTGAAACAACAGAACAGCATGGTCAGATGGCTGGTCGAACAGGGCTATACCTTGTTCGTGGTCAGTTGGGTCAATCCCGACGCGGCCTATGCCGGTGTCGGGCTCGAGGACTATATTCAGGACGGCTACCTCGCCGCGATCGAAGAGGCCAAGGCGATCACTGGCGAAAAGCAGGTCAATGCGATCGGCTATTGTATTGCGGGTACGACGCTGACCCTGACGCTTGGCTTGCTGAAACAGCGCGGCGATACGTCGATTAAATCCGCGACCTTCTTTACCGCCTTGACCGATTTCGGGGATCAGGGGGAATTCGCGCCGTTCCTGACCGATGACTTCATCGACGGGATTGAGGCGGAATGCGCCGACAAGGGCATCCTGCCGTCGATCATCATGGCGCGCACCTTTACGTTCCTGCGCTCGAATGACCTCGTCTATCAGCCCGCGATCAAAAGCTACATGATGGGCGAAACGCCGCCTGCATTCGACCTGCTGTACTGGAACGGGGACGGGGCCAACCTGCCGGCCAAGATGGCGATGCAATATCTGCGCGGCCTGTGCCAGCGCAACGAACTCGCCACGACTGGTTTTGATCTGATGGGGCACCACCTGACGCTGGACGATGTCGAGGTGCCGATCTGCGCCATCGCCTGCGAAACCGATCATATCGCCCCGTGGAAGGCGAGTTATCGCGGCATTCAGGCGATGGGGTCAAAGGACAAGACGTTCATCATGACAGAGTCCGGCCACATCGCGGGCATCGTGAACCCGCCCAGCAAAAAGAAGTACGGCCATTACACAAACACCGACCTGAGCCTTGATTGCGAGGACTGGCAGGAGGGCGCGACGTTCCACGAAGGATCGTGGTGGCCGCGGTGGGGTGCGTGGCTGAAAAAGCGCGCCGGCGGTCAGGTAGAGGCACGAATCCCGGGCGATTCTGCGCACCCGATCCTGTGCGACGCACCTGGAACATACGTTACCGTCAAGGCGAAACCCTGAGGAAACGGGCGGATTATCCAAAGTTTTCGTAGGGTTAACTTTTCTGCTGCGCCGCAGCAAAAAAGGTTGAAATGCTGCGCCGCAGCATCTATATTCTTCTCAGACGAGAAACAGCGGGGCCCCTCCCGCAGAGATTTGAGAAGGATCTAATTCAATGGCTAATACACCTGACATGACAGCAATGTTCAAAGACGTAATGGGTTCTTTCCCTGTTGACACAGCAGCAATGGAAGACGCGTTTAAAACAGCAACATCGCTGAACGAAAAACTGAGCTCCGTAGCGATTGACGCGGCCGAGAAGTCGACAGAAATCTCCACAAAGTGGACAAAAGAAACTCTGGCGAAACTGGCGGACATGTCCAAAGCCAAGTCCGAGCCTGCCGACTACGCAAAAGCAATGACCGATTTCGCGTCGTCCTACGCCGAAGTCACATCCGAGCACATGGCTGCCTTCGCTGAAGTCGCCAAGAAAGTTCAGATGGACACAGTCGAACTGATGATGGCCGCTGGTAAAGACATCAGCGAAGACGCATCTGCCGCTGTTCAAAAAGCGACAGGCGACATGACAGCTGCTGCGAAAAAAGCGACAGCGAAGAAGTAAGTCGAAAAAGACCATCGCGCGATCTTCCTCCCTGAAATAGCGCGATTACTTCAACGGGCCCCTTTGCGGGGCTCGTTTTTTTGTGCCGGCTGTTGGGCAGGGTGTCGTTTCGACGCCTGCATACGCTGCACGAGCGTAGTCCTTTCTTTTTGCAAAGCCTGCCCCTAAGCTGCGATGCAGCACGCAGACAAGGGAGAGTCGGCTCGTGACAGAAAAACCAGCACCACTTTTGATCAAGCGGTATGCCAGTCGGCGTCTATATAACACTGAAACAAGCGACTACGTGACGCTGGACGATATTTCGGGGTTTATCCGTGATGGGCGCGAAGTGCAGGTGGTCGACCTGAAAACCGGTGACGACCTGACGCGCCAGTACCTGTTGCAGATCATCGCAGAACACGAAAGCCGCGGCGAAAGCGTGTTGCCCGTCGATGTGCTGAACGACCTTGTGCGCAGTTACATGGGCGGTGGGGCTTCGGTGGTGCCGCAGTTCCTTGAGGCGTCCTTTGAAATGCTGCGCAACGGTCAGAGCAAGGTTCTGGAGAATGTCAGCGCGATGAACCCGATGGCAAAAATGCCGGGGTTCGAGATGATGCAAGCCCAGCAGGCGGCCTTCATGAAGGCGATGACCGGCGGTTTGGCCCCTGCGTGGACGGCAACCGAAAGTACGGGCGATACCGCGAAAGACGCGGAAGACGCAGAGGATCTGGCCACGATCAAAAAGCAGCTGGCCGAGTTGCAGGACAAGCTGTCAAAGCTGTCGTGAGATGAAGGGCGCATCTGGTATGCGCCTTTCGTGATATTCTGCGGATTGGCTGCGTTTGCAGACCTTTTATGAGGGGCTCTGCCCCCGGGTGCGATGCACCCGTCCCCGGGATTTTTTTGAACAGAGAAGGTTAAGTACCGTAGGCCGCTTGGGGTTCTGAGGCTCCTGCGACCGCGTGCAGTAGGACATCTGCGACGGCATCAAGCGTGTCGGTTGGCAGGTGCACCGGAAGGCGCACGTCACAGGCCCGCATCAACATGCGGCGCGTGGCGGGCAAGTCGGGCAGGTCGGGGATGAACTGCCAGTTCCAGAAAGCGCGGGCATTATCGGCGCTGGCCCCGAACACCTGAACCTTGACCCCTTGGTCAGCAGCGAGCGAGACGAAGGTTGCCACCTCTTCATCCGTCATATTAACCAGATTGAACTGGATGCTGTCGGGGGCGCGGATTTCACCGGGCAAGGGGGCTGGCACATCGATATGGGCGCTTTGGTTAAGCAAGGCCGCGACATGGTCGTGGTTGCGCCGACCATCCACCACGCGCCGCGCCAGATGTGGCAGCTGCGGGCGGATGACTGCGGCGCTGAGGTTGGACAGGCGCAGGTTGTACAGCGGAAGCTGGTTCTGGTGTTTGGCAAAGGCGTCTTGCAGGACGGCGTGCTTTTTCCAGTTATGTTCGTAGGCGCCGGACATAATGATCGCGCGTGCCACCAGATCGGCGTCGTCGGTGATCATGATCCCGCCTTCGCCCGCATTGATCATTTTGTAGGATTGGAACGAAAAGCAGCCGATCTTGCCAATCGTGCCGATCTTGGCCCCGTGCCATGTGGTGCCAAGGGAGTGGGCGGCGTCTTCGATCACGGGCACGTTCGCCGCGTTACACAGCGCCATGATCGCATCCATGTCAGAGGTGTGGCCGCGCATGTGGCTGACGATCACAGCCTGCACGTCGGGCAGTTTGGCGGCAAAATCATCGATGTCGATGCGGTAGTTATCCCCCACCTCGCACAGGACGGGCAGGCAATCGGCATGCATCACCGCCGAGGGAACCGCGGCAAATGTGAACCCGGGGATCAACACGCGCGCGTCCCGTGGCAGGTCCAGCGCCTTTAGCGACAGGAAAAGCGCCGCCGAACAAGACGACACTGCCAGCGCGTATTTCGCGCCCATCATGTCGGCAAATTCGCTTTCCAGCAGGGACACTGGCGCATCAGACGCAGCAGTATAGCGGAACAGGTCGCCCGATGTCAGCAGGCGGTCAATCTCGGCGCGGGCGGCTTCGGGGATTGCTTCCGCGCTGTGCATGTCGGGCAGGGCCATATTTCAGATTCCTTATGGATAGATTTCGTTTTCATAAATCCGTTAGGCGAAAAAAGAAACAGGTTTGTGACGCGCAGGCGGATGCACGCGCGACATGGGGCATTTCGGCAATAGCGGTGAAAGGGGGCGTTAAACGCCTAAACGGTCGCGCAGTCCGTACCAAAGCATGGCCAGCGTCAGCAGCGGCGTACGCAAGGCAGGACCGCCGGGGAAGGGTGACACAGGCAGGCGCGCCATCGTGTCAAAGCCGCGCGCGGACCCGTCAATCACATCCGCCATCAGCTTGCCCGCATGGGTCGCCGTGCCAACGCCGTGGCCGCTATACCCCGAAGCGGACAACACATTTGGGGCCAGACGCGCCAGATATGGCAGGCGCTTCATGGTGATCGCCAGGGTGCCACCCCAAGCATAATCAATCTGGACGTCCGACAAATGGGGGAAAATCTGCGTCATCTGGCGACGGACCTTGCCTGCGATGTCGCTGGGAAATTTGTAGCCATAGCTTTCGCCGCCGCCAAACAGCAACCGCCCGTCATGGGACAGACGGAAGTAGTTCACCACGAAACGGCTGTCTGCCACGGCGATATCGCGGGCGAGCACGTGCTTGGCCTCTTCCCCCAGCGGCGCGGTGGCGGCGATGAAATTGTTGATCGGCATTACGCGGCGCGCAACTTGGCCGTCGAGCCCGCCCAGATACCCGTTGCAGGCAAGGACCAGATGGTCTGCCGTGACCACACCGCCATCCGTGGCAATCCTGACCTGCGACCCTTGGGTGATATTGTGCACCGCACTGCGTTCATGAATAACCGCGCCCGCCTTTTCTGCCGCCGCTGCCAGCCCAACGGCAAAACGCAACGGGTGCAAATGCGCCCCATCCCAACTGACAATACCGCCCTTATAGGCGGGGGAGGGGCATAACGCTTGCATCCCGTCCGCATCTAGCTGGTCCATCGGATAGGCATAGTGGCGCGCCATATGATCGGCATAGCGGTGCAGCGCATCGACTTCGCCCGCGCTTTCTCCGGTCCACGCAATGCCCGGCCGCAGATGGCAATCAATACCGTGCGTTGCGACAAGAGATTTGACCAGCGCCGTCGCCTCTTGCGCCAGATCCCACAGGGCACGCGCATGATCCATCCCGACCATGCGTTCCAGATCCGGTTGTTCAACGCGCTGGCCCCAACCCAACTGCCCGCCATTGCGCCCCGACGCGCCGAACCCCGCACGATGCGCCTCAAGCACTACAACCTTGTGCCCCGCCTGCGCCAGATGCAGCGCGGCAGACAGGCCCGTATATCCCGCCCCGACGACACACACATCCGCCCGCACCTCACCGCGCAAGGGCGCACGCTCCGCAGGCAGGTCCATCGTCGCTGCATACCAACTCTTTGGATACGCGCCCACGCGGTCATTGGCATAAAGCAGGTTCATCAAGGTCTTCTCTGTTCTTAAAAAATCCTCCCCGAAGGGCCGATTTGCCACTCAGACATTGGTCAGCAAATGCTCGCGCTCCCACGGGGAAATCACTTGCAGAAACTCTTCGTATTCCGCGCGTTTCACAATCGAATAGACGCGCGCGAAGTCAGGGCCCAGAACGTCGTGCAACGCCGTGCAGGCGTCAAACTGGTCCAGCGCCGATCCAAGAACCCGTGGGATATCCCCGTCGCCCTCATAGGCATCGCCCATGAACTGCGCCGAAGGGTGCTTTTTCTCCATCAGCCCCAGATAGCCGCAAGCCAGCGACGCCGCGATGCCAAGGTAGGGGTTGCAATCCATGCCCGCGATCCGGTTTTCAACCCGCCGCGCCCGTTGCGAGGACAGTGGCACCCGAATGCCCGTGGTGCGGTTGTCCCGCCCCCATGCAAGGTTGATCGGTGCTGCATGATCCTTCACATATCGGCGATAGCTGTTCACATACGGCGCCATTACGGCAAGGGCCGCGGGCATATAGTTCTGAAGACCGCCGATGAAGTGATAGAACATATCTGAATCACCCCCCTGCGCATCGACAAAGAAGTTTTCGCCAGTTTTAGGGTCGATGATCGAGTGGTGGATATGCATCGCACTGCCCGGTTCATCCTCGATCGGCTTGGCCATGAATGTGGCAAAGCAGTCGTGCCGCAGCGCCGCCTCACGGATCAGCCGCTTGAAGTAGAACACCTCGTCCGCCAGCGTGACCGGATCTCCGTGCATGAGGTTGATTTCCAGCTGCCCCGCACCGCCTTCCTGGGTGATGCCGTCGATCTCGAAACCCTGTGCCTCTGCAAAGTCATAGATGTCGTCGATCACGGGGCCGAATTCGTCAACGGCCGTCATCGAATAGGCCTGCCGCGCAGCCGCAGGACGGCCCGAGCGGCCCGTCATCGGCTTGATCGCCTGTGCAGGGTCCAGATTGCGCGCAATAAGGAAGAACTCCATTTCCGGCGCCACGACAGGCTTCCAGCCCTGATCAGCATAGAGCTGCACAACACGTTTCAGCACGTTGCGCGGGCTGTAGGGCACGACCTCGCCGTCGCGGTCATAGGCATCGTGGATCACCTGCAAGGTCCAGTCACCGGTCCATGGCGCAGCCGTTGCCGTAGACATGTCGGGCCGCAGGATCATGTCTTTTTCGATGAACCCGTCCTCGTCTGCGGCCTCGCCCCAGCCGCCGGTGATGGTCTGGAAAAAGATGCTGTCCGGCAGGTGAAAGTAATCCTGCCGCGCGAATTTCGACGCAGGCACCGCCTTACCGCGCGCGATGCCGGGCAGGTCGGGGATCACACATTCCACCTCGTCCAGCCGCTTGCCCTCAAGATAAAGACGCGCCGCATCCGGCAGGTTGTCCAACATTGGTCCCTTCATGGCTCAGCCCTCTCGCTTGAGAAACGCAACCATGTCGGCAGCGATGATATTCTGTTGTGTCGGTGTCTCCAGCGCATCCCGCGCTGCCGCCAGCAGCGGTTCAGGCACCACGCCGGGACCGCGATGGGTGGCAAGTGCGTCGACCATATCGGCCCCGAATTCGGGATGCGGCTGGATGGTCCAGATGCGATCCCCATAGACCAGCGCCGCATGATCGCTCGCTTCGCTGGTGCCGATGATCTCGGCCTCTGGCGGGGCGACGACCACCTGATCCTGATGCCATGCATTCAGTGCCAAGGACTGCCCGCGATAGGCATAGTCGCGGCGGCCCACGATCCACCCGCCCTTGAATTTCTCGACCTTGCCACCCATGGCCTGCGCGATGATCTGGTGGCCGAAACAGATGCCCAGCATGGGACGGTCCGCCGCGTAAATCTCGCGGATCAGCGCCTCAAGCGGCGGGATGAACGGGTGATCCTCATAGGCCCCGTGTTTGGACCCCGTCACGATCCACCCGTCACAGGCAGTGGCATCGGGGGGGAACTCCATATCGACCACGTTGAAGGTCACAAAGTCAAAGCCGTTGCCGTCCAGCAGCCGCCGGAACATGGCGTCATAGTCACCGATCGAGCCCAGAACTTCTTCGGGCGCGTGTCCGGTTTGCAAAATGCCGATTTTCATGGATCACCTGAGGTTTACGAGAAAAAGATAAAGCAGCGCTCAAACCGTGTCGAGATAGATCTCAGTCTGCTCGTCCTCGCTCAGTTCGGCCATGTACAACGCCTCTTGCCGCTTGGTCATCACAAAGTTGCGGATCAATTCGGCGTCGAAAATGCGCTTGGTCTCGGCGCTGCTTTCAAAGGCGTCAATCGCGTCGGTCCAGTGCATGGGCACCGAGGGCAGGTCCTGGGTATAGGCGTTGCCGGTGATCGGGGCGTCGGGCGCGACCGCATCTTCGATCCCGTTGATCGCCGCCCCCAGAACCGCTGCAATGGACAGATAGGGGTTCACATCCCCGCCCGCCAGACGATGTTCGATCCGCCGCGCTGCGGGTGGGCCGGACGGAATGCGGATGGCCGCGGTGCGGTTCTCGTAGGCCCATGCGATCCCCGTGGGCGCATGGGCACCGGGCACGAACCGCGCATAGGAATTGGCATGGGGTGCAAATACCAAGGTCGATCCCGGCATCCCGTTCAAACAGCCCTGCACGGCATGGCGCAGCATGTCACTGCCCTTGGCCGAACCGTCGTTGAAAACGTTGTTACCGTCTTCGTCCAGCACCGAGAAATGCATGTGCAGCCCGTTGCCCGCGTAATCCTCATAAGGCTTGGCCATAAAGGATGCGGCAAACCCGTGCTTGCGGGCCATGCCGCGCACCAGCATCTTGAACAGCCACGCATCATCGGCGGCCTTCAACGCATCGCTCTGGTGCATCAGGTTGATCTCGAACTGTCCCAATCCGGCCTCGGAAATCGCCGTATCTGCCGGAATGTCCATTGTTTCGCATGCGTCATAAAGCTCGGAAAAGAACGCATCGAACTGGTCCAGCGCTCGCAATGACAGGATTTCCCCCGCCACCCGACGCTTGCCCGAGCGTGGAGAAATCGGCACGCGCAGGTTCTTGCCCGCATCGTCGATCAGAAAGAACTCAAGCTCCACCGCCACCACGGGGGTCAGCCCCTTGGCCTTGTAGCGTTGTACCACCTGCGCCAGCGCATGGCGCGGATCCCCCATGAACGGGCGGCCATCCTCGTGGAACATCCAGATCGGCAACAGGCCCGACGGGTTCTCAAGCCACGGCATGGGCATGAACCCGCGCTCGGTCGGCTTCAGCACCCCGTCGCGATCACCGCTGTCCATGACCAGCGGGCTGTCATCAATATCCTCGCCCCAGATGTCGAGGTTCAGCACCGACATGGGAAACCGTGTCCCGTCCGTGGCAACCTTGTCTGCAAAGCGTACCGGCATCCGCTTGCCGCGCGCCACCCCGTTCAAATCCGATGCCGCCACCCGAATGGTGCGGATGTGCGGGTTTTCGATCAACCACTCATGCATGGGTCTTACTTCTCTGTTCTAAAAAATCCCCGCCGGAGGCATAAAATCCCGAATCCTAGCGGATCAGATTGGGACGCAGCTTGATCTTCTGGCGCGTGTTCGCGGGCAGGTGCCGGTTCAGTCGCGTGTTCACCAGCCCGAAGATGCCGATAATCACCAATGTCAGCAAAATGAAGTACATCGCAAGGATCGGATAGGGCACGAACGGATTAAACGTCTTGTCCGCAAAATAGCTGGCGTAATAGAGGGCATCGCCGCGCTGCTGCCATGCGGGAAATCCCGAGAAAAACACCAGCGTCGTGGCGTGGAACAGAAAGATCGCCTCGTTCGTGTAGGCAGGCCATGCAAGGCGCAGCATCGTGGGCCACACCACACGGCGAAAGCGGGACCAGCCCGACAGGCCATAGGCATCAGCCGCCTCGGTCTCGCCCTTCGGGATCGACTGCAACGCGCCATAGAAGATCTCGGCCGAATAGGCGGCGGTGTTCAGGAACAACACGATCAGCGCGCCCAGCCATGCGGCGGTGAAGGCCGAGAACACCGGATAACTGCCCTTGAGGCTCAGGAACAGGAAGTAGGCAAAGAAGAACTGGATGAACAAGGGCGAGCCGCGGAACAGAAAGATGAACCATTCGGCGGGCTTGCGGATCCACGGGTTCGCCGCGCCCTTGGCCACGGCAATCGCGGTGGCAAGGAAAAAGCCGGTGCACAGGGCCAGAATCCCGAAATAGACGTTCCAGATCATGCCCGAGCCGATCAGCGTGAACTGTTCGCACAGGGTAAAGTCCGATTTCGGCAGCAACCGCTCGCCAATGCCGACGGCGCGCAGCCCATAGGACTGAATGGTCTCAAGACAGCTCACACCACGGCCCCTTTACGTTGGGCTTCGCCGCCGCTTGTGGCTTGCCCTCGGGTCAGGCGCGCCATGATCCGGCCAAGTATCTTTTCGGACCCCCATGTCATGAACAGGTAGAACACCAGCAGCGCAAAGAAGTACCACATGCGCCAGTCCCCGTGCGGATAATCGGTAAAGCGCGCCGTCTTGGTGCCGCCCAGTTCGCGCGCCCAGTACACCACATCCTCGATCCCCAGCAGGAAGAGAAGCGGTGTCGCCTTGATCAGCACTTGCCACAGGTTCGACAGGCCCGGCAGCGCATAGACCCACATCTGCGGCACCAGCACCCGCCAGAAGGTCTGGGGCGGGGACATGCCATAGGCCTCGGCGGTTTCAAGCTGCGCGCGGGGCACGGCGCGCATGGCGCCAAAGATCACGTTGGCCGCAAAGGCCCCGAACACCAGCGCAAAGGTCAGCACAGCAAGGCCGAATGCATAAGTCTGGTGGACCACCTGCGGTGCGGTGCCAAGGGGCAGCTTGGCCTGCGGGCAGACCAGAAAATCGTTGCCCTGCCGGATCGGGTCGGTCCACTCGGGACACAGCATCTGATGGCGCATCCATTCGAACCCCTGATCCAGCGCGATGACAAAAAACAGGAAAAAGGCGATGTCGGGCACGCCGCGCACAATCGCGATATAGCCCCGCCCGAACCATGACAGGGGCGGGATGCTGGACCGTGCCGCCATCGCACCGCCAAAGCCGAAGGCCAGTGCCACGGGTGCGGTCACGGCCAAAATGCCGATCACCTTCAAAAAGCTGTAATAGAACGAGAAATGCACGCCCGTTGTAAGGTAACAGGTCAGCCACCGAAACGTGGCCAGAACTTCGGGTTCGGTGCAATATGAAAACATAAGTCAGGGGGTAAGGCGGGGACTGGCCCCGCCTTGCCTTTTTACTCGTATTGCGTGGTTTCTTCGCCGAACCACTTGACCAGCATCGTGTTCAGCGTGCCGTCGGCTTTCATTTCGGTGATCACGGCGTCGAACTTCTCTTTCAGTTCGGTGTCGCTTTCACGCAGACCCATGCCGATGCCGCCGCCCAATGGCACGTCATCGCCGATGAACATCAGTTCACCACCCGAAGCTTCGACGAGCGGGACCAGATAGTCCTTGTCGGCAAAGACCGCGTCCGCTTCGCCGTTGCGCACGGCAGCAACAGTTTCTTCGGGTGTTGCGAATTCAACCAGTGTCGCGCCACCTTCGGCCACGTAACCGGCCTGAATGGTTGCGGTTTGTGCGGCCACAACGCCGTTTTCGAAATCGGCACCATCAGATGCGGCGACATAGGCCGACGCGGTGGGCGGATAGTAGTTCTGAGTGAAGTCGATGACTTCGTCACGCTCGTCCGTGATGCTCATGCCGGCCATGATTGTGTCGTAGTTGCCGGACACGAGGTTCGGGATGATGCTGTCCCAGTCGTTCTTGACCCATTCGCAGGTCAGCTCGGCGCGTTTGCACAGCTCGTCGCCCAGTTCACGCTCGAACCCGTCGACTTCGCCGGAGTCGTTGATGAAGTTGTAGGGAGGGTAGGCGCCCTCGGTGCCCATGCGCACAACGGAGTGACCGTCGGCAAGGGCGAAGGAAGCGGACATCGCAACTGCGACGGTTCCGAAAAGGATGGATTTCATTGTGGTTACTCCCGTTTATTGATTTTGGGTTACGCCGCGTGGGTTGCCGAAAGGAACCCGCGCAATCGTTCTGATTTGGGTGCGCCGAACACAGCGTCCGGCGTCCCTTGTTCTTCGATCAGGCCTTGGTGCAGGAATACGACGTGATCGGACACGTCGGCGGCCAGTTTCATGTCGTGGGTCACGATCAGCATCGTGCGACCTTCGCTTGCCAAGTCCTTGATCACGCGCACAACTTCCTGCTCAAGCTCGGGGTCGAGCGCGCTTGTCGGTTCGTCAAACAGCAGCGCCTCGGGTTCCATGCACAGCGCCCGCGCAATGGCGGCGCGCTGTTGCTGGCCACCGGAAAGCTGGGCGGGATAGACATCGCATTTGTCCCCGATCCCCACCTTGTCGAGATAGGCGCGGGCGGATTTTTCCACCTCAGCCGGATCGCGGCGCAGGACGGTGACGGGTGCCTCCATCACGTTTTGCAGAATGGACATGTGCGCCCACAGATTGAACTGCTGGAACACCATCGACAGGTTCGTGCGGATGCGCAGCACCTGTTTGGGATCGGCGGGGCGGCGGTTGTGGCCGTTGCCTTTCCACGTGACGGGTTCGCCCTTGAACAGGACATCGCCCTGCTGGCTGTCCTCAAGCAGGTTGCAACAGCGCAGCAGCGTCGACTTGCCCGACCCCGAAGAGCCGATCAAGGACACCACATCGCCGCGCTTGGCCGCGATATCCACGCCCTTGAGCACCTCAAGGTGGCCGTAGGCTTTGTGAAGGTTCCGGATTTCGATAACGGGCTGGTCAGACAAGGGGCACCGCTTGGTTAAGGTTCAGCGGGTATAAGGCCGCAAATCGGCGGGCGAGTCCACGGGCAAATCGCAGGATCGCGGCCCCGTTTGCCCAATTTGACGTCAGGTGAGGCAGAATTCATCAGGCAGTGGCGGCATGGGCAGGGCGCGATAGGCGGCGGGCGGGATCTGCACGAGGCTGTCGAGCCGTAGCACGCGGCGATCTTGCGCAGAAATATCGCTGATTGCGTGGCTTAGGGCGCGCGCGATGGGCGCAGGGTCACGGTGAAAGGCGGTAATCATGGGCAGCGCGGGGCTGGGCGGGGTGCGGGCAAAGGCATTCAGCGGGGCGATCACCTGTGGGGCGCCGGTGGCCCACATCGCATAGGTGACGGCGTCAATCGCGGCATAGTCCGCCGCACCGGTCGCCACAGCGTGGGCCGAGGCGAGATGCGCGCCCGTCATCTGCACGGTCCTAGGGCGCAGGCCGTGTTCGGCCAGCAAGGCAGCAGGGGCCGCCCAGCCCGATTGGGACATGGGGTCGTTGATCGCCAAGGTGCCGCTTTGGGCCAGTTCGCGCAGGCTGCGCGGGTCGTCGTGTCGGCGGATCATATGGCTGAAGTAATAGCCGCGGGGGCAGTCGGGCAGCGCGTAATCCGGCGTGCCGACCAGTTGAACCTTGTCCCAAAGCTGTGCACGGTAGGGCAGGCCGCAGGTTTGACCCAACAGCAGATCGTCAGAGCGCCAGTGATCCCACAAATCTCCGTCGCGGGTCAGGTGCGCGGGGCCATAGCCAAGCTGCGCGCGCACCGCCTGCCACAGCCGGTCATAGGCCGCAGCGGCGTGGGGCATGTCATACATGCCCAGAACGGCAATCACTTGAGCAGGCGTTGACGCACCATGGCGCTGTCGGGATCGGATATGCCCAACAGGTTGCTCACAAGGCGCAGCAGGGCGTCTTCCTCTTGGGCGCGTTCGCCATCGGCCAGCACGACTTTCCACAGCGCCTCGATCACGGCGAGGCGGTCGTCATAGGCGACGGCGTCCTTGATGGCGCGCGTAAAGCGGACCGTGTCGGGGGCGGCGGTTTCCATCGCTTCGGCCTCGGCGCGCAGGGCGGTGGCGTCACCTTCGGACAGGCCATAGCGGTCCTGCGTGATCTGGTCGATCAGGGCCTTTTCCGCGCCGCTGTAATGGTTGTCGGCCCGTGCAACCCGCACCAGAAGGGCGGTCAGGGCAAGGCGGGCATCCGCGTCAGCGATTGGGGCGGGGTTCGGCTGGATCAGCCGGTTGAGCAATTCTTGAAACATAAATGGGGATATAGGGTTAGCAGCCTTGTTCGCCAAGGGCGCGTGCCTTGATATCAAGGCTGTCTTCGGGGGTGATGCCCATTGCGGCCTCGACCTGATGCAGGGTCGTTTCCTCAATCGCGGCGTGTTCGCCGTCGGCCAGAACCACGGTCCACATCGACAAGGCAAGGGTATAGCGGTCGTCGTAAGGTACTGCATCGCGGAGCAAATTCGCGAATTCCGGCGTGCCGGGGGCGTGGCGTTCAAGGGCCTCGCAGGTGGCGCGCAGCTTGGCCGCGGCGATGGGTTTGAGGTTGAACGTGCTGGACAGGATCTTGTCGATCGCGCCCACTTCGGCGGCCTGATAATCGCGGTCGGCCATGGCGATCCGCACCAGCAGCGCCCCTAGGGCGAGTTGCGGCGTCGGCTCGGGCAGGGCGGGTTTTTCCTTGGGGCGTTTGGGGAAAAGTCGTTCGAACACGTGAGGCGGGCCTATTTGCAAAGAGCGTCAAAGCGAGTTTTCAATTTTGCAGCCTCATCCGCAAGACCAAAGGGCGGGCGGATGACGAACAGGCCCGACCCGACCATCCCGTGACCGGGGCGGGCGGGGGGAAAGCGGACCTCGTGGCGCAGCGCCTCGGGGTGGTTATTTTCAAGCGTTTTCAACATGCTATGATGCGCGCCCGAGGTCAGGATCGGATACCACAGCGCGATGATCCCAACATTCCATGCGCGCACGTATTTTTTGATGTGCACGGGAATCGTCTGGTAGTCGTCCTTGATTTCGAAACTGGGGTCGATCAGCATCAGGCCACGGCGCGGGGTGGGCGGCAGCATGGCGTGGGCCATGTCAAAGCCGTCGATGCGGCGGCATTTGGCGGTGGGCAGGGCCAGTTCGAGGTTCAGATGCTCGGTCGGGTGCAGTTCGGCAAGGGTGATCGTGTCCGTCTCGCGCAGGGTCTGCACGGCGATCATGGGCGAGCCGGGATAGGCGTTTTCACCATGTATTTCAGCGGTTTGCGCAAGGCTGCGCGTATAGGGATGATCGGGGGCGAACCATGATTTTGCGCGCCGGATACCCTGCGCTGCCTCGCCCGTTTTGACCGCCTCGTCCGAGGTCAGATCATAGAGCGCGCGACCGCCATGGGTTTCGATATAGCTGACCGGTTTGTCCTTGCGCGTGAGATAGTCGAGCATCCAAGCGAGCAGGGCGTGCTTGTGTACGTCTGCAAGGTTTCCGGCGTGATAGATATGTTGGTAGCTGAGCATGGGACGCTTATGGGGGCCCCGCAGCGTGCGCGCAACGGTTAACGGCGACGGCGGCACGACGTGGGGCGAATCTGTGGTTAACGCCTGTGTTTTCTGGCGAAACGGCGATGCACAGCCCGTACAGAACCTGTGCACAACCTGTACACCGTCGGTACACGCGGGATGGGTTTAACGCGGCGTGCGGTGGCGAGCGTTAACGGTGTGTGAACGAAAATGGGCGCGCTGGGCGGTGATTAGTCGACCTGTGTGAGCGGGCTTTCCACCGGTGGCGGGGCCACGTCCATGACGCCAAGCGCGTCCAGACCGCCAAGGATCGAATCCACCGCGATGGTGGCCAGCACGATGCCCATCACCCGACTGATGACGCTGGCGCCAGTATTGCCGATCACCTTGTGCACGGCGCTGGCCATGAGCAGCAGCACCAGTGTCATCAGCAGCACCAGCAAGAGCAGCCCAGCGGTGATGACCTGTTCGCCAATGGTTTCGGTGTGATTGTCGGTCAGGATCACGATGGCCAGCATCGCACCGGGGGAGGCGATAGAGGGCATGGCGAGCGGGAAGACAGCACCGGCGAGGTGGTCACGCTCTGCCTCTTCGATCTCGCGTGCGGGTTTGGAATCGCCGAACACCATGGTCATGGCAAAGAGGAACAGAATGACCCCGCCCGCGATCTGGAACGACCCGAAACGCAGGCCCAATGTTTCAAGCAGCAACTGCCCGCCCGCGAGGAAGGCCAGCAGCACAAGCGCCGAAATCGCCACGGCGCGCAGGGCAAAGCGGCGGTGCAAACGGCGCGGCACGCCTTGCACGGCAAAAAGGAACACAGGGATCGAGCCGACAGGGTCGATAACCACGATCAGCGTTATGAGCTCTTTGGTGAGTGCAGCCCAATCCATGTAATTTTTGCCCTTCTTTTACGTTGTGAACGGTTGAACCTGTTGCGGGGGAAACCGGCAGGGAGAGGATAGGATGACCGCGAACGGGATCCGTGGAAAACTTGGTCAATCCGACCCGCACCGCTGTCGCTGCTGTGTCATCGCAACAGTTTTAGGCGTCTTTGACAGTTTTACGCGTCTTCGACGTGGCGCGGACCGTGGCGCGGCGCTTGCCCGTCGTGGTTGGCACCATGCGGGGCAGGCTGTCGCCGCGGTCGGAAGCGTCGGAACAGGGCACATGCCCGAAGGCGGCGCCGGATCCGGTTGATGATTCGCCCCGAAGTGGGGGGCGAGGTCAGGAGGCAGTGTAGCGGATCGGGCCATGGCCCGACCAGAGGGTTACACCAGCCGCGATACATCCTTGGCGGCGCGCACAAAGCTTTCAAACAGCGGGTGCGGCGCAAAGGGTTTGGATTTCAGTTCGGGGTGGAATTGGACGCCGATGAACCATGGATGATCGGGCCATTCGACGATTTCGGGCAGCGCCCCGTCCGGTGACATGCCCGAGAATTTCAGGCCCGCCTTTTCCAGTTGCTCGCGGTATTTGGTGTCGACCTCGTAGCGGTGGCGGTGGCGTTCGTCGATGGCGGTGGTGCCATAGGCCTCGGCCACGCGAGACCCTTCGGCCAGCACGGCGTCATAGGCGCCAAGGCGCATGGTGCCGCCCTTGTCATCGCCCACCTTGCGGCTGACTTTGTGGTTGCCCTGCACCCATTCCTTGAGGTGGTAAACGACGGGTTCGAAACGCTTTTTGCCCGCTTCGTGGTCGAATTCCTCGGATCCGGCGGTGGTGAGGCCCGCGACATTGCGCGCGGCCTCGATCACGGCCATCTGCATGCCCAGACAGATGCCCAGATAGGGCACCTTGCGGGTACGGGCGAATTCGGCGGCGCGAATTTTGCCTTCGGTGCCGCGTTCGCCAAAACCGCCAGGCACGAGGATCGCGTGGTAGCCCGACAGGTACGGCGCGGGGTCTTCGTTTTCGAACAGTTCGGCATCGACCCATTCGATTTTCACGCGCACACGGTTGGCCATGCCACCATGAGTCAGCGCCTCGGCAATGGATTTATAGGCGTCTTCAAGCTGCACATATTTGCCGACAATGGCGACTTTGATCTCGCCTTCGGCGTTGTGGATACGGTCGCTGACATCTTCCCATTTGCTCAGGTCCGGCTTGGGCGCGGGGCTGATCTGAAAGGCGTCGAGAACGGCCTGATCCATGCCTTCGCGGTGATAGGCCAGCGGGGCGTCGTAAATGGTGCTGAGGTCTTGGGCGGCGATTACCGCCTCGGGGCGGACGTTGCAGAACAGGGCCAGCTTTTCGCGTTCCTTGACCGGAATCGGCCCTTCGGAGCGGCAGACAAGGATGTCGGGCGCGATGCCGATGGAGCGCAGTTCCTTGACCGAGTGCTGGGTCGGCTTGGTTTTCAACTCGCCGCTGGCCTTGATGTAGGGCAGCAGGGTCAGGTGCATAAAGATACACTGCCCGCGTGGTTTGTCCTGAGAGAACTGGCGGATCGCTTCGAAGAAGGGCAGCCCTTCGATGTCGCCCACGGTGCCGCCGATTTCACAAAGCATGAAGTCGACCTCGTCCGCGCCGATGTCGATGAAATCCTTGATCTCGTTCGTGACGTGCGGAATCACCTGAATGGTCTTGCCCAGATAGTCGCCGCGCCGTTCCTTTTCGAGGACGTTGGAATAGATGCGGCCCGAGGACACGGAATCGGTGCTACGCGCCGCAACGCCGGTGAAGCGTTCGTAATGGCCAAGGTCCAGATCGGTTTCCGCGCCATCGTCGGTCACGAACACTTCGCCATGTTCAAAGGGCGACATCGTGCCGGGATCGACGTTCAGGTAGGGGTCAAGCTTGCGCAGGCGGACCGAAAAGCCGCGCGCTTGCAGCAAAGAGCCGAGCGCCGCAGAAGCCAGACCTTTGCCCAGCGATGAAACTACGCCACCGGTGATGAAAATAAAGCGCGCCATATGGTGGTGTCCCCCGTGGATCAATCTGGGCCAAGGCCGGTTTGAAGGGGCGCAAAGTTACGCTCCCCACGGGGCCTCAGTTTAACAGGATTCGGTTGCAATGGGCAAGCCGCGCGCAACATGATGTTGCACGTGCTTGGCTTGCCTCAAGATTTCGTTAATCGGCTTGTGGTACCAGCGGCGCTTCGTCGTCGGCCGACGGGGGCAGCAGGTCGCCGCCCACAGGCGCAAGGTCCGCATCCGGTGCGTTCTGCGCGGGCGGTGTGATGCCCAACTGGTCGATCACGGATGTGCCCGACGCGTTTTGCGCCGCAATAATGGTCAGCGTCAGCGATGTGATGATAAAGCCGATGGCCAGAATCCACGTCACCTTGCCCAGTGCTGTGGCCGCCGCACGGCCCGACATGGCGCCGCCGCCACCACCACCCATGCCCAGACCGCCCCCTTCGGAGCGCTGCATCAGCACCACGGCAATGAGGCCGAGTGCGAGGAACAAGTGGACGATAAGAACGACGTTTTCGTATTGCATGAGGGATCGGTGACCTTTGCTGCGCGATGGGCGGTATCTATGCAGAAATGCCCAAGCCCGCAAGGCGTCTTTCGCGGCAATCTGGGAGGGCGTGGATTTCGCGGCGTTCGGGGGCTGGATTTCTGCGCCGCGCGGGCGCAAAGTCGCGCCATGCCACATGACCATACAGACCACGATCACCCTCACAGCCTGCTGCCCAGCGACCCTGCGTTGCGGGTGAAGGCGCTGGAAACCGTTCTGACGCAAAAGGGTCTGGTGGACCCCGCCGCGTTGGACGAGATCATCGACACCTATGAAAACAGGATCGGCCCGAAGAACGGCGCGCAGGTTGTGGCCCGCGCCTGGAGCGATCCTGCCTTCAAGGCGGCACTGCTGGAAGATGCCGATCCGGTGCTGGCCGAACTCGGCTTTTATGGCCGTCAGGGCGAACATATGGTGGTGGTCGAGAACACGGATCAGGTGCACAACATGGTCGTGTGCACCTTGTGCTCGTGCTATCCGTGGCCGCTGCTGGGCATTCCGCCCGCATGGTACAAATCCGACGCCTACCGTGCCCGCGCCGTGCGCGAACCGCGCCGCGTGCTGGCCGAGTTCGGCGTGACCCTGCCCGACACCTGCGCCGTGCGCATCTGGGATTCAACAGCCGAGGTGCGCTACCTCGTGCTGCCGCAACGCCCCCAAGGCACCGAAGGTCTGGACGAGGATGCGCTCGCCGCTCTGGTCTCCCGCGATAGTATGGTGGGCTGCGCGCTGGTGGCGGCGCCGTGACGCGGGTGCATGACATGGGCGGGCGTTTTGGCGATGGCGCGGTGGTGCCCGAAGGGGAAGACGTGAAGTTTCACGCCGACTGGCACCCGAGGGCGCTGGCGCTGACACTGGCCTGCGGAGCGCTTGGCCTGTGGAACATCGACACGTCGCGCCACGCCCGCGAGTCGCTGGACCCCAAGGATTACGCCCGCTTCGAATATTACGAAAAATGGATTGCCGCGTTGGCCGACCTGCTGGTCGATGGCGGCATCCTGAGCCGCAGAGAACTGGAAACCGGACAGGCCGAAGGCCCCAGCCCGCAGGCGGAAAAATGCCTTGTTGCCAGCGCCGTGGCCGCGGCACTGGCCCGTGGTGGCCCTGCGAACCGCCCGCAGGTCGCGCCGCCCCGCTTTGCCAAAGGCGACGCGGTGCGCCTGTGCACGCTGCCGGAAAACATGAAAGTCGCAGGGGGCCATACCCGCCTGCCAGCCTATGCGGCGGGGGCCACGGGCCGCATCCAGCGCCTGCACGGCACCCATGTCCTGCCCGACAGTAATGCGCACCGGATGGGCGAAGCGCCCGAGCCGCTTTATGCCGTGGCCCTGCGCGCTGCCGATATTTGGGCGCATCCCGAACATCCCGAGGACGAGGTGATTCTCGATCTTTGGGACAGCTATCTCGAACCCGCATGAAACCTGAACCCGTCTTTGAGTCCCCTTGGCACGCGCAGGTCTTTGCGCTGACCGTACACCTGAATGCCACGGGGGTGTTCACATGGGCCGACTGGGCCGCCCGCTTTGGCGCAACGCTGAAACGCCATGGCCTCGCCCGCGAATTGAACGGGGGTGATGACTACTTCCATGCATGGCTCGAAACGCTCGAAGAATTCACCACCACCCAAGGCCTTGCTGACAGGGCCGATCTGCAAAACACCCGCGCACGTTGGGAAAAGGCGTACCTCGCCACCCCGCACGGACAGCCCGTCAGCCTGTCCTGATCTTCTCTGTTCCAAAAAATCCCGGGGGAGGCGCAGCCGGGGGCAGAGCCCCCTCTACCGCAGCCATCAGGCACGGCCCATTAATCAGGCGTGTCTACTCGTCGACATCATCCATATCGGCCTGACCCGACAGGGCGCGGCGCACATGGCTCCAGCTGAGGCCGATGCCCAGCACGACCGATAGGGCGACCAGCCCCAGCCATGTGTTCAGCCCCGGATTGTCGAGGCTGAGCACGCCGAAATCATAGAGCACCCAGAGGATCGCGCCCACAAGCGCCAGCACCAGCGCCATGCCGAACGCCCCGATGGAACGCAGCGTGGCGCGCAGGTAGATGATGTAGCCCACCAGCAGCAATAGCCCCACCAGCACCGCGATGGACAGGTTTTGCCCCCCATAGTCCATTACCCAGCGCAGATAGCTGTATTCGGTTGGATTGTAGGTCGCCGCCAACAGGGCGAATGCAAAAAGCCAGCGCCAGAAAAAGCCCATGAACATGGCACCTCTTGATTGGAATGGGGTGAGTGATGCCGAAAAAAGGCACCAAGCTCAACCTGCGGGAGCCTCCGGCGGCAGTATTTTTCGCCAAAAGAGGCGCAGTTATCGGTTTGCCTTGGGCGGTGGCATCGGTATACGGGCGCGGGTTTCATTGAAAGGATCCGAGCATGGCCAACGTGGTGGTTGTCGGCGCACAGTGGGGTGACGAGGGCAAGGGCAAGATTGTGGACTGGTTGAGCGAGCGGGCAGATGTCATCGCCCGTTTCCAAGGGGGCCACAATGCGGGCCACACTTTGGTGATCGACGGCACAGTCTATAAATTGCATGCGCTGCCTTCGGGTGTTGTGCGGGGTGGAAAAGTGTCGGTCATCGGTAACGGTGTCGTGCTGGACCCGTGGCACCTGCTGGGCGAGATCGAAACGATCCGCGCACAAGGTGTCGAGATTACGCCGGAGACGTTGTTGATCGCGGAGAATACGCCGCTGATCCTGCCGATCCATGGCGAGTTGGACCGCGCCCGCGAATCCCAGAATTCTGTGGCCAAGATCGGCACCACAGGTCGGGGCATCGGCCCTGCCTATGAGGACAAGGTGGGGCGCCGTGTGGTGCGTGTGGCCGATCTGGCCGACCGTGCCACATTGGAATTGCGCGTGGATCGCGCGCTTGTCCACCATGACGCCTTGCGCCGCGGGCTGGGCCTTGACCCCGTGGACCGCGATGCGCTGATCAACAGTCTGCTGGAAATCGCGCCCAAGATCCTCGCCTATGCCGCACCGGTGTGGAAGGTGATGACCGAGGCGCGCAAGGCGGGCAAGCGTATCCTGTTCGAAGGGGCGCAGGGCGCGCTCTTGGACATTGATTTCGGCACCTATCCCTATGTCACGTCGTCGAACGTGATTGCGGGGCAGGCGGCCACGGGTGTGGGCGTCGGTCCGGGTGCGATTGATTTCGTGCTGGGTATCGTCAAGGCCTATACCACCCGCGTCGGTGAGGGGCCGTTCCCGACCGAGTTGCATGACGCGGATGGCGATCGCCTTGGAACGCGCGGGCACGAGTTCGGCACCACCACGGGGCGCAAGCGGCGCTGCGGCTGGTTTGATGCCTGCCTTGTGCGCCAGACCTGTGCCACCAGTGGTGTGAACGGTATTTCGCTGACCAAGCTGGATGTGCTGGACGGGTTCGAGACGCTAAAAATCTGTGTCGGCTACGAGCTTGATGGCGTGCGCATGGACTATCTGCCCACCGCTGCCGACCAGCAGGCGCGCTGCACCCCCATCTACGAAGAGATGCCGGGCTGGTCCGAATCCACTGAAGGTGCGCGCAGCTGGGCCGATCTGCCTGCCAACGCGATCAAATATGTGCGCCGCGTCGAAGAGTTGATCGACTGCCCTGTCGCGCTACTTTCCACCTCACCCGAGCGGGAGGACACAATTCTGGTCCGCGATCCGTTTGCAGATTGATAAGGGGATGACGTGAGTTACAGGGCGCGAAAATGGCTGGCGGGGTTGATCCTTGTTTTCGGGGTGCCGCTTTATATCGTGGCAGCCGTCAGTCTGGTGGCCCTGTTCGAGCGTCCGTCGATCCTTGTCGAATTGCTGATCTATGTGGGTTTGGGCATTCTGTGGGCGATCCCGTTGAAATATGTGTTCAAGGGCATCGGCCAGCCGGATCCTGACGCCTGAGGGCAGCGGTTCCGGCACTAGCACAGCAAAAAGGGCGGCACTTGCGTGTCGCCCTTTTGTTTTGGTCATGGTGCGGCGCGGTTAGCCTGCGGCGCGTTGGTCGGGGCGGTAGCCGATATCGCTGGTCACGGCAAAGCGGCCGCCTTTGCGTTTCTCGATCTTGCCGGTGCGCAGCAATTGCCCGAAGGAGCGCAGGCCGTCCTCGCGGCTGAACCCTTCGGTTTCGGCCAGACGCACGGTGTTCATCAGCTGCGGGCGCGAGAAGTTGTCGTGCCCTTCGACGAAGGCAAGGTAGCTTGCCGCCGCTTCCAGTACCGCGGGCAGATTGTGTGCGCCCATGTCTTCGACATAGTCGGCAAAGCTGGGGCCGTTGCCGGATGTGGCGGCGGCTGCGGTCGGTTCGATCTTGGACACGCGGCGCGGGCGCACGGGCGCTTCGGGGGCCGCCACTTCGGCGCGGTCGACGCGCTGGGCGGCAACCAGTTTCAGCGGTGCGGGGCGGGGCCCGTCGGGGCGCTGGCTGCGGGTCGGGACCGCCTCGGGGCGGCGGGGTTTGACCACAGAGGCCAGATCGGAGCGGAACGCCCCTTCGTCCTTGATCGAATCGTTGCCGATGTCTGCATCTGCCTTCTTGGCCTTCACGGCGGCCTTGAGGTGGGCAAACGCGTCGCGGCGGCTGGACGCTTCGGGTTCGTCCATCTGGTTGTCGGCTTCGGCCATCAGGCGCGACACGTCCGCATCCACGACCGGCTTCTTGCTTTCCTTCGCGCTTTCGGGCGCGGCGGTGACAAGGGCGGGCTGGGCTGTTTCGCGTGCCGTTTCTTCGGGCGTGCTGTCCCCTGCGGGCGCTTCGGCTTCGACTTCGGCCAGTTCGGCAAGCAATTCCGCCTCTTCCTGTTCGGAGAGGGAGGACGGGCCGAGCGTGTCCATGTCGATGTCATCATCATCGTCGTCGTCTTCGTCGACTTCTTCCAGATCACCTTTGGCGAGGGCCGCTTCGATATCCGCGCGCTTGACCTTGATGACGCGGGCCTGACGCGGTTTGGCGGCGGGCGCAGCGGTGTCTTCGGCGCTTTCGAACAGGTTGTCGGCATCGTCTTCGGCGTCGTCCTGCGCATCGTCTTCCTGCGCCATCAGCGCGGCGAGCGTGTCGAGACCGAGGTCATCGTCGTCGTCGCTGTCATCTTCGGCGGTTTCAACATCCTGACGGGCAAGGGCGGGTTGGGCGAGGTCGGTGTTTTCCTCGGCTTCGGCCTCTGCTTCGATGTCGTCGTCGCTGTCATCATCCTCGAAACGGGCAAGGATGCTGGCGATGTCGTCATCGTCCTGCGCGTCGTCCGCATCTTCGGCAGCGGCTTGTACAGCATCGTCGACTTTTTGTGCGTCTTCGATGTCGCGGGCTGCGTCCTGCAAAGCGTTGCTTGCGGCGGTGCGGGAAACGGCGGCAAGGATGCTGTCGTCGCTCTCATCGCTGTCGTCTTCGTCGTCCTGCATCAGCGGCGCGGCGTTTTGTGCCGAGAGGTCGTCGGCATGTTCGTCTTCGAACATGTCGCTGTCCTGCGAGGATTGTTGGCTGTGCGAGACCACGGCGCGGATGCGCTGTAGCTTGGCGGCGATAGAGTCCACGGCAGCAGGGGCAGGGGCGACGACGGGTTCGGCGGTGGCTTCGGCGTCATCCTCTGCTTCGGCCTCAACTGCCTTGGCGTCTTCTTGGGTGTCTTCGGCGCTGTCCGCTTCTTCTTCTGCGAGGTCTTCTTTGGCTGTCAGTTCTTCGGCGTCGCTGGCCAGATGCTCGACGATCAGGTCGTCGGCTTCTTCGTCTGTAGTATCAGCTTCGGCTTCTTCGGCAACGGGTTCCGCTTCGGCCTCTGCTTCTGCTGGGGCTTCGTCTGCTTCGGGCGTTTCCTCAACGGCCTTCGCCGCCTCTGCGACAATGTCGGAGGCGTCTGTTGTTACTTCTTCTACTTCTTCGGCAGCGGCGGTTTCTTCCACCTGCGCAGCCTCTTGGGGTGCGGCAGTGTCTTCGGCGACTTCCTCCACCTTCTGGTCGGCTTCGGGTGCCTCGGCGGCGTCGGCCTGTGCAGCAGTTGCAACGGCAGCAGCAGCCGCAGGCACGGCGGCCATTGCGGCGGCGGGGGGCGCTTGTGCTGGGGTGGCGTCGCTGTCGCTTGCGCTCAGGACAATGCGACCTTCATGTTGGCGGGCCTCGACGCGGCGCGAAATCTCGCGCTCGGCAATGCGGGTCAGCATTTCTGCGTCGGGTTGGGGCGGTTCTGCGCCGAAATAGCGGTCGTCCGATGCAAGGTCGCGGAAATATTCCGCAATCGCCTTCATCGTTCCGAAACTGTCATCGAATCCCTCTAGCGTGCAGGAAAACGTGCCATAGGAAACTGTTAAAATTTTATTATTACTCATCATCGGATGCTCGTCCTCTGCCAGTATGCAGAGCAATCTATAGGGGGTGATAACGGACGAAAGCGGCCCGAATCTGTGCAACGGAGGGTATCATTTCAAGGCGAGATTGTGATCTGTTTCTAAAAATTGCATTAAACCCGAATGATTGACAGCATTGTTCACAGTTCAGAGCCCGTTACCCTTTTGGGGGGTGGTGCGGCGACGCTGGACGATATCGAAGAGGCGCGCGCGCTTGCGCCTGTCTGTGTGGCAGCGGATGGCGGGGCCGAACTGGCGCGTCGTGCGGGCGTTGAACTGACGGCGGTGATCGGGGACTTCGACAGTGTGACGCCCGAAACGCTCGCGCTGATACCGGCAGAGCGGCAGCACCATATCGCAGAACAGAACAGCACGGATTTCGGCAAGGCGATGCGCAATATCTCGGCCCCTGTCGTGTTGGGGGTGGGGTTCACGGGCGCGCGGCTGGATCACCAGTTGGGCGCGCTGCATGTATTGGTGTCCCATCCCGAGCGTCCCTGCGTGTTGCTGGGCGCGGGCGAGATTGTGTTCCTGTGCCCGCGGTCGATCAAGGTGCCGACGCAAGCGGGTGATGTTGTGTCGCTGTTTCCCATGGGGGCGGTGACGGGGCGGTCTGTCGGCCTTCGCTGGGATCTGGCGGGGTTGCAGTTTGATCCGATGACGCAGATCGGCACGCTGAACGAGGCGACGGGGCCGATCGAGTTGACCATGGACGGGCCTGCGATGATTGTCGTGTTGCCACGCCGCTATCTGGGCGAGGTCATGCAGGCGCTGGCGTCCGTGCCGCCAGACGTGCGATGGACCGCTCGCGCAACACGATATACAGACCCGACGCAATCGTGATGCAGATGCCAAGGGCGGCCATGCCGTTGGGCAGATCGTAGAAAACCAGAAATCCGATCACCGTGGCGACGGGGATTTCAAGGTATTGCATCGGGGCCAGCGTGGCCGAGGGTGCAAAGCGCAGCGACCATGTCATCAGCAGGTGCGCAAGTGTGCCAAGGATGCCGATGGCTCCCAGCAGCGCGACCTCGACCCCGTTCACAGGGGTGATTTCGAGGGCGGGGATGCCCGCGCTGCCAGTGAGGTAGAGAAGGGGTGCGAGGATCAGCACGGCGATCACGCCGCTGACCGCTTGCAGGCCGATGGGGTCCGTTTCTTTGGCGATCTGGCGTGTGACCAGCATGAAGAAGGCAAAATTCACCGCCACCACCACGGGCAGCAGCGCGGGCCAGCCGACCTCGGCAAAGCTGGGCTGCACCACAAGCAGGGTGCCGACAAAGCCGACGAGGCAGGCAAGCAGGCGGCGGGCGCCGACCTCTTCCCCCAGCACGAACTTGCCCAGCAGCAGCATGAGGAAGGGCATGACAAAAGCGATGGCGATGGCGTCGGCGAGGGGCAGGTACAGCAATGCGCTGAACATCGCGCCGATGCCAAAGATGTGCAGCACGGTGCGTAGGATGGTCAGGCGCAGGACGCGGCCCTGCATCTTCCATGTGCGCCGCCCGATCCACACCAGCGGGATCAGGATCACCGCCTGCACCGCAAAGCGCACGAGGATGAGTTGGCCGAGCGGCACTGACTGGCCCAGCAGTTTCGCCACCGCATCCCCCATCGGGGCCACGATGCAGAAACCCAGCATCAACAGGATGCCGAGGAGAGGGCGGTCTTGGCTCATGGCGGCAGGCTAGCAGTGCAGCACGCGAAGGCAAATGGTGAAAAACGGGCGGGGTGGCGCGCTTTGGCGTCGTTTCGCCTGTCGGCCCTGTTTCGCACCTGCGCGAAAGGCACCCGCCCGCTGACCAGTCAGCAATTGGGGATGTTGACGGCCAGCCCGCCGAGCGAGGTTTCCTTGTATTTCTCGGACATGTCCGCGCCGGTCTGGCGCATGGTTTCGATGCAAGCATCCAGCGGCACAAGGTGGGTGCCATCGCCGCGCAGCGCCAGCGAGGCGGCGCTGACCGCCTTGATCGCGCCCAGACCGTTGCGTTCGATGCACGGCACCTGCACCAGCCCGCGCACCGGATCGCAGGTCATGCCGAGATGGTGTTCCAGCGCGATCTCGGCGGCGTTCTCGATCTGGGCGGGGGTACCGCCCATCACCGCACATAGGCCCGCGGCGGCCATGGCGGCGGCGCTGCCTACTTCGGCCTGACATCCAGCCTCGGCACCGGAGATGGAGGCGTTGTATTTGACCAGCCCGCCGATGGCGGCAGCGGTCAGCAAAAATTCCTCGACCCGCGTTTCGGAGGCACCGGGCACATGGTCGAGGTAGTAGCGCAAGGTGGCAGGCAGCACGCCTGCCGCGCCGTTGGTTGGGGCGGTGACGACCTGACCACCGGCGGCGTTTTCCTCGTTCACGGCCATGGCATAGACGGCCATCCAGTCGTTGATCGTATGGGGTGCGGTGAGGTTCATGCCCCGTTCGGTCTGTAACTTGTCGTGGATCGCCTTGGCACGGCGGGGCACGTTCAGCCCGCCAGGCAGGGTGCCATCAGTGGTCAGCCCACGCTCCATACAGTCGCGCATCACCTGCCAGAGCCGCGCGGTGCCTGTCGCCAGCCCTTGGGCCGTGCCGCGCGACACCTCGTTGGCGCGCTTCATCTCGGCGATGGTGCGGCCCGAGGACTGCGCCATGGAGAGCATTTCGTTGGCGGTTTTGAACGGGAAGGGGACGGGCGGGCCGTCTTGGGTGGTCTTGCCGTTGGCAAGTTCCTCATCGGTCACAACGAAACCGCCGCCGATGGAGTAGAACACCTGTTGCAGGATCACGTCGCCCTGCGCGTCCGTGGCCATCAGCGTCATGCCGTTGGCATGGCCCGCAAGGGCCGTGTCATAGTCAAAGCGCAGATCGCGCGCCGGATCGAAGCGCAAGGCAGGCAGGCCCTCGGGATGCAGGGTCTTGTCGGTCTTGTTCGCGGCCAACAGCGCCTCGGCATGGGCGTGGTCATAGGTGTCGGGCACCACACCGGCGAGGCCGAGGATCGTGGCGCGGTCGGTCGCATGGCCGACGCCGGTGAAGGCGAGGCTGCCATGCAGCGAGGCGCGCAAACCTGCAAAGCGGAACGGGGCGGCGCGCATCATGTCGAGGAACCGCGCCGCCGCCATCATCGGCCCCATCGTGTGCGACGAGGACGGGCCGATCCCGACCTTGAACATGTCAAAGACCGAAAGGAACATGCGCGGGTCTCCTATCTGCGGCGCCATGGCGGGCGGCACCTTTAGTAGAACCTAGCGCGGGGTCTGGGCGCGCTGATGGCGAATAACGACGCTTTTGGGGCGCTCCGGCCCTTTTGGCATCGCGCTGTCGGGGGGCTGTGCAGGGTTCACATGGCGTTAACACTTCTACGGTCAGATCAACGCGTAAGGAGAAGTGAGATGCGTCTGATTCTGATCCTGTTGTCGATGGCGGCCTGTATGATGCCGTGGCGTATGGCCTTGGCGCAGGTGCCACCGCCGACAAACGCGGCGGTTCCGGCCCGGCTCTAGCGCAATTCGGGTCCGTTTGGTGCCAACGGGACGCGGGCGCCGGTTTTTGTGTCAAAGCACAGGTTTGAGGGTCGCAACACCACCAAGCTGTGACTATAACGCAAGGACAAGCGGGGAGTCCTTATTATGACCGGAGAATTGTCGCCCATCGACAAAGCCAAGTTCGTTGCCGCCAAACGGGCTGCGGATTACGTCGAGGACGGCATGCGTGTCGGTCTTGGCACGGGGTCCACTGCGGCGTGGCTGGTGCGCTGTCTGGGCGATCAGGTGCGCGATGGCGGGTTGCGGTTCAAAGGCGTGCCCACATCCTCGCGCACGGCGGATCTGGCGCGCGAGGTCGGGATCGACGTCATCTCGCTGGACGAGGCGAAGTGGCTGGACCTGACCATTGACGGCGCGGACGAATTTGATGGCGATCTGAACCTGATCAAAGGCGGCGGCGGTGCCCTGCTGCAAGAGAAGATCGTGGCGACCGCCTCGGATCAAATGGTGGTGATCGCGGATGTGGGCAAAGAGGTCGAACACCTCGGGGCGTTTCCATTGCCCATCGAAGTGATCCCCTTTGGCTGGCAGACAACGCAGGCGCTGGTCGAGGAAACGCTGATTTCGATGGACGTGCTGGGGCGGCAATCCAGCCTGCGGATGAACGGTTCGCACGCCTTTGTCACGGACGAGGGCAACTATATTCTGGACCTGCATTTGCAGCGTATCGGCAACCCGCGCCAGTTGGCGCTAGTCATCAATCAGATGCCGGGTGTTGTGGAAAACGGTTTGTTTATAGATATTTGCGACGCGGTGGTGATCGGGTACGGCGACGGACGGGTCGAAGTGCGCGATATCAACGAAGGCACGGTCGAACAGGACCGCCTTGATTTTCTGGAAACTGACAATCTGTTTTCCGACCTCGCCGACTAGGCGCGGTTGCGCACCCGACCGATGGTGCGGCCTGTCGCGGGGTTTACGATCCTTTGCAAGGGGCCAAAGCGGACCTGTCCCCATGCGCTGCGCGCGCCTTTCAAGCCAACGCTGCACCGCCCGTGGGTCTGGTTTTACCAGCGCTCATGTGAGATATGAACGCTGCACCGAAACTGAGGAAGCTGACCATGAGCGAGTATGACTATGACCTGTTTGTAATCGGCGGCGGGTCCGGCGGCGTGCGTGCGGCGCGGGTGGCTGCGGGCGAGGCAGGGGCCAAGGTCGCGCTGGCCGAAGAGGACCGCTATGGCGGGACGTGTGTTATACGCGGCTGCGTGCCCAAAAAGCTCATGGTGTTTGCCAGCGAATTTGCCAACATGCCGAGCCTTGCGCGCAACTACGGCTGGGACATTGCCGACGGTGCGTTCGAGTGGCCTGTGTTTCAGGACAAAATGCGGTCTGAACTGGACCGTTTGGAGGGGATTTACCGCAACCTGCTGGCCAATTCCGGTGTGGAGACCTTTGATGCGCGTGCGCGGCTGAAGGATGCCCATACGGTCGAGTTGTCTACCGGCGAGACCAAGACCGCCAAGACGATCCTGATTGCGACGGGCGGTCATCCGGTGCGCCCCGATCTGCCTAATGCCGATCTGGGCATTGTCAGCGACGATATTTTCCACCTTGAAAAGCTGCCCAAGTCGATCCTGATCATTGGTGGCGGCTACATCGCTTGTGAGTTTGCGTGCATCTTCAACGGTCTGGGCGTCGAGGTGACGCAATATTACCGTGGTGCGCAAATCCTGCGCGGCTTTGACGACGAGGCACGCGGCCTGATCGCCGAAACTATGCGCGAGAACGGTATCAATCTGCATGTGGGCACCGACATCGTTGAAATGGGCCCCGCCGGTTCTGGCGAGGGGCGCGAGAACGGGCCGACATCCTCGGATGCGACGATGGGCCCTGATGTGGCGCAATCCGAAGACCTGAATGCGGAACGGTCCGGCGACGGCCCCGGTGTGCCGGTCTGGGTCAAGCCGACAGCGGGCGAGGCACGCGAGTTCGATCTGCTGCTGTTCGCCACGGGCCGTGCGCCCAATACCGACGATCTGGGGCTTGAGGAATTGGGCGTAAAGCTGGGCCGCGGCAAGGAAATCGAGGTCGACAGCTATTCCCATACCGGCGTGTCCAATATCTATGCTATTGGGGATGTGACCAACCGCGTGAACCTGACCCCTGTGGCGATCCGCGAGGGCATGGCCTTTGTGCAGACAGCGTTCATGGACAATCCGACCGAAGTCGATCACGAATTGATCCCTTCGGCCATCTTTACCCAGCCCGAAATGGGCACTGTGGGCCTGAGCGAGGAAGACGCCGCCGAGCAGGAAGAGATCGAGGTGTACTGCACCTCGTTCCGCCCCATGAAGTCCGCCTTTGCCGGAGAGCCGTCACGCGTGTTGATGAAACTGGTGGTCAGCAAGGAAACCCGCAAGGTTCTGGGCTGTCACATCGTCGCACCCGACGCGGGCGAGATGATCCAGCTGGCGGGCGTGGCCATCAAGATGGGCGCAACAAAAGAAGATTTCGACCGCACCGTTGCGGTTCACCCCACGATGTCGGAAGAGATCGTGACAATGAAGACACCCACGCGGACTGCTTGAATATCAGCAGAAAAAGCACAGTTAAGAAACAACAGTGCAGCAAGGCTGCATGACAACAGGAGTACTGGACCATATGGCTGGCAATACAGGCGGCCCCTGGGGGGGCGGCGGAAACTCTGGTGGTGGCGATAACGATCGTGGCAATGGCCCGCGCCGTCCCGATCGTGGGAATGGCGGTCAACGCCCCGGCAACGAAGGACCGCAGATCCCCGAGATCGACGATTTGGTGAAAAAGGGTCAGGAGCAATTGCGCGTCCTGATGGGCGGTCGCGGCGGTGGTGACACCGGCGGCGGTCGTGGCAGTGGCGGCGGTGGTCCGTTCCTGACACGCGGCACCATCGGTCTGGGTGCGCTTGTGGCGCTTGTGCTGTGGCTGATGGCCAGCTTTTACACCGTCCGTCCTGAAGAGCAGTCGGTTGAGCTGTTCCTTGGCGAGTTTTCGGCCATTGGTAATCCGGGCCTGAACTTTGCGCCATGGCCTGTGGTCACTGCCGAGGTTATTCCGGTCACAACAGAACGTACCGAGGAAATCGGCGTCGGGCGCAGCGGCTCGGATGAGGGGCTGATGTTGACGGGCGATGAGAACATCGTCGACATCGACTTTCAGGTGCAGTGGAACATCAACGATCCCAGCAAGTTTTTGTTCAACCTGCGTGATCCACGCCCAACCATTCGCGCCGTGTCTGAATCGGCCATGCGCGAAATTATCGCGCAATCCGAACTGGCCCCGATCCTGAACCGTGATCGTGGCGTCATCGGTGACCGTTTGCAGGATCTGATCCAATCCACGCTCGACAGCTATGACAGTGGCGTGAACGTCATCCGCGTGAACTTTGACAAGGCCGACCCGCCACGCGAGGTCATTGACGCCTTCCGTGACGTTCAAGCCGCCGAACAGGAACGTGACCGTTTGCAAAACGTGGCTGACGCCTATGCCAACCGCGTGTTGGCCGAAGCGCGCGGTCAGTCCGCACAGTTGCTGGAAGAAGCCGAAGGCTATCGCGCCCAGCAGGTCAACCAGGCCGAAGGTGAGGCATCGCGCTTTACCGCCGTTCTGAGCGAATATGCCAAAGCCCCCGAGGTGACGCGCAAGCGCCTGTACCTCGAAACTATGGAAAGCGTGCTGGGCCAGATGGACAAGATCATTCTGGACGATACTGCGGGTGGTGGCACCGGACAGGGTGTTGTGCCCTACCTGCCGCTTAACGAACTGCGTCGCAGCACCGGAGGGACCGAATAATGCGTAAGACAACCTATTTGTTGCCGATCATCGTCGTTCTGGCCGCTGTTGGCCTGTCGTCGATCTTTATCGTGGACGAGCGTGAAAAGGCGCTGGTTCTGCAATTCGGTCGCGTCGTTGCGGTCAAGGAAGATCCCGGACTGGCGTTCAAGATCCCGCTCATTCAGGAAGTCGTGCGGTATGACGACCGTATCCTGAGCCGTGACATCGACCCGCTTGAAGTCACGCCGCTGGATGACCGTCGTCTGGTTGTGGATGCTTTCGCCCGCTACCGGATCGTCGATGTGAACCGGTTCCGTCAGGCTGTCGGTGGGGGCGGTATCGCCTTTGCCGAAGACCGGCTCGATTCGATCCTGCGGTCCGAAACACGTGAGGTGCTGGGTTCGGTGTCGTCCAACGATATCCTGAGTTCAGACCGTGCCGCACTGATGCTGCGCATCCGTAACTCCTCCATCCCGCAGGCGCGTGAGTTGGGTGTCGACATCATCGACGTGCGCCTGAAACGCACCGACCTGCCGACCGAAAACCTTGACGCGACATTCGAACGGATGCGCGCCGAGCGTGAGCGGGAAGCGACGGATGAGCGTGCCCGTGGTAACGAAGCCGCGCAACGTGTTCGCGCCCAAGCGGACCGGACCGTGGTGGAACTGGTGTCTGACAGTGAACGTCAGGCCGAGATCATCCGTGGTGAAGCAGACGCCCGCCGCAACGCGATCTATGCCGAAGCCTTTGGTGCGGACCCAGAATTCTTCGAATTCTACCGCTCGCTGACCGCTTATGAACGCGCCCTTCAGGGCAGTAACTCGACCATGGTGATGTCGCCGGACAGCGAGTTCTTCAACTACCTGCGCTCGGATCAGGGCACACGCAGCGCCGAAGGCGACTGATGGCGTGGATTTTACTCGCCCTCGGGCTTGTGATGATTGTGGAGGGGCTGGCCTATGTGCTGGCCCCTTCGCTTGTGGAACGTGTGCTCGAGCTGCTGCGCAGCCTGCCGCTGCCCGTGCGCCGCCAGTTCGGCGCGCTGGTGGTGGTGTCGGGGTTGATCAGCTTGTGGCTCGCCTTTTTCATCGGTTTGTGATCGCGCCGCGTTCACGGATTGGTAACGCGGTGTTGAAACGAACGGAGCATGATCCATCTTTAATGTTGCAAGGTTGCAACCCTACATGCACCCTATGCGCAGCTGCGCAAACACATGTGCAAGTATGGCCACAATGGCCGACAGAAGATGCAGGAGACACCTGATGCAAAGACAGGCAATCGCCGTCGCGGAACAGCGTTCCGCCACTCAATTCATCCGCGCCATGTGGCTGGGCGCGCTGGCACTGGCCTTTGTGCTGGTTCAGACCCTTTCCGCCCATGCGCGCCCCGAAAGCCTCGCGCCATTGGCCGAGCAGATCAGCCCGTCGGTGGTGAACATCACCACCTCGACCGTTGTTGAAGGCCGCACCGGACCGCAGGGCATCGTGCCCGAGGGCTCCCCTTTCGAAGACTTCTTTCGCGAATTTCAGGACCGTAACGGTCAAGGTGATCGCCCGCGTCGCTCTTCCGCGCTTGGCTCCGGCTTTGTGATTTCCGAGGACGGTTTCATCGTCACCAACAACCACGTGATCGAAGGCGCAGACGAGATCCTGATCGAGTTCTTCAACGGCGACGAGTTGAAGGCCGAATTGATCGGTACCGACCCCAACACAGATATTGCCCTTCTCAAGGTCGAGGCCGAAGGCCCGCTGCCTTATGTGCCTTTCGGTGACAGTGACGTTGCCCGCGTGGGCGACTGGGTCATCGCGATGGGTAACCCGCTGGGGCAAGGCTTTTCCGTTTCCGCCGGTATCGTATCGGCGCGCAACCGTGCCCTGAGCGGCACCTATGACGACTACATCCAGACCGACGCAGCGATCAACCGAGGCAACTCGGGCGGGCCGCTGTTCAACATGGACGGCGAGGTGATCGGCGTGAACACCGCAATCCTGTCGCCCAATGGCGGGTCCATCGGCATCGGTTTCTCGATGGCGTCGAATGTGGTGACACGCGTTGTGGACCAGTTGCAGGAATTCGGTGAAACCCGCCGCGGCTGGCTGGGCGTGCGCATTCAGGACGTGACCGACGACATCGCCGAGGCGATTGGCCTTGATCCTGTTGCCGGTGCCTTGGTCACATCTGTTCCCGAAGGTCCGGCCATGGATGCGGGCATGCAGGACGGCGACGTGATCCTGAGCTTTGCCGGCGTTGACGTGGAAGACACACGCGGTCTGGTACGTCAGGTGGGTAACAGCCCCGTGGGTGAAACCGTGCGCGTCGTTGTGTTCCGCGATGGCGAAACAGTGACCCTGCGCGTCACATTGGGCCGCCGTGAAGAAGCCGAAGGTGCCGTGCCTGCGGTGGCGCAGTCACCGGACGAAGACGAAGCGCCCGCACCGGCCACCAAGGACGTGCTGGGCCTGACGCTGAGCCTTCTGACCGACGACATGCGCGAAGAACTGGGCGTGGGTCCGGAACAGCAGGGCCTTGCGGTCGTGAATGTGGACGAGACTACCGAAGCCTATGAAAAAGGTCTGCGTGCCGGTGACGTGATCACCGAGGCGGGCCAGCAGAAGGTAACGTCGATTGCCGATCTGGAAACCCGTGTCGCCGAGGTCAAAGAGGCAGGGCGCAAGTCGCTGCTGCTGCTCGTGCGCCGTGGCGGCGATCCGCGCTTTGTCGCGCTGAGCCTTGAGTAAACGGCCCCTGAGCCGAGAATAAGAAAGGCGCCCTTCGGGGCGCCTTTCTTGTTGGGTGGTCTATGGGACGCAGGGGGGATCAGGAGTCTTCGGTGCGCTCCACCGCGATCAGGCCCAGTTTGCGCGCGGCGGCAACGGACAGCGTTTTACTGTCCAGCCCTTCGGCCTTTTGATAGCGCTGCACCGCGTCCTTGGTGCGCTTGTCCATCTCACCGGTGATCGGGCCACGGTAATAGCCGCGTGCCTCAAGCGCGCGCTGCACGGACGAGATAAATTCGGGCGTCATGTCCGCTGCGCAGGGTACTTCGTACCAGTTCTCGCGGCGCGGGGTGACGACCTGTTGTTGCACTTCTTCCTTGTAAAGCGGTGGCACCTGCACGCGGCCATCGCTGCTGATCTGGGCCGGTTGCAGCAGGATTTTACGGGTCACTGTTTCGACCACCGCAGGGCTGACGGTTTTGCCCCAGCATGTGTCTGGCGCGGCACCGGGGGGCGCGGTCGCGGTGGAAATCGGGTCGATATTTGAAGGCGTTGCGCGCGTGCTTTCCTCGCAGGCGGCAAGCATCAGCGCAGCCGCGATGAGGGGGGCTAGGGAAGTGGAACGCATGCTCGGGCCTCTGGCTGGGCTTTTGGCGCAGCATAGACCGCGCTGCCCGCTCTGCCTAGCCCCGGGGCCTAGCAGCCCTTTTCGCGCCCTTCCCATGCGTCGGTGCGCGATTGTACATCCATCTGGCGGCCTGTGTTTTCCGCCAGAAGCTGGTCGAGCATGGGCGATATATCCTCGATCTGTTCGGCGAGGATATGGGTGACGCTGTGGGCGCGCTGCAACCGGCCTGTGACGCGCAACATGCGCCCCGCGATCACGGCACGGCGGAAGCGTTCGTAGATATTGCGCCAGACGATCACGTTCACCACGCCGGTTTCATCTTCGAGCGTGAGGAAGATCACGCCCTTGGCCGTGCCGGGCCGTTGGCGCAGGATCACCAGCCCAGCCACCGCCACGCGCGCGTTTTCGGGCGGCAGTTCCAGATCGCAGGCGCGCAGGCAGGACGGCGGGCGCGGCCAGTGGCGCGGACCGGAACGGGGCAAAAGGGGCTGTTGGGGCTGGGCAACCTGCATGAGAACAAAGATAGAACAAATATCGCGCATCGCAAGGGCAAAACGCCACGTCCACGGAAAGGGGCTGGCGGGACGAAAACGAGGCGGGTAGAACCGTGCGGAAAGCGAAAAGAAGGGGTCCAGGACATGGCCAAGATTACCTATATCGAACATGGCGGCACCGAACATGTGGTGGATGTGGCCAACGGGCTGACCGTCATGGAAGGCGCGCGCGACAACAACATTCCGGGCATCGAGGCCGATTGCGGCGGTGCCTGTGCCTGTTCGACCTGCCACGTCTATGTCGATGCGGCATGGGTCGAGAAGCTGCCCGCCAAGGACGACATGGAAACCGACATGCTCGATTTCGCCTACGAGCCTGACGAGACACGCTCGCGCCTGACCTGCCAGTTGAAAGTCACCGACGCGCTGGACGGTCTCGTGGTGCATATGCCTGAAAAGCAGATCTGATGCCAAAAGGGGCGCCGCGTCTGTTGGGGCGCGTGTGGCCCTGTTGTGCCCGCGGCGCGCTGCGGGCGGCGTGCCTGTGGCTGGCGGTGGCAGGTGTTGCACCAGCGCAGGCAGATATCCTTGATGCCTATTACGACATCCCGACCGAGGCCTATGGCCACGGGGTGTTGCCCGGGGGCGAATATGCCGCTGTCGGCTTCCGCCTGAGCGGCGGGCGCGAGATCGGGGTGGGTACTTATCAAAACGTCTATGAAGACACGGCCCCGCGTCTGGTCGATCTGGATGGCGATGGCTCGGTCGAGGTGATCACCGTTATATCCTATTTCGATGTGGGCTCGGCAGTGCGGATATTTGACGAAATCCCCGCGCCGGAACATCCCAAAGGCTCGACCGTTGCGGTGATCGCAGAAACTCCGCCCATTGGCACACGTCACCGGTGGTTGGGCATGATCGGCGCACAGGATCTGGATGGCGACGGGAACGTCGAGATCGCCTATGTGGACCGCCCGCATCTGGCACGTACCTTGCGCATCTGGCGGTTCGCTGACGGGGCCTTGACTGAGGTTGCATCTTTGGACGGTGTCACCAACCACCGCATTGGCGAGCCCGATATCGCTGGCGGGATACGGACCTGTGCGGGGCCTCCCGAGATGGTTGTGGCCAGTGCGGATTGGTCGCGGCTGATCGCGGTGGCATGGGACGGAGCGGTTTTTGCGCAGACGGTTCTGGGACGTGACACCTCGCGGGATGCATTCGCGCGGGCGATGGTCTGTGCGGGTGGCTAGGGCCGACGCCTGATCGGGTGGTGTGCCTGTTGAAGGCGTGGGAGCCTCCGGCGGGGATTTTGGGGGAACAGAGAAGGGAGGACCGCCGCGCGCGGGGGCGGTCCGTTCGGTATCAGGACGGCAGCGCGCGCCAGCCGATGTCGCGGCGGCAGAAGCCGTCGGGGTAGTCGATGGCGTCCACCATCTCGTAGGCGCGTTTGGCGGCCTCTTCGAGCGTGTCGGCCCGTGCGGTGACGTTCAGCACGCGCCCGCCGGTGGCGGTGACTTTGCCGTCCTTCAGCGTGGTGCCCGCGTGAAAGACCATCTGGCTGCTGGTTTCGGGCAGGGCGTCGAGACCGCCGATCACGGCACCTTTTTCATAGGAGCCGGGGTAGCCCTTGGCGGCCATGACCACGGTGATGGCGTGATCGTCGGCCCAGTTCACCTGTGCCTCGGACAGTTTGCCTTGCGCGGCGGCATGCATCAGATCGAAGGCCTGCGCGCCGAGGCGCATCATCAGCACCTGACATTCGGGATCGCCGAAGCGGGCGTTGTATTCCACCAGACGCGGCACGCCGTCCTTGATCATCAGCCCAGCGTAGAGCACGCCCTGATAGGGCATACCGCGCCGCGCCATTTCGGCCATGGTTGGGCGGATGATTTCATCAAGTGCGCGCGTCGCGATGGCGTCGGTGAGGACGGGTGCGGGAGAGTAGGCCCCCATGCCGCCTGTGTTGGGGCCGGTGTCGCCGTCGCCCACGCGTTTGTGGTCTTGCGCGGTGCCGATCGCCAGCACGTCGGTGCCGTCACAGAGCACGAAAAAGGAGGCCTCTTCGCCGTCCATGAATTCCTCGATCACCACTTCGGCACCGGCACCGCCGAAGGCACCGCCGAACATGTCGTCGATGGCTGCGTGCGCCTGCGGGATGGTTTCTGCGATGATCACGCCTTTGCCTGCGGCAAGGCCGTCGGCCTTGACCACGATGGGTGCGCCTTGGGCAGTGACATAGGCCTTGGCGGCTTCGGCATCGGTGAAGTGGCCATAGGCGGCGGTGGGGGCATTTGCGGCGGTGCAGATGTCCTTGGTGAAGGCTTTGGACGCTTCAAGCTGGGCGGCGGCCTGACTGGGGCCGAAGACCAGAACACCTGCGTCGCGCAGGCGGTCCGCCACACCGGCGGCGAGCGGGGCCTCGGGGCCGATAATCACGAAATCAATCGCCTCTTCCTGAACGAAGTCGGCCACCACACCGCCGTCATTGATGTCGAGGTTGGCGCAATCGGCGATGGCGGCGATTCCCGCATTGCCCGGTGCCACGACCAGACGGTCGCATTTGGGGTTTTGCAGCACGGCCCATGCAAGGCTGTGTTCGCGCCCGCCCGCGCCTAAGATGAGGATGTTCATGTGCTGCACTCCTTGGCCTTTGTTGCCCCGCGTTCTAAGCTGGGCAACAGCAGTACACAAGGACGCGCCATGGACCTTCTTGACGATCCCATCCCCGGTTCGAACACGCCCGAATTCTCGGTCTCGGAAATTGCGGGCAAAGTGAAGAAGCTGATCGAGGGCGAACTGGGCTGGGTACGAATCAAGGGCGAGGTCGGGCGCGTGGTTCTGGCGCGCTCGGGGCATCTGTATTTCGACCTCAAGGATGACCGCAATGTGCTCTCCTGCATGACGTGGAAGGGGCAGGTGGGCGAACTGGGCACCATGCCCGAGGAAGGCATGGAAGTGGTGGCCGAGGGGCGGATGACCGCGTCGGGCTTCCAGTCGAAATTCTCGCTTAATGCGCAGCGCATCGCCATTGCGGGCGAGGGCGCGTTGATGGCGCTGCTGGAAAAGCGCAAGAAGGCGCTGGCGGCAGAGGGACTGTTTGACCCTGCACGAAAGGCGCAACTTCCCTATCTGCCGGATGTGATCGGGGTTGTGACATCTCTGCAAGGGGCGGTGATCCGCGATATCCTGCACCGTCTGCGCGACCGGTTCCCACGCAAGGTGCTGATCTGGCCCGTGGCAGTGCAGGGCGCGGCCTGCGCGCCCGAAGTTACGCGCGCCATCGTCGGGTTCAACGCGCTGACACCGGGGGGCGCGATCCCGCGGCCTGATCTGTTGATCGTGGCGCGCGGTGGCGGGTCGGTCGAGGATTTGTGGGGCTTTAACGAGGAAGCCGTGGCGCGGGCGGCGGCGGCGTCTGAGATTCCGTTGATTTCCGCAGTGGGGCACGAGACGGACACCACATTGATTGACTTCGTGTCCGACCGGCGCGCCCCGACACCCACGGCAGCGGCGGAAATGGCCGTGCCGGTGCGGCATGAATTGATGGCATGGGTCGAACAGGCGGGCGGGCGCATGGCCGCAAGCCAGAGCGCGGCGCTGATGCGGCGCAGCCAGCGCTTGCGCGATCTGGCCCGTGCGCTGCCACGGCCCGAGTCGCTGGTCGAAAGCCCGCGCCAACGGCTGGATGTGCTGGGCGACCGTCTGGGGCCTGCGCTGATCGCGGGGGTGCAGCGGCGCAAGGTGCGCCTGTCCGAAGTGTCGGGCAGTTTGCGCCCCGCCATGTTGACCCGCCAATTGCGCAGCGAACGCCAGCGCCTGACCACAATTTCCGAGCGGCTGGATGCGGCCTTGGTCCGCGTGGCCGCCAGCGGCCGCGACCGGCTGGAAAGCCGCGTGGCGCGCTTTACCCCACGGCTGCTGGCTCGCGAGGTCGCGCAAGAGCGGACGCGGTTTGACACGGTGCGCACCCGTCTACACGGCGTTGGCACGCGTCAGATCGACCGGCTGCGCCAGCGTCTGGATGCGATGGACCGTTTGCGCGAAACCTTGGGCTACAAGGCGACATTGGCGCGGGGATATGCAGTTGTGCGCGGCGGGGGCGAGATTGTGACCACCAAGGCCGCGGCCGAAGCGGCATCGGGGCTTGAGATCGAATTCGTGGATGGCCGGATCAAACTGGGCGGCGGTGCGGCGGCGACGGGCAAGCCCAAGGCCAAAGGCAAACCGCCCGAGCAGGGATCGCTGTTCTAGGCCCTTTGGGCGCTAGACGCCGATTTTGGGGCCGAGGCAGATCATCTCTTCACCCACGTCCTCGGCTTCGTACAGGGTCTGGCTGGCGGGATCATTCTCGAACGAGGCGATGAGCCCATTTGCGCCTTTCTCGAAGGTCCAGCACTGCGCGTCAGGGCGGTCTTCGTAGACGAAACAGATGTTGTCGCCTTCGTTATACCAATAGCCGTCCTTGCAATCCCCATCGAGGAAGGACCACGTGACGCGGCGGTTTTTATAATAGATTTCAGCCCCATAGGCGGCACCAGAACTGCCGTAATACAGGGTCTTGCCGGTGACATAGGCCTCGAACTCGGCGGCGGACATCGGGTCGGCGGCGACAGGGGCGGACAGGCACAGGGTGCTCAGCAAAAGGGTCAGCGTTCTCATGGGCCCAACTGTGTCAGAGCGGCGCAAAGAGCGCCAGCGCCTTGCCGCTGTCAGGGTGTCGCAGGCGTCAGTTTGCCAGCGGATGCAGCATAGTCAGCCACCGATGCGCCCTGCGTCCCCGCCCGTGTCGCCCATGCGCGCCACAAGTTGCATATCGGCGCGGCATTTGCGCGACAACCGGTCGCTTTTGGGCTGATTGCGCACAGACGGGGCTGATAAGGTCTGCCTGAATAAGGGACGGGAGGCGACGACATGGCGCTGGATCACGCGGCAAAAGGCAAGGGCGTCTGGAAGTCCGGCAAGGGCAAGGGCCGCACGCATACCAAGGGACGCAGCCTGAACGATCAGGCATGGGACGAGGTTCGCGCCCTGCTGGGCGATGCGCCGCGCCGCCGCGATCTGCTGATCGAGTTTTTGCACATTATTCAGGACACCTATGGCCATCTGAGCGCGGCCCATCTGCGTGCGCTGGCCGAAGAAATGCGGCTGAGCATGGCCGAGGTCTATGAGGTCGCCACCTTCTATGCCCATTTCGACGTGGTGAAAGAGGGCGAGACCCCGCCGCCCGCGCTGACCATCCGCGTGTGCGATTCCCTTAGCTGCGAACTGGCGGGCGCGCAGGCGCTCAAGACCGCGCTTGAGGACGGGTTGGACCCGTCCGAGGTGCGTGTGCTGCGCGCGCCCTGCATGGGGCGGTGTGATACCGCGCCGGTGCTCGAACTGGGGCACAAGCATATCGACAACGCGACGCCCGATCTGGTGCATGCGGCCATCGCGGCAAATGACACCCACGCCCATATTCCCGACTACGAAGGATTGGACGCTTATGTCGCCGCCGGTGGTTATGCCCGTCTTCGAGACTTGCGTGCGCAAGGCGACTGGCAAGAGGTGCAGGCCACGATCAAGGAAAGTGGGCTGCGCGGTCTTGGCGGTGCGGGGTTCCCGTCGGGCACCAAATGGGGCTTTGTGCGCGACAATGCCGGCCCGCGCTATCTGGCCGTGAACGGGGACGAGGGCGAACCCGGCACGTTCAAGGACCGCTATTACCTCGAACGCACGCCGCATCTGTTCCTCGAAGGGATGCTGATCGCCGCGTGGGCGGTCGAGGCGGATAGGGCGTTCATCTACATGCGCGACGAATATCCGGCGGTTCTTGAAATTCTCGCGCGCGAGATCAAGGCGCTGGAAGCGGCTGGTTTGGTCGAAGAAGGTTTCATTGACCTGCGGCGCGGGGCAGGGGCCTATATCTGCGGCGAAGAGTCCGCGATGATCGAAAGCATCGAGGGCAAGCGCGGTATTCCCCGTCACCGCCCGCCTTATGTGGCGCAGGTCGGACTGTTCGGTCAGCCGACGCTGGTACACAATGTCGAAACCCTGCACTGGATTGCGCGCATCTGCCGTGAGGGGCCGCAGGTTCTGAACAGCACGGAAAAGAACGGGCGCACCGGCTTGCGCAGCTACTCCGTATCAGGGCGGGTTGCACAGGCGGGCGTCTATCTGCTGCCCGCAGGGTCCACCATCACCGACATCATCGCCGCCGCCGGTGGCATGGCCGAGGACCATGTGTTCAAGGCCTACCAACCGGGCGGTCCGTCTTCAGGGCTGCTGCCTGCATCGATGGACGACGTGCCGCTGGATTTCGACACATTGCAGCCGCACGGATCGTTCATCGGCTCGGCCGCGGTGGTTGTGCTTTCCGATCAGGATCGCGCACGGGATGCGGCGCTGAACATGCTGCGGTTTTTCGAGGATGAAAGCTGTGGCCAGTGCACGCCATGCCGTGTGGGCTGTGAAAAAGCGGTTAAGTTGATGCAGGCCGACCGCTGGGATCAGGAGCTACTGGACGAGTTGTGCACAGCCATGGCCGATGCTTCGATCTGCGGGCTAGGACAGGCAGCGCCGAATCCGATCCGCCTGACGATGAAACATTTTCCGGAAGAGGTTTAGGCGGTCGCTCAGCCGCCATGCCACAAAAGTGACGGTGGCGGGCGCTAGTCGGGATTCGCCCGCACACGACAGTCACAGCCCGCTTGGGACAGTTTGAGGCACAGCGCCACCGCGCCTTTTTGCGATGACCGCCCGATGCGCCCCATCACATAGGGATCGCGCCCTCTGATGCGCGACGGCACGGGGATATAGTCGACCGTTTCGCGCTGCACCATGGCGCGGCAGGCGCGGGTTTTACGGTCGATGCGGGCGCGCGCTTCTTTGCGGTTGCTGCCAAATCCAATCTCGACACCCCACGGGGCATAGCGGCGCGGCGGTGGGCCTAGCGGGGACAGTTTGCGGGCCTTTGCCAGCGCAAGGCAGGCGGGCATGAACGGCCTGTCTCCGTCAAGGCGGAAGTCGTGGGCCTTTGGCGGTGCATCTCGCCAGTTTTCGGCGCTCAACCCTGTGATAATGCGCACATAATCAATGGTTTCCCGCGCCAGCCCACCACCGTTCAGAAACCCCTCGGCCCGCGTTTCGCCGCCATTATAGGCGACTGCTGCCAGCCCGTATGACCCGTAGCGCCGCGTGAGTTCAGACAGGTAATGCGCCGACCGCTCCATCGCCTCGGCGGGGTTATAGCTGTCCTCCAACCCGCGCAGTGTGGCGGTGGCGGGCATGAACTGCGCGATGCCTTGCGCGCCCGCAGGGCTAAGCGCGTTGACGTCAAAGCGGCTTTCCTGCCAAAGCAGCCGCGCGAAAAAGCCCGCGTCGATGTCATAGCGGCGGCTCGCCCCCGCGATGTGCTGACAGATGTCAAAAGCGGCGTGATCGGGGCGGATACAGGCAACCGGCCCAAGTCGGCCATCGCTGCACATCGTCCCCTGCGCTTGTGCAAAACCCGCCACCGGCGCGGCCAGACACAGCCACAATAGGGCGATCCGCCAAAACTCGTACCTTTTCATAGCGCGATGCCCGTATTAGGTCAGGGAGTAGAGCAAGTATCGGGGCATCATGGCATTTTTCAAGAAACTCAAGGATCGTATGTTCAAATCCTCGTCGAAAATCGACGAAGGGCTTGAGGCCATCGTCGAGGACGGCGGCGAGGAAACACCGCAAACCCCGACACCGGAACCTGCGCCAGAACCTAAGCCGGAGCCAAAACCGGAGCCGATGCCAGAACCTACCCCTGCGCCGGAACCCGCACCAACGCCTGCGCCCGTGCCGGACCCGGTGCCGCCATCGCCGCAAGAACTGCCAGACGAGGCCCCCGACGAACTGCCCCCCGTCGCGCCAGACGAATTGCCCCCCGTCGCGCCCGATCCGCAGCCTGCGCCGACACCGATCGAAATGCCTCCCCTTGCGCCCGGCACGGATGACACAGCCGTCGCAGCGCCCGCGCGCACCGGCCTGCTGGGCCGTCTTCTGGGCCGCAAGGACGACGCGCCCGTGCTGCGTCGGACGCTTGACGACGACATGCTCGAACAGCTCGAAGAGTTGCTGATCGCCGCCGATATGGGCGTGGACACCGCCCTGCGTGTGACGGCGAACATGGCCGAGGGCCGCATGGGGCGCAAATTGTCGGTGCCCGAGATCAAAGATCTGATGGCGCGCGAAATCGCCCGCATCATGGAACCCGTCGCCAAGCCGCTGCCGCTTTATGCGCAAAAGCCGCAAGTAGTGCTGGTGGTTGGCGTAAACGGCTCGGGCAAAACCACCACCATCGGCAAGCTGGCCAGCCAGTTCCGCGCCGCGGGCAAGTCGGTGGTGATCGCGGCAGGAGACACTTTCCGCGCCGCCGCTGTCGAACAGCTTCAGGTCTGGGGCGAACGGGCAGGGGTGCCGGTGCTGACCGCCCCCGAAGGGTCCGACCCCGCCAGCCTCGCCTTTGAGGCGATGACCAAGGCCCAAGCTGACGGCGCTGATCTGTTGATGATCGACACCGCCGGACGGCTGCAAAACCGCGACGACCTGATGGAGGAACTGGCCAAGATCGTCCGCGTCATCCGCAAGAAAGACCCCGACGCGCCGCACAACACCCTTCTGGTTCTCGATGCGACCACGGGGCAGAACGCGCTTAATCAGGTCAAGGTATTCCAGCAGGTCTCGGACGTGTCGGGGCTAGTGATGACCAAGCTTGACGGCACCGCCAAAGGCGGCGTGCTGGTGGCGCTGGCGGATAAGTTCGGCCTGCCGATCCATGCCATCGGTGTGGGTGAACAGATAGACGATCTGCAACCCTTCGATCCCGAAGAGTTCGCCGCCGCCCTCACCGGCATAGACACTGAATGACCCGCCATTCTTTTGGCCAAAAATACTGCGGGGGGAGCCGCGCAGCGGTGGGGGGCTGGCCCCCCTCTGACGCCGCAGCACGCGAACAGCCAACAGATGTGGCACTGCCATGACCGAATGGCTCGTCAGCATCGAGGGCACGCCGACAGGCCACCAGATGGCGCTGGTCCTTGCATTGCTTGCGGCCTTTCTGCACGCGGTGTTCGGCGCGCTGCAAAAGGGGCGGCATGATCCGTGGCTGACGCGCGGGGCGATTGATGCCTCCTATGGCCTGATGGCCGCGCCTTTCGCGCTGTTCGTGGTGCCATGGCCCGAACCGCATATGTGGGTGATCTTTGCCACAGTCTGGCTGATCCACATGGTCTACAAGCTGCTACAGGCGTGGGCCTATACCAAGGGGGCCTATACGGTCGTCTATCCGGTGGTGCGCGGCACGGGGCCGTTGTTCACGGTGATCGGCGCCTATGTCCTGTTTTCCGAGACATTTACCGGCGTGCAATGGCTTGGCGTAATTGTCCTGCTGTCGGGGATTTTCGGACTGGCCGCCTATAACCTGCGCTATCTGGAGGCCGAGCGGGACACGCTGCACCTCGCGCTTGGTCTTGCCTTTCTGACGGGGCTGTTTGTGGCGCTTTACACAACCTACGACGCCTACGGCATCCGCGCGACGGAAAACCCGTTCACCTTTCTGGCGTGGTTTTTCATGATCGACGGGCTGGTAATGCCGGTCATCGCCCTGCGCCGCTGGCGCCGGATGGAGAACCCGCCAGACCTGCCGCCGCTGGCCTTGCGGGGTATATTCGGTGGGCTGGTCGCCTTCTTCAGCTTCGGGTCGGTGATGATGGCCACGCGGCTCGACAAGGTGGGCGAGGCAGCGGTGCTGCGCGAAACATCCACCGTCTTTGCCGCCGTTATCGGTTGGCTGGTCCTGAAAGAAACGGTAGGACCGCGCAGAATTGCCCTGATGGCACTGATCGCGCTTGGCGCGGTGATCGTGGAACTAGGCGGATAGAGGACACTTATGAGCGACGCACGCGACATCAATCCGATCATGAAGCAGGTTCTGGAACTGGGGCCACCGCTGGTCTTTTTCCTGATCTACCTGCGCATCCGCGACAATGTCTATGTCATGGGCGGAGTGGAATATTCCGGCTTTATCGTGGCCACGCTGATTTTTGTGCCGATCCTGCTGATCGCCATGGGCGTGCTGTGGGCAATGACGGGCAAGCTGAGCCGGATGCAGATTTTCACGGCCTTCATGGTCATCTTCTTTGGCGGCCTTACGGCGTGGTTTAATGACGAGCGGTTCTTCAAGATGAAGACCTCGATCGTTTATGGCATGTTCGCGCTGTTGCTGGGCATTGGCCTGCTGCGCGGTCAAAGTTGGCTGGCCTATGTGCTGAACGATGCAATGCCGATGCGCCATGAGGGGTGGATGATCCTTACGCGGCGCTTGTGTGCGATGTTCGCCTTTCTGACCATCGCGAACGAGGTGGTCTGGCGCACCATGTCCACCGATGCATGGGTGAAGATCGAAACCTTCGGCTTTCCCATCGCGCTGGTCGCCTTCCTGTTCTGGCAGATCCACGCCTTGCAGGATTACCTGATCGAAGACGCTGACAAAACGGAATAAGGCGCACCGTTTGGCGCGCCTTATCTGGTCTGACGTGTGAGTGGTGGCCCGTTGGCGGGCCGCTTAGCCGCTGTGCACCAGTGAGGCGAACATGCGCGGGTCGATGCTGTCGGCGGCAAAGGTCTCGCCTTCGGTCAGGACGGACACGGCGTCATGGCTGTGCAGGCTTTCCTGATGGCTTGCCACCACGCGGAAGTCGCCAATCCGTGCATCGGCCAGCAGTTGTTCGCAGAACAGGCGCGCCGCATCTTCAACAAAGATCGGGTTGGCTGCGTTCAGTTCGGCAAAGGCCTGTTCGTCCTCGCGCTTGACCATCACCTGCGTTTCGGTCGGGACCGCACGGCGGCAGGCGTCGATCAGGTCTTCGAACCACAGGCATTGCGCGCCGTTTTCCAATTCCACAGAAATCCGCGCGACCGAGCGTTGCGAGTGTGGCGTCGCCAATTGGCTGCGCGTGGCGCGGGCATGTTCGGACAGTTCCAGCGAGCATGGGCAGGTCGACGAATAGACGTAATCCAGATGGATGATCTTTTTGCGCACGCCTGCCTTTTCCACCAGTTCGAGCGCGATGTCGTAATACTGATACCCCGACAGGCCAGAACGCAGGCTTTCCACTTTCATCGGGAAGCTGAAGCGCATCTGGATGCGGGCATCAAAGCTTTCCAAGTCGGTCTTATAGTCGTCCAGCGCCGCCTCGATCACATCGAAGCTGAAGGTTTCGTCAGCATATTTGTAGAACGAGCGCATGATGCGGGACATGTTGATGCCCTTCTTTTCCGCATCAAGGCTGACCGTCCCCGTGACCGAGGTTTCCAGCGTCAGCGCATCGCCTGCACGAGTTTTGACGCGCAGTGGCAGGCGGAAGTTCGAAATCCCCACATGCTGGATATGCTGGCGCGATCCGCGGATCAGGCTGGTCGGGCCGTTTTGCAGATCGGGCAGGGACGCCTTGTATTCAGGCGTGACGGCAAAATCTTCGGGGTAGGTACGTTCAAAGGTCGGATAGTTCACCGCGTCCCCGTTCGGCACCAGCCGTGCAACGGAGGGGTCAAGATCCAGAATCTCGGTGGTCGAAGCGCTGCGCGCCCATCGGCGCAACAGGTCCAGTGCTGCTTCGGCTTCGTCTCGTTCGGGTATTGCAGTGATTTCGGGCGTATGAATGTTCATAGAGTAGCCCCCCTTTCTGTCTTGTACGCATCTTACTTAAGTATTGTGGCGCACTTTGTCATCGCTGCTAACATAATCGTATACGGTCGCAGATACGTACCGGATGACTCTTAACACAGACTTTTGACAGAAAATGTCAGGGGGCGGCAGAATCTGCGGCCCCCAGCAAAATTATGCTTGTTCCAGTGCGTTCAGGACGTCCGCGATCAGGTCCTGCTCATCCTCAAGACCCACGGACATGCGTACCAGACCGTCGGTGATGCCAAGGCTGTCTTTCTGGTCTTGCGGCAGGCGCTGGTGGGTGGTGGTGGCCGGATGGGTCAGGATCGACTTCGCATCGCCCAGATTGTTCGAGATCACGGGGATGCTGAGCGCGTTGAGGAAGGCAAAGGCTGCTTTCTGACCGCCTGCCACATCAAGGGACAGCACCGTGCCGCCCTTGCCGCCCATTTGAGCCTGCACAAGCGCGTGCTGCGCGTGGCTGGCGTGACCGGGGTAGATGACGCGGGCCAGTTTGGGGTGGCCCTGCAACGCCTCGGCCAAAGCCAGTGCGCTGGCCGCTTGGGCGCGCACGCGCAGGTCTAGCGTTTCCAGCCCCTTGAGCATGATCCACGCAGTGAACGGCGACATCGAACCGCCCGTGTGTTTCATGTAGGGTTCGACCGTGCCGCGGATAAACTCGCGGCTGCCAAGGATGATGCCGCCAAGGGCGCGGCCCTGACCGTCGATATGTTTGGTCGCGGAGTAGATGACCACATCGGCCCCTTGCGCGACGGCGTTCGAGAAGACGGGCGTGGAAAACACGTTATCCACCAGCACAGTCGCACCGACCGCATGGGCCAGTTCGGACACGGCGGCGATATCCACCACCTCAAGCGTCGGGTTCGAGATTGATTCAAAGAACACCGCCTTGGTCGCGGGGGTGATCGCGGCCTTCCATGCGTCCAGATCGGTGCCATCGACGAATTCCACCTCGACCCCGTAGCGGGTCAGGATGTCTTCGAGCACGTACAGGCACGACCCGAACAGCGCGCGGGCCGACACGACACGGTCGCCCGCCTTCAGCATGGACATCAGCGCGCCGGACACAGCCGCCATGCCGCTGGCGGTGGCAAAGCCATCTTCGGCCCCTTCAAGCATCGCGATCCGTTCTTCGAACATGGCGACGGTCGGGTTGCCGTAGCGGGCATAGATGAATTCGTCATCGCCGGACGCTTCAAAGCGCTGCGCGGCGGCTTCGGCGCTGTCATAGACAAAGCCTTGGGTCAGAAAGATGGCTTCGCTCACCTCGCCATACTGGCTGCGGCGGGTGCCGCCATGCACGGCACGGGTGCGCGGGTTCCAAGTGTTGGTTTTGTCACGGCTCATGACAGTGTCCTTCAGATCATGGGCCTGAGAACGGGGTCAGGCCACAAAAAAACCCCAGTCGCCAAGTCAAGCGAAAGGGGGGCTTTCATCCTGACCTTTTAGCAGAATTTTTCCGACCCACCTTGATGTCAAAGCGTCGGGGTGGCCCGCAATCCGGTAACAAATCGCCACATAGGGTGCCTACGACCAGAACTGTTGCCCGTCAACACCGTCACGGTGCTGTAACCTAATTTTCATGTGCGCGTCATATGTCTGGTCCATAGCGGCCCCACTAGATGTGGTAGGAGGTATTGGAATGCCAATCCTGAGACTGAACGCGGGGCCAGACGGTCTGGTTCTGCACCGATCACCCGCCTGCGCGATGCGCGCGGTGCAGGGCGCCGCCACAGGGGCGGGTCCGGTGATCGTTCTGGTCCATGGGTTCAAATACGATCCTGATTGTTCTAGCTGCTCTCCTCATACCTCAATCTTCGGGCTGCCCGCGCACAAAACCGCGACGAATGACGTGCAATGGTTGCGCCATCTGGGATTTGGCACGGGTCGCGACGGGGACGAAGGGCTGGCCATTGCCTTTGCATGGCGCGGGCGCGGCAACCTGTGGCGCGCCGAACGGGCGGCCCGTGCGGCGGGGCGTCATCTGGCGCAGGTGATCGGCGCGATCCACCGCCGCGCACCGCGCCGCCCCATCCACATCATCACCCATTCCATGGGCTCCGAAGTCGCGTTCGAGGCGCTGCATGACCTGCCCGCGGGTGCGGTCCAGCGCATCATCGCGCTGACAGGGGCCAGCTATGCCGCCCGTGCAACAAAGGCGATGCAGACGCCGGCGGGGCAGGCGGCGGAGCTGTTCAACATCACCAGCCGTGAAAACGACGTGTTCGATTTCATGTACGAGCGTTTGATGGCCCCGCCGGTGCGAGGCGACAGAGCGATGAGCGCGGGGATCGCACTGCCCCATGCAGTGAATATCCAGCTTGATTGCCCCCGCACGCTGGCGGCGCTGACCCGTTTCGGCGGCCATGTTTCCCCCCCGAGCCGCCGCATGTGCCATTGGTCGGGCTATACCCGTCCGGGAGTTTTGCGGTTCTATGCGCGCATCCTGCGCACACCGGACAGCGTCGTGTTGAAAGAGATGCAGACGGCGCTGCCCGCGCATCCCGCGCCGCGCTGGTCGCGCCTGTTTTCCCGCCCCGCCATGGGCTGGACCTTGCCAGCCCCGCAAAAGGCCGCAACATAGCCTCCGTACAAAACGGAGGGGATGCGCATGATCGACCTATATTACTGGCCCACACCGAACGGGTGGAAAGTGTCCATCGCGCTTGAGGAATTCGGCCTGCCATACAAGGTGCATCTGGTGGATATCGGCAATGGCGACCAGTTCAAGCCCGAGTTTCTGAAGATCTCTCCGAACAACCGGATGCCGGCGATTGTCGATCCCGACGGGCCCGATGGCGCGCCCGTGTCGATTTTCGAATCCGGCGCGATCCTGCAATATCTGGCCCGCAAGGCAGGCCGCTTTGGCGGACGGAGTGAACGCGGGCGCATCGCGGTGGACCAATGGCTGATGTGGCAGATGGGCGGGGTGGGCCCGATGGCGGGGCAGGCGCATCATTTTCTGAAATACGCGCCGCAGATGGGCCACGACATCACCTATGCCAAGGACCGCTACCGCGCCGAGACAGCGCGCCTTTACGGAGTGCTGGACCGTCAACTGGCTGACAACGACTATGTCGCGGGGGAGTATTCCATCGCGGACATGGCGATCTGGCCATGGGCGTCGCTGTGGGAAGGGCAGGAACAAACCCTTGATGACAAACCGCATCTTGCGCGCTGGCTGAAGGCGGTTGGTGATCGCCCCGCCGTGCAGGCCGGACAGGCCCTGCACATCGAAAAGCGCAAAGCCGCGCAGGACAAAAAAGCGCAAAATCACCTGTTCAAGCAGAAATAACAGGCACCACCTCGTACACAAGTCGCCCAATTCGTAGGCGTAGGTGGGGGAATAGTTTAGGAAACTCAGCTGGTTATCGCGGGGCGCAAACCAGCTATGCAGGATCGGCATTGGTATTCTGCACTGCGGCATTCTAAGTCAGAGGCAACCCAAGGAGACATTCTCCGCTGCACCTAACGAGGTATCCGATGGCTTATGTAACACAATCCCACACTGGCACCAATTTCGGCGTCATGTCCTATATCACCGGCTTTTTCGCTGCTCTTGGCCGCGCAATCACCGTTTCGGCAAGCGCCGATGCCCGTCTGCGCAAAGTCGAAGCGCTGAACGCGAAAACAGACGAAGAACTGGCCGCCATGAACCTGCGCCGCGAAGATATCGCCGCGTTTGTGTTCCGCGATCTGATGCACATCTGATCTGCTGTGAACGGCTCGGATTGTCCGGGCTTTTTGCCTTGGCTGCGCGACGTGGGGTTCGATACGCTTGACACCCCCGTCGCAGCCCTTCAACGCTGGCGCTGATGTTTGACCTGCGCCCTGTTGGATATGTAATCGGATTGCTTGTCGCGATGCTGGGCGTTGCGATGATCGTGCCGATGTTCCTTGACCTTGCGGATGGCAATGGCCATTGGGCCGTTTTTGCCGAAAGCGCGATCATCAGCGTTATCGTTGGTGGTGTTCTCGCGCTTAGCTGTTCCAACAGCGTGCGCGAAGGTCTGACGATCCAGCAAACATTCCTTTTGACCACAAGTGTCTGGCTGGCCCTGCCTGTGTTTGGAGCGCTGCCGTTCTTTTTCGGGGCGACCGAGGCGCGGTTTGTCGACGCATTTTTCGAATCCATGTCGGGCCTTACCACGACGGGATCGACGGTGTTTTCGGGGCTTGAGGGTCTGCCACGCGGTTTGCTGCTGTGGCGCGGTATTCTGCAATGGCTGGGCGGCATCGGTATCATCGTTGTGGCCATGGTGTTTCTGCCCGAACTGCGCGTTGGCGGGATGCAGATTTTCCGGACCGAAGGGTTCGATACGATGGGGAAAATCCTGCCCCGCGCCACGGAAATCGCCAGCCGGATTTCGGGCATCTATGTCACCCTGTCGCTGATCTGTGCGCTTGCCTATATCTCGGCAGGGATGGGGCCGTTCGATGCGGTGGTCCATGCGATGACCACAATCGCCACGGGCGGATTTGCCAATTACGACGCGTCCTTTGCCGGTTTCGCACCTGCTGTGGCCTATGTTTCCTGCCTGTTCATGATCCTTGCGGCGCTGCCTTTCGTGCGCTTTGTCCAACTGAGTGCAGGCACCGCGCGCCCCTTGCTCCGCGACACGCAAATCCACGCCTTCTTGATCACGGCTGCGGTGATCGCGGCCCTGATCACGGGCTGGAACATGCTGCAATCCCACGCCACGGGCGAAGAGGCTTTGCGGCTTGCTCTGTTCAACTCGGTCTCGCTGATGACGGGCACGGGTTATGCCAATGCTGATTACAGCCAGTGGGGCAGTTTCGCGGTGGCGGTCTTGTTCTTTACCGGCCTGATTGGTGGTTGCGCGGGTTCGACCGCCTGTTCGATCAAGGTGTTCCGCTATCAACTCCTGTTCGCGTCGATCAAGGCACAGTTACAGAAAACCCGCAGCCCCCATGGCGTGTTCACCCCGCGCTATGCCGGACGTCCGGTGGGCGAGGATGTTTTGACCTCGGTCATGTCTTTCTTTGTTTTCTTCACGGTGACGCTGGGCATCCTGTCCGTGGCGCTGGCCATGACGGGCCTTGATTTCGTGACCGCTTTGTCAGGCGCGGCGACCTCACTGGGCAATATCGGTCCCGGTTTCGGACCCCATATCGGCCCCGCAGGCAACTTCGCGGGCCTGAACGACACGGCCAAATGGCTGCTGGCGGCGGCGATGCTGATCGGGCGGCTTGAGATCATGGCCGTCTACGTCATCTTTACCGTCCAGTTCTGGAGAGCATGATGCACCGGCCCCTTGGCGCACAGATTTCCCACATGCTCAAGGATCGCGGAGTCGACGTGATCTTTGGCATTCCGGGCGTGCATAATCAGGAAATGTATCGCGGCATCGAAGAGGCGGGGATCACCCATGTGCTGGCCCGCCACGAACAGGGTGCGGGATTCATGGCCGATGGCTATGCGCGGGCCAGCGGCCAGCCGGGCGTTGCCTATGTCATCACCGGCCCCGGCCTGTGCAATATCATGACGCCGATGGGACAAGCCTATAGCGACAGTGTGCCGGTGCTGGTGATCTCTTCTTGTCTGGATGAAACCGCCGCCCGCAAAGGGCAGTTGCACCAGATGAAAGACCAGCGCGCGGCGGCGGAAACCGTCTGCGACTGGTCAGAGGAAGCGTGCAGTGCCGATGCGGCCTATAGGCTGGTGGACCGCGCCTTGGTCGAGTTCGCAACGCAGCGCCCGCGCTCCAAACATATACAGGTGCCGATCTCTGTGCTTGAAGCATTGGCCGATCCCGCGCCCACCAAACCGGACGTATCAGTGCCCGGCTACTCCTCGGCCCGCGCCAATCCGGCGGCAGAGTACCTTGCGACACGGCTGGAACAGGCCCGCCGCCCGCTGTTCGTCTTTGGTGGCGGCATGGTGCGTGGCCCTGAAACCACCAAGATCCAAAGCTGGATCAGCAAGCTATTGGACAAGACCCAAGCAGCCTCTTTCGTGAGCTATGCGGGGCGCGGACTGGTGCGCGCCGACAACCCGCTGTTCTTCGGTGCCTCGCTTGCGCGACCAGACAGCGCGCAGGTGTTCGCGCAAAGTGATCTGGTGTTGGTGTTCGGTTCGGAACTGGCCGAGGTTGATTTGTGGCGCGACGCCTTGGGGCACAGTGCTGACATGATCCGCATCGATTCCGACCCGCAAGTGGTACAGGACCATCACCGCGCCCAAGAGGGGATCGTCGCCGATCCCGTGGATATGCTGGTCTGCCTAGCCCAAAATAAAGAGTTGGGTCAAATGACTTCGGACTGGTCGGCAGATATGGTTGCGCGCACCCGCGCCCGTTGGCGGGCCGAGTTGGAGGCCGAGCGCCCCGGCCTTGTGCCGGTCTGCGACGCCCTGCGTGCCGCCGTCCCGCCCGACACAATGATCTATTCCGACATGACCCAACTCGCCTACACCGCGAAAGAGGTGTGGGACATGCCCCGCCCCGGCCACTGGCACCACCCGACAGGGTTCGGCACGCTGGGTTATGCCACGCCCGCCGCCATCGGCGGCGCGGTCGCACGCGCAGGCAAACCGACAATGGCAATCATCGGGGATTACGGCTTGCACTACACGATGGCGGAACTCGGTGTGGCGGTCGAACTCGGTCTGCCGATCCCGATCATCTTGTGGGACAATACAAAACTGGGAGAGATTGAAGACAGCATGATCCGCGCCCAGATCGCCCCCAATGCTGTGGTGGCCCGAAATCCCGATTTCTGCGCCCTCGCCAAAGCCTTCGGCGCCCACGCCAGCGCCCCCGCCACGCTGGATGAGATGCAGCAAGTGGTACGGGATGCCTTTGACGCCGACGGCCCCACGCTGGTCTACCTCACACCGGAAATCCTGCGCGGCACCTAACGCCTCTTTTGGCCAAAAATACTGCGGGGGAGGCGCGCAGCGCCGGGGGCAGAGCCCCTGAACACACCGCGCCCGCCCCCTGTGATCCGTCAGAAACTCAGATCTTGGACCCTTCGGCGCGGTACACGCCGCCCCATGTGGTGCCCGCGATATAGGACGGGCAGCCCTTCTTGGCGGTGTTGATGATCAGGAACCACATCACCTCACTCGGGCGGCCCGCGCGGCTGTACTCACAGCCCAGCGGATGGGTCCAGTGCTGGCCCTGATAGGTGGCGGGCGGCTTGACCGCTGCGGCGGCGGGCAGGGCAGGCACAAGGGCCATGGCGACGATGGCGATGGTTTTGAAAACGGTTTTGAACATGACACACTCCGATCACTGTCTAATATGATGCGCCCCCACGCTGGTGGGTTCGGAATGCAAGATGCGCTGTTAACACAAGGCTAACAGCGCATCTTTCAGTGTTCACAATTTAACTGAAATGCCCCAGTCTAAGGCTCAGTCCCAGCAGCTGACCAGAACGGTCATGCCTGTGGCTTCGGCGCTCAGATCAACGGGGTCTATCGGGGTCGAACTGTTGGTACCAGCGGCGGCCATGCCCGCCTTGGCCAGCACGTCCTGCAAGGCCACACGGTCCAGCGCAAAGCGGACGTCCTCGGGCAATGTCCGCTCGGACGCGGGCTGCGACAACAACATGCCGATCACGCCGCCGCCTGTGTCCAATACGGGGCCACCCGCATCACCTGTCAGGGCGGGCATATCAAGGCGGACCTGATCCGCCTCGCCGGTCAGGCCGCGCACATCGGACAGGGTGCCGAATGTCATCGACGGCGCGCCGAGCACGCCCTCATAGCTATAGCCCGACAGCGCGACCTCGGATTGCAGGCGCGGGGTGATATCGCTGAACCGTGCCACGGCCAGCGGGGCCAGCGCGGTGGCTGGTGTCAGAACCGCAACGCCTTTGGCGGCATCCACCAGCGCCACTTCGGCCTCGGTCTCTGTGTCCAGCGTGATGCGCCCGCAGGACTCGACCGCCTCGGCTGTGGTGATGACAGTGCCGCGACGGTCCACGAAAAAGCCCGAGCGCGACAGGCGCGGTGCGCGCACATCAAGGCCCGACACAAGATCGATCGCCTGTTCTTCGGTGGTGGCACTGGGCGGGATTACTGCCGCCAGACGCACAAGGCTTTTGTCCATGGCCGTGATCAAACGGCGGCGGCGTTCCTCGTCCCCCGCAGGCCACACAAGGGTAAAGCCCTTGATATGCCCGTCTTGCAGCGACACGCGGGTTTCCGACACCCGCGTCGCGTCCTCTCCGATCAGGACAAAGGACTGGTCCTTGCGCTCTCGCGGGCCGTCCAGCGGCACGATGTCGAGGGTCTGCATGATGTCATAAAGGCCGAACAGCGTGGACTGGTCCCCCGCTTGAGAGATCAGCAGCACCGTCGCCGGAATGTCGCCCGTGCTGGTGTAATGGGCAAAGGGGTATTCGTATTTGTCAAAGGCCACCACATCCGCAGGCAGCATCATCTCGATCCCCGCAGTGTCGTCGCGCATCATTTGCAGGCCCAGCCCTTCGAGCACGGCGTTGTAATCCTTGCGCAGGGCGGCGCGCTGTTCGGTGGTCAGGATGCCCGTAACGTCAAAGCCTTTCTGTTCTTGCCATGCGGCCATGGCGTTGCGCGTGCCACGACCGAATGCACCGTCGATGCCTGCGTTATAGACTCCGGCCCATGCCAGCATGCGCTGCACGTCCTCACGCTCGGTACGGGTCAGCAGGCGTTCGTTGCGCTGTGCCTCTGCCGGTGTTTCATCGGCAGGGGGTGGGGCGGGCTGTGCCACGGGCACTTCGACCGTTTCTTCATCGGTGGCGGCAGGTGTGTCCGGCTCTGCCTCAGCCTCGGGCGTTTGTGCGGCGGGCAGGGGGGCTTCAACCACGCCACGGTTGAGCACATTGGCGCCCACGGGCCAGAACTGCTGGCGATAGGTGGAGCCGAGCGCGATATAGCTGTCACGCGGCACCACACCTTCACCGCGATAGACCCGTAGCACCTGTTCGGCGTCACGGCGCGTGTAGGGGCCAAGGGCGATCCCGTACCAGCCGCTGCCAAGGGCAAATCCGTTCACATCCGGCAAATCGGCGGCAAAGAAGCGCGCGCGCTCGGTCGCGTCGGCAAGGTTCGGTTGCGCCTCGATCTGGACCCACACCACCTCTTCCTGCGCCAAAGCCGCACCAAGCCATGCCACAAGCATCACACATGCCAATGCTATCCGTCTGAAAATCACCCGATATCCCCTTTGATGGTCTTGGTGCCTGATATTATGGGCGAGAGAATACGCAGGAAACCATGGCAATGAAAATGGCTGATTGGACGCAAAAAGAGACCTCGCGTGCAATTGACCTCTTCTGGGTCGGGCCGTAGGTAAGGCGCGCATCCATCAAAGGGTCAGGCCCATGTCAAACACCCCGTCCACTCCGCGCTCGTTTCAGGAAATCATTCTGCGACTGCAAAACTATTGGGCATCCAAAGGCTGCGCGATTCTGCAGCCCTATGACATGGAGGTCGGCGCTGGCACCTTCCATCCCGCGACCACGTTGCGGTCCTTGGGCAGCCAGCCGTGGGCGGCGGCCTATGTGCAACCCTCGCGCCGGCCCACCGACGGGCGCTATGGCGAGAACCCGAACCGGTTGCAGCATTATTACCAATACCAAGTGCTGATCAAACCTTCGCCACCCGATCTGCAAGAACTGTATCTGGGGTCGTTGCAGGCCATCGGCGTCGATATGGACCTGCACGATATCCGCTTTGTCGAAGACGACTGGGAAAGCCCGACGCTTGGCGCGTGGGGGCTGGGCTGGGAAGTGTGGTGTGACGGCATGGAAGTGTCGCAGTTCACCTATTTCCAGCAGGTCGGCGGCCATGACTGCCACCCTGTCTCGGGCGAACTGACCTACGGGCTGGAACGGCTGGCGATGTATATCCTTGGCGTGGATCACGTGATGGAGATGCCGTTCAACGACCCCGACACGGCGATCCCGTTGACCTATGGCGACATCTTCAAACAGACCGAAGAAGAATACGCGCGCTGGAATTTCGACACCGCCAACACCGAGGTGTTGTTGCGCCATTTCGAAGAGGCCGAGGCCGAATGCGCCAAGACCCTCGCAGCCGAACATGTGGACCCGAAAACCGGCAAACGGATCATCATGGCGCACCCCGCTTATGACCAATGCATCAAGGCCAGCCACATTTTTAACCTGCTGGACGCGCGCGGCGTCATCTCGGTCACCGAACGCCAAGCCTATATCGGGCGCGTGCGTGCGCTGGCCAAACAATGCGCCGATGCTTTTGTGCAGACAAAGGCAGGCGGATGGACCGCAGCGGTGTCATGAACGGGAAACTCATCGTGGCAAGCATTGTGGTCTCTTCCCTGATCGGCGGCATTGCGCTCTACTATCTTCAGGTCTACGGCTTTTATGAAGCGGTAGAGGCTGAAGAGGTGGAACTGGTCTCGGTCGTGTCGGACATGCCCGAAGCGATCAGCATCGACAGTTTCGAGGCGATTGACGCCGACAGCTCGCCCATCCGCTATCGCGCCTGTTTCACCACCGATATGTCGCTGGCGCTGCTGACGGAAACTTATGTGGGGCTGGAAAGCGCCGTGCCGCGCAATGCGCCTGCGTGGTTCGACTGCTTTGACGCGCCTTCCATCGCCGCCGAACTCGACGCGGGCACGGCCCTGCCGTTTCTGGGCGAAAAGAACGTGGCCTTCGGGGTGGACCGCATCGTTGCGATCACCGAGGACGGGCGCGGCTATGTCTGGCACGAACTGAATGACTGTGGCGAAAAAGCCTATGACGGGACCATCGTGGGCGAAGAATGCCCCAAGCGGGACGACCAATAATGCCTGATCTTCTGATTGAACTCTTCTCCGAGGAAATTCCCGCGCGCATGCAGAAACGCGCCAGCGAGGATTTGCAAAAACTGGTGACCAACGGACTGGTCGAGGCGGGGCTGACCTATGCCTCTGCTGCGGCCTTTTCCACGCCACGCCGCCTGACGCTGACCGTCGAAGGCGTGCTGGCCCAATCGCCCACCTTGCGCGAGGAACGCAAAGGCCCGCGCGCCGATGCGCCCGAAAAGGCGATCGAAGGGTTCCTGCGCGGCACGGGCCTGACCCGTGATCAGGTCACCGAACGCGACACGCCCAAAGGGCCGGTCCTGTTTGCCGTAATCGAAAAAGCGGGCCGCCCCGCAGCCGAGATCGTCGCCGAAGTGCTGGACACAACCGTGCGCAACTTCCCGTGGCCCAAATCCATGCGGTGGGGCACGGGCGCGCTGAAATGGGTGCGCCCGCTGCACTCGATCCTGTGCATCCTGACGGACGAGGCTGGCAGCAATGTTGTTCCCCTCGACATCGACGGCATCGCCTCTGGCGACACGACCCGCGGACACCGGTTTCACGCGCCTGCGGCGTTCTCCGTCACTTCCTTTGACGACTACAGCGCCAAGCTGAAACGCGCCCATGTGGTGCTGGACGCGGCCGACCGCGCCGAAACCATCTGGAATGACGCCACCAACATGGCCTTTGCCTCCGGCCTCGAAGTGGTTGAGGACGCGAGCCTGCTCGCCGAAGTGGCGGGCCTAGTGGAATGGCCTGTGGTGCTAATGGGCAAGATCGGCGACGATTTCCTCGACCTGCCGCCCGAAGTGCTGCAAACCTCCATGAAGGAACATCAAAAGTTCTTCTCGGTGCGCGACCCCAAAACGGGCCGGATTGAACGGTTCATCACTGTGGCCAACCGCGAAACCGCCGACAATGGCGCGACCATCCTTGCGGGCAACGAAAAAGTGCTGAGCGCGCGGTTGGCGGATGCGAAATTCTTCTGGGAAAACGACCTGCGCATCGCCAATGCAGACATGAGCGTCTGGACCCAATCCCTTAAAAACGTGACCTTCCACAACAGGCTCGGCTCGCAAGCGGACCGGATCGCACGCATCGCCGCACTGGCCCGCGAACTGGCCCCCGTGGTCGGGGCCGACGCCGACATGGTGGAAGAGGCCGCGCGCCTTGCCAAGGCGGACCTGAGCTCGGAAATGGTCTATGAATTCCCTGAACTTCAGGGGCTTATGGGCCGTTATTACATCAAGGCGTCGGGCCGCGATGGCGCCATTGCCGCCGCCGCCCAAGAACACTATTCCCCGCTTGGCCCCAGCGACGATGTGCCCACCGCGCCGGTTTCTGTCGCCGTGGCGCTGGCGGACAAGCTCGACACGCTGACAGGCTTCTGGGCCATCGACGAGAAGCCGACGGGCAGCAAAGACCCCTTCGCCCTGCGCCGTGCCGCTTTGGGTGTGATCCGGTTGGTACTGGACAATGACTTGACTGCCCCGCTGACCGCGATCTTCTCGCGCGAGGGCGCGCAACTGTCGCTGTCATCGGAGCAGGCGGCGGACCTGCTGTCCTTCTTCCACGACCGCCTCAAGGTTTACCTGCGCGATCAGGGCATCCGCCACGACATCATCGACGCTTGCATCGCGATGGACGGCAATGACGACCTCGCCCTGCTCGTCAAACGCGCCCGCGCACTGAACGAAACACTGGCCACCGATGACGGCCAGAACCTGATCCAAGGGTTCAAACGCGCCAACAACATCCTGACCCAAGCCGAAGAGGCTGATGGCGTCGAATACTCCTTTGGCGCGGACGAGAAATTCGCCGAGAACGACGCCGAGCGCAGCCTGTTCGCAGCACTTGATCAGGCCGAGGGTAAAATCGCCCCCGCCATGGCACAGCAGGACTTTACCACGGCCATGTCCGCCATGGCCGCCCTGCGTGCGCCGATTGACGCGTTCTTTGACGCCACGCAAATCAACACGGACAACCAGACGCTGCGGCGCAACCGCCTGAACCTGCTCAGCCGCATCCGCACCCTCTGCCTGTCTGTTGCGGATTTGACAAAGATCGACGGCTAACGCCTCTTTTGGCGATAAATACTGCGGGGGGAGGCCGAAGGCCGGGGGGCTGGCCCCCCTGCGCCGTTTCCCCCCGCGCCAACGCTCGCGCAGATCCACCGACCCAAGACGCAGCACCCTCCCGCAGGGATCGCCCAAAAGCGCATAACCGCCTATTGTCACATCATGTTTACACTCTATGGTGCATGGGGAAAGGATCGCCGCAGTGCAGAATAATCCCAACGCCACCCGCGTGACACCGCAAGCCCCGATTGCGGCGGCTACCCATGGGGGCCGGGCGAAATGTCTGCAACGGCTGGTGCGCCTTGATCTGCCTGTGCCGCCCACGGTCGCGCTGTCCTTTGACGCGGTGCACAAGATCGCCAGCGGCCATCTGCCCGACATCGACGCGATCCTACAACAGTTCCCGCAGGACGCCTTGTTGTGTGTGCGCCCCTCAAGCGAAGACCCCGATTGGGGCGGCCCGTCGGCCATTCTGAACATCGGCATGAACGCGACCCGCTATGACATCCTGTGCGACACGCTGGGATCAGACGCGGCGGCGGCTTTGTTCACCCGCTTTGTCCAAAGCTACGCAATCCACGTGGACCGGCTTGACCCCGATATGTTCGACGCCATCACCGGCGAAGGGCCCGCAGCTTTGCAAGCGGTCCTCTCCGCCTATGAGGCGGAAACCGACATGCCTTTCCCGCCCACGCGCGCCGAACAATTGGCGGGCGTGCTGAAATCCATGGCCCGCGCATGGGAAGGCACCTCGGCCCGCCTGTTGCGGCAGGCCAAGGGCGCCCCCGCAGAGGCGGGCTTGGGCCTTGTGATCCAACAGATGGTGTTCGGCGTCGGGCAAGGCGAAAGCGGGTCGGGCGTGTTGCAACTGGTCTCGTCCAAAACGGGCATGCCGCGCATTACGGGCCGCTATCTGCGCCAGTCGCAGGGGCGCGATGCGTTGCGCGGCGGGGCAGGCAGCCTCTATATCTCGCGCGATGATCGCGGCCCCTCGCTGGAAGAACTGGTGCCGGACTGCTTTGACCAACTGGTCGAACAGGCCAAGATCATGCGCCGCAAGCTGCGCGAGGAAATGCAGCTCGAATTCGCGATTGAGAACGGGCACCTGTATATTCTGGACGGGGTGCGGGTGTCGCGCTCGTCCCGTGCGGCGGTGCGGATTGCGGTGCAACTGGCCCGCGATGGGATCATTCCGCGCCAAGAGGCGTTGATGCGCGTCGAACCAAGCGCGCTGAGCGAACTTCTCCACCGCCAGATCGACCGCCACGCCATGCGCGATCTGCTGGGCGCGGGCATTGCTGCCAGCCCCGGTGCGGCGACGGGGCGGATCGTCTTTTCCGCGAACGAGGCGCAGGCCAGCGCGGCGCGGGGCGAGGATTGTATCCTCGTGCGCCGCGAAACCTCGCCCGAGGATATTCGCGGCATGCATGCGGCCAAGGCCGTGATCACCGAACGCGGCGGCATCACCAGTCACGCGGCGGTTATCGGGCGCGGCATCGGCCTGCCGTGCGTGGTCGGCGTGTCCGACATGCGGTTCCAGACGTTGAAGGGCCAGCTTGTCTCGCGCGACGGGCGGATAATTTCGGCGGGCGATGTGGTGACGGTCGATGGCACAAACGGCACCATCCTGCTGGGCGCGCCGGAAATGTTGGAAGCGGCCCTTGATGACGCGTTTCAGGATTTGATGGAGTGGGCCGACGAGGTGCGCGATATCGACATCCGCGCCAATGCCGACACGCCCACCGATGCGCAAACCGCCCGCAACTTTGCCGCCCAAGGCATCGGCTTGTGCCGGACGGAACACATGTTCTTTGACCAAGGTCGCCTGACCGTGATGCGCGAGATGATTTTTGCCGAAACGGGCGATGACCGTCGCGCGGTGCTGGAACGGCTTTTGCCGATGCAGCGGGCGGATTTTATCCAGCTGTTTACGATCATGCAGGGCCAGCCGGTCTGCATCCGCCTGTTTGACCCGCCCTTGCACGAATTCCTGCCCACGGACCGCAACGGGCAACGCGAACTGGCCGACGCGCTGGATCTGCCCCTGTCCGACGTAACCCGCCGGATCGAGGCGATGATGGAATATAACCCCATGCTGGGTCTGCGCGGCGTGCGCCTTGGCGTGACGGTGCCGGAAATTTACGAGATGCAGGCCCGCGCCATTTTCGAGGCCACGATCGAGGCAAGCCGCGATGGCGATCCTGTGGTGCCAGAGATCATGATCCCGCTGGTCAGTGCCAAGCGCGAGGTCGAACTGGTGCGCACCCGCGTGGACGCCATTGCCGCTGCTGTTGCCAATGAAAAAGGCGCGGATTTCACCTACCGACTTGGCGTGATGGTCGAAACGCCGCGCGCCGCCTTGCGTGCGGGCGATATCGCGCAGCATTGCAGTTTCCTCAGCTTCGGGACCAACGACCTGACGCAAATGACCTATGGGCTTAGCCGCGATGACGCGGGGCGGTTCATGTCCGATTATGTCCGGCAGGAAGTCTTTGTCGAAGACCCGTTCCACACGCTGGACATCGACGGGGTGGGCGAGTTGCTGCAAATCGGGGCGGAACGCGGTCGTGCGGCCCGTCCGGACATCACTTTGTCCATGTGCGGCGAACATGGGGGCAATACCGAATCGATTGCCTTCTGTCGGGCTGCGGGTTTTGACTATGTGTCCTGTTCACCCTTCCGTGTGCCTGTCGCGCGGCTGGCTGCGGCACAATTGGCGATACGGGATAAAATCGGGCGCTGAATCAACGGGTTGTCCCGTGAAATTGTCAACCGAGAAATGTGTCAATACTTCGCCGTACGGCGGATTTACGCCTGTTTTGGCTCGCAAAACTGGACGTTGAAACTTTTTCTTCATAGACGCGGCAAATCAAAAATTACTCATAGGTTTGACATGCGTGTCAATTTCATAGCGGCGTATCTGACGCTGATCTTACTTGCGACTGCATCCGTAGCATCCGCAGAAGCAGACAAAAACGGGGTTTCCAACGCACTGCGCAGCGCAGAAGCGCGCGGGCTGAGCGCCGTTCCCAAAGTACAACTGGCCAGCATGGTGGTCGAACCAGAAACATCCGGCGACGTAGCCTATTCCCGCAGCTGGCTGCGCGCACAACCCAAGGCAAGCGGTAACGCAGCCTGGAAATGCCTGACCCAAGCGCTGTATTTCGAAGCGCGCGGTGAAACGGTCAAAGGGCAGTTTGCAGTGGCCGAGGTGATCCTGAACCGTGTGAAAAGCACGCGCTTCCCCGACAATATCTGCGGCGTGATCCATCAGGGCACGGGGCGCAAATACCAGTGCCAGTTCACATACACATGTGACGGCGCCCCCGAGGTGATCAGCGAACCCGAGGCCTATGCCCAAGTCGGCAAAGTGGCCCGCGCGGTGATCGACGGTCGCGCACCTGCGCTGACTTCCGGTGCCACCCATTACCACACCACCGCCGTGCGCCCGAAGTGGAGCCGCGTGTACACCAAAACCGCCGCAATCGGCGTGCATCTGTTCTATCGTCACACCTACCGCTCTGCCTCCAACTAAGGGGCGGCAATTGCGGGCCGTGACGTTTTCGGCTGCGGGCAGGGCGTGTTTGGCCCTGTCCTCTTTGCCGTGGCAAGGCTAGAAGGGCGGCGTAAAGTTAAAGCCGACCACAAAGGCAGGTGCCATGGCCTCTGAAATCCGCCTTGCGTTTTCCCATCCTTCGGAACGTTCCGAAGCGACCGCACCTGACACGCCGCTGGACCGGATTTCGGTGCGCGACCACATTGTGGATGTGGAAATCGGTGCCTTTCAGGCCGAACGCGGTGTGACACAGCGCATCTGCTGCAACATCGTGGTCGAAGTACGCCCCCTGACGGGCCCCATCGACGATGATGTCGACCGCATCCTCAGCTATGACAAAGTGACCGAGGCAATAGCTTACGAGCTGTCTGCCGAACGGTTGAACCTGCTTGAAACCTTGGCCGAGCGTGTGGCGGACCGGATTTTGACCGAACCGCAGGCGATCCGTGTCTTTGTGCGCATCGAGAAGCTCGACCGTGGCAATGGCGCGCTTGGCGTCGAAATCGTGCGCAGTGCGGGGCAGGTACGCGCCGTGGCCGAGGACGCGCGCGCCTCTGAAACGCTGCACCCCGAACTGGTGTTCCTGTCGAACGAGGCGATTGAAGCCCCCCATCTGGGCGCGTGGATCGACCAGCTTGAGGCGTCGGGTCGTCCGTTGATCTTTTGCGTTGGGCCGGCCAGTTGCGCCGCCCCGCGTGCCGCACACCCGCTGGCGCAGCGCCGCATTGATCTGCTGGCGATTGAACAGAACGCTTGGGTGCTCGCCGCCCGCGACGGACGCTGCAAGGTGGTGCAAACGCGCACCGAACTCGACTGGGCCATGCGCAACGGACAGATTTGTATCTGGGCACCGTCCAAGATTGTGCTGGACGCGGTCGATGGCCCGTCCGCCAAGGGGGCGGATGCGGTGGCGCTGGCGTCGTGGTTTGCGGCGCTGATGGATGCACAGGAACTGCTGGTGATCGGCGGGGAAGGGCCGCGTGACGCCCCCGTGGCGCTGCGCACCATCCCTGTGACCCAAGCGGTGATCTGACATGCGCTATGTCCGCCCGATCCTCCAAGTCGGCCCTGCCGTGCCCGAAGGCGCGTTGCGCTTGGGCTGGTGCTGGTTCTCCCATATTGAGGTTCTGTCGCGCAGCGCACTGCCCGTCGTCGCCCCCGCGACCGAGCTGACCAGTGACGAACGCGCCCGCCTGACCGCCCCCATGGACGCGCCGCGCATCATGGGCATCCTGAATACCACGCCGGACAGCTTTTCCGATGGCGGGGCCTTCAATTCGCTGACGCAAGCCGTTGAACGCGCGCAAGAACTTGTGCGCCAAGGGGCCGACATTATCGACATAGGCGGTGAATCCACCCGCCCCGGTGCGGTGCTGGTCCCGATCGAGGAAGAGATCGCGCGCACCGCCCCCGTCATCAAGGCGTTGCGCGACGCGGGCCTGCGCACGCCGATCTCGATTGATACGCGCAAGGCCGACGTTGCAGCGGCGGCGCTCGCGGCGGGTGCGGACATCGTGAACGACGTGTCGGGATTTACCTTTGATGCGGATCTTGCGCCGTTGTGCGCGCGTCTGGACGCTCCCGTATGTGTGATGCACGCCAAGGGCGATCCACAGACGATGCAGAACGATCCGCGCTATGACGACGTTCTGCTGGATGTCTATGACATGCTAGCACAGCAAATCGACGCGCTGATCGCCCAAGGCATCCCGCGCAGCCGCATCACCGCCGATCCGGGCATCGGTTTTGGCAAAACGCTTGAGCATAACCTTGCCCTGCTGAACCGCCTTAGCCTGTTTCACAGCCTTGGGGTTCCGGTCTTGCTGGGCGTGTCGCGCAAGCGGTTTATCGGCACGATCGGCAACGCGCCCGAGGCGACAGCCCGCGCGCCGGGGTCCATTGCGGTTGCCTTGGCGGCCCTTGGCCAAGGGGTCGCAATCATCCGCGCACATGACGTGGCCGACCATGCACAAGCCATTGCGCTATGGCGTGCCAGTGTGGCACACGGCTGATATGAGCAAGTTATTTGGTACCGATGGCGTGCGCGGCACTGCCAATATGTCACCCATGACCGCCAATATGGCGTTGCGGATCGGTGCGGCCGTGGGCCGTTATTTCCGCCGCGATACCGAGGCGGTCCATCGTGTTGTTATCGGCAAGGATACGCGCCTGTCGGGCTATATGTTCGAAAACGCGCTGACCGCCGGACTGACCAGTACGGGCATGAATGTTCTGCTGCTTGGCCCCGTGCCGACCCCTGCGGTGGGGCTGCTGACGCGGTCGATGCGCGCCGATCTCGGCGTCATGATCTCGGCCAGCCACAACCCTGCCTGCGATAACGGCATCAAGTTTTTCGGCCCCGACGGTTTCAAGCTGAGCGACGCCGCGGAGGCGGAGATCGAGGATATCATCGCACGCGGTGTCGATCCGGTGCCCGCCGAGGATATCGGGCGCGCCAAGCGGATCGACGACGGGCGGTTCCGCTATGTCGAGCGGGTCAAATCCACCTTTCCCCGCCAGATGCGTCTGGACGGGCTGAAGGTCGTTGTGGACTGCGCCAACGGGGCCGCGCACCGCGTCGCCCCAGAGGCGTTGTGGGAACTGGGCGCAACGGTCATTCCTATCGGCACCTCGCCCAACGGCAAGAACATCAACCTCGACTGTGGTTCGATGCACCCGCAGACCGCAGCCGAGGCCGTCGTGGCCCATGGCGCGGATGTGGGCATTTGCCTTGATGGCGATGCGGACCGCGTGATCCTTCTGGATGAAAAAGGGCGCGTCGGGGACGGCGACCAGTTTATGGGCCTGATGGCCGCACGCTGGGCCGAACAGGACCGTCTAGAAGGTGGGGCACTGGTGGCCACGGTCATGTCCAACCTCGGGCTGGAACGGTTTTTGCAAGGCAAGGGCGTTGGGCTGGAACGCACCGCCGTCGGCGACCGCTATGTGGTCGAACGGATGCGCGCCGGTGGTTTCAACCTTGGCGGCGAACAGTCGGGCCATATCGTGATGACCGATTATGCCACCACGGGCGACGGTTTGATGGCGGGCTTGCAGTTCCTCGCGGCTATGGTCGAAACCGGCAAACGGGCGAGCGAGGTCATGCATGTCTTTGACCCTGTGCCGCAACTGCTGAAGAACGTGCGCTTTGGCGCCGGTCAGACCCCGCTGGACATTCCTGCGGTCCAGACCGCCATTGCAGAGGCCGAGGCGCAGTTGGAAGGTAACGGGCGCTTGCTGATCCGCAAATCGGGCACCGAACCCTTGATCCGCGTTATGGCGGAATCCGAGGATGAGGGCATCTTGCAAGCCAGCGTTGACCACGTCGTGTCTGCGGTCGAGGCTGCGGTGGCCGAGTGATCGGCGCCTAGCCCGCCTAACGTCAAAAATCTAAAAAAAGCCTGTCCCGCCGATGCGCGGGGCGGCCCCTAAGACGCCGCGCCGCCGAACAGCCGACGCAGCGCGCCGAACTGGCTGAGGCCGACGCCCGCAAGGATCAGTATCATCGCCAGCAACAGGCTTGGCGGTAGCGGTTCGCCCAGAAACAGCGCGCCCATGAACACCGACCACAGCGGCACCTGATAGTTGGTCAGGGACATGAACACCGGCCCTGCCGAGCGGATGACAAGCACCCGCAGCATGTTCGCCGCCGCCGTTGGCACAAGGCCGAGAAAGGCAATCACCACAAGGGTTTGCCCAGTGGGCAGGGGCGGAAGCCCTTCGACCATCAGCGCCATGGGCACCGTGATGCAGGCCGCGATGATCAGCAGAACAGTGGACAGGCCGATCGGGTCGACGGGCGGCAAACGCCGCATCAGAACCGAACTGATCCCGTAACAGCAGGCGGCACCGACACAGGCCATGCGCCCTGCGGTCTCGAACGCGGCACCCGTGCTGGCAAAGGCCTGCCCGCCAATCAACACGCAGACACCCGCGAAACCGATCAGAAAGCCGATGGTGCGGCGCAGGGTCAAACGCTCCCCCGGGACAAGGAAATGTGCGAGCGGAAGCACGATCAGCGCGACGGAGGCCATGGAGACGCCTGCAAAGCCGCCCGTCACATATTGCTGACCCCATGCCAGCAACATGAAGGGGATAGCGGTGCTGAACCCGCCGATGGCCAGTACGGCCACTTTGGCGCTGGCTGGGGGCGGGCTGTCGAACAAACTGCCGCCGCGCCATTGCCAGACCGGCACCATCAGCAGCGCGCCAAAGCAGATGCGGAACGCCGCCAACCAGAAAGGTGTCATCCCCTCAAGCGCCAGTTCGGTGACGATGAACGTGCCACCCCAAGTCAGGCCGAGCGTGGCCACCATCAGCCAACTGGTCCACGTGATGTTCGGGTTTTGCGTCATGGCGGGCCTCCGGTCGCGCTGGCAACCGATGCGGGCCATCTGCGTGCTTCTTTGAGGATGAAATTTGCGGATTGTGCAAACAGGTAATTCAGGGCGCGAAAGCTGTCGCGGAGAGGAAAGGCGCGTAACGCTTTGGCTTTGCGTCCGATTCCGGCGTGGTCCGCAGGTTGACCCCGCAGGACGCGCGCGCGGTACCTTGCAAGATAAAACAGTGCGGTGGCGTTCACAAACACGGGAACCAATCGGGGGCGTCGGGCGTCTTGTCTACAGGATCTGGAAACGGAGAACGACAATGGATGCCACCTACATCATCGTAATTCTGGGACTGACATCGCTGCTTGGATTTGTCGGCTTTGACCTGCTGAGCCGTCACAAGACCGAGCCGCGCGGGGACGACGATTTTGCCCCCATGTCACCTTATGCGCGCGACAACCATTCCGGCCCCGACGCAAGCGCATAAGAAAAAAGGTGCGACAGAAACCTGCCGCACCCTTTTGATTTTCAATTAGTTTTTGGACTTGTCGACCATTTTGCCGGCAGAGATCCAAGGCATCATGGCGCGCAGTTTTTCACCGGTTTCTTCGATCTGGTGCGCGTCGTTCATGCGGCGCGTGCCTTTGAAGAACGGCTGACCAACCTGATTTTCGGACATGAAGTCACGCACGAATTTACCGGTCTGGATGTCTGTCAGGATGCCTTTCATCCGTGCCTTAGTCTCGTCGTAGGGCAGGACGCGTGGGCCGGAGACATATTCGCCGTATTCCGCTGTGTTCGAGATCGAGTAGTTCATGTTGGCGATGCCGCCTTCATAGATCAGGTCCACGATCAGTTTCACTTCGTGCAGGCATTCGAAATAGGCCATCTCAGGCGCATAGCCTGCTTCGACCAGTGTCTCAAAGCCCATGCGGATCAGTTCAACCAGACCGCCGCACAGAACTGCCTGTTCGCCGAACAGGTCGGTTTCGCATTCTTCGCGGAAGTTGGTTTCGATGATGCCGGAGCGACCGCCGCCGATGGCGGAGCAATAGGACAGGCCGATTTCCAGCGCTTTGCCGGAGGCATCCTTGTCAACGGCCACGAGGCAGGGCACGCCGCCGCCTTTGACATATTCGCCGCGCACGGTGTGACCTGGGCCTTTGGGGGCCATCATCACGACGTCCACGCCTTCTTTGGGCTCGATCAGGCCGAAGTGCACGTTCAGGCCGTGGGCAAAGGCGATCGCCGCACCGGGGCGGATGTTGTCGTGGACGTATTTCTTGTAGGTTTCGGCCTGCAGTTCGTCGGGCATTGTGAACATGATCAGGTCGGCCCATGCGGCAGCTTCTGCGATGCCCATGGTCTTGAGGCCTTCGCCTTCGGCCTTGGCGATGGAAGCGGAGCCTTCGCGCAGGGCGACAACGACGTTTTTCGCGCCGGAATCGCGCAGGTTCAGCGCGTGGGCGTGACCTTGCGAACCGTAGCCCAGAATGGCCACTTTCATGTCTTTGATCAGGTTGATGTCGCAATCGCGGTCGTAATATACGCGCATGTCATTTCCTTTGGTTTGTGTCTGACCGCCTTATATGCACGTTCGCGGCTGTCGTCAGCGTTGTATTTTGAGTATTTTTGACGAAAAGAAGGTTGGATCATTCGTGTATTGAGAGTTAAGTGAGTAAATCATGCTTGATGATCTGGACCGACGCATATTGCGCCAATGGCAGGCCGACCCGAGCCTGGCCCCTGCCGAACTGGCAGCCCGCGCCCGTGTCACAACGGGGCAACTGGCACGCCGTCAGGCCAAACTGCGTGAGGCGGGTGTGGTGAAAGGCGTGGCAGCGGTGATCGACTGGGCGCGCCTTGGTTATGCGGTTGAGGTGTCCTTGCGGGTGACGCTGGAAAAGGCGCAGTCCAATGCGTTCGAGGATTTCATCGCCAAGGCCCGCGAAGTGCCCGAAGTGATTGAAATCCAGACCTTTCTGGGCCGTGTGGACGTGCGCCTGTCCGTTATTGCGCGGGATATGCCGCATTACCAGCATATCTATCGCAAGCGCATCCTGAGCCTGCCGCATATCGCTGATATCGAAGCGTTGATGCACGTGGCGCGGATCAAAAGCGATCTGGCGCTGCCGCTATGAGTGCACTGGACGATACCGATTTTGCGATCCTGAAACTGCTGGCGCAGGATGCCGGGCAGGGGGCGGGTGCGATTGGCCGTGCCTGCGGGTTGTCCCAGCCTGCCGCGTGGCGACGCATCCGGCGTTTGCGCGATGCGGGCATTGTCAGTGGCCAGCGGCTGGTGCTGGATGCCGAGGCTTTGGGTTTTGGGGTGACCGTGTTTCTGGGGGTGAAGCTGGCCACCAAGGGCCGTGTCAGCCTTGAGGATTTTGAACGGGCCGTCAGTGCCATTCCAGAGGTGCAGACGGTGGAACACGTTCTGGGCCTTTATGACTACCGCCTGCGCATCGTGGCGCGTGACCTGCCGGATTTCGAACGTGTGCTGCGGCGGCGAATCATGACCCTACCCGGCGCCGGAGAGGTCGAGGCCAACGTATTGCTGAGCGAGGAGCGCAGGCCCGGACCTTTGGGTTAGGGGCGTTTGACGCCAAAAGCTGACCGCGATGTGCCGATGATGGCAAATCTGTTCCGATGCGCGTCACGCCCCCGTCCGTCTTGCCCAAAGAAGCGTCAGCGCGGCCTCGTCGTGGCCCCTGCGCCGCTATATGTGCAAGACGAAAAGGAGAAACACATGCCTGCATTGCTAGACACCGTGGACCCCACAGGTCTTGAAGAGTTTTCCGTGGTCTTCACCGACCGCTCGCTGAACCACATGAGCGCCGTGTTCCAGGGCGTGATGAACGACATCTCGTCCATGTTGAAAGAGGTATACGCCGCTGACGCGGTTGTCGTCGTGCCCGGTGGCGGCACCTTCGGGATGGAGGCGGTGGCCCGCCAGTTCGGGCGCAACGCCAATGTTCTGGTCGTACGCAACGGCTGGTTTTCCTACCGCTGGTCGCAGATTTTCGAGATGGGCGATCTGACCGCGTCGACTACCGTGCTGAAAGCGCGCCAGACCGGCAATGCCAGCCCGTCACCCTTTACACCCGCCCCTATCGACGAGGTGGTCGAGGCGATCCGCACCCAGAAACCCGATGTCGTGTTCGCACCGCATGTGGAAACCAGCGCGGGCGTGATCCTGCCCGATGACTATATCACCGCCATGGCCGCAGCCGCGCACGAGGTTGGCGCGCTGATGGTGCTGGACTGTATCGCGTCGGGCTGTGCGTGGGTGGATATGCGCGCCTCGGGCGTCGATGTGCTGATCTCGGCCCCGCAAAAGGTGTGGAGCGCGTCGCCCTGTGCAGGTCTTGTGATGTTGTCCGAGCGTGCCGTGGCGCGTCTGGAGGAGACCACATCGGACAGCTATGCCATCGACCTCAAGAAATGGCACCAGATCATGCAGGCCTATGAAAACGGCGGCCATGCTTATCACGCGACCATGCCCACGGACGCGCTGCGCGATTTCCGTGACACGATGCGCGAGACCAAGGAACACGGCTTTGCCCGTTTGAAAGAGGCACAGTGGGCGCTTGGCGACGGGGTGCGCAAGATGATGGCCGACAGGGGCGTCACCTCGGTGGCCGCGGAAGGCTTTGGCGCGCCGGGTGTGGTGGTGTGTTATACCAGCGACCCCGAGGTGCAGAGCGGCAAACGCTTTGCCGCCCATGGTATGCAGATCGCCGCCGGTGTGCCGCTGCAATGTGACGAACCGGACGATTTCCGCACCTTCCGCATCGGCCTGTTCGGTCTGGACAAGCTGTATGATGTGGATGGCACCTTGGCTCGTCTGGCGCGGGTTGTTAATCAGGTGTTCTAAGGCAACAGGGCGGGCGCAAAGCCCGCCTTTTTCTTACCGCGCGCGCTGTGTGCCAAGGCCCAGTTCCATCAGGGATTTGCGCACCGGCGTGACCTCGTAAAGCGCGTTGAGGCCAAAGGCGCGCGCATCGCGGGCAAAGGGCGACGTGGCCTGACTGGCCCTGTTCAGCAGGTCGATCCCCGTGACCCGCATGCGGATGTCGCCAAACCGCGCCTTGTGATAGGCATCCAGCATGTCCGCATCGCCCAGACCGTCGGGCCGCGCCGTGGCAAAATCCAGCAGGGTGGCAGTGTCGGCAAGGCTCATGTTCAGGCCCTGCGCGCCGATGGGCGGCACCACATGGGCGGCCTCGGCGATCAGTGCCAGCCGTGTGGCAGACATGCGGTCGGCATATTGGCTGATGATCGGCCAGATCGAACGGGGCGAGGCCAGCGTCAGCGGGCCAAGCATCTGGCAACTGCGCTCGGTCATCTCGGCCTCGAAGGCGGCGGTATCCAGTTCCATGCGCGCCATGCTGGCGGGCCCTTCGTCCATCCACACCACGGCAGAAGACGGCATGCCATCGTGATCGGGCAGAGGCACCAGCGTGAACGGGCCGCCTGTGCGATGCACCTCGGTCGAGATGTTTTCATGGGGGATCGGGTGGGTGACGGCAAAGGCCAGCGCCTTTTGACCGTAGCGTTTTGTTGTAACACCGATGCCAGCCGCCTGCCGCATGGGCGAATTGCGCCCGTCGGCGGCGATCACCAGCCGTGCCGAGATGCGGCTACCGTCGCTGAGGCCCACGCGGGCCTCGGCCGTGCGGCCCAACAGGCTGCGCGTGCCAACACCAGGGCGGAAATCGACCATGTCGAGCGCATCAAGCCGCGCCACCATCTCGCGCCGCAGTCGCCAGTTCGGTAGGTTCCACCCGAAGGGCAGGTCGGACACGTCGCTGGCGCGAAAGGATTTGATCTCGCGCGCGGCGGCTTCGGGGCCGCCTGCGTCGACGATGCGCATCACCTCAAGCGCGGTGGCGTGCGGTTCCAGCGCCTGCCACAGTCCGGCTTGTTCCAGCAGGGTGCGCGCCGGTTGCAGCATGGCGGTGGTGCGCATGTCGGCACCCGCCTCGTCGCGGTCGGTGACGGGGGGCGTCGGATCCACGCAGATGACGTGAAACCCCGCCGTGCCAAAGGCCGCCGCCGCGGTCAGGCCCGCGATCCCGCCGCCGGAAATCAGAACGTCGCAAGTGGTGATATCGGTCATCTTGTGCCTCTCTTGCCGCCTAACCTAAGCCTGTTGCGGCCCAAGCCAAGGCGGCATCCTGTCCTACCCCGTGAGGCGCGACAGAAACCCGCTCAGATCGTCGGTGTGGTAATGGATGTGATCGCCTTCGACGGGGTCGGGGGCCACCAGCACCGTCTTCATCCCCAAGGCATGTGGCACGCTCAGATTGCGGGGGTCATCCTCGAACATGGCACCTTTGGCGGGGGTGAGCCCGTCGCGCAGGAACACCTGATCAAAGGCCGCGCGTTCGGGTTTGGGCAGGTATCCCGCATGTTCCACCCCGTAAATCGCGTCAAACACGCCGGTCAGCCCGCGCGCGGCCAGCACACGTTCGGCATAAGGGGCCGAACCGTTGGTATAGACGATCCGCCGTCCGGGCAAGGCGCGGATGCGTGCCGCGAGTGCGGGATCAGGGGTCAGCCCGTCAAAGGAAATGTCGTGGACATCCACAAGATAGGGATCGGGATCAAGGTCATGTTCGCGCATCAATCCCGCCAGCGTCGTGCCATGGGTGCGCCAGTAATGCAGGCGCAGGCGGTCGGCCTCAGCACTGGTGACGCCAAGGGCCGCCATCACATAGGCGGTCATGCGCACCTCGATCTGGTCGAACAGGCGGGCAGAGGGGTGATAAAGCGTGTTATCAAGGTCAAAGACCCAATCACGCACGTGGGAGAAATCAGCGGCAGGCATGGCGCGATGATTAGGCCGCAGCGCGCAGGCGTGCAACACAAATGCCCCTGCGCGCGGGCTTGGGGGGACCAACGGCGCGCGCACAGGCGCCAAGAGGGTTGCGCGCAGCAAGTGGCACCCCGTAAAGTGCACTAAATTCCTGATATGTGACACAAATTCATGCCCCCAGCCCGCCCGCCCAGCACCGATGCCTATTCGCTGATCCTCGAAGCCATAGATATCGGCACCTACCGCCCCGGTGACCGGCTGGTGGAAAGCGAACTGGCCGAGCGGTTTGGCGTGTCTCGCACCCCCGTGCGCGAGGCGTTGCAGCGGCTTGAAACGCAATCCCTGCTAGCACGCGACGGGCGCAGTCTGATCGTCGCCTCGCTGGACCATAACCAGATGTCCGAGCTTTATGTCGTGCGCCGCGAACTGGAAGGGCTGGCTGCCGCCCTTGCCGCCCGCCACGCCACACCGGAAGAGGTCCGCATCCTGCGCGAAATGGTCGAGGAAGATAACGCGCTGATCGGGGATCCTGCCGCGCTGTCACGGGCCAACCGGCGGTTTCACAAGCAGATCCATCTGGCCTCGCACAACCGCTATCTGGTGCAGCAGCTTGACCTCGTGCACCGGACCATGGCGCTGATGGCGACCACGTCGCTGGCGGCGGTCGGGCGTATGCAGATCGCCCAGTCCGAACATAACAAGATCGTCGCCGCGATCGAGGCCAAGGACGAGGACGGCGCGGGCGAGGCACTGCGCGACCACATCTCGGTCGCGTTCATGACCCGCCTGAAACAGGACGCCGATGCGCGGCGGGATGAAGGCTAGGTTCCTTCCTTCGGGCCATGCCCGTGCTGTGTCTTGTCCCAGTAGAACGGATTGGTCAGCAACTCGTAAATCGCCTTGTAGCTGGCCATTGCACCCAGCGGGAAATAGCACACCAGCGTCAGCACCCATGGCACCAGATGGCGGTGTTTCCTGTCCGACACGGCCAGCATCCCGATGGAGATGTTCAACAGTTCGGTCGCGATGAAGAACACCGCCAGCGGCCAGACCACCGCCGAACCCAGCGTCATCACCACCGGATGCGGCAGGCCGAACGCAGGCAGCCAAAAGCTCCACAGCAGGGGCAGGGCGGCGAATTGCGACACGGTGGCCAGAAACATCGCCTGAATGCCAAGGAAGCGTTTGAACCCCAGATCGCGCAGCAGCGCCTTGGGGTCGCGCATATGCACGAAATAGGTGATGAGATAGCCCTTGAGCCAGCGCGAGCGTTGTTTCACCCACGGCCACGGGCGGCAATTGGCCTCTTCATAGGTGGCGGTGGGGATCAGTTCGGTGGTGTAGCCTTTGCGCGCCAGACGGATGCCCAGATCGGCATCCTCGGTCACGTTATGGGCATCCCAGCCGCCCAGTTCCTCAAGGATATCGCGGCGGAAAAACAGGGTCGTCCCCCCCAACGGCAGCACAAGCCCCAAGCGCGCCACACCCGGCAACACCAGCCGCCACCAGCTTGCGTATTCGATGGTGAAACAGCGCGCCATCCAGTTTTGGCGGGAATTGTAGAAGTCGAGGATACCTTGCAGACAGGCCACTTTCGGCCCCGCCCGCGCAAAATGGTGAACCACTTTTCAAGCTGGTCCGTCTCCGGCGCGTCCTCGGCGTCCCAGATACCGATGATGCTGCCATCGCAGAAATCCAGCGCATAGTTCATCGCCCGCGGCTTGGTCGTGATCGTGCCGTCATCCGGCACTTCGATCACCCGCATCCAGTCGGGCAGGCGGGTGCGGGCAAGTGTCGCTTTGGTCACTTTGTCCTTCGCCTCAAGCACCAGCACCACCTCAAGCAGTGCCTTGGGATAGGTCAGCTTGGACAGGCGTTTGACCAGTGCCTCGGCAATCCGTTCCTCGCGGAACAGCGGCACCATGACGGAAATCTTCGGCATGCGTGTGGTGCTAGCCTCTTGACTCGCTTCGGGTCGTGAGGCCGTTCGGTCGGCGATCAGCGCACCAAGCGCCAGCGCCTTGAGCGTGGTGGTCATCACAAGCGACACAATGGCCCACCCGATTACAGCGGTCGCCACCCATGCCGGATAGGCAATCAACAACGCAAGCGTCACAAGGCCCAATATCACAAGGCGCGCAGGGCGGTTGGGCTTGTGCGTCGCCCATGACCGGCAGCTCATGTCCTCGGACAGTTTGCACACGGCCCGCCGCGCCAGTTCGGTCCCGTGCAGCCGCCCGATCTGCTGGTTGATCCCGTGCTGGTCCGTGACCACGGGCAGCATATCTGGCGCGCCTTCCGGCAGGGCTGCCGCCAGCGCGGCCATCCTGTCGGGGCGTGTCGTGGCAACCAGCAGCGTGTTGCCGAACCAGCGCCACGGCACCACGCCGAACTTCTGGCAGATATCAGGGGCCATGGCACCGGCCATGGACAGATTGGGCGGGTTGCGCGTCAGGTCTATCTGTTCGGCGTCGTGCTGGATCGCCAGCGCGCCCAGCACATCCCCGCGCGATACATGGCCCGAGGCGACCAGAATCTCGCCCAGCGGGGCGTCGATCCCGCGCTGCGTGGCCAGCGCCTGAAGCAGCGTGACCTGACTGATCAGACCGGCATTAACCAGTTGCCGCCCTACGGGCAGCACGGGGCCATTCCACCGCGTAACGGGTTGGGGGGCGGTCAGGCGAAGGTACGGATCGCTCATATCGGGGCTGAACCTTTTGCTCGGCCCCAGTTAGCGCAGGTATGGTTAATCAAGGATTAAGATGCCTTGACCACCTATGTGTCAGCGCGAGCGGCGCTTAGGACGCGCGTTCTTCCATCGCAGCGGCGAAACGCTCGAACAGGTAATAGCTGTCCTGCGGGCCGGGGCTTGCTTCGGGGTGGTACTGCACCGAATAGACCGGCTTGCCCGTGACCTTGATGCCGCAGTTGGACCCGTCAAACAGCGAGGTATGCGTTTGCTCGACCCCTTCGGGCAGGCTTTGCGCATCTACCGCAAACCCGTGGTTCATCGAGGTAATCTCGACCTTGCCGGTGGTGTGGTCCTTGACCGGATGGTTGGCCCCGTGGTGGCCGTGGTTCATCTTGATCGTTTTGGCACCCAACGCCAGTGCAAGTATCTGGTGCCCGAGGCAGATGCCAAAGACGGGCAAATCCTTGGCCAGCACATCGCGGATCACCGGCACTGCATAGGCACCAGTTGCCGCCGGATCGCCCGGACCGTTGGATAGGAAAACGCCGTCGGGATTGTGCGCGAGCACCTCTTCGGCGGTGGCCGTCGCGGGCAACACGGTCACATCGCAGCCTGCCGAGGCAAGGCAGCGCAGGATGTTGCGCTTGGCACCGTAGTCGATGGCGACGACTTTGTATTTCGGATCGTTCTGCGGGCTGTAGCCTTCGGGCCAAGCCCACCGCATCTCGTTCCAGCGATAGGACTGTGCGCAGGTCACATCCTTGGCCAGATCCAGCCCTTCGAGACCGTTAAAGGCCCGCGCCGCCGCAACCAGCGCGTCGGTGTCAAAAACGCCGTCGGGATTGTGGGCAAGGGCCACATGCGGCGCACCGGCCTGACGGATCGCACGGGTCAGACGCCGCGTGTCCACGCCGCCCATGGCGATGCGCCCGCGTGCCGCCAGCCAGTTCGACAGCCCTTCGGTCGCGCGCCAGTTCGACGGGTCCGTGGGCATCCATTTGACGATCATACCGCGCGCGACCGGATCGCCCGTCTCGTCATCTTCGGGGTTTACGCCGGTGTTGCCGATATGCGGGAAGGTAAAGGTGACCACCTGACCTGCATAGGACGGGTCGGTCATGATCTCCTGATAACCGGTCATCGCCGTGTTGAAACACAGCTCGGCCACGGTCTGACCCGTGGCCCCGAAACCGGTCCCGTAAAACAGGGTGCCATCAGCGAGGGCGAGGCAAGCAGTCGGCAGGGTGGGGGCAGCGGTGTTCATGGGCAGACCTTTGCAAAAGAGACAGGTTTTCAGGTGCAGAGCGGCAAATTGCGCGGAAACTAATGCCGAGGCGGGGCAGGGTCAACCCGGATCGCGAATTTGTAGTATCGTGCATTTTCAAAGGGTTACGCGACGTCGCATCGCTTGCCTCAAATTGACGCTTCCCCTATGAATGGTTCCTTAACACGTGGCCATGGGGATGGACATCACATATGGAAATGCGCACCCGGATTTCTGCCGCCTTGAAACAGGCGATGAAAGACAAGGACGCCGAGCGGCTTTCGACGCTGCGATTGATCAATGCGGCGATCAAGGACAAGGATATCGACGCCCGGGCTGCCGGTCAGGACGACGGTGTGCCGGATGGCGAAGTGCTTGCCATCCTTGGGAAAATGTCCAAGCAGCGCGTCGAGAGCGCCCGCACCTACGAAGAAGGCGGGCGTCTGGATCTGGCCGAGCGCGAGCTGAGCGAGATCAAGGTGATCGAGGAATTCCTGCCCCAGCAACTTGACGACGCTGCCGCTGCCGAGGCCGTCGACAAAGCCATCGCCGAAGTGGGCGCGGACAGTATCCGCGACATGGGCAAGGTGATGGGCGTGCTCAAGGCCAAATATATGGGCCAGATGGATTTCGGCGCGGTTGGCCCGATGGTCAAGGACCGTCTTTGCGGTTAAGCGCGGCGTAAGCGGCGGGGATGATCCGCCGTTAAAGGCGAGAATTCAAGGCGTGGCAGTTTTGCCGCGCCTTTTTTGTATGACGCCTAGCGGCGCAGTGCCTTGACCAGATCGTCATAGAGGGCGACCCGTTCTTCCTCGCTCAGAAACGCGCCGATCTCAACCTCGCGGCCCATGCCCTTGAGCGTCACGTAGTGGGGCACGGGGCCTTCGGATTCGTATTTCGTCACCTGCGTCCAGTAGCGGTTGCAGTCCCATGCCTGCGTGTCGCCCTTGGGATTGGTGCGCACAAGCTGCGTCTGGTCGTCGTCCAGCGTCAGCACCTCAATGATCTGGCGCGCGGTGCGGTTTCGCCTGAGGGCGAAGTAGATGCCCCAGACCGCCAGCATCAGGAAGGGCAACAGCCCCCACAGCACAACCGAGCCCAGCAACGGCAGGGCAGGGATCAGGATCATCGTGAAGGTGAACAGCACAATGGCCGCCATGCCGGTTTGCGGCAGGGAGTTATGGGGCCACAGGTGGAGTTCCTGTTTCGGCTGATCGGGTGGTGTGGTCCAACGGTAGGGCATGTGGTGAATATATGCGCCTGCAGCCGTATGTCTAAGGACAGGGTGTCGCGGGCAGGACCGGGGCGCTGCCCCGGACCCCGGAGTATTTTTGACGAAAAGAAGGGGGCGGGTTTGTGCACGTGTCCTTGGATATGAAAAGGCCCCGGGCGGGATGCGCGGGGCCTTTTTTGATTGTCTGGATGGGGGCGCGTTAGTGGTGCGCTTTGTCCCAGTCCGCCTGCTTTGGCAGGATTTCGAACGTGTGCTCTGGTGGTGGGCTGGGCAGTGTCCATTCCAGCGTGTCCGCATATTCGTTCCAAGGGTTGGCTTGGGTAACACGCGCGCCTTTCAGCAGCGAGTAGGCCATCACACCGAAGAAGAAGATGAAGGATGCAAAGCTGAGGAACGCACCCCACGACGACCATTCATTCCAGTAGGCAAATGCCTCGGGGTAGTCGATGTAGCGGCGTGGCATACCCTGACGACCCAAGAAGTGCTGTGGGAAGAAGGTCAGGTTCGCACCGATGAACATCGCCCAGAAGTGCAGTTTGCCGGCCCATTCGGGATACATGCGCCCTGTCATTTTGGGGAAGTAGAAGTAGATCCCCGCAAAGATACAGAACACGGCACCAAGGCTCATCACGTAGTGGAAGTGCGCCACAACGTAGTACGTGTCGTGGTAGTAGCGGTCGATTGCGGCCTGCGAAAGAACGATGCCTGTTACGCCACCCAAGGTGAACAGGAACAGGAATCCGAAGGCCCAGAGCATCGGTGTCTTCAACTCGACCGAGCCGCCCCACATGGTCGCGATCCACGAGAAGATCTTGACCCCTGTCGGTACCGCGATGACCATGGTGGCCAGCATGAAGTAGGCCTGCTGGTTCAGCGACATACCCACGGTGTACATGTGGTGCGCCCACACGACAAAGCCCAGAACACCAATGGCGATCAGCGCCCAGACCATCGGCAGGTAACCGAAGATCGGCTTGCGCGAGAAGGTCGCGATGATGTGGCTGATGATGCCAAAGCCGGGCAGGATGATGATGTACACTTCGGGGTGACCAAAGAACCACAGGATGTGCTGGTACAGCACCGGATCACCGCCACCGGCGGGGTCAAAGAAGGTGAAACCGAAGTTCCGGTCCATCAGCAGCATGGTGATCGCGCCCGCCAGAACAGGCAGAGACAGCAGGATCAGCCAGCTTGTCACGAAGATCGACCATGCAAACAGCGGCACTTTGAACATGGTCATGCCGGGGGCGCGCATGTTCAGGAAGGTGGTGATCATGTTGATCGCGCCAAGGATCGACGATGCGCCCGAGACGTGCACCGCGAAGATCGCGAGGTCCATCGACATGCCCTGTTCATTGGTGGACAGCGGCGGGTACAGAACCCAGCCCACACCGGAACCAAGCTGACCGTTACCGCCCGGTGCCAGCACCGAACAGATCGCCAACGTGGTGCCCGCAACATAAAGCCAGAACGACAGGTTGTTCATGCGCGGGAACGCCATGTCCGGCGCGCCGATCTGCAATGGCATGAAATAGTTGCCGAAACCGCCAAACAGCGCCGGAATCACGACAAAGAACATCATCAGGATGCCGTGGCCCGTGATCAACACGTTCCAGAGGTGGCCGTTGGGGGTACAATATTCGCTGGAGGCAACGAATCGCGCGCCTTCTGCACACATGTACTGGACGCCCGGGTCCATCAGCTCCAATCGCATGTAAACGGTGAAGGCCACCGAAACAAAGCCGACAAGAGCAGATACAATCAGGTACAGAATCCCGATATCTTTATGGTTTGTGGACATGAACCAACGGGTAAAGAACCCGCGTTCGTCTTCGTGTTCGTGGCCGTGAATGGCTGCGTCTGCCATGCGGTGCCTCCTCAATAAGTGGTTTTTCCACGCGCAAGGGCTCTCGGGGGCGTGGAGTCTCGGGTGTTTTAGAGAGTTGCGGGGGCTGCTTCAATCATAGAACGTACATCCGGTCGGGATGAATTGTCGCGCTTGGGGCGGTTTTGCACCACCTTTCGGGCAGGGCACGCGAACTGTTTCGGGCAAGTTACGGTGCAGGGCGGCGCGAATCAGGCGTGAAATTGGCGGATGCGGGCCATGGACGGCGCATCGGGCACTGATAATGGGGGCGTGGATGTGCTCCGCTTGCATGTGCACTAAGCTGCAAAGGTGAATGGCGAAGTCGGCACAACTGCGCAAAAACGCCGGAAGCATTTGAAGCGGTGCAGGATGTTTGGGGGGATACGTCGCCGAAGGCGGTAGGCCAATGCCAATTGGTGCGGCCGGCGAGACTCGAACTCGCACGAGTGTTACCTCACAGCGACCTCAACGCTGCGCGTCTACCAATTCCGCCACGGCCGCACGCCTTGACTTGGTGAAGGGGTCTTTAGTGGGTAACGCCGCCCTTGCCAAGAGCGAAAAGCCAAAGAAAAACCGAAGCGCCTGTGCGCTCCGGTTCTTGTCGTGTCGGGTAGGGGCGCGGACTTGCGCCCGCACCGCATTTTCAGGCAGCGATCACTCGCTCGCGACGCCAAAGCTGGGCAGGGACGCGGGCTGGACCAGCGGCTGCACGGGTGTGACGGCGGAATTCGATGTGCCAAGGCTCAGCGATGCCTTGCGCAGTAGTTCTGTCCGCTCCGGCTGACCCGGGGCGAAGACCGCAGGCGCGCCGCTGTCCATCGCCTTGAGACCTTCGGCATACCACACGCGGGCCGCATCCACCCGTTTCGAGGTGCCGAACCCTTGGGCAAGGTGGTGGCCCATCACCTCGCCATAGACATGGTCGCCCATGGCAAACAGCATCAGGGCAGAGCCAAGCGCCACATCCATGTCATCCGTGCGATACCCGACACCCATGCAGATCTGCGCCGTGCCTTTCAGTTGCGCGGGCGACATGCCGGTGGTCAGGATGAAACCGGCCACATCGCGCACCACCTCGGGCTGGGTTTTCAGCGCCAGCGCGGCCACATGCGGCTGCATCGCGGGGCCGAACTGTTTGCACTGGGTGGCGATCTGGTCGGGCGTGAACCCTTGGACCTTGGAAATCATGCTTTCGCTCGTGGCGATGGCATAGGTGCGCGCAAGGCAGAACTGTTCGTTCAGCGCCACATTGGCATCCGTCATTGCCGCCGCCGTGGTAAAGCCGCCATTGGTGTTGGTCAGCAGCGACACGGTGTTGCAATGCGATGCAAGCGAGGGCGCCGCGCCGTTGCCAAGGAAGCTGGGTAGGGCCGCGCCGGCTGCGGGGGCGGCGGCTGCCGCGGGGGCAGAGGCGACAACTGTGGTGGTGGTCGTGGTGCCTGCGGGCGCTTGCTGTGGTGCGACGACGATGGTGGTGCCTGCGGTGGCAGACTGGCCTGCCAGTTCGGCGCGATAGGTTTTCAGCAACCCGCGCGTGCCGTCGGGATTGCCCGCAACCTGTTGCGTGACTGCATAGCCACCGGCCTGTGCACGGTTATAGGAACTGATCAGCAGGTTCTGTTCGAACGGCGACAGCGTGCCGGTGGCGGGATAGCCCATATAGACCTGATAGGATGAAATCGCATTGCGCGACCGCTGGCCAAGTTGGCCGTCCACCGTGCCCGCATTGAACCCGAAATAGTTCAGCGAGGCCTGGATCTCGCGGCCTTCCTGCGTCGAGGGCAGGCGCGGCTTGTATGTCTTTTTGGTGTAGGTGCGCGTGGTGGCGCGCTTGCGCTGGTGCTGCTTGGTTGCGGCATGGCCGACAATGCCGCCGATGATCGCCCCTGCAACGAAATCGCCTGCGTCGGCAGAAACGCGGCTGGCCGGTACAATGGCGACTGAAAGCGCCAGAACCGAGGCGGTAATGGTCTTGGTAAACATAAAAAACCCTCCAGAGAATACCTTGTCAGGCTACCACCAGAACCTGATTTTCAAAGTCATTATTTCCTTACCTTTGTGCAGGACGGGCGCGGATGCTTGAAATCGCGGGCATTCGGGCTGATGTAGGGGGTTCGTTTTGCCAATATGGAAAGGACCGGCATGTCAGAGTCACAAGAGGCCGCCGTCATTCAGATCGACATCGTATCTGACATCATGTGCCCGTGGTGCATCGTCGGATTCCGCCAGTTGGAACAGGCGCTTGCGCAGACCGGCATGGGCGCGCGCATCCTGTGGCACCCGTTCGAACTGAACCCCGAGATGCCCGCCGAGGGCCAGAACCTGACCGAACACGTGGCCGAGAAATATGGCGCGAGTGCCGAACAGTCCGCCCAGAACCGCGCGCATCTGGTCAATACGGGCAAATCGCTGGGCATCGACTTTGCTTTCACGCCCGACAGCCGAATCCTCAACAGTTTTGCCGCGCACCAGTTGCTGGAATTCGCCGTGCCCCAAGGGCTGCAACACCCGCTGAAACTGGCGCTGTTTAACGCCTATTTCACTGAACAGCGCGATGTGTCGGACCACGCCGTGCTGCTGGATGTGGCACAAAGCGTCGGCCTCGACCGCGCCGCCGTGCAAGAAGTGCTGGATACAGGCGCGCTCGTCGACACCGTGCGCGAGAAACAGCAGTTCTGGACCTCGCGGGGGATTTCCGGCGTGCCGTCCATGGTGTTCGCGGGCAAATATCTGGTCACAGGCGCGCAGGGGGCGGACAACTACGCCGAAATCCTGCGCCGCGTGGCGCAAGAAGAAAAGGCGGCCTGACGCCCGTGGTCGAATGGATCACCAGCCCCGGCCTGACCGATTACCGCGACGCCGAACGCTGGATGGAGGATCGCGCCAGCGCCATCGCCGCCGGAACCGCCAGCGAATGCATCTGGCTGGTGGAACACCCGCCGCTTTATACGGCGGGCACTTCGGCCAAGGCTGCCGATCTGGTCGATGCGACCCGCTTTCCGGTCTACGACACCCGTCGCGGCGGGCAATATACCTATCACGGTCCTGGTCAGCGGGTGGCCTATACGCTGCTGGATGTGGGCGCGCGCGGACGCGATGTGCGCGCTTTTGTCCAAGACCTTGAGGCATGGGTGATCGCAACGCTCGACACGTTCAACGTCAAGGGCGAAATCCGCGAGGGCCGCGTCGGCGTCTGGGTCACGCGCCCCGAAAAGCCCGCAGCGCCCGATGGATCGCCTGCCGAGGACAAGATCGCCGCCATCGGCATCCGTCTGCGCAAATGGATCAGCTTTCATGGCCTGTCGATCAATGTCGAACCGGACCTGTCGCATTTTTCGGGCATCGTGCCCTGCGGCATTCAAGATCACGGCGTGACCAGCCTTGTCGATCTGGGCCTGCCGGTGGGGATGGATGATGTGGATGTCGCGCTGAAATCCACCTTTCATCAGGTGTTCGCCCGCTAGTCAGGGCGCGCACCCTTGCAGCACCCCAAGTGCAACCACCGCGTGCGGTTCGCAACAAAACCTGCCCGCCCTTTCCCCAAACCCTCTGTCTGCACGCCCCTCGGGGCGTCAAAAGACTTGCGATTTAATCCCGCTAACCGCAAAGTTGACCCAAGGGCCACAAGAAAAAACGGCTCATTACATCAAGAAGGGAAAACTTAATGACAGCTATTTATAAACCAGAAGAAAACCTCGTCGTGGAAGCGAAGCGCAAAGAGGACGACATCTTTTACAAACTCGACAAAGCGTCACGCAGGGTCGACACCGAACTGGCCCGTACGGTCACCGCGTCGATGACGAACATGCTTGGCAACAAGAAAAGCATCGCAGTCCGCGTTGCGGCCAACTGAAGACCACCCCAAATCATTTACAAAGGACGCGATTATGAAAGCCGGAGACAGCTTCAAATATTACTTCAAGGTCAACTCCTCGATTGATGAGGACGCACGCGAAAGCGTCGTCGTCAGCATGAAGGACATGCTTGGCAAGGCCAGTGGCGTGACACAGCGCGTTTCGGCGGCCTGAACGCCCTAGGGCGAAACCTTCAGATACTCCGCCCCGCGATATGATATCGCGGGGCGATCCTTATCCCCACATAACATGCAAAAAACACCCACCTTTCCCCTTGGGGTTGAAAGGTGCGCATGCCTCATGCCTTTTGGTTGACCTTTATCCTTGATCGAACACCGCCAAGCGGTCAGACTATTCGCATGCGCCTTGGTTTTTGCGCCCAATATTTTGAAAGGATTGAACATGAAAAAAGAAGTCGTCGCCAGCAACACTGTGCAAAGCAACAGTTTCAAATACTATTTCAAGATCGACGGGCGTATGGCCGATGACGTGCGTCAGGTCGTCGTGGTCAGCATGAAAGGCATGGTCGGTAACGCCTCTGCCGCCACGGTACGCGTCTCCGCCTCCTGATCCGGTAAACCATTTGCGGGCCACAGGTTCCCCCGTGGCCCGTCATACCCCCAAGTCCAACGACGCAGGCCGCATGGATATGCGCGCCCCTGCATACACAAAGCTGCCCATAGCGCAGCGACAGGCCCCTTGATGAACCTCAAACACAAAGCCGTAGACGCCAACAGCAGCGTCGACACTTTCTTTACCCAAATGGGGAAATTCGCCCTTCTGATCGGCACTACCGACGCGTTCTCGCGCACGCAGATGGATATGGCTATGTCGCTGATCCACGGCGCACTGACTAACAACACCTATGCGCTTTACGAGGATGACGAGGGCAAACCCGTCGCCGGTCTGATCTGGGCGTTCTTGGATCAGAAGACGACCGATTTCTATCTGGACTACGGCGTGATGCCGAGCATTGACGCATGGCGCAGCGGTCCGGACCTGTGGTTCATGAACATCGTGGCCGAGGGCGGCGCGCTCAAACTGCTGTTCGACGACCTCAAGGTCACCGTTTTCAAGGACCACACCGAAGCGTTCATGCTGCGCCCCGGTCGTGGGGGGAAACGCCGCATCGTGCGCCTGACGCATTCGGGCACGAAAGTCGTGCGCGTCCTGCCTCCACGCGAAAGCTAACCGCCGTCACGGCCTTGCGTTCGGCCCTTTGAACCTGTCCTATCGCATCTGATGGAATACCGTATGTCGGGGGGAATATGGCCGGTCCGCTGGACAGTCTGAAGGTTGTGGAATTTGCAGGTCTCGGCCCCGCGCCGCTGGCGGGGCAATTACTGGCCGATCTGGGTGCGCAAGTCACCGTGATCGACAAGGCCACCGCGCCCGCCGACCCCAGCGATGTGAACCGGCGCGGCAAACGCTCCATCGCGCTCAACCTCAAATCGCCTGGGGGGCGCGACACCGCGCTGGCCCTGATTGGCCGCGCCGACATCCTGATCGAAGGGTTCCGCCCCGGCGTGATGGAACGGCTTGGCCTTGGTCCCGCCGCATGTCCCGACACGCTGGTCTATGGCCGCATGACGGGCTGGGGGCAGACCGGCCCGCTGGCGCAAACGGCGGGGCATGACCTGACCTACCTCGCCACCTCGGGCGTGCTGCACATGATGGGCAGCGATACAGAGCCGCCGAAACCGCCGCTCAACTTGGTGGCCGATTACGGGGGCGGCACAATGATGCTGCTTTACGGTCTGCTCGCCGCTGTCATCTCGCGCCAGATCACGGGGCGCGGGCAGGTGGTGGATGCCGCGATGGTCGACGGTGTGCCTGCGCTGATGGGCTTGATCCACGGGATGATGGCCCAAGGGTCGTGGACCAATCAGGCGGGTACCAACTGGCTGGATGGCGGCGCGCCGTTCTACCGCTGCTATCGCTGCGCGGACGGGCGCGATGTGGCTGTCGGCGCGCTTGAGCCGCAATTCTACGCGCTGCTGCTCAAAGGGCTGGGTCTGGAGGATGCCGAACTGCCGGACCAGAACGACCGCGCACACTGGCCCGCGATGCACGACCGCTTTGCCCGCATCTTTGCCAGCCGCAGCCGCGATGAGTGGGCCGCTATCTATGACGGCACCGACGCCTGCGTTTCGCCTGTATTGACGATAGAAGAAGCCGCACAAACCCCGCATCTGAAAACACGCGGCACCTATGTCACGGTGGACGGCGTCACACAGGCCGCCGCCGCGCCGCGTTTTTCCGCCACGCCAGCGCCCGCGCCACCCGCGCCTGCTGGGGCAGGGGCGCAGACGGACGAAGTGCTGGCCGAACTTGGCCTTGATGCCGCCGCCATTGCCGACCTGCGCGCACAGGGGGCGCTGACATGAAGGCGCTGATCGCAGGGGCAGGGATCGGCGGGCTTGCCACCGCCATCGCGCTGGGCCAGCGCGGCTGGTCGGTGCAGGTTTTCGAACAGGCCCCCGAACTGGCCGAAATCGGCGCTGGGCTGCAAATCTCGCCCAATGGCTGGCGCGTCTTGCAGGCGCTGGGCGTGGCAGAGGATCTGGCCGACGTCGTCTTTGAACCCGAAGCCATCGAAATGCGCATCGGCCTGACGGGGCGGCAGGTGTTTTCTCTGCCCATGCGCGGCTATGCCACCCGCCGCTGGGGCGCGCCCTATATGCATGTGCACCGCGCCGATCTGGTTGCCGCCCTGCAACGCCGCCTGCTGGCCATGCAATCGGACGCGATCCGCACCGGCCACAAAGTCACCGGCTATGCCCAAGGCGCAGAGACCGCAGAACTGACTTTCGAGGACGGCAGCAGCGCCAGCGGCGACATCATCATCGGCGCGGACGGGCTGCATTCGGTGATCCGCACGCAAATGCTGGGGCCGGATTCGCCGCGCTATACCGGCAATGTGGCGTGGCGCGCCGTTGTACCGCTGGGCGCGCTGGTAGGGGCGGTGCCGCGCCCCACGGCCTGCGTCTGGGTCGGGCATAAACAGCACGCTGTCACCACCCGCCTGCGCGCAGGGGCGGTGGTCAACTTTGTCGGCATGGTCGAAACGGCGCAGCCCGCGCCCGAAAGCTGGCGCGCCATCGGTGACAAGGACGAAGCGCGCGCGCTGTTCGCCGGTTGGGCCCCCGAAATCGCCTCCGTCATCGCCCAAGCCCCCGTGCTACACAAATGGGCGCTGTTCGACCGCGCCCCGCTGCCCCGCTGGCACGACGGCACGGTGGCCCTGATGGGCGACGCGGCGCACCCGATGCTGCCGTCGATGGCGCAAGGCGCGGTGCAAGCGCTTGAGGACGCGTGGATCCTCGCCGCCAGCCTTGCCGACCACCCCAGGCCGCAGGATGCCTTCGCCGCCTATTACGCCAAACGCATCGACCGCACGGCGCGGGTGCAAAAGGGATCGGCCAGCAACGCAAACCTGTTCCACCACGCACACGGGGCAGGGCGGCTGTGTTTTTACGGCCCGATGGGCATTGCCGCACGGCTGGCACCGGACAGGTTCCATGCGCGGCAGGACTGGGTCTATGGCTATGACCCGATAGGCGCAGCATAGAAAAAGGGCCGCGCATCCAACTACACGCGGCCCCCTTTCGATCTTGTCGGGCCATTCAGCCCTTGTTCATCCGGTTCTCGATCAGATCATCCACCACCGACGGATCGGCCAGTGTCGATGTATCGCCCAAGGTCGCATGATCGTTCTCGGCAATCTTGCGCAGGATGCGGCGCATGATCTTGCCCGACCGCGTCTTGGGCAGGCCCGGTGCCCACTGGATAAGATCAGGTGCCGCGATGGGGCCGATTTCCGACCGCACCCAAGTGCGCAACTCCTTGCGCAACTCCTCGCTCGGCTCCTGCCCGTTCATCAGCGTGACATAGCAATAGATGCCTTGCCCCTTGATCGGGTGGGGATAGCCGACAACGGCGGCTTCGGCGACGGTGGCATGGGCGACAAGGGCGGATTCGACCTCGGCCGTGCCCATACGGTGGCCCGACACGTTGATCACGTCATCGACGCGGCCCGTAATCCAGTAATCGCCATCCTCGTCACGGCGGCACCCGTCACCGGTGAAATAATACCCCGCATAATCCGAGAAATAGGTCTTTTCGAACCGTTCGTGATCGCCCCAGACGGTCCGCATCTGACCGGGCCAACTGTCGGCAATGCACAACACGCCTTCGACCCCGTTGCCCTCAATGATCTCGCCGCTGGTGGGTTCCAGCACGACAGGCTTCACGCCAAAGAACGGCTTCATCGCCGATCCGGGCTTGGTCGCATGGGCACCGGGCAGGGGGGTCATCAAATGGCCACCTGTTTCGGTCTGCCACCACGTGTCCACAATGGGACAGCGCCCGCCGCCAACCACTTCGTTATACCAGTTCCACGCCTCGGGGTTGATCGGCTCGCCGACGGTCCCCAGCAGCTTGAGGCTCGACAGGTCGCACTTTCCGACCGGATCGTTGCCATGGGCCATCAGCGCGCGGATCGCCGTGGGCGCGGTATAGAACTGCGCCACTTTGTGCTTTTCGCAAATCTGCCAGAAGCGGGATGCGTCGGGATAGGTCGGCACCCCTTCGAACATCAGCGTGATGCCACCATTCGCCAGCGGGCCATAGACGATATAGCTGTGGCCCGTGACCCAACCCACATCCGCCGTACACCAGTACACATCGCCATCATGGTAATCGAAGGTCATCTGGTGCGTCATCGCGGCATAGACCAGATAGCCGCCCGTCGTGTGCACCACGCCCTTGGGCTGACCGGTCGAACCGGAGGTGTACAAAATGAACAACGGGTCTTCGGCGTTCATCTCGACAGGATCACATTGGATGTCCACATTCTCGGCCGCCTCGTGCAGCCAGTGGTCCAGCCCGTCCCGCCACGCGATCTGCTGGCCGGTGCGCTTGACCACAAGGCAATGCGTATCCTTCATCACATTGATCAGCGCCTGATTGACGTTGTCCTTAAGGTTCGTCACCCGACCACCCCGTGGGGCGCCATCGGCAGTGATCACCACCTTGGCATCGCAGCCCGATACACGCGCCGCCAAGGCATCTGGCGAAAAGCCCGCGAAAACAATCGAATGGATCGCGCCGATACGGGTACAGGCCAGCATGGCATAGGCCGCCTCGGGGATCATCGGCAGATACAGCACCACGCGGTCGCCTTTGCCCACACCCAGCGATTTCAGCACATTGGCCATCTTGCAGGTTTCGGCATGCAATTCGCGGTAGGTGATGCGCAGCGACGGATCTTCTGGGTTGTCCGGTTCCCAGATGATCGCGGTCTGGTCACCGCGCCGCTCAAGATGGCGGTCGATGCAGTTGGCCGACACGTTCAGTGTGCCATCGGAAAACCAGTTGATCGACACATTGCCCAGCGTGAAATCCACGTCCTTGACGGTGGTATAGGGCTTCATCCAGTCGATGCGCTTGCCCTGCTTGTCCCAGAACGCCTCCGGATCAGCGATCGAGTCCGCATACATCGCATCGTATTGCTCGGCGTTCACATGGGCGCGCGCAACCGTCTCGGCACTGGGTGCGTGGGTGTCTAAATCGGACATGGGTGTTCCTCTGATGGTAGTTCGTCATTTGCGGGACGTGGCACCGCGCGACCGCCATCGAAATGGCGGGTCGTACCGGCGCACCGCCTCCTCCCTCTGGGGCGATAATACGCAAAGTTTAAAAGAAAGGAACAAATCGCGCCGCGAAAGGGATTCTCATGTGAAAGTTTTTCCCGCCGCCTGCGGGATTTGTAAATTTTTAACGTGGTGCGACAATAACTTGTTACAATTCAGCCACTTGCGGGTAAATTTTCATCCCCACCACGTTGACAAACCTGCCCGATACCCCGCGCCATGGTCGCCAATACGCTCTGCCTCTCCGCTGCGCAGCCGCAGGCGGCCCCGTCGTCCTCCCCCAAAGGCCATGCCGCGAAACCCCTGCGCCAGCGGCCCTGCGGCACCGGCGCACATGGTCAATTGCGACACGCCCCCTGTCGCCTTCGCCTGATCGCGACAACGCCACCGCAGGGGTCATGCCCCTTGGCAAGTTTCGGCGCGCACGCTAGCGTCCTCCTCAAGCGGGCGAAAAATGTCCGCAACTAGGGAGAGATCATATGAACAAATTTGCTGTAGGTGCCGTTGTCGGCGCCGTTTCCTGCACATTCGCGCTTGAGGCTGCGGCCACCGAATGGAACGTATCCGTCTGGGGCAAGCGCCGTGCCTTCACCGAACATATCGAAAAGCTGGCTGAACTGGTCGCCGAAAAGACCAATGGCGAATTCACCATGAATGTCAGCTATGGTGGCCTGTCCAAGAACCGCGAGAACCTTGACGGTATTTCCATCGGTGCCTTCGAAATGGCCCAGTTCTGCGCTGGTTATCACGCCGACAAGAACCGCGTCGTGACCGTTCTGGAACTGCCCTTCCTCGGGGTCGAAAACCTTGAACAGGAAGTCGCCGTGGCCCGCGCCGTCTATGCCCACCCCGCCGCGACCGAAGAAATGGCGCAGTGGAACGCCAAACTGCTGATGACCAGCCCGATGCCGCAATACAACATCGTCGGCACCGGCGAACCGCGTGATGAGCTGGAAGAATTCAAAGGCATGCGCGTGCGCGCCACAGGTGGCCTTGGCAAAGCTTTCGAAGCTGTCGGCGCCGTGCCCACATCCGTCACCGCAACCGAGGCCTATCAGGCCATGGAAGGCGGCGTCGTGGATACCGTGGCCTTTGCCCAGCACGCCCATCTCAGCTTTGGCACGATCAATCAGGCCGACTGGTGGACCGCGAACCTGAACCCCGGCACCGTGAACTGCCCCGTGGTGGTGAACATCGACGCCTATGACTCGCTCAGCGACGCCGAGCGTGAAGCACTGGACAGCTCGATCCCCGAGGCCATCGACTTCTACCTCGAAAACTATGGCGAACTGCTCAAGCGCTGGGACGCGGTCCTTGAGGAAAAAGGCGTCGAGAAAGTCGAAGTCTCCCCCGAGGTGATCGCGCAATTCCAGGAAATTGCGGGCAAACCGATCCACGAAGCATGGGTCGCAGACATGGAAGCCCAAGGCCTGCCCGGCCAGGAGCTGTATGATCTGGTCGTGAAAACGCTGGCCGACGCCAAAAGCGGTAGCTGATCCGGTGCGGGGCTGTGCACAACGCACGGCCCCGACCACAGGCACACACATATATAAACGGGGGTAGGTCATGGCAGGTTCTGCTGCTGTGCTCGAAGATTCCAGTCTGCTCAGCCGGCTGGACCGTGCACTGTTACCAATCGAACGGTTTTGCGCCCTGCTGTCGGGGCTGGCGATCTTTTCCCTGATGTTCCTTGCGGCCTACTCCGTGACGGGGCGCAAGTTCTTCGGCTCGCCCATGGCGGGCTATGTCGACTATATTGAGGCGGCGATGCCGATCATCGCGATCATGGGCGTGTCCTATGTGCAGCGCGACGGCACCCATGTGCGCATGGACATGCTGGTCAGCGCGCTCAAAGGGCGGCTTTTGTGGTTCTTCGAACTGGTTTCGGTGCTGCTCATCCTGCTGCTGATCGTGGCGCTGACTTGGGGCGCGTGGGAACACTTCGACCGTTCCTTTGACTGCGCCCGCCCGCTGTGCAGCCGCGACAGTTCCATTGATATCGGCCTGCCGATCTGGCCTTCCAAACTGGTCGTGCCCATCGCCTTTGGCGTGCTGGTGCTGCGGCTGCTGTTGCAAACATGGGGCTACGCCCGCGCGCTGGTGCTGGGGCTGGAAAATCCCGTCGCCGTGCCCCTTGCCCTCAGCGTCGCCGAACAGGCGCGGATCGAGGCGGAATCGCTGGAAGGGACCGACTGATGGAACCCATTGAAATCGGCCTCTGGGTCAGTGGTGGCATGCTGGTCTTTGTGGTGCTGGGCATGCGCGTCGCCTTTGCGGCGGGTCTTGCGGGCTTTGTCGGGCTGGTCTGGCTGCGCTGGAACGGGTTCGACTACGACCCCGCCCGTTTCTGGAAAGCGGTCGAGATCAGCGTCAAGATCGCAGGCCTCACCCCCCATTCCAAAGTGTCCGCCCAAGTGCTGTCGCTGATCCCCGTGTTTATCATGATTGGCTACCTCGCCTATTATGCCAAGCTGACAACGGCCCTGTTCACCGCCGCCAAACGCTGGATCGCGTGGGTGCCGGGCGGTCTGGCGGTGTCGACCGTGTTTGCAACGGCAGGCTTTGCCGCCGTGTCGGGCGCATCCGTGGCCACAGCGGCGGTATTTGCCCGCATCGCCATCCCCGAAATGCTCAAGATCGGCTATAACAAGCAGTTCGCCGCAGGCGTCGTGGCCGCAGGCGGCACGCTTGCCTCGCTGATCCCGCCCTCGGCCATCCTTGTCATCTATGCGATCATCGTCGAACAGGACGTGGGCAAACTGCTGCTCGCAGGCTTTATCCCCGGCGCGTTTTCCGCCGTGGTCTATGCGGGGCTGATCATCGGCATCGCCATGATCTGGAAGAACGTCGGCCCACCGGTCAGCGGCTTTACATGGCGCGAACGGTTTGAATCCCTGCCACCCGCGCTGCCGATCCTCGCTGTGGTCGTGATCATCATCTTCTTTGTCTACAACCCGTTTGGCGACGCATGGGGCACCCCGACCGAAGGTGGCGCTATCGGTGCGTTCATCATCTTCCTCATGGCCCTTCTGCGCGGCATGCGCTGGAAGGAACTGAAACACGCGCTGCTCGATACGGCCAAGCTGACGGTGATGATCTTTACCATCATCTGGGGCGTGCTGATCTATGTGCGCTTCCTCGGTTTTGCCGAACTGCCTGCCGCCTTTGCCGACTGGATCACCTCGCTCACCATGTCGCCCATGCTGATCCTGATCTGCATCCTGCTGGGCTATGCGGTGCTGGGCATGTTCATGGACGCGATCGGGATGCTGCTGCTGACGCTGCCCGTGGTCTATCCGGCTGTCATGGCCCTCAACGGGGGCGAGATGGTCTCTGCCGCCGACAGCGCCTTTGGCATGTCGGGACCGATGTGCGCGATCTGGTTCGGGATATTGGTGGTGAAAATGGCCGAGTTCTGCCTGATCACCCCGCCCATCGGCCTCAACTGCTTTGTGGTGGCGGGCGTGCGCGATGACCTGACCGTGCAGGACGTGTTCAAGGGTGTCACGCCCTTCTTCATCGCCGATGCGGCCACCATCGCCATGCTTGTCGCCTTTCCGGGCATCGTGCTGTGGCTGCCGTCACTGGCGGGCTAGGGGCAAGGGTGGGGGCGCATGTCCCCACCATCACCCGCAACTACCGACCCTCTGCCGCCAACCGTCGGGCCAGCACCAACAGCAACACCGCCGCCACGGCCAAGAATACCGCCCCGACCGCCCACGCCACGGGCGTCGAATAAAGTTCGGCCAAGCTGCCCGCCAGCACCAGCCCCAAGGCCCCGCCCAACTGCTGGATAAGCGAGCGGAGCGAGAGCATCGTCGACCGCTGCCGGTCTCCCACATAGCGGTGCAGGATGCTGCTGGCCGGTGTTTCGCTGATACCAAGGATCACGGAATACACGACAAACACCGCCACAAATCCTGCGATCCCGCCCTGCATCGCCAGCGCGACCTGCACAACGGCAAGGGCGGCAAAGCTGACCGCAAGGGTCACCGCGTGACGCCGCCGAAATATCCGGCTGACAAACGGTGACAGGGACGCGCCAAGCGCGATGGCAAAGAAATACGTCGCCGTCACAACCCCGATCACCGTATTGGCAAAGGCCGCGTCCAGCATCGGCTTGGCATGGGTCGGCCAGATCACCTCGACCGGATTGCTGGCCATCAGGAAAAACGCCAGCGCCGCCAACAGGATCGACAATGTCGGATGCCGCAGTGCCAGAAGACCCGCATCACGCACCACCTCCGGCACGCGGGCGAACCCTGCGCCAATCGCGGACAGGTGCATGGGGCGCGGGGCCTCGACTATCGCCAGCATGGTAAAGACGAACACGCCCAGCATGACCGCGAAACTTGCGGCATAGGACACGTCGTAAATACTGAACCCAAGGGCCGTTGCCGCGCCGCCCAGAATATCCGGCAGCAGCCCGCCCAACACGGCCCCCACGGCCAGCCCCACCGCATTGGCCCATTGCGCCTTGGCCAGCGCGGGTTGCACATCCACATCGGGGGCCACGGCCCTGAACCGTTCCACAAACCACGCATCCAGCGTGCCGGACCGCAGCGCGCGCCCGAACCCGATACAGGCAAAGGACGCCGCCAGAACATAGAAATCCCGCGTCGACAGGAACAGCACCAGCGACACCAGACTGGCCACCACCGCCACCAGAAACACCGGCTTGCGACCGATACTGTCGGCCAGCCCGCCAAAGGGCAGTTCCATCGCCATGGTCGTCACCGAATAGACCCCGAACAGCAGCGAAATCTGCAACAGGTCCATGCCCCGATCACTCAGCGCCAGCGCCACAACGGCCACCGTCAGCCCCATCGCGAACCGGTCAAGGAACTGGTGGATCTGGAACACACGAATGTGCCGCCGCGCCGCCCCGTCCAGTGCCGCGAAAGAGAACTCGGTTTCAGTGGTCATGGACGCAGCATTGCCGCTGGCCGCGTCGGGCACAATAGGCTTGCGGGCGTTCACCTTGCCTTAACGAATAGGACCGCACGCCGCGTTAACCACGGCTCGGGTGTATCAGCGGTGCACAGGTTGTGCACAGGCTGTGTACGGGTCGTGTACCCCCCAAACCCCTTGTTTTGCAGGCGTTAACCCTCGATTCGCGCACTCCGCCGCGCCGCACCCACCGACCGTTGCGTTGCGGTCCTAAAACCGGATCGGATTGGACCACGCGCGCCGCCCCGCCGCATCAATCACCGTGACCCGTATCCAAGGGCTGTTGCGCAGCCGCTCCCGCGGGATCTCGGCGCGGGTCATCGACGCCCCGTGCACCGCGGGCGACACCGATCCATGCCCTTGCACAACCACCGTCGCCACCGCCGAGCACGTAACCACAATCCGGTCGTCCAAGACCTGCACATTGCGTAGCTCCGGCCCTTGACTGGCATAGAAATCCCCGCGTTTCAGCGCCTCCAGCAGCAAGTCAGGCTCGTTCGCCGTGGCCTTGACCATAACCCATCCGCCAAAGTGGTCAGCGGCGTGAAAATGCGCGTCATCCGTGGCAATCAGCGTCACGTCGCGCCCCTCGGACATCAACAAATCTGCATAAAATGCCCCGTCCGCACGGTCGCATTCCACCGCGCAGCCATGGTTGTAAATCTCGACCGCATGGGCCGCCGTGATCGACCGCGCATCCGCCATGGTCATGCCCGACCACTGCGGGTGCGCAATGGCGACAAAGGCCCCCGCCGCACGGGCGCGCGCCGCCACTTCGGGGCCGCTTTCCTGATCGGGCACAGGCACAAAAGCGGGCGAATGGGTCGGCGCAAAATCGGGCGGCAACCCTACCGCAAGGATGTGCCACAACTCGCCGTTCTCCATCGCGCCGGAATGCAGTTCCGCCCCGAGGATCGTGGTGAACCCGTCGGTGCGAAACGGCACCGTGTCGGCAATCGGATAGTCGAACGCGCCCACGAAATGATCGGTTAAGGCAATGAAATCATAGCCTTCCGCCTGATAGCGGCGGCACACTTCGGCCGCGGGCAAGGCCCCGTCCGACAGGTCCGAATGGGTGTGCAGATTGCCGCGCCAGAATGTACCGGGGGCCGAAAAGGCAGAGAGGATCATCGCGCATTCCCTTTGGCTGTCGCTGCGCCCGCACGCGCGGGGCTTGCGCAAATATGTGACAGATCAACGCCCAGACTGCGAGTGTTTTGACCCCGCCACCCTCGCACCGACGAATCGTACCACCGAGCCACCGCCGACCAACCGCCACGCCCCGATCCGTACAGGCACTGGCAGGGGCCGCAGCGCTTGACCCTGTCTGCGCAATCGGCAACTCTTTATTCTTGGGCGTTCTGGCGGCCTGAGCAGTGATTTTGCTCACAAATCCGACAGGATGCGGTCGTTGCTGGCAACCGGTTCTCGACAAATAAGGTCGCGTGTGGTTGATCTGCGCCGGATCGGGCGCACTGGTGGCGTCACTGGCTGTGGATCGCGGGGGAATTGTGTCGCTCTTCATTATCGTTGCCTTGCCGTTTCTGGGAGCATTGCTGCCCGGTGTCATGAATTCCGCAGGGCGCGCTGCCTGTGCAGGGGTGACCTTCAGCGTCACATTGGTCGCCTTCATCGGGCTGCTGACCAACCTGCCGACTGTGCTGGCGGGCGAGGTGGTGATGGCGCGGGTCGACTGGATGCCGATCTTGGGGCTGAACTTCTCGCTCATGCTCGACGCGCTTGGATTTTTCTTTGCGCTGCTGATCCTTGGCATCGGCCTGCTGATCATCGCCTATGCGCGCCATTACCTGTCGCGTGACGACAATATGGGCCAGTTCTTTACCTACCTGCTGCTGTTCCAAGGCGCGATGGTGGGGATTGTCCTGTCCGATAACATCCTGCTTTTGCTGGTATTTTGGGAGCTTACCTCGCTATCGTCCTTCCTGCTCATCGGCTATTGGAAGCATCTGCCCGAGGGCCGTCAGGGTGCGCGCATGGCGCTGACTGTGACCGGTATGGGCGGTCTGGCAATGATCGGGGGCATGCTGATCCTTGGGCAAATCGCGGGCAGCTATGACCTTTCGGTGATCCTGCAAAACCGCGATCTGATCCAAGCCGATCCGCTGTACCTGCCCGCGCTGATCCTGATCCTGCTGGGCTGTTTTACGAAGTCCGCACAGTTCCCCTTCCACTTCTGGCTGCCCCACGCCATGGCCGCGCCTACGCCTGTGTCGGCCTATCTGCACTCGGCCACGATGGTGAAGGCGGGGATTTTCCTGCTGGCGCGCATGTGGCCCGTCCTGTCCGGCACGCCCGAATGGATCGCCATCGTCACCACCGCCGGTCTGGTCACCATGTGCCTTGGCGCGGTGATTGCGCTGTTCAAACACGACCTCAAGGCGCTGCTGGCCTTTTCCACCGTGTCGCATCTGGGGCTGATCACCATGCTGCTGGGCACCGGCACCGCCTTTGGCGCAATGGCGGCGATGTTCCACATCCTCAACCACGCCACGTTCAAGGCGGCGCTGTTCATGTCCGCAGGCATCATTGATCACGAGGCGCATACCCGCGACATCCGCCTGCTGGGCGGCCTGCGCAAGCTGATGCCCGTCACCTTCGTGATCGCCACGCTCGCGGCATTGTCCATGGCCGGTATTCCGCTGCTCAACGGCTTCCTGTCCAAAGAGATGATGCTCGAAGAAGCGACCCACACAACCCTGTTCGGTATCCCGTGGCTGGTGCCCGCGCTGGCGACCTTCGGCTCGCTGTTCTCCGCGGCCTACTGCTTCCGCCTGATCGGGCACACGTTCCTTGGTCCGGTGCGCGAAACGTACCCGTCCAAGCCGCATGATCCGAATTCGGGCCTGTGGTTGCCACCTGCGATCCTCGTGGTGCTGGTGGTGGTGATCGGCGTTGCGCCTTTCCTCGCCGAACCCTTTGTAAAGCTTGTGACTTCTGCCGTTTTGGGCGGCGTGGTTGAGGTGCCGACCGCGCATTTCAAAATCTGGCACGGGCTGGTGCCTGCGCTGCTGTTGTCGGTGATCGCGGTGCTGGGCGGGCTGGTCCTGCTGGCCGTTTTCAAACCCGCACTGCGCCTGTGGGACGCGGCCCCGCGCCCCGAGGCCAAGGTGATCTTCGAGGCCATCGTCGAAGCCGCCGCCCGCCTTGCACAGCGCATCATCCTGCCGCTGCATGACGGGTCTTTCACACGCTACGCGGCCATCGGCACCGTGGCGATCCTCGCAGCGGGCTTTCACGCTTGGGCCACCGGCACGGTCGGTCCTGCCACGCGGGTGATGCAGCCTGTTGACCCCGTCGCACTGGCGGGCTGGGTGATGCTCGTCGCGGCCACGGTCGCGCTGGTCTTCTTCCACCGCAACCGTTTGCTGTCGCTGATCCTGATCGGGATCGTGGGGCTGATGGTGTCGGTTGCCTTCGTCTATTTCAGCGCGCCCGACCTTGCGATGACCCAGTTCACGGTCGAGGTGGTGACGATCATCCTGCTGCTGCTCGCGCTCAACTTCCTGCCCAAGACAACGCCGGTCGAAAGCTCCCTCCTGCGCCGTGTGCGCGATATGGGCGTGGCGATTGCGGGGGGCCTCGCGACCTTCGGGCTGGCCTTGCACTACTTGCTCCGCGACGCGGTCTCGACCCCGATTTCCGAATTCCACCTCGCCAACTCCTACAAAGGCGGCGGCGGCACTAATGTGGTGAACGTGATCCTTGTCGATTTCCGTGGTTTCGACACATACGGAGAGATCATCGTGCTGGGGATCGCGGCGCTGCTGATCTATGCGCTGACCCATACGCTGCTGGCAGGGCCTGTGCGCGCACGCCTGCTGAACCGCACCCCGGATCAGGCCCGTGCGGGCGACATGCACCCGATGATGATGGTCGTTCTGACGCGGGTCATTATGCCGGTTGTTATGCTGGTCGGCTTCTACATCTTCCTGCGCGGCCACAACGAACCTGGCGGTGGTTTCATCGCGGGTCTGATCGTGTCGATCGGCGTGGTGATGCAGTATATGGCCAGCGGTTTCGCATGGGCCTCGGCGCGGCTGCGCTATCCCTATCACGGGGTCATCGGGGCAGGGGTGCTGGTCGCGGGCCTGACCGGCATCGGGTCGTGGTTTGTGGGCAAACCGTTCCTGACCTCGGACTTTACCTATGTGCGCATCCCGCCGTTCGAGAAGTTCGAACTGGCCACAGCGGCCCTGTTCGATGTGGGCGTGTTCCTTGCCGTGGTGGGCGCGGTCATGCTGTCGCTCGAAAGCTTCTCGCGCCTTGCACGGCGCGCGCATGAACCCGAAACCGATCATCCGATGGACATTGATCCATCCCGCGAAGCGGACACAAAGACGTCTCAGGGGGCGGTGTAATATGGAACTGCTTGTTGCTTCTGCCATCGGCATCCTGACCACGGGCGGCTTGTACCTTGTGCTGCGCCTGCGCACCTTTCCCGTGATTATGGGGATTTCGCTGCTGACCTATGCGGTGAACGTGTTCCTGTTTGCCTCGGGGCGTCTGACCATCGGCGCGGCCCCTGTGCTGCGTGACGGGGTGACGACCTATACCGACCCGCTGCCGCAGGCGCTGGTGCTGACGGCCATCGTGATTTCTTTCGGGATGACGGCGGTTGTGGTGATGATCGCCCTTGGCGCGTTTCTGGGGTCCGATGACGATCATGTCGATGACCAAACAGGTGCGGAGGACGGACCAACTACCGCCCCATCTAACGGTCAGGAGGGCGTACAATGACCCACTGGATCATCGCTCCGATCGTTCTGCCCGCGCTGCTGGCACCGTTTATCATTCTGGCTGCGCGCTATCACATCGTGATCCAGCGCACCTTTGCCGTGGCGGGCGTGCTGGCGCTGGTTGTAGTTGCAGGCGCACTGGCCGTGGCCACCAGCGGCGGGGAAATCCTGCTGTATCAATTGGGGGACTGGGCCGCGCCGTTCGGCATCGTGCTGGTCGCTGATCGCCTGTCCACACTCATGGTGCTGCTGATGGCGGTGCTGGCCCTTCTGGTGCTGCTCTATGCCATCGGTTCGGGCTGGGATGAACGCGGGCGCAATTTCCATGCCCTGTTCCAGTTCCAGATCATGGGCATCATGGGCGCGTTCCTGACGGGCGACCTGTTCAACCTATTCGTCTTTTTCGAAGTCCTTCTGATCGCCTCTTATGGCCTGATGATCCACGCAGGCGGCACCGCGCGCCTGCGGGCAGGGGTGCAATATGTACTGTTCAACCTGATCGGCTCTACCCTGTTCCTGTTCGCCCTCGGCTCGATCTATGCCGAGACGGGGACGCTGAACATGGCCGACCTAGCCGAACGTGTAGCCCTGATCGGAGAGGTGGAAACCGTCGGTATCCGTGTCGCCGCCGTCCTGCTGTTGCTGGTCTTCGCGATCAAGGCGGCGGTGGTACCGCTGCACTTCTGGCTGCCCTCCAGCTATGCCGAGGCACCGGCCCCCGTGGCGGCCCTGTTTGCCATTATGACAAAGGTGGGCGCATACGCGATCATCCGCGTTTACACGCTGATCTTCCCGCCGGAACTGGCCGTGACATCGGGCCTGCATGACCTGTGGTTGCTGCCTGCGGCACTGGTGACGCTGGCCATCGGCATGACCGGAGTGCTTGCGGCCAAGCGGCTGGACCGTTTGGTGGCCTATGCGGTCATCGGCTCCATGGCGATGGTCATGGTCTCGATCTCGCTGTTCACGCCCGAAGGGATTGCGGCGGCGGTTTACTATATCGTGCACTCGACCCTCGCAGGCGCGGCGCTGTTCCTGATCTGCGATCTGGTGCGCACGGGGCGCGGCAATGTGGACCTGATGGCGCAACCGCCTATGGCAGGCGCGGCACTGACGGCGGCGCTGTTCTTTGCCGGTGCGATTGCAATGGCGGGTCTGCCACCGCTGTCCGGTTTCTTGGGCAAACTGCTGGTGCTGGATGCGTCCTTTGGCAGTGATCACGCGGTCTGGGTCTGGGCGATTGTTCTGGGTTCCAGCCTTGTCAGCATCCTCGGCTTTGCCCGCGCAGGCAGTGTGCTGTTCTGGAAGGCGCACGAGGTCACGCCGCCCGAAGATGCGGCTGGTATGACGCTGCCATCGGCCCTGTCCTATGTGTCGGTCGGGGGCATGATTGCCCTGCTGGCCCTGCACACGATCTTTGCCGGACAGGTGCACCGCTATACCACGGCCATCGCGGCACAACTGTTCGCGCCGCAACCCTATATCTCGACCGTGCTGGATGCCCCGGGCAAGCTCAGCACACCATCCAAGGAGGCACACTGATATGGCACGCGCGTTCTATTGGTTGATGCCGCACCCGTTCCTGACCCTGCTGCTGACCGTGGTGTGGATCCTGCTGCAAAACGATTTTTCGGCAGGCATGGCGGTGTTCGGCCTGATCCTTGGCATCGTGATCCCGTGGGGCACCTCGGTCTGGTGGCCCGACACGCCACGCGGCTTCCGCCTGGGCAAGATGGCGACCTATTGCGTCATGGTCATGTGGGACATCATCGTGGCCAATATTCAGGTCGCATGGATTGTAATCTCGGTCCCTAATGCCAAGCTGAAACCGGCATGGATCGTGGTGCCGCTGGACCTTGTCCAACCCGAGGCGATCACCTTCCTTGCCGGCACCATCACCCTGACCCCCGGCACCGTGTCGGCAGACCTGTCCGATGAAGGGCACAGCCTGCTGGTCCATGTGCTGCACACCGATGATCCCGACGCCGTGCGCGACGATATCAAGGTCCGTTACGAAGCGCGCCTGAAGGAGATTTTCTCATGACCCAAGCCTTGGCTGTTCTGGATATTGCACTGGCCGTGGCGCTGATCGCGCTGGCACTGGGGCAGATCCTGTCCATGGTCCGCCTTGTACTAGGGCCGACCTATGGCGACCGTATCCTTGCTCTGGATACGATGGTGATCAACGCGCTTGGTCTGGTGGTGGTGCTGGGCATCTATCAGGGCGTGCAAATCTATTTCGAGGTCACGCTGCTGATTGCGATGCTGGGCTTTGTGTCCACCGTCGCGCTGGCGCGGTTCTTGTTGCGGGGGGACATCATCGAATGACGGCTCAGTTGATTGCAACCTATGTGGCGGCGGCCTGCCTGTTCATCGGATCGGCCTTTATCATCATCGGGGTGATTGGCCTTCTCAAGTTCAACGACCCGATGACGCGGCTGCATGCGCCGACCAAGGTCGGCACCATTGGCATCGGGATGCTGTTGCTGGCCTCGCTCGCCCATTCCTTTTCCAACGGGGAATCGTCGATCCACGCCTTGCTGATCATGGCATTCCTGTTTGTGACCGCGCCGATCTCGGCCCATTTCATCGCCAAGGTCGCCTTGCATCGCGGCACCTGCGACACACCACCATCGCCGCCGCGCGATGACACGTGGTCGACGCTGAAAACGCCCGAGGCGGACCGCGACATGCTGGTGACCCCCAAATCCTGAGGCGCGGCACCGGATCGGCGCGCAGGCTATCGAAAGGACCAAGACCATGACCTTGCTTGACCCAGACCGCCTGTTCCCGACCGACCCTAAAACGCGCAGCCTTGCCCGCGATCTTTACGAGGGCGTCAAGGAACTGCCGATCCTCAGCCCGCATGGCCACACGGATCCGCGCTGGTTTGCCGAGAACGCGCGCTTTGCCGATCCGGCCAACCTGTTCGTGACGCCCGACCACTACGTGTTCCGCATGCTGCACTCCCAAGGCATCCCGCTGGAACGGCTGGGCGTGCCGCGTGTGGACGGGGGCGAAACCGAACAGGACACGCGCGCGATCTGGCGGCTGTTTGCGCAGAACTTCCACCTGTTCCGTGGCACCCCGTCACGCCTGTGGGTGAACCACGCGCTGCAAGAGGTGTTCGGCGTCACCACACGCCTGTCCGGCGACACGGCGGACGCAATCTATGACCAGATCGAAGATTGCTTGGCCCAAGACGCCTTCCGCCCCCGCGCCCTGTTCGAACGCTTCAATATCGAGGCGATTTCGACAACGGAAAGTGCCATCGACGATCTGCGCTGGCACCAGATGATCCGCGACAGCGGTTGGGGCGGCAAGGTCATCACCGCTTATCGTCCTGACGCCGTGGTCGATCCCGACTTCGAAGGGTTCGCCGACAACGTCGCCATCATGGGTGAGATGACGGGCGAGGACACAACAACGTGGGCAGGATACCTCGACGCCCACCGCAAGCGCCGCGCCTTTTTCAAAAGCCATGGCGCCACGTCAAGCGATCACGGCCACCCCTCGGCCCGTACCGAAGACCTGAGCCAGCAAGACGCCGCCGCCCTGTTTGCCAAGGCGTTGAAAGGCACCTGCACCGCGCAAGAAGCGGACTGCTTTCGCGGGCATATGCTGACCGAAATGGCGCGGATGAGCCTTGAGGACGGGCTGGTTCTGCAAATCCACCCCGGATCGGTGCGCAACCATTCACGCGATATCATGGCGCGCTTCGGGCGGGACAAGGGCTATGACATCCCCACGCGCACCGACTATGTCGCGAACCTGCGCCCGCTACTGAACGCAGTTGGCACGCGCGCCGATCTGACGGTGATCGTGTTCACGCTGGACGAAAGCAGCTATGCCCGCGAACTCGCGCCCATGGCGGGGGTCTATCCCGCGCTGAAACTCGGCCCCGCATGGTGGTTCCACGACAGCTATGAGGGCATGATGCGGTTCCGCGAGATGACGACCGAAACCGCAGGGTTCTACAACACGGTCGGCTTCAACGACGACACACGCGCCTTCTGTTCGATTCCCGCGCGCCATGACGTGGCGCGGCGTGTGGACTGTGCTTTCCTTGCACATCTGGTTGAAACAGGCCGGTTGGATCGCGATGAAGCGCCAGAAGTCGCCCATGATCTGACATATCGCCTTGCCAAAGAGGCCTACCGCCTGTGAACATGCGCCCGCATCATGCACGCCGCTTGGCGTGATGATTAATAGGAGAGGACATGTTGCAATGCTAGAAACTGAAACCCGACACGCCATCGACCCGGCGACGGCGAAAACGCTGGATACGGACCAGCTGCGCGCCCATTTCCACGTGGGAAATCTGTTCGAGGCGGACAAGATCCCGCTCGTCTACAGCCACTATGACCGTCTGATCGTTGGCTCTGCCGTGCCTGCAAGCGGCCCGCTGGTGCTGGACCATGTGGAAGAGACCGGCACGCCATCGATTCTGGACCGCCGCGAGATGGGTGTGCTGAACATCGGTGATACCGGCACCATTCGCGTCAGCGACACGACCTACACGGTCGAAAAGGGCGAAATCCTGTATATCGGTATGGGCGCTGGCCCGATCGAATTCGGCGGCGCAGGCCGTTTCTACATCCTGTCGGCACCAGCTCACGCACGCTATCCCACGACACTGATCAAGGTCGCTGACGCCCGTAGAGTTGAACTGGGATCCAAGTATACCTCTAACGAACGGGTCATCATCCAGATGCTCCACCCCGACGTCTGCAAAAGCTGCCAGCTTGTCATGGGCTATACCCAACTGGCGCAGGGATCGGTCTGGAACACCATGCCTGCCCACACCCATGACCGCCGGATGGAGGCCTATCTGTACTTCGATATGGAGGCCGATACCCGCGTGTTCCACCTGATGGGCGCACCGGACCAGACCCGCCATATCGTCATGGCGAATGAAGAGGCTGTGATCTCTCCGCCGTGGTCGATCCATTCGGGTGCTGGCACTTCGGCCTACACGTTCTGCTGGGCGATGGCGGGGGACAACGTAGATTTCACCGATATGGACATGATCGCGATGGAGGATTTGCGATGAACAAGGCGTTTTCACTCGACGGGCGGCGCGCGCTGGTCACGGGCGCGAACACAGGCATCGGGCAGGCCATCGCGGTCGGCCTTGCCCAAGCCGGTGCAGAGGTTCTCTGCGCCGGCCGCCGCGCCTGCGACGAAACGGTTGCGGCGATCACCGGTGCGGGCGGACGTGCCTCAAGTCTTCTGGTCGATTTTGCCGACCCGATGGCGGGGCAGGGCCTGTTTGATGATGACCAGATCGACATCCTGATCAACAACGCGGGGATCATCCGCCGCGCCGACGCGGTGGAGTTTACCGAAGCGGACTGGGATGCGGTGATGGACGTGAACCTCAAGGCGCTGTTCTTCACCACGCAGGCCTTCGGCAAGGCGGTGCTGGCCCGCAAGGGGCGCGGCGCGGTGGTTAACATCGCCTCGCTGCTGTCGTTTCAGGGCGGTATCCGCGTGCCGTCCTACACGGCGTCCAAACACGGGGTCGCGGGGCTGACCAAACTGCTGGCCAACGAATGGGCCGCACAAGGGATCAACGTGAACGCCGTCGCCCCCGGATATGTGGAAACCGCCAATACCGAAGCCTTGCGCGCCGATCCGGCCCGAAATGCTGCCATTCTTGAGCGTATTCCCGCCGGACATTGGGGCCAGCCCGAAGACATTGCAGGCGCGGCGGTCTATCTATGCACACCTGCGGCGGCCTATGTGCATGGCGCGGTTCTGAACGTCGACGGAGGATGGCTTGCCCGATAATATCTCGCGCCCTGCAACGGGCATTGTGCACTTGGGCCTGGGCGCGTTTTATCGCGCCTTTGGCTGTGTTTATGTGGCCGACGCCATGGCGGCAGCGGGCGGGGCGTGGGGAATCACAGGTGTCTCCCTGCGCAGCCCCGCAACCCGCGATGCGCTCAAGGGGCAAGGCTGGGCCTATCACGCGGTCACACTGGCCCCCGAGGGCACCCATGCCCGCCGCATCGACGTGTTGAACGACGTGCTGGTCGCGCCCGAAGATCCGGCGGCTGTGCTGGCCGCGATGAGTGACCCTGCCGTGCGTATTGTCACTCTGACCGTCACCGAAAAAGGGTACTGCCATAACCCCGCCACCGGTGCGCTCAACCCCGACCACCCCGATGTGGCGCACGATCTTGCCCATGATTTGCCGGTCTCGGCAGTGGGGTATCTGGTACGCGCCTTGCAAATGCGGCACGCGGCGGGCGTGGCACCCTTTACGGTACTCAGCTGTGACAACCTACCCGACAATGGCAAGCTGGTGCGCGGTGTGGTGCTGGACATGGCCCGCCGGATAGACCCCGCGCTGGCCGACTGGATCGAGGATCGCGTGCGCTTCCCGTCTTGCATGGTGGACCGGATCACCCCCGCGACCACGGCGCAGGACATCGCCGCGGTTGCCGAACTCACGGGGCAGGCCGATGCCGCACCAGTGATGCACGAACCCTTCGCGCAATGGGTGATCGAGGATGATTTCGTCGACGGTGCCCGCCCCGATCTGGCCGCTGCCGGAGTCGAGATGGTGGCCGATATTTCCGCGCATGAGGATATGAAGCTGCGCATGCTAAACGGCACGCATTCGGCGCTGGCCTATACCGGATATCTGGCTGGGCACGAGACGATTGCCCAAACCGTCGCCGATCCCGCCTTTGCCGCCTATGTGCGTATGCTCTGGGCCGAGATTATGCCCGCCGTCGCCGCACCGGACGGGGTGCATTTGCCCGATTATGCGAATGCGCTGTTTGAGCGGTTTGCCAATCCGGCGATCCACCACCGCACATGGCAGATCGCCATGGATGGCAGCCAGAAACTGCCCCAACGCCTGCTTGGAACGCTGCGCGCCAATCTGGAAAACGGGCGGCCCAGCCCGGGCCTGATGCTCGCCGTGGCGGCGTGGATGCGCTATGTCACGGGGCGCGACGAAAGTGGCCAGCCGATTGACGTGCGCGACCCGCTGGCTGACCGCCTGCGCGCCGCAACGGAAGGCTGCGATGATGCCGAAGAGGTCGTAACGCGCCTGCTGGCGTTCAATGACATCTTCCCCGCCGATCTGGCCGCAGACCTGCACGCGCCTGTCACGCAGGCGGCGAAAACCCTGTGGTCCGAAGGCGCACAAGCCGTAGTAAGAAAGGCAAGCACATGATCGAAAGCTGGCGCTGGTACGGGGAATTCGACCCGATCACCTTGGGCGAAGTGGCGCAAACAGGGGCGACGGGCATCGTCTCGTCCCTGCACGCAATCCCCTATGGCGAGGTCTGGCCGCAAGAGGCCATCGCCGCCCGCAAGGCCGAGATTGAGGCGGCGGGGTTCTCTTGGGTGGTGGTCGAAAGCCTGCCGATCCACGAACGGATCAAGCGGGGAGAGGGCGATCTGACCGAACTTTTCGCCAACTACCGCACCTCCATGGTCAATCTGGCGGCGCAGGGGATCAAGACGATCTGCTACAACTTCATGCCGTTGCTCGACTGGACGCGCACGGACCTTGCGGCCCCCGTACAGGGTGGGGCCACCTGTTTGCGCTTTGACGCAGAACGCATGGCCGCATTCGAAATCCACATGCTGGGGCGGCAAGAAGCCGAAGACGACTATTCCCCCGAGGTGTGCAGCCGCGCCGCCCGCTGGTTCCAAAGCGCGACGCAACAGGACCGTGACGACCTGCTGGGCGCGATCATGGCCGGATTGCCCGGTGCCTTCGACCGCTACGATGTGGCGGGGCTGGGCGAGGTGTTGCGCAGCTATGACGGCATCGACCGCGAAGTGTTGCGCGCCAACTACCACCGTTTCCTGCAAGAGGTCGGCCCGACCGCAGATGAACTGGGCCTGCGCCTGTGTGTGCATCAGGACGACCCGCCGCGCCATATCCTTGGACTGCCGCGCATCGTGTCGAACGGCGATGACCTCGACTGGATCATGCGCGCCTATGACAGCCCCGCAAATGGCGTGACCCTATGCGCAGGTTCGCTGGGGGCCAATCCGGCCAATGACGTGCCCGCCATCGCCGCCCAAGTGGCAGAGCGTATCCACTTCGTCCACCTGCGCAATGTGCGCAAGGACGCAGACGGGTCGTTTGAGGAAGCAGCCCACTTGGAAGGCGACACAGACATGGTCGCGCTGATCAAGGTGCTGCTGGGCGAAGAGGCCCGCCGCCGCGCCGAGGGGCGCAGCGATCTCAACATCCCGTTCCGCCCTGACCACGGCCATCACATGCTGTCCGATCTGGGCCGCGAACTCGTGCCAGGTTACCCGCTGATCGGGCGCCTGCGCGGTTTGGCAGAGCTGCGCGGGGTGATCCATGCGCTGGAACACGGCTAGGGAAACGGCATGTGGGTGAAGCAGGTGTATGTTGCTGTTTGATCGCGTTTGATCAAGTGGCCCGCGGATTGTCGTGTCTCAGATACGCATAAATGTTCGAATAGTGCGACCACATATTGGTTCACTGATCGCGTTCGCCGCCAGAACGCCGCCCTGAAAAAGCTAAAGGACCAGCGCTGCCTGCGCTGGTCCCGACCGTTATAAACCTGACTTCACCCAAGAATGGCCAGCCGGATCGCGTAGGCAACAACCGCCAATATCGCCACGCTGCCTACCCAAATGGCGATGAACCAGACGATCTGTTTCACGGATTTCGGCAAGATCAGTGATAGCCTTCTTCGGGGTCGATCTTGCCGCGGAACACCCAATAGGCATAGGCGGTGTAGCCCAAGATCATCGGGATCAGGACCACGGTACCGACCAGCGCGAACCACAGGCTGGCGTCCGGCGCGGCGGCTTCTTCAATCGTCAGGCTGGGCGGGACGATGTTCGGATAAAAGCTGATCCCGATCCCGATAAAGCACAGCACGAACAGGGTGAGCGACGACAGGAACGGCTGCGCATCTTTGCCCGCGTTCAGCCCTGTGAACAGCAACCACGCACAAGCCGCCACCGCCGCAGGCATTGCAACGCTCAACAATACACCCGGCAGGGCAAACCAGCGTTCGAAATAGACCGCGTCCTGAAACGGGGTCAGGATACTGACGATGCCGATAAAGCCCAGCGTGCCAGCCCCCAGCCACCACGCATAGCCCTGCATCTTGCGCTGCAAACGGCCTTCGGTCTTCATGATCAACCATGTCGCGCCCAGCAGCGCATAGCCCACCACGACCGCCAGACCCGTCAGGATGGAAAACACGCTCAGCCAGTCCCACCAGCCGCCCGCATAGGCGCGGTCCGCAACCTTGATGCCCTGCACAAGCGCGCCAAGGGCGATGCCCTGCATAAATGCGGCCACGACCGACCCCGCGAAAAAGGCGATGTCCCAAACATGCTTCCACCGCTCGGTCCGCCAGCGGTATTCAAAGGCCACACCGCGAAAGATCAGCGCCAGAAGCATCAGGATCATCGGCATATACAGCGCGGGCATGACAACGGCATAGGCCAGCGGGAAGACGGCAAACAATCCGCCGCCGCCCAGCACCAGCCATGTCTCGTTCCCGTCCCAGATCGGCGCGATGGAGTTCATCATCGTCGCCTTTTCCCGTTCGTCATCGGCGGACGGAAACAGGATACCCACACCCAGATCGAACCCGTCAAGGATAACGTATGTCAGGACGGCAAAGGCGATAATGCCAGCCCAGATGAAGGAGAGTTCAAACATATCAGTGCTCCTTATTCGCCTGGAATGGCGTCGGGTTTGGATTGCGCAGCGGGTGTGATGCCCGCTGTGCGGATCGGGCCATCGCGCAGGCTCTTGTCCATGGCGGACGGTGTCTTGCCCATCATGCGCAGCAGGTAGAACGTGCCAGCGCCGAAGACAAAGAAGTAGACTACGATAAAAGCGATCAGCGACGTTGCCACAGCAGGGGCGGCCACGGGCGCAAGACTGTCCGAGGTGCGCAGCAGCCCGTAAACGGTAAAGGGCTGGCGCCCGACCTCGGTGGTGATCCACCCCGCCAGCACCGCGACAAAGCCCATCGGCCCCATCACCAGCGCCGCACGGTGCAGCATCGGCGAGTCATAGAGGCGCCCGCGATAGCGCCGCCAAGCGGCCCACGTACCCAGACCCAGCATCGCAAAGCCAAGGCCGACCATCACGCGGAAGCTCCAGAACACGATGGCCACAGGCGGTTCCTCGTCGTCGGGAATGGTGTCCAGACCATCCAGCGGCGCGTCCAGGTCGTGTTTCAGGATCAGGCTCGACAGTTTCGGAATCTCAAGCGCGTAATCAATGCGCTTTTTGTCCGGATTCGGGATGCCGAACAGGATCAGCGGCGCGCCGTCGGGGTGGCTGTCATAGTGCCCCTCCATCGCCATTACTTTGGCAGGCTGGTGTTCCAGCGTGTTGATGCCGTGAAAGTCGCCCGCAGCGATCTGCAAGGGCGCCACAACGATCAGCATCCACATCGCCATCGAGAACATGCGCCGCGCAGGTTTGTCGTCCGTATCGCGCAGCAAGTGCAGCGCGCCCGCCCCCCCCACAACCAGTGCGGTGGTCAGGTAGGCCGCCAGCACCATATGCGTCAGGCGGTAGGGGAAGGACGGGTTGAATACGATTTGCCACCAATCCTCGGGAACGAACTGGCCAAGCTCGTTAATGGAATAACCGGCAGGGGTCTGCATCCAGCTGTTCACCGACAGGATCCACGTGGCCGACATCAGCGTGCCAAAGGCCACCATCGCTGTGGCGAACATATGCAGCTTTTCACCCACACGTTCGCGCCCGAACAGCATGATGCCAAGGAACCCCGCCTCAAGGAAGAAGGCCGACAATACCTCGTACGCCATAAGCGGCCCAAGCACTGGCCCTGTCTTGTCCGAGAACACGGACCAGTTGGTGCCGAACTGGTACGACATCACGATCCCCGACACGACGCCCATACCGAAGGCCACCGCGAAGATCTTTTTCCAGTAGCCGAACAGGGTCAAATAGGTTTCATCCCGCGTGCGCAGGTACAGCGCGTTCAGAACTGCCAGATAGCTGGCCAGCCCGATTGAAAACGCGGGAAAGATGATGTGAAAGGACACGGTGAACGCAAATTGTACGCGTGCCAGTGTCTCTGCGGTGAAGCCGTCCAACATTGTGATGCCTCTTGTCGATTGCGAAATCCCCGATCAGATCGGGTGTGTTCGTCCTGTGCGGCGGATACGGACCATACTGTGCCACCCTGGGCGCAAATGTATCTGCCGCTGTTGGTAGATGAGATAGATCATATTTTCCTGCATCAAGTGCGTCATTTTTGACCCCGAAAGGCGTAAAAGCCACGACTGCATGCCTTAATCGCTCTTAGATCGGCGGCTTTACAAAAGCAATACTTGAGATATATCTTTTGACTGCGACAACAGGATGCACCCGTGAAACTGACCAGCTATACCAACTACGCGATGCGCTCGCTTCAACTTGCCGCGCTCAAAGCGCCGGGCCTTGTGCGGATCGACGACGTTGCCAAAATTCACGACCTGTCCCGCCCGCATATCATGAAAATCGTGCACCAACTGGGCAAAGCGGGCTATCTTGAGACCGTGCGCGGGCGCAGCGGCGGCTTTCGCCTTGCCCGTCCCGCCGAAGAGATTGTCGTAGGCGAGGTCGTGCGCGTGACCGAAGGGCCGCTGGACGTGGTGGAATGCTTTGACCCCGACAAGAATACCTGCCCATTGATCGGCATCTGCGTGTTGTCGCGCAAGCTCCAAGAAGCGACGGCCGCCTTTATGGCAGTGCTGGATGACCTGACCATTGCCGATATCGCCGCCAATCGCGGCCAGTTACTGGACCGGATCGCGCCACTAGAAACCAATGACACAGGCAGGGCCGCGCCATGACACAACAGGACGCATGGGTTGAACGCTTTCCGGGGCTGTCGCGGCTGGACGCGCCCACCAAGCGCCTTCTGGTGGACCGCAGCGATGATGTAAGCCTGCCCAAGGGCACCACGTTGTTTGGTCCGGGAAAGTCGCCTGAAAATATGCTGTTCCTGCTGGACGGCACGGTGCGGGTGCAACAGGTATCGGACACAGGGCACGAGATTGTGCTGTACCGGATCGAGGCTGGGCAAAGTTGCGTCCTAACCACGGCATGCCTTCTGGCCTATGAGGACTATGCTGCCACGGGCATCGCAGAAACCGCCGTGCGGGCCGCCGCAGTACCTCGCGATGTGTTCGACGAACTTGTCGCCACGTCGAAACCCTTCCGCGACTTTGTCCTCGCGGCCTTTTCCAAGCGGATCACCGACCTGTTCCGCATGATCGACGAGGTCGCGTTCCAACGCATGGACGTGCGCCTTGCCAACAAGCTGATCACGCTGTCGCAGGGCCAAGACATCGTCGAAACAACACATCAGAAACTGTCGGTCGAACTCGGCACCGCGCGCGAAGTCGTGTCCCGCCAGTTGCAGGAATTCCAACGCCGCGGCTGGATCGCGCAGTCGCGGGGCAGGGTGGAATTGCTGGACCGCACACAGCTGTCGACCCTTGCCAGCCACGATAAATAGAAATTCTTGAATGTTTGGTGACTATGTCACTGACGAGTCGGGGGCAAAGCGCTATCTCTGATGTATCTTTAGAAGGAGACATCGAGATGACTGCGAATGTTGGAACCATCGACCGCGCCTTTCGACTAATACTGGGCATCGTGTTGCTGGCCGCGCCGTTCTTCAGCGGTTTTGCCATGTATGACAGCACTTTGGCGGTCGCGATCTCGATCATCGCGGGCTTTATCCTGATCGTGACGTCGGCAATGAGGTTCTGCCCGCTCTATCGTGTCCTCGGTATCCAGACGTGCCGGTTGTGATGATGGAAACAGCGTTCACACCGTTTCAATCGCTGGGTGGCGGGGCTCTGATCGGGCTGGCCGCTGTGTTGCTGATGGCCACATTGGGTCGGATCATGGGCGCGACCGGCATTCTGGCCGGCGTAGTGACCCCGACCAGCCTGTCAGACTGGTCGTGGCGCGCGGCTGTGGTCGCGGGCATGATCAGTGGGCCGCTCGTGATCCTTGCGCTTACAGGGCAATTTCCCGCCGTTCAGGTACCTGTCACGACGCCAATGCTGGTGATCGGCGGCTTTATCGTCGGAATCGGCGTGACGTTCGGATCGGGCTGTACCTCGGGCCACGGGGTGTGTGGCAACGCCCGCCTGTCGCCGCGATCCATCGTGGCCACCCTTACCTTTATGGCGACCACGGGCATCACCGTCTTTGTCATCCGCCACGTGATCGGAGTGTAATCCATGCGCCTTCTCGTCTCTTACCTCATCGGCCTGATTTTTGGCGTCGGTATCGCCCTGTCTGGCATGGCCAACCCTGCCAAAGTGCTGAACTTCTTTGACGTTGCAGGCACATGGGATCCAAGCCTTGCCTTCGTAATGGGCGGTGCGCTGATCGTGACCTTTGTCGGCTACCGCATCGTTCTGGGCCGTCCGGCCCCTGCATTGGCCGACAGCTTCCAATTGCCCACGCGCCGTGATCTGGACCTGCCCCTGATTGGTGGTTCGGCCCTGTTCGGCGTCGGCTGGGGCATTGCGGGCTTCTGCCCCGGCGGGGCGCTGCCTGCGCTTGGCACTGGTGTCACGGATGTTTTCATCTTTGTTGCGGCCCTGATCGCAGGCATCATCGCCGCCAAAGCCGCACAATCCGCGCTGCGGGGCAAATCCGCCCCCGCTGCGTGACCCTAGAACCAAAGGAGAGACCACAATGACCTATCCGGTAGATTTGTCCGTCAAACCCGACGTTTCGGCCCATTTTGACGAGGCGACGAACACGATCACCTATATCGTGAAAGACCCCTCATCCAACCACTGCGCCATCATCGACAGCGTGATGGACATCGACTACGCCGCTGGCCGCATCACCTATGACCATGCCGACGCGCTGATCGCGGAAATTCGCGACCGCGGGCTGGTGCTGGACTGGATCATCGAAACCCATGTCCATGCTGATCACCTGAGCGCGGCGCCCTACATCCAGCAGGTGCTGGGCGGCAAGGTTGGCGTCGGCGAAAAGATCATGGTGGTGCAGGAAACTTTTGGCAAAGTCTTTAACGAAGGCACCGAGTTCCAGCGCGACGGGTCGCAATTCGACGCCCTTTTCAAGGATGGCGACACCTACATGGTGGGCAACATGCAGGGCTTTGCCATGTTCACGCCGGGCCATACGCCTGCCTGCATGGTGCATGTTTTGGGCGACGCGGCCTTTGCGGGGGACACGCTGTTCATGCCGGATGGCGGATCGGCCCGCGCGGATTTTCCGGGCGGGGATGCAGGCGAACTCTATGACAGCATTCAAAAGGTGCTGAGCCTGCCGGACGAAACCCGCCTGTTCATGTGCCACGATTACGGACCCAACGGGCGCGCCATTCAGTGGGAAACCACCGTAGCCGAACAGAAGGCCGAAAACATCCACGTAGGCGGCGGCAAAACCCGCGAGGATTTCATCAAGTTCCGCACCGAACGGGACGCGCAACTGGCCATGCCCAAGCTGATCATCCCGTCGCTTCAGGTGAACATGCGCGCAGGCCATGTGCCGACGGACAAGGATGGCAGGCCCATGCTCAAAGTGCCGGTGAACGGTCTGTGAACCGGAAAGAACTGTGATGGATATCAAAAAGCTAACGGACCAGTTGTCGGTCAGTGCCCAGATCACGCCTGCGGATATGAAGGCGGTCAAGGCCGCCGGTTTCCGCGGCATCATCTGCAATCGCCCCGATGGCGAAGGCGCCGACCAGCCGAGCTTCCAAGAGGTCGCCGCCGCCGCCAAGGCCGAAGGGATCACCGCCGCCTATCTGCCTATTGTGGCGGGCAAGGTCGCGGATCAAGAGGCAGAGGCCTTTGGCACGACGCTGACCGAATTGCCCGGTCCGGTGCTGGCCTATTGCCGCACCGGCACACGCTCGGCCACGTTGTGGTCACTGGCCCAAGCGGGCCAGCGCAGCCTCGCCGATATCCTGAGCACGACGAAAGCCGCAGGCTATGACATGGCAGGGGTGGTGCGCCGCATCGCCAACGGGGGCAAGACGCCGACGGACAAGGGGGATGCGTCCTTTGACGTGGTGATCGTGGGGGGCGGGGCCGCTGGCATCGCCGTCGCCTCCAGCCTGCGGTCGCGCACATCCGGCATTCAGATCGCGGTTATTGATCCGGCGGATGTCCACTATTACCAGCCCGGTTGGACAATGGTGGGCGGCGGCATCTTTGACGCCCAAGACACCGTCCGCACGATGGGGTCGCTGATCCCCAACGGGGTCACCTGGATCAAGTCCGCCGTCGCCGCATTCGAGCCAGAGAACAACGCCGTCATCCTCGACGGGTGCCGCGTTGTGACCTACACGCGGCTTGTGGTCTGTCCGGGGCTGAAGCTTGACTGGACCAAGGTCGAGGGGCTGGTCGATACGTTGGGGCAAAACGGCGTAACGTCGAATTATCGTTATGACCTAGCGTCTTATACATGGAACCTCGTCCAGAGCATGAAGCAGGGGCGAGCCGTTTTCACCCAGCCGCCGATGCCCATCAAATGCGCGGGCGCGCCGCAAAAGGCGATGTATCTGTCTGGTGACGCATGGCACCGGCGCGGTGTTCTGAGCAACATCGACATCCAGTTCAACAACGCCGGTGGCGTGCTGTTCGGGGTGAAGGACTATGTGCCTGCGCTCATGGACTACGTTAAAAAATACGACGCCACGCTGAACTTCTTTCACAATCTTGTTGCGGTGGACGGTCCTGCAAAAAAGGCATGGTTCGATGTGGCCAAGCCCGACATGCCGGTCGAAAGGGTCGAGATGGAATTCGACATGATGCATGTCTGCCCACCCCAAAGCGCGCCGGACTTCATCCGCGTCTCGCCCTTGGCGGATACCGCCGGATGGGTGGACGTGGATCAGGCCATGTTGCGGCACAAGACCTATGAGAACGTCTGGTCGCTGGGCGATGTGATGAATGCCCCCAATGCCAAGACCGCCGCCGCCGCGCGCATACAGGCCCCTGTTGTGGCCGAAAACATAGTGGCGGACATGGGCGGCGGATCGGCCACGGCGCAATATAACGGCTATGGCTCGTGCCCCCTGACGGTCGAACGTGGCAAGATCGTGCTGGCCGAATTCGGCTATGGCGGGGCCTTATTGCCCAGTTTCCCCAAGATGCTGCTGGATGGCACCAAACCCACCCGCGCTGCGTGGTTCCTGAAGGAAAAGATGCTACCGCCGGTCTATTGGAAAGGGATGCTTAGGGGGCGTGAATGGATGGCCAAGCCCGAAAAGATCACGGCCAGCTGACCCTGCAATACCCCGACAGCCGCGCCAAGGATACAGGCGCGGCGGTCCTTTCCCTACAGGCCCGAGAGTTCCCTTATGACGCGCTATCTGCCCATTCTCACATGGGGGCGGAGCTATTCCCGCTCTGACCTGCCCGGCGACCTGATGGCGGCGCTGATCGTGACGATCATGCTGATCCCGCAATCGCTGGCCTATGCGCTGCTGGCGGGGCTGCCTGCGGAGGCGGGGCTGTATGCATCCATCGTGCCGATCCTTCTGTACACCGTGTTCGGCACCAGCCGCGCACTGGCGGTCGGGCCGGTGGCGGTGGTGTCCCTGATGACGGCGGCGGCACTGTCGGATATCGTTGAACAGGGCACGATGGGCTATGGCGTCGCGGCGCTGTCGCTGGCGGGACTGTCGGGGGTGATGTTGCTGGGTATGGGGATTTTCCGCCTCGGTTTTGTGGCGACTTTCCTGTCCCATCCGGTGATTGCGGGGTTCATCACCGCCTCAGGGATCATCATTGCCGCCAGCCAGCTCAAGCATATCCTCGGCATCGACGCGTCGGGGCACACCCTGCTTGAGCTTGTGACATCCTTGGCCCGCAACGCCTCGCAAACCGACATCGCCACCGCCGTGATCGGCGTTGCCGCGACCGCCTTTCTGTTCTGGGTACGCAAGGGGCTGAAGCCCGTGTTGACGCGGCTGGGCCTTGGGTCGGGGCTGGTGGGGGTACTGGTAAAGACGGGGCCGGTGGCGGTTGTTGTCGTGACCACATGGGCCGTTTGGGCCTTTGGTCTGGACGCGGGCGGTGTGCGTATCGTGGGTGCTGTGCCGCAAAGCCTGCCACCCTTTACCCTGCCGTCGCTGTCGCTTGACCTGCTGGGGCAACTGGTGGTCCCCGCTTTTTTGATCTCGGTCATCGGTTTTGTGGAATCGATCTCGGTCGCGCAGACCCTCGCGGCCAAGAAACGCCAGCGCATCGACCCCGATCAGGAACTCATCGGCCTTGGCGCGGCCAATATAGGCGCGGCTTTTACTGGCGGTTTTCCGGTCACGGGGGGCTTTTCGCGCTCGGTCGTGAACTTCGACGCAGGGGCCGAAACACCGGCGGCAGGGGCCTTTACCGCCGTCGGGTTGGCCATCGCCGCCGTTGCGCTGACGCCGTTGATCTATTTCTTGCCCAAGGCCACGCTTGCCGCCACGATCATTGTCGCGGTCCTCAGCCTTGTGGACTTTTCAATCCTGAAACGCAGCTGGGCCTATTCCAAGGCCGACTTTGCCGCCGTTCTGGGCACCATCCTTGTAACGCTGGCCGCAGGGGTCGAGGCGGGCGTGTCGGTGGGCGTGGGCGTGTCGATCCTGCTGCACCTTTATAAGTCGTCCAAGCCGCATATCGCCGAGGTCGGTCAAGTGCCGGGGACCGAGCATTTCCGCAACGTGCTGCGCCACAAGGTCATCACCGACCCGCGCGTCATCACCTTACGCGTGGACGAAAGCCTGTTCTTTGCGAATGCGCGTTTTCTTGAGGACTGTATCCAGAACCGTGTGGCGGGGGACAGCGCGGTGCGCCATGTGATCCTGCAATGCTCTGCCATTAACGAGATTGATTTCAGCGCGCTGGAATCCCTTGAGGCAATCAACGACCGTTTGCGAGAAATGGACGTCAAACTGCACCTGTCCGAGGTCAAAGGCCCCGTGATGGACAAGTTGGCGGATCAGCATTTTCTGAAAGAGTTGACCGGAAACGTCTATCTGTCCCAGTTCGAGGCGGCTCAGGCGGTGATCGCCTGAGCCTAGCGTGGCTTAGTCGTGCGGCAGGCGCACGTTTTCCGAAGATCCCATATTCGCGGAAGAAAAGCCGCTGTTGATCAGGATCTGGTTGGCGCCGACGGTGATGACCGCCGCCGCGATGAGGGCAAACAGAAACGCCTTCATGATGTGCGCCCTTTCTCTGCTGTGTTCTGTTCGGACATGACTTCATCAACCCACAGGCTGTGGTGTTCACGCGCCCACTGCAATTCCACATCGCCCTTGCCCATGGCATCGAACGCGCCTTCCATCCCGATGGAGCCGAGATAGATGTGGGCAAAGATGATGGCCGTCAGCACAAGACTGACCAGCGCGTGCCACAACTGGGCGTATTGCATCTCTTCCTGCGGCTCCAGCGGATAGGGCAGGGGATCAAACCCGAACCATCCCGGCACGCCCCAGCCGTTCAGCACCGAGAACGTGTGACCGAACATCGGGAATTCGAAGGGGAACAGCAGTGCAACACCAGAGGCCGCGATGGACCCGCCCAGAATGATCACCGCCCAGAAGATCATCTTCTGACCTGCGTTGAACTTCTTGGCAGGCGGGTGGCCATGGCCCAGCAGTCCGCCCGCTTTCATCATCCATTTCAGGTCGGTGCGGTTGGGAATGTTGTGCCCGACCCATGCGATGAACACGAACACCAGCGCGATGATGAACGCCCAAGAGATGTTGTTGTGCACCCACTTGCTGCCGATGGCGAGGGTCGAGAACGCCTCGTGACCGAAGGCGGGGATCAGCACGGTGCGCCCGAACAGGGAAATCAGGCCGGTAATGCCCAGCACCACAAAGGACGACGCCAGCAGCCAGTGGCCAAAACGTTCAATCGCCTTGAAGCGCAGAATGGTGCGGCCTGTCTTTTCGCCGTCAATGCGGATGCGCCCGCGGATCAGGTAGAACAGCGCCAGCGCCAGCAGCGTACCGCCCAGCAGGTAAACCGCGATAGTTTGCAGCGTGCCACGGCGGTAATCCAGCCACCACATGCCGCCATCCTGTATCAGGGTCGTGGCCGCAGGGCTGCGCGATTGGGTGGTAATGTCGGCCTCGCCAAAGCGGAAGGCGCGCCACAGGTCGGAATCAGACGCCCCGCCCAAAGTGCCCAACTGGCTGTTGGACGGTCGCGCGGCGTCGGGGTTGCCGATCTCGCCTGCGCGATCCTCTTCGTTGGCTTTCAGCCCTTCTTGGCGGCGCAGGATGTCATCCAGCGTCGAGACAGCCGGATTGGTGCCCACAGTGCTGGTTTCAGGCGGAACGCTGGGCCCCTCTTGGGCCATGGCACCGGCGGCAAGAGAGAGACAAATCACAAAAGCGGCGAAAATCCGGTGCATCAAAGCATCCTTTCAGTCGGATCAAATAGGGGCGACCCCGCGAAAGGCCGCCCCTTTTTATAGATTTCAAAAAGGGGGGGTTAGCCGCCTTTTTGCTCATACGCTGTTCCCCAGCCCCATGCGCCGGACCCGAAGCCACGTGCGACGACACGCTCGCGGTAGATGCCGGAAACGACGTCGCCGTCACCTGCCAGCAGGGCCTTTGTCGAACACATCTCGGCGCAGATCGGCAGTTTGCCTTCCGCGATCCGGTTGCGGCCGTACTTGGCGAACTCGGCGGTGGAGTTGTTCTCTTCTGGGCCACCGGCGCAGAAAGTACATTTGTCCATCTTGCCGCGCGAACCGAAGTTGCCGGCCTGCGGGTATTGCGGCGCACCGAACGGGCACGCGTAAAAGCAATAGCCGCAGCCGATGCACAGGTCTTTGGAGTGCAGAACCACACCGTCCGCTGTCTGGTAGAAACAGTCGGTCGGGCACACGGCCATACAGGGCGCGTCCGAACAGTGCATACACGCCACCGAGATCGACCGCTCGCCAGGCGAGCCGTCGTTGATGGTGACAACCTTGCGGCGGTTGATGCCCCAAGGCACTTCATGTTCGTTTTTACACGCTGTTACGCAGGCGTTGCATTCGATGCAGCGTTCAGCGTCTACGAGAAACTTTGCTCTTGCCATCTCTCAATCTCCCTTATGCTGTCCAGATTTTGCAAAGAGTCGCTTTGGTCTCTTGCATCTGGGTTACGCTGTCATAGCCGTAGGTTTGTGCAGTGTTGGTGCTTTCGCCCAAGACATACGGATCGGCCCCTTCTGGGTACTTGTCCCGCAGGTCCACCCCTTCGAGGTGGCCACCAAAGTGGAACGGCATGAAGGCAACGCCTTCGCCGACCCGCTCGGTGATCATGGCCTTTACCTTGACCTTGCCGCCTTCTGGGCCTTCGACCCAGACCTGCGCGCCGTCACGCACACCAAGGTTGTTGGCGTCCCGCGTGTTGATTTCGACGAACATGTCCTGCTGGAGTTCCGCGAGCCATGGGTTCGACCGTGTTTCGTCACCACCACCTTCATATTCGACCAAGCGGCCCGAGGTGAGGATGATCGGGTACTCTTCCGAGAAATCGTTTTCCTGAATGGAGGAGTACATGGTCGGCACGCGCCAGAACTTCTTGTCTTCGTAGGTCGGGTAATCTTCGACAAGATCGCGACGGTTCGAATACAGGGGTTCACGGTGCAAAGGTACCGGATCGGGGAAGGTCCAGACCACGGCCCGCGCCTTGGCGTTGCCGAACGGGGCACAGCCATGGGCAATCGCGACCCGCTGGATACCGCCCGAAAGGTCGGTCTTCCAGTTCACGCCACCGGACTTCTGCTGGTAGTCGCTTTCGATTTCGCCGGTCTGGGATGTTTCGCCCACTTCTTCGTTGCTGCCCGCGCCGGAATCGTCCGCAGGTTCGTTTGTCGGCGCACCGTCAGGGAAGCCTGCAACGCGGTTGATCGCGCTCAGTTCTTCGTCCGTCAGGTCGCTGTCCCAACCCAGATCACGCAGCATCTGCATGGTGAACTCGGGGTAACCGTCCTCGATCTCGGACCCGGGGGTAAAGACACCCTCGGCCAGCAGGTTGTCACCGTTACGCTCCACCCCGAAACGGGCGCGGAAGGTAAGGCCACCATCTGCCACTGGCATCGACATATCATAGAGGTTCGCCGTGCCCGGGTGGTTCATCTCGGGCGTGCCCCAGCAAGGCCATGGCATGCCGTAGAAGTCGCCATCAGCCGGACCACCATTCGCGCGCAGCGTGGTGCGGTCGAACGTGTGCTGGTTGGCCATGTGCATCTTGAGACGCTCTGGGCTCTGACCGGTATAGCCGATGGTCCACATGCCGCGGTTGAATTCGCGTGTGATGTCCTCGACGTTTGGCTCTCCGCCTTCATCAATCGCGATGTTGCGGAAAATCTTGTCGTGGAAACCGAACTTTTCAGCGAACTTCGCGATGATCGTGTGGTCGGGCAGCGATTCAAACAGCGGCTCGACGACTTGATCGCGCCATTGCAGCGACCGGTTGGACGCTGTGACAGAACCGCGTGTTTCGAACTGGGTACAGGCGGGCAGCAGGTAAACGCCGTCTTCACGGTCCTGCAACACGGCTGTCACTGTCGGATAGGGGTCAACCACCACCAGCAGGTCCAGTTTCTCCATCGCCGTCTTCATCTCCTTCTGACGGGTCTGGCTGTTTGGCGCGTGGCCCCACAGAACCATGGCGCGGGTGTTGTCGGGCTGGTCGAGGTTTTCTTTCTCCTCAAGCACACCGTCAATCCAGCGGCTGACCGGAATACCGGTCAGGTTCATCATGGGGGTGTCACCCACGGTTTCGGGGCTGAAGCGACCCTTGAGGAATTCAAGGTCTTCTTCCCAGACGCGCGCCCAGTGGGCCCACGAACCTGCCGACAGGCCGTAATAGCCAGGCAGCGTGTCGGCCAGAACGCCAAGGTCGGTTGCGCCTTGTACGTTGTCGTGGCCGCGGAAGATGTTGGTGCCGCCGCCTGCGGTGCCCATGTTGCCAAGGGCCAGCTGCAGGATGCAATACGCACGCGTATTGTTGTTGCCGTTGGTGTGCTGCGTGCCACCCATGCACCAGATCACGGTGCCGGGGCGGTTGTTGGCCAATGTGCGCGCAACGCGCTCAAGCTGCGCACCGGGTGTGCCGGTGACGCGCTCGACCTCTTCGGGGGTCCACTTGGCGACTTCGGTGCGGATTTCGTCCATGCCCCAAACGCGGGTGCGGATGAATTCCTTGTCTTCCCAGCTGTTCTCGAAGATGTGCCACAGGATACCCCAGACCAGCGCCACGTCCGAACCGGGACGGAAGCGGACATATTCGTCCGCATGTGCGGCGGTACGGGTAAAGCGAGGGTCACAGACGATCAGTGGCGCGTTGTTCTGCTCTTTGGCCTTGAGGATATGGAGCAGCGAAACAGGGTGCGCTTCGGCAGGGTTGCCGCCGATCAGGAAGATCGCCTTGGACTTGTGGATGTCGTTGTAGCTGTTGGTCATGGCGCCGTAGCCCCATGTGTTCGCCACACCGGCAACGGTGGTCGAGTGACAGATACGCGCCTGGTGGTCGACGTTGTTTGTGCCCCAATAGGCGGCAAACTTTCGGAACAGGTAGGCCTGTTCGTTGTTATGCTTGGCCGAGCCGAGCCAGTAGACCGAATCCGGTCCGCTTTCGTCACGGATGGTGTTCATCTGGTCGCCGATCTCGTTGATCGCCTCGTCCCAGCTGATGCGGACCCATTCGCCGTTCTGCTTTTTCATCGGGTATTTCAGGCGGCGTTCGCCGTGGGCGTGCTCGCGTACCGATGCACCTTTGGCGCAATAGCCGCCAAGGTTGAACGGGCTGTCCCAACCGGGTTCCTGACCTGTCCACACACCGTTGTCGACTTCGGCAATAACCGTACAGCCGACCGAGCAGTGCGTGCAGACCGATTTGATTGTTTCGACTTCGCGTGTCGCGGCAGTTTGCGCCACGGCTTGGGTTACTGTGCCGCCGGATGCGGCAATCGCGGTCAGCCCGCCGATGGCAAGGCCCGAGCCGCGCAGAAATCCGCGCCGGTCAATCGTGGTCTTGCCGGTGGTCACGGGAACCGCTGTGCGGTTTGCGCGGCGTGACACCGTGTTGGTTTTTTTTCTCAGCATGGTCTTCCTCCCTTTTCCAGCGCGTGCCGGAGGTGAAATGTTGTCTTTGCCCGTTGCGGTCCGTGTCTAGGCGTCACGAGGGCGGACGTTTTGCAAATTTAGAAGCGGGTGCTTTCGAGATAGGCGCGGGTGTGTGCGGTGTCTTGCATCGTTTGCGAGGACAGGTCCGGCGTCGCGGCCTCTGCCGATGTGGCACCGGTCGCTGCGGCCACAGCCACGGCAGGTGCGGCAGTACCGGCCAGTTTCAGAAAATCGCGGCGGCTTGCGCCTTCTTTTTCGTTGCTCATGGGATGTCTCCCCTTCCTGTTATGCGGCGGGCATCCCCGCCGGTGTTGCGCAAACCCGTCAGTTTGCCATCATGCGAAATGCTTCGCGTTCAATATCCATGAATGCCGCCCCGACCGCGCCAACGGACGCATAGAGAACTGATGACTTGGCAGCTTGAAGGTCGGTAAAATAGTGCGACGCCCATGTACCGATATGGGCGTTAAAGAATGTGGACTGTTCGCCGATCGTGGCAATGCGGCCAAAGCGGCCAACAATCATGCCCGCCATCATCTCCATCAACGAGGCGATGTTGTCTTCGGGTTCGAACACATCGTCGGCGCGGGTCATGCCGAACTTGGCCATGGTGGCGCGCAGGTTGGCCAGCGGCTTTTCGTTCAGGAACCCTGTAAGGTAGTAGCTGGCGTAAGGCATCAACTCGCCACGGCCCAGCCCGATGAACAGCGCGTTATATTCGGTGCGCACAGTCTTGGGCTTGGTCACGGCAGCGACACGGGCTAGCCCCTTGATTGCTTCACCCAGCGGCGTGTCATCGCCGGTCAGCGCAGCCGTCTGCTCCAGCAGCATCTGGTCGGGCGGCGCAACCAGCATCAGCCCGAGATAGTTATACAGGTCCGCGCGCAGGCGGTCCTCTTCGCTGATCCCGCTTGTGGGGGCGGTCATGGTCATGCCACGTCCTCTTCAAATCGGAATTGCATACGGCGCGGCGCGGGAATGTGTTCCGGCTCGACCTCGGTTTCAGCTTCTGTTGCAGTGTCCATATCGGGGGCAGAGGGCGCGTCTAGAGGGGCCAGCGCCTCTGCCGTTTCGGCCTCGGCAACAGCGACATCTTCTTGCGGTGCAGCGGCCTCATCCTCTTCGGACGGTTCCAGCAGCGCCTTGGCTTGGCGGTCCATTTCGACCAGATGCGCCATCATGCCTTTGCCAACCTGATAGGACGTTTTGATCGGGGCCTGATTGTAGCTGCCGGTCAGATAGTCGTCGTCGTAATCGTTCAGCCCGTCGACACAGGCCAGCACAGGATTGCTCCGCCACAGGGTCCGCAGAGCGCGCTTGCGCAGGTGTGCAGGTACGGCCTTTGCCATGAAGGCGGTGAAATCGTCGCCTTGTACCAATGTGTCGGGATCGGGCAGGCCGAGTTCCTCAAGGATGACCTCGTCGGGCTTTTCGGCCAGTTCAGCCTGCTGCGCGGCGATCTCGGCCTCTTGTGCGGCCTTGGCCTCTGCCGCTTCTTCGGCGGCGACGGCAGCGCGGCGGCGCGACCACAGGGATGTTGGCGCACTCATGACGTCACCACCTTGCGGCGGGGCGCGCGGTACACATCGCTGGTCTGGCGGATACGCGGATCACCGATACCATCCTCGACCTTGTCGATACGTTGTTTGTTGCGGCGGCGTTTCACGAACGCCTCTTCTTCGTAATGGGTGTCCACATACTCCGCGACCCACGCAAGCAGGCCGTCGGACATCGGTACTTTCTCGACCAGTTCCTCGGCCGAGTCGCAGTAATCCTGCGCCTCATAGGGCGAGGCAGTGACCAGCGCGACGGTCCATGGCCGTTCGGCATTCAGCGCATTGGGACGCAGCACGACGTAGACAGAAGGGGTGCGCGCCTGCAACTCGTGCGCATAGGCCTCGGCATCCGACACATAAATGGTCAGCGGCAGCGTGGCGGCATGGAATTCGGTGACATCGCCCTCGGTCCGCAACTCTTTCCACTCGGCATCCTGCGCACCCGGCAACACGGCGGACACAGTCCACGCGTGGCGCGCCCAGCGGGTCACGCCGGGGCTGCGCCTGACGACAACGCCAAGCGGTAGGGTTTGCGAGTTTGGATATTCGCGAGTCAATCGATGCCCCAAGTGAATTACACTGGTTCTAAGTTTCTTACAAAACGCCGCTTTACGAAAGACAAATATTTACAGTGGGTTGCGAAATGTTCTTATGCTGCAGTGCGGCATCGGGCAGGGCGTTGAAAAACAGGCCATGCGCGCACTTTGCCGTGCACAACCCTGCATTGTTATACGGTGCAACATTCTGCATCCGCGCACGGAAGGGGGCCAGAATCACGCCTTTTACGGTTTACTGTGGCTACGATTCCTGACTAGCTACGCTGCGATCCCTAGAAACAGGAAGGACAAGCGCGCATGACGAAGACGCTGTTGGTGTGCGACTGCCTTGGGTCGCAAAAAGTAGATGCAGACGCCCTGAGCGCGGCAACCGGCATGGCCTGTGCGGGCTGTGCGACGGCCCTTTGCACCGAACAATTCGATCAGGCGGCCAAGGCGATGGCCCTTGGTGATGTGGTCATTGCCTGCCAGCAAGAGGCCGCGCGCTTTGGCGATCTGGCCGAGGATATGGACGCGCCCGAACCGCTGTTCGTCGATATCCGCGACCGCGCAGGCTGGAGCGCGGACAGCGCCCCCGCCACGGCGAAAATGGCGGCGCTGATTGCCGATGCGCAACTGGCCCAACCTGCAATGAAGTCGCTGGATGTGGTCTCCGAAGGGACATGCCTAATCCTTGGCGACGGGGACGTCGTGACTGCTGCCGCGGAAAAGCTGTGCGATACACTCGCCGTGACCGTGCTGCGCGCACCGGGGTCCGAGATTGTGCCGGACGACCGCTATGACACCGTTGTGGGCGACTTGCATAGTGCGACCGGCACGCTGGGGCGGTTCACGCTGAAGATCAACGCGTTCCAGACCAGCCTGTTGGGCGGGCGCGGGGTGCCTGCGATGACGCCGCCGCGGGATGGCGCGGTGTCCGAATGCGATATCATTCTGGACCTCACAGGTGGCACGCCGCTGTTTCCTGCCGATCACAAGCGCGACGGCTATCTGCGCGCCGATCCCAAAAGCCAGCCCGCCTTGGCGGCGGCCATTTTCGAGGCCAGCCAGATGGTCGGCACCTTCGAAAAGCCGCTTTATGTGCGGCTTGAACCCTCGCTCTGCGCCCATTCGCGCGCGGAAAAGCCCGCCTGTTCCAACTGTCTGAATGTCTGCCCTACGGGCGCGATCCTGTCGGCGGGCGAAACGGTTGAAATCGACCCGCTGGTCTGTGCCGGATGCGGGGCCTGTTCGGCGGTCTGCCCCTCTGGCGCGATCAGCTATGACGCGCCGTCGGTCGATCATATCTTCCGCCGGATCAACACGCTGGCCAGCACGTACCGCAGTGCGGGTGGCAGTACGCCGCGCCTGCTTGTGCACGATGAACACGGGGCGGAGATGATCCGCCTTGCCGCACGGTTCGGACGCGGCCTGCCAGCGGACGTGATCCCGATGGAACTGACGGCGCTGTCCGGTTTCGGCCATGCCGAGATGCTGGCCGCACGGGCCTCTGGCTTTGCGCGGGTCGAGGTGTTGCTTGCCCCGAAAACCGAGCGTGATGCGCTGGACCCGCAACTGGAACTGGCCAAGGCGCTTGGCGGTGCGGACGGTTTTGCGCTGCTTGATATGGCCGACCCCGATGCGCTGTCCGATCATCTGTTCGACGCCGCGCCTGTGGCTGAGGCGCAAAGCGATCCGATCCTTGCCCTTGGCACCCGTCGTCAGGTGGCGCGCCTGTCCGCGAAGGCGCTGAACAGCGACACCGAGACGATCGCGTTGCCCAAGGGCGCTCCATACGGTGCCGTGTTGGTAGATACGGATGCCTGCACCCTGTGCCTTGCCTGCGCCTCGCTGTGTCCAAGCGGTGCCTTGGGGGACAATCCCGACATGCCGCAACTGCGCTTTCAGGAAGATGCCTGCCTGCAATGCGGGCTGTGTGCCAATGTCTGCCCCGAACAGGCGATCACACTTGAGCCGCGGATGGATCTGACCGACGCGGCCCTTTTGCAAACCGTCCTGAACGAGGAAGAACCCTTTGCCTGCGTGGAATGCGGCAGCCTGTTCGGCGTCAAATCTACGGTCGAAAAGATCATGGAGAAACTGGCGGGCAATCATTCGATGTTCGCAAACCCGCAAGCGGCGCGGATGATCCAGATGTGCGACAACTGCCGCGTTAACGCGCAGTATCACATGCAGAACAACCCCTTTGCCGGTGGCGAACGCCCGCGTCCGCGCACCACGGACGACTACCTGTCAAAACGCAAGGATCACTGATTTTGCAGCGGTGCGCCCAGATCGGCAGGCTCGATTGTGGCCACAAAGGCCAGAATGTCCTCCAACTCGTCCTGCGTGATCGCAAGGGGCACGATGGCGGGCGGCAGATGGGCGTTGAACGGGGGGGTGATCCCCTCGACCTGACTGAAACTCGGATGCGGGTTCAAAACGTAAAATCCGGCAAAGCGGTTTTCCCAATCCTCGAAGGTGCGCATCAGCGCAAAGGATGGCGTCTGGCCCATTCCCTTCATCCGGTTGGCGTCATTGACCACATGGCAGCGCCCGCAATGATACAACGACAGCGCCTCGCCCAGTACCGCGTCACCGTCAAACGTAACCTCGGCAACGACGGCGCGCACGACGATTTCGGCGTCAAACAGCGCCTCGCCCTCGGGTTTGAAGGATGCGATGGTGCGCTTGCCCACGTCCGAGGTCAGCCAGTCCGCAAACAGCGCCGGACCGTCGCCGCCCTGATGGGACAGGTGCCAGACCGTCCCCAGCCCGCTGAACACCGCGACACCTTCGGTGCCGATCACCGCATTGCCGCCTTGATCGACAACCGTGATACGCAGCCCGTGTTTCAGCGAAAAACGGGGCAAAAGGTGTTTCAGGAAACCTGTCTCGACGATCTGCGGCGGGGCGGACAGGGTAAAGTCCCGCGCGCCCGCACTTGCGCCGACGGGCAAGGTGCAACACAACACCCAGATCAAGCATTTCACAGCAACAGCCCGATATCTCATGACCCAGCCTAGGCGGCGGGGTGCAGAACGGTCAAGCCAAACGGAGAACACAGCCATGAGCGATGATTTCAACATGTCGATGCGCAAATTCCTCAAACAGGTGGGCGTCACGTCCCAGCAGGCCATCGAAGAGGCGCTGCGCAATGCCGGTGACACCAGCGGCAAAAGCTTTGACGCCAAGGTGGTGCTGACCATCGACGGGCTGGACATGGAACATGTGGTGACTGGCAAGATCGAAGGGCAATCCTGACGTGAGCGCATCCCGTGAAGCCGTACTTGCCATTCTGGCAGGCATTGAGGATCCCGTCAGCGGCACGCCCCTGACAGAGGCCGGACTGGTCAAGGCGCTGACTGTGGATGAAGGCGTAGTGCGCTTTGTCCTTGAAATCAGTGGTGCCCATGCCGATGCCTATACCGCCGTCAAGGACACGGCCGAGGCGCAGATCAAGGCGCTTGAGGGCGTGACATCGGTGTCGATCATCATGACGGCGCACAGCACGCCAACACCGCCACCAGATTTGAAACCGTCGCGCAGTGCCGCGCCCGCTGGTCCTGAAAAGGTGCCGGGGGTGGACCGGATCATCGCGGTGGCGTCGGGCAAGGGGGGCGTTGGAAAATCTACCGTCGCCTCCAACCTCGCCTGCGCGCTGGCTGCCGAAGGACGCCGCGTCGGCTTGCTGGATGCGGATGTTTACGGCCCGTCACAGCCGCGCATGCTGGGCGTGTCGGGGCGGCCCGCGTCGCCCGATGGCAAGACCATCCTGCCGATGCGCAATTTCGGCGTGACCATGATGTCGCTTGGTCTGATGACCAATGACGATCAGGCGGTTGTGTGGCGTGGCCCGATGCTGATGGGCGCGTTGCAGCAAATGCTGAGTCAGGTGCAGTGGGGTGCGCTTGACGTGCTGATCGTTGACCTGCCACCGGGCACGGGCGACGTGCAGATGACGCTGGCCCAAAAGGCCAAGCTCGACGGTGCGATCATCGTTTCTACCCCGCAGGACATTGCGCTGCTTGATGCGCGCAAGGGCATCGACATGTTCAACCAGCTTGGCACGCCGCTGATCGGCATGATCGAGAACATGAGCACGCATATCTGCTCGGCCTGTGGTCACGAGGAACACCTGTTCGGCCATGGCGGCGTCGCGGCCGAGGCGGCCAAGCTGAACGTGCCGCTGCTGGCGGAAATCCCGCTGCATATCGACATCCGGCTGGCGGCTGACGGGGGCGCACCGATTGTGGTGTCCAAACCCGACAGCGCACAGGCGGCGGCCTTCCGGTCCGTGGCGCGCGATCTGATAGCCAAGGGCGTTGCATGAGCGAGACCGAGATGACCGAGCCGCAATTCCCGCCCCTGTTTACGGGATTGGATGCGGGTGGGGATGACCCGTTCGCACGCGCCTGCGCCGAGGCGCAGCGCGGATGCGATGCGGGGCTTGTGGTCTATGACCTTGCGCCGGACGTGCTCCGCGCAGCGATTGTGTTTGCCCCCGATGTGGCGCTGTCACAGGCGGTGGCGATGCTGGCCGTGTGCGGCATTGGATTGCAGAACGCCCTGGGTGCGCTGGCGCCGCCCGAGGTTGCGGTGCATCTGGGCTGGGACGGGGGCGTTTTCGTCAATGGCGGGCGCTGCGGCACCCTGCGCATTGCGGCCCCTGATGGGCCGGTTGATGAAGAACCTGACTGGCTGGTTGTCGATCTGTCCGTGACCCTGTGGCCCGCCAGCGATGACACCGGCCTAACCCCCGACCAGACCGCCCTTTACGCCGAAGGCTGCGCCGAGATCGACGCCGTGTCGCTGCTTGAGGCATGGGTGCGCCACACCCTTGTCGGCATCAACACATGGTCCGATGGCGGGCAGGCCGCGCTGCATCGTGACTGGCAGGGGCTGGCCCACGACCCTGACGGCACCTTGACCGTCGCAGGCCATACCGGCACCCGCGTCGGGCTGGATGAAAATCTGGGCCTGCTGTTGAAAACCGGTGCCGATACCGTATTGATCCCCCTGACGGATATCCTGACCGCCCCCAAGTGAGGACGCAATGAACCTAGCCCGCGCCATCCATTTCGACGAAAGCGACACCCGCGTCTTTCATAACCCCGCCCGCACAGGCGAGTGGTGTATCTCGGGCGGTTTCGAGTTTTCCAACTGGGGAGAGGCCGACCTGACCGGCAAGGCGCGGCAGGCCTTTGCCAATGGCTGGATGGGGTTGGAAACGTTCGGGCGCGTTAGCTTTGTTGCCGTGACGCGTATCGAGCCGTCCGAGCGTGACGTGATCGCGACCCTGCTGGCGCAGCATTTCGTGGATATCTATGGCGCGCCCGATCTGAACGCGGCCCTTGGCGTGGCCATGGAAGAAATCGACCAGATGGCGGACCTATGCGCGGACCATGCGCCCAACACGCTGCTGACCGTCGCAAGAGAGCTTACGCCCGCAGGCGTAAGCGAGGCCTATCGCGTGATTGAACCGCAAGAGGCCGATATCATGCAGTTCGCCGTCCATGGTCATCTGGATGACGACGAACCGCATCACCATTAATTTGTGGCGTTGAACACGAACAGCTTTTCACCGTTGATCGTATAGCCGTCGATCAGCTCTGCCGCGCGCGGGCTGGTCAGCCACTCTTCGAGCTTGAGCGCCAGATCGTTGCGGATACGGTCGTTCTTGGACGGATCCACCGGCAGATAGGCGTATTGGTTGAACAGGGCCGGATCGCCTGCAAACAGCAGCGCCATCCCGTCCTTATTGCCAAAGTTCAGCCAGCTTGCGCGGTCCGACAGAACATAGGCCCCCATGCCCTGCGCGGTGTTCAGTGCGGCCCCCATGCCTGCGCCCACGGCGCGGTACCATTCTGCAAAACCCTCGGCATTCAGGTCGGCACTGTTCCAGATCGCCAGTTCGGCTTTGTGGGTGCCGCTGTTATCGCCACGGCTGACAAAGGCGCTTTCAGTTTGCGCGATGCGGGCCACGGCATCGGCGGCGGTTTCGGCGCCGCTGACACCCGCAGGATCGTCCGAGGGGCCGATCAGCACAAAGTCGTTATACATGATCTCGCGGCGGTGGGTGCCGTGCCCTTCGTTGACAAAGGCATCCTCGGCAGGGCGCGAATGCACCAGAACCGCGTCCACATCGCCCGCCTGTCCAAGGCGCAGCGCCTGACCCGTGCCGACCACCAGCAATTGCACATCAAGGTCCAGATCCTCGCGGATCGCGGGCAGCAATACGTCCGACAGGCCGGAATTGTCGAAGGATGTCGTGACGGCCATGCGCATCGTGTCTTCTGCGGTGGCGGCCTGCGCCCAGACAAGGGCGCACAGGGCGAGGGTAAAGCGGATCATGTAACGATATCTCCTTTTAAGAATGCTGCGAGTTCAGGTGTTTCGGGTGCATCAAAGACACGCTGCGCAGGGCCGGTTTCATGCACTTTGCCATCCAACATAAAGATGAGCGCATGGGCGAGCCGTCGCGCCTGACCCATGTCATGCGTGGCCATGATCACCTGCGTGCCAGAGTGTGCAATATCCTGCAAGAGCGTTTCGATCTCGCGCGTGGTGTGGCCGTCAAGATTGGCGCAGGGTTCGTCCAGAAACAGTACCTCGGGCGCGCGGATCAGGGCGCGGGCAATGGCCAGTTTCTGCCGCTCGCCGCCCGACAGGCGCGGGGCAGGGGTGGTGCGCGCGCGCTCCAGCCCGATGCGGTGCAGCCAGTGGTCGACACGTGTGGCGATTTCCGATTTCGGGGTGCCGGATAGGCGCAACGGATAGGCAAGGTTGTCCGCGACTGACCGGCGCAGCACAATCGGTGTCTGGAACACAAAGCCGTGGCGCGCCGGATCGTCTTGCGCCCATGCCACACGGCCCGCGTTGATCCGTTCGATCCCGTGCATCACGCGCAGCAGGGTGGTCTTGCCCGACCCGTTCGGCCCCACCACCATGGTCGGCCCTTCTGGGGCCAGCGTCAGATCAACAGGGCCGATGACCCGCTTGCCCTGACGGCGTACCTGCACCTCGTGCAGCGAAAGGGGGAACAGGGACGCCATTACCATCTCCCTTCGCGTTCGGTGCGCGACAAGGTGTGGATGGCAAGGTTCACAAGGATCGCCAGCCCGATCAGGACAAAGCCGAGGCCAAGCGCCAGCGCAAAGTCACCCTTGCCGGTTTCCAGCGCAATGGCGGTGGTCAACACGCGGGTGACGTGGTCGATATTGCCGCCGACGATCATGATCGCACCGACCTCGCCAATAGCGCGGCCAAATCCGGCCAGCGCCGCCGTCAGCAGGTTGCGCCGCCCGTCGCGCATCAGGGTCACGATGCGCTGCCATTTGGAGGTGTTCAGAGAGATCAGCAGATCATGGTATTCCGCCCAAAGCTCGCGCATGGACTGGTGCGCAATGGACGCGATGACGGGGGTAATAATAATCACCTGTGCGATAATCATCGCCGTGGGCGTGAACAGCAGGTTCAGCACCCCGAACGGTCCCGACCGCGACAGCAGGATATAGACGACCAGACCCACCACAACCGGCGGCAGACCCATCAGCGCGTTAATCATCGAAATAGCAAAGCGGCGATAGCGGAACCGCTGGATCGCAAGGTAGGTGCCAAAGGGAATCGCGATGACCGATGCAATGACCAGTGCGCTCAGCGTCACCTTCAGCGACCGCAGGCTGATCTCCCACAGGGTGGGGTCAAAGGTGACCACCAGCCAGAACGCCGCAGTCAATCCATCCCAGATATCAGTCATATAGGGGTGTTTTCCCTGTTGCGTGCGGCGGGGGCGCCTGCGCGCGGGATACTGGCCCGCCTGCGCGGCAAGCTCAAGGCCGATTGCGGTGTTTAGCTGTTCAGGCTGGCCAGAAGCTGGTGGAACTTTTCACCCTGCACCGCCACATGGCTGCGCAGCGCGGCGGCGGCCCTGTCCCCATCCCCGTTCTTGAGGGCGTTCAGAATTTCCTTATGCTCGGCCATCGACGCATCCATGCGCCCTCGAAACTTCAATTGCATCTTGCGATAGGCGCGCAGGCGGCTTTGCAGATGTAGGGCCTGTTTTTCCAGATAAGCGTTTGACGTAGCGTGATAAATGGTCTGATGGAAAACCTCGTTCTCGGCGTAATAGCGCGCGTGGTCGCGTGCCGAAATCGCCCGTGCACAGCGCGCGTTCACGGCGGCAAGTTCGGCGAGGGCGGCATCGCTGATCCGCGTCGCGGCCAGTCGCCCGCACGAGGCTTCAAGCTCTCCCATGGTTTCGAACATGTCCATCAGTTCCACCGGTCCGGGCTGGCGCACGAACACCCCGCGGCGGGGGATCTGTTCGGCCATGCCCGACGAAACCAGCACCTGCAACGCCTCGCGCACCGGCGTGCGGGACACGTCGAACCGCTTGGCCAGTTTCAGCTCGTCCAGCCGTTCGCCATCGGTAAAGTCGCCCGCAAAGACGAGCTGTTCCAGCGTTTCGGCGATCTTGAGGGCGCGACGTGTGTCCATTGGAAAGGCGTACTGCCTGCGGTTGTGAAATGCAATAATCACAAAATTGTATACGAGATATTTGACTTGGCATCCCAAACATGGAAAGCCAGTGCTGTGTAGTTTGGCCGCAAGCGTCGAGCACACTATGGGAGGAATATTATGAAACTCAATACATTCACGGCGGCAGCCGCGGTGGCAGCATTTGCATTGGGCACTGCTGCAAGCGCCGAAACACTGCGTCTTTCACACCAGTGGTCCAACAAGGACGTGCGTCACCAAGTGGCCCAGATGGTCGCTGATGGCGTGGCCGAGGCGGACGTTGATCTTGATATCCAGATCTTTGGATCGAAGTCGCTGTTCAAGCCACGCGAACAGTACCGCCCCCTCAGCCGCGGGCAGTTGGACATGACGGTTCTGCCACTCAGCTATGCAGGTGGCCAGCAACCGGCATTCAACCTGACCCTGATGCCCGGCATGGTGAAAAACCACGACCACGCCGCCCGTCTGAGCGCGTCGCCCTTTATGGAAGCCCTTGAAGAGAAGATGGCAGACGATGATGTGATGGTGCTGGTGCACGGTTACCTCGCGGGCGGTTTCGTCGGCAAGGACGGCTGCATCACCAAACCCGAAGACGTGAAGGGCCAGCAGACCCGTGCAGCGGGCAAGGCGTTTGAACAGATGCTGGCAGGGGCAGGGGCGTCCATCGCCTCCATGGCCTCGTCCGAGATCTACAACGCGATGCAGACCGGCGTTCTGACGGCGGCGAACACGTCCTCGTCGTCCTTCGTGTCCTATCGCATCTACGAACAGGTCGCCTGCTATACACCTGCGGGTGATGTGGCGCTGTGGTTCATGTATCAGCCGCTGCTGATGAACAAATCCAAGTTCGAAAGCCTGAACGAAGAACAGCAGGCCGCGCTGCTGGATGCTGCCGCCAAGGCCGAGGCGTTCTACCTCGAAGAAGCCAAGAAGCAGGACGCCGCCTCCGAGCAGGTGTTCCGCGATGCAGGCGTCGAAATCGCGCATATGTCCGCCGAGGATTTCGAAGCATGGCGCGCATTGGCGCAGGAAACCTCCTACAAGGCCTTCGTCGAAGAAGTGCCGGATGGTCAGGAACTGCTCGATATGGCGCTGGCGGTCGAATAACCCCAGCCTTCTGACAAGGGCCGCCCTGTGATCGGGGCGGTCCTTCCTTTCCCAATTTCCAAATATTCAGAATCGGAGGGTGTGATGGCGGGCCAGAGTTCTGCAGCAATCGCAAAAACCGGCAACAACCCGTTCCTACGCGCGGTTGCAGCCCTGTCGACCGTGGCGGGTTGGTTTTCGGCAGCAATGATCGTGGCCGCAGTTGCCATCACGTGCCAGATGATTTTCATCCGCTTTGTGCTGAACGGATCGACTGTCTGGCAGACCGAAGCAGTCATCTACCTTGCCATCGGTGCCACGCTGATCGGTCTGCCCTATGTGCAGCGTCTGCGCGGCCATGTGAACGTGGATCTGATCCCGCTGATGATGGGCCCGCGCACGCGGCGCACCATGGCGATCTTCACGTTGTCCCTGTCGATTGCCATCGTGTCGCTGATGCTGTGGTACGGCTTTGAATTCTGGCACTTCGCCTATGACCGTGGCTGGAAGTCCGACACGGTCTGGGGCGTCCGTTTGTGGATTCCCTATCTGTCCCTGCCCGTGGGGTTTGCCCTGTATCTGCTGCAACTGGTGGCCGATCTGGTGGCGCTGCTGTTGCGCGTCGAAGCGCCCTTTGGCCTTGAGGAGAACGCATAATGGATCCGATCACACTTGGCGGTATCGTTGCAATCTGCACCATCGCGGTTCTGTTTTCCGGCGTGTCTGTGGCCCTTGGGTTGCTGATCGTATCGGCGGGGTTTCTGATGGTCTTTGACGGGATGCGGTCGCTGGAACTGCTGCCCGAAATCCTGTTCGGCAAGCTCGACAACTTCGCCCTTCTGTCGATCCCGATGTTCATCATCATGGGGTCATCCATCGCCTCGACCCGTGCAGGCGCGGACCTCTACGAAGCGCTTGAGCGTTGGCTGACCCGCGTGCCGGGAGGGCTGGTGATTTCCAACCTTGGCGCCTGCGCGCTGTTTGCCGCCATGTCGGGGTCCAGCCCCGCCACATGCGCCGCCATCGGCAAGATGGGCATCCCCGAGATGCGCAAGCGCGGCTATCCCGACGGGGTTGCGGCAGGGTCGATCGCGGCGGGCGGCACGTTGGGCATCCTGATCCCGCCATCGGTCACGATGATCGTCTATGGCATTGCCACCGAAACCTCGATCGGGCGGCTGTTCCTTGCAGGCGTCATTCCGGGGTTGATGTTGGTCGCGCTGTTCATGGCGTGGTCGCTTTATTCCACATGGCGGTCGGGCGACCGTGCGCTGCTGGCCACGGGCGATTATTCGTGGAAGGAAAAGTTTGAAATCCTGCCCCGCGTCGTGCCCTTCCTGCTGATCATTCTTGGCGTGCTTTATGCGATGTATGGTGGGGTGGCGACACCGTCCGAAACGGCCGCTGTCGGCGCGCTGTTGTGCCTGCTGATCGCGATGGTCATCTACAAGCTGTGGAACCCCAAAGACCTTTGGGTCGTGCTGCGCGACAGCACGAAGGAGTCGGTGATGATCCTGTTCATCATCGCGGCGGCGGGTGTGTTTTCCTACATGCTGTCCAGCCTGTTCATCACCCAGTCCATCGCGGCGTGGATCGGCACGCTGGATGTGAACCCTTGGGTGCTGATGGCGGCGGTGAACCTGTTCCTGCTGGTTGCGGGTTTCTTCCTGCCGCCGGTTGCGGTGATCCTGATGGCCGCGCCCATCCTGCTGCCCATCATCACCACGGCGGGCTTTGATCCGGTGTGGTTCGCGGTTGTGCTGACCATCAACATGGAGATCGGGTTGATCTCGCCTCCGGTCGGTTTGAACCTCTATGTGATCAACGGGATCGCGCCGGACATTTCGCTGCGCACCATCCTGATGGGATCACTGCCGTTTGTGGCCTGCATGGTGGTGGCGATTTTGCTGCTGTGCTTCTTCCCCGGTCTGGCGACGTGGTTGCCCGATGCGGTGATGGGCCCGTCGCTGTGATGCGGCAGGCAGGCTGACCGGCACACGGTTCCATTTTCCACGCGGTCAGGTAAAAGATGCCCGCATTCGAACTAGACAGGACGCACCATGGCCAACCCTCTCTTTGACACGCTGTTTGCCACCCATAAGGGCAAGTCGGACGTGTTCTTGCACCTGCCCGAAGGCGGTACACTCAGCTATGACGCCTTTCTTGGCCTTACAGCGCAATATGCCAACACGCTGGGGGCGTCGGGACTGTCGGTCGGGGATCGCCTTGCGGTGCAGGTTGAAAAGTCGCCCAACGCACTGGCGCTTTATGCGGCATGTGTGCAGGCGGGCATCGTGTTCCTGCCGCTTAACACCGGATATACCGCCGACGAGGTATCGTACTTTGTCGAGAACAGCGGTGCAGGGCTGGTCATCTGCGATCCTGCCAAGGCCGAGGCGTTGGGCCCGATTGCAGCGGGATGTGGTGCCGCGCTGCACACGATGGACGCACATGGCGCGGGCAGCTTTGCAGACGCTGCCGCCAGCCAGCCATCCAGCTTTGACACGGTCGAACGCAGCGGCGACGATCTAGCCGCGTTCCTGTACACATCCGGCACGACCGGACGGTCCAAAGGCGCGATGCTGACCCAGAACAACCTTCTGTCCAACGCGCAAACACTGGCTGAACACTGGCGCTTCAGCGCGGATGACGTGCTGCTGCACGCGCTGCCGATCTTTCACACACACGGTCTGTTCGTGGCCTGCAACATCACCTGCATGGCGGGGAGTTCGATGATCTTCCTGCCGCGTTTCCACGTGGATGCGATGATCGAACATATGCCCAAGGCCACGGTGCTGATGGGCGTGCCAACGTTCTACACGCGCCTTCTGGACGATGCGCGGTTCACCCGTGAACTGGCGGATCACATGCGCCTGTTCGTGTCAGGCAGCGCGCCCTTGCTGGCCGAAACCCATGTGCAGTTCGAAAACCGCACGGGCAAGCGCATCCTAGAACGCTATGGCATGACCGAAACCAATATGAACACCTCGAACCCCTATGACGGGGAACGGCGTGCAGGCACTGTCGGCTTTGCCCTGCCAGGGACCGAGGTCAAGATCACCGACTCCACCACAGGTGAAACCCTGCCACAGGGCGAGATCGGAGAGATCGAGGTGCGCGGTCCCAACGTCTTTAAAGGCTATTGGCAGATGCCCGAAAAGACGGCCGAGGAACTGCGCCCCGACGGGTTCTTTATTACCGGCGATCTGGGCCGCTTTGATGAGGATGGCTATCTGCACATTGTCGGGCGCAACAAGGATCTGATCATCTCGGGCGGCTACAACATCTACCCCAAAGAGATCGAACAACTGCTCGACGATCAGGAACATGTGCTGGAAAGCGCGGTGATCGGCGTGCCGCATCCGGACTTTGGCGAAACGGTCGTGGGCATTCTGGTGGCGGACAAGACCGGCACCCCCGATCTCGACGCGATCAAGGCCAATATCGCGACCTCGCTGGCGCGGTTCAAACATCCGCAAAAGCTGATCGTGCTGCCAGAGCTGCCGCGCAACACGATGGGAAAGGTGCAGAAAAAGGCGCTGCGCGATACCTATGGCGACCTGTTCACGGGCTAAGGGCCCGTCCGCCTGCCGCTCCCGCGCTGATCGTCAGTCGAGCGGCAGGCCCACATAATTCTCGGCAATCGCGCGCGACGCGGTTTCCGACCCCAAGATATAGTCGAATTCGGCCCGCTGCATCCGCTTCTGGAACTGCGAGTCGTCGGGGAACTGGTGCATCAGCGTCGACAACTGCCAAGAGAACCGTTCGACCTTCCACACCCGTTTCAGCACGGTTTCGGAATAGTTGTCGATATGGGTGTCATTACCGTCGCGGTAATGCGCAACCAAGGCGCGTGCCATAATGCGCACATCCGCCGCCGCAAGGTTCAGCCCCTTGGCCCCTGTGGGGGGCACGATATGGGCAGCGTCACCGGCCAGAAACATCGCACCATAGTGCATCGGTTCGGCCACAAAGGACCGCAGCGGGGCGATGGATTTTTCAAAGGACGCGCCGGTTTGCAGGTTCGCCGCCGCATCCGGTCCCAGCCGGATCGCGAATTCTTCCCAGAACCGGTCATCCGACCAGTTGGCAACGTCGTCGCCCGTGTCGCACTGCACGTAATAGCGGCTGCGCGTGTTCGACCGCATGGACGCCAGCGCAAAGCCGCGCGCGTGGTTGGCATAGATCAATTCGTGGCTGACGGGCGGCTTTTCGACCATCACCCCAAGCCAGCCAAAGGGATAGACTCGTTCGAAGGTTTGCAGGACATCTGCGGGGATCGACTGACGCGATACGCCGTGGAAACCATCGCAGCCCGCCACGTAGTCGCAACGCACTTCAACCTCGGCCCCGTCATGGACAAAGCGCACGCTTGGCGCGTCGGATTTCAGGTCTTTCGGCGTGACCTGATCGGCGTTGAAAAAGAACACCTGCCCGTCGCCATGGCGCTTGTCGAACAGGTCTTTGGTGACTTCGGTCTGGCCGTAGACGGTGACGCTTTTGCCGGTCAGCGCCTTTATGTCGATGCGGTGGCGGTCGCCGTCAAAGGCCAGTTCGAACCCGTCATGGGGCAACCCTTCGCGGTGTAGCCGGTCGGCGGCGCCTGCCTCTTCCAGCGCGGCGACCGTGCCTTGTTCCAGAACCCCTGCGCGAATGCGCCCTTCGATATAGGCCCTGTCCTTGCGGTCGATCAGCACCGTGTCGATGCCCGCATTCGCCAGAAGCTGTGACAGAAGCAGGCCGCTGGGACCGGATCCGATGATGCACACCTGCGTCTTTACGGTTTTCATGGGGGCTGCTCCTTGTGGTGTTGCATGGGGATATAGCCGCCTCGCGGGCGCAGGAAATAGCGTCGGGTCAGATAATGTTATCCTGATGAACGTTTTTCGCGGATTGGACGTGTCGTGCAGATTTCCACGGCCCGTTCTAACCGTGACTGATCGCTACCAGATGATTGTCCCATTGCAGATCGCTACGCCGTGCAGGGTCGGTCGCGTTGCCGATCACGAACTGCATTTCGCCCGTGCCCGCGCTGACGGTCAGGCCGCGCTGCCAAGGGGCCACGCCGCACACATCCTTGAGCGCGAGCGTATGCGACAGCCTGCGCGAACGCACATCGTAAAGATGCAGCAGACCGCCACGCGGCGAAGTTACCGCCACACTGCGCCCGTCGGGGGCAAAGGCGATGCTGCCGATATAGCCCTGCATCGCACGCAGTTCATCCGCTGGGGCCGACAGCAACTCGGCCGGTTGACCCATCCGGTGGACGCCGACAAGGCCCTCGACCTCTCCGTCGCCCTGCCATTGCATGCCGAATGCGACCTCGCCCGCAGGGCCGATGGCAAGGTGGCGGATCGAGTTCTTGTGCAGGGCAGCGGGCAGGGCAACCGCGTCGATCACTTCCCCGTTTTGGACATAGCTGAGGTTGGGGGCCATGGTGGCGATGTTCAGCTTGGTGCGCCCTGAATCAGGGTGGGTGTCGATGCCGCCATTGGCGACGACCAACATGTCGGTGGCGGGTAGGTGCTTGATGTCGTGCGGGCCGATGCCGCCGCTGTCCCATTCCGCGATGCGTTTGTAACCGCGCAGCGCGTCCCAGACACCGATGCGTCCGCGACCGGCCTCGAAATCATTCTCGGTGGTGAACAGTAGACTGCCATCGGTGGAAAACGTACCATGCCCATAGAAATGACGCCCCGCTGGCGCGTTCAAGGTGGCACGTTGCGCACCCGTGGCGCAGTCGATCACCAGCGCAAAGGTGCCGGGACGGCGGGCAAAGGCGACCGCCTCCGGGCGAGTGGGGTGGGCGGCGGCGGCATGGCCACGCGCGGGCAAGGGGATCTGAAAGCGCAGGTCCAGATCAGCGCCAATGCCGCACAGAACGTAATCGCCCGCTGGTGTCTTGGCCGCCGACAGGAAGGCGGGCGCACCCGCATCCGCCCAAGTGGGCAGCGGCATCAATCCGGCGGCCATCAACCCGCCGAGAAAGCGGCGGCGGTCTTTGCGTGTGCCTGCCATGTCAGTCCCCGTCCATCGAGTTAAAGCCTGCATCAACCCCCAGCTTCGGGCCAAGCTGCGTGCCGACGGTGTCGCGGATATCATCTACGGCCTGCTGCACAACCTCGACCTTGAAACGGCTTTGCGGATCGGCAACCGAGGCAAAGACAGGATCTTCCAGCGCGGCAAGGCGTTGTTGCGCGGTGTCAAACTCCGCATCAAGGTCGGCCACCAGCGCGCTGTCGTCACCCGCAAGGCGCAGGGCAAGGTCGTGAAGCGACGCAAGGCTCAGCATCACATGGCGGGCGGAACGGCCTGAACGGCGCGCCTCGCTACGTGCAGGACGGGGGCGGTCAAAGGTGCCCAAGGGGCGCCCCAGCCGTGTGTCCGATGTGAATTGCAGGCCCGCCGATACGGCCTTGAGCATCTCTTGCAGGACTTCTTCCTCGCTCCGGTACACGCCTGTGTCCGATGGTGCTTGCATGGACGCGGCGTAACTGTCGTGCCAGTCGTCGCGGATGCGCGCCGTGGTCTGGGCCATGTCCGCGCCCACGGTGCGCAGCAACTGGCAGTGATAGGCCGGATCGCCAGCGGTGCTGAGCGCGTCGTCATAGATCAGGAACTCCATTGCATAGAACCCGCGCGCGGCGATGGAAACCTGCGCATAATCGGCGGGGCTGGCGGCAATGGGATCCTGATCGGCAATCAGGGCATTCAGCGTCTTGGGCGTCGCGCCGCGGCTGTCGGGCCAGAAGGCCAGCGCAAAGGCGCGGTCATCAACCTCGGTCGGGCCAAAGCGCAAGTGGCTGGTCGAGATCCACGCATCAAAGGCCGCGCCATAGGCGGTGCGCAGCGCCTCGGACGCAGGGTCGCAATTTTGTGCGGCGACCTCGGTCAGGGTCTGGGTTTCACTAGCAAGCGCGTCGATCCGTGGCAGGATATGCCCGTCCACGATGTCGGAAATCACGTCTGCACCAGCCCCCACGGGGGCAAAGGCAAGCGTCAGGGCGAACAGGACAGGTTTCATAGACTCTCCAAAAAAGCGATCAGGGCGACACGATCGGGGGCGGGCATGGCGACAACTGAATCCCGCTGCGCCTGCGCTTCGCCGCCATGCCACAGCACGGCCTCAAGCAGGGACCGCGCGCGCCCGTCATGCAGGAAATAGCTGTGCCCGCTGACCTGCTGCGTCATGCCGATACCCCAGAGCGGCGGCGTGCGCCATTCCCGCCCCGTCGCGCGCGCTTCTGGGCGGTTGTCTGCCAATCCGTCGCCCATGTCGTGCAACAGCATGTCCGTATAGGGCCAGATCAGCTGAAAGCTCTGCTCGGGCTGGTCCTCTAGTCGGTGGGTCACAAAACTCGGCTGGTGGCAGGACGTGCAGCCGGTCTGATAGAACAGTTCCTTGCCGCGCAACACTTGCGGGTCATCCGCGCCACGCCGTGCAGGGACGCCCAGATTGCGGCTGTAAAAGGTGACTAGGTCCAGCCCCTCGGCGTCGATCTCGAACACGCGGTCATCTCCGTCGCCGTGCAAGGCAGCGATGCAATCGGCCTGCAAGTCAGTGCATTCGCCACTGCCAGCAGTGAAAAGCGGGTTGGAAATGCCGATATCGCCCACAAAGGCCGCGGCGGTCTGTTCCTTGATCGTCGGGTCGCCCGCCTTGAGGCCAAAGCGCCCCAGCATGGGCTGTTCGTATTCGACCGACCAGACCACATTGGGTCGCCCTGAAATACCGTCTTCGTCCAGATCGTCGGGGTCGGCCAGTGCAAGGATATCCGCCGCCGGAACCGCCTCAAGCAGGCCAAGGCCGATCATCTGCGGCGCGACGCGGGGCGACAGCATCGCCTGCGGGTGCAGCGGGCCATAGCCCAGATTGGCGGTACGATAGGTCGGGTGGCGCAAGGACACCTCCGTGCCATCGGCCAAGGTCACGACCTCTTCCTCGTAAGCAATCGCCAGCTTGTATTCCGATGTCTGCCCCTGCACGGCAAAGTCCTGCAACTGCGTGCCATAGGTCGGGTCGGGCAGGGTGGCGATGTAGCCTGCGATCTTGTCGCTATGTGCGGAACTGTCGGCAGGGATCGACACGCGCAAGAACATCGACACGGCGTTGTCGTCAGCGTTTTCAGGCGGATGACCGCGACCGTCCTTGATGTGGCAACGCTGGCAGGACCGCGCGTTGAACAGCGGCCCCAACCCGTCCGAGGCAAGCGTCGAGGCCGGCGAGGACACCCAGAGCTTGCGGAACAGCCCGTTGCCGACCTTGAAGGTCAATTCGTCCTCAAAACTGATATTGCCCGACGCTTGGGAAAACGCATCTGCCGTGGTGCGCGCGCGCACGGTGGCAGCCCCTGCGGGCTTGCCCTCGAACCGTTGGGCGGCGTCGAATGTGGTGGCAAGCGCGGTCACGTCCGCAATGCGGGCCGCTTCGTCTTCGGTTCGGGTGATTATGTTCAGATGGGGGTCGCCAAGGCCCCAAAAGGGGGCTTTGGCCGGTGTATCCGTGTCCGCCAGCGCAACCGAGCCGGCGACAAGCGCAACTGCCAGCAGGCTATTCGGCTTCATCCATTTTGGAGGCGTTGAGGAGCGCATATTTTTCTTCACCGAGTTTGGCCACAAGGTCGAGCTGTGTTTCCAAAAAGTCGATATGACCTTCTTCGTCGGTCAGCAATTCTTCGAAGATGTTCTTGGTCACGTAATCGCCGACTTCTTCGCAATATTTGCGCGCTTCTTTGTAATATTTCTGGGCGTCCTGTTCGGCGGCCAGATCACATTCCAGCGTTTCTTTTGGCGACTGGCCGATGCGCAATGGGTCGAGCTTTTGCAGGTTCGGATGGCCCCCCAGAAGCAGGATACGGGCGATCAGCTTGTCCGCGTGGTGCATCTCTTCGATGCTTTCCTCGCGGGATTTCTTGGCCATGTGGCCCAATCCCCAATCTTCCTGAAGGCGGAAGTGCAACCAGTACTGGCTGACAGCGGTCAATTCACTGCGCAATGCGCCGTTCAGATACTCAATAACTTTTTTGTCGCCGTTCACTTGTATTCTCCTGTGTCGCTGCGGCCCGAAGGTTGCGCAGGTGCATGGGCACTTCAAGATTGCTGTTATTCCGCATCGTTGCCAGAAACAGGGGCATACATCCACCGCAATCCGCGGCCTTTCCCAAAGCGTGGTAGATTTTACCGGGGGTGATGATGGTCTTGTCATCAGACGCGCGCATCCAGTCGACAGCGGCGTTGATGTCGTGATCGGTGATGTTCTGACAGTGGCAAACTATCATCTCATGGATCCTTCTTGCGTCGGTATGATGACAAGACCTTGGGTGGGGTTACTGGAAAACGGCGTCCGGATCGTCGAGGCTGTCGGAGCCTTCGATGGCGATTTGGTCCAGTTGCAGGGCGCGCACGACCCGCTCGATCGAACGTGTCTGTTCGATGAACCCGTTCACGCCGCCCATTACCAGCGCCTCGCCCGCGTCGTTGCCGCGTTCCAGCATCTGGTCATAGGCAAAGCCCGCCTCGGCAGCGGTCTTGATCCGGCCAAGGGCCATCACGGTGTTGCCCAGCTTGTTCTGCATTTCGGTGTCGAGTTCGGCATCGGTCTGCGCCACCAGATCGGCCAGCGACGGGCCTGTGACCAGCGTGCCATCCACGCGCACATACTCACCCAGATAGACGTTCTGCACGCCCAGACCATCGTAGTAGTGGTCGTTGTGGGTGTTGTCGGCAAAGCAGGAATGTTCCTCTTCGGGGTCGTTCAGCATCACGCCAAGGCGCATCCGCTCGCCCGCAACCTCGCCATAGGACAGGGAACCCATGCCGGTGAGCATCGCGCTGAGGCCCGCTTCGTCATTTTCTGTGACCGTTGCGCGCGCTTCGCCGCCCTCGGCCCATTGTGCGGCCATCCATTCCAGATCGGAAACCAGTAGGTCGGTCGCGGCGGTCAAGTATTCGCCACGGCGGTCGCAGTTGTCATTGGTGCAGTCAGCGCCAGTGGCATAATCGGTCCACGGACGGTTGCCTGCGCCGGTGCCGTGGCCGTTCAGATCCTGACCCCAAAGCAGGAATTCAATCGCGTGATAGCCCGTAGCCACATTCGCCTCGACACCGTCGGCTTCCTGCAATGTCTCTTCCAACAGGGCAGGGGTGATCGTGGTGGCATCGACCTCGGTTCCCGACAGGGTGAAGGTCGGGTTGGCGATCACATTCAGCGCGGCAAAGGCGTTTTCATCCGACGGCCCGCCATAGGACGCGTCCACATAGTCGATCAGCCCTTCGTCCAGCGGCCACGCATTCACCTTGCCCTCCCAGTCATCCACGATCGGGTTGCCAAAGCGGTACACCTCGGTCTGTTGATAGGGCACGCGCGCGGCCAGCCATGCGGCCTTGGCTGCTTGCAGGGCCTCGGCGGACGGATCGGACACCAGCGTGTTCACAGCCGCCTGAAGCGTTTTGGCGGTGGTCAGGCTGTCCTCATAGGCCGCAGCGGCAATATCCGCATAGGTTTGCAAAACGTCCGCGCGTTCAACAGCAAAAGCAGGCGTGGCCAGTGCAAGAAGCAAAGCCGTCGAAGTCAGATACGTGCGTTTCATCAATAAGTCCCTGTTAGTGAATCGTCGTTGGATAGGAATGGGGTGTCGGGGGCTGGCCGCGCAGATCTTTTGGCGCGGCGAGGTTCATACGCATCAGCGCGTGGCCGAAATCGGCGGCAAGGGCTGTGACCACGGGCGCCATATCGGGGCGCACCAGCAAGGTGGCGAACATCATCGCATCTTCGCGATTCCCCGTGGCGGCGCTGGCGATGAAATTGGCAAAGCAGGATTCGTCCGCGCCAAGGCATTTGCAGTCGACCGAATGGCGCATGAGCGGGCGGCGTCCGTGGCGGGCGCACAATCCGCACAGATCCTCGAACGCGGTCATGGCACGGCGTCCGCGATCCGATCCAAGGCTGCTGGTCAGATCGTTCCAGACGGCGGACTGGCTTTCTGGGCCGTCGCACCACAGGCGCAGATAGATGACGGATGCGGCTTCGATCTTGTCGAGTTCCGAAACAAAACCGACGGGCGCACCGCCGCGGTGGGTGTGCGCGCCGCTCATTTTGTCAGGATCAGTTTGCCCGCGCGCGTGATGCGCAGGGTATAGGTCTGATCCCCCAGCACGATCTGGGCGACGTCACCGTCCTGCGTCAGATCCTTGGCGGAATACGTGGGCAGGGTGGTTGCGGGGAATTGCTTGGGGGGGGAGGCGTGAAAGCTCATGCGGTGGTCCGTCCTTTGTCAGAGGTCGTGTCCAGTTGCGCGTCAACAAACCAGCCGATGTTGGTAATCCCCGCTTCCGCGGCGGCGGCCAGCAGTTCCATATCCTCGCCTTTGGTGCGGGCGGTGCTCAGCGGCGTGTGGTCGGGTTTGGGCATTTTGGGCGTGTTCATCTGGAAGTCCTCACATGGTTGGTGTGTCGGGCTTCCCTTCATTGGACTCAGGGTGGCTTGACTTGGCCCATTCCTGAGTGAAGGAGTCGGATAAGTCAACCTGACAAATTTAGTCGGATAAGGGGCGGCGGGCGTGCGCCGATAATTCGGGCAGTCGCGGCATCGTGTTTTTGGCATATAGATAGATGGGAGGGAGCGGCCCAAAACCGCGCAGGAAACGCCGCGTGCGGGGCATGTGCCCCGTGCGCGTCTCAACACTTATCTCTATAAAGGAAAAGTGGTGGGCGACCCTGGAATCGAACCAGGCGTGCGTCTCCGCGAGGGAGTTACAGTCCCCTGCCACACCTTGCGGCCTGTCGCCCACTGCGCCATTAGGGCATAAGACCCGATCTGGCGTGAGCGCGTGACTAACGCCACGCCCTTGAAGGGTCAAGGCAGAAATTGGCCCGAGTTTCTAATGAATACGGCCACGACGAGGTTCCTATGAAAAAACCCAAATGGGTCGTCCAGAAAGAGCAGGCGAAAAAAGCGGATGCAGCCACCACTGTATGGCTGTTCGGGCTGCATGCGGTGCGCGATGCGCTGATGAACCCCAAGCGCGAGAAATTGCAGCTTATCGTAACCCTGAACGCGCAAGCCAAGCTGGCCGACGCGATTGAGGCGGCGGGAATCACACCTGATGTGGTCGATGCGCGCAAATTCTCGGCCCCCCTTGATCCCGGGTCGGTCCATCAGGGCGCTGCACTTGAGGTGAAGCCATTGGAATGGGGCAGTCTGGCCGATGTGGCCATCGGGGCGGAACATCCGCGTCTGATCCTGCTGGACCGCGTTACCGATCCGCACAATGTCGGCGCGATTCTCCGCTCGGCCGAGGTGTTGGGCGCGTCCGCCGTGATCGGCATGCGCCATCACGCGGCCCCCGAAACCGGTGCGCTGGCCAAAACCGCCTCGGGCGCGCTGGAACGGCAACCTTATGTGCGCGTGCGCAATCTGGCCGATGCCATCGTCGAATTGCAGGGCATGGGCTATCTGGTCCTCGGGCTGGATGGAGAGGCCGAAGACACCATCGAATCCACCCTTGCGGGTCAAAAAGACCGCCCCGTCGCGCTCGTGCTTGGTGCAGAAGGGCCGGGCCTGCGGCAGAAAACCAAGGAAACCTGCGACAAGCTGGTGCGCATTGACGCAGCGGCCGGATTCGGATCGCTCAACGTCTCAAATGCGGCGGCGATTGCCCTATATGCATCCAAGGATCATGCATAAGGGGGCCATCCCATCGCTACACCGACGAAAATCGCGACCTGCTGTTATTGCGGCACGCGGGCGGCACTGGTCCTGACCGGATCGGTCCGCCACGAGCTGTCCTGCTCAAGCTGTGGTGCGCCGCTACGCGATCTCAAGATGATTCCCGCGCGTGCGGGCGGGGACAAGACGCCCCGCCGCACCGCGCAGCGCCCGCAGCCCAAGGTCAAAGCGCCCAAGCGCAAACCGAAAAAGCTTAAACGCAGGCTGGCGCGCTGGTCGGACATGTTCGAGGACGCGTTCGAGTTGATCGAGGACATCTTTGACTGACCTTCGCGCATCCCTGCTGTGCGGAAACTTGCCTATGCCGCTTAAGCATTCATTCACGGAATTGAGAGATGCTCTTTTTTATCGACGTGGAGGTCTTATGTCGTGTCATGAACCGCAGGCCTGGAACTCCTGTGGAAATTCACTGTCCCTCGTTCCATACCTTTACGCCCCTTTCGCTTTGCGATCGGGGCGTTTTTTTGTCAGCCTATCCTTAGAACAAGGATAACGCCGTGACAGAAACCTATAGTGACCCGCATCTGAAACAGGTTCTGGCTCGCACCAAGTCGGTGGCGGTGGTCGGTGTGTCGTCCAATCCGGTGCGCCCCAGCTATTTCGTGGCGCGCTATCTGATGCTCAAGGGGTTCACCATCTATCCAGTCAATCCGGTCTATGCGGGCCAGACCCTGTTCGGCAACACGGTGGTGGCCAGCCTGTCGGACCTTGCCACGCCGGTGGATATGGTCGACATCTTCCGCCGCTCGGACGCGGTTCCCGAGATCGTGGACGAGGCGCTGGCCGTCCTGCCCAAGCTGCAAACCATCTGGATGCAGATCGGAGTCACTCACGCCGCCGCCGCGCAAAAGGCCCGCGACCACGGGATCACGGTGATTCAGGATCGCTGCCCCAAGATCGAATACCAGCGCCTGTTCGGCGAATTGCGCATGGGCGGGTTCAACACCGGAATCATCTCTTCCAAGCTCTGACCCCGCCATAGAATGCAAAAAAACCCGCGCCTTTCAGCGCGGGTTTCATCATTGTGCTGGGGCGCGCAGATCAGTTCACGCGCGTCCATGTCTGTTTCTTACAGAATGGGCCGACACAGCCGGACACGTTCAGAACGTTGCCGTTCAACTGCATCTTGGACTTGAACTCTTTGCCCGTGGATGGCTGCCAGATCTTGCCAGAGCTATAGGTGCCGTCGCCTGCCGGAACCATATCCCAGACCAGCCGCTTGCCGACATTCTTGGTCTGGATCGGGCCGCTTGCGTCGAACGCCTTGGCGATCTTGCCGCAGATTTTCGCGCCACAGGTGGACATGGCGACATGGGCATAAGCGCCATCATCGACTTCGGTCTTCCACGTGCCCTCGACCGGATCGGCAAAAGCCGCACCGCCCAGAACGGCCATGGCCGCTGCAATCATCAGGTGTTTCATGTTTGTCTCTCCTCCGCTGTGGCACGACTGTGCGCGATAGGCCGCGATCAAATCAACAATGACGCAAGGTCGCGTTGCAAAAAGAGCCGCAAGGTGCCAAACCGCGCGCGAACAGTGAAAAAGGCGACCGACCCATGATCCTATACCCTGCCATTGACCTCAAAGACGGGCAGGCAGTGCGCCTGGTACACGGCGACATGGACCGCGCCACGGTATTCAACGACGACCCCGCCGCACAGGCGCGCGCTTTTGTGGACGCGGGCTGCGAATGGTTGCATCTGGTGGACCTCAACGGCGCGTTCGCCGGCACCCCTGTCAACGCCGCACCGGTTGAGGCGATCCTCAAAGCCTGCCCCGTGCCTGCCCAATTGGGCGGCGGCATCCGCGACATGGCGACGATCGAGATGTGGCTCGACAAGGGGTTGGAGCGGGTGATCCTTGGCACCGTCGCTGTGGAAAACCCCGATCTGGTGCGCGAAGCGGCCCGCGCCTTCCCCGGCCATGTGGCTGTGGGCATCGACGCGCGCGGCGGCAAGGTCGCAACCAAGGGTTGGGCGACAGAGACGGATGTGGACGGCACCGATCTGGCGAAATCCTTCGAGGACGCAGGTGTAGCCGCCATCATCTACACCGACATCAACCGCGATGGCGCCATGGGTGGCCCCAATGTGGAGGCGACGAAGGCCTTGGCCAAAGCGGTCAGCATTCCCGTGATCGCTTCGGGTGGCGTGTCCTCGCTGGCTGATCTTAACGCACTCAAAGATACCGGCGTGATCGCAGGGGCCATTTCGGGCCGCGCGCTTTATGACGGTGCGATTGACCTCGCCGCCGCCTTGCAAGCCCTCAAATCCTAAGGCGCTACTGCGCCGCCCCGTCGGTAAACTTCGCCAACGCGCCCGCCATGGTTTTGAGGTAGGGCGCGTCGGCTGACACACCGCCCAAGCGCGCCAGCATCGCGTCGGGGTCTTTATAGGCGATCATCGTCGCCCCCGTCGCATCCTCGTACACCAGTACTTTCAGCGGCAAAAACAGCCCCGCCACCGGATCATCCTTGATCGCTGGCGTACCGACTTTGGGACTGCCAAAAATCACCAGTTGCGACGCCCCCACATCTTCCCCGACAGATGCCGCGCCTGCGCCGTGATCCACACGCGCAAACACTGTCAATCCTGCCGCTTCTATCGCCGTGACCAGCGCCTCTGCCGTTGCATCCACATTCGCCACAGCCGCCTTGCGCACAATCCCGTTGTCCCCCGCAACCGCAGCCCCCGCCAGCGCCATTACCACGCCGAATACCATCAAAATCCGCATCGAACCCCTCCCGCCAGTTTCGCGTCGATCAGACACGATCCCCCACGTCCGCACCATAAAACTCTGCGTGACCACCGCCCCTCCTTCTCTGTTCCCAAAAATCCCGGGGTGAGGCCGCAGGCCGAGGGGCAGAGCCCCTTTCCTAACCCCGCAAACCGCTCTATCAGAACAGCATGTTGAAAACCCGTATCATTCCCTGCCTTGATGTCGCCGACGGTCGTGTCGTCAAAGGTGTGAACTTTGTCGATCTCATCGACGCCGGCGATCCGGTCGAGGCCGCGCGCGCCTATGATGCTGCTGGCGCGGACGAGCTGTGCTTTCTCGACATTCACGCCACGCATGAAAACCGTGGCACCATGTTCGATCTTGTGCGCCGCACGGCGGAACAGTGCTTTATCCCGCTGACCGTGGGCGGGGGCGTGCGCACGGTTGCGGATGTGCGGGCCTTGCTGCTTGCAGGGGCGGACAAGGTGTCCTTCAACTCGGCCGCTGTGGCTGATCCGGATGTACTGGCCCGCGCGGCGGACCAGTTCGGCAGTCAGTGCATCGTTTGTGCCATTGACGCCAAGACGGTCGAACCCGGACGCTGGGAAATCTTCACCCATGGTGGGCGCAAGCCGACGGGCATCGACGCGGTCGAGTTTGCGCGCACCGCCGCCGCAAAAGGCGCGGGCGAGATTCTGTTGACCTCCATGGATCGTGACGGCACGCGCGCGGGCTTCAACCTGCCGCTGACGCGGGCCATTTCGGACGCGGTGTCGATCCCCGTGATTGCGTCGGGCGGCGTTGGTACCCTTGACCATCTGGTGGATGGTGTGACCGAAGGTGGGGCCTCTGCGGTGCTCGCGGCATCGATCTTCCACTTTGGCGACTTCACTATTGCCGAGGCCAAGGCGCATATGGCCGCCGCCGGTATCCCGATGAGGCTGACCTGACATGACACTCGACGATCTTTTCGCCACCATCACCGCCCGCAAGGGCGCGGATCCCGACACAAGCTGGACGGCAAAACTGCTTTCCAAAGGGCCGGAAAAATGTGCCGAGAAGTTTGGCGAAGAGGCGGTCGAGGCCATCATCGAAGCGGTCAAGGGCGACCGCGACGGCCTGACGGGCGAGGCGGCGGACGTGCTCTATCACCTGCTGGTCATGCTGGCCGCACGCGACGTCGATCTGGCCGATGTGATGGCCGAACTGGCCCGCCGCCAAGGCACCTCCGGCATTGCCGAGAAAGCTGCGCGCGGCTGAACTGCCTGTTGCTTGTGCGCTTGGCGCAGAATGGCCTGAAAACTAGTCAAAGACTGGTTGTTTGCGCATGACAAACGTCTTAACAATTGCTGCAACTGCACAATACTGCCCCGAAGGGAACCCTCGCCAGATGCCTGATTTCCAGAAAATCCTTATCGCGAACCGTGGCGAAATCGCCATCCGCATCATGCGCGCCGCCAACGAGATGGGCAAGAAAACGGTCGCCGTTTTCGCCGAGGAGGACAAGCTGGGCCTGCACCGCTTTAAGGCGGATGAGGCATATCGCATTGGCGAAGGGCTGGGACCGGTTGCGGCCTATCTGTCCATCGACGAAATGATCCGTGTCGCCCGCGAAAGCGGTGCGGATGCGATCCACCCTGGTTACGGTCTGCTGTCGGAAAACCCCGATTTTGTAGATGCGTGCGAAAAGAACGGGATCACCTTTATCGGCCCGCGCGCCGAAACCATGCGCGCCCTCGGCGACAAGGCCAGCGCGCGCCGCGTCGCGATTGAGGCAGGCGTGCCTGTCATTCCGGCCACCGAAGTGCTCGGCGACGACATGAAGGCGATCAAGGCCGAGGCGAATGAGGTCGGCTATCCGTTGATGCTCAAGGCGTCATGGGGCGGCGGCGGGCGCGGTATGCGCCCCATCATGTCCGAATCCGAGGTCGAGGAGAAAGTCCTTGAAGGGCGGCGCGAGGCCGAAGCGGCCTTTGGCAACGGCGAGGGTTATCTGGAAAAGATGATCCTCAAAGCGCGCCATGTCGAAGTGCAGATTCTGGGCGACAAACATGGCGGCATGTACCACCTGTTCGAACGCGACTGTTCGGTGCAGCGCCGCAACCAGAAAGTGGTTGAGCGCGCCCCCGCGCCTTACCTGTCCGAAGAACAGCGCGCCGAGATTTGCGAGCTTGGCTATAAAATCTGTAAACACGTGAATTACGAATGTGCGGGCACCGTCGAGTTCCTGATGGATATGGACGACGGCAAGTTCTACTTCATCGAGGTGAACCCCCGCGTGCAGGTCGAACACACCGTGACCGAGGAAGTCACCGGCATCGACATCGTACAGGCCCAGATACTGATTGCCGAAGGCAAGACCATCGCCGAGGCCACTGGCAAGCCGTTGCAAGACGATGTTGTGCTGACTGGCCACGCACTGCAAACACGGATCACCACAGAAGATCCGCAAAACAACTTCATCCCCGACTATGGCCGCATTACTGCCTATCGCGAGGCGACCGGCATGGGCATCCGCCTTGATGGCGGCACGGCTTATGCGGGCGGGGTGATCACGCGCTACTACGACAGCTTGCTGACCAAAGTGACGGCCAAGGCACCGACACCGGAAATGGCGATCGCCCGTATGGACCGCGCCCTGCGTGAATTCCGTATCCGCGGCGTGTCCACCAACATCGCCTTTGTCGAGAACTTGCTGAAACACCCCACATTCCTCGACAACACCTACCACACCAAGTTCATCGACGAGACGCCGGACCTGTTCCAGTTCAAAAAGCGTCGCGACCGTGGCACCAAGGTGCTGACCTATATCGCGGACATCACCGTGAACGGGCACCCCGAGGTCAAGGACCGTCCGCGCCCGCGCGCCGATCTGAAACAGCCCAAGCCGCCGGTTCTGCAGGCCGATCCGGCCCACACAATGGGCACGCGTAACCTGCTGGAACAAAAGGGCCCGCAGGCCGTGGCCGATTGGATGAAGGCGCAACAACAACTGCTGATCACCGACACCACCATGCGCGACGGGCACCAGTCGCTGCTGGCCACGCGGATGCGCAGCCATGACATGATCAAGGTTGCACCCGCCTATGCCGCCAACCTGCCGCAACTGTTCTCGGTCGAATGCTGGGGCGGGGCGACGTTCGATGTGGCCTACCGTTTCTTGCAGGAATGCCCATGGCAGCGCCTGCGCGATCTGCGCGAACGCATGCCCAACCTGATGACACAGATGTTGCTGCGCGGTGCCAACGGGGTCGGCTACACCAACTATCCCGACAACGTGGTGCAGGAATTTGTACGTGTTGCCGCCAACACGGGCGTCGATGTGTTCCGCGTGTTCGACAGTCTCAACTGGGTGGAGAACATGCGCGTCGCGATGGACGCGGTGATCGAGAATGACAAAATCTGCGAAGGCACGATTTGTTATACAGGGGACATCCTGAACCCTGATCGCGCCAAATACGACCTGAAATACTATGTCGATATGGCCAACCAGTTAAAAGACGCGGGCGCCCATGTGCTTGGCCTCAAGGACATGGCTGGCGTGATGAAACCCGCCGCCGCGCGGGTGCTGGTCAAGGCGCTCAAGCAAGAGGTCGGTCTGCCGATCCACTTCCACACCCACGACACCGCCGGTATCGCCTGTGCCACCATTCTGGCGGCTGCCGAGGCGGGCGTGGACGCGGTCGATTGCGCCATGGACGCGCTGTCGGGCAACACCAGCCAAGCCACACTGGGATCTGTTGTCGAGGCGCTGCAAGGCAGCGACCGTGACACCGGCCTGAGCATCGACGCAGTGCGCGATATTTCGGACTACTGGGAATCGGTGCGCGGCCACTATGCCGCCTTCGAATCCGGCATGCAGGCCCCCAGTTCCGAGGTCTACCTGCACGAAATGCCCGGTGGCCAGTTCACCAACCTCAAGGCGCAGGCCCGCAGCCTTGGCCTTGAAGAACGCTGGCACGAAGTGGCGCGCACCTATGCGGATGTGAACGACATGTTCGGTGATATCGTTAAGGTCACGCCGTCTTCCAAAGTGGTCGGGGACATGGCGCTGATGATGGTGTCGCAGGGCCTCACACGGGACGAGGTCGAAGACCCCGCCAAGGACGTTGCCTTCCCCGACAGCGTGGTCGACATGATGCGCGGCAACCTCGGCCAGCCTCCGGGCGGCTTCCCGACAGCGATCCAGTCGAAAATCCTGAAAGGCGAAAAGCCAAGCCTGACTCGTCCCGGCGCGGATGTGCCTGCGGTGGATTTCGACGCCGTGCGCGCCGATCTGAGCGCGCAGCTGGAAGGGCACGATGTCGATGACGAGGATCTGTCTGGCTATCTGATGTATCCCAAGGTCTTCCTTGACTACATGGGCCGCCACCGCACCTACGGACCTGTTCGCGTGCTGCCGACCAAGACGTTCTTCTACGGTATGGAGCCCGGCGAGGAGATCGCCGCCGAGATCGACCCTGGCAAGACGCTGGAAATCCGTCTGCAAGCAGTGGGCGAGACGAACGAAGACGGTGAGGCGAAGGTATTCTTTGAACTGAACGGCCAGCCCCGCGTGATCCGCGTGCCTAACCGCATGGTTAAATCCAGCACCGTCCAGCGTCCCAAAGCCGAAGTCGGCAACGCCAACCACATCGGCGCACCAATGCCGGGTGTCGTGGCGTCGGTCGGCGTGCAAGTCGGTCAGGAAGTCAGCGAAGGCGACCTGCTGTTGACCATAGAAGCGATGAAGATGGAAACCGGCATCCACGCCGAGCGTGACGCAGTGGTCAAAGCCGTGCACGTCGCCGCAGGTGGCCAGATCGATGCGAAGGACTTGCTGGTCGAGTTCGAGTGACGATTAAGCGTTAACGCTTGTCAGAACTGTTAACCATTGGTTAACCTTCGCGTGGAGGTTGGCCAATGGGGCGGCTCAAAATGATCATAGTGTTAGGGTTGTTCGGGGTATCTGCCCTCAACGCCCTTATCGACGACGTAAAGACGTCAACTAGATCGCAACCGACTTCTGCTCCAATGACGGTTGAAAAACCGACATCCGTTACACGGCTCGCGAACGACCCTGACAAATTGGAGATGATGAACGACCTTGTTCAACCCGCGGCGTTGACGACGGGCGTGGACATTCCTGACGGCGCAGCGCGGGAATATGTGTTCGTTACGGGTAGCCGCGTGAACCTTCGGTCCGGTCCAAGCGTGTCGAACAATCGCATCGGTGCGTTTGATCGGGGTACGAAGCTCATTGTTTTTGAGAGGCAGGCGGGCTGGACCAGAGTAGGCGGGTCGGCTTCCAACGGGTCGATCACTGGATGGATGTCCAGCGACTATCTTTCGGCGCGTCAGCCCAAGGCAGTCGTTGTAAGCGCGCCAAAGCCTGTAAGGACGGTGGCTGTGCCATCCAACAAAGAGATTACAGCCGCCCGGTCCGCTCTTATCGCTCAAAGCTTGGCGGTTTATCCCGGCAATTGTCCGTGCCCCTATAACCGTGATCGCGCTGGCCGCTCGTGCGGAAAGCGCAGTGCTTGGTCCAAGCCCGGGGGATATGCGCCACTATGTTATGAAAGTGACGTGACACGGTCACATCTTGCTGCCTACTTCAAAAGAATGGGCCGCCAATTCCCCTAAGATTGACCGGCCCACGCCCTCGCCGCGGTACAGGCAGAGCGCGGCATTTGGCTCTTGCCACGGATACCCCACTGGATGAGTGTTGCCGCACTGACATCTGAGTGGACCGCGCCATGACCCAGCCCACAGCACGTGCCGCATGGATTGCGGTGTCGGCCATGTTCATCCTGAACGGGGCGCTTTACGGGATTTGGGCCAGCCGCATTCCGGCGATGGCTGTGCGCCATGATCTTGATGCGGCGGATCTGGGCTGGTTGTTGCTGTTGCTGGCGGGCGGGGCGATTGCGGCCTTTCCACTGGCGGGGCGGTTTGCGGACCGTCTGGGCGCGGCGCGCATCACTTTGGCGGTCGCGGTGGCTTATACTGCTGCGCTGGCGGTGACGGCGCTTGCACCGGGTGTGGCGACCCTTGCCGTTGCGTTGGCCCTGTTCGGCGCGACCCATGGCGCGATGGACGTGGCGATGAACACTTGGGCGGGCGAGGCCGAGGCCTATATCGCGCGCCCTGTCATGTCGTCCTTTCATGCGATGTTCAGCCTTGGCGCGGGGCTGGGTGCGGCAAGCGGATTTGCCGCCGAACAGTGGGGCATCGGTATCGCGCCGCACTTCATCGGTGCAGGCATTGCGGTGGCGGTGGTGACGCTGGCGCTTGCGCGCATCCGCTGGCAGTCGTCGCGCCGGGCGAGCCTGTCGGGCACGTCGCTGTTCCCCTTGCCACGTGGGCCGCTGGTCGCCGTGGGGTTGATCGCCTTTTGCACCTCGATGGGCGAGGGTGCGATGGTGGACTGGAGCGCACTTCTGCTGATCGAAACGGCGCAGGTGACACCGGCGCGGGCTGCCCTTGGGTATTCGGTGTTTTCGGTGGCCATGGTCATCACGCGTTTGCTGGGCGATCAGGCGACGCGGCTTTATGGGCCGACGCCGACCGCGCGCGGGGCAGGGGCCATTGCGACACTTGGCGCGCTCTGCGCTGTGGCCTCGGCCAGCTATGGCATCACGCTCACCGGCTTTGCGTTGATGGGGGTGGGGTATGCGGTGATCATGCCGCTGGCGTTCTCGCGTGCGGCGCGCGATCCGCACCTGCCGCCTGGCACGGCCATCGCGTCGGTGTCGACGCTCGGCTATGGCGGGCTGCTGCTGGGGCCGCCGCTGATCGGTTTTGTTGCCCATGCCACGACGCTGCGCACGGGCTTTGCTGTTCTGGCAGTGCTCGCGGCCTTGATTATCGTACTGGCGGGGGCGGTGCGGGCGCAGGTGCGCTAAGCGCTTGCACATGGTGCGGCGCATGACCAAGACTGGGGGCATGAAACTTGCCTCTGTCTCTCTCATCGTGCCGGATTATGACGCTGCCATCGCATTTTACTGCGGGCAGATGGGGTTCGAACTGGTTGCCGATGTGGATCAGGGCCGCAAACGCTGGGTCGAGGTGCGACCCGAGGGCGGCGGTCCGTCCTTTGTGCTGGCCCGCGCAGAAGGCGACGCGCAGACCCGCGCAATCGGGGATCAAGGGGCAGGGCGCGTCTGGCTGTTTTTGGAAACCGACGACTTTGAACGCGATCATGCGCAGCTCACCGCCGCCGGTGTCACCTTTGAGGAAACCCCACGCTTCGAGCCTTACGGCACAGTCGCCGTGTTCCGCGACCTGTTCGGCAATCGCTGGGATCTGATCCAGCGGCGGTGATTTGTCGAGGATCGGGTTGCCATTGCGATACAACCCTCGCTAGCGTTGTCCCAGTTGCAAAATGTCGCAAAGGATATCGCCATGAGTACCGAGGTTACGTCGATTTATGCCGTCTGTCTGGTCATCCTGTTCCTGACGCTTAGTGCGCGGGTGATCATCTACCGGCGGGCCAACCGGATCGGTCTGGGCGATCAGGGGGATGCGGCACTGCTCAAGCGCATGCGCGCCCATGCCAACTGCGCCGAATATGCACCGTTCGGGCTGTTGCTGCTGTTGCTGGTGGAACAGCAGGCGGGCCTTGGCTGGGTGCATGTGCTGGGTCTGTTGTTGCTGTCGGGGCGGATCGCCCATGCTATCGGGTTTTCGCGCTATCCGCAGATTCTCCAACTGCGCGTGGCGGGGATGGTAGCCACGCTGGCTATGTTCGTGCTGTCGGGGTTCATCCTGCTGGTGGGGGCGCTGTCCTGAGCGTTTGATGGCTGGCCGGACGGCGCAAAACCCTTTGTTTGCGCCTGTATTCGGCCCCTGCCGCGGGCATGAAAAAAGAAGTTTCAATTTTTTTGCGAAAGGGGCGATTTTGCTCTTGCAGCGCGCGGCAGGTAAAAGTATTCCACGCCTCACCAAAGGAAGCGGGCGTAGCTCAGGGGTAGAGCATAACCTTGCCAAGGTTAGGGTCGGGCGTTCGAATCGCCTCGCCCGCTCCAATTTGGTCCTGCATACCCAGCAGGAAACAGAGGCCGCCCAGTGGGCGGCCTTTCTGCTTTTACGGGTATCTCTACGTATGTGATCTGGCCTGAGTTGCAGGGCAGGGGCGTCGGGCGGGCCTGCGCGCGGCATATCGCGTTGCCTGCCTAAAAAATGGTCACGCACCCAAAATACGGTCGGGCAAAAGAAAACGCGCCCGGCAGAGGGGCGCGTTTTCCTTAGCAGCAGTTTAGAAAGAGATTAGGCGGCTTCTGCCTGTTGCGCAGCATTACGACGCTCGGATTCTTCGCGGCTCAGCGCGACCGAGGTGCGCACACCTTTGCCAACAAAGTCCATCAAACCTTGGACAACCCGTTCGTTCGGGTCGATACCCGCACAGCTCAACACTTCGCGACCATCACGCGACCGTGCCCAGCGGGCGATTTGCTCAGGACCATTGCCATATTTCTTGTCATCAGCGATGGCATCATCAAGCGCAGCCAATACGACAGCTGCAAACAATTTACGCGCACGATTGCCTTGTTCGTTATTGAAGGCTGTGCCGTCAACGAAGTCTTTCATTCGTCGTCCTTTCTTTTCTTATTGCTCTTGTCTTTTTCGGCGTGAGGCTGCTTATGAACTATCCGGTTCGATTCGGATACAGCGGATTTGCATGGCACGTATGCGTCTGCTGCATGGCTCTCTGCGGTTGCAGCACTCGATTTGGTTGTCTTGCATGCGTCCCATACGCCAGATATAGGCTGCGACATCTTATCATCAACCTTTTGCCACGGTTTTGCCACATGCCCAAAATTAACGGAAACGAGATTCGGCCCGGAAACGTGCTGGAACATAACGGAGGCCTCTGGGCCGCGGTCAAGGTCGACCACGTCAAGCCTGGCAAGGGCGGTGCCTTTGCTCAGGTCGAGATGCGCAACCTGCGCAACGGGTCGAAACTCAACGAACGCTTCCGCAGCGCCGACAAGGTGGAAAAGGTGCGTCTTGAGCAGAAAGACCAGCAGTTCCTGTATGAAAACGACGGGATGCTGGTGTTCATGGACACCGACACCTACGAACAGATCGAACTGCCAGCGGAAATCCTGGGCGAACGCCGCCCCTTCCTCCAGGACGGCATGACCATCGTTGTCGAATTCAATGACACAGAGGCGTTGAACGCGACCCTGCCACAGAAAGTCGTGTGCAAGATCGTCGAGACAGAGCCTGTCGTCAAAGGCCAGACGGCTGCGAACTCGTTCAAGCCTGCGGTTCTGGACAACGGGATCAAGGTCATGGTGCCACCTTTCGTCGGTCAGGACGAAGAAATTGTTGTGAACACCGAGACCATGGAATATTCCGAGCGCGCCTAAGCGGCACAGCGAAGAAACACTTGCCCTCCCTCGGGCAATTGAAGCGGCGTCGGATTTCGGTCCGGCGCCGTTTTTGCGTGTGGGTTCAGGCGTCGCTGGGGGCGGTGGCACCGGCCCACGTGACAGTCGCATCGCCTGCCTGCATCGGCCCCGTGGCGCGGTCAAAGCGCAGATAGGCGATGGCGAGGTCGCCCGCACGGCTTAGCAGCGTGCCAGCCGCCTTGCCGTCGGCGGTGATGGGCGTGCCAGTGTCGGCAGCGCCCGTGACTGCCACCTGCACCAGTCCTTTGCGCAGGGTGGTCTTGTGCTTCATCCGTGCAGTCACTTCCTGCCCGACATAACAGCCTTTCTTGAAATCCACGCCATGCAGCGCCTCGAAGCCCGCCTCAAGGATGAACGTGTCTGGGGTCAGCTCGATCCCCGTTTCGGGGATCACGTGGGCCACGCGCAGCGCGGTCCAGTCGGTGGTGTCGTCCGTCTGCGGCGTGTCCCGATAGGCGCGCCAACCCATGGCGTCGTGGCGCGGGTCCGCAAAGCCGTCTGGCGGTATGTCGCCAACCCCGCGATGCACGAACAAGTCCGCATCGGCAATCGCTACATCGGCCCGTAGCTTGTACATGCCAAGGCGGGCGCGCAGCATTTCGGCCTGTTCTGCATCCGCATCCAGCAACACATCATCCCCCGCAGCCGACAGAAAGAAATCCGCCATATACTTGCCCTGCGGTGTCAACAGCGCGGCATAGACAACGCCCGCGTCGATCCGGTCGACATTATTGGTGACCAACCCCTGCAGGAAGCTGCGTGTGTCGGCCCCTGTCAGTCGGAAAATATGACGCTGCGACATGTGACGTTCCTTTTTCAATCTTCTCAGGTCATATAACAGTCTGCTGCACCGGAAAAAGGGGGCGCGCGTGCCTGCACCACTCTCTGTCATCATCCCGACCCTGAACGCGCAGCATGTGCTGCCCGATTGCCTCTCTGCGTTGATGGAGGGGCTGGAGGCCGGATTGATCACCGAACTGGTGGTCGCTGATGGCGGATCGCAGGACGAGACACGCGCCATTGCCGATGCGTGGGGGGCCAACATCCTGACCGTACTGCCCAGCCGTGGCGGGCAGTTACGCGCAGGCTGCGCCGCGGCGCGGGGCGCGTGGTTTCTGGTGCTGCACGCGGACACGGTGCTGCAACCCGGATGGACCCAAGCCGTGGGCGGGCACTTGCGCAGTGGCAAGGCGGGGTATTTCCGTCTGAAATTCGACAAGGGCGGGCGGTTCGTGGCGGCATGGGCCAACCTGCGCGCGCGGCTGTTCGGGCTGCCTTATGGCGATCAAGGGCTGCTACTGACGCGCACGGCCTATGACAGGGCAGGCGGCTATCCCGACATTCCGTTGATGGAGGACGTGGCCATGGCCCGCGCCCTCAAGGGGCAGCTTGTGGCGCTGGATGCGGTGGCGGTGACCAGTGGCGCGAAATACCGTGCTGGTGGCTGGCTGCGCCGCGGTGCGCGCAACCTGTGGACGCTGGCGCGCTATTTCGCAGGTGTGGACCCTGAGGTTCTGGCCCGCCAGTACCGCCGCTAGGCAGGCGCCGCTTTCGGGCGTCCTAGCCCATCAACCGCGCCCTGATCCGCGCAAGGAAACCAAGGCTGGCCGTGGTTTCATCCTGCACATCCTTGCGCAGGAAGCGCGAGCGGTCGCGGTCAATCACGGTTTTGCCGTCCTTGAACTGAAGGCGGTACAGATCGGCATAAATGCCACCGCGCTCAAGCAGTTCTTCGTGAGTGCCCATATCCATGACCTCGCCGCGGTCCATGACGATGATCCGATCCGCGCCGCGAATGGTGGACAGACGGTGCGCGATGACCAGCGTTGTACGCCCCGAGGACAGACGGTCCAGCGCGTCCTGCACCACCTGTTCGGATTGCGCATCAAGGGCCGAGGTCGCCTCGTCCAGCAGCAGCACAGGCGTGTCACGCAGCAAGGCGCGCGCGATGACCACGCGCTGGCGTTGCCCGCCCGACAGGGCAGAGCCGCGCGGCCCCACATGGGTCTCAAGCCCGTTGGGCAGCTTGTCGAGGAAGTCGGTGACATGGGCCGCATCAAGGGCCGCCTTCAGGCGGTCGTCGGGCACATCGGTGCGTCCCAGCAGGATGTTCTCGCGCAGGGTCTCGTCAAACAGCAGCGCCTCTTGGGTCACGACGGAATAGAGGCTGCGCAGATCGTCCAGGTCCATGTCCGTTGTCGGTACACCGCCAATCCGCACGGACCCTTCCTGCGGGTCCACAAGCCGTGTGAGCAGGTTGAAAATCGATGACTTGCCCGCGCCCGAAGCACCAACCAGCGCCGTCGTCTCGCCCGGACGGGCAATCAACGACAGGTTCTTGAGCACCCGCGTGTCGCCATAGGACAGGGATACATTTTCAAGCGCGATCTCAGGCACGCCCGTGGGCGGCGACAGCGGCTTTGCGGGCGAGGACAGCGCAATCGGCGCATCCAGCAATTCCTTGATCCGCTCGATCGACGCCGCCGCGGCCTGCCATAGACCGGAAATCGCCCCAAGCCGTCGCATCGGGTCAAAGGCAAATCCCATGGCGGTAAAGAAAGTCATGAACTCGCCAATGGTCTTTTCACCGGAAATAATCTCGGACCCGCCATAAAGGATCACAGCCATGAACCCGACGCCCGAGATGATGTCGATCATCGCCGGAATGGCGGCACTGCCAAAGGCGGTCTTGGTCTCGGTCTTGACGAAACGGTTGGTCAGGGTGCGGTACTGCGCCGCCTGATAGCGTTCCAGCGCGTTCAGCTTGACCTGCACGATGCCGTGGAACACCTCGTCCAGACGGGTGGACAGGTTCGCGCCCAGATCGCGGGATTTGCGCGCTTGGCGACGTACATAGGACTGCGCAGTCGCTGCAGGAAGAACCAGCACCGGAATGCCGATACAAGCCATCAGCGCCCAGACCGGATCGACACTGATCGCAACGCCCAGCAGGACAATCAGCCCCAAAAGGTCACGCCCCGCGCCAGTGATGATCGCACGCCAGACATCGCCCACCGCGCCCACATCGTTCTGCACCCGCTGGATCAGGAAACCGGGCGGGTGCACCTGATGAAAGGCCCCGTCTTGCAACATGATCCGGTCCAGCAGATCCATGCGCAGCGCCGCACTGGTCTTGAGCGCGACACGCGTCAGCAGCAGCTTTTGCACCACCGAGGAGGACGCGCGCACCACAAACAACAGCACCACAAACAGGCCGACCCAGATCAGCATGCCGCCATTGCCCTCGACAAACACATCGTCGAACATCGGCTGCATCAGATAGCTGAGCGCGCCCAGCATCGATCCTTCGACCAGCATAAAGAACACGGCCACCGCCATGATAACGGTGTGCTTTTTCAGATAAGCGTGCCACAGCCAGCGCAGCAAAGGGCCGGACGGGGCATTGGGTGTGTCAGGAGAAGGGGAAGAGGTCACGCGTGGCAATCAAGCGACCGTGGGGGTCGCGCTCCGATGGTTTACCTAGATGGGTGGTGTAGCCTGCGCGCGCGGTTTCGGCAAGCGTCGTAGGCAATTGACGCCGCGCCGCAGCCCGCTAGGGTCGCGGTGAAATCCCCGCAGCGGAGAGCGTTATGCCCAAGCCCCCCATCGCCAGTTTTGGCCGCGACTACCTTGCCATCCCCGGTCCCTCGGTGATGCCCGACGCTGTGCTGAACGCCATGCACCGTCCCGCGCCCAATATCTATGCAGGCGAGATTGTCGATATCGCGGCAAGCCTTGTGCCCGACCTCAAGAAAGTGGCCCGCACTGACGGATATGTGGCCATGTATATCGGCAACGGCCACGCCGCGTGGGAGGCCGCATTGGCCAACACCGTCGCCCCGGGCGACACGGTGCTGGTCCCTGCAACGGGCCGCTTTGGCCATGGCTGGGGCGATGTGGCAACCGGCCTCGGGGCCGAGGTCGAGGTGCTGGACTTTGGCAAGCGCACGCCCATGGACATGGACCGCATCGCGGAAACCCTGCGCGCCGACAAAGGCCACAAGATCAAGGCCGTGCTCGCCGTGCATGTCGATACGTCTTCGTCGATTCGCAACGACATCGCCGCCCTGCGCGCCACGCTCGATGCCGCAGGGCACCCCGCCTTGCTGATGGCGGACTGTATCGCCTCGCTTGGCTGTGACGTGTTCGAGATGGACGCATGGGGTGTCGATGTGATGGTCGCAGGCTGTCAGAAGGGGCTGATGGTGCCACCCGGCATGTGCTTTGTCTTCTTTAACGACAAGGCCGCGGCAGTGCGCGCCAAGATGCCCCGCGTCAGCCGCTATTGGGACTGGACACCGCGCGCCAATCCGCAGGAATTCTATATGTACTGGAACGGGACCGCGCCGACGCACCACCTTTACGGGCTGCGTGCCGCGCTGGATATTCTGCACGGTGAAGGGATCGAAGCGGTGTGGAAACGTCACGCCCTTCTGGCCCGCGCCATCTGGGCCGCCTGCACCGAATGGGGCCGCGAGGGCCCGCTCGAGCTGAACGTCGCCGACCCCGCCCACCGCAGCACTGCCGTCACAGCGCTGCGCATCGGCACGCCTCATGGCACGGCGCTCAGGGACTGGGTGGATCACAATCTCGGCCTCACGCTCGGCATTGGCCTCGGCATGGCCGATCCCGGTGATCCTGCATGGCACGGCTTCTTCCGGTTGGGGCATATGGGTCATGTGAACGGCCAGATGGTGATGGGCATGCTCGGCGGCATCCAGACGGGCTTGACCGCACTGGACATCCCGCACGGATCAGGGGCGCTTGACGCTGCCGCCCGTACCATCGCCGCAGGCTAGGCGCTGCGTCCCTTCTTCTCTGTTCCAAAAAAATCTCGGGGGAGTCCCGAAGGGACGGGGGCTGGCCCCCGATGCCCTTACCAATTCTTTCCACGCCGGATCGCTGCCGCGCGCCGCGCTTCGGCCCAGACCTTGCCGCGTGCAATCAGGTGGTTGACGCCTAGGCCCAGCAGAACGGCCGCCACCAGCCCCCAGATCGCCCAGATTACGACCAACACCCACGTGATGTTGACCCCGAACATGGCGATGCAGGCGGTGGTATAGTTGGGCGCACGGCCCACAGGTTTGTTGATCATGGCAGGCTCGCGAAAGACGAACAGACTGCCGTGAAGTATAGCGCGCGATTTGCGTCTGTCAGCCGGCTTGCGCATCCTTGATCGCATCCGGAAGGGCGGCGGCGAAGGCATCAAGCTCTTTGCCCGTACCGCAACTGACACGGATGCAGCGGTCTTGGGGGGCAACAAAGGGCATGCGCACAAAAATGCCCTGCGCAATCAGCCCGCCCAGAACTGCCTTGGCAAAAGCTCCATCCCGCCCGCAATCAATGGTCACGAAATTGGTGGCCGAGGGCAGGGGGACCAGACCGTTTTCCTGCGCGATGGCGGCGATGCGGTCGCGGGCGTCGCCGATCTTGCCCAATACCTGCGCCAGATAGGCCTGATCAACCAAAGCGGCCAGCGCACCGGCCTGTGCGGCGCGGTTCAGACCGAAATGGTTGCGCACCTTGTTGAACGCGTCGATCAGCGGGGCCGCGCCGATGCCATATCCGACCCGCGCACCCGCCATGCCGTAGGCCTTGGAAAATGTGCGCATGCGGATCACGCGGGGATCGTCTGCCGGAATGTCCGGTGCGGTGCCATGGGGCGCGCAGTCGATATAGGCCTCGTCCAGAACCAGCAGCGTGCCGTTGGGCAGGTCGTCGAGTACGGCGAGCAGATGCGCGCCGTCATGCCATGTGCCCATCGGGTTGTCGGGATTGGCCAGATAGACCAGTTTGGCATCCACCTCGGCGGCCCTTTTGAACAGGGCGCGGGGGTCTTCGTGATCACCGCTATAGGGCACTTTGTGCAAGGTGCCGCCAAAGCCCGCCACGTGGTAGTTGAACGTGGGATAGGCCCCGTCGGACGTGACCACCGCATCGCCTGCGCCTACGAACAGCCGCACGAGATAGCCCAAGAGCCCATCGATGCCTTCGCCCACGATGATGTTCTGCGGCGTGATGCCGTGATGCGCAGCAAGGGCGGCACGCAGATCGAAACTTTCGGGATCGCCGTAGTTCCAGATATCCGCCTCGGCCATCGCCTTGATCGCCAGCGGGCTGGGGCCAAAGCCGCTTTCATTCGCGCCAAGCCGCGCCACGAACGGCGCGCCACGGCTGCGTTCCTGCGTCTCGGGGCCGACAAATGGCACGGTGGAGGGCAGCGAGGCGGCAAGCGGGGTCAGGCGAAGATTTGTCATGGCGCTGACGTACTCCGCACGCAGGCAAACGGCAAGGATTTGCATGCGACCCCCGTGTCCCCTATATTGAGAACGGTTCGCAACTGGAGGGTTGGAAATGGCCAAGATGACGCGTCGCGGGTTCCTTGCAACGGCGGCTGCAGCTGTCACTGTGCGCAGTGTACCGACACTGGCAGTGCGCAGCAGTTCGGGCCGTCGCATCCTGACGCTGGTCTACGACAAGGGGCTCGGCATGATGCGCGCGGTGGAACGGGTCGTTCCCTGATCCCCGAAATGCCGCAAGGTTTTGCTGGCCGCGGGCGGCACAATACGCTCTGACTTCTGCAAACAGAGGAAAGAGAGAGCCATGACCGATCCCGCCCGCGTGTCCGTGACCTATGAAAATCACATCGCCCATGTCCGCCTGACTCGGCCCGACAAGATGAACGCGGTCGATCAGGCGATGATCGACGCGGTGATCGCTGCGGGCAATGAAGTGGCGGCAAGCGATGCGCGGGTCTGCGTGATCTCGGGCGAGGGCAAGGGGTTCTGCGCCGGTATCGACATCACCAGCCTTGGCGCGATGGTGGGCAAAGATCCCAACGATCTGCTGATGCCGCGCACCCATGGCGCGGGCACCACCAACCAGTGGCAAGAGGTCGCGATGGTCTGGACCCGTTGCCCGATGCCGGTCATCGCGGCGGTGCATGGCGTGTGTTTCGGCGCGGGGCTTCAACTGGCCCTCGGCGCTGACATCCGCATTGCGTCGCCGGACGCCAAGTTTGCGGTGATGGAGATGAAATGGGGCATCGTGCCGGACATGGGGGGCATGGTCTTGCTGCCGCGCCTTGTGCGCGGGGATGTGCTGCGCCGCCTGACCTATACGGCCGAGCCGGTCGGGGCCGCGCAGGCCGAGGGCTGGGGGATAGTCACTGAACTGGCCCACGACCCGCTGGCGGCGGCCATGGCGCTGGCCGCGGTGCTGGCGAAAAAGTCGCCCTCTGGCTTGCGGGCCGCGAAGGCGCTGATCGCCTATGCCGAGAGCCATAGCGCCGACGATGTATTGCTGGAAGAAAGCCGCCTTCAAGCCGGATTGATCGGCAAGCCGGACCAGATGGAGGTGGTCGCCGCCACCTTCCAGAAGCGCGATCCTGTGTTCAAATAGGCATGCGTTTTGGGGTGGGTGGAGCATTTTCGGACAGCGCCCCCTTGTGATCGTCGGGGGCGCTGACGCGCTTTTTTATGAGGGAAGGGGGCTCTGCCCCCTGGCCTGCGGCCACCCCCGGGATTTTTTCAGAACAGAGAAGGGTTAGCCGAGTTCCTTGAGGCGGGTGAGGGCCTCGTTCAGTTTGGCGTCTTCCTCTTCGCGCAAGGCGAGGTTGGCGCGGGTTTCTTCGACCACTTCTGGTGGCGCGCTTTGTGCGAATTTGGGGTTCTTGAGCCGCCCGCGCAGCCCGCCCAGTTCCTTGGCGAGTTTGCCGAGGGTTTTTTCCAGACGCGCGATTTCCTCGGCCACATCGATCACATCCGCCAAGGGCAGGCCGAAGGTGCCGCCGGTCACCGCAAGGGCGACTGTGCCTTTGGGGAAGTCGTCGACTTCGCTGAGGTTTTCGAGGCGGGCAAAGCGTTTGATGAGCGCTTCGTTGCGCCCATAGGCGGCTTTGGCGTCGTCTTCGAACCCTTTGACCACCAGCGGCACATAGGCACCGGCGGGCACATGCATCTGCGCACGGGCCGAGCGGATGGATTCGATTAGGCGGATCACCCAGTTCAACTCGCGGTCTGCCGCGCTGTCCACAAGGTCGCTGCCATAGGTGGGCCAGTCGGTGTGGATCAGCTTTTTCGGGCGCTCTTTCTTGCCCCAGAGTTCTTCGGTGATGAAGGGCATGATCGGGTGCAGCAGGATCAGGCATTGATCCAGCGCCCAAGCATAAGTCGCCTTGGTCTCCGCGATCTCGTCCGCTGTGCCGTCATCGAAAATCGGTTTGGTGAATTCCAGATACCAGTCGCAGAACGTGTTCCATGTGAACGCATAGAGCGCGCTGGCGGCATCGTTGAACCGGTATTCGGCAAGCGCCGCGTCCACGGTTTCGCGGGTCTTGGCGACTTCGCCCTTGATCCATGCGTTCAGCGGGTGTTTCGTTTCCGGCACAGCGTCGGAATGGGGCACGTCGAAGGTGCCGCGCATATCGCCGTAGCTGGCCGCGTTCCACAGTTTGGTGCCGAAGTTGCGGTAGCCCGCGATCCGCTGTGTGTCGAGTTTCAGCGCGCCACCAAGGCTCGCCATCGCCGCATTGGTAAAGCGCAGCGCGTCCGCGCCGAATTCGTCGATCAGGTCCAGCGGGTCCACCACGTTGCCGGTGGATTTCGACATCTTCTTGCCCTTGGCGTCGCGCACCAGCCCGTGCAGGTACACGGTGTTGAACGGAATATCGTCCACCACGGCCAGTTGCATCATCATCATCCGCGCCACCCAGAAGAACAGGATGTCCTGCCCTGTGATCAGGTCCGAGGTCGGGAAATAGCGTTTCAGCGCATCCGTATCCTCGGGCCAGCCGAGCGTGCCGATAGGCCAGAGGCCGGAAGAGAACCACGTGTCGAGCACATCGGGATCACGCCACAGGCGCACGGGCTGGCCGTCTTCCTGATATTTCAGGCTAATGGATTCTTCGGGTGTCTGGGCCTCTTCATCCACGAGGAAGCCGCGCGCGCCGCTGGGCTGGTAATAGGCGATGGCCAGTTCCAGCGCTTCTTCGTGGGTGGCGGCGCAGAAATGCACGGGGTTCTTGGTGTCCCATTCGTCCGAGGCGGTGCCGTCGTCGTTTTCGATATGGGTCACGCTGGGACCGTACCAGACGGGGATCTGGTGCCCCCACCAAAGCTGGCGCGAGATGCACCAAGGTTCGATGTTTTCCAGCCAGTGGAAATAGGTTTTCTCGCCCGACTCGGGCAGGATTTTCACATCGCCATTGCGCACCGCATCCAAGGCGGGGCCAACGATCTTATCTGTGTCCACAAACCACTGGTCCGTCAGAAGCGGTTCAATCACCACTTTGGAGCGGTCGCCAAAGGGCTGCATGATCGGCTTGTTCTCGACGAAAGGCACCAGTTGCGGCGCTTCGCCTTCTTCGGTGGGCGCGACCTCGACCATCACGGCGAGGCCTTCGGCGGTGACATCGGCCACGACTTTCTTGCGCGCCTCGAAACGGTCGAGACCGCGATATTCGTCCGGCACAAGGTTCATGGCGGCGATCATCGCCTCGGTGAATTCCTGTTCGCCATTGGCGATCTTCTGGGCAATCGCCGCCTCGGTCGCATAGGGCTGGCCGTCGCTGCGCATCGCGCCCTTGGTATCCATCAGGTTGTACATCGGGATCTTGCCGCGCTTGGCCACCTGATAGTCATTGAAGTCATGCGCGCCAGTGATCTTGACCGCGCCCGAGCCGAAATCGGGGTCGGGATATTCATCCGTGATGATCGGGATCAGGCGGCGGTGCTCTTTCGGGCCAACGGGGATTTCGCAGAGTTTTCCAACGATTGGCGCGTAACGCTCATCCGACGGATGAACTGCAACCGCGCCGTCGCCCAACATGGTTTCGGGCCGCGTGGTCGCGATCGAGATATAGTCGCGTTCCTCGGTCAGGGTGACGTTACCGTCTTCGTCCTTTTCCACATAGGTATATGTCTGACCGCCCGCGAGCGGGTATTTGAAGTGCCACATGTGGCCTGCGACTTCGATATTCTCGACTTCAAGGTCCGAGATCGCGGTTTCGAAATGCGGGTCCCAGTTGACCAACCGCTTGCCGCGATAGATCAGGCCCTTGTTGTACATCTCAATAAAGACCTTGATGACGGCATCGTGGAAGTTGCCATCCTGACCTTCGGGCGCACCGGGGGCGCCGGACATGGTGAACGCCTCGCGCGACCAGTCGCAGGACGCGCCAAGACGCTTGAGCTGGCTGACGATGGTGCCGCCGGATTCCGCCTTCCAGTCCCAGACCTTTTCAAGAAACTTCTCGCGTCCCAGTTCGACGCGGGTAGGTTGCTGGGTTTCGGCCAGCTTGCGTTCCACAACCATCTGCGTGGCGATGCCCGCGTGGTCGGTGCCCGGTTGCCACAGCGTGTCAAAGCCGCGCATCCGGTGCCAGCGCACCAGAATGTCCTGAAGTGTGTTGTTAAAGGCATGGCCCATGTGCAGCACGCCGGTGACGTTGGGCGGGGGGATCATCACGCAATAGGTGGCGGCATCGGTGCGCGCGTTCGCGCCCGCCGCGAAACAGCCCGCGGCCTCCCAATCGGCATAGATGCGTGCTTCTACCTCGGCGGCGTTGAATTTTTCGAAAGCCATGGCGCGTGCCCCTTTATCTGTTGCGCAGTGAGATAGCGGCGCGGTCCTGTGAAGGGAAGGGGCTTTTGCCCCGCCACGGGGGGCGGACCCGCCGCAAGGGACGGATCGCGCCGGATTTCCGCGCCGTCAGGTTACAGCGCGAGATAGGTCTTGAGCGCGGCCTCGGTCCCGTCGCGCCAGACAAGGTCCAGCCAGTAGGCAAAGCGCTGTGCAAAGCGCGCGTTCTTGCCAAGGTCGCCGTAGAACTGCGTCTGGTCGATCCATGCCTGCGGCGACGATTTCGCGGTCAGCGCGCTGCCTTGCAGCCGGTCCCAATGGGGGTCGTTGGGGTTGATGGTGCTGCCGTCTTCTCGGGTGCCTGCGCACATGCGCGCCCACAGCGCCTCGATCAGGGCAAGGCCGTCCATTGCCGAATCTGCCGCTAGCGCGTCGCGCAGGACGGGGTGCAGGAACCCCGCGTGGCGCGAGGAGCCGTCAAAGGCCACCCGCCGCGTGGTGTCGCGGATTTCGGGATTGGCAAAGCGGTCGGTGATCAGGTCGACATAGGCTGTCGGCTCCATTCCCGGAACGGGGGCGACGTGGGGCACGATCTCGGTCAGTTCGATCTTGCGGAACAGATCGCGGATCAGCGGGTGCGCCATGGTGCCTGCGATGGTGTCCACGGACAGCAACTCGCCCGGGGTCGCGATGATCTGGTGGCCCGCGTTCAGCAGGCGCAGCTTCATCGCCTCGAACGTGTGCACGTCATCGGTGAAGGTCGCGCCAACCTTGTCCCAATCGGGGCGGCCTGCGCAGAATTTGTCCTCGATCACCCATTGGCGGAAATTCTCGTGGGTGACGGGGGCGTTATCCTCGATCCCGAAAGTACGGACGAGCGCCAGTTCCGCAGGGCCGGTGGCGGGCACGATGCAGTCGACCATGGAGTTGGGGAACGTGGCGTTGGCGTCGATCCATGCGGCCAGATCGGGATCCGACAGGTCGGCCAGTCCCAGCACCGTTTGGCGCAGGATGTCACCATTGCCTTGCAGGTTGTCACAGCTTTGGCAGGTGAACGCGCCCAGACCAGCCGCGCGGCGGGCGGCAAGGGCTGCGACCATCGCGCCATAAGCGGTGCGCGGCGTGTCGGGATGGGCGGCGTCATGGACAATGTCGGGGTGCGCCGCATCAAAGCTGCCATCGGCAGCGACGTAATAGCCGCCTTCGGTCACGGTCAGTGCGACGATGCGGATCGCGGGTTCCGACATATGGTCGATCAGCGGTGCGTTGTCATCGGCCACCGGAATAAAACCGATCATGGATCCGGTCACTTCGGCGGATTTGCCCGACGGGTCGAGTTCGATCAACGTTGTCAGGCAGTCCTGCGCCAGCAGCCGTTCGCGTTGTGCCGCATCACCGGCGCGCACGCCCGCGCCCAGAATGGCCCAGTCATGCGCCAGCCCCATGTTCATCAGGCGGTGCAGATACCACGCCTGATGGCCACGGTGGAAATTGCCCAATCCGATATGCACGATGCCCGCGCTAAGGGCGGCACGGTCGTAAGAGGGGCGGGCAACGCCGTCAGGCAGGGCGCTTAGGGTATTCAGTGACAGTTCCATCAACTCATCCATTGGCCGCCATCGACGTTATACGTCTGCGACACGATGTAATCCGCTTCGTTCGAGGCCAGAAAGACCGCCATACCAGTCAGGTCGGCAGGCTGGGCAAAACGGCCCGCAGGCACGCCTGCGGCCACTTCGGCTTTCTTCTGGCCCGGTTCCTTGTTTTCGAGTTTGGCAAACATGGAATCGACGTGATCCCAATGCGCGCCGTCTACCACTCCGGGGGCGATGGCGTTGACGTTGATGCCGTGACGGATCAGGTCCAGCCCCGCCGATTGCGTCATCGAAATGACCGCCGCCTTGGTCGCGCAATAGACCAGCACCAGCGGTTCCCCGCGACGGCCCGCTTGGGACGCCATGTTGATGATCTTGCCGCCGTGGCCTTGGGCGATCATCTGCGCCGCTGCCGCCTGCATCGTGAACAGGGTGCCCGACACGTTGACCGCGAAAAGCTTGTCATAGCTGGCTTGTGTGATGCCCACCGTTTCGGCAGCGTCAAACAGGGCGGCGTTGTTGACCAGTATGTCGAGCTTGCCCGCCCGCGCCACCACGGCGGCGATAGCGGCGTCGATGCTGGTCTGTTTGGTCACGTCCAGTTCGATCGCATAGGCCGCATCGTCGATGTCGTTCGCAGCGCGCGTGGCGGCATCAAAGTCGATATCCGCAATCGCCACCTTCGCCCCTTCGGCCACATAGCGTTCAGCAAAGCCGCGCCCGATACCGCGCGCGGCCCCTGTGATCAGGGCGGATTTGCCGTCCAGCCGTTTCATGCGATGCGCAGCCCTTGCGCATCAAAGCGGTGGATCATGTCGGCATTGGGCGTGAGGTAGATGGTGTCGCCATGCTTGGCCTCGATATCGCCGGTGATCCGCACGGTCATCATGTCGGCCAGACCGGTTTCATGAACGTGGATGAACGTGTCGGACCCGAGGTGCTCGGCCACGCCGACGACGCCTTTCCACGTGCCTTCAGTCTTGGACACATCCATATGTTCGGGACGGATGCCGATGGTGGTCGCGTCATGCTTGGCCGCTTCTGGCCCTTCGATCAGGTTCATCTTGGGCGAGCCGATGAAACCGGCGACGAACTTGTTGCGCGGTGTGTGATAGAGTTCGAGCGGGCTTCCCACCTGTTCGATCACACCGGCTTGTAGCACGACAATCTTGTCGGCCATGGTCATCGCCTCGACCTGATCGTGGGTCACATAGATCATCGTGGTGGCGAGTTTCTTGTGCAGTTCCATAATCTCAAGCCGCATACCGACGCGCAGCGCCGCATCAAGGTTCGACAGTGGTTCGTCAAACAGGAAGGCGGCAGGTTCGCGCACAATTGCACGGCCAATGGCCACACGCTGACGCTGGCCACCGGACAACTGTCCCGGCTTGCGGTCCAGATAGTCGGTGAGGTTCAGCGCCTTGGCCGCCGCTTCGATCTTGGCGTCCTGTGTGGCCTGATCCATGCCTGCCATCCGCATCGGAAAGGCGATGTTCTTGCGCACGGTCATATGCGGGTACAGGGCGTAGGACTGGAACACCATCGCAAGGCTACGCTTGGCTGGGGGCAGGTGCGTGGCGTCGTTGCCGTTGATGCTGATATGGCCCGATGTGGTGTCTTCCAGACCGGCAATCAGGCGCAGCAGCGTGGATTTACCGCAGCCCGACGGGCCAACAAAGACTACAAATTCGCCTTCGTTGATTTCCAGATCCAATGGCGGGATGACCTGCACATCGCCAAAGCTTTTTTCGACTTGGTTGAGGGTAATTTGTCCCATCTGTCAGGTTCCTTATTTCACCGCGCCAAAGGTCAGGCCGCGCACGAGTTGTTTCTGTGAAAACCAACCCATGATCAGGATTGGAGCGATGGCCATTGTCGATGCCGCGCTAAGCTTGGCGTAGAACAGGCCCTCTGGGCTGGAGTAGCTGGCGATAAAGGCCGTGAGTGGTGCCGCCTTGGCCGCTGTAAGGTTGAGGGTCCAGAACGCCTCGTTCCATGCGAGGATGAAGTTCAACAGCAGGGTCGATGCAATGCCAGGTACCGCCATGGGCGTTAGGACATACAGGATCTCTGACTTCAGGCCCGCACCGTCCATCCGCGCCGCTTCCAGAATCTCGCCCGGAATTTCGCGGAAATAGGTATAAAGCATCCACACGATGATCGGCAGGTTGATCAGCATCAGCACGATGGTCAGACCGACAACGCTGTCCAGCAGCCCCAGTTTGATGAACAGCAGGTAGATCGGGTAGAGAACCCCCACCGCAGGCAGCATCTTGGTCGACAGCATCCACAGCAGGATGTCTTTGGTCCGGCGCGACGGCACAAAAGCCATTGACCACGCCGCAGGCACCGCGATGATGATGCCAAGGATCGTCGATCCCCCCGCGATGATGATCGAGTTCCACAGGAACCGCCCGTAGTTCGACCGTTCCATCACGACGCCGTAGTTCTCAGTGGTCCAGTCAAAGAACAGGAACAAGGGCGGGTCCGCGATGGCCTGCGCTTCGGTCTTGAAGCTGGTCAGGATGGTCCAGAGGATCGGGAAAAAGATCAGCAGACCGATCGCCCATGCGAGTGTTGTGTTGATCGCTTTGCGATTTGTCGTAACAGCACGTGCCATAGTGTCGTCCTCCCTTAGTTGTCGAGGTTCTTGCCGACGATGCGCATCAGGAAGATGGCAACGATATTGGCAAGGATGATGGCATAGACGCCGCCCGCAGACCCCAGCCCGATGTTCTGGCTTTCCAGCACGCGCTGGAAGATAAGGTAAGACAGGGTACGGGTGCCGAACGCGCCGCCGGTGGTCACAAAGATTTCCGCAAAGATTGCCAGCAGAAAGATCGTCTGGATCAGCACCACAATGGTGATGGCGCGCGACAGGTGGGGCAGGGTGATGAAGGCAAAACGTGCCAGTGGCGATGCGCCATCCATCTCTGCGGCCTCAAGCTGTTCGCCGTCCAGCGACTGGATCGCGGTCAGCAGGATGAGTGTGGCAAAGGGTAACCACTGCCAAGAAACGATCAGGATGATCGACGGGGTGGCGGCATCCGACAGCCAGCTTACCGGCTCGGCTCCGAACAGGCGCCACAGGTGGGCAAACAACCCGTTGGTCGGATCCATAAAGATATTCTTCCACACAAGTGCGGAAACGGTCGGCATTACAAAGAAGGGCGCGATTACAAGGATCCGCACGACCCCCTGTCCCCACATCGGCTGATCCAGCAGGATCGCGAGCAGCACACCGAGGACAATCGTGATGACCAATACGCCGATAAGGATGATCAGCGTTGTGGAAATGGCGGGCCAGAAGGAACTGGAGGTAACGAACCGGACATAGTTGTCAAATCCGGTCCAGCCCTGATCACCGCCACGCAGCGGCAGATAGGTGCGGAACGAGAACCACAATGTCATGGTGAGAGGGACCAGCATCCAGCCCAAGAGCAGGACCACTGCGGGCGCCATCATCAGTCTGGCGGCGGATCGGGAAGCTTTGGTGGCCATTGGATACGTCTCCTCCGTGCACAGGGGGCGGCAATTGCCCCTGCTATGGACGTCAGTTGAATGTTTGGTGTCAGTTTATCAGAACCGGAGGGCGAACGCGCCGCCCTCCGATAGGGGGGAAGGGCGGCTTAGCGGTAGCCAGCTGCTTCCATAGCTTCGTTGGTCAGGGCTTGTGCCTTTTCCAGCGCTTCTTCGATGGTCTGCTGACCGGCATAGGCCGCCGAGAACTCTTGGCTCACTTCGGTCGCGATACCGGCAAATTCGGGGATCGCGGCGAACTGGACGCCAACATAGGGGCTTTCTTTAACGGTCGAGTTGTTCGGATCAGCCGACAGGATCGAATCCAGCGTCATCTGTGCGAACGGCACTTTCTGGTACTCTGGGTTCTCGTAGAGCGATGTACGCGCACCCGGAGGGACGTTCGCCCAACCTTCGTTTGCGGCAACCATTTCGATGTAGTCGGTGCCTGTCGCCCATTCGATGAACTGCTTGGCTTCGGCTTCTTGCTGGGTGCCGGCGGGGATCGCCAGTGCCCATGCCCACAGCCAGTTGGAGCGTTTGCCCATGCCTGTGTCTGGTGCCAGAGCGAAACCAACGCTGTCAGCAACGGTCGAGTCGTCGCCGGTCACAAAGGATGCCGCAACAGTGGCGTCGATCCACATGCCGCATTTGCCTTGGTTGAACAGGTTCAGGTTCTCGTTGAAGCCGTTTGTCGCGTAACCGGCAGGGCCGGATGCGTCCATCATGTTCTTGTAGAAGTTCAGGGTGTTAGCCCACTCTTCTGTGTCGAACTGGGCGTTCCAGTCCATGTCGAACCAGCGTGCGCCGAACGAGTTGGACATCGCGGTGATGAATGCACCACCTTCGCCCCAACCGGCTTTGCCGCGCAGGCAGATGCCGTTGATGTCGGCGTCACGGTCGGTCATCGCAGCCGCAGCTTCGGCGATGAATTCCCATGTGGGCGCTTCCGGCATTTCCAGACCCGCTTTTTCCATCAGGTCGGTGCGGTACATGATCATCGAGCTTTCGCCGTAGAACGGTGCCGCATAGAGCGTGCCGTCGTGGCTCAGGCCGCCTGCCATCGCGGGCAGGATGTCATCGGCGTTGTATTCGTCGGACAGGTCGTCCAGCGGGACCAGCCATCCGTTGGCACCCCAGATCGGTGTTTCGTACATACCGATTGTCATGATGTCGAACTGGCCACCTTTGGTGGTGATGTCCGTGGTCACACGCTGGCGCAGCACGTTTTCTTCCAGTGTCACCCATTCGACATTGATGCCGGATTCTTCGGTGAATTTGTCGGTGTAGCCCTGCATACGGATCATGTCGCCGTTGTTCACGGTCGCGATCGTCAGCGTTTTCGAATGGCCATCCGCGGCAGCGATGCCTGCGGAAAGACCCAGACCGACCGCTGTGGTCAGCAGAGTTTGCTTGATAGACATTTCGTGTCCTCCCATTTTTACACACGTAAACTTAGGCGGCGCGTCGATTTCAAGTCAAGCTATTTTAACGGGCAGTTGAATGCTGCACTGCGGAAAAAATGGGCGTCAGGCGGACTCGCGCAATTTTAACGCCCCGTCAAAAAGGGTGATCTCGGGCGTATCATGTTCACTTTCCTTGTGAATTATCTGAAGCAGCCGCGAGACAGCCTTCTTGCCGATGGCATCGGTGTTCTGCGCCACGGTGGTCAGCGCGGGGTTCAGGAACGGGCACAGCGGGTAGTCATCGTGACCTGCAATGCGCAAGCCCCCCGCCGCCGAACGCCCCGGTGCGAGCCCGTGGCGGGCCGCCGCGCGAATCGCGCCGATGGCCACGCGGTCGTTCACGCACAGGATCGACTGGTCGGTTAGGTCGCCATGGGCAAAGGCTGCGCTTAGAACCGCCTCGCCATGTTCCTCGAAGTCGCCTTCGGAGGTGACTTTTTCGGTGCCTATGATGCGTGGTTCGAACCCCAGTTCCTGCATTTTGGTCACATAAGCCGCCTCGCGCTCAAGCGCATTGAAGTTCACACGGGGCATGGCCAGAAACACCGGCGGATCGCCGACACGGCACAAATATTCGGTGATCAAACCTGTGGCCTGTTGGTGATTTGTGCCCACAAAATCGACGTTCGGCATGGTTTTGGGGCGTGAATCCATCAAAATGAAGGGCAGGCGCGATTTCAGCTTCATCTGCACTTCTTCGTCGCTGTGATCGCCCAAGGGGGCCACGATGGCGCCGTCAACGCTCATCGACATAAGGGTTTCTGCGGCGCGCGCTTCGATCGCGGGGTCCGAGTGCGAACACTGCGTGATGACGGTCATGCCCGCCTCCATCGCGGCGGCCTCGACCGATTCCAGCAGCTTGGTAAAGAACAGGTCGTTGAGATAGGGAATGATCACGCCGATCATCCCTGTGCTTTTGCGGTTCAGTCGCGTGGCAAAGAAGTTCGGCACATATTCCACGCGCGACAGCCCGTCTTCGATGCGGGCCACGGTGTTCGGCTTGACCGAGGTAGGGTCCTGAAAGAACCGCGACAGGGTCGGGCGCGATACGCCAATCGCGACGGACAATTCTTCCATCGTTTTGATGCGCGGCTTGCTCATGTGGTCCTATCCTCTTTGGGTTGTAAGTCTATGTAACCTTTTTCGCCGCTTTGTCGATGAACTTTTTACACGCGGTAAAAATGTGACCCGACGTTCTTTTACATCACGCAAGGCAAAAGCCCGCTGCCGTTCAATACGGGCACGGGTTCTGGATCGGTGGGTTTGGAAAGGTAGGGTGCGGAACCCTATGGGGCGGCGCGCGCCCCTAGACCGTCACGGGAACGGCGTCCGCGGCATCGTTTGCCGCGCCTTGCGTGATGCTGACAGGCAGGGCCGCGACAATCTCGGCCATGGCGGAAATTGCGATCAACGGGGCCTCGCGCAGCGAGGGGACCAGACCAATCGGCCCTTTGATCCGCGCGGCCGTCTCGGGCGGCACGCCAAGCGCCTCGAGCCGCAGCAGTCGCGCCGCATGGGTGCGGGTGCTGCCCAGACTGCCAAGAAAATGCGCGGGGCTGTCCAAGGCTTCGCGCAACAGCTCCGGTTCCCAGTCGTGATCGTGAAACAGGGTCAGAAAGGCAGAGAACGGATCAAGCATGTCCATCGGGGCCACATGCGCAGGCGAGGTCAGGTGTACCGGCGGGGCATCGGCCACGTCACGGACGGCGGCAATGTCATCCTCGTCCGGTGACAGGAGGTATAGTTGAAAGCCCGCCGAATGCACGACCTGCGCCATAGCGCGGAACACCGCCCCGCGCCCCGCCAATACAAAGCGGTATTTCGGCGTATAGGTGAACTGCACCGGCGCAGGCGCGTCCGGCACATCAAAGGTCAGCGACACAGGTTTGCGTGCAACGAACCCGTCATGTGCGGCCCGTATCGCATCCCCGTCAGGCGCGGGGTCGATCAGAACCGACAGCGCTCCGCCACAGGGCAGTTTCAGATCGGCATAGCGCGATCCGTTGCCATAGCGGACCAGTTGTTTCTGGCCGGTTTCCAGCGCCTCGCTTGCGTGCAACTGGATGTCGCGGTCGATACAGCCGTTCGACAGATAGCCGACCATCGCGCCCGCATCATCGACCAGCGCGAGCGAGCCGACCTCGCGCGCGGCACCGCCCTCGATTGCGACCGAGGTGATAAGGGCAAAAGCGCGGCCTTGCCCGATCAGCAAAGCCGCGTGCGCGATCACATCACTGGGATGTTCGACAAATGTGATGGGCTCAGGCAACGGGGTCCTCTTCCATGACATCGACGAAGTTCTTGAAAAACTTGGCCGCGAGTTTCTTGGCGGTGCTCTGGATCAGGCGGCTGCCCAATTGGGCCAGCTTGCCACCGATGGCCGCTTTGGCGTCATAGCGCAAGATCGTCTGATCGCCATCCGCGGTCAAGGTCACATCGGCCCCGCCCTTTGCATGACCCGCAGCCCCGCCATTGCCCTGTCCCGTCAGGGAAAACGCATCCGGCGCGCCGCTTTTGTCCAGTTGCACATCGCCAGAGAACCGCGCCTTGACCGGCCCGACCTTCAGGACAACTTTCGCCTCCAGCTCGGTGTCTGAATGCTGGATCAGCTCCTCACAGCCCGGAATGCAGCGTTGCAGCACCTCGGGATCGTTCAGCGCGGCATAGACGCGTTCCTTGGGGGCGTTGATGATGATTTCGTCTGCAAGTTCCATTGTATGTCCTCCGTTAGCAACATGGGAATTTCGTCTGGGCAAGCCGTTCGGCCTGTTCCGGTGTCAGGGCCAGTCTGGCGCGCAGGCGGCGCAAGCGGTGCCAGAACCGCGTCACGCCTCTGCCTCGGCAGCTTGGGCGGTTATCTTGCTGCGCCGCACGCTGACCAGTTCAGCGAGGATCGACAGGGCGATCTCCTCGGGCGTGACTGCACCGATATCCAGTCCGGCGGGCGCTTTGACCGCGTCGATGGCGGCGCGGGGCAGGCCGGTTGCTTCCAACTTGTCTGCCAGCGTGGCGAATTTGCGGGTGCTGCCGACAAAGGCGACGTGACGGGCAGGCGCGGCCAGCGCGGCTTGCAGCGCGTCCATGTCACCCTGTCCTTGGGTGGCGATAACGATGACTTGCGGGCGGGGGGAAGTCGCATCCTGCGAAATCTCGGACCCTGTTGCCCAGTGAAACTGCGGGGCCAGCCGGATCAACGCTTCGGCCACGGGCGACGCGCCCAGCACCACCAGAAGGGGCGCGGGCATGCAGGGTTCGATAAAAATATCGACGCTGCCACGGGACGGGCAGCCGTTGCGGGCAAAGCGCGTGCCATCCACCTCGTCCCCCGCCGCAACACCCTTTTCGGCCAGCAATTCCTCGGGTGCGACCGATACCAGTTGCGGCGTGCCCGACCGCAGCGCATCAAGTGCGGCGCGTTTTACCGCCCCGCGTGTGCATCCCCCGCCCAGCCAGCCGTGCAATATCGTGCCATCCGCGCTCAGCAATGCCTTCGCCCCCGGCTTGGCGGCAGTTGCCCCGGCAGTGCGCACGATGGTGGCAAAAGCAAAGGGCTGCGCCTTGGCACGCAACTCCTCGGCTGCTTGGGCGATATCGCCTGACTGAAACTCGGCAGGGGTCACAGCGCGGCAAGCTCCTGTTCCAAAGCGGCCAGATCACCCAGCGTGTTGGCAGGGGCAAACAGGTCCAGATGGGGCAGGGCGGCGGCCATGCCTTCGGCCACGGGGGCGTAGTCCTTCCAGCCCTTGAGCGGGTTCAGCCAGATCACCTTGCAGCCGCGTTTCTTCAGCTTGGACAGGGCTGCGGCCATAGTGTCGGGCGCGGCAGTGTCATAGCCGTCCGACAGGATCAGCACGACGCTGCGCCCGTCCACAAAGCGGCGCGCATAGGTGTCGGCGAACAGACCCAGCGATGGCCCGATCTTGGACCCGCCCCCGAACCCGTCCGCCATCAGCGACATGCGCCCGATCCCGCGCATGACGTCCTTGTCGCGCAACGCCTCGGTGATACGCACAAGGCGGGTGTGGAACAGATAGGCGTCAGCATGTGTGTCGGCGCGCATCAGCCCCGCAAGGAAGGCTAGGAACACCTGCGCATAGATCGTCATCGACCCCGACACATCGCACAGGGCCACAATCTTGCGCGCGCGGTCGGGGCGGCGCTTGCGCAGTAGGCGTACAGGCTCGCCCCCCGTGGACAGGCTGTGCCTTATCGTCTTGCGGAAATGCAGCCGGTCGCCCTTGCGTGCCGCAATGCGACGGCGCGAGCGTTTGTCGCGCAGCGCGGCACCTAGACGGCGGGCGACGGCCTCGGCCTCTGCCACATCTTCTGGGCGGACCAAATCGCGCAAATCCTTTCGGGCGAGATTGCGCGCTTTGGTGGCGATCAGCTTGCCGGTGCCGTCGCTTTCGGCCTCGTCCTGTCCGTCATCGGGCGCGGTGGCCGATCCGGCGGCGCTGGCATCCTTTCCCGTCCCGTCGCGCGATGAATGGACATCGTCGTTCAGCGTCGCGGCGGTGTTCTTGATGACCTTCTGTTTCACCCGCCCCGCATCCATCCAATAGCTGTCGAACAGCGCGTCAAAGCGGTCGGCCTCGTCTTTGCAGCCCGTGCACACAGCCCGCAGCGCGCGGCGGCACTGGTCAGGAGAGATCGCGTGCACCTGTGTCAGTGCGGCCATGCACAATTCCGCCTCGGCCACGCCAAGGCGCAGGCCGTTATGGCGCAAATGGTCGATAAAGCCGACAAGCCGCGCCGCCGGACCGCTGTCGCGCGCGGCAAAGCGACTAACGCGGCTCATGCGGCACGTCCCGCGATGCGCTGGGCCACTTCGGGGGTGATCTGCGCCTGATCCTCGCGGGTTTTCAGCAGGGTGGTCAGGGTGGATTGCAGCACCACCGGATCGTCTGTCAGATCGGCAATGCCCAGACCTGACAGGGCGGCGGCAAAGTCCAGCATCTCGGCCACGCCCGGTGTTTTATCAAGGTCTTCGGCCCGAAGCTTTTGCACAAAGCCCACCACCTGACGGGCAAGGCGGTCCTCGACCTCGGGACAACGGGCGCGCAGGATCGCCAGTTCGGTCTCGCGGTCGGGATAATCCACGTGGGTATACAGACACCGCCGCCGCAGAGCATCCGACAGATCGCGCGTACCGTTAGAGGTCAGTATGACAACAGGCTTGCTGGTGGCGGTGATGGTCCCCAGTTCGGGGATGGAGACTTGGTATTCTGACAGGATTTCCAGCAGATACGCCTCGAACTCCTCGTCGGCGCGGTCGATCTCGTCAATCAGAAGGACGGGCGGAGTATCTTGGGTAATAGCGGCGAGCAGGGGCCGTTCCAGCAGGAAATCGCGAGAGAAAATGCGCGCCTCGACCGCCTTGCCGGTTTCGCCGTCCTCGGCAGCGGCGCGGATCGTCAATAGCTGACGCTGGTAGTTCCATTCGTAAATCGCCTGTGCGGCATCCAGCCCCTCATAACATTGCAGCCGGATCAGCTTGGCCTCGCGCATCGTAGACAGGGCGCGCGCGACTTCCGTCTTGCCCACACCTGCCGCGCCTTCCAGCAGCAGCGGGCGGCCAAGCGTCAGCGCCAGATGCAGCGCCACGGCCAGATCGTCCGAGGCAACATAACCCGTGCGCGCCAGCGCGTGTTGTAAATCCGTCCAGATCATAACGATGTCCCCAGATCAGGCAGGGCGGGGCAGGCCGGAACCTGCCCCGCGCCATCCTATCAGTCGTGCAGGCCCAGCTTGTTGGCCGTCTGCCAGATGCGCCAGTGATCGTGCGGCATGTTGGTGTGACGGTTGCCAAACGGGCGGAACGCATCCTGCACCGCGTTCGAGAAACAAGGCACGCCACCCACATGGGGGCTTTCGCCGACGCCCTTGGCCCCGATAGGGTGGTGGGGCGACGGGGTGACGGTATAGTCCGTTTCGTAATTGGGTACCTCCCACGCTGTTGGCAGGAAAAAGTCCATCAGCGTGCCGGTCTTTACGTTGCCCATATCGTCATAGGCAATCTCTTGGCCCAGTGCGACGGCGAGCGCCTCGGTCAGACCGCCATGCACCTGTCCTTCGATGATCATCGGGTTGATCCGCGTGCCGCAATCATCCAGCGCATAGAAACGGCGGATGTCCGTGACACCCGTGTCCACGTCGATGTCCATCACACAGACATAGGCGCCGAACGGATAGGTCATGTTGGGCGGATCATAATAGCTGACCGCTTCCAGCCCCGGTTCCAGCCCCGGAATGGCCTGATTATAGGCGGCAAAGGCGATTTCCTTCATCGTCTTGAACTTTTCGGGCGCGCCTTTCACGACAAAACGGTCGACGTCGAATTCGATGTCGTTGTCGTGCACCTCAAGCAGATAGGCCGCGATCATCTGCGCCTTGGCGCGGATCTTGCGCCCTGCCATGGCCGTGGCCGCACCTGCAACCGGAGTCGAGCGTGACCCGTAGGTGCCAAGCCCGTAAGGCGCGGTGTCGGTGTCGCCTTCCTCGATTGTGATGCTGTCGGCAGGCAGGCCGATTTCCGAGGCGAGGATTTGCGCGAATGTCGTCGCGTGGCCCTGACCTTGGGAGATGGTGCCCAGACGCGCAATCGCAGAGCCCGTTGGGTGGATGCGGATTTCGCAACTGTCGAACATGCCAAGGCCAAGGATATCACAATTCTTGACCGGTCCTGCACCGACGATCTCGGTAAAGAAGGACAGACCGATGCCCATGATGGACCGCGTTTTGCCCGCTTTGAAATCCTCGACCCGCTGGGCCTGTTCGGCGCGCAGCCCGTCGTAGTCGACGGCCTTTAGCGCCTTGTCCCACGCGGTGTGGTAATCGCCGCTGTCATATTCCCAGCCAAGGGCGGCCGTGTAGGGGAACTGTTCCTTCTTGATGAAGTTGATGCGGCGCAATTCGGCGGCATCCATGTTCAACTCTATCGCCAGAACCTCGATCATGCGTTCGATGAAATACACAGCCTCTGTCACGCGGAACGAACAGCGGTAGCTGACCCCGCCCGGTGCTTTGTTGGTATAGACGCCATCGACCTCAAGATAGGCGGTGGGGATGTCGTAAGACCCCGTGCAGATGTTCATGAAACCGGCGGGAAACTTGGTCGGGTCCGCGCAGGCGTCAAAGCCGCCGTGATCGGCTGTGACATGACAGTGCAGGCCGGTGATCTTGCCCTCTTTGGTGGCGGAAATCCGGCCCGTCATGTGATAATCACGCGCAAAGGCGGTGGTCATCAGGTTGTCCATCCGGTCTTCGATCCACTTGACCGGCTTGCCGGTAACGATGGAGGCAACGACCGAACACACATAGCCCGGATAGGCACCGACCTTGTTGCCAAAGCCCCCGCCAATATCGGGCGAGATCACGCGGATGTTGTGTTCTTCGATCCCCGAGATCAGCGAGACAACCGTGCGGATCGCGTGCGGGGCCTGAAACGTGCCCCACAGGGTCAGCTTGCCGTTGACCTTGTCCATCGACGCCACACAGCCGCAGGTTTCCAGCGGGCAAGGGTGGGTGCGGTGGTAGTACATCGTTTCTTCGGCCACGACTTCGGCGGCACCGATCACCTGTTCGGTGGGTTCCTTATCGCCTGCCTCCCATGTGAAGATGTGATTGTGATGCTTGCGCGGGCCATGGGCACCGTCGGGCAGGCTGCCATCCTCGCCCACCAGATCCTCGCGCAGGACCACATCCGATTTCAGCGATTCAAACGGGTCCACGATGACGGGCAGTTCTTCGTATTCGACCTCGACCGCCTCGATCCCGTCTGCTGCGGCATAGCGGTCTTCGGCCACGACGAACGCGACCTCCTGACCCTGAAACAGCACTTTGCCATCGGCCAGCACCATCTGTTTGTCACCGGCCAGTGTCGGCATCCAGTGCAGGCCCAGCGGGCGCAAATCGTCCGCTGTCAGCACCGCTAGAACACCGGGGACTTTCAGGGCCGCTTCGCTGTTGATGCTGGTGATGCGCGCATGGGCATAGGGCGAGCGGACGAAGTCGCCAAACAGCATCCCGTCCAGCTTGATGTCGTCAACGTAGTTGCCCTTGCCTTGGGTGAAACGGGCATCCTCGACCCGCTTGCGCGAGCATCCCATGCCTTTGAGGTTGGCGACGCGGTCGTCGCGGCTTTCTACTTCGTCCTTCATTCTGCGGCCTCCTTGGCTGCATTCATCTCGGCCGCGGCGGCCTGAATGGATTTCACGATGTTCTGGTATCCGGTGCAGCGGCACAGGTTGCCGGCCATGCCAAAGCGGATGTCCTCTTCGGTCGGGTTCGGATTTTCCTCAAGCAGCTTGGTGGCGCGGGTGATCATGCCGGGCGTGCAATAGCCGCATTGCAGCCCGTGATGTTCCTTGAACGCGGTCTGCAACGGATGCAGGTCGTCCGGTCCGCCGATCCCTTCGATGGTGGTGATTTCCGCGCCATCGGCTTGGGCGACGAACATGGTGCAGGATTTCACCGACTTGCCGTTGATCGTGACGGTGCAGGCCCCGCAATGGGAGGTCTCGCAACCGATATGCGGGCCGGTGATGTTCAGCCGCTCGCGCAGCGTATAGATCAGCAATTCGCGCGGCTCGGCCAGAAACTCTTCGGCCTTGCCGTTCACATTCATCTGGATGTGCATCTTCTTTGACATGTTTTCCCCTCCCTTACGCCCGCGACCAAGCGCGTTCGATGGCGCGGCGTAGAATTACGCCCGCCACGTGTTTCTTGAATGCAATCGGCCCGCGGTTGTCCTCGGTCGGGTCGATGTCGTTCAGCATCGCTGCCACCGCGTTTTTCAATGCCGCGTCATCGAGTGATGTACCGACCAGCGCGTCGCTGGCCGCTTGCGAATAGATCGGCGTGTCGCTGAGGTTCGTCATCGCGATCGAGGCCGACGCGCAGGTGCCGCCATCCTTGGTGATCTGCACTGCGGCAGCAGCCGTGGCGTAATCCCCGATCTTGCGCTTTTGCTTTTCATAGGCATAGCCGCCCGCAGGCAGGGAGAGGGTCACAGCCGTCAGAACCTCGTCATCGGCGCGGTCGGTCATATAGGCCGCCTCGTAAAAGTCGCGCGCGGCGACCTCGCGTTCGCCATCAGGGCCGATCAGGGTGAAGGTCGCATCAAGGCATTGCATTAATCCCGGCATGTCGTTGCCCGGATCGCCATTGGCCACGTTGCCCCCCACAGTGCCCATGTTGCGCACTTGCGGGTCCGCGATTTGCAGCGCCGCCTCGCGCAGAATAGGTGCGGCGGCGAACAGGGCGTCATCGGCGATAATGTCGGTCTGTGTGACCAACGCGCCAATACGGATCCTGTCGCCGCCGACTTCGATTGCACTTAGACCCGCAATATCTTGCAGGTCGATCAGGTGCGGCACGTCGGCCATGCGCAGCTTCATCATCGGGATTAGGCTGTGGCCACCCGCCATGACGCGGGCGTCGTCGCCGTGTTCCTCTAACAGCGCAAGGACACCGCCCAAATCCTGCGGTCTGTGATACTCGAATGAAGCTGGAATCATGAGCTTTCCTCCCAAAAAGCGTAGTGACGTGCAGGAGGTCAGCGTGCATGCAACCGCATACGAAGCCTCTCGAAAACGAATGAAACGTGGGGATTTTGCACGAAATGCGCCTCAGGGCGCACCAGTTGCTCCGAGGTGCGGAACCAGCGCCTTTTGCACCATGCGCAGTTTGGACCGGCTGACCGGTGCAGGGGGCAATCCGTCGCCCTCAAAGATGCAGCGCCCCTTGTCCTTGGCCCGTTCGAACCGCGACACCATGGCCGGATTGACCAGATAGCTGCGGTGCGTTTGCAGGAACCCGATGGGTGTCAGGCGCTTGGAAGCTTCGGTGATGGGCCAGACGCAGAACATGCGATCTGTGCGGGTGTAGACTTGGGTATAGTGCCCGTCCGCGCGCAGCAGAGCGACCTCGTCCGGTGCGACGAACACCTTGGCCCCGTCCCGTTCGCAAGGGATGGCGATGGCGGCCTTGGTGGCGACGGGGGGCGTGGGCGCGTCCGGTGTTTCGGTCTCGGGCGCGGTCACTGGATCGGGCGCGGTCGCGGGGGCGGCGGGGATCAGATAGGTGATGCTGACCCACAGAAACGCGCCAAAGATCACAAAGCTGGAAAAGATCACGCCAAGGGCCAGCACCTCGTTGCTCATCCTCGGGCCGAATTCGGACGGGTCGGGGGCGGCGACGAACTGCGTGCCTGCCATGGCCAGAAAATGCACCGACACCACCGCCACGGCAAAGCATACGGTGCCCGCAAAGATGTTGCGGTTTGTGCGCCGCCCATAGGCCACGCGGAAGGCCAGCATGCACAGCCCGATGGCAGCGAGCGACGACAGAACGACCCCCATTGCGGGATAGATCGGGCGGCACAGCTTTAGCCCCGCCATACCGATGTAATGCATCAACAACACGCCCACCCCGACCAGCGCGCCCGCAGCGGCAATGCGCAGCGGCGTGCGCGGGGTGAAGTGCAGCAGGATCAGCGCCGCGCCCACAACCAGTATGGCTGTCAGTGCCGAGATCAGGGTGATCGCCGCGTCATAATAGAACAGCACCGGCAATTGCAGGCCCAGCATCGCGACGAAATGCATCGACCAGATGCCGCCCCCCAACGCGACCGAGGCAAGGGCGACTGACAGTTGTTTTTGGGGCACGGACTTGCGCGCAAGGTTGCGCGTCAGGGACAATCCGGTGAAGCCCGCCGCCAGCGCCACCACGCATGACATGATGACCAGCAAGAGGTTATGCGTGAAGGGCAGGGTGTCCATAGGCGCGAAACTGCCCAAAAAGGCGGCGCTTGGCAAATTGAGAATTGCCGCCCCGCACCGGATAGCACTGCCTGTGGCACGCGCACCATTGCGCGATACCGTTCCCTGCGCTCTGCTGACAAAGGGACATGGGTAGATTTCTGGCGCGATGCCGGTATTGTCACTCCCGTATCGTGATGAAGGAGATTAAGCCGTGCAGCGAAACCGTTTTTTAGGTGATGTCCTTTCGACCCTGTTCGACTACCGCGCCAGCATCAGTGGCGTCACAGATAAACGGGATATTTTCGAACTCTGCCGCGCACTCTTGTCCGAAGAAGGCGAGGTATCGGGCCTGCGTCTGGCGACGACAATCCTCAAACGGTATCGCGCGATGGATGATGCGGACAAACCGGCGTTCTTCTCGTTTCTCAATACCGATCTTGATATTGATGCGGCCAAGCTGTCGGATCTTGCACTGCAATATGCGGATGATCCCACGCCCGCCACCTATGCCGCCCTGTCGCGTGCAGCCGAGGCGCGGCGTCAGGAATTGCTGCGCCGCCTGAACCAGCCCCTTGGGGCGACTGCCGATATCGTGGCGATGCGGGTCGATCTGCTGCGCATCATCAAGGACGATCCCAGCCTTGCACGCATGGACTATGATTTCGTGCACCTGTTCCGCAGTTGGTTCAATCGCGGCTTCCTCGTCCTTAAGGCGATCAACTGGGACACGCCTGCGCGTATTCTGGACAAGGTCGTGGCCTATGAGGCCGTACACCAGATCAGCGATTTCGACGATCTGCGCCGTCGTCTTTACCCGCCGGACCGCCGCTGTTTTGCCTTCTTCCACCCCGCCATGCCGGACGAGCCGCTGATCTTTGTCGAAGTGGCGCTGACCGAAAAAGTACCCGGCTCGGTGACCAAGCTGCTGTCCGAGGACCGCACCCCGCTTGAGGCCGAAGATGCCAAAGTCGCCGTGTTCTATTCGATCTCGAATTGCCAGAAGGGCCTGCGCGGCATCAGCTTTGGCAACCTGCTGATCAAACAGGTCGTGGCCGAACTGTCCTCGACCTTTCCGCAACTGGAAAGCTTTGTCACCCTGTCGCCCATCCCGGGCATGATGGCGTGGATCAAGACGCAGACCGAGGTGGAAGAACACGCGAGCGCGGCCACCGCGATCATCGAAGGGCGCGCCGAACCGCAGGATGTGCGGGCCATGGCCGCGCGCTATCTGCTGAACGCAAAACGGCCCGACGGTTTGCCCGTCGATCCGGTGGCGCGGTTCCACCTTGGCAACGGCGCGCAGGTCTATGATATCCACGCAGATGGTGACACCTCGCCCAAGGGCATGGCCCAGTCGAGCGGGGCGATGGTCAACTACCTTTACGATCTGTCCAAGACAGAGCGTAACCACGAGGACTTCGCCCTGCGTCAGATCGTAACAGCGGCCAAGCCCGCCCGCGCACTGGCCAATGCGACGTTACTGGCCAAACCGACAGAACCCGCCGTTTAGGACATCTGCCACGTCCCCCGTCATGCGGCGCTGGCGGGGGCACATTTGCCATGTGCAGGGGCCGCGCAAGCGGCTACAACCCCGCCCATATTGCGGTGCCCGTCGCCGTCCTGTCCCCTATGAAGAAGGCCTAGTCATGAAGCGTTCAAGAATTAACGACATCATCACCGAATCCGATGAGATGATGCGCCGCTTTGGCTTTGTCATGCCGCCCTTTGCCTATTGGTCACCCGAGACGTTCAAGGCCCGCAAGGATCAGGCGCGCAATGTGATCGACGCGCGCTGTGGCTGGGACATCACCGATTATGGCGCGGGCGATTACGACGCGATGGGCCTGTTCCTGTTCACCCTGCGCAACGGGCGTCTGGCCGATCTGCAACGCGGTGGCGGCATGTGCTATGCCGAAAAGTTGCTGATCTCGAAACAGGACCAGCTCAGCCCGATGCACACGCATATCCTCAAGGCCGAGGATATTATCAACCGTGGCGGCGCGACCTTGGTGGTGGAACTCTTCGGCTCGGATGACAGCGGCAACTTTGCCGAGGATCAGGGCGGCACTGTATTCTGTGACGGGATCGAAACGCCCTATGCGGCGGGGCAGAAACTGCGCCTCGCACCGGGTGAAAGCGTGACCCTGATGCCCGGTGACTGGCATGCCTTCTGGGGCGAGGGCGGCGATGTCCTGATCGGTGAGGTGTCGACCGTGAATGACGACGAGAAAGACAATATTTTCCGCGCCCCCATCGGTCGTTTCGCAACTGTGGAAGAAGACGTGGACCCCAAGCACCTGCTGGTCAGCGATTACGCCACTTGGCTGGCTTGAACAGGGTAACAGGGCGCACGCAATGGCGCGCCCTGTAGACGATTAGCCGTCGTAAAGGCCGACCGAGCGCGCGCGCAATTTTACCAACGCCAGAACGGTGTCGATGGTGGGGGTAGGCGTGTCGGTGATGCGCCCCAGTTCCTGCACCGACCCGACCAGCGCGTCGATCTCCATCGGGCGGCCCGCATCAAGGTCTTGCAGCATCGACGTGCGGTGCGCGCCCACGGCGGCCCCGCCGTCGATACGCCGTTCCACGTCGATGGGGAATTTCACGCCCAGCTTTTCCGCGATCTCTTGCGCCTCGACCATCATGCCGCGCGCCACGGCGCGGGTGCCGTCATCGGTGCACAGCACATCCAGCGTCGCATGGGTCAGCGCTGAGATCGGGTTGAACGACAGGTTGCCCCACAGCTTGACCCAGATTTCATCGCGCAAGCGCGGCCGCACCGGCGCCTTGAGGCCCGCCGCCGACAGCGCCTGTGACAGGGCCACGGCGCGGTCGGATTTCGATCCGTCCGGTTCGCCAAGGCTGAACCGGTTGCCTTCGATATGGCGGATCGTGCCGGGTTCAGACACCTCGGCCGCCGGATAGACCACACAGCCCAGAACACGGTCGGGGCCGAATCCGTCCCATTGCGCATTGCCCGGATCGACCGAGGCCAGTCGCGTGCCTTCCAGATCGGTGCCGATCTTGTGGAAATACCACCACGGCACGCCGTTCACGCCGCTGACGATGGTGGTGTGATCGCCGATCAGGGGCTGCATTGCAGGCACCACGGGGGGCACCGAATGCGCCTTGAGCGTGACAATCACATAGTCCTGCGGCCCCAGATTGGCAGGATTTTCGCTGGCCGTGACCTGTACAGTTACAGGGTCTTTGTCCTCTTCTATCAGGGTCAGGCCTTGGTCGTTCATCGCCGCCAAATGCGGGCCGCGCGCCACAAGGCTGACATCTGCGCCCGCCTGCGCCAGTTTTACGCCCATGTAACCGCCAATGGCGCCCGCGCCAAAAATACAGATTTTCATGGGGTTATGCCTTTTCCACGAGGCCCAGCTTTTCAGCCAGACCAATCCGTTGCATCTTGCCAGTCGCGCCTTTGGGGATTTCATCCATGATGATGACTTTGCGCGGCACCTTGAAATCGGCCATGCGTTCGGCGGCAAAGCTGCGGATATCCTTGTCGCTCGCCTCTGATCCCTCGCGCAGGACCACGGCGGCGGCGACTTCTTCGCCCAGTTTGGGGTGGGGCAGGGCAAAGGTCACGACCTGCGCCACATCTGGGTGATCCAGCAACACACCATCGACCTCCAGCGGGCTGATCTTTTCGCCGCCGCGGTTGATGATTTCCTTAAGGCGGCCCGTCAGGTGCAAATACCCCTCATCATCGAAAGCCCCCTGATCGCCCGTGCGGAACCAGCGCGCGCCTTCATAGTCAAAGAAGTTCTTGGCGTTTGCCTCGGGGTTGCTTTCATATCCCGGTGTCACGTTCGGCCCCGAAATCACCACTTCGCCCGTGCCGTCGATCAGGTGGTTCTCGGTCTCGTGGGCGATGCGCATTTGTGGACCGGCAGGGATGCCCACCGCACCGGGTTTCTGGGTGCCGGATTCAAGCGGGTTGCAGGCCATCTGGTGCGCCGCTTCGGTCATGCCATAGGCTTCGACCACGGGGGCGTTGAAGGTTTCGTTCAACTGCACCATCACCTGCGCGGGCAGGCTGGCCGAGGACGAGCGCAGGAAGCGCAAAGGCGTGTCCTTGATCACATCAGCATTGCGGCCTGCGCGGCTCAGGATGGCTTGGTGCATGGTTGGCACGGCAGTGTACCAAGTTGGCTGTGCCTCTTTCATCCAGCTGAAAAACCGCAGCGCATCAAAACCCGGCGCACACCAGATCGACGCACCCGAGGCCAGCGATGCCGCCACGGCAGCGATCAGCCCGTGGATGTGGAACAGCGGCATCACGTTCATGCAGCGGTCGGCCTCGGTCAGCTTGAGGCTGTCGCGGATGTGTACGGCGCTGGCGGCCACATTGGATTGCAAAAGCGGCACGATCTTGGGGCGCGAGGTCGTGCCAGATGTGTGCAGGATCAACGCCACGTCATCGCCTTCGGGCGTGCGGGTGGCGGCGTCGGCCTTGATGTCGGAATGCAGCGTGAAATAGCCCGCAGGCGCGCCTTCCGGCACGGAAAGGCGGATCACATCCATGCCCAGCGTCTGCGCGGCGGCATAGGCGGGGCCGTCATAGCCGTCGGCCACCAGCAAGGCGCGCGCCTTCAGGTCTTCGAGGTAGAAGGCGTATTCGTCCTCGCGGTAGGCGGGGTTCAAAGGGGCGGTGGTCGCGGCCTGCGCCACGGTGACAAAGGCGGTCGCCATTTCCGGCCCATTCGGCAGCACGATGGCCACGCGCTGTGCGGCATCAATGCCCATGGCGTTCAGGCTTGCGGCGACCTCGTCCGTCAGGTCGCGCAACCCGCCATAGGTTAACCAGGCACGGTCCGGCGCGCCAATCGCGGGCTGGTCGCCTTCGTGGCGCGCGATCAACGCTTTTAATGTCGTGTCCATAAATCTCGTCCCTTGGTTCCGTTATCTCTGTTTCGCGGGCCTGCGCCCTGCGGATTTTTGTCAGAATATGCGCCGCCGTCGCGCGACATCAAGGCAAGTTAAAGATGTGCCGTAACGGGACGGGGCCGTGCCTGTGCGCGCGACCCTGAGAATATGGAGGAAACGTCAAGTGGACAGGCGCCGGAAAACCGTGACTGCGCCGCTGGTTCAGACCACAGAAACCTCGAGGCTGCCCAGTCCGTCGATACGCAAGACCATGACATCGCCCTTTTCAACCGCTGCCACGCCTGACGGCGTACCCGACAGGATCACGTCGCCTGCTGCCAGTTCGAAAAAGTCCGACAGGTAGGAAATCATTTCCGGCACCTTCCAGATCATCTGGTTCAGATCGCCCTGCTGACGCACATCGCCGTTCACCGTCAGTTCAATTTGGCCCTGATCCGGATGGCCGACATCCGTAACCGTATGGATCGGGCCGCAAGGGGCCGAACGCTCAAAGGCTTTGCCCACTTCCCACGGGCGGCCCATCTTTTTCTGCACGCCCTGCAAGTCGCGGCGTGTCATGTCCAGCGACAGGCCATAGCCATAGACATGGTCCAGCGCCTGTTCGACGGGGATGTTGGTACCGCCGGATTTCAACGCCACCAGCATTTCTGCCTCGTGATGCACGTCGCTCGACTGGTCGGGGTAGGGGAACACACCGCTCGGGTCGAGGTTGTCGGGGTTCTTCTGAAAGAAAAACGGATCGTCACGGTCGGGGTCATGGCCCATTTCGATCGCATGGGCGGCATAGTTGCGCCCGATGCAATAGACCCTGCGCACGGGAAACTTGGCGTCCGTCCCGTGGACGGGCAGGGCGGTGACGGGCGGCGTTTCGATCACGTAGTCGGTCATGGGGGGCTCCGGTCGAGGGATTCGTTTTGAGGGGAGGGTATGGGGCGCTGTCGGATAGATCAATCCAAACCAATCTTAAAATTGGCGGTTAAACCGTTGCTGGAACGTGCAAATCGGTGCTATTCCCAACCTTATGAGTGAATTGGCCAACCAATTAACCAAACACGTCACCGATCCCGTGCAGGCTGAACCCTCTGCGCGGGTAAACGACGTGGCCGCCCTACGCGCCTTCATAGCCAAGGGAGGGTATGGTGCAGGCGACAGGCTCCCGTCCGAGCGTGCCTTGTTGGTCGAGCTGGGGATGCGCCGTAATGCGTTGCGCAAGGCGCTTGATGCGCTGGAACACGAGGGCGCGATCTGGCGGCATGTGGGCAAGGGGACGTTCGTGGCCGCCGCCGACGCATCGAAAACCGTCGACGCCATCGCATCATTGGGGCGGCAGATGACGCCGGTGCGGATGGTGCAGGCCCGGCTGTGCATTGAACCCGCGCTGGCCCGCGAGGCGGCGATCCATGCCTCGCAAGGCACGCTGGCCCAGATGGAACAAGCGATCCGCGCCACGCGCGCCGCCACGACTTGGGCGGAATACGAGGCGCAGGATGATTTGTTCCACCGCGCCGTGGCGCAGGGGTCGGACAATGTGCTGCTGCTGACCCTGTTCGACAGCCTTAACGCAGTGCGCCGTGCGGTGGTGGGCGGCAGCGTGGTGCGCAGCACGCCCAAGCCGCTGCCGGATCACAAGAGCTTTGAGGAACACGACCGCATATATGATGCGATCCGCGCCCGCGATCCCAATGCCGCGCAAGGGGCGATGCGCCAGCATATCGGCTCGGTCTCTGACAGGCTGTTCGGAGAGGGCTAGCAAGCCCATAAAGCGCCGCGCGCAACACCAGTCCGACCGCACGCGCTGGCCGTCAAACCCGACAGTCCCATACGCACGCCCCTTCACCGACCCTACGTTTTGCGCATAACGCGCAGGGCGGGTGGCGCAGGCCGCATCAAACCGCTAATACTCCGCCAACTTCGTCTGACATCCAGCCGGATGGCGGGCGAGTCGTGAACTTCGGGGCGTCATGCCCCGCGTGATTTGAACAGACCAGAAGGTAATCGAATATGGCCAGCAGCACGTCTTCCGACATCATCTACACCAAGGTGGATGAGGCACCCCAACTTGCTTCGGCGTCCCTGCTTCCGGTAATCCAGTCCTTTGCTGCCGCCGCTGGCGTGTCGGTCGGGGTCAAGGATATCTCGCTTGCCGGACGTATCATCGCGGCCTTCCCCGAGAACCTGACCGACGCACAGCGCCAGTCCGACGATCTGGCCGAACTGGGCCAACTGGTGAAACAGCCCAACGCCAACGTCATCAAGCTGCCCAACATCTCGGCCTCGGTGCCGCAGCTTGTTGCCGCCGTAAAAGAGTTGCAGGACAAGGGCTATGCCATTCCCGACTATCCTGCCGATCCGTTCACTGACGCGGAAAAGGAAATCCGCGCACGTTTCGACGCGATCAAGGGCTCTGCCGTGAACCCCGTGCTGCGCGAAGGCAACTCCGACCGCCGCGCCGCCAAAGCGGTCAAGAACTACGCCATGGCAAACCCCCATTCGATGGGCGAGTGGAAATCCGACAGCAAAACCGTTGTCTCCACCATGTCGGGCAATGATTTCCGTTCGAACGAGAAATCCGTGACGCTGAGCGCCGAACAGGCGGGCGATGCGCGCATCGAACTGGTGGGTGCGGATGGCAACGTTACCGTGCTGAAAGACGCAGTGCCTTATGCCGCTGGCACCGTGGTCGATGCGACCTTCATGTCGGCACGCGCGCTGGATGCCTTCCTTGCCGAACAGATCGCCGAGACAAAAGACGCAGGCACGCTGTTCTCGCTGCACCTCAAGGCGACGATGATGAAAGTGTCGGACCCGATCATCTTCGGCCACGCGGTCAAGGTGTTCCTGCAACCGGTCTTTGACAAGTTCGGTGACGATCTGGCCGCAGCGGGTGTGAACCCGAACTCCGGTCTAGGCGCGGTGCTGGATCAGGTCGCGAAAATGGACAACGCGGACGAGATCAACGCCGCCATCGACGCCGTCATGGCCGAGCGTCCACCGATGTATATGGTCAACTCCGACAAGGGCATCAGCAACCTGCACGTCCCGTCCGATGTAATCATCGACGCCTCAATGCCTGCGCTGATCCGTGCAGGCGGCAAAGGCTGGGGGCCGGATGGCGAACCTGCCGACACAAACTGCGTCATCCCTGACAGCTCTTACGCTTCGGTCTATGACGAATCCGTGTCCTATTTCAAAGAAACCGGCGCGCTTGACCCGCGCACCGCAGGCACCGTGCAGAACGTCGGCCTGATGGCCCAAAAAGCCGAGGAATACGGCTCGCACCCGACCACGTTCGAAATCCCACATGCAGGCACCGTGCGCATCGTGCTGGCCAATGGCGATGTGCCGCTGGAACACGCTGTGCAAGCGGGCGACATCTGGCGCTCGGCCTCGACCAAGCAGGCCCCGATCGAAGACTGGGTCAAACTGGCCATTTCGCGCCAGAAGGCCGAAGGCTGTCAGGCGATCTTCTGGCTGGACGAAAGCCGTGCGCATGACGCGGAACTGATCAAATACGTAACACCGATCCTCGAAGCCGAAGGTGTCGCGGACAAGTTCCAGATCATGACCCCGCGTGACGCGACCCGCCTGTCGCTGGAAACCATCCGTGCGGGCAAGGATTCCATTGCCGTCACGGGCAACGTGCTGCGCGACTACCTGACCGACCTGTTCCCCATTCTGGAACTGGGCACCTCGGCCAAGATGCTGTCCATCGTCAAGCTGATGAATGGCGGCGGCATGTTCGAAACCGGCGCGGGTGGTTCGGCCCCCAAACACGTCCAGCAGATCCAACAGGAAAACCACCTGCGGTGGGACTCGCTGGGTGAGTTCTGTGCGCTTGGGGAAAGCCTGAAGTTCTTGGCCGAAACCAAGGACAACGAAAAGGCGCGCATCCTTGGCAACGCGGTGGACCGCGCGACCCAAGGGGTGCTGGACAACAACAAGTCGCCAGCACCGCGCGTCGGGCAGACCGACAACCGCACCAGCCACTACTACTTTGCGCTTTACTGGGCGCAGGCGCTGGCGTCGCAGAACGAGGACGCAGCTCTGCAAAGCCACTTTGCACCCATCGCCGCCGCGCTGGAAGAGAACGAAGATAAGATCCTTGCAGAACTGACAGCGGATGAAGGCAACGCGGCCGATCTGGGCGGGTACTACCTGACCGATGCGGACAAGACCGCCAGCATCATGCGTCCGTCCAAGACCCTGACCGAGATCCTCGGCTAAGGCGCAAGGCTGCACGTTATCTGTCGGCCCGACGGGGCGGACAGACACCGCGAAGGCGCGGGGGGCTTCCCCTCGCGCCTTTGTGCATTTTCGGGGGGCGGCTACAGCAGCGCGGTGCCTAGGCTGCGCCCGCTCTCAAAGGCATCCTCGGCGGTGGCACCCAGACACCAGTCACCGCACAGGCCCAGACCTAGCCCCGTGTCCAGCACATGGCTTTGCCCCAAGGCGGTGCGGGTCAGCCCGTAACGCCAACGATGCGCCATGATGATCGCGGGCGCGACGGGATCACAACCGATTGCGTCGAAAAACGCAGGCAGCAGCTGCGGCGCGACATCCTCTGCGGGATGTTCCAGATGTTTGCGGCTCCAGTCAGCTCCGGCCTGAATGACCCAACCGTCACCGCGCCCGCTGCGCTGCGGTTTCGCCCTCTCGCGGGCAAGGGTGGCAATCGGGCCGTGATCGTAGCGCTGAAAGGTCAGCGGCGTCTCAAGCGGGGCGTCGAAACCGACCATGACGGTCCAGCACGGGTCCATCTCCACCGGCGCGATCTGTGCCGCTATATCGGGCCACGGGGCCACCAGTTCCAGCGCTTGCGGCTGCGGAATGGCCAGCACCACGCGGTCAAAGACTATGCCCTGCGCCTCTTCGGGGCCGTCCAGCGTCCAGCCCTGTGCGCTGCGCGACAGGCCCGTCACCCGTGCGGTTTTGTGGATGCATAGCCCCTCGGCCAGCGGTTTTACAAGGCCGCTTGCACCAGGCAGACCGGTCCAGCCGCGCCCCGCATCCCAGAACGCAGCTTGTGGGTGATCTGTCAAAAATGCAGTGAATTCAGTCGTTTCAGGGCGCATGACAATGGCACCGTGGTCGAATTGCCAATTGTCCCTGCGCCGCGTGGCGATGCGCCCGCCAAGGCCGCGCCCTTTGTCAAAGACCGTCACTGCCTGTCCGGCATCTGCCAGCATGCGCGCACAGCTTAGGCCCGCAAGCCCTGCGCCGATCACGGCGGTTTTCATGTTTCGCGCCACTGCCGGCCCCTTTTGCCCTTGCCTGTTCGTCTATCAGGGTAGGGCGCGCAGGGCGGTGAACAAGCGCAAGGCGTCAGGGGCGCGTCAGGCGACCTTGTTGCCTTGGCTCCAGACCCCGCGCAGCACTGGTGTCTCGCCCATCTCGCGCACGCGCACCACGTCCCCGCGCAGGCCGACCTTTAGGGCCCCGCGATCCGTCAGGCGCACGGCGTGGGCAGGGTTGGTGGTCACGGTCGCAATGGCACGCGGCAGGTCGTCCCAGATGCGCGCAAGGCGGAAGGCCGACAGTAACAGGGCCGATGGCACGTAGTCGGACGAGACGATGTCCAGCAGGTCCGCCTCTGCCAGATCTTGGGCCGCGACATTGCCGGAATGCGATCCGCCGCGGATCAGGTTCGGCGCGCCCATCATCACGGCGATCCCGTGCTGGCGGCAGGCTTGTGCGGCCTCGATCGTGGTGGGGAATTCGGCAAATCCGACGCCGTTCTGCGCCGACGTGTCCACGTGGGCCGCTGTGGTATCGTCATGGCTGGCCAGCACGGCACCGAGGCGGCGCGCTTCCCTCACTGCGCCGACCTCATGCGCTGCGCCAAAGCGGGCCTGAAGTTCCAGCAAGCGCGCCACATGGTCCTTGAACTCCGCATCGTCCATACCGCGTTTCTTGGCCACATAGGTTTTCAGCGCCGTGAGGTCGCGGAACTGGCGCTGTCCGGGGGTATGGTCCATCAGGCTGACAATGCCGACGCGATCCTCGGGGCCGAAATTCGCCAATTCCTCAAGCAGCGTTTCGGAACAAATCTCGGCGCGCAGGTGCAGGAAGTGGCTGATCTTGAACATGCCCTGTGCGCGTGCTGCCAGCAATTCGTTGGCAAGCGTGCGGGCATAATCGGTATAGCGCGCCTTGCCGCTGTGGATCGACCCGACGCGCATTGCGTCAAACACCGTGGTGATACCGGTGGAGGCAAGCTCCGCATCATGGGCCAACAGCGCGGGCAGGTGGGGCCAGTCCACCTCGGGGCGGGGTTCGATGTGGCGTTCCACATTGTCGGTGTGCAGTTCCACCAATCCGGGAATGACAAGGTCGCCAGCGCAGTCTACCGCTCCGGTCGGTACGTGGTCGCCTTGGGTGATGTCGGTGATGACGCCCTCAGTGATCGAAATTGCGCCCGTGACCACCTGATCTTGCAGGACAAGGCGGGCATTGGCCAAAACCAGCGTGCCGGATATATCGCTGTCACAAACGGCTGCCACAGAGGGCGCGAGGATAGGGGAATTCATGTCATACTCTCGATTTGCGATCTATTACGTGCCGCCCGAAGGGGCCTTGGCCCAATTCGGTGCGGAATGGCTTGGCTGGGACGTGGTGCAGGGGCGCGCCTGTGCGCAGCGCGATGTGGACGGTCTGGCCGATGTCACCGCGACGCCCGCTAAATATGGTCTGCACGCCACGCTGAAACCGCCCTTCCGGCTGGCACAGGGGTGCAGCCGTGACGGGTTGGAACAGGCGGTGGCCGATCTGGCGGCGCATTGTGTGCCTGCGCACTGCGGCGGATTGGAACTGACCCCGCTGGGCCGGTTCCTTGCGCTGACCCTGCGCGGCGATACCAGCGACGTGGCGCGGGTGGCCAGCGCCTGTGTGCGCGACCTTGATACCTTCCGCGCCGCACCGGAGGCCGCAGAACTGGCGCGCCGCCGCTCGGCCAACCTGAGCGCAGAGCAGGACGCGCTGCTGACCCGCTGGGGCTACCCTTACGTGATGGAGGCGTTCCGCTTTCACATCACCCTGACGGGCCGCGTGCCCAAGGCCGACCTGCCCGCATGGCGCGAGACCGTGGCGCAGCATCTGCCGGACCTGCCTGCGCCCTTTGTGATGGACCAGATCGCCCTGTGTGGCGAGCGGCCGGATGGTCGGTTCGAGGTGATCCATCGCTATACCCTTGCCGGTTGAAGCAGCGCCGCCGCCCGCGCCACGGCGTCGGCCAGCGGGCCGTCATTGACCACTTCGATCACTTGCAGCCCGTCGGGCAAGGGCCGCTCGGCTTGGGCCAGACGTTTGGCGATGTCGCCCTCACTCTCGCGCCCGCGCGCGGCAAGGCGGCGTGCCAGCGTTTCGGCTGGCGCGGTGATGTGCAGCACCACAAGATCGGGAAACGCCTCTGCCGCCTCGGCCAGCGCGCCGCGTGACAGGTTGACCAGACAGTCGGTGCCCTTGTTCAACTGGTATTTCACTGTGATCGGCACGCCATAGAACAACCCGTGCGCGCCCCAGTGTAGGGCAAAGGCCCCGTTTTCCACCATTTGCGTGAATTCGGCAGGGGTGACCGCGTCATAGACCTCGCCCCCCAGTTCGGGGGCGCGGGTGATCACACGGCGCACCAGATGCAAGGCGGGCATCGCATCGCGCAGCCCCGCCATCACGCTGTCCTTGCCCACGCCCGAGGGGCCGACGACCCCGATCAGGCGGCCCTGTCGCGCGGCACTTCCTTCCGCACGCGCCGTCATGCCGCCAGTCCCGGTGTGAACTGGCCCACGTCAATCTCGCGGTCGCACACCTGTGTGCGCGCCGCCTCGTCGTGGAAGATACCGATGATCGCCGCACCGCGTGCCTTGGCCTCTTCGATCAGGCGCAGCACCACGGCGCGGTTCGTGGCATCAAGGCTGGCCGTCGGTTCATCCAGCAGCAGCGCGGGATAGGGGTGCGCAAAGCCGCGTGCGATGTTCACGCGCTGCTGTTCGCCGCCCGAGAAGGTCGTTGGCGACAGGGACCACAGCCGTTCGGGGATGTTCAATTGCGCCAGCAGGGTCTGTGCGCGCGCCTGTGCCTCTGGCGCAGGGACACCTACGGCGCGCAACGGTTCGGCCACCACGTCCAGCGTTGCCACACGGGGCACCACGCGCAAGAACTGGCTGACATAGCCAAGGCATTCGCGGCGCAGATCAATGATGTCGCGCGGCTTGGCCCGTACCAGATCGACCCCGCCGATGCGGATCTCACCGCGTTGCGTCAGGTAGTTGCCATAGATCATCCGCATCAGCGTCGACTTGCCCGCACCTGAGTTGCCGGTCAGCGCCACACATTCGCCCGCAGCGACGGACAGGGACACATCCCGCAGCACTTCGATCACCGCACTGCCCTGATTGTGCAGGGTAAAGGTCTTGGACACGTTGGTTAGGTCAATCATCATTCACACCTGCAATACGGAACTGACAAGAAGCTGGCTATAGGCGTGCTGGGGGTCGTCCAGCACCTGATCGGTCAGGCCGGATTCAACGACGCGGCCCGATTTCATCACCATCAGGCGGTCGGCCAGCAGGCGCACAACGGCCAGATCGTGGGTCACGATAATTGCCGACAGGCCCATGTCGCGCACCAATCCGCGCAGCAGGTCCATAAGGCGCGCCTGCACCGATACATCCAGCCCGCCGGTCGGTTCGTCCATGAACACGAGGCGCGGGCCGGTCACAAGATTACGTGCGATTTGCAGGCGCTGCTGCATGCCGCCGGAAAAGCTGGTGGGACGGTCATCCATGCGTGTCGCGTCGATCTCGACCCGCGTCAGCCAGTCGGTCGCGGTGGCGCGGATGTCGCCGTAGTTGCGCGCCCCCACCGCCATCAGGCGTTCACCCACATTGCCGCCCGCGCTGACGCCCATGCGCAGCCCGTCGCGAGCGTGCTGGTGCACAAAGGCCCAGTCGGTGCGCCCCAGCATCCGGCGCTCGGGTTCGGACATGGTGACTGTGTCTTTCGGCCCGTCGGCGCGGGTGTCGAACACCACCTGTCCCGCATCCGGCACCAGATGGCCCGCCATGCAGTTCAGCAGCGTGGACTTGCCTGACCCGCTTTCTCCGACGATGCCCATCACCTCGCCCGGGTAGAGGTCAAAGGACACGTCCGTGCAGCCGATATGCGCGCCGTAATGTTTGCGGATGCCCCGCACCGATAGCAACGGATTCATGCCGCGTCCTTTCCACCAAGTGTTCCGGTATGGCCCGCCGCCTGTCGCGCCGCGCAGTAATCTGTGTCGGAACAGACGAACATGCGCCCGCCCGCGTCATCGACGATCAACTCGTCAAGATAGCTGTCCTCGGCACCGCACATGCCGCAGGGGTGGTCGGCCTTGGTGGCTGTGAACGGGTGGTCCTCGAAATCGAGGCTGACCACTTGTGTGTAAGGGGGCAGGGCATAGATCCGCTGTTCCCGCCCCGCGCCGAACAGTTGGATCGCCGCCATATTGTCGAGCTTGGGGTTGTCGAATTTCGGGATCGGTGACGGGTCCATCACATAGCGCCCCTCGGCCTTGACCGGATAGGCATATGCGGTGGCGATATGGCCGTGGCGGCTGATGTCCTCGTAAAGCTTCACATGCATCAGCCCGTAATCTTCCAAGGCATGCATCTTGCGCGTCTCGCTCTCGCGCGGCTCAAGAAAGCGCAGCGGTTCGGGGATCGGCACCTGATAGACGATGATCTGCCCCTCGCGCAGGGCCTTTTCGGGGATGCGGTGGCGGGTCTGGATGACCGTGGCGGCGTCTGTTTCCGTGGTGGTGGCGACGCCAGCGGTGCGTTCGAAAAAGCTGCGGATCGATACGGCATTCGTGGTGTCATCCGCCCCTTGGTCAATGACCTTGAGCGTGTCGTCGGGCGTCAGCACCGCCGCGGACACCTGCACGCCGCCCGTGCCCCAGCCATAGGGCATCGGCATCTCGCGGCTGGCAAAGGGCACCTGATAGCCGGGGATCGCCAGCCCTTTCAGGATCGCGCGGCGGATCATCCGCTTGGTCTGTTCGTCCAGATAGGCAAAGTTGTAGTCGGTCATCACACGGCCCTCGGGGCTGGCACGGCGGTGTACGGCGCGCCGTTGTGGTCAAAGGGGAAAGAGGCGGGCGCGCATAGGCACGGCAGTGCAGTCATTCCGCAGCCTCCTGCATCTGAACGGCACCCGCCTCGCGGCGCAGTTTACGCACCAGTTCCATCTCGGACTGGAAGTCGACGTAGTGGGGCAGTTTGATATGCTCCAGAAAGCCCGTCGCCTGAATATTGTCGGCATGGTAGAGGACAAATTCCGCGTCCTGCGCCGGCGCGCCCTCGTTTTCCTCGCCCAGTTCTTCCCATCGCAAGGCGCGGTCGACCAGTGCCATGGAAATCGCTTTGCGCTCGGTCTGGCCAAAGACCAGCCCGTAGCCACGGGTGAATTGCGCCGGTTCGGTTTTGGAGCCTGCGAACTGGTTCACCGTTTCGCATTCGGTCAACGTCACTTCGCCGATCTCGACCGCAAAGCCGAGTTCGGGGATGTCCAGTTCGACCGGCACCGCGCCGATCCGCAATTCGCCGACAAAGGCGTGGTTGCGCGCGTATCCCCGTTGGGTCGAATAGGCGAGGCCAAGGGTAAACCCCTCGTCAGCGCGGGTCAGCGCCTGCAGGCGCAGGGCGCGACCGGCGGGCAGTTCCAACGGTGCGCGAGTCAGGTCCGGCGGCGGGGTGTCGTCATGGGGGGCCGCTTCGATCAACCCTTCGCGGTTCAGGAACTCGGTCACATGGGGCACCGCGTCCTGCGTTGCCTCTTGGGTCGGGGCGGTGGGAACATCACCTTCAGCGGCCAGTTTGAAATCCAGCAGGCGGTGCGTGTAGTCAAAGGTCGGGCCCAGCACCTGACCACCCGGTACGTCCTTGAACGTGGCCGAGATACGCCGCTCGCACGCCATCGCGCCGGTATCGACGGGACGCGACGCGCCGAAACGGGGCAGGGTGGTGCGATAGGCACGGATCAGAAAGATTGCCTCGATCAGATCGCCGTGTGCCTGTTTGATCGCCAATGCGGCCAGATCGGGGTCGTAGATTGACCCTTCGGCCATGACGCGGTTGACGGCAAGGCCAAGTTGTTCGCGGATCTGACCCACGTCGAGTTCGGCAATATCCGTGTCGCCGCGCCGTTCCTCGGCCAGCCACGCATGGGCATTTTCGATGGCGCGCGCGCCGCCTTTGACAGCCACATACATCAGGACACCTCGGTCGTTCGGGGCAGCGCCGCAAGGCGGTCGCCGCTGGTGAAAATGAAATCCAGCCCCATGGGAAAGCGCGCCGCGTTGGCCTGAAAGGCCGCTGTTTCCGGCAGAGACAGGGTCGCGGTTTCCTTGATCCCCGGTCCGCGCAGATGCGCGCCGTTCTGGATGAGGTCGGGCATTTCGACAATCAGGGTGGCGGAACGGTCGGGATAGGCCGCGCTGCCCACCGGATAGGGTGCGAGCGGCATCAGCGCGTCCCATGTGCCAAGCGCGAACATCGCCTGTTCCGGCCCCACGAAGGGCGCGCCGGTGTGAAAGGCGATCCATGCGCGCACTGCGTCGCAATCCATGTCGCCCGCAAGGTAGATCGGCGTTTCGCTGTCGCACAGGGTCAGCACCACAGCGCCCGCAGCGGCAGACATGGGCGCGGGCGGTTCAACGCCGCGCATCATGTGGATGGTTCCGGGACGGGCCATCGCCTCCATCACGGCGCGGAACAGGTGGGCGGAATGTATCGCCGGATCGGAAAGCCCGCCTGAAAGAAGTTCGGCCTGCATCAGTCTTCCCCTCGCGCCATGGTAAAGAATTCGACCTTGGTCGCGGCGGCCTTTTGCGCGCGCGCGGTTCGGGTCGCTGTGAGTTGCTGTGATAGCGGGTCAATGACGGCCGCCTGCACGGTTGGCGCGGCGTCGGTCTGCATCAATGCATCGACCAGCGCAGCGGCCTCGGCATCGGCCTTGCGCCGCCCTTGGATATAGGCGTGGCCGACAATCCCGTCCGCAAGGGTCAGTGCACAGCGCGTCACCGTCACTTCGCCCAGATTGAACGGCGCGCCGGTGCCACCCATGCGACCGCGCACCATGGCGCTGCCGATCTCGGGGGCGCGTAGCCACGTAAAGTCGGGGCGCGTCACGGCCTTGTCCAGCAAGGCGGCAACCTGTCCCGCAGGGGCCTTGGCCAGCACGCCCATCCACGCCTTGCGGGCGCTATTTTCGTCAAAACTGTCTTTCATCTCGACAACTTTTCCATTTCCTATACAACTATACATATTCTACCACATCGCCCCGTCAGGGACAGAGGAGATTTGTGAAACTTGCGTGACACATCCGGCAAAACACCGATCTGGCAGGCCATTGCGAACGCCTTGCGCGCCGACATGGCCGAGGGGCGCTATGGCGCGGGGGACAAGCTGCCGACCGAGGCGGCGCTGGCCGAACGGTTCGGCGTAAACCGCCACACGGTGCGCCACGGCATTGCCGCGCTGGTTGAGGAAGGGTTGGTGCGCACGCGGCGCGGGGCGGGGGTCTTTGTCGCCATGCCGCCCACCGATTACCCGATCAGCAAGCGGGTGCGGTTCCACGACAACCTGATCGCCGCAGGGCGCACGCCGGACAAACGTATCCTCACGATCGAGGCGCGCGCCGCCACCAAGGGCGAGGCCCGCGCGCTGGCCATTACCGAGGGCGATGCCATCTGTGCCTATCACGGGCTGTCGCTGGCCGATGGTATGCCTGTCGCCCTGTTTGTAAGCATGTTCCCGCAAGAGCGCCTGCCGGGAATTGCACAGGCCCTGGCCGGTGGGGGCAGTGTGACGGCGGCGCTGCAAACGGTTGGCGTGGCGGATTATACCCGCGCCTCGACCCGCCTCACGGCGGTGCGTGCAACTGCCACGCAGGCGCTGCATCTGCACCTCAAGGAAGGCGATCCGCTGTTGCGGTCTACAGGTGTGAATGTGGATGCCGATCAGGTGCCGCTGGAATACGGGCGGACGTGGTTTGCAGGTGATCGCGTCACGCTGACGCTTGATCTTTAGCCCGCACCTCGGACGCCTGTTGCCCCTCGTATTTCTCCAGAAATGCCTCAGCCGACAGGGTGCGGAAATCCGCGAGGGTAGCGCGCAGATCCGCGTGCGACCAGTCCCACCACGCCAGCGCGATCAGCCGCTCGGCAACCTTCTTGGGCTGGCGCAGGCGCAGCGGTTCGGCAGGCGTGCCCGCCACGATGGTGTAGGGGGCGACATCCTTGGTGACGATAGCTCCGGCGGCAACCACCGCCCCGTGGCCCACCGTCACCTCGGGTTTGACCATCGCGCTGGCACCGATCCATGTGTCATGGCCGATATGGGCAAGGCGCGATGCGCGCGCGGTGAAAAAGGCGCTGTCGTCCTCGGCATCATCCCAATAGGCGCTTGAGCGGTAGGAGAAGTGATGGCACGCCGCCGTGTCCAGCGGGTGATCCGTCGCGCCGATCCGGCTGAAGGCGGCGATATTGGCGAACTTGCCGATCCGCGCATTGGCGATGTCGGCATAGCGGTCGCAATAGCTGTAATCGCCCATCTGAACGCCCATGATACGGCTGCCACGCCCGATCTCGGTATAGGCACCAAAGATGCTGCCTGTGATCTCGCAATCGGGGTGGACCAGTGGCCCTTTGGAAGACAGGCGCGCCATCAGTCCTTGCGCCTGATCAGACGCCCGCGCAGCCAGCCCGACAGCCAGTCCATAAACATGACCATCACGATGATCAGCACGATGTAATAGGCGACTTCCTCCCAGTCTTTCTGGGTCTGGATCGCTTGGGTCAGCATCAACCCGATGCCGCCGCCCGTGATCGCGCCGATGATGGTGGCCGACCGTGTATTGGATTCCAGAAAGTACAGGATTTGCGCGGCCAGCACCGGCACCACCTGCGGGATCACGCCAAAGCGATAGCGTTGCATGGGTTTTGCACCCGTGGACGCGACGCCTTCGATCTGCTTTTGATCCACGTTCTCCAGCGCTTCGGAAAAAACCTTGCCGAATGTGCCGGTGTCGGTGACAAGGATCGCCAGCGCACCTGTCAGCGGACCAGGACCAAAGGCGCGGGATAGAACCACCGTCCAGATCAGCGCATCCACACCACGCACAAAGTCGAACAGCCGCCGCGTTGCGGCGCGCAGCGCCATAAAGGGGGAAAACCGCCGTGCCGCGAGAAAGGCAAGCGGCAGGGCAATGATCGCCGCGCCCATTGTGCCAAGGAACGCCATCAGGATCGTCTCGCCAATGGCCCATGCGACATCCTTGTGCCGCCACATCGCGTTGTTCCACCAATCCGACAGCGCGCCGGTGATGTTGGGGCGGGTCGGGTCGATGCGGTCCGCGAACAGGATCTCGGGCAGGCTGTGACCGTGATAGGGGCTGTCGAGGGTGAACCAGAACAGTTCCCACCCTGCGAAATAGTTGAACACCTCGGTGCGTGCGTCGGTCAGGGTGATGCGCCCTTCGGGTGTGGTGATGGCGACGCGGCGGTCCGAGGCGGAAATCCACTCGGGCAGGGCGTCGGGCAGGTTGGTGGTGACAACGCGCCCTTCGGCCTGTGCCGTGATCAGCGGGAAGTCGGGGATTGCCACCTCGGTCCGGTTGTCGGGCAGGTAGCGCACCGTATGGCCACGGCCAAGGTCGATGGTGGTGATCGCATCACCGCTGACCCAGTCGGGGCGCATGCCGTCGGGATAGCGGCCCTTGCGCTCTCCCTCGACCGTATAGGAAACCTCGCCCGAGCGGTTGTCGCGGGTCACGTGGACCTTGTGTGACCAGCTGTCCGACATCAGCGTCAGGGCATTGTCCAGATTGGCGCGCTGCGCCAAACCGGACAGATCAAAGGCCACAAAGATATAGGCGAAATAGACAGCCACCAGCGCCGGAACGCCGAATGCCATCAGGCGTTTGCGTTGGAACAGCCGGTCGGCGTTGTGCTTGAAAAGGTCAAGGTCTGCGGTGCTCACGGGCGCTGTCCTTCGGTCAGACGGTTGCGGAAACGGCTGGAAAGCTGGTCAAAGAACACGATGGTGCCGAACAGCAAGATAAAGATGGCCGCCGCTTCGTCGAAACGGCCCGGCCCCCATGCCATGGCGTTGCGCAGCTCGTAGCCCAAGCCGCCCGCGCCGACGAAACCAAGGATGGCCGAGGCGCGGATGTTGATCTCGAACCGCAGCAGGCCATAGCTGATATAGTTGGGCGCGACCTGCGGCAGGATGCCAAGGATCATCCGCTGGGACCAAGTGGCGCCGGTGGATGCCAGCCCCTCAAGCGGTTTGAGATCGGCGTTTTCGGCCACTTCGGAGAACATCTTGCCCAATGCGCCAGCGGTGTGCAGCGCGATGGCGATCATCGCTGGCACAGGCCCGCCGCCCAGAACAAAGATTAGCACCAGTGCGACGACAATCTCGGGCACGGCGCGCAGGATGTCGGAGATGCGGCGGAACAGGGGGATCAGGCGCGGCCATTTGGCAAGCCCCCGCGTGCCCAGCAGCGACAGGACCAGCCCGCCCATCGCGCCCAGCAGGGTAGACACGGCGGCGATGTTCACTGTCTCGACCAGAGCGGGGAAGTATTTGACGATCAGTTTCGGCAGGTCGGCGCGTTTTTCCCATGCCTCGGACAACACGTCGGCAGGGTAGTCGCCCACCTGATGCAGCCCGTTCCAGAACCCGCCCGCATTGCGGTCGTCGGCCACGTTAAAGCCCGTGACCATCAGCAGCACGAACAGCAGCAGGGTGATGCCCCCATAAAGGCGGCGGCGTTGTACCTGCGCCATATAGGTGGACTGGATCGTGTCCACGTGGCGCGGTGCGCGTCCCAAGGTTGTCTCTGTCATGCGGTCCCCGCGAAAAAAATGACCGGTGGCCCCGAAAGGCCACCGGTTGCGTCATGAAAATTGCTTAGCCGCCGATTTTGGCCTGACGGGCCGCAATGACGGAGTCATATGTGGAGTGTTCTACCGGCTGGAAGCCGAGCGTTTCGCCCGCTGCCACACCGTATGCGCAATCCTGATCTTTCTCGTGCAGGCCATCGACCAGCGCGACCATTTTGGCCTTTACGTCGTCGGGCAGGGCCTTGCGCAGCACAACCGGACCTTCGGGGATGACGTTGGATTTCCAGATTTCGACCAGATCGTTCATGTCGACCAGACCGGCATCAACTGCCTTGCGCAGCGCGCCGGAGTTATAGCCGTCTTCCCAGTTGCCCTGACCGTCGGCCCATGTGACGCCCGCGTCGATGTCGCCGTTGGTCACCGCAACGATGGTCTGTTCGTGACCGCCGGTGAACTTGACCTCGCCGAAATATTCACCGGATTCCATTGTGATGCCGTCTTTGGCCTGCGGGATCTCGATGGACGGGATCAGATAGCCGGAGGTGGAGTTCGGATCGCCAAAGCCGAAGACTTTGCCTTCCATGTCGTCCAGCGACGTGATGCCTGTATCTTTGCGGGCAAAACCGATGGAGTGATAGCCGATGGAACCGTCGATATTGACCTTGACCAGCACAGGCTCGACCGCTTCGGGGTCTTGCAGATAGGTCGCGGCATAGGCTGACGCGCCCAACCAAGCCATGTCGATTGTGCCGCCCAGCAGGCCTTGGATCACGCCGTTATAGTCGGCAGGGGCGAACAGTTTGGTTTCAACGCCCAGCACTTCGGTAGTGTAGTCCTGAAGGCAGGAATAGCTGTTCATGCGGTCCTGTGCGTTTTCACCGCCAAGGATGCCGATGCGGAATTCGGTGATCGTGTGACCGTCGGCCATGGCGGCTGTGCTCAGCGCGGTTGTGGCGGCAAGCGTAAGTGCAAGTGTCGATTTCATCTCGTGTCTCCGTGGATGAAGGGATTTGTCCGCACATGCGGAAGGGCAACTGGCTCAGACAAAGGCTTCCGCGAGGCGGACCTCTTCCCTGTCCAGTGTTTCGATTTCGGTGGATGTGGCGGCTTCGGAGAAATCCGCGCCCGCGCCATAGATGTCGCGTGCAACGCCGGTGGTCAGTTGCTCGGGCGTGCCGTCAAAGACGATGCGCCCGTCGCGCATCCCGATCACGCGGTCGCAATAGCGCCGTGCCGTGTCGAGCGTGTGCAGGTTGGCGATAACCATGCGCCCGTCTTCCTCGTGGATGGTGCGCAGAGACTGCATCACGATCTGCGCGTTCATCGGGTCAAGGCTGGCGATGGGTTCGTCGGCCAAAATGATCTTGGGGTCTTGCATCAGGGCGCGGGCAATCGCGACGCGCTGTTGCTGGCCCCCCGACAACGCCTCGGCCCGTTTGGGGGCCTGTTCGGCAATGCCCAGACGGTCAAGTATTTCGATCGCCTTGTGGATGTCCGCCTGCGGATAGAGGTTGAACATCGTCGCAAGGGTCGAGCGTTTGTTGAGCGTGCCGTGCAGCACGTTCGACACCACGTCCATGCGCGGGACAAGGTTGAACTGCTGAAAGATCATCGCGCATTGCGACTGCCAGTTGCGGCGGGCGGCGCCGCGCAGGCCGGTGATGTCCAGACCGTCGCAGGTAATGGTGCCTTCGCTCGCGTCACTCAGGCAGTTGAGCATGCGCAGCAGCGTCGACTTGCCCGCGCCAGAGCGTCCGATGATCCCGATCATGCTCGGGCTGTCGACACGGATATGTGCCGCGTCCACCGCAATCTTGTCCCCGAACCGTTTGGTCAGTGCATCAATTTCAAGCATATCGCCCCCATGTTTAACGGGGCGAATACGGGGCCGACGCGACAGCGACATGACGGTTTTGATTCAGATTTCTGACAGGGTGATGAAAGAATTGTAACGCTGCCCGCCGCTGCGCCAGCGGGGGATGGAAAATGCGCATTGGGGCGGAAACTCTGCACAGCGCGTCATAAAACTGTTACATCCTGCGTTTTCCGAGGCTACGCTTGGGGAATGATCACGCGTTTTGCCATCGCCCTGTTCACCTGCCTGTCGCTGCCCGCGGGCGTGCAGGCGCGGCTGGCCGAGGTCAGTTGCGATGACAGCACACGCCTTGCGACCAAGCTGGTGCAGGTGCTGGGGGCCGAACGGCAGGGCACCGGTCTGCGCGATCCTGAGACGATGCTGGAAGTGTGGGTAACGCGCCATAGCGGCGACTGGATGATCGTGCAGACCTATGCCAACGGCACGTCCTGCATCGTGGCGATGGGCGCGCATTGGGAAGGGACCGCGCCCGATCCGGCTTAGGCGCTTTTACCATTCCAACCGATGAAACGAAAAACGGCCCGACAGGTGTCGGACCGTTTCGTGTTGTTTGCAGGCTGCGGGGCTTACCAGCCCGCGCAGCACCCGATCAGCCCAATGTGGGCATGGTGAATTCGGGATCGGTGCGCTGCCCTGTGGGCCACCGTGTGGTGGTGGTCTTGATCCGGGTATAGAACCGCACACCTTCCATCCCGTGCATGTGGTGTTCGCCAAAGATCGACGATTTCCAGCCACCGAACGAGTGGTAGGCCATTGGCACGGGGATCGGTACGTTGATCCCGATCATGCCGACTTCGACATCCTGACTGAAGTTGCGCGCGGTGTCGCCGTCACGGGTAAAGATTGCAGTCCCGTTGGCAAAGTTGTGGCTGTGCACCAGATCAAGCGCCTCTTGGTAGGAGTTCTTGCGCACCACCGACAGGACGGGGCCAAAGATTTCCTCTTTCCAGACGGTCATGTCGGGCGTCACATTGTCCAACAGCGTCCCACCAAGGTAGTAGCCGTTTTCGTAGCCCTGCATGTCTTGGCTGAAATCCCGCCCGTCGACGACAACCTTGGCACCTTCCGCTTCGCCTGTGTCGATATAGCCGCGCACTTTGGCAAGGTGCTGTTCGGTGACCAGTGGCCCCATTTCCGAGGCTTTGTCGGTGGTCGGGCCGATCTTCAGCGCTTGGATTTTCGGCACCATGATGTCGATCAGCGCATCTGCTACGGCGTCCGTCACAGGCACCGCGACCGAAATCGCCATGCAGCGTTCACCGGCCGAGCCGAAGGCCGCGCCCATCAGAGCGTTGGCGGTCATCTCGAGGTCGGCGTCGGGCATGATGATCGCGTGGTTCTTTGCGCCACCAAGTGCCTGCACGCGCTTGCCGTTGGCGGTGCCGGTCTGGTGGATATATTTCGCGATAGGGGTCGAGCCGACAAAGCTGATCGCCTTGACGTCGGGGTTTTCCAGCAGGGCGTCGACCGCCTCTTTATCTCCGTTCACCACGTTGAACACGCCGTCGGGCAGGCCCGCTTCGGTCAGCCACTCGGCCAGTTTCAGCGAAGCCGAGGGCACGCGCTCCGACGGTTTCAGCACGAATGTGTTGCCGGTGACGAGGGCCACGGGGAACATCCACATCGGCACCATCGCGGGGAAGTTGAAGGGTGTGATGCCTGCCACGACGCCAAGGGCCTGACGGATATTGTGGCTGTCCACGACCGACCCGACGTTTTCGGAAAACTCGCCCTTCATGAAGTTGGGCGCGCCCACGGCGAACTCCACAACTTCCAGACCACGGGTGACTTCGCCCACGGCGTCGTCATGGGTTTTGCCGTGCTCGTACGCGAGGATCGAGGCCAGTTCGTCGGCGCGGTCCCACAGGATGCTTTTGAATTTGTCGAGGATACGCGCACGGCGCAGCACAGGTGTTTTCGACCATGCGGGCCATGCGGCCTTGGCGGTGGCGACGGCTGTGTTCACTTCGTCGGTCGAGGCAAGCGGCACGCTGCGTTCGGATGCGCCGATGGCGGGGTTGAACACGGGCTGCGAACGCCCCGAAGCGCCCTGAACATGTGCGCCGCCGATGTAATGAGTAAGTTCTGTCATGGTTTCCTCCTTGGGTACGGGGAACAGATACGCGCTTGCTATCAACAAAAACATGGACAATAGTGATGATCCGTTATCCGAAAATGGATGTAAGAGATGAACTGGGACGATTTGCGCTTTTTCCTTGCCGTCGCGCGCGAAGGGCAGATCCTGCGTGCTGCCGCGCGGCTTGGCACCTCTCAGGCGCGGGTCAATCGTAGGCTGACACAGTTCGAGGACGCGGTGGGTGCCAAACTGTTTGACCGCCGCACCGTGGGCTGCACGCTGACACAAGCGGGGCGTGATCTGATGCCTGCGGCCCTCGCAGCGGAAGAGGCGATGCTGCAATTGCGCAGCGTTCCGGCCTCGGAAACGGGGGGCAAGGTGCAGGGCACGGTGCGGATCGGTGCGCCGGACGGGTTCGGCGTTGATTTTTTGGCCGCCCATCTGCCGCGCCTGCGCGCCCTTCACCCCGACCTGCGGGTGCAATTGGTGCCCGCGCCGCGCGCCTTTTCCCTGTCCCAACGCGAGGCCGACATCGCCATCGTCATTGGTCGCCCTGAAAAGGGCCGCCTCAAGGCGACCAAGCTGACCGATTACGCCTTGGGCCTTTATGCGGCGCGCAGCTATCTGGCGGATCGTGGCACGCCGCAGAACCTGTCCGATCTGGGGCAGCATGATCTTGTCGGCTATGTGGACGATCTGATCTACACGCCCGCGCTCGAGTTCAACAAAAGCTTCTGGGCGGGCTGGGAATCACAGCTCGAAATCTCGAGCGCGCTGGCGCAGGTCGCCGCCGTGCGGGCAGGGGGCGGCATCGGGGTGCTGCATGATTTCGTGGTACGGGACGATCCCGACCTAGTGCCGCTGTTCCCCGAAACCAAGGCAACGCGCAGCTATTGGATTGCGTGGCACGAGGCGATGGATGCGATCCCGCATATCGCCGCCACAACGCGGTTTATCATCGACACAGTGCGGCAGGATCGGGCGTTGTTTTCCGACCGCAGCTAGGGTCGCTCTGGCGCGGCCTATTCCCCTGCCAATATCCAGCCCGCCGCCTTTTCCGCGATCATCAGCGTGGGCGCATTGGTGTTGCCGCTGGTGATCTGCGGCATGACCGACGCATCCACAACGCGCAGCCCCGCCACCCCTTTGAGGCGCAGATGCGGGTCCAGCACGGCGGTCTTGTCGTCGACCTTGCCCATTTTCACGGTGCCGGTGGGGTGGAAGATCGTGCTGGCGATGTCTCCGGCGAGTTTGGCCAGCTCCGCATCCGTTTGATACTGGATACCCGGTTTGAACTCTTCGGGTTCATAGGCTTGCATGGCGGGCTGGGCCATGATGTGGCGCACCTGCCGCAGGCTGTGGGCGGCGACGGTGCGGTCCTCCTCGGTATCGAGGTAGTTCGGCGCGATCTCGGGCGCGGTGCGGAAATCCGGCCCCGCGATGCGCACATGGCCGCGGCTGGTGGGGTTGAGGTTGCATACGCTGACCGTCATTGCTGGAAAGTCGTGCAAATCCTCACCAAAGGCTTCGAGGCTGAGCGGCTGCACATGGTATTGCAGGTTGGCATGGGGGCGCGACGGGTCCGACCGCGTGAACGCGCCAAGCTGGCTGGGCGACATCGACATAGGCCCTGACCGTTTCAAAGCATATTCCAGTCCGATCATCGCCTTGCCGAACAGCGATCCGGCGATTGTGTTCAGCGTCTTGGTGCCCTTCACCTTATATACAGCGCGGATTTGCAGATGGTCTTGCAGGTTCTCGCCCACATGCGGCGCGTCCAGCACCACGTCGATACCGTGTTTGTTCAGCAATCTCGCAGGGCCGATGCCCGACAGCTGCAATATCTGGGGTGAATTCACCGCCCCTGCGGACAGCACAACCTCTTTATTTGACCGTACTGTTACGGGCGTGCCCGCACGGTGCACAATCGCCCCGTCACAGCGCAGCGCGCCATCCGCGTCACGGGCAAAGGTCAGCTTTTCCACCTGCGCCTCGGTCCAGACGGTCAGGTTCTTGCGGTCCTTGGCGGGGCGCAAAAACGCTTTGGACGTGTTCCAGCGCCAGCCCGACCGCTGGTTCACGTCGAAATAGCCGACCCCCGCATTGTCACCTGTATTGAAATCCTCGGTCCGTTCGATGCCGGTCTGGGTGGCGGCGTCGGCAAAGCTGTCCAGAATGTCCCACCGCAGCCGCTGCTTTTCGATGCGCCATTCGCCGCCCTTGCCGTGCATGTCGGAAAAGCGGCTGTTGTCGCCCGTGGCAGGGTCGGCACCATTATCGAGCTTGTAGTGATCCTCGTGCACCATGAAGTCGGGCAGCGCGTTTTCCCACGTCCATGCCTGTTCGCCGGTCAGCTTGGCCCAGTTGTCATAATCCCGCGCCTGTCCGCGCATATAGATCATGCCGTTGATCGACGAACATCCGCCCAGCGTCTTGCCGCGCGGATACAAGAGGCTGCGCCCATTCAGCCCTGCGGCGGCTTGGGTTTTGTACATCCAGTCCGCACGCGGATTGCCGATGCAGTAAAGATAGCCGACAGGAATGTGGATCCAGTGATAGCTGTCGCGCTTGCCCGCTTCGAGCAGGAGCACACGGTTGGCGGGGTCGGCGCTGAGCCGGTTGGCCAGCAGGCATCCGGCAGAGCCTGCGCCGATCACAACATAGTCGAACCTGTGTGCGCTATCGCCCATGTCTTTCCCCCCAGTTGACCGTTCTCCCCGACCGCTCGCGCGCTAGCGCGAAGGGGGCAAACGATCCGATGACATTTCCCGAAAATCCGGTCCCGACTTTTGTACAGGGAGGGGGGTGAACATCAACCGGCATCGCATGCGGGGCCGTGCGGTCCGGTCAGGTGGCGATCAACATCTCGACGCCGCGCGCCTCGAACTGTTGGGCGTCGGCATCCGAAATACCGTCATCGGTGATGAATGTATGGATCAGGTCCAGATCGCCCAGACGGGTAAAGGACGACTGGTTGATCTTGGTGGAATCCGCCACCAGATACACGCGCTTGGCCGCGCGGATCATCGCCTGTTTCAGTTGCAGATCCGCGAAGGACGGATAGGTCAGCCCCGATTCCACATCGACGCCTGCCGTGGCCAGAAACAAGCGGCTGGCAAAGATCGAGCGGAAGTATTCCACCGATGCATCGCCCGTCAGCGACAGGGTGGGCGGCTTGAACTGACCGCCGGGCATGTGCACGCCGAACCCTGGCACGGACCCCAGCGTGATCGCGATGTTGAGCGCGTTGGTGATGACTGTCAGCGACTTCTTTTCCGGCAGGCGGTTGGCGACCTCGGTTGTGGTGGTACCCGCATCCAAAATCAGTGTTTCGCCATCCTCGACCAAGGCGGCAGCGGCGGCGCCGATCTTGCGCTTGCGGTCCATCTCGACCCTGTGGTGCAGCGCCAGCGCGATCACGTCCTTGGGCATCGACACCAGAAAGGCACCGCCATGTTCGCGTGCGATCCGGCCTGTCTTTTCCAGCCGCTCAAGGTCTGTTCTAATCGTGGCCTCGGTCACGTCAAAGGCAGCGGCAAGATCGCGGACCCGCACCGAGCCTTCTTCTTCGATCCATGCCAGAATGCTTTGACGGCGGACGGTGGACAACATGCCGGGTGCGGCGCGTGCGGAGTCTTTGATGGGTTTGTTCAAACTTCCGTCCTAACGAACTGCTCTCTTGGTCCCGTCTTAGTCGCAGATCATTCCTGAAACAACGTGTGGCTATGCGCCTTCTTGTGACAGGGCGATCCGCGCGCTGAGTTTGCGTTGAAATTGGTCAATGACCACGGCGGCGATGATAACGAGGCCCTTGATGACCATCTGCCAGAAACTGGAAACGCCCATCATGATCAGCCCGTCGGTCAGGATGCCGATGACGAAGGCCCCGATGATCGTGCCCCAGATGCGGCCACGCCCGCCCGCCATGGACGTACCCCCCAGCACCGCCGCCGCGATGGCGTTGAGTTCGAAAAACTCGCCCGTGGCCGGATGTGCGGCGCGCAGTTGCGAGGCGATGATGATCCCCACAATGGCCGCCATCAGGCCCGAGAACATATAGACGAACAGCTTGGTACGGTTCACGTTCACGCCCGATAGGGCCGCGCCGCGTTCATTGCCGCCCGTGGCATAGATCGCCCTCCCCAATGGTGTGCGCCGCGAGATGTAGATGGCGATCAGCGTCACGACGGCCAGAATCCACACCATCATCGGCAGGCCCAGAAACGTGCCCGCCCCGATGCTGGGAAAGCTGGCCGAGCCGAATGCCACATCGCCGTTGAGGTTGGGGAAAGTACGCCCCTCAGACATCAAGAGCGCCGCGCCGCGCGCCACGTATAGCGTGCCAAGGGTCGCGATGAACGGGGCCACCATCAGCTTGGTGATCAGCATCCCGTTGATCCAGCCCACGAATATCCCCACCGCACAGGTGATCAGGATGATCTCGGCCGTGTTGAAACGGATGCTCCACCCCAGCCCCAGATCAATGCCGTAGAGCACGAGATAGCCCGCAACCATGCCTGTCAGCCCCACGACCGAGCCGACCGACAGGTCAATTCCGCCGGTGATGATCACATAGGTCATGCCGATTGCCAGAAACGCATTGATCGCCACGTGTTTTGAGATCAGCACCGCGTTATCCAGCGTCAGGAAGTTCGGCACGATGATGGCAAAGACCGTGAACACTACGATCAGCGCCACATAGGTCCGCAGCTCCAGCAGGGTCATCAGCCAGCTTCCCGCAGGCGCTTTCGCAGAGGGGCGTGCAGTGGTGTCGCTCATGGGGCGGGGTCCTTTTGTAGTCGGGGCTGTTTTGCTGGGTTGGCGGCGGTGACGATCGTGTCGGCGGGGGTGCCATGCGGGAACGCGCCGGTGACACGCCCGTCCGCCATCACAAGGATGCGGTCGGACAGGGCAATGACTTCTTCGATGTCGGAGGTGACAAAGACGATGGCCAGCCCTTCGGAGGCCAGCTTGCGGATCAGGCGGTAGATTTCCGCCTTGGCCCCGATGTCGATGCCGCGGGATGGTTCGTCCATCAACAGCACTTTGGGCTGCGTCATCAGCGCCTTGCCGATCACCACCTTTTGCTGGTTGCCCCCCGACAGGGACGACACCGGATTTTCCGCCGAGGCGACCTTGATCACGAGGCGTTTGATAAACTCGGCGGCCTTTGACATCTCGACCTTGGGCGACAGGTCAAAGCCGCGTGCCAGTTGCGGCAGCGATGACAGGGTCAGGTTCTCGCGGATCGCCATGATCTGGATCAGCCCGTCGCGTTTGCGATCCTCCGGCACCAGTGTGACACCCCGCGCAATGCGCTTGCCGACTGAGATACCCGCGAGCGATTTGCCGTCGACCTGAATGTCGCCGCCCGCATTGGGGTGCTGGCCCATCACGCATTCAAGGAATTCGGACCGTCCCGCGCCCATCAGGCCATAGACGCCCAGCACCTCGCCTGCGCGCACCTGCATCGACACATGATCGACCGACCAGCCGCCGCCCTGACGGGGCAGGGTGACATCCTTTGCCTCGAACATGACGGGGCCAAGGGTGTGCGTGATTTCCGAGGCGAAGTCCTTGGACTTGTCCCCAATCATCGCGGTGACGATCCAAGGGATATCAACGCCCTGCATGGCGCGGTGGCCGGTAATCTCTCCGTCGCGCAGCACGGTGATGTAGTCGCCCACGCGGATCAGTTCCTCGAGCCGGTGCGAGATATAGACGATGCCGACACCTTGGGCCTTGAGGTCGTCGATGATGCGGAACAGCACCTCGACCTCTTGGGCGGACAGGGCCGAGGTGGGTTCGTCCAGAATGAGGATATTGGTGTCCTGCGCCAGCGCCTTTGCGATCTCGACGATCTGCTGCTGGCCGATGCGCAGATGCCCGACAGGGGTATCGGGGGCGATGTTCTGTTCAAGGCGGGCCATCAGCGCGCGGGTCTTGTCCGCGACCTCAGCGGCCGAGATGTCGATGCCTGCGCGCGTGGGCTCGCGCCCGATAAAGACGTTTTCGGCCACGCTCATTTCGGGAAACAGGTTCAACTCCTGAAACACGATGCCGATGCCCGCCTTAACTGCGTCATCTTTGGATTTGAAAACAACCGCTTGTCCGTTGACGTCGATGCGCCCTTCGGTCAGATCCTCGACGCCGGAAATCACCTTCATCAGCGTTGATTTGCCCGCACCGTTTTCACCCACAAGGACGTTCACCGCACCCATGCGAATGTCGAAATCCACACCTTTGAGCGCGCGCGTGCCCGGATAAACCTTGACCGCATTGCGGATCGACAGGCCGATCGGGTGGGTGGTCGGCGGGGTGACGTCCTGCTTCACGGCTGCACCGCAACTTCGGTCAAGGTGACGACAATACGGTCATCGGCGCGCTTGATCGGCACCACGCCGGTAAAGGTGACGCTTTGGCCGACCAGATCGCCCTCGGGCACTTCCAGCGTCGTTTTGATCCGGTCGTTGATGGCGCGGGCCAGTTTGGCAAACTCGATCTGGTCGCGGAAGTCGTCGAAATTGTAAAACGGGGCCACGTCGCGCAGCGCGGTGCCACGGATCACGGGGCCAAGTTGCAGGCGCAGATCGCCCGCGCCATCACCGTCGACATCCACTTCGGCAGTGCGCGCGCTTGAGGTCAGGTTTGCCTCGACGATCTGCCCTGTGTCGGTGACGGCAAAATGCCACGCGGCCCCTTGGCCTGCGCCCTTGTTGGCGTGTTTCTCGCCCGCCGCGTCCACTCCGCCTGCAAGGGCAGTGCGCAGGTTGGCCACAGACAGCGCCTTGGCCTTCACCAGCGGCAGCAGTTCGGAGTCGAAAGTGTCATCCAGTCGCGCCGCATTGCGCGCGTCGTCGCCTTCGGGACCGTCAGGAATGACCGAACCGTCAACGTCGGAATCATATACGATTTTGCAACCTGCCAGCGACAGGGCGCACAGCAGAACGAGGGCGAATTTCATGCAGGACCTCTGGCAGATCAAGCGGGGCGGCAGGCGCTTGGCCCACCGCCCCGACGGGGTCAGGACAGTTGGAAGTTTTCAAGCTGAGATGCATTGTCTGCGTTGATCAGAACGCAATCCATCAGCTGTTTTTCGTCCAGACCCGTGGAGCCTGTGGCGAGGTACTGGTCCGCTTGGCGCACGGCCAGCTGCGCCTGTTCATAGGCCGGTTGCAGCACAGTCGCCTTGATGCCGCCGCCAAGGATCGAGTCGCGCACATCGTTGGAGCCGTCGAAGCCGCAGACAATCACATCGCCGCGCCCTGCGGCCTCAAGTGCCGCATAGGCGCCCATGGCCATCGTGTCGTTGCCACAGATCACGCCCTTGATGTCGGGGTTTGCCTGCAACATCGATTCCATCACCGTAAAGCCTTCGGTCTGGGACCAGTTGGCGGTTTGCTGTGCGACCATTTCAAGGCCGTCATACTGGTCGATCACATCGTGATAGCCTTGGCTGCGGATACCTGCGTTGGTGTCGGATTCCTTGCCAAGCAGTTCGGCATATTTGCCGCTTTCGCCCATGTGGATCACGAATTCCTCGGCCCCGAGCTGCGCGCCCTGATAGTTGTTGGACACGATCTGGGACACGGCCACGCCTGTCGCCGTAATCTCGCGGTCGATCAGGAAGGACGGGATGCCCGCATCCTTGGCGCGCTGGATCGCGGTCACGGATGCATCGGCACCTGCGTTGTCCAGAATGATCGCCACCACCCCTTGGCTGATCACAGTGTCGAACTGCTCGGATTGTTTGTTCGGATCGTCATCATGGACAAGGATCGTGGTCTCGTACCCCAGTTCCTTTGCCATCGCGGCAGCGCCGTCCGCTTCGGCCTTGAAGAACGGGTTGTCATGGCTGGGCGTGATGATCGCGATTGTGCCACCTGCGTGGCTGGCGGCGCGCAGCGGCACGCCGGATGCGGCCAGCAAAGTGCCGGCGGCGGTGGTTGTCAGAAAAGTACGACGTTTCATCGTCATTGGTTGGTTCCTCCCATTTGTGCGCGGCGTCGCGCCAAGTGAAGGGATACTGACGGGACTCGACTATCGTTTGTCAATGGTAAATTTTTGAATGCTTTTGTTTTTAGGGCTTGGAACGCCAGTAAGCTAAATAGACTCAATGCCCTACGCCAGTTTGCGCCACCCATGCTGCGCAAATACAGATTGACGCCTTGGGGGTGGTATGCAAAAAAACGAAAATAAACAAAAATACCCACGGCTGTATCGGAGGAAAAATGTCGCGAATTTTTGAAAGGCCCGTGTCGCTTGGCATGATCATCGGCAGTCGCGCCTTTTTCAGTCCCGCGCCCTGTCTGGATGCCCGCACCGACATGCTGGCGCAGTTTGCGGCCCTCGGGATTGACGCGGTTACCTTGCCTGCCGAGGCGACGGCCAATGGCGCGGTGCAGTCGGTCGAGGATGCCAAACTGTACGCCGAACACTTTATCGCCAATCGCGACCGGATCGACGGGCTGGTTATTTCGCTGCCCAATTTCGGGGACGAGATTGCGGTGGTCGAACTGATCTCGCGGGCGGGGCTGGACGTGCCGATCCTGCTGCAAGCCTGCAATGACGAGATCGACAAGGTCGACGTGCATTCGCGCCGCGACGCCTATTGCGGCAAGATTTCGGTGTCCAACAACTTCTGGCAATATGGCGTGCCGTTCACCGAGACGTCGCAGCACACGATGGACATCGCCAGCGACGCCTTCCGTCAAGATCTTGACCGTTTCGCCCGCACCTGCCGCACCGTGCGCGGCATCAAGGGCGCGCGGATCGGTGCCATTGGCGCGCGCACAGGGCCGTTCCAGACTATGCGCTATTCGGAAAAGCTGTTGCAGGCGTCCGGCATCACGGTGGTGACCGTGGACCTGTCTGAGATGATGCAGGCCGCTGGCAGCATTCGCGATGATGCGCCCGAACTGATGGAAAAGATGGACCGCATCCGCGCCTACGGCACCATTCCCGCCCATATCACCGAGGCCCAGATTGCCACGCAGGCCAAATGGACCCTCGCCGTGAACCGCTGGATCGCGGAAAACGAATGCGACGCCTCGGCCATCCAGTGCTGGCGGTCCCTTCAGGATAATTTCGGCTGTGCCACCTGTGTCACCATGTCGATGATGGGCGAGGAGTTGATGCCCTCGGCCTGCGAGGTGGACGTGATGGGCGCGCTGTCGATGTATGCGCTGACCCTTGCGTCGGGCGCACCTGCGGCCATTCTGGACTGGAACAACAATTACGGCGATGCGCCCGACAAGGTCGTGTGCACCCATTGCGGCAACTTCCCCAAGTCGTTCACCGGCGCCACCCCCGAAATAGGAGAGTTGGACGTGCTGGGCGAGGCGATTGGCCGGTCCAAATGCTTTGGCGCGGTCAAGGGCAAGGTCAAGGCGGGTGATATGACCTATTTCCGCCTGTCCTCGGATGACCGGTCCGGCACGCTCAAGACCTATCTGGGGCAGGGGGCGTTTACCGATGATCCGTTCGGCATGGACGGTGGTATCGCTGTCGCCTCGGTGCCCGACCTGCGCCGCCTGATGGGGTTTGTGACGCAAAACGGGTTCGAACATCACGTGTCCATGGTGCGCGGCCATCACGGCGACGCACTGCACGAGGCCGTGACGCGATATTTGCGCTGGCCGACCTATCATCACGGGGCAGAGCCTGCTCCGGTTCCGACACTTCCCCCAAGCCCCGTGAGGTGACCAATATGGCGACAGATCAGGCCGCGACAGAAAACACCGAAACCGTGGATGCAATCAGGGAAAAGGCTGCGTGGATGCGCCGCCGTGCCTTGCGCATGGTGGTGGAAAAGAACCTTGGCCATATCGGCGGCGACTTTTCCGCCACCGATATCGTGGCAACCCTGTTCTTCGGCGTGCTGCGCTATGATGCGGCGCGTCCCGACTGGGCCGACAGGGACCGGTTTGTAATGTCCAAGGGCCATGCGACAGGGGTTCTTTATACCGCGCTGTGTGCGGCGGGCTATTTCGAAGAGGCGCTGTTGGATACCTACATGGCCCCCGACAGCCGTTTGAACGGCCACCCCAACCGCAATTACCTGCCGGGGGTTGAGGCGAACACAGGTCCGCTGGGCCACGGTTTTCCCATCGCCACGGGCATCGCCATTTCCGGCGCGTTGTCGGGGGCTGACTACCGCACCTATGTGCTGACCGGCGATGGAGAGCAGCAGGAGGGTTCCAATTGGGAGGCGGCAATGGTGGCCGCGCATCGGGGGCTGAACAACCTGACCCTGATCATCGACCGCAACAACCTGCAACAGGGCGCGCGGACCAGCGAAACCACCGCCCTAGATCCGCTGGACGAGAAATACCGCGCCTTCGGCTGGGATGTGATCGACGTAGATGGCCACGACCCCGCCGCCCTTCTGCGCGTGTTGTCGGGACGCAGTGACCGGCCCCGCTGTGTCATCGCGCACACAATCAAAGGCAAAGGCGTGTCATTCATGGAGGACAAGGCCAAGTGGCACCATGGTGTGCCCAATGCCGACGAATACGAGATCGCAAGAAAGGAACTGGCATGATGGCGCAGGCGGCGGAAACGTTCGATTGCCGCAAGGCATGGGCCACAACGCTCGAGGCGCTGGCGCAGGACAATGACCGCATCGTCGCGGTGGTGAACGACTCGGTCGGGTCGTCCAACCTTGGCGGCTTCCAGTCGGCCTTTCCCGACCGTCTGGTCAATGTGGGCATTGCCGAACAGGTAATGGTCGGCGTCGGGGCAGGGCTGGCCAATGGCGGCCATATCCCGTTCGTGTCGGCGGCATCCTGTTTCCTGACAGGCCGCGCGCTTGAGCAGGTGAAGGCCGACGTGGCCTATTCCAACTACAACGTAAAGCTGGTCGGGCAGTCGTCGGGTGTTGCCTATGGCGAGTTGGGCGCGACCCACCATTCGATCGAGGATTTCGCGTGGCTGCGCGCCCTGCCGCAGATCACGACCATCGTGCCCGCCGACCCGTGGGAGACTGAGCAGGCCGTGAAATGGGCGGCGGGCCATGACGGGCCGGTCTATTTGCGGTTGTCGCGGATGAAAGTGCCGGATATCGGCGCGGATGCGGATGGCACGCGCAGCTTCGAGCCTGGCAAGGCGCGGGTGATGCGGCGCGGTAATGACGCGGCGATCCTTGCCACTGGCACGACCGTGCACCTAGCGCTTGAAGCGGCCGAGGTGCTGGCGGCGGAAGGTGTGGACGTGCGTGTGTTGTCACTGCACACGATCAACCCGCTCGACCAAGCCGCGGTGCTGTCGGCCGCGGAAACCGGCGCGCTGGTCACAGCGGAAGAGGCGCTTGTGTCCGGCGGGCTGGGCGGCAGCGTGGCCGAACTGACCTCGGCCACCGTGCCTGTCCCGCTTGAACGTGTCGGCTTTTCCGGCTTTCAGTCCACGGGCGACGTGGACACGTTGTTCAAGGCCGCAGGGTTAAGCGCGACAGGGATCGCCGCCGCCACACGGCGCGCCATTTCCCGCGCCAAGGATCGCGCGTGAAGATACTTGCCATTGATCAGGGCACGTCGAACACCAAGGCGCTGGTGTTCGACGAACATGGGCGCACATGCGGTGCGGCCTCGGTCCCGATGCAGACGCAGTATCCGCAATCGGGCTGGGCCGAACAGGATGCAGATGCGATCTGGCAGGCGACGCGGCAGGCCATTGCCGAGGCAAGCGCCGACGCGGGAAACATTGACGCCATTGCCATCGCCAACCAGCGCGAAACGCTGGTGGTCTGGGACGGTGAAACCGGCGCGCCTGTCGGTCCCGCGCCGATCTGGCAATGCCGCCGCACTGCTCAGGCTTGCGCCGCGCTGCAACCCTTTGCCGACGAGGTCCACGCGCTGACCGGCCTCGGCATCAACCCGCTTTTCCCTGCGTCGAAACTGGCGTGGATTTTGGAGAATAGGCCCGAGGCGGCAGAATTGCACGCCCAAGGACGGTTGCGCGCTGGCACGGTGGATGCGTGGCTGATCTGGAAGCTGACCGGCGGGGCCAGCTTTGCCACCGACCACTCGAACGCCGCGCGCACATTGCTGTTCGACACCGCCGCACTGGGGTGGAGCGACCGCCTGTGCGAGATTTTCAACGTGCCTATGTCCTGCTTGCCCACGCCCATGGCGTCCGATGCGAGGTTCGGGGAACTGGCGGCGGGGGCAACGGCCTTGCCCGCAGGCATCCCGATCCGCGCCGTGATGGGCGACAGCCACGCCGCGCTGTACGGGCATGGCATCCGGCAGGCAGGCACGCTCAAGGCGACATACGGCACCGGATCGTCTCTGATGATGCCACTGGCGCAGCGCGCCTTGGCCAGCAACGGGTTGTCCACCACCATCGCGTGGACCGAGCAGGGCCAGACCACCCACGCGCTAGAGGGCAATATCACCGTTTCCGCGCAAACCGCGGCGTTCGCGGTTGATATGTTGGGGCTGAAGGACGTGGATGCGCTGACCGAACTTGCCGCGTCGGTGCCGGACACCGGCGGGGTTGCGCTGGTACCTGCTTTTGCAGGTTTGGGCGCGCCGCATTGGGATGACGCGGCACGGGGGCTGATTTCGGGCATGACACTTGGCACCACGCAGGCGCATATTGCCCGCGCCGCGCTTGAAGCGATTGCACACCAGATCGCGGATGTGTTCGAGGCGATGGCCGAGGTGTCGGAGGTACCGGTACACACGTTGCGCGCCGATGGCGGGGCGTCGGTCAATGACTGGCTGATGGCGCGGCAGGCGGATTTGATTGGCGCCACGGTCACACGTTCGGCCCTGCCCGAAGTGGGGGCGTTGGGGGTGGCAACCATGGCGGCGCGGGCGCTTGGCGCGGACATCCACGCGCCGTCCGAAGTGGCACAGTTTGCCCCGCAAACTGGCGCGCAGGCCCGTATGGCGGAACGCGCCCTCTATCGGGACGCGGTCCGGCGGGCGCGGCTGTGACGGACGTCTAAGGCGTCAGGTCAAACTGTTCTTCGCAGACATGTTCGACAAGGTGATGGACGTGCGTGGCACAGATCGCCTGCGCGCGTGCCACATCCTTGGCGCTGCATGCATCAAGTAGGAGGCCGTGTTCCTCCATCGACCGGTCCAACTGGACGCCGGTGATGGTGAACAGATGCGTGCGCAGCGCCATGAGGGGGCCAATCGTCGTCTCGTACACTTTGGAAATCGAAGTGTTGTCGCTGGCCGCGATGATGGTGCGGTGAAAGGCCAGATCGCCCAGCGAATAGGATTTTGTGTCAGAGGCCGCGATGGCCGTTTCCATCTGCGCGATCCCCGCACGCAAGCCGACCAGCAAATCGCGGTGGTTCCGTTCGATGGCGAGTTTCAAACAGGCGGTTTCAAGGATGATGCGATGTTCGCACAGGTCTTTGGTGATCTGCACATCCGGTGAAAACACGAACGTCCCGCGCTTGGGCGACACCCGCACCAGCCCCTCGATCTGCAACAGCACTAGCGCCTCGCGCACGGGCGAGCGGCTGACCTGTAACTGGTCGGCCAGCTTTTGTTCTGACAGTTTGGTGCCGAGCGGAAAGGAGCCCAGAATGATCGCTTCGCGGATGCGTTCCGCGACCCGTTCGGTGACAGATTTTTGCGGCGTGATCGGGTCCATATATCTGCGGCTCGCTCGGGAATGGCTGTGATAACGGGTGAAGCTTAGCACGGGAGAAGTCAATTGACAGATAATCTAGCGTGTAACATGGTAGTTTTCATCAACACATATTTCGGACAGGATCAGTTTGGGGGGAATGATCATGGTCTCTGGATTGGTCAAGGACAGGGTGGACGATGTGGTGGAGGGCTGCGCCGCCTGCGTCGGTGCCGCGCATTTATTCGCGGGGGATTCCGACATGGCCGCCCCGTATCGCGTCGACTGGACAGGGCAGTTCGACTGCACCCCACTGGCCGTTGTGCGCCCCGCATCCACGCAGGAAGTGTCCGACATCGTGCGTCTGTGCCGTGACAGCAACGTCGCCATCGTGCCAGCGGGCGGACGCACCGGCCTGTGTGGAGGTGGCGTTGCGACCAAAGGCGCGCCCAGCATCATCCTGTCGCTTGAGCGGATGAACAAGCTGCGCGATCTGGACGTGGCAGGGCGCAGCATGACGGTCGAGGCGGGCGTGGTCCTGCAAACTGCGCAGGACAGCGCGGCGCAGCACGGGCTGGTCTTTCCGCTGACGTTCGGCGCGCAGGGCAGTGCCATGATCGGTGGCGCGCTGGCGACTAATGCGGGCGGGTCGAACGTGGTGCGATACGGCACGGCGCGCGAATTGTGCATCGGGATCGAGGCGGTGCTGCCGGACGGAACGGTGATCAACGCGCTCAGCGGGCTGCGCAAGGACAACACGGGCTATGACCTCAAGAACTTGCTGATCGGGGCGGAAGGTACGTTGGGCATCATCACGGCGGCGGTATTCAAACTGTCCCCGATGCCTGTGACCCGCTGCACGGGGTTCTTGGCGCTTGGCGCGCTGGCGGATGCGCCACGGGTGCTGCACGCCTTGCAGGACTGCACGGGCGGCGGGGTCGAGGCCTTTGAATATATGCCCGCCGCTGCCGTCGACGTGATCTGCCGCGAGATACCGAACACCCGCCGCCCCTTTGCGGCATCGGCCGAAACGGGCCTGTTGTTCGAGGTTGCTTCGACCCGCCGCGACGATGCCGAACAGGATGCAGATGGCGATACGCGGTTGCAGCAACTGGTCTTCGCCGCCTTGGAACAACTGGCGCAGGACGGCGCGATTGAGGATGCGATGATCGTGCGGTCCGAACAGCAGCGCCTTGATTTGTGGGCCATGCGCGAGTCGGTGCTTGAGGCGATCACCGCCAACGGCCCTGCCTATCACACGGATATCTCGCTGCCCCTCGGGGCGATTGCTGAGTTTGTCACGACCATGGACCCGGTGATGGCGGAACTGGGATTCCAGCCGCTGACGGTCGGGCATCTGGGCGATGGCAACCTGCACTATGCGCTCAGTGCCGCGCAAGGAAGTGACTGGAACAGCCTGCCGCTTGCCGACGCCAAGGCGCGGATTTTCGAAACACTGGTTCGGCTGAACGGGTCGTTTTCGGCGGAACACGGGATCGGGCAAAGCAAGCTTGACGTGATGGCCCGCCTGAAAGAGCGCAGCCAACTGGAGGCAATGCGCACGATCAAACGGGCACTTGACCCTAAGGGCCTGATGAACCCCGGAAAGTTTCTGCCCGAGATGGACACGTAGAACGGGGCGGCACCGACCGCGCCAGAAGGAGGAGGAGAAGACATGAAAGCACTCATCGCGAAGGGCCTCGGCCTTGCCTTTGCCGCCGGACTTGCCATGCCCGCCAGCGCCGAAACGCTGTTTGACGGCTGCCCGTCCGACCAGATCATGGCGCGCTTTGCCGAATTCGGGCGCACGGGGCAAATGCCGCCCGATCTGGGCCGTTGGCTCAGCACACCGGACGCGCAGTATATCGAACCGTGGGCGCCTTTTGATAACGTGGACTATGTGGGCATCTGTTGGGTGTCCGCGTGGCTGGTGCACACCAACGAAGGATCGGTTCTGATCGACACGCTTTATGGGCCGTTCACCAAGACGCTGCTTGATAACATCGCCAAGACGGGCACCGATCTGGCGGATATCAAATATGTGCTGATGACCCATGGCCATTTTGACCATGTGGCAGGTGCATCCGCGCTCAAGCCGCTGTTGCCGAATGCGACATTTGTGATGACCCAAGGCGGCTGGGACGAGGCGGTGGAATCTGCCGAAGCCTCGGCGGGAGGGCCGCGCGCGTGGACCATGATCGAACCGGATATGACCGTTGCCGACGGGGACGAGATCACGTTGGGCGACAACACGTTCACCGTTCTGGAAACGCCGGGGCATACTTGGGGCACCGCATCCTATGTCTATGACGTGCGCGACGGGAACGACACCTATCGCGCGATCACCATCGGCGGTCTGGGCCTCAACGCCATCGAAGGTCCGCCACAGGTCGAAGCGTTCATCGAAAGTCTCGACCGAATGCGCGCCCTGACCGAGAAAAAGGACATGGGCATCGACGTGCACCTGACCACGCACGGCTTTTCCAACGGGCTGGACGAGGACCGGCAGGCCATGGCCGCACGCGCCGAGGGGGAGCCGAACATAATGGTCGCCCCCGACGAACTTCTGGCGCAGATCGAAGGCTTGCGCGCAGGGGCGGTCGAGCGTTTGGCCATTGAAGAAAACAAATAAACAGACCACGTTCAAATAGGGAGGAACGACAATGAAACTGACAACAAAACTGAAAGGGCTCGCTGCGGCGGCCCTGATCGCACTGGGTGCGCCCGCGGCGGCTCAGGATTGGGAGCCGACCAAACCGATCACGATCCAGATCGGTTTCGGGGCAGGGGGGTCCACCGACACGATGGGCCGGATTCTGGCCGAGGTGATCAAGGAACAGACCGGCTGGAATGTCATTGTCGACAACCGCCCCGGTGGCGGCGGTGTCGCCATGTTCACCGGTCTGTCGCAGCGCCCCGCGGACAACCACACGGTTGGCATGGGCGTTGGCATTCCGGTGCTGGTGCAACTGGTGCAGCGCGGCGACGAACTGCCCTTTGACATCGACAGCTTTGACTATCTTGGCACCATCGCCAAGGCAGAGCTTGCCCTCGTGGCCAGTGCCGACGCGCCGTTCGATACGCTGGAAGAGATGATCGCCTACGCCAAGGAAGCGGGCAACATGCCGCTGGCCACGATGGCCCCGCCGCAAGTCCTGATGATGAAGGCGACCACCAAAGCGTCCGGCGTGGATTTCAACCTTGTCACCGCCGATGGCGGGGCCGAAGTTATCCGCCTCATCCTTGGCGGTCAGGTTCTGGCCGGCTTTGCGTCGGGTGAACACGCGCCCTACCTTGAATCCGGTGACATGAAGGTCATCGCCAGCGCCAACCAGGCCCGCCTGAGCTATGCGCCCGAAACGAAGACCTTCATTGAATCCGGCGTCGATGCCTATGTGGACGCGGTGTTCTTCCTCGCGATGAAGGCAGGGTCCGATCCCGCCGCCGTCAGTGCCATCGCAGCGGCGATTGACGAGGCGGTGAAATCGCCCGAAATCGCGGAAATCGTGCGCAACGCTGTGCAGGGCGATCCCATCAACATGGGGCCGGACGGTGCCAAGCAGATGATGGTTGACGGTCTGGACAACGCCAAGCGTCTGTTCGCAAACTAAGCGATAACGCCCCGTTGCCACGTGCGGCGGGGCGTTTTCATGTCGACAGGAAAGGCCCGAGCATGAGCACGACCGCAGACCGCCTGAGCGGCGCATTTTTCCTTCTGTTCGGGTTGGCGATGGTGTTCCTGATCATCCCCGAATATGTCGAGGACGCCCAAGGCGGCAACCTGTCGCCCCGAACAATGCCGGTCATTGTGGCGTGGGTCATTGCCGTGTGCGGCGCGTTGCTTGTGATCCGCCCGACAACCCATCAGGCGCCTGACGCCCGGTTCTTCGCGCTTGCCTCTGTCTATGTCGCGATCTTGGGGCTGGCGATCTATGCCATGTCCAAGGTTGGTTTTCTCTATGTCGCGCCGGTTCTGGCGCTGGTGCTGATGCTGATGATCGGGGAACGGCGTCTGCTCTGGCTGGCAGTCGGGGTTGTTGCGATGCCTGCCGCGATCTGGGTTCTTGTCACGCAACTGCTGGAACGGGGCCTGCCCGGTTAGGACATCGCTATGGTCGATTTTTCAATCATTCTGGCAGGTTTCGGGGATGTGTTCACCCCGATCAACCTGCTGTTCGTGGTGTTCGGTGTGGTCCTTGGCCAGTTTGTCGGCGCGGTGCCGGGGATCGGGCCGGTCATGGCGATGGCCATCGCCATTCCATTCACCTTCGGCCTTGATCCGCTGCCTGCCATTGCATTCCTTGTAGGGGTGAACAAGGGCGGTCTGGTGGGCGGGGCTGTGCCTGCGGTGCTGATGAATACGCCTGGCACGCCCGATGCGGCGGCGACCGCGATGGATGGCTATCCGCTGGCGCGTCAGGGCAAGCCGCTGAAGGCGACAAAGATGGCGCTTTTTGCCTCGATCACGGGGGACACGTTCAGCGATATCGTCCTGATCACGGTTGCGGCGCCGCTGGCGATCCTTGCCCTGCGGATGGGACCGGTCGAGATTGTCGCGCTGATGGTCTTTGCCTTCTCGATCATTTCGGGCCTGATGGGGGAGTCGCTTATCAAGGGCGTGATCGCGGCGGCGCTTGGGCTTATGTTCGCCTTTGTCGGGACCGACCCCGAACATTACACGCCGCGCCTGATCTTCGGCTATTGGGATTTGTTCGACGGGCTGGCACTGCCCTCGGTCGCCATCGGGATGCTTGCCATTTCCGAAATTCTGCGCCGCATGACACAGGCACGCGGTGGGGGCGGCACTGGCCTGTCGGTGCTGGACACGGGCAAACCCGAAGACCGCCGCGTGTCCTTCGCCGAATACTGGGGATGCCGCTACACCATGCTGCGCGGTGCGTCGATCGGCACGGTGCTGGGCGCCTTGCCGGGGATCGGGTCGACGGCGGCGGCGTTCATGTCCTACGCGATGACCAAGGCGTCCTCGAAAGAACCCGAGACCTTTGGCAAGGGCAACCTGCACGGCATTGCGGCCACGGAATCCGCCAACTCGGCGGTGGTGGGGGCCAACCTGATCCCGCTGCTGACCTTGGGCATTCCGGGCAGTGTGACAGCCGCGCTGATCATCAGCGCCTTCATGATCCACGGCATGCAGCCGGGGCCGTTGTTGTTCCAGACGCAGGGGCGGCTGGTCTATGGCCTGTTCGGTGCGATGATCATGGCGAATTTTGTGAACCTCTGGGTCGGGCAGGCGGGTCTGCGGCTGTGGGTCAAGGTTGTTTCCGCCCCCGAGGCGGTGATCTTTTCATCGGCTCTGTTGCTGTGCTTTGTCGGGGTGTCTATGGCGACCAACGGGCTGTTCGGGGTCATGATCATGCTGATTTTTGCGGTGTTCGGGTTGTTAATGCACAGCTTTGGCTATTCGATGGTGATCTTCATCATCGCCTTCTTTCTTGGGCCGCAATTCGAAAAGTCGCTGGCGCAGGCGATTGCGCTTCTCGACGGGAATCTCCTGAACATCTATACCAGCCCCGTGGCGGTCGCGCTGCTGGTCCTGTCCGTGGTGGCGATGTTCTGGTTCCTGTCCAAGCGGACGAATGCAGCGGCGGACACGACCAACCTTGGCGTGCCTGACGGCGAAACACTGGATCAGAAAGCCCCCTGATGGCGAAGCCCAAGAATATCCTGTTCATCATGTTCGACCAGCTGCGGTGGGACTACCTGAGCTGTTATGGCCACCCGCATCTGCACACGCCCCATATCGACAGGCTGGCCGCGCGCGGGGTACGGTTCGACCGCGCCTATATCCAGTCGCCCCTATGCGGCCCGTCGCGCATGTCGACCTATACGGGGCGTTATGTGCACAGCCATGGCGCGTCGTGGAACAACGTGCCGCTGAAGGTGGGCGAGCGGACGATGGGCGACCACCTGCGCGCCTTGGGCATGGAATGTTGGCTGGTGGGCAAGACCCATATGAAGGCCGACGCCGAAGGCATGGCGCGGCTGGGGCTGGAGCCGGATTCAGTCATCGGCGCGCGCGTGTCCGAATGCGGCTTTGACGTGTTTGAACGCGACGACGGCATGCGCCCCGAAGGGCCCGACGGGTTCTATGACGATGGCGGGGCACTCAAATACAACGACTACCTGCGCGGCAAGGGCTACGAGGGCGACAACCCGTGGCACGACCATGCCAATTCGGCCAATGACGGGGCGGGCAATGTGCTGTCGGGCTGGTTCATGCAGAACAGTGACAAGCCCGCGAACATCCACGAGGAAGACAGCGAGACACCCTATCTGACCCGTCGCGGGATGGAGTTCATCGAAAGCCGTGGCGACGCGCCGTGGTGCTGCCACCTGTCCTATATCAAGCCGCATTGGCCTTATATCGTCCCAAGCCCCTATCACGACATGTTCGGTAGTGACCAGTTCCTGCCGCCCGTGCGGACCGAGGAAGAGCGTGCCACGACCCACGCCGTGTTCGGCGGTATGATGAACGCGCCCGTGGGGCAGGCGTTCTCGCAGGACCGTGTGCGCGACAAGGTGCTGGGGGCCTATATGGGCCTGATCAAGCAGTGCGATGACCAGATGGGCGTGTTGTTTGACTGGCTCGAACAGACGGGCCGGATGGCGGACACCCTGATCGTCGTAACCTCGGATCATGGCGATTACCTTGGCGATCACTGGCTGGGGGAAAAGACGTTCTGTCACGACACCTCGGTGCGGGTACCGATGATCGTTTACGATCCGTCGGAGGAGGCGGATGCGACCCGTGGGACCACCTCGGATGCGCTGGTGCAGTTGATCGACCTTGCCCCGACTTTCGTCGAGGTGGCGGGCGGCGATGCGCATGCGCTTGACCACGTGCTTGAGGGGCAGTCGCTGCTGCCACTGCTGCACGGGCAGGACCAGTCGCGCGGCTTTGCGTTCTGCGAATACGATTTCTCGATGACGCCCCTGTCGAAAAAGCTGGATCTGGACACGGCGGAGGCGCGGTTGTTCATGGTGGCCGACGACCGCTACAAGCTGATCGAATTCGGGGGCGGCATCAGGCCCATGCTGTTTGACTTGCAAGACGACCCTGACGAGTTGGTAGATCTGGGTGAAAGCGCGGCCCATGCCGAGGTGATCGCGCATCTGTCCGGCGTTCTGGACACATGGGCGCGCAGGCCCGCGCAGCGTACGACGATCACCAACGATGCCCTGCGCCAGACCCGCAGCCAGCGCAGCACCAAGGGCGTGATCCTTGGCGCCTATGACGAGAACGACGCCGATGCGGACCTGACCGAGAAATACCGCAACCGACGGGCCAAGCCGATTGTCTAAGGGCGCGAGGCGCGTGCGCTAGGGGCGGCGCATGAACCCGTCAAAGAACTGCGCCAGCCCCGCGAAATCCTCTAGCGGCTGGACTTTGGCGATGAACTGGTCCGGTCGCACGATCACCAGTGCACCGCGTGCGCGATCAATCCCGCGCAACTCAAAGATATCGGGGCCGTGCGTCAGGTCGGGGCAGAACACTTTTTCATAGTCGATCAGCCCATAGCGCCCCTTGCGCGGCAACAGCAGCGAGGGCAGGGCGTCAAGCGGCAGGTCGCGGTGGCTGGTCTGGAACACGGCGCGCAGATCGAACACGCTATCCGCATCTGCGCCTTTGCGTGTGTATTTCACCACGGGGCTGTCCGGATGCCGTTCAAGGAACGCGCACAGGCCCGCAACCGCGCCCCCGCCTTGGCCCGTGTCCTGCGCACCGGCAAAGGCAAACAGACGCCAGCGGCCATCGGCCTTGATCGTATGGCCCAATTGCATGCGCTTTGCATCGCCCAGCCGGATAACAGGGGCTGAATGGAACCGCATGCCGGTCCTCAGACCTCGGGCGAGGTGGGCATGCTCATCCGCCGCCGTGATAAGGGACGGGTCATAGCGCGTTTCGACCCCAGCGGTGTAGCGCCCGTGTTTCTTGAAATAGCGTTGGAATTGCGCCGCCTCTTCGGTGCTTTCGGGTTTGGCACTGAACAGGCGCGCCATATCGCGGTCGAAATCAATCAACTCCTTTGCCTTGGCGCGGCGTTCCTGCGAATAGGTGTGCAACAGGGTGGGCGTTGCCTGTCCCCGCAGAACCGCCGCCAGCTTCCAGCCGAGGTTGAACGTATCGGCCATCGACACATTCATGCCTTGGCCCGCCTTGGGGCTATGGGTGTGGCAGGCGTCACCGGCGATGAACACATGCGGCGTGCGGCTGTCACGCTCGGCCTCGGGCACATCGTCGAAGGCGTCGCAGACACGTTGCCCGATTTCGTAGGCGGACCACCACGCCACCTCTTTCACCTCAAGTTTAAAGGGGGCGAGGATATCGCGGGCCTTGGCGATCAGCATGTCGGAGGTGACACCGCGATCCGCCGCCCGTTCGTCGCCCCGCAGCGCGTCGAGTTCGATATACATACGCACCAGATAGCCCCCCTCGCGCGGAATGATCAGCAGGCTGCCGTGGTCTGCGGACTGGATCGCCGCCTTGAGGCGGATATCGGGAAAGTCGGTGACGGCAAGCACATCCATCACGCCCCAAAGCTGGCGCGCCGAGTCGCCCTTGAGGCTGTGGCCCATGGCGGTCCGCACCGCACTGCGCGCCCCGTCGCACCCCACCACATAGCGGGCGCGGATGATTTCGGTGCGCGCGCCGTCTTCGGCACAGGCAAAAGTGGCCGTCACGGGATAGTCGCCCCCCAGATCGGTGCGCAGGTCGATCAGGGTGCGACCATAATCCGGTTCCAGACAGCGCGGCGACCGGCGCATGATATCGAGGTAGAAGTCGTGCACTCGCGCTTGGCTCAGGATCAGGTGCGGCATTTCGGACAGGTCGTCTTCGACATCCTGAATGCGGTCGGCGCGGTGCAGGCCGTGGCCGTCGGGCTGGGGGCGCCAAAAGGCCACCTCGTTCACCCAATAGGCTTCTTGCATCACCTGCTCGGCAAAGCCGAACGCCTCGAACATCTCGACCGAGCGGCAGGCGATGCCGTCCGCCTGACCCATTTCGAGGGGGCCGGATTTGCGTTCGACAATGCGGGTGGAGATATCGGGAAAGGCCGACAGTTGCGCCGCCAGCGTCAGCCCCGCAGGGCCGCAGCCGACGATCAGCACGTCGACTTTGTCGCCGTTCCGAGGCAGGGGGGCGGCGGCATTTGCCACGCGGGGATCGCCGGTGGAAAAGCCGTTTAGGTGGTATTGCATATCCGTCGCCCCATTTGGTAGGTGCGCTTACTATATGCTGGACAGTGGGCTGCCCTGTCAATATCGTAAGTGTGCATACTATCTGGGGCGCGATATGGATAAACTCGACCTGTTCGACCTGCCTGGCCACCTGATCCGGCGACTACAACAGCACAGCACAGCCGTGTTTCAGGACGGGATGAAGGCGCACGGGTTTGATCTCACATCGGTGCAGTTCGCCGCCCTGAACACGATGGCGGCCGAGGCCGACCTTGACCAAGCCACGGTGGCGCGGCGCATCGCCTATGACCGCGCCACCATCGGCGGGGTGATCAAGCGGCTCGAGCAGAAGGGGCTTGTGACGCGCACGGCTGATGATCAGGATCGCCGCGCCTTCAGGCTGAACCTGACACAGAAGGGACGGGACCAACTAGCGGCGCTGCGCCCTGTGGTGGTCGCCTTGCAGGGCGATATCCTGTCAGAACTGTCGGAGAGCGAGAAAGCGACTCTGTTGGCGTTGATGACAAAGGCGCTCCGCCCCGAGGGGTAGAGCGCCAAGTTGCGCACCGATCCTGTGACGGGGCCGGTGCGTCGGGGTAAACTCAGGCGGCGCTGCGCAGTCCCAGAATCTCGCGCGCCTGCTGCCATGTGGCGACGGGGCGCTCGTATTTCTCGCACAGGTCCGCGGCACGCTGCACCAGAGCGGCGTTGGACGGGGCCAGTGTGTCGCGGTCAAGGCGCACGTTGTCCTCGAGCCCCGTGCGGGTGTGACCGCCCTTGGAAATGGCCCATTCGTTGATCGTCAACTGCGCAGGGCCGATGCCTGCGGCACACCACTGCGCATCCGGCGCAAGGCGCTTCAGCGTCTCGATATAAAAGTCAAAGATCGGCTCGTCCGCGGGCATCGCGTTCTTCACCCCCATCACGAACTGCACATAAAGCGGCCCCTTGAGGCGACCGTCTGCCGCCATGCGGGTGGCCTGCACGATATGACCCAGATCGAAGGCTTCGATTTCGGGTTTTACGTCATATTCTAGCATTTCCGAGGCCAGCCAGTCGACCAGATCGGGGCTGTTTTCATAGACGCGGGTGGGAAAGTTGTTCGACCCGACCGACAGGGACGCCATGTCGGGGCGCAGGGGCAGCATGCCACCACGCGCACGCCCCGCGCCGGACCGTCCGCCGGTCGACAGCTGTACGATCATACCGGGGCAGTGCTTTTCCAGCCCTTCCTTCAGCGCGGCAAAGCGGTCGGGATCCGAGGTCGGCTTGCCGTCGTCGTCGCGCACATGGCAGTGGGCAATGCTGGCCCCCGCCTCGAAAGCGGCTTGGGTGCTTTCGATCTGTTCGGTGACGGTGATAGGCACCGCGGGGTTGTTTTCTTTGGTCGGCAGCGACCCTGTGATCGCGACGCAGATGATGCATGGATTGGTCATATAACCTCAGATGTCAAAGAAGATGGTCTCTTGCGGACCTTGCAGATGGATGTCGAAACGGTACGTGCCGTCGCCGGTTTTCTTGGCCAGCAGGGTGGGCACGCGGTTCTGGTGTTCGATCCGCGACAGGATCGGGTCGGCGGCGTTCGCCTCTTCCTCGTCCTCGAAATAGATGCGGGTGTGCAGGCCGATGTTGATGCCACGCGCCACGACCCACGCCGTAATATGGGGCGCTTGCATCCGCCCATCGGGCCACGGCACCGCACCGGGTTTCACGGTGTCAAAGCGGAATTCGCCGGTTTCCATATCTCCGGGGGAGCGGCCCCAACCGGTAAAGTTCGGATCGGCCGTGCCGCGCGTTTCATTGGCAGACGGGAACAGGCCCGCCGCATCGGGTTGCCAGATTTCGATCATCGCATCGCGCAGCGGCGTCCCGGTGCCATCGAAAACGGTGCCGGTGATCGTGATCTCTTGTCCCTGAACGGGGCCGGTTTTCATCGCGGTGCCAAGGTCGCCGCCATAGATGTCGATGCCGGTGAAGTTCGGCGTGCAGCCGATATGCACATAGGGGCCTGCGGTCTGGCTTGGGCTTTCGCGCAAATAGTCGAGTTTCTGTACCATGATTACATCCCGTCCTTGCGGTTCTCGAAATAGGTCTGGCGTCGCCCACGCAGGACGATGTCGAACTTGAAGGCGCGGCTGTCCATCGGCACGGTGCGGTTCATGTCCAGCGGGGCGGTCAGCGCATCAATCGCCTCTTGCGACTTCAGCACGCCGACAATGGGGCACAGCGGGATATGCGGGTCGCCCTCGAAATACATCTGGGTGATCAGGCGTTGGGCAAAGCCATGGCCGAAGATCGAAAAGTGGATATGCGCCGGACGCCAGTCGTTCATCCCGTTGGGCCACGGATAGGGACCAGGCTGGATGGTGCGGAATTCGTAAGATCCGTCCTCGGCCGTGATCGTGCGCCCGCAGCCGCCAAAGTTCGGGTCAAGCGCGGCCTGATAGCTTTCTTTCTTGTGACGATAGCGCCCGCCGGCATTGGCCTGCCAGAACTCGACCAGCGCATTGGGCACGCCGCGCCCCATCTCGTCCAGCACGCGGCCGTGCACGATGATGCGGGGGCCAATCGCGCTTTCACCGGGCTTGGCGTAGTTCAGGATCAGATCGTTATCCAACTCGCCCAGAATGTTGTGGCCGAACACCGGTGCGGTTTCTTCGGACAGGGTGGTGGGAAAGGACAGTAAAGCGGCCTGCGGACTGCGCTTGACGCTGGTCTTGTACCACGGGGTCAGCGCGTCGGGATGCCAGTCGCGGTCGCGGGGCACAAAGCCGCCCGTGGGGGCCGGTTTGTTGATCAGGGTCATATCTCTACTCCCAGTTCCTTATAGGTTTGTTTGGCCAGCTTGATCGCGTGGTTGGCGGCTGGCACCCCAGCATAAACCGCCACATGCATAAAGGCCTGAAGCACATCCTGCGGCGCAGCACCTGTGTTCTGTGTGGCGCGGATATGCATCGGAATTTCTTCGAAGTTGCCGGTGGCGGCCAGCAACGCCAGCGTTAGCATCGACCGTTCGCGCCGCGTGATCGTGTCGTCCGACCACAAGGTGCCCCACGCGCCTTCGGTGATCATGGTCTGGAAGGGCGCGTCGAAATCGACCTTGTTCGCCTCGGCCTTGTCCACATGCGCATCGCCCAGCACCTGCCGCCGCGTTTGCATGCCGGTATCATATCTGTTTGTCATCTCACGCTCCATCAGTAGGGCAGCCCTACATAGTTTTCTGCCATGGCCTTTTGCGCCGCTGCGTTGCTGCGCAGGAATTCAAGTTCCGCGATCTGCATCTTGAGGTCGAATTCCGACTGGTCGGGATAGCGGTGCATCAGCGACGAGAACCACCAGCTGAACCGTTCGGCCTTCCAGACCCGCGCCAGCGCCTTGGCGGAATAGCTGTCGATGCCATCGGTGCTGTTGTTTTCATAAAAGTCGCGCAACCCGTTATAAAGGTAATGCACATCCGAGGCGGCAGTGTTCAGCCCCTTGGCTCCCGTGGGCGGCACAATATGGGCCGCGTCCCCGCACAGGAACAACCGCCCCCACCGCATCGGTTCGGTCACAAAGGACCGCAACGGGGCGATGGATTTCTCGATGCTCGGGCCGGTCACCAGCTTATCCACATGATCGGACGGAATGCGGCGTTTGAGTTCTTCCCAGAACGCGGCATCGGTCCAGTTGTCGGGGCTGTCGGACAGGGAACACTGGATGTAATAGCGGCTCAGCTTTTCATTGCGCATCGAACAAAGCGCAAAGCCGCGGGCCGAGTTGGCATAGATCAACTCGTGATTCAGGGGGGGCGTTTCGCTCAGGATGCCAAGCCAGCCGAAGGGATAGATTTTCTCGTATTCGCGCCGCACGTCCAACGGGATCGTCTGGCGGCTGACCCCGTGGAACCCGTCACAGCCCGCGACGAAATCGCAGTCGATATGGCGCGGTTCGCCGTTAACGCTGTAGCTGACGCGGGGGGCGTCGGTGTCGGCCCCCGTGATCACCACGTTATCCACGTTGAATTCGATCAGCCCGCCGGATTGTTCGCGCGCGGTATACAAGTCCCGCGTCACTTCGGTCTGGCCATAGACCATGACGCTGTGGCCAGTATGTTCGGCAAAGTCGATGCGGAACGCCTCGTCCCCGTAAGAGATCAGCGTGCCGTCGTGGACAAAGCCCTCTTTCTTCATACGGTCCGCGACGCCAGCCTCGTCCATCAGATCGACAAGGCCCCGTTCAAGCACACCTGCACGGATACGGCCCAGCACATAGTCTTTGGTTTTGCGTTCCAGAACAACGCTTTGGATGCCGCGTGTGTGCAAAAGCTGGGACAAAAGCAGGCCGGAAGGGCCGCCGCCAATGATGGCTACTTGGGTTTTCATGGTGCCTCCCCGTTTCACACATGATGGGTCTTGAGGGGCATTCTGATGTATTTAATTCGAAAGTAAATTGATATATAGGCGCGTTTAGTTACGCATATTGGAAAGTATATGGACCGCAGGATCAAGTTCCGCCATCTGGAGGCTTTTGTGGCCATCGCCCGTGCCAAACGGATGAAGCTGGCGGCAGAGCAGTTGAACCTGACGCAGCCCGCGATTTCGAAAACCCTGCGCGATCTGGAAGATATCCTTGGCGTGACGCTGATGGCGCGGGACAGGGCAGGGGTGCGCCTGACGCCCGAGGGGCAGGTGTTTCTGCAATATGCCGAACAAAGCAGCGCGGCCCTGCAACAGGGTATCAACAGTATCGCGAGCCTTAGTGCGGCGGGGGGCGCGGTGCTGAAGATCGGGGCGCTGCCCAGTGTTGCGGCGCAGGTGTTGCCCAAAGCGGTCGAACGGTTCCGCGCCGTGTCTCCGAACACGATCCTGCACATTGACGAAGGCGCGCATGGCTTTCTGACGGACCGGCTGCGCGGTGGCGACATTGATCTGGTGATCGGGCGTCTGGGGGCGGCGGATACGATGCGGGGCCTGTCTTTTACCGCGCTTTATACCGAACGGGTGGTAGCAGTGGTCGCCCCCGACCATCCCAGACGCCGCGCCACACGGCTTGAGCAGATCGCCGACGATCTGATTATCTATCCGCCCGAAGCCTCGGCCATCCGGCCGCTGGTGGCGCGGCTGATGCTGTCGCGCGGTCTGGCCCTGTTCGGCGACCGGATCGAATGTGTGTCCGGCGCATTCGGGCGGGCGATGACGCTGGGCCCGTTACAGCCGGTCTGGTTCATCTCGCGCGGGGTGGTGGCGGATGATCTTGACGCGGGGCGCCTTGTTGCGCTGGACATCGATATGGGCCCGACCGAAGGCGCGGTGGGCATCATGGCGCGTTCCGAAGAAACCCCGTCCCCTCGCGTCGGCCTGTTCCGCGCGGCCCTGTCCGACGTCGCCAAGGCGTTCGAGGGGTAGCCACGCGCAAGGCCGCGCCTGATCATCAAACGGCCTCTATCCCGCGTACGGTGGGGGCGCTGCACAGCTTCGAATTTTACGCAGATTTGACCAGCGCATTGCCCCGATTATGGCAAAGCCGTGCATGAAAAAGCACCTAAGACACCTCTAACCCGCCGCATTTCCACCTGATTTTAACCCGATGGTCTCAGAAAACCTCGGTCAACATTGTTGTTGTCCTTCGAAGAAAGAATCCGGTCCCGCGAATGTATGGGGTTGCAGCACACCAAGACGCCCTAGTCGGCGCTGCGCCACAAACCCTGACATTTCACGGACCAACAGGCTTGGATACGGGGCCCAGCTGCCAGCACCGCCCGTCCATCCTGACGACACTAAAGGCGCGTAAAATGACAGTTCTGAATGCTTCCTCTGCTGGGGCTACATCTTTGTTTCTGGGCGGCAACGCTTTTGACACGCGCCGCGTTGCGTCGGGAGAATTTACATCGACACGGCTGAGTGTCCTGACGGGGGCACGCTAAGATGGCGACCACATTCGACGTTCTTTACCTTGGCAACGCTGTCGACCTTGATCAGGACGAAGCGGGCACCAATTCCGGCAATGCGGCTGCGCTTAACGGTCTGACATATGGCGATGCCGGTCAGCCGCTGTCGTCTAATGTGCGGTCGTGGGCACCAGGGTCGACTGGTGCGGCAGCAGGGTCAAGCAGCAGCGACTATGACGCCAATAACGGAACGGTCTCTGACACGTTCACCATTGATGGCGGCCCCGACCTGATCGTTGATGCGGTCGTTATCTACAATGCGACGGTCACCTATATGGACGGGACGACCGACACATTGCGGATCAATGTGATTCAGGATTCGAACGGCGATCTCTACCTTCTTCCGCAGGAAACCTTCGACGCCGATCAGGCCAAGCTTGAGGCCGGTCCGATCCGGTCCCTGACAATCGACAGCGTACACGACCAAACGAGCACCATGTCGCCGGACCGGTACGACGCCAACTTTGCCGAGTTCACCGCAGGGGTCGATTCTACCGACGGCATTGACGGCACGAACAGCGGCGAGGAGATGGGCGTCGGCTTTACCGACGAGGATGGCGACCAGATCACCAATTCCGCCGATGTCATCCACGGCAATGGCGGCGATGATACGATCTATGCGGGCGGCGGTAGTGACGCGATTTACGGCGGGTCGGGCAGCGACGTCATTTATGGCGATGCGGGTGACACTGCCACTGCCAGCGGTGCTGCGGCCCCAGTGGGGCCGGGATCGACCGGTGCGGGTATTGACCGTGTAGGGGGCGTTGTTTCGGATGGGGAATGGGATTTCTCGACCGACGCGTTCTACCTCGGCAACGATATTCCTTCGATGGAAGGCGCCGCGCGCACCTATCTGGACAACACCACATTCTCGCAGGATGGCGCGACAACAGACCGCTCGGTCTCGCTGACCGAGATTGATTTCACCGGCGCGCAAAAGAACGTCTACGGCTATGTCACCGTGCAGCGTTCGGCCGTCAGCGGTGCAAATGACACGATGCAGGCACTGGATGACCCTGCACCGCTGGACATCCAGACCATCAACCCGACCTACGTCACCTTCATCATGAATGACGGGACCGTCTTCACTGACATCCAGATGACCTTGGTGCGCAGTTCGGACGGCGATACATTCTTGATCCCGACCGATACGACCGGCACCGGCAAGTTCCGCGAAACCGTCTATAACAACGACAGCGGGATCGAGAGTTTCGAGATCCAGTTTTCCTCGGGCGACAACAACGGCTTTTCGCCGGTATCAGGGGATTGGGCCGATGGCATGTTCCCACCGCCAGAAGGGGGCGATGACACGATCCACGGCGGCGACGGCGACGACACGATCTATGGCGAAACCGGACACGACAGCATCGACGGTGGTGATGGCGATGACGTCATCGACGGCGGCGAGGGGGCAGACAGCCTTTTCGGTGGTGCCGGTGATGACAGATTTATCTTTGATGACATCGACAGCGCGTTGTCCGCGCGGGTCGGCGGCAGCTATGACGACTTCGATGGGCATGTCGAGGCGCTGAACACCTACACGACCGGTTATCAGTCGCCGCCAAAGATTGTGACGCTTGCCGATGGCAAGACGATGTACATCTGGATCAACGATGCGGTCACGGATGGCAGCACCAATGCCGAAATCCAGACACGTCTGTACAATGCCGACGGAAGCCCTGCCACCGACCAGATCAGCCTGAACGCGCTTGCCGCCGTCGACGGTTATGACGGGTTCGATTGGGACAGTCTGGACGTCGACATGCTGCCCGATGGCAATGTTGTTATTTCCTATGTCATCAGCGGTGGCGATGCGGGTTCTGGCGCTGAACGGCCTGTTTTCGCGATTGTGGAGCCGACAGATACCGGTGTGAACATCGTGCAAGGCACGACCACCATCCCAGAGATTGACGGATCGACCTACCAGTCGCCACCGGTCACCACGGTGCTGGACAATGGCGACATCATGTTCGTGTGGTCGGAAAACGCGACCGGCGACGCCACCAATATGGACCTGTTCGGGCGCATCTATGACCCCGACGCCGGTACATTCACCAGCCAGTTCCCTGTGGGCGACGTTTCCGTTGACGGCACCAATACCGCTGACGTTCCCAATATGGAGATCGTCCAGCTAGAAAACGGCAATGTTGTCGTCACCTATGTGCGCAACGCCGGAGAGGTTGGCGGCAACGAACCCGTCTTCACGATTCTGGATTCGGCGGGCAACACGGTCGTGCCAGTCACGGAATTTCAGGCCACCGACACCACAACCTATGAATCCCCCGCCCAGATCGTCGCCATGGACGATGGCAACTTTATGGGGATCTGGATCAACAACGGATATTCCGACGACACCAACACAATGCAGTTGGAAGGCCGGATTTTCGACGCCAACGGCACGCCGCTGACAGGTGACATCGACCTGACCGGCGACGGCTATTCCGTGGATGGCTGGAACAGCTACGACATCCCGAACTTCACGATTGATACGCTCGACAGTACCCATATCGTCGTGTCCTACGTCAACGGCACGGTCAACAGCGGGACCGGTGCTGCGGATGATCCGCACTTTACGATTCTGGATATCTCGGACCCCACAAATCCGGTCATCACCGCGCAAGACGTGCCAATCGCGGTCAGCCCCGATCACGCCTATACCGGACCAGCCCTGATCGAACCGCTGGGCGACAGCGGCTATTTCGTTGCGGTTTACGGGGACGGCAACGCGGCCTCTGGCGGCGCGTATGGCCTGAACTATCGCGTGTTCGACGTTAACGGTAACCCGCTGACCGGCGACATGCAACTGACGGCCAATGACGGCTCTGCCGACACGGTTTCCGGCCTCGACAACTTTGACTGGGCCAATGTCGACGTCGAATACAACGCCATCGAAGGCGACTTTACCGTCACATGGGTTGGGACATCCGACGGCAGCAACACCGGCATCTACACGTCGGGACCGATTGATGTCAGCACCCTGACCGGCGATGGCCTTGGACAGGAATATGTCGTTGGCGGCGAAGCTGGCGAGACCGAGGGCGACTTGCTGGACCTTGGGGCGGTCACGGACGGTCTGGACGTCACTTTCGACACGACCGAATCCGGTACGGTTGTCGAAGACCCCTTTGGCCAGGAACTGCATTTCCGCGAAATTGAACGGCTTATCACCGGCTCGGGTGATGACACAATCGACGGCTCTTTGGCGACCGGTGATCTGGACATTGAGGCCGGAGACGGCAGCGACATCGTCACAGGCGGCCAAGGCAACGATCTGTTGTCGGGCGGGGCAGGGAACGACACGATTGCGGGTGGCGCGGGCGATGACACGCTGATCGGCGGCGCGGGCGCCGATGCGCTTGACGGTGGCGACGGTCTGGACGTCGCCGATTACAGCGCCTCCGACGCAGGGGTGAACGTCAACCTCGAAACCTCGACATTCTCGGGCGGTCACGCGCAGGGGGACAGCGGTTCCAATCTGGAAAACATCATCGGGTCGGGTTTCAACGACACGCTGGTCGGGATGGACGAACCGGGTTTCGGGCAGGACAATGTCATCGACGGCGGTGCCGGTGATGACTTTATCTCCGGTCTAGTCGGCGACGACACCCTGTTGGGCGGGACGGGCGACGACACGATTGATGGCGGCGCGGGCGCGGATATCCTGACCGGCGGCGACGGCGCGGATGTGTTCATCGTCGATGGCTCCGCCGACACTATCACCGATTTCGATACCTCCACGGGCATTGATGGTGGTGTCAGCGACGACAATGATTTTGTCGACCTCACGGGTTTTTACAACGACGACAACCTTGCAGCGTGGAACGCGGCCAACCCTGCCCAGACCTACAAGACTCCGTTGCAGTGGATGCGCGCGGATCAGGCTGACGGGTCTTTGGGTGAGGCGGGCAATCTGAGGATCGAACGCGCCGGTTCGCCTGTCGATCCGTTCGAGTTGAATGCCGAAAATACCGGCGTTGTCTGTTTTGCAGGCGGCACGCTGATCCGTGTGCCGGGTGGCGACGTGCCGGTCGAGATGCTGCGCCGTGGTGATCTGGTGCAGACCCGCGACAACGGGGTGAAACCGATTTTGTGGATCGGGCGCAGAACGCTGAGCGAGGCGGAACTTGCCGCCGCGCCAAACCTACGCCCCGTGCGTCTTGCCGCAGGGCATTTCGGTCTGGCGCGTGATCTGGTGGTGTCGCCCCAGCACGGTGTTCTGCTGCGCGATCCGAACTGCGGTAATTCCGACATCCTGTGGCGTGCGCGCCATCTGTCCAAGATGGAGGGCGGTGCGGCGCGCATCATGCAGGGCTGCAAACAGGTGACCTACTACCACATCCTGTTTGACCAGCACGAACTGGTGTTCTCAAATGGCATCCCGAGCGAAAGCTTTTACCCCGGGCCGATGGCCTATCAGGCGCTGAGTTCCGGCGCGCAGACCGAACTGATCACCCTGTTCCCTGATCTGGCCCACTGGCCTGCGGAAGAAGCGTTCGGACCATCGGCCCGCGCATATTCGCGCAACAAGATTCTGCCGAAACACCTGAGCGCACTCCAGTCGGCGCAATAACAGGACGGGCAAGGCGGCCTGCAGCCGCGCTGCGTCATGGGTTTCGTGGACGGAGAGTAGGTCGGCCCCCGCCTCATTAGGCAGGCGGACCGACACAGTTCAGCTATTGCTGACTTTCATCTGCTTCTGGCTTGGGGGCCGCACGTCTTCGGCCGCAGGTGTGGGCAGGTCGAAATAGTCGAACGTGCCGGAATAACCATTGCCGCCCATCCGCCCCAAGGCGTCGAGTTTCTCGTGATCGGAATAGAACGTGTCGGGGTCAATGATGTCTTCGCGGATATGCGCGCGCACGATCCGGCCAAGGATGATCTCGCGGGCGGAACTGACCGCAATGCCCAAGTAGCGTTCGCATTCAAAGGCAACCGGCGCTTCGGCGATGCGCGGGCAGGCCACAAGGTCACCGGGGGCGGCGGTCAGTCCGGCCATCTCCAATTCGTCGACTTCCGGCGGGAAAGCTGCGGCTGTCACTGCCATCGGTTCGACATTGGCGCGGTCGACGATGTTGACGGTAAAGCACTCGGTCATCCGTATGTTATAGGCCGTGTCCTTGAAACTGCGGTCCGGCTTGTTCTCGACCCCGAGGGCCAGGATCGGCGGATCGGCGGACAGACAGTTGAAAAAGGAATAGGGCGCGGCATTGACCACCCCGTCGGGCGAGATTGTGGTGACCCATGCAATCGGGCGGGGCACGATGGTGCCGATCATCACTTTGTACGCCTCGCGGGCGGAAAGATCGGCGAAATCGAAGGCGTGATAGCCGTTGTGCAGGGTCATTGGGCCAGTTCCTTGCCGTAATGTGAAAGAATGGATTGGATACTATCGGGCTGGGCGGCAAGCTCGGCGCGCTCGGCTACGGCGCCGAGGTGATGTTCCATGATCTCGATGGCGCGTTCGGCATTACCGGCGCGGATCGCTTCGATGATCTGCAGATGTTCATCTACAGCGCAGTCCGAGGAATGGCTGCGCGCATAAAGCGACATGATCAGCGAACAGCGCAGCACGACCTCGGCGACATAGCGGGTGAGGACCGGATTGCCGGTCAGTTCGGCCAGCAGCACATGGAATTCACCGGCGAGGCGAATCGATACCGGTCCGTCCTTGCCTTTCACCGCCTCTTCCTGACGCACATGCGCTTCAAGACGGTCATAGCCACTGCCCGGCATGCGCGCACAAAGCAGGCGAATCACGTCATTTTCCAAGCAACGTCGCACCTCGAACACATGCTGGGCCTCGTCGCGGCTGGGCTCGGCGACAAAGGCGCCGCGGTTGCGGCGCGTGACCACCAGCCCCTCGTGTTCAAGGCGTACAAGTGCGTGGCGTACGATGGTGCGAGAGACGCCAAATTGCTCTCCCACAGTGTCCTCGGGCAGCCGCATACCCGGTTTCAGCGCCTGTTCGATGATCGCCTTGCGCAGCAAATCATGCACCGCGTCAGTCAGCGTCGTTTTGTTCTCACTCATGGTCCGCTCTGCCTATCAAATTTGCACAATCACTATCGCATACAGTTCGATACGTCAATTGGATACAATTTTCTTGCGTTATGGGATTCGCTGTGCAATCCAAAATACATCGTATCCAATTTCTACCGACCGCCAGAGACAATCCACCGAGAAAAGGGACAAACACATGAAACTTCGACATCTCCTGCTTGCCACTGCGGCAGTTGCCTCTTTGTCAGGCGCAGCGCAGGCCGAGAACGTGCTGAAATGGGGCGCCAACCGCGATATCGGGTCGCTTGACCCGTATTCCTTCGGCGACAGCTTCACCATCAACGTGCTCAACCACGTCTATGAAGGGCTGGTGCGCTATAACAAGGATCTCAAGATCGAGCCCGCGCTGGCCGAAAGCTGGGAAATCCTTGATGACAAGATCACTTGGCGCTTCAAGCTGCGCGAGGGTGTGGCCTTCCACAACGGCAACCCCTTTACGGCTGAGGATGTCGTTGCTTCGCTGACCCGTGTCAGCCACGAAACATCGCCCCTGAAAGGCAACCTGCCTGCTTATGTCAGCTCAAAAGTCGTCGATGACCTCACGGTCGATATCACGCTGAACGGCACCTATCCGCTGCTGCTGAACGACCTGACGAACATCCATATTTTCGACGCTGAATGGATGACCGAAAATGACGCGCTGCTGCCGACCGATGTGGGCGCGGGCACCGAAGGTTATGCCACCTATAACGCGAACGGCACCGGCCCGTTCATCGTCGAAAGCCGTCAGCCCGACGCCAAGACCGTGTTTGTTGTGAACGCCGACTGGTGGGATGAACCCCAGCACAACCTTGACCGCATCGAACTGACGCCGGTGAACTCTGCCGCGACACGGGTGGCGGCGCTGCTTTCGGGCGAGATCAGCTTTACCAATGACGCGCCTGTTCAGGATTTGCCGCGCCTTGCCGCTGCGCCGAATGTCGAGGTGCTGGAAGGTGTCGACCTGCGCACCGTGATGATCGGCTTTCCCTTCCGTGACACGCTGACCACCGGCGAGGCGAACCCGTTCAAGGAAAAGGCCGTGCGCGAGGCGCTGTACAAGGCGATCGACCTCGACCTGATCCATCAGAAAGTGATGCGCGGCAAGTCCCGCACGGCGGGTGCCACCATTGCCCCTCCGATCCCCGGCTATACCGAGGCGCTGGATACGGTTCCCGGTTATGACCCTGAGGCGTCCAAGGCCCTGCTGGCCGAGGCCGGTGTGCCCGAAGGGCTGGAGTTCGAGTTCAACTGCCTTAGCGACGGGTTGGTGAACGAAGAACAGTTCTGTCAGGCCATCGCATCCATGTGGAGCCGTATCGGCCTGTCCCCCAAGCTGGACGTGGCACCCCGCGCGGTGCAATCGCCCAAGCGGACCAATGCCAAGACCGACGTGTACACGCTGGGCTGGGCCACGCTGCCGCTGCTCGACAGCTATTCGCCTCTGCTGCAAATCTTCCACTCCAAGGATGGCAATGCGGGCGTCTTTAACTGGGGCGGCTGGTCCTATCCCGAACTGGACGCGCTGATTGACGCGGCAGGCAGTGAACTTGACCTCGACGCGCGGCTGTCGCTGCAAACCGAGGCGCTGCAAATGGTCAAGGACGAGATGATCATGATCCCGCTGCACCAGCAGCCCATGGCATGGGCCGTGACCGAGGATGTGGCCGAGATGCCGCTGTTCCCCGACGCCAAGCCGCGCCTGTGGTTTGCGCAAATGGGCTCCGGCTCCTGACGCTTTGCCGGGCTGACCGCATCGTGGTCGGCCCGGCATTCCTGATCGCCGCAACATCGGATTGGACACCGGAATGATCGCTTTTCTTCTTAAACGCACCGCCAATGCGGCCTTTGTCATGCTGGCCGTGGCGCTTCTGGCCTTTGTGATCTTCCGCTTCTTCGGTGATCCGGTCGAGATGATGGTCAACGAACAGGCCACCCAGCAGGACCGCATTGAACTGCGCGAGCGGCTGGGCCTGAATGACGGCTTTGTCACCCAGTACACCCGATTTGTGACCAATGCGGTGCAGGGGGATTTCGGCATTTCCTACCGCAACCAGCAAGACGTCATGGTCCTGATCAAGGAACGGTTTCCAGCGACTTTTGAACTGGTGCTGGTGGCCACGGTAATCTCGCTGGTCGTGGGCATTCCGGCAGGCGTGATCACCGCCGTGTACCGCGACAGCCGCTTGGCCAATATGTTGCAGTTGGGGTCCATCGTGGGCGTGTCGCTGCCCAGTTTTGTGGTGGGCATTCTGTTGATCCTTGCCTTTTCCGTCTCGCTTGGCTGGTTGCCCGCTTTCGGGCGTGGCGAGACGGTGGACATCGGCTGGTGGTCGACCGGATTGCTGACCCCGTCGGGGCGGGCGGCACTGGTGCTGCCTGCGATTTCGCTATCGACCTTTCAGGTGACGCTGGTCATGCGTCTGGTACGGGCCGAGATGCTGGAAACCCTGCGCGCCGATTTCATCAAGTTCGCCCGTGCCCGTGGCGTACCCACCGCGCGGGTGCAGTGGCGGCATGCGCTGCGCAACTGCCTGATGCCGGTCATTACTCTGACGGGGATGCAGATCGGGAACCTCATCGCCTTTGCGCTGGTGACCGAGACGGTGTTCCAATGGCCGGGGATGGGGATGCTGTTCATTCAGGCCGTCACCTTTGTCGATCTGCCGGTGATGGCCGCCTATCTGCTGATCGTTTCCTTCATCTTTGTCGCCCTCAACACCCTTGTCGACATCACCTATGCATGGGTCGATCCGCGTCTGCGCGACGACAGTGCCCGTGGCAATGGCTGAACCGGAGAGCATAATGGAAAAGTCCCTTCCCCTGAGCACACCCGAGACCCCTGTGCGCCCTTCGCGGCTGACCCGCCTGCGCGAGAGTGACCTGTGGTATTCCTTCCGCGCGCATCCGTCGGCCATCTTTGCCGCGCTGCTGTTGCTGGTGGTCGCTGTCACCGCCTTTCTCGCGCCGTTCATCACGCCGCAGAACCCCTATGATCTGGCCGCGCTTGAGCTTTGGAATTCCGAGATACCGCCCATCTGGGAGGACGGCGGCCAATGGCCCTATCTGCTGGGTACCGATACGCAGGGGCGCGATATCCTGTCGGCGGTTCTGTATGGCTCGCGCATTTCGCTGATTATCGGTTTTGCGTCGGTGCTGCTGGCGCTGGCTGTCGGCCTCACGTTGGGGTTGATTGCGGGCTATTTCGGCGGCTGGATCGACAATGTGATCATGCGGGTGGGGGACGTGTTGCTGTCGATGCCCTTTATCCTGATTGCCATTCTGATCACTGCCATTGCCACCGCGTCCTTGCCCACGGGCCTCAAGGACGTGCTGGCCGCGCCGATCCTGATCTTTGCCATCGCGGTGCCGTCTTGGGTGCAATATGCCCGCACGGTGCGCGCGTCGGCCATGGTCGAGGCCAAGAAGGAATATGTGCAGGCGGCGCGGCTGATCCGTGTGAAATCGTGGCGCATCATGCTGCACCATATCCTGCCCAATTGTATGACGCCGATCCTTGTGGCGGCGACGCTGAACTTCGGCCTTGCGATCCTGTCCGAGGCGACGCTGTCCTTCCTTGGCGTGGGCATGCCACCCGATCAACCCTCGCTTGGCACGCTTATCCGCATCGGCAACCAATACCTGTTTTCCGGCCTCTGGTGGATTGTGGTCTTTCCCTCGATCCAGCTGTGCCTGATCGTGCTGTCGGTCAATATGATCGGCGACTGGCTGCGCGATGCGCTCAACCCCAAACTGCGGTGAAGAATATGAAGAACAAGACCCTGAAAAACGTCCGTCCGATGGGCGCACCGGCCACCGACCTGCACATCGCTGATGGCGTTTTTGTCGCCCAAGCGCCCGAAGGGGCCGAGGTGATCGACGCAGGCGGGCGCATCCTGATCCCCGGTCTGGTCGAGGCGCATACCCATCTGGACAAGTCGTTGCTGGGCCTGCCGTGGTATCATAACGAGGTCGGGCCGCGCCTGATCGACAAGATCAACAACGAGCGTGAGGTGAAAGTCTCGCTTGGTCTTGATCCGCAGGTTCAAAGCGAACGGCACGCCATCCTCGCCATGTCGCACGGCTGTACCCATATCCGCAGCCACGTGGATGTGGACACGCATCACGGGCTGGTCGGTGTCGAAGGGGTCATGGCCACCCGCGAAAAGCTGGCAGGCATGGTCGATATCCAGATCGTCGCCTTCCCCCAGTCCGGCATGATGACCCGCCCCGGCACGGCAGAGTTGATGGACGAAGCCTTGGCCATGGGCGCCGACCTAGTCGGCGGCATCGACCCCTGCGGAATGGAACACGACCCTAAGGGCCACCTTGATACCGTATTCGCGCTGGCCGAAAAGCACGGCAAGCCCATCGACATCCACTTGCACGAGGCCGACGCGCTTGGCTGGTTCTCGATGGAAGAGATCATCGACCGGACGGTCGCGCATGGCATGCAGGGGATGGTGTCGATTTCCCACGCCTTCTGCCTTGGCGCGGTCAACCGCGCCTATGTGGCCGGTTTGCAGGAAAAACTGGCCGAGAACCGCATGCATATCCTCACCACCGCGCCTGCATCGGCACCTGTGCCAGCGGTCAAGGAACTGCACGCCCTTGGTATTCTGACCGGTGCAGGCTGTGACGGGATCCGCGACACATGGGGGCCTTATGGCAACTCCGACATGCTGGAAAAAGCGATGCATATCGGGATGCGCAACAACCTGCGTCGCGATGATGAACTCGCGCTGGCGTTGGACATCTGCACCTATGGCGGTGCGGCGATCATCGGGGTCGACGGCTACGGTCTGGACGTGGGCTGCCGCGCGGATTGCCTGCTGGTGGAGGGCGAAACCGTTGCCGAGGCAATCGTGACCCATGCGCCGCGCAAGCTGGTCCTCAAGGGCGGCGAGGTTATCGCGCGCGATGGCGCCTGCGTGATCGAGGCACCCTGATGCAAGACCGCACGCTCCTTTCCGCGCAATGGGTGATCGGCCATCGCGATGGCCGCCATGTCGTTCACGAGAACGGTGTGGTGGTAATCGAAGGCACCGATGTGCTGCATGTGGGCGCGTCTTTTGACGGGCCTGTTGCGCGGCGGATCGACTATGGCGCGGCGGTGATTTCACCGGGGTTCATCGACCTTGATGCGCTGTCCGATCTCGACACCACGATCCTTGGCTATGACAACGGCCCTGCGTGGAAAAAGGGGCGTGTCTGGCCCGAAACCTATATCGCGCGCGGCCCTTACGAGATGTATGGCCCCGACGAACTGGCCTTTCAGAAACGCCACGCGTTTGCGCAACTGATCCGCAACGGCATCACCACCGCGCTGCCTATTGCCTCGCTGTTTTACCGCGCTTGGGGCGAAACGGTGGAAGAGTTCGAAGCCGCCGCCGCCGCTGCCGAAGACCTCGGGCTGCGCGCCTATCTTGGCCCTGCCTATCGCACGGGCGGGCAGATCACGGATGATGCGGGCAACATCCGCGCCGTGTTTGACGAGGCGCGCGGGCTGCAAGGGCTGGACGAAGCGGCCGATTTCGCACGCTACATCGACGGCATCGCGGGCGGGCGCATCAAGGCAATGTTTGCCCCCGACCGGATCGAGACATGTACCGAGTCATTGTTGAAACGCACCGCCGACATCGCCGCAGAGATGGGCGCGCCCGTGCGCCAGCATTGCAGCCAGTCAGCGGTCGAACTGCGATTGGTACGCGAACAACATGGCTGCGCGCCGATTGAATGGCTGCACCGTATCGGGGCATTGCGCGATAACTGGCTGCTGCCGCATGGCACCCACGCGACCGAAGCCGAGTTCGACCTGATTGGCGGGGCAGGGGCCACGCTGGTGCACTGCCCGCTGGTCGCTGCGCGCCACGGCGGTATGTTGAACAGCTTTCCCAACGTCCGCGCCAAGGGCATCACCATCGGGCTTGGCTCCGACACCCATCCGGCGGACATGATCCTGAACATGCAGATCGGCATGATGACCGCCCGCATTGCTGACGGGATGGAGGCGATCCGCGCCGAGCATATGTTCGATGCGGCCACACTTGGCGGGGCGGATGCCCTCAACCGCCCCGACCTTGGGCGTCTGACCGCAGGGGCCAAGGCCGATATTGCGGTGATCGACCTGCGCCAGACCTTGCAAACAGCCGATCCGGTGCAAACCCTGATGACCTCTGCCTCGGGGCGCGATGTGCGCGATGTGTTCATCGACGGGCGGCAGGTGATGGCCGATGGCGTCATCCCCGGCGTGGACGCGGCCCGTGACGCCGCCCGCGCACAGGCGCAGTTCGACGGATTGATCGCCAAATACCCCGACCGCACGGCGGGCCACCCGCCCGTTTCCGAAATCTTCACCCCCAGCTACGAGAGGGCCGCGCCATGAGCGATGTCGTTCTCGACGTGCAGAACCTGCGCGTCGAATTCCCCACACGAAAGGGCGTGCTCACTGCCGTCGACGATATCTCGCTCCAGATCCGGCGGGGCGAAATCCTTGGCATGGTGGGGGAATCCGGTGCCGGTAAATCCATGACCGGCATGTCGATCCTCGGGTTGCTGGAACCACCGGGACGGATTGCGGCGGGCACCATCCACCTGTCGGGGGACCGCATCGACAACTTGGATGACAAGGCGATGCAGACCGTGCGCGGGCGTCGTATCGGCGCCATCTTTCAGGATCCGCTGACCTCGCTCAACCCGCTGTTCCGTGTTGGTGACCAACTGGTCGAAACCATCCGCCTGCACACCAGCCTCGACAAGGCGGGCGCGCGCGAACGCGCCAAGGATTTGATGCGCGAGGTGGGCATTCCGGCGGTGGAGGAACGCATCGACAGCTATCCGCACCAGTTCTCGGGCGGGATGCGGCAACGGATCGTCATTGCCCTCGCGCTATGTGCTGAGCCTGAGCTGATCGTCGCGGATGAACCGACCACTGCGCTGGATGTGTCCATTCAGGCCCAGATCACCGCGTTGCTGAAACGTCTGTGCCGTGAACGGGGCACCGCCGTCATGCTGGTCACGCATGATATGGGCGTGATCGCCGAAACTGCCGACCGCGTGGCTGTCATGTATGCCGGACGTCTGGCCGAGATTGGCGGCGTTGACGATGTCGTCCGCCGCCCGCAGCACCCTTATACAAAGGGGCTGATGGGCTCGATCCCGTCCCTGCGCAAGGACGTCGAGGAATTGCAGATGATCCCCGGGTCGATGCCGCGCCTGAACGCCATCCCGCAGGGCTGTGCCTTTAACCCGCGCTGCGCCCATGCCGGACCGCGCTGCCGCACCGAGGTGCCGCGCATCGCCCCTGACGCGACCACCGGCGCGGCCTGCTGGCTGGCGCAGGCGGGCACCACCCTTAACCCCGGAGAAGCCGCATGACCCTTCGTCCCAATGCCATCCTCGAAGTGGACGCGCTTGAACGCCGGTTCGACGTGTCGGCCCCATGGCTTAACCGGCTGATCGAACGCAAGCCGCGCAAGACACTGCGGGCCGTCGATGGCGTCGATTTCATCATCCAGCGCGGCCAGACACTGGCGCTGGTGGGCGAGTCTGGCTGTGGCAAAAGCACGATTGCCAAGCTGGTCACCGGCCTGCACGCGCCGTCTGGTGGCAAGATCAACTTCCACGGGGATCGCGACCGGTTGCAGATGATCTTTCAGGATCCTTTTGCCAGCCTCAACCCGCGTTGGCGCGTGGCGCGCATCATCGCCGAACCGCTGCGCACCCTGAAACCCGACACGCCAGAGGCCGAGGTGTCGGCCCGCGTGGACGAGTTGTTGCGCACCGTGGGGCTGGCCCCTGCGGACGGTCTGAAGTTCCCGCACGAGTTTTCCGGCGGGCAACGGCAGCGCATCTCGATCGCGCGCGCCTTGGCGGGAGAGCCGGAATTTCTCGTCTGTGACGAGCCGACCTCGGCGCTGGATGTTTCGGTGCAGGCGCAGGTGTTGAACCTGATGAAGCGGCTGCAAAAAGAGATGGACCTGACCTATCTTTTCATCAGCCATGATCTGAGCGTGGTGCGTCACATGGCCGATGTGATCGCCGTTATGTATCTGGGCCGCATCGTCGAAATCCAGCCCACCGCCGATCTGTTTGCGAACCCATTGCACCCCTATACGCGGCTGCTGCTGGACACGATCCCCGATCTGGAAACCCCGCGCCGCGACCGCAGCCCGATGGGCGGCGAGGTGCCGTCGCCCGTTTCGCCGCCGTCGGGGTGCAGTTTCCACCCCCGCTGCCCGCTGGCCTTTGACCGGTGCAAAACCGAACGCCCGCAGCGCAGCAAGGAAAACCACAATCGCCGCGTTGCCTGTTTCGCGGCAGAAGAAGGCAGAACAGATGTACAATGAACAGTTTTTGCGGCGCGCCATCGAGATTTCGGCGCAGGCGCTAGACACGCCCGGCACCGAGCCGTTTGGCGCTGTCATCGTCAAGGACGGCAAGATCGTGGGCGAGGGGATCAACCGCTCTGTCATGCACCACGATCCGACCTCGCATGGCGAAACCGAGGCGATCCGCGATGCCTGCCGCAACCTCAAAACCGTCAACCTGCGCGGCTGTGACCTTTATTCCAGTTGCGAGCCCTGTGCGCTGTGCGTGGCGGCGATGAATATCGCGGGCATCGGGGCGCTGTATTATGCGGCGGGCATGGGGCAGGCCGGTGATGCAATTGCTGACCTGCCCGAGGCGGCGCGCTTTCCGGTGGATGTTGACCGGCTGACCCATGAATGCGGCCATGCCGTTGCCGACCGGATCATGCCTGCCGAACAGCATCTGGATGCCGAGGCCACGCAAATCCTGAACAATTGGGCCACGCTCGCGCGGTCGCGGGTCTAAGAGTGCGGCTGCTGTACCTGAACCCCAACGCGACCGTGGCGATGACCGACAGTATGGTGTCGGTCGCCCGTGCCATATCGGGGGCCGAGGTGCTGGGCTGGACCAATCACCTTGGTCCGCCCGCCATTCAGGGACCGGAGGATGGCGAGGCGGCGGTGGCGGGCCTGCTTGACCTGCTGCCACAGGCCAAGGCCGAGGGCGTCGATGCAATCGTCATCGGCTGTTTCGACGATACCGGCCTCGACCGCCTGCGCGCGGCGGCGCATTGCCCCGTGATCGGCATCGGGCAGGCCGCCATGTCGCTGGCGGCACTGCACGGCAACCGCTTTGGTATCGTGACAACGCTGGATGTGTCGGTGCCCGTGATCGCCGCGAATGTAGAGGGCTATGGCCACCAAAACGCCTGCGTCGGCGTCTTCGCCTCGGGTCTGCCAGTGCTAGAGGTCGAAGCAGGCGGACCCCATGTCGAAGAACGGCTGGCAACGACCATCGCCAACGTCAAAGCCGCAGGCGCAAGCGCCGTAGTCCTCGGCTGCGCAGGCATGTCAGGACTGCGCCATCGACTGGCTGAGCAGACAGGCACGGTGCTGGTCGACGGCGTCGTTGCCTCTGCAATTATGGCGCAGGCGTTGGTGGCTGGGTGAAAAAGGGCAGCTGTGTGCCATCGCACCGGTCCGAGCTTCTGCCGTCACTTTTCGCGAGTGCGGCTTATGTCAAAACCCTAAAGCTGACCACGGCATCGGAAACTGCTGAACGGGTGGCGGCTGTGAGGCGAAACCTGACCCCCACAAAATCCGCCTCAAAAATCTCCCGGTGCGCATTGTAGGCACACGAGCCCTTCGTTGCGCCATGCCTCGACGACCGAGGTTCGGTCGTCAATGACCAGCCACGGGGTAAAGCCATCCGCTTGCATTTCTGCCAGCGCGGCGCGCTTAACCTCCGGATCGCTGGCATTGTCCTGATCCTCGGCCCGCAAATACATGCCGTCGAAGGGCAGGTCGTGTTTGCGCAGCCATGCCGTCGTGTGCTCTGCCCAGCCGCTTGGCCGTCCGGAACAAATCAGAATGGTCTCTCCGGCCTCTTTCAGCCTGCGCATGAGTTTCGCAATCGGGGCAATCAGGGCGGCATCGGCCATGGCATCATGGAACGCATCCCAGTGCTTTTCGACGCCATGCACAAGGTGGCCAAGGCGGTCCGCATCGAATTCGGCAAGCGTGCCGTCGATATCGAAAACCACGCACGGGGTAGGGGCTGCTTGGGTCATAGATACTTTTCCATCATTTTGGTGCCGGTTCGTTGAAAGATGATCGGTGTCGCATTGGGCGGGCGCTGGCCTGCGTCCCCTGTTGTCCAAAGCACGCGCGCTGCGCGGACAAGACCGGAGTGACAGACCAGAACGGGCAGTTTTCCGTTGGATGCGGCGCAAATCTCCATGATCGCCGCTTGCACACGTCTCAGCATGTCGGGCCAGCTTTCGCCTTGGTCGGGCGTGTCTTCCCTTGCGGGTTGTTCGGATAAGGCGCGCCCTTCGAACACGCCCCAGTCACGCTCTCTCAGACCATCGTGGATGTCGAAAGGCTGGTTCGGAAAGGCAATGCGCGCGGTGTCTTGTGCCCGCAACATCGGGCTGGCGTAGAGTACGATGGGCGCGGGCCATGCCTTGCCCGACAGCGCGCACGCCTGATCGCGGCCCAGTTGGGTCAGGGGCACGTCTGTCACACCGGCGATGATTGCATCGGCGTTCGCGGTCGTCTCTCCGTGCCGGATCAGGCAGAAATCTTGCGGCGGGAGGGGAAGCATCGTCATAGGCGCACCGGATCGTGAAAGAACACCTCGGCATCCAGCCCTTCGACAAGGTAATCCTCGGGCTGGGTGCAAAAGGCGGGGGCAAAGCGTTTGGCCCCAAGGCGCTGTAGCATCTTGACCTGATCGCGCAGCGGCGGATGAACGTTCCACCGCTGGAAATAGCCGCCCGGAACACTGCAAATGCCGCGCGCATGGGCGGTCATATGGCCGGTGAACAACACATGGGCATCACGGCCCAACCGTCCGCTTTCGTGCCACGCACGCACATAGCCCCAAGCGGCGCCGCCGTCCGCATTTGGCGTATCGCAGATAAGAAAGCGTGCTTCCTCCATCGGGCCACGGTCCAGAAGCGGGGTGATCTTGTGCGCATTGGTGCTGACATTGCCGCTGTTCAATGCGGCGCGCAGCGTGCCTTGGCATTCAGGGTCAAGCATCACGCTTTCGCAGCCATAGCGCTGGATCAGGTGCAACGCCATCTCGCCCGCGCGCCCCGACGGGGGGACGGGTAAAAGTACCTGTCCCTCGACGCGGTCCAGCAGGTCATTCAACGCCTCGAACCGGTCCGATTGGGGCACGTCATCAAGGTGATAAGAACAGTCGAGGATCGCGGTCGCGGCAGGGGGTGGCGCATCGAAAGAAAACCAGTCGGATTCCTCGGACCAGTCGCCGGAATAAAACAGCCCCTCGCCCAGATCGAAATGGAACCAGACGCCGCCCATGGCGTGGCCGTTACGCCCCGTGGTCAGTGTGACGCCGTTGATGACCGTCTGGCCCTGTTCGGGCAACAGATGCACATTGGCGGCGGGGGGGAGCGCCTTGGCCGTTTGTGCCGTGGCATAGATGGGCAAGCCCGCCTCAACCGCGTGAGACGCACCGCCGATATGGTCGATGTGGTCGTGCGTGATGAACACCGCCTCGGCCCCCTCAAGCCAGTGGGGGTTGAAATGCGCGTTCGCCTCGGGGCCGAAACCGCAATCAAGCAGCCAGATCCGGCCCTCGACGGTCAGTTGCATGCATGCAGGGCCTTTATCCCCGATGCCGGAAAGTAGTCGTATGCTTTGCATTCAGTCCTCCAAAAAGGCCCAAGGCGTTGTGATTGTTAGGCCTAGTTGAGTCCCGACTTCGAAACGGGCGCGGGTTTCGGCAAACAGGCGTGCGCCGCAATCGGTCACCGCTTCCAACAGGTATTTGCCGCCCACATAGGTGACCCGCGCGACCTTGCTGCGCAGATCGCCGGTCTCGGTAATGGTCACGTTTTCGGGGCGCAGGCAGACATGGCTGACCTGCGCATCTTGGCTAGCGGATTGTACGGTGACTTCGGCCCCCAGAATGCGCGCCTGCTGGGCATTCCCGCCGCATTTGACCTCTTGCACCGGCACCACGGTGCCACGCCCGACGAATTCGGCAACAAAGCGGTTTTTGGGGCGTTCATACAGGGTTTGCGGGGTGTCGAACTGCTGGATGCGGCCCTTGTCCATAACCGCGATCCTGTCTGCCATCGCCATGGCCTCGGCCTGATCATGGGTTACATAGACCATCGTGGCACCGGTTCGCTTGTGGAAGTCGGTAAAGACGCCCTGCATCGCGGCGCGCAATGCGACATCAAGGTTGGCCAAAGGTTCGTCCAGCAGGACGGCGCAGGGGTCAGAGACAAGGCACCGCGCCAACGCGACCCGTTGTCTTTGCCCGCCCGACAGGTCGGACGGCATGCGGTCGGCATAGTCCTCCAATCCGGTCGAGGCCAAGGCGGCATTGGTCTGCCGTGCGATGTCGGCCTTGGACAATCTGCGAATTTCGAGCGGGTAGGATACGTTGCGCCGCACGGACATATGCGGCCACAGCGCATAGGATTGAAAAACAAACCCGATATTGCGCATCTCAGGGGGCAGGTTCGCGCCCGTTTCCGCATTGGCCATTTCGCGCTGACCGATGCGGATGCTGCCGTGGCTGGGCGCCTCGAACCCTGCAAGGATACGCAACAGCGTGGTTTTCCCACAGCCGGAGGGCCCCAACAGCGCGATAAACTCGCCGTCGTCAAAGCGTGTTGTGATGTCTTGTAGTGCAGGCGTACCTGCGAATGTCTTGCCAACGCAGGACAGGTCTATGTCTGCCATGGGACAACTCCTTTGGGAAAGCGGCGTGACAGCAGTTGCAGCAGCGCCATAAGGACCACGACGACCAGCACGATGGTCATCGCCAATGCGCTGGCCATGCCCGTTTCGCCGCTGTCATCAAGGTTGAAGATCACCACGCCAAGCGTCTCGGTACCCGAGGACCACAGCAGCGCAGAGACCGTGAGTTCGTTAAACGCGGTGAGGAAGACGAGGATCGCGCCCGCCGCCGCAGCAGGTGCCGACAGGGGAAAGATCACGTCACGCAAGCGCCGGTACAGCGATGCGCCGACCGACTGCGCCGCCTCGTCCATTGCCGGATCAAACTGCTTTAGGCTGGCCTGAACCGGACGGAACATGACCGCAAAGAAACGCGCGATATAAGCCAGAAAGATGATCCAGATCGTGCCGTAAAGCGTGGCGTCCGTGAACGGCAGTTTGATCAACAGAAGGATCATGGCAATCGACAGAACCACCCCCGGCAAGGCGTAGGGCAGGTCAAGCAGGCTGTCGAACAGCCGCGCCAACCGCGTCTTTCGCCGCTCCATCAGCCACGCCAGCGGCAGGCAAATCACGACCAGCACCAGGGACGCGCCCGCCGCCAACCCGAACGAGTTGGTAAAGGCGCGCGAGGTTGAGGGTTGGCGGAAAAGCACCTCTTGCCACGATGCAAAGCTTACCGTGTCGAAACGCAGCGGCACCCCATAGGCAGGGATCAGGGAGGTGGCCAACAGGCCGAACATCGGCAGGACAAGGATTGCGGCAACGACTGTCCACAGGATGATTTCAACTGGCAGGCGTGCGGCACCCAGCGGCAGAACCAAGGGGCGGGACGTGCTGCCAACAAGGTGCAGTTTCTGGCGCGTCTGGAAAAGACGTTGCAACAGGATACCGGCGACTGCCACGGCCCCGATCACCATCGCCAGCACCGAAACCTCGGCTAGAACCGTTGTGCCCATGCCCGCAAGCTTTTGGTACACCAGCGTCGGCAAGGTCGCATAGCCCGCTGGAATGCCCAACATGGCCGGAATGCCGAAATTGCCAAGGGCGGTGACAAAGGTGATTGCCGTACCGGCGCCAAGACTGGGCAGGGTCAAGGGCAGCACCACCTGCCACCATGTGCGCAAACCTTTGGCACCACTGATGCGGGCGGCCTCCACAACGTCTTGGGGGACGGATCGCAGGCCTGCGCGCAAGGTCAGGAAAATGATCGACATATGCTGAATGCCCAGCAGCAGGATGATCCCTTGCGGCGAATACAGCGGCTGTGGCGCCCCGAGTGGTGGCGCGATGCCCAGCGTCTTGAGCAAAGCCGAAGACGGCCCCATGATTTGCACCCATGACAGCGCTGTGATCTGCGGCGGGATCATCATCGGGATCATCAGGCAGAAAACCAGCGCCGCCTTGGCCCGCAGGTCCGTCAGGGCCACAAGAAACGCAAAGGCAGAGCCGAGCACCAGCGACATTAAAGTACCAAAACCGGCGGTGACCAAGGAATGCTTGAGCGCGCTTAGCGTCGAAGGTTGCGCCAGCACATCGCGCATCAGGGCAAGGCTGGGCGCGCCCTGAAAGGTGACGCCCTCGACAAAAAGGCGCAACACGGGCGCAAGCGTCAGGCAGATCGCGACAACCAGAATGGCAGAGAGCAGCCGAGCCTCGGACCGGCTGCCTCCATTATTTTGCGTGGCAATCATTACTCAGCGCCGAAAAGCTCTGTGAATTTGGCTTTGTTGGCATCTGCGTTTGCGAGGGCCTCGGCAGGGTCAAAAGCCATCAGCTTGATGTCTTCGCGCGCTGGAAAACCTTCGGGAACACCCATGCCGTCGCGTGCGGGAATATAGCCCATGTCCAGAACAAGGTTCTGGCCTGCATCGCTCAGCAGAAAGTCGACGAACTTTTGCGCGCCTTCGACGTTCTTGGCGCTCGACATGATCGCCACAGGTTCGGTCACATAAGAAACGCCCTCTTCGGGGAAGACGAATTCCACGGGCGACCCGTCGGCCTTGTTACGGATCGCAAGGAAGTCCACGACCATGCCATAGGGTTTCTCGCCCGATGCGACGGCCTTGAACGTGCCACCATTGCCGCCCTGTGCGCGGGCCTGATTGGCGGCGAGGCTTTCGTAATAATCCCAGCCCAAAGACGCGTCACCAGTCAACGTCGCAAGGTGGATCAGCGCAGCACCGGAATATAGCGGCGATGGCATCGCGATCTGGCCCTTGATCGAGGCATCCGACAGGTCGCCCCACGAAGTCGGCGGCGTTTCGATACCTGTGTTGTACACCAGACCCGTGGTGATCAGCTTCGTCGAATAGTAATACCCTTCGGGCGAATAAAGCGCGGCGTCATAATGACCCGCTTCCGGCGACTTATACGCACTCAGCAGACCTTGCTGCGCCATGCCTTCCAGCGTGACGGTGTCGGCGATCAAAAGAAGGTCGGGCTGGGGATTGCCCGCTTCGATTTCGGCGCGCAGCCGTGCCATCAGTTTGGTCGTACCATCGCGCACCCAATCCACTTCTGTACCGGGATTGGCGGCCATAAACGCATCAACTGTCCGCTGCGCATCGGCATTCGGCTGCGAGGTATAAAGGGTAATGGTGTCGGCCATGGCCGTGCTGGCCAAAAGCGCGAAGGCGGTGGATAGGGCGAGGGACTTCATTGGGCTCTCCTGAGAGTTATCTTTCGAACGAAAGCAGTTCACGAGTCGCCTTATCCCTGAGAAAATTGACAGTTTTGTAACAGTTTCATGAGGGTTTTATTTATATTGCGCCGCGAAAATGATTTTCCTAACCTGCCGAAATAATGAAGTATTTTTTAAGGAAACTGATGTGCGACGGGATGTTACCCAGCGACGAGACGAGATCATTGCGCTGTTGTCTCGGAACGAGGCGCTGTCAGCGGCTGAACTTTCGGCCGAACTTGCAGTCTCGGTTCAGACGGTCCGCGCCGATCTGCGCGATCTGGACGAAGCGGGGTTGGTTCAGCGTCGCAATGGCCATGTTCGACTGCGTCAGCAAAGTGAGAACATCGGATATCTGCCACGCAAAAGCATATCGCGGCAGGAAAAAGAACGGATTGCCTTGGCCGTCAAAAACCTGATCCCCGACGGGGCGCGCCTCGCTTTGGGCACGGGCACGACCGTCGAGACATGCGCGCGTTTTCTTGCGTCGCACAAAGACCTTTTTGTCGCCTCCAACAGCATCCACGCGGTCTGCGCCCTGCAACAGGCACCCCGCGTGGCGATTGAACTGGCAGGTGGCGCCGTCAGGATGCGCGATCTGGATATGATCGGGACGCCTGCGCTCGAATTCTTTGGCAAATTCAACGTGGATTACGCCATATTCAGCTGCGGCGGCCTGTCCGATACTGGCAAAGTCATGGATTACAATTCGGACGAAGTTTCCGCCCGCAACTCAATCGCCCGATGCGGGAAAACGAGCATACTGGTTATGGATAGCACAAAGAACGGCTTGGATTTGACCTGCCAGACAGGGCACGTCTGGGACTTCGATGTTGTGGTTACAGGGGCGAGGTTCTCAACGCCCATTTTGCAGGAATGTGCGCAACATGGCTGCCGGGTCATCCAAGTGTGAGAGTAACTTGGTCGGTGGGTCTCTTTCGCTTCTTCTTCGCGCAGGTCAGCGTGATTGGTTCAGATTCTAATCCGGCTAACGATTAGCCAACTGGAAACGGGCTGAACCAGACTTATCCTCGTCTGTTCCGCTCTCTGTACCGTTTGAATCCGTAGAACAATCCGCGTTGCGTAGAGCCTACGAAGCAAACCGCAAAGAAATGGAGGTCTTTGCCTTCACCTACGCCGGCTCCGGCGGTGCCAGATTAAGCGCACTCGCGGCTGTGCGCACGATGGAAACAAGGCGGTTCTGGCTTTTGTCGAACGATTGATCGCGCGAGAACATGAGGCTGATCCCGCGGTTTGCGTCAGGCATTTCCAAGGGGCGAACAGCGACCTCTTCACGGTGCACGGCTTGGCGGCGCGCGAACAGGTCGGGCAGTACGGCGATGCCTGCGCCGGTTGCCGCCATCAGCAGGATGGAATCGAGACTGGTGCCTTCGTAATCGTCGGACACAATGCCCCCGCTTGCGCCAGCCAGCCCGTAGACGATGCGCGCCAGCCGGTGCCCCGTGTCCAGCGTCAAAAGGCGCTGGCCGGTCAGGTCGGCTGCTTTGACCCGATCTCGTGCGGCGATCGGGTGATCCGGTGCAACGGCGACCCACAATGCCTCGTCAAACAGGCGGTGCTGGTACGTGTTGGGGTGATCTTCGGGTGTCGAGATAATCGCATCAAAGCGGCCGTTTCGAATGCCTTCGTCAAGGCTCAGGGTGTTTTCCTCGCGCACGATGACCCGCATATCGGGCTGGTCGCTGTGCAGGGATCGCATCACCTGTGGCAGCAAATAAGGGCCAATCGACGGCAACACGCCCAGCCGTAGCCGCCCGCCAAAGGGCAGCGCCGAGGTCATGACGCCGCGCAGCGCCTCGACCTCTGCGAGAATGCGCCGCGCGCGGTGCACACATTCCAGTCCTTTGGCCGTTGCCTGCGCACCGCCACGGCCACGGATGAACAGGCGCACACCAAAGTCCGCCTCGACCGCCGCGATCTGGGTCGACAGGCTCGGCTGGCTGATGTTCAGCTTTTCCGCCGCGAGGCTGAAATTGCCCAACTGATGCACGGCAACGATGTATTCCAACTGGCGCAGGGAAGGGCGCATGTATAGCTCCAAGCTATGTAACGAGAGGCAAGAAAGTATTTAAGCTATGCGCGGCGGCGCGGCAATGGCGGGGGAAATTTACCGGAGTTCCCGTTATGACCGCTATCCTCGACACTCTTGTTGGCAACCTGATGGTGCCGACCATTCTCTTCTTCGTGCTTGGGCTGCTCGCAGCGTTTGTGCGCAGCGATCTGTCGATCCCCGAAGGTGCTGCGAAATTCATGTCGCTCTACCTGCTGCTCGCCATCGGCTTTAAAGGCGGGCACAGCCTTGCCGACCATGGTGTGCACAGTGACTTGCTGCTGGCGATTGGGGCGGGGCTGATCCTGTCCTTTCTCATCCCGTTTCTGGCGTTCATGCTGCTGAGGCTGATGACGCGTCTGGACGCGATGAACGCGGCGGCGGTGGCGGGGCACTATGGCTCGATCTCCATTGTCACCTTCGTGGCGGCGACGAGCCTGCTTGACCTCTCGGGTATCGCCTACGACGGCTACATGGTGGCGGTCGCGGCCAGTATGGAGGTGCCCGCGATCCTGTCGGCGCTGTGGATCGCGGCGCGCCATTCCGGTGACCGCGATGCCCCCAAGGTGCCGGCCCGCGAGTTGTTCGCCAACGGTTCGGTCCTGCTGCTGACGGGGGCCTTCGTGATCGGGGCCGTCACGCAGGACAAGGGGATGGAGATGATCGCCCCCTTTGTGGTGACGCCCTTTGTCGGCATTCTGTGCCTGTTCCTGCTGGATATGGGGATCACAGCGGGGCGGAGCCTTGCCACCAACCGGCATATGCTGAATGCGGGGCTATTCACGTTCGGGCTGGTGATGCCGCTGGCGGGCGCGATGTTGGGGTGGGTGCTTGGCGCGATGATCGGATTGCAGACCGGCAGCCTGTTTCTGCTGATCGTGCTGGCCGCCTCGGCCTCCTATATCGCGGTGCCTGCGGCGATGCGCATCGCGCTGCCCAAGGCAGAGTCGGGGATTTACCTGACTCTGTCGCTGGGGGTGACCTTTCCGTTCAATATCACGATTGGTCTGCCGCTGTATCTGTGGCTGGCGCATGTCGGGTCATAGTGTCGGTGCGGCGACGTGCATTGCGTCGCCGCCTTTGATTGCATTTGGAAATCGGCTGCGAACGCCCCCGCGTGCCCCAGCAGCCATTGACTCGCATCCATCATATCAATACTTCCGGATATATGGATAAGAATCACGCTCTCGACGCTTTTGCCGCGCTCAGCCAGCCAACGCGGCTTGATGTTTTCCGCCTGCTTATCAAGGCCGGAGAAGAGGGCATGACGGCGGGCGATATCAGCGACACCCTCGGGGTGCGCCAGAACACGATGTCGGCCAACCTGAGCATTCTGTCACGCGCCAACCTGATCCGGAACAAGCGCGAAGGGCGGAGCATCCGTTATTTCGTGGACATGGACGGGATGCGCGGCCTTTTGGCGTTTCTTATGGAAGATTGCTGTGGCGGGCGCCCCGAATTGTGCCAGCCCGTCATCAACGAACTCGCCTGCGACTGCTAACCCTTTACAATGGATACATGCCCGACATGACCGATACATCATCCCCCGCTGCGGCGGGTCTGGGAACTTTTGAGCGCTGGTTGTCCGTCTGGGTCGCGCTTGCCATTGGCGCCGGACTGCTGCTTGGCAATATTGTTCCGGGTCTCTTTGCCTTTCTGGCCGCACTCGAGGTCGCCTCGGTCAACCTGCCAGTGGCCGTTCTGATCTGGGCGATGGTCTATCCTATGATGGTCGGCGTGGATTTCGGCGCGCTGCGGCAAGTGGGGGACAAACCCAAAGGGCTGGTTGTCACCTTGGTCGTCAACTGGCTGGTCAAACCCTTCACCATGGCGGCCCTTGGCGTGCTGTTCTTTGAATATGTCTTTGCGGGTCTGATCCCACCGGATGATGCGCAGGCCTATCTTGCCGGGGTGATCCTGCTGGGGGCTGCGCCGTGCACTGCGATGGTGTTCGTGTGGTCAAACCTTACACGGGGCGATGCGACCTACACGCTGGTGCAGGTCAGCGTGAATGACGTGATCATGGTCTTTACCTTTGCGCCGATTGTCGCCTTCCTGCTGGATGTGACGGACATCGTCGTGCCGTGGGATACGCTTCTGCTATCGGTGGGCCTGTACGTGATGCTGCCGCTGCTGGCCGGGTATCTGACTCGTCGCAAACTGATCGCCAAGGGTGGCGAGGCGGCGGTGGATGCCTTTAAATCCGCTGTGCAGCCGTTCTCCATCATCGGGTTGCTGGTGACGGTTGTGCTGTTGTTCGGGTTTCAGGGCGAGGTGATTATCGACCGCCCCTTGGTCATCGTATTGATCGCCGTGCCGTTGCTGATCCAGTCCTATGGCATCTTCTTTCTTGCCTACGGGGCCGCGCGGGCTTGGCGCATTCCGTTCAACGTGGCGGCACCTTGCGCCCTGATCGGCACGTCTAATTTCTTTGAACTGTCAGTGGCCGTCGCGATCAGCCTGTTCGGACTTGGGTCGGGCGCGGCCTTGGCCACGGTCGTCGGCGTGCTGGTGGAGGTGCCGGTGATGCTGTCGCTTGTCGCCTTCGCCAACCGCACGCAGCACTGGTTCCCGAAGGAAGGCACCGGATCATGAGCATCGTCATCCACCATAATCCCGACTGCGGCACCTCGCGCAACGTGCTGGCGATCATCAGGGCTGCAGGCGAGACGCCGGAGGTTATCGAATATCTACAAACCGGCTGGACGCGTCCGCAGCTTCTGGCGCTGTTTGCTGCTGCTGACCTGACGCCCCGTAGCGCTCTGCGAACTAAAAGATCACCGGCAGAGGAACTGGGGCTGCTTGACCCATCGGTGGATGACGAGGCGCTGTTGTCTGCGATGTTGAAGCATCCCATTCTGGTCAACCGTCCCATCGTCTGTTCGCCCAAAGGCGTCCGGCTGTGCCGCCCGAGCGAGACGGTGCTGGACCTGCTTGACCGCCTACCTACCGGCCCGTTTTCGAATGAAGACGGCACGCTGCTGATTGATTCCGAAGGATACCGCGTTGACTGATACACCCAACCTGGACGAAGCCCATTTCCGTGCCATTGATACAGAACGCCTACTGAACCCCACGAGGGCGACGCACGCCCCGCGCATCCTGCTGCTTTACGGATCGCTGCGGGACCGTTCGTTCAGTCGCCTGATGACCGAAGAAGCCGCGCGTATCCTGACGCGGCTGGGGGCCGAGACACGCACCTTCAGCCCATCGGGCCTGCCACTGCCCGACGATGCCGATACCGACCATCCCAAAGTGCAAGAGTTGCGCGACCTCGTCACATGGTCCGAAGGCATGGTCTGGTGTTCGCCCGAACGGCACGGCGCGATGACCGGCATCATGAAAACACAGATCGACTGGATCCCGCTATCGCTCGGCGGGGTGCGCCCGACGCAAGGCAAGACGCTGGCCGTCATGCAGGTCAGCGGCGGCTCGCAAAGTTTCAACGCGGTGAACCAGTTGCGCATTCTTGGGCGCTGGATGCGTCTGCTGACCATCCCGAACCAATCGTCTACGCCGAAGGCGTTTCTAGAGTTCGACGACGCGGGCCGCATGAAACCATCGCCGTTCTACGACCGGATGGTTGATGTGATGGAAGAGTTGATGAAGTTCACACTGCTTACCCGCGACAACAAGGATTGCCTACTAGACCGCTACAGCGAGCGTAAGGAAAGCGCGGCAGAGCTGTCAAAGCGAGTGAACCAGAAGTCGATTTAATTGGGGCTGCTTCGTCGGTCGGTTCCTTACACGGGGATGCAGCCCGTGCAAAAACCTGCTATTCGGTAGAACGCCTTTCCGGACACCCCCTAAAACGGGTGGAAATCACAGGAACTGCGCCAACGTCTTAAAACCTCGGAATGCCCGTTATGTCTTTGAATCTGGTCGTAGAAAAAGCGTCCCGCCTGTCTGTCGCACCGATGATGGATTGGACCGACCGGCATTGCCGCTACTTGCACCGCCAGCTGAGTGCGCGCAGTCTGCTTTATACTGAAATGGTGACCGCGCCTGCTTTGGTGCGGGGCGGGGCGTTGCATTTGCTGGACCACCATCCGGACGAACATCCTGTTGCCCTGCAACTCGGCGGGTCCGAGCCGCGCGAACTGGCGCAGGCGGCGCGGTTGGGGGCCGAGGCAGGCTATGACGAGATCAACCTCAATTGCGGTTGCCCGTCGGATCGGGTGCAATCGGGCACGTTCGGTGCGGTGCTAATGCGCGATGCGCCGCGGGTCGCGGCCTGCGTGGCGGAAATGCGTGCCGCGGTGGCTGTGCCGGTGACCGTGAAATGCCGGATCGGCGTGGACGAACAAGCCCCCGAAGAGGTGCTGCCCGAATTCCTTGCCCAGATCGTTGCGGCGGGTTGTGAGCGGGTGACCATCCATGCGCGCAAGGCGTGGCTGGCGGGCCTCAGCCCGAAAGAAAACCGCGATATCCCGCCGCTTGATTACGATCTGGTGATGCGGATGAAGGGGCTGTTTCCCAACCTGCACATCTCGATCAATGGCGGGGTCGAAACGCTGGATCAGGCGCTTGCATTGCTGGACACCGGCCTTGACGGGGTGATGGTCGGGCGTGCCGCTTATCACCAACCGGCGGACATTCTGGCGCAGGCCGACCGCCGCGTGTTCGGAGAGCACAGCGACAGCAGCGCCGAACAGGCCGTCGCCGCCATGCTGCCATATATCGAGGCGCACCTGACCGCAGGCGGGCGCCTGCACCAGATCACCCGTCATATGCTGGGCCTGTTCGCAGGCCGCCCCGGCGCAAGGGCATGGCGCCGCACGCTGAGCGAGGGGGCGACGCGCCCCGATGCCGGCCCCGAACTAGTGCAAGAGGCGCTGGATCATGTGGTCGCGCAGGCCGCGCGTGCTGCCGAAGCGGCGCAAGCGCAAGCGGGTTGATGGACGCCGCCGGAACCCATGCCGCCGCCCTTGCGCGGGACGGGTTTGCGGTTTTGGACGAAGACGAACGAACCTTCGCGTGGGCGCAAGAGGTGCGGCGCGTGGCGCAAGACTTACAGGCTGATCCGGTCATGCAGGCCACCCATCTGCGCCATAAGGGCACGTGGTTTGTCGGCGTCGATGCCTTGCCCAATGACGAGGCTGGCGCGCTGAACGATGTGCCACTGTCGGGTGGGTGGCAGGGGATCGTGCCGGACCTGCCGCTGCACAGGGCGCAACTGTCCATCATCTACCCCGGCTATCCGCAGCGAGACGAAAGCCAAAGTGCCGCGAACCACCGCTTTCGCGAAGTGCGGCACGCCGCGCATGTGGATGGTCTGTTGCCCGAAGGGCCGGAGCGGCGGCGTTATGCCCGCGAACACCACGCCTATATCCTCGGCCTGCCGCTGAACGCGGTCGACAACGCCCCGACGCTGGTCTGGCCACGCAGTCACAAGATCATGCAGGCCGCGTTCCAAGCAGAGATCGGCACGCGCCCCGTGCGGGAGGTCGATTTGACCGACGCCTATCACGCGGCGCGGCGCACAGTGTTCGAAAGCGGTGATCCCGTGGCAATTCGCGCGCGTCCGGGGCAGGCGTTTCTGATCCACCGTCTGGCGCTGCATGGCACTGCCGCATGGCAGGGCGACGGGGAGGAGGGGCGGATGATCGCGTTTTTCCGGCCCGAGTTCGCTGATGCACAAGACTGGTTGCACAGCGCGCCATGACGGCGAGGCGCGGCCGATCTATAGCTTGCGCTTCAACCGCGCTGCACGCCCGCCCCGACGCCCTTGTGGCGCAGCCTCACGGTTGGGCAGGTCCGCCATAATGGCGCTGCGTTCTTCCGCGCTCATCCGGCTCCAGCTACCGATCTCGTCGATGGAGCGGGCACAGCCCGTGCACAGTCGCGTCTCTGGGTGGATCACGCAAATCTGCACACAGGGGCTTTGGATTTCGTCGCGCTTCCAGACGAGGTTGTCGGGGACAGGGGGGGTCATGTTTGCCTCTTGATCGCTGCCATCCGGTCCAGCAGCCCTTGCAAGATATACCCTGCGGCCACGTGATCAATGACCTCGGCGCGACGTTTGCGTGTCGTATCCGCCTCAAGCAGGGCGCGTTCGGCGGCAACCGTGCTGAGCCGTTCATCCCAGAAGGTGATCGGCCCGTCCCAGAGCCGCGCAAAATTGCGGGCAAAGGCGCGTGTGGATTGGCAACGCGCCCCTTCCGACCCGTCCATGTTGCGCGGCAGGCCAAGGACCAGCCCGCCGACAGACCGGTCGTGCAGCAGTTCCTGCAAACGGGTCGCGTCCACGCCGAATTTCTTGCGCCGCACGGTCTCTAACGGGGTGGCCACTGACCAGAACGTGTCGGAAACCGCCACGCCAATGGTCTTGTCCCCAAGGTCCAGACCCATCACAGCCCGCATCGGGGGCAGGGCGGCGATGAACGCCTCTGTATCGTCGGTGATCATTTCAAACCTACCCTGTCTGCGGTGCGATCCAGCAGGTCCATCGCGGTGGCGTCATTTGCAAACACCTCGGTCGCGTCCCGCCAGATTGCATCGGCCTGTTCCATTTGCCCCAGCACCCCGAGGGCCGAGATCAGTTGCGCCCAATCCTCGACCGGCCCCCCTTCGGTGGCGAGCCGGTCGCTTAGCCCCGTTACCATCCCCTGGATCATCGCCATACGGTCGGCGGGGGTCATGTCGCTTGCGGCCTCGATATCCTCGGCGCTTGGGCCGCGCCCTGTGCCGACGGTGGGGCGGGTGTATTGCACGCCTGCGCGCATCGCCATGTCGTCGATCTGCGCCTCGATCGGGGGGATCCACGGCGCATCCGCAGGCCCCTCGCGCAGCAACTGGTCCCAGATGCGAAATGCAGTGTCGGGCCGTCCCGTCTGGGCCAGCATCAGACCAAAGTAATAGCGCGCCGCGCCATTGGTGGGATCAAGCGACAGGGCGCGCTCCAGCACTCGCTCCGCCTCGGGCGAGACATATCCGCCGGCGGCAAGAATTAGCAGGTCGGCATATTCCGATAGATCGGTCGCCGTGGCATCGGCCCCCTTGAGGCGGATCACCTGCGCTTTGGCCGCATGGGCGGCGGCAAAATTGCCCAAACGCGCCTCGGACTGGCTCAGCAGGACAAAGCCTTGCAAATCGTCGGGCCGCTCGGTCACGGCGCTGCGCAGCTTGTCCACAAGGGCAACGTAGTCGGCATTCACATCCACCGCAGGGGAGGCAGGCACGCTGTCTTGCGCGGTGCGCTGGCTGGGGCGGTCTGCGCGCAGGGCGCTCGCGGCTTCAATCCGGTCGGCCAGCGCCAGATCGCCATAGCCCGGCGCGCCAAGGGTCAGATAGAGCGCAAAGGCCCCACCGATCAGCGCCACTGCCACAGCACCCGCGATGACAGGCGCGCTGGCCTTGCGAAGGCCACCATTTCCGGCGGCTTGCAGCGTCGCGTCCGCCGCCAGAATGCGGCGTGAAATCTCGGTCACGGCGCGTTCGGCATCGCCCTCTGGGATAACACCACGGGCCACGTCACGCTCTACCTCGCGCAACTGGTCGCGATAGACATCAAGGTCATAGGCAACGGCAGGGCGCTCATCCACGCCACCGCGCATCAGGGCACGGGCCAGTGTTGCCACAACGACCAGCGTCAGACCTGCGGTGATAATCCAGAACAGCATTCACGCCTCGGCTTTCTTCACATCCTCTTCGCCATGTACCTGTTGATGCTGCATGACAAAAGGGACAAAGCAGCGCGCCCCCCGCCGCACCGTAACAGAACGCCGCAGGCCCATGTCGCAAATCTGATAGAAAGTGCCGCCCGTGCGGCCCTTTTTCTTTGTCCGGCGGGCCATTACACAACAAGTCACCCGAGATCCGATTCCAGTGTCCAAAGCGAGCTGCCCATGAAACGCTATTCCGCCTTTGCCATTGCCCGAGAGGCCGCGCGCTATCACTCCGGCTGGGAACGGGCGTGGCGCGCACCGGAACCCAAGGCAAAATACGATGTGATCATCATCGGCGCGGGCGGGCACGGGCTGGCAACCGCGTATTATCTGGGCAAGAATTTCGGGATCACCAATGTGGCGATCCTTGAAAAAGGCTGGCTTGGCGGCGGTAACACGGGGCGCAACACCACGATCATCCGCTCGAACTACCTGCAGGATCCGTCGGCTGCGATCTATGAAAAAGCGCGCAGCTTGTACGAGACGATGAGCCAGGATCTGAACTATAACGTCATGTTCAGCCCGCGCGGCGTCATCATGCTGGCCCAAACCCATCACGAGGTGCGCGGCTATCAGCGCACGGCCCATGCCAACGCGCTGCAAGGGGTGAAAACCGAATTCATCGGCCCCGAGAAGGTCAAAGAACTGGTGCCGATCATCAATATCGACGGCCCCCGCTATCCTGTGATGGGCGGGCTTTGGCAGGCACGCGGTGGCACGGCGCGCCATGACGCGGTGGCATGGGGCTATGCGCGGGCCTGTTCCGACATGGGCATGGACGTGATCCAGAAATGCGAGGTCACCGCGATCCGCCGCGAGGGCGGCAAGGTTGTCGGCGTGGATACCACGAAGGGTGCCATTGACTGCGCCAAGCTGGGCATCGTCGTTGCGGGCCATTCGGGCGATGTGGCGGGCATGGCGGGCTTCCGTCTGCCCATCGAATCCGTCGCCCTTCAGGCGCTGGTGTCCGAGCCGATCAAACCCTGCATGGACGTGGTCGTTATGGCCAACACCGTGCACGGCTATATGTCGCAATCCGACAAGGGCGAGATGGTGATTGGCGGCGGCACGGACGGCTACAACAACTACACGCAACGCGGCTCTTTCCAGCATATCGAAGAAACCGTACGCGCCTTGATCGAAACCTTCCCGATGATCTCGCGGCTCAAGATGCTGCGCCAGTGGGGCGGGATTGTGGACGTGACCGGCGACCGCTCGCCCATCCTGTCCAAAACGCCGGTCGATGGCGTGTTCATCAACTGCGGCTGGGGCACAGGCGGATTCAAGGCGATCCCGGGATCGGGCTGGGCCATGGCGGAACTGATGGCCAAGGGGCATTCGCCACTGGCAGACGAGTTCTCGCTCGACCGGTTCCGCGCGGGCAAGTTTATCGACGAAAGCGTCGCGGCAGGGGTGGCACACTGATGCTTGCGCACCGCCCTGATCCAACCGCGCGCGCCTTGCGCGCCCCCTACGGGAACCAACGCCCGCCTTTCAGTGTTTCTGTTGCAAGGAACATATCGAAAGGACCAAACCAATGGCCAATCAGAACCCACAGAACTCCGGCGGCGGCAACAGCGGCCTCGCATTCATCGTTGGCGCACTTGTCGTCGCGGTCGGCGTCATGGCCTATGTCATGTACTCCGGCGGCGGCGATGACGATGCTGACATTTCCATCAGTCTTGATGGCGCGGGCGACGCTGTCGAAGAAGCGGTTTCCGGCAACTAACGCCAAAACCACCGCCAGAAATCTATCACAATCACAACCAAAGGCGCATGTCTCGCGATATGCGCCTTTGTGCTGTCTGCAGACCCGAAACGGAGCCTTCCCATGCTGATGCTCACATGCCCCTGCTGCGGCCAGACCGGCGAGGAAACAGAATTCCATGCGGGCGGCGAGGCACACCTGAAACGCTTTGGTCCCGGATCGGATGATGCGGATTTTGAATCCTACCTGTTCATGCGCACCAACCCCAAAGGCGTGCATTTCGAACGATGGCGCCACGTCTATGGCTGTGGAAAATGGTTTCACGCGGCGCGCTGCACGATGACACTCGAAGTCTTCGGCACTTATCCCGCCCAAACCCTTGAGCCGCCCAAGGACATTCTGGACCGCATCGCCGAAAGACGCCCAGATCAGGCGCAGGGAACACAGCCTTGACCCATCATTGTTCCAAAAATATGCAATCCGACCGCCCAACAAGTGAAGAGGTGCGATCATGAGCACAAGACTTGCCACAGGCGGCCGTTTGATCTCAAAAGACGCCGCCAAGCGTTTCACTTTCAACGGAAAAACCTTCAAGGGGTACGCGGGCGACACGCTGGCCTCGGCGTTGCTGGCCAACGACCAGATGCTGGTCGGGCGCTCTTTCAAATACCATCGCCCACGCGGCCTTGTCGCCAGCGGTGTCGAGGAACCTAACGCTCTCGTAAACCTCGGCACGGACGGGCATTTCGAACCCAACCAGCGCGCCACCACGACCGAACTTTTTGACGGGTTGAGGGCAAGCAGTCAGAACCACTGGCCCAGCCTTGAATTCGACGTGGGCGCCATCAACGCGCGCCTGTCGCGGTTCATGCCTGCGGGTTTTTACTACAAGATGTTCATCCACCCGCGGCCCTTGTGGAAACACGTGTACGAACCCTTTATCCGCCACGCGGCAGGACTGGGCAAAGCGCCCAAGGCGCGCGATGCGGACACCTATGAACACTTCTATGCGTTCTGCGACGTGCTGGTCATCGGTGGCGGGATCGCAGGGCTAAGCGCTGCCCAAGCTGCCGCAGATGCAGGCGCCAAAGTTGTCCTTTTCGAACAAACGGCCCATTGGGGCGGTCGTGCGCCTGTGGACGGCGGCACAGTCGATGGCAAAACAGTGGATATCGCCGTCGACGAACTCGTCGCGGCCCTCCAGGCCATGCCCAACGTTACCTTGCGCACCCGCACGATGGGGGCGGGGGTTTATGACCACGGCTATGTGCTGGGCTATGAGCGGCTGACCGATCATGCGCCGGAAATGGCTGGACCGCGTCACCGCCTGTGGCGCGTGCGGGCAGGGCAGGTGATCACGGCCACCGGCGCGCTGGAACGTCCGCTCAGCTTTGCGGGCAACGACATTCCCGGCGTCATGCTGGCAGGGGCCGTGCGCGATTATGTGGTGAATTATGCGGTCAGCCCCGGTGATCGCACCGTGGTCGTGACCAACAACGACGACGCCTATCGCACGGCGATTGCGCTGAAACAGGCCGGACTGGATGTGCCCGCCATTCTGGATGCGCGCGTGCCTGCAATCGACAGCCCGCTGATGACCAAGGCCAAGGAACTGGGCATTCGCATCATGATGGGCCACGGCGTGTCCTCGGTTTTGGGCGGCAAGCGTGTCACCGGCGTTGCGGTCTGCGCGCAGGCGGGCGAGGGCGCCGTACTGGAAGAGATCGCTTGCGATGTCGTGGCCATGTCAGGCGGCTGGTCGCCCGTGGTCCACCTGTGGTCCCATTGCGGCGGCAAGTTGGTTTGGGACGCGGATTTCGCCATGTTCCGCCCCGATGCGGATCGCGCCCCGACAGGCGCTGACGGCAGCGGTTTTGTCAGCGCCGCGGGGTCGGCCAACGGCCACTTTGGTCTGGCCGAGATCATGGGTGACGCCCATGCCAAGGGCCGCGCCGCCGCCCGCGCCACAGGGTTCACACCGCCCCGCGCCACCGCCCCCGAAGGCATCAGCGAGGACGAAGCGCCGCTTGCCCCTGTCTGGTTGATGCCGCAGGGCGCGCCGGTCAAGCTGCGCAACAAGGCGTGGCTGGACTACCAGAACGACGTGAAGGTTTCAGACGTGCAACTGGCCGCGCAAGAGGGGTTCGAATCCGTCGAACACGCCAAGCGCTACACCACATTGGGCATGGCAACGGATCAAGGAAAGCTCAGCAACATCAACGGACTGGCGATCCTTTCTGATGCATTGGATCAACCTATTCCCCAGACCGGCACCACCACGTTCCGCCCGCCCTATACGCCGATCTCGATGGGCGCGATCGGGGGCGAGGCACGCGGCGAGGTGTTCCAGCCGATCCGCCGCACACCGATGCACGATTGGCACGCCGAGAATGGTGCCAGCTTTGAACCTGTCGGCCACTGGCAGCGCCCCTATGCTTACCTGCGCGACGGCGAGTCCATGCACGAGGCGGTGATGCGCGAGACAAAAAATGTGCGCGAGAACCTCGGGCTGCTGGATGCCTCGACCCTTGGCAAGATCGTGGTGAAAGGGCCGGATGCGGGCCGCTTCCTCGACATGCTGTACACCAACATGATGAGCACCCTGAAACCGGGGAAATGTCGCTATGGCCTGATGTGCAGCGAGAACGGATTCCTGATCGACGACGGCGTCGTGGCACGCATCAACGACGACACGTTCCTGTGCCATACCACCACCGGCGGGGCCGAACGCATCCACGCCCATATGGAGGAATGGCTGCAAACCGAATGGTGGGACTGGCAGGTCTATGTCGCCAACGTGACCGAGCAATATGCCCAGATCGCCGTGGTCGGCCCCAAGGCGCGCACCGCGCTCGAGGCGTTGGGCGGCATGGATGTATCCAAGGACGCGCTCGGCTTTATGGAATGGGCGGATGGCACCCTTGGCGGGTTCGAATGCCGCGTCTATCGCATCTCGTTCTCGGGCGAGTTGAGCTATGAGATCGCCGTGCGCGCCAGCGAAGGGCAGGCGTTCTGGGATGCGCTGATGACGGTGGGCGCGTCGTTGGGTGTGATGCCCTATGGCACCGAAGCACTGCACATTCTGCGCGCCGAAAAAGGGTTCATCATGATCGGGGACGAAACCGATGGCACCGTGATCCCGCAGGATCTGGGATTGCACTGGGCCCTGTCGAAAAAGAAAGACGACTATCTGGGCAAGCGCGCCCATTTGCGCACCCATATGGCCGACCCCGAGCGTTGGAAGCTGGTCGGGCTGGAAACCACCGATGGCGCGGTGCTGCCTGACGGGGCCTATGCGGTGGCCGAGGGACGCAACGAAAACGGCCAGCGCCGTGTGCAGGGGCGCGTCACCTCAAGCTATCATTCGCCGAACTTGAACAAGGGGATTGCCATGGGGCTGGTCCTGCACGGGCCGGACCGCAAGGGCGAGGTTCTCGAATTCCCGGGCACCGATGGCACCACCTATACGGCGCGCATCGTCAGTCCGGTGTTCTATGACCCAAAAGGGGAGAAGCAGGATGTCTAAGGCAGTCACCGCTTTGAACGGCGCGGCATGGGCCGACGGGATCGCCACCGTGACCGAGATGCCCTTGCAGGGCATGATCACCCTGCGCGGCGATCTGTCCGCCTCGGCCGTGAAAAAGGCGGCCACCAGCGTGACAGGCGCCAAAATGCCCACTGCGGGCGGCGCGCATATCGAAAAGACGGGCGGTCTGGTATGGATGTCACCAGACGAGTTGCTGGTGTTGTGCCCTTACGCCGACGTCGCAGCCAACCTTGAAAAAATGCGCAAGACGCTGGCGAAATCCCACGCCTTGGCGGTCGATGTGTCCGACGCGCGGGCCATGTTCCGGCTGGCGGGCAGGGGCGCACGCGGGGTCATGGGCAAGCTTGCGCCGGTCGATTTTAGCTCTGACCGTTTCACCATCGGCACGTTCCGCCGCTCGCGGCTGGCGCAGGTGCCTGCGGCCTTCTGGATGCAAGAACCTGACGCCTTCCATATCGTCTGCTTCCGTTCGCACGCGCAGTATCTGTTTGACCTGCTGAAGGTTGCCGCACAACCAGGCAGCCGCGTGGGTTTTTACGAGGAAATCTAGCGCCCACCATCCCCGCCGACCTTGCGCTTTGTGCGCCTTTGTCGGCGGGTTCCGGCCCTTCGGTTTCCTTATGTTTTACAGGCGTGCCCCTTGACCTTGCGGTAATGGGACCAATCTGTCAGTCAGAACATGCAATTCGAAAAAAGGGGGCCCAAACATGGCTTTTCAACTTCCCGACCTTCCCTATTCCCACGACGCGCTGGCGTCCAAAGGCATGTCCGCCGAAACGCTGGAATACCACCACGACCTGCACCACAACGCCTACGTCACCAACGGCAACAAGGCGATTGAGGGCACGGAATGGGCCGACAAATCCCTCGAAGAGATCATCAAGGGCACATATGACGCCAATGCTGTCGCCCAGAACGGCATCTTCAACAACATCAGCCAGCTGTGGAACCACAACCAGTTCTGGGAAATGATGGGCCCCGGTGACAACGCCATGCCAAGCGAGCTGGAAAAGGCGCTGGTCGAAAGCTTCGGTTCCGTTGACAAGTTCAAGGACGACTTCAAAGCCGCAGGCGCGGGCCAGTTCGGTTCAGGCTGGGCGTGGCTGGTCAAGGATGCCGATGGCAGCCTCAAGGTCACCAAGACCGAGAACGGCGTGAACCCGCTGTGCTTTAACCAGACTGCGTTGCTGGGCTGTGATGTGTGGGAACACTCCTATTACATCGACTTCCGCAACAAGCGTCCTGACTACCTGACCAACTTCCTCGACAACCTTGTGAACTGGGAAAACGTCGCAGGTCGTATGTAATCGCGAACGCGCTCTCCCAGTCACCTACGCGCATTGGCTGTGCCGCTACGCTGGGTGAACTGGGAAAACGCCGCAGGCTCAAAACAAAACAGCGCCCCACGGGGCGCTGTTTTTCGTTTCAAGCTGTCGGCAGCTTAACCAAGGGCCGCCAGCGCCTCGTCTGCCGAAGAGACGACGGTGAAGAAATCCAGCAGGGATTTATCGGCAAAGCCGTTGTCGACCACATGGTGGATCAGTGCGACCAGCGGGTCCCAATAACCGTTTGTGCTGACCAGCAGGACGGGCTTTTCATGCAGGCCCAACTGCCGCCATGTCAGCACCTCGAACAACTCGTCCAGTGATCCCGCACCGCCGGGCAGGACTGCGACCGCGTCGCAGTTCATGAACATGACCTTCTTACGCTCGTGCATGGTTTCCGTCACCACATAGCGGGTGAGGTCGGTTTTCCCGACTTCCCAGTCCACCAGATGGCGCGGGATGACACCGAATGTGTCACCGCCCGCGCTTTGGGCCGCGCGCGCCACCGCGCCCATCAGCCCGACATCGCCCGCGCCATAAACCAGCCGCCAGCCTCGCGATGCAATCCCGTGGCCAAGGGCGGTGGCGTCGGCCTCATATGCGGGGTCTTTTCCCGGGCGTGAACCGCAATAAACGCAGACGGACAGTGGGGCCATGGCAACAGTTCCTATCACTGGCGGATCAATCTCGACCCGAATTAAAGCTGTGTTTTGACCGTTCTAGGCTGGGCTGGTATGCAAGCGCAACAACAGTGCGCCGCGCTAGGCGTGCAAGTGGGGTGGAATGTCTAAACTCGCGGCGTTTGCTGGGACGAATGGGGCCATGATCGGCGGGGCGGCAGTCGTCGTTGCCGTGGCTATTGGCGGGGCCTTGATGGTGAACCGGCAGGGCGCTGACCCCGCCCCGCAGACCGATCAGGTGACCGAGGCGGCGGTGACGCCCGACACCACTGCCGCACCGGACACGCCTGCGCCAAGCGCCGCGCCAGAGGCGGCGATCAACACGCCCCCCTCTATCGACGAAGTACGGCTTGAGGGCGACGGGCTAGCCATCATCGCTGGTCGCGCCGCACCGGGTAGTGAGGTTTCCGTGCTGCTGGACGGCACGACAAGCACATCCGTCACCGCCGATACCGGCGGCAGCTTTGCCGCGATCACGACCTTGCCCACCAGTGCCAAGGCGCAAGTGCTGACCGTGGTGCAGAAACTGGGCGGGGACGAGCTTGCCTCGGTGGACGAGGTGATCCTTGCCCCGCAAGAGGCCGCACCGCAGACGGAAGAGGCCGCAGAGGCGGCAGAGACGGGCGCGGCAGCGGGGATCGAACTGGCGCAAGTGGCAGAGGAAGCCGAACCCACACCGGTTAGCGCAGCCACGCCTGAACCCGCACCAGCGGCAGAGCCTGCGAGTGAGGACGCAGCACCGTCCCCGCAACCAGCCGCGCCTGAAATCGCTGTGACGGAAGCCATTGAGGCCACCGAGACAGAGGTTCCACAAGTCGCCGAGGCGACGCCGGAACCCGAAACACCCGAAGTTGCCGCGTCCGCACCAGACACCACCGCGCAGGCCAACGCCGCACCGGACACTGCGGCACCAACCGCTGCCGCGCCTGTGGCTGTGCTGAAATCCACGCCCGAAGGGGTCGCGGTGCTGGGCAATACGCGGCCCGAACTGCTCGACAATATCGAACTCGACGCGATCAGCTATTCGACCCAAGGCGATGTGCAACTGTCAGGCCGTGCGCAAACCAAATCTCAAGCCGTGCGCGTCTATGTCGACAACCGCCCCGTGATTGATCTGGACGTGGACGATACCGGCAAGTGGAGCGGTGATTTGCCCGCCATCGATACAGGCACCTACACGCTGCGCGTTGATGAACTCGACCCGCAAGGGCAGGTGGTCAGCCGTGTGGAAACCCCGTTCCGCCGCGAAGACCCCAGCGTTCTGGCGGCCAGCGACGATACCGCCCAACCCGCCACGCGCATCACGGTGCAGGCGGGCAACTCGCTTTGGGCGATTGCGCGCGACCGCTACGGCGAGGGGCGTCTATACGTGCAACTGTTCGAAGCGAACAAGGACCGCATCCGCGATCCCGACCTGATCTTTCCCGGACAGGTGTTCGATCTGCCCGAATAGGGCGAGTTCGGACTACCCCCCTCTGGTACAGGGCGCGTAGGTGAACTAGATAGCAAAGCCTGCCCCAAAGGACGCTGTTGCTATGCCCGCTGATACCACGACCCCCGCTGACCCCTCTGGCCCCGCTGCGTCCCGTCCCGATCCCGCGCAAAAACCGCCCCAGCCTGAACGCACGCAAGATGCCGAGCGGATTTCGGGGATGCGCACCATTCGCAAGGTCGCGCCCTTTCTGTGGCCCGACGATATGCCATGGGTAAAAAAGCGGGTGATCTGGGCCATGGCGGCGCTCATCCTGTCCAAGCTCGTGTCTGTCTATACGCCGATCATTTACCGCGATGCGGTCGATACGCTGGCGGGCGAAGGCGTGTCGGTGCTGGCGCTTGGCGCGGTGGGACTGACGATTGCCTATGGCATGGCGCGGCTGATGAATGTCGGCTTCCAACAGTTGCGCGACGCGATCTTTGCCCGTGTGGCACAGCGTGCCCTGCGGATGCTAGCGTTGGAAACCTTTGAACATATCCACCGCCTTTCCATGCGCTATCACATCACCCGCAAGACCGGCGGGCTGAGCCGGATCATCGAACGGGGCGTGAAAGGGGTGGAGTTTCTGCTGCGCTTCTTGCTGTTCTCTATCGGGCCGCTTGTGCTGGAACTGGTGCTGATCGGGATCGTCCTGACCATCCTGTTCGATGCGTGGTACATGCTGGTGGTTGCGGTGACGATCGCGCTTTATGTGTGGTTCACTTTTGCGGTCACCGAATGGCGCGTGAAACTGCGCCGCGTGATGAATGATCAGGATACAGACGCCAACCAAAAGGCGATCGACAGCCTTCTGAACTATGAAACCGTCAAATATTTTGGTGCCGAAGGGCGCGAGGCCGCGCGCTATGACAACGCCATGGCGGGCTACGAGGCGGCGGCGCTCAAGACCAGCTATTCGCTGGCCTTTCTGAACTTCGGCCAGTCGGTCATCATCACCGGCGGCCTTGTGGGCGTGATGATCATGGCGGCCATCGGTGTGCAGAACGGATCGCTGACCGTGGGCGATTTCGTGATGGTTAACGCCTACATGATCCAGATCACCATGCCGCTGAACTTCCTTGGTACGGTGTACCGCGAAATCCGGCAGGCGCTGGTGGACATGGGCGAGATGTTCGACCTGCTCGAACAGCCCGCCGAGGTAAGCGATGCGCCCGACGCCAAACCGCTGGAGGTGACAGGCGGGCGGGTCGAGCTTGAGAATGTCTTTTTCGGCTATGATCCGGCGCGCGCGATCCTCAAAGGGGTTAGCATTACCGCCGAACCTGGACAGCAGGTGGCGATTGTCGGATCGACCGGATCGGGGAAATCGACCATCGGGCGGCTTTTGTTCCGCTTTTACGATGTGGGGGCAGGGGCCTTGCGCATCGACGGGCAGGATGTGCGCGATGTGACGCAGCAAAGCCTGCACGCTGCCATCGGGGTCGTGCCGCAAGACACGGTGCTGTTCAACGACACCATCGGCTACAACATCGCCTATGGCCGCGATAACGCGACCGAAGCCGAGATTATCGCCGCCGCCAAGGCCGCGCAAATCCACGACTTCATTGCGCAATTGCCTGACGGCTATGACACGACAGTGGGCGAACGTGGCCTGAAACTCTCGGGCGGGGAAAAGCAGCGCGTGGGCATCGCCCGCACCTTGCTGAAGAACCCGCCGATCCTGCTACTGGACGAGGCGACAAGTGCGCTCGACACCGAGACGGAGCAGGAGATTAAGGAGGCGCTGAACGCTGCCGGAGAAGGGCGCACCGTGCTGACTATCGCGCACCGTCTTAGCACCGTGGCCGAGGCGGATCGCATTGTGGTGCTGGAGGCAGGCGAGGTGGTTGAGACGGGAACCCACGACGCGCTTCTGGCCGCAAACGGGCGCTATGCCCAGCTGTGGCAGCGTCAGCAGGCGGACGAGGATATCTGAGAAGGTTAAAGAGGCGCGTCAGAACTGGCGCGCTTCTTCGTAACTGGCCCAGACGGGCCGGTCACATATCGACGGTGCTTTCCAGTGGCGTGACAACCACCTGCGGCGGAACGCCTAACACGCGCGGTGCGGGCGGCGTATCGTTCTGAAACAAGTGCGCGGCAAAGGCCAATTGCGATTGGCCGGTCTCGGGATCGGATAGCCAAACCGGCACTGTCAGCGTTGCGACGATACCAAGGGCGATTACCAGTGCCCGCCGCGTCCTCCATAGGTGCAGGGCAAGGGGTGCGATCAACAATATGCCCAGACTCGTATGCCCGTCACCCTGAACGATCAGGGCCAGACCCGTCAGCGACGTGACCAGATAAAAGGGCGTCGTCAGCGGTTTTGCAAATCTCTTGATCTGGGAAAACATTGATCGCCTTGTCCTTCATCTGCGCGGTTCCTTCATTGAACGCGGCAAAGATGAATATCCGTCGAACATTTCGAAAATTTTTTGCGCGCACGTACCGGATGCGGGCAGGCAAATCATCCCGTTTTTTGTGCAAACTTCAGTCGGAACTCGGCCCGTTTGGCGGCACATTTCCGGCCTGAATTGTAATTCCGCAGGTGCTGCGTTATGTTGCATCTAACAAAAAGAAAAAACTGTTGAGCGGTTTCAATATGCTACGCCACTACATTTCAAATCTGGGCGCGTTTCTCGCGCTGTTTTTCCGACGGCCCAAGCGGCTGCAAATGGCGGCGCTGTGCTATCGCGGCAAGGGTGAGGACAAGGAATTCCTGTTGGTCACCAGCCGCGATACGGGCCGCTGGATCATTCCCAAAGGTTGGCCCATTCGCGGCCTGTCCTCGCATGAGACCGCGCTGCGCGAAGCGTGGGAAGAAGCGGGCGTGGCCAACAGCAAGGCGTCGCACCAGCCCGTCGGCACGTACACCTACGAAAAGCGCCGTGATAACGGGCTGAAAATCCCCGTTGAAACCCTCGTTTATTCCGTTCCGGTCAAGGAATTGGTCGATGAATTTCCCGAAGTTGACGAACGCACGCGCAAGTGGGTGCGCGCTGCGGATGCTGCTGAAATGGTGCAGGAACCGGAGTTGAAGGCGATCTTCCGCGGTCAATGACCCATCCCTTTGATGTGCACGGCCCTTGCCGTGCCGCATAAGAAGCGGTTATGCCATGCCGTCAAACGGAGAGGATCAGTATGACCGACGAGAAGAGCGACCCGCGCCACCTTGAAACTCTGGACCGCGACCTTGCGCGCTTTTCCAACCTAGAGGCTGCGACCAGCAGTGTCAGCCGCCCGCTGAGCGCGGTTGGTGTGTCGCTGATCTTTGTGGTTCTGGCGGGGCTTGCTGCGATGCTGTTCTTTGGGCAGGCCAGCAATTCCTACATCGTGGTGATCGCCGCCTGTCTGGGTGCCTATATGGCGCTGAACATCGGTGCGAACGATGTGGCCAACAATATGGGACCAGCCGTCGGGGCCAATGCGCTGTCCATGGGCGGTGCCATTGCGATTGCCGTCGTGTTCGAAAGTGCCGGTGCCCTGATCGCGGGGGGCGACGTGGTGTCGACAATTGCCAAAGGCATCATCGAACCCGAACGCATGGGCACAGCCGAGGTGTTTGTCTGGGCGATGATGTCGGCACTGTTGTCGGCGGCCCTGTGGGTCAACATCGCCACATGGGTTGGCGCGCCGGTATCCACCACCCATTCGGTTGTGGGCGGTGTGATGGGCGCAGGCATTGCCGCCGCTGGGTTCTCGGCCGTTTCATGGGGCACGATGTCGGGTATCGCCGCGTCTTGGGTGATCTCGCCCGTTCTGGGCGGCGCGATTGCGGCGTTTTTCCTGTTCATCATCAAATCGCGCATCATCTATCAGGATGACAAGATCGCCGCCGCCCGCACATGGGTGCCGATCCTTGTCGGGATCATGGCGGGGGCTTTCGGGGCGTATCTCGCGCTTAAGGGCCTCAAGAAGATCATCAAGATCGACATGCCCACCGCCTTGCTGATCGGCCTGATCATCGCCGTTGCTGTTTGGCTGATCATGATCCCTGTGATCCGCAAACAGTCGGTCGGGCTGGAAAACCGGAACAAGTCTCTCAAGGTTTTGTTCGGCATTCCGCTAGTTGTGTCTGCCGCCTTGCTCAGCTTTGCGCACGGGGCCAATGACGTGGCCAACGCTGTGGGTCCGCTGGCCGCGATTGTGGATGTGTCGCAATCGGGTGACTTCACCGCGTCGTTCAACATCCCGTTCTGGGTGATGATCATCGGGGCCTTCGGCATCTCGTTTGGCCTGTTCCTGTTCGGTCCGAAGCTGATCCGCATGGTCGGCAGCCAGATTACCAAGCTGAACCCCATGCGCGCCTATTGCGTGGCGCTGTCGGCGGCGATCACGGTGATCGTGGCTAGCTGGCTGGGCCTGCCTGTGTCCTCGACCCATATCGCGGTGGGTGCGGTCTTTGGCGTCGGTTTCTTCCGCGAATGGGACGCAGAGCGTCGAATCCGCAAGGCACGCCTGTCCATGCCCGACCGACCGCAATACGCCCCCGAGGAACGCCGCCGCCGCAAGCTGGTGCGCCGGTCGCACTTCATGACGATCATCGCGGCATGGATTGTTACCGTGCCCGCCGCTGCGCTGTTGTCGGGGACGATCTTCTTCCTGATCAACGCGGTCGTGTCGTAAACCGGCACTTGTCCCGCCCCACGACGGGGGCAGGGCCGCAGATAGCGGACAAAAGAAAAGCGGCGCAGTCACCTGCGCCGCTTTGTCGTTTCTAGTTAGGCTAACGCTTACTCTGCCGCCTTCAACGCCGCCCCGTCAAAAGGGGCACCGGCACGGGGCGCGCCGTGCGCCTGTTCGTCGTCAAAGTCCCAGACCAATTCGCTTGTCCGCATCTTGCCAGTGGCGCGGGACAGGGACCAGTCGCGGGCGGCCTTGCTTGCACGGCCCAGCGACAGCTTGGCAAGCAGTTGGCTCAGCCACATCGCATAGGTCACAACCCAGACCCGCATGGCGAGCAGCGAGGGCGTCACCATCAGGGTCAGCACGGTCGCAATGCCAAGGCCAAAGACAACCGCCGTGGCCAGTTGTTTCCACCAAAGCGCGGTGGGGCTGTCCACGGAATAGCCGCCGCCACCGAAATCAAGGCTGAGGCCGAACATCATCGGCGCAAGCCCCGCCATCGTCGTGATGGTGGTCAGCAACACGGGGCGGATACGGTCCTGCGCGGTGCGGATAATCGCCTCGATCCGCGGCATATAGCGTTCGTATTCCTGATAGGTGTCGATCAGAACGATGTTGTTGTTCACCACGATCCCCGCCAAGGCGACGATGCCCGTGCCCGTCATGATGATCGAGAACGACTGTTCCATAACCACCATCCCGATCAGCACGCCTGTGGTCGACAGAACCACCGCACCCAGCACCAGCAGCGAGTTGTAAACGCTGTTGAACTGCGCCAGCAGGATGATGAACATCAGTCCCAAAGCACCGGCAAAGGCTTTCATCAGGAAGGCACCGGATTCGGCCTGATCTTCCTGATCGCCGGTCCATTCGGTTTCGATGCCCGTCGCGAATGGGTCGGTGTCGAGCCATTTGGTCAGCTCGGCAATACGCTCGTTCGGGTTCACCGGCACCATGCGCAAATCGCCTGCATCCAGTGCATCCTGAAGGTCGACGCCGCTCCCTGTGTCGTCCAAGGACAGGACCGTATAGGTGGTGCCGTCATCGGTGCGCACCTCGCCCCGTGGCGCAGGGCGCAGGGTGGCCACGATGGTCTGCACCTGCGCGCCGTCCACAGTGTCAAAGCGCACCAGCTTTTGCAGCCCGTCCATAACGTCGGCCTTCACGTCGAAATAGCGGGTCTGCGCGACGCGGTTGATCTGCGCCAGTTCCGCCACAGGCGTACGGGTGATGAAGTTCGCCAGCGGCACCAGCCCGTCGCCGGTGCGGACCTTGAGCGTATCAAGCGTCGACAGCACGCGGTCTTTTTCGGGCAGGCGCACGCGGATTTCGACCTCTTCATCCGAGGTGTCCACCCGCATCGTGTCCAGCAGAAGGCCACGTGTGACCAGTTGCACCATTGCGCCTACTGTCGCCACATCGGCGCCATAGCGTCCGGCCTTTTCCACATCGACGTCAATTTGCCAGTCGATACCGGGCAGGGGGCGGGTGTCTTCGAGCTTGATCAACCCCGGTGTCTGTTCGAACCGGGCGCGGGCGGTGCCCGTGGCGGCCATCAGGTCGTCCCAATCATCGCCCTTGATGCGCAGATGCACCGGCTTGGCGCTGGCTGGCCCTTGGGCAAGGTTCAGCACTTCGGTCTTGATGCCGGGGATGTCGTTCAGCTGGTCCGTCAGTTCCTGCATGATCGTGTCGCCGTCAAATTCCGACGCCTTCACCTCTCGCTGGACCGTGTAGTTCACGAAGGGCAGGGTGAACCACGCCTCGGACGCTTCGGGGCGTTCCTCCCACGGAATGGTCTCAAGCTGGATCTGGCCAATGGCGTCCTTGGGCGCACGTGCGCCGCCCGTGTTCGCGTTCAGCCCGCCGGTACCGGCAAAAGCAAAGGCGCTGCGGATGCCACGGTGGTTGTTCACCACCGCCTCGGCCTGACGCAGCAGGTCATCCTTTTCTTCAAGCGACAGGTTGCCCCGCGCCAGCACATAGACGATCGCCTGTTCCGGTTCGGTTTCGACAAAGAAATCAACGCCGTTATTGTTGTTGATAAAGTAGACCAGCGTGGTGCCGACAAAGACAAAAACGACGCCCAGCATAACCAGCGGCATGATCGCGTTACCGACGATAAACTGGATCACATAGCCAAAGGCAGACCGTTGATAGCCTGACCGCACACGGCGATTGCGCGCGCCAAAGACCTTGCGCCCCGCCCATTTGCCCGCCCAGCCAAGGCGCACGAACAGCGCCCCGATGGAAACGATCACCAAGATCACAGCGCTTAGGGCAAGGCCCACGGCCAGCGCCATGCCAAGCGCGTAAAAGAATACGTCCAGCAGGGCAGGCAGGACCGAGGACCAGATTTCGGTCTGATCCATACCGGCCAGCTTGGCCCCCGCCAGCCCTTGCAGGACCGGTATCACCCCAAGCCCTGCCAGCAGCAGGCCCGCCAAGGGGAACAACAGGATATGCGCAAGCAGCGGCAGGCGCGCCACTGCTTTGCTTTGGGAGGACACCCAATTGATGATCCGCGCAAGAACGCCGCCCATGACCGGCAGATAGATCAGCGCCACAATCAGCGAGGCCGACAGAACAAAGATCAGCGTCACAGGCAGCATGCCCATGAACTCACCCGGGACACCGGGCCAGAACAGCATGGGCAGGAAGGCGCAAAGCGTTGTCGCGGTCGAGGACACGACTGGCCAGAACATCCGCTTGGCCGCATCCACATAGGACTGCATCGGGCCTGCGCCCTCTTGCTGGCGCTTGTCGGCATATTCGACCACCACGATGGCCCCGTCGACCAGCATCCCCACGGACAGGATCAGCCCGAACATTACGATGTTCGAGATCGAAATCCCCATGATCGCCAGCAGCACGAAACACAGCAGGAACGAGGTCGGAATCGCAAAACCCACCAGCAGCGACGCGCGCAAGCCAAGAGCGGCCAGCGACACGATCATCACCAGCGCGATGGCGGTCAGGACCGAGCCCTGCAACTGCGCCACCATGGACGCGACCTCGCGGCTTTGGTCATTGGAGGTGCCGACCTCGACCGCCGCGATCAGCCCTTCGGGCCATTCCGCAGTCTTGTCCGCGACCAGTTGTTTCACAGCCGTCGCCGTGTCGATCAGGTTAAAGCCCTTGCGCTTGACCACCTGCAACGCGACCGTGTCGTTGCCGTTGAAACGGGCGGTCGATGTGCGGTCTTCAAAGGTCAGGTTGATCTGCGCCAGATCGCCCAATGTCACCACGCGGTCACCATTGGTCTTGACCGGCAGGCCATAGATATCGCCCACCTCGTCAAAGGAGGACGGGATTTTGACCGCGAACGCGCCATTGGCATTCTCGATCTCTCCGGCGGCGATCAATTGGTTGTTGTTGCGCACCACGTTGATCAACTCACCTGCGGTGACGTTGTAGGCCTCAAGGCGCAGGGGGTCGATGATGACCTCGACCATCTCGTCGCGACTGCCCACGATGCTGGCCTCAAGCACGGCATCAAGGGCTTCGATATCGTCCTGCAAATCCTTGGCCACGCGGGTGATCGTGCGTTCCGGCACGGGGCCGGACAGGTTCACGATGATGATTGGAAATTCGGAAAAGTTGAATTCGTCCAGCGTGTACTGTTCGTACCCGTCGGGAAACTCGGCCTCGGCGCTGTCCATGGAGTCGCGCACATCGGCCATAACTTGGGTTTTGTCCCAACCGAATTCGAATTCCAGCACCACGTTGGCATAGCCTTCGGCCGCGGTAGAGGTCATCCGGTTCAGCCCGTCGAGATCGGCCAGTTCGGTTTCCATCGGCTTGACCAGCAGCGTTTCACTGTCGCTGGCCGAGATGCCCGCAAAAGGAACCGAGATCACAAGCGTCGGGATTTCGATATCAGGCTCGCCCTCTTTGGGCAGGCTGACATAGGCATAGCCGCCCGCCAGAAGGGACAGCACGATGAACGCAACGACCATCCGCGCACGGGCGGCGGCCCAGTCGATCAGACCGTTCATTGGGTATGCTCCTGAAAGGTGGGCGCAACCTTGACCCCTGCGGTGACGAACTCCTGTCCGACCACGATGACGTCGATCACTTCGGGCAGGCCGGTCAGCCAGATGCCTTCGACCGTGTCGCGCAGCACGGTGACAGGCGCGAAGGTGACGGTGTTGTCGTCATCCAGCGTGCGCAGCCCCAACTGCCCGTCCGCGTTCAGTGTCAAAGCGGAGGAGGGCAGCAAATGCGCCTTGGTCCCAGCCGAAGAGATTGCGATTTCAGCCGTCTGACCGTCGCGGATTGCCAGATCGCCGTTGGGTACTTCGATTTCCACGCGGAAGGTGCGGGTTTCCGGGTCGGACGAGCGGCTTATAAAGGTGACCGCGCCGCCGATGTCATCCCCGCCAGCGGCAAGGCGCGCGCGGGCTTGCGCGCCAAGGCTGACGCGGCTGACCTCGGTTTCGGGCACGAAGGCCACCAGTTTCACCGGATCAAGCTGGATCACCGTGGCGCACAACCCACCAGGTTGCAGCAGGCTGCCCAGTTCGGCGGTGTCGCTTTCCAGCAACCCCGCAAAGGGCGCGCGGATTTCCAGACGTTCCAGTTCCTTTTCTGCCGTCGCAATGGCGGCCGCTGCGCTTTCGATCCGCGCATCGGCTGATTGCAGGCCCGAGGTCGCCGCCGAGACGGCCGCCTTGGCCGCTTCCAGTGCCGCTTGGGCCGACGCGACCGAGGCATCGGCGCCTTTCACGCGGGTTTCTGCGGCGAACCCGCCCTCGCTCAGGCGGCGGGCGGCGTTCTGGTTGACCATCGCCTCGTCGATGCGCGCCTGCGCCTCGACCACGCGGGATTGTGCTTCGGGCACGCGGCTTTCTGCTTCGAGCTTGCTGGCCTTCGCCCCCGCCAGTCCGGCGCGGGCATCGGTCAGGGCCGACTCGCGTGTTCCGACCGACAGTTCGCACAGCAACTGGCCTTCTTCGATGAACGCACCTTTGCGCAGGGGCGGGGATACCACGGTGGAGGATGTCTCGGCCCGCACATCTACCTCACGCATGGCTTCGGTCTGGCCGCGCAGGATGACGGCGCTGTCGATCTCGCGGGCGGTGGATTTGCGCGCCACGACCTTGATCAGCGCCTCGTTGGGCGTGTCCTCTTCGACGGCGGCTTCGGGCGCGTCCTGTTCGGCTGCGGCCTCGCCACTCGCGGTTCCGGTCTGTCCGGCGATAAAGGCCAGTGTCGCCTCGCGTTCGATCACCCACAGGTAGAGTGCAACCGCGACCAGAACGGCGAGGATGAAAGACAGAAATCGCATGTATTATTTCCTTGATCAAATAGCGGGTCGCAGCGGTGGTGCGACTCGCCCTTTTATATGCTGTGATACGGCTGAACTAACCAGTTCAGATTACTTTTTTTGACCGATAACCACACTTTTGCGTAAAAGTCACGCATACGGTCGGGTGTTGATGCCCTTGGCTTGGGCGCTTGGGCAGGCTAAGGAAGGTCCGAAAACAAGGGCAGCACGGCAGTCAATGTGCAGCACCAAACCAGACAGGAGCGCGGGGCGTGAGCGACACCGACAGCTTTATTGATGAGGTCACCGACGAGGTGCGCCGCGACCGGCTTTACGGCTATCTCAAGCGTTATGGCTGGATTGCCGCGCTGGTTGTTGTGGGCGTCGTCGCAGCGGCAGGGATCAACGAATTCCAGCGCGCCAAGGAAACCGCCAAGGCGCAGGAACTGGGCGACGCGATGATCGCCGCACTGGCCGAGAATGAACAGCCCGCACGGGTGGCCGCGTTGCAAGAGGTCAATGCCGAAACACCCCAAGGGGCGGCTGTCCTCGGCTTTCTGACTGCCGGTGCGCAGGCAGAAGCGGGTGAAGATGCGCAAGCCGCCGCGACGCTGACCGAGATTTCCAACAATATGGACGTGCCGCTGATTTACCGTCAGGTGGCGTCCTTCAAGGCGCTGATGCTGCAAACCGACACGCTTGACAATGCACAGCGCCGCGCAGGGTTCGAGGCACTGGCCGTTCCAGGCGTGCGTTTGCGACTGTTGGCCGAGGAACAACTGGCCCTTCTGGACATCGAGGACGGCAACACCGAGAGCGCCCTCGAACGGTTCCAGTCCATTCTGGACGATGCCGAGGTGACCACAGGCTTGCAACGCCGTGCCCTACAGGCAATGGTAGCTTTGGGCGGCACGCCTCGGGCCTCCGAGGCGGCCAATGAATAACGGGGGCACAAGCATGAAAGACAGCAGCATTCAGCCCATCGGGGCGAAAGGTCTGCGCGTGCGGCCAGCACAGGCGGTACTGGGTCTGTGCGCCGTGTCGATGGCGATGTTGATGGGCTGCGCCGAGCGCGAAGTCATCCTGCCAGGCAAGCGTGAACCCATCGACTCGGTCCTGTCCAGCAGCGCCGGTGCCGAAGAGGCTGACGCCGTCACCCAAGCGGCCCGCGCCATCCAACTGCCCGCGCAAGTCGCCAACGCCAATGCCGCACAAAGCTTTGGTACGCAGGATTTCCGCACAGACCATCCGCGTCTGAACGCCAGCCTCACCCCCGTCTTTTCCGTTAACATCGGCGAGGGCGACAGCCGCAAGCACCGCATCGTGGCCGACCCTGTCGTGTCCGGTGGGCGTATCTTTACGCTTGATGCACAAACCACCGTCACGGCTGTTTCCACCTCGGGTGCGGTTCTGTGGCAGCGCGACATCCTGCCCGACGGCGCGGAAGAGGGCGATGCCACCGGCGGCGGTCTCGCCGTGGATGGCGACGTACTTTATATCTCCAGCGGCTTCGGCGCGCTGACAGCGCTTGAGGCGTCCACGGGGCGCACCATCTGGGTGCAAGACCTTGAAGGGACCGGATCAGGCCGTCCGACCGTGTTCGGCAACCTTGTCTATGTGATGGCAGGGGACGACACGGGCTGGGCGCTGGACAAATCCAACGGCCGTATCGAATGGCAGGTCACCGGATCGGAAAGCCCCACCAACGTGTTGGGCGCCCCTGCGCCCATCGTGGTGGACGGGTTGACCGTGTTCTCTTTCGGCTCGGGTGAAATGCAGGCGGTGTTCCGTCAGGGTGGCTTGCGCCGCTGGGATGCCTCGGTTCTGGGTGAACGCAAAGGCCGCGCTCTGTCGAAATTCGACGATGTGACGGGCCGCCCGATTGCCGCCAATGGCGTGATCTATGCGGGCAACCAGTCTGGGCGGACCGTCGCGGTCTCTGCCGGTAGTGGCGGGCGCATCTGGACAGCCAACGAAGGCGCGGTCGATACCGTCCTGCCCGTGGCGGGCAGTGTGTTCCTCGTCAGCGACCGGAACGAGTTGCTGCGACTTGATGCGAATGACGGCACGCGGATCTGGGGCACCAAACTGCCCAACTACGTCAAGACCAAGCCGAACCGCCAATCCGAGATCTTTGCACATCACGGCCCGATTCTTGCCGGTGGGCGGATCATCGTGGCGTCGTCCGACGGCGTTCTGCGCAGTTTTGATCCCGCATCCGGCGCGCTGGTCGCGACCACAGAAATCGCTGGCGGGGCCTCGACCGCGCCTGTGGTGGCAGGGCAAACGCTGTATGTGGTGTCGCGCAAAGGGCAACTGATCGCCTACCGTTAAGGTGCGATTTTCTTTTGTGTCCTTTCCGCGGGCGCGCATATGGTCTATGTGCGCGATCTGATCTGACTTGCGGACCTGACACATGACCATGACCCTCGCCATCGTTGGCCGCCCGAATGTGGGCAAGTCGACGCTTTTTAACCGCCTTGTGGGCAAACGCCTTGCGTTGGTCGATGACCAGCCGGGTGTGACGCGCGACTTGCGCGAAGGTGCTGCGCGTCTGGCCGACCTGCGCTTTACCGTGATCGACACGGCGGGGCTTGAGGAAGCGACGGACGAAAGCCTGCAAGGGCGGATGCGGCGGTTGACCGAACGGGCGGTGGATATGGCCGATGTCTGCCTGTTCATGATCGACGCCCGTGTCGGTGTGACGCCGACGGACGAAATCTTTGCCGAAATTCTGCGCAAACGCTCTGCCCATGTTTTGCTGGCCGCGAACAAGGGCGAAGGGGCTGCTGCGGATGCAGGCGTGCTTGAGGCCTATAATCTGGGTCTGGGCGAACCGATCCGCCTGTCCGCCGAGCATGGCGAAGGGTTGAACGACCTGTATACGCAGTTGCAGCCCTTGGCCGACCTTTACGCCGAAAAGGCTCAAGCCGAAGCGCCCGAAGTTGACGTGGATCTGGCCGAGGATGAGGAAGGCGAAGAAGATGATTTCCGCCAGCCCACCAATGCCAAGCCGATGCAGGTCGCCGTGGTCGGGCGCCCCAATGCGGGCAAGTCCACCCTGATTAACCAGATCATCGGGGACGAACGTCTGTTGACCGGCCCCGAGGCGGGGATCACCCGCGATGCCATTTCCCTGCGCACCGACTGGAACGGCACGCCGATGCGTATCTTTGATACCGCTGGTATGCGCAAAAAGGCCAAGGTGCAGGAAAAGCTGGAAAAGCTGAGCGTGGGCGACGGTCTGCGCGCTGTGAAATTTGCCGAAGTCGTCGTCGTGCTGCTGGATGCGGCCATTCCGTTCGAACAGCAGGATTTGCGCATCGCCGATCTGGCCGAGCGTGAAGGCCGCGCCGTGGTCATCGCGATCAACAAATGGGACGTGGAAGAGGATAAGCAGGCCAAGTTGCGCGACCTCAAGGAAAGTTTCGAGCGTCTGTTGCCACAGTTGAAAGGCGCACCGCTGATCACCGTTTCGGCCAAGACGGGGCGGGGCATTGACCGCCTGCACGACGCGATCCTGCGCGCCTATGAGGTGTGGAACCGCCGTGTCAGCACCGCGCAACTGAACCGCTGGCTGACCGGCATGCTTGAGGCGCACCCGCCGCCAGCACCGCAGGGCAAGCGGATCAAGCTGCGCTACATGACCCAAGTCAAGACGCGCCCACCCGGATTCGTGGTGATGTGCAGCCACCCCGACAAAGTGCCGGAAAGCTATAACCGCTATTTGGTCAACGGGTTACGGTTGGACTTTGACATGCCGGGCACGCCGATCCGCATCTATATGCGCGGTCAAAGCGACGCGAACCCCTATAAGGGTCGCAAGAAGGCAGCGCCGTCAAAACTGCGCAAACATACAGATGGGCGGCGCGGCTAGGCTGCGCGGCCCGTCAGGGTTTTTCAAAGGTTACTGCGCGGCGCGCCAGCCGCGCAGGCCAGCCCACACCGTGACGGCAGCGACAACTGCGATCGCCACCAGCGCGGCGGTTGCAACACCTGCAGGGGCCGACACATAGATGCCGATAAAGGCCCAGACCACGGCGGCCCCGTAAGTGGGCGCGCGCATCAGGCGCATCTGCACCACCACGGCAAGCACAGTCGCCACGGCAATCATCAGATAGGCGGTCGCGTCTTCTCCCAACACGCCATAGCCTGCCAGCAGCAGACCGATGGACACGCAGGTCGCCGCACTCAGCCACCCCGCATAAAGCCCGACGGGCCATGACGCCCAGAGCGCATCCTGCGCCGGACTGCGCAGCAGCGCCATCAGGGCAGGGACCAGCATCACGATGATCAGCACAGTGGCCAGCACAGGCCCCAGCTTGGCCGCAGGCAGCCACACAGCCCCCACCGCAAGGGACAGGGCCAGAGGGGCGCGCATCGCCTCCCACGCGGGATCGGTGCGCCGCTTGAGCACGCCAAAGACGGCAGACACCACCAGCCACAGATAGATCAGCCCCCAGATCGCAAAGGCATAGCCCGCAGGCTGCACCGCCGGATCATTCTGCGGGATCGGATAGCGGTCAGGCTCGAACCCGCCAAAACCCGGAACCAGAAGAGGAGAGGCCGCAAAGGCCAACGCAGCGATAAGCACGATATAAGGCATGGTATTCCTGACCTGTGAAACGCTTTACCGATACTACGACGATGCCTATGATCCAACTGTAATTTAAGTACGCCAAACCCTTTGAACCCTTTGGATTTTGCCGATGAAACGCATTGTTGTGCTATGCGACGGGACATGGAATTCGCCCGATATCGCGGATACGACCCACTTGCCCGAACTGGCTGTGGCGCTGGAAACCGGACCGCATCAGGTGGTGAAATACTTCTCGGGCGTGGGCGTGAATGACGATGCCCGTTTCGAGACGTTCTTTGCCCGTGGCATCAACAAGGTGCTGGGTGGCGCGACCGGTTGGGGCCTCGGGGCCAAGGTCAAGGCGGCCTATACCGCCATCGCGGAAATCTACGAACCGGGGGACGAGATTTACCTGTTCGGCTTTTCCCGTGGCGCATTCACGGCGCGGTCGGTGGCGGGGATGATCCGCAAATGCGGGATTGTCGACGATACCTCGGCCAGCGGCATCAAGAGGGCCTTTCGCCTTTATCGCAAGGCGGGCAAGGGCAACCACCCCGACATGCCCAACATTCAGGCCGAGCGGGCGCGTATCTCTCCCCGTTTTGCTACCTCTGAGAAGGATCAGAAGGCGCGGCTGAAACCGGCGCCACTGGTCAATATCGCCTATCTGGGTGTCTGGGATACGGTGGGGGCGCGGGGCATTCCGGTGGCGATTTTCGGTTTTGTTGCAGCACTTTGGAACCGGCAGTACCAGTTTCACGACATGCAATTGTCGTCGCTTGTCGCCTCGGCCCGCCATGCCGTCGCCTGCGACGAACGGCGTGTGTTTTACGAACCGACCCTGTGGGACAACATGGATGACCTGAACGCGCGGCGCAGGGATGCGCAGGGCGGGGCGGCGTACCGGCAGATGTGGTTTGTGGGCGATCATGCGATCATCGGGGGCAGTGCGAACACCGACGCGCTGTCGCGCATCACGATGCACTGGGTGGCGGAAGGCGCGCCCGCGCTGACCTATCGCGACGGGATGGACCCGACCACGGACGGGGCGGACCACCTGTTTGTCAGCCCGCGCCTAACCGACCCGCGCGGGGTCTATGCCATCGCGCAGAACCTGCTGGCTTGGCGCAGCGGGCCAGAGCGCGATACGGACCTGCACGAGAGCACGCGCAACCGCCTACGCGATCTGGCCGACTACCGGCCCGGAAGCCTTAAGCGGTTCTTTTCAAACTAGAATACCGTCTGCGCCCAAAGTGGTCTTGCCGCCCAGATAGGGGGCCAGAACCGCCGGAAGGGCAACCGAGCCGTCGGCCTTCTGGCCGTTTTCCAGCACCGCGATCAGACAGCGCCCCACCGCAAGGCCGGAGCCGTTCAGCGTGTGCACGAATTGCGGCTTGCCGCCATCTGCGGGCTTGAAACGGGCGTTCATGCGGCGGGCCTGAAAGTCGCCCGTGGTGGAAACGGAACTGATCTCGCGATAGGCATCCTGACCGGGCAACCACGCCTCGATATCATAGGTGCGGCGCGCGCCGAACCCCATGTCGCCCGTGCAAAGGATCACGGTTCTGTAAGGGATTTCAAGGGCTTCCAGCAGCCCCTCGGCACAGCGCAGCATGCGTTTCTGTTCATCGTCGCTGTGGTCGGGGTGGGTGACGGAGACCATCTCGACCTTCTCGAACTGGTGCTGGCGCAGCATGCCGGACGTGTCGCGCCCTGCCGAACCGGCCTCAGAACGGAAGCAGAGCGTGTGCGCGGTATAGCGGCGCGGCAGGTAGGATTCGTCGATCACGTGGCCTGCGGCGATATAGGTCAGCGGCACCTCAGAGGTGGGGATCATCCACATGCCTTCGCGGGTCTGGTAGCTGTCTTCGCCAAATTTAGGAAGTTTATCAGTACCATACATGGCGTCGTCACGGACAAGAACGGGCGGGTTTACCTCGGTCAGGCCGTTTTCGTCCACGTGTGTGTCGACCATGAACTGCGCCAGCGCGCGGTGGATACGGGCCACAGCGCCAGAGAGCAGGACAAAGCGGCTGCCGGAAATCTTGGCCGCTGTTTCAAAATCCATGGAGGCCGCGACGGAGGGCAGTTCGAAATGTTCTTTGGGCGTGAAATCAAAGGCTTGCGGCGTGCCCCAACGGTTCACTTCGACGTTGTCACCCTCATCCGCGCCATCGGGCACGTCATCGGCGGGCAGGTTTGGAATATAGGCCAGCGCGTCGGTCAATTGCGCATCCAGCGCCTTTGCCTCTTCCTGCATGGCGGCAATTTCCGCTTTCTTTTCAGCGACTAAGGCGCGGAGCCGTTCAAATTCGGCCTCGTCCCCACGACCCTTGGCGGCGCCGACTTCCTTGCTGGCCTTGTTCTGTTCGGCCTGCGCGGTTTCGGCGGCGAGGATCTTGGCACGGCGGGCTTCGTCCATGGCCAGCAGGGCGGCGGATTGAGGCGCATCCCCACGGCGCGCAAGGGCGGCGTCGAAGGCTGTCGGGTTCTCTCGGATGGCGCGGATGTCATGCATGGGTGCTGTCCTTTGGGCGGGGCGTGTTGCGGGACATATGCCCGATTGTTGATGCCACGAAAAGGGGGAGGACTATAGTGGATGGAGGGACTGTTGCCTGTACATTAAACTAAAGGCAAACTAATCAAATAAATGGTAAGCCTTCGAGACCTAGCTTTTTAATCAATTTCGAATAATCCCATTCGGTTTTCATGTCGGTTCTCGGGTGTGGGGACCAGTGTTCGAACCCGCTCTTTCGTAGTGCCTCTGATACTCGCCGCGCCTCTTCACGGCTCCCATCCCTTAGTGCCTTTCGTAGCTTTAGCTGGTTTTCCTTTAAGCCTTGGCGCTGACTATCAACTGCATCGCTCAGTTTGGTGTCCGAGGTTCCGAATGTATCCGTGATTTCCTCAACGCTACCAAAATCATCCACGGCAGTTAAGTCGGCCCCGTCAAATCGCGCACCGCGTATTGATTTAGCCATGTTGAATGTTTCGTTCATTCCGCCCGCAGTCGGTTTTGGTTCGTTCAAAACAACTGTTCGGAATGACGCCCCCGTCAGGTCTGCTTCGTACCAATTGACATGGTTAACTATCGAGCCGTCGAAGTACGCTCCTCGAAAGCTGGCCTTGGCTAGAACGGCACCTTCGAGTCGGCATGATGCTAGTATCGCTGCATCGTAATTTCCATGCAAAAAGATGGCGCCACTGAGATCACTCCTGCGCAAGTCGAGTTGGTAATTGTGCATCGCCTCGTACTCCCGGCGATCCTTTTGCCTTCTGCCGATGACTGTAACGATAGTTTGAATGTCAACTCTTGGAGTTGCACGATTTTTCAATTGTTCTGTGGGACTGAGATCTAATGCTGGGCTATTCTGCCTGACGTACGCACAGAGTACCTCCATAATCTGAATGTGATCACGCAAGCTGTCTTGTGAAATGCGTTCCAAAGCGTAGATGGCCCCAACGCGAACTTCTAAATTTGGCTCAGTTACTTCCTCCATTGTTTGCTTTAACATTCCTGCTTGAGCATTTTTTGTTAGCAGGTATGGCCATTTACCGGATGTGCGCTTTCTTTGACGTTTGACTAGCTTTTCAGAACCGAGGCCTTCCACGGCCTTTGAGATGCGGTCGGTTATCAAGCCCTCTTGCGCTGTTTGGTTTTGTTCCTGCGTCAAGCGCAGGCGTGACATCGTGATCGGCAGGGCGATGACTGCACCCAGCACGGTGGTCAGCGCGGTGATCTGGACCAGTTTGAAGCGGAAGTCCCAAACGGTGGCGGGCAGGCGGCGGGTGGGGATAGCGTGGGCGATGACTTCGATCACCATGCCCAACAGCCCCAATGCCAGAACGCTTGCCAGCATGGTGTAGAAGGCAAGCAGGACCATGAACGGGATCGGGTGGAGTTTGCCGAGGCCGAGGCTTTCCCGCAGGGTCGATAGAGGTGGGGCGTCCCCATCCTTTGGCATAGAGATAAACACCAGTGCGCTGGCCACGAATAAGACGACAATGACCACCAGCCCCCACACGAGCGGGGCGGGGAGGGTGACGCTTATCGGGATCGTATTCTCCATCCCTGCCACCTTGACGCGGACCTGCGTCAAAGAAAAGTCCCTTGGCTTGCCTCTTGGGCGCGGTTTGCGCCCCTTTGCACCTTGCGCCTGACCATCCCCGACCATAGGTTCTGCCAAACTTTGGATACGGGCCGCGCGGCGGCTCTTGATATAAGGACCTCCTCCATGGAAGCCATTGGCCAGTTCGTTCCCCTGATTCTGATTTTCGGGATCATGTATTTCCTGCTGATCCGTCCCCAGCAAAAGAAAGTGAAGGAGCATGCCGCCATGGTCAGCGCCCTGCGCCGTGGTGATCAGGTCGTCACCCAAGGCGGGTTGATCGGCAAGGTGGTCAAGGTCAAGGAAGACAACGAAGTTGAGGTCGAACTGGCCGAAGGCGTCAAAGTGCGCGTTGTCCAGTCCACCATCGCGACTGTTCTGAGCAAAACCGAGCCGGCCAAGTAATGCTGCGGATCGAAGGCTGGAAACGGGTTCTGATCTGGGCCACCTGTGCCTTGGGTCTGTTGTTGGCGATGCCGAACGGGTTTTATTCCCGTGTCGAGGGGCATAACGATGCCGCCCAAGCGATAGAGCTGGGGGCGGACACGCCCGAGAACCAGACAGCCTTGGCGCAGTGGCCGGAATGGCTGCCTTCTTCGCTGGTTAATCTGGGGCTGGATTTGCGCGGTGGTGCGCATCTGCTGGCCGAGGTGCAGGTTGAAGATGCCTATGCCAGCCGGATGGAGGCGATGTGGCCTGCGGTGCGCGATGCGTTGCGCCCCGAGCGCGCCACGGTCGGTACCATCCGTTTGCAGCAATCTGCCCCCGATGTGTTGCGCGTGCGTATTGGCGAGCCGTCGGGCATGCAGCGCGCGTTGCAGGTTGTGCGCACGCTGGCCGTGCCGGTGCAGACTTTGACAGGTGTGGGGGCCAATGACATCGAGGTGCGTGCAGACGGGCCGGATGTGATTGTCGTCACGCTGAGCGATGCGGAAAAGCTGGCCAGCGACGAACGCGTGGTCAAGCAATCGCTGGAAATCGTGCGCCGTCGGATCGACGAGGTTGGCACGCGCGAACCCACGATCCAGCGTCAGGGTGCGCAGCGTATTCTTATTCAGGTGCCGGGCATCGGGTCCGCTGCCGAGCTGAAAGAGATCATCGGCACCACGGCGCAGTTGACCTTTAACCCCGTCGTGTCGCGCACATCGGATGAAAACCAGTCCGCCGGTGTCGGCAACAAGCTGATCCCGTCGCTGGACGAGCCGGGCCTGTATTACATCGTGGAAAGCGCGCCTGTGGTCACGGGCGAGGATCTGGTGGATGCGCAGCCGTCCTTTGATCAGAACGGCAATCCGGCGGTGAGTTTCCGCTTCAACACCAGCGGCGCGCGCGTCTTTGGCGATTATACGGCGGAAAATATCGGGTCGCCCTTTGCCATCGTACTGGATGACGAAGTGGTCAGCGCCCCCGTGATCCAGAGCCACATTCCGGGCGGGTCGGGGATCATCACCGGCAACTTCAATGTCGAAGAGTCCACCAACCTGTCGGTCCTGCTGCGGGCCGGTGCCTTGCCGGTCGAGTTGACCTTCCTTGAAGAGCGCACAATCGGTCCGGAACTGGGGCAGGACAGTATTGACGCGGGCAAGATCGCGACCATCGTGGCCTTTGGCGGCGTGCTTGTGTTCATGGTGCTGAGCTATGGGCTGTTCGGTCTGTTTGCCAATATCGCGCTGATCATCAACATCGGGCTGATCTTTGGCTTGCTGAGCCTGATCGGGGCGACGCTGACCTTGCCAGGGATTGCGGGGATCGTTCTGACGGTCGGTATGGCGGTGGATGCCAACGTGCTGATTTTCGAACGTATCCGCGAAGAACTGAAATCCGCACGCGGGCCTGCGCGGGCGATTGAACTGGGCTATGAAAAGGCGCTGTCGGCCATTCTGGATGCCAACATCACCACGTTCATCACCGCCGTCATCCTGTTTGCGATGGGGTCCGGTCCGGTGCGCGGTTTTGCGATCACGCTGGGGCTTGGCATCCTGACATCGGTGTTCACGGCGATCTTCGTGACGCGCCTGCTTGTGGTGATGTGGTTCGAGCGCCGCCGCCCTAAAACGATCGAGGTATAAGCGATGCGTCTGAGACTGATACGCGACGAGACGTCGTTCGACTTCTTTAGCCGCTGGAAGCTGTGGCTGGGCCTGTCGGCGCTGATGATGGTGGTGGGCTTTGCCTCTTTCGCCTTTCAGGGGCTGAACTTCGGCATTGATTTCCGTGGCGGTACGACGATCCGCACGCAAAGCGCCGAAACGGTCGATATCGGCAAGTACCGCGATGCGATGACGCCGTTGCAGATGGGCGATATTTCGATCACCGAAGTGTTCGACCCCACATTCGGTCCTGACCAGAATGTCGCCATGGTGCGCATTCAGGCCCAAGACGGGCAAGAGGCGGTGACGCCGGAAACCATCCGCGCGGTCGAGGATGCGCTGGCCCAAGCGGTGCCGGATATCGAGTTCGTGTCGGTCGAATCCGTAGGGCCGAAAGTGTCGGGCGAGTTGATCCAGACGGCGGCATTGGCCGTGGTTCTGGCGATTGGCGCGGTGCTGATCTATATCTGGTTGCGGTTTGAATGGCAGTTCGCCTTGGGCGCGGTTGTGGCCCTGATCCACGACGTGATCCTGACCATCGGCGTGTTTTCCGAACTGCAGATCAAATTCGATCTGGCCATCATCGCGGCCTTGCTGACCATTGTGGGCTATTCGCTGAACGATACGGTGGTTGTCTTTGACCGCGTGCGGGAGAACCTGCGCAAGTACAAGAAGCGCCCCTTGGCCGAGGTGCTGAACATCTCGATCAACGAAACGCTGAGCCGGACGCTGATGACCTCCGTCACCACATTGCTGGCGCTGATCGCGCTTTATGTGTTGGGCGGGGACGTGATCCGCGGGTTCGTCTTTGCGATGATCTGGGGCGTGATTGTGGGCACCTATAGCTCGGTCTTTGTTGCCTCGACCGTGCTGCTGTGGCTGGGCGTCAAGCGCGACTGGTCCAAGCCGGATGCCAATGCGGGCAACCAATACGCCAATATCGATGCCTGATACGGGCAGGTCAGGGGTGTGAGCGCCACATGGGCGTGCATCCCTGACTGCATCGGCGACATTCTTTTCCAGACATTGGCCATGGATGGCCTGTTCGCGGTCATCGCCATCACGGTGGTGGCTGGTGTCGTTTACGGCTTTGCCGGTTTCGGGGCGGCGCTGGTGTTCATGCCGGTGGCAACGCGGTTCATTCCGGTGGACATGGCAGTGGCGGCGTTTTCGGTGTCGGCACTGGCGTCCTTTGTTGCCGTGGTGCCGCGCGCATGGGCCGAAGCGGACCAGCGGTCGGTCACATGGATGACCGTGGTGGCAGCCCTGTGCCTGCCTGTGGGTCTGTGGATCCTGCGCAGCAACGATGTGACCACGATGCGGTGGGCGGTGCTGGCTGTCACCTGTGTGACGCTGGTCGCGCTGATGGCGGGCTGGCGTTATACCACGCAGCCCTCGCCACTGGCCCGCGGCGGGGTGGCGGCGGCCACGGGGCTGGTAGGCGGGGCCACGGGCCTTGTCGGGCCGATCATGGTGCTGTTCCAGCTAAGCGGGCAGGACAGCGTGGCACGGTCGCGCGCCAACACGCTGGTGTTTCTGACCATGACCGGATTGCTGACCGCGCCCCTGATGGCGTTGCAGGGGATGCTGAGCGTGCAGGCCGTGGTGCTGGGCCTGCTGTTGATCGTGCCTTATGGTCTGGCCGCGCGTCTTGGGCAGCGGTTGTTTGACCCTGCGCGACAGGCGCTATATCGCAGCATAGCTTATGGCATTATCGGGGCATCGATCCTGATAAGCCTCCCTCTTTGGAGTTGACCCATGCGCCTGAACGAGATCACCTATAACGATGCCAAGCCGGTTGAGGGCTATGGGCCGAATTTCTTTCGCATTGGCGGCGAGGTGATCGAGGGCGCGGTGCTGACCGGCCCGCAGGGCACCGGCCCGTGGGGTGGCTATGACGAGCCCGAGGCGCTGCTGGCGCTGGCGGGGCACGTGGATGTGCTGTTCATCGGCACGGGGGGCGAGATCGCCCATATTCCCGCCCCGTTTCGCGCCAAGCTGGAAGAGGCGGGCATCGGGGTCGAGGTCATGTCCTCGCCTTCGGCGGCGCGGACCTACAACATTCTTCTGAGCGAAGGGCGGCGCGTTGCCCTTGCGATGCTGCCTGTCTGAGCCGTGCAGGGGGCGCTGCCCCCGGCCTTGCGGCCGTCCCCCGGGATTTTTTTGGAACAGAGAAGGGGTGTGTGGGGCTTTCCTTGGTCCTGCACCCTCGCTAAGCCTGAGCTATGGAATTGCGCGTAACTGATCTGGCCGTGGGCCGTGGCGGGGTGCCGGTACTGGCGGGGGTGTCCTTTGCCCTGTCGGGGGGCGCGGCGCTTGTGCTGCGCGGGCCGAACGGGGCGGGCAAGACGACGCTGTTGCGCTGTGTCGCGGGCTTGCAGGAGCCGATGGCGGGCAGCGTGCAGGGGGCGGAGGATCAGGTCGCCTATGCTGCCCATGCGGATGGGTTGAAAGCGGCGCTGAGCGTGGCCGAGAACCTGCGGTTCTGGGCGGCGGTGTTCGGGCAGCGCGGGATCGATGCGGCCTTGGCGGCATTCAACCTTGAGGATCTGGCGGACCGGCGGGCAGGGCAATTGTCGGCCGGACAGAAGCGGCGGCTGGGGCTGGCGCGGCTGGTGGTGACGGGGCGGCCCCTGTGGGTGCTGGACGAGCCGACCGTGTCGCTGGATGCAGCATCGGTGGCCCTGTTTGCCGATGCCGTGCGCGCGCATATGGCGAGCGGTGGCGCGGCGCTGATCGCGACGCATATTGATCTGGGGTTGCGCGCCGATGTGCTGGATGTGACGCCTTATCGCGCTGTGGCGGGTGCGGTGCCCTTTGCGGACGAGGCGTTCCTGTGAGGGCGTTGTTCCTGCGTGATCTGGCGCTGGCCTTGCGGGCGGGGGGCGGTTTCGGCCTTGGGCTTGCGTTTTTCCTGATTGTTGTGGTGCTGGTGCCGTTCAGTGTTGGCCCCGCGCCGGATTTGCTGGCGCGGATTGCGCCGGGTGTGTTGTGGCTGGGCGCGTTGCTGGCCTGCCTGCTGTCGCTGGACCGGTTGCTGGCCGTGGATTGGGAGGATGGCGCGCTGGATCTGCTGGCGACGTCGCCCCTGCCGCTGGAGGGGGTTGTGGCCGTCAAGGCGGGGGCGCATTGGGTCACCACGGGTCTGCCGCTGGTGCTGGTTGCGCCGGTGCTGGGTGTGTTGTTGAACCTTGCGCCTCAGGGCTATGGCGTGGTGGTGGCGAGCCTTGCGCTTGGCACGCCGGCACTGTCGATGATCGGCGCGTTCGGCGCGGCACTGACTGTGGGGATCAAGCGGGGCGGGTTGCTGATGTCGCTGCTGGTTCTGCCGCTTTACGTGCCGACGCTGATCTTTGGGGCCGAGGCGGCGCGGCGGGGGGCCGAGGGGCTGGACCCGACGACACCGCTGCTGTTTTTGGCGGGGATCACTGCGGCTGTGCTGGCGGCGATGCCTTTTGCCGCAGGGGCTGTTTTGCGGGTGAATTTGCGATAAACGGGCGGGCAAAGGTCGCGCGTCTGAGGAGAAGCCATGTCACTTTGGGAATATGCCAATCCGGTGAAGTTTCTGCGCCTGAGCGAGCGCGTGCTGCCGTGGCTGTGGGCGCTGTCCGGCACCTGTCTGGTGGTGGGATTGGTGTGGGGGTTCTTCTGGACGCCTGACGATTTCCGCCAAGGTTCGACTGTCAAGATCATCTATCTGCACGTGCCTGCGGCGCTGATGGCGATCAATGCTTGGTTCATGATGCTTGTGGCCTCGCTCATCTGGATCATCCGGCGGCACCATGTGTCTGCCCTTGCGGCCAAGGCGGCGGCCCCTGTGGGGGTCGTCATGACGCTGATCGCGCTGATGACCGGCGCGATCTGGGGCCAGCCGATGTGGGGTACGTGGTGGGCGTGGGATCCGCGCCTGACCTCGTTCTTGATCCTGTTCCTGTTCTACCTTGGCTATATCGCCCTGTGGGAAGCGATAGAGGATCCGGACACGGCAGCGGACCTGACCTCGATCCTGTGCCTCGTGGGGACGGTGTTTGCGGTGCTGAGCCGCTATGCGGTCAACTTCTGGAACCAAGGGCTGCATCAGGGCGCGTCGCTGAGCCTTGATAAGGAAGAGAACGTGGCGGACGTGTTCTATCAGCCGCTGCTGGTCTGTATCGCGGGGTTTGTGCTGCTGTTTCTGGCGCTGGTGCTGTATCGCACGGGCACAGAAATCCGGCTGCGGCGCACCCGTGCGCTGATCATGAGGGAGACGCGCAATGCCTGATCTGGGGAAATATGCGGACGCGGTCCTGTCGGCCTATGCGGTGTCGCTGGTGCTGCTGGCGGTCTGCGTGGCGATGAGCCTGTGGAAAGGCCGCCGTGCGCGCGCGGCCATGCGCGACGTGGAAGACAGGGTGAAACGTAATGGCTAAGGTCTCGCCCCTGATGCTGGCGCCGATTGCGATCTTTGCAGGCTTTGTCGGCCTGTCGGCAGTGGGCATGTTCCGCGATAACCCGAACGAGTTGCCCAGCACGCGGATTGGCGGCGCGGCCCCCGAACTCACCACAGAAACGCTTGGCGATTTTCCCGGTGTGACGCCCGAAATGCTCGCCAGTGGAGAGGTCACGCTGGTCAACTTCTGGGCCTCTTGGTGCCCGCCCTGCCGCGCGGAACATCCACGGTTGCTTGAACTCGCCGCCGAGGGCGTGCCGATCATCGGCGTGAACTTCCGCGACAAGGAAGACGCTGCGATCAGTTACCTGACCGACGACGGCAATCCGTTCAGCGGCATCGCCTTTGACCCTGCCGGCCGCTCGGCCATCGAATGGGGCGTTACCGCGCCGCCGGAAACTTTTATCCTTGGACGAGACGGCACCGTGCTGTTCCGCTATATCGGACCATTGGTCGGATCGGATTACGAACAAAGGTTCGTACCAGCGCTTAGCAAAGCGCAATCCGACTAGCGCATCCAGACCGAATTTTCTTTCCCGTCTTCCCCATCATTGTTCCCATAAATATGCAAATCCTGCCTATGCTGCTGGCGTGGCATTTGCATATTTGAAGAACAATGAATGACAAAAAGCCCCGGAGGTTTCTCCGGGGCTTCTTTTGTTTCAGGTGGCACGTGGCCGGTGTGCTGATCAGGCCACTTTGGCGAGGTTGCGCAGCACGTAGTGCAGGACGCCGCCATGTTCGATGTATTCGATCTCGATCGCGGTATCGATCCGGCATTTCAGCTGGATTTCCTTGGTCGAGCCATCGGCCATTGTGATGGTGCAGGGCACCACTTCCAGTGGCTTGATGGTGTCGAGGCCGGTGATCGAAACGGTTTCCTCTCCGGTTAGGCCCAGCGATTTACGGGTGTCGCCGCCGGTGAATTCGAAGGGTATGACGCCCATGCCGACGAGGTTCGAACGGTGGATACGCTCGAAGCTTTCCGCGATCACGGCTTTCACACCCAGCAGGGCCGTGCCTTTGGCCGCCCAGTCACGCGAGCTGCCTGCGCCGTATTGTTCGCCGCCGAAGACCACCAGCGGTGTGCCGTCGGCCTGATGCGCCATGGCCGCGTCGTAGATCGAGGTCTGTTCGCCATCTGGGCCTTTGGTGTAGCCGCCCTCGACGCCGTCCAGCATCTCGTTACGGATGCGGATGTTGGCGAAGGTGCCGCGCATCATCACTTCGTGGTTGCCACGGCGCGAGCCGTAGGAGTTGAACTCGCGCGGTTGGACCTGACGTTCGATCAGGTACTGGCCTGCGGGTGTCGTTTCCTTGAACGAACCTGCGGGCGAGATGTGGTCCGTTGTGATCATGTCGCCAAGGATCGCCAGCACTTTGGCGCCGTCGATGTTGTCGATGGTGCCGGGATTGGCGTCCATGCCCTGGAAGTAGGGCGGGTTCTGCACATAGGTCGAAGCCGGTGGCCAGTCATAGGTCAGCGCGTCGGTTGTTTCGACCGCCTGCCATTTCTCGTCGCCTTTGAACACGTCCGCGTATTTGGTCTGGAACGCTTCGCGGGTGACGGTTTCCTCGACGAGGTCGGCAACTTCCTTGCTGGTGGGCCAGATGTCTTTCAGGAAGACATCGTTGCCGTCCTTGTCCTGACCCAGTGGCGCGGTGGTGATGTCGACGTTCATGTCGCCCACCAGCGCATAGGCCACGACCAGCGGGGGCGAGGCGAGGTAGTTGGCGCGCACGTCAGGCGAAATCCGCCCTTCGAAGTTGCGGTTGCCGGACAGGACGCTGACGCCGATCAGATCGTTGTCGTTGATCGTCTTGGAGATCGACGGAGCCAGCGGGCCGGAGTTGCCGATACAGGTGGTGCAGCCGTAGCCGACGAGGTTGAAGCCGATCTTGTCGAGGTCTTCCTGCAGGCCCGCGGCCTCCAGATAGGCGCTGACAACCTGGCTGCCTGGTGCGAGCGAGGTTTTGACCCACGGTTTGCGGTTCAGGCCCAGTGCGGCGGCCTTGCGCGCCACGAGGCCCGCACCGATCATCACATAGGGGTTCGAGGTGTTGGTGCAGGAGGTGATCGATGCAATCACGATCGAGCCGTCATGCAGTTGGTAGCCTTCGTCGGCATTGTAGCCGCGGCGGTGGCTGCCCTGATCGCCGGGAATGGCGGTTGGTTCGGGCTGGCCGCCTTCGGCTTCCCAGCGGCCTTCGGCGCGGGGGGTGGCGTCTTTCTCGTGGCGCTGGCCCTGCACATAGGCGTGGAACGTGTCAGCCGCGTTGTCGAGCGAGATATAGTCCTGCGGGCGTTTGGGGCCCGAGATCGCAGGCACGATGGTGCCCATGTCGAGGTGCAGCGTGTCCGAGTAGATCGGCGCATAGTCATCGCCGCGCCACATCCCGTTTTCCTTGGCATAGGCTTCGACCAGCGCGATGCGGTCTTCGGCGCGGCCCGTGTTGCGCAGGTAGCGCAGGGTTTCGTCGTCAATCGGGAAGAAGCCGCATGTCGCGCCGTATTCGGGCGCCATGTTGGCGATGGTGGCACGGTCTGCCAGTGGCAGGCGGTTCAGGCCTTCGCCGTAGAATTCGACAAATTTGCCCACCACGCCTTTTTCGCGCAGCATTTCAACGACTTTCAGCACGAGGTCGGTGCCTGTGGTGCCTTCCATCATGGTGCCGGTCAGTTCGAAACCGACCACTTCGGGGATCAGCATCGAGATCGGCTGACCCAGCATGGCGGCTTCGGCCTCGATCCCGCCAACGCCCCAGCCCAGAACGGCCGCGCCGTTGACCATGGTGGTGTGGCTGTCGGTGCCGACCAGCGTGTCGGGATAGGCGACTTCGGTGCCGTCCTGATCGGTGTCGGTCCAGACGGTTTGCGACAGGTACTCGAGATTCACCTGGTGGCAGATGCCGGTTCCGGGGGGCACAACGCGGAAGTTGTTAAACGCCGACTGACCCCATTTGAGGAAGGTGTAACGTTCCATGTTGCGTTCGTATTCGCGGTCCACGTTCATCTGGAACGCGCGCGGGTTGCCGAACTCGTCGATCATGACCGAGTGGTCGATGACCAGATCGACAGGGTTCAGCGGGTTGATCTGTTCAGCGTCACCACCAAGCGAGACAAGCGCGTCGCGCATCGCGGCAAGGTCCACAACCGCTGGCACGCCGGTAAAGTCCTGCAGCAGAACGCGGGCAGGGCGGTAGGCGATTTCGCGGGGGTTCTTGCCGCCTTTGTCGGCCCACTCGGAGAACGCCTTGATGTCGTCCGTGTTGACGGTCTTGCCGTCCTCGAAGCGCAGCATGTTTTCCAGCACGACCTTGAGGGCGGCGGGAAGGCGGGAAAAGTCGCCAAGGCCTGCTTCGGTGGCGGCATTGATGGAGTAGTAATCGACGGATTGGGTGCCGACGCTGAGCGTTTTGCGCGTTTTGCTTGAGTCGTGACCAACGGTAATGGGCATGAAGGGTTCCTTATCCGGAGAGGAGGGCAGTTATTCCCCCGCGTCATGCCTGATGGGTGCGGTTTATTCAACTGAAATTGGCCAAAATCCGCTGTTTTGTATACCATGGTGTACAGATTTTTAGCGCAACAGCGTGATCTGCCTGTCACATCGGCTCAACAAACCTTGATTGGCACATCGCAGCAGAGTTCCTTAGGGTGTAGCAACCGGTCATCAGAACCCGAAAGATGCTTATCCGACATATGAAATACGTGATTCCCCTGATCCTGGCGGCGTTGTTGCCCGTCGCGTCGCCTGCACTGGCGCAGTCGCAAGGTGGCACGCCCGCCGTGGCGAAATCGCCTGTGGTGGTCGAGCTTTTTACCTCTCAGGGGTGTTCGTCCTGCCCGCCAGCGGACAAGCTGATGCATGATCTGGCCAAGCGGGACGATGTGATCGCGCTGGCGCTGCATGTGGATTACTGGGACTATATTGGCTGGACTGACGAATTTGCCGATCCGGCCTATGCCGACCGCCAGCGTGGCTATGCGCGCGCGGCGGGACGCCGGTCGGTCTATACGCCGCAGATGATCATCAACGGGACCACCGATATTGTGGGCGCGCGGCCCATGGATCTGGCCCGCGCCATTGCGGAACATGCGGCGCAACCGTCGCCGGTATCCCTGCGCATTGCGCGCCAGTCAGACACGTTGTCCGTCGCGGCGCAGAATGCAGGCGGGCAAGGGGGCCCGATGCGGGTGCATCTGGTGCGCTATTTGCCCGAACAGACCACGGCGATCACGCGGGGCGAGAATGCGGGCCACACAATCAGCTATGCGAATGTCACGCAGGACTGGACTGTGCTGGGCGAATGGGACGGGCAAAACGATCTGACCCTTCAGGCCGAGCTGCGCGGTGATGCGCCCGTGGTGGTATTGATCCAGCAGGGGCCGCAGGGGCCGATCCTTGCCGCCGCCCAGATCAAGTAGATTAGCGCGGGGCGTCGGTGTCCTGATCCTCGGCCCGCCAGCGGCGCGCCACCCACAGCCATTGTTCGGGATGGGCGCGGATGCGCTTGCCGATGCTGTCGTTCATGGCCTGGGTCATGGTCATCGCATCTGTATGGGCAATCGGTTCTTCCAGCACACAGTCGAACCCCAGCCCGTCGCGCTTGCGAATACCGTAAAAGGGCATCAGCACCGCATCATAACGCAGCGCCAGTTCGGCGGCTGAAATGGCGGTGCGGGCAGGGCGGTTCAGGAATTTCAGCACCGGCGCGCCCTGCACATGCTGGTCAAACAGCAGCACAAGCTGGCCCCCGTCCTTGAGGTGGCGCACAAACCCTGCGGTGCCCTTGCGCCCTTGGGCAAAGACGGGGCCGCCCAGATCCTGCATGGTGCGCACGTAATGGGCGTTGAAATAGGGGTTGGACATATCGCGATAGAGCCCGCCCACCTCAAAACCCATGCCCAGCAGCGTGGCGCGCAACGCCTCGTAATTGCCGAAATGCCCCGAGACGAGGATAACGGGCCGTCCGTCCTGTGCCGCCTGTTGCAAATGCTCCAACCCGCCGCCCGAGACTTCGGCCCCTTCCTGACGGGCCAGCAAATCTTTGGTCGAATAGTTCTCGATCAGGGTGCGTCCGAAATTGTCGAGGCTGGCGCGCGCGATGCGCTGTTGTTCGGCCTTGGGCAAATGCGGCATGGCAAAGGTCACATGCTGTTCGCCGCGCGACAGGAAACCGGCGGCGGGGCCGATCAGGCGCGACATGATCCAGCCCATGAACGGCACCCGCCAGCGATAGGGCAACGCAAGGGCAAGGTTGATGAACAGCCGCGCGATCAGGTTGGTGATGTGATAGCCGACATTGGTCAGCAGGGGGATGTCGTCTGGATCGTGGCGCATGGCAACCTGTTACACAGCGGGCTTGATGCGGGCAGGGCGCCGCGTTTCTCGGTACCAGACATAAATCCCCGCACTGGCGATCACAAGCGCACCCAGCAGGGTGAGCGTGTCGGGCACCTCGTCAAACAGGACCAGCCCCCAGAACACGGCAAAGACCAGACCGCAATAGTTGAAGGGCGCAAGCAGGCCCGCCTCGGCAATGGACAGGGCGCGGATCAGCATCAACTGCCCCGCTGTGCCCGCCGCGCCGATGGCGATCAGCAGCAGAACAGCACGTGTATCCAGCGCCTCGAGGTAGAAGGGCACTACCGCCGTCAGCAGGATCGACCCCACAAGGCCGGTGTAGAAAAGCGACGTCCAGACATCCTCGCTTGGCCCCAAGCGGCGGGTGATGAGGGTATAGCCCGCAAAGCAGAAGGCCGCGATCAGGGGCAGAAGGCTGGCCAATTGGAAGACTTCCGATCCGGGGCGGATGACGATCAGCGCGCCCAGCATCGCCAGCGCAATGGCAAAGATGCGGCGCGGGCCAAGGGCTTCTTTCAAAAACAGCGCGCCGCCCAAAGTGATGAGGACCGGATTGACGGCGATGACGGCAGTCGCCTCGGCCAGACCGATCTGGCCCAAGGCGAGGAAGAAGAAGAACGTCGCCGCCATGAGCAGGATCGAGCGGGTGATTTGCAGCTTGGGGTATTCGCTGCGCACGACGGTTGACAGGCGCGGGGCGACCAGCACCAACACGATGACCATCTGTCCGGCATAGCGGGCCCAAAGGGCGGGGATGGTGCCGGTGGTCGGGGTGACGGCCTTGACCGACACATCCATCAGCCCAAAGCAGAAGATGGCCGCAATAGCGAGCAGGATGGCGCGGGTGGGCGGAGGGGAAATCGCTGTCATCCCTGCGCCATAGTGGGTTTGCCTGCCCAAGGGAATGGGCGCGGGGGATTTGGACGCGGCGGCAAGGGGTGGATAGTGCCGCTGCGCGCTGGGCACGCGGGGCCGACCGCGTTGCCGCTAGCCTTCCTCCTCGTTGACCAGCATCAGATCGCCCGAGGATTCCATGGTGCGGATCACGGTCACGATCGCGGCCATGGCGGCGTCGGTGTCGGCGGGTTTCGGGGTGCCAGCCTCGGCCACTTCCTCGCGCAGTTGATCGGCCAGACGGCCCGACATGTTTTCCAGAATGAAGGTCACGCTTGCCTCCATCCCCATGGCGGGCGCGCCGGCAAGGGCGGTGACAAGGTCGGACTGTTCGATATCGCGCAGGATGCGGGGGATATCACGCGGCGCAATGCGGGCGGGGATATTGGCAAAGGTAAAGATTGCCTTGCGCACCGCGTTGGCAAAGCCCTCATCGCTTTCGTCCAGTCCCGCCAGCACATCGTCGCGTGTGACGGAGGTGGAGGAGTTGAGGATCGCGCCCACCCGTTCCACCGGCCCGTCCGAAAAGGCCAGTACGGGGCGCGCATCAAGCTGCGCGGCCAGCGACAACCCGATCCGTTCCACCGCGTCGGGCGTCACGGCACCGGTTTTCGACACAGCATAGGTGATCTGGCGTGCGCGCGGTCCCGGCAATTTGCCCAGCAATTCCGCTGCCTTGGGCACGTCGAGCTTGGAAAGCATCACGGCAGCGATTTCGATACTTTCCTGTTCGAGGACAGGCACCAGAAGGTCGGGGCCCATGTCGCGGATACGCTTCCACGGATCGCCGGATTCGCGCACGCCCGCCTCTTTGCGCAGGCGCGCGGCGGTTTGGGCACTGATCTTGCCATCAAGGGCCGTCAGCGCCCCCGCCATACCACCTGAAAAGCTGAGCCCGATGCGTTCGAGTTCAGCGGAAAATTCGGAAATCACGGACTCGAGCGTGTCGCGGTCCACAAGGCGCATGGAGCCCATCGCCTTGGTCAGCTGGGCCTGCAAATCCTCTGGCAGATCCTCAAGCGGAATGTCGGCCCCTTCGTTCAGCAGCAGGCGCACGACAATCGCGGCCTTGGCGCGACGGCTAAGCGACGTGGGACGTGGAAGAGAGCCGCCGCCCTGACGCATAGGTGCAGGGGCGGCGGACATGGGAACCAGATCTGTCATGTCCTGCCTTCAAGCTGTTTGCGCTTGTTCTGGCAGGCAATGGTTGAAAAACCCTCAACCAGTCAGGATCAATCTGTCAGTAATTGTAGGTTTGTCCGCTTTCGATGCTTTGGCGCAGCGAGGTTTCGGCCCATGTGCCTGCACCGCCGCGTTGCTGGATTTCACGCAGTTGCGCAATGGCGGCCAGTTTGTCGCCCGTCGCCAGCTTGCCCTGCGCCATGTAGGACCGCGCAAGGATGTTGTCGGGGTTCACTGTAAGTGCCTGCTCGTAATACATATCTGCCAGTTCCAACTGGCCGAGCTTGCGCGCGGTAAAGCCGCGATAGGTCAGCACGCGGTCATCCATCTGGTCGGGCATCTGGTCCAGCACCTGCACCGCCTCGCCATAGCGTCCGGCATAGGCCAGTTCGCGCACCGCATCATAAAGCGTGTCGCTGTCCAGATAGGATGTCTTGTCGGGACGCACGCATTTGCCCAGCTTGGCGTCCCAGACCCCGTTCACCTTTTCCGAAAACCGGACATAGGCCTTCTTCTCCGGATCCCACTGGCGGACCTTGAAACAGTCCTGCGTGGTTTCGGTTTTCTTGGGCTTGGCTTCACTCTCGCCGCCAGCGGCAAGGCCCGCAACGGGAAGGGCCAGCGGCAGGACAAGGGCCGTGGTCAGAGCAAGTGTTTTCAGCATTTCGGTTCTCCGGTTGTTGGACGCGCTTTGGTTGATACTAGGGTGATAACCCCGCGCGCCCGTGATTTATGCGATCACGAAACCGTGAGTCCGACAGGTGGGCTGCCAGCTTAGCTGGTGGTGGGAATGCAGGACCGTGTCCCGCTGTCGTAGGTTGTGCCAGCGGCACAGGACATGGCCTGTTTCTGTTTGCTGTAATTGCATCCCTCGGCCAGTGCTAGGGTGGGGGCCAAAGTCGGGGCGAGGGTAAGGGCCAGCGCCGCAAGGCAGGTCTTGATCTTCATCAGTCTTCTCCTTTTCCGCTTGAGGTAGGAAATAGGGTAGGCCACGGCGCGCAATCTTCAAAACGATTTCGCGAAAAAGGCGCGCCGAAGCGCGCCTTTTGGGGTCTTTTCGGGCAATTTAATGCACCCGAGAGGGGGCAATCAATCCTCGCCGAACACGCGGGCAAAGATCGTGTCCACGTGCTTGGTGTGATAGCCGAGGTCGAATTTCTCTTCGATTTCGGCGGGGCTGAGCGCGGCTGTGACGTCGGGATCGGCCAGCAGTTCCTCTTTGAAGTCGGTGCGGAATTCCCAGACCTTCAGCGCATTACGCTGCACGTAGGAATAGGCGTCCTCGCGGCTCACGCCTGCTTGGGTCAGGGCCAGCAGCACGCGCTGGCTCATCACCAGACCGGGGAACTTGTTCATGTTGTCGAGCATGTTCTCGGGGAAGATTAGCATCTTGTCGATCACGCCGGTCAGGCGCGCCAGTGCGAAGTCGAGCGTAATGGTGGCATCCGGCCCGATCATCCGTTCCACAGACGAGTGCGAAATGTCGCGTTCGTGCCAGAGGGCCACGTTTTCCATCGCCGGAATAACCGACATCCGCACCAGCCGCGCAAGGCCGGTCAGGTTTTCGGTCAGCACAGGGTTCTTCTTGTGCGGCATCGCGCTGGAGCCTTTTTGCCCCATGGAGAAGAATTCGGCCCCTTCCAGCACTTCGGTGCGCTGCATGTGGCGGATTTCTGTGGCGATGTTCTCGATGCTGGAGGCAACGACGCCAAGGGTCGCAAAGAAGGCCGCGTGACGGTCGCGCGGGATAACTTGGGTCGAAATCGGCTCCGGTGTGAGGCCCAGTTTGGCGCAGACGTGATCCTCGACCGCGGGGTCGATATTGGCGAAGGTGCCGACCGCACCGCTGATCGCGCCGGTGGCGATTTCGGCACGCGCGGTGCGCATCCGGTCAAGGTTGCGGTCCATTTCCGCGTAAAAGCGCGCAAAGGTCAGGCCCATCGTGGTGGGTTCGGCGTGGATGCCGTGGCTGCGCCCGATGCGCACGGTGTTCTTGTGTTCGATGGCGCGGCGCTTGAGCGCGGCCAGCAACCCTTCGAGGTCGGTGATCAGCAGATCGGCGGCGCGGGTCAGCTGCACGTTAAAGCAGGTGTCGAGCACATCCGAAGAGGTCATGCCCTGATGCACAAAACGTGCCTCGTCGCTGCCGACATGTTCGGCAAGGTGGGTGAGGAAGGCGATGACGTCATGTTTGGTCACGGCTTCGATCTCGTCGATGCGGGCCACATCGAATTCCACGTCCTTGGCTTTCCACACCGCATCGGCGTTTTCGCGCGGGATCACGCCAAGGTCGGCCATGGCGTCGCAGGCGTGTGCCTCGATCTCGTACCAGATGCGGAATTTCGTGGCCGGTTCCCAGATGGCGACCATGTCGGGGCGGGAGTAACGGGGAATCATGGGGAAGCACCTTTTTATGGACTGTCACATTGCGCACCGCGCTCTTAGACTGCGCGGCAGGTAACGACAAGACGAGGGGCCGATGGCATCCCGCACCCAAACGCAGCACAGGCCCCGTGTTCTGGCCGATTTCGAAGGTACATGGGACATCACCCGCGATGTGATCCCTGTGACAGGCCCGCGCGCGCGGTTCGAGGGGCAGGGCATCTGGACGCGCGCCGCGGGGGGCTGCACCTATCTTGAGGTTGGCAAATTGCACATGCCCAACGTCGCCCCCATGCATGCCGAGCGCCGCTATTTCTGGAGCGACGGCATGGCCGTATTTTTCGATGATGGCAGATTTTTTCACGATGTACCGCCTGACGGGGGGCGAACGCAGCATGATTGTGCGCCCGATACCTATGTCGTGGAGTATGATTTTGGCGACTGGCCTGCCTTTCACGTACGCTGGTCCGTGACGGGGCCGCGCAAGGATTATGTCAGCGATACATGGTATAAACGTAGCGCCTAAGCAGATTTCGGGCGTTTCCGCGCCATTGGTGCGGTTGCGAAACTGTGCGCCATATTTGTTTGCAAGGCATGTCGGATCTGCCCGCAATAGAGGCGCATAGCCCCCATGCGGGCATCCCGCCGATCGGGGCGCACCCTGTCGGGGGGCGCGTGTCTTTGCACTTGCAGAAAGCGCACGGCATTGGCACAACGGGTCCAATCTTCTTGAAGTAACGGGCGAGAGTTCATGGAAACGACGTGGAATAACAAAGTACTGAGCGACGTATTTGGTGCCAATGACGGCACGGCGCTGCGTGTCAAACAGGCGGCACTGGTGTTGGGCGGCGTTCTGCTTTTGGCGGTTGCAGCGAAAATCAAGGTGCCCATGTGGCCCGTGCCTGTGACGATGGGCACATTTGCCGTGCTAAGCATCGGCGCGGCCTATGGCGCGCGTCTGGGTCTGGTCACCATCCTTGCTTATATGCTGGTCGGCGCGCTTGGCTTTGACGTGTTTGCCGGTTCTTCGGCCGAGGCAGCGGGCCTGACCTATATGATGGGTGGCACAGGCGGCTATCTGGTGGGCTATGTGCTGGCAACTATGTGCCTTGGCCTGCTGGCACGGCGCGGCTGGGACCGGTCGGTCCTGTGGATGGCGCTGGCGATGCTGATCGGCACCGCGCTGATTTATGTGCCGGGTCTGTTCTGGTTGGGTCAGCTTTACGGTTGGGACAAGCCGATCCTCGCATGGGGTCTGACACCGTTCCTGATCGGCGACGCGCTGAAGCTGGTGCTGGCAGCACTGGTCCTGCCCGCCGCATGGAAGCTTGTCGGCCGCGCGCGCGACTAAGCGACCTTCGATTATTGAGTTAATGAGGCGCGGCCCTGTGATGGGGCCGCGCCTTTTCTTTTGTTCGTTTGGCTGATGTGGTTCGAAACTGCCGGCGGCGCATTGGCGGCTGATCGGCCCTTCGGGGAGGATTTTTTTCGAACAGAGAAGAGGGACGTGGTGCGCCCTTCAGGCGGGTGGGGCGAGTTCTGTGAGGACAGAGGCGCTGGTTTCCAGCGTGCGGTGCACGGGGCATTTGTCGGCGATTTCCAGCAGGCGGGTGCGTTGGGCGTCATCCAGATCGCCCCGCAGGGTGATGCGGCGTTTCCATGTGTCGACCTTGACTGGCGTGGTGGTGTCGGCGTCTTGCGCGTGGACCTTGTCGTGGCTGACATCGACCATCACATGGTCCAGCGGCCAGCCTTTCCGGCGCGCATACATGCGGATGGTCATCGAGGTACAGGCGGCCAGTCCCGCGCTGAGCAGGCCATACGGCGACAGGCCCTGGTTCGTGCCGCCATAGGCGCGGGGTTCATCCGCCAGTAGGTGGTGGCGCGTGCCGTGGGTGATGTCCTGAAGGAAGCCGTCGGGATCGGCCTCGGCGCTGCGCACAACGCCTTCGGGGGCGCCCACGGGCGGGGCGGGCTGCTTCAGGGACAGGTATTTGCGCGCCCATGTGGCGATCACGTCGGCAGCGTATTCTGCGTGTTCGGCGCGCGAGATCAGGTGGTCTGCATCGTCCAGTGTCACAAAGCTTTTGGGATGTTTGGCGGCCATGAAAATACGGCTGGCGTTGTCGATGCCCACGATCTGGTCGGTGGGGGAATGCAGGACCAGCAGGGCGGCGTTCAGATTGGCGATGGCGGGGGCGAGTGCTTGGCCCTGCACGTCATCCACAAAGGCCTGCCCGATGCGGAAGGGGCGACCGCCAAGGGAGACTTCGGCCACGCCTTGGGCCGCGATTTGCGGCAGGGCATCGGCGAAGTTCTGCGTCACATGGGCCGGATCGAAGGGCGCGGCGAGGGTCGCTACGGCCTTGATTTGGGGCAGGTCGGCGGCACTTTTGAGCACGGCTGCGCCGCCCAGCGAATGGCCGATCAGCAGTTCCGGTGCCATGTCGCGCGCATTCAGGTAGGCCACGGCGTGGGCCAGATCCTGCACATTGGACGTGAGCGAAGTATTGGCGAACTCGCCCCCCGAATGGCCCAGACCGGTGAAGTCAAAGCGCAGCACCGCAAGGCCCAACGTATTCAGCCGTGCCGCGATCCGGCGGGCGGCGGCGATGTCCTTGCCGCAGGTGAAACAGTGGGCGAAGACGGCGGTGGCCAGATGCGGCCCGTCCGGCAGGTCGAGGCGCGCGTCGAGCTTGCCTGCGTGGCCGTCAAAGGAGATGCGTTCGGTGGGCATGGCGGGACCTTTTGTTGGGTCCCTCAAGCATGGGGTGCCAGCCGGCCCTTGTGAAGGGGCCCGCCGCCCTGCACGCGCAACCGTGATGGCGCGTGCCTATTCGTCATCCAGCAGGATGCGCGCGGCGTTGCCTTGTTCGTCGTCATATTGATCACTGCGCACGGTCCACAGAAAGGCGGCAAGGCCCAAACCGCCCAGCACAAGCGAGACGGGGATAAGAACAACAAGGACGTTCATTTTGAAAACCTGATCCGTTGGGAGTTCAGTAGCACTGTAATCGACGATAGCGACATGGCCAAGGCAGCGGCCAGCGGGGTCGCATATCCGGCGAGCGCAATCGGGATGGCAATGGCGTTATAAAGCGCGGCAATGGCAAAGTTCTGTTTCGACAGGGACTGGGTCAGTTGCGCGATGCGGCGCAGCAGGGGCAGGTCGGCAAAGCTGTCCTTGAGGATCACGATGTCGGATGCACTGCGCGAGGCGTCCATCGCCGTGGCGGGCGCGATCGAGGCATGGGCCGCCGCCAGCGCAGCCGTGTCATTAAGCCCGTCGCCCACCATCAGCACCTTGTCGCCCTGTGCGGCGAGTGTTTCGAGATAGGCGAGCTTTTCCGCCGGAGAGACACCGGCATGCACTGGCAGGCCGAGCTGTCGCGCAAAGGCGGCGGCGGGGCGGGGCGCGTCGCCGGTCACGATCTCGCTTGGCAGGTCCAGTTCCGCAATGGCCTTGGCCGCGCCTTCACGCGGGGTTTCGGTGGCGGTGATAGCCTGTGCATCTTGCCCGTCGATATGCAGGCCCAAGGCGTCGAAGGACGCGCCAAGCCATGCGCCGCGCCCCAACCGCACGGAGCGGCCTTGCCACGTGGCCTCGACCCCTTGGCCCGCAACTTCGACCAGATCTGACACGGGGGCGGCGGGGATATCACCAAGGGCGGCGTTCAGCGCCTTGGACATCGGGTGGTGCGAGGCCTGCGCCAGCGCTTTGGCCACGCGTTTGTCATTGTCGGAAAAGTTGGCGGGCAAGGTCACGGCGGGTTGGGACAGGGTGCCTGTCTTGTCAAAAACGATGCGGGTCACATCGGCCAGCCGTTCCAGCGCGGTGGCATGTTTCACCAGATAGCCGAGCGAGAACAGCCGCGCGATGGCCGCTGTGGATACCGCAGGCACCGCCAGCCCGAGCGCGCAGGGGCAGGTGATGATCAGCGTCGCGATGGCCACGTTCAGCGCGTGGCGCACATCGCCGTTCACCAGAACCCAGCCCACAAAGGCCGCAAAGGCCAACAGATGCACCGCAGGCGCATAGACCTGCGCGGCGCGGTCGGCCAGTGCGGTATAGCTGTTTCGGCTGTGTTCGGCGGTTTCGACCATCTGGGCCATGCGGCGCAGGGTTGTGTCCTCGCCCACGGTGGTGGCCTCCATCGTCAGGGCGGCGGCGACGTTGATCTCGCCCGCTTGCAAGGGCGCGCCTTGGGCCAGTTCAACGGCGGCGGTTTCGCCGGTCAGTACCGACCGGTCCACAAGGGCCGTGTTCGACAGCAGCGTGCCATCCACGGGCATGCGCGCGCCAGTGGGGACAAGGATGTGATCGCCCACCACCAGTGACGCGGCAGGCACTGTGTCCACGCGGTCATTGCGCAGTACTTGGGCGGTCTGGACCTCAAGCGCGCTCAGTTCCTTGGCCGCCGACCGTGCCGCACTGCGGGTGCGGTGATCCATATAGCGCCCGATCAGCAGGAAAAAGGTGAGCGACAGGGCCGCATCGAAATAGGCGTGCGCGCCGCTGTTGAGCGTTTCAAACAGCGACATGCCCGCCGCCAGAAGAATGGCGAGCGAGATCGGTACATCCATGTTCAGCCGCCGCACGCGCAGCGCCGCCCACGCATTCACAAAGAACGGCTGACCGGAATAGGCGACCACGGGCAGGGCAATTGCCGCCGAAATCAGGTGGAACAGGTCGCGGGTGGCATCGGTGGCCCCCGACCAGACCGCTACCGACAGCAGCATCACGTTCATCATGGCAAAGCCCGCCACGGCCATGCGGGTCAGCAGGGTCTTGCCCACGCTGTCCTGTTGCTGGCTCAGCGCCTCAAGGTTGAGGGGGTAGGCCTCGTATCCCAGATCCTCAAGCTGTGCGGCGATCACGCCGGCCTCGACGGGGCCGGAGACGGATAGCCGCTTCAGCGACAGGTTGACCCGCACCCGTGTCACGCCCCGCGTCTGGGACAGGCCGCGTTCGATCTTGCCGATGCAGGCGGCGCAATGGATCGTCGGCAGCGAGAATTGCAGATCCGGCGCGATGTTGAGGTCTTCGGCCTCTGGGATCGCCACGCAGGCAGGGCAGGCGGCTGTCATTCCAGGGTGTCCACGATAATGCGTTGCTGGAACAGGGTGCCATCGGCGGCGCGGGCCTTGAGGCGTAGGTTCCAGTTGCCTGGGCCTGCATGCACATCGGCATGCAAGGCGCTGCCATCAAAGGTAAATTCCGGCGTCTGGTCCGCATTCACATGGGTGGCGCGACCAAAGGTGGCCAAGAGGATTTCGGGCGCGATGGCGGTGCCGTTCTCAAGGATGGCAAGTGTCAGCACATCGCCGTCTAGCTGTGCGGACACGTCCCAGCCAAGGGCGGTTTGTGCGGCGCGGTCGTCGTCGAAGGACTGGCTGGCCACATAGGAATTGCGCACCTCAAGTCCGGGGAATGTGGCGACGGCCTTGAACGCGAGGGTCAGGTTCACCGCGATGATGATGCCGAATGCAACGGCAAAGCCTGCGAGGACATGCCATCCTTTTACTTCGGTCATTTGCTTTCCTTTCCATTAAAGACGGTCGCTTGCGAGGCGCGTGCGCCGCTGCCCAAATCCTCGACCCAGAGGCGCAGCGGCGTGCTGGGCGCACTGGCGGCGGGGTCTTGGGGGCGGGCGGTGACATAGACGCGTTGCAGGATCGTGCTGTCGGCAGGGACGGTCAGGGACAGTTGGTTGTTCTGCCCTTGCAGCCCGATTTGCAGGATTTCGTCGCTTGTCAGGCTGATGTGGAACTGCGCGTCCTCGCCCAGCTTGTTGCGCAGCCGCACGTCGTAGATGTTGCGGATCGACCCGTCCGATTGCAGCACATAAGTCGGGTTGCGCACGGGGCTGACGGTCATTTCGATATCGCTGCGGATGAACAGGGCATAGACCAGCCCCGCACCAATCGCCGCCCACATGGCGGTATACAGCAGCGTGCGTTTGCGCAGTACATGACGCCACAGGGGCTTGGGCGCAGCGCCTGCGCGCTCGGCTTCCTCATCGGCAAGCGAAAGGTAGTCGATCAGCCCGCGCGGCTTGCCGATACGCGCCATCACATCGTCGCAGGCGTCGATGCACAGCGCGCAGGTGATGCATTCCATCTGCTGACCGTCGCGGATGTCGATGCCCACGGGGCAGACGTTCACGCAGGCCATGCAATCGATGCAGTCACCGGCCGAGGCGTCGCGTTTTTTACCACGCGGTTCGCCGCGCCAGTCGCGATAGGCCACGGTGATGGTTTCGGGGTCCATCATCGCCGCCTGAATGCGCGGCCACGGGCACATGTAGATGCAGACCTGTTCGCGCATGAAGCCGCCGAAAACAAAGGTCGTCGCTGTCAGGATCGCGACGGTGATATAGGCCGCCGGATGGGCGGAAAAAGTCAGCAGATCGCGCAGCAGGGTCGGCGCATCCGCGAAATAGAACACCCATGCCCCGCCAGTGGCCACGGCAATCACCAGCCACACCGCCCATTTGGTCAGGCGCAACCGCCATTTGCGTAAAGACCAGTCCGCTTTCCACAGACGCACGCGCGCGTTGCGGTCGCCTTCGATCCAGCGTTCGACAAGGATGAACAGGTCGGTCCACACGGTCTGCGGACAGGCATAGCCGCACCAGACGCGCCCCAGTGCCGAGGTGAACAGGAACAGGCCCAGACCGGCCATGATCAGCAATCCGGCCACAAAGTAGAACTCGTGGCTCCAGATCTCGATCCAGAAGAAGTAGAAGCGGCGGTTGGCCATATCCACCAGCACCGCCTGATCGGGCAGGTTCGCGCCACGGTCCCAACGGATCCACGGAGTGAGATAGTAGATGCCTAGCGTGACGGCCATGATCCACCATTTGAAGGTGCGGAAAAACCCGCTGACCCGTCGGGGAAAGATCGGTTCGCGCGCGGCGTATAGGGAAGGGGGGTGATCGGTGGGCATAGTGGTGATTCCTGTTCGCTATCCACTGCTACTGCGGTGCAGGGGGGATCGCCTTGATCTGAATCAAAAACCCCCGGAACGGTTCGTTTTGCGAACAGGACCGTTCCGGGGGGCAGGGCCGCCCAGCCGAAGCCGGCGGCGCCCTTATGTGCTACTCCCCTCCACCGAGAGCATGCACATATGCTGATACGGTGCGCACGTCCGCCTCTGAGAGGCGCAAGCCCCACGCAGGCATGACGCCGAAGCGCGCGTATGTCACCGTGTGGGTCAAGCTGGCACGATCGCCGCCATAAAGCCAGATCGCGTCGGCAAGGTTCGGCGCACCAAGTTCGACATCGCCCAATCCAGCGTCGCCGTGGCACGCGGCACAGTTGTCCGCGAACAGCACCGCGCCCTCTGCCGCCTTGGCCGTGTCGGCATCTCCGCCCGACAGGGACAGGACATATTCGACGGTGGCCGCGATCTCGTCCTCTTTCAGCATCTCGCCAAAGGCGGGCATTTCGGACCAGCGCGCATCGGAGTCGTCCTCGTTGCGGATGCCGTGGCGGACGGTGTGCGCGATCTGTTCGATGCTGCCACCCCAAAGCCAGTCGTTGTCCAGCAGGTTGGGATAGCCCACAGCCCCCGCAGCGCCCGATCCGTGGCACTGTGAGCACTGCGCGCGGAACACCGCGCCGCCCCGTGCCACCGCATAGCGGTTGAGGTCGGGATCCTGAGGCAATTCCGTCATGTCGGCTGCCAGCAGCGCGGTCACAAGTTCCGCGTTCTGCGCCTCGTGGGCGGCGATGTCGCGTTCCACATTGGCCCGTGTGGACCAGCCCATGACACCAGCCGTCGCGCCCGAAATCATCGGCCAAGCAGGGTAGGCGATGGTATAGCCCACGCCCCAGATGATGGTCAGGTAAAAGGTCCACAACCACCAGCGCGGCAGCGGATTGTTCAACTCTTCGATGCCGTCCCAGCTGTGTCCTGTGGTTTCGACGCCGGTTTCATCGTCAACTTTGCGATCAGCCATTGCTGTCTCCTTTCGCGCCTGCGCCGTGCTCCGCCTTGGGCGAGTTCGGGGTCTCTAGGTCATTGCGCAGCGGGATCATGCTGGCCTGTTTGCGCGCATCGCTCTGGCTGGGCAGAAAGGCCCAGATGCCAGCGCCGACAAAAAAGGCAAACATCGCCAGCAACACCCAGCTGTCCGCGAACTGTCGAAGAAGGGAATAGGTATCCATGATCGCGCCCTCCTATCGGCTTGCGTCTGGGGTGAAGGTGGAGAAATCCACCATGGTGCCAAGCACCTGCAAATAGGCGATCAGGGCGTCCATCTCGGTCAGGGCCTCTTGGCCGTCAAAGTTGGACACAGCCGCGCCGGGATAGCGTTCGAGCAGCCCGTCATAATCGCCATCAGGATCGGCCTGCACCTTGAAGTCGAACAGTGCCTCTTCGATGTGCTCTTCGGTATAGGGCACGCCGACAAAACGGTGCGTCTTCAGCAGCGCCTCGATATGCTCTCCCTCGATCTCGGTATCAGCGAGGAAGGCGTATTTCGGCATGATGCTTTCGGGCACGACCGATTGCGGGTCTTTCAAGTGGTCCACATGCCACGCATCCGAATAGCGCCCGCCGACACGGGCCACGTCCGGCCCTGTGCGTTTGGACCCCCACTGGAACGGGTGGTCATATTTCGACTCTGCCGCCAGCGAGTAGTGGCCATAGCGTTCGACCTCGTCCCGCATGGGGCGGATCATCTGGCTGTGGCACACATAGCAGCCTTCGCGGATGTAGATGTCGCGCCCTGTCAGCTCGAGCGGGGAGTAGGGGCGCACGCCCTCGACATCCTCGATCGTGTTTTCCAGCCAGAACAGCGGCGCGATTTCCACGATGCCACCGATGGTGACCACCAGAAGGGAGAAGGTCAAAAGCAGCGTCGGGCTTTTCTCCAGAATGGCGTGGCGGTCCAGCAGCGCGGTGTGGTGCGGCAACTCGTTCGGGATCTGGTCGGGAAAGTCGGACACGGTCGCGACCTTCGGATCCTTGGCGGAGTCGGTGATCTTTTCGTTGTCAGCCATTGTGTCGCTCCTTATTCAGCGGCAATTGCTTGGGGGAGGGATGCGCGGGCGGGGTTGGCCCCGCGGATGGTCATCCACATGTTCCAGCACATCAGGACCGCGCCCGACAGGAACAGGATGCCGCCCAGACCACGCACCACATACATCGGGAACTTGGCGCTGACGGTGTCGGCAAAGGAGTTCACGAGGAAACCCTGGCTGTCGACCTCACGCCACATCAGACCTTCCATGATGCCGGTGACCCACATGGAGGCGGCGTAAAGAACGATGCCAAGGGTCGCGAGCCAGAAGTGCCAGTTGATGGCAGCCATCGAATGCATCTCTTTGCGGCCCCACAGGCGTGGCGTCAGGAAGTAGATGCAGGCGAATGTAATCATGCCGTTCCAACCCAAAGCGCCGGAATGTACGTGGCCGATGGTCCAGTCGGTATAGTGCGACAGCGAGTTCACCGCGCGGATCGACATCATCGGCCCCTCGAAGGTGGACATGCCGTAAAAGCCCAGCGACAGCACGAACATCCGCATGATTGGATCGGTGCGCAGCTTGTCCCACGCCCCTTGCAGGGTCATCAGGCCGTTGATCATACCACCCCAGCTGGGCATCCACAGCACGATGGAGAACACCATGCCCAGTGTCGCCGCCCAATCGGGCAAGGCAGTGTAGTGCAAGTGGTGCGGACCGGCCCAGATATACAGGAAGATCAGCGCCCAGAAGTGGATGATCGACAGTTTATAGCTGTAGACGGGACGCCCCGCCTGCTTGGGCACAAAGTAATACATCATGCCAAGGAAGCCCGCGGTCAGGAAGAAGCCCACGGCGTTGTGGCCGTACCACCACTGGGTCATCGCATCCTGCACGCCCGAGAAGACCTGCACGGACTTGCTGCCCCAGAAGCTGACGGGTATCGACAGGTTGTTGACCACGTGCAGCATCGCAACGGTGATGATGAAGGCAAGGAAGAACCAGTTGGCGACGTAGATATGCTTTTCCCGACGCTTGAAGATGGTGCCGAGGAACACGGCCAGATAGGCCAGCCAGATCACGGTCAGCCAGATATCGACGTACCATTCAGGCTCGGCATATTCCTTGGACTGGGTCGCGCCCAGCAGATAGCCGGTGGCGGCAAGTACGATGAAAAGTTGATAACCCCAGAACACGAACCATGCCGTGTTGCCGCCCCAAAGGCGCACGCCGCTGGTACGCTGCACCACATAGAACGAGGTCGCGATCAGCGCGTTGCCACCAAAAGCGAAGATCACCGCGCTGGTGTGCAGCGGGCGCAGACGACCGAAATTGGTAAAGGGCTGGCCCCAGTCAAAGTTCAACTCGGGAAAGGCAAGCTGGAAGGCGATGAAGGTGCCGACCAGAAAACCGGCGATGCCCCAGAACGCGGTGGCGATGACGCCTGCGCGGATCACGCCGTCGGCATAGGCCCCTGTATCGACAGGTTTGATCGGCTCATCCGTGTTGCGCAGCACCCAGATGAACATGCCACCCGCCACCAGCATGATGAGAATGGCGTGGACCTGATAGGCAACGTCATGCGCAAAGTTCGCAGCCATGGCAGCGACAAGCGTCACCAGACCCAAAAGGATTAGTTTCACATAGTTCATTGGTAATGCCCTCACGTTTCATCGAGCACCCGAGGACGCTCCTGTTCGCAAGGGTCTTCTATGGAGGGCGGGGCGGCGACTCTTTGATCTGAGTCAAAAAGCGGCGAAAATCGCCGCTGTGGGCAAATTAAATGATTACGCCGCCATCGGCGTCGTCGCCCGTGGCCTGACGCAGGGCCAGAAGGTCAACCACATCAAGGGACTTGCGCCCCGTAAAGCTAATAATACCCTCTTTTTTCAGCGCGTTAAGCTGGCGGCTGACGGTTTCGAGGGTGAGGCCCAGAAAGTTCGCGATCTGGTCGCGGGTCATGGGCATTTCGATATGGGACTGCTCGGTTCCGGTGCCGAAACTGGCGCGCCGTGCAAGAAGGTCGATAAATGTCGCGATCTTTTCGCGGGCCGATTTGCGGCCCAGCAGAATCATCCAGTCGCGCGCCGCATCCAGTTCATCCAGCGCCAGTTCCATCAATCGCTGCGCCACATGGGGCGTTTCTTCGATCAGCGTCTCGAAGGGGGCGCGTTCAAACCGGCACAGGGTGACATCGGTGGTGGCGGTCACGTCGAAATCTACCTGTTTGCGGCCCGGACGTCCGATAAAATCCGATGGCAGCAACAGGCCCACCATTTGCGTGCGGCCGTCTTCCAGCGTTTTGGACAGGCTGGCGACGCCGTAAACAAGCGAGGCCACGAAATCCAATGGCTCACCGCGCCACAGGATCACCTCGCCCGCCTTGTAGCTGCGATATGATTTCATCGCTTCAAGCGTTTGCAATTCGTCCCCGTCACAACGCGCACAGACGGCGCGGTGCCTGATCGGACATTCACTACACCGGATCGAGGGGACTTCTTTTAATTTCATGTTGATCTGGATCAATGCAAAGGACTTCTATCTGACGCTAAATCGTTTCATGGAAAACTTCGACCCCCTTTTGCGGCACGGGCTGTTCGATGCCAAAGTGCCGCGCTACACCAGCTATCCGCCGGCCAACCACTTTCAGAGTGATGTCGGTATGCGCAATCAGGCCATGTGGCTCGAACAGGTAGACCCGAGCGAAGATATCTCGGTCTATGTGCACATCCCGTTTTGCAAGCGGCTGTGCTGGTTCTGTGCCTGCCGGACCCAAGGGACGCGTACGATGCGCCCCGTGCGCGCCTATGTGGCCGTTCTGAAGAAAGAAATCGAGGCGGTGCGCCGTGGCTTGCCGGATGGCGTGCGCATGGGGCGGCTGCATCTGGGCGGGGGGACGCCCACGATCCTGCCCCCTGAAACCATGGCCGAACTGCTTGATGCGCTATTCGCGGCCTTTCCGCTGGGCGAAGGGTTCGAATTTTCGGTCGAGATTGACCCGACCGAGGCGTCGGAGGCGCTGCTTGAGACGCTCGTGCGCTATGGCATGAACCGCGCCAGCATCGGCGTGCAGGATTTCGCGCCCCGTGTGCAGGCAGCCATCGGGCGGCCTCAAACACTGGAACAGACCCGCGGGGTTCTGACCTTTTTGCGCGATGCAGGGCTGCGGGCGGTGAACCTTGATCTGCTGTACGGGCTGCCGCACCAGACCAGCGACAGTTTCCGCCAGACCCTGTCCCATGTGATGGAGATGGATCCAGACCGGTTGGCGATCTATGGCTATGCGCATGTGCCGTGGATGTCCAAGCGGCAGGTACTGATCAAGGCGGAAACCCTGCCGGACACCCATGCGCGGTTCGATCTGGCGACGATTGCGCATGATACGCTGGTGGCGGCGGGGTACGAGGCGATCGGGATCGACCATTTCGCCAAGCCGACCGACAGCCTGTCCAAGGTTCACGCGGCGGGACGGTTGCGGCGCAATTTCCAAGGTTATACCGACGATCAAAGCCGCACGCTGGTGGGGCTGGGTGCCTCTGCGATCTCGCGATTTGCGCAAGGATACCAGCAGAATGCCGTTGCCACATCGGCCTATCAGGACCGGATTTCAGCCAGCGGGCTGGCTGGCCACAAGGGCTATGTCATGTCCGAAATTGACAACCTTCTGGCGCAGATCATTGAGGATTTGATGTGCCGGTTCGTGATGGATGCACGAAAACTGCAAGAAGCGTATCCGCTGTACACCGACCTGATCCGCCAGACCAAGGTCGCGTTGATGGCGAAATTCGACGATGTGTTCCATTTGACGGGCGCAGGGCTTGAGATGCGGCCCGAAGCCTATCCGCTGGTGCGGATCATCGCCCATTTTGTGGACCGTTTTGCCACCCATGAAACCGCGCACGCGGCCGCGATCTGACCTGCGGCGCTGGGGATGGGAGAAAAGGCGGCGGTTACTTCGCCGCCTTCTTCATCGCCTTCACTTCGCTTGCGATCATCGCTTCGATCTTCGATGTAATCTCGCGATCCGACAGCAGGGCCGCTTCGGCTTGGGCTGTCAGGGCGCTGGCACTTTCGTGGCCCGTGGCGGTGCTGAACACGCTGTCATAGCCTTTGTTCAGCGCGCTGCCCTGTAGCTTGCCAATGATCTTTTGTGCCACGATTTCACGCTGTTCCGGCGTGATGGTGTTCGAACCGTGGATTTTTTTCATCGCGGTGGGGATCATCTTGAACCGCAGGATCAACTGGCTTTTGCCGGCCCATTTGGGTTTGAACTTGCCAAGGTTCTGGCTTAGCCCGCCCAGAACGGCAGATTTGACCACATCATCAAACAGTTTCTCGATTTCGGACTTGGTGGGCGGTGTGCCTTTTTTGATCCAGCCCTCGACCGCCTTGACCAGCGCGTCCATGATCGCCTTGGTCGCTTCCTGACCGACGCCCTGAATGTAGCGCGCCACAAAATTGGCGGCCATGCCTTTGGGAATAAAGGGAAACGCCTTGGTCACGGCGGGGCCGACGACTTTCATCAAGCGGGTCAGAACGGGGCCTTTGAACTTGATCTTGCCGCCGCACCAGCCCAGCACCAGTTCCTTGGCCATCGCATAGCTCATCCGCCCCATGGAACCGGAAACCGATACTTTCTGGCCCGCGATATGCTTGCCCAGATCGGTCGACAGGGATTCAATGCCCGCCACAGCCGTCTTGGACGCCAGATAGGCCTTGTCGGGGGGCAGGCGGGTATAGGTCATCACCACCGGCACGGCGAGGATTTCAACAGCCGTGAAAGCGGTCGAGTTGACCACTTTCAACGCGCCTTGGATCATCGCGCCTTTGCCCTCCATCCGCTGCACAAAGGTGCGGAATTCCAGAACAAAATCGTTGATGTCTTTTTCGGCGGTGCGCATTGCCTTGCAGAACTGCACAAGGTCTTTGGACCGCAGGCTGCGTTCCAGCGCGTTTTTGGCGTTCAGCGCCTTGATCATCTTGCCGTCATCGGGGAATTTCACCCGCCCGATGGTCATGATCGACGCCTGCACCAGCGCCATCGCGATGCCGTCCTTGACCATCGCTGTGTCCAGATAGAACTGGTAGCGGTCCATCGTATAATTGACCTGATTGATCAGGGTCTTGGTCGGCGTTTCGATGGTTTTGAACAGTTTGACCTTGGCGACTTTATAGTCGGCCTCGGACATTTCGTAGGTCTTGCCGTTCAGCTTGAAGGTCAGCATTTTGACATTGCTGGCCAGCTTTTCCGCCGCCGCATATTTTGGGGTCAGCGCCTTGCACACTTTGTCACCGGGCAGGATGACGCCGTCGATTTCCTTGATCCCCGCCTTTTTCTGCGCGCCCTTGATGACCGCGCCGAGCTTGGCATCGAAATTGCCTGTTTCCGGAATTTTATGCCCGTTCGCGATCAACATGCGCCGCAGGGTAAGAACATCGTTCGTGCTGTTCTTAACCAGTTTTGCGTTGCCCGTCTTGCCGGGTGCGCCAACGGGGGACTTCAGAGACTGTGCAGGCATAAAAATACAAAAACCTTAAGACTTTACGCCCCCTAATCGCGGGGGTGCCGTCACATTATCGGAGGTTTGGAAAAAGACAACAGTTTTAGATGCTTGGCGGTCGGGCGGCCCTTTTGCTGTGGGAAATACGCGCCTTGCGTGGCCCTTAGTACTGCGCTGGCTTGGACGCCGCGTGCTTTCACGCTAAGCGTCTGGCATGGGACCGGCATTGCACAAATATCTGCCCGAAGACATGCGCACGGCGCGCCCCTTGCCCGGCATCGCGCCGGAACGGGGGCCGTGGCTGCGCGTGGATGAGGCATACGCTGCGCAAATGGCGCGGCGCATCGCCTTGCTGGACGGGGCGCGGGACAAGGTGCTGTACGAAGACCCAGCTGCCGTACCTGCCTGCGAGGAATTGCTTGAGACGGTGAAACAGGTTTTGCCCGACCTCGGCTTTCGCTTGGATGGCAGTCGCGTGACCTGCCCTGACGGACGCTGCGTGGATATCGCGCCTATGTCGCCGCTGCTGGCCTTGGGCCATCTGCTGCAAAACGACTTTGTGCTGATGGAAAAGCGTGGCGACGAACATGTGCTCAGTGCCGCCGTGCTATGCTTTCCGGCGTCGTGGATGTTGCAGGAAAAGGCGGGCAGGCCCCTGACCAATATCCACGTACCTGTGGCCGAATATACCGACAATATTGCCGCGCGGGTGCAACGGCTGTTTGACGGGGTGCGCGTGGGCCAGCCGCTGTGGCGGTTCAACCAGCTTTGGTATGACGACCCCGACCTGTTCCAGCCGCGATCCGCCTCGGCGCCGCGCCATGTGGGGACGGGGCAGCGCACGGGCCCCTATTACCGTAGCGAACGGCAGACGCTGTTGCGCCTGCCGGACACGCGGGCGGTAGTTTTCGCGATCCACACCTATGTGCTGGAACGGGCGGATGTGCCCCATCTGGCCTAGCCGCCGGACCACGCATCCAACAGCACCAGATGCGGCACCCCGTCCGAGGTTTTCTGCGCCGAGCGCCCCGTCGCATCGACCACCGCCGTCACCTGCTGGCGGAAGGACGAAAACCGCGCCGAGGTCACAACATCCACCGGTGCGTCAAAACGTAATGTCAGGCGATGATGCCCGTCGCCGATCTGCGTGGCCGTTTTGATATGTCCGGTAAATCCTTGGCCCAGATAGCGCCCTGTGACGCGCTGCCCGATCTCGTAGCGCGGTCGCGGCGCATTGCTGGCGCGCGCGCTGAGCGTATTCCAGTCCCGTGCGCCCCATTGGCGGGCAATCGCCTCAAGCGCTTGGGCATGGGTGCAGGGGGTGCCTGCATCGGTGAGTGTGGCGCGCAAACGCTTGGCCTGTGCCTTGAGCGCGGCGCGCGAGGGAAGAGGGATATCCATATCCGTGTCCTTTCGTATGCGGTCGCGAAAGGGGCCAATTGGGGTCTGCGCGTTGCCCGTGGCGTGCGACCGGTCCAGAAAGATCGGATGCTCAGGCTTCACCGATTGCGCAGGGCAGGGGCCTGATCCCTTGGCCGCTGCCATACGGCACGCGCGCGGCCCTGACAAGGCCGCGCGTGCGTCATTGGATCGGTTAGCCGTCGATGCGCGCACCCATGATGGCGATGGCCTGTTGATATACCGTGGCAGCGTTCCACTGTTTGATCACCGCAAAATTGGGCTGGCCTTCCTGATACCCTTGGCCGGGTTTCCACCCCTTCTGGCGCAGGAAATTTGCAGTCGAGGCCAGCGCGTCGGTCTGGTTATAGAAATCAACCCGCCCGTCGCCATTTGCATCCACGCCGTATTTCAACGCATTGCCGGGCAGGAACTGGGTATGGCCCAATTCGCCGTGTTTCGCGCCTTGGGTGGCCCCGGTAATGGCCCCCTGATCGACTAGCTTCAGCGCGCCAATTGCGTGCGGCTCAAAGAAATCCGAGCGGCGGCAATCATAGGTCAGCGTCACAATGGCCGAGACGACCGCACTGTTGCCCATGAACCCGCCAAAAGCTGTTTCCATGCCGTGAATGGCGATCAACACCCCTGCGGGCACGCCGTATTGACGTTCCAGCGCGGCGTAGAATTCGGGGTTGCGCGCCTTGCGCTTGCGCCCTTGGGCGACAATCGTGTCGGCCCCGCGCACCTGCATGAATTTTGACAGCGAATAGCGAAAGGATTTCTGGTTCCGGTCCGCCGCGATGGTGCCGTTGGCATAGCGCGCCTGCGCCAGCGCATCGAGGCCGCGTTGCTTGACCCCTGCGCGTTTGGCCTTGGTCGCAAAGCCCGCTTTCCACGCCTCGAACCCGTTGGCCGTGTTGCCGCATTGCGCAACTGCCGCCCCGCTGCCAAGGGCCAGCGCAAAGCCCGCTGCCACCAGATATCGCGCCCGTTGAACCGTCATCATTACTCTCCCACCAGATCAATGGGGCGGATGATAGCGCCGGAACCCGTTACAACCCAAGCGTAAACTTCTGCGCGGGCGGTGGTGGGCGGATCAGGTGCCGCTGGACAGGATCAGTTGCAGGATCACGATGGCGGACGAGGCCGCGCAAATGCTGTAGCAGAACCGCAGGTGGGTCATCTTTGACATCCTTTCCCAACACACAAAGCTGTGGCGCACAGGGCGCCCGTCACAGCGCGGTGGGGGATGGCCTGTCTGGAACAGATGCGATCAACCCCGCCGCACCGTTTTTCTAGGCTGTGCGGGCAGGGCGTTCATGGGGAATAACCGGCGCGGCGCGTCACCACCTTTGGACACAGGCGCAGGGCAAAGCAAAAGCGGCGCAAGCCATGCGCCGCCATCAGGTCGTCAAATAAAGGCGCTGTCAGCCGCCGGTCGCGGCGCGCAAGTCGGCGTCAAACTTGGCCTGCACGTAAGCAAGGCAGGTGGTCGAGGAACAGGCATCCAGATCACGCACTGCGGCGTCGCCCAATGCAGGTTGTCCGGCCATCTCTGCCGACATCTTGATCATCCCGCTCATGGTGTCGCGCATTTTGTCGGCGGCACTGACGCCCTTGTTGCTTTCGATAAAGGCGCGGGTTTTACGCTCCTGCTCGGGTGTCAGGGTGCCGCTGGCCAGCCGTTGTTCCGCGGTACGCACGGCAAGGCCGATGCTCAGATCCGCGCCGCTGTCATTGTTGATCAACCGTGTAATGATCGTTGGCTTGCCCGCGATTTCGGCCTCGCTGGCGGCGGCCATCCGGTTCACATGGCCCTGTTCCGAGGACATCAGCAGCCAGACAAAGGCGACGCCTGCAATCACAAGGAAACTGACCGCCATCGACATGGCGATGCGCAACCCGCGACCGCCGCCACCACCGCCGCGCGGGCGTTTGGGGCCGGAAGGGGGGCTGGGGGGCCTACCGCCGCCGCCACCTGTCGGGGCATGAACCGCGCGTTTGGTTTCAATACGCGCCAGCCGTTCGCTGAAAGACGTTTGTGATTCACTCATCTTGGGCACCCTCAGATGTGCTTGCCATATCAATGTCCCTTCTGTGCCGCACGAATGCGGCGAAAATAGACAGACGCGATGACATCTTGCGGGCACATAAAAAAAGAGCGCCCCGAGGGCGCTCTTTCATGGTCAACTGCCAGAGAGGATTAGCAGCTGTAATACATAGCAAATTCAACAGGGTGAGGCGTGTGCTCGTATTTCTCGATCTCTTCCATCTTGAGGCCGATATACCCTGCGATCTGGTCTTTGGTGAACACGTCGCCTGCCAGCAGGAAGTCCATGTCGGCTTCCAGCTCGGTCAGGGCTTCGCGCAGCGAACCACAGACGGTTGGGATGCCAGCCAGCTCTTCGGCAGGCAGGTCATAGAGGTTCTTGTCCATCGCCTCGCCGGGATCGATCTTGTTGATGATGCCGTCAAGGCCGGCCATCAGCAGTGCCGCGAAGCACAGGTAGGGGTTCGCGCTTGGATCGGGGAAGCGGGCTTCGACGCGCTTGGCTTTGGGCGATTCTGTCCATGGGATACGAACGCAGCCCGAACGGTTACGCGCGGAGTAGGCGCGCAGAACGGGAGCTTCGAAGCCTGGGATCAGACGCTTGTAGCTGTTTGTGCCTGGGTTGGTGAAGGCGTTCAGCGCTTTGGCGTGTGTCAGGATGCCGCCGATGAAGTACAGGGCCTCTTGGCTCAGGTCGGCGTATTTGTCGCCTGCGAACAAGGGCTTGCCGTCTTTCCAGATCGACATGTTGACGTGCATACCGGTGCCGTTGTCGCCCGCGATGGGCTTGGGCATGAACGTGGCCGACTTGCCATAGGCGTGCGCAACGTTGTGGATGACGTATTTGTATTTCTGCAGCTCGTCGGCCTGTTTTGTCAGGCTGTCAAAGATCAGACCCAGCTCGTGCTGGCAGGACGCCACTTCGTGGTGGTGCTTGTCGACCTTCATGCCCAGACGCTTCATGGTGGACAGCATCTCGGAGCGCAGGTCTTGGGCTTCGTCTGTTGGGTTCACAGGGAAGTAGCCGCCCTTGACGCCGGGACGGTGGCCCATGTTGCCCATTTCGTATTCTGTGTCTGTGTTCCACGCCGCATCGGTCGCGTCCACTTCGTAGGACACTTTGTTCATCGAAACGGAGTAACGCACGTCGTCGAACAGGAAGAATTCTGCCTCTGGACCCATATAGGCAACGTCACCGATGCCCGAGGATTTCAGGAACGCTTCGGCTTTTTGCGCTGTGCCGCGCGGGTCGCGGTCATAGGCTTCGCCTGTGTCTGGCTCAACAACCGAGCAGTGCACGCAAATTGTTTTTTCGGCATAGAAAGGGTCGACATATGCGCTGTCCTGATCGGGCATCAGCTTCATGTCGGAGGCTTCGATCGACTTCCAGCCTTCGATGGACGAGCCGTCGAACATAAAGCCTTCTTCGAGGAAATCCTCGTCGACCTGATCGGCCATGATTGTGACGTGTTGCAGTTTGCCGCGCGGATCGGTGAAGCGGATGTCGACGTATTCAGCGCCTTCTTCCTTGATCATGTCGAGAACGGGGTTAGCCATGTCCGGAAAATCCTTCCTGTCTTGGTGATAGAGTTAGAGCGCGTCCGAGCCGGTTTCGCCGGTACGGATGCGGATGGTTTGTTCAACGGGGGTCACAAAAATCTTGCCGTCACCGATTTTCTCGGTTTTGGCCGCGTCAACGATGGCAGCGATAGCAGCATCGACCTGATCATCGTCCAGCACGATTTCGACTTTTACCTTGGGCAGAAAATCGACGACGTATTCTGCGCCGCGATAGAGTTCTGTGTGGCCCTTCTGCCGACCAAAGCCTTTGACCTCGATCACGGACAGACCTTGAACGCCAACCTCTTGCAGGGCTTCTTTGACTTCATCAAGCTTGAATGGCTTGATGATGGCTTCGATCTTTTTCACGTGTTGGCCTCCCCTTGGTGGTGTGATGATGCGTGTGGATCATTTGTGCTTTAGAGCGTCCATGCCATGCGGCATAGAATAGGGCGATCAGGGTGCGATTGGTATGGCTGTGCGTGTAAAATGTGCATTGCGCACAAAAAACAGGCGAAATTGAATCGATGGAATTTGACGGATGACCGAACTGCTGACCGCTGCGCAGATGCGCGCCATTGAACAGGATGCCATGGCATCGGGGTCGGTAAGCGGCCTTGAGTTGATGGAGCGGGCAGGGGACGGCGTGGTTGCTGCCGTCTTTGACCACTGGCCGCATCTGGCCACGGGCGCGCATCACGCGGTGGTCCTGTGTGGGCCGGGAAATAACGGCGGCGACGGCTTTGTCATTGCGCGGCTTCTGGCCTCCAAAGGCTGGCGGGTGGATGTGTTTTTGATGGGCGACGGGGGTGATCTGCCTACTGATGCGCAGGTGAACTTTGACCTTTGGTCGGACATGGGGGCAGTCAAGCCGTTGGCCGTGAACGACGTTTTCCCCGATGGTGTAGCGGCGGACCTGTATGTGGACGCTTTGTTCGGTGCGGGCCTCACTCGCCCGTTGACCGGCGCGGCGGCGGCAGTGATGCGCAGGCTCGCCAAGGATCATGCCGACCGCACCGTGGCAGTGGACGCCCCTTCGGGCCTTTGTCTGGACAGCGGGCGTATTCTTGCGGTTGCGGATGCCGCATCGGGCGATGGCCGCCCCTATCAAGGGCGCGCTGCTGCCCTCACCGTGACTTTCGATTCGCCAAAGACAGGCCATATGCTGGGTGGCGGTCCCAAGGTCTGCGGCGCGCTGGTGGTCAAGGACATCGGGCTGCACGACTGGCGCTGCGCCGCGCCCACCAGTCCTGCAACGAAACTGGTCACGCTGGACCCGTTGGTGCCTGATCTGCGCGCTTCTATGCGCACCGACATCCGCGCCGTCGCCCGCAAGTCCGGCGATGCGGGCCACAAGTTCGATTATGGCCATGCGCTGGTCCTGTCGGGCGGGGCGGGGCGCACAGGGGCGGCGCGGCTTGCGGCACGCGGTGCCTTGCGGATCGGCGCGGGGCTGGTGACGCTGGGTGTGCCACCGTCGGCACAGATGGAGGTCGCCACCCAGATCACCGCGCTGATGCTGACGCGGATTGCGGATGCCGACGCCCTTTCAGCCGCGTTAGAAGATGACCGCATCACTGCCTTATGTCTTGGCCCCGCCTTGGGGGTGGGGGATCACGCGGCCGCGCTGGTCGATGTGGTGTTGCACGGCGGGCATCTGCGCCCTGCGCGGCGGGTGGTGTTTGATGCAGACGCGCTGACCTTGATTGCGGCGGATGCGGCGCGGATGACGGCCCTGAATGAACATGCGGTGCTGACGCCGCACGGGGGCGAGTTCAAGCGCCTGTTCCCCGAGATTGCCGATCGGTTGGCTGCGACGCCGACACATGGCCCTGCCTATTCCAAGCTGGACGCAACCCGCGATGCTGCTGCCAGTTGCGGTGCGGTGGTCCTGTTTAAAGGGGCCGACACGGTGATCGCCCATCCCGACGGGCGCGCAGCGGTGCATTGTGCGGGCCATGGGCGCGCGGCACCGTGGTTGTCGACGGCAGGGGCGGGGGATGTGCTGGCGGGGTTCATCACGGGATTGCTGGCGCGCGGGCTGGACCCGATGCAGGCGGCAGAATGCGCCGCGTGGCTGCATGTGGAATGCGCGCGTAGCTTTGGCGCGGGCTTGATTGCCGAGGATATTCCCGAAGCGCTGCCGATCGTCCTGTCCGCGCTGGACTAATCGCGCAAGGCATCCGCGCCCCAAGGCCGCATCAGCACGGCCTCGGACAAAGAGTTTCGAAAGGGTGCGCTATCAGGCCGCGACGAATTCCGGTGCCATGGCGGGAACGGACATTTCCAGACCATCCGCATAGACCACAAAGGGCGCGTGGAAGCCCAGACGCACCAGCGTCATGTCGCGCTCGCCCAGCGATGTGACGAATTCACCGTCCACAAGGCATCCTGCGGGCATGACGGCTTGGGATGCGCCGCGCATGGCCTTGGCGCGCCAGTCGCGCACCAGCACCAGTTGGGCCGCAGGAACCATCACGTGATGGGTGGGTTTCTTGTCGCCCAGCGATCCGGCGGCGATTTTCACCGCCTCTTCGCGGGTGCGGATGCTTTCCACCGCGCTCAGCGGCACTAGGCCCGCATTGCGCGTAATGATGCGATCCCCGGGCGAGAGATACTCGACCGGAATTTCACCATCGGCTGTCAAAAGGAGTGTGCCGGACACGAGTCCGACATGGCATATTTCTGTGCGCAACGGGGGCTTCAGCCCGCTCAATTCGCGCCCGACCGTATTCGGTTTCATGGCGTCTCTCTATGTTACAACCTGCCTCTAGGTTAAGCCGATGATAGTACAACAATTTCTTAAAGTCCTGTAATTTCTGCCCGCCAAGGACACGAATTCCTCTCGCTTCCCTCGGGCGGCTTTGCTAAAGCGTGTCGCGTTGCGGGTGTGGCGGAATTGGTAGACGCACCAGATTTAGGTTCTGGCGCCTTTGGCGTGGGGGTTCGAGTCCCTTCACCCGCACCACCTCTCCTGACTTGGATGGCCCTAGCGCCCCGAAAACTATGGGCTTTTGCGCGAGGCGACGCATCTGGCACCGGCCCCTGTTGATCCCATACATGACCTTTGCGGCGTAACGCGCTGAATCCCGTGGGTTTTGGCCTGATCACGGGCAGGGCGACCCTGCCGCTATAGTGGCAGAACGGCCACATCCCTTCGTCCCCGGACCGCCAATCGCGCCCGTTTCGAACTGCGCAAGACGCATGCCGCGCGCAAAGACATTGCAGAGCGTCCCGCGTGCGCTATCCTCATTCCCATGCCCGAACGCAGCCACTCATCCGCCACCACGCCACCTGTGCAGGCCTCTGCGTCCACCCCGCCACGGGATGTGGCCCTGTGGTGGCGTGCAGGTCAGCATGTGCTGACGCTGATGGATGAAAAGAACCTCGGGCTGATCGCGGCAGGTGTCGCGTTCTATGCGATTTTGGCTGTGTTTCCGGGTTTGGCGGCAACCATTGCGCTGTGGGGGATCGTGGGTGATCCGGCCCTTGCACTGCAACAGTTGCAGGAATTCCAGACGGTCATTCCAGCAGATGTCTACCGCCTGCTGGCGGGGCAGTTGATCAAGCTGTCGACGACGGACGGGCTAACGCTGGGCTGGGCGTCGCTGCTGTCTTTTGGTTTTGCACTCTGGTCCTCGCGGGCGGGGGTGGCGGCGCTGATGCGCGGGTTGAACGCGATTTACGATGCGCCTAACCGCACCGGCGTGGCGCAGATGATCCGCGCCCTGATGCTGACGGGCAGCCTGATCGGCGTGCTGCTGGTGGCGATGGCGTGCATTGTGATCCTGCCGGTTGTGCTTGCCTTTATTCCGCTTGGGCCGCTCGCGGGATTTCTGGTCGAGGTGTTCCGCTGGATCGTGGGAATTGGCGTGCTGCTGGTCGGCTTTGCGGTGATCTATCGTCTGGGGCCGAACCTTGAAGGGCAGCGCCCGCGGCTGATCACGCCGGGGGCCTTGTTTGCAGCCGTGGGCTGGGTTGCCGCTTCGGTCGGGTTTTCGATCTACCTGCGCAATTTCGGTACGTATAACGAGGTTTACGGGTCAATCGGTGCGGTCATCGTCATGCTGATGTGGCTGTTCATCAGCGCCTATCTGGTGCTGCTGGGCGGCGCGCTGAATGCGGAACTTGCCCGCGCGCGCCGTGCCGCGAAAGCTATCCCAGAACCACGAGCCACACCCACGCCGTAACCACCGACGCCGCTGTGGCAACCAGCACCGATGACGCCGCCACCCGCCGCGCACGCCCGTACATATTGGCAAAGATATAGACGTTCACCCCAGGTGCCATGGCGGCAGTCAGGACGCCGGTATTGAAGATGCCCGATGGCACCGACAAGGCGCTACCAAGTGTCCACGTGACCGCAGGGTGCACCAGCAAAGACAGAACGCAGATCATCAGGATCACCCGCGCATCGCCTTCGGGCTTGTACTGGATCAGCACGCCACCAAGGGCGAACAGGGCCGTGGGCAGGGCGGCCCGGATCACCAGATCAAGCGCGTCCTCAATCAGTGGCGGGATCAGGATGCCTGAGAGGTTCACCACAAAACCGGCCGCGATGGCCATCACCAGCACATTGCGGAACATCGCCCGCACCACGCCGCGCGCCATGACAAGCGGGGACTGGCCGCGATTGCGCGCAATTTCCATCGCCGTGATACCAAGGCCGTAGCAAAAGGGCGAGTGGAAGGCGATGATCGAATAGGCCCCCGCCAGCGCGTCCGGCCCGTAGGCGCGTTCATTGATCGCCAGCCCCAGCAGGACCGAGTTCGAGAACAGGCAGCAAAAGCCGATAGCGACTGCGTCTTCCCAGTCACGCTTGAACACGAAGCGCGCGCCCAGAAGTCCGAGGAAAAAGCCGACACTCGCCCCTGCATAAAAGCTGAACAACAAATGGAAATTGATCGACACGGTCAGGTCGAGATTTGCGATGGCCGAAAACAATAGGCAGGGAATGGCGAATTGCTGCGAAAATTTCATCAGCGCATCGACGCCCGAAGCCGGAAAGAAGCCGCGCCACACCGCGACATAGCCGAAGCCGATCACAAGGAAGACGGGCAGGATGACGTCGAGGAGCGCTTGCATGGATCAGGCCTTGGCGTGGGCCGAAAGTGCGGGAGCCTCCGGCGGGGATTTTTTTGGAACAGAGAAGTCAGGGGGCGGGAATGGTGAACGTCATACCATCATAGGCAGGGTCGATATGGTCGGGGGTCTCGGCACGTAGTGTGTCGTAGTCGAGGTCGATATGCATGTTGGTCAGGATGGCGCGTTTCGGCGCGGCGCGGTCGATCCAGTCGAGCGTGTTGGACAGGTGGCTATGGGTCGGGTGCGGGTCACGGCGCAGCGCGTCGACGATCCAGACGTCGAGGTCGTTGAGCATGTCCCAGCCAGCCTCGGGGATTTCGGCCACGTCCGGCAGGTAGGCGACATCGGCAATGCGGAAACCCAAGGCGTCGATGCTGCCGTGGCCGACCTCGAACGGGGTGAAGGTGATGCGACCGCCCGCGCCCGTGATCTCGGTCGGGCCGTCCAGCGTGTTAAGGTCGAGGATCGGCGGGTAGGGCGAGCCTTTGGGCTGTACGAACACATAGCCGAAGCGCGACAGCAGCGCGTCCTGCGTCGGGCCATCCGCCCAGACCTGAAGCCGTTCGCGCATGTTGAAGACAATCATGCGCAGATCATCAATGCCGTGCACGTGATCGGCATGTGCGTGGGTATAGAGCACGCCGTCGAGATGTCCGATATCGGCCGAGAGCAACTGATTGCGCAGGTCGGGTGAGGTATCCACCAGCGCCGTGGTGGTGCCTTCGGGCCCGTGGCGCTGCACGAGGAGCGAGCAGCGCTGGCGGCGGTTCTTGGGGTTTGTGGGGTCACAATCGCCCCAGTGCCCGCCAAGGCGGGGCACCCCGCCGGAGGAGCCGCAGCCCAGAATGGTGAAAGTCAGTGTGTCGGTCATGGCGCGACTGTGAACGCAGCCGCCTTGGAGAACAAGGTGTCGAAGTTCTTCTGGGTCTGGGCGGCGAAATCTTCGTAGGCCATGTCGAAGACGTCGGCCCCTTTGCGCGCCGTGTGCGCGGTATAGGCCGGTTCGTTGCGCTTGCCGCGATGGGGCGGGGGCGCGAGGTAGGGGGCGTCGGTTTCTACCAGAATGCGGTCGATCGGGGCGGCAGCGAAGATGTCGCGCACCTCATGTGATTTGGGGAAGGCGGCGATGCCGGACATGGACAGGTAGAACCCAAGATCAAGGGCGGCGCGGGCCAGTTCGGGGCTGGAGGAGAAACAGTGCATCACGCAAGTATAGGCGCCGTTGTTATTGTATTCTTCGGTCAGGATGCGCGCCATGTCGTCATCTGCCGCGCGGGCGTGGATGATCAGCGGCAGGCCGGTCTGGCGGGCGGCGTCGATATGGATGCGCAGGGATTTCTGTTGGATTTCAGCGCTTTCGGCGGTGTAGTGGTAATCAAGCCCCGTCTCGCCGATGCCGACAAATTTCGGATGCGCGGCAAGGGCGATCAACTCGTCTGTGGTGGCGAGCGGTTCGTCAGCCGCACTCATCGGGTGGGTGCCCGCGGCGTAGAAAACAGGGGCGTAGGTTTCGGCAATGGCGCGCACTTGCGGCTCAAGCCGCAGGCGGGTGCAGATCGTAACCATGCGTGTCACGCCTGCTTCGGCGGCATTGGCGATGATCTGGTCGAGTTGCCCTTCGAAATCCGGAAAATCGAGGTGGCAATGGCTGTCGGTGATGTGGGGGATCATGCGGGTTGGGCCGTATCTGAAAGTTTGAAGAATGTGTCGAGCACCAGCGCACCCGCGTCGAGGTTGACGGCGCGCCCGTGGCGGGCGCGGGCCAATGCGGTTTGCGCGGTCTCGGCCCATGCGCGTGCGCGTGCAGGATCGGAGGCGAGGCGCTGGAAAATGGCCGTTTCGTTACGTGCGGCCTCGACCGCTGGGGGGTGGCCTGCGCCGCTGCGCGCAAGGCGGGACAGGGCGATGTCGATCAGCCCGTAGAGCAGGTCGAGCCGCGTTTCCGCGCCGCGTGCACTGGCAGCGTCCGCCAAAGCTAGGGCGCGCTGGCGGTCGAGATTGGGCATGCTCGACAAAAGTGCGATGATTTCGCCGTAGATTTTAAGGCCATCAAGCAAGGCAAGCCGCAAGGCCTCGCCGACCGAGCCGCCGCTGAGTTCGGCAAGTGCCGCGCTGTCGGGACCAGCCTCGACACCTGCTAGGGCCATGGCGCGGGCCATGTCGGCGCTGTTGAGCGGGCCAAGCCGCAACGTGCGGCAGCGCGAGCGGATGGTGGGCAACAGGCGGCTGGGCTGGTGGCAGATCAGCAGGAGCGTGGTGCGCGCGGGCGGCTCTTCGAGCATTTTCAAGAGCGCGTTGGCGGCGTTCACGTTCATCTCGTCCGCTGCGTCTATGATCACCACGCGTCGCCCGCCATCGGTGGCGGAAAGCTGGAAGAACGCGCCCATGTCGCGGATGTCGTCCACCACGATCTGGTCGCGCATGCGCTTGGTTTTGTCGTTGAGCGTGCGGTGTACGAATTTCAGCCCCGGTTCAGCCTCGGCAGCGATACGGCGGGTGACGGGGTGGTCGGTGGGGATGTCCAGCGAGGTCGGCAGGGGCGCGCCGAACATGTCGTCAGGATCAGGATCGGGTGTGGCCAGAAGGAAGCGCGCGATGCGCCATGCCAGCGTCGCCTTGCCCACGCCGCGCGGGCCTGTGATCAGCCATGCGTGGTGCAAACGGTTGGTGTTGAAGGCGTCGAGGAAATCCGCCTGCGCGCTGTCCTGCCCGATCACCTCGACCGTGTCGCGCGGGTGCGGTGCGCCTTGCACGCGTGTGGGGTCTGTTATCTCGGGATCAGCCATGAGGGTGATGTAGCACCCTGTCGGGGCGGGGGGAATGGGGGAGCGTTCGACTTGTATCAGAACGTGGTGAATGGGGGCGCTGCCCCCCGGCCTTGCGGCCTTCACCCCGGGATTTTTTGGAACAGAGAAGGGGGGTCAGGTGGCGAGGTAGGTGCGCAAGGTTTCCTGCACGTCATGGGCCACGGCGTCGATGTCGCGGGCGCCGTCGATCACCCTGAACCGGTCGGAAAATTCCTCGGCCAGTTGCAGGAAGCCTGCGCGCATGGCGACTTGGAGGTCGGTGCCGAAATCCTCGAACCGTTCTTCGGTGCCTTGGCGGCCCTTGGCGCGGGCGAGCCCTTGGGCGGGGTCCATGTCGATCAGCAGGGTGAGGTCGGGTTCGCGCCCGATCATCAGGCTGTGCAGGGCATCGACCGTGGCGCGCAGGTCGCCACGGCTGAGCCCTTGGTACATGCGGGTGCTGTCCGCGAACCGGTCGCAGAGGACGATCTTTCCGGCGTCAATCGCAGGAGTGATGAGCCGTTCGAGGTGGTCGCGGCGTGCAGCTGTGAACAGAAGCAGTTCGGTTTCTGCCGACCAGCGGTCCGGATCGCCCTGCAGCACGAGGGCGCGGATTTCTTCGGCCCCTGTGCTGCCGCCCGGTTCGCGGGTCAGGACAACGTCGTAGCCTTTGTCGCGCAAGTGGTCGGCAAGCAGGCGGGCCTGGGTTGATTTGCCCGAGCCGTCGATGCCTTCAAAGCTGATGAAATGGCCCTTGGCGCTCACGCGCCACCCGTCTCGGCAGGGCCGGCGCGCAATGTGTCGATCAGGGCCAGCGCCGCCGTGGAGATGCGGGCCAGAAAGCCGCCATGCGCCACATCCGTTTCTGCCACGAGGGCAAAGCGCTGTTCCGGTAGCCCTTGGGGTTGCAGTACCAGTTCGGCCAGCGGTGTGCCTGCGGCGATGGGCGCCTGCACGGGGCCGGTATAGACGACCTCGGCCGCGACATTCTTGTCGGCCAGAACGGGCAGCAGCACGCTAATATCTTCGGCCGGAACAAGGCCGACTTCGGGTTCCGCCCCTTCCCAGACGCGCGCCGTCGCAATGCGTTCGCCGCTGGTGGCCAGCGTGCGTTGTGCGAACTGGCGGAAGGCCCAGTTCACGATGGCTTCGGATTCTTCGGCGCGGATTTGCGGGCTGTCCATGCCGGACAGCACAAAGATCACGCGGCGGTCGCCCTGTTTCGCCGATCCGGTAAGGCCATAGCCTGCCTCTTGGGTGTGGCCGGTTTTCAGCCCGTCCGCGCCGATGCCGAGCCCCAGAAGCGGGTTGCGGTTCAGACGGTTGGAGGATTCGTTGGCATCGAACAGGAACTCTTTTTCCGAAAACATTGGGTAGTATTCGGGGAAATCCGTCAACAGGCGCTGCGCCAGCAGGCCCAGATCGCGCATCGACATCCGGTGCCCCGCCGCTGGCCAGCCGCTGGCGTTGGCGAAGGTGGAATTGGTCATGCCCATTTCCTGCGCGCGCCGCGTCATCAGGCGGGCAAAGCCGCCTTCGGTCCCATCGGGGCTGAGCGCCTCGGCAATCACCACGCAGGCGTCATTGCCCGACAGCACAATCACGCCGCGGATCAGATCCTCGACCTTTACCCGTTCGCCCTGTTTCAAAAACAGGGTCGAGCCGCCAAAGCTGTTGGCGTGGGCCGACACGACCAGTTCGTCGGTCATGCTCAGCTGGCCGCGCTCGATCGCCTCGAACGCGATATACAGCGTCATCAGCTTGGACATGGAGGCCGGTGGCAGTGGCTCGTCCGCGTTCTTGTTCAGCAACACGGTGCCCGTGGTGTGGTCGATCACATAAGCCGCCGTGGCGCGCGTTTCGAACGCGCCGAGGGGCAGGGCGGTGGTCTGCATCAACAGGGCAGCAGCAGCGAGAATGCGGATCACGAGGGGCACTCCTTTCGTGGCGGGCTCAGTTCGTGACAGCGTAGGCGTCAGTGAACCCTTCGTTCTTGATTTTGGTCAGCAACTGGGCGCGTTCGCCCGAGGTGTTTGCAGGGCCAACGACAACGCGCCAGAAGGATTTTCCGTCGCGATCAAAGGCTTTTACAATCGGGATGATGCCAGCGCCGCGCATCTGTTTGGCGGTGCGGTCGGCATTGGCCTCGACCGAGAAGATGCCGATCTGGATATAGGGTTTGGCCAGCGACGAGGCGCTTGCACGGGCAGGGGCTGTTGCCGCGACAGGCGTTGCTGTTGGTGCGGCGGCGGGCTGGATGCCTGTGGCGGGTGCATCAAGCGCGGCGGCGGCGTTCTGGATCGGATCGTCAAGCGACGTTTCCGTCACACCGACGGGGGCCGAGACGGCCACGACGTCCTCGGCAGGCGTTTCAGCGACTTCTTCCTTGCGCAGGGCAGTCACGTTCAATTCCGCAGGGGCACCCGCGAGCATGCCAAGCGCCTCGGCGGCGTCCGAGCTGATCTGCAGGCGCGGGCCGGGAATGTCGCGTTCACGCCGGAACAGTGCGCCGACGACGAATTTGTTGTTTGTGGTGTTGCGGATGATCACACGTTCGGGGTCGGTCACGTCGGGATGCGCAACCCAGACACCGCCCAGCGACGGGCGTCCGTCCCACAGGCCCGCTTCGCTGGCCGAGAACACCTCGGGCGCTTCGACATCGCGTTCCACCGTGGTGGTCGCCTTGCCGGACACGGGTGTGCCTGCGGTCTGGGTATTGGATTTGAACGCCTGCATGGCCACGAACTGGCCGCTTTCATCGCAGCCCGCCAAAAGTCCGAAGGCGAGGGTGAATATCGCGCTGCTACGAAGGGTGGATCGGGTGATGGGTCTGCTCATGGACCTGGTCCTTGCCTGCTGTTGCCTGTGGTGCCGTTTTGCCGGCCGTGTCGTTTTCGACATAAGATTGCGCACACCATAGCGCGCAGAAAGCCATCTGAAAAGCATAGCCGTCCCATATCGGCAATTTTCCCCGTGATGCGGGGCAATTGCAGAATCAGAAAACCATGCCTAAAGCGGGCGCACCGGAGGTTTGGCAGAGTGGTCGAATGCGGCGGTCTTGAAAACCGTTGGGCGTGAGAGCGTCCCCAGGGTTCGAATCCCTGAGCCTCCGCCATTGGTACCATCTAAGTGCATGAGAAGTTTGGCAATATTGCCGTATTGGCTATTTCGTTCCCACATTTGTTCCCTCACCGCGCATTTGTTTACAGTCCGCCGTTTCTGTCATCATCAGTTTTCTTACTAGTAACCAGCTTGCGCTGATCCTCGCAGCTGATTTACCCGCGGCGTCGCAAAGTTGTCAAAATACCGGCGTGCCTAAGGTTTTGCTATGCGACTACCAGTTCCGCTACAGATTTGGCGTTTATGGCCGCATAGCCTGCCAGCATGTGACGAAAGGCGTGGAGGCCTTATTGGGAACGCCTGCGGCTTCAAGTGCTCCGCGAACAATCTTGTGCACAGGTTCGGTACTTTTCCCGTGGTCGCGTGTACAGCCGTCCGCCTCAAATCCTGAACTTGACTTGGCTGCAATTGCCGTTGCGAGAAACAATGGAACATCGGGACCGTAGCGCGCCACTTCGTCAAGTAATGTCATCCAGTCGGTAGGTGCGGTTTCAGCTTCGTCAAACTCTTTGGCAGAAAAGGTGTCGATGATCTTGCCAAAATTGGTCGCCGCCTCGCGCGGGTTTTGACCGACGGACTGTTCCTGCAAATCAACGTGTTCGATCTTGAACGATGCCAAAGCGGCTATGCGGACGCCTGTCAGGCACAGCAGGGGAAAGACGGCCTTGTCTCGCTTTTGCTGCGGCGTGGCGCTGGGCATAAGCGTAAGGGCGCCTTTGGCTTGGTTGATGCTGGGCGCTGGGCGGGGCCGCGCGGGCCTCTGCTTCATCAGCGCCCGTGCATTGGTGAGCAGTTTGCCCAAGGTGGACTGGTTGCTTGAAAATCGTGGCTATAACGCGAGTTGGTTCCAAGAAGAGTTGCAAGATAAGGGGATACGCGCCTGCATCCCTTGTCGGAAACAACGAATGCAGCCGGAGAAATACGACAAGTGTCGGTACAAGCGGCGCAACCGGATTGAGGTCATGTTGGAAGGATTGGCGGCGTGTGGCAACCCGCTACGACCGACGCTCGAAGGTCTTACTTCCAGTCATCGTCCTCGCCGCACTTGTCATTCATTGGCTATTGGTTCTGACCCTAGGAAACTAGGGCGTCTCGCATGCTTTCCAAATTTGCCGGAGTACGTTAGGCCATTGAATCGTATAAAAAAACTGGGTCAATTTACTTAAATTGAAAACAGTTGCCACACTCTTGCCAATATAAGTGCTTATAATGGCAACTGATAGGTGCCAGTTACATCGCGAGTTGTGCGGAGTGGACTGGTGTCTGGGAACAATACTGTAGCGTTTGCAATTGAAGGCCTTGGTGTTCTTAGCGAGACACTTGGCGGAGAGCACTTCGGCACGAATATGCTTTTCCACGCGGATCGTACTGACGACAGTTCAGACTTTGTAAATATCATTGGGAATTTAGGCGTAACTTCTATTCGTTATCCCGGCGGAACAATTGCTGAACAATTTTTTGATCCGTCAAACCCCAATCAAAACGTAGCCTATAACTATTTTGATGCCAGATCTGGCCGAAGCGATATTCAATCCCGCGAAGTACTCCCACTAACAGATTATCTTAGCTTTATGGATGAGATTAATGGTCAAGTTACGATCGTCTTTCCAACGTTTAGGTACTTCGATAATACTTCACGTACCTTGAGAATCAATGCCGAGGCGGAAATTTCCCAATTTGTTTCAGCGCTACTCACAGGTGGATTTGGACCACTGAGTGATGTCAATATTGAGCTTGGTAATGAGTGGTACCAAAGTAACTTTGACTGGACAGCAGTCGAGTTTGGTCAACTGCAATCCGAAATTGCTCGAATCATTGCCGAAACGTCAGAAGTCTTAGGGATGCGCGAAAGGGTAGATATCTTCGCTCAAGGTGACGCTGATTTGCAAGACAACGCAGTGCTGGCCAGTTACTTTGAAGGAACATACAGCGCTTACTTGGATGGCGTTCTAGCGCACACCTATGGTACAAATTCACAAGGGAACACATTGGGCATTGGTGGTGCGATACAGCCTCGGCTCGAAACCATGATGCAACCATGGAACAGCTTATCGGAGCCGGAACTCCTTCTGGCAATTACTGAGTGGAATGTAGGAGAAAGCGGTGAAGATAGTACGGTCATTAATGGCTTGATGCGTTCTGCACCATTACTTCGAATGTTCGCTGAATTGGTTCAGTCCGGCGTAGATGTCGCGCATATCTGGTCTTCACAAACGGCTGGTCCTGCCGGCTTGAGCGGGCGAGAGGGTACTGGGTACGATTGGTCTCCGACTGGTTATCTTTACAACATGCTGATTGATGCTGCGTTGGGAGCTAACCTTGTGGATACAGGGACTTCATTCCGCTTACGTGATGACACGAATGCGGTTGTAGGCTACACTTACACATTTTCTCAGGATGACCGCACCGATATATTCGTTTCTTCAGGGGTCGACTACGACATCAGTGTTGAATTAGGCTTGTCTAGCTTACTTGTAGGCGCAACCCATGTCTACGCTTCGGTACTCACGAGTGCGCCCGGCACCACCGGCACAGAATATCATGCCGCCGCGTCCCTTGAATTTGTCACTGGTCTTGATGAACTTCTGTCTGAAGGGTCCTCTAGCGACTTGTCATTCGATGTCGGTTCTTACGAAACCGTACAGCTCACTATCACATACGGAATAGGAATAGATTTGAAAGCCGATAAACAAGTCGGGATCTCTGACTTACTCACCGGTAGCCAACTTGGGGATACTATTGAAGCAGGGATGGGTTCAGATACGATTATGGGATTAGGCGGGCGGGACGCTCTCTTTGGTGGTTCGGGCGATGACTTCATTTTCGGTGGGCATCATCACGACACAATCTTCGGTGGACAAGGCGACGACTCAATTGAAGGTGGCAATGGGCGCGACTCCCTGCAAGGAGGTGAAGGCGATGATACAATTTACGGCGGTGACTGGAACGATAGCATCTGGGGCGGCGGCGGTTCCGACTCTCTAGTCGGAGATCTCGGAAACGATAATATTTTCGGTGATGATGGCGACGATTATCTATTTGGCGGCGTTGGGAGCGACTTACTCGATGGCGGCGCGGGTAACGACATGCTCGATGGCGGCGCAGGTCACGACGAAGTGTTTGGCGGCGCCGGAAATGACATAATTGTCGTCGATCAAGAAGACAGCTTTGTAAATGGGGGAGAAGGCGTTGACACCGTCTCATTAGGAACCATCGATACAGGAGCTACCGTTTGGACACGCGCCGGAATTATTGAATTTGGAATAAATCAGATATTTTTCGAGGATGCTGAAGTCATCGAACTTACAGAGCACGCTGATAGAATATCGCTTTCTGGAAAATTCCAGACAATTCTTTCGCTCGGCGGCAGCGACAATTTAGAGATCTGGGACACAGAAAACACAACGGTGCAGTTGGGTGATGGCAATGATACCACCTTTGCTTACGATGGTCGTGATAATCAAATATATGGCGGCAATGGCGAAGACTACTTTCTTGTCGTATCTGGATTGAATACTTTCTTTGGTGGTGCCGGCAATGATACATTTGATATTTTTAGCCCATTAGGTACCGTTGTTGGTTTTAGCCATGGAGATGGACACGACATTATTGACAACTTCGTAGTTGGGCGGGACAGGTTGCTCTTAGACAATGACCTACAAGAAAATTTCAGTTTGGAAGGCGCGCAGTACGGTTCGTTCATTCGCTTTGATGATTTCAACTCGATTTCATTGCTCGGAGTGTATAATTTAGAGGTAGATGATCTCTTTGATTTATTTTGATACCTTCTCATGCGGCGTGCGCGATTTGATATATGGTTTTATGGGGTTTTTTGACGCTGGTGTGCAAATAGAGTGAACGCCGAGGTTCCCGTTTCCCCGAGGAAGGACACATCCCACTGTCTCTGTGACGGGGGTGCCGAGTGCACTGTAGCCATTCAAGACAGCGATACGGACCCAGAATTCTGTGGCCTGACCGTTAAAACTTCGTGCCGTGAGGCGCTGCTACAGCATCTTCAAACAATGCAACTCCGTTTCGACGCGGCTCCGGCGGTGGTATTCGCTCCATCGTCGCCAAGGGTCCCGGCAGGGGTAGGTGGAGGTCAGTAGAATTCCGTTTCGCGCGCCGGTTCCGGCAGCGACGGTCTGCCAAGGCTTCGCGTTCTTGCGGGGCGGGGTCACAGCGTTGGCGCCGCAAGCTGCCATACCATAGTGAAGCCTACTGCTGTCGTAAGCAACGTCGGCGGTCGCCGAGCCGATCTCTTCGCCGATCCGGATCTGGCCAAGCAGATCGGGTAAAGCCGGTGCATCGCCAACGTGTCTCCCGGTGATCTCGACAGCTCGGGTATCAGCGTTTCCTCATTGATCCCGAGCTGAGCCTTGCGCCGGTCGTGGCGTTTTGTGCCGCTATGCTTGCGGGCGTGCTTCTCGCCTTCACCCTCCACCTTGATGCCGGTGCTGCCGATCAGTAGGTACAGCGGGCCCTTCGACCTACTTTAGGAAAGGTTGACGACTAGGGTCTTTGACGACGGGGCAGCGTGCTGAAGTCGGGCACCGTCCAGTCGGGCCCCATGAGCCGCAGCAGGCTCTCAACTAACCTGGTGTCTGCCGGAGTTCCGTGCCGAACAAAACGTCCATCTAAAGGCGCGTCTGGATAGCGACATCGCCGAAGGTATTCTGTCGGCCACGTCTGCCTGCCGACGTGGCGTCCCTGTTCATCTCGGGGTCAAACCAGATCGTAAGCGAGCCCCGTCGTTTTAGCGCTTCATTCAAGGCTGGCCAGTTCCTCGTCTTGTATATCGGTGGGGGCGGTCTGCTCATGCATCCCAGCTATCATGCTGGGTTCCAAAGATGCCTCCCCAACAGAATTTGCGCAACAGAGCCGTAAGGGAGTAAAATCAATAGGTGTCCAGTATCCGTAGGCGCATCTGTCGAGAAAGGTGGCAACTTTCTGCTGCCTTGGCAATGTTGTATGCGCTGCCCTATAAATATTGAATGTGTGATCTTGTGCGCGGGGTTGCGTTGGGTAAAGTGTTGTATGCTAGACGTATGTTTTCGTACTAAGCAGAAAGCTGTGTGTTTTGCGATACCTTCATGTTCATTTGGGGCCACATAAGACTGGCTCAACGTCTATACAAGCGTTTCTAAAGGATCACATTCCGACCGACATCCTTACGGCGAGAGACGCGCTGTATGTGACTGATCCTCTGGTGAAGCAGCTTGGGACTGCATTGCAAGCCAAAGACTGGCCCGCGGCGCGCGCGGTGGCACAGGACTTGGAGAGTTTGCTGCTTGTAACTAATGCTAGAGAGGTGTTCATCTCGAATGAAGACCTGTCAGGTGGTCTAGTTGGTCGTGGCCGCATTCGGAGGGTGTATCCACGCCTGTTTGAAAACGTAAAGCTGATCGATGACGCTTTAGGCGATGTATTTGAATGCACCTACTATTTCTTTGTTCGGGAAGAAGACGATTGGCTGAGAAGTGTGTACAATCAGAACTTGAAGCACAGAGCCTCTGCTACAGACTTCGATAGATTTGCTGATGGAATTCGCGGGAATCGTGCTTGGCCATCAGTGCTCAAAAAGGTACAAGATCATTTTGGCGACCGTTTCGTTGCCTTGCCTTACACGCGGTACACTGAAGGTTCAGTGGTTCGATGTTTCGGCGACACGGCGATGCCGCGGCTTGCCATCAATGGGGACGCCTACAGCAAGTACCAAGAAAACAAGGCGCCAGATCCGCAGACTGTACAAGTCCTAGAGGTCGTTAATAGGTCTCATGCATCCGTGTTTGCGAAACAGAGTGCGCGGAAGTACCTCACCACACCCGCCGAAAAAAACATCGGCAATGATAGTTCGAAATCCAATTCAGCGTCGGAGGACTTGCCTGAAAACAGTGAAAACACGGTGGGCTGGCCTCCACACGTCGTTCGTCCAAATGAACTTGCAGGCGAGCTATCCGCTTTATGGGACCGGAGTGAGTGTCGTGTTCCGAGTCAGGAACCGTCAAACTTGCTGCCCGATTTTGCGACAGATTTCAAACAGGCGAGCATCGATCTGACAGAAGGTGACGAAGCTTTTCCACGCGGTGATCGAAATGATATGTATCAGCAAGAAAAAATCTTGCGTCATCGCTTCCGAGGTTTACCACTAGTATGCTTCTACAATGCGTTTGCGATAAGCTATCTGCGCCGATCAACACCGCACACTAAGCATGCGAAACGCCTGTTTTTACATCTGTGGGCGAATGAATATCACGTAATGCTCGCAACGTTGCCTACCCGTTGGCTCATCTCGGTGTTACAAACATTTATGGACCATGGAACATCTGAGGCGCAGCGCCACGTTGGTACCGCGGGCTTTTTTTTCTCAAACACACTGAAGGCTTATGAAGCGGAACGTGGACTAGAAGGTCAAGTGCCGGATAACATCTACAAGAATACTGAGCCTGCTACAAGAAACGGCTTTCCCGGGCTGGACCGCTTCGCACTTGGAAACACTGATCTGATGCTTAACCTTCTGGCCCAGCTATTGGAGGCGTCAGCACGGGATGAAGTGTCAGGCCGCGTGCTACGAGAATTTTTGCTGAGAACGCGAGCCGCACACACATTGTTCTCGCGGATGGATCAGAGTCGCATCCACCACAAAGCTGACATAAAAGGTTTTGAAAATTGCTGGAGTTTCTTTGAGCAGCCCGACCGTAGAAAGTAGGCAAGTTAGCTGTCCACACGATCTGCAGTTTGTGTTCCTTTGGGGTGTAAAAGCGCGCCTGCTGGCAATGCAATAGTTCTAGATCTATTCGGAGGTCAGAACACTGTCAGGCCACATCCCTGTGATTTCGCCCCATTCGTATTTGTATTGTGAACTAAGATAGCTTTTTTGCGCAGAGCTTCCAATCGAGAAGAGTGGAAACTCTGCCGACACAGGGAAGTGTTTTAACGCATAGCGTACCCTAAGGGTTGGTATATCGACCTTGCCATTCGCGTCTGCATTGTCTTGTAGGTATTGCATAGCCTGTGACGAGAGCAATTGCGATGATTTCGTTTGCTTAAGCACATCTAGAGTACCGTTCGTCAAATGGCTCAAAAGTACTGCAGACAAATGATCAAAGTCTTCATGCCGCCAGAGTAGAAATTTTGACCGGTCAAAGTGCGACTTGATCCATGCGATGATGGTATTCCAGGAGGTGAGGTCGCTCGATAATATTTTCTCAAGGCGCGGAACATCGGGCAGCGCGCGCCGCATTGCAACTCGACAAACTTCTTCTGAAATCAGGTCACCTTTGTTGCGGATCGAAAAAAAGACAGTTGTCGCCTCATTATCGATCCATTCCGGAAGCGCGGATAGCATTTTTTGTGCATCCGGATACAGCTTTCCATCCACAGTCAATCGCCTTGCAGATCCAAGTAAAGCGCTATCGGATATGATCAAGTGCTTTAGAGGATAGCGTTCCTGATGTTTTTTCATGAGCCTTCTAAGAGCGTCGTCATTGTGGTCCGCGCAAGCTTCTTGGCTCCGGTACTCCCGGCCATCCGGCAAAATCAAACCTGTCGGTCCCCTGAGTTGATCTGGCCCCAGATAGCAGATTCCATTGCGTTGCAGCAGTCCCATCTGCGACTTCAGAGTAGACTGTAGCGATAGGGCTGAGGTAGAGAAGGCACCGAGATGAACGCTTATGCTTGCGAGATCCGAGCTAATTTTTGACATGTTCAATACTTGCAGCTACAGCCGAAGCTGTTGTCAGCTTTGACAATGTGTCCATGATTTTATCTCCCCGAAGTCAACGCAAACAAAATGCCGTGAACGTCCATTAGCCCTTCAATCCTTTCCTTAGTTGCTGCCCTAACGTTTCTAGAGCTCCCAAGTACGCGATAGCAGTGTGACGTTTTTAGAAGAATCCACATCATTCAACGGACGCTTTTTTATCTGTTGTTGCCCCAAACTGAGTGTCAAAGGTGGTATAAATGACAGCTCCGTTAACGTTTGTAAAATCTGGGCGAAGTCAACGGTACTTATGCCGCGATAGTCGGGCCGCGCTGCGCCCATTTCTCCTTCAAAACTCATGATCGCGTCTATACCAACGATTTGGGCGCGTGCGAAGTAACGCGTGGCACGCTTTATCGAACTATGCAGCTTTGGTCGCCTTTGAAGCAGTGCTACTCTCTGGGTCGAGGAGCAGACCAAATTGATTAGATGGATTGCCGAACTCTCCGCTAAAATCACGTGTGACGCCTTCCTGTATACCTTTACTTGCTCGGATATCGAATGGTTCTGCGGATGTAAGACGTCGTAACCATAAGATCTCAAGGTATTTTCGAGTTGTACTTCGTTTTTGAAACGCCCCAGATTGGCACCTACTTTGCTTCTACTCACGTAGATCCTTGAGTCCCCTGAAGGTCTGTGATCAGGAAAAAGTCTTCGACGCCACTGCAAGCCGACAGCATCGCCATAGGGTGCTCTGTTTTGATGGAAGGAGACCCCTGGGATAGCGAGGTTTCGCACAAGTGTTGGACGACCTACGACAAACGCTTCATTTGACCAACCAAATGTCTTTAAAAGGTCAGTTTGCCAAGGTTGCAGCTGTTGCGATTTTCTATTTCCTGCTAAGAAAATCAGAGGCCCCGAGCTGGTATCAGAAGGCGCATTAGGCAAATAGCCTAGGCTCTCGGTCAGAAAATGGCCGAAATGGTCAATAGCGTACCCGCCAAAGACTGCCGAGGGCACAGTTCGAACTGTTGCGCCGCCATCTGTATCCGCGGCCAAGTTCTTGAGCCGGCCAATGCTCAAAACTTGCCGATTCAACGAGGTAATACCTGTCCGTACGCCGCCGCAAATCTGTTTGCGGTTTGGGCCAAATGCGGTTGGCACAACAACACTGGTATAGCGTTGGGCTGAACTGGGAATTGTTGTCACTCTGTTGTCCTCAACGTTAATTCACCAACATCAGTACACCGCAGGATGACGTATGAAGTGCTTGAATACTGAGGCGATGTACAGACCGCTAGAGATCGTCACTACACGCTCCTCAGCGGCTTAGTAGAACAGTTACCACTATCTCAAGCATTGGTTGCGATGCGTTCTAGGTTGGATAGTCTTGTACCGTGGTGGAAATGGTGAGTCTGCATGCTGTTATCTTTGGCCTTGGTTATGGGCGGCATTTTTGCCGGTAGTTTTTTTCTGTTTGATGATGATGATGATGATGACGGGCAATCCAAGCTCGGAGACGGAGAAGCATTGGATGACAATATAGTCGGGGACGTGGATCTAAGTCTATTAAACGACGATGATTTGTCCAGTAACCCAGCGATTTCGACGGATCATTCCTCCGACCTAGGGTCGGAAAACCTCACTGATGATCATGTCGTGTTGCACGTCCCGCTCGATGAGCAGACCCCATCAGGATACACAAATGTAATCGGTCAAACTGCAACATATTTTGCAGAGGATAGTGAGCTTCAAAACATAGATCTAGGCATAGGAAACAGTCATCTAGAAGTGAGTGGAGGTCTTGCAAATGTTGTAACTGGCGAAGGTCAAGACACGGTAGATGCGTCCAGACTTACGGGAGGAGTAATTCACGCTGATTTGGGCGATATTATCTACGGTTCTGACATAGTGTCCGACTCGAATTCGTTTGCCTTACTTGCCGTAAACGCTAACGGCGCCGAATTTTATGGGGGCGATGCAAACGAATTGGCAGTAGCGACAGGTCAGCACACGACCCTACATGGCGGGGGCGGGAACGATCATTTGCTCGCTTTTGCGGGAGACGCGGAGCTTCATGGAGGCGCGGGAGACGATTGGTTGATTGGAAACGCTGCAAGTGACAATTTCGACCAACATAGCCGGGTGTTTGACATAAAGCCTCTGACCAATGAATCTTTTGACACTCTTATGGGAGGCGAAGGTGAAGACCATTTACTGCTGTCTAATGGTGACATCGGTGTAGGCGGCGAGGGCGCAGACGTTTTCGAAATTTATCATCTGGGAAATGAACACAATCCTGCGGCGCAAATACTTGATTTTTCGCCTTCAGAGGATGGGCTTATTGTTTTCCTCGAAGGGGGCGCACCCGGTGACTTTGACGACGCAAGTTACGACTTGAGTGGTCGGATTGGGTCCAATGAATTGCCTACCGGGACAAACATTCTGGTGGATGGGGAAGTCGTCGCGTTCATTGGAGGTGTCACAGAATTGCGGATAGGTATCCCTGTTATCAGCCGAACAGGTGAAAGTTTCGCGCCTTCAAGCCTTTTCAAAGATGTTGTGACGGATGATGTCGCAAGTAGCGATAGTTTCGACATTATTGTAAAAGTATTCCCATCCACTTCAAGCTGAACCGGGCGTAGCCCTCTGAGAATGTTCCGCCCATTGGGATATATTTTGGCTGAATGGGGTAATCCGCCCGTCTTTGCGAGGGCTTGGTCGTAGAAGTTACGCGGCCATCTTCAGCTTTGGTGCAATTGTAATCCCGCCGCTGTTCATGTTCGCGCGTTCAAGGTTTTAGGAGTAGAGCCACTCGGTGGCAGTCTGCTGAGTCTCTTCGATGTTTCCGAAAATGTATAAGTCCAGCAATTCGTGCCGGACGGTCCGGTTGTAGCGCTCGTCATAGGCATTCAGATTAGGCTTTCTGGGCTGGGTGTATGCCAAGGTGATGCCCCGGTTCTCGGCCCATTCCATAGGTGTGCCACTGACGTATTACGGGCCGTTGTCGACTCAAATTCTCCCGAGGGCATCGCCCCAATCGATGATCTGGTTCAGACATCTGATAATCCGTTCAGCAGGCAGTGACATGTCGACCTCAATGCCCAGTCCTGTGCGATTGAAGTCGCCCAAAACGTTTAGCAGCCGGAATTGCAGTCCATCCCTCAGCCTGGCGGCCATGAAGTCTATCGTCCAGACCTCATTCGGGGCCTCAGGCACTGCCAGTTCGTCCGGCTTTTTCGGCTTCCGGCGCTTGTGCGGCTTGATCCTAAGAGCCAGCTCCAGCTCGCGGTGATTCCGGTACACCCGCTTGAGATTCCACTTGTGCCCCTGCACGTTGCGCAGAAACTGTAAATACAGGTCAAAGCCCCAAGTTTTCCTTGCAGCCGTTAGGCCTAGGAGCAGCTCGGCGATTTGCTCGTTCTCCCCGTCCAGCTTCGGGCTGTACCGATACCGCGTCTCACTAACATCGAATACTCGGCATGCCAGCGCAATGTGCACGTCGTTCATCGCCACCGCTTTTACGGGCAACTCTCGGCATTGAGCCGGCCGGATCATTTTTTCCTTGCGCCTCTTTCGGCAGGTCGTTCTTCATGCTGACGTCAGCGTACATGCGCTTCAGGCGCCGGTTCTCCTCGGCCATCGCCTTCACTTCACTGATGAGTCTGGCGTCCATGCCGCCAGGATTCGCCCGCCACTTGTAAAGCGTGGCGCTGCTCTTCCCTTGCTCGCTCCACAGGTTGGCGGCAGGCACACCGCCCCCATCTGGCGCAGCACAACCATGATCTGGGCTTCTGTGATTCGTGTCTCCTCTATCGAAATCTCCTCGTTCATTTTGCCGAGAAAATTATATTTCCGCATCCCCTTAAGATCGGTGGGATTATCCTAAGACCAAACCTGAGCAAAAATGGGGGTATTACCGCCTGATCGGTCGCACCAAGAGCCTACTTAATCCGAAGCTGTATGCCATAAGCTACAGTCAGGGGCGTCCGAGCAACTTCTTTCTCTCTGCAGGACTAGTGAGCGATACATTGGGGCGAAGGCGCTGCTCACCAGCCCGCCGAACGTCGTTTGGTTACTCGGAGATCGCGGATATGACTCCGGTTCGTTCAGGAAAGCGTTGGAAGACAAGGGGATACGCGCCTGCCTCCCTGGCCGAAAACAACGCGAGATCCCCATCAAATATTACAAGCGCCGCTACAAACGCCGCAACCGCGTCGAGATCATGTTCGGTAGGTTCAAGGACTGGTACCGGTTAGCAACCCGCTACGATAGCTGTCCCAAGGTCTTCTACTCAGCCATTGCTCTCGCTGAAATCGCTATCTATGGGCTATAGGACGACAATTAGGCCTGTTCCTAAGTTCTGCCGCCCAACCCGATATTGAGCCCCGAGTGCATCGCTTTCCAAAAATTAAGTGTCGCATAAAGCAGAGTTTGCAAAAAATAGTTCCATCTCGATTGCAGATAATCCGCAGCTATCCAACAAACGCGCGTAGTTGTCGAAACAGTACTTCCACAGTCCTACCTCGACTTTGTTGGTTTCGCCTTGGGACCACCTCAGCACATTCGGAACGGCGCCGTTCAAGCGATACACTGGCATCATTCTCCGGTCGAAGACGCCGACAAAATAATCAATGCAAATCTCCTGCATAACCTTGCCACCAGCCGCCATTAATTTGGTCGCCGAGTATGGTCGAGCATTTGGCGACGTACAAAAGCGGGTACACTCCCAAACAAGAGGATTTTCGATGGGCATGCCGTTAAGCAGGTTCGGGAAATAGTCTTTGACCATAGTTTGGCCTGTTAGCGGGAGCAGACGCATTGATGCTTCGTGTCGGCCATGCTCGTTTGCAACAATCACATACAGTGGGTTGAGCGAATCATGTTTGCCTCGCTCGTCGTCGACCATGACGTCCCAACCGAGATGCGAGTCGAACCGCGCTCCACGGTCTTGGAACATCGAATGCGCTAAGATTGGTTCAGATGCCAACGCTTCACTATGCAGAAAATAGATCATAGTCTCCGTCCTCGTTGTTGTGTGCAAAAATTTGCAGGATGGAGGTTAAAGATCTCTTCTGCCACCGAACGGTGACTTCGGAGGCAACGCAACACATCAAAATCGGTGAACTGAGATGCTCCTAGAGTTGTAGACGCTTTGCCTGATAATTTTGGAGCCAAGAAGTGGACCTGTCTTGCTTTCGTGCCGTTGACCTGAGCCCCTAAGAATCCTCCGGATTTGTGCAGAGTCCGCCCATTAAAAGGACGGATGAATGAAGGCACGGTTCACAGACGAGTAGATCGTTGCGATGACCAAAGTACAGGAAGCTGGCGAGAAGACCGCCGATGTGTGTCGGCAGCATGGGATCAGCGCTGCGACTTTCTACAAATACAAATTGAAGTATGGCGGAATGGAGCTTTCTGATGCGAAGCGAGTACGGGCGTTAGAGGACGAGAACGGCAAGCTGAAGAAGCTGTTGGCCGAACAGATGCTCGACAACGGCATGCTCCGAGCCGTTATTTTAAAAAAAACTGTGACGCCCGCCGAGAAGCGGAAATCGGTGGCGCATTTGTTGGAGGTCCATCAGGTCGGCCAGCGACGGGCGTGCGATGCGCTGCAAGTTGTTCGGTCATCGGTGCGATACCTGACGAGCTGAGGCGATGACATTGAGTTGCGGGATGCGACCAAACGGGTATCCAGAGAACGGCGGCGGTTTGGCTAACGTAGTGTCCATGTGATGATTGCCGGGGGAAGGATTTACGGTGATCCACGAGAAGTTGAGGCGTGTTTATACCGAAGAGAAGCTTCAGGTGCGCCGTTGAGGTGTCAGAAAGCGTGCTTTGGAAACAAAGAAGCCAATGGTGCTGCCGGATTGCCTACACTAACGCTGGAGCTTAGATTTCGTGTCAAATACACTGGCAGACGGGCGCAGGTCTCGCATCTTGGCAGTCGGTGATGATTTCAGTCGTGAGAACTTTGTTTTGGTGGCTGACACGTCGCTATCTGGCCAGCGCCTTGCGTGCGAACTGAACCAGATCATCACTGAATGCGGCATGCCGAAGGCTATCGTGTCGGACAACGGCACTCAGTTCACCAGCATGGCGATCCTTGATTGGGTTCAAGAAACCGGCATTGAATGGCATTACATTGCGCCTGGAAAGCCCCAGCAGAAAGGCTTCATTGAAAGCTTCAACGGAAAACTGCGAGACGAATCCCTCATTGAAACGCTGTTTGAAACATTGGGCGATGCCCGCGACAGACTTGAAGAATGGCAGGAGGGTTACAACTGGTGCAGACCACATTCAGCATTGGGCAGCCTGAGACCGCTAAAATTTTTGCAGAGAAAGACAACGGACGAGATGGCGGCTTAGCGCTAAGGATTTAAACCCAAGGACTCCGCTTAATCCCGGAGGGAAAGTGGGGCGCAGGTCAGGGTCACCGCGACGGCACCGACTTGGCCGTCGATTATTATTGGGTAAAAAACGGACTATTCTGTCCGGTATCATCTCTGTCCTCGTTTGCACGTTTGCATAGAAAAACCGAGCGCCCTAGTATAGCGCAGTCAGTAAATTTCTGTTCGTTTGCAATCGAAGACTGCAAAAGTATGTTATGGCGAGCTGCACTTATAGCGTCATCAAGCTTACTTTCTAAATGCGCCAAACGGTGTTTCCGTGCATAGGCCTTCAAGTCCTGACAAACTTCAACAATCCAGTCGTGGTCGTGCATTTGTGAATCCCTGCTTTGGTTTAGTCTTGACCAAAACGTCTCAGGGTTAATAATCGGTAAATGTATTCTTAAACGTCCGGCATCAAGGGGGCTTTTAAGCTACCCCCCCCCCAAAAAAAATTCGGGCGCTAACGTAAGCTGCGATTCGCTGTCTGATGATCTTCACCAAGAAGGAGATCGACGAAGTCGAAACGGAGACAAAATCACCCAGAGTTCAAGGCCAAGATCTCATCGGGAGCGCTGGAGGGCGAGACGGCGGTCAGCGAGTTGGCAAATCGGTTTGGTGTACATCCGACGATGATCGACAATGGAAACGGGCTTTGCTGAAAGGTGCGTCGGGTGTTTTTTGCGCTAGCAAGCCGGAGAATGCCGGAAGTGCATGAGGAATAGGTGAAAGATCTTCACACCAAGATCGGGGAACTGGCCGTCACCAATGATTTTTAGGCCAGAACGCTCGCACCTTGGACCGAAAAGTGAGGCGCAAGATGATCGAGCCGAACCTGCCGAGCTTGTCTGTCGGCAAGCAACGCACACGGTGGCTTAGAGGTACCTGAAACCATGAACAAAAAACGAAAAATCGGACCTGCAGCACTCGCCACATGGCCCGAACCGGAAACTGCTCGCGGTGCGCGCTGATGAACGCGCACTACACTTTGCAATGTGCGCGAGGTACGCGGCCGCCCTTTTTAAGATATCGCGCTCCTCGGTCATCTTGGCCCGCTCGCTCTTTAAGCGCCGGTTCTCGGCTTCATGGTCCATGCCGGGCTTTGGAACGAACTCCGCGAACAGTTTCAACCATTTGTAAAGAGAATGGGTGCTCACGCCCAAACTTCGGGAAACCTTCCGCACCTGATACCCACGCACCGTGATCTGATTCACTGCATCGCGCTTGACCTCATCGCTGTAATTACTTGTCCCCATGTCGGCCTCTTAGCCTCGAAGTGAGGGGGCAATGCGTCTACAAAATCTAGGCTCATCTCAGAAATTAGGGGCATCTCAGTATTCTCGTTTTAATCCACATCATCCAAGGCTGGGCGCAACAGGGTTTGCAGAAACCATTCGTCCATCGAACACTGGCCTGCAACGCGCGATCGGCCTCTGAATGCCCCCGTCTCTTTCCACCTGCCCTTCGCACTCGGCGACACTCGGCCAGATCAAGGCCGTCGCAAGTTCTTGAATCGTGGCGAGTTCACCTGACTACATACGCCGCTGACAGCCTATACGCGAGCCGCGCAGGGCAAATAGTTCGCGAGCGATAGGATGGTTCCCCCCCCCAAAAAAAAGAAGGACATCGGTGGCGCCGGTAAGGCGGGCCACCGATGTCCCCAACGCGCAGTGAGTGGTGGAGGGGAGCAGCGCGTTGTCAAAGGGGCCGGGGGCGGAGTTAGCCGTCCATCAGCCGTATCATGGCAAGGCTGAGGGCGCGTACCGCGGTGGGGATGCAGGCCTCGTCCAGATTGAAATCGCTGCGGTGGAGCATGGTTTCGTGCCCCTCCAGCTTGGAGCCGATGCGCAGGTGTGCGGCGGGCTTGCGGGTTGAAAACTCGGCGAAATCCTCGCTGCCCATGGATCCTTGGGGTAGTTCGATCACGTTTCCGTCGCCGATGATCTCGCGGGTGGCATCCAGCACCGGATCAAGGATGTCGCGGTTGTTCACCACCGCCGGAACGCCGGTGAGGAATGTGGGCGTTATCTCGACCCCGAACTGACTGGCGATACCGGCGCATTGCTGTTTGATCGCCTCGCGGATCTGGTCGCGCACGCTGGGGTCCTGACTGCGCGTGGTGCCCTCTAAGGTCACGGCGTCGGGGATCTGGTTGCGGGCGGTGCCGCCTTCGATGCGACCGATGGACAGCACGGCCGCCGACAGGGGCGCGATCTGGCGGCTGACGATGGTTTGCAAGCCGCTGACAAGGGCGGCGGCGGCGACAATCGGGTCTTTGGTCAGGTGGGGGTGCGCGCCGTGGCCGGATTTGCCGCGCACTTCGATGTCGAACGGGTCGGTCGAGGCAAAGGCGGTTTGCGGGTGGAAACCGATGGTGCCAGCGGGGATCAGCGGCCAGTTGTGATAGCCCAGAATGATGTCGGGGTCGCAATGTTCGAACAGCCCGTCGGACAGCATCGCACGCGCGCCGCCAAGACCTTCTTCGGCGGGCTGGAAGATGAACATCGCCTTGCCCGGTAGCGCATCAAGCCGCGCCAGAACCCGCACCACCCCCAACAGGATCGCAGTGTGGGCGTCATGGCCGCAGGCGTGCATCTTGCCCGGCGTTTTGGAGACATAATCCGGCGTGCCGGTTTCATGGATCGGCAGCGCGTCAAAGTCGCCGCGCAGGGCGATCACAGGGCCGCTGCCATCGCCAATCGTGGCGCAAATGCCGGTCTTGCCAAAGCCGCCGCGCCACGTGACGCCGAACTTGTCCAGTTCTTCCTTGATCATCGCCGAGGTTTTGACCTCTTCGAACCCAAGCTCGGGGTTCTCGTGCATCCAGCGACGGATGCGGATCAGGTCTTCGGTGATTTCGGCGGTCACAGCATCAATCTGCGAAACGACGGTAGTGGCGTGCGACATGAGGGTCCTCGGTCAGTAAATGTCCGCCCCTCGGCGCGTGGCCGAAGGGGGAGTTGGTTTTGATACGAGCGGGCTGGCTTATTTGCTGCCGATCTCGACGATCTGTTTGTAGATGTCCTCGCCCCAGACTTTGGTGCCGAGTTCGTCGCGCACCGCTTGGGTCGCTTCGATGAACGGGGCCTTGTCCGGGAAGGTGACGGTCACGCCTGCGGCTTCCATCTCGGCAAGGATCTTCTCTTGTTCCTGTGGCAGCAGTTCCGAGATGACCTGAGTGGAGGCTTCGTTCGCGGCAACCATCAGCGCCTTGTCTTCGTCCGACAGGCTCTGCCAGAAGCTGTCAGAGATGGTCACGTAGGCGGGTTTGATGATGTAGTCGACCATCGCCACGCCTTTCTGCACCTCATAGAATTTCTGGGCATAGATCGTTTCGATCGGGTTTTCCTGACCGTCCACAATGCCGGTTTGCAGGGCGGTATAAACCTCGGCAAAGGACATGGGCGTGGGGTTCGCGCCAAGGGCGGACAGGGATTTCACATAGTAGTCCCGTTCAGGTGCGCGCAGCTTGAGGCCTTGCAGGTCGTCGATGGTGTTGATGACCTTGTTGGCGCTGATCTGGCGCGGGCTGCGCGGCATGAAGCCGAGGATGCGGACCATGCGTTCGTCAACAAGGCGGGCGTTCCATTCAAGGCCGAACTCGGTTTCCAGCACTTCCTTGTAGTCGCCGACTTCGCTCATCAGATAGGGCAGGGCGAGGTATTCGATCTCTTTCAACCCTGGATCGCCAGAGGCGAGGATCTGCGTCGAACCGAGCGCCATCTGCGAATAGACTTCCTTGGGTTTGCCAAGCTGGTCACCGGGGAAGATGGTGACAGTGTGGTCGGAATTCGCCTCGACCACTTCCTTGAACTTTTTGGCCCCTGCATAGGGTGCCTCGCCCGGTTGGGCCCAAGTGGCATAGCGGATTTCGTCGGCTTGTGCGCCCAGTGTTGTGCCCGCCAGAAGAATGGCGGCGATTGTAAGCTTTTTCATGTGTTTATTTCCCTGTTTTTTGCATGGATGGAATGGTTGGATCGCTCTGGCGGAAGTGGGCGATGAAGTCGGTGCAGAACGCCACGAGGTGCTCTGCGATCCGTTTACCCTTGTCCGAGGAAGAGCGTGCGGGATCGCCAGCCACGATCCCGTCAGGGCACCGGTCATCCACGTTGACCGGCATCCCAATTTCGATGTCCTGAAATTTCACCCCCGACAGGCCCATGACCGGCAGGCCAGCCAGTTCACCCGCAGGTTCCGGCAGTTTGGCGCGGTCTTCGTGGGTCAGTTGGGGGAAGTAGTGCATGTAGACCGAGGTGACGGGATCGCCGCCATGTGAAAAGGCCTTTTTGCCGAAACTGCCGTGGATTTCGCTCCACAAAGCGTCCGGTACGGACCGCCACAGGTTGATGCAGGGCACCAGCACGCCGTGGCGCTTGCGCACATCGCGGATCACCTGATCGACAAGGGGGTAGTTGCCGCTGTGCCCGTTCAGGATGACGATCCGCGTGTAGCCGTGGTCCAGAAAGTTGTCGAGGATGTCGCGCAAAGTGGCGCGGAACGCGTCCGCCGACAGCGCGATGCCTCCGGGAACGGTGCGGAAATACTCGGCATAGCCGAAGGGCAGTGTCGGTGCCGCCACCGCGCCAGAGGCCAGCGCGACCTCTGCCGCGACTTCGCGGGTCAGCATGAAATCCCCCATCGGCACCATCGGTCCTTGGATTTCTTGCGAGCCGAGCGGGATCATCACCACCGGTTTGTCTTCGGCTTTGGTCCAGGTGTCGAACTCCTCGAAGGTCATGTTTTCAAGAAGGTTTTTATGTGCAGATGTCATTAGGGTCTCCGTTCGGCTCATTGACCGAAAACGAGGTTAGGAAGGAAAAGGCTGATTTGCGGAAAGCAGACCAGAAGGATGACCGCGCCGAATAGCGGGATGTAGAAGGGGATCATGGCGCGCACCATTTGCAGGTGGCTGATCTTGGCGATGTCCTGCGCGATGAACAGCAGCACCCCCACAGGCGGGGTTGCACCGCCGATGATCAGCACGAACACCATAAGCACCCCGAAATGCACCGGATCGACGCCGAATTGCAGGATCACCGGCACGAGGATCGGCGTCAGCACGATTTCGGCGGACGACGCGACCATCAGCAGGCCCACACCCAGCAGCATCAGCACGATCAGGAACAGCGCGATCAGCGGATCATCAGAGATGGTCGAGATGGAACCGGCGATGGCCAGTGGCACGCCTTCACGCACCATGATCCACGAAAAGGCCGAGGCAACCGCGATGATCGACAGGATGCGCGCCGATCCGAGGGCGGTCTTGTTCACCGCGCCCATGATGTCGCGCAGCCCGACGTTCTTGTAGATAAAGCCAAGGCAGAGCGCGTAGAACACCGCCACAGCAGCGGCTTCGGTGGGCGAGAAGATGCCCAGCAGGATGCCACCCACGATGATCACGGGGAACATCAGCGCAGCCATGCCTTCTTTGACGGCGACGCGGACCTCGGGGAAGGTGGCGCGTTCGTAACGGGGCAGCTTGGCAAAGCGGGCGTAGAGGTAGGTAAAGATCATCTGCGTGGCGATGATCACCAGCCCCGGCACGATCCCTGCCAGCAGCAGACGGCCCACCGACACATTCGCAAGCGTGCCATAGATCACCAGCGACACCGAAGGCGGCACCATCGGCCCGACCATGGACGACGCCACGGTAACAGCTGCCGAGAACGGCGCGGGATAGCCTTCACGCTTCATCGCGGGGATCAGGACCGAACCAAGCGCGGTTGTATCCGCAGTGGGCGAACCGGACATGCCCGAGAAGATCAGCGAGGCAAAGATGTTCACCTGTGCCAGACCGCCATGGATGTGACCGACGCAGACCTTGGCCAGATTGATGATCCGGTCGGTCAGTTTGCAGGCATTCATCAACTCGCCTGCAAGAAAGAAGAACGGGATCGCAAGGATCAGGAAGGAGTCGACCGAAGAGGTCATGCGTTGCGACAGCAGCGCCAGATTGATGTCCGAGAAGTAGAAGTAGACCATCGAGGACGTGCCGATTGCGAACACCAGTGGCAAGCCTGCGCACAAAAGGACCAGCAACAGCAGAATGATAAGTAGTGTGAGCATGGTTTCGCCTTACATCGCGTCGTTTTCGACAGTGGTCGGATCAATCCGGCTAAGACCGGGGCGGCGGTAGAAAATGCGTGCAAGGATGCCAAGGAACATGAGCAGACAGCCCACGGTCGCGGCCAGCCGTATATGGCCGATCTTGAGGGGCAGGGCGGACATGTCCTGCATCATGTCGATCATGACCAATGTCAGGGAATGCCAGCCCAGCACTGCCAGAAACGCGAGCGACACCAAGGCGTTGAACACCCGCAGTCCGGCGCGCACCGGTGCCGGCGCGGCCTTGAAGAACACCTCGACGTTCAGGTGGCGCCCGTCATAGCAGACGACAGATGCGCCGATGAATGTGATCCACACGATGACCAGCCGGACGAACTCCTCGCTCCAGATCAAGGGCGCGTTGAATGCATAGCGCATGACGATTTGCAGAAGGGTCACTGTCACCACGGTGACAAGCATGGCCGAGACGATCCATCGCACCGGCAAGAAGAGGTCTATTGGTTCTTTTTTGGGCATATCGGATTTCCTGTTGGTGCGTTCAGAAGGACAGTCTTGCGGAATCAAGTCCAATATATGAATAGTATATATTATTCTCTTTTAAGGAATAATGAGATGAAAGGCATAGAAATCCGTCACTTGCGCTATTTCATGCGGGTCGCGCAGGAGCTTCACTTTGGCCGCGCCGCTGAAATTTTAGGCGTCAGTCAGGCGCCGCTGTCCCACCAGATTCGTCAATTGGAAGAACGCATTGGCGTGCGTCTGTTCGACCGGACGACCCGAACGGTGACGCTGACCCCCGCAGGTCGGGCGCTGTTTGCAAAATCGGGCGAGGCGCTGGTCGGGTTCGAGGCGGCGATTGATCAGGCGCGCACGGTTGGCGGGCTGAATGCGGGGTATCTGCGCATCGGGGCGATGTCATCCGCAATCTATTCGGTGCTGCCGGACGCGCTGCGGGCCTTGTCGGAACGCGCGCCCGCGCTGCGTTTCGACATGCGGTTCCACACAACCGAGGAACAGTTGCCGCTGCTTGCCGATCGCAAGATCGACGTCGCCTTTATCCGCCCGCCGCGCAGCATGAGCGGCTTGCAGACCCTTGAAGTGCACCGCGAAGGATTTGCCGTGGTGTTGCCCGCAAGCTCGCCCCTTGCGAGCCGCAAACAGTTGCGTGTGCGCGATCTAAAGGATGAAAAATTCATCGGATTCAGCGATATTCGCGGCATCGGCTATCAGGACATCGTTTTCCAGCATTGCCGCGCCGCTGGCTTTACCCCGCAGATCATCCAGCGGGTGGGGCATACCAAGGCGGTGACGGTTTTGGTGGCCGCAGGGCTGGGGATCGGCATCGTGCCCCGCTGGGTAGAGCACGAACCGATTGACGGGCTGGTCATCCGCCCGCTCGAAGAACTGCCCGAGGCGATCTCGCTGGTCGCGGCATGGCGCGTGGACGGGTTGAACCCCTTTGTCGATCTGTTTGTGCAATCGCTCAAGGCGCTGTCCCTGCCCACGGGCGGGCGCGAGGTGCAGGGATAGAGGCGTTTGGTTGGCGCAGCCCCTAGGGCATGTAGCCGCCGCCGTTGATCCACAGCACCTGTCCGGTCATGAAACTGCTGTCCGGACCCAGCAAAAAGCGGATCGGCCCTGTGACGTCGCTGGGCTGGGCGATGCGGTCCAGCGGGGTGATCGCGCGATAGGCGTCCAGATCAACAATGCTCTGGCTGCTTTCCTCGGACCGGCCGGTGCCGCCGCGCAGAAAGGCGGTGTCGACCAGACCGGGTGCGACGGCATTGACCCGCACCTTGGGTGCCAGCTCCAGCGCAAAGGTTTTGGTCATCGCAATGACAGCGGCCTTGCTGGCAGCATAAGCGCCATAGCCGGGGCGCACATTGCTGGCGAGGCCCGAGGCGACATTCACCATCGCCCCCGCAGGCGCATCGGCCAGCAAAGGTGCCGCCGCACGGCCCGCAAGGAACGCGCCGCGCAGGTTGGCTTGGATCACTTCATCGAAATAGCTGCTTTCCATATCCGCCAGCGCGGTCAGGGCGGCGTTATAGCCTGCAAGATTGACAAACCCGTCCAGCGGGCCGTCGATCTTGCCAAAGGCCGCAGCGACCGACGCCTCGTCGGTCACGTCGATGTCGATCCCCGCAATGCCGTGGCGGTCCAGCGATGCGGGCAGGTCCAGCACGGTGACAGTGTCACCATTGCCCGACAACTCGTCGGCCAGAACACGCCCGATCCCGCCTGCGCCGCCCAGCAATGCGATGTGGCGACCGCTCATTCCGCGGCGGCCCCGTCCGACAGGCTTTGCAGATAGGCGAGGATCTCGCCCTCGGACACGACGTCGGCATATTTCGCGTTCATGTCGAACAGGTTTGCCTCGTGCGGACCTTCGTGGCGATCACCACAGGCGTCCGCGACCACAACCGTTTTGAACCCGTGCGACATGGAATCCACGCAGCTTGCGCGCACACAGCCCGATGTGGTGAGGCCGGTCAGGATCACGCTGTCATGGCCCGCTGCCGTCAAGGTCGACGCCAGCGAGGTGCCAAAGAAGGCGGACGGGTATTGCTTGGTAATAATCAGCTCGTCCTCGCGCGGGACCAGCCCGTCGGCAAACTGGCTGGTACGCTCGCCTTCCATGAACGCCTTGAGGGGCAGGGCCTTTTCAAAGAACCGCCCCCCGTCCTTGCCATCCAGCCCGCGTTGATAGCGCACCTCGGTCAGGATCACCGGCACGCCCGCCGCGTGGGCGGCCTCGCGCACCCGCAAGGCCGACGCCAGCGCGTCATCAACGCCGGCAAACAGGATGTTGTCGGGGTCGTAATAGGCATGGGCAAAATCGACCATCACCAGAACCGGATTTTTGCCATAGCCGGATTTGTTGGAATACGCCTTGGCATAGTTGGCTTGAAGATCACTGGACATGGCGTGCCTTTCAGACTTGCGCGTATTTCTTTTCGAATTCCCAAACCTCGGGGAAGCCGACCAGTTCGTTGAACTTGCCGAAGTCATAGAGGTCGATGGCATCGGTCGTTTCGCCATTTGTCTTGAGGTCGGCATAGGCCTTTTGCAGCGCCGCGCCCATGGCAAGGAAGCCAAGGGCAGGGTGGATACCGATGGAGAAACCCAGTTCGGCAAGGCGTTCGGCGGACAAGAGCGGCGTGCGGCCCCCGTTGACCATATTGGCGAACAGTGGGGCGTCGATCTCGTCGCAGATACGCTTCATCTCGTCTTCGCTTTCGGGGCTTTCGACGAACACCACGTCGGCACCGGCCTTGGCGAATGCCTTGCCGCGCGCGATGGCCTCGTCAAGGCCGTGGCCCGTGCGGCTGTCGGTGCGGGCGATGATCAGGAAATCGTCGCTGCGCCGTGCATCTGCCGCCACTTCGATCTTGCGCAGCATATCATCCAGCGGGATGACACGGCGGTTCGGCGTGTGGCCGCATTTTTTGGGAAATTCCTGATCTTCCATCTGGATCGCGCTCACGCCCGCATCCTCATAGCCGCGCACAGTGTGTGCTACGTTCAGCAACCCGCCATAGCCTGTGTCCGCATCCGCGATGACAGGCGTTTTAGTGCGTTCGCAGATGGTCGCGATGCGGCCCAGCATGTCGGAATAGGTGGCAAGACCCGCATCCGGCAGACCAAGCGCCGAGGCGACGGTGCCATAGCCGGTGACATAAAGCGCCTTGAACCCTTCACGGTCGGCCAGCAGGGCCGAAATCGCCTCGAACACACCGGGGGCGAGGATGAATTCGCCGTTCTTGATGGCTTGGCGCAAACTTGGATCGGGCATGGGATAGTCCTTTCAGATGTGGTGTTAAGCCGCTTTCAGGCGGCAAAGAGTTGACCGCCGCCATGAACGGTGTCTGTCACGCCACAGGCGCGCAGCATCGCCCACAGCGTGGCGGTGTTGGAAGAGATGACCGGCACGCCAAGCTCGGCTTCAAGCTCGGCGATCAGGGGCAGCGTTGGAAAATCGGTGCAGGCCAGCAGCAGCGCGTCGCTGGCGGGATCGAAGGTCGCAAGCGCGTGGGCGCGCACATCGGCAAGCGACGTCTGGGCGATGCGCACATATTCATGCGGGCCACCCGCGCCAATACCAAGGCCTGCGATGGCAAGCGTGTCGATACCGTGGGCGGCAAGGAAGGCGACCTCGTGATCGTTCAGCGCGTCGGCATAAGGGGTCGCCACCGAAATCCGCGTGGCCCCGACAGCGCGCAGCGCAAGGATGAGGGCGTGCGATGTGGTCAAAACCTTCTGGCCCGAGTGCTCTGACGCGGTGTCGGGCATCTGGGACGAGGGGGTGGTCATTGACCCAGCGGTGCAAGCGTATGCAATGGCATCCGGATTAACCTGCCCCAGCAATGCGATCGCGCCGAGCAAGTCGGGCATCATCGAGGCATCACCGGCGGCGTGCAGCTTCATCCGGTGGCTGTGAAAAGTCACGCCCTCGGGCATCATCTGCTGCCATTCGGCCTCGTTCACGCTGTTCGTCGGCGGCACGATCAGTCCAAGGCGCGCGCGGTGCGAATAGCTGGAGGCAGGACGGGAGTTCATGGATTTTTCCTTGTTTGGCCGAGGGATGGCAGGTCGAAAAATATTTGTCCATACCAATTTTGCACAAAGCTGTGAGGACATGTCGTCACAAAGCGCACCGGCGACCTGCGCCGCCGGTGCAACAGGTCAATCGTTGAGCGCATAGCCCTTCATCATGTCCCACGCGACCTGATAGCCGTTGAGCGTGCTGGTCGCCTGACCGGGGGCCCATGGCGCGTCATATCCGGGCACTGCATGGCCGACTTCCTCAAAGAACATCAGGCTCACGTCGCCGTCGCAGTTCTGGTAGTCGTGGCGTTCCACATCCTCGGTCACGTCGGTGATCTTGGGTTCGGGATCGCAGCCGTTATGTTCGACCCAGCGTTCCAGCGCCTCTTGCCCCGAATAGGCCCACGAGGTGCCGGGAGCGGGGGCGGGGGACATGACCTTGCCCGACCCGTCGGCCTTGTTGAACGGCGTTTCGCCGAGGGCGGTGTCGTGCCACGGGTTGGTCGGATCCCAATAGCCGTGCAGCGCCATCACCGGCACAGGGCGCGGCGGGATGCAGGAAATCGCATTGGGCAGATCGAACTCTTTGTCGGATTCCAGCGAGAACCGGATGCCCGCGATAGGGGCAACTGCTGCCAACTTGTCCCCGAGGTCACATGCCAGCCGCGAGGCCATCCGCGCGCCGCCGGAATAGCCCACGGCATAGATGCGGTTTTCATCGATACAGGCGACTTCCTTGGCTTTTTCGATCACCGCGTCCAGAAAGGCGACCTCGTCACGGGTGTCTTCGGGCGGGTAGTTCCCCATGCCGAAGGTCGGAACACCGGGCACGTTCCATGTCATGCCGGAAAAGATCGGGCCAACCGCGCCGGTGGGGGCGATCATGATGAACCCTTCTTTCTCGGCGATGTCGCGCGCGTCGTTCAGCGTGCGCAGGCCGGTGCCACCGCTGGGGTGCAGGTTCAGAACCATGGGCATCGGCGTATCTGCCGCCGCCCCTTCGGGCACATAGCCAAGCACCGTGTGCCGATCGATTTCAAAGGCGATCAGGCCGGTTTCTCCGCTACTGCAATCGGCCAATGCCGTGCCTGCCGACAAGGCAAGCGCGCTGCCTGCGGCGGCGATAAGGTGGTTAAATTTCATTTGTATTATACCTTTCGGTTGAGGGGAGGTGGAAAACGGTGTGCGGGTGCAACCGGCCATTGTTTGGCGGGTGCGGACACAAAAACGGTGGCGAATTGGCTGGACATTTAAATCCTGAGGGGACATGTGCTTTTTCCGATGAAACCTTGCAGGACCGGGGCAAGACATGACGAAAGACAGCGACGTGCCGTCCGAGGGTCAGGTGGCCCCGCGATATGCCCGCATCCAGACCGAGTTGCAGGCGCGGATTGCGGACGGAAAGTATCCGGTCGGAACGTTGATGCCCACGGAAATGGAGCTTTCGGCAGAGTTCGCGACCTCGCGCTTTACGGTGCGGGCGGCGCTGCGCAACCTGTCCCAAGAGGGCTATGTCGAGCGGCGGCAGGGCATGGGCACACGCGTTGTGTCGGTCAACCCGCTGGCGGGCTACGGGCAAAGTTTCGAGTCCCTGCAAGAGCTTTTCCAGATCGCGGTCGATACCTACCTTGTCATCCTGAACGAAACGCCCGTGGTGCTGGACGCCGATCTGGCGCGTCTGCTGGGCGGGGACGAAGGGTCGGTCAAGGCGGGCGAACGCTGGATCCGCGTGGATTGCGTGCGCTGGACCGCGCCGGGCGGGCGTCCCTTGTGTTATATCCAAAGCTATGTGCCGGAACGGTTTGCGCCGCTGGTGCCGGAGTTTTCCGAACAGAACGGGCCATTCTTTGACCTGCTGGAACGCAAGTCGGGCGAGACGATCATCGAGGCCCAGCAAGAGGTGCGTTCCGTGCCGATGCCTGCCGAGATGGCGCGGGCCATTGGCCTCAAGTCCGGTGCGCAGGCGCTGCAACTGTCGCGTCGCTATCTGACCACGCGCGGTGTGCTGATTGTGTCGGTGAACTGGCACCCTGCGGAACAGATGGTCTATCGCACGCGAGTGCGGCGTCGCCCTGCGGCGGACTGATCCACAGACCCCGATCACAGGTATTCCGGTCTGAAACCGGCAGGCGCGGATGCGTCTGCGCGGATCTGCATGGCCATCGCGCCGCGCAGATGTGCGGGCATCAACAGCGCGCCATCGCCAGCCGCCTCATTCAACAGGCGCGTGCGGGTCTGCGCGGCCTCTGCCGCATCATGGCAAAAGGCGGTGGACCAGTCGGGGCGGAACACATGCACCGGCGAATGCAATGCATCACCGCAGAAGCGCGCGCGCCCCGCCGGACCGCCATCTAGGTCCAGCCCGATCTGACCGGGGGAATGGCCCGCACAGGCAAAAATGTCCAAACCGGACGAGAGCGAAAAACCGTCTGACACTTCTTCGATCTGGCCCGCCTCGATCAGCGGCAGGACAGAGTCGGTAAAGGCCCCGTGGTTGTGTTGGCCGGGATGGGTTTCTTCCTCGGCCAGCCAGTGCGCCAGTTCGCCCGCCCCGACAAGATAGCGCGCCTTGGGAAAGGTCGGCACCCAATGCCCGTTATCAAGCCGCGTGTTCCAGCCGACATGGTCCGCGTGCAGGTGGGTGCACATGACCACATCGACATCGTCGGGTGTAACCCCGTGCTGGGCCAGCCGTGCCAGATATCCGGTGGCGCTGCGCTGGTGCCAGTCGGCACGACGGGGGCGTTCCTTGTGTTCGCCCACGCAACTGTCGATCAGAATGGTCAGCCCGCCGCTGCGCACCAGAAACGAATGCAGCCCCAGCAGCAAAGTATCTGCCGCAAAGTCCACGTGCAGCGGTTCTAGGCTGCCTGCCTCTGCGCGCAGTTCTGAAAGGTCACGGCCCGGCAGCAACAGGGACGCGGGCAGGACGAAAGGGTCCATATCCGTGATCTTTGCGATTGTGGCCTTGCCGAGGGTGAGCATGTCAGAGGATCCGTGGTACTTCGTTGCGGTCATCGCGCGCAGCCTTCGCGGCCTCGTCATCGGGCAGCGCCTCGTCCCAGAGCCGCGCAATGAACCGCCCGCCGCTGATCCCGTTCGACGCGTCCGAACAAAGCCAGCGGATGCCGCGCCGCATGATCGCGGCAGGCAACAGGTTGCCATCCGCGCCTTTCTTGTCGGGGCTGGGGGGAAGCAGATCGGTGTCTGCCGCACCGCCCGGAAGGTAGACGTTCACGTCAACGCCGGTGCCTTCAAGGTCTTGCGCCCAGACGCGGGAATAGGCGTCAAGCGCGGCCTTGGACGGTCCGTAGGGCGCATAGCCGCGGCGCACCATGGTCTGCGCCGAGGTCGAGACGTTGATGATCTTGCCAAAGCCGCGATCCACCATCCCCGGCACGGCGGCGCGGGCCATGTGGAAGGGGCCGTTCACATTGGCGCTGATGATCTCGGACCATGCGGCGGGCGGGGTTTCCCAGAACTTGGTCGGCGTGGTGTTGAAGGTTTCGCTGATGCGGCGCATGCCGATGCCCGCATTGTTCACCAGCACGTCGATGCGCCCGAAATGCGCCTCGGCCTCGGCCACAGCGGCGGCGGCCTGTCCGGCGCGCCCCACATCTGCGGTCAGGATCATCGTGTCGGGGATTTCTTCGGCCAGTGTATCCAGCGCCTCGGATGGTTGGGAACCCAGAAGCGCCAGCCGCGCCCCAGTTCCTGCAAGGGCGAGTGCCATCTCGCGGCCAAGACCGCGAGAGGCGCCCGTGATCAGAACAACGCGGCCCGTGAGTGATGGATGTTGGCTCATGATGTCTGTCTTTCTGTTCGGGTCAGTGGGGGATGCCCATGCGCGGCAGCTTGGGCTGCTCAAGGGCGACGATGGTCGATTTCATTTCGGTGAACATGGCGCGGGATCCTTTGGCCCCTTCGCGGCCAAGACCGGACTGGCGTACCCCGCCAAAGCCGGTGCGCAGATCACGCATGATCGGCGTGTTGACCAGCACCGTGCCCGTGGCCAGACGCCGCGACATGCGCAGCGCGCGTTCCAGTTCCGCCGTCCAGACATAGCCGACCAGACCGAACAGGCTGTCATTGGCGCGGTCTGTGACTTCCTCTTCGTCGGCAAAGGTTTGCAGCGTGGCGAAGGGGGCGAAAATCTCTTCCTGACAGATCGCCATCGCGTTGTTGTCGGCCAGCATAGCGGTCGGTTCGATGTAGAACCCGTCGCGGTCGGACAGCTGCTTGCCGCCTGCGATCAGGCTTGCCCCGTCCTTGAGGCCACTATCGACATAGCCCATGACGCGCGCCACCTGATCGGCGTTGATCATCGGCCCGATCTCGGTCGCGGGGTCGAACGGATCACCGATGCGCAGCGCCTTGGTGCGGGTGGTGAAGGCGTCGATGAAACGCTCGGCAATGCTCTCTTGTACAAAGATACGCGAACCGGCGAGGCACATCTGCCCGTTATTCATGAACGACCCGAGCATGACGCCATCCAAGGCTCGGTCGAAATCTGCATCTTCAAAGACAATCGAGGGGGACTTGCCGCCCAGTTCCATCGCGCCGCCTTTGATCCCCTGCGCCAGCGCGGACAGGATGCGCGCGCCCGTGGTGGTGCCGCCGGTGAAGGAAACCATGTCGATATCGCTATGGGCGGACAGCGCCTCGCCCGTCACATGGCCGCGCCCGTTCACAAGGTTGATGACGCCCTTGGGCAGGATGCCGGCGGCGTCGATCAGTTCGAACAGGCGGGCAAGGGTGAGGGGGGTAATCTCGGACGGTTTCACCACGCAGGTGTTCCCGAAGGCCAGCGCACCCGCCATTTTCATCGCCGTCAGTCCCAGCGGCATGTTCCACGGGCCAATCAGCGCGCAAACGCCAATCGGTTCATAGGTCACAAAGGACATATATCCCTGTTCCTGCGTGAACACCTCGCCGCCGTCCTGATTGATGAACTCGGCGAAAAAGCGGAAGTTCTGCGCGGCGCGGGGCACGTGCATGCCCTTGGTCTGGGTATAGGGAATGCCGGTGTTGAGGGTTTCGAGCGCGGCAAGTTCCTCGGCATGTTCAAGGATCAGATCGTGGATGCCCAGCAACGCCTTTTGCCGCTGTGCGACGCTGGCATTTGCCCAGTCGCCCGTGTGAAAGGCCGTGCGGGCAGCCTTAACAGCTGCGTCGACCTCATCCGCGCCGCTTTCGTGCAGCACGGTGACCTGCTGGCCGTCGGCGGGGTCGATGACCGGAATCTCGTGGCCGGACGGGGCGACGAACTGGCCGCCCACATAGCCGGTGGCGGGACGGAGCGTGGCAAGGGTGTCTTTGCGGAGGTCGTTCATTCAGGGAATCCGGTTTTCTGCTTGGGTTTATTGGGCCGTGTGGACAGGATATGCGCGGACATGATCGCCTCGGCCGCCATCGGGTTGCGGTTTTCGAGGGCGAGAAGGATGTCGCGGTGCTGCTGGTTGGAGCGGTGGATATTCACCTCTTGGGACCAGACGAATTGCTTGATCATCTCCAGCGGGATCGAGGTGGCGCGCGCCGACAGGTTCTGCATCTGCGGCGACTTGGTCGCGGCGATAATGGCGGCATGGAATTCGGTGTTCAGTTCGGCAAAACAGCGGATCATGTCGCGATCTGCGGGCAAGGCCGACAGGGTGTCGATTTCCGCGATGATGCGGGACAGGTTGCTTAGCTCATCGTCGGTGATGGATTCAGCGGCAAGGCGGGCGGCATAGCTTTCCAGACGGGCGCGGATGTCAAAGACGATCACGACTTCTTCGAAGGGAAATTCCGCCACAAAGCGCGAGCGGCCATCTTCATGCGCCAGCCCTTCGCTGACGATCCGGCGCAGCGCCTCGCGCACGGGCGTGCGGCTGGTGCCAGTCATTTGCGCCAGTGACTGTTCGCCCAGATGCGTCCCGCCCGGCAACATACCCGACAGTATGGCGCGCCGGATGCCTTCGTATGCGCGCTCGGCAGGCTTGTCGATGCCAGCGCTGTCCAGTTCGGCAAGAAGGGCGGTCTCATCCAGTGCGGGCTTCATGATCATGGGCTGGGGTCTCCTGACGGCGGCGTGATGTGGCTTGCGTGGTTTTGCAGATACCACTCTGCGATGTCCTCGCGTTTTGGAAACCACACACCGGCGTGTTCCTTGGCATAACGGATGAAATCGCGCAGCGCCCTGATGCGGAAGGGCTGGCCGATCACATGCGGGTGCAGGCCGATATTCATCACCCTGCCGGATGTGGCGCTTTCGGCGTAAAGCCAGTCGAACTGTTCCTTGAACATCGAGTAGCCTGTTTCGACCGTAAGCCCCTGCCGCAAAAACGAGAAATCGTTGACTTCGGAGGTGTAAGAGATCGACACCATCGGCGCGCCGGACTTGGTTTGCACCAGGTAGGGCTGGTCGTCATTGAGCAGATCGGTGGTAAAGATCAGCCCCTCGTCGGCAAGGATGTCGATGGTGTTGAGCGTGCTGCGCAGCGAGGAGGACAGCCAGCCTTTGGCCTTTTTGCCAATCGTGTCCTCGTAGACGTCAAGCGTCCGGCGGATCACGTCACGTTCGGCCTGTTCGTCGAACATGTAGTCGGTCAGAAGTTCATCCTGCACATAGTTATGCGGCACGATTTCCCAGCCGCGTTTCACGGCGGCGTCGATCACCTCGCGCCGTTCCAGCGCCATTTTGCCGTTCATCGTGCACGAGGCAGGCACACCCTCGGCGTCAAACAGGTCGAACATGCGCCAGACGCCGACTCGGTGCCCGTATTCGCGCCACGTAAAGTTCGGGTTGTCATAGACATTGCCCGGCAGATTGCCCCCCACGATCCCCGGACCACCGGGGTAGTAGGGTTTATCGCTGTCCTGAACCGGATCCCAATATTCCAGATTGATGGTCAGGATCACCGCCAACCGGTTGTTATCCGGCCATATCAGCGGCTTGCGTTCGGACAGGGGGACAAATCTGTATTCCATGTGCGCCCCCTAGTGATGCGACAGAAGGGTGCCAAAACCCTGAACCTTGTCCTCGATCCCGTTCATCCGCAGCGCGTGCCAGTAGGTCGCCGTGTTGATGGCGATGACCGGCTTGTCGAGCCAGAATTCTGCCATCGCCCCGACGCGCGCCATGGCAAGGTTTGTACCGGCTTGGATGATCGCTTCGACCGAGGGGTCGTTAACCTCGATAATCGCGTCGCGCAGCGTTTGTTCGGTTTCGTGCGCGATCAGCATCGGGCTTTTGCACTTGAGCCCCTTTACCGTCACCACGTCATAGCCGCAGTCGGTGAAAAAGCGGTGCACCTGTTCATCCCCGATGGGCATGTAGGGGGTGATCACGGCGATGCGTTTGACGTCGCCCATGACCGACAGGGCGGCACGGCAGGCGTCGGACCCCATGGCGACGTTCATGCCTGCGCGTTCTTCGATCTCGCGTTGCAGGATGTCGGCACGTTCCTTGCCGTCCCAAAACGTCTCGGCGGACATGCCCATCACGATGGCACCGGGGGAACAGGTTTTCACCGTGTCGATAGCGTCCATCGTCGCCTCGCGGATGCCCATGACAAGGTTATTGAAATCCTCGTCATTGTTCACCGGATTGTCGGGGATCTTGATGCGCGAAAAGTGGTTCGTGACCCCGACCGGGCGCATGTCATCGAATTCCGGCTGTACAGAAGTGTTGGTGGAGGGGGCGATCACGCCGAATTTCATACGGTAGCCAAGACTGTCGGTCATTTGATTTTCCTTTTCTGCCGGAGCGTTGGGGGGCGTGGTTATGCGATCTGTTCAAGATCCCTGAGGGATTGCAGCATCGACGAACGCATGAGGAAGTCCTTGTGGCGGACCGGATCGGCAACGATGGCGCGCAATTCGTCGTGGTAGCGCGCGCGGGCCTCGGGGTCGTTCTCGGCCATCATTTTGCGATTGCGCATGGACTGTTCCTGCACCGTATCGATGCAGACCTGACGGCGCTGGCGTTCATAGCGCTGCATCGAGTCCAGATCGGCCTCGCCGCGCCAGACGGGGATCAGTTTCTCGACCAGATTGACGGCATCGTGCACGCCGCCATTCATCCCCATACCGCCCAGCGGGTTGTTCAGGTGCGCGGAATCGCCCGCAAGGAAGGCGCGGCCTTTCACGTATTCCTTGGCGACACGCTGGTGGACGCGGTAGGCGGTCGCGTGGGCCACATCGTAGGGCGTGTCCTTGGGGCACAGCTTTTGCAGGCGCTGTTCCATCAGTGCCGGATCCTTGATCTGTTCGTCTGTCATCGACGGATCGGTCGGCAGCAGCACGCGCCACAGGGACGGGGTGCGCAGCAGCACCGCCCATTCCTCGGGATCGGTGAGGTAGGCGATGGGGGCCAGATCGGGAATCGCTTTGGCAAAGTCGAATTCGGTCGACATGGACAGGAAAATCTCGGGGATGGTCAGCCCTTCGAAGTCGATGTCGAGTGATTTGCGCATGTTGGAATGCGCGCCGTCGCTGGCAATCAGGTAACGGCCCGAAAACACTTCGGTGCTGCCGTCCTTATGTTCGGCAGTGACAGAAATCGTGTCGCCATCTTGCGTCACGCTGCGGCTGGTCACGCCATAGACCAGTTCGACGCAATCGCTTTCATCAAGACGTGCGCGCAGTGCTTCGGTCAGCTTCCACTGCTCGCACTGCAAACGGTAGGGGTGGTTGGTTTCGTCCGCGAGGATTCCAAGGTCGAAATGCGCCACAACGCCTTCGCTGCGGTCGCGGAATTGCCAGTTCGGGCAGACAAGGCCGCGCGCCACCAGTTGTTCAGAGATTCCAAAGCGGTCCAGCATGTCGAGGGTGGGCGGATGGAAGGTGGATGCGCGCAGATCCTGCGGCAGATCCGTGCTGCGTTCGAGGACTGTGACGGGGATATTTGCCTCGGCCAAGCTGGCGGCTGCCACCAGTCCGACCGGACCTGCCCCCGCAATAAGCACGCGCTCTGTTTTATTCACCATTTTATCGCTTTGCCTCCTACTGCCCGCTTGACAGGTACGATGTTGCTTTTCATTGTGTACAAAAGGTTTGGACAAATCTTCAAGAAAAAAACGATAACTACTGACAAAAACACAGGGACGGCACTTATGAGATGCTACAAAACAAGCAGTAACGGCGTGTTTCGATCCGAATGCACCCAAAAGGGCGCACAAATGCGGCTAGATAATACGGTGCAGCCAAACTGGGCAAATTCGGCGTGTGATGCTCATTTTGTGTACAATATAATGAAGGTGAAGCTCTGATGCTTTTCCTTCAGCAAGTCGTAAATGCCCTGATGCTGGGCTCTGTCTATGTTACGGTGGCGGTGGCCTTCACCCTGACCATCGGTATTCTGAACTTCCTCAACTTCACGATTCCCACACTGTTCATGCTGGCGGGGATGTTGGGCTGGGCGCTGTCGGCGTGGGGGCTGCCCTTTGGTCTTAGCGATCCGATGCACTGGTTACCTGCGGTCCTGATCGGGATTGCGGCGGCGGTGGTCGTGTCGCTTATTATCGAGCGGTTCACCTTCCGCTATCTCAAGACGAAATACGGTGACAGCACCGAACACGCGATTCCGCTGGTGTCGTCCTTGGGCTTTCTGCTGATCGTCGAGAACCTTGTGCGCATCGCCTATGGCACCGAAGGGCGCCGTTTCGAGGGGCCGGATGCGGATCTGACGCTGCATATCGGCGGCATCTTTATACGGGTGCCCCAGCTTGTGTCGCTGTTGATCACGGTGCTGATCGTGCTGGGGCTGACGCAATTGCTCAAACGCTCCCGCATCGGGCGCGGCTTGCGGGCGATTGCCGAAAACCCTGACGCGGCCAATGTGCTGGGTGTCGATACAACGCGCGTCGTGCCCGTCGTCTTTATGCTGACCGGCCTGCTGTGCGGGCTAGCGGGGGCGTTGTTCGCGGTCAACTACGGCGAGGTGTCGCCCATGATGGGCGAGGATGTGGGTGCCAAGGCGATTGCCGGCATGGTGATTGGTGGCTTGGGCTCGATCTGGGGCGCTGTTCTGGGCGGTCTGATCGTTGGGTTCCTTGAGCTTATGACCGTGCACTTCATCGGCGCGGACACGGTTCAGGTCGTCGTCTGGGGCGCGCTGCTGGCCATGCTGATCATCCGGCCAAGCGGGCTTTTGGGCCATCACTCTATCGGCAAGGGGAAACTCTGACATGTCTGGATATATGGCAGGGATCATCTCGATCCTCGCAATCAACGTCATCTTCGCCTACGGCATCTTCCTCGCCGTGGCGTCGGGGCAGCTTAATCTGGGGGGCGCGGGCTTTCAGGCGCTTGGCGCCTATGCGGCGGCGGTTGTGTCCTCGAACTATGATCTGCCCATTTTTCTGGCGCTGCTGGTCGGCACCGCGATTGGCGGGCTGGTCGGGGTGGCGCTGGCCTTTCCGATCCTGCGCACCAAGGGGGTCTATCTGGTGCTGGCCACCTTTGCCTTTGCCGAGGTGGTGGCGGGCGTCATCATCAACACTGATGCCTTGGGCGGCGCGATGGGCCTGTCGGTGCCGGGGTATGTCGACTGGCAACCGCCTGCGATCGCTGCCGTGATCGTGTGCCTGTTCGTGTTCTACCTGATGTCAACGCGGTTCGGCCTGTGCATGCGTGCGATCCATGACGACGAACAGGTGTCCGAACTGATGGGCGTGTCGATCCGGTCGGTCAAGGTCGCGGCCTTTGGCATCGGAGCGGCACTCGCGGGGCTGTCTGGGGCGTTCTATGCGTTCAGCTTCGGCTTTGTCGAAGTCCAGAGCTTTAACGCGCTCGTGTCGATCTATGTGCTTTTGTACGTTCTGCTGGGCGGTACGCAGACCCCGTGGGGCCCATTGGTGGGCGCGGCCTTTTTCACGCTGCTGCCCGAAGTGCTGCGCGAGTTCCTTCCGGCGGCGAAACAGTTCATCGCGAACCTGTTCGGGGCCACGGCGGATGTATCGCCCCCCGATGATAGCTGGCGTTTTGTCATCCTCGGCGTGCTTGCCGTGGGCATGATGGCGCTGCGCCCCGAAGGGATCATTACACGTACGATGGTCGACCGGCTGCGGTTCCGCCGCAAGTCCCGCGATCCGCTGAAGGAGGCCGCACAGTGAGCGACACGATTTTGCAACTTAAAGGTCTGTCCAAAGGATTTGGCGGCGTGCAGGTGATCGATGATTGCAGCTTTGATGTACCGCGCGGCGCGCGCATGGCGCTGATCGGTCCGAACGGGGCAGGGAAGACGACCATCTTCAACCTGATGTCCGGCGTCTACACGCCCGATGCGGGGCGGGTCATCTTCGATGGCGAAGACATCACCGACATTGCACCGCGGATGCGGGTGCGGCGCGGACTGGCGCGCAGTTTCCAGAACATCCGCCTGATGCCGCACCTGTCGGTGGTTGAAAACATCATGCTGGGCCAGCACGCCCGTGTGCAATCGCCCTTGGACATGGTGACCTCCCTTGTCGGTCGGTCCCGCTGGCGTCGCGAGGCCGAAGCGTTGCTGGACGACATGAACATGGACAGCTTTCCGGGCGAGGTGGTGGCGACGCTGCCGTACGGCGTGCGCAAGAAGATCGAAGTGGTGCGGGCCTTGGCCTCCAACCCCAAGATGCTGATGCTGGACGAACCGGCGGCGGGTCTGAACCCGTCCGAGACGGCGGAACTGCGCGATTTTCTGGTGCAGATTTCCGAGACCGGCGTGACCATCCTGATCGTCGAACATGACATGAGTCTTGTGCGCAGCCTGTGTGACAGGGCCGTGGTGCTGAATTTTGGCCGCCTGATCTATGACGGTTCCACCAAGGACGTACAGCGCGATCCGCAGGTGCTTGAGGCCTATCTCGGCTCTCGCCACGCCGATGCATCCCTGAAAAACCAGGAAAAGGGGGCAGCCCATGCTTGAGGTCGAAAATCTGAGCGTCAACTACGGGCGCACACAGGCGTGCAAGTCCGTGTCTCTGTCGGTCCAGACGGGCGAGATCGTGACCGTTCTGGGTGCGAACGGCGCGGGCAAGACATCGCTGCTGCGCGCGCTTCAGGGGGCGGTGAAGCCGTCCGGCGGGCGCGTTGTGTTCAATGGCACCGACCTGACCGCGCAGACCCCGTCGGCGCATGTGAAGGAAGGCATGGTGCTGGTGCCAGAGGGGCGGCAGATTTTCGTGTCCATGACGGTGCACGAAAACCTGCAAATGGGGGCGTACCTGCGCCGTGATAGTGCCGTATCGGCCGAGATCGACGCGATCTATGACCGCTTTCCCAACCTCGCCACACGCCGCTACGCCAAGGCCAGCGCGCTGTCGGGCGGTGAGCAGCAAATGCTCGCCATCGGGCGGGCGCTGGTGGCACGGCCCAAGCTGATCATGCTGGACGAGCCGAGCCTTGGCCTGTCGCCCCTGTTCGTCGAGCGGCTGTTCGACCTGTTTGGAGAGTTGAACCGCGACGGGATCAGCATCCTGCTGGTCGAGCAGAACACCTCGATGGCGCTGGAGATCGCGCAACGGGGTTACGTGCTGGAACTGGGGGCCGTGGCCTTGCAGGGCAGCGCCCAAGAATTGTCGGCCGATGGTGCATTGACCGATGCCTACCTAGGGGAAGCGGATACCGCCCCCGCCTGAGACTGAAACCCATAAACATACCAACCGGGAGACCTTAAAAATGAAAGTCTATCACAAATTTCTAGCAGCGACGCTGACGGCGGTGATCGCCACAGCATCCCCGCTGCTGGCGCAAGACACGATCAAGATCGGCCATATCGGCGTATCGTCCGGCTTTCTCAAAAGCTACGGCGAGCCATCCAACGTGGCGGTTGATATCGCCGTGGAAGAGATCAACGCGGCAGGCGGCATCAACGGCAAGCCGATTGAGTTGATCCGCTATGACACCGGATCCGACCCGAAACAGGCGGCGGTCGCGGCACGCTCATTGGGGCGCGATGACGAAGTGCTGGCCATTGCGGGGCCGTTTTCGTCCGGTGAGGCTGCGGTGGCCCTGAACGATGCGGATCGTCTGAAGGTGCTGATGCTGCCCACGTCGTCATCCGCTCCGGGTCTGACCGAAGGGCGCAAATACGGCTGGCGTCTGACCGAGGATGAAAGCAAGCAATTCTCGCGTCTGCTGGTCGCGATGAAAGAGGCGAACCTGCCGATGGAAACCGCCGAGATCGTATATGTCTCGGACGAGGTTGTGGCCAATGCGGCGGGCACGAAGCTGTATCCGCAACTGCTGGCCGAGGCGGGGATCACCGTAGGCGACCCCATTCCGGTGCAGTGGAAGACATTTGATATGTCTGCGCAGGTTGCCAAAATTGTGCAAAGCAGCCCCGACATCGTTGCGGTTGCGGCGCTGCCTGAATCCGCCTCCAAACTGATCGCGGAACTTGACCGTCAGGGGTTCGAGGGTCGTGTGATCGGCTCGCAAATCTTCTCTGACCCCAACGTGACCGAATTGTTCGGCCCCGAAGCAGACGGTACGCTGGTCGTGGCGGGTTTCTGGAAGGGGCGCACCGAACAGGCGGCGGCCTTTAACGAGAAGTTCGTGAAACTGGCCGCAGAGCGCAGCATCCACAAAGTCGGCGCGCACCATTCCGACGCGCAAGCCTATGACACGATCTATCTTATCAAGCAGTTGATGGAAGCGGCGGGCACCACCGGCGATCCCGATATGCTTGAGGAAGAACGTCAGGCAATTGCTGACGGGATGGAAGGCGTCCGGTTCTCTGGTATCCTTGGCGACGACATCTGCTTTGACGGTCATGACGCGGAGTTGCCCGGTTTCATCATCGAAATCACCGGTGGTGAGTGGACCAAGTTCGCCGAAGCACCAGCAGACGCCTGCGAATAAGACCCATGCCGCGCCTGCCAATTGGCGGGCGCGGTTGACCCTTGCCTTGGCCGCTGGTGCGGTTCGAGGCAGATGCTGAAAGACATAAAATGCCCCTGAACACCCTTCGCACATATTTCAGCCCGCTTGGCGCGATCCTTGCCTTTTGCGTACCTGTCGTGGCGGTAATCTGGGTGCTGTCGATCCCGCAGCGTATGGGGTTCCTGATCTATCCCGAGCAGACGGCGGCCCTGTTGCTGGGCGCGGCGATCTGCGTGGTGTTCATCCGAGAATTGGAGGCAGCGCAGGGCGTGCGCGGCTGGATAGACGCGGTGCTGGCGTTGTTGGCCCTTGGGCTGGGCCTGTGGGTCTTTGTCCGCTTTCCGGTTCTGATCGAAGGCAGCCACATGTACCCGACCGAAGCATTGGCCATCGGGGTCGTCGCCACGGCGCTGGTCCTTGAAGGGCTGCGGCGCGTGGTTGGCTGGACGCTGGTGGTGATCACTGGCGCGATGTTTGCCTATGCGTTCTGGGGCGACTACGTGCCTGGCCCCTTGCGGGGGCGCGGGCAGTCGTTCGAGGACGTGATGCGTTTCATCGGCACCGACAGTGCGGCCACATGGGGCGCGGCCCTGCAAATCGCGGCCTTTGTCGTTGTTATCTTTGTACTGTTTGGCGGCATTCTGCTGGCCGTGGGCGGCGGCGACTTTTTCACCCAACTGGCCACCCGCGTTGCTGGGCGCGGTCCGGGCAACACGGCGAAAGTGTCGGTCGTGGCGTCGGGCCTGTTCGGATCAATTTCGGGCAGTGCGGTGTCGAACGTCATGTCCACTGGCGTCATGACCATTCCGATGATGCGCCGTTCGGGGTTCCGCGCGGATCAGGCGGGCGCGATCGAGGCGGTCGCCTCGACCGGCGGGCAACTTGCGCCACCCGTCATGGGCGCGGCGGCCTTCCTGATGGCTGAGTTGTTGCAGATGCCCTATCGCGACATCCTGCTGGCGGCGATCCTGCCTGCGGCGCTGTATTACTTGTCGCTTTATTGCCAGATCGACTTTATCGCGCGCCGCGATGGCCATGCCGAGGCGGACTGGATCGAGCAGGTCAGCCTGCGCGATGTGCTGACCCGTGGCTGGTTGCCGCTGGGTGCGTTTGTTGTGCTGCTGGGGGCGATCTTTGCGTGGGACACGCAGGCCGAAGTGGCCGCGATCTGGGCGCTTGGACTGATTGTGACTGTGGCGCTGGCGCTTTGGGCTTATCAGCGGGCGACGGGGGCAGGGCAGCATTCTGCCTCGGCGCTATCGCCGGTCGAGATTGCGCAAACTGTGCGCAAGACGGGTGGGCAGGTCTGTGATGTGCTGCTGATCTGTGCGGCGGCTGGCATGATCATCGGGTTGCTGGCGACGACGGGCCTCGGCTTTTCCCTGTCGCTGTTCCTGATCCAGTTCGGCGGCAGCAACATGTTCGGCCTACTGCTGGTCACTGCACTTGTGGGAATTGTTCTTGGCCTTGGCCTGCCCACGACGGGTGTTTACCTACTGCTGGCGACGATGGCCGCACCGGCACTGGTGCAATTGGGTATTCCGGCCCTCGCGGCGCATATGTTTGTGTTTTATTATGGCATGTTGTCGATGATCACGCCGCCTATTGCCATGGCCGCATTTGCGGCTGCGTCAATCTCGGGCGCGCCGCAATTGCAGACGGGGATACAGGCGTTCAAGTTCGGCTGGATCGCGTATTTCCTGCCCTTTTTGTTCATCTACAAACCCGGCCTGTTGATGGCAGGCCCGTGGTTCGAGATTTGTTATGTCTTCGCCAGTGCCTTGGTCGCGCTGATCCTCGTATCGGCGGCGATCATCGGGCACGGGCGCGCACCATTGTCGCCGCTGATGCGGGGCGTTGCGTTGGTGACGGGGGTGTTGATCATTGTGCCGCTGCGCCAGCTTGGGCCTGCGGTGCTGGAATATGGCCTGTCGCTGTTCGGTCTGGCGCTGATTGTCGGCTATTCCATGATGATCCGTAAATCGGCTGCCAATCCCGCCTGAACAAGTTCCCAATAACTCAAGGCACAAAAAACCGGGCGCTGGCCCGGTTTTTTCGTTTTGGAAAAAATGGCCGGACGCGGATCGCGCCCAGCCAGTCGGGGGTGTGTTAGTCGATCAAGCCTTTTTCTTTGTAAAAAGAGATCGCACCGGGGTGGTATGGAATGTCCGCTTTCTTACCCATCTGCGCCGGATCGAATTCGGCCCAAAGCGGGGAGGTGCCTTGGAGGAACTCGACGCCGTCATAGATCGCTGCCGTGACCTTGGCGATCTGTTCATCCGGCACATCGGCATTGGCAAACAGCAAATAGTCATAGGCGAAAACGGCAGTGGCCGCATCAAGTCCCGGAATGTCGTCCGAGGCGTCGATATCCGCGATATAGGATCCGGGCAGGAATTCCTGCGCCGCCGAAAGCGTGTCCGCAGATACCGGCAGGAACTGGATGTCGCCACGGGACGCTTCAAGTTCGAATGTTGCCTGCGAACCGACAGCGCCGATGGTCACGTCAATGCGACCGTCTTTAAACGCCTGATATTGCTGCGGGAAATTGGCAATCGGCACCGAGGTCACGTCGTCATATGTCAGCCCGCCCGAGGCGAGGGCCGCCTGAACCACAAAATCACCCAAGGAGTTTTCGGGATAGCGCGGGACTGTATGCCCCTTGATGTCGGCGTAACTTGCGATACCGCTGTCTTCGGTCGCCAGCAATGCCGCTTTGAACGGCATCATGGTGGCAACAAGGCGCAGATTTTCCGCCGGTTCCGAGGACATGCCGGTGCCGGTCATCGCGAAATAGGTCTGGGGATAGTTGGCAATGCCCAGCTCGACTTTGCCCTGATCCAGCAGGACGATGTATTGCGAGGTGTTCGCGCTGATCTGCGGAATGACTTGCAGATCGCTGTTCATCGAGATGACTTGCGCAAGCGCGGTGCCGATCTGGCCGGTCGCGCCCCCTTGGGTGGTGCCGATCCCGAGGGCCTGCGCGCTGGCGCTGCCTGCAAATGGGATGAGGGCGACAGAAGCCAGAAGGCTCGCGCCGATACGGAACGTCCGTTTGGTCGATTGATAGGTCATGGTGTCCTTTCTCCCCCTGTCAGGGAATGCCGTGTTTTATTTTTGTATGCGTATTCATGTTAGGCGATTTTCGCGCGCATGTCATTGTTTTTCGCCATTGGCAGACATATCGCGAGATTTTGCTAATCAATTGGAACAGAATGATATTTTTTGATCAAACTCCGTCCTGTCGGGTTAAAAATCGCTATTGGTTTCGGGGGGTTTGCGATATTGTATGGACAAATTTAGCAAGGAGAAATCTGTGATGGCGCAAGGTGAAGAAGACGGGAACGGCGTGCGGCCCAAACTGGCGGCAGAGGCGTGGCTTGAGTCGCTGAGCGACGGGGGTGTCGATGCACTTTATGCCGTTGCGGGCACCGATTTTCCGTCCATCATCGAGGCTTATGAAAGGCGCTCGGACAAGGAAACCGCGCTGCCGCTGCCTTATACGGTGCCGCATGAAAACCTTGCTGTGTCGATGGCCCACGGCGATGCGTTGCGCACCGGACGAACGCAGGCGGCGATGGTGCACGTCAGCGTTGGAACTGCCAACATGGTGTGTGGCGCGCTAAACGCATCCCGAGATGCTGTGCCTGTTCTGTTGGCAGCGGGCCGCACCCCCCTGACGGAAGAGGGCGAACCGGGCACGCGGTCGCGGTTCATCCACTGGGCGCAAGAGATGTTTGATCAAGGCGGCATGCTGCGCGAAGCGGTCAAATGGGACTACGAACTACGCTCTGCCGATCAGGTCGAAGACGTGGCGATCCGTGCGCTTGATATCGCCGAAGCGCCACCGCCCGGTCCGGTCTATCTGTCTTTGCCGCGTGAATTGCTGGCCCGAGAGGTGCGTGCGGATCGCCCCAAAAGATCCCGCAGTCGCGTGAACGAGGGCGCCCCTGACGCCAACAGTATTGACCGTCTGGCCGAGGCGATCAAAGCCGCAGACTACCCCGTGATCGTGACCAGCAACGCTGGCCGTGAGGCCGGCGGATGCGCCGCGCTGACCGCCTTGGCGGAAAACTGGGCCTTGCCCGTGGTGCAATTCAATGCGCGTTCGGTGAACCTGCCGTTTGAGCACGATATGGCAATTGGCTTTGATACCAAGAACTTGCTGGTCGGAGCTGATCTGATCATTTCCATCGCGTGCGACGTGCCGTGGGTGCCAAATGCGACGCCGGTCAGGCCCACTGCGCCACTGTGGGAAATTGACCGCGACCCGCTGTTTGCCAACTATCCGCTGCGTTCGTTCGGAGCAGCAGAAAGTATCATCGCGTCGCCTGCTGCCGCATTGATTGCGCTGTCGGACGCGTTGGGCACGCCGCATGGCGACACGGCCAAGCGCGTGGCCGCGCGACGGGCCAAAGTGGCGGACGTGCGTGCGCGTCGTCTGACCCGCGAGTCGGTGGATCGTGGCCGTTTCACTGCCGAGCTGGCGTCGGCCATCCTTGCCGAGCATCTGCCGCAAAAGGCGGTGATCGTGAACGAATATTCCTTCCGTACCGACTTTGCTAAATTCTCGGAACCCGGGCAGTTTTACGGTTTCACCCCTGCGGGCGGGCTTGGCTTCGGTTTTGGCGCGGCACTGGGTGTGGCGGCGGCGGACAAGCGCGACGGAATCGCCGACCGCCCCGTGATCGCGATGCTGGGGGACGGGGCCTATATGTTCAACAATCCGGTGGCGTGCCACTGGGCGTCGGCGGCCCACGATCTGCCCATGGTGACGGTGATTTTCAACAACCGCCGCTGGGGTGCCGTGCGCAATTCGACGCTGGCGATGTATCCGCAAGGCGCGGCGGCAGCCGGAAACGGCATGTTCTTGGCCGATCTGTCGCCCGCGCCGGATTACGCGGCGATCTGTCGGGCGCATGGCGGGGCAGGTTTTGCGGTGAGTGATCCCGCAGACCTGCCGCGTGCCATTGATCAGGCACTGGCGGCAGTGGCGGGCGGCCAGCAGGCCCTGATCGACCTACAGATCGAGGCCTGAATAAACACCCCTCGGATACCGTCAGCGGTGTCCGGGGGGCGTGTCCGAATCCTGCAAGGCGCGTGTTTTGAGGATGCGCGCATCACGCCATGCCTGTGCGTCGGGAATGGTGTCCACAGGTTGCTGCGCGGCCATGCGGGCGTGGATGTCAGCGGCCAGTTCGGGGGGCCAGTCATAGGCGGTGTTCGCCTCGCGCCCCATGGTTTTCATCATGTCGCCCAGCTGGTCGACAAAGCCCTGAAAGCCCTCGCGCGCGTTCAAATGGGCCGTCATGAACGGCCCGATCGACGCCCACCGCAGTGCCAGCCCCGAAGTCAGAACGCGGTCGATATCCTCGGGCGAGCAGTAGCCTTCGCCGACAAGGTGCATCGCCTCGGCCACCAACGTGTATTGCAGACGGTTCAGCAGAAACCCCTCGATTTCCTTATTCAGAACAACGGGCTCCATGCCGCAGTGCTCAAGAAACAGGCGGGCGCGTGCGATGGTGTCGGGCGTGGTTTCGCCCGTGCCGCAAAGTTCCACCAGCGGAATATGCGAGGGTGGATTGACCGGATGCGCGACCAAGGCGCGGGCCGGATTGACCACATCCGTCAGGAACAAAGAGCCGCGCAGCGCAGAGGTGGAGGACATCAGCAGCGCATCTTCGGGCGCGGCGGCAGAGATGTCGCCAAACACGGCGCGCTTGATCTCCAGTTCCTCGCGCACGCTTTCCTGCACCGCCTCGACGCCGGTTACGGCCTCGGCCAGAGTGGCGGCGTGATGGATGCGTGCGAATGTGGCTTCGACGTCTTCGCCCGTCGGGCGCGCGCGGGCGAGGTCTTCGAGCGTGGCGCGGATGCGGGGCAGGGCGAAGCTGTCCACCGTGCTGGGCACCGCGTCAAACAGGCGAACCTCGTGGCCTGCACGGGCATAAACAGCGGCCCAAGCGCTGCCCACCGTGCCCGCGCCAATACAGGCGACGGGACGCGTCATTGATCCGTGCCTGTCAACGCGTCGAACCTGTCGCGGGTCAGGTTCAGCCACGCGGGGCGCGTCTGTTCAAACTGCGCGATTTCGTCCGCGTGGTCTTCGAGGATGAGGCCGATGTCATCCAGCCCTTCCAGCAGCATCCGTTTGCGGTGCGCATCGAGCGTGAAGGGAATGATGACATCGTTCGACAACTGGATTTCCTGTGCCTCCACGTCGATTTCGACCTGTTCGCCCGCTTTTGCAGCAGCTTCGACAGGCGCGATTTCATCGTCGGTCAGGCGGATCGGCAACACGCCGCTTTTGAAACAGTTGGAAAAGAAGATTTCCCCGAAGCTGCGCCCGATCACGCAGCGAATGCCCAGATCGGCAAGGCACCAGACCGCCTGTTCCCGTGACGACCCCGTGCCGAAATTTTCCCCGACGACGAGGATTTCAGCGCCCTTCCAAGGGGCGACATCCAGCGGGAAATCCGTGCCGCGCCAATCGGCAAAAGCGTGTTTCCCAAGGCCGACACGGTCCATCAGCAACAGGAATCGCGCCGGAAAGATGATGTCGGTGTCGATTGCGTTTTGCAGAACCGGCGCGGCGGTGCTGCGCAATGTTTTGAGCGGGGTCATCAGATAAGCTCCCTTACGTCGGTGAGATGGCCGGTGACGGCGGCGGCAGCAGCCATTTGGGGCGAGACAAGGTGTGTGCGTCCACCTATGCCCTGACGCCCTTCAAAATTGCGGTTGGAGGTCGACGCACAGCGTTCGCCCGAGGCCAGCGTGTCGCCGTTCATGCCGACGCACATGGAACAGCCCGCCTCGCGCCATTCAAAGCCGGCGGAAAGGAAGACTTCGTGCAGGCCTTCGGCCTCGGCGGCAAGGCGCACGGCGGCAGACCCCGGAACGGCGATGGCCACGACGGATTTGGCGACGCTACGGCCGCGCAGCACTGTGGCGGCGGCGCGCAGGTCTTCGAGGCGGCCATTGGTGCAAGAGCCGATAAAGACACGGTCGACGGGGATGTCGGAAAGCTTCTGACCGGCGGTCAGCCCCATATAGGCAAGGCTTTTGCGCATCCGCTCGGCGCGCGCAGGTTCGGCGATGGAATCAGGGTCCGGCACCTGACCTGTAACCGCGCCTGTCTGTTCCGGCGTTGTCCCCCAAGAAACTTGCGGCGCAAGGTCGGAGGTGTCGAAGGTGATTTCCTTGTCAAACACCGCGTCTGGGTCGGAAGGCAGAGTTTTCCAGTAGGACAGCGCCTCGGTCCAGTCGTCGCCTTGAGGCGCAAGAGGGCGGCCTTTGAGGTAATCATAGGTGGTCTCATCAGGCGCCACCATGCCGACACGGCTGCCTGCCTCGATCGCCATGTTGCACAGGGTCATGCGCGCTTCCATCGACAGGGCGCGGGTGGTGTCGCCCGCAAATTCGATGGCATAACCGACGCCGCCGCCCGTGCCGATCTGCGAGATCAGGGCGAGAATCACATCCTTGACCGTCACCCCAGCGGGTAGGCCGCCGGTGAGGGTCACGCGCATCGTCTTTTGCTTGGTCTGGCGCAGGGACTGCGTGGCAAAAACCGCGCCGCATTCAGACGCACCGATGCCAAAGGCCAGACAGCCGAACGCCCCGTGGGTCGACGTGTGGCTGTCACCGCAGACAAGGATGGAACCGGGCAGGGTGAAACCCGTTTCCGGCCCGATCACGTGCACAATGCCGTGGCGGTCCCCGTCTAGCGCCAGATAGGGTACATCGTGCTTGGCCACGTTTTCTTTCAGGCGGGCGACCTGTTTGCGGGCCAGTTCGCTTTTGATGGTGGCGCCACGGTCGGTGGTGGGTACCGCATGGTCGGCCACAGCAAGCTGCAATTCAGGTCGACGCATGGGGCGTCCGGTGCTGTCGAGATAGGCAAACGACTGCGGCGTGGACACTTCGTGGACCAGATGGCGATCTACATAGACCAGCGCCTCGCCCCCGCCGAAATCGTGCACAACATGGCTGTCCCAAAGTTTATCGTAGAGTGTCTTTCCTGACATAATTCCGTGTTCCTCACGCCGCGGGTTTGAAAATGACCCGTAGATTTTTCTTGAACTGAGAAGAATGTTAGGCTTTTGTGAATACGCATTCAAGATGTTTCGGAGCGGTGCAGTTTCCTTAAGGACGGCAACCGGAACCGAGACGAAAACACAGGAAGGGAAGTTGCATGAGGTTGGGAGTCGACGTTGGCGGAACCTTTACGGATCTGCTGCTGCATGACGATGTGGCCCGCAAGACTTACAGGGCGAAAACGCCATCAACGCCAGAGGATCAGTCCATCGGTGTCGCTGAAGGTGTGCGCCTGATTTGCGAAAAGGCGGGGGTGAAACCCGAAGATATTTCGTTGGTCCTGCACGGTACGACCGTGGCGACCAACGCGGTTCTGGAAGGCAAGGGGTCGCGGGTCGGTCTGCTGACCACTGCCGGATTCGAACATGTGCTGCACCTTGCTAAATCATGGACACCGGGCCCGTTGTTCGGCTGGATCGTGATGGACAAACCCGATCCGCTGGCCGCATTGCGCGACACGCGCGGCATTCCCGAACGGATGGATGCACGCGGCAACGTCATCACCGAACTGGACGAAGACGCGGCCACGGCGCTGATCAAGGACCTGTGTGGTTCGGGTATCGAAGCGCTGACCATTTCGCTCATGCACTCCTATGCGAATCCGGCCCACGAACAGCGCCTGCGCGAAATTGTGCTAGAGCATTTCCCCGACATGCATGTGTCGCTGTCCTCGGACATTCTGCCCGAGTTCCGCGAGTACGACCGCGCGATCACCACAGTGATGAACGACTATGTGCGCCCGATCATGACCCGCTATCTGGGCCGGATCGAACGTCGTCTGGACGAAGCGGGCGTTCAAAGCCGCCTGCACATCGTGCGTTCCGATGGCGGGCTGATGAGCGCCGAGGCCGCGGCCAAGCGCCCCGTCCATACGGTGCTGTCCGGCCCTGCCGGTGGTGTGACCGCCACGGCGATGGTGGCGCGGCGCACGGGGCTGAACAAGCTGATTGCTTTTGACATGGGCGGCACCTCGACCGATGTGTCCGTCATCATCGACGGCGAGGCGACGATCACGCGTTCGACCGATGTGGGGTATTTCCCTGCCAAAGTGCCGACGCTGGATGTGCGTTCGGTCGGGGCAGGGGGCGGTTCCATCGCCGAAATCTCTGAACTCACCAAATCGCTGCGGGTCGGTCCGCGTTCTGCCGGTGCGGCGCCGGGGCCGGTGGCCTATGGCCGTGGCGGTACCGAGGCGACCGTATCGGATGCTAACGTGGTGCTGGGCTATCTGCCGCCGAAACTGCTGGGCGGCGACATGAGCCTTGATCTGGAAGGCGCGCGCGAGGCGGTCGACCGGATCGGGCAACCGCTGGACCTCACGCCAGAGGCGGCGGCTCAAGGTATCCTCGACATCGCTAACGAGGTGATGCTGGGCGCGTTGCGGGTTATCACCGTGCAGCGCGGGCTTGATCCGCGTGACTTCGGCATCGTCGCCTTCGGCGGGGCGGGTCCGCTGCACGCCAATGCGATGGCCCAGATCCTCGGCTGCTATCCCGTTGTGGTCCCGCACAATCCGGGCGTCCTGTCTGCACTGGGCTTTCTTGAGGCCGAGTTCAAGAACGAGATGGTGCGCACGCTCATCGGCTCCATCGCGGGCATGAACGATGCGGATCTGTTCGAACAGTTCACCGCGCTGCGCGAACAGGCGGTTGCGTGGCTGGACGAGGAAAACGTCGCCGAAGCCGACCGCGGGCTGACCTATACGGTCGATCTGCGCTATGAACAGCAAGGGTTCGAAGTGTCGATCACCGTGCCGTCCGACGTGGTTGAAAGCTCCTCGGGGCTGGAATCGGTGCTGGATGATTTCCACAATACGCACGAACGCCTTTACGGTGTGCGCTTTGACCTGCCGATCGAGATGGTCGCCCTGCGCGTCGTGGCCACCGGCGCAACGCCGCCCGTGGAAGAGGCCGCGCCCGCCGAAGGCACCAAGGATATCGCCGAGGCCACGATGGAAGTCCGCCAAGGATACTTTAACGGGGCATGGGTCGACACACCCCATGTGGACCGCGACAAGCTTGCCGCCGGTGCGCGTATCGAAGGGCCTGCCATCATCCGCCAATACGACACCACCACCGTGCTGTTGCCCGATCACTATGCCGATGTCGATCCGACCGGCAACCTGCTGATCTGGCCCAACACGAAGAAGGGAGCATAAGCCATGACAAAGAAAGTCGATCCCATCGTTCTTGATCTGATCGAGAACGCCCTGCTCAACGCACGGTTCGAAATGGACAGCGTTGTGGTACGGGTCGCCCTGTCGCCCGTGATCCGCGAACAGCATGACGAATTCCCGATGATCTGTGACCCCCAAGGGCGCATGGTCGTGGGACAGTTCGGATCGTATATCCCCGGTATCGTCGAAGAATACGGCAGCGATATCAACGAGGGCGATATTTTCGTCTGGAATGATCCCTATGCGTGTAAGGGCTCCATCTCGCACAATAACGACTGGTGCGTGATGCTGCCGATCTTCCACGAGGGGGTCCATGTCGGTTTTTCCTCGATCTTCGGCCATATGGTCGATGTCGGCGGCAAGGTTCCAGGTTCCATGCCATCCGATGCCCTGTCGATCTGGGAAGAGGGGCTGCGCGTGCCGCCCGTCAAGATCTATGAAAAAGGGGTGCTGAACGAAGGTGTGTTGAAGATCATGCTCAACAACACCCGCACGCCGGACATGAACCGTGCCGACCTGATGGCGCTGGTGGCCGGATGCCGGACAGCCGAACGGCGCGTGCAGGAAACTTGCGACCGTTTCGGGCGCCAGACCTATCTGGATGCGTGCGAGTTGCTGTTGAACCGGACCCGCGACGCGATGCAGGTTCTGATCAAGAACTACATCCCCGAAGAGTCGGTGAGCTTTACCGATTATGTGGATGATGACGGTGTCGGCAACGGTCCGTTCAAGATGAAGCTGTCGATCTATCGCAAAGGCGACAAGGCGGTGTTTGACTGGACAGGCACCGATGATCAGGCCGAAGGGCCGATTAACTTCCTGATCCATGAAGGGCTGTGCAAGCTGTTCTTCGGGGTCTACATGATCATGGCTTTCGATCCGAAGATCATGTTCAACGAAGGTTTCTATGACCTGTTCGAGGTGATCCTGCCCGAGGGTAGCCTACTGAACCCCAAGTTCCCCGCAGCCCTGTCCAACCGTCTGAACACGCACACGCGGTTCTTTGACTGTCAGGCCGGTGCCTTGGGTCAACAAGCGCCGCACCTGTCGATGGCGGCAGGCTATGGCACCAGCCCGCACTTCATCTTTACCGGCCAAGACGACAACGGGAAATATTTCCAGTTGATGGAACTGTTGTTCGGCGGTGTACCCGGGCGTCCACGCGGCGACGGGCTTGACGGTCACGCGTGGTGGCCGCTGTTCTCGGCCACGCCGATTGAGTATGTTGAGAACTACTACCCCGTGATCGTAGACAGCTATCGCCCTGTGAAAGACGCAGGCGGGGCCGGTCTGCACCGTGGTGGGGCAGGGATCGAAAAGACCTATCGCGTGCTTGCGGCAGGGTCGGTCAGCATCCACGACGACCGCGAAGTTGTGCCACCATGGGGCATCAACGGCGGTCTGCACGGGGGCACATCCAGCAAGTGGATCATCCGCGCCGGTTCGGAAGAACGCGAACGGATTTCCTCCAAACTCGACAACCTCAAGGTCGAACCCGGTGATCGTATCGTATTCATCACAGCCGGATCGGGCGGCTGGGGCGACCCGCTGGACCGTCCTGCCGAAAAGGTGCTGACCGATGTGCAGAATGACCTCGTGTCGCGCGAAAAGGCGGAAAGCCAATATGGCGTGATCATTTCCGAGGCGGATGTGCTGGACACGGCGGCGACCGAAAAGCTGCGCGGCAGCATGAAGAAAGAGCGCGGTGCGCCCTCTGCCTTCGACTTCGGCTTTATCCCCGGAGTGCATGCGGCTGAATAAGCCGCTGTACTGCTGAAGCTCTCAGGGCGTCGCCGGAAACGGCGGCGCCTTTTTCGTGGCCTCAGTCGTCGCGCATACCAAGCGTCGCGCCGGGGATCATATCGCCCTGAATGATGCGCAGCGGGGCGGGGTTGTCCTCGTCCTCTTTGGCGGCGTCCAGCAGTTCAAGCGCCTCTGTCACCATCCGCTCAATCGGCTGGCGCACCGTGGCCAGACGATAGGGTGCGCGTTGTCCTTCGCGGATACCGTCAAATCCGGCCAGCATGATGTCGTCCGGAATGGACTTCCCAAAATGCCCGCGCAACGCGTCTGCCGCGCCAATTGCCATTACATCGTTCACCCCGAACACCGCATCGGGCCAGTTGGGCGACGGTCCGTCAAAGCGCGCCACCGTGGCGCGATAGGCACCGGCATAGCTGGACTGGCCGTCGATTTCTTCGATCTCTACATCCGAGAGGGACCGGAAACCGTCGCGGAACCCTTCGACACGGGCTTTGCTGGTGGACCCGTTGGGATCACCGCGCAGCACCAGAAACCGCCGCGCCCCAGCGGCGTACATGCGCCGCGCAAGCGCGCCCGCACCGGCAGTGTTGTCGCACACCACCGACGGAATATTCGCCCCCGGCACTTGCCGGTTGTACATGATGACCGGAATGCCCAAACCCTCGGACAGTTTGACCATGGTCGAAGTCACGCTGGCGGATGTCACCACGACCCCATCCACCGGATAGCGCAGCGCTTGCATCATGACTTCGTCGCTGTTCTGATCCTCTTGCACCGTAAAGGCGAGAACTTGTCGCCCTGTGCGCTGGATCTGTTCGACAAAACATTGCAGCGATTCGGAATAGAACGGGTTGTTCAGGTTGCCACTGATCACGGCAACGATCTTGGATGACCGCCGCGACAGGCTGGATGCAAAAACATTCGGCACATATCCCAACTCGCGCGCTGCGGCGAGGATGCGCTCGCGCTTTTCCTTGGTGATCGACGCACCCGGCGTAAACGCCCGTGAAACAGACGGCTGCGAGACGCCCGCCGCCTTTGCCACCTCAAAGGATGTGATGCGCGGCCTTTTCGACCGGATGCTTTTGCGTTCTGTCATTCCCGCTCCGTCGGCAAACAATCCAAGACAGGATCATTGACAGGTTACGAGCGAAACGCAAAGATGTGAATGCGTATTCAAAAAGCCGGACGAGTCGATAGAGCCCGCCGGTATCCAACGGAGGTACGAAGATGAAACTGAAAAGAACACTAAGCCTGCTGTCCGCCTGCGCCATGTTCGCGCCGGCAGTTCTGCACGCCCAAGACGATGCCGCGATGGCCCGTGCCAAGGAAAAACTGGCCGTCTACACGGCCAAGCCTGAATTCACCGCACCTGGTGAGGCGTTCGACATTCGTCAATGTGCGGCGGACAAGAAAATGCTGTCGATCCCCAACAACTCGGGCAACCCGTTCCTGAAAGGGATCATTGACCGCATGAAGGTCGTGGGCGACGAAATCGGCCTCGAAGTTGTGGAATGGGAAAATCAGGGCCAGCCCAGCCAGTGGGTGCAGGGCTTTGACTATGCGGTACGCGACGGGTTTGACGTGATCAACCTGATCTCGGGCATCTCGCCCGACACGGTCGAACCACAGATCAAGGCCGCGAACGAGGCGGGCATCAAAACGATGACCTCGCACTTCTATGACCCGTCGTTTGAGCCGAACCCGCTGATCTCAAGCTCGCTGCCCATCGGTTTTAATGAAATCGGACGCATTCTTGCAAACTGGACAGCCGTGAACACCGAAGGCAAAGGCAAGATCGCCGTGATCGTGTCGCGCGAAGTGCCGCCAACCATTCCGCTGATGGATGGATTCACCGAAGAACTGGCCGCGAACTGCCCCGATTGCGAGATCGTGACAGAGATCAACGTGGGTGTTGCCGAATGGGGCACCAAGATCCAGCCATCGGTACAAAGCGCGCTGCAAGCCAACCCCGACATCGACGTGGTGATCCCGATTTACGACTCCATGGCGCAATTCGTGGTGCCCGCGCTGCGTCTAACCGGCAAGATGGGTCAAGTGAAGGTTGCGACCTTCAACGGCACACCTTTCGTGCTTGATTTCATCCAGCAGGGATCGGTGTCGATGGACATCGGCGAAAGCCTCGACTGGATCGCATACGCCACGGTTGATGGTCACATGCGCGATCTGTGCGGCCTTGACGTGCCAGAAAAACTGGCCGTGCCGTTCTATATCTTTGACGAGAGCAACGCCGCCGAAGCAGGCACGCCTGCCCAGTTCGATACCGGCTATGGCGATGCGTATATCTCCGGGTTCCGCACCCTCTGGGGTCTGGAATAAGGCCCGTGGCGACATCCATCGCTGAAACACCCGCCAAGACGCGGACAGGCGCCTCCCCGCAAGGGGGCGCGCCGACCATCCGGCTCGAAGGGATCTCCAAGACATTCCGCGCCACCCGTGCGCTTGACGATGTCACGCTTGAGGTCCGCCCCGGAGAAGTACACGGGCTGCTCGGCACCAATGGGTCGGGCAAATCCACACTGATCAAAATTCTCGCAGGCTACCACGCGCCGGATGCGGGCGGACGCCTGTTTTTCAATGGCGAGGAAGTCTCGCTGCCTCTTGCCCCTTCCGATTTCCGGCGGCTGGGGATGAGCTTTGTGCACCAGAACCTCGGCCTGCTGCCATCGCTGACGGTGCTTGAAAACCTGCGCCTCAAACAGATTGCCGTGCAACCGCGCCTGCGCATCGACTGGCGTGCGGAAAAGGCTGCGGCACAGGCGGTGCTTGACCGCTATGGCCTCGACATCGACCAATGGCGCCGCGTGGATGAACTGGACGCGGTGAACCGCGCCTTGCTGGCCATCGTGCGCGCCTTCGAGGAAATCCGCGAAACCTGCGAAGTGACCGGCAAACCCGGACTGGTGCTGCTGGACGAACCGACGCCGTTCCTGCCCGAAGAGGGGGTGAAACGGCTGTTTGCGCTGATGCGGGAAATTGCGGACAGCGGATCATCGGTCATGTTTATCTCACACGATATCGACGAAGTGATGGAGATTACCGACCGCGCCACCATCCTGCGTGACGGGCGTATTTCCGGCAGTGTCGACACCAAATCCGCCACCCATGGCGAGATGATCGAACTGATCATTGGCCGGTCCCTTGATGAACTGTCGGGGGCAGGGCCGGAATTGCGCAGCTTTCCCCCATGTGCCGACATCAAGGGCATCACCGGCACGGGTCTGCCGTCCTGCGACATCTCGGTCGGTAAGGGCGAGATTGTGGGCCTGACTGGTCTGATCGGGTCTGGCTATGACCGCGTGCCCTATCTGGTGTTCGGCGCCAGCCCCGCCAGCGCGGGTTCGCTGGACATCGAAGGTGTGCCGCATGATCTGCGCCGCATGACACCGGCCAACGCCATCGACGAAGGTCTCGCGCTGTTGCCCGGGGATCGCGATGCCAAAAGCGGGGTCGCAACCCTGTCCATTGCGGACAACATGCTGCTTCCCGATATCGGGGACTGGTTTCGCGGTCTGCGCCTGCGCAATGGCGAGATGCGGCGCGAAGCGGCCCGTTTGGGCGATATCTACGAGGTACGCCCCAATGATCCCGACCGCCCGCTGGGGTCGCTGTCGGGCGGCAATGCCCAGAAGGTGCTGATCGCCCGCTGGATGAAGCGCAAGCCCAAGCTGCTGATGCTCGATGAACCCACACAAGGGGTCGACGTCGGCACCCGCGCGCGCATCTTCGACGCGCTCAAGGCCGAGGCGGCCGAGGGCATGTCGGTACTGTGCGCCAGTTCGGACGCGGAACAGCTTGCCCATATCTGCGACCGTGTTCTCGTCTTTGCACGGGGACGGATCGTGGGCGAATTGCGCGGTCCTGAGGTGACCAAAGACCACATTACGCAGGCTTGCTATGCCTCACTCGATACACAGAACCGGAGCCAAGAATGACTGACGCACAAAGTGCCGCCACCGACGCAGAACGCGCGCGGACGCGTGCCCGCCGCCTGCACCTTTTCGAACGTTACGCGCTGTTGCTGGTATGGGCGTTGCTGATCCTCGGGTTCAGCCTTGCCATGCCGAATTCCTTTCCGCGTTGGGGCAACTTTTCGATCCTCTTTGCCTCCTATGCGCCTGCCGCCTTGCTGGCGCTGGCAATAATCATCCCGCTTACATCAGGTGACTACGATCTGTCCGTGGGGGCGGTGATGACGCTGTCCTCCTGTTTGATCGCAGTACTGAACGCGTGGATGGGCCTGCCGATCGTGCTGTGTCTGATCCTGTCGGTTCTGGCGGGCGTTGCTGTCGGGTTGTTCCATGCGTTTTTCATCGTCTATGTGCGCATCCCGTCGTTGGTGGTCACGCTGGGCTCGACATCTCTAATCTCGGGGATTGTGCAGTGGTTCACCAACTCCTCCACCATCGGGGGCATCGACAATGCGCTGATCATGGCAGTTGTGGGCGGTCGTTTGTTCGGCGTGCCCTATGCGTTCTACTACGCTTTCGCGGCGGTGGTCGTGCTGTGGTACATCTTTGACTTCACGCCACTGGGCCGCCGCTTGCTGTTCGTGGGACGGGGCAGGGAGGTCGCGCGCCTGAACGGCATCGGCGTGGAAAAGGTACGCGTCGGGGCACTGGTCGCGTCCTCGGTTGTCGCCTCCTGTGCGGGCATTCTTTATGCGGGCGTGCTGGGGTCTGCAGATCCCTATTCGGGGCTGAACTACCTGCTGCCTGCCTTTGCCGCCGCCTTTCTTGGGTCGACCACCATCATGCCGGGGCGGTTCAACCCGTGGGGCGCGATGGTTGCCGTCTATTTCCTTGGCACCGGCATCACCGGGCTGACGATGCTGGGCATTCCGCTTTGGGTAACCAACGTCTTCAACGGCGGTGCGCTGATCGTGGCAGTGGCCATTTCGCAGTTCACCCGTGGCCGCGAGGCACCCGATATCGGCTAAGCCGACCCGTTCGCAGCCATAACGCGGGGGCGATTGCGCCCCCGCTTTCCTACATTTGCAGTCCTGACATCCGAGGAGGAACGTCATGCCCATCACCCATCTCAAACGCGGCAAGTCCGATACCGAGCGTAACGACGCCGCCGCCAAGGTGCGCACAACCGTCGAAAACACGCTGGCCGATATCGAAACGCGCGGGGACGCCGCCGTGCGCGACCTGTCCGAAAAGTTCGACAACTACAGCCCGCCTGCCTTCCGCCTCAGCGACAGCGAGATCGAGGCGCTGATGCAAAAGGTTACGACCCGCGAGATGGCGGATATCGACTTTGCCCAGACCCAAGTGCGCACCTTCGCCGAGGCACAGCGCGCCTCGATGACGGATGTGGAGGTTGAAACCATGCCGGGGGTCGTGTTGGGGCACAAGAATATCCCCGTGCAATCGGTGGGCTGCTATGTGCCGGGGGGGAAATTCCCCATGGTCGCGTCGGCCCATATGTCGGTGCTGACGGCCTCGGTCGCAGGGGTGCCGCGCATCGCCGCCGCCACCCCGCCGTTCAAGGGCGCGCCCAATCCTGCCGTGATCGCGGCCATGGCCAAGGGCGGGGCGCATGAAATCTATGTCATGGGCGGTATTCAGGCGGTCGGCGCACTCGCCATCGGGACCGAAACGATCAAGCCGGTCGATATGCTGGTCGGCCCGGGCAATGCCTTTGTGGCCGAGGCCAAGCGCCAGTTGTTCGGCAAGGTCGGCATCGACCTGTTCGCAGGCCCGACCGAGACGCTTGTGATCGCGGACGATACGGTTGACGCCGAACTCTGCGCAACCGACCTTCTGGGGCAGGCAGAGCATGGCTATGACAGCCCCGCCGTCCTGATCACCAACTCGCGCAAACTGGCCGAAGAAACCTTGGCCGAGATCGACCGCCTGCTGAAAATCCTGCCCACCGCTGAAACCGCAGGGGCAAGCTGGCGGGACTATGGCGAGGTTATTCTGTGCGACAGCTATGACGAGATGCTGCAAGCGGCAGAGGAGCTGGCGTCTGAACACGTGCAGGTGATGACCGACCGCGATGACTGGTTCCTTGAGAACATGACCAGCTATGGCGCGCTGTTCCTCGGGCCGCGCACCAACGTGGCCAATGGCGACAAGGTGATCGGCACCAACCACACGCTGCCCACCAAGAAGGCGGGGCGGTATACAGGCGGTCTGTGGGTGGGCAAGTTCCTGAAAACCCACAGCTACCAGCGGATCACCACGGACGAGGCCGCTGCGAAAATCGGCGCTTACGGATCGCGCCTGTGCCTGCTGGAAGGGTTCGTGGGCCATGCCGAACAATGCAATGTGCGGGTCCGGCGCTATGGCGGGCAGAACGTGCCCTATGGCGGGGCCGCTGACTAACCGCCCCCACGGACGCTCAAACGCAAAAGGCCGGGCAATTGCCCGGCCTTTCCACTTTTCGGCACCCTTAGGGGTGGCGTTTTACTCTGCCGCCTCCGGCACATCGCCCCACTTTTTCTCGAACTCCCAGACCTCAGAAAACCCGATCAGCCCGTTGAATTCCTGAAAGTCAAACAGCGGCACGTCGGGCGACAGCGATGTGCCCGTGGCCTTCAGCGTGTTCAGCGCGGTTTCCACCGCTGCCGCTGCTGCCAGTCCGGTCAGGGCAGGGAAGATAGCAAGGGAATAGCCGATGTCCTGCAACTTGCTGGCTGGCAGGATCGGGGTGCGCCCGCCATCGGCCATATTCGCCATCATCGGCGCGTCGATCAGCTCGCAGGCCTTGCGCATCTCTTCCTCGGTATCCAGCGCCTCAAGGAACACCACATCGGCACCGGCATCGCGATACCGCAGCAGACGTTCAACCGAGGCATCAAACCCTTCCATCGCCTTGGCATCCGTACGCGCGATGATCAGCGCGTCAGCCCCGTCGCGTGCGTCGCAGGCCACCTTGATCTTCTGTTCCATCTCGGCGGACGGGATAACCTGCTTGAACGGGGTATGCCCGCATTTCTTGGGGAATTTCTGGTCTTCCATCTGGATCGCCGTGGCGCCCGCGCTGATATAGCCGCGCACGCTGTGCGCGACATTCAGCAACCCGCCAAAGCCCGTGTCCGCATCGGCAATCACGCCTGCATCGCAGGTCCGCGCAAGAGTGCGCAGGCGCTGCACCATCTCGGTATAGGTGGTGATGCCCGCATCCGGCAGCCCCTCAGCCGAGGCGGTGCCCCAGTAGCCCGAGGAATAGACAAAATCAAACCCGACCTTGTTGGCAATCACCGCCGAAATCATGTCGTGAATGCCGGGGGCGGTGACGAACTGCCCTGCCTCTAGGGCCGCTTTTAAACTGGGTTTGCTCATGGGTTAGGTTCCTTTTTGACTTGTTTTCGTCGGAGCCTTGCGCTCCGCTGGATCTGTTGCGTTGTCCTCGTAGGTGCCCTTGAACACGCGCGCGGCGGCCAGAATATGGGCGCGCATCACGGCAGCGGCCCAATCGGCCTCGCCCTCGCGGATCGCGGTGACAAGCTGGCGGTGGTCGGACAGCGACCGGTTCACGTCCTCCTGTTCGAACAGGCGGTAGGACTGTACGAGGAACCCGAGGTCCATCAGGTTCAATGCGATATCTTCGATGCGACGATTGCCCGACATGCGCAGGATATGGCCGTGGAAATCGCGGTTCATCTCGGAATAGCCGTGCACATCGCGCAAAGGCTCTCCGGCGGCACCTTCCATACGGCGCGCCAGATCGTCGAGAATCTGAATGTCCTGCGCCGTGGCGGCGCGGGCGGCGCGGCCTGCGGCTTCGGCTTCGATAATGGCGCGGGTTTCGAACACGTCGCGCGCGTCCTGCGACGACCAGCCTTTTACCAGCGCGCCCGCATGGGGCGACAGCGTCACGAATCCTTCCGATGCCAGACGGCGCAGCGCCTCGCGGACGGGCGTGCGCGAAACATCCAGCGCCTCGGCCAGCGCCCCTTCGGTCAGACGATCCCCCACACTGTAGACGCCGGCGGATATGTCGTCGCGCAGCGTTTCATAGACACGGGACGAGGCTGTCTTGTTGGGTTTTTTGGTTTTTGGGCCGTCTTTGGAAGGGGGGGTTGCCATGGCGAATTCTCCTGTCGGCACAATATGGCACATGTGCCGTCAAAAACCTCTCTTATCTCTAAGTTGTATGCAATCTGAGATCAATTGGTAAAATTTAACGGCAATGCTTGACTAATTGTATACCAAGCGTAGTGTCGCCCTCGGGATCGGGCAGGTCGTCACATGGCGTCTGTCCGCATATCGGATCATCAGGAGGAGAGATTGATCATGAAGTACGGATTTGGCCGCAGGGCTTTTCTTGGCGCTATGACAGGACTGGCGCTTGCCGCGACGGGCGCTGCTGCGCAAGACGCCTATGAACCCGGACGATTCGAGATCATCGTGCCGTTCAACCCCGGTGGATCGGCCGACCGCATGGCGCGTTCGATCAGCCAGTTCCTGCCCGAAGAACTGGGCGTGCCGGTCACGGTCACCAACCGCCCCGGCGGCAGTGGCGCACTGGGTCACACCTTCTTCCTGCAACAGCCCGATGATGGGTCTGTTGGTCTGGTCAGCCCTGTGAACCCCTACCTGATTTCCAACATCCTGCGCGGGCAGGGCATGGTGGAATGGGACAAGTTCCACTTCATCAACGGCCAGTGGCAGGACTATTACGTGCTGCTGGTGAACAAAGAACAGCCGTTCCAAACAGGGGCCGAGCTGATCCAGTTCATCAAGGACAATCCGGGCGAGGCGACCTCGGCGATCATCAACGGCGATGGCGGGCATCTTGCACAGGTCATCATGCTGCAACGTCTGGGGCTGGAACCCGATGCGATCAACTTCATCAGCTACGATGGTGGCGCGCCGATGCGGACCGCGCTGGCCGGTAATCAGGTCACGTTCTCGCTGATCTCGGGCCTCGGCTCGTCTGTCATTGCCGAAGACGTGCGTCCGCTGGCGGTGATCAAGGCCGAACCCGATGACATCTGGGACGCACCGAACATCAACGACGTGCTGGCCGAATTCGACGCCGAAATCCCCTTGCTTGCGGCAGACCTGCGCACGCTGGTTGTGCACGCCAGCTTTAAGGAAAAGCACCCCGAGCGGTACGAAACCCTTGTCGCGGCCTACAAGCGGATGCTTGAGCGCGACGACTACAAGGCGTTCATCCAAGAGGGCAGCATTGGAGGCCAGTGGATGGGACCGGAAGCAACCGCCGAGTCGCTTGAAGCAAGCTATGAAGCGTTCTCAGAAAACATCGGCGCGCTGGAATAATCCTGCACAGACGGGGCCGGACCGGGATTTACGGTCCGGCCCCGATTGCCATGATCCCCACCGCGGATGCGGGGCAGGGACGACGAGAACAAAAGGGAGGCAGCGATGCGCAGTATCATGAAGCGTTTGAGCGGGGCCACGGGACATGTCCTGCTGTTGGGCGGTTTTGCAGCCTACGCGCTGTGGTATGCGAACGACGCATGGAGCGCGCAATCCAAGGTGCAGAACATGCTGCTGATCGGTCCTGCCGCCGCACTGGCGCTGGTGATCATCGCGGCCTTGCTGCTCAAGGAAATACAGCGCGCTGTCTCGGACGCGCCTGTCCCGCCAGAGGATGATCCGGCGGCAGATGTGCCCACGGGCGACGCGGATCAGCGCAGCTTTCGTCAGGTCTGGGGCACGCCGCTGTCCGCGATCCTGTTACTTGTCTATGTGCTAAGCGTGCCGTTCGTCGGCTTTGACATCGGTACCGTCACCTATATCGCGCTGTGCATGTTGCTTCAGGGCGCGCGCGACTGGCGCGTGATTGTGCCGTTCTCGCTCGCTGCGGGACTGCTGCCGCTCTGGGCGATTGAAACGATCCTGTCGATCTCCATTCCCACCACCTTTTTGTGAACTGAGGCCCCTTATGATCGATCTCGCTGCTGCAAGCGACGCCATCGCCCTTCTGGCCGGAAACCCGATGGCGTGGCTGGTTGTGCCCCTCGGATTGCTAATCGGCCTGACCTTCGGCGTTCTGCCCGGACTGTCGGTGCCGATTGCCATGGCGGTGGTGCTGCCGTTTACGCTGAACATGGATTTCCTGTCGGCCATCCTGTTCCTCACGGCGATCTTCACGGGGGGCGGCTTTGGCGGTTCGGTCCCTGCGATCCTGATGAACGTGCCGGGTACGACGGCGGCCATTGCCACCTGTTTTGACGGCTATCCCATGGCGCGCATGGGCCGCCATAACGAGGCACTGGGCCTTGCGCTGGCCGCGTCGACCGTTGGCACGATTGTCGGCTACACGCTGCTGTTTGTGCTGCTTGAGCCGATTTCGCGGCTCGTGCTGAAACTGGGCGCGCCCGAACTGTTTCTGGTCGCGGTGGCGGGTCTGTTCCTGATCGCCGCCCTGTCGGGCCGGTTCTTCTGGCGCGGTGTGCTGGCGGGCGCCGTCGGACTGATGCTGGGCACAATGGGGATGAGTTCATCCGGCGTCATGCGCGGCACGGCAGGGTCGATGTACATGCTCGACGGGATCGCGACGACTGCCGCCATTATCGGCCTGTTCGCAGCCTCTGAAATCTTTGCGCTGGTCAAAAGCGATTATATCGTCGCGGATGCCTCGGCCCGTCAGGTGAAACTGTCGCTGATCGCCAAAGGGTTCACCGGCGCGTTCAAACACTGGTACCTGATGATACGCGGCGGCGTGATCGGTGCGACGGTCGGCTCGGTGCCCGGTGTCGGCTCTACAGTCGCCAATCTGGTCAGCTATTCCTTTGCGCGCGCGCGGTCTGACACTGGCGCGAGCTTTGGCAAGGGCAACCCCGAAGGCGTCATCGCGGCGGAATCGGCGAACTCCTCGTCCGAAGGCGGATCCATGGTCGCGCTTCTGGCCCTCGGCATTCCGGGCGGGGCGGGCACGGCGATCATGCTGGGCGCGTTTGCCATGCACAACGTCACAGGCGGGCCACGTTTTGTGTCTGATAACAAAGACATCGTCTATGCGATCATCGGTGGCAACCTTGTGCAGGCGATCCTGCTGGCGGGCATGGGGCTTTTGTTCCTGCGCATCGCGGTCACCATCGTCAAAGTGCCGTTGCGCTATCTTTTGCCGGTGATCACCGTGCTGACCGTGCTGGGCGCCTATGCGCTGTCGCAGAACATGGTGGGGCCGATCACCCTCGCCGCCGGTGCGATGCTGGGCCTGATCATGAAGCATTTCAACTATCCCGTGGTGGCCATGGTCATCGGCCTGTTGCTGGGCCGGATGATGGAGGGCAACCTGCTGCGCACATGGCAACTGGGGCGCGGCGACTTCACCATCTTTTTCGAACGCCCGATCTCGCTGGGCCTGCTGATCGCGCTGTGCCTTGTTGCCGTCCTGCCTTTTGTGATGAAGCGCGTGAATGCGCGTCAGGCACAGCAGGATAGCGGGCTGTGACCCGGCCTTGCGCCGGATCCGCCGGGGCCGTGCCCATCAAACCTACTTTCGCGGCAGCGCCGATGCTGCGTAACATCACCTACGTTTCCAACCCTCTGACCAAGGACAGCTTCCGATGACGCAGACACTCGCTCCTTTTTCTTTCGACACTCCCGGCTCGATGCTGGTGGAATGGGATGGCGCTGCACGCATGGGCGCGCTGCTGGGCGGCTGGTTCTCGGAACGCAATGTGTTGATCGTGACGGACAAGTTCCTGAACGACTCCGGCCTGCTGGCCCCTGCGATTGCGTCGCTGGAAGGCGAAGGGTTCACGATCTCGATCTTCGACGATGTGGTCGCGGACCCCCCCGAACATATCGTCGCCGCCTGTGTCGCGCAGGGCAAAGAGGCGGGCGCGGATATCGTGCTGGGGCTGGGGGGCGGTTCTTCGATGGATATTGCCAAGATCACCGCGCTGATGCTCGGCTCGGACCAGCCTTTGTCCGAGATGTACGGCATCGGCAATGTGCGCGGCAATCGTGTGCCGCTGGTGCAGGTGCCGACCACCGCAGGCACGGGATCGGAGGTGACAAACATCACCATCCTGACGACCGGAGAGACGACCAAAATGGGCATCGTGTCGACCCAGCTTTATGCCGACCGCGTGATACTGGATGCCAAGCTGACCACAGGCTTGCCCCAGTGGCAAACAGCCGCCACGGGCATCGACGCCATGGTTCACGCGATCGAGGCCTATACCAGCCAGCACAAGAAAAACCCGCTGTCGGACGTCTTCGCCCGCGAGGCGCTGCGCCTGATGGCGGCGAACCTTCTCACCGCCTGCACCGATGGCACCAACCGCGCCGCGCGCGAGGCGATGTTGCTGGGCGCGACACTGGCAGGGCAGGCGTTTTCCAACAGCCCCGTCGCGGCGGTCCATGCGCTGGCCTATCCGCTGGGCGGGCACTACCACCTGCCACACGGGCTGACCAACGCGCTGATGCTGGGGCCTGTGCTGCGCTACAACATGACCGCTGCGGCCCAGCATTACGCCGAACTGGCCGATGTGGTGCTTGGCCCGTCGGACGAGGGGATACAGGCCCGTTCCGCCAGTTTCGTGGCGTTCATGCAGGATCTGATGGAACGCTCCGGCGCGCCGCTGCGCCTGCGTGATGTGGACGTGCCAGAGGGCGATCTGCCCATGCTGGCGCGCGATGCGATGCTGCAAACGCGCCTGCTGGTGAACAACCCTGTCGAAGTAACCGAGGCAGACGCGCTGCGCCTCTACCGCGAGGCTTACTGACGCCTACGGCGCCACGACTTCCTGCGCTTGCGGGGCGGGCGATAGGCGATCTCTTCAAAACGGCGCGGCGGAGCACAGCGGCAAAGCTGTGGCCGATCGGGTTGGGCTTGAGGATATGCGCGGCAAGTTTCGTCGGCTCCCAGATGTCATCGGCGTCGCAGAACCCGATCACATCGGCACGCGTGGCGTCGATGCCGGTATTGCGTGCTGCCGCCAGACCGCGGTTGCGTTGGTGGATGATGCGCAGGCGTGGTTCGGACGCGAAGCGGTCCAGAACCGGCGACAGCGCATCGGTCGAACCGTCATTGACCACGATTATTTCGAAGTCGGTAAAGGTTTGCGCGACAAGCGCTTCAAGCGTGGCGCCCAAGGTGCGGGCAACGTTGAAGGCGGGGACGATGAGGGATGCAGCAGGCATGGCGATCTCCGAAGGGATTAGCGGGCGAACAGGGCGCGGGTAAGGGCGGCGGGGAACACAACCGCGCAACAGGCGGCTCCAAGGGTCAGCACCCCGCGCATCGGTTGCGCGAAAAAGCCGACAGGGCTGGTCACGACGCCACGCAGCGCAAGGGCAAGGGGGCTGGTTCTGCTGCCCGTCAGGCGCAGGGCGCAGCGGGCAAGATAGCGGTAGTAGACAGAATGCACGGCCTTGTCCCCGTTGCCGCCGACCTCAAGGATCTGGAACGGAATTTCTCGGTTGCCGAGGCGGTCTTTGCCTCTGCGATTGCGCGGGCCGAAACAGGCAAATCGGATGTCTACGCGTCCTATCCGCTGGTGCAGGTGCTGGAAAACCCGTCCCTGCCGGATCGCCCGTCCTCGCCGAACCGCAAGTTGGCCATCGCGGCGGGCATCGCGGCGACATTCATGATGCTGATGGGCCCGTCGCTCGGCTGGATCCGCCTCGCGCTGATCTCTCGTCTGCTGCGCAAACCGGATGCCACGCCATGACCGGCATGAACCCGACCGAACGCTTCGTCTATCGCACGTTGGTGTGGACGTGGCCGTTTTATGGGCTTGGGGCGCTCTATGTGGTCGGGCCGGTGATTGCGTGGCTGCTGGGCGGGCTGGCGGTGCTGGTGCTGTATCTGGGCGAAGCGGTGCGCGATGATATGCGCGCGACCGGTTCAACCTCGCCGGTGGTCTGGGCGTGGATTGCGGGCATGTTTGTGCTGCTGGTCGCGCTCTGGATCGGGCATCTGGATTGGGCGCTTGGTACCAAACAGACGATTAAATCCTCTATCGGCTGGGCCAAGGGTTGGGCATTGCTGGCGTTGTTTCCGCTGATCGGGGCGGTGGTGCCGATCCGCCGGTCGGTTCTGGTGCGTGGCCAATGCGTGATCGGCCTTTGGACGCTGATTCTTACACCGATGCTGCTCGCCGCGCCTTATCCGGGCCTGCCCGAACGTATCTTCACCTCCCCGCTCAAGGCGATTGGCGGGCCGGGGCCTGAGTATTTCTCGGTCTTTCTGTTCACATGGGATCCGGCCAGTTGGACGCCACGCTGGCAGTTCTATGCGCCATGGTCGCCCTTTGCCGCGCTGTTGGGCGTGGTCATGGTGCTGCTCGCGCTCGAAGAACGCTGCATCAAATGGCGCAGCATCGGGATTGCAGCGGGCACGCTGATGATCCTTGCCTCGAAATCGCGCATGGGTCTTGTGGGCCCTGTTGCCTGCACCATTGGTCCGCGCATGATGCCGCTGCTGCTGCGCGGTTGGGCGTGGCAGGTCGGGGCGGCGCTGATGGCGTCGATGGCTATGCTGGGCACCTTCGTCGCGAATGCCGCCCTTGATGCGGTGGCGGCGTTCAAGGGCGCGCGCAGTGAGAGCACCCGTGTGCGCAGCTCCTTGCAGCGCATTGCGTCCGAACGCTGGTAGAACGATGGGTTCTGGTTTGGCCACGGCACCGTCCATCCGGGCAGTCATGCGGTGGAATACATGCCCATCGGTAGTCAGCAAACATGGTTCGGCCTGCTGTTCGTGAAGGGGCTTGTGGGGCTGCTGGCGCTGCTGGTGCCGTTTGTCTGGCAAACGGGGCTGGCGCTGGTCGACGCGGCGCGCCACCCGCGTGGCTATCTGCCGTTGGGTGTGATGATGACGCTGACGCTGCTGTCTTTTGGCGAGAATATCGAGATCGAGGCCTATCTGCTGTGGCCCAGACTGGTGATTCTCGGCATCCATGCGCGCGAATGTGCGGACGGGCCGGATTGTGTGGCGGATGGTCCGCTGTGATGAGGGAGGTGCGAGTGTTCGCAGGATGATGCTCGACGCAAAAAGGCCGCCGGAATGCGGCGGCCCTTTCTGATCATCACGGATCAACGCGTCTCACATCCCGGCAATCACCTTGTCCAGCGTCGCAGGGTAGTCGCGCACCCGCACGCCAGTCGCGTTGAAGATCGCGTTGGTGATCGCCGCCGCCGCGCCGCAAATGCCCAACTCGCCGATCCCTTTGGCCTGCAAGGGGTTGGCCCAGTCGTCGCGTTCTTCCAGCAACTCGACCGTCAATTGCGGCACATCCGCGTTCACAGGGATATGGTATTCGGCTAGATTATGGTTCGTCACATGCCCGTCCCGCGGGTCAAAGGCCATCTCTTCGGTCAAGGCGATGCCGATGCCAAAGGTCATCCCGCCCAGACATTGCGAGCGCGCCGTCTTGGCGTTCAGGATGCGCCCCGCGGCAAAGCTGCCGTGCATCCGGCGCACGCGGGTTTCACCCGACGCGGCGTGCACCGCGACCTCAGCGAAATAGGCCCCGAACGTGGCCTGCCGCACAGCTTTGGACGTCTCGCCCGGTACCACATGGCCGACCTTGGCGATCTCGTCGCCTTGCAGAATGTCGGACAGCGCCTTGGTCTGGTTGTCGAAGGTGGCGCGCCCGTCTTGCAGGGTTATATCCGCCTCGCTCGTGCCTAGACGGTCGGCCAGCTGGCGGCGGATCGCCTCGCACGCAAGGTAGACCGAGGTACCGCTGGACGCAGCCCCCCACGACCCACCCGATCCCGCGCCTGCGGGCAGGGTGGTGTCGCCCAGCACAACCTCGATCGCGTCGTGGGGCAGGCCCAGCATATCGCCTGCGATCTGGCCAAGGATCGCATAGGTGCCGGTGCCGATGTCGGTCATATCCGTTTCGACCCGCACCTTGCCCTCGGGCAACAGGGTCACCCGCGCCTCGCTTTCCATCAGGATGTTCACCCGCGCAGCCGAGGCCATGCCATAGCCGATCAGCCATTCGCCTTCGCGCCGTTCCCTGACGGCGGGGCGGTCTTTCCAGCCAAAGGCCTCCGCCCCGCTATCCAATGCCTCGCGGAACCGACGGGATGAATAATCCTTGCCGCTTTCGGGGTCGGTTTCGGGGATGTTGCGGCGGCGCAGTTCCACCGGATCCATGCCGATTTCATGGGCCAACTCGTCCATTGCGTTTTCCAGAACGGTGACGCCCACCGCTTCACCCGGAGCGCGCACCGATCCGGCGCACATGCGGTGCAAGCGCGCCAGTTCCAGCGACATTTTGCGGTTTTCACCGGCGTAGAGGAAATGGGTGGCCTGCAAGACAGGTTCGGCAAATGCTTCGCCGGGCAAGTTCGAGACGCGCGCGTCATGGCCCAGCCCGCTTAGCCGTCCATCGGCATCGGCGGCAAGGCGCACCCGTTGCGAGGTTTCGGACCGCCGCATCGTCGCCTCGTAGACCTGCGGGCGTTGCAGCGCGACCGACACAGGCCGCCCGAGTTCCTTCGCGGCGATGGCGGCGGCGACCGCTTCGGGCGACAGGCCCAGCTTGGCCCCGAACCCGCCACCCACATAAGGAGAGATAATGCGGATGGTGTCGGGGTGGATTCCAAGCGCGTCGGCCAGTTCGTTGCGGTTGTATTTCAGCATCTGGTAGCTGCCGCGCAGGGTCAGATTGTCGCCCTCCCACGACGCGATACTGGCATGCGGTTCCATGGCGGAACTGGAATGGGACGGCGTGGTATAGGTGACATCGACGCTGTAGGGCGCATTGCGCATCGCGGCGTCAAGGTCGCCCATGTCGACCGCTTCGTCCTCTTGCGGCTCGACAGCCGCGGTGGCGGGGTCCACCGGCACTTCCTCGCCGCCCTCAAGCACGACGCGCAGCGATTGTGCCGCATGGCGCGCCTGTTCAAAGCTTTCTGCGACAACGACGGCGATCAACTGGCCGGTATAGGCGATCTTGTCCGCTGTCTGGATCGGGGCGGCGTTCGCGGTGCCTTGGGCGGGATTGCGCAGCAGGCGGTCGTCCTGGATCACGGCCAGAACGCCCGCCATGCCTGCCACTTCGTCGCGGTTGGACAAAACGGCGCGCCCGCTATTGCCCGGTGCGCGCACCATGACACCATGCACCATGCCCTCAACGTGCCATTCGTTGGCGTATGTCGCGGTGCCGGTGACCTTTAACGGTCCTTCTGGCCGGTCCAGTGGCGCGCCTACCAGACCTTGGTGCATGTCATCCAACCGGCGTGCGGTGGCGGGGGCGTCCATCTTGAAACGTTCGGTCATGTGCGCACCTCTTGCGTCAGTTCCGTCAGCACCGACACCAGCGTGCGGCGGGTGAGGGGGATTTTGAAATCGTTGTCGCCAAAGCCCTGCGCATCGGAGAGCAGCAGGTCAGCGGCCTTGTTGAACAGCGCCTCGTCGGGAACTTCGCCCACCAACAACTCTTCAACGCGCGCATCGCGCCACGGTTTCGGGGCCAAACCGCCAAAGGCCAGATCGGCGCGGGCAATGCGCCCGTCCGTCACCTCGACGATGCCTGCCACCGACACGAGCGCAAACGCGTAAGAGGCACGATCCCGCACCTTGCGATAGGTCTGCCGCCCCGCGACAGGGGCGGGTAGGACAACGGCGGTGATCAACTCGCCATCTTCCAGCACAGTCTCGCGGTCGGGGCGATCCCCGGGCAACAGGTACAGTTCATCCAGTGTCAGGCGGCGGGTACAGTCGTCTTGCTTTAGCGTCTCGACCTCGGCCCCAAGGGCACGCATGGCCACAGCCATGTCGCTGGGATGGGTGGCGATGCAGTGTTCGGATGTGCCCAGCACGGCAAGGATGCGGTTGAATCCGTCGCGCGCGGCGCAGCCCGATCCGGGGTTGCGTTTGTTGCACGCGGCGGCGCGGTCGTAGAAATAGAGGCAGCGCGTGCGTTGCAGCAGGTTACCACCGGTGGTCGCCTTGTTGCGCAACTGCCCGCTGGCACCGGCCAGCAAGGCGCGGCTGAGGACAGGCCAGCTTTCCCGTACCCGCGTGTCATTCGCCAGATCACTGTTCGTAACAAGCGCGCCAATGCGCAGCCCGCCATCTTCGGTCTCTTCGATCTTGTTCAGGTCCAGCCGGTTGATGTCCACCAGACTGTCGGGTGTCATCACCTCAAGCTTCATCAGGTCCAGAAGGTTGGTGCCGCCTGCAATGAACGTCCCCCCGTTTGAGGCGTGGCGCGCGGCGTCAACGCTGCTGTCGGCGCGGGTATAGTCAAAGGCCCTCATGCGCTTTTCCCCGCTGCCTTGCGGATCGCCGCGACGATGTTGGGATAGGCCGAACAGCGGCAGAGGTTCCCGCTCATCCGTTCGGAAATTTCTTCGTCCGTCATCTCAGCCACGGCTGTCAGATCGTCAGTCACATGGCTGGGCCACCCGTTCGAAATTTCTTCAAGCATAGCAGTGGCCGAACAAATCTGGCCGGGGGTGCAATAGCCACACTGGAACCCGTCCTCTTCCACAAAGGCAGCTTGCAGGGGGCTCAGGTTGTCAGGCTGGCCGACACCTTCGATGGTTGTCACCTCGTCCCCGTCATGCATGCAGACCAGCGTGAGGCAGGAATTGATGCGCCGCCCGTTTACCATCACCGTACAGGCCCCGCATTGGCCGTGATCGCAGCCCTTTTTGCTGCCTGTCAGTCCCAGATGGTGGCGCAATGTGTCCAGCAGCGTGGTGCGTGGATCAAGGTCCAGATCATGGCGGGTGCCGTTTATGGTCAGGTTTGTCTGCACGGGGGGAAGTCCTTTGGCTGAAGTTCAGGGCTGGCAAACAAACCGCCCCGCCTGTCATTGGTTCCGAATTATCTCGGCCCCCGTGGTATCCAAACCATCGGTCAGTCACCCCGTGCGCCCAAAAAAGCGCCGCTTGGTGACGGCCACGGCCCGCCCCTTGGGCAGAACCCTGTTTGCCTGCGCCGCCACGGCACAGATCACCGCCGAAAACGGGCCGCGCCGGAATTTGGAGGTTGCTGCGACGCAGCGCCCCCCTCATTGTGAGGGGAAGGAGACCCTTTATGTCGATTACCGCCAGTATCTATCACCTGACCCATTACAAATATGACCGTCCGGTCACGTTGGGGCCGCAGTCGATCCGCCTGCGCCCTGCGCCGCATTCGCGCACACGGGTGATTTCGCACAGCCTCAAAGTCTCGCCCGCGGGGCATTTTGTGAACCACCAGCAAGACCCTTACGGCAACTGGCTGGCGCGTTTTGTGTTCCCCGAGCCGGTGCGCGAGTTCAAGATCGAGGTGGATCTGGTGGCCGATATGTCGGTCTACAACCCGTTCGACTTTTTCGTCGAGGACAGCGCCAAGGATTTCCCGTTCCAGTACGACGACGACATCGCGCCGGATCTGAGCATTTACCTCAACCGCGATCCTGTGGGCCCGCTGCTTGAGGCGTTTTTGCACTCCATCTCGCGCACGCCCACGGTGACAATCGACTTCCTTGTGGGGTTGAACATGCGCCTGTCGAACGAGATCAACTATGAAATCCGCATGGAACCCGGTGTGCAAACGGCCGAGCAGACCTTGGGCCGCGCCGCCGGATCGTGCCGCGATTCCAGTTGGCTGCTGGTGCAGGTGCTGCGCAACCTCGGCATCGCGGCGCGGTTTGTGTCGGGCTATCTGATCCAGTTGAAACCCGACCTTGTGGCGCTGGATGGCCCTGCGGGCACCGACAAGGATTTCACCGATCTGCACGCGTGGGTCGAGGTTTATTTGCCCGGTGCGGGCTGGGTCGGGCTGGACCCGACCTCGGGCCTGTTGGCAGGGGAAAGCCATATTCCGCTGGCCGCCACCCCGCATTACCGTCATGCCGCACCGATTTCCGGTGTGGCCAGCGTGGCGGATGTGGAATTCTCGTTCGACATGCAGGTGACACGCACCGCCGAGCATCCGCGCATAACCAAGCCGTTCTCGGATGACGCATGGGATGCGCTGAACTCCCTTGGCCATGCGGTGGACAAGCGGCTTGAGGCGGGCGATGTGCGCCTGACCATGGGGGGCGAGCCGACCTTTGTGTCGATTGACGATTTCGAAAGTGCAGAGTGGAATTCCGACGCCGTCGGCCCCACCAAGCGCGGGCTGGCGGATGATCTGATGCGCCGCTTGCAGGGCAAATTCTCGACCGGCGGGCTGCTGCGCTACGGGCAGGGCAAGTGGTATCCGGGCGAGACATTGCCGCGCTGGACCTTCTCGCTGTACTGGCGCAAGGACGGTCAGCCGATCTGGCACAATCCCGACCTTCTGGCCCGCGAGGACACCCAAGAGGATGTTGGCCCCGACGATGCACAGGCGTTGCTGTCGGCCATCGCTGCCCATCTGGACGTACCCACGCAGAACGTGCTGCCCGCCTATGAAGACCCCGCTGAGTGGATCATTAAGGAAGGCAATCTGCCCGCCAATGTGACGCCGGAAAACTCCAAACTGGCCGATCCCGAAGAACGCGCGCGGATTGCGCGGGTGTTCGAACGCGGCCTGACCACGCCCGCAGGCTATGTCCTGCCCGTGCAACGCTGGCAGGCGCGCGCCTCCAGCCGCTGGATGTCCGAAGTCTGGCAATTGCGGCGCGGCAAGGTCTATCTGGTCGCGGGCGACAGCCCCGTTGGCTACCGCCTGCCGCTTGGCACCCTACCGCATATACCCGAAAGCAGCTTTCCCTTTATCGTGCCGCAGGATCCGACCGAACCGCGGGGCCCGTTGCCGGACGCCAAGCCGCCCGAGGCCGAGGCCGAACCCGCCTTGCCGGACCAGCCCGTGGCACAGCGCAGTCAGGACAGGTCGGGCCAGCAAGAGGTGGTTGAACAGACCCTTGGCGACCTCAGCGGGCGCGTGCGCACCGCCATTTCCGTCGAACCCCGCGACGGGCGTCTGTGCGTGTTCATGCCGCCGGTCGAAACGCTGGAAGACTACCTTGACCTCATCGCCGCCGTCGAGGCCGCCGCCACCTCAACAGGGCGGAAGGTGCTGATCGAAGGCTATGCGCCGCCGTCCGATCCGCGCATCGAAGTGATGCGCATCGCCCCCGATCCCGGCGTGATCGAGGTGAACATCCACCCCGCCGCCACGTGGCAGGATTGCGTGAACACCACCCAAGCCGTCTATGAAGAGGCGCGCCAGTGCCGTCTTGGCACCGACAAGTTCATGATCGACGGTCGTCACACTGGCACAGGCGGGGGCAATCACGTGGTGGTCGGGGGCGCGACCCCTAACGACAGCCCGTTCCTGCGCCGCCCCGATCTGCTCAAAAGCCTGATCCTGTTCTGGCAGCGCCACCCGAGCCTTTCCTACCTGTTCGCGGGCACTTTTGTCGGGCCGACCTCGCAAGCGCCGCGCATCGACGAGGCGCGCCATGACACGCTGTACGAGCTGGAAATCGCGCTGGACCAGATCTGGCCCCCAGGTGATGGCACTGCCCCGCCGCCGCCATGGCTGACCGACCGGCTGCTGCGCAATGCGCTGATCGACGTGACGGGCAACACCCACCGCACTGAAATCTGCATCGACAAGCTGTTCTCGCCCGACGGGCCGACGGGGCGTCTGGGCCTTGTGGAATTCCGCGGCTTTGAAATGCCGCCCAACCCGCGGATGAGCCTTGCGCAACAACTGCTGCTGCGCGCCATCATAGCCCGCTGTTGGGAAGAACCGATCAGCGGCAATCTGGTCCGCTGGGGCACCACGCTGCACGACCGTTTCATGCTGCCCGCCTTTGTGTGGGAGGACTTCGAGGAGGTGCTCGCCGATCTGCGCGCGCATGACATGGTCTTTGACCCTGCATGGTTCGCCGCCCAGTCCGAGTTCCGCTTCCCGTTCTGTGGCGAGGTTGCCTATGAAGGGATCACGCTGGAACTGCGCCAAGCGCTTGAGCCGTGGCATGTCATGGGCGAAACCGGCGCGATTGGCGGTACGGTACGCTATACCGACAGTTCCTCGGAACGGTTGCAGGTGGCGCTGTCGGGGGCCAATCCCGACCGCTACACCGTCACTGCGAACGGGCGCAGCGTGCCGCTGACCCCGACGGCCAATGCGGGCGTGAAGGTGGGCGGGGTACGCTTCAAGGCATGGAAACCGGCGATGTCGCTGCATCCGGTGCTTGAGGTGGACGCGCCACTGACCTTTGACATCTTTGACACATGGACCGGCAAATCCCTTGGCGGCTGCCGCTATCACGTTGCCCATCCGGGCGGGCGCAACTTTGATACCTTCCCCGTGAACGGTAACGAGGCCGAGGCGCGCCGCCTGAGCCGGTTCGAGAAAATGGGCCACAGCACCGGCACCCATGTGCCGCCCCCCGAACGCACGCATCCCGAATTCCCGATGACGCTGGACTTGCGGCGCAGGGCAGGGCTCTGACGGATGCAGACAGCACAGGACAGCAGCAGCGCCGATGCGGCGAACGCGCAGCGTCTTCTTGACGCCTATATCGCCCGTGGCGGCGCGCAAAACGACGAAATGCTGTTGCCCGATGGCACGATCAAACCGGTCTGGGCGCCGTTCTTCGAACACCTCAGCGCCCTGTCGCCCGAAGAGCTGAACGCGCGCTTTGCCCGTGGGGATCAACATTTGCGCGATGCGGGTGTCCTGTTCCGCCAATATGACGAGACGGTGTCGACTGAGCGGGAATGGCCCCTTAGCCACATCCCCGTGATCCTTGATGAAGAGGAATGGCAGGTCATCTCGGATGGGCTGATCGAACGGGCGGACCTGCTGGAATATGTGCTGCGCGACTTTTACGGCGACAACAGCCTTGTGGCATCGGGCCAGTTGCCCGCCAAACTGCTGAGCCAGAACCCCGCGTGGCTGCGCCCGATGGTCGGGGTTGGGGACCGCGAGGCCCCGTTACTTAACACTGTGTCCTTCGAGATCGGGCGCGGGCCGGATGGCAAATGGTGGGTCATCAGCGATCTGATCGAAGCGCCATCAACCGCCGGTTTCGCCATCGAGAACCGCATCTCGATGAGCCGCGTCTTTCCCAACTTCTTTTCCGGCGCGAATATCCACCGGTTGGCGGGCTATTTTCAGGAATTCCAGCAACGGTTGATCGACATCAAGGGGCGCACGCAGGGCGAGGTGGCACTGCTGTCGCCCGGGCCGATGAACCAGAACTTTGCCGAACATTCCTATATGGCGCGCTATCTGGGCCTGCTGCTGGTCGAGGGCGAAGACCTGATCGTGCAGGACGGCAAGGCGCAGGTGCGCACCGTGGCGGGGCTGAAACCTGTGGGCCTGCTGTGGAACCGCCTGCCAAGTTCGATGTTCGACCCGCTGGAACTGGATGCGTCATCCATGCTGGGCGCGGCGGGACTGGTCGAGGCGATCCGCAGCGGCGCGCTGAAGACGGTGAACATGGTCGGGGCAGGGGTGCTGGAAACCCGTGCGCTGATGGCGTTCTACCCCAAGATTGCCCGCACCCATCTGGGCCGCGGTCTTGCCCTGCCCAACATCGCCACGTGGTGGTGCGGGCAGGACAGTCAGCGCGACCATGTCATCGCCAACAGCGACCGCATGGTGGTGGGCGATGCGTTTTCCACTGTGCCACTGATGGCCGACCGATCGACCACCGCCTTTGGCCCCTTGGGCGCAGGGCCGCGTGCCCGCGAACTGGCCGATCTGTTGCAAACGGGCGGTCATCGCCTTGTCGGGCAAGAGGCGGTGACGCTATCCACCACCCCTGTCTGGGAAGAGGGGCAACTGGTGGCGCGGCCCATGTGTATCCGCATTTCCATGGGGCGCACGCAGGACGGCTGGACCGTGATGCCGGGGGGCTATGCGCGGATCAGCGCGGGCGATGACGCTAAGGCGCTGGCGATGCAGCAAGGCGGCAAGGTGGCCGATGTCTGGGTCAAAAGCCAGAAACAGGTTGAACCCCTCAGCCTGCTTGCGGTGTCGCGCACGTCTGTCACCAGCAGCCTGACCCATGCGCTTTTGCCCAGCCGTGCGGCGGACAACCTGTTCTGGCTGGGGCGCTATGTGGATCGGGCTGAACAATCCATGCGGCTGTTCCGTGCCTATTTCGCCCGCATCTGCGATGGGGCCGATCACAGCGACACGATGCCCACCTTTATCCGCACCGCGCTGATGGGCGATGCCGCGCCGGATGCTGCCGCGCTTGCCGCGCGCTTTGGCGATCCGCTGGCGCTGGCGCTGCAATCGGCCACGCGCATCTCAGACCGCTTTTCACCAGATGGTATGATGGCGCTGCGCGGGCTGGTGGCGGATGTAAAGGAACTTGATGGCAGGCCCGTCGCGCTTGAGGATATTCCCGTCCAGATCAGCTGGCTTTTGCATCAGGTCAGCGGCTTTGCCGGTCTGGTGCACGAAAACATGTACCGATCCGACGGCTGGCGGTTCCTGAGCATCGGGATATCGCTCGAACGCGCGGCCAATATGTGTGATTTGCTCGCTGCCTGTCTTGAGGCGGACCCCGCCAGCGGCGCGCTGGACCTCGCGCTTGAGGTTGCCGACAGCGTGGTGTCGCACCGCACGCGGTTTCGCATCGCGACCAACGCCGCCTCTGTCATCGACCTGCTGGCGCTGGACCCGAGCAATCCGCGTTCGGTCCGCTATCACATTACCCGTTCCAAGGACCACATCGCCAACCTGCCCAACAAACACGAAGGCCACCACATGAGTCAGGTCGCACGGCAGGTGCTGCTGCTTGAGACGCAACTGGCCACTGCCGGACCGGACGATATAACGCCCGAGGTGCTGAACGAATTCAAGCGTGGCATCTGGACCTTGTCCGACACGCTCAACACCTATCATCTGGCCTAGGCGATGATCTATTCCATCCGCCTGAAGATCGCGCATTTCTACGATCAACCTGCCGCCAACAGCCGCCATTTGATCCGCGTGCAACCGCGTAACCTTGCGGGGCGGCAAACGCTCAAGGCGCATCTGCTCGACATTTCTCCGCCAGCGGAATCGCGGTCGGAATCTGTGGACTTTTTCGGCAACGCCACCCATGTCTGCGCCCATCGCGAGCCGCATTCCGAAATGGCGATCAGCCTGTCCTGTCAGGTGCAGATGGCACCGCCCACCGACTGGCAGGACGTATCGCCCGATGTGGCGCAGGTGCGTGCGGCCTGCGACGGGCTCAGCGATCTGGGACCAGCCTCACCGCTACATTTTCTGGGGCCAAGCCCGCGCCTGCCGGACAATGACGCGATCCGCAGCTTTGCCTTTGACCTGTACGATGCGCAGGCCAGCACCGCCGCGAATGTGATCCGCATCGGCAAGGCGCTGCATGATGCGATGACATTCGACGCGACGGCGACCACGGTAGACACCGATGCGGCGGACGCCTTCAAACAGCGGCGCGGCGTCTGTCAGGACTTTTCCCATATCATGATCCTTGCCCTGCGCGCCTTGGGCATTCCGGTCGGATATGTCAGTGGCTATCTTCGCACGCTGCCACCGCCTGGCGGGGTCAAGCTGGAAGGGGCGGATGCGATGCACGCATGGGTGCAGGCATGGTGCGGTCCGGCGCAGGGATGGATCGAATACGACCCGACAAACGCCACGCTGGTGGGTACTGACCACATCGTGGTCGGGTATGGGCGCGACTATTCCGATGTGTCGCCCGTACGCGGGCATTTGCGATCCTCCGGCGGGCAGAAGAATACCCAAGCCGTGGATGTCGCCATCGTCGACTAACGGGCCCGTTGGGTCAGGGGCGCTTGTAGCTTGGCAGGTGCATCAGCGCATTGCGCAACGCATCCCCCCAACTGGCGCTGATCGACTGGAAATAAGCGTCATCCTTGGTCACGCGCGGTTGCGTATCCAGCTTGAAGCTATCCACATCGTAAAGCTGCAGATCCAGCGGTAATCCCACCGATAGGTTCGCCTTGATCGTGGAATCAAAGGACACCATCAGCAGTTTCACCGCGTCCTCAAAGCTCATGTCGGCGTCATAGGCGCGCACGATGATCGGCTTGCCGTATTTCGTCTCACCAATCTGGAAAAACGGCGCGTCCTCGGTCACCTCGATAAAGTTGCCTTCGGGATAGACCAGAAACAGCGTCGGCTTGCCGCCCTTGATCTGGCCACCCACAATGACCGATGCCTTGAAGGCAGAGGTGGCGGATTGGCCGTATTCGCCGCCGCCTTCGATCACCTGTTTCAGGGTCGCACCGACAAGGCGGGCCACTTCGAACATGGTGGGCAGTTCAAGGATCGACGGCGCGCGTTCGGTCGGCACCTTTGTACGCTCTTCCAGAATGCTGATCACCGCCTGCGTGGTGGCAAGGTTGCCCGCTGTCATGATGGTGATCGCGCGTTCGCCTTCGACTTCCCACGAAAACATCTTTTTCGTGGTCGAGAAGTTGTCGACGCCCGCGTTGGTACGCGTGTCGGACATGAAAACAAGGCCACGGTTCAGGTAAAGGCCAACGCAATAGGTCATTTCGGTTCCACGACATCCACACAGCAAGGGTGCGCTGCGCCGAAAGCTCTAGTCGGGAAACCTTAACTATACAATATTGCGCAACGCGGTTTTGCGCCGCACGGCACGCGAATTTACGCAGCGTCCGCGCCGTTGCCTGTCAATCGCGCAGCTTCGTGACCTCGACTGTTTGCTCTTGCAGGTTCAGCGCCCCGTAAGAGGTGAGGAAGGACGCATCGGCCGCATCACGGCCCACGCAAATGCGCACGATATCGTCGGCCTGCGCCATGCCGGTCGCGTCCATCAGGTGCCAGTCGCCCTCAAGATAGACCTCGACCACCGCATGGAAATCCTGCGGATCGACGTTGGGTGCATAGGCGCTGACGAACCGCGCCGGAATGCCCTTGGCCCGCGCCAGCGCGATCAGCACATGGGCATAGTCGCGGCATACGCCCCGCTGCGCGGAAAAGCTGTCGGTGGCAGTGGTGCCTGCGTTGCTGGCATAGATGTCATAGGTGAAATTCGACGCCACCCAGTCATTCATCGCCTGCACCAGTTCTCCGCCGGTTTTGTCCCCGAACTGCGTGCCGGTGAAATCCAGAAACAGGTCGGACTGGCAATAGCGCGACGGCATGAGATAGGGGATCACCGCACCTGGCAACTGGTCCCGCGGCGTCGCCTCAAGCGCGCTGAGGTCGGCAGCTTGTCGGTGCACCTCGATTTGCGCCTCGTAGATGCAATCCAGCCTGTTCTGCACCGACACCCAGCGGCGGGTACCTATCGTGTCGTCGCCCTCAAGCTCTCGCACGGTGGTGCCGGACAGCAGCAACAGGCGCGGGTCGTCACAGCGCTGGCCGGCCTCGGTGGTCGGTTCGATCTGGATCAGCGCATCGCAGGGCGCGGGCGCAGAATAGACAAGGCAGGCTTTGACACTCAGCAGCACGGGCGGACACTCCGGAAAAACGGGGAAGAAAGACGCGCTATCGCAGCCGGCTGTTCCCGTGTCGATAGCAATGTTGTCGCGGTTGGATGAAAGGGCGGGGCGGGCGCGTATCTGCACCGATCTTAGGCGAACGCGCGGAGGGGTGATTGGTTCCGGCGCTTTGTTTAAAGGCGCGGGTTTTGCGGCGTGGGGGATTTTTGTGGCCTGAACGGGCAAGCGCCGCTAGGCTTTGGGACATTCAGACGACCATGGCGCGGCCTTTGCGCCTGTTGATTTCAAAACCGACCCTTTTTGACCCGAATATATTTTGCCGAGATGCCCGATAAAGATCTGGAACAACTGCACGCCATAGACGCGGAACTCACGCCCCTTGTGCAGGCTTTGGCCGCGCAGGTCGCGCAGCCCGTCCAACAGCGCGACGGCGCGACGCTGCGCCAATTGTGGGGGCAGATTGATGCGCATCGCCGGACCTTGTCGCGGCTGAACCGGAGCCTGCATCGTCACGCCGCCCACTCGTGCAACAAGGCCGACCGCGCCGCCCGCCAGCGGCTGCGCAGGATCAAGGACACCTCGGACGCGCTGTCCGAAAGGATGGGCCAGTGGGACGCTGTGGCGAGGATTGTGACGCGCCACGTTGATCCCCCGCGCCGCGATCTGATCCGATGCCCTCCGCCAGCGCCTGCGGGCGATCTGGTGGACTGGACTTATAACGCGCTGCACCGGCTGGCCAATCCCAATCCGCAAACCGACACGGCCAAGGATCACGGATGCTTTGCCGATATTCCAATCCCGTTGCGCCAATTCGATGCGCTGATGGACGCGGCCTATCGCGTGCTGACGGTTCTGCAACGGGCAGGCAGTGCGCGGTTTCTGGATGTGGGTTGCGGCGGGGGCACCAAAGTGTGTGCCGCGCGCCGCTATGTCGGGGCGGCGGACGGGCTGGAATACGATTCCGACTATGTGCGCGCCGCACGTGCGACGATGGCCTCACTTGGCGCGGTGGACAGTGAAATCATCCATGCCGACGCGCTGCGCTTTGACGGCTACGACCGTTATGACCTGATCTATTTCTACCGTCCTCTGCGCGAGGATGACCTGCTGGAGCGGTTAGAGCGGCAGATCGTCAACACCGCGCGCCGTGGCACCTTGCTGCTGGCGCCCTACGACAGTGTGACGGTGCCGCGGGCGGGGTTCGACTGCGCACGGCTGGACGGCGCGTTGTTCATCACCGGCTGTTCACAGGACGCGGCTGACGCCCTGCGCTTCGCGGCAGAGCGGACGTCGCCCCGCCTTTGGCGGCACAAAAGGGCGATGCGCAATGGCTTCTGGTCGCCGGTGTTACAGGTGTGCAGCCTTTGGACCGACAAGCGCGGCCAACGCCTTAGCTGGCGAGGGCCGTCTTGATCGCGCCGGAAAGTTTTTGCACCAGCTCGTCCACCTGCGCATCGGACAGGATAAAGGGCGGGGCCAGCAGCACGTGATCGCCGCGTTGCCCGTCGATTGTCCCGCTCATCGGATAGCAGATCATCCCCGCCTCGAACGCGGCCTTTTTGATCGTCGCGGCGATCTTGCGGGACGGATCGAACGGCGCTTTGCTGTCGCGATCGGCCACCAGTTCCAGCCCAAGGAACAGGCCGCGCCCGCGAATATCGCCCACATGCGGATGCTGGCCGAATTCGGTTTGCAGCGCGGTTTTCAACACCCCGCCGATCTGTTGCACACGCGGGATCAAGTCGCGATCCAGCATCGCATTCACCACCGCGACCCCCGCGGCAGCGGCAACAGGATGGCCCAGATAGGTGTGGCCGTGCTGGAAAAAGCCGCTGCCGTTCTGGATCGTTTCGTAAATCTGGCGGCTGCACAGCATCGCGCCAATGGGTTGGTAGCCCGCGCCCAAACCCTTGGCGATGCACAGGATATCCGGCGCGACACCGTCCTGTTCGCAGGCAAACAGGGACCCCGTACGCCCCATGCCGCACATCACCTCGTCTAGGATCAGCAGGATGCCGTATTGGTCGCAAATCTCGCGGATACGCTTGAAATAGCCCGGGGCAGGGGCCAGCGCGCCCGCCGTCGCGCCCACCACCGGTTCAGCGGCAAAAGCCATGACGTTTTCGGGGCCGACGCGCAGCAGTTCCACTTCCAGCAGGTTGGCGGCGCGCAGCCCGTATGCCTCGGGCGTCTCGTCGTCGCGCTTGAGGCGGTATTCATAGCAGGGGTCGATATGGCTCATGTCGATCAACAGGGGGCCGAACTGCGCCCGCCGCCATGCGTTGCCGCCCGCCGATAGCGCGCCCATTGTGTTGCCGTGATAGCTTTGCTTGCGCGCAATCAGGCGGCCCCGCTTGGGCTCGCCCTTTTCAACGAAATACTGGCGGGCAAGCTTCAGCGCCGCCTCCATCGCCTCGGACCCGCCCGACACCAGATAGACGCGGTCCAGATCACCGGGCGCATGGGCGATCAGCAGATCGGCCAGCGTCTCTGCTGGTTCCGAGGTCAGAAATCCGGTATGCGCATAAGCCAGCGCGTCAAGCTGCGCCTTCACCGCGTCGATGATCGTCTGATCCCCGTGGCCAAGGCAGGACACCGCCGCGCCGCCCGACGCATCCAGATAGGCCTTGCCACTCGCATCATAGAGATAACAGCCCGACCCGCGCACGGCGACAGGGGGTAACTGCTTGGTATGGCGGGGAAATATATGGGACATGGGGGGCTTTCTTATGCGGCGCCGGGGATCTGGACGTGCCGTCCGCCTTCGTGGAACAGATCAAAGGATTGCGACCAGACCGTGCCGGGCCAGCGGGTTTCCATCTGCCCCAGACGCGGGCGGTACACAGCGGTGTAAAGCGTGCCAAAGCCGACCTTGAACGCCGTCGAATAGAGCGGCGGACGCAGGAAGGCGTTGATGAATTTCTCTTCGGGGTCGCGGTGCAGGGCCAGACGGTGCAGCAGGTACCGCTCGCGCTCGACCGTGGCGGTGAAACGCGCATGGCTGACCCATTCGACGTTTTCCTGATGGTTCGTGGCCACGGCGGCGCGGGTAATCACCGCCTCGCGGTCGGGCGACATCATCGCCGTCAGATACTGGCGGTTGGCGTCCAGCACGGTGACGTTATAGCTCATGTGGGTGGGCAGGCGGGCCAGTGCCGCGCCCGCCTCTTTGGCGGTTTCGCAGGTTTGCAGGATATAGCGCAGGATCAGCGGCACGCCAAAACCGGTGCCCACCACACGCCGCCCGCCAAAGGTGAGCGAGATCGCCAGCCCCGCGTCGTTCATGCCATCGACCAGCCCCCACAGCCCGTCCGAGGTGCCGATCACGCGGCGCCCCTGCCAGCCGGTGGACAGGATCAGACTGTCGAACGCCTTGGAATCATAGTCGTAATTGCGCACCAAAACCGGTTCTTCGCCGGTCCAGATCGCCTGTGAACAACCCGACAGATAGGGTGGGGGGCAATAGAAAGACAAAAAGCGCGCCGCCTGATCGCCACCGCCTGCAAGCTCGCACAGCGTATCATACAGCGGCACGATCTCGGGCATGTGTTCCTTGAGCGCGCGACGCCCTTCCAGATAGGTCGGACGCGCCGCGTCGCCTTCCTTTAGCCACCAGCGTTTGTAGTCGGGCCAGTATTCAGCAAATAACCCGGCCCATTTGGGGCCGGGTGCATATTCATTCAGCGCGCGCCAAAGCATTGGAGCGCACCCTTTACAACAGTTTGAACGCCGGATCTGCCAAGGCGGGTCCAGCGTTTGCGACAGGCAATTCCTTGCCCTCTACCGTGCTTTTGATCCCGTGAATCCATTTCTTGGCGCGCTCGTTCAGTTGGAAGCCCTTGGTCATCGACCGCCCCCGCGTCACAAGAATACCGATATCGGCACCCTCATAGCGGTAATCACCCGGCTGGAGGATGCGCAGGAAGAACGCTTCGTTCTCGGATTCCACGGCGCGGCGGTGATAGTCGAAACGGTCGAACACGACTCGCCCGTCCTCGAGCATCTTGTAGATGCCTGTTTCGGGGGCTTGGGTACAAATGTCCACACTGTCTTCGGTATGTTTGATGACCATTTGTGACCAACTGTCGATCATATCGGGGTTGGCCCAGCGGTCGTTCAGCTCGCTTGTGTCCAGATCGAATTTCTTTTTCGAGAATTCGAGCAGGTGGAACAGGAACAATGGCGCATCCGCATGGGCGAAAGCCGCGTGGTTCGTCATCGACGACGCGCCCGTGATGCGCGGGTTCAACTCACCCAGCCACAGATCGCCCGTCTTCTTGTCGATCAGGAAGTCGAGCTCGAAATAGCCGCGATACCCTTCCTTGCGCAGTTGTTCCCCGAATTTGAAGGTCAACTCGCGGGCGTGCTGGCGCACCTTGGGCGGAAAGGCGGTGGACAGAATTTCGTTGCCACACCAGCCTCCGCGATAGGGGGTCAGTTCCTTGAACCCGACCAGTTCGGTCATCAACGGACCAACAATTGTGCCTTCCTTGGTGGCGCAGGCCTCGATGGCGCTGCCACGGCAGTCGATCCGCTTCATGATCTTGATCTCGCCCTCACCGACGATCTCGTGCTCGTGACGGCGGAAATCGGCCTCGGACTTGATAAAGAAGGTCGTGTGGCCGCTGTCGCCAAAGGCCGATTGCAGCACCAGATCGTGGCCGATGCCCGCCTTTTCGCAGGTCGCCTTGAGGTCGTCGTAGTCTTTGACCTCGGCCAGCACGTTGGGCACGGATGGCACGCCGGCCTTGTTGCCGATGCGCACGGTTTCGATCTTGTTGTCCATCTTGGTGCGCAGCTTGGCCTTGGGGAACCACACGTCCGCGCCCAGTTCCTTGGACAGACGTTCGGTTTCCTCGTCAAACATCAGGAAGACGAACTTGGGCTTGCCACCACGACGCTTGATGAAGTCGATGACTTCCTTGTGTTGCAGCAGATAGTTGTTGATGTCCTCGATCGACTGGAATTCCGCATGGGGCTGTTCCGATGGGCAGAACACGTTGGGATGCTTGCCGCCATAGCAGTCGATATAGCAGATATATTTGAAATTCTTGACCCACTCGTCCAAGCCCAGAAGGTTGAAGTTCGTCGCCGATATGAAATAGATCGGATCCTCGTTCCGGTGGAAAAACCGGCGGATCTCCGAGATGTTCTTAAGCACAGTGGCCATAATTGTGTCCTTCCTTATTCGGCTGCGGTCTTGGTGATTTTAGCGTTCGGGGTCGGGCTAAGGGCTTCGGGTGTGAACACCCGCAAGCCCAGATCGGCGCGGTAGCCGTGAATTTCATTGACGTCCAAGGCCAGCATGAAAGCAAGGATTTCCTTGCTGATCACCTGTCCGGGCACGAGGATCGGAAATCCGGGCGGGTAGGGGATAATGAAGCTGGCTGAAACGATCTCCTGACCGGATTCAAGCGCCGCCATAAGGTCGTCGCCCAGTTCCATATAATCGCAATTCTTTTCGTCATAGCTCAGGTAATAGGCGGTTCGGATGTCTCCTTCGGGGGATTGGGGGTCGGGCCGGAACGTATCGTGGAAGCGGCTGAAATCGGGCAGCGGCGGATAGTTCTCGGTCAGGTTCTTGACGCGGCGGTCAAAGGCCATCCGCTCCATCTTGGAGGCGTCGTCCAGAAGGTCGTCAAGGTCGTTGGCGATCTCGACCAGCACTTCGATCAGATAGGCGACCGAAGACCGCGTGGTGCCGATATTCGTCATGAACAGCACGGTATTGCGCGAGGTCTTGTTGATCTGGATGCCGTATTTGTCCATCAGCACCGCGTTCTTGAACGTGTCGCCGTCCCAGCCCGTGCCGCCCACGGCAAGGGTCACACGGGTGGCATCCAGCACGAAATCGTCCTGCTGCCAGCAGTCCCACATATCGGTCCAGCCCTGTTCATCGTCGAAATAGCTGGTCACGCCGCTTTGACGGTGCTGTTCGGGGATCATGTCGCCCGCCGTCAGCACCTTGAAATACTTCTTGAGCAGCGGGTGCGAACTGATCGCGCGGCGCATCGACATGGCCGCCTCGATCTGGCGCTGGACGAATTCGAACCCTTCCAGTTCGACTTGCCTGCGCCCCACATCCAGCGAGGCGATGATCTGGTAGTTGGGCGAGGTGGAGGTGTGGGTCATGTAGGCTTCGTGGAAGCTTTGTTCGACCTCGCCTTTGAAGTCCTGATCGTTGACGTGGATCATCGACCCTTGCCGCAGCGATGTCAGCGTCTTGTGGGTCGACTGGGTCGCATAGACGCGGATGCGCGCATTGGGTGGCGCGATCAGCCGCGTATTGAGCAGCGTTTCCTCGTCTGCGTCCTTCAACTCTTTCTGCTGCGCCTCATAGGCGGCCTTGTGTTCGTCCGTGCGCAGACGCTTGCGCAGATCGTTGGCGGTCCGCATACCGGTGCGCTGGCGATAGGTCGGGTTGAAGCGGGCAAAAGCGAACCACGCCTCGTCCCACAGGAACACCAGATCGGGTTTGATGGCGAGGCATTCTTCCATCACGCGCTGCACGTTGTAGACCAGCCCGTCAAAGGTGCAGTTGGTCAACAACAGCATCCGCACGCGGTCCAGCTTGCCCGCCGCTTTCAGTTGCAGCAGGCGGTGCTTGATCTCGCGCAGCGGCACCGCGCCATACATCGAATATTCGTTCAGCGGATAGCTGTCGAGGTAACAGACTTCGGCCCCTGCCAGCACCATGCCGTAATGGTGCGACTTGTGACAGTCACGGTCCACCAGCACGATGTCACCTGGGCGCACGACCGCCTGCACAACGATCTTGTTGCAGGTCGAGGTGCCGTTGGTGGCAAAGAACGTCTGTTTCGATCCGAACGCGCGGCTGGCCAGTTCCTGTGCGCGCTTGATCGGCCCGTGCGGTTCCAACAGGCTGTCGAGCCCGCCCGACGTGGCCGAGGTTTCCGCCAGAAAGATGTTGGGGCCGTAGAACGCGCCCATATCCTGAATCCAGTGCGACCGCGTGATCGACTTGCCACGGCTGATCGGCATGGCATGGAACACGCCGGTCGGCTGTCGGGAATAGTCCACAAGTGCGGTAAAGAACGGCGTCTTGTTGCGCGCCTCGACACCCCGCAGGATGTTGAGGTGCAATTCCATAAAGTCTTCTTGGTTGTAGAAGACGCGGCGGCAGATACCCAGATCAAGGCCCGCGATATCCTCGACCGAGCGGTCGGTGACCAGATAGGCGTCAAGCTCGGGGCGGACGCGCTGGATCAGGCGGCACAGTTCGGGGCCGTAATCCTCGGGGCGCATGCTGTCGATGGCGTCCGAGCCACCGGCACGGTTCAGGAAACTGTGCAGGATTTCATTGTCGATGGTCGATTTCAGGTCGAGGCCGGGGCGTACAACGATGGCTTGGATATTGTGGTTGAACAGCACCGCGATCAGCGCGTCCTCAAGGCTGGGCACCACAACCGCCTCGTACAGGAACGGGTCTTCGGTGCGGCGCATCCGGTGCACGTTGTTCTTCAGCCAGCGTTCCTGCTGTTCGTTCACATTGTCGACGATCAGCACCTCGAAATAGGGCTTGGCCATGGCACGTGCTTCGGGCGACAGCAGCGCCTCGTCGTCATGTTCGTCCTTGTCGGCGCTGTCGCGTTCCAGCGGGATATGGCGGCGCCGGTAGGCCCCCGTGGTCAGCGCCCGCGTGACGCGGTGCACCGCAAAGGCAAGGTCTTCGAAATTGCTGTGATCGAACTGGCGGCGCATGTGGTCAAAGGCCGACATGCCCGGAAAGGCCCAGTAGGGTTCAATGACCGACAGCGCCTCGAACAGCTCGTGCGCGGTCTTGCGGTCCGCCGCCGTCACTTTGGACGGCGTCTTTTTCGACATGGAAGCGGTAAGTTCGCGCAGCGCGCTCCACCTGTCGGTGCGCAACTGCGTTGCCGAGTAATAGTCGCTGACGGAATCCATCAATCATCCTTCCGGTTTTAAGGCCGAAAAGCGATTGAGGGACCGGCCGTTGCGGCCGGTCCTCCGCCGCTTCTCAGCTGACTGTCGTCTTGCCTTTGAACGGCGACGCGCCATGCCCCAGATCGGTGGCATAGGCGTCGCGTTCCTCTTCGATAGAGGCGGGCACGTCCGTATGCAGACCTGCCCGCGATCCTTGTTGTGGCACCTCAAGCGGTCCGAGCGTCTTGAGGAAGTCGTCCGTGCCGCTGGTGCGGTCATAGACAGAGAAATCAACCGACCGGTCGCGGAAGCTTTTCAGCACCTGACCAAGGCCTTTCATGCCGGTTTCGCGCTGGCGGCGTACCATGTCGAGGTCGACCTCGATGGGGAACATGTCCTCTTGGCCCGCCGACTGGTGCAGCACCAGCGATGTGGGATCGACCACGCAGGATTTGCCAACCCCGCCGGACCCCAGCCCGTTCACGTCGATCACATAGCATTGGAATTGCGCCGCTGTGGCGCGTGCGATCGCCAGTTCCGCGTCGCGGTCCGTGGTGCCCGTCAGGACAGGGTGCAACAGCACCTCGACCCCTTGGGAGGTCAACTGGCGCGTGGTTTCGGGGAACCACATGTCATAGCAGATCGACAGACCGAACCGGCCCACCTCTGGCACGTCGAACACGCAGAAATCACTGCCCGCAGCCACACCCGCCTCGTAAGGCAGGAAGGGGAACATCTTGGCATAGCGGCGGATCACATTGCCATCGGGGTCGATCACCAGCGAGGTGTTATAGACCAGACCATCCTCGGGATGGGTCAGGAACATCGACCCGGGGATCAGCCAGATCTTGTGACGGCGCGCGGCTTCGCAGAACCGGTTGATCACGTCATTTTCCTGCGGCAGCTTGAACTTCTCAAGCGGACCGAACGGCGCCAGTTCGCTGAACAGCACCATCTGGGTCCATGGGAACCGCGCCATCAGGACGTCCAGGCGATGCATCATGCCATCGACGTTGGGTTGAAGGGCGTTGACGTACATCTGTACGCCTGCAATTGCGAATGGGGTCATCTAGGTCTCGTCTCCGTGCACGCAGGGCAGCCCGTTATGGGCGCTTATGCCGACTGCTTTGCGCATCCCTTACGCCCTTACGACCAGAACGGAAACAGGGGATCGACGCACCACACGGTCCGCATTGGACCCGACAAGGAACTCGCGGATGCGGTCCGGTTGATGCGATGCCATAACGACCAGATCGCATTTGGTTTCCTTGATCGTGGCAAGAACGCGGTCATGGATATTGCCATAGGCAAGATGCTGCTGCACCTCGATCTCGGCAGGGACTTCGGCCTGTACCAGCTGGTCCATGCCCTTGGCCGCCGCCTCAAGCGCCTTGTGTTCGAAATCCGGAGGGAAGAACCCTTCGACCATTTCCGAGCCCACATCAGGCACCACGGTCATGATGTGCAGGATTCCGTGCGAGGCGCGGACCAGTTCGATGGCTTGGGGCAGGGCCTTTTTCCACGACGCCTCGGCGTTCAGATCGACGGTGAGTAGAACAGTGTTGAACATCTCTTTCTCTCTCCTTTTCTCAGGTGGTTGCCGTGCGGCGGCTGGCGCGCGCGGTCCGACCCCGTTGCAGCATCACGATCCCGCCCAGCAGCAAAAGCGCAGGGATGAACATCAGGTACTTGCTGGGCTGGCTCACGGGGCGCAGCACGCGCAGCACTTCCTGATCCCAGTCCAGTCCCGCATCCGCCGCCGCGCTGCCAAAGGCCACGTCGTCGATGATCAGCTTGTCGCCGTCATTGCGGAACATCAGGCCTGCATTTTCCAAACGCTCTTCGCCGGTGGCACCTTCCTCGATTTCGACAATGGCCACGAATTCGACCGGATCACCCAGATCGTTCAGGCCCGCCACGCGCAGGCGCAGTTCCTCGCCCACAGGTGTGGCTAGGGCCGCATCTGCAATCTCGACCGGATTTTCCTCGGTATAGGGGGGCGATACCATGTCCATCCAGAAGCCGGGCCGGAACAGGGTAAAGGCGATCAGCAACAGCGCGATGGTCTCGTAGAACCGGTTGCGCGCAAGGAACCAGCCCTGCGTCGCCGCCGCGAACAACAGCATCGCTATGGTCGCCACAATGAAGACGAAGATGCCTTGCACCCATGTTACGTCGATCAGCAGCAATTCGGTGTTGAAGATGAACAGGAAGGGCAGGGCCGCAGTGCGCAGGCTGTAGAAGAACGCAACCACACCGGTCTTGATCGGATCACCACCCGATACCGCCGCCGCAGCAAAGCTCGCCAGCCCAACAGGCGGGGTCACATCGGCCATGATGCCGAAGTAGAACACGAACAGGTGCACGGCGATCAGCGGCACGATCAGCCCGTTCTGCTGGCCCAGCGTTACGATGACAGGGGCAAGCAGCGCCGAGACCACGATATAGTTCGCCGTGGTGGGCAAGCCCATGCCAAGGATCAGCGACAGCACCGCCGTCAGCAACAGGATGGCAAGGATATTGCCGCCTGACAGCACTTCGACCACATCCGCAAGTGCCGAACCAACGCCGGTCTGGCTGACCGCGCCGACGATGATGCCAGCAGTCGCCGTGGCGATGCCGATGCCGATCATGTTGCGCGCGCCGGTTTCCAGCCCGTCCACCAGATCGGTGGCCCCTTGCTTGATCGCCTGCGCCATGCGCCCTTCGCCGCGCATCATCGCCATTAGCGGGCGCTGCGTGACAAGGATGAACACCATATAGGCCGTCGCCCAGAAGGCCGAGAGGCCGGGCGACAGGCGGTCCACCATCAGCGCCCATACCAGCACGACAACCGGCAGGATGAAGTGCAGACCGGACCGGATTGTCGGACCTGGCAAGGGCAGGGAGGTGACGGGCGCGTTCGGGTCATCAAGCTCGAGCGGTTCCTCTTTCGAGGCAACATACAGCAGCCCGATATAAACCAGCGTCAGGAAGACAAAGATGATGTAGCCAGCCGTCTGCGGGAAGGCAGGGCGGATCCAGCCCATGCCGTAGTACACCGCAAAGGACAGCGCACAGATCACCGCAACGGTAAAGGCGATGCCGACAAGCCGTTGTACGATGGGCTTGGGCGTGTAGGCCCGTGGCAGGCCCTGCATACCGGCCTTCAGCGCCTCAAGGTGCACGATATAGACCAGCGCGATGTAAGAGATCACGGCAGGCAGGAAGGCGTGCTTGACCACGTCGAAATAGGGGATGCCCACATACTCGACCATCAGGAAGGCCGCCGCGCCCATAACGGGGGGCATGATCTGGCCGTTGACGGAACTCGCCACTTCGACCGCGCCCGCCTTTTCGGAGTTGAAGCCGACTTTTTTCATCAGCGGAATGGTGAAGGTGCCGGTGGTCACCACGTTCGCAATGGACGAGCCGGATATCAGCCCTGTCATGGCCGAGGACACAACCGCCGCCTTAGCGGGGCCGCCCTTCATATGGCCCATCAGGCTGAACGCGACCTGAATGAAGTAGTTGCCCGCGCCCGCACGATCCAGAAGCGATCCGAACAGCACGAACAGGAACACAAAGCCGGTCGAAACGCCAAGGGCGATGCCGAACACCCCTTCGGTGGTGATCCACTGGTGGTTCACGATCTCGGAAAGGCTGTTGCCCTTGTGGGCGATGATGCTGGGCATATACGGCCCCAGCACTGTGTAAACGAGGAAGACAGACGCCACGATCATCAGCGCAGGGCCCAAGGCGCGGCGCGTGGCCTCAAGCAGCAGCATCAGACCGATCACAGCGACTACATAGTCCTGCATGATCGGCGCGCCGACACGGCCCGAGATATCGCGGTAATAGACAAAGAGATACAGCGCGGCGAGCGCGCCCACGATGGCCAGCGCCCATTCCCAGACCGGCACGCGGTTCTTGGGAGAGCCGAGCAGGATCGTGCCAACCAGCACAGCCGCGATAATCGGAATCCACCATGTGGCGGTGCCGTCCTTGGCGCTGGTCATAAAGAGAAAGGCAAGGACAACGGGGACAATTACCCCCAGCCCAAGCTGGAATTTCGTTCGTGCCGCCGGAAAGGCTGCAAAGGCTAGAAAGATGGCAAAGGCCAGATGGATCGACCGGCTTTCGGTGTCGTTAAAGACACCCCAACCGACCATGAAGGGGATGGGCGATGCGATCCACAACTGGAACAGGGACCATGCCAGCGCCACACAGGTCAGGAACAGGCCAACCGCGCCTTTCGCGCCGCGCCCGCCCGTGTCAGAGGAGGCGACAAGTTCGTCCAGTTCGGCCTGTGACAGTCCGGCGTGACCTGCGGCCGCGTTCTCGACGGCTGCTGCGTGTTGCTGGTTTGGATTGTCCGACATCTTAGTCCCCCTGCGGCCCGTTTTCAGGCACTTTTGAGCGTTGGTGGCCGTGCGGCGGGATCAGGCCCGCCGCACCGCATGTCGAGGCAAAAGCCGCGTGGATTACATCCAGCCGCGCTCTTTGTAGTATTTCTCGGCACCGGGGTGCAGAGGCGCGGACAGACCGTCCTTGATCATTTCCTCTTCCTTCAGGTTCTCGAAGGCGGGGTGCAAACGCTTGAAGCGGTCGAAGTTGTCAAAGACAGCCTTAACCACTTGATAAACCACGTCATCACCCACATCGGCAGAGGTCACAAAGGTCGCCTTTACACCGAATGTTGTGGTGTCCTCGGGGGAACCTTCATACATGCCGCCGGGAATGGTGGCCGACGCGTAGTAGGGGTTGTCCGCGATCAGTTTGTCGATCTCTGGGCCGGTGACGGGGATCATTACCGCGTCCACTGTCGATACCGCTTCTTGGATCGAACCGTTGGGGTGACCGACGGTGTAGATGATCGCATCGACCTTGTTGTCACCCAGTGCGGCGGCTTGCTCGGCTGGTTTCAACTCGGACGCCAGCGCAAAGTCATCCATTGTCCAACCCAGTGCGTCCATGACGACCTGCATGGTCGCATATTGGCCGGAACCGGGGTTGCCGATGTTCACGCGCTTGCCCTTGAGGTCTTCGAAGGTCGAAATGCCTGCATCTGCGCGGGCAATCACGGTGAAGGGTTCGCCGTGGACCGAGAATACCGCCCGTTCCTTGTCGAACTTGTTGCCTTCGAATTCGGACGTGCCGTTATAGGCGTGATACTGCCAGTCGGATTGGGCGACACCCATGTCCATGTCACCGGCCTGAATCGCGTTGATGTTCGCGATGGACCCGCCTGTGGACGGCGCTGTGCACTTGAGGTTGTGTTCGGCGGTGCCACGGTTCACCAGACGGCAGATCGACTGACCGACCACGAAATAGACGCCGGTCTGGCCCCCTGTGCCGATGGTGATGAACTGCTCCTGCGCGGTCGCATGCGACCCGGCAAGCAGCGCACCAGCGACGGCAAGATGTTTAAAAAACTTCATAGCTTTCTCCCGTTTTTGTTTTTGACGCTCCGCCTGTCTGAGGCGGGATGTCAGAGTTGGATCGCTTTTGGGAAACGACGAACCGCCAGAAATTCATCTGAAAAAGAAACGGTTCTTAAATAATCCAACAGCAGACTCAACTGTCAGTTCAGCCTGATTCCCGACATAGCGCAACCGTTGATTTTCAAACGGTTAAACTAAGCTGCTTATTTTATTCATTAGGAAGGATCATCCGAAGGTGCCGCAACAGCACAGCGTCAGGCGCCCGCGCAGGCGCGCGCAAAACAGGTCGGACAGGCCTTTGCACTATTGCGCATTTTACGCCTGAAATGCGCCGTTTACCTAGCACTAAAAACGAAAAAGGGCGGACCGAAGCCCGCCCTTTTTAAACTGTCTGAACCGTGCCGCGCTTAGCGCTGTTCGGCCATCGCATCGGCCAGTGCGGCCTCGAAAATGGCAAGGCCTTCTTCGATGATTTCATCCGACGCGGTAAGCGGTACCATGATGCGCAGCGCGTTGCCGTGCATGCCGCAGGCCAGCAGGATCAGGCCGCGTTTCAGGGCATGGGCCACGACCGATTTGGTCAGGGCCGCGTCCGGTGCCGCGCTTTCGAAATCGGTGACGAACTCGACCGCCAGCATCGCACCAAGGCCGCGGATGTCCCACATGCGGTAGGGGGCCGTGCGTGCGCCGATTTCGGCAAAGCGCGCGCGGAAGGTTTCGCCCAACGCGGTGGAGCGTGCGAGCAGGCCTTCTTCCTCGATCGCCTCGATCGCGGCGAGGGCAGCGGCGCAGGCAACAGGGTTGCCGCCATAAGTGCCGCCCAGACCGCCCGGAATGACCGCGTCCATCACGTCGGCGCGTCCGATCACACCGGCAATCGGATAGCCGCCCGCCATGGATTTCGCCACGGTGATCAGGTCAGGCACAACGCCGGAATGTTCCACTGCGAACCATGTGCCGGTCCGGCCAAAGCCCGCCTGAATTTCGTCCGCGATCAGCAGGATGCCATGGGTGTCGCAGATTTCGCGCAGGGCACGCATCATCTCGAACGGCACCGGCGTATAGCCGCCTTCGCCCAAGACGGGTTCAATGATGATCGCCGCCACACGCTCGGGCTGCGCATCGGTCAGGAACAGGTTTTGCAGGCCGGTCAGTGCGTCCTGCACCGTGATGCCGTCACGCGCATTCGGGAACGGTGCGCGGAAGATGTCGGACGGGAACGGGCCCACGTCTTTCTTGTAGGGGCTGACCTTGCCGGTCATGCCCAGCGTCAGCAGCGTGCGGCCGTGATAGCCGCCGGTAAAGGCGATCACACCGGGGCGACCAGTTGCGGCGCGCGCGATCTTGACGGCGTTTTCCACCGCTTCGGCACCTGTGGTGACCAGCAGCGATTTCTTGGGCGCGTCACCGGGGGCCAGTGCGTTCAGCTTTTCGGCCAGCGCGACATAGGGCTCGTAGGGGACAACCTGAAAGCTGGTGTGCGTATAGTGGTCTTCCTGCGCCTTGGCGGCGGCGACCACTTTGGGGTGACGATGGCCGGTGTTCAGAACCGCGATGCCGCCCGCAAAGTCGATATAGCGGTTGCCTTCGACGTCCCAGAGTTCGGCGTTCTCCGCGTGCTCGGCAAAGACAGGGGCCGCCGAGGCAACGCCGCGTGCCACAGCCGCTTCGCGACGGGCCACCAGCGTGGCGTTCGTCTTGATCGGTGTCGCGGCCACGGTGTCGGGCACAACGGACATGATCGGCTTGGTCTCTGCCGTCGTCTTGGCCGATGTCTTGGCGCGCGCGCTCGCGGTTTGCTTGCGCTTGGGCGCGCTTTTGGCTTGCTTGTTTTTAGGTGTCGATGCCATGGATAAAAACCCTTTGAGGAAGACGAGAAATCGAGTCGCGTAACGGGTGCGTTTAAAATTCTCAATAATCCGTTTAATAAAACTGTCAACTGCTTTTTAGCGTTGTTTTTAAGGGCGAAACGTACCCCTTAAGCATTGCGTTTTTGTCAGATTTGTTCCACTCATCCGTGGCTTAGCCGCTGAGGCTTGTTGAGATACCGACCCGTCAGGAGCCGAGTTTTTGGACATCGGAAAAAAACTTCAGGCCCTTCGCAAGGCACATGGACTGTCTCAACGAGAGTTGGCGTCCCGTGCGGGGCTGACGAACGGAACGGTCTCTTTGATCGAACAGAACAAGACGAGCCCGTCGATTGCGTCGCTCAAAAGCCTGCTGGATGCGATCCCGATCAGCGTGGCCGAGTTCTTTGCCACGCTCGAACAAAGCGACGAGGACAAGGTGTTCTATACGGCGGATGAATTCGTCGAGGTCGCGCCGCAAAACCACCCCGCGTCCCTGTCGCTGCGCCAGTTAGGCAATGCGACGCGTCACAGCCTTCAGGTGCTGGACGAAACCTATCCCGCTGGGGCTGACACAGGGCCGGGGATGATGACCCATCAGGGTGAAGAGGCGGGCGTTGTGATCTCGGGCGAGATCGAGGTGACGGTGGGCGATCAGGTGCGCGTGCTGCGTGCGGGCGACGGATACCTGTTCGAAAGCGCGCAACCCCACCGTTTCCGCAATGTCAGTGGTGCGGAATGCCGCGTGATCAGCGCCTGTACGCCACCAACATTCTGACGGTCTGCGGTTAGGCGCCCTTGGCCCACGCGGCCAGATGCGCTTCGATCGCGTCTGACGCCGTTGCCACACCATCTTCCGGCCGCATGGCCTTTCCCAAAGCACGGGCGTTTTCCTGCATAGTCTTGTCGCTGACCGCCTGCCGGATTGCATGGGCAAGCTTGTCTGCCGTCAGCCCCGTGCGCGCCACGGGTGCTGTGCCCACGCCCAGCCGTTGCGCGCGTTTGGCCCAGAACGGCTGATCCCCGAAGAAGGGGCAAATCACGCTCGGTACCCCTGCGGCCATGGCCTGCGCCGTGGTGCCTGCGCCACCATGGTGCACAATCGCGGCCATCTGCGGGAACAGCCAGCCATGGGGCATCGCTGGCACGGTGATCAGGTCGCCGCCCTGCATCGCGTCAAGGCCTGCCCAACCCGCGCCGATCACCCCGCGCATGCCGACCTGCCGCAAGGCGTCGGTCACAATCCGGCTCAGTTCTGCCGGATCGCTCGCCATCATGGAGCCGAAGCCGATATAGACAGGCGGCGGTCCGGCGGCGAGGAAGGCCAGTAGTTCCTCCGAAGGCTCGAAAACCTCTCCACCCTGCGGCATCTGCCAGAAACCGGTCATATGGGCGTGCTCGGGCCAGTCATCGGGGCGGGGCAGAACCGCGCCACTGATCGCGTGCAGCACTGGCATCGGTTCAAGCCGTGGCGGGAACATCACGGCCCGTCTGCCACGAACCGGATCAAGGTGCAGTGAGCTGGTGCGAAACGCATTCACCCGCTTGCGCAGGAACCCGTAGGCCAGATCGACCAGCCGATAGGAAAAGCGGTTCCAGCCGGGCAGGGGCAGGTGCGGCACCGATATCGGCGCAAAATCCCGCGTCGGCACCAGCATCGGCTGCAACAGCGTCATCATCACAGGCACGCCGCGCGCCTCGGCGATGTGGGGTACCACCGACAGTTTGGGGTGATAAACCACCAAATCGGGCGCGCTGTCGTCAAAGGCGCGCAGACAATCGTCGGCGACAGCCTGAAACATGCCTTGGGACAGTGCCATCAGCCGCTGGTTGGCGGCGCGCCGTTTGCGCAGATGCCAGACGGGGTGTTCCATCAGCACCCGCATCTCGGGCGACTGGAACAGGTCGATAGACCGGTTGGTAAGCGGCGTAAAACCGATACCGAACCCTTTGACCCAATCGCCATAGCGTTCAGCCGAGGCGATGGTGACCCGATGGCCGCGCCCCTTTAGCCCGAGGGCGAGGGCGATAAACGGCTCGATATCGCCGCGCGTGCCATAGGTCATCAACAGGATATGCGCGGGCGCTGTCACGGGCGGGACCAATCGTGTTTTCGTCATCCAATGACACAGGGGTATAAGCGCGCGCGTCCCCGTGCAACGCTTTGCTGTCAGCCCTGACGGCGCAAACCCACCCGCGCCAGCACAGCGGTCAGACAGAACAACGCCCCCGCAACGCAGACAATCGTTGGCCCCGTTGGCGTGTCCACGTGATAGGACACGCCCAATCCGGCCACAGCGGCAAGGCTACCGACGGCGGCGGTGATCAGGGCCATCGCCTCGGGCGTGCGGGACAAGGGGCGGGCGGCAGCAGGCGGTATGATCAGCAACGCCCCGATCAGCAGTGCGCCAACGGCCTTGATCGCCACCGCGACCGTTACCGCCAGCGCGACGGTCAGCACCAGTTGCTCGGCACGGGGGGAGATCCCGCTTGATTGCGCAAGGTCGGGGTTCAGCGTTGCGGTCAGCAGGCGCTGCCAGCGCCACCCCAGAAGGGCGATGACCGCCGCCGCACCGGACCATATCAGCACAAGGTCGAACTTTGTCACCGCAAGGATGTCGCCGAACAGGTATCCCATCAGGTCCACCCGCACACCGGAAAGCAGCGATACCGCCACCAGCCCGATGGCAAGGGCGGCATGGGACAGCACGCCCAGCAAAGTATCCTCGGCCAGCCCGCGGCCCGACAGCCCTTGGACCAGCACCGCCATGACCATCGCCGTGGCCAGCACACCGACCATCACCGGCCCCTCAAAGGCAAGCGACAGCGCCACACCCAGCAAGGCCGCGTGCGCGGTCGCATCCCCGAAATAGGCCATGCGCCGCCAGACGACAAAACAGCCCAAAGGCGCCGCCGCGAGGGCCGTGCCGATCCCCGCCAATCCGGCGCGGACCATGAAATCGTCAAGTATGGTCATGGTCTGCCCCGTTCGCTTTGTCGTGGTCGTGAGTATGGTGGTGGTGATCATGATCGTGGTCGTGGCCATGATGGTGGTCGTGCTCATGGCGATAAAGCGCAAAGGCCCCGTTGGTGCCGGTGCCGAACAGGGCGCGGTATTCGGGCGCATCCTGCACCACATCGGGCGTCCCTTCGCAGCACACATGCCCGTTGAGGCACAGCACACGGTCCGACGCTGCCATGACCACGTGCAAATCGTGGCTGACCATCAGCACAGCACAATTGAGCGCACGGCGCACATGGGCGATCTTGCGATAGAAATCCGCCGCCCCCGGCTGGTCGAGGCCCTGCGTCGCCTCGTCAAGGATCAGCAGGTCAGGCTCCATCAACAATGCGCGCGCCAAAAGAACCCGCTGGAACTGACCACCGGAGAGGGCGCGCATCTGTGCATTGCCGAGGTCCGGCACGCCTGCTTCTTCCAATGCGCGGGCCATCGCATCGCTGCTGTGGCGGTGCGGCAGGCACAGAAAACGTGTGACGGTCAGCGGCAGCAACCCGTCCATGTGCAGGCTTTGCGGCACATAGCCGATGCGCAGCCCGCGCACCACGTTCACCGATCCACTGGATGGTTTAAGTGCGCCGATCAATCCTTTGATAAGTGTTGATTTTCCGGATCCGTTCGGGCCGACGAGGGTGACAATCTCTCCGCGGTCAATATGCATGTCCACATCGCGCATCACCGTCTTGCCCGCATGTTGCAGTGTCAGGTTCGTTGCCGTGATCAGGCGCATAGGCTGTCCTGACAGTTGGGGCATAGGCCCAAGGCCTCGATCACCGTGTGCGAGATGGCGAAACCCGTGGCGCGCGCGGCCTCGCCCAGACGGCCATGGGTGGCGTCGGTTTCGGCCTCGGCCACGGATTTGCACGAGGTGCAGATAAGGAAGGCAGGCGCGTGATCGCCGCCCAGATGGGCGCAGGCGATATAGGCGTTCAGCCCTTCGATCTTGTGCGCGAACCCTGCCGACGTCAGGAAATCAAGCGCGCGATAGGCGACAGGCGGGGCTGTGCCCAGCCCATCCTTGGCCAGTACCGCCAGCAGGTCATAGGCCCCGAGGGCACGGTGTTCCTGCAACAGAATCTCCAGTGCCCGCCGCCGGATCGGCGTGAACTTCAGTTTGTTTTCAACGCAGTGCGCTTCGGCCCGCGCCATGGTGCTGCTGACACAGCGGGCGTGGTCGTGGGCGGTGAAGCCTAGGGCAGTCATGAAATGCGGTCTCCGGTCGGTGAGGGGTTGCGTAAATGATATGTTATACCATAACAAAATTCAAGGGAATCAACAGTTGCAGTCGAAGGAATGGCAAAATGCTGAGAACAACAAGCGTATTGATCTGTGTGGCGCAGGGCGCTGCGGCCGAGGTGCCGAAGGTGGCCGTGGACATCGCGCCGCTGCATTCGATCGTGTCGGCGGTGATGGGCGACCTTGGCCAGCCCGACCTGATCGTTGCCCCCGGAGCCTCGCCGCACGGCTACAGCATGCGCCCATCCGAGGCCCGCGCGCTTGAGCAGGCGGATGTGGTGTTCTGGATGGGGCCGAAGCTGGGGCAATGGATGTCCGGCCCGATGGCCAGCCTTGCCGGTAATGCAGTGACAGTTGATTTGCTGGCGCATCCCGATACCGAATTGCTGCACGTTCGAGAAGGGGCGACATTTGCACCGCACGACCATGACCACGATGGCGAACATGGTGACGAGGCGCATGAGGATGAACATGACCACGATGCGCACGAGGGCGAGCATGAGCACGCCGAGGAGCATGGGCACGAAGGTGAGCATGAACACGAAGAACATGGACATGAAGAAGAGCATGGGCATGACGACGCGCACGACCATGAGGAAGGGCACGCGCACGAAGACCATGACGAACACGTCCACGAAGACCACGACGACCACGCCGCAGGACCGATTGATCCGCACGCATGGCTAAGCCCCGACAACGCTGTCATCTGGGCGGGCGTCATCGCGGATACGCTGTCGAAATTCGATGCCGACAATGCCAACACCTATCGCGCAAACGCAGCCTCTTTTGGAATTGAAATCAAGGGTTTGGTTGCGGAACTTCAAGCGGAACTTGACCCCGTGAAAGGGAGTCCTTTCATCGTCTTTCACGATGCCTACCACTACTTCGAACACCGCTTTGATATCGAAGCCGTAGGCGCAGTTTCACCCACCGACGCAGCGGCGCCAAGTGCTGCGCGCGTGGCCGATCTGCAATTGGAAATCGCGTCGCTGAATGCGGTCTGCGCGCTGAGCGAGCCGCAGTTCAACGATGGCATCCTGAACGCATTGGGCGAGGTGCGTCTTGGCGTGGTTGACCCCCTCGGCGCAACACTGACACCGGGCGCGGACCTGTATCCGCAAGTGTTGCGCAATATGGCAGCGTCGCTGTCCAAGTGTCTGAAGTAAAACTACTTTGGAACTTCCAGCCCGCGTATGTGCCCCAGAAGTGTCGGGATTTTATCCTTGAACCGGAAAAATCCATGCGTCGCATGGGGCCATGCGCGGGTATCGTAATCGCGCCTAATCTGTTTCACTTTAACTGATCCGGACAACGCGTTCACTTCGTTTAATAATTCCCGTATCGGACCTGTCGGCGCATAGGCTGTCACGATCTGGTCCAGCCCTTCGCGGTTGGCCCAGTTCGCCAGATCCTGCGCGGTGGCGGGAACATCCTCGACCATACCAAGATGACCGGCATAGCGCTTGACCGTGTCATGCGCCGCGCTGCGGGCAAAGGCCGTGACATGCGGGGCCACCGTAAGAGGTGACAAGGCCGCACGGGTTGTGATCACGGCGGTTGCGATGGGCGCAATGCCCGCATCCAGAATGAAATCGGGGCTGAGGTCGTCGTCATGCAGGATCAGACCTGTGCGTGCTGTCGGAGCGACACTGTCGCTGTCCGGCACGGCGCTGCGCACGGGTGCGGGCGGGGCGTCCAGCGGCACGGCCATGTCGGCCAGACCTTCGGGCGCGAACCGCCCTTCGGTGAAATCGCGGATGTTCGAGGGGCGCGCGAGGTAGGTCTTGCCCTGCGTCTGGATGCCCGCCACCCACCGCCAACTAAGCGTATTGCTTGCCGGATCGCCGTCCAGCAGATGCCGCAAAAAGAAATCCGCCCCAAGGGCCCATGGCAGGTTCAGCGTGAATATCCAGATCGAGGCGAACCACATACGTGCATGATTGTGCAGATAACCGGTCTCGACCAGTTCATTTGCCCAAGCGTCAAAGCAGTCGATGCCGGTGCTGCCGGTGCAGGCGGCCTCCCACCGTTGGCGCAGGCCGGATTGCGTTTGCACATTGTCGAGCGCGTGGCCAAGGGCGCGGCGGTACTGCGTCCAGATACCGGGGCGCATTTCAAGCCAGCCCTTCCAATAGGTCCGCCAGAACACTTCCTGAATGAACTTTTCCGCCGCTGCGGGGGCGTGGTGATCCAGCACTGCTTGCAGCACTTCGTCCTCGGTCAGCAGCCGTGCCCGCAAATAGGGCGACAGGCCGGACACGGCATCGTGAGCGTCCCTGCCCAGATCGTAATTGCGCCGCGTCGCATAATCACGCCCTGCGCGGGGCGCAAAGCGGTCCAGACGCGCCAAAGCGGCGGCTCGGGTCGGTGGAAAACGGGTCAAACTGTCTGACATGAACCTCAAGTAGAGGGCGCGAATGACACTTCAAGCGACCTCGTGCCCTTGCAGCCCGTGGGAGCCGATACTAAGACTCAGGTAACTAGTTTGCGGGTATGGTCTCGCAAATCTCTTTTGCGGGCAAAATCCGCAAATCTTTGACGAGGCAGGAACACATGCGCGACCCTATCGACCAATATGCGAACTTCACCAACAACCTCGTTCCAATGGTTGTTGAACAGACCAGTCGGGGCGAACGTGCCTATGATATTTTCTCGCGGCTGCTGAAAGAGCGGATCATTTTCATCAACGGCCCGATCCACAGCGGAATGAGCCATCTGATCGTCGCCCAGTTGCTGCACCTTGAGGCGGAAAACCCGTCCAAGGAAATCAGCATGTATGTCAACTCGCCCGGTGGTGAGGTGACGGCCGGTTTGGCGATCTACGACACGATGCAATACATCAAACCCAAAGTGTCCACGCTGATCTGCGGCATGGCGGCGTCGATGGGGTCGGTTATCGCCATCGGTGGCGAGCCTGGCATGCGTTTCGCGCTGCCCAATGCCGAAGTGATGGTGCACCAGCCCTCTGGCGGCGCGCGCGGCATGGCGACCGACATTCTGATCTCGGCCCGTCACATCGAACGCACACGCGAACGTCTGTACCAGATGTATGTCAAACATTCGGGTCAGGATTACGAGACGGTGCAAAAGGCGCTGGATCGCGATTCGTGGATGTCCCCCGAAGAAGCAAAAGAATGGGGCCATATCGACGAAATCGTCGAGAACCGCCCCAAAGACGACGACAGCAAGTAAGCAGTTCGCATGCCTGCGGATGATCCGTGGGCATGCGGTCAATTGATGCAGGGAACAGGCCCGCATCAAGGCAAAAAGACGATTGTGGACCCCGCTTCGCTGACCTAAGCTGATGGACGAGCGGGGGACGCGCGACTGGATCGCGGACCACAAGACTGCGGCATCTGCCGGGAAGGACGCAAAATGGCGACAAATACAGGCAGCGACAGCAAGAATACGCTCTATTGCAGCTTTTGCGGCAAGAGCCAGCACGAGGTGCGCAAGCTGATCGCGGGACCGACCGTGTTCATCTGTGACGAATGCGTCGAGCTGTGCATGGACATCATTCGCGAAGAGACAAAAGCCAGCGGGCTGAAGTCGACCGAAGGCGTACCGACGCCGCGCGACATCTGTGGTGTTCTGGATGATTATGTGATCGGTCAGGCGACCGCGAAACGCGTGTTGTCCGTGGCCGTACACAACCACTACAAACGCCTGAACCACGCCCAGAAGGGTGGGGATATCGAACTGGCGAAATCCAACATCCTGCTGATCGGCCCGACCGGTTGCGGCAAGACGCTGCTGGCCCAGACGCTTGCGCGGATTCTGGATGTGCCGTTCACCATGGCCGATGCGACCACCCTGACCGAGGCGGGCTATGTCGGTGAAGACGTTGAAAACATCATTCTGAAGCTGCTGCAAAGTTCGGAATACAATGTCGAGCGCGCACAGCGCGGCATCGTCTATATCGACGAGGTCGACAAGATTACCCGCAAGTCCGAAAACCCGTCTATCACCCGCGACGTATCGGGCGAGGGCGTGCAGCAGGCCCTGCTGAAGCTGATGGAAGGGACCGTCGCGTCCGTGCCCCCACAAGGCGGGCGCAAGCATCCGCAGCAGGAATTCCTGCAAGTGGACACGACCAACATTCTGTTCATCTGTGGCGGTGCCTTTGCGGGCCTCGACAAGATCATCGCGCAGCGCGGCAAAGGGTCCGCCATGGGCTTTGGTGCCGATGTGCGTGACAACGATTCCCGCGGCGTGGGCGAGATTTTTACCGATCTGGAACCCGAAGACCTGTTGAAGTTCGGTCTGATCCCCGAATTTGTCGGCCGTCTGCCGGTTCTCGCCACACTGGAAGATCTGGACGAGGACGCGCTGGTCACCATCCTGACCCAGCCCAAGAACGCGCTGGTTAAACAGTACCAACGCCTGTTCGAGCTTGAGGACACGGTGCTGACCTTTACCGATGACGCGCTGTCGGCCATCGCCAAGCGGGCCATCGAACGTAAAACCGGTGCACGGGGTCTCCGCTCGATCCTCGAAGACATCCTGCTGGACACCATGTTCGAATTGCCAGGGCTGGATTCGGTGACCGAAGTCGTCGTGAACGAAGAGGCAGTGACCTCGGACGCGGCACCTTTGATGATCCACGCAGATGCCGAGAAAGAACCGGCAACCGCAGGCTAAGTACTGAACAAGACAAAGTAATATCGAAGGCGGGCATTATGTCCGCCTTTTTGCCGAAAGGGCCAGATCCGATGATCAAACGCATTTCTTCGGGCGGAGAGTTCGAAGCCAAGATCGGTTATTGCCGCGCTGTTGTAGCAGGCGGTTGGGTGCATGTGGCGGGCACCGTGGGGCAGGGGGACACGGTTGTTGTCCAGTGCCGCAATGCCCTTGGCACCATCCACAACGCGTTGAAAGAGGCCGGTGCCGACTGGTCCGACGTTGTGCGCGTGACCTATATGCTGCCCGATCCGGCGGAATTCGAACCGTGCTGGCCGGTGCTTGCGGAAACTTTCGGGGACAACCCGCCCGCGGCGACGATGATCTCTTGCGCGCTGATTGACCCGAAATACCGGATCGAGATCGAAGTGACCGCGCTGTTGCCCGCCTGAAACGGGGCCAGCGCGCCCATGTCCACTGGACGACGGCGCGCTGATGCGGCATAGAAAGATCAAACCCTTGGAGGCAAATCATGGGCATTCTGAATACGCTGCTGCGCGCCGTGACATGGTGGAACGGCCAGACCCTTAACACGCAACTGTTCACATGGCGCAAAGGCGTCAAGGTGGGCGAGGATGCACAGGGTAACACGTTCTACAAAACGCAGGACGATGCGCGCCGCTGGGTGATCTTCAACGGCGAGCCTGAGGCAAGCCGCGTTGATCCCGAATGGCACGGATGGCTGCACCGCACATGGAACGAGCCGCCCACCGACCGGCCGCTTGTGCACAAGTCGTGGGAAAAGCCGCACCAGCCGAACCTGACAGGCACGGCCATGGCCTATGCGCCCGCCGGTTCGATCCGGCGCAGGAAACCAGCGGATCGGGCCGATTACGAAGCCTGGTCGCCCGAATAAGGCCCACCGTTCATGGCGGAAAACACTTCTGAAGTACTGGTTGGCGGCGTTGTGCTTGCCGCGGCCATCGGCTTTGCCATATATGGCGCGCAGGTTGCGGGCTTGGGCAATGGCGGGGGCGCGAACTATCCCCTGACGGCCAGTTTCCGCAGCCTCGAAGGGGTCAATGTGGGCACCGATGTGCGCCTTGCGGGTGTCAAGATTGGCACCGTGACGGACGTGTCCCTGAACCCCGACACCTACCGCGCCGACACGGTGGTCAGCCTGCGTGCCGCGACACAGGTGCCGGATGACAGTTCCATCATCATCAGTTCCGAAGGGCTGCTGGGCGGCAACTTCGTCGAGATCGTCCCGGGTGGTTCGCCATTCTATTTCGAGGCGGGCGATGAGATTACCGACACTCAAGGCGCGGTCAGCCTGATCTCACTGCTGCTTAAATTCGTATCGGGCGGATCGTCGGAATGATTGCGCGCCTGCTGGCTGTGGCGGCCTGTGCCCTGTCCCTTGGCGGGGCGGCGTTTGCGCAGGAAAAGACCGAGAACGCACCCGGTGCCGTGTTGCGCGGTCTGGACAAGTTCAGCGGCAAGGTCGTGGACATCACCCTGCCTGCGGGCAGCACTGTCCGGTTCGAGCGTTTGAACATCACCCTGACCGAATGCCGCCATCCCGCCGGGAACCCCTCGGGCAACGCCTACGCGGGCTTGCAGATCACCGAAACGGGCCGCGAAGGCGTCTTGTTTTCCGGTTGGATGATTGCGTCGGCCCCCGCGCTGAGCGCGATGGAACACCCGCGCTATGACGTGTGGGTCATCCGTTGCACCACATCCTGAAGCGTTGGCGCTGCCGCGCTTAGAAACTGCCCCTCATGCGCGAGGGCGTTGGCCAGTTGTTTGTGATATTGACTGCGGGTGATCTCCACGGCGCCCAGACTGGCCAGATGGGTGGTCAGGAATTGCGTATCGAACAGTACAAAACCCGTGCGCGCCAGATGATCGACGCAGGCCGCCAATGCCATTTTTGACGCATTTGTGCGGCGCGAGAACATGCTTTCGCCAAAGAACGCGCCGCGCAGGGTCACGCCGTACACCCCGCCGACCAGATCCGCGCCGTCCCACACCTCGACCGAATGGGCGTGGCGGTTGCGATGCAAGTCCATGTAAAGGCCGTAGATTTCCGCGTTGATCCACGTGTCGGCCCGATCGGCGCAGCCCTCGACCACGCCTGCGAAGTCGGTGTTGATCCGCACCTCCCACGGGGATTTGCGCATCGCTTTGGCAAGCGAACGGGACATGTGGAACCCGCCCAAGGGCAGAACACCGCGCAACCGTGGATCGACCCAGAAGATATCGGGATCATCACGGGATTCCGCCATCGGAAAGATCCCCGACGCATAACCTTGCAGCAAAAGTTCGGGAGTCAGGGTCAGTGTCTGTATCGCTTTGCTAGGGCCGCATCCGGCATGCGGGTCGCGGCAATACTAGACGGCGCAGAATGCAGAGGAAAGCCGCGCCTTGAGTGGAAAAGACGCCGAACCGCAGTTCGGCGTCGATATGGGTGCTGTGCAGCACGGGTCACGGGGCAGGGTCTGGCGCAAGGCGCCCGCCCATTGCCAACCCGCGTCAGCCCTGCATATGGGTTTCCAGCCAGTGTTCCAGCCAGTGGATGTTGTAGTCACCGGTATGGATGTCTTGCTCGGCCAGCAGTTCGTGGAACAGCGGCACGGTTGTGTCCACACCGTCGATGATCAACTCACCCAAGGCGCGGTTCAGACGGGCCAGCGCCTCGGCACGGTCGCGCCCGCGCACGATCAGCTTGCCAATCAGGCTGTCGTAATAGGGCGGGATCGAATAGCCGTCATAGAGCGCGGAATCCATCCGCACGCCCAGCCCGCCCGGGGCGTGGTACTGCGTGATCCGCCCGGGCGAGGGCGAGAAGTTCGGCAGTTTCTCGGCGTTCAGGCGCACTTCGATCGCGTGACCGGTGATTTCCAGATTTTCCTGTGTGAACGACATATCAAGGCCCGCTGCCACGCGGATTTGTTCGCGCACCAGATCGACGTCGAAAATCGCCTCGGTCACAGGGTGTTCCACCTGAAGGCGCGTGTTCATCTCGATGAAAAAGAACTCGCCCTTTTCGTACAGGAACTCGATGGTGCCCGCGCCAATATAGTTGATTTTGGCGACCGCATCGGCACAGACCTTGCCGATTTTCGCCCGTTCCTCGGCAGAGATGCAGGGGCCGGGGGCTTCCTCGAACACTTTTTGGTGGCGGCGTTGCAGCGAACAGTCACGTTCGCCCAGATGTACCGCGCGGCCTTTACCATCGCCGAACACCTGAATTTCGATGTGGCGCGGCGTGGTCAGGTACTTTTCGATATAGACTTCGTCGTTGCCGAACGCGGCCTTGCCTTCGGCACGAGCGGTCATGAACGCGCTTTCCATGTCCGCTTCGGTCTGGGCGACTTTCATGCCGCGCCCACCACCACCGGCCGTGGCCTTGATGATGACGGGATAGCCCATCTCGGCCCCCAGTGCCTTGGCCTCGGCCAAGGTGGCGACACCGCCGTCGGATCCAGGAACGCAAGGCACGCCAAGCGCCTTCATCGTGTCCTTGGCCGTGATCTTGTCACCCATGACGCGGATATGTTCGGCTGTGGGGCCGATAAAGGTCAGGTCGTGATCTTCGACGATCTGCACGAACTGCGCGTTCTCGGACAAAAAGCCGTAGCCGGGGTGGATCGCCTCGGCACCGGTGATTTCACAGGCCGAGATCAGCGCCGGAAAAGACAGGTAGGACTGCGCGCTGGAGGGCGGGCCGATACAGACAGATTCGTCGGCCATACGCACATGCATGGCGTCGGCATCGGCGGTGGAGTGCACCGCAACAGTTGCGATGCCCATTTCGCGTGCCGCACGGATGACGCGCAGGGCGATCTCTCCGCGGTTGGCAATCAGGATTTTTTTGAACATGAGGTCGCCCTTATTCGAGGATGACCAGAGGCGCGCCAAATTCGACCGCCGCCCCGTCATCGACAAGGATTCGTTTGACGGTGCCTGCACGTGGGGCAGGGATGTGGTTCATGGTTTTCATCGCCTCGACGATCAGCAATGTGTCGCCTTCTTCGACCGACTGGCCGACCTTGATAAAGGACGGCGCACCCGGTTCGGCCTGCATATAGACCGTGCCGACCATGGGCGATGGCACTACGCCCGGATCGTCGGACGGATCAGAGGCCGCAGCAGGCGCCGCTGCCGGTGCGGCAGCCGCCGCAGCAGGGGCAGCCAAGGCGGGCGCGGCGGCGGGGGCGGCGACCATTTGCGCCGACACATGTTGCCCCATATGGCGCGAGACACGCACATTCAGGCTGTCATCTTCGCCATATTCACGCTTGACCTGCAGTTCTGTCAGGTCGTTTTCACGCAGCAATTCGGCCAGTGCCTGAATAAAGGCAACGTCCGCGTCATGATTGTTTTTGCTCATTATTATCCTCAACCGATTGGCATAGACGGCAGGAAAACCCGTCAGATATCCACCCGCTTATAACGGGCATGGCTGATATAGGAAAGCATCCATGCTGACGTGGCGGAAAACCACGCGCAAACGGGGGGTAAAGGCGCAAGGCGGGACAGCGGCCCCGCCTTACCTATCGGTTGTCTGGCCCGAGGCCCACGCCGTCAGATGGCGAGGTATTCGGCCCGCAATTCGGCGTTGGCCAGCACTTCGGCGGCGGTCCCGTCATAGACGATGCCGCCCGTGTCCAAAATCACGGCGCGGTCGGCCAGTTGCAGGGCGCGGACGGCGTTCTGTTCCACTAGGATGGTGGTGATCCCCTGTTCCTTGATGATGCGCAGGGTCTTTTCGATCTCGTCCACGATCACGGGGGCAAGCCCCTCATAAGGTTCGTCGAGCAGCAGCACCTTGATGTCGCGGGCAAGGGCGCGGGCGATGGCCAGCATCTGCTGTTCGCCGCCCGACAGGGTCACACCCTCTTGGGCGCGGCGTTCGCCAAGGCGCGGGAACAGGTCGTAAAGGCGTTCGATCGACCAGCCGATGGGCGGCGCGATCTGGGCCAGTTTCAGGTTTTCCTCGACCGTCAGGCCGGGGATGATGCGGCGGTCTTCGGGGACAAGGCCCAGACCGGCTTGCGAGGCCTCATGGCTGCTCATCTTGTGCAGCGGGTTGTGGTCCAGCCAGATTTCGCCGTGCGTGACCAGTGGATCACCGATGCGCGCGATCGACCGCAGGGTCGAAGTCTTGCCCGCGCCGTTACGTCCCAGAAGGGCAAGAATTTCGCCTTCGTGCACGTTAAAGCTGATGCCCTGCACGATATAGCTTTCGCCATAATAGGCGTGCATGTCCCACACGCTTAGAAAGGCGGGGGCGGTCTGGGCGTGGTTGATGCCTTTGGAAAAGTCGGGTTTCACGTTCATGTTTGTATCCTCGCTTGGATGCGGGGTAGGGCGCGTGGATGCGGCGCCCTACTGTGATGTGACGGATCAGGCGGCGTCCTGCGTTTCGCCCAGATAGGCTTCGCGCACTTTGGGATGGCCCTTGATCTTTTCCGGCGTGTCCTCGACCAGCGGCGTGCCTTGGGCCAAAACCGTAATCCGTTCGGCCAGCGAAAACACCACATGCATGTCGTGTTCGATGATCGCGATGGTGATGTCCCGTTCGTCCTTGATCTGCTTGAGCAGGTCGATGGTGTTGTTGGTGTCGGCCCGCGCCATGCCGGCGGTCGGTTCGTCCAGCAGCAACAGTCGGGGTTCCTGTGACAGGCACATGCCGATCTCAAGCCGGCGCTTGTCGCCGCGCGACATGGAGGCCGCGTGCATGTGCTGCTTGTCGGCCATGTTCATGTCTTCCAGCATGTGCTGGGCGCGGTCCATCATCTCTGCATCCTTGTGCAAATTGGCCAGCGCGTTGGGGGTGAACGCCCCGTCACGCTTGGCAAAGCACGGGATCAGCATGTTTTCCAGCACGCTCAGGTCGCCAAAAATTTCCGGTGTCTGGAACACGCGGGAAATGCCCATCTGGCAAATCTCGTAAGGCTTGCGCCCCAGCACCGATTTACCGTCAAACATCACCGACCCTGTGTCGGGGATCAGCTTGCCCACAAGGCAGTTAAGCAAGGTGGACTTGCCCGCGCCGTTCGGCCCGATGATCGCGTGGCAGGAATTTTCCGCCACGCTGAGGTTCACGTCGCCAAGCGCCTGAAGACCGCCAAACCGTTTGCCCACGTTTCTGATTTCGAGAATACCCATATGTCAGGTTCCTTATTCTGCGGGTGTGGTTTTGCCGTCGGCCGTATCGGTGCCGGGCTTTTTGCGTTTGAACAGGCCCGCGATGCGCTGGCCGCCTTCGACGAGGCCACCAGGCAAGAAGGTCACGACCAGCATAAAGATGATGCCAAGTGTCAGGTGCCAGCCCTTGCCGATGAACGGATAGACCATGGTGACCAGCACGTCCTCAAGCCCGTCGGGCAGGAAGGCGAACCATTCATGCAGGATGGTCGAGTTGATCTTGGACATGATGTTTTCCATGTACTTGATCATGCCAGCGCCCAGAACGGGGCCGATCAGTGTGCCCGCACCGCCAAGAATGGTCATCAGAACAACCTCGCCGCTGGCCGTCCAGAACATGCGTTCCGCGCCCACCTGCGTGTCCATCGCGACCATCAGGCCGCCCGCAAGACCCGCATACATGCCCGAGATGACAAAGGCCGCGAGTGTATAGGGCCGTGCGTTGAGGCCCGTGTAGTTCAGGCGCTGCTGGTTGGATTTGATCGCACGCAGCATCATGCCGAAGGGCGAGTTGAAGATGCGGATGGCGACGTAAAAGCTTGCCAGCATCGCAAAGGCCGCCACGTAGTAGCCCGCGTTGAAGGTGAACACCCACGATCCCAGCGACCATTCCATGCTTGCGCCCATATCGAGGCCGAACAGGTTGGCTTTGGGCGATGCGCCTTCGGCCAGTGCGCCGTCAAGGATGCGCGGGTCTTGCAGTTTGGGCTGCAGGCCGGTTTCGCCGCCCGTGATCGGGGTCAGCACCGAATAGGCCAGCGCATAGGACATCTGGGCAAAGGCCAGCGTCAGGATCGAAAAGTAGATGCCCGAGCGGCGCAGCGAAATCCACCCCACCAGCAAAGAGAACAATCCCGCCACGATGACCGCCACGATAATGGCGGGGATCACGTTCATGGTCAGCAGCTTCATCATCCACATCGCCGCATAGGAACCGACACCCAGAAAGGCCGCGTGCCCAAAGCTGAGATAGCCCGTGAGGCCGAACAGGATGTTAAACCCGATGGCGAAGATGCCGAAGATCACGAAACGCTGCATCAGGTCGGGATAGCCCGCGTTGAACTGCGCCATGCCGGACCCTTCGGGGAAGGGGTTGAGGATGAAGGGGGCCAGCATCGTCAGTGCGGCAACGAGCAGCAAAAGCTGTAGGTGTTTTTTATCGAGACCAAGCATGATTATTCCTCCATCACGCCTCTGCGGCCCATCAAGCCACGGGGGCGGGTGAGCAGGATGATGATTGCGACCAGATAGATGATGATCTGGTTGATTCCGGGGAGTATCTCGAGAACCTCACGCATGGAGGCAAAGCTTTCGAGGATACCCAGCAAGAAGCCCGCCAGCACCGCACCGGGCAAGCTGCCCATGCCGCCGACGACCACCACCACAAAGGACAGCACAAGGAAATCCATGCCCATGTGGTAGTTGGGTGAGTTGATGGGCGTGTACATGACACCTGCCAGTCCCGCGACTGCCGCCGCCAGTCCGAACATCAGCGTGAACCGCTTGTCGATGTTGATGCCCAGCAGTTGCACCGTCTCGCGGTCTGCCATGCCTGCGCGTACCACCATGCCGAACGTGGTGAACTGAAGGAAGGCAAAGACCCCGCCGATAATCACGGCTGCAAAGGCGAAATAGACCAGACGCCAATAGGGGTAGATGATGACATTCGGATCCATACCGAAGGCAGCGCCGAAATCGAACGAGCCGCGGAACGCTTCGGGCGCGGGCGTCGGGATCGGGTTGGCACCGTAGTAATATTTGATGATCTCTTGCAGCACGATCGCAAGGCCAAAGGTCACAAGGATCTGGTCCGCATGGGGGCGCTTGTAGAAATGCTTGATCAACCCGCGTTCCATGATCACGCCGATGCCGATCATCACGGGGATTGCAAACAGGATCGACAGCGGCACGGCCCAGTCAATGATGGTGTTGCCTGCGCTTTCTCCGAACCAGCCGTAAACGTAAGGCACCTGCACTTCGAGCGGTTGGCCGAGGAAGTTCTTTTGCGTTTCGTCAACGACCGTATAGCTCATCGACAAAAGGCGGCTGAATGTGACCGCGCAGAACGCGCCGATCATGAACAATGCGCCATGGGCAAAGTTCACGACACCGAGTGTGCCAAAGATCAACGTCAGCCCCAATGCGATCAGCGCATAGGCGGAGCCCTTGTCGAGTCCATTGAGAATTTGGAGGATTATCGCGTCCATCTGTGCCAGACCTTTGGTTTGAATGGGAAAAGTGGCCACCCCAGCGGGCCACGAGGGGTGGGCGACAGCGCGCCCACCCGTGGTTTTTGCCTGCGCTTATGCGCCCGGGTTACACGCGCCCAGCTCACCGCCGAAGATCGACGCGTCATAGGTGACTTGGCTGGTTGGTGTGACTTCCACGATCTCAAGAAGGTCGAATTCGGACGTGGGGTTCTCTTTCCCTTTCACGACCAGAACGTCCTTGAAGCACTGGTGGTCTTCGCCACGGTACAGCGTCTTGCCGTTGCCCATGCCGTCGAACTCGAAGTCTTCGAGCGCTTCTGCAACCGCACATGGGTTGAACGAACCCGCACGTTCCACGGCATCTGCATAAAGCAGGGCCTGAACATAGCATGTGTGCGCCGCCTGGCTGGGTGGGAAGCCGTATTTGGTGCCGAAGGACTGAACGAACTGCTTGGAACCTTCGTCTTGCAGAGACCAGTGCCAGTTGGTGGAACCGAAGATGCCTTTAACGTTTGCACCAGCACCTTTCGCCATCAGGCGGGAGTACAGCGGAACAACGATTTCGAAGTTCTTGCCGTTGACCTGCTTTTCACGCAGACCGAACTGAACCGCGTTGGTCAGCGAGTTCACCATGTTTCCGCCGTAGTGGTTCAGAACCAGAACGTCGGCGCCGGACTGAAGGACAGGCGCGATATACGAGCTGAAGTCGGTCTGTGTCAGCGGCGTTTTCACGGCGGCGACAGTTTCCCAACCCATGGCTTCGGTCGATGTGCGCACGGCTTCTTCTGTGGTGTAGCCCCAGTTGTAGTCGGCGGTCAGGTGATAGGCCTTGCGGTCCGTGCCATAGTTGGAGGCAAGGATCGGCGCGAGGGCGGCACCGGACATGTACGAGTTAAAGAAGTGGCGGAAGCCGTTGGCTTTCTTGTCTTTACCCGTTGTGTCGTTGGAGTGTGTCAGACCGGCCATGAAGATGATGCCCGCCTCTTGGCAGAGCGCCTGAACAGCCACGGCCACACCGGAGGACGAACCGCCGGTGATCATCACGGCGCCGTCTTTTTCGATCATCGAACGGGCCGAAGCGCGCGCGGCGTCGGATTTCGTCTGCGTGTCGCCTGTGACGTATTCGACTTTCTTGCCCATGATGCCGTTGCCTTGCAGGGCTTTGGACGAGAACGTGTTCATCAGGCCGCCGTCGCCACCACCGTTCAGGTGCTCGACCGCAAGTTCGTAGGCGCGCAGTTCATCCGCGCCCTCGTCGGCATAGGGGCCGGACTGTGGAACGTTGAAACCCAGTGTGACGCTGCTGCCTGTGGGCGCGTTGGTAAAGCCGGAGTGGCCATCCGCGCGCAGGTATGTCGGCAGAGCAAGGCCCGCACCGGCGACCGCACCAGTCTGGATCAGACCACGGCGTGTCAGGTTCATCTTGGACATGAAAATCCTCCCATTTGTTGATTTGCGCACTTCCCTCTCCTCAGCGGCAAGGCGCGGCACCTATTGATGCAAAGCAGTTATGGCCCCAAGTCAGAAAATTGCGCAATAAACCCCTTGTTTTTCACAACTATTTTGTAAACATATCCACAAGGTTGCCGAATTTCTGTAAAGTTTCTTATGTTGCGGCGCAGAAACCCATTGAAAAAGCTTGCAAACAGGGGCCCAAGGACATGGCGCGCGACGCATTGACCGGCACGCGGATCCGCGAACGCCGCACCATGGCGGGGATCAAGCAATCCCAGCTTGCCCGTGAAATCGGGATATCGGCCTCTTATCTCAATCTGATCGAACACAACCGGCGCAGAATCGGGGGAAAACTGCTGCTGAACATCGCTGGCGCGCTTGGCGTCGAGGTGTCGGCCCTGACCATCGGGGCCGAGGCGGCGCTGGTCGCCACCCTGCGCGAGGCCGCCGCCACCGCCAATATGCCCGCCGCCGATCTGGAGCGAGTGGAGGATTTCGCGGGCCGTTTTCCCGCGTGGGCCGACGCATTGGCCGAGGCCTATCGCAAGCGTGCAACCCTTGAAAACACGGTCGAAGCGCTCAGCGACAGGCTGAGCCATGACCCCGAATTCGCGGCCTCCGTGCACGAGGTTCTGTCCACCGCCGCGTCGATCCGTGCCACCGCGTCCATTCTGGCGCAGGACAAGGATCTGGCCCCCGAATGGCGCGACAGGTTCCATGCCAACATCGACGCCGACAGCCGCCGCCTTGCCGAAAGCTCCAAAACGCTGGTGGATTTTCTGGATACCGAAACCGGAGAGGCGACAATCACCGGCACCCCGCAGGACGAGGTCGAACATTTCCTCGAGGCGCATGACTACTCCTTTGCCGATCTGGAAGAGGGGCGCGCTGATGCGGTCGGGATGATTGACGCTTCGCCGCACCTCAACTCGGGTGCGGCGCGCCATATCGCACGCGGCGTGCTGGACCGGATCAAATCCGACAGCGCTCGCGTGCCCCTGCCAGCCTTGCGCGACGCGGTTGCGACGCTGGGCCTGAACCCGCCCGCGCTTGCGGCGCATTTCAATGTGGCGATGCCTTGCCTGCTGCGCCGCCTTGCCGCGCTGCCAGAACTGGGCTGTGGTCTGGTGGTGGCGGACAGGGCGGGCAGTCTGCTGTTCCGCAAAAGCGCTCAAGGCTTCCCGATTCCCCGCTATGGCGCGGGCTGTCCGCTTTGGGTGCTGTTTCAGGCGCTCGGCCTCAGCGGGCAGGTGCTGTACCAGCGGGTGCATATGGCGGGACGGCCCGATGCGCTGTTTGACTGCTATGGCGCGTCCGAAACCATGGGGCATCTCACGCTGAACGCGCCGCCATTGACCCAAGCCACCATGCTGGTTGTGCCTGTGGACAGGGACAAAGTCAGTGCCGGACCGTCCCCGATCGAAATTGGCCCTGCCTGTCGCATCTGCGCTGCGACCGACTGTGTAGCGCGCCGCGAACCCTCGATCCTGAGCGACGGTTTCTGACGTTTTGACAGCCCCCGAAAAACGGCACATACTGCCTCCTGCACCGCAGACGGGGAAAACCCGCGGCGTCGGTGTGGCTTAGGGGAGAGGGCCGGAGGATGGGCAAGCATGTCCTGCTCGTCGAGGACGAGATCAATATCATAGAGGCATTGCGTTTCTTGCTAAGCCGAGAGGGCTGGACCGTCGACACGCATAGTGACGGCGCCGATGCGGTTGCGCGCATCCGTGCGCTGCGCCCCGATCTGGTAGTGCTGGATCACATGCTTCCGGGGAAAAGCGGGCTGGACATCCTGACCGAGTTGCGCGGCGATCCCGAGTTTGCGGCGCTGCCGGTCTTGATGCTGACCGCGCGCGGGCAGGCCCGGGACCGCGAACAGGCCGAAAAGGCAGGCGTAAGCCGCTTTATGACCAAGCCATTCTCGAACATCGAAGTCATCACCGCCGTGCGCGATCTGGTGCAACTGGCACGATGAGCCGCCCGATGCGCCCTGCGGTCTTTCTGGAGCGGCGCAGCTATCGCCGCCGCCGCATGATGGACGCCCTGCGCATCCTGCCTGTGGTGGGGGTGCTGTTGTGGATGTTCCCGCTGTTCTGGCCCACAAAATCCGAAAGCACCGAGGCCACCGGCCCGATGGCCATGTCGGACGCGGTTTTCTACGTCTTTCTGGTCTGGGTGCTGCTGATCGCGGCGTCTTACGCGCTCTATCTCGCGCTGCGCCCCGGGGATGACCCGCCCGATGGCAGCCCCCCCGAGGACGCATGATGGCGACGGTCAATCTCCTTGTCGGGGTCAGCCTGTGCTATGTGGTGTTCCTGTTCGCCATTGCCTTTTTTGCGGAACGTGTGGCCGCGCGGGGCGGGGGGGCGTGGTTGCGATCCCCGCTGGTCTACACGCTGTCGCTGTCGATCTATTGCACCGCTTGGACGTTCTATGGCGCGGTTGGCTATGCGGCGCGGTCGGGTATGGAATATGTGACCATCTACCTCGGTCCCAGCCTTGTCATGGTCGGCTGGTGGTGGGTGCTGCGCCGCTTGGTGCGCATCGGGCGGGTGCAGCGTGTGACATCCGTGGCGGACCTGATTTCGGCGCGGTTCGGTAAGTCCAATCTGCTGGCTATTGTCGTCACGATCATGGCTGTGGTCGGCGTCACGCCCTATATTGCCCTGCAATTGCAATCGGTTACGCTGTCCCTATCCATCTTCGCCGGTCCGCAGGATGGCGAGGGGCTGAACCGTCTGGTCGCAGGGTTCTGGGTCGCGGTGGGGCTAGCGGTGTTTACGGTCGTGTTCGGCACGCGCAACCTTAACGCAAATGAACGGCACGACGGTGTAGTGATCGCCATCGCGGTCGAGGCGGTGGTAAAACTGCTCGCTCTGCTGGCGGTGGGGGTCTTCGTGGTCTGGGGCATCGCGGGTGGCGTCGGGCCGATGATGGACCGCATTGATGCGTCGCAAATCGGGACGTGGGACATGGACCGCAGCCGTTGGGTCGCCCTGACGGCGCTGTCCGCCGCGGCCTTTCTGACCCTGCCGCGCATGTTTCAGGTCATGGTCGTCGAGAACGCGGATGAACGCCACCTCAAGATCGCCGCGTGGGCCTTTCCGCTGTACCTGATGTTGATGAGCCTGTTTGTCGTCCCCATCGCGGTGGTCGGCCTTGATCTGCTGCCCGCAGGGTCCAATCCCGACCTGTTCGTGCTGACCGTGCCGCTGGCCCACGATCAGGTGGGGCTGGCGACGCTCAGCTTTCTTGGCGGGTTTTCGTCGGCCACGTCGATGGTGATCGTGGCGACGCTGGCGCTGTCGACGATGATGTCCAACCATGTGGTCATGCCTGTGTGGCTCAGCGCGCGGCGCGACGGCGCGCATGTGTCGGGGGATGTGCGCAATGTGGTGATCTTGGCGCGGCGTGCGTCGATCCTTGTGATCATCGGGCTGGGCTATCTGTACTACCGCTTTTCCGGCGGCGGCGGGGCGCTGGCGGCGATCGGTCTCATTTCCTTTACCGGCGTGGCGCAGTTTTTGCCCGCAATGCTGGGCGGGCTGTTCTGGCGCGCGGCCACCCGTTGGGGCGCGTTGGGCGGGCTTTTGATCGGCTTTGCCATCTGGGTCTATTGTTCGCTGCTGCCCAGCTTTGGCCCCGATGTTTTACTGTCCCAAGCGGTGTTCGACAAAGGCCTGTTCGGCTGGGGTTGGCTGCGCCCGCAGGCCCTGTTCGGCATCGAAGGGGTCGATCCCACGGTCCATGCGGTCGTGTGGTCGCTGACGCTGAACATGGCGGTGTTTGTGGCGTTGTCCCTGTGCACTTTCCCCAGTCCGGTTGAACGGCTGCAAGGCGCGCAGATCGTCAACGTCTTTGACCACTCGCCGCAGGCGCGCGGCTGGGATGCGGCCCGCGCCACTTCTGAGGATCTGATGATCATGACCCAGCGAATCCTTGGCGCGGAAGAGGCGCAGATGCTGTTCCGCGCCGAGGCCAAGCGCCAAGGGCAGGAGGGGCAACTGCCTGAACCCACACAGAAATTCTTGCAAAGTCTTGAGAGAGAACTGGCCGCCTCGGTCGGCGCCGCCACAGCCCATGCGATGATCAGCCAACTGGTCGGCGGCGCGTCGGTCACTGTGCAGGATCTGATGGCGGTGGCCGATGAATCCGCGCAAATCCTGCAATATTCCAGCCAGCTTGAGGCGAAATCCGACGAACTCAGCCGCACGGCGCGGCAATTGCGCGAGGCGAACGAGAAGCTGACCGCGCTGTCGGTACAAAAGGACGCGTTTCTGGGCCAGATCAGCCACGAATTGCGCACGCCTATGACGTCGATCCGGTCGTTCTCTGAAATCCTGCGCGACACCGACGGGATGGGTCACGAGGAAAAGACGCGCTATGCCTCGATCATCCATGCCGAAGCGATCCGTTTGACCCGTCTGCTCGACGATCTGCTGGATCTTAGCGTGCTGGAAAACGGGCAGGTGTCGCTGCGGTTCGAGACGGGTGACTTGAAGGACGTGCTGGAGAAAGCGACACTGACCGCGCTGGCGGGCGGCGGGCGCGACATGCAGATTGACCGTCGCTTTCTGGACGAAAGTGTGGCGCTCAGGACCGATCTGGACCGGTTGGGGCAGGTGTTCATCAACCTCATTACCAATGCGCGCAAATATTGTGACGCCGAGACGCCGCGCCTGACTATTTCGCTGCGCCGTGATGGCAATGATGTGTCGGTCGAATTCAAGGATAACGGCACGCCGATCCCGCCCGCCGCACGCACGCTGATCTTCGAAAAGTTCTCTCGGGTCAGCGATCAGGAAGGGTCGGGGGCGGGGCTGGGCCTTGCCATCTGTCGCGAGATCATGACCCGTTTGGGCGGCGGTATAACTTATGCGCCCTCGATCGACGGCAACTGTTTTGTGGTTCATTTGCCGCGTCAGGATGCGCTGGCCGCGCAATAGCTGCGCAGGCACAAAGGTGACAAATCCCCTGTGCGTGAAAGGGGTTGGTAACCAATTCTCTCTAGGTATCGACAGGTATGTCAGCGCGGATACCGGCGGAGGATATGGCCGAGACCACATCAAAAACAGTTTTGGGGCGCATCGCCGCCACCGGAAAGGAAGAGCGTAAGGCCCGTGCCATGACGCTGCAAAAGGCGTTCCGCGTGATGATTGCCAAAGTGGCGGACGCGCTGATGGACCTGCCTGTTGCGGTGATTGGTGCGGTGGTCCAGACGCTGGCCGGTGATGATGTCGAAGCGGCGCTTGACGATGCGCGGTTGCTGATGCTGCTGGACGGTCCGGCGCGTTGTTCCGGCGCGGCGATGATCGACCCGTTAATTGTTGGCGCTCTGATCCAGCAGCAGACCATCGGCACGGTGCTGCCCGACACGGGCGATACGCGCCGGATGACGCGCACCGATGCCGCGATCTGTGCGCCCTTGCTGGACACGGTTTTTGCCCGCGCCGCGCCTATTCTGGACGATCCGGCCGAACGTGCCTTGATCGAAGGGTTCCAGTTCGGGGCCAAGGCGGATGATGCGCGTACCCTGTCCCTGTCGCTGGATACGGCCGAATATGTGACGATCAAGCTGACCTTGGATATCGCGCGCGGGGTGCGGCAGGGCGAAATCACCCTTGTGCTGCCCACAGTGGACGCGCGCGTGCCCGCCTATGACGACCCCGAAGACGACATTGCGGATGCGACGCCCAAGGCCGATCTGTCCAAGGTGGTGATGGCGCTGAATGCCGATCTTGAGATGATCGTGTGCCGCTTGCAAATGCCACTCAGCCGCTTGCGCGGATTGCAGGTGGGGCAGGCGCTGAAACTCACACCGGGGGCATTCCCGAATGTCCAGATCACGACGCGCACGGGGCGCATTCTGGGGCGCGGGGTTGTGGGCCATGTGGACGGGCTGCGCGCGGTGCGGCCCGAAACGCCGCCCGCCCATGCGACCCACCCGCTGCGCCGTGCCAGTGACAAGGACAAGGTCGACATGCCCGAGGTGGAGGTGCTGACCTCATCGGGCCGTCGCGCCACGGTGCCGCGTGCCGTCGATGTGACAGAGGATGAGGTAGAGGCGGCAATGCTCGCGCTGCCACCGCTGGACCCGATGCCCAAAGGGTCAGGCGCGGGGGCAGGGGCCAACGGAATGGACGATGATGCCCTGTCGGATCTTGATCTGCCCGATCTGGATGACCTGCCTGATCTGTCGGACCTGCCTGATCTGGACGATCTACCGGACCTTGATGACTTGCCCGATCTGAATGATCTGCCCGACTTGGCTGACGTGCCCATGCGCTCAGCGGGTTAGGCGCCTTTGCTTTGGGCGATGGCGTCCAGCGTGGGGGCGATACTGGCAAGGTCATAACCGCCTGCGCGGGCCGCTGCCAGAATCTCGTCCGTGGGCATGTCGCCTGCCTGACCGAAACACCACACGACCGTGGATCGCGTGCCAGACGCGCAATAGGCCAGAACCGCACCCTTGGCCGCAGCCGCATGGCCCATCTGTGCCGCCACATTTTCAGGCGTCATGGTCTGGTGCGTCAACGGCAGACGGTGGAATTCCACCCCCGCCTCGCGCGCGGCGGCTTCCATCGCATCGGCCTGCAATTGGGGCGGGATTTCGCTGTCCGGACGGTTGCAGATGACGGTGGTGATCCCGAGGTTTGCAAGCTGCGCCATATCGCCAGGCTCAAGCTGTGGCGAAACGAAATAGGTCGGTGTGATTTGTCTGATATCCATGCCTGCGGACTTACTGTGCGCAAAGGGCGCTGTCCAGCATGGGCAGATGTCAGGGGCGTGGAAAAGACGCGGTAGGGTCGGCTGCTATTGCAGGAAAATCCCGACGATCACCAGCATCAGGCCGATCACCGACAGGAACAGCGCGCCCAGATTATAGGGCAGAACCCGTGCCAGAACGGCGCGTATCGCCTCGTCATCCAGCGCTTTGCGCCGCGCGCCCCACACGGTGACGATGCACCACACAAGCCCCGCAAGGCCCAGCAGCGACAGCACAGCGCCGCCCCAGATCAGGCCATCAAACAGGGTCATTCCAGTTGTCGTTTCCATGGCGCAAGCGCTATCGGACTGCCAAGCCCTTTGCAAGCAGGGTTGCCCCTTGCAGCGCTCACAACGCATCGCTAACACACGCATTCATCGCCAAACAGGAGCCCGCGCATGTCTGAAACAGCCACCAACGCCGAAAGCTACCGCGTCACCGCCGACGAATTGCGTCAGTTCATCGAACGGATCGAACGGCTGGACATGGAGAAAAAAGACCTCGCCGACCAGCAAAAGGAAGTGATGGCCGAAGCCAAAGCGCGCGGTTACGACACCAAGGTGATGCGCAAGGTGATCGCACTGCGCAAGCGCGACAAGGATGACATTGCCGAGGAAGAGGCGGTGCTCGACATGTATAAAGAAGCGCTTGGCATGTCCTAAGGCGCTGTTACGGAAAAGTTTTGCGGCAGCGGGCATTTGTCCGCGCCGCCTTTGCCCCGCGTTACCTAGGGCGCGATAAAGGTGACACCGGGAATGCGCGCAAGCGCGTGCATGTCCTCTTCGTAGATGTCGGTCATCATCTCGATATCGTCTTCGCTCCACCCGGGGGCGTTCAACTCTTCTTCAATGGCGTCCTCGATCGCGAACTTGTCCAGAAAGGCCGAGATCACGCGCCGTTTCTGCATTTCGGTCATCGTCGGGTGTGATTTGAGGTAGGCGCGGAAGCGTTTCATGCCCTCATCGGTCATGATGTCGGAGAGCAGATCGAAACCGCCGATAATCTTCTCGCCATGTTCAAGTCCCGCCATCTCGCGGATGATTTCCGCCCAGATCAGCGGCATGTCTTCAAAACACCATGCGGTGATCTTGACCGAGGGCGCGGCGGCGCGGATCGCGGTCAATGTGTCGGACCATTTGATCGCAAACGGATCGGCACCGCGCAAAAAGCTGGCCATATCCTCTTGGGGCGCTTTCTCGAACAGGGCCGGCAGGAACGTCGCCGGATTGCGCAGGGCAAGGAACAGTTCGACCTCGTCATGCTCAAATAGCTCGGCCAGTTTCGCCATGCGCGACGGCGCGGCCTCATAGATCATCCCCTCGTGCACGCTGGACCGTGGCGGGCCGAACAGGAACATGTGGCTGAGAATCACGCGGTCGGCGTTCTCGTCATCGAGAATCATGTCGAACAGGATGTCGCGCGCATCAGGGGCAGGGGGCGCGTCCTGCAACGCGGCCATCGTCGCCTTGAGCAAGCTGCGATACTTGCCCGGACCGGGGACAGCGACCCCGCGCTTGGAAAAATCGTCGGTATTGCGAAGAAGACAGCGCAAAAGGCGGTCTTCTTCCGTAAAATATGCGCCTGCGTGCAGGACAAGTTGCATGTCCGGTGCCTCGTTTTTGCTGTTCCGTCTGCGCGATAGCTATACTGCAATTGTGTCGAGATAAAAGCGTTACCAAAGATGCGTTTTTTGTCTTGTCACCGCCCGCGCATACATTTAGACGCTCTTTCCAGCGCCCCTATAGCTCAGCTGGTAGAGCAACTGATTTGTAATCAGTAGGTCCGCGGTTCGAGTCCGTGTGGGGGCACCACTTCTTCAGCTAACGCATTGGTACCACTCCAGCTTTTATCTTAAGCTAGGAGCCGTAGACCATGTCGGAGACCATTTCACCCACGTTCACCTTCGTAAAAGGCGGTGTATTTTACTTTAGTCGTCGCATCCCGAAAGAGCTGCGTCGTCATTACTCGTCACCTCGAATCGCTTTCTCTCTACGTACAAGGTCCCGAAGGGTAGCTGAGGCGAGAGCTAGAAAGGCGGCTGATCAACTGGATGATTACTGGTTCGTTCTCAGGTCGAAAGATGCGGAACTGCCAGGAAAGCACATGTTGCGGCGCGGACATACGGTGTCAAATGAGCTTGGCACCATCCCGCCCGCTGACTCGTCTTCATTTGTACTTTTATCAGAAGCTGTGGAAATCTATCTCCAGCAAAAAGGAAAAGGCCGCCCGATAACCTTTCGCCGAGCTGCTGAGAGAGCGTGTGGCTACGTGATCGATGCCTGTGGAGACAAGCCCCTCGACGTTTATACCAAAGCTGATGCGAATGCGTTCCGTGACGCCCTGATTTCCCGTGGTTTGGCTGGCAGCAGTCTGACCCGCGTCTTCGGGACAGTTAGGGCTGTGATAAACTTTGCTGCTAGTGAGCAAGGACTGTCTCTAACCAACCCCTTCGCGGGTGTTTACTACGACAGGACCGCTGGGGTTTCTGGTCGCAACGCAGTTCCCAAAGATGCCATCGCAATCATCCAGCGAAAATGTCGCGAGGCAGACGACGATCTACGATGGTTGGTCGCGATGGTCTCAGATACAGGTATGCGCTTAGCGGAGGCTGCAGGTCTGACCAAAGACGACATCGTAAGAGAGGAGGATGGGTCTCTTGTTGCCCTTGTCCGTCCGCATCCTTGGCGGCGCCTAAAAACTAAAGGCAGCGAACGTGTTGTTCCTCTCGAAGGACACGCGCGATGGGCCGCAGAGCGTATTCTGGAACAGCCGTCCAGCTCCTTATTCGCCTTTCCACGCTACAACGCTACGAAAACAACGAACGCGAACGCTGCCAGCGCTGCATTAAATAAATGGATGAAAGAATACGTGCCAGATGGCTGCACAATGCACGGCTTCCGTCACTCAATGCGAGACCGTCTCAGGGCCGTCGAGTGCCCCGCTGATGTCGTAGATCAGATTGGCGGGTGGCAAACAGACGGAGTAGGTCACGGATACGGCTCCGGCTACCCCATTAACGTTCTTCGTAAGTGGATGAAGAAAGTAACGTGAGCCGACATGGTCTACGGCTCCTAGCTTAAGATAAAAGCTGGAGTGGTACCAATGCGTTAGCTGAAGAAGTGGTGCCCCCACACGGATGTTGTGTTCCCGTTACAGGCACTGCTTCAGTTGATAACTCCAGCAAAACAAGGGATATCGGAGGTGGAGAACTCCAGTCAATAGGCGCGGTCTGGTCTACGATATGGTCTACGGTGGCCAGTGCAGCCCCTAAGCTGCTCCGAGAGGCCTATCTGCGCTGTCAGGCATAACTGACCACCGACCAGCCTAAGCTGCCCCTGTAGCTGTCTGTACGAGTCCCTGTAGCCAGCTTAGGTGGTTGGGGGTGGGGGAAGAAACGAACGCCCTATCTAATGTTAAGGCGCTCGCATTTTTTTAGCTTAAACACCCGCGATATAGCTCGCGCCTTCCACAGGGCCGAAGAGACTGGGCGTCATCTGAAGAGCATTGCGGTAACGGAAGTTGCCAACAGTGACCTCGACCACGCCGAGCGAGAAGGATGCACAAAAAATTATTCGGTTTGGGCGGGAAGGAGACCTTCGCTGCGGTTGCGTGACTTTTTGGCGCGACGACTAAAGCGGACTTTGGACCTGACCTCAGCGATCTGTTTAAGTTACAGGCGGAGGGTGGGAAAGGGGCGTTCGCCATAGATGTGCAAGCAATTCCGTTCTTATGCATCAGCGGAGCTTCCGTACGGCGTCCGAGCTCCAGCGTGTAGCGAACATGCATCAAGTTATTTGTCATGCCGCATTGGCCGTCCGCCTTGCAGCTTCGGACCCTGGTCCGCAACGCTTGCCGCAAAACACAATTTGGTGCACGCTCACCCGAAAAGGGTAAAAAACGCTATGAGCTTGACGGCAAATTACAGAAATCAATTCAATCGGACCATTTCATGCGCCATCTAATTATCGCTGAAGACGATCCCGAGCTTACGAACGTATATAGATCGTTTGCTGAACGCGCTGGTTGGAATGTCCAGACGTGCAACTCGGGGGCCGGCATCAAAGCGTTGTTGGCTCAGGGGGATGAGCCGGTCCTCTTGCTGATCGATATCAACATGCCGGAAAAAGATGGCATCGAGGCAATCGATGACATTCTCTCCGTGCCCAGACCAATGCGTCTACGTTTTATGACCGGTGGGGACGATGCGCCGATCGTTGCCGCAAAGCTGATCGCCGCGGCGCGTGATCTATCGGTGGGCAAGAATGTCTATAAACCCATCGCAAAAGAACGCTTCCTCAACATTCTGGAAATCGAAGCTGAGCTCCTTGATCAGATAGCAACGCGTGACGATTGACATGCGAAAGGAATACCCCCCTCAATTCCGGCCTCATACCCGCTCCCTTGCATCGCACGCCGCTGTGACGGCACCTTCTTCTAAGTGTTCTTCATCACGGAAACCCAAAAAATGAGCGTCCCGCGATGAGTGAAATTTTCGCATCCATCATCGACACCGCTGTGGCGACCACCTTGCTTGGCGCGACTTTGGCGTTTGTCTTTCTGTACCGGAATAAACCGCGAACAGGGGCGGTGCATCGCAGCTTGCTTGGTCTGGCCTTCGGCATCACTGCGGCGCTTATGGTGCGCGCCGGATATGAACTGCCAAACCAAGCGGGGTTGATAAACGGCGTCTCTGGCCCATTGGTTTTTGCGGCATATATCGGCGGGCCGCTGAGCGGGCTGATCGCGTTTCTCTTGGCTGGTGTCACCCGCTATGTAATGGGGGGCGAATTGCAGATCATTGGCGTCGCGGTAGAGGCAGGTCATGTTTTGGCAGGTCTTTGGATGCAAAGCCTGGTGCCGTTCAAAAAATGGCCCAATCCTCCGATACGCACCGTTCCGCTTGCCGTCGCTTTGGTCTGCACGGTGGTCGTCATCGGATATCTGTTTGTAGCCAACCGGACCGCCTTTGCCCATGTCCTGTCGGGCTTGCCGATTTTGGGCATCGCTCTCGCCGCGCAGGCCGTTTCCGTCGCTCTGGTCTGGTTCGTCGTTCGGGATCTTGCGCGCCTGAGCGATGCAAGGCGTCAGAGCACGACACGCGAGCGCCAGATGCAACTGTTGTTCAAAGAGGCCGGTGTCGGGGCATTCAGCAACAATCCCGACGAGGCCGGTACCGGCTCATTTGACGCAACGCCAGATTCCCATGGCTTCTTCTGGAGCGATAGCCTTCTTGAGATGTACGGCATGCAAGACTTGCCGCCGGAGCAACGCGCGCAAGTCTACGCAGAGCTTATCCATCCTGAGGATCGCGACGAAATGCTGGGCAATGGTTTCCGAGCAACAAGTGGTGACAACACCATCACGCATGATTTTGGCCGGATTTACAAGACCACCGGCGAGATGTTGTATGTCAAGCGAGTCTGGCATTTCAACGAAACGCAGAGTGGGCGGGATGCGACGCTGTTCGGTCTGAACATTGACTTGACCGACATCTGGAACCTCCGCGCGCAACACGACGAGACCTCCGAACGTCTCAAGCTAGCGATCGAGCGCTTCCCGGGCTTGGTCTTCCAAGCGATCATTGCACCCGATCGGATCGTTCAGAACATCTACCTGAGCGACAAGCTTATTGATATCTGGGGCGTTTCCCCTCAGCAGGCCTACGACGATCCAAACGTGTTGGGCGACCTGCTTCCGAATGACGTGTTTCAGGTGGTCTTTCAAAAGATCGTTGAAAGCGCGCGAACCGGCACGCCGGTGTATGTGCGGCATCAGGTGCCCCAGGGCTGGGCTGATTTCCACGGCCAAGCGACGGATCTGGGCGATGGCACCTATCGCATTGAAGGGGTGCTGATCGACGTCAACGCCGAAGTGGCCGCGCAGCAGGATGCGGAACGCCAAGCTAAGATCGCCCAAAGCGCACAGCGCATGGAAAGCATCGGCAGGCTAACCGGCGGCATTGCCCATGATTTCAACAACCATCTGGCGATCATTATGGGCAATCTCGAGTTGCTCAAGGATGACGAGACGGACGAGGAAAGGCTGCGCTACATCGATTCCGGTCTGGAGGCGACCAAACGCGGCGCAGCGTTGACGCAGGCTATGCTGGCCCACGCGCGCAAGGCGCATCTCGATCCCGCGGTGCTGGAACTCAACTGTGTCGTCCGGAACGCAAAAAACTGGATGGAACGCGCTCTGCCCGAGGCTATCGAGATCGAAACCTCGCTTCTGGCCGGTCTTTGGCACACAAAGCTTGATAAGGCCTCGCTTGAAAGCGCGCTGTTGAATCTGTTGCTGAACGCCCGCGACGCCATGAAAGGTCACGGCAAGCTAACCATTGAGACGGCCAATGTGCGCATCGACCAAAGCTATGCCGATCAGCGTGACGAAGAGCTGCAACCGGGCCGCTATGTCATGCTTGCGGTCAGTGATACCGGGTCAGGCATTGACCCGGACACGCTGAAGGAGGTTTTTTCACCCTTCTTCACAACCAAGGGGCCGAGCGAAGGCTCTGGCATGGGACTGGCCATGGTGGAAGGCTTCGTCAAACAATCGAACGGCACGGTTCAAGTCTATACCGAGCTTGGTGTTGGCACGACGTTCAAGCTGTACTTTCCTGCTGTGAATGCACCGGCGCCACTCCCATCGGGCTACGCTACGGCTCGGTTCGGTGCAACCGCCAATGATGCTGGGCGCATCTTGCTTGTCGAAGACGAAATGGAGGTCCGGCAGGTGCTTTCGACCATGCTGCGCAGTGCAGGCTATGATGTGGCGGAGGCGGCAAGCGGGGATGATGCGCTGAGGGTGTTCCAAAGCTCGGCGGGCTTTGATCTGCTTGTCACCGATATCGTCATGCCCGGCACGCTTCAGGGCACCACCCTCGCCAAGGCAATTCGGGCTTTGGATCCGGAATTGCCCATGATCTTCCTGTCCGGTTATGCCAACGAAGCAACCGTCCACGGCAATGGTCTGCGACCAAAAGACATACGGCTCATGAAGCCTGTTGCCAGATCCGACTTCCTCAATGCTATTGCGGGCGCTCTGAGATCATAAGCGGCTGTGTAGAACGCCAAAATCGCGGCCCTGGGCAGTACGCCTGCCGCCTAAACGGGGCGACGTTTGCACCAAAGTCGGCAAAAGCGATCGCTTCTGTACTTCTAATGGTGTTGATTGCCTCTTCAAATTCCACTCGGCCTCCCGCAATCAGATTGCTCGTGCCAATAATCGCCCCAGTTTCGGTTGCACCCACTGGCGACCAACCAGCCCCGCCTTCGAGCTCTTAGATTTCGGTCTTGAAGCGCAACCCATTCAAAATAGGGATATCCACAACATCTCCGTCAGCTGATCGACGTTTGACCCTCTCCAAAATGCTGTACAATGCACGAATGTCGGCAATGCGGAATGCGACCGCAGTATGAGAGTTGGTTGGTGAATGTTTCTTATGGGCCGTCCTTTTCGAACGGCCCAAAGATTTAGATTTCAATGGCCTCCGAGATTGTCAAGGCATCTTCGAGTTCAACGCCAAGATATCGTACTGTACTGTCCATCTTGGTGTGACCCAGCAAAAGCTGAACAGCACGCAAATTGCCCGTTTTCTTATAGATTTGTGTGACCTTCGTCCGTCGTATTGAATGCGTACCATAAGCTGTAACTTCCAAACCAATGGACCCAACCCAGTCCCGCACGATCCGCGCATATTGACGCGTCGAGATGTGCAGGCGCTCGTGGAAACGTCCTGGCCAAAGAAATTCGGACCCGACCATCAGGGGGGCTTCCATCCATTTCGCGACCGATACCCGCGTGCCTTCCGAAATTTCAAACTGAACCGGTTTTTGAGTTTTGCTTTGTAGTACGGATGCCCGCGCTTTGATCTGCCCTGACGCCATCACATCAACGACTTTCATCCGGACGAGATCACAGCCACGCAGTTTGCTGTCGGTAGCCAAATTAAACAGGGCAAGGTCGCGATGGTTCTCCGCCAGCTCGAGCCGTACGCGGATTGCCCAGACGTGTTTGGGCTTCAGCGGGAATTTTTGACCGACGATGCGCCCTTTGTTCCAAGCGGGCCGAAGCGCGCGAATGGCCGGTAAGTTTGGTGTTTGCTTGATAAATCCTCCGATCCACCATTCCCTCCCACAGCGGCAACCAGACGTTGACAGCCCTGTATATCACAAGATGTGCAAAAACCGCGAAAGTCCGCAATGAGCCCATTTTGCTTGATGCTGCACCTTGCACCAAAGTCCGCTCCTAGCGCTGTGGACAAAAACATGACAAAATAAAATCGAGTTTTGCCAACGGTTTGTAACACAGTGTTTTTCAATGATTCCGGCGGCATCAACGCCAGTGAAAAAAAACGACCGTTTTTAACCATGATATTCTGGCATAGGGTTATTGGCACGCACAGACATCTTCGCAGCGCGCACCACTAATTTTCACTGATCGGTGGAGGAGCGTTCAGTTGTTATCGATGTGGCACTTAACAGACGCTACGGCTTCCCGAGTTTGGAAATCTAAAGATACCACATCAACCGACCCCTCTACATAGGCGCTGGTTGTATCAAGCGGCTTTCCATCGGAGTTATACGCAGTGCAGAGGAAAAACGTTTCTGACTGCTTCAGATCAGATAGCCGTATATCGACTAATTGGGTCACCGAAATGATGTCGCTTTGCGAAAACGCAAACACAGGTGGTGATGGCAGTGCGGTGAGCAGAATGAAAAAAGTCGTTTTTCGCATAAACTTCGATCCACTCACGATGAAGAAGCTTCTGAAAGACAGTGTTCTAATACTGTACGGCCTGCCGCGGTACTACCGCGCGGACTAAAGGTATCGGACACCTTGATATCGAGTGTAGGAACAATAATCCCCACAGGTATGGACTTGCTAGCTACGATCATATGCTCGGCGAGACGGCGCAATGCAGATTTATCCGTGACCTTAACGGCCACATACTTGTCATTCCACGATGTTAGAAGAGCGTCCGCCTTGTATCTTTGACCAGTTTTGTCGACATGCAAAAACTCAGCGGAAATTTCTGGAATACTACCCGTGTTATCTCGAATCAGGAACACAAAAAACGGCTCTGAAGAACTGCCGCACTCAAACCGTATCAGGTTACCATTGTCGCCAATGGAAGACGCCGTAACGTTCACGTTTCCAAAAACATCTTCGCCAGAGTTTTGAACGTCCCAATACGCCAATGCGCTTGAAGAAAACGCCAAAAAGAAAGACACGGAACACATTATGCTTTTGAGCATGACAACCTCTCTTTGTATCCTGCAAGGACCGTTTCTAAGGAAAGCGGCCGCAATGTAAATTGTTTTGTTAGAAGGTTACGGGAAAGGTCAGATATCTTGACTTTCTCTTCCCTCTTTTTGATCGGCGAAAACCACCGTTTTTGACCGGGCAGGTTTCTTGAAAGCTGACCTTGGCGCAGCCGCAGCGAAAGCACACTATGTCCGGCATTGCAGTCATCGGCTACGCCAGAATGCGGCGCTTCATTGCCAATGTCCGCTTCGGGTAAGCTGCACCGCAGCGTATTGATCACCTGCGAATGTCCGGTAAGGGCCATTCCAGTTTGAGGCACAGCTATGCTATACTGCCCTATGCAGACGTACTTTCAGGTCAGTCCATTGTTGACAGAACTTTTCAACTCGCACCTTGATCTCTTCGCTCGGGTTTAACACAAAGAATGTCCTCGGGCTGTAGGCGGTCGCCCTTACTGCCAAGCCTGGCATCCCGATTTCTCCAAGCCAATAATTGACCTCGGCGTCATGGCCACCTCGCCGACGAGTGTTATGATGGTAGATTATAGCGCACCGCCCTTTGGCAAGCTCCTGGACCTCGGAGAGTGGCATCTGCTTGCCGAATGCCGCCCGCCCCCTTCGCCAATCTGAGTCATCAATGATTCCATTATCGGGGTCTGCGAATACGAGGTCGCACTGGGATAGACTGTCCGCCAGCTGCTTGAACCAAGCGGTGCGCCAGCCACGGCGTTCACGAGGTGATATCACACTGTGGTCTACGCTCTCGTCAAATGAGATCGCGCCTCCCAGCATCGGCAGCAACGAGTTGATCGAACGTGCATCTTTCGTGATATTTCGAAGGTGGCTGAACAGGGTCGGGTCTAAGTGTTTGTATCGTTGCGGTTGATCGAGATAAGAGACGTGCCGCCCATTCCCGTTGTGATCTTCGTCAGGGTACCGGTACCAAGCAACGCCCAGCTGTCGTCCCGATGAAAGGGCTCTCAGTAGCCCGAGTTTTACAAAGTCGCCAACATCTCCAGCGTATCGGTCTTGCATTTGGTTTATGCGGTTCCCTTGGGGCGTTAGTGCAGCACCAAAAAGTATAGCGGATTTGACGCGTGTGGACCACCGACGCGTCATAGCAACTACACTACATGATGGATGAACACCCCGGGAGGCAGCGAGCGGCGCGGAAGGACCAATTTTGCAGTTGCAGCACACATCTGGTTTTGCGGACCGTACCCCACCCAGTGACGCTGATTGCAGGTGTCCGCTTTGGCCCGCTTCCACTCAATAAGAACGTCAGCTTACAGCTCGAACACGGGCATCGTGATCTAACCAAAAATGCTGAATGGGGGCAGAACGTTGAGACCCCAATTAGGCAATCCGCGCGGTACCTTTCTCCGTATCCGCTTTGGTCAGTGGAGACCATCCCTCGGCCTCACCCCACCAAGATATGGCCCTCAGCCACAGCTCTGGCGTTTAGGGACCACCATCACAATACCCAACAACTGAATGTCGGGGCAGCAGCGTAGCAATAGCTTCAGCTGGCTATGCTGTCTGACCCTCACACTCACTCCCCATCAACATCAACATAAAGGAAACGCTTATGGCGCACGCTTCAGCTTTGGCCACTGGGACCGCTATCTCTATTCCGCATGGCATGGCCCCGGTGGTACAAACACCATTAAGACCCTTAAATGATAACTGTACCACTAAGCTAAGCTCGAATAGCTTGGCTGATGCTACGATCTCCTCCCTCCTTTCCGTGTTGGAGGGAAGGGCTGGGGGTCAGCTCCATCAGGATGTAGCAGAAGCCTTACGTGTATTGGTTGCTACGATGGAAGCTATGGCTGACGGGTCAGCACCGTCTCACTTCTACCTGTCCAGCCTTGATCCTGGAATAGGGAAGACCACCACGCTGATCCATTTCGTTCAGGAACTCCTGAGGTCTGAACAGCATAAAGATGTTGCTATGCTACTCTGCTTTGCGCAGTTGGAGGAGATAGAGCGGCTGGTCAAAGATATGGGTCTGGATAAGGCTGACTTCGCCGTCCTGACAAGTGACGATAAGGTAAATGGCTTAAGCTCCACCCCTGAGGCTGAAGCTCGTGTGTTGTTCACGACCCATGCCATGATCAAAAGCCGTTGCGGTGGCCGTGATCGTGACTTCTCGGAAGCTGAGGAGTTCTACTTCAAAGGCAGTGTTCGCACGGTCCGTATATGGGATGAGGAAATGCTGCCAGGTGAGGTGGTCTCTCTCAACACTGACCAACTTGCCGCGCTGCGTGACCCACTGAGAACTTCGCATCCAGCGCTAGCATCGATTGTCGAGGATCTGGAGTTGGCCCTTAAAGCATCTGATGGCAAAGGCACCTTTGATTGGCCCGACATCCGACAGGTCGCAGGGATTACCCTACGAACAGCTCAGAGTGGTCAAGAAAAGCAACATGCTGATTACCTCGGAAGACTTTACGCTCTATCAGGGCGCCGTGTTCTGCTGCGCCGGCCCCACAACGCACAACAGGTTATCTCTGCGCTCGACTGCCGAGACGCGATACCAGAAGACTTTGCCCCTGCGGTGATCCTTGATGCCTCAGGCCGTGTGCGTTCAACCTATGGCCAGTGGGAGAAGCACAGGGGTAACCTCGTGCGATTGCCATCAGCGGTCAGGGGCTACAGCAATCTTTCTGTCCGCGTCATGGATAAAGGTGCTGGTAAGACCGCATGGGCTAAAGACGGAGAAGCGCTGGCTCACGAAATTGCCAAGCTAATCGACAGTAAACCCAGTGAGGAATGGCTGGTGATTTACCACCAAGGGGTCAATCGTGGAGCCATCCCCGATCTGGTCAGGGGGCAACTCAGTTCAGACCCGAGCCGTGTCCGCTTCCTCAACTGGGGCAAGCATAGGGGGACGAATGAGTTCCGTGATATCCCGAACGTCATTCTAGCAGGTCTAAATACCTACTCGGAGACCGACTACGAAATGTTGGCCAGGTATTATTGCGACATCCCAAGCAGCCAAAGTGTTCCCAAGTCCCTCATCAACGACATGCAGGATGGCGAACACATGCAACACATTCTGCAGGCACTGTGTCGTGCAGCGCTTAGGCAGGGCAGCGGATTGGAGTGTGGTCCCTGCAACGCCTACATCATAGCCTCGGCACGTTCGAGGGTGCGCGAGCTGCTCCCCGTAGTCTTCCCTGGATGTAGGGTTGGCACTTGGGCGCGGTCTAAGGAGAAGCCCAAAGGCAAGGTTCAGGAGGCTCTGTCCTATATCAAGAGGTACTTTGAGAAACATCCAAATGGAGTTTTGATGTTCACAGAGCTACGATCTCACTTGGGGTATGATGCTTCCAACTTTAGCAAGCGCATACGCAAACACGACAGCTACATAGCTGGGCTGGAAGAGCTCGGCGTGGTCGAGGTCACTGTTGGCAACTTCCGTTACCGCAATGCTCTTCAGATGACGCCTAGTCTCTTCGGTCCTGTGGAAGGCGCGAGCTATATCGCGGGTGTTTAAGCTAAAAAAATGCGAGCGCCTTAACATTAGATAGGGCGTTCGTTTCTCCCCCCACCCCCCCCACCTAAGCTGCCTACAGGGTCTCGTACAGTCAGCTTCAGGGGCAGCATAGGCTGGTCGGTGGTCAGTTATGCCTGACAGCGCAGATGGGCCTCTCGGAGCAGCTTAGGGGCTGCACTGGCCACCGTAGACCATATTGTAGACCAGACCGCGCCTATTGACTGGAGTTCACTACCTCCGATATCCCTTGTTTTGCTGGGGTTATCAGCTGAAGCAGTGCCTGTAACGGGAACACAACATCCGTGTGGGGGCACCACTTCTTCCAAATAGCTGAAGATCCGTTGACGTGCTGTTGCGCCGATTGGTGGCGCGTATCCGGGAAAATCCCAGTGCTTTTGCCCAACCGGCAGGCCACGCTGCGGCACCTTTCGCCCGTTCACCAGACGTTAATTTGTGGTTCTCAAGGCAAATCAAATGTGCTGCTATGTCACAGGTTAAAGACACGTCGGTGACTGAGTGCTAGGCTGTTGGCCTAGACAGCAAGATGCCCTACACGTCTTCGCTTTCGTGGGGGCCACTTTGAATACAGATTTCCGCCAGATTCTGCGTCTTGAAACGCGACAGGCACATGACGATCTTGATGCGCGCATCTCGACGCTGGATATCGCGCAGCCTGATGGTTTTGCACGGTTTTTGCGCCTGCACCTGACGTGTTTCTCGGCGATGCATGCCCATACGAATGAGGCGTGTCAGTCGCGCGCGACGCTGGACGGGATGGTCACGGCACTGCGGGCTGATGTGCAACGCTTTGACGGGGGGCAGCCTGCGCGCGCGCATCCCCTGTCTGGTCCGCTTGATCCGCTTGCCATCGACTACATGGTGGCGGGATCGCGGCTTGGGACGAAAATCTTGCACAAAACATGGGCGGCATCCGCGCATCCGGCTGTTTTGCGCGCCAACAGCTATTTCGGGCAGGAAATCGACGCGACATTGTGGCCGCAGACCTGTCAGGCGCTAACGAGCGTCAATGCTGCCAGCGCACGCGCCGACAAGGTGGTGGCGGACACCCGACGACTATTCAAGATGTTTGTGACCGTTTTCCAAGACCTGGGCACAGATCAGGAGGCCCTCGTATGAATACCGACAACGTGCACCTTGACCCGAATGAAACGGTCGATCTGACCAATTGCGACCGCGAGCCGATCCACCAGTTGGGCGGCGTGCAGGCCTATGGCTGTCTGATCGCGACCTCGACGGATTTCATGGTCAACCACGTATCGGCCAATGTGCAGGATCTGCTGGGCATCTCGCCGGTTGATGCGGTGGGGGCGCGGCTGCACGATCTGTTGCCCGAACCCACGGTGCATGAACTGCGCACCAAGCTGCAATTGCTGAACATCGAAACCTCGTCCTCGCGGGTGTTTGGCATGGATGTGCTGGGCGACGGGGTGCTGTTCGACGTGTCGGTACACGCGCTTGGCCAGAACTATGTCTTTGAATTCGAACCGAAACTCGACACCGAAGACCGTGACGAGATGAGCATGGTCCAACCCCTTGTGGCGCGGGTGCGGCGGGCCAAGGATGTGCAGGCGACCTGCGAACAGGCGGCGATGGCGCTGCAAATCATGTCCGGTTTTGACCGCGTGATGGTCTACCGCTTTGACGAGGACGGCGCGGGCGAGGTGATCGCCGAAAGGAAACAGCCCAATATGGAGCCGTTTCTGGGCCTGCGCTATCCGGCGAGTGACATTCCCAAACAGGCGCGCGCGCTGTATCTGCGCAGCCACTTACGCCTGATCGCGGATGTGGACGGGGCGGTGTCACCCATCGTCCCGCAGACCAATGTGATGGGTGAACCGATGGACATGTCGCTGGCCGTGACCCGTGCAGTGTCGCCGATCCATCTGGAATATCTGCGGAATATGGGCGTTGCCGCCTCTATGTCTGTGTCGATTATCAAAGAGGGCAAGCTGTGGGGCCTGTTCGCCTGCCACCACCAGACGCCGCATCATATCGACTTTGAACGCCGCACGGCGATCGAACTGTTTGCGCAGTTCTTTTCCTATGAACTGATGCAAAAGATCGACCTTGTCGCCCGCGAGCACAGCGTCGATGTGCGCCGGATGCATGACAACCTGATGATCCAGATTTCGGGCGGCACCAGCCTGATTGAAGGGTTCGAGGTGATCGCGGACGAATTGTCGGGCCTGATCGCCAATGACGGTGTCGCGGTATATTCCGATGGGCATTACGCCGCCTTGGGCGAGGCACCGGACGAGGCGGAGTTCAAGAAAATGGCCCGCTTCTTGAACACGGCGCCGATGGGGCAGGCCTTTGCCACACAGAACCTCGCCGCGCTTTATCCCGATGCCGAAGGGTTCAAAGCCGATGTGGCGGGCCTGCTGGCGGTGCCGATTTCGCGCACGCCGCGCGATTACATCGTGTTTTTCCGCCGCGAGGTCGCGCGGTCGGTCCGGTGGGCGGGCAATCCCAACAAGCCGGTCGAGGCAGGGCCAAACGGCACGCGCCTGACCCCGCGCAAAAGCTTTGAGGCCTGGACCGAAATGGTGCGCAACACCTCGTCAAAGTGGACCGAAAACGAAATCCAGATCGCCGAATCCCTGCGCGTGTCGCTGATTGAGATCGTGCTGAAACTGACTGATGATGCGTCAGAAACCCGCCGCAAGGCTGCTGACACCCAAGAGTTGCTGATCGCGGAGCTGAACCACCGCGTGCGCAATATTCTTAACCTTATTCAAGGGCTTGTATCGCAAAGCCGAAGTGGCGCGCAGGATGTGGCCACCTATACCAAAGTGCTGGACGGGCGCGTGCACGCCCTTGCGCGTGCGCATGACCAGTTGACCAACAAGGAATGGGCCCCCAGTTCGCTGCGCCGCCTGATCGACGTGGAGGCGAACGCCTTTCTGGACGGGGCAAAGGACCGTCTGGTGATCACCGGCGACGCGCCCATGCTCCTGCCCGAGGCGTTCTCGACCGTGGCGCTTGTTCTGCACGAATTGGTGACAAACTCGGCCAAATACGGGGCGCTGGCGGACAGTTCGGGCATGGTGACGGTTGATCTGCGCATTCAGGACGACGGCGCGCTGTTGCTGGAATGGCGCGAGCGCGGCGGCCCGCCGGTCAAGGCGCCCACGCGTCAGGGCTTTGGCACCACGATCATCGAAAAGACCATTCCATATGAGCTGAAGGGCACGGTCGCCACGCGCTATGCGGTGACGGGGTTCGAGGCGGATATCATGCTGCCCTCGACCGCGATTTCCGACCAGCAAGAGGTCTATACCCCCGAGCCCGCGCCAGAGGCCAAAGACCCCCGCAAAGCGCCAAAAAACCTGCACGGCGAGGTTCTGATCGTCGAGGATAACATGGTGATCGCGCTGGATGCCTCTGACATTCTGACGGCCAACGGCGCGGCGCATGTGCATATGGCCAGTTCGGTCGAGGACGCGCTGAAATTACTGGAGGAGAACGAGATCACGTTCGCGCTGCTGGATGTGAACCTTGGCGCGCAGACCTCATTGAAGGTGGCCGAGGCATTGGCCGCGCAAGCCATCCCGTTCATCCTTGCCTCGGGCTATGGCGACGCGGGCGAGATCACCGCGCAATACCCGCCCGCACTCGTGGCGCGCAAACCGTTCACTGCCGAGGCGTTGAGCAAGGCGATCACCGCCTGCCTGCCCGATCTGGACTAGTCGCACCGCAGCATCCCCAAAGTGACATGCGCCGCCCGTAAAAACGGCGCATGTCAGGGATTTAGCTCAGGCTCGCGCGCAGGCGGGGCAGGCGGGACAGCACCAGCAGATCAAAGCTGAGAAGGCAGAGCACGGCGATCCCCGCCATGGGAAAGGCCATGCACAGGGCCAGTCCGACCAGCACCGCGCCCTTCCACAGCGGCACATCTTTGGGCATGGGCGGCGCGGCAAGGCGCCCGGCCTGCGCAGGGCGACGCTTCCACCACATCACCACAGAACTCGCGCACAGGAACAGCACCAACAGACAGACGGCGGTGTTGGCCAGCACGCTCCACAAACCCAGCGTGCCCATATGCAGCGCGATCCCGACCGCCATCGCCTTGCCCGCAAGGGAATAGTCGGCAAACCGCACATCGGCGAGGATCTTGCCGCTGAACTGGTCCACATGCACCGTCCGGTCCGACATCGGGTCCGTGCTGTCGGTGTTCATGGAATCGCGGCTGATCGTCCAGACGCCGGTGCCCGATTGCGGCAAGTTCAACTGGTAGCGTTCGGTAAACCCGATCTCGCGGGCGAGGGCGTCCATACTGTCAAGTGTCACAGGCCCCTGTACCCCATCCTGCCCCGCCATACTGCCCGAGGCAGGCATTGGGGTCTGTTCCAGCGCCCAAGGCACCTCGCGGCGCGCATGGTTCATGCTGGCGTGGATGTCGTCGGACAGGGGGACATTGTCCCATTTCTCGGCTGGAAACTGGCTCCATGCCTGCACCATCTTGCCGCCCCAGATGCCCGCCCATGACAGGCCGGAGATCAGGAAAAACACCAGAAACACAGACAGCCAAAGGCCGACGACCCCGTGCAGCGACCGCCACAGGCCGCGCCCGCGTCCCAACCGTGGCAACAGCGCGCGCCGCCATGCGCCGCCCCGTGGCCACCACATGTACAGCCCCGTCGCCACCAAAACCAAGGCGAGCGAGGCGGCGGTTTCCACCATCCGGTCGCCGGTAACGCCCAGCATCAGGTCCGAATGCAACGCGTCGGCAAAGTCATACCAGCCGCTGCGGCGGGGAAAGGTCTGTACGACCTGCGCAGTGTAAGGGTCCACCGCGACCATGATCGCATCGCCATCCGCATCCACGCGGAACAGCGCGGCAAGACCTGCATCGCGGGGGGCCACATATTGTTTCAGAACGCCGTCAGGCACGACTGCCACGGCTGCCTTGGCCTGTGCGCTGACGGGCTGCGTGATCTCTTGGGCCGTCACGGCGGTGCGTTCGCCGTCGCGCCCGTCGATCCACGCGATCCACAGCATTGCCATGCCGGTCAGGGCCAGCACGGCCAGAAAAGGGATCACGAACAGCCCTGCATAGAAATGCCAGCGCCATGCGGCAAAATAGAATTTGGATACGCGCCCCTCGGGCTGCGCGTCAGTGGTGGTCGATGTCATATTGTGGCTCCACGCCTGTTGGCCCGCATTTGGCGGGCGTTGATCTCGAGAAAGGGAAAGGTCGAGGTCAGGCGTGGGGTGGGGCGCGGGTCAGGCGGGCTGGGTCAAGGGCGCGCGTCTCGTGCAAGCGTTTGGCGACAAAGGCAAAGCGCTGCGTGCGGTCGGTTGTGACAGGGCGCGCACAGGGGGCAAAGGGTGGGATCAGGGCCGCGCCGGTCAGGCGGCAAGTCTCGCAGCTTTGGTTCTGCGCGCCATCCTGTTCATCGACGGGGCCGCAGATGTCGCCCAACGCGCCCCCCGCCGCCACATAGCGCGCCAGTTCCGGCGTGAGGTTGGTATAGCCGTTGGGGCTTTTATGGGCGAATCCCGTTGCCACCATCGCGCAGACCAGCGCGAGGATCAGGGCAAGTTTCGACAGGATAAGCGGGCGTTTTTTCACACAACAGCGCGTAGAATGTTCCGCGCCCCATGTCGAGAGGGCGTGTCGAGAGGGCAGGCAAAGATGCCCGCCCGCCGCGTTCTTATTCTGCGCCCGCTTCGACCAGTGCCGTGACGGCCGCCATATAGGCCTGCGGATAGGATTGCCCCTCAACCCCGTGCGCAAGCGGTGCAAACACAACGTTCTTCACCCCCAAGGCGCTGGTCGCCTCAAACGCGGCGGGTGGCGGCGTCGCCTCCCAAATCAGGATGCGCGCGCCTGTGGTGTCGATGAGGGTCGTTAGGTTGGCAAGGGCGGCTTCGTCGGGCATCTCGCCGGCTTCCCACTCAAGTGATGCTATGGACACGTCATAGCGGCGCGCAAAATACTGATAGCGCGGGTGGGTGGCGATCATCGGCACGTCGACCAGACCGGCAAGCGCCGCCTCGGCCTGCGCATCCATCTCTGACAGGGTGTCGCGCAGGCTGGTCAACCGCGCGTCCACATCGGCCTCGGGCGCGAGGTCGCGGGCCGTGATGGCGCTGGCAATGGCTTCGGCCTGTGCAATGAACAGGGACGGGTCCAGCCATGTGTAGGACGCCAGCCCCTCGTGCGAATGTTCGCCGCCATCGCCATGGCTGTGGGTGATGCTTTCGGTTGTGATGAACCGGTCCTCGATCCCCGCTGTGGTGTTCACCACCTTGGATCGCGGCAGCGATACGCGGTCCACCCATGTGGCAAAGCCCGCACCGTTCAACAGGATCAGGTCCGCCGCTTGAAAGGCGCTGATGTCCGCAATGGCAGGCCGCCAGAAGGACGGGTCCACATCCGCTGGCACGGAAAAGGATACGTCGCCCGCATCGCCCAGCAGCGTCTGCGCCACAAATTCTAGCGGATGGTTCACCACCACCACGCGCGCGGCCTCTTGCGCCGTGGCGGCAAATGTCGTGGCCAGCATCACGCCGCTGGCAAGCAGGGTTTTCATAGCATGTTTCATGGTCAGCTCTGACAGCTTTTGGCTATGTCGTCGGGGGTGACGATCCAGTAATTGTCGTGGCTACCGGTATCGACTTCGATCACAAGGCCGCCCGAATGGTCCACATCACTTAGCGGCACAGACAGCGTGCCGTCTTTCTGGATCGGCAGGGTTAGCAGCAGGGCGTTTTCACCGTCAAGCACGCGCACATCCGCGATCTGCACCGCGTTCCCGTTCGAGAATTTCGCCTCTACCAGAACCGCCTTGCAATCGACCGAGGCAAAGACGGTCAACTGGTGTGCAGCCGCCCCCACAGGGGCGACAGCGGCGCAAAGACAGGCAAGGGCGGTGGCCCGTATCATTGGCCGGTCCAGTCTTCGAAATGGACCCAGATCACCGCGCCCAGTTCAACGGCCTTGTCCTGCCCGTCCTGATCCAGCGTGTAATCGGCTGTGTTCAGCGCGGCAAAGCCCCACCAGCCCGCCGCAGGGGGCGCATAAGTGAACACGCCGTTGCCATCAGCCTTGACCGTCTGGGTGATCATCAGATCATCCGGAGCAGTCGCCCCTGCGTCTTTGTTGTAGAACTCGACCTCCACCTCGGCGTAAGGCACGGCCTCTCCGTCCAGTTTGACGATGCCCTGAAACACGTTGTGTTCCCACAGGCCAAAGGGTTTGGACAGCGGCACGATCTCGGTCTTGAGGCCCAGTTCCGTGTCCCAGCCTTCGTCATCGCCATAAGCGGTCACATAGGTCTTGGTGTAGTGGATGATGAACGCATCTTCGGCAGGTTCCCAATAGGGCTGGGGTTCCATGGCGAAAACATAAGTGCCGGGCCGGTCAAGCGGATAGTCCAGCGTATAGCCCTGTTCGTCCAACACCGTCTGATCCGTCAGTTCGTTCAGCAGGTCGGTGGTGTTGCCGTCATGCGTAACAGAAAAGGCCACCGGCGTGTCCAGCGTCATGCCCGCCAGTTCGAACGGGTGGGAAAAGGACATGGTCAGCCCGACGCTGCGCCCGTCCTCTTGGCTGATCATCGGATCGGAGGGGATGATCATCCCGTAATGGGCCAGCGCGGGCGAGGCGGCGATCAATCCTGCAAGGGATGTGGTGATAAGATGACGGAACATGAAACCTCCTTGAACGTATTAAGATCCAAGCGCGAGCAGCCAGCCCACCCACGCTTCTGCATTTCTGGACACGATAGCCGCACCAATCACGGCAATCACCGCTGAAATAGAGAGTAATGTGATTGTCTCGGCTGACAACAGCCGCAACACCATGCCCCGCCGCGCGCCCAGTTTGACGGCAGTGGCAATTTCCTTGGCCCGCAAGCGATAGCTGAGGAACACCGCCAGCCCGATGGCCGCAAAGGCTGCGATAGCGATGATCAGCGTCACCACATCGAGCAGCGATTTGATGCGGAAAATACGGTCCACCAGTCCTTGGATCACAGCAGCGGGGGCGATCAACTGGCTGGGGTTGTCGCTGTCCAGATAGCGCCCCTTGAGGATCGTGGCCGACCGGTCGTCATACGGCACCACAATCACCGCCGAAGTGGGAAAGCCGTCCTGACTGCCGTGAAAATGGAAGCTGTCGATATTGTCATCCGTGATGCGCTGGTACTGGACCACGGCAGCATTGGCGACAGCGTCACCGCCTGCGGCAACTTCGTCGGCGGTCACCACATCCTCGTGGCCGTGGCCAATGCCCTGGATCACCCATGCGGTCTTGATATCCACAAACACGGCCTGATCGTCCGGTGTATTGGTGCGCTCCAGCACGCCGACAATCGGCATTTCCAGCGGGTAGACACCGTCAAGGTCGAACAGGTTCTCGGGCGAGGACACAAGCGTGTCGCCCACGCCCTTGCCCAAGGCCGCAGCCACATCCGCGCCGATCACCGCATCGCCCAGCACCGACAGGCCGCGCCCTTGCGCGATGCTCAGGTCACGGAAGTCGAAGTAGTCCAGTGACGTGCCGACAATGCGAAATCCGGCGGTCGAAAACGCCGCGTGCACAGGGATGGGCAGGGCAAGGCTGCTGTCCCAGATCGCTTCGACCTCGCGCATGGGCACAGGGTCGGGCCGTTCGTCCGAGAAATACAGCGCGGCCATGGTCAGATCGAGTTGCGAGCCGCGACTGCCCAGCAACAGGGGCGTCGCATCGCCCCGCGCCACCAGCGCGCGTTCACTGGTGGACAGCAGGATTTGCGTGGCCACCGGCACAAACAGGATTAGCGCCGCTACCAGCGTCAGCACCAGACTGCGCGCCCAGTGATAGCGCAGGTAAGCAAAGGCGAGGTAAAGCGCGTTCATGCTGCACCTTTCTGACGGAACTGCGCAAAATCCAGCACCCGTTCAAAACGCGGCAGCAATTCATGGTCATGCGTCACGGCCAGCACGGCGGCACCGGCCTCGGCGGCCTGTTCGAACAGCAGATCAAGGATGCGCGCCTTGCTTTCGGGATCAAGGTTGCCGGTCGCCTCATCCGACAGGATCAGCTTGGGCTGAGTGACAAGCGCACGGCAAATGGCGACGCGCTGCTGTTCCCCTTGGCTGAGGGCGGTGGGGTGGCGGTCAAGCTTGTCGCCGATGCCGCACGCATCCGCGAGCGCCTGCGCCCTGTCACGTGCCGCTGTGTCGAGTTTCAACGCCGGTGTGATCCGGTAGGGGTACAGAATGTTCTGCCGCGCCGAGAGGTAGTCGAGCAGCGCAAAGTCCTGAAACACAAAGCCGATCGTGCTGGCGCGAAAGCGGCGGCGCTGTACCTCGGACAGGGTGGCGACATCGGTGCCTGCCACGTCGATACTGCCCGATTGCGGCGTCAGAATGCCCGCGATCAGGTTCAACAGCGTGGTCTTGCCACTGCCGCTGGGGCCGACGATGGCCACCCGTTCCGTATCGCCTAAGGTAAAGGACGGCACATGCAGGCCGAAACTGGTCGCGCTATAGCGAAAGGAAAGGTTGTCGATGCTGATCATTGATCTTCCGGCGGCGCGACAAAGGTTTCACCGGCGGCGTCGCGGTTGACCCCGCGCAGCTCGAAACCGGTAATGCGCCACGCCCCGTCCACGGGCGCCACGTCCAGATCGGCGCTGTAGGTGTTGCCGCGCACGTGCAGATGTTCGGCATGGCCGACCGTGCCGACCACCTGCCATGAGGCATCAATTGCCAATGTCGCCCCGTCGCGGGCAATGCGCGTGTCCAGAAGCTTGATCTCGTGAATGGTCTGGTCGGCCTCTTCCAGCCCGCCGCCCGCCATCGCACCGACCCGTTCAAGGTACAGGTATTCCAGCGCCTCGCCATGGGTCACGCTTGCCAGCGTGTCATAGATCGCGTCCTCTTCGGTCTGGCCGAAGGCGTCATAGACCACCAGCAACAGGGCAGGGGTCAGCCGCCAGAACTCCAAACTCGCATCGTCCACGGTCATCGGTTCCAACCCCGGGGCGGTGTAGGCCTGCGTGTCGTCCGCACCATCGCGCGTCAGCACATAGGACCCGATGGCCACACAAAGGGTCAGGCCAAGCGCAAGGCCGATCAGGGTCACGGGTCGGTTCATCGGCACAAGCATCCAATCGGAAAAGCCATCAACAAGGGCAACATGTTACAGACGCCTGCGGGTTACAAGCGGGTCCGGCGTGGGTGGCGGCAGGTACAACTATGAATTGATCTGGCGCGGCAGTGGCCCTAGGGTCAACGGCATTTGATAGGGGGAATTGATCGCCCATGCCGCTGACATCGACACAACTGGCTTTTCTTGAAACGTTCATTCTGAAAAGTGCCATTGGCGCGAATATCCACGACGACCGCGTCGCGCCCCCTGACGGGCAAAGCGTGAATGACCTGCGCGCGGCGGCCTCGAAAATTCTGAAAACCGTGCAGGATCTGAAAACGCCCCCTGATGCTGTGGCCACGGATGTGCAGGCGCTGGCCAGCGCCCGCGGCGCGGTGTCTTCGATGCTGGATGATCCGCCGACGGCCGCAGGCGTGCGCGCCGCCGCGCAAGAGGCCAAGGCGATGAGCGCGCTGCACGCCGAGGTGCTCGAACGGGTGCGGCTGGACCGCGAGGCGCGCACTGCCCGCAAGGCGAGCCTGCAAAAGGCGCTGGGCGCGGTTGGCGATCTGGGCGACGCCGAAACCCTGCCGCAGGAACGGCTAGACCTTGCCACCCTGAAACAACAGGTGGCCGAGGCACTGGCAGGCACGCCGCCCTCGGGGGATGATCTGGACCGCGCCGAAGGTGATATCGACCGCGCCACGGCCCTGATCGACACAGTCACCAAACGCATCGCCGCAGAACGCGCCGCCCGCGCCGAACAGCGCAAGGACATCCTGACCCAAGCCGACAAGGCCACCGTGGATGACAAGGCCGAGGCGAGCGAAAAGGAACGCCGCCTTGAGCTGTTCAAGGCCGTGGTCAGCTCGCTGGAAAGCGCCACGCCCAGTGCGGACGACATCACGGCAGGCGACAGCGCGCTGAAACTGCTGCTGGAATATGTGCAACAGGTCACAAAATCGCTGGAGGAAGATCGCAAGCCCCGCTTTGAACGGGCCAAGGCGGCGCTGGATCTGCTTGGCAAGGTCGATACTTCTTTGCCCGATGCGACACCCCCGACCGAAGCGACCCCCTTGGTCGAGGCGCAGAGCAAGCTGCAAACCAAGCTGGAGCGGCTCGCCAACTGGGATAACATCACCAGTTGGGGCGCGACGGATCTGGATGGCGTGACAGAGGAGATCACGCAGATCGATCAGCAATTCACGCAATTGCGGGACAAAGTCACCCAAGCCGCCGAGGCGCTGAGGCTGGCCGTTGAGGATGCGCGCGCCAAGATCGCTGCGCCCGCGACGGGTGGCGCGTTTTCGACCTCACAATCCAAGGCGCTGAGCGATGATGTGGACGCGGCAGAGAAGGAAGCGCAGGCCGATATCCTGAACGCCGCTGCCGCGCTGGCGAAACTGGCGGGGATGAGCAAACGCGCGGTGCAACTGGCCCGCGTGCGTGGCGATCTAGACCGCCGGATCAAGGCGGTGACGGCCCCCACGGGCGGCACCAAGGCCGAACAGGACCGCTGGGCCGTCCTCAAAGCAGCGGCAGAGAACGCGCGTGACGCAGTGGTGATCTCATGAAACTTGATACGGCACTCGCCGCCATTGTGGCGCTGGAACGTTATACTGCCGAACTGGCCGATATTCTGGCCGCGCGGGCCAAGCTGATGCCGAATGTGGACAGGGCGGATGTGGATGCGTTGGCCACATCGCTTGGCAGTATCGAAAAGGTCGAGGCGATGGCCAAGGCGCTGCCGTCCAAACCACCACTGGCGGACCTGATCGGCGCATTCGGCTCGGCCAAGGAATTCGGTGATTTCGTCGCCGGAAGTCTGGGCGGCAATGCACAGGCGCTGGTCGCGCTGGTCGACAAAGGCTGCAAGCGCAAGCCGGCCAAGTTGAAGGAACTGGCCGACGCCTTTGCGAGCGATCCGGCGCAGTTGTCCAATGTGCTGGACGGCGGCGGGCTGGGCGCGCATCCCGACGCCTTGGCGGAGGTTCTGGCCACCGGCTGTGGTGGCGATGCGGCCAAGATGGTGGACTTTTGCAAGACCTTTGATGACACGACCAAGCGCGAACAGTTGCGCACCGCGCTGGACGAAGGCGGTCTGGGGCAGGCCCCCGCCGCGCTCGGCCCTTTGGTGGATGGCGACGATGGCGCACTGTTGCTGAAAATCGGCAAGGACGCGGACAAACCCGCGCTTGCCAAACTGGTGCAATCGGGCGGCATGGGGGGCAAGCCGCCGGATCACCCCGCCACCCTCAAATCGGTGCTGGTGGACGCCTTGGGCAGCGATCCCAAGAAACTGAAAGAGCTTTATGACGGCTTCCCCCATGACGCGCAGGGCGACGTGCCGCAGCTGCAATCCTTTTTGCAGGCGATGAACGGCAAGTCCCAGACGGGCGAGGCGATGGCGGGCGAACGGATGGCGGACCTGATGGACGGGTTCAAGCGGCGCGATCCGACCAATGCGGGGACAACCGCGCAACAAGTGCAGAAAATGGCCGCCTTTCAGGGCCATGTCACCACCAATGTCGTCGCCGCCCGCGCCACACGGGAAAGCGGCGCAGGCGGTCTGGCGGCGGCGGGTGCGGTGCTTGAGGCGCGCAGCGATCCGGCGGGCGGTGTGACCGTCGGCGGCGCGCTTGGCGCGATGCCCGACGGCGGGCAGGGCCTGTTGATCGACCTTGCCACCGGTGGCGACAAGGCGCGGCTGGCGGCAGCGCAGGCCGTACTGGCAACCGGCCCCATGCAGATCACCGCGTTGGAAGGGGACACTGCCAACCGCACCCCCGACACCGAGGCAACCGAAGCCACCCGTGCCGCGATCAAACAGGTGACCGACCTCTCCACCGCCCTTGCCAAGAAGACCGACGGCGGCACCGCCACCGAGGTCGCCGCCCTGTCCACGGCCTGCGACGCGCTGATGCTCGCCGCAGCGGGTGAGCCCGACAAGGATGTGCGCGCCGAGGCAACGACCAAGGCCAAAGCGGCGCTGGACACCCTTAAATCCGCGCTGGCATTGCAGGTGATCCACGCCTTCGGCGCTGTCACAGGGGCGGATGACCAGAAATCCGCCCTTGGTCGCCTCGCGGCGGTCGAGCAGCGTATCGCCGACGACGGCACCGCGACCGAAGACGAAAAACAGGCGATGGCGACCCTGTCGCAAGCAGCGGCGCAAGGGCTGCGCGCGCAGGTGTTGGCGGGGCAGATCACCGACACAAGCGCCAGTGCGGACACGGTCAAAGCCGACGTTGCCAGCGCATTGGGCAAGGCCGACACCGACCCCGCCGTGACAAAGGAACTGGCCGACCGCAAAGCCGCCGCCGAGGCCGCAACGCTGCGCGCCACCCAAATGGTCGACGTGCTGAAAACCGCCAAACCGCCCGTTGATCCGCAACTCTTGGCCCAAGCGGGGGAGGTGGCGGAACAGGCCGCGCTGTGCGGGCGCGCCACGGCGGATGCCGGTGCGATGGCAGCAGCACTTCAGGCGGCCAAGGACGTGTCGGCAGAACTTGCCAAACTGTCCAAGCGCCTTGCTGCGGCGGCTGAATTCGCCCGCGTCGCTGCCGCGCCCGCCGCCAAAGATGGACTTGTCGCAGCGGGCGAAATCTCGGCCCTGATGCAAGGGCTGACCCGCGATGTGCGCGACGGGGTGGCCAATGCCAGCACGGCCCAAGCCGCGCTTGAGGACGCGTTGAAAGCCGCACAAACCAGTGCCATTGCCGTCGCCGAGCTTGCGCGGTTGAAAGCGGCAGGCGACAGCGCGCTGGACAGTGCCGCGCAGGCTGCCGCCGAACGGCAGGCTGCCCTTGATGGCACCAGCGTGGATGACGCCAAGCAGACCGCCAACACTGCCGTCCATAAGGCGTCGGAGGCTGCAAAAACTGCCATCGCCGCGCTGTCGGGCCTAAGCGCGCCCATTGATCCCGTTCTGATCAAGGCGGCAAGCGACGCGGCAGAGGCTTGCGCGCGCACCGCCGGCGCTGCCACCGACAAGACCGAGCGGGACGCCGCGCTGACCCAAGGGCCGCTTGCCTCGAAGGCAGCAAGCGACGCGCTCAGGGCCAATGCGGGCCACATGCAAGCCGCCCGCGCCAGTGCCGCCACCGCGAAGGCCAAGACCAAGATGTCCGACACCCGCGCGCTCGAGGCCGGATTTTGCGCCAATATCCCGGCCAACCGCGCGGGCGTCAAAGCGGAACTCGACAAGGCATTCGCCCAGATTGACGAGGCCGCAAGTGCCGAATTGGCCGTGCTGGCCGCCGCCGATACGGATGTTCAAACCGCCCGCGCCGACGCCACGAAAGCGGCCGCAAAAGCCGCCCGCCCCGGCGCGCGCAGTATCGAAGGTTTGAGGGCACTGACCGCCGATATGGCGTTGCAGGCCAAGGTGGCGACCCTTGCCAAAACGGCGGCGACCAGCGCGGTTGCGGGCCTTGCCATGCCGCCGGATTCGCCGTGGCCGCCATCGGGCCCGCCCTATGCCGCGCCCACCGCACCGGTCGCGCCGACGGCGGACCAGTTGAACAAGGCGACCGTTCTGGTGCAGGCGGCGATCTCTGCCGCGACGGCCCGCGTTGCCCTCGCCACGAAATACGTTGATGCGGCCAAGGAATATGACCGCCTTGCCAAACTGATCCCCGAGCCCGAGCGCACGACCGAGGAAAAAGCCGACGCCAAGGACATCGCCGATATCTGGAACTCTGGCGGCACCGACAAGGGCGCGCCGAAAGAGAAGAAAGACGCCGCCGACGCCTTGGTCGCGCTGGTCACGCTCAGCGACAGCCTGAGCGAAAAGGCGGCGCGGACCATGAAGATCACGCAATTGTCGCGGATGGTTTTCGTCTCGACGACCAGCTATAAAATGCCGCCCACAACCGTTAATGCAGCCTCGGATGCGGATCTGGAAAACGCCGCCGGTTTTGCGGATATGACCGGCACGCGGGCGTTCAAAACGGTCAAGATGCCCGACACCAGCCTGTCCACCACGCCGCCCGCCACGGGCGATGACCTGCTGGCCACAGGGGCGAACATGGCCAAGAAACCGCTGCCCAGCATTGCCACCGCCAGCGTCGCCATCCCGTCGCATAGCGACAGCGTCATGGACCTTGAACATATGTGCGAACGCCATGCGCGCGAGAATTTCACCTATGCCCCCGGTGAATTGAAAGACGAAACCGACGTGTTGATGAGCCAGTTTGTAAAGACCCGCGCGGGCGGCTTGTCACGCGGTCCGGCGGATGAACCCACGGCGGCCATGATGTCGATGGCTGAAAAGAACGTGCGCAATATCGGCACGGGCAAGACAACGTCGCTTTGGCCCGAGGGGATTTCCGCGACCGAGATCAAGGACGGGGCAGCCGCGGCGCTGACCAAGTTGAAGGCTGCCGCAGGCAATCCAACGAACTTTGTCGCGCATGTCTGGGCGCAGTCGGGTCATCGCCTGTCGGACATGCTGGACAATGTGACCGTCGGCTCGCACACGCTGAAAGTGTCGCTAGGTGTCTCTGCCACCGGTGACGGGACAAATACGGGCGACAAAATCAATGTGCGCATGTTCTATCCTATCGGTCAGGAAAGTCTCACGGTAAAAGGCTGTAACAACCTCAAGAACGCGTTGGGCACATAGGCGCGAGTAAGGAGACCGGATGTCGGTAACAGTTTCACTTTTCATCATCGACCCCAGCCTTGGCACAGTGGACGAGGATGATTTCGACAACCACGATCTGGCCGAACTGCTGGCCGCCGACCGCGAGGCAGGGCTGGCCATCGAATCCAATGGTGAGGTGATCGTGCGCGACGGGATCGACGATTTGCTGTTGGGGATGTGCATATCGGTCCCCGAGATGCTGGATCAGGGCGAGGACCACACCCATGTCTCCTTTGCCGGATATGACAGCGCCGAAGTGTCGGTCGAGGTCGAATCGGTTTCGATCGAATGTGACGGCGAAAGCGTGATGGCCGACAAAGAGGAACTGGTAACCGCCTTGCGCGAGGCGGGCGAACGCTATGGCGAGATGCTGAAAGAGGCATTTCCCAAAGCGACATCGCGCTGGCAGGAATTGGTGGACGCCGCCAGCTAAGGGCATCTGCGCAGGGGTTATCCGCGCGGCGCGTCAGGCCACCTGCATTTCGGGGGCGTCGGCAGTGACATGTTTGATCATCGTGTCCAACTCGCCCAGATGTACGGGCTTGCGCAGCACCAGTCGCGCATTCTGTGACATGCCGAACAGTTCCCCTTTGGGAAACATGCCGCTGCCGGTCATAAAGATGACGGCAGCGTCGGGCGCGGAATAGGCGGCATAGTTGGCCACATCCGTGGACATGCCGTTTTCGACCATCAGGTCCAGCAGCAGGATATCGGGGGTATGGCGGCGCAACACCGCCATGGCCTGTTCGTTGTCACAGGCCACATGCACCTCGTGCCCCGCGCCGCGCAGCGCCTCACCGATAACGAATTGCAGCCCCACGTCATCTTCCACCACCAGAACTACCGCCATCTCACCCTCCTATGCTCTGGCGTTAGTGGTAGGGCGGGACGCTGAAATAGTTCTTAACGCAGGCGGGAACGTTTACGGTTTTGCCCTTCAAATCTTAGTCAAATCGGCGCTGCACAGAACGTCAAAGCGCGCGCCGCTGTCTCCTTCAGCCGTGGCGGTGATCTGCCAGCCGTGTCGTTTGCAGATCATGGCGCAGGCTAATAGTTCGGCGTCGTCGGGGGCTGCACTAGGCAGGAACGGCGTCGCATCTGCAAGGCCCGCAGAGATGTCGGTGATGCGGAGATGGTGGGGGGCGATCAGGGTGACGGTGCCGTGCGGTGCTTCGGTCGGATGCGGGTTACGGTCCGCATGCGTCAGCAGGGTTTTTAGCAGCAGGTGCAGCAAGTCGGGATCGGCCTGCTGTGTCCATGTGGTGCCTGTGACGTGAACGCGGGCGTTATCGGCACAAAGGTCGGCGACCACCGCATCCACCGCTGCGCGCATATCCACGGGGCGGGGGGAAAGGGCGTTCACGTCAGCGCGCGCCTGATCCAGCAGGGCGGTGGCCAGATCGTCCAATTGCTGCGTCGCACGGGTCATATAGTCGATGTATTCCAACGCCTTTTCTGGCAGGTCGTCCGCCATCTGGGTGTTCAGCAGGTACAGCAAGCCGGACAGCGTATTGATCGGTGTGCGCAAATCATGGACGGCGGCGTGGGTTGCGCCCTCTTGCACTAGCAGGCGGGTTTGCACAGCGTCCAGACGGGTACGTACGCTGTCGCGGACGGGCAGGGCGGGCATCAGAACCACGGTGCGCACAGCGCGCTAGCATTGCGCCTGTGTGCTGGACATGCGCGCCAAAGGGGCATGGACCTAGCCTGCGGCACAGTAGCTCTCGATCAGGTCGGTCAGCCGCTCGGGCGACACGGGCTTGCTCGCAAAACCGTTCATGCCAAGCGCCTTTACCCGCGCGTCGTCATGGAAATTCACATCGGCCGTCATGGCGACGATGGGCACGTCGCGCGCGACCGTATCGGCAAAGGCGCGGATGGTGCGCGTCGCCTCCACCCCCGACATGACGGGCATGTGCAAATCCATCAGCACCAGCCCGAACCGGTCTGGCGCGTCGGCCAGCACTTCGCAGGCATGCTGGCCGTTGCAGGCAGCCTCCACACGCGCGCCCATGGTGGCAATGATTTCGGTCATCATGAAACGGGTAAGGTCATCATCCTCTACCACAAGGACTTTCTTGCACTCAGCCATGGTCGGCCTCCGGTCGTTCGACATCATTCAGGGTGATCAGAAAACAGGTCAGGTAGTCGTGTCTCTCCGGCGCGCTCAGCGTCAGCGTCGCGCCCATGAGGCGGGCGATTTCCTTGCTGATGGTCAGGCCAAGCCCCGCGCCGCCATGAGCGCGTTCGATACCGTCCTCGCTTTGGGTGAAGCGGTCGAAAATGCGTGCCTGCGCCTTGATCGGGATGCCGATGCCGGTGTCGCAGATGCGGATTTCAATGCTGTCAGGGGCGGGTTGGTGCAGGGCGATTTTGATCTTTCCCGCGCCGGTGAACTTGGCGGCATTGTCGATCAGGTTCTCGACGATCTGTGTCAGGTGCGGGCCATCCAGCAGGTAGGCCCGATGCAGATGCGGATCAACGTCCAGCGTGACGGCCAGCGACTTTTTGTAAAACCGCACCGAGGCGAGGGCGCTTTCATGCCATTCCTTGGCCAGTGCGCGCAGATCGGTGGGGCGTTTGGCAATGGTTACCGCATTGGAATCAAGGCGCGACAGTTCCAGCACGTTGGTCAGTTGTTTCAGCAATTGCTGCGCCGCCATGGCCGCACAATGCACATATTGGCGCTGCCGTTCGGCCATGTCGTCGGTCGCTTCCAGCAAGTGCAGAAAGCCGAGGATCGCGTTCAGAGGCGTGCGGACCTCGTGACTGATTGTGCCGATGAAACTGGTGCGCACCGACAGCGCCTCGCGCGCGGCGCGTTCGCTTTTGGCCCGTTCGCGGATTTCGGTGTTGGCACGGGCAAGGGCGGTATTGGCGCGCTGTTCGAAACTTTTAATGGCCAGCACGATCTGGTCGATGTCATCGGGGGCTTCCCGCGGCGTGCGGTCTAGCCGCAAATCCGCGATCCGGCGGTCGGGATCCGACCCCGCCAAATGATGCGCGATGCTGCGCAGATGGCGGATGATCAGCCGGTGTACTGCATAAAGCAGCACAAGGGCCGCCAGATTGGCCTTGGCCAGATTGCTCAGCAGCGTCACCCAAAGCTGTTCCCAGATACGCGCGTTGATCGAATCGAGCGAAATTTCGATCTCGAGCGTGCCCATGACCTGCACCTCGCCGGTGTCGCTTTGATGTTCCAGCACGATGCGGTCCAGAATGGGCGAATCTGTCGAGGTGCCGCGTTCCCATTGCGTGCCGGTCTGGCTGGTCAGGGCGACGAAGGTGACGGATTCGTTGGTCACAAGGCCATCGAGGATGATGTTGATCTGGTCGTAATCGAAGGTCCACAGCGCAAAGGCCAAGGGCTGGCTCAAGGCGCGGTCCACCTGTTCCAGCGCGTTGATCGCATCGTTTTTCTGTCGCTCGAAACTGCTGACGATCTGGATGGCGGTGGAGAACACGGACAGGACCGACCCGATTAGCAGGGACACCACCACCAAACGCCAAGCCAACTGGTTGCGAAACATGCCCACGCCAACACCCGCGCCCTGAAAGGCACCGAACCGCCCAAGGCGTGGCCGGTCAGGCCGGATCAGGCCCTGTCGTCGGTCAGGTCGATGGGCGGGGGCGGGAAGGGGCATCAGAGTCCAGTAAAGTGCAGCTGCGCGAAGGGGTCCGCCCATCTTGCGCACGCCGCCTTAAACCGGAGTTAACGCGCGCGAAGGCACCGCAGACGCGGGGCGAGACAGAAAAACACGCGCGCAAACCAGCCTTTTTCGCCTGTTTGGCCCAATCCGCTTGCACACCGCCTGCGCGCTGCATAGAAGGGCGCGAATTTCCGATCAGCCCCATTAAGGGGCCTATACCCCATGGGAGCACACATGCAGGTCACCGAGACGCTGAACGAAGGTCTGAAACGCGGATATGCGATCACCGTAACCGCCGCCGAGCTTGAGGCAAAGGTCAACGAAAAGCTGGTCGAGGCACAGCCCGGCATCGAGATGAAAGGTTTCCGCAAGGGCAAAGTGCCAATGGCATTGCTCAAGAAACAGTTCGGCCAACGCCTGATGGGCGAAGCGATGCAGGAAAGCATCGACGGCGCGATGTCCGAGCACTTCGAAGCCTCCGGCGACCGCCCTGCGGCGCAGCCCGAAGTGAAGATGACCAACGAAGACTGGAAAGAAGGCGACGACGTTCAGGTTGACCTGACCTACGAAGCCCTGCCAGCGATCCCCGAAGTCGACCTTGGCAAACTGACGCTTGAGCGTCTGGTGGTCAAAGCCGGCGAAGCGGACATCGACGAAACTCTGGGTTCGCTTGCCGAAAACGCGCAGGACTTCGAAGCGCGCAAGGCGGGCAGCAAAGCCAAGGACGGCGATCAGGTTGTCATGAACTTTGTCGGCAAGGTTGACGGCGAAGCGTTCGAAGGCGGCTCTGCCGAAGATTACCCGCTGGTATTGGGGTCGAACTCGTTCATCCCCGGCTTTGAAGAGCAGCTTGTCGGCGTGAAAGCGGACGAAGAAAAAGACGTTACCGTCTCCTTCCCCGAAGATTACCAAGCCGAGCATCTGGCAGGCAAAGAGGCCGTGTTCTCTTGCACCATCAAAGAGGTGAAAAAGCCCGTTGCTGCCAAAATCGACGACGAACTGGCCAAGAAATACGGCGCAGAAGACCTCGAAGGTCTGAAAACACGTATCTCCGAGCAGCTTGAAGGCGAATATGCCGGTGCGGCCCGCGCGGTGATGAAGCGTTCGCTGCTGGACCAGCTGGACACCGCCGTCAGCTTTGAACTGCCGCCAAGCCTTGTCGAGGCCGAAGCCAAGCAGATCGCACACCAGTTGTGGCACGAAGACAACCCAAACGTCCAAGGTCACGATCACCCCGAGATCGAAACCACGGACGAGCACACCACGCTGGCCGAGCGCCGCGTGCGTCTGGGTCTGCTGCTGGCCGAACTTGGCCAGATCGCCAATGTCGAAGTGACCGACGCCGAAATGAGCCAAGCCATCATGGCACAGGCCCGTCAGTACCCAGGTCAGGAACGCCAGTTCTTTGAATTCGTTCAGCAAAACCAGCAGATGCAACAGCAGCTGCGCGCGCCGCTGTTCGAAGACAAAGTGGTCGATTACATCGTGGAAAACGCGACAGTGACCGACAAGGAAGTGTCCAAGGAAGATCTGCAAAAAGCCGTCGAAGCACTGGAAAACGACGACTGATCCAAGCGATCATCCTAAAATTAGAAGAGGCCGCTCCTGCAAGGGGGCGGCCTTTTTGCTGGGGCGGTCGGGCGGGCGTTAATTCGGGAACTTGGCCCGCAGTGAATCGTCCACCTTCTTGATGCCCTTCTTGTTGTCGAAATGGTGGCATTTGATCCCTTCGGAGTTGCCGTCCTTTTCCGCAAGATAATGGCCGAACACCATCTTCAACGCCTCAATGATCTTCTTGTCGGTGGCGAGCGCAATATCGACGGCCTCACCGCTCAGGTGGCGCGAGACGCTGCCCCACGGGGCCTTGGACATCATGCAACTGATAAAGCCGGCCATGTTGCCTGCGGCGTGCAGATCGTCGAGTTCTTTCCACAGCGGCTGGTTCTTGGACTGGCGCAAGAACACATAGACGCCGCCGTTTTTCCCGTCTTTCTTCAGATGCTTGTCCCAGCCTTTGAACATGGCGCGGGCTTGGCCCTTCTTGTCGCGAAGGCCGGATTTCACGTCGATCGCCACGCCGCCATAATGCGAGGACACGGCATATAGCGCGTCGATCAGCGGCTTTTTCACGCCGCTTGTCTTGCCTGTCACCTTGCCGGGGCAGGTGTCGGGGCCAGTGTCGATCTCCTTGATCTTCTCGTCGATCTTCTTTTTCACGGCCTTGTTCATCTGGTCCGAGATTTTCTTTGCCTGCTTTTGTGCATCCTGCGGGGTGCCCACGACGCCCTTCTTTTCATCGCTGTCCCAGAAGGAATCAAAGAACTCCTCGGCCTGCGTCGAGATGGATTTCCACAGATCGCCCCATGACGAACTTTCCACCTTTTGCGCCTTGGCGGCCTTTTCCATGTCTTTCTTGACTTGGGCCAGGGCCTTCTGGCGTTCCTGAGTTTTCACCTGCTGGACCTTGGCGTCCTCTTTCTTCTTCTCGGCCTTGGCCTTGCCGGGGCCCGCGTTCAGCTTGGCAAGCGTGCGCTTGCCCGGATCGACGCGCCCATCAGGGCGGAACAGGCAGATTTTCTGCTGGAAGTCGCTGATCGCTTTCTCCAGCTTGGGGCTCGCCTCGCCATTGGGTTTGAGTTTGGGAAAGCCGACTTCGCTGGCGAACGGGTTCAATAATCCTTGGATCGCCTTAACGTCTTCGGGCATGTTTTTACCGCCTTTTCCGACGGAGGATTTAATTTTTGCGGCCATGACAGGCTCCTGAAAATGAGGTGACAGCACGCTGATAATTGTCAGCTGTGATGATCGTATGTCGAAAGGGTCGATTTCTCCAAACGCTATGAGTGTAAAACCGCCTGTGCGCGGCGCAGGCGGGGGCAGGAAGGGGGCGCAAGGCGCGCCCGTGTGGTCAGGGTAGGCGGGGCCTAGTACTGGCGCAGCTGGTCCAGCGTATAGGTCGGCGCGACAAAGAAGTCGGGATCGTCGCGGTGGTTCGGGTCAGGCACAAGGCAGTTGCGCCCGCAAATCTGGCGCGCCACGCGGTTGCGCGCGTCCACATACCACATCCGCCCGCCCGGCGTGGCGATATAGCCGTCTGTGCCGTCCTCGATATCGGTGCGCATGTCGTCAAAGGACGGCACCTCGGTGAAGTATTCGAGACTGTAGGATCCGTGCGTATGGTACGAGGCAACGACGGTGAAATCCGCGCTGCTGGGCATCGGCGGCAGGCACGAGGCGCGGCGTCCCCGGCGCGGTTCGCTGGCCACATATTGCCCGTTGCTGTCCACGCCGATCAGCCCGCAATATTCGCGATCCTGCGCGATGGACAGGGGCTGCAATTCGTTGAACAGGCGACTGACAAAGGCGATCTCGGTCGGGGTTTGCGCCACGGGGCGCTGCGCCATCTCCAATGTCTCAAGATCCTCGACCACACAGGCGGCGAGCGGACAGAATAGCACAAGTAGCAAAGCGTATTTCATAGCGCGCATCCTTACGGCCTGATCCTGCGCTGTCCAGAGATTGGTGGCACCCGCCGCGCGCTTATGGCTGCGCAGGGCAGGGCGGATACGAAAAAACCGCGCCCTGTGACGGGGCGCGGTTTTCAATGTCTTTAACGGTCGCGTCAGGCTTAGGCCTGCGTTTCCTCGGAAGAGTCGCTGTCGTCCGCAACACCTGCGGATTGGGCCAGATCTTCGTCTTCGGACGCGGCAGAACCGATATCGTCGAACAGTTCCTGAATTTCGAATTCGGCTGCTGCTTCTTCTTCGGCGGCCAGTTCCTGAATGGATTTGCCGGACGCTTGCAGTTCGGCTTCTTCAGGGGAACGGGCGACGTTCAGTTGCACAACAACTTCGACTTCGGGGTGCAGGGTGACGTGTACGTCGTGCAGGCCCAGCTCTTTGATCGGACGTGGGATCACGACCTGTTTACGATCAACAGAGAACCCTTCGGCAGTTGCCACATCGGACGCATCGCGCGGTGTGACGGAGCCGTAGAGGTTGCCACCATCGGACGCCTGACGGATCACAACGAATTGCTGACCGTTCAGTTTGTCGCCGAGGGCCTGTGCCTCTTTGCGGGTTTCGAGGTTGCGGGCTTCGAGTTGCGCTTTTTGCGATTCGAAGTCGGCGATGTTGGCTTTGGATGCCACGAGCGCCTTTTTCTGCAACAGCAGGTAGTTGCGCGCATAGCCTGGTTTGACGTCTACGACGTCGCCCATCTGGCCCAGCTTCGCAACACGTTCAAGAAGGATCACTTGCATGTCAGTTACTCCTTATTTCACTGCGTAGGGCAGCAGGGCGAGGAAGCGGGCGCGTTTGATGGCACGGGCCAGTTCGCGTTGCTTCTTGGCCGAAACGGCGGTGATACGGGAAGGAACGATTTTGCCACGCTCAGAGATGTAGCGCTGCAGAAGACGTGTGTCTTTGTAATCGATCGCAGGTGCATTGTCGCCCGAGAAGGGGCAGACCTTGCGGCGGCGGAAAAACGGTTTGCTTGCCATGGTTCAGGTCCCTCTCTCTCAGCGGCGCTCGCGGCGTTCGCCACGGCCTTCGCGCTCGTCGCGCTTTTGCATTTGGACGGACGGGCCCGACTGGTGCTCGTCGACCTTGATCGTCAGAACGCGCATGACATCGTCGTGCAGGCGCATCAGGCGTTCCATTTCTTGGATCGCTGTTGCGGGGGCATCTGTGCGCATGAACGCATAGTGACCCTTGCGGTTCTTGTTGATCTTGTAGGCCATGGTTTTGACGCCCCAGTACTCGTTATCAACGAGGGTGCCACCATTGTCCGACAGGACTGTTCCAAAATGTTCGATGAGGCCCTCGGCCTGAGTGTTGCTCAGGTCCTGACGGGCGATCATCACATGCTCATAAAGAGGCATGGACGTGCTCCACTTCTATCAAGGCGCATTTCATAGATCGACCAAATGGCCCTGCGGGTCGATCACGAGGTGATGCGCGGCAAAAGGTATTTGCAGGGACGCGTCCGTATACAGGCATCAGCGCACAGGGCAAGGCAAAAGATGCCCCAATGGCAGGGTAAAACGCGCCTTTGGCCGTTGTTTTGCGCCTTTCGGGCCGGTTTTGCGGGGTTCTACACCACAGGTTAACCAAACCCGTGCCCTATTTTGGTCAAATTCACAGGGAAGGGTGGCCCCATAGTGTGAATAGGATCAGTGTATTATGACCGCTTCGACAGATATTGCCCACTACACGCGTATTGCTGACGCCCCCCACATGATCAATGGCCAACGGATGTTGGCGCGCGGTGCCCGACGGATCGGCGGGCTGGCGCTGGTGCTGGCCGCCCTTGGCCTGTGGTTCGCGCCCGGTGCGTCGTGGGAGGCGGACACGGCGCTGTTCAAACTGGCCGTGTCGGTGATGCTGGCCTTTGGTGGCTTGGGCGTTCTGCATGCGGGGCGTTCCGTCCCCGCGGTCGAGGTCGAGGTGGACACGCTGCGCCGCGAAGTGCGCCTTGTGCGCGGCAAGGGGCGGGCGCGCAGTCTGGTCAGCCGCACGCGCATGGCCGATCTTGGCCCTGCCGAGGTGCGCGGCACGATGGTGCGCCTTTGGGGGCCGGACGGTGTGCTGCTGGTCGAACTGGCGATGACGGACCCGACAGGGCGCTATCACCTGATCTCGGCCCTGCGGGATGCGGGCAAGCTTTGATCCGCGCCGACTGACTGTTTCCTACGCAGATGCGCACAAAAGCGCCGGAGTTGTGTTCAATTTCGCGCAGATGCTGTTGAACCCTGTGCGGTTGCGCATCCGTCCCAAGACGCCACATTGGTCTCAGGTACATTCACCCATGGAGACCAACGACCAATGAAATCCCTGCTTCTTCTTTCTGCCGCGCTGTCTACGACGGCCAGCCTTGCCTTTGCTGCTGACCGTTACGAGCTGGATTCCAGCCACAGTCAGGTGGTCTTCTCTTACAACCACTTGGGCTATTCGACCACGTTCGGCATGTTCTCGGGCTTTGAAGGCGAGATCATGTTCGACGCCGAAGCCCCAGCGAATTCCAGCGTGAGCGTGTCCATGCCGACAAAAAGCATGTTCACCGGCTGGGAACAGCGCGACGGCCACTTCATGTCCGACGACTTTTTCGGCGCAACGGACGAGGATATGATCACTTTCGTGTCCACCGGCATCGAAGTCACCGGCGAGGACACAGCGCTGATCACCGGCGATCTGACCATGAACGACGTCACCAAATCGGTGGTTCTGGACGCGGTCCTGAACCAAGCAGGTACGCACCCGATGGCGAACAGCGAATGGCTCGGCTTTAACGCCACAACCACGCTGATGCGCTCGGACTTCGGCCTTGGCGCTTTTGCGCCTGCGATTGGCGACGAAGTGAAAGTGCAAATCTCGCTGGAAGCGGGCAAAGCCGAGTAACGACTATTTAGTCAGACAGGTTTGGAAAAGGCCGCGCAGGGTTGCGCGGCCTTTTTGCGTGGGCGGTTCCCTGATCCGTCTGTCGAAAAGACGCGCTGGCGCGCGGCGCGATTTTATTCAGAGCCACCTTTTCAGGTGGCTCTGGTTTTTGCCTTCGGCGAGGATTTTTTTGGAACAGAGAAGGGGGGGACGCGTCAGCCTTGGGGGGCGCGGGTGGCTTGCAGGTCGATGTCGATATCGACGCCGAACTTGAGGCTGTTTTCGTCCGCCATATTGTCGCCGATACCAAAGCTGCGCCGATCCACCGAGGTGCTGCCGTTGGCCCATGCTGTGTCGCCTTCGAGGCGCAGGCCGAAGGGCAGGGTGAGGGGCATGGACTGGTCCTTGATCGTCAGGGTGCCTTGCGCCTCGTAGCCGTCAGGGACGGGCACGATGTCGGCCTTGAACGTGGCGGTGGGGAAGTCGGCGGCGTTGAAATAGTCCGGGCCCATGGCCTGATCCGTGACAGAGCCGAGGGTGAGCGAGGCGATGGCCACGGTCACGTCGACCTGTCCGGCGGTGCCGGTTTCGGTGGTTTCGTCAAAGCTGATCGCGGCGGTCCAGTCGGCAAAGGTGCCGGACACTTCGGAGCCGAACTGGGTCACGGTGATGCGCAATGCGCCTTCGGTCACCTGCCAGTCGGATTGCACCTGTTCGAGTTCCGCTGTGGCGCGCGCGGCGCTGTGCGGGGCATAGACACCAAGGACCGCGCCGATCGACAGGGCCACTGCCCAGAGTGCCAGTGCCGCCAACGCGGGTTTGGTATGACTGTGTTTGGCGGGGGTGTCGGGCAGGGCCGCATTGCCGAACCACATGCGACGCAGGGTGGCGTCCTTGTCGATGATCTGGTGTTTCAGCGCGCCTGCGATGTGCAGCAATACGGCGACGGCGAGCACTTTGGTCAGCACCCAGTGGGCCCCGCCAAAGATCGCCTCGATACCGGCGGATTTCGGCACGAGCGGCAGGTTCTGGCCGAGGGGCCACCAGATCGGGGCAAAGCCGGAGGTGGCGGCGTGATGTATCCAGCCCGACAGCGGCACCACCACAAGCGAGCCGTAAAGCAGCCAGTGCACCGTTTCCGCGACGAGGTTCTCGGCCTTGCGTTCGGGGTGCAGCGGGCCGGGTTTGGGCTGTGTCAGCGCCCAGCCGATCCGCGCCAGTGCGACAAAGAACACCGCCACGCCCAGCGTTTTGTGCAGCGAGAACAGCCATGCCTTGCGGGCCAGTTGCTCGGACGTGTCAAAGGGCAGTTCATTGGCGATCAGACCCATCGGGATCAGGCTGATGATCAGCAGGGCCGTCAGCCAGTGAAAGGTTTTTGCGACAGAGCCGAACCGGTGTGCGGTATTGGTCAGGGGCATGGGGATCCTCGGATGGGGTGGGGCGTGATCGTTCCAATGTTACGCAGTGGGCAGGGGTTGCAACTGCAAATTCCCGCACAGGCGGCGTGCAGGGGTGCTTGTCTGTGCTGTGCCACCGGATTAACCTTAAGGACGTAACAAAAAAGGCACGTTAGGCAATGAGCACAGCATTCGTATTTCCCGGACAAGGGGCGCAGACCATCGGCATGGGCCGTGATTTGGCCGACGCCTATCCTGCGGCGCGGGCGGTTTTCGAAGAGGTCGACGCGGCCTTGGGCGAGAAGCTGAGCGCGCTGATCTGGGAAGGGGATATCGAGACGCTGACCCTGACGCAGAACGCGCAGCCTGCGCTGATGGCCACCTCTATGGCTGCGATGCGCGCGCTTGAGGCCGAAGGGGTGGGCGTGGAACGCGCTGCCTATGTGGCGGGTCACAGTCTGGGCGAATATTCCGCGCTATGTGCGGCAAAGGCGTTCAGCGTGGCGGATGCGGCGCGGTTGCTGCGCATTCGCGGCAAGGCGATGCAAGAGGCGGTGCCGGTTGGCGTTGGCGCGATGGCCGCCATTCTGGGGCTGGATTTCGAGGCGGTGACTGCCGTGGCCGAAGAAGCCGCACAGGGCGAGGTCTGTCAGGCTGCCAATGACAACGATCCGGCGCAGGTTGTCGTGTCGGGGCACAAGGCCGCTGTGGAACGTGCCTGCGAGATTGCCAAGGCCAAGGGGGCGAAACGCGCGATGCTGTTGCCCGTGTCCGCGCCCTTCCACTGTGCGCTGATGGCCCCTGCGGCGGATGCGATGGCCGAGGCGCTGCAATCGGTCGAGATCGTTGCCCCTGTTGTGCCTGTGGTGGCGAACGTGCTGGCCGAGGCGACCAGCGATCCGGCGCAGATTCGCGAGTTGTTGATCGCGCAGGTCACAGGGCGCGTGCGCTGGCGCGAATCCGTGGCGTGGATGGCCGCGCAGGGTGTCACCGACATGTGGGAGATCGGGGCAGGCAAGGCGCTGTCCGGCATGGTGCGGCGCATCGATCGCGCCATCACGGCCCGCAATGTGGGTGCGCCTGATGATGTCACGGCTGCCCGTGACGCCTGAACTGGTCAAATTCGATGCCGTCCGCATGGGCGGCATCGTGCGGACGATTCCCATGATCGACCGGATGCAGCGCATTCCGACCCTGTTTGAACGGCTGGACGATGCGCTGGATCAGGCGCAGGTGTTCTATGCGGGGCCGCAAACTGCGCTGTACCGGATTGATGGCGACCGGATGGAGGTGCGGATCGGCGTGCCGCTGTTCCAGCCCTTGGACGGGTTCGAGATGTTCGACGCTCCTGCGGGCCGGGCCCTGTGCCAGCGGGTGACGGGGCCGCTGAATGGGTTGCCCGGTGTCTATCGCAGCCTCACGGACGAAATCAGCGCCCTTGGCCTAACCCGTGGCACTTGGGCGCGTGAGGTTTACCGCTTTATCGCCAAGGATGCGGCGCTGAATGTGACGGATGTCAGTATTGATGTGACGGACGTGCTGCATTGACACGCGCAGGCCGCGCCCTCGGATGAGTTTTGCACAGGCCATGGCGGCGCAGCCCGACTGGGTGGTGATCTGGATGAACATTCTGCTGCTGGGCGGTTTCATCCTGCCCGTGGCGCTGTTGATCTGGCCCGAGACGCGGCTGGCCGGTGTCGCATCCATCCTCGGCAATATCATCAACGCAGGTGTGGTCACGGCGATGTATAACGCCATGGGCTATGTCAAGCTGTTGGGATTGCCACATATTATCCTGTGGGGGCCGTTGGTCATTTATCTGCTGATGCGTGCGCGCGATCCCGCCACAAGGGTCTGGCCGCGTCGCATTTGCTGGATCATCGCGATCACGCTTGGGATATCCTTGGCATTTGATATTGTGGATGTTGTGCGCTGGCTTTGGGGTGAACGCACGGCGACAATCCTGCCGGCGTGACTTGCGTTAGCGCAAACCCCGTGGCAGGGCTGGGCAAACGGGAATGCGGAAGAAGGGAGTACTATGTTTGATCTGACAGGGAAATGCGCGCTGGTGACAGGTGCGTCGGGTGGAATCGGTGCCGATATCGCACGCAGCTTGCACGCGGCGGGCGCAACTGTGGGCCTGAGCGGCACGCGGGTCGAGCCATTGCAGGCCTTGGCGGATGAACTGGGCGAACGCGTCCATGTGCTGCCCTGCAACCTCAGCGATGGTGAGGCGGTTTCCGCCCTGCCGAAACAGGCCGCCGAAGCGATGGGCGCGGTTGATATTCTGGTCAACAACGCAGGCATCACCCGCGACAACCTGTTCATGCGCATGTCCGAAGAGGAATGGCAGTCGGTTCTGGATGTGAACCTGACCGCGACGTTCAAGCTGTGCAAAGGCGTGATGCGCGGCATGATGAAGGCCCGCTGGGGCCGGATCATCAACATCAGCTCGATTGTGGGGGCCACCGGCAATCCGGGTCAGGCGAACTATGCCGCCTCCAAGGCCGGTATGATCGGCATGTCCAAAAGCCTTGCCTACGAGGTTGCCAGCCGTGGCATCACGGTCAATGCGGTCGCTCCCGGCTTTATCGAGACGGCGATGACTGAAAAGCTGACAGATGATCAAAAGTCTGCAATCATGGAACAAATCCCCGCCGGTCGGATGGGGCAGGCCCAAGAGATCGCAGCGGCCGTCCTGTACCTTTCCAGCGCCGAAGCGGGATATGTCACTGGGGCGACCTTGCACGTAAATGGCGGCATGGCCATGTTGTAAGAGGGGTCACCCTCAAGCCTTGCCATCCTTAGCTGTTATGCTAAAGGGGGCGCAGAATTCGACGTTGCGGCAGGTTTGCCGTGGCGTTTCACCGCCCCAAGGGGCAAAGACCAGAGCCCCGACTTTCATGGGGACACCACTTGGGGGCCGTACCATTCGCCCCGGCAGAACGAGGACAGTCATATGAGCGACATCGCAGACCGCGTGAAGAAGATCGTTGTGGAACACTTGGGTGTAGACGAGGACAAAGTCACTGAAAACGCCAGCTTCATCGACGACCTGGGCGCAGACAGCCTGGACACCGTGGAACTGGTGATGGCATTCGAAGAGGAATTCGGCATCGAAATCCCCGATGACGCCGCAGAAACCATCCAGACATTCGGCGACGCAGTTGGGTTCATCTCCAAGGCGTCCTAAGCCAGTCACCTGACCCGCTAAACGCGAGTTCAGGGTAAACGGCGCGCTTCCATTTGCGGAAGCGCGCCGTTTTTTTATGTCCGGCGGGTGCATTGCTTGCATTCGGTTCGCTGATGCCCGCAAGGTCGGGGCAATCAGAAAAGAGATGGGTCAGGACGCCATCCATGAGCAGACATGTTCCGACGATCAACACGGCGCGCATCACCTTGCGGGCGATGCGCCCGAGCGATTTTGACCGCTTTGCCGAGATTTGGGCGATGCCTGAAGTCGTGCGCGATGTGGGCGGTGGGCCGTGGTCGCGTGATCGGGCGTGGTCGTCCTTTGTGTTTCAGGCGGGGCATTGGCAGATGACCGGCTTTGGCCAGTGGGCGATCGAGACGCACCGCGCCAAGCAAATGATTGGCCAGACCGGCTTTTTCTATGGAGCGCGCGGTCTGGGACAGGATTACGACGCCTATCCCGAGGCGGTGTGTTTTATCGATCCGGCCTTTGCCGGAACGGGTTTGGGCCAAGAGGCGGCGCAGGCGGCCCATGACTGGTTCGACCGCGTCGTGACCGGCCCCTTGGTCTGTCGCGTGATGCCGGACAATCCGTCGGCGGCGCGGCTGGCACAGCAGTTGGGCTATGCGCCGCTGCGGGAGGCCGAGTCCGAGGGCTGCACCTATCAGTTGTATTTCCGCAAATCTCCGCCGCAGGTCTAGGGCAGGCGGACAGAGAGGCGATGCGTGCTGCGGGGCTTGAACAGGGGCCTTCGGGCGCGGTATGAGGCATGAAAGAGACATGAGAGGGCACGAGCAGATGCGCAGAGTGGTTGTGACGGGATTGGGGCTGGTGACACCGCTGGCCGATGGGGTCGAAGCGTCGTGGAGCCGTATTCTGGACGGTCAGTCCGGCGCGGGCCCGATCACGGGGTTCGACCCCGAGGGGCTGGCCACCACATACGCCTGCGAAGTGCCCTTGGGCGACGGGACGGACGGCACGTTCAACGCCGACGCCTATATGGAGCCGAAAGAGCAGCGCAAGGTCGACACGTTCATCATGTTCGGTCTGGCCGCTGCACAGCAGGCGGTCGAGGATTCCGGCTGGATGCCCGAAGATGACGAAGGTCGCGAGCGCACGGGCGTTCTGATCGGTTCCGGCATCGGGGGGCTGAATTCAATCGCGAACACTGCCGTGATGATGGAGGCCAAAGGCCCGCGTCGCGTCAGCCCGTTCTTTGTGCCAGGGGCGCTGATCAACCTGATTTCGGGGCAGGTCAGCATCCGGTACCAGTTCAAGGGGCCGAACCATTCGGTCGTGACCGCCTGTTCGACTGGCGCCCATGCCATTGGTGATGCGGCCCGTCTGATCATGCTGGGCGATGCGGATGTGATGGTTGCCGGTGGGGCCGAGGCCGCGATCTGCAAGATCGGCATCGCGGGCTTTAACGCCTGCAAGGCGCTGTCCACCAAACGTGCCGACGATCCCAAGAAAGCCAGCCGTCCCTATGACGCGGACCGTGACGGGTTTGTCATGGGCGAGGGCGCGGGAATTGTGGTGCTGGAAGAATACGAGCACGCCAAGGCGCGCGGTGCCAAGATCTATGCCGAAGTGTGCGGCTATGGCCTGTCGGGCGATGCCTATCACATCACCGCACCGTCCGAGGACGGCGACGGGGCCGAACGGTCCATGCGTGCCGCCCTGCGCACCGCGGGGATCGAACCCAAAGACCTCGACTATATCAACGCGCATGGCACATCGACCATGGCCGACACAATCGAACTGGGCGCGGTCCAGCGGATGCTGGGCGAGGATGCGGGCAAGGTGACCATGTCGTCGACCAAATCCGCCACCGGCCACCTGCTGGGCGCTGCGGGCGCGATCGAGGCGATCTTCTCGGTGCTGGCGATCCGCGATCAGGTTTGCCCGCCGACCATCAACCTCGACAATCCCGCCGTGGATACGCCGATTGATCTGGCGCCCAACGCCAAGCGCGAGCGTGAGGTGAAATACGCCCTGTCCAACAGCTTTGGCTTTGGTGGCACCAACGCGTCGGTGATCTTCGGGAAAGTCGACTGATGTGGCGATCAGTTGCGTCGAATGCGCTGACATTCCTGATTGTAGGTCTGTTTGTGGCTGGCGGTGTCATCATCTGGGGACGCGGGCAGTATGAATCTGCCGGTCCTCTGGCCCAACCCATGTGTTTGCAGGTGGAGCGCGGGACAAACTTCCGCCGTGTAAGCCGCAACCTGGAAGAAGAGGGCGCTGTGAGCAGCGCGTCGATCTTCCGGATCGGGGCGGATTATGCCGACAAGACGGACCAGTTGAAGGCTGGCAGCTATCTGGTCGAGGCTGGTGCCTCGATGGAAGAGATCGTGGAGATCATCACCCAAGGCGGCGCAAGCACCTGTGGGACCGAAGTGGTCTATCGCATCGGGGTGAACCGTCTGAGCGCACAGGTGCGCGAGCTTGATCCTGCGACCAACCGCTTTGTGGAACGTGCCGAGTTCCAGCCGGGTGTGGACGAAACGCCAGAGGTCTATACCGCCGTTCGGGATGCGCAGGACACGCGCTATCGCATCGCGTTGGCCGAAGGGGTCACAAGCTGGCAGGTGGTGACGGCGCTGCGGAGCATGGAAGTGCTGAAGGGCGCGGTCGAGACTGTGCCGCCGGAAGGTGCGCTGGCGCCGGACAGTTATGAAGTCCGCCCGGGCGACGAGCGGGGCGCGTTGCTGGCCAAGATGCAGGAACAGCAGGAGCTGTGGGTCGCTGCCGCGTGGGAAGCGCGTGCCGACGATCTGCCCATCGAAAGCCCCGAAGAGTTGCTGACCCTTGCGTCCATCATCGAAAAGGAAACCGGTATGGCCGAGGAGCGCCGTCAGGTGGCGTCGGTCTTTGTGAACCGTTTGAACCGTGGCATGCGTTTGCAGACGGACCCGACGGTGATCTATGGCATCACCAAGGGGCAGGGTGTGCTGGGGCGCGGTTTGCGTGCTTCCGAGCTGCGTGCGGTGACGCCGTGGAACACCTATGTCATCGAAGGGCTGCCGCCGACGCCGATTGCCAATCCGGGACGGGCGAGCCTGATGGCCGCGGCACAGCCGGACGAGACGCCCTATGTGTTCTTTGTGGCGGATGGGACGGGCGGTCACGCCTTTGCCGAGACGCTGGAAGAGCATAACCGCAACGTCGCACGCTGGCGCGAGATCGAAGCCGAGCAGGCGAACACGTCCGATGACGGCTAAGCATATCGGCGCGGCGGGCCTTGGTGTTCGCTGCGCCGCACTCGCCTAGGTTGTGTGAGTGGCTTCAAGGGTTTGCGCGGTGCGCGGCCTGCAAATATCTGAAATATAAAGGTTTTGTTAACCCGAGCGTACGCTGTGGCGTGCGCCTGTTTGCGCAAATGCCTTGACTTTGCGAACGGTCACACGTATAACTTGTGGCAAGCTAGGAAAAGTGGGCAAGCGACCGTCGGAGGGATCCGAGGTCGCTTTTTCATTTTGCTCGTGCGGGGGGATCCCAACGCATGAGAGGTTTGCACATATGACACTTATCACCCCGGGGCTTGAAGAAGCCCGCACCGATGAGCTGCTGCTGTCGGTGCACGACTCGTTGAGCGATCTTCGCCGCGAGATCACAGCCCTCAAAGAAAGGGTAGCGGCGGGGGAGGACGTCAAGCTTGCTGAGTTGAAATCCAGAGGTACGGAGCTGAACTCGGCGCTTGTGAATTGCCAAAAGTTGGAGACAACGCTTGCAGAAGTCAGACAAAAACGCAGCCAGATTGCCCAAGGGGGATACGCCCTTGACCTTGATGCTGCCAGGGTTGAGGTCAGGTGCGCACTTGGTCGCCTGCGCACCTGTCGAGGAACAGGAAGCGTTCCTGAATGAATTGGGGGAGGGCGCGCTGTGCGCCCTCCCTTATCTTTTCGAGTTCTGGGCGATGGCGCACCAGTTGCCCCCCGAGGGCGCGTGGCGCAACTGGGTGATCATGGGCGGACGGGGCGCGGGCAAGACCCGTGCGGGGGCCGAGTGGGTCCGATCCATGGTCGAGGGTGCGACCCCGTTTGACAAAGGAAAGGCGCGCCGTGTGGCACTGGTGGGCGAGACGCAGAATCAGGTGCGCGAGGTGATGATCTATGGCGAGAGCGGCATTCTGGCTTGTTCCCCGCCCGACCGTCGCCCGACATGGCAGGCGGGGCGCAAGCGGCTGGTCTGGCCCAATGGCGCGGTGGCGAGCGTGCATACCGCCCACGATCCCGAGGGCTTGCGTGGTCCGCAATTCGATGCGGCGTGGGTGGACGAGCTGGCCAAGTGGAAGAAGGCGCAAGAGACGTGGGACATGCTGCAATTCGCGCTGCGGCTGGGGGAGGAACCGCAGGTTTGCGTGACCACCACGCCGCGCAATATCGGGGTGCTGAAGTCCCTGCTTGAAATGCCATCGACAGTGACCTCCCATGCCCCGACAGAGGCGAACGCGGCCAATCTGGCGCGATCGTTTCTGGAAGAGGTGCGGGCGCGCTATGCCGGGACGCGGCTGGGGCGGCAGGAGCTGGACGGTATCCTGCTGAGCGATGCGGAGGGCGCGCTGTGGACCAGCGAGATGCTGGAGGCGTGCCATTCCAAGGCCATGCCCGATTTTGACCGTGTGGTGGTGGGGGTGGATCCGGCCGTGACCAGCGGGGGGCAGGCGGATGAATGTGGCATTGTCGTGGTCGGGGCCACCATGCAGGGGCCGCCGCAGGACTGGAAGGCCCATGTCATTGCCGATGTGACTGTGCAGGGCGCGCGCCCGTCGGAATGGGCCGCTGCCGCGGTGGCGGCGGTCGAGACCTTTGGCGCGGACCGTCTGGTGGCCGAGGTCAATCAGGGCGGGCAGATGGTGGCCGAGGTGATCCGGCAGGTCGACCCGATGGTGCCCTATCGCGGGGTGCATGCGACGCGCGGCAAGGTGGTGCGCGCCGAGCCGGTGGCCGCCCTGTACGAGCAGGGCCGTGTCACCCACGCGCCCGCGCTGACCGCGCTGGAGGACCAGTTGGTTCTGATGACGCGGCGCGGCTATGTCGGGGAGGGATCACCTGACCGTGTCGATGCGCTGGTCTGGGCCTTGCATGATCTGATGATCGAACCGGCACGGGCCTATCGCAGACCGGGGATCCGGAGCCTTTAACGCCCGAAGCGGGTGGCAGGCCGGCCCTACGGGGTGAGTATTTTCGACGAAGAGAAGCAGGGTCTTTGCCCCTGTTCCAGAGGGCGGTGCCGGTCGGGCGCGCGCCCTTTTTGCGTTTAGACATGGCGGGCCGCGGGCCTGACGGATCGGATAGGAGACCCATGATGGTGTTTGATTTTTTTCGCAACCGAGCCGCGGTAGATGTGCCCGAGCAGAAGGCGAGTGCGACGGGAAAGGTGGTGGCGTGGCAAACCGGCGGGCGGGTGGCGTGGAGCCCGCGGGATGCGGTGTCTTTGACGCGCTCGGGCTTTTCCGGCAATCCGGTGGGGTTCCGGTCGGTGAAGCTGATTGCGGAGGCGGCGGCGGCCTTGCCCTTGGTGTTGCAGGACGACGTGCAGCGGTTTGATACGCACCCCGTTCTGGCGCTGATGCGGCGGCCCAATATCGGGCAGGGGCGGGCGGAGTTGCTGGAGGCCCTGTATGCGCAGCTACTGTTGTCGGGCAATGCCTATGTGGAGGCGGTCGCGGGGGAAAGCGGCGCGCCGCTGGAGTTGCATGTGTTGCGGTCCGACCGGATGTCGGTGGTGCCGGGGCCGGATGGCTGGCCGGTGGCCTATGAGTACAAGGTGGGCGGCAAGGTGCACCGCTTTGATGCCAGCGGGCCGGTCAGTCCGGTCTGTCACATCAAGTCCTTTCACCCCCAAGACGACCATTACGGGTTTTCCCCCATGCAGGCGGCGGCGATGGCGCTGGATGTGCATACCTCGGCCACGCGCTGGTCCAAGTCGCTGCTGGACAATGCGGCGCGCCCATCAGGGGCGATTGTCTATCGCGGGCAGGACGGGCAGAGCCAGTTGAATGCGGACCAATATGACCGTCTGGTCAGCGAGATCGAGAGCAACCATGCAGGTGCGCGCAATGCGGGGCGGCCCATGTTGCTGGAAGGGGGGCTGGACTGGAAGCCGATGGGCTTTTCCCCGTCGGACATGGAGTTCCAGAAGACCAAGGATGCCGCCGCCCGCGATATCGCGCTGGCCTTCGGGGTGCCGCCGATGCTGTTGGGCATTCAGGGGGACGCCACCTATGCCAATTATCAAGAGGCCAACCGCGCCTTTTACCGTCTGACTGTTCTGCCCCTTGCCACCCGTGTGGTGGCGGCGCTGTCGGAGTGGCTGGGCGCGCATACGGGTGATGAGGTGGTGCTGTCGCCCGACCTTGACCAAGTGCCCGCGTTAAGTGCGGAGCGCGACGCGCAGTGGGCGCGTGTGGCGGGGGCCGATTTCCTGACGCAAGCAGAGAAGCGCCGTCTGTTGGGCCTGCCTGCCTTGGCGGCGGAGGAAGCGGATGGATGAGCCGCTGATCGAACGGTTTGCCTGCGCGCCGGGGCTGCGTCTGGAGGCGCATGAGCGGCTGACCGAGGTGCATTTCGAGAACCTGTTGCGGCGTCTGGACCGGCTGGAAGAGCTGATGGAGCGTTTGGAGCGCCGCCTTTGGCTGACGGTTTACGGCGTTGTGGCCGCGGTTCTGGCCACGGGGGCGCAGTCCCTCATGGCCGCCATTCCACATTAAAGCGAAGGAGAGACGTGATGCAGGACGACACCGGTCTGGAGACCAAGTTCGCGCGTTTTGGCGAGGCGATCACCGTCAAGGGCGATCATGTGATCGAAGGCTATGCGAGCCTGTTCGGCGCCCGTGATCAGGGCGGCGATATTGTCAGCAAGGGCGCCTATGCCGCATCGCTGGCCACAAGCCATGCCGAGGGGCGGCGGGTCAAGATGCTGTGGCAGCACGACCCGCTTCAGCCCATCGGCGTCTGGGACGAGGTGCGCGAGGATGCCAAGGGGCTGTGGGTCAAGGGCCGCTTGCTGCCGGATGTGGCTCGGGGGCGCGATGCGGTCGAGTTGATCGCCGCCGGTGCCATTGACGGGCTGTCCATCGGCTATCGCACTGTGAAGGCGACGAAGAACACCAAGGGCCAGCGGCTCTTGACCGAACTGGAGCTTTGGGAGGTGTCGTTGGTCACGTTCCCGATGCTGCCCAGTGCGCGCGTGGCGGCCAAATCCGAGGCGAGCGTTTCGCAGACGGACGCCATGTTGCGCGACATGGCGGCGGCCTTTCGGGGTGTGCGCGCCACCTTGGCGCGGCGCTGAGGCGCGCGCCTTTCACTCACAATCCAAGGAACTGCTGATGAGCAAGACCGAACGTAGGGCTCGGATCGGGGAAGATATGTCTCCGGTCGAGGACGTGGCTGATGCCGTGCAAGGTTTCGTCACGGAATTCAAAGGCTTTCAGGCCGAACTGAACACCAAACTTCAACAAACAGAAGAGCGATTGACTATGCTGGACAGCAAACACATGACCGCTGTACGGACACCTCTGGCCGGTGGGATCGACCACGGCGCGCCCCATCAGAAGGCGTTCAACGCCTATCTGCGGTCAGGCGATGATGACGGGCTGCGCGGCCTTGAGCTGGAGGGCAAGTCGCTGTCGACGGCGGTGAATTCCGATGGCGGGTATCTGGTGGATCCGGTGACCTCGGACAGTGTGAAGTCGGTGCTGAACGCGACCGCGTCGATCCGGTCCATCGCGTCGGTGGTGAATGTCGAGGCGACGTCCTACGACGTGCTGGTCGATCATGGCGATGTGGGGACTGGCTGGGCCTCGGAAACGGGGAACCAGAGCGAGACGGACACGCCGAACATCGACCGCATCACCATTCCCCTGCACGAGTTGTCGGCGCTGCCCAAGGCGTCGCAACGTCTGCTGGATGATGCGGCCTTTGACATTGAAGGCTGGCTGGCGGGGCGCATTGCGGCGAAGTTCGCGCGTGACGAAGCGGCGGCTTTTGTCTCGGGTGACGGGGTGGACAAGCCTAAGGGCTTTTTGACCTATGCCTCGTCTGAGACGGGTACTGAGGTCTGGGGCGAGTTCGGCCATGTGCTGTCCGGCGCGGATGGCGATTTCCCGACGCTGAATGCGGCGGATGCGATCATTGATCTGGTCTATGCCCTTGGGGCGCAATACCGCGCCAATGCGACATTCGTGATGAATTCCAAGACGGCGGGCCGTGTGCGCAAGCTGAAGGACGGCGATGGCCGTTTTCTGTGGTCTGACGGTCTGGCGGCGGCAGAGCCTGCGCGTCTGCTGGGTTACCCTGTGCTGATTTGCGAGGACATGCCCGACATCGCCACATGGGCGCCCGCCATCGCCTTTGGCGACTTTTCCGCCGGTTACACCGTCGCAGAGCGCCCCGACCTGCGCATTCTGCGCGATCCGTTCAGTGCCAAGCCCCATGTCCTGTTCTATGCCACCAAACGTGTGGGCGGCGATGTAAGCGATTTTGCCGCCATCAAGCTGCTGAAATTCGCGGCGGCCTAAGGGCCGAAGTGGATGGCCGGGGAAGGGTACAAGCCTGACCCCGGTTCCCGGGTGCGTGCTGGATGTGCGCCGCATTGTCTAGCTGCTCCCCTCCGACCGAGCAATGCGGACTGGTGCGCGCCCGGACCATTTGGAGGCGAGGGGCCGAATTTCTGTGGAGATGTTCCATGAGTGTGATCGAAGAGACCACGGTGCCGGACACGGCCCTGCCGGTCGAAGAATTCAAGGCGCATTTGCGTCTGGGCAGCGGGTTTGGGCAGGACGACGTGCAAAACGCGGTTCTGACCAGCTTTTTGCGGGCCGCTGTGGTCGCCATCGAGGCGCGCACGGGCAAGATACTGATCGAGCGGGACTTTGTTCTGTCTGTGGTGGCGTGGCGCAACGCGACGGCGGAGAACCTGCCGGTGGCACCGGTGCGGGCGGTGACGGCGGTTACGCAGGTGGATCGTCTGGGCGCGCGCGTCGCGGTGTCGGGGGATGCCTATTGGCTGGAGCGGGACGGCCACCAGCCGAGGTTGCGCCCTGTGGGGTCGTGTCTGCCCACCATTCCGGTGGCGGGCACGGTCGAGATCGCCTTTCGCGCCGGATACGGGGCGGACTGGGCCGAGGTGCCTGCCGATCTGGGGCAGGCGGTGATGCTGCTGGCCGCCCATTACTACGAATTCCGCCACGAGACGTCGCTGAGCGAGGGGTGCATGCCTTTCGGGGTCACATCGCTGATTGAGCGTTACCGCGTGCTTCGTCTGGGCGGGGGCGCGAGATGAGTGTGCCGCGCCTGAACCGGCGCTTGAGCCTTGAGAGCCCTGGCCGTCTGTCCGACGGGGCCGGAGGATTTAACCAAACGTGGACGACAATGGGGGTGCTGTGGGCCGAGCTGACCGCACGGGCGGGGCGCGAGACGCATCTGTCCGGCGTGCCGCTGTCGTCGGTGCCCTATCGCATCGTGGTACGGGGTGCGCCGCAGGGTCATCCCGAACGGCCTTTGCCCGATCAGCGGTTCCGTGACGAAGGGCGGGTGTTCCACATCCGGTCCGTGGCGGAGAGCGATCCCGAAGGACGGTATCTGGTCTGTATGGCCGTAGAGGAGGTGGTCACATGAGTTATGCTGTTTCAGCCGCGCTGCAGAGCGCCGTTTACACGACCCTGAGCGGGGATGCGGATGTCTTTGCCGCTGTGGGGGACGCGGTGTTTGACGGCGTGCCCAGCGGGACGGTGCCAAGCCTGTATGTCAGCCTTGGGGCCGAGACCGTGCGCGCCGAGGATGACAAGACCGGCAGCGGTACGGCGCACCGGTTCGTCGTCTCGGTCGTTACGGATGCGCAGGGGTTCCATGCGGCCAAGGGGGCCGCCGGAGCGGTCTGTGACGCGTTGCAGGACGCGGATCTGGCGCTGACACGGGGGCGGCTTGTGTCGCTGCGGTTTCAGCGGGCCAGTGCCCAGAAGATCGACAACGGGTCGGGGCGGCGCATCGACCTGACCTTTCGCGCGCGGGTCGAAGACGACTAGCGCCGCCGCGCCGCAAGGGCGGAGCGCGTTTTCGTTGTCGCGCCTGTCGCTGAGGCGAGCCTGACCGTGCGCCTGCACGGCACCGACATCTTTCAATTTCAGACCTAATGGAGAAGACCTATGGGTGCTCAGAACGGAAAAGACCTGCTGATCAAGGTGGATATGACATCGGACGGCCAGTTCGAGACAATCGCGGGGCTGCGCGCCACGCGTGTCAGTTTCAACGCCGAGGCCGTGGATGTGACCAGCCTTGAAAGCCAGGGCGGCTGGCGTGAGTTGCTGGCGGGGGCAGGGGTTCGCACCGCCAGCATTTCGGGGTCGGGTGTGTTCAAGGACGAAGGAACAGACGAGCGGGCGCGGCAGATCTTCTTTGACGGGGAAGTGCCGGATTTTCAGATCATCATCCCCGATTTCGGCATTGTGGAAGGCCCGTTTCAGGTGACGGCCCTTGAGTATAGCGGCAGCCATCAGGGGGAGGCGACCTATGAGTTGTCGCTCGCCTCGGCGGGGGCGTTGACCTTTACCGCACTGGTTGCGTGATGGGTAATCCGTGGCGGGGGGAAGTCCGCCTTGTGGTGAATGGCCAGCCTTGTGTCATGCGACTGACGCTCGGGGCGCTGGCGGGGCTGGAGGCGGCACTTCAGGAGCCGTCACTGGTCGCGCTGGTGGAGCGGTTCGAGCAGGGGCGGTTTTCCAGTGGCGATGTTCTGGTCCTGCTGCGGGCGGGGCTGGCGGGGGGCGGGTGTCCTGTCCCCCCCGAGGCGCTGGATCATGCCGAAATTGAAGGTGGTCCCATGGCGGCGGCACGAGCGGCGGCCGAGTTGATCGCGCGCGCCTTTGTGGTGCCCGATCCATGACAGGGAACCGCACGAAGGGATTGGACTGGCCTGCATTGATGCGGGCCGGTCTTCAGGGGTTGCGCCTGACGCCCGAGGCGTTCTGGGCGCTGACCCCTGCCGAGTTGCAAGTGATGCTGGGCGATCCGGGGCAGTCCGCCCCGTTGCTGAGTGACGGGTTGGAGGCGTTGATGGCTGCTTGGCCCGATGCCGCTGGCCCCGCCACGGACGAGACACCGCAAAGGGGCGAGATATGAGTGACTATTCAGACGAGATCGCAGGGCTGGAGGAGAACACCGACGGGTTGCGACAAAGCTTGGACGCGGCATCGGTGATGGTGACCAGCTTTGACAGCGAGCTACGCCGCATGCGGGAGAGCCTGTCGGCCACCGGTAAGGACGTGGCGACCCTTGAGAAAGGGCTGTCGCGGGGATTGCGCAAGGCCTTTGACGGGTTGGTGTTTGACGGGATGACCCTGTCGGATGCGTTGCAGACTGTGGGGACGTCGATGATGAACGCGACCTATAACGCGGCGATGAAGCCGGTGACGGACCATTTCGGGGGGCTGATCACCTCGGGGGTGGGCAGTCTGGTGCAGGGGTTACTGCCCTTTGCCGATGGGGCGCCGTTTTCCCAAGGCCGTGTGATGCCCTTTGCCAATGGGGGGATCGTCAGTTCTGCCACCCCGTTCGGAATGCGCGGGGGCATGGGTGTCATGGGAGAGGCCGGCCCCGAAGCCATCATGCCGCTGGCCCGTGGTCCCGACGGGAAGCTGGGGGTGCGCGCCGGAGGGGGCAGTGCCCCTGCCACGGTGGTGATGAACATTACCACGCCGGATGTTCAGGGCTTTGCACGGTCCCAGAACCAGATCGCCGCACAGATGAGCCGCGCCCTTGGGCGTTCCAACAGAAATCGCTAAGTTTTTTTCAGGGGAGAAAAGACATGTATTTCCATGAAGTACGCTTTCCCGCGTCTCTGAGCTTTGGCTCGGTCGGGGGGCCGGAACGGCGCACCGAGGTTGTGACCCTTGCCAACGGGTTCGAGGAGCGCAACACACCGTGGGCCCATTCGCGCCGCCGCTATGACGCGGGACTGGGGATGCGGTCGCTTGACGATGTCGAGACATTGATCGCCTTTTTCGAGGCCCGTATGGGTCAGATGTACGGGTTTCGCTGGAAAGACTGGTCGGATTACAAATCCTCCGCTGCCAGTGGCACTGTGGCCTTTGAGGATCAGCGGATCGCGCTGGGCGACGGGGTGAGCCAAGCGTTCCAGTTGCTCAAGACCTATCGGTCGGGCGGCCATTCCTATGCAAGACCCATCACCAAGCCTGTGTCGGGCACGGTGCGCGTGGGGCTTGGTCGTGACGAGATGCGTGAAGGTGTGGATTACGATGTCGATCTGGCCACGGGCGTTGTGACCTTTCGCCATCCGTCGGAACAGGATGTCGAGATCACGGCAGGCTTCGAGTTCGACGTGCCGGTGCGTTTCGACACAGAACAGATCCAGACCTCGGTTGCGAGCTTTCAGGCGGGCACGGTGCCGAATGTGCCCATCGTCGAGGTGCGTGTCGCATGAGTGGGCAAAGCGAAGAGTTTCTGGCGCATGCGTCCACGGGGCTGACGACCCTGTGTCGGGCATGGGCAATCACCCGCACAGATGGTGAGACCTTCGGGTTCACCGATCACGACTGTGCGTTTTCCTTTGAGGGGATCGAGTTCCGCGCGGCCTCTGGTCTGACGGCGTCGGCCTTGGCGCAGTCCACGGGTCTGAGTGTGGACAATACCGAGGCGCTGGGGGCGTTAACCGATGCCGCCGTGCGTGAGGATGACATTGAGGCAGGCCGGTTTGACGGTGCCGAAGTGCGTGCGTGGCTGGTGAACTGGGCGGAGACGGACACTCGTTGGCTCCAGTTTCGTGGCACGATCGGGGAAATCCGTCGTGCGGGCTGTGCCTTTCACGCCGAGTTGCGCGGGTTGACCGAGGCGTTGAACCGTCCTTTGGGCCGTATCTATCAAAAGCCGTGTACGGCGGTGCTGGGCGATAAGGCCTGCGGGTTTGACACCTCGCAGGCGGGGTATCACGTCGATGTGCCGTTGCTGCGGGTCGAGAAGGGCCGTGTGTTCGAATGGGACGCGCTGAACGGGTTCGAGCCGGAGTGGTTCCAGCGCGGACGGTTGGATGTGCTAAGCGGTGCCTCTAACGGGCTGTGGGGCATGATCAAGCGTGATGCCATCGAAGACGGTGTGCGCCGGCGTCGAGCTGTGGGAGCCGATCCGCGGGGCGCTGGCGGCGGGCGATATGCTGCGTTTGACGGCGGGTTGCGACAAGCGGTTCGAGACCTGCCGCCTGAAGTTCGCCAATTTGCTGAACTTTCAGGGCTTTCCCGACCTTCCGGGTGACGACTGGGTCATGGCCTATCCCACCAGTGGACGCGCCAATACCGGAGGGAGTCTGCGATGAGTGACATGGCCCTTGAGATTGTCGGCCATGCGCGGGCGTGGATCGGGACGCCGTATGTGCATCAGCAGGCTACGCGCGGCGCGGGCTGTGACTGTCTGGGCCTTGTGCGCGGCGTGTGGCGCGGGATGAAGGGGAGCGAGCCGGAGCGCCCGCCATCCTACACCATGGACTGGTCCGAACCGCAGGGCGAGGAGCGCCTGTGGGCCGCTGCCCTGCGCCATCTGACCCCGAAACCCGTCACGCACGCTGCCGTGGGCGACGTTGTGCTGTTTCGCATGCGTGCGGGCGGCGTTGCGAAACATCTGGGTATCCAGACCGAAACCGGCGCGCAGGCGGCATTCGTGCACGCCTATAGCGGCCAAGGCGTGGTGGAAAGCCCGCTGAGCCAACCATGGGCGCGACGTATCGTGGCGCGCTTTGAATTTCCGACCGAGGAGGTCTGCTGATGGCGACTGTTGTACTTTCTGCTGTGGGGGCTGCCGTTGGCGGGTCTTTGGGCGGTACGTTTCTGGGGTTGTCCTCGGTTGTGCTGGGCCGCGCCGTGGGGGCGACCCTTGGGCGGGTGATTGACCAGCGCCTGATGGGGCAGGGATCGGATGTGGTGGAGCATGGCAAGGTGGACCGTTTCCGTCTGACCAGTTCCGGCGAGGGGGCGGCCATTTCGCAGCTTTACGGGCGCATGCGCTTGGGCGGGCAGGTGATATGGGCGTCGGATTTCCTTGAAACCGTTTCCCAGAGCGGCGGTGGCGGGAAGGGCGCGCCCTCGGGGCCGACGGTGAATTCCTATAGCTATTCGGTCAGCCTTGCGCTGGCGATCTGTGAGGGCGAGATCACGCGCGTTGGCCGCATCTGGGCCGATGGCGAGGAACTGGCGATCAACGACCTGAACATGCGCGTCTATACCGGCTCGCAGGACCAGTTGCCCGATCCGCTGATGGAAGCGATCGAGGGGCAGGGGCTGGTGCCTGCCTATCGCGGCACCGCCTATGTGGTCATCGAGAACCTGTCGCTGGCGCAGTTCGGCAACCGTGTGCCGCAGCTGTCCTTTGAGGTGGTGCGCCCCGAACAGCCCGATCAGGACGGCGCGCAGGACGAGATGACCCGCGCCATCCGCGCAGTCGCCATGATGCCGGGCACGGGGGAATATGCGCTGGCCACCACGCCAGTGCATTATGTCGACCAGTCTCGCGCGCGTTGGATCGCCAATGTGAACACCCCTGCGGGTCAGACCGATTTCGCCGCGTCGATGGAGGGGCTGAATGACGAGTTGCCCAATTGCGAGGCGACGTCGCTGATTGTGTCGTGGTTCGGTGACGACCTGCGCTGCGGGTCGTGCACGCTGCGCCCCAAGGTCGAACGCAAGGATGTCGAGGGCGAGAACATGGCGTGGCGCGTTTCGGGGATGGACCGTGCTGCGGCCCAGCAGATCGCAAGCGTCGAGGGGCGGCCGATTTATGGCGGCACGCCGTCGGATGAGTCGGTTGTCGAGGCGATTCAGTCGCTGAATGCGGCGGGCAAGGCGGTGATGTTCTATCCCTTTGTGCTGATGGATCAGGGGCAGGATAACACGCTGCCCGATCCGTATGATCCGGTCGACACGCAACCGCATCTGCCGTGGCGTGGGCGCATCACGCTGTCGGTGGCACCGGGGGTGGCGGGATCGCCGGATGGTACTGCCGCAGCCGATGCCGAAGTGGACGCGTTTTTCGGAACCGCCACGGCGGCGGATTTCGAACTGTCGCCGGTGCTGAACCTCTTTGACCTGCTTGCGGGCCGTGAAGAGGAGTTGGTGCGGTATAACGGACCCGAGGAGTGGTCGCTGTCGCGGTTCATCCTGCACTATGCGTCCCTGTGCGCGGTGGCTGGGGGCGTCGATGCATTCTGTATCGGGTCGGAATTCCGTGGGCTGACGCAGATCCGCGGGGCGGGCAACAGGTTTGTCGTGGTGGAGAAACTGCGCGCTCTGGCGGCAGAGGTGCGCGCCATTCTGGGGCCGGATACCAAAATTTCCTATGCCGCCGACTGGACCGAGTATTTCGGCTATCAACCGCAGGACGGATCGGGGGACCGTTATTTCCATCTTGATCCGCTGTGGGCGGATGCGAACATCGACTTTGTCGGCATCGACAACTACATGCCGCTGTCGGATTGGCGCGACGGTCAGGACCATGCGGATGCGGGCTTTGGCAGTATCTACAACCTCGACTATCTGCGCACCAACATTGCGGGCGGCGAGGGCTATGACTGGTATTACCACTCGCCCGAGGCCGAAGCTGCGCAAATCCGCACCCCGATCACGGATGGCACCCATGACGAGCCTTGGGTGTGGCGGTATAAGGATATCCGCAACTGGTGGGCGAATGTGCACCACGACCGGATCGGGGGCCAGCGTGCGGCGCTGCCCACCGCGTGGGAGGCCGGATCAAAGCCGATCTGGTTCACCGAACTGGGTTGTGCGGCAGTGGACAAGGGCACAAACCAGCCCAACAAGTTTCTGGATCAGAAATCCTCGGAAAGCAGTCTGCCGAAACATTCCAGCGGTGCGCGCGACGATCTGATCCAGAAGCAGTATCTGCGGGCGATGCATTCCTATTGGGCGGATGAGGCGAACAACCCGGCGGCAGTGGCGTATGACGGTGCCATGGTCGACATGCGCCGCGCCTTTGTCTGGGCGTGGGACACGCGGCCCTATCCGTTCTTTCCCAACGCGACCGGCACGTGGAGCGACGGCGAGAACTATACCCGTGGCCACTGGATCAGCGGTCGGACCTCGGGGCGGACGCTGGCGTCGGTCGTGGCCGAGATCTGCGAGCGTGCGGGGCTGACGGCCTATGATGTCTCGGGTCTGTTCGGCTACGTGCGCGGCTATGTGATCGACGATGTCGCATCGGCCCGCAGCGCCTTGCAGCCTTTGATGCTGCGCTATGCCTTTGACGCGATTGAACGGGACGGTGTGCTGCGCTTTGTGATGCGCACGGGGCTGGACGCGACGGCGTTGCCGTCCGAGCAGTTTGCCATCAGTTCCGATCTGCAGGGGCGGCTTGAGCAGTCGCGCGAGTCCGAGGCCGATCTGGCAGGGCGGGTGCGCCTTCGCTTTGTCGAAACGGACGGGAATTTCGATGTGCTGTCGGAAGAGGCCATTCTGGCCGATGATGCGACCCATGCGGTGTCCACATCCGATCTGCCGATGGCGCTGACACGTCCCGAAGGGCGGCAGGTCACAGAACGCTGGCTGGCCGAGGCGCGGATCGCGCGCGAGGCGGTGCGGCTGGCCTTGCCCCCGTCCCTGATCGGGGTGGGCGCGGGTGACGTGATCGAGATCGCGGCGGACCAGTCCGAGGGGCCGGGTCTGTACCGTGTGGACCGCGTCGAAATGGGCGAGATGCAGTTGCTGGAGGCGGTGCGGATCGAACCGGAGGTCTATGTGCCCTCGGAACTGTCCGATGAACTGGCCGCTGTGCGAGAATTTGTGCCGCCTGTGCCGCTTTCCTCGGTTTTGCTAGATCTGCCCCTTCTGACGGGGGAGGAGGTGCCCCACGCGCCCTATGCCGCGATTTCCGGCACGCCGTGGCCGGGAACGGTGGCGGTCTATCAGTCGCCGACCGACTCGGGGTTCTTCCTCAACTCGATTGTGGCGGCGAGATCGACCATCGGCTTTACCAAGTCGCCCTTGGGGCGTGCACAAGGCGGGCTGGTGGACCGTGGTGACGCGCTGGAGGTCGAGCTGATGCATGGCGCGGTGGAATCGACCTCGGATGCGGCTTTGCTGAACGGGGCCAATCTGGTCGCCATCGGGGACGGGACGCCGAACAATTGGGAGTTGTTCCAGTTCCGCGATGCCGAACTGATCGCGCCGGGGCGGTATCTGCTGAGCCATCGCTTGCGCAACCAGTTGGGCAGCGATGCGGTCGGGCCGGATGTGTGGCCGGTGGGATCGTGGATCGTGGTGATGAACGGGGTGCCGTCGCAGATCGAGCTTGCGCGGAACCTGCGGCGTGTCGCCCAGACCTATCGCGTGGGACCAGCGCGGCGCGGCTATGACGATCCGTCCTACCAAACGTTCGTGCACGCGTTCGACGGCAACGGGCTGCGGCCCTACCGTCCTGTGCATCTGCGGGCGCAGGAGGCGGGTGGCGATCTGCATGTGTCTTGGGTGCGCCGGACCCGTCTGGATGGTGACGACTGGGATCTGCCGGATGTGCCATTGGGTGAAGACAGCGAAAGCTATACCGTGCGGGTACAGCAGGGGGGGCAGGTGATCCGCGAGGTGGCTGTTTCGTCGCCCGCGTGGACCTATGACAGTGCGATGCGGCAGGCTGACGGGCTGACGGCGGGTTATCGTATTGCGGTGGCGCAGAACTCGGCGCGGTTCGGTGTGGGGCCGTTCAACACCATTGAGGTTGGGGTTTAGGGCGGCCGTTACAGGCTCTGGACGTTATTCCTTACACGCGTGGCGCGGTGTATCTTGACGGTGCACCGCGTTTTGTCACGTCCGCTCAACGCCCTGATTTTCCTGACATCGTCCCTCGTGATCGCACACATAACAGCTTTGCGTTTGGATTATCGGGCTTATGTAGGGTAAGGACGCACCGAAAGGACATGCCATGGCTGATCTGAGAACGAACATTTCCGCGATTGACCCTTTGTGGGAACAAATCAACGAAGAGGCACGCCAAGCGGTTGCGGACGAACCCTTGGTCGGAGGGTTCGTGCATGCATGTATCCTGCATCACAAATCCATCGAGAAGGCGCTGTCTTATCGGATTGCGGCCAAGTTGGCGTCGAACGAAATGTCGATGGTCGTGGTGCGCGAGATCGTTGAAGAGGCCTATCAGAAAGCGCCCGAGCTGGTAGATGCGGCCCGTGCGGACCTTGTAGCGGTCTACGAGCGTGACCCAGCCTGCCATCGCATGGTGCAGCCGATCCTGTATTTCAAAGGGTATCAGGCGATCCAGGCCTATCGCGTCGGGCATTTCCTGTGGACCGAGGGGCATTACGATCTGGCCTATTTCTTCCAGATGCGCGTGTCGGAAATCTTTGGCGTCGACATTCACCCTGCTGCGAAGATCGGCAAAGGGATCATGATCGACCACGCCCATTCCATCGTCATCGGTGAAACAGCGGTGGTGGGCGAGAACGTGTCGATGCTGCATTCGGTGACACTGGGCGGGACCGGTAAGGAAGAAGAGGACCGTCACCCGAAAATCGGCAACGGCGTGCTGATCGGGGCGGGCGCGAAAGTGCTTGGCAATATCTCGATCGGGAATTGCAGCCGGATCGCGGCCGGGTCGGTCGTGCTGGAGGATGTGCCGTCGTGCAAGACCGTTGCGGGTATTCCGGCGCGGATTGTGGGCGAGGCGGGCTGTGACCAGCCAGCGGTTTCGATGAACCACATGTTGGGCAAGAACGAAGCCTGAGCGTTTCCAGACAGTTAGAATGAAAAAAGCCGGAGCGGTATGCTCCGGCTTTTTTTGTATTTATGGGACGTAAAATTACGCCAACATAGCCAGCGGGTTTTCCAAGTTTTCGACGATGGCGTTAAGCAGTTGCGCGCCCAGTGCGCCGTCGATCACGCGGTGATCGACCGACAGGGTGACGGACATCACCGTAGCCACGGACAGTTCGCCATCTTTGCCGACGACAGGTTTCTTGACGCCCGCGCCCACGGCCAAAATGGCGCCGTGCGGCGGGTTGATGACCGCGTCGAAGTTGTCGATCCCGAACATCCCGAGGTTGGAGATGGCAAAGCTGCCGCCCTGATATTCATGCGGTGCCAGTTTGCGATCGCGCGCGCGGGTGGCGAGGTCTTTCATCTCTGCCGACAAGGTCGACAGCGATTTCTGGTGCGCGTCTTGCAGGACGGGAGTGAACAGCCCGCCTTCGATGGCGACCGCAACGGCCACATCCGATGGCGTGAGTTTCAGCATCCGGTCACCGGCCCAGACGGCGTTGGCGTCGGGTACGGTTTGCAGGGCAAGGGCGCAGGCCTTGATGATGAAATCGTTCACCGACAGCTTCACACCGCGATCCGCCAGTTGCGCGTTCAGCGTGCCGCGGAATTCGAGCAGGGCGTCCAGCTTGATATCCCGACGCAGATAGAAATGCGGGACGGTTTGCTTGGCTTCGGTCAGACGGGCGGCGATGGTTTTGCGCATCCCGTCCAGCTTGACCTCTTCGTATTCGCGACCCTCGTACATGCGCGCAACGGCATCGGCGGACAGTCCTGCGGGCGCTGCTGCTGCGGCGGCGGCCGGCGCGGAGGCTGCTGGCGCGGCGGATTTCTCGGCCGGTTTGGCTTCGGCGGCTTCCACGTCGGCTTTGACGATCCGGCCATGCGGGCCGGAGCCTTTGATGTCGGTCAGGTCCAGACCCTTTTGCGCCGCGATGCGACGGGCAAGGGGCGAGGCAAAGATGCGCTTGCCATCACCACCAGTCGGGGCGGCGGGGCTCGGCGTGGCATCGGTGGCGCCGCGCCCGTGGCCCTTAGCCGGTGCGGTGGCGTCGGAGGCTTCGGCGGGGGCCGCGTCGCTGCTGGCCGGTTCCTTGGCGGGGGCAGCAGAGGTGTCGCCGATGTCATCCGCGCTTTCACCATCTTCGAGAAGCACGGCAATCGCGGTGTTGACCTTGACCCCTTCGGTGCCTTCCTCGATCAGGATCTTGCCGATTGTGCCCTCATCGACGGCTTCGAATTCCATCGTGGCCTTGTCGGTTTCGATTTCGGCAAGCAAGTCGCCGGACGACACGGTGTCGCCCTCTTTTACCAGCCATTTCGCGAGCGTGCCTTCCTCCATCGTAGGGGACAGGGCGGGCATGAGAATTTCTGTCGGCATCTCCGGCTCCTTAGCGGTAAGTGACTTGTTTGACAGCGTCGATGACCTCGTCCGTGGTCAGCAGCGCGTGCTTTTCGAGGTTCGCGGCATAGGGCATCGGAACATCCTTACCGGTGCAGTTGATCACTGGCGCGTCCAGATAGTCGAACGCTTCCTGCATGATCACCGAACTGATGTAATTGCCGACGGAGCCTTGCGGCCAACCTTCCTCCACAGTCACGCAACGGTTTGTTTTGCGGACTGAATTCAGGATCGCGGCGGTGTCCATCGGGCGCAGGGTGCGCAGGTCGATGACGTCGCAGTTGATCCCGTCCTCGGCCAGCTTTTCCGCAGCGGCCAGCGCGTATTGCATGCCGATCCCGAAGGACACGATGGTGCAATCGTCGCCTTCGCGCCAGATACGCGCCTTGCCGAACGGTACCGTATAGTCTTCGAGGTCCGGCACATCGAAGCTGCGCCCGTAAAGGATTTCGTTTTCAAGGAAGATGACGGGGTTGGGGTCGCGGATCGCGGTTTTCATCAACCCTTTGTAGTCCGAGGCCGCATAAGGCATCACGACTTTCAGGCCGGGGATTTGCATAAACCACGCGGCGTAGTCCTGGCTGTGTTGCGCGCCCACGCGGGCGGCGGCACCGTTCGGGCCACGGAACACCATGGGCGCGCCCATCTGGCCGCCGGACATGTACAGCGTTTTGGCCGCCGAGTTGATGATCTGGTCCATCGCCTGCATGGCGAAGTTGAAGGTCATGAACTCCACAATCGGGCGTAGACCGCCAAAGGCCGCGCCGACCCCGATACCGGCAAAACCGTGTTCGGTGATGGGCGTGTCGATCACGCGTTTGGAGCCGAACTCATCCAGCATCCCTTGGGAAATCTTGTACGCGCCCTGATACTCGGCCACTTCCTCACCCATGAGGAAGACCGTTTCGTCGCGGCGCATTTCTTCGGCCATGCCGTCGCGCAATGCCTCGCGCACGGTCTGGGTTTTCATCTCGGTGCCTTCGGGCCAGTCGGGGCTGGTGTCGGCCTTGGGCGCGTCTGGCACGCTGGCTGGTGTCGATGCCGTGTCGGGCGACGCGGGCTTGCCTTCCTCGCTGTCGAGCGCGGCGGGGGCAGGGGCCGAGGACGTTTCGATGTCGTCGACGCTTTCACCTTCTTCGATCAGGATGGCGATGGGGGTGTTAACTTTGACGCCCTCGCTGCCCTCTTCGATCAGGATCTTGCCGATGATGCCTTCATCGACGGCTTCGAACTCCATCGTCGCCTTGTCGGTTTCGATCTCGGCCATGATGTCGCCAGAGGAGACAGTGTCGCCTTCCTTAACGAGCCATTTGGCCAATGTGCCTTCTTCCATGGTCGGAGAGAGGGCGGGCATAAGAATTTCGGTTGCCATGTTAATCTCTCCCCTTACGCGTTCTGCGGTGCCGTTTCGGCGTAGATATCTGTCCAAAGCTCATCAAGCGCGGGCTCGGGGCTTTCCTTGGCGAATTCGGCGCTGGCGTTCACGACCTCTTTGATCTCTTTGTCGATGGCCTTGAGGTCATCTTCGGTGGCGTGTTTGCCGGTCAGCAGCATGGTGCGCACCGCTTCGATCGGGTCGCGTTCGTCGCGCATTTTCTGCACTTCCTCGCGGGTCCGGTACTTGGCCGGATCCGACATGGAGTGGCCGCGATAGCGGTATGTCTTAATTTCGAGAATATAGGGGCCTTTGCCCGCGCGGCAGTGTTCAACGGCCTTTTGACCAGCAGCCTTGACCGCCAGCACGTCCATGCCGTCCACTTCCTCGCCCGGGATGCCGTAGGCCGCACCGCGTTCCCAATAGCTGGGCGATTTGGTGGAGCGTTTGGTCGAGGTGCCCATGGCGTATTGGTTGTTCTCGATGACAAAGATCACCGGCAGCGCCCACAGTTCGGCCATGTTGTAGGCCTCATAGACCTGACCCTGGTTCGCGGCACCGTCCCCGAAATAGGTGAAGGTCACGTTGTCGTTGCCCTTGTACATGTCGGAAAAGGCAAGACCCGCCCCCAGTGGCACCTGCGCGGCAACGATGCCGTGGCCGCCGTAAAAGTGCTTTTCCTTGCTGAACATGTGCATGGAACCGCCCTTGCCTTTGGAATAACCGCCTTCGCGGCCCGTCAGCTCGGCCATGACGCCGTTGGGGTCCATGCCGCAGGCCAGCATGTGGCCGTGGTCACGATAGGATGTGATGCGTTTGTCGCCTTCCTTGGCCGCAGCCTCAAGCCCCACAACAACCGCCTCTTGACCGATATACAGGTGGCAGAAGCCCCCGATCAGGCCCATGCCATATAACTGGCCCGCCTTTTCCTCGAACCGTCGGATCAAAAGCATGTCGCGGTAGTAGCCCTTAAGCTCCTCCGCCGACACGTTCGGTTTTGTCGTGGCTTTGCGCGCGGCCATGGGCAACCTCCCTCAAGAGAAATAGTTTAGCGTTAAACTATCTATTACAGGATTCGGACACGGGGGGCGAGTAGGAATGTGCCGCCACGTCATAGCGGTTGCAAGCTGCTGCAAAAGCGGGCGGTGTCAGCGGATCACGATCTCGTCGCTGCGCAACATGCCCAAGACGCTGCGCGCCTGTTCGTCCAGCAGATCAAGGTCCAGATAGTCGTCGGACAGGCGGCGGGTCAGGTTTTCCATCTCGGCCACTTGGGCCTGCACAGACTTTAGCTGCGCGGTCAGGTCATGCACTTCGGCGTCGATTTCGGCGCGGCGGAACAGGCCGTAATCCCCCTGCACGGCGGCAAAGGTAAAGTAGACGCCCAACGCGAACGCGATGGCGAAAAAGATGACTGTTCCCAATGCGGGTCGTGCTGTGCGGGTCATGGACTGCTGCCTTTGTGCCGCCTCTTGTGGGCGGTCCAAGGCAGTATGACACAGGTGATTCGCCGTGTGAATCCCCTTTGCACCCGCAGCGTCAGTGTTTTTTCATTATTCTGCCGTTCATCCGCGCCGTCAGCGCACGCGGCGTCAGGCGGGGCAGGAAGGCGATCAGCTTGTTCATCCAACCGGGCACAACGATGCGCGTGCCTTGCATGGCCTGTGCCCAGCCTTGTTCGACCACGGGGCGGGGCGCCATCGGTTTGGCAAATTTCAGCAGGCGGGAATTGCCCATGCCCGCATCGTCGAAAAAGTTGGTCGCCGTGGTGCCGGGGCACAGGGCGGTGACGGTCACGGGGCTGCCGCGCAATTCCTCGGCCACCGCTTCGCTCAGCGACAGGACATAAGACTTTGTGGCGCAATAAACCGCCATATGCGGACCCGGTGCAAAGGCCGCGATTGAGGCGACGTTCAGGATACGGCCGCGCCCCAGCGTTTTCATATGCGGAATGGCCAGATGCATCAGCCGGGTCAGCGCCAGCATGTTCACCTGCATCTCGGCCAGTTCACGGTCCCACGGGACACTGTCGGAAAACGTGCCGTTCGCGCCAAGGCCCGCATTGTTGACCAGCACATCCACCTCGCGCCCCTCGGTCGCTTCGGACCACAGGCGTTCGACGTCGTCCATGCGCGACAGGTCGGCCGTGATCACCACCGCCTCGACCCCCATGGCGCGGACCTCGGCGGCGACCTTGTCCAGCTTGTCGGTGGAACGCGCGGCAAGGATCAGATTGCGCTTGTCCTTGGCCGCGACGCGGGCGAATTCCACGCCCAATCCTTCGGATGCGCCCGTGATCAGTGTCCAGCCAGCCATGTGTTCTTCCCTTCGGGTTGTCGTTTGGTCTGGCCCGTCACGTAGGGCGGGGGGCTATTGCATCAATGCCGCAACGCCCGGCAATTCCTTGCCTTCCATCCATTCCAGAAACGCGCCACCGGCGGTGGAGATATAGGTAAAGCTGTCGGCAACGCCCGCTTGGTTCAGGGCCGACACTGTGTCGCCACCCCCTGCAACTGTCACCAGTTCGCCCGCATCGCTCAGGGCGGCGGCGGCTTTGGCGGCGGTCACTGTGGCGGTGTCGAAGGGGGCAATTTCGAACGCGCCAAGCGGGCCGTTCCAGATCAGGGTTTTGAGTGTGCCGAACGCTTCGGCGATCTCGGCGGCGGCGGCATCGCCCGCATCCAGCACCATCTGATCGGCCTCAAGCACTGTGTCGGCATTGAGCGCAATGATCTCGTGATCGGCATGGGCGGCGAATTCACGCGCCACGCGCCCGTCCGTCGGCAGGATCACGCGGCAACCGGCCGCTTCGGCCGCGGCAAGGATGTCGCGCGCGGTGTCGTGCAGATCCGCCTCTTGCAGGGATGCGCCAAGGTTTGCGCCTTGGGCGGCGATAAACGTGTTGGCCATGCCGCCACCGATCACCAGCAGGTCGATCTTTTTCACGAGGTTCTGAAGAAGGTCGAGCTTGGTCGACACTTTGGCACCGCCCACAACGGCTCCGACAGGGCGCTTGGGTGTGGCAAGGGCCGCTTCCAGCGCGCTCAACTCGGCCTGCATCAGACGGCCTGCACAGGCAGGAAGCAAATGCGCCACGCCGGTGGTCGACGCATGGGCACGGTGCGCGGCGGAAAACGCGTCGTTACAGTAGACATCGCCCAGACCGGCAAGGAACTCGGCCATGGCGGGGTCATTCGCCTCTTCCATGGGGGAGAAGCGCGTGTTCTCGATCAGGATCACTGCATCGGCGGGCTGGGCATCGATGAAGTCACGGCTGGGGCGTTCCACGAAGGTGACGAGGCAGCCAAAGGCTTCCTCAAGCGCGGGTACCAGCGGGGCAAGGGACATCTCGGGCACGACCTTGCCCTTGGGGCGACCGAAATGTGCCAGCAGGACGGGGCTGCCGCCTGCGGCGCGGATGTCTTTGACGGTCGGCACGATCCGTTCAATGCGGGTGGCGTCGGTGACCTTGCCGTCATCCATCGGCACGTTGATATCGACCCGCGTCAGCACGCGTTTGCCCGCAAGGTCCATGTCGTCGAGTGATTTCCAGCCCATCGTGATGCTCCTGTCGTTTTGTCACGCCTTGCATCGCGGCAATTGGCCGTGGGGTCAATGCGCGTCTTGTCGTTGCGCACCTCTCGGCTTAGGTAGGTGGGCAAATAAACGAGGAAAGTACACATTATGGCCGAAATCAAAGACCCAGAGAACACGATCCTGATGGAGCTGAAAGGCGGCACCGTCGTTATCGCGTTGATGCCCGACGTCGCCCCTAAACATGTGGAGCGTATGAAGGAACTGGCCCGCGCAGGTGAATATGACAACGTCGCATTCCACCGCGTGATCAAGGACTTCATGGCGCAGACCGGCGATGTACAGCACGGCGACATGGAAGACGGGTTCAACATCCGCATGGCCGGTACCGGCGGGTCCGACAAGCCTGATGTGCCTGCCGAATTCTCCAAGATCCCCCATGCGCGCGGCACTCTGGGCGCGGCACGTTCGTCCAACCCGAACAGCGCCAACAGCCAGTTCTTCATTAACTTCAAGGACAACGATTTCCTGAATGGCCAGTACACCGTGTACGGTCAGGTTATCGAAGGCATGGAACATGTGGACGCGATCACCTTGGGTGAACCGCCCGCCGAACCCGACCGCATGATCAGCGTGAAAGTGGCCGCCGATGTTGCGTAAAAGCGCGGCACTGCTGGCCCTGCTGGCCGCGTCTCCGGCGCTGGCCACGGGCATCGACATCACCGTCGCGGGCGAAGCCAACGGCGTGATCTCGATCGACCTGCTGGAAGATGTCGCGCCCAACCACGTGGCGCGCATCACCGAACTGGCAGAAGAGGGCGCCTATGACGGCGTCGTCTTCCACCGCGTGATCGAAGGGTTCATGGCCCAGACCGGTGACGTGCAGTTCGGCAAGCAGGAAGCCTATGGCGACGGCATGGCCGGACGCGGCGGGTCGGACAAGCCCGACCTTGATGCCGAATTCTCGGATGTCAGCTTTGAGCGTGGCGTGGTCGGCATGGCCCGTTCGCAAAGCCCCAACAGCGCCAACAGCCAGTTCTTCATCATGTTCGCACCGGGTCCGTTTCTGGACGGCCAGTACACGGTAGTGGGCAAGGTGACATCCGGTCTGGACGTGCTGGACGGGATCAAGCGTGGCCGTGGCCAGTCGGGTTCCGTTCCGGGTGAGCCTGATGTGATGTCCAGCGTCACCGTCACCGAGTAATCACGCCGGATACAGAAACGAAAAAGGGCGCCGCATCGGATATGCGGCGCCCTTTTTTATGACTGGAAGCTTGGCTTAGTCTGCTTTGGGCGCAGGGGCCGCTTGTGCAGGCGCGCGGCCTTGGGCTTGCTTGGCACCGGCGTTCAGAGGGTCGTCCTGACGCTGCACGGAGCCTTCGAAATGCGCACCGCTCTCGATGGCGATGGTTTTGTGGATGATGTCACCTTCGACGCGGGCGGTCGATGTCAGGCGGACCTTCAGGCCACGCACGCGGCCCACAATGCGGCCGTTGATCACAACATCATCGGCAATCACTTCGCCCTTGATGGTGGCGCTTTCGCCGATGGTCAGCAGGTGGGCGCGAATGTCGCCTTCGACAGTGCCTTCGACCTGAATGTCACCGGTGGTTTTCATGTTGCCGGTGATGTGCAGATCCGACGACAGAACAGATGCAGGGGGCTTGGCCTTTGGGGCGCTTGCCTTGAATTCGCTTTGCTTTGGTGCGGCCGACGCCGGAGCAGGAGAAGAGGAGGCTGCCGATTTGGTCGTGTCAGCGCCTGGGCCTGGTTCGTTGATTTTGCTTTTAGAAAACATCGTTCGCTGCCTTGATATAGATCATGGGGTTTACGGCTTTTCCGCCAACGCGGACTTCATAGTGCAAGTGTACGCCTGTCACCCGTCCAGAAGCTCCCATATCACCAATCCGCTGCCCGCGCGAGACCCTTTGACCAACTTTCACGTTAAGTTTCGCAAGGTGCGCATAGCGGGTTTCGATGCCGAATTCGTGCTGGATTTTGACAAGGCGGCCATAGCCGGATTGCCAGCCGGAGTGGGTCACAACGCCATCTGCGGTCGCATAAAGCGGTGTGCCAAGCCCTGCGGCAAAGTCCACACCGTTGTGCATGCGGCGACCACCGGTTTTGGGGTCGCGGCGATAGCCGAAGGAAGAGGTGAAGCGGAAAGAGCTTTTGACCGGCGACGCGAAAGGCGCCTTTTGCGCGGCGATGCGGTACAGGTTCAACTGGTCCATCTGGTTCAGCAACTTGTTGGCGCGTAGGGTGTCGGGGCTGGGTTCTTCGCCACGGGTCGAGAATGTCAGCGGGGTCAGCGGACCACCCTGACCGGAATAGCCACGGCGCACCTGTTCGATGATGCGTTCGGTCGGCATGCCAGCGGCGCGGAACATCTTGTCCAGCGGCGACACGGAGACGGTCATCGCTTCTTCGAGCTGGCGGAAAATCTGGTCGTTCTGTTCTTTCATCAGCGCGATTTCCGAGGCCATCTCGTCCGCAGCCAACAGCGCCTCTTGGGCGTCCTCGACAACCTTGTCACGCTCGGCGGCGGTCTTGGCGAGGGCTTGGGCAACAAAGTCCATCGGCGCGCCTGCGCCCGATCCGGCCAGAACGCTGCCTGCACCTTCGGATTCAATCTGGGTTTGCAGTGCGTCAAGCTGGTCACGGGCAGCTTCGCGGTCCTGCATGGTGCCGCGAAGGGTGGACTGGATCACTTCGATCCCTGTCTCAAGCTCGCGGCGGCGTGTTTCAGAGGCGAGAAGCTCGGTCTGCATCACGGAAATCTGGGTAAGGGCGGCGTTGAACCGCTCTTGCGCGGCAAGCGCCTCTTCGGCGCGGCGGTCGCGCTGGCTGGACAGGTCGTTCAGGCGGGCCTGATAGGTGCGCTGGTCGCGCTTGGCCTGTTCGCGGAAGTTGCCCGCGCCGATGCTGTCCATCAGCAGGATCGCGGTCGCCACAATGGCCCAAGCAACCACAAAGGAACTGCCCGCAAAGGCCAGAAGCTGTGTGCCGGATCGCAGACGGATGAACCGCGTGTCACTGTCAGATTTCAGAAACACCCGACGTTCCGGAAAATAGTGTTCCAGAAGGCCATGAATTTTTATACCGAGGCGTGTTCGCAAAGCGCTCGTCCCTTGTCCCGTCCCAATTGTGCCACGCGTATCCCCAATCGCGTGCCATGCGCGTTGTGCATAAGAGGGTGGCCCGCTTGCGGCAACCCTCTAGGCTGTGACCGGCCAAAACCCGTCGCAATCTGTTGCAAATGAGCGGAAATCCGCGCATGCCGACCATACGGATCAGTCTGCTACGGCAAGCGGCCAGTAGAAATCAGGTGGCAGGCCCGCATCGGCGCGCTTCTCTTCGTTGAATGGCGGTTTCAACTGGCTGTGGAAATAGCGCTGCACCAAGCCGTGAAAAGCGTCCTTGGGATCGTGTTCATGACGCCCGCACAGAAAGTGGAACCACTTGGAGCCATAGGCGACATGGGCCACTTCCTCGGCATAGATCGTTTCCAGCGCTTCGACTGCCTGATCGACCTTTGCTTTGCGGAACAGCTCGATCATGCCGGGTGTCACATCGAGGCCGCGCGCCTCAAGAACCATGGGCACAACAGCAAGGCGGCCCATGAAATCCTCGGCCGTGTCTTCGGCGGCGCGCCACATGCCTGCGTGGGCAGGTAGGGCGCCATAATGGCTGCCCAACGCCTCAAGACAATCGCACATCAGATTGAAATGTTTGGATTCTTCATCCGCTGCCTTCACCCAGTCGTCATAGAAACCGATGGGCATTTTCACATCTGTAAAGCGCGCAATGATGTCCCAGTGCAAGTCCACCGCGTTGAGTTCGATATGCGCCACGGCGTGCAGCAGGGCGATGCGCCCCTCGGGGCTGCCGGTGCGGCGGCGCGGCACGTCCCGCGGCGACAGGAGTTCGGGACGCTCGGGGCGCGCAGGGTGCATGGGCGGGTTGGCCTGCCCGATCTCGGGCTGGGTGCCATCGGCCCGCGCAGCACGCCATTCGGCGGCATATTTGTGCGACAGCGCGGTCTTTTCGCGCCCGTCCGCCGTACGCAACACCGCCTCGGCCATCTGCGCCAATGGCAGCATCATAGTGCCTGCACCGCCGCCATTACCGCCTCGGCATGACCGGCCACCTTGACCTTGTTCCAGACCATCGCCACATCGCCATTTGCATCAATCAGGTAGGTTGTCCGCTCGATCCCCATAAAAGTCTTGCCGTACATTTTCTTCTCTTTCCAGACGCCGTAATCCTCGCAGGCAGACCCGTGTTCGTCCGACAGAAGTGGCACGGTCAATTCCTTCTTGGTTGCAAATTTTGCATGGCTCTCGACGCTGTCTTTCGAGATGCCAAAGACTTTTGCCCCCGCCGCGTGAAAGGCGTCGAGATGTGCGGAAAAATCGATGGATTCCGTTGTGCATCCTGGTGTGTTGTCGCGCGGATAGAAGTACAACACGACGGGCGAGCCTTTGAGATCGGACAGGGTGACCTCGGTCCCGTCGCCCGTCGGCAGCGTGAAATCGGGGGCGGGCGTGGCTATATCGGGCATGGATGTCGGCCTTTTGATCTGGATGGGAAGGTTGTGACTGGCATGATAGGCCTAATGGGACAAGAATAAAGCCATGAGCAGCACAGAAAACACAAATCCCCCGCCGCCCGTGCGGCGCAAAGGCTGGTGGCGGCGTCACAGGGTGGGCAGCCTGCTGGTCACGCTGGTGCTGACGGCGCTGCTGGGGGCGGTTCTGTATGTGCTGATGGGACGGCCCATCGCCGCACCCGACTGGTTGCGCGCCGAGATCGAGGCACGCGCCGCTGAAGCTTTGGGCGATGCGACGCTGCGCTTTGACACGCTCGAAGTGGTGATGGAGGACGGCGCGGTTCCGACCGTGCGGATGAGCGACGTGCGCATCATGACGCTGACAGGGGCCGAGGTGGTCGCCTTTGGCGAGTTGCGCGCGGGCCTGTCGCTGAGCGAGGTTTTGCAGGGCAACACGCGCCCCACTTCTATCGGGATCACAGGTATCTTCGCCAAACTGCGCCGCCAACAGGACGGATCCATTGTGCTGTCGGGCGGGCTTGACCTGTCTTCGCCCACGCAAAGTGCCGCGTCCCTGCCGGAACTAATCAGCAGCATGGATGAGATGCTGCTGCGCCCCGGTTTCGAGGCTCTGGTCGAGGCGGATGTGCGCTCTCTCACCCTGCGGGTGGAGGACGTGCCATCGGGGCAGGCATGGACGGTGGATGGCGGGCGAATGCGCCTGACCCGTGAGGACGATGCCTTGCGCATCACCACCGATCTGGCACTGCTGAGCGGTGGGCAGGGGGTGGCGACGCTGGAGGCGAATTATGACAGCGTGATCGGGGATGTGGCGGCCACCTTCGGGGCCACGGTCACGGATGTCGCCTCGGGCGATATCGCGGCCCTTGCGCCGCCATTTGCGTGGCTTGACGTGTTGCGCGCCCCGATTTCGGGCGCGATGCGGGGCGGCATTGAATCCGACGGCACCTTTACCACACTGAACGCGACCCTCGCCATTGCCGAGGGCGTGATCCAGCCCACCGACGCCACACGCCCCGTGCCATTCGACACCGCGCGCGCCTATTTCAGCTATGAACCCAAAGACCGCGTGCTGACCTTCAACGAGTTGTCCGTGGACAGCGCGTGGATCACTGGCCAGATCGACGGACAGGCGGTGCTGGGCGTGGATGACACGGGCCAGCTTGAGGAGCTTGTCGGCCAGTTCCGGTCCAGCACGCTCACGGCCAATCCCGACGACCTTTATCCCGAACCGGTCAGCTTTGACGCGGCCGAGATGGATTTCCGCATGGTGCTGAACCCGTTCAGGCTGGATGTGGGGCAGGCGCTGTTTCAGGATCAGGGGCAGATGTTGCTGGCGCGCGGCATGCTAGAGGCCACGCCCAAGGGGTGGGCGTTTGACGTTGATGGCCAGATGGACGGGCTGTCGCCGGAACGGCTGCTGGCGCTGTGGCCCGAAGGGGTGATCACCAAGACGCGCACATGGCTGGTCGAGAACCTGCTGGGTGGGCGGATGAGCGATCTGGACGTGGTGGTGCGGGGCAGGCCCAATGCCAAACCATCGGCCTATGTCAGCTTTGCCTATGAGGACGCGCATGTGCGCTATGCCAAGAACCTGCCACCCGTCGAAGACGCGCGCGGCACGGCGAGCCTGCTTGATAACCGCTTTGTGGTGATGGTGGATCAAGGGCAGGTCAGCGCGCCGCAGGGCGGGCTGCTGGATGTGGCGGGTACGTCCTTTATCATTCCTGACACCACCGTGAAGGACGGTGCGCCTGCCGTGGTGCGCATCGCCGCCAACAGTACCGTGACCGCCGCCCTTGCCATGCTGGACCAGCCACCGCTGAGCGTGATGGAAAAGGCGGGGCTGTCGCCCACTCTGGCCGATGGGCAGATCAGCGTCGATGGCACGCTGGCCTTGCCGCTGCGCAAGGGGCTGACGCCGGATGATCTGACCTTTAACGCGACGGCCATTGCCCGCGACGTGTCCAGCACGACACTGATCGACGGGCGCAGGCTGGCCTCGGGCGCGCTGCGCGTATCGGCCAGCAACGAGGGCGTGACTGTGGGTGGGCAAGGGATGCTGGACGGGGTGCCGTTCGATGCCACTTGGGAGCAGCCCATTGGCAAGGGCGCGCAGGCCAGCCGCGTGGTGGGCACGATTGAGCTGTCCGAGCGCACGATTGATGCCTTCCGCATCGGCCTGCCTGCGGGGTTGGTCAGTGGCAAGGGCAGCGGTGACATCGTGGTGAACCTGCCCACCGGCGGGCGCGCGCCGAGTTTCACGCTGTCCTCCAACCTGCGCGGCATCCGCCTGTCCTCGCCCCCGCTCGGGTGGTCCAAACCCGCATCCACCGCCGCGACCCTGACGCTTGAAGGGGCCTTGGGGGATCAGCCCCGCATCGACCGCTTGTCGCTTGACTCACCGGGGCTGGTGGCAAATGGCGAGATTACCCTGACAGCCGGAGGCGGGCTGGAAAGGGCACGGTTTGACCGCGTGCAGGTGGGCCAATGGCTGGATGCGCCTGTCGATCTGGTGGGACGCGGCGCGAATGTCGCCCCTGCGGTCGAAGTGCGCGGCGGCACGCTGGATTTGCGGCGCGCGGATTTCGGCGGCGCGGGGTCCGGTACGGGCGGCGGGCAGGGGGGCGGGCCGATCAGCCTGTCACTTGATACCTTGCAGATCACCGACACGATCCGCCTGACCGGCATGCGCGGTGCGTTCGACATGGCGCGCGGACTGGATGGCAAGTTCAGCGCCAAGATCAATGGCGGCGCGGATATCACGGGGCAGGTGCTGCCGCAGAACGGTCGTAGTGCCATCCGTATCACGGCTGCGGATGCCGGTGCGGTCGCGGCCTCTGCCGGATTGCTGAAACAGGCACGCGGCGGGTCGCTGTCGCTGACTTTGCTACCGGTGGGGGCGGCGGGTTTTGACGGCTCCCTTACCATCAAGGAAACGCGGATCAAGGACGCGCCCGCCATCGCGGCCCTTCTCAATGCGCTCAGCATCGTGGGGCTGCTGGAGCAGATGGGCGGCAGCGGCATCCACTTCCAAGAGGTCGAGGCCGCCTTCCGCCTGACCCCGTCCACCATGACCCTGACCCAAGCCAGCGCGGTCGGCCCGTCCATGGGGCTGTCGATGTTCGGCACCTATGATGTGACGCGATCCATCTTGAACATGCAGGGTGTGATCTCTCCGCTTTACCTCGTGAACGGGATCGGCAGTCTGCTGACGCGCAAGGGCGAGGGGCTGTTCGGCTTTAACTATGATCTGAGCGGACCGGCATCGAACCCGCGGGTGCAGGTCAATCCGCTGTCTGCCCTGACACCGGGCATCTTCCGCGAGGTGTTCCGCGCACCACCCCCCACTGTGCCCGAAGCGGCACCGGCCCCAGCCGCACCCGCAGCGGCACCGGAGGCGCCCGTAGAGACCAACGCAGAACGCCTCCGACGCGAACGCCAAGAAGCGAGTGACAATCGGTAAAGCCAACGCTAGGGGGACGGCCATGAAGCTCTCTGATTTTGATTTCGACCTGCCTGAAACCCTGATCGCGACGCGCCCTGCCGTGCCGCGTTCCTCGGCGCGCCTGCTGGTGGCCGATGGGGATACCATTCACGACCAGCGCGTCACCGACCTGACGGACTGGCTACGCCCCGGTGATCTGCTGGTGCTGAATGATACCAAGGTGATCCCCGCACGCCTGTTCGGCACGCGCGCGCGATCTTCGGCCCAAGGCGACACAACGGCGCGCATCGCTGTGACCTTGCTGGAACCGCGCAGTGACGGCACATGGGCCGCGCTGGTGAAGCCGCTGAAAAAGGTGAAGCAGGGCGAGGTCATCGTGTTCTCGGACGCGCTGTCGGCCACTCTGGACGGGGTCGCGGACGGGCAGGGCTATTTGCGGTTCAACCTGACGGGCGACGATTTTGACGCCGCTTTGGCACAGGCGGGCGCGATGCCGCTGCCGCCCTATATCGCCGCCAAACGCGAGGCGGACGAGCAGGACAAGACCGACTACCAGACGATCTGGGCGCGCAATGCGGGCGCGGTGGCGGCCCCGACTGCATCGCTGCACTTTGACGACAGCGTGATGGCGGCATTGGCCGCACGCGGGGTCGAAACCACCCATGTGACGCTGCATGTGGGGGCGGGCACCTTTCTGCCGGTGAAGGTGGACGATGTGACCACCCACAAAATGCATGCCGAATGGGGACAGGTCAGCGCACAGGCCGCAGCGGATATCGCAGCGGCCAAAGCACGGGGCGGGCGGGTCATTCCGGTCGGCACCACCGCGCTGCGCCTGATCGAGACGATGGCCCGCGACGGCGGTATCGCCCCGTGGGAGGGCGAAACAGACATCTTTATCTATCCCGGTTTCACCTTCCGCGTGACGGATGCGCTGATGACCAATTTCCACCTGCCCAAATCCACGCTGATGATGCTGGTGTCGGCGCTGATGGGGCAGGACCGTATCGCGCGCATCTATGATCACGCGGTTGCGCAGGGCTACAGGTTTTTCTCTTACGGGGATGCCTCCTTGCTGTTGCCAGCCAAAGGTGAAACGAAAACGACACTTTAGAGTCGCATAAGGGACCGACACCCGAAAGCGGCACCTGCCATTGCGGGCACAACCAGACGCGTAGGAGTTCGAAACGATGATTCAGGTACTGAAAAGCGCGTGGGCCCTATTGCTTGGCATGTGTCTTTTGATGGTGGGCAATGGGATGCAGGGCACCTTGCTGGGTATCCGTGGCGAGATCGAGGGATTCTCGACCCTTGAGATGTCTATTGTCATGTCTGCCTATTTCGCAGGCTTCCTTGGCGGGAGCCGCATGGCCCCTGTGATGATCAAGCGCGTGGGCCATGTGCGGGTCTTTGCGGCGCTGGCCTCGCTGATCTCGGCAGTGATCATCCTGTATCCGACTTTTGCCAACCCGTGGGTCTGGGCCATCGGGCGTGTGGTGATCGGTTATGGCTTCTCGGCGGTTTATGTGACGGCGGAAAGCTGGCTGAACAACGCGGCGGACAATTCCAACCGTGGCAAGGCGCTGTCGCTGTATATGATCGTCCAGACGATGGGCATCGTGATCAGTCAGGCGCTGCTGCTGACGGCGGATCCGTCCGGCTTTGTGCTGTTTGTGATCCCGTCGATCCTTGTTTCCATCGCGGTGACGCCCGTGTTGCTGTCGATCAGCCCGACGCCGGCCTTTGACACGACCAAACCGATGACGCTGCGCCAGCTTGTCACCACGTCGCCGCTGGGATGTTTCGGGATGTTCATCCTTGGCGGCATCTTTTCGGCGCAGTTCGGTATGTCGGCGGTTTATGGCGCACAGGTGGGGCTGAGCGTGGCGCAAATCTCGACCTTCGTGGCGACGTTCTTTGTCGGCTCTGTGCTGCTGCAATACCCGATTGGCTGGGCGTCTGACCGTATCGACCGTCGCTTGCTGATCATCGGCGTGTCTGTGGTGGGGGCGTTCGGGTCGGTGCTGGGACTGGTGTTCGGGGCCAATTTCGAACTGCTGCTGGTGGCCGCGTTTGTCATCGGGGGCATGTCGAACCCGCTTTATTCGTTGCTGATCGCGCACACGAACGACTTTCTGGAGCATGAGGATATGGCCGCCGCCTCGGGCGGGCTTCTGTTCATCAACGGGCTTGGCGCCATTCTGGGCCCGATCACCGTGGGTGCGATGATGGAAAGTTCGGGACCGGGGGCGTTTTATCTGTTCACTGGCATCCTGTTTGTCATTCTGGTGGTCTATGCGGCTTACCGTTCGACACAGCGGTCTTCGGTCGAGGATACAGGTGCCTATGTGGCGATGGCGCAAAGCTATGCGACGCCGGTTTCGCTTGAGCTTGCACAAGAATACGCCATCGAGACCGAGCAATCGGAAGAGGATGACGGAAAAGCTGCATAGTGTCGTATTTCGTGATTGGGCGGTTGCGACATTTTATGTAACGATTCCATGACAGCGCAGGACAAACACAGGAGCAGGCGCAATGGTAGGTCCCGACGAGATTTTGAAATTCTGGCTGGACGAATGCGGACCTAAAGAGTGGTTCGAGCAGGATGATGCCTTGGATGAAACCATACGGACCCGTTTCGGGGCGACATGGGCCGCGGCGGCAGAAGGCAAATTCGCCCTGTGGCTGACCTATCCGACCGGCGCACTGGCCTATATCATCCTGACAGACCAGTTCTCGCGCAATATGTTCCGCGGGCAGGCGCAGGCCTTCAGCACCGACAAGGCGGCACTGGCTGTGGCCAAATCCGCCATCGCCAAGGGGTGGGACATGAAGGTCGACGCACCGGCGCGTGTGTTCTTCTATATGCCGCTCGAACATTCGGAAAACCTGTGTGATCAGGACCGCGCCGTGCGGCTGATCTGCGAGCGGATGAAGGACGAAAGCTTCCTTCTGCATGCCCGCGCGCACCGCGAGGTGATCCGCGACTTCGGACGGTTCCCGCATCGCAACAACTCGCTGGGACGCAAGGCCACCGTGGCCGAGCAGGCCCATCTGGACGCGGGCGGCTATGGCGCGGTGCTGCGCACCATGCAGGGTGCCGCGCAAGCCGCGTGAAACAGGGGCGGCGTCCGCGCCGCCACCCGTCCTTGTGCGCACATGTTTGATTGAGGTCGCGTCGAATATAGTTTAACGGTAAACTATATTTGATGCAGCACCTCGAGAGGACATTGAAATGGCAGCGAAATCCTTTGACGTTGTGGTGGTCGGCTCTGGCCCCGGCGGGTATGTGGCCGCAATTCGTGCCGCTCAGCTCGGGCTGAACACCTGCGTCGTCGAGCGTGAACATCTGGGCGGTATCTGCCTGAACTGGGGCTGTATCCCGACAAAGGCGATGTTGCGGTCTTCCGAAGTGTTCCACCTGATGCACCGCGCCAAGGAATTCGGCCTTAAGGCGGACAATGTCGGCTATGATCTGGACGCGGTTGTCAAACGCTCGCGTCAGGTGGCGGGGCAACTGTCGGGCGGCATCGGCCACCTGCTGAAAAAGAACAAGGTCACCGTTATCATGGGCGAGGGCACGTTGACCGGCAAAGGCAAGGTCAGCGTCAAGACCGACAAGGGCACCGAGGAAGTCACCGCTAAGAATATCATCCTCGCCACCGGCGCGCGCGCGCGCGAATTGCCGGGGCTTGAGGCGGATGGCGATCTGGTCTGGACCTACAAGGCGGCGCTGACGCCGAAACGGATGCCGAAAAAGCTGCTGGTCATCGGATCGGGTGCCATCGGTATCGAATTCGCGAGCTTCTACAACACGCTGGGGGCCGACACGACCGTGGTCGAGGTGATGGACCGCGTGCTGCCGGTGGAAGATGCAGAAATCAGCGCCTTCGCCAAGAAGTCGTTCGAGAAACAGGGCATGAAGATCATGCAAAAGGCGATGGTCAAGCAGCTTGACCGTGGCAAGGGCAAGGTCACAGCGCATATCGAAGTGGGCGGCAAGGTCGAAAAGCACGACTTCGACACCGTGATCTCGGCCGTGGGCATTGTCGGTAACGTCGAAAATCTGGGCCTTGAGGATCTGGGCGTGAAGATCGACCGCACCCATGTGGTGACGGACGAATATTGCCGCACGGGTGTTGATGGCCTCTATGCCATCGGGGACATCGCGGGCGCGCCATGGCTGGCGCACAAGGCCAGCCACGAAGGCACGATGGTTGCCGAACTGATCGCGGGCAAGAAAGACGTGCACCCGATCAAGCCGAACTCGATTGCGGGCTGCACCTATTGCCATCCGCAGGTCGCCAGCGTCGGCCTGACAGAGGCAAAGGCGAAAGAGGCCGGCTACGAGATTAAAGTGGGTCGCTTCCCCTTCATCGGCAACGGCAAGGCCATCGCCCTTGGCGAACCCGAGGGGCTGATCAAGACCATCTTTGACGGGAAAACCGGCGAACTGCTGGGTGCGCATATGGTCGGGGCCGAGGTGACGGAACTGATTCAGGGCTATGTGGTGGGTCAGGCACTCGAAACCACCGAAGAAGACCTGATGCACACCGTCTTCCCGCATCCGACCCTGTCCGAGATGATGCACGAATCCGTGCTGGATGCCTACGACCGCGTCATCCATATGTAACGCACCGAACTTTCACGGTTCAAAGCCACGCGGCGCGCACCCCGCCCGCGTGGCTTTTTTATGGGCGCGTCCGTTTTTGTGACGCTACGGCAATTTTCTGGCGCGGGGTATCTTGCAGGCACGCGCGTTCAGGCATAGCCCGTTGCCATGGAAACACGGACGAATTTTTTCATGGTCCTGTGCCTCTGGGGCGCAGGGCTTGGTGCGGCGGGGCAATACGCCAAAATCAGCGTGATCTTCGATCAACTGGCCGCTGTCTATCCCGACGCAGGCGCGGCGCTCGGCTTTCTCGTGTCGCTTGTCGGCTTTGTCGGGATCGTGCTGGGCGTGGTTGCCGGACTGGTCGTGGCGCGCATCCGCTATAAGCGGGCGATGCTGTGGGCGCTGTGGGCAGGGGCGGCGGTGTCGCTGTTTCAGGCCACCTTGCCCGCGCTGCCCCTGATGCTGCTGTCGCGCGCGGTCGAGGGCATGTCTCACCTTGCCATCGTGGTGGCCGCGCCGACCCTGATCGCCCAACTTAGCGCGCCGCAACACCGCGGTTTTACCCTGTCGCTGTGGAGCACGTTCTTTGGCGTGGCCTTTGCGCTGCTGGTCGCCTTTGGCCTGCCGCTGGTCGACGGTTTCGGCCTGAATGCGTTGTTTATCGCACATGCGATCTGGCTGGCTGTGTTCGCGGTGGTGCTAGGGCTGTTCTTGCGCCCGCTCGAAGTCCCTGCCGAGGGCGCGCTGTCGCTGCGCGGTATCCTTGCTGACCACCTGACCATCTACCGCTCGCCCTTTGTGGCGGCACCGGGGGCGGGGTGGCTGTTCTATACATTCTCGTTCCTTGCGATCCTGACGGTGCTGCCGCCTTATATCGCGCCGGAATCCCGCGCGTGGGTGATGGGGGCGATGCCCTTGGTGTCCATCGCGGTTTCCATGACCCTTGGCGTGGTGCTGATGCGCGTGATCAAGGCGGTGACGCTGGTTCAGATCGGCTTTGCTACGTCGGTGGCGGCGCTGTTCTGGCTGCTGGTCGTGCCGGGCTATCCTGCGGCTTGTCTGGCGCTGGCAGGCGCGCTCGGGCTGGTACAGGGCGCGACATTCGCCTCCATCCCGCAGCTGAACCACACGGCGGCGACGCAGGCGCAGGCCTATGGCGCGCTGGCACAGACCGGCAATCTGGGCAACACGCTTGGCACGCCCGTATTGCTCGCCGTGCTGGGGGTTGCGGGTTATCCGGGGCTGGTGTGGACCGCGATCCTCGTCATGGGGGGCGGTTTAGCCGTGCACGCATGGATGGCACAGCGCCGCCGCGCGTGACAGAACGGACCTTCCGTCGCGGATGTTCCCGATAAGTTCTTACTTTACCATTGGCGCTTTGCCCATGCTGACCTATGTACAACTTGTTAATCGGGGGGCTGAACATGGCCGAGCTAAAGAATATCGAGGTGCGCGGCGCGCGCGAGCATAACCTCAAATCCATCGACGTGGACATTCCACGCGACCAACTTGTTGTAATCACGGGTCTTTCGGGGTCGGGTAAGTCGAGCCTTGCCTTCGACACGATCTATGCCGAGGGACAGCGCCGCTATGTGGAATCGCTGTCTGCCTATGCGCGCCAGTTTCTGGACATGATGCAGAAACCGGATGTGGACCATATCAGCGGGCTGTCACCCGCGATTTCCATTGAACAAAAGACCACATCGAAGAATCCGCGGTCGACCGTTGGGACCGTGACCGAGATTTACGACTACATGCGGCTGCTGTTCGCACGGGTCGGCACACCCTATTCGCCCGCGACGGGCAAGCCCATTGAGGCCCAGCAGGTGCAGGACATGGTCGACCGGATCATGGCCCTTGAGGAAGGCACACGCGCCTATCTTTTGGCCCCGATCATCCGCGACCGCAAAGGCGAATATCGCAAGGAATTCATCGAGTTGCGCAAGCAGGGTTTCCAGCGCGTCAAGGTCGATGGCACCTTCTACGAACTCGACGAGCCGCCAACGCTGGACAAAAAGTTCCGCCATGACATTGACGTGGTGGTGGACCGGATCGTGGTGCGCGAAGGTTTGGAGACGCGACTGGCGGACAGCCTGCGCACCGCACTGGATCTGGCTGACGGCATCGCGATCCTTGAAACTGCCCCGTCCGAGGGTGACCCCGAACGGATGACCTTTTCCGAGAAGTTCGCCTGTCCGGTCAGCGGCTTCACCATCCCCGAGATTGAGCCGCGCCTGTTTTCCTTTAACGCACCTTTCGGAGCGTGCCCGACCTGCGACGGTCTGGGGCAGGAACTGTTCTTTGACGAACGGCTGGTGGTGCCGGACCAGAACCTGAAAATCTATGACGGCGCGCTGGCCCCGTGGCGCAAAGGCAAGTCGCCCTATTTTCTGCAAACTATCGAAGCCATCGCCAAGCATTACGAATTCGACCCGAAGACCAAGTGGAAAGACCTGCCAGCCTATGTGCAGCAGGTGTTCCTGCACGGATCGGGGGACGAGGAGATCTCGTTCCGCTATGACGAGGGCGGGCGCGTCTATCAGGTGACCCGCGTGTTCGAAGGGGTGATCCCGAACATGGAGCGCCGCTATCGCGAGACAGATAGCAACTGGGTCCGTGAGGAGTTCGAGCGGTACCAGAACAACCGCCCCTGTGGCGCGTGCAACGGCTATCGTCTGCGCCCAGAGGCGCTTGCGGTCAAGATCGGCCCCGTCGATGGCGACCCGTCCGAACGGCTGCACGCGGGGCAGGTGGTACAGATGTCCATCCGCGAGGCTTTTGATTGGTGCTCGCAGGTGCCCGAGCATCTGACTGTGCAAAAAAACGAAATTGCGCGCGCCATTCTGAAGGAAATCCGCGAGCGCCTTGGGTTCCTGAATAATGTTGGATTGGAATACCTTACGCTGTCACGTTCAAGTGGCACGTTAAGTGGCGGTGAAAGCCAGCGGATTCGTTTGGCCAGCCAGATCGGCTCGGGCCTGACGGGGGTTCTTTATGTGCTGGACGAACCGTCCATCGGCTTGCACCAGCGCGACAATGACCGCCTGCTTGGGACGCTGAAAAACTTGCGCGACCAAGGCAACACTGTGATCGTGGTCGAACATGACGAGGAAGCCATCCGCGAAGCCGATTATGTCTTCGACATCGGCCCTGGTGCCGGTGTGCATGGCGGCGAGGTGGTGGCCCACGGCACACCCGCCCAGATCGCCGCGAACGAGGCGTCGATCACCGGCCAATACCTGACCGGCGTGCGCGAGATCGCTGTGCCCGCAACGCGGCGCAAGGGTAAGAAGGGCAAGAAAAAGCTGACCGTGGTCAAGGCCACCGGCAACAACCTACAAAACGTGACCGTGGACTTCCCACTGGGCAAATTTGTCTGCGTGACAGGCGTATCGGGCGGCGGCAAATCCACGCTGACCATCGAAACCCTGTTCAAAACGGCCTCCATGCGGCTGAATGGGGCGCGCCAAACGCCTGCGCCGTGCGAGACGATCAAAGGGCTGGAACACCTCGACAAGGTAATCGACATCGACCAGCGCCCCATCGGGCGGACACCACGGTCGAACCCCGCCACCTATACGGGGGCTTTCACGCCGATCCGTGACTGGTTCGCGGGCCTGCCCGAGGCCAAGGCGCGCGGCTACAAGCCTGGGCGGTTCTCGTTCAACGTCAAGGGCGGGCGGTGCGAGGCCTGTCAGGGCGATGGTGTCATCAAGATCGAGATGCACTTCTTGCCGGACGTCTATGTGGAATGCGAAACCTGCAAAGGTGCGCGCTACAACCGTGAAACGCTTGAGATCAAGTTCAAGGGCAAGTCCATCGCGGACGTGCTGGATATGACCGTTGAAGACGCGCAAACCTTCTTTCAGGCGGTGCCGAGCATTCGCGAAAAGATGGACGCGCTGATGCGTGTCGGTCTGGGCTATATCAAGGTGGGCCAGCAGGCGACGACCCTGTCGGGTGGCGAGGCGCAGCGCGTGAAGCTGTCCAAGGAACTGTCCAAACGCTCCACCGGTCGCACGCTGTACATTCTGGACGAGCCGACCACCGGTCTGCATTTCGAGGATGTGCGCAAGCTGTTGGAAGTGCTGCATGAATTGGTCGAGCAGGGGAATTCCGTTATCGTGATCGAACACAACCTCGACGTGGTGAAAACCGCCGACTGGATCATCGACATAGGCCCCGAAGGCGGTGATGGCGGGGGCCGTGTGGTTGCCACCGGCACGCCCGAGGACGTGGCCGAGGTCAGCGAAAGCCATACGGGCCACTACCTCAAGCCGATGCTGTCTCCGCGCAAGGTGGCGGCGGAATAGGCGTTCGCCGCGAACCTGCGATCTGAAACAAAGACGCCCGCGCCTTCGATTGAAAGGCGCGGGCGTTTTTACGTTCTGGGGCAGGGGCCAGAGCCCCGCCGCGCTGGTCAGCTGCGACCGCGTGCGGCCAGCCGTGGCAGCATGGCGCTGAAATCCTTGCCGCGCCCGTCTTCGTCCTCGACAAAGGTGCGGTACAGTTCCAGCGCACGCGCACCCATCGGCGTGTCGGCATCCACCGCCTCGGCGGCCTGCTGGCTCAGGCCAAGGTCTTTCAGCATCAGTTCCGCCGCAAAGCCGGGGGTATAGCCGTTATCCGCAGGGCTGGTCGGCCCGACACCGGGGGCGGGGCAATAGGTGTTCATCGACCAGCTAAAGCCGGACGAAGTGCTGACCACATCAAACATTTTCTGCCGCTCAAGTCCCAGCTTGTCCGCCAGCGCGAATGCCTCGCAGGTGGCGATCATCGTCGCGCCAAGGATCATGTTGTTGCAGATCTTTGCCGCCTGTCCTGCGCCCGCGTCGCCACAATGCACAGCCTTCTGGCCCATGATGTCGAACAGCGGCTTGGCGCTCGCGAATGCCTCGGCGCTGCCGCCGGCCATGAAGGTCAGCGTGCCACCCGCCGCGCCCCCGATGCCGCCGGACACGGGCGCGTCAACGGCCAACAGGCCCGCCTGGTGCGCCTGTTCGGCCACCGCGCGGGCGCTGTCCACATCGACGGTGGAACAGTCGATCAGGGTCGCCCCTTTGCGCATCGCGGGGATAACCTCGGCCGCGACGGCGCGCAGGATGTTCCCGTTAGGCAGCATGGTGATCACCACATCGCAGTCCTGCGCGGCCTCTGGCGCAGTGCTGACCTGTGTCACGCCCTCGGCGGTGGTGCCCGCCACGTCAAAGCCGACAACGCTATGGCCTGCGGCGGCAAGGTTGGTCGCCATGGGCGCGCCCATATTGCCCAGTCCGATAAACCCGATTTTCATTGTATTTCCCCCCAATTTCAAAGCCTTATCTCCCAAAGGCACTAACATTTTGCTCAGCGCGCTTGGCGGCACGGCTTGATCCGCAAACTGCCATTTCGGGCTGCGGTCCTTGTCGATGATCGCGGCGCGGATACCTTCCAGAAGATCACCATGCGCCATGGACCGCGAGGTAAAGCGGTATTCGAGGTCCAGCGCCTTTTCCATGGTCAACGACGGCCCCCGCAGACGGTGCAGGATTTCAATCGTGCAGGCCATGGACAGGGGGCTGTTGCGGTCCAGCATCTTGAGCGTGGCGCGGGCGAAATCACTGTCCTCGGCGCGCAAGGTGGTGAGCACATCAGACAGGGAGGCGCCGTGAAAATGCCGGTCGATATCCGGCATCAGCGCCTCGATCTTGCCCGCTGGCGGTGTGCCTGCCGCTGCTTCCAGCAGGCTGGTATCGCCTCTCTCTTCCAGCTTGGCGATCAGGTCGGGCCACTGGCTTTCGGCAATGTAAAGGTCTGCAAACCCTGCGAAAATCGCATCTGCCGCCCCCATGCGCGCGCCTGTGGTGCCAAGGTACTCCCCCAGACGCCCCGGTGCGAGGGCCAGCATCAGCGTGCCGCCCACATCCGGCACCAACCCGATGCCGCATTCCGGCATGGACATCTGCGTACTGTCCCCGACCACGCGATGCGATCCGTGACAGCCGATCCCGACACCGCCCCCCATGGTCAAGCCCTGAAGGAAGCTGACCACCGGTTTGGCATAGTGGAAAATCTTGTGGTTCAGGCGGTATTCATCGGCCCAGAACGCCTGCCCATAGGCGAAATCGCCCGCACGGCCTGTCGCATACAATTCGGCAATGTCACCGCCCGCGCAAAAGGCGCGGTCGCCTTCGGCGTCGATGATCACGAGGGCCACGGCGTCATCCTTGGCCCATGCGTCCATCGCCTTTTCAATGGCAAGGCACATCTCGTAGCTAAGCGCGTTCAGCGCCTCGGGGCGTTGCAAGGTGATCCGGCCCGCGTGGCCGATGACGCGAATGGAAAGATCGCTCATCGGTTTTTCAACATGTCGCGGGCCACGATGACGCGCATGATCTCGTTCGTGCCCTCAAGGATTTGGTGGACCCGCAAATCGCGCACCAGTTTTTCGATCCCGTAATCGGCAAGGTATCCATAGCCGCCGTGCAGTTGCAGACACTGGTCCACGACTTTCGATCCGGTTTCGGTGACAAACTTCTTGGCCATGGCGCAGAACTTGGTGGCGTCGGGCGCGTCTGTGTCCATCTTCCATGCCGCTTGGCGCAAGAAGGTGCGCGCGGCCTGCAATTCGATCTCCATATCCGCAAGGCGCCATTGCAGACCCTGAAACTGGTCGATCGGTTGGCCAAAGGCCTTGCGTTCGCCCATATAGTCCAGCGTGGCATTCAGGGCGGACTGCGCCGCACCCAGCGAACAGGCGGCAATGTTCAGACGGCCACCATCCAGCCCTTTCATCGCATATGTGAAACCTTTGCCTTCCTCACCCACCAGATTGTCGGCAGAAATGTTGCAATTGTCGAATTGCACTTGGGCCGTAGGTTGGCTGCGCCAGCCCATTTTGTCCTCAAGTCCGCCGAAACTCAGCCCGTCTGTGCCATCCTCGACATAGACGGTGGACACGCCTTTTGGCCCGTCCTCTCCGGTGCGGACCATGCAGACATAAGCATCGGAATAACCGCCGCCCGAGATGAATGCCTTGGTCCCGTTCAGCACATATCCTTCGTTGGTGCGCTCGGCCCGTGTGCGCAGGGCGGCGGCGTCCGACCCCGATCCGGGTTCGGTCAGGCAATAGCTGAGCACGGTTTCCATCGACAGCACACCCGGCATCACGCGGGCCTTCAGATCGTCGCCCGCAAAACTATCGAGCATCTTGGCACACATGTTGTGGATCGACAGGAAGGCCGCGACAGAGGGGCAGGCCATGCTCAGCGCCTCGAACACCAGCGTCGCGTCCAGTCGGCCCAGCCCTGCGCCGCCCGCGTCTTCGGACACATAGAGCGAGGCAAAGCCAAGCGCGCCAACCTGCGGCCACAGCTCTTTCGGGATGGTGCCTGCCGCTTCCCAGTCGCGCGCATGCGGTGCGATCTGTTCTTGGCCAAAGGCATAGGCCATGTCGAAAATTGCGCTTTGTTCTTCCGTTAAGGAGAAGTCCATGATGCCCCTTTCAGCACGGCCAGTTGCAGTGCGGATACGTTAATGGTTGTTCGTTGTGACCAGTTTTCCGACCTTTGCGGTCGGTGCCTCGATCAGTTCGTTGATGCTGGTTTCGCGTTGCCCCAGCAGTTCCAAGGCGTCGGCCTCGTTGTGCTGGATCATGGTGACCACCGCATCGACCCCCGCCCATGATCGGGTGAACAGCGATGCCAGTTCGTGCGAAACCGGCGTGGGCGCGATGTAGACCGCGATGGATTGCACACCCAGACCCGCCAGACGCTCGGCCTTGGCGGCCTGAATGTTCATGAACCGGACATAGTTCTTCTCGAATCCGGTGATGTCGGACATGTTGACCAGCTGTTTCTGTCCGGGCGCATAGTCATTGTCGGCGACATAGGCCGCCGACAATTCGATGAAATTATCGATAGTGAAAAACCCGGAATAGTCGCAGACAACAAGGCCACGGTCCGAGATTATCCGATAATTAAGCGGCATATCACTCCATGACGGGGATCGAGAATTCTCCGCCTTCCTTGATGCCCGACGGCCAGCGCGCTGTCACGGTTTTTGTGCGGGTGTAGAACTTGAACGAATCCGGTCCGTGCTGGTTCAGGTCGCCGAACACCGACTTTTTCCAGCCGCCAAAGGTGTGATAGGCCAGCGGCACAGGGATTGGCACGTTGATGCCGACCATGCCGATGTTGATGCGGTTGGCGAAATCGCGGGCCGCGTCGCCGTCACGGGTAAAGATCGCGGTGCCGTTGCCGTATTCGTGATCCATGGCAAGGCCGATCGCCTCTTCGTAGCTTTGGGCGCGCACAGTGGACAGGACGGGGCCAAAGATTTCCTGTTTGTAGATGTCCATGTCCTTGGTCACGTTATCAAACAGGTGCGGGCCGACGAAATAGCCGTCCTCATAGCCCTGAAGCGAGAAGTTGCGCCCGTCCACCACCAGTTTGGCGCCCTGATCGATGCCGGTTTGCACCAGACGTTCGATATTGGCTTTGGCGGCTGCGGTGACGACGGGGCCGTAATCCACATCCTTGCCTGCGGTGTAGGGGCCGACTTTCAGCTTTTCGATCCGTGGCACCAGCTTTTCGATCAGGCGGTCCGCGGTTTCATCGCCCACAGGGACAGCCACCGAAATCGCCATGCAGCGTTCGCCCGCCGCGCCGTAACCCGCACCAATCAGCGCGTCTGCCGCCTGATCCATGTCGGCGTCGGGCATGATGATCATGTGGTTCTTGGCACCGCCAAAACACTGCACCCGTTTGCCGTTCGCACAGCCTGTGGCATAGATATATTCCGCAATCGGGGTCGAGCCGACAAAGCCGATGGATTGCACGATGTCGTTGTGCAGGATTGCGTCGACGGCTTCCTTGTCGCCGTTCACCACTTGCAGGATGCCTTTGGGCAGGCCCGCTTCTTCCATCAGTTCCGCCAGCATCAGCGGCACGGACGGGTCACGTTCGGAGGGTTTGAGGATGAAGGCGTTGCCGCAGGCGATGGCGGGCGCGAACATCCACATCGGGATCATGGCTGGGAAGTTGAAGGGCGTGATACCCGCCGTCACCCCAAGGGGCTGGCGCATGGAATACATGTCGATGCCGGGGCCGGCGCTGTCGGTATATTCGCCTTTCAGCAGGTGCGGCGCACCGATGCAGTATTCCACAACCTCAAGGCCGCGCTGCACGTCACCGGCAGCATCCGGCAGCGTCTTGCCGTGCTCGCGGCTAAGTGCTTCGGCCAGTTTGTCCATGTCGCGGTTCAACAGGGCGACGAACTTCATCATCACCCGTGCGCGACGCTGCGGGTTCACGGCGGCCCAAGCAGGCTGGGCCTTGGCCGCGATCTCGACCGCGTTGGCCACTTCCTCGGTCGAGGCCAGAGGCACCCGTGCCTGCACTTCGCCCGTGGCGGGGTTCATGACGTCGGCAAAGCGGCCCGATGTGCCCGAGACATGGGCGCCGTTGATATAGTGGGTCAGGTCTTGCATTGGTTCTCCTGTCGCGCCGTGCCGCGCTGCTGCATGTTCAAATGGGGTCGGGCAGGGTGCGCACCGGATGGGGCGGCACAGTGCCGGACTTTGTGCGCGCCACGATAGCCACGCAATTTGCCGCGTAAAGGCGGGAGGCGGAAATATTTGCGCAATCTACATTCGGACCCGTTTGGCGGGTTTGCCTGTCGTTGCGTGATCGGACGGGTGCGAGGGCGAGAGTGGGGCGCGGTTGAGGGCCGTGAGTCTGTGTGTGAGACGGCGTGAGTGAAGCGCTTGCGGTAAGCGTGGGGAGACTGCGCGCATGCAGGCCGGACGTTGAAACGGCAGCGCACGGGGGCGCTGAGAAGTGCAGCCGAGATAAGGCGTGCATTTTGAATTGAACTGTTTGGAGTGAGAGTAAACCGATACTTATCAATTGGTTGTCGCGCTAATTTCATTCAACTGCCGCACCAACGGCACCCCCTCCGAAACGCCAGCCAAACCCAGCCCGAACCGCGCCAGACGCAATGCACACTTGACAGAAGCACGATTTGCAACCGACGCTTGTTCCAACGCAACGTCAAAGGAAGGCCAAACGTATGCTCGTGCACCAGATCCTGAAATCCAAATCCGACGATGCGGTGGTCACTGTCACGCCGGGCACGCCGGTCTCCGAAGCGGTGAAAATCCTTGCCGAGCGGAAAATTGGGACGGTGGTGATCTCTGCCGACGGGCAAACTGCCGAGGGCATCCTGTCAGAACGCGACGTGGTGCGGGTCATGGCGCAACGCGGTGCGGCGATCCTGTCCGACACGGTCGATACGCATATGACCTCGAAAATCGTGACATGCGGACGCGAGGATAGCGCCGATCATATCCTGCAAACCATGACCAACGGACGCTTCCGCCACATGCCTGTGCTGGAAGAGGGCAAGCTTGTCGGGTTGATCACAATCGGTGACGTGGTCAAGGCGCGACTGACGGAATTGGCGATGGAGAAGGATGCACTCGAAGGCATGATCATGGGGCATTAACCCTGCTTGCATTCGCGTGGCGTAAATGGTGCATTGCGCGGAATTGGACAGACGGAGGCGTCCCATGCGCATCGCCCTTTACCCAGGTACTTTCGATCCGATCACCTTGGGGCATATAGATATCATCCGGCGCGCAAGCCCGATGGTGGACAGGCTGGTGATCGGGGTCGCCATCAACCGCGACAAGGGGCCTTTGTTCTCTCTCGAAGAACGGGTCGCCATGATCGAGGCGGAATGCGCCAAACTATCTGAACAGACTGGGACCGAGATTGTCGCCCATCCGTTCGAGAACCTGCTGATCGACTGCGCGGTGGATGTGGGGGCGCAGATGATTGTGCGCGGCCTTCGCGCCGTGGCGGATTTCGAGTATGAATTCCAGATGGTCGGCATGAACCGCAAGCTCAACAACAGTGTCGAAACGGTGTTCTTGATGGCTGAGGCCGAGCATCAGGCGATTGCCTCCAAGCTGGTCAAAGAAATCGCGCGGCTTGGCGGCGACGTCAGCAAGTTTGTGACGCCCTTGGTGAACGACGCGCTGCGCACGCGGTTTGCCAACGAATAAGCATACGTGACGGGATGGCGGGGCGCTTTGCGCCTTCGTCCTTTGGGCAATCGGCCTGCTATGGCGTCGCTTGGGCGAATTTGTGCCGATCTTCGGTGTTTGGCGGTGTGAACACCGCGCTAGACCCCTTGAAAACAACGATTCCGCTACATCTGTCCGAAATCATAGGGAAATCCCCGTTCATGCTGCGTAGCGGCATAAAACCATGGCGATTTTCCGCCTGAGCGGATCAGACGTTTGGGGCCTTCTTTGCCCAAAACCCGCCCAAACCCGCCCGTCAATTGTATGAAATTGGGAACCCGCTAACTTGTATGGGAGTTCGGATATCAAACGAAACATAGAGTTAGGATCAATTTCATGCGCAGTTTCATCATCACCGCCGGTCTTTGTCTGGCAACGACGTCTGTATTTGCGGCGCCCACGGATGGTGTCGAAAAGCTTTCTGAAACACGCGTGACACTGGCCAATGGCTGTGTCTACGCCCCCAGCAGTTCCGGCCAAACGAGCCAGTGGACGCTGGTCGACAAGGAAACCGGTTCCTCCAAGGTTTGCAAATTCAAAACGATGGACCACGCCTCGTTCCTGCAACTGGCGAACCTTGATCTGAATTTCTTTGTCGGTGTGTTCCGCTAACTTTCCCCAGTTATCAGCGGATAAAAAAAGGCGCCCCTGCGGGCGCCTTTTTCTTTTGTCGGTCGGGGGGCGGTTCCTTACAGGAACTTGCCCATCGCAACGGCCGTATCGCTCATCCGGTTGGAGAAGCCCCATTCGTTGTCATACCATGTCAGGATGCGCAGCATGTTGCCGTCCATCACTTTGGTCTGATCGGTCGCAAAGATCGAAGAATGCGGATCGTGGTTGAAATCGGTGCTGACCAGTTTCGCATCCGTGACGCCCAGAACACCCGCCAGCGGGCCAGAGGCTGCGGCGGCGTGCATTGCTTCGTTCACTTGCGCTTCGGTCACGTCCTTGTTCAGTTCCACCGTCAGGTCCACGCAGGACACGTTCGGGGTAGGGACGCGGATCGCGACGCCGTCCAGCTTGCCTTCGAGTTCCGGCATCACCAGCGACACGGCCTTGGCCGCACCGGTCGAGGTCGGGATCATGGACAGGGCTGCCGCACGCGCGCGGTAGAGATCCTTGTGCATTGTATCCAGCGACGGCTGGTCGCCGGTATAGCTGTGCACCGTGGTCATGAAGCCGCGCTTGATGCCGTATTCGGCGTGCAGCACCTTGGCCACAGGGGCCAGACAGTTGGTGGTGCAGGACGCGTTGGACACAACGATATCGTCGCCGGTCAACTGGTCGTGGTTCACACCGAACACGATGGTCTTGTCGGCATTCGCACCAGGGGCCGAGATCAGCACGCGGCTGGAGCCGTTTTCGAGGTGCGCCTGACATGCGTCCTTGGAGGTGAAGATGCCGGTGCATTCCAGCACGATATCCACGTGGCCCCAAGGCAGGTCGGCGGGGTTACGCTCGGCGCTGACTTTGATCGGGCCATAGCCCACATCAATGCTGTCCGCGCCGGTTTTTACCTGAACGGGGAACCGCCCGTGAACCGAGTCATATTGCAGAAGGTGGGCATTGGTTTCGACGGGACCAAGATCGTTGATCGCAACAACCTCGATATCTGTGCGCCCGCTTTCCACGATTGCGCGCAGCACATTGCGGCCGATACGGCCAAACCCATTGATAGCGACTTTGATGGCCATGGTTTCCCCCATGTCTGGTGTCAAAATTCAGACCGGCACGTGCAACCCGAAACAGGGTTCGTGCCGTTAACGCTAACAAGGACAAAACACGTCGAATGTCAACCGGCGCTGGCAAAAGGCGCGCAAATCTCAGCGCCAGAATGCCATCCATTCCAACATATCGGCCAGCTTTTTGGCGAGAAACAGCAGATGCTCGGACCCGTTTATCATCACATCATAGGTGATGAGCCCGATCAAAAGCAGGGCAAGGATCAGCGCGCTACGATTTGTCATTGTCACCCGAATGTCAGCGTTATGTCTGACAGGGTTGTGACAGCAGGGGCGCGCGCGTGCAAGCGTATCGGCCCCTAGACCAGACGCCCCATCGCCACGGCCACATCCGCCATGCGCACCGAAAACGCCCATTCGTTGTCATACCACGCCAGCACCCGCACCAACCGCTTGCCCATGACCTTGGTCTGGTCGGGGGCGAAGATGCTGGAATGTTCGGTATGGTTGAAATCGACCGAGACTTTCTGTTCCTCGTCATAGGCCAGAACGCGGCCCATGTGGCCCCTGGCGGCGTCGGCCACGGCGGCGTTCACCTCTTCGACCGTCACGTCGCGCCCTGCGTGAAAGGTCAGGTCGACCGCGCTCACGTTAGGGGTGGGGACGCGCATGGCGGTCCCGTCCAGCTTGCCTGACAGGGATGGCAGCACCTCGCCCAGTGCCTTGGCAGCCCCTGTCGAGGTCGGGATCATCGACTGCGCCGCGGCGCGTGCGCGGTAGAGATCATCGTGGCGACGGTCCAGCGTGGGCTGGTCGCCGGTGTAGCTGTGGATCGTGGTCATGATCCCGTGTTCGATGCCGAACGCGTCGTCCAGCACCTTGGCCAGCGGTGCAAGGCAGTTGGTGGTGCAGGAACCGTTCGACACCATCCGATCATTCGCCGCCAGATCGCGGTGGTTCACGCCGAACACCACCGTCTTGTCCACGTTCTTCCCGGGCGCAGAGAGCAGCACCTTTCGAGCGCCGCGTTCAAGGTGGACATTGGCCTTTTGCCCGTCGTTGAACTTGCCGGTACATTCCAGAACCACGTCAACGCCGTCCCAGTCCAGCGCGTTCATGTCATAGGTCGACATCATGCGGATTGGTCCGCGCCCAAGGTCCATGCTGTCATTGGACAGGGTGATCTTGTTGGGGAACCGTCCGTGCACGCTGTCATAGCGCATCAGATGCGCCGAGGTTTCCAGCGGGCCGGTCGCGTTGATCGCCACCACGTCGATATCGTTGCGCATAGAGGTGGCGATATGGGACAGGGTGCAGCGCCCGATCCGGCCAAATCCGTTGATACCGACTTTGATGGTCATGGTTGCTGGTCCCTTTGCTATTCCACGCTATAGTTCTGGTGCACTGGTAGCGGGCAGTCCTGCGCGTGCCTAGAGTGAAAAAGACAGAAAATCAGTATGTTAGCGATAAAGCTGTATCAAAATTTGCCGGTGGCGCTAACAGTATACGCAAGGCGCGCAGCATGTTATGCGCTAACGCGAAATGACTTAGAGGAGCAGGCCTGATGAGTGGACTTCTGGCGCTTTTGGATGACGTGGCATCAATCGCCAAGGTGGCGGCAGCCAGTGTGGACGATGTGATCGGGCAGGCGGCCAAGGCGGGGGCCAAGGCGGCGGGCGCGGTGATCGACGACGCGGCAGTGACGCCGAAGTATGTGCACGGCTTTGCGGCAGAACGTGAATTGCCGATCATCTGGCGCATCACCAAGGGCTCGCTCAAGAACAAGCTGGTCTATCTGCTGCCGGTCGGGCTGCTGCTGGCGAACTTTGCGCCTTGGGCAATTCCGCCGCTGCTGATGCTGGGCGGCGGATACTTGTGTTTCGAAGGGGCCGAAAAGGTCGCCCATGCCTTGGGCTTTGGGCACGGGCACGAGGATTACGAGGGCAAGGAAACCAAGGTCGAAGACCCCGCGCACCTCGAAGAGGAAAAGGCCGCAGGCGCGATCAAAACCGATTTCATCCTGTCTGCCGAGATCATGACCATCTCGCTTGCCGCGATCCCCGAAAGCAATTTCTGGTTCGAAGCGGCCACGTTGGCGGCGGTGGCGGTAATGATCACCGTGGCGGTTTATGGCTCGGTCGCGCTGATCGTAAAGGCGGACGATGTGGGCCTTGCCATGGCAGGCAATGGGCGTCTGGGCCTCACACGCGCCTTGGGCCGCGGCATCGTGCGCGTCATGCCTGGTTTCATGAAAACCCTGACCGTCGTGGGCACCGCCGCGATGCTGTGGGTGGGGGGTTCGATCATCGTCCACGGGCTGGCCGAAATGGGCTGGCACACCCCCGAAGAGGTCATCTATGGCATCGGCAAAGCAGTCGGTAACGGCTCCGGCGCGCTGGAATGGGCGACCAAGGCCGCGATTGACGGTGTTCTGGGTCTGGCCCTTGGCGTTATCCTGATCCCGATCGGGGAAAAGGTGATCACGCCGATCTGGCGCAAGTTCGCACCCAAAGCGGTTTAAGCCCGAAACCCGAGACCGAAATTGATCGCCAGTCCGTTCTGCCGGCTGGCGATTTTCGTTTGGGCCATGCACTGGTTTCGCGGCCTAGCGGCGCACGCCATTCCCCCCAATTGACCACGCAGCAAGGCGGCGCTACCACAGCGCCATCTGGCCCGTCGGGACGACCCGACCCTGCAAGGGCCCTTGTCAGGACTACCTGAAGCAAAACGAGGTCAGTATGGCGTGGTTTTATCTTTTTAGTGCGGGTCTGTTGGAAGTTGTCTGGGCGACGGGGCTGAAGAAACTGGGCGCGGGGTTCTCGTTCACGCTCGCCTTTTTGACGCTGGTGGCCATGGCGGCCAGCATTGCCGCCCTTTACGCGGCCATGGCGCGATTGCCACTGGGCATCGCCTATCCGATCTGGACGGGGCTTGGATCCATCGGGTCGGTGGTGGTCAGCGTCTATGCTTTCAACCACAGCATCAGCCTGTCGGGCATTCTGGGCCTGATCCTGCTGCTGGCGGGTATGGTTCTGCTGGGCATGGACGCCTGAACATCCCGCTGGGCCTGTCACCCGTATAACTGCATAAAAAAAGACCCCTGCATTACACAGGGGTCTTCCAAAACTTACAAATCCGACAGGACGGCGATCAAAGCAGCGCTTTGACCTTTTCGACAATCGCCTCTGCCGTGATCCCGAACTTCTCGAACAGCACGTTGGCAGGGGCAGAGGCCCCGAAACCTTCCATGCCGACAAAGTCCGCTTTCTTGGCCGTGCCACGTTCGCCCAGCAACCACTGGTCCCAGCCTTGGCGCACAGCGGCTTCGACGCCGACGCGCACGGGGCCTGCGGGCAGAACCTTGCGGCGGTAGGCTTCGTCCTGCTCGGCGAACAGCTCCATGCAGGGCATGGAGACGACGCGCGTGCCGATCCCAGCCTCTTGCAACATGTCACGGGCGGTCATGGCCAACGATACTTCGGAACCGGTGGCAATCAGGATCGCCTGACGCTTGCCTTCTGCTTCGGCCAGAACATAGGCGCCTTGGGCCGTCAGGTTCTTCAGCTTGTGCTCGGTCCGGACGGTGGGCAGGCCCTGACGGGTCAGGGACAGAACCGAAGGCGTGGTCTTGGACGACAGCGCCAGTTCCCATGCCTCGGCCGTTTCAATCGCATCGGCAGGGCGGAACACATGGGTGTTCGGCGTTGCGCGGCTGATGGCAAGGTGTTCGACCGGCTGGTGCGTCGGGCCGTCTTCGCCCAGACCGATGGAGTCGTGGGTCATGACGTAGACAGTTGGCACCTGCATCAGCGCCGACAGACGCATCGCGGGGCGGGCATAGTCGGTAAAGCACATGAACGTGCCGCCATAGGGGCGGATGCCGCCATGCAGCGCCATGCCGTTCATCGCCGAGGCCATGCCATGTTCGCGGATGCCCCAGTAGACATAGCGCCCGCCACGGTTGTCGATATCAAAGACACCCATGTCGCCGGTCTTGGTGTTGTTCGAACCCGTCAGGTCGGCCGAGCCGCCAACGGTTTCGCCCATCACAGGGTTCAGCACCTCAAGCGCCTTTTCGGACGCGGCACGTGTCGCCAGTTTGGGCGCACTTTCCGACATCTGCTTTTTGAAGGCTTTGACGGTGGCCGACAGCTTCTTGGGTGCGTCGCCCGCCATGATGCGGGTGAATTCGCGCTGTTTGCTTTCCGAAACAGAGGCAAAGCGTTCTTCCCACGCCGCGCGTTCCTCGGCACCGCGGGATCCGATGGCTTCCCATGCGGCTTTCACATCCGCTGGCACGTCGAACGGGCCGGTGGTCCAGCCATAGGCGGCCTTGGCGGCGGCCATCTGGTCGGCATCGGTCAAAGCGCCGTGGCCCTTGGACGTGTCCTGTGCCGCGTGACCCAGAGCGATATGCGTTTTGCACGCGATCATCGTGGGTTTCTTCTGTTTTTTGGCTTTGGTGATGGCGGCGTCGATCTCGTCGGGGTTGTGACCGTCGATTTCGATCACCGACCAGCCTGCCGCCTTAAAGCGCTGCGGTTGGTCCGTGGTGTCGGACAGGGTGACGGGACCGTCGATGGTGATGTTGTTGTTGTCCCAGAACACGATCAGCTTGCCCAGTTCGTGGCGGCCCGCAAGGGTGATCGCCTCTTGGCTCACGCCTTCCATCAGGCAACCGTCACCGGCGATGACATAGGTGTAGTGGTCCACCAGCTTGCGCTTGTACTTGGCGCGCAGAATTTCCTCGGCCATAGCAAAGCCGACCGAGTTGGCGATGCCCTGACCCAGCGGGCCTGTTGTCGTCTCGATCCCTGCGGCGTGGCCGTATTCGGGGTGACCGGCCGTAATCGCGCCCCATTGGCGGAAATTGCGGATCTGGTCGATCGTCATGTCCTCGTAACCCGTCAGGTGCAGCAGCGAATACAGCAGCATGGACCCGTGGCCCGCCGACAGGATGAACCGGTCGCGGTCGGGCCAGTTCGGCGCGGAGGCGTCGAATTTCAGGTGCTTTTCAAACAGCACGGTTGCCACATCGGCCATGCCCATGGGCATGCCGGAGTGGCCGGAATTAGCCGCAGCAACCGCGTCCAGCGTCAATGCGCGGATGGCAGTAGCCTTGGACCAGTGGTCGGGATGGGCGGTGCGAAGGGCGGTCAAATCCACGTGTGTCATTTCCTTTGAGCAATAAGCGTTGAGGCTGCATATCAGCCAAGGGGCAAAGATCAAGGCGCTCTGAGCCTTCAGTAACATCCCCTATGACGTCAGTTTGGTCATCCAAACATTAACGCCACCGCGCAAGTGGTTGATCGTAAAGGGGGGGCGCAATTCGCAAATGCATTGGATAAACTGGCGTGCAACCGCATGGCGAACCGATTCGCTGCGGCGGACGCGTGAAACATGTTCGGGGCTGCGCCTTGGGGCATGTGCAGATCGGGAAATAAGGGGACAGGCATCACGATGAGCGAGATTGATGCACTACAACAGCGGCTGACCGCAGCCATGGACCGGATCACTGCCGGCATGGGCAAAATGCAGGCAGGCGGCGCTGGCAATACCGCCGAACTGGAATCCGCGCTGGAAGACGAAAAAATCGCCAACGCACAACTGACCGAACGGGTGCGCAAGCTGGCCACCTTGCAGGAAAAGGCCACCTCGGACGCCGAGGCCGCGCGCGCCGCTTCCGAGGCGGCCCAGTCCCGTCTTGAGGAGCTTGAGCTTGAGATGCAGCGACTGCGCAAGGCCAACGACCAGTTGCGCGACTCGAACGCCGCCCTGCGCGCCGCCAACGAGGAAGGCGTGGGCGATCCCCACCTGATCAACAAGGCGATGATGGCCGAACTGGACAGTCTGCGGGCCGCTCGCGCAGTGGACGTGGCCGAGACATCCAGCATTATCAGCGCGTTGGCGCCACTGCTGGACCGCATCGAGGTACAGGGCGAGGAGGACGAAGATGCCTGAAGTAACGGTAATGATCGGCAACCGCCCCTTTGTGGTGGCCTGCCAGGAGGGGGAAGAACCCTATCTGAAATCCGCCGCCAAGATGCTGGATGACGAGGCGCAGATCCTTGCGGATCAGGCGGGCCGGATGCCCGAGGCGCGGATGCTGCTGATGGCCGGTTTGATGCTGGCCGACAAGACCGCCAGCGTCGAGGACAAGATCGCCGAAGTGCGCGCCGAACTGGCCGAGCGTGAAGCCGAACTGGAAGGGCTGCGCACCATGGGTGCGCCCGAACCCGAACGGATCGAAGTGCCCGTTGTGCCGCAGGCCGTCACCGAAACGCTGGCCGAACTCGCCGCCCGCGCCGAGGCATTGGCCGCGGATGTAGAAGAAAAAGCAGGCTAGGCCGACAGGTCGGACAGGATCGGGCCGCGTGCTGCACTAGGGCAGGGCGCGGCCTTTTTGTTTGGTGGCGCGGGGGAAAGGGGACGTCATTGGCACATGTGAACAAGGTCATGCGCTCGATCAATCTGGAGGGCGAGACCATCTGCGTCGATATTTTCCAGCGTCCCGACGGCACATTCGGCTTTGACGAATTCCGCCGCGATCCCGAGGACGGGCGCGGCTGGTACAGTATCGGCTATTACGGCGATCAGGTCTTTTCCTGCGAAGCCGACGCGCTGGCCAAGGCGCAAGAGGCCGTACACTGGCTGGCCGACGCACTATAGCAAACACGAAAACGGCCCGCGCAGGGCGGGCCGGTATCTTGCAGATCACAGACGGGCGCAACGCCCGCCGCCAATACGGGTTTAGCCGTTGGCTTCGCGGATCTTGTCGGCGGCGTCCTTGTCATAGGTCACGCCGTTTTCTTCGAACAACGTGTCCAGTTCACCTGAAAGGGTCATCTCGGTGATGATGTCACAGCCGCCGACAAACTCGCCCTTGACGTAAAGCTGGGGGATGGTGGGCCAATCGGAAAATTCCTTGATGCCCGAACGGATTTCTTCGTCCGCCAGCACGTTCACGTCGGCGTAATCGACGCCCATATAGTTCAGCACACCCGCCACACGGCTGGAAAAGCCGCATTGGGGCATGGATTTGGTGCCTTTCATATACAGCACCACATCGTTGGATTTGATCGTTTCGGATATACGTGCGTTTGCGTCGCTCATGTCAGTCATCTTTCTTGATATAGGCGCTGTAGTAGCGCGCGGCATAGGTTTCGTCTTCGGGCATGGCAGGGACCAGAAGGCTTGCCCCCGTGGTCGCGGTGTTGTTGCGTCCGTGCGAACGGGCGGCAGTGGCGCGTTCCAGTGCGTCGTTCTGGCGGTTCACCTTTTGCACCAGTGACAGATCTGTGGCTTCCATGCCCAGCGGGGTGACCTGTTCCTGACCCATTTCGCGGCGGTCAGGACGGCGCGTGGCCAAGGGACGGCGCGGGCCGGATCGGAAGGGAAAGCTTATGATCTGCCAAAGGGCATTCATCCCGGCGCTTTCGTGGTCAGCGCAAGGGCGTGCAGTTCACCGTGGCTGCCATCCATCTTGCCCTTGAGGGCCTTGGTGACGGCGCGGTGCTGCTGCACGCGGTTCATTCCGGCAAAGGACGCGTCGATCACCTCGGCGGAATAGTGGTTTCCGTCGCCTGCAAGGTCGGTGATCGTGATCTTCGCAGAAGGAAAGCTTTCGCGGATCAGCTCTTCGATTTCGTGGGCTTGCATGGGCATGGGGCGGTCCTTGGATGATGTTGATCCAGATTTAGGGCGGCAGGACGAAGGGTGCAAGCGGTTGACAGCGCCAAAGCGCGTTGTGCGCCCGCGGGCTTGTGTCAGGCAGCCCCTCAGGACTAGGTTTCAGGCAATGCAGGATCCCCCGCAGCGGAGAGTGATATGACGCCCACCGACAACCACCCCGACCCGAACAGCGACAGCAGCACCGAGCAAGCGCCCGAACAGGCGCTGGCATGGGCGCGGGCCGGAGAAGGGGCCGCGCTTGCCACCGTGGTGCAGACCTGGGGCAGCGCGCCGCGCCGTGCGGGGGCGCAAATGGCGGTGTCGGGCGCGGGCGACATGGTCGGATCGGTGTCGGGTGGCTGTGTCGAGGGCGCAGTGGTGGTCGAAGCGATGGAGGCCATCGCGGACGGCACGCCCCGCCTGCTGGAATTCGGGGTCAGTGACGGCGATGCCTTTGCTGTTGGGCTGGCCTGTGGCGGCACGATCAAGGTGCTGTTGGAGCCTGTGGGCGCAGGCTTGCCCGTCGACATGCTAGAAGAACTGGTCGCGGCGCGGGCCGAGCGGCGTGCGCTGGCCTATGTGATCGACCTGCAGGACTGGACGCGACGGCTCGACAGCACGGGCCACGCGGCGCGCTTTGCGAGCGACCGTAGCGGGGTAGAGGAGGACGGCCGCACCTTTGTCGCCATTCACAACCTGCCCTTGCGGCTGGCGGTGGTGGGGGCAGTGCATATTGCCCAAGCCCTTGTGCCCATGGCGCGGGTGGCGGGGTTCGATCCGGTGGTGATTGACCCGCGCGGGGCCTTCGGGTCGGCGGCGCGCTTTCCGGACGTTGTGATACTTGACGACTGGCCCGATGCGGCGCTGGAGGCATATGGCTTGGATGCGCGCACGGCGCTGGTGTTGCTCACCCATGATCCGAAACTGGACGATCCGGCGCTGCACGTCGCGCTGCGCTCTGACGCGTTCTATATCGGCGCACTGGGGTCCACCCGCACCCACGCCAAGCGGGTCAACCGCCTGCAAGAGGCGGGGTTCGCGCCCGACCAGATCGCGCGGATCCACGGCCCTGTCGGCCTTGATATCGGCGCGGCCAGTCCGGCGGAAATCGCCGTGTCGATCCTTGGCCAGATGGTCCAGACCCTTCGCCGCCCGGCCTGAGGCGGCGGCAAGCACGGCGGCTATGTCCTTGAGTGCGTTGAAAAGGTCGCGGGGCGTCGCGCTGCGCCTTGCATGATCCTGCGAATTGTCGGTGCCTCGCAAGTTTAGTGTTCTCATGTGGCAAGCGGCGTGCTTAACTCCGATCCAAACAGGTTTGCCAATCGGGAGGATGCTATGGCTCAGGTCACCATGACCGTGAACGGAAAAGCTGCGTCGGGCGAAGTGGAGGGGCGCACGTTGTTGTCGTCTTTCCTGCGCGAACAGCTGAAATTGACCGGAACCCATGTGGGGTGCGACACGTCCCAATGCGGGGCTTGCGTGGTCCATGTGGACGGCAAGGCGGTCAAGGCCTGCACCATGCTGGCGCAGGAAGCGGACGGCGCAGAGGTTGCCACCATCGAAGGTCAGGCCAATGCGGACGGGTCGCTGAACGTAATCCAGCAGGCGTTTCAGGACCATCATGGGCTGCAATGCGGTTTCTGCACACCGGGCATGGTGATGTCGGCGGCGATGCTGCTGAAGGACAACCCAAAGCCGACCGAGGCCGAGGTGCGCCATTATCTGGATGGCAATATCTGCCGCTGCACGGGCTATCATAACATCGTCAAGGCGATCATGGCGGCGTCCGGTCAGGATGTCGGGGCCATCGCCGCAGAATAAGCGCCACGGTGTCGGGGGGCAGCGTTTCCCCCGATTGCAAGGACAGCCGGGGGCCAGCCCCCGGACCCCCGAGGTATTTAAGACCCAAAGAGGGGGAGGGTCGGACGGGCGGCCGATGTGCCGCGTGAGGACATTCAGGGAGGAATGACATGCCAAAGGACAGCGGCATCGGTGCCAGCAGCAAGCGGCGCGAGGACATACGGTTTCTGACAGGGGCCGGTAATTACACGGACGACATCAACATTCACGGGCAGGCGCATGTGTATTTCCTGCGCTCGGATATTGCCCATGGCACGCTGAACAGTGTCGATACCAGTGCGGCGGCGTCGATGCCGGGTGTGGTGCAGATCTTTACCGGTGCGGATTTCGAGGCGGTCGGGTCGATCCCTTGCGGCTGGCAGGTGACGGACAAACACGGCGATCCGATGCAGGAGCCGCGCCACCCCGTTCTGGCCCATGGCAAGGTGCGCCATGTGGGCGAGCCGATTGCCGCTGTTGTGGCCGAAACGCTGGAACAGGCGCGGGATGCGGCCGAGGCGATCGAGGTTGATATTTCGGAACTGCCGGCGGTTGTTGATATGAAGGATGCGCTGAGTGATGGGGCGCCCAAGGTCCATGACGATCTGAACAACAACCTTTGCTATGACTGGGGCTTTGTCGAGGAAAACAAGGCGGCGACCGACGCGGCCTTCGAGGCGGCGGCGCATGTGACCACGCTGGAACTGGTCAACAACCGTCTGGTGGCCAATCCGATGGAGCCGCGTGTGGCCGTAGGAGATTATGCCCGCGGGACGGACGAGCATACGCTTTATACCACCTCGCAGAACCCGCATGTGATCCGCCTGCTGATGGGCGCATTCGTGCTGGGCATTCCCGAGCATAAGCTGCGCGTCGTGGCACCGGATGTGGGTGGCGGTTTCGGCACCAAGATCTTCCACTATCAGGAAGAGGCGTTCTGCACCTTTGCGGCCAAGGCCTGTAACCGCCCCGTCAAGTGGACGTCGAGCCGGTCCGAAGCGTTCATGTCCGACGCCCATGGCCGCGACCATGTGAGCAAGATCGAACTGGCGCTGGATGCGGACAACAACTTTACCGCGCTGCGCACCGAAACCTACGCCAATATGGGGGCCTATCTGTCGACCTTTGCACCAAGCGTGCCGACATGGCTGCATGGCACGTTGATGGCGGGCAATTACAAGACGCCGCTGATCTATGTGAACGTGAAGGCGGTGTTCACCAATACGGTGCCCGTCGATGCGTATCGCGGGGCGGGACGGCCCGAGGCGACCTATCAGCTGGAGCGTGTGGTGGACAAAGCGGCGCGCGAGCTTGGCGTTGATCCCATCGCGCTGCGGCGGCAGAATTTCATCACCGAGTTCCCCTATGCCACGCCTGTGGCGGTGGAATATGACACTGGTGACTACCACGCCACCATGGACAAGATCGAAGAGATCGGGGATTTCGCCGGTTTCGAGGCGCGCCGCGCCGAGAGCGAGAAGAACGGCAAGCTGCGCGGTCTGGGTGTGAACTGCTATATCGAGGCATGCGGCATCGCGCCGAGCAACCTTGTCGGCCAGTTGGGCGCGCGTGCGGGTCTGTATGAATCCGCGACGGTGCGGGTCAATGCCACCGGCGGTCTGGTCGTGATGACCGGCAGCCACAGCCACGGGCAGGGGCACGAGACGTCCTTTGCTCAAGTGGTGGCGGATATGATCGGTTTGCCGGAAAATATGGTCGAGATCGTGCACGGGGATACGTCTAAAGTGCCAATGGGTATGGGCACCTATGGCTCGCGCTCGATCGCGGTGGGCGGATCGGCCATGGTGCGCGCCACCGAGAAGATCATTGCCAAGGCCAAGAAGATCGCCTCGCACCTGCTCGAAGCGTCGGAGACCGATATCGAGCTGAAGGACGGCGCGTTTAGCGTGGCAGGCACGGACAAGTCCGTGGCGTGGGGGGATGTGACCCTTGCCGCCTATGTGCCGCATAACTATCCGCTGGAGGATATCGAACCGGGACTGGAAGAGACGGCGTTTTATGATCCGTCAAATTTCACATATCCGTCAGGGGCTTATGCCTGTGAAGTTGAAGTGGATCCCGACACGGGCCATGTCACCATCGACCGCTTTGCGGCGGCGGATGACTTTGGCAATATCATCAACCCGATGATCGTGACCGGACAGGTGCATGGCGGTCTGGCCCAAGGGATCGGGCAGGCGCTGATGGAGAACTGTGCCTATGACGAGAACGGCCAGCTGCTGAGCGCGTCCTATATGGATTACGCGATGCCGCGTGCCTCGGACCTGCCGATGTTCTCGGTCGATCATTCTTGCCAGACGCCGTGCACGCACAACCCGCTTGGGGTGAAGGGCTGTGGCGAGGCGGGGGCCATCGGGTCGCCCCCTGCGGTGGTGAATGCGGTGGTGGATGCGCTGCGCTCGGCCGGTAAGGATGTGACCCATGTGGACATGCCTTTGTCGCCGGACCGCGTTTGGGCCGCGATGCAATAGGGTGAGACGGCGGGACCGGGGCGCTGCCCCGGACCCCGGGATTTTTTGGAACAGAGAAGGGCGCAAAGCCGGCATCTGTTTCGCGCGAAAGGAGAGATTATGTATAACTTCGAGTTCGAAAAGCCGCAGAGTGTTGCGGATGCGGTCGCGGCGCTGAGCAGCGAGGACGCGCAGGCGTTGGGGGGCGGGCAGACATTGCTGCCGACCATGAAGCAGCGCCTTGCTAGCCCTGCCAAGCTGGTGAGCCTGTCGGGCATTGCCGAGATGAAGGGCGTGTCGACCGGCGCGGACGGGTCTGTGTGCATCGGCGGGGCGACCACCCATGCCACCGTCGCGGCAGAGGCGACGGCCTATCCTGCACTTGCGGCGACAGCGGCGCGGATCGGGGATCCGGCGGTACGCAACCGTGGCACCATTGGCGGATCGCTGGCCAATAACGACCCGTCGGCCTGTTATCCGGCGGCGGCGCTCGGGTCCGGCGCGACGATCGTGACCAACAGCCGCGAGATTGCGGCGGACGATTATTTTCAGGGCATGTTCACCACGGCGCTGGAAGAGGGTGAGATCATCACCGAGGTCCGCTTTCCGGTGCCGGAAAAGGCGCGGTACGAGAAGTTCATCCAGCCTGCCTCGCGCTTTCCTTTGGTGGCGGTGTTTGTTGCCAAATACGCCGACGGGGTGCGGGTGGCGATCACCGGCGCATCCAATGACGGTGTGTTCCGCTGGAGCGAGGCAGAGGCGGCGTTGTCGGCCAATTTCTCGGCCGATGCGCTGGACGGGCTGACCTTGAGCGGGGAGGACATGATTTCCGATCTGCACGGCACGGGGGCGTATCGCGCGCATCTGTGTGCGGTCATGGCCAAGCGCGCGGTTGCCGCCGCAAGCTAACCCATCCTTGCGCAACTCTTTGCCGAAGACCCCGCCCGTCACCGGAGCGGGGTCTTTCTTTGTGCGCGGATCGCCTTACGTCATTGCAGGAAGGGGGCAGTCTGCCCCGTAGTATCAAGCGGCCCGAACCGCCTGTAGTTTGGTTGGAGGACCACCATAATGAAACGGATTTTGAACACCACGGCCAGTATCGCGATGATCGCGGCGCTGGCGGTGCCCCATACGGTACTGGCCCAAGCGGTCGAGCTTGAAGTCGACCCGGCGGCGGAAGTGAACCTGCTGGAAGAGTTGAAGAAGAAGCAGGCCGAGGAAGCGGCGGCTGCGGAGGCGCAGGCGGCAGAGGCCGAGGCGGCAGCGGCGGATGCCGAAGCGCAGGCGGCGGCCGAGGCACAGGCAGCAGAAGAGGCTGCAGCGGCGGAAGCTGAAGCTCAGACAGCGGCGGAAGCAGAAGCGCAAGCCGCCGAAGAGGCTGCGCAGGCTGAGGCACAAGCTGCTGAGGAAGCGGCGCAAGCAGAAGCGCAAGCGGCGGAAGAGGCTACACAGGCTGAGGCAGAAGCGGCGGCTGAGGCTGAAGCGCAAGCGGCTGCTGAAGCGGAGGCACTGGCAGCAGAGGAAGAGGCGGCGCAAGCCGAAGCACAGGCTGCTGAAGAAGCGGCGCAGGCTGAAGCCGAGGCAACTGCAGAGGCCGAGGCGCAAGCCGAAGTAGAAGCCGAAGCGGAGGCCGAAGTGGCCGATACGCAAGAGCCTGCCGCGCAGGACGATGCGGAAACGGTGACCTTGGAAGAGGCGCTGAGCACGCAGGAGGAAGCCGAAGCGGCGGAGACTGGCGCAGACGAAGCCGAGGTTGAGACAGCTGCCGAGGAAGAGGCCACTGCCGAAGGCGACGTTGCCGCAGAAGCCGAGGCCGCAGCCGAGCAGGCCGATGAGGTCGAAGCAACCCCGATGACCGAGGAAGAGATCGCTCAGCAAGAAGAGCTGGCGGCAGAGCGTCAGGCAGAGCGTGAGGCCGAGGCGACTGCCTCTGCCGCGGTGACGGCCAATGACAGCGAAGCCGAAGTCGAAACCGAAGCGGTGACCGAAGACACCAGCCGCTCCTCGAATGAGGAGTTCGCGCAGCAACCCGTCGCGACGGATGACGATGACGGGCTGAGCAAGTTTGAGAAGGCTCTGCTGTTGGGTCTTGGCGCTGTTGTCGTCGGGTCGGTCCTGAACAATGGCGACAAAGTCGTGTCCAACACCGGCGACCGCGTGGTGGTCGAGGGCGAAGATGGCCTGCGTGTGCTGAAGGACGACAACGAATTGATGCGCCGCCCCGGTTCGGACGTGCGGACCGAGACGTTCAACGACGGCTCTACCCGTACCATCGTGACGCGCCCTAATGGCAACCGCGTGGTGACCATCGCGGCGGCAGACGGGCGCGTGATCCAGCGGCTGGTGATCCGTCCGGATGGGTCCGAAGTGGTGCTGATTGACGACACGACACAAAGCGCGCCGGTGGACACCGCATCGCTTCAAACTGTGCAGCGCCCGAAACAGCGTGACGTGAACCTTGAGGACGAACTGGCGCTGCGCATGGCGCTGTCGGGAGAGGCGCGCACCGATCTGGGGCGCACATTCTCGCTGGGTCAGGTGCGCGGCTTGCGCTCGGTCCGTGAACTGGCGCCGATGATCGAACTGGATGCGCTGACCTTTGCAACCGGTTCGGCTGCGATCCTTCCCAATCAGGCGGAACAGCTGGTGGCGCTAGGCCGTGCAATCGGTGACGTGATCGACAACAACCCCCAAGCGGTGTTCCTGATCGAGGGGCACACGGATGCGGTCGGGCGCGATGCCTATAACCTTGCGCTGTCGGACCGCCGTGCGGAAACTGTGGCGCTGGCGCTGACCGAGTATTTCGACGTACCGCCGGAAAACCTGATTACCCAAGGCTATGGCGAAAGCGCGCTGAAAATCCAGACGCTGACGGCCGAACAGGCAAACCGCCGTGCGGTGGTGCGCAACATCACACCGCTGCTGCGCTAACGCCCGCAGACAGCCATCACACAATAAAAAAGAGCGCTCTCAGGGGCGCTCTTTATCGTTTGTCAGTATCGTTTGGCAGCGATGGACCGGATCAACCTTTTTGGGGCAGGGGGCCGATCAACATGACCATCTGGCGGCCTTCCATCTTGGGGAAGTTCTCGACCTTGCCATGTTCTTTGGTGTCTTCGGCCACCCGTTCCAGCAGCTCGCGACCGAGGTTCTGGTGCGCCATCTCACGGCCGCGGAACCGTAGCGTGACTTTGACCTTGTCGCCATTTTCCAGAAACTTGAAAACATTGCGCATCTTGACGTCATAGTCGTTCGTGTCCGTGTTCGGACGGAACTTGACCTCTTTGATCTCGATGATCTTCTGCTTTTTGCGGGCCTCGGCCTCGCGCTTCTGGGTCTCGTACTTGAACTTGCCGAAGTCCATGATCTTGCACACAGGCGGTGCTGCGTTCGGCGAAATCTCGACGAGGTCAAGGCCGGCATCAGCGGCCATTTCCATTGCGCGGTCAGGTGTCACGACGCCTACGTTTTCGCCATCTGCGCCGATCAGGCGGATTTCAGGGGCGCGGATCTTGTCGTTGACGCGCGGGCCGGTGTCGCGTTGCGGCGGCGCGTTGTGTGGTCTGCGAGCGATGGTGGTTGTCCTTTGATTATTGCAGAAATTCGAGGCTGGAAGGTAGCCGCAGACCTGAGTTTCTTCAACCCACGAAATAGGATATAGGGGGTTTGAACCCGAGATTTTCCCCCTTGCACCTTCGCCTTTTGGCGCGCAATTGAGGTTCGGGAAGAAAAAACGTGCTTATCGCGTATTTCCGCAGTCGGAAAAAAGGACAGAGATATGAAAAACCTGATTTGGATCGTAGTGGCCGCTGTCGTGGCCGGTGGGGCGTATCTGCTCTACTCCGGACAGACGCCCCAAGAAGCATTGAACGAAGCCGCAGAGGCCGTGAACGCGCCCGAAGCGCTGGAAAGCGCCAGTGAGGCTGTGGGCGACGCGGTTGAAGCGACCGAAGGTGCGGTTGCAGAGGCCGTTGACGCGGCAACAGAAGCTGCCGAAGAAACCGCCGATGCGGTTGCGGGCGCTGCCGAAGCGACAGGCGAAGCCGTGGGTGACGCGGTCGATGCCGCCACAGAAGGTGCCCAGTCCCTGCTGGAAACCACAGGCGAGGCGGCGAGCGACGCGGCAGATGCGGCCACCGAAATGGCAGGCGATGCGGTTGATGCCGTGACCGAAACAGCTTCGGACGCGGCGGATGCAGCGGCTGAGATGGCCGACGACGCCGCCGATGCGGTATCCGGTGCCACCGAAGAAGCGGGCGACATGGCCGCCGACGCAGTTGACGCCACAACCGAAGCCGCAGGCGACGCAGTTGACGCAACCAGCGAAGCAGCCTCTGACGCCGCGGATGCCGCAGCCGACACAGCGGATGCAGCAGGCGACGCCGCAGCAGATGCCGTCGATGCAACAACCGAAGCAGCCGGTGACGCAGCAGAAGCAACAAGCGAAGCAACCTCCGACGCGGTAGACGCGACATCCGAAGCCGCGACTGATGCTGTCGAGGCCACAAGCGAAGCGGCCTCCGACGCCGTGGATGCGACAGCCGACACAGCAAGCGACGCCGCAGATGCCACAGCCGAGGCAGCCAATGACGCCGCCGACGCGACAGCAGACATGGCCGACAACGCTGCCGAAGCTGTCAGCGAAGCGACCGAGCAAGCGCCAGCAACCGAGCCGCTGACAGCCGCCGATGCGATGACTGCCGATGGCACACCGCTGAGCGACCTGCTGACCGTGGACGGTTTTGATTACGACAAAGTGGCCGAGTATATCGACAATTCGGAACTGGGTGCCCTGCAGAAGACAACGCTGAAAGCGGGTCTGGAGCAAGCGCGTGACAACCCCGAAATGCTGTCGGAAATGCTCGACCGTCTGAAGGAAGCGTTGGGCAACTAAGCCCACCGCAAATCCTGCAAACAAAGAAAAACCGCGCTTGGTCCCAAGCGCGGTTTTTTTGTGTTTTGCTACGGCGGGGCTGGCCCGCCGAGCGGTGCGATCAGTCCAGAAACGCCTTTTCCACCACGTAATGGGCAGGCTTGGAATTCGCACCTTCCTCAAGGCCGTAGGCTTCGAACATGTCCTTGAGTTCAAGGTTGAAGGCCAGATTGCCGCAGATCATCGCGCGATCCGTTTCGGGGTTCAGCGGTTCGACCCCCAGATCAGCGAAGGCTTCGCCCGACTTCATCAGATCGGTGATGCGGCCCATCTTGGGGCTCTCTTCGCGGGTGGTGGTGGGGTAATACTTGATCTTTTTCCAGAAACCGTCGCCGATGAGTTCGTTCAGCAGCTCGTCGGATTTCAGATCCTCGATCAGTTTCGCCCCATAGGTCAGCTCGCCGACTTCGCGGCAGGTATGGGTGATGATGATCTCGTCATAATCCTCATAGGTCTGCGGTTCGCGCAGCAACGATGCAAAGGGCGCAAAACCGGTACCGGTGGCAAAGAACCACAGCCGTTTGCCGGGCAACAGGGCGTCATGCACCAGCGTGCCCACGGGTTTGGGGCGCAGGATGATCTCGTCACCCACATTGATGTGCTGCAAACGCGAGGTCAGCGGCCCGTCAGGCACCTTGATCGAATAGAATTCCAGTTCTTCGTCCCAGCTGGGCGAGGCAATGGAATAGGCGCGCAGCAGCGGCTTTTGCTTGCCCGTTTCGGGGTGCGGATCGCCCATCAGGCCGATCATCACGAACTCGCCCGACCGGAACCGCAGCGAGGCGGGCCGTGTCACACGGAAGGAAAACAGCCGGTCGGTCCAGTGCGTGACCTGCGTCACAGTCTGGGCGTCGGGCAGGGTGGGGACGGCTTTTTGGGCAGCGGTTTGGTTCACGGGTGTTTGCTCGGTCATGTCAATGTCAGCGCAGGCTTACACCTCCGCTGCCTCAATTTGAATGGTGATATTTGTCGCGATCAGTGGTTGGACGTGCCGCGCAGGCGGGCCTGATAGTCGTTCTGTTGCCAATCAGCGCGGAACACCCACTGGTCTTCGGGCTGGCGGGCGGCAAGGGACTGGCTGATCTCGACCTCGTCAAAGCCTGAACGACGCGCCATGGCGTACTGATCCGCGATCACGTGGCCACGGGCGCGCAGTCGCCCCTGATAGCCGCGCAGGCGCAGCATCCGCGCAATGGTAAAGCCGCGCCCGTCCGCAAAGCTGGGAAAATCCACGCGGATGATCTGGGCATTGAGCGGGATCGCATCGGGGTCCGCATCGCTGGCCACATCTAATGCGACGGCGTCGTTGGCCGCTTCGCCAAGGGGGGTGTAGCCGCCTTCCCATGTGTCGGCGGTAAAGCCTTGGTCGGTTACGATAATCGTCATGTTCTTACGCTCCTTTGCGGACCATTTTGCCATCGACAAAATGGATGCCACATTCATCTTTTTCACTGTTGCGCCAACGGCCTGCGCGGGGATCTTCACCCTCGGCCACGGGGGTGGTGCAGGGCGCGCAGCCGATACTGGGATAGCCCTTGGCCACCAGCGGGTGTTTCGGCAGGCGGTTCTCGACCATGTACTCGCGGATGTCCTCTGGGGCCCAGCGGGCCAGCGGGTTCACCTTGATCCGTCCCGAGCCTTCCTCGACCTCGAAAAAGTCGAGCGCGGCGCGGGTGCCGGACTGGTAGCGCTTGCGCCCCGTGATCCACGCCCCGAACGGTTCAAGGGCCGCTTGCAGGGGGCGTGTCTTGCGCAGGTCACAGCACGCGTCGGGATCGCGCTGGTGCAAGGTGTTGTCGCTGTCCTCGTCCGGAATATCGGCGGCGGTGATAACGCGCACATCCGACAGGCGCAGCCGTTCGGCCAGTTCCTGTTGATAGACCAGCGTTTCGGGAAACAGCATCTGCGTGTCGATGAATATCACCGGCACATCCCGTTTCACCATCGCCGCAAGGTGCAGCAGCACCACGGATTCCGCCCCGAAGCTGGAGACCAGCGCCACGTCCGGCAGTTCAGAGAATGCCGCACGCAACACATCCGTCGCGCCGTGATGGCGCAAACGGCTATTCAGCGCGCTGACATGCGCCTGTGCATCCGTGGATACCGGCCCTCCGGGGGCAGCATTTTCAGCCAAAAGAAGCATGGGGCTACTCGGCTGCCACGGTCATCTCGGGATAGAGCGCCGCCTTGAAAGGCGCCAGACCGATGCGGGCATAGGTGTCGATGAACGTCTCGTCCTCGGAATTGCGCAGGTCCAGATAGGTGTCGATGATCCGCTCAACCGCAGGCACGATGTCGTCCGCCGAGAAACCGGGGCCGACGCGGTCGCCCACGCGCGCGGATTCGGTGTGATCGCCGCCCAGTGTGATCTGGTAGTTCTCCACACCGGCGCGGTCGAGGCCGAGGATACCGATATGCGCCACGTGGTGGTGACCGCAGGCGTTGATGCAGCCCGAAATCTTGATCTTCAGCTGGCCGATATCGTGTTCACGCTTGAGGTCGTCAAAGCGGCTCGCGATCTGCTGGGCAATCGGGATGGAACGCGCCGTCGCAAGCGCGCAATAATCCATGCCGGGGCAGGCGATGATATCGCTGACCAGACCAATATTGGCCGTGGCAAGCCCCGCCTGTTGCAGACGTGCGTGCAGGGCAGGCAGGTCGGAGACATGCACATGCGGCAGGATCACGTTCTGCTCGTGGCTGATGCGCAATTCGTCGTGGCCATATTCCTCGGCCAGATCCGCCATCAGGTTCATCTGTTCGGCACTTGCATCACCCGGCGTTTCGCCATGTTTCTTGAGCGAGATCGACACGATCTTGTAACCCTCGGCGCGGTGCGCGGTCAGGTTCGTATCAGCCCAGGACCGGAACACGGGATCGTTGTGATAGGCATCCTTGAACGCGGCCTCGGACGCGGTGCGGAAGGCGGGCGGGGCGAAATGGGTCTCGATCTCGCGCAGCATCTGCTGGTCCACGCCGGTAAAGGCCTTGCGGGTCTGTTCAAAACGCTCTGCCACCAGTTCGCGGATTTCGTCGATGCCGTGTTCGTGCACGGTGATCTTGATGCGCGCCTTGTACTTGTTGTCACGGCGACCGATCTGGTTCCAGACCGATACGATCGCTTCGAGATAGGGCAGCAGGTCCGCTTCGGGCAGGAAGTCGTGGATGACCTTGCCGATCATCGGCGTACGGCCAAGGCCACCGCCCACGATCACCTCGAACCCGCGCGCGCCATCGCGTTCCAGCATCCGCAGCCCGATGTCATGGGCCTTGGTCACGGCGCGGTCATTGGGCGAACCGGTGATCGCGATCTTGAACTTGCGCGGCATGAACTGGAATTCCGGATGGTCGGTGGACCACTGGCGCAGCAATTCGGCCACGGGGCGTGGATCGGCGATCTCGTCCGCTGCAGCGCCTGCGAAATGGTCCGCCGTCACGTTGCGGATCGTGTTGCCCGAGGTCTGGATCGCGTGCAGACCCACTTCGGCCAGTGCGTCCAGCATGTCCGGCACATCGCGCAGTTCGGGCCAGTTATACTGGATGTTCTGGCGCGTGGTGAAGTGGCCATAGCCCTTGTCCCAGCGGGTGGCGACCTCGGCCAGCTTGCGCATCTTGGCGCTGTTCAGCGTGCCATAGGGGATCGCCACACGCAGCATGTAGGCGTGCAGTTGCAGATACAGGCCGTTCATCAGGCGCAGCGGCTTGAATTCGTCCTCGGTCAGGCTGCCGTCGATACGGCGTTCAACCTGCGCGCGGAACTGCGCGTTGCGGGTGGCGAGGAAGTCTTTGTCAAATTCGGAATAGCTGTACATTACTGTTGCTCCACCTGTTTGCCGTGTGCGTAGTTGGATGGCCCTGTGGCGCGGAACGCCTCGCGGAAATGGGCGGGGGCTGGGGTGCCGTTTTCAATCTTCACATCCGCCAGATAGGCACCGACCACTTCGCCGGTTTGCTGGCTGGCGTCGATCAGGCGCAGGTCCGCATCCGCCTCGTCGGTCAGCACTTCGGCCTGTTGCAGCTCGCGCGTCCAGCCCGTGGCGGTCTGATAGATCACGTCGCCTGCCAGCAGATGGTTGGCGGTGACGACTTTGGGGGTAAAGGGTTTGGGCATGTCAAAGGGCCTTTCGTTGCGCGCTTGGTTCCGCGGCGCTTGGGATCTGGGCGAGGCTGTTCAGGGCGGCGCGCGGGGCCAGACCGATAAAGGTCAGGGCAGGGCCGCTCAGGTTCGCATCGGTGATTGTCGGTTCCATCTCGGCCACGGTGGTGGACAGGATGCGCTGATCGGGGCGCGAGGCGTTTTCGATCACGGTGACTGGGGTCGCGGGGTCGATGCCGTGCATCAGCAGACGGCCCTGCACAAAGCGGGCGGATTTCTTGCCCATATAGACCGCCGCCACCTCGCCCGAACGGGCCAGCGCCTGCCAGTCGTGATCGGCAAAGCCCTTCATGTCATGCCCCGTGAGGAAGCGGACAGACGTGTTGCGCCCGCGCTTGGTCAGGGATTGCCCGATGGAGGCCACCGCCGCCGAGGCCGAGGTGATGCCCGGCACGATATGCCAGTCGATACCCGCCTCTGTGACCGCGTCGATTTCTTCATCCAGACGGCCAAAGATGGTCGCATCGCCCGATTTCAGCCGTACCACTTGCGCGCCTTGCAGCCCGTGTTCCACGATCAGATCGTTGATCACTTCCTGCGGGGTCGAGGGGCCATAGGCCTCTTTCCCGACATCCAGCATCAGCGCCTCGCGCCGTGCAAGTTCGAGGATTTCGGGGCTGATCAGGCGGTCGTAAATGACCACATCCGCCTCATCCAACGCCTTGCGCGCCTTGAGGGTCAGCAATTCGGGATCACCCGGACCTGCGCCGACAAAGGCCACGTGCCCACGCCGCGCGTCTTTCATCAGGTGGTCGCCCAGCAACGCATCCAGCGCGGGCTGCACCGCCTCGACACCGTTCGCAATCGCCTTGGGGCCTGCGTTGAAATAGTAGTCACGCCAGAAATCGCGGCGCGCCCGCCCGAAAGGCAACGCGTTGGCCGCCCCGCGAAACGCCTTGCCGATGCGCGCCAGCGTCCCGAGGGAGGGGGACAGGCGCTCTTCCAGATCGGCCTTGATCGCACGGGCCAGCACTGGGGCCGCGCCCTCGGTGCCGATGGCGATGGTGACGGGGTCACGGTCCACGATGGCGGGGGTGATGAACTGGCTGTCGGCCAGATTGTCCACGATATTGACCAGCGCGCCGTCGGCATGGGCGATTTTAGCAGTGGCCGCGTCCTTGGCCTCATCCTCGTCCGCCGCATAGAACAGCGCAGCACATAGCGCATCGCCCGGTTCCATGTCGCGCCGGATCAGGGCCAGCTTGCCCGCCTCAGCCCATGTTTCGATCTGCGGATCGGGGTCGGTAGCAAAGACCGTCAGGTTCGCTTCGGTTTTCAGCAACAGGCGCAGTTTGGCCAGCGCCGCTTCACCACCACCGGATACGACGATACGGCGGCCTGCCGTGTTCAGGAAGATCGGAAAATGGTTCATCTGGGCGGCCTCTGTGATCGCTGCGTTCTGCCCATAGATATAGAATATTGTTCTGGTTTATTGACAGGTATGCCGATAGATAAGGATGATTGTTCTAAATCATGTCGGGCATGGAACGCCTGTCCAGATTTTCGGGAGTATGCAGAATGGCTGTTCGCATTGACGACGTAGATCGCAAAATTCTTGCGCAGATGCAGCGCGATGCCAGCCAGTCACTGGACGAAATCGCCCGCGCGGTGGGCTCTTCCAAGACCCCTGTGTGGAATCGTATCCGCAAGATGAAAGAGGCGGGGATCATTGGCCAGCAGACCGTTTTCCTCAATGCAGAGGCCTTGGGGTTCGAGGCGTGTTTCTTCGTGCTGATCCGCACCTCGGAACATGACGCAGGCTGGCAACAACGCTTCCTGCAAGCGCTGCGCGACCGTGCCGAAGTGCAAGAGGCGCACCGCCTCGCCGGTGATATTGACTACATCCTCAAGGTACGCGTCCGCAACGCACGCGCCTATGACGCTTTCTATCAGGCGCTGATCTCCGAAGTGCGCGTGCACAACGTGACCGCGCTCCTGTCCATGGAAGAGATTAAATCTACCACCATGCTCCCCCTCGAAGACTGAACCGCGTCATACGTCTTTGGGTCAAAAATACCTCGGGGGAGACGCGTCAGCGTCGGGGGCAGCGCCCCCAAACCTTTCGGCTACCACTAATCACGCCGTGACGATCAACTGATCCAGCTTGTGGAAATGGTAACTGTCCGCAAATTCAGGCGCTTGCACGATCTTCAGGCCCGGTGCCGCCGCGAACAACGCGGGCAGGGCGATCTGCATCTCCAACCGTGCCAAAGGGGCACCGACGCAGAAATGCACGCCGCCGCCAAAGGCCAGATGCGCGGGCTTCTTGCGGTCGGGGTCAAAGCGGTGCGGGTCGGCAAAGACCGCGCCATCGCGCCCCGCCGCGCCAAGCATCAGCGCAATCTGGTCGCCGCGCCGCATCTGGTGACCGCCAATCGTCACGTCCTCATAGGCAAAGCGGGTGAACATGTGCAGCGGCGGGGTGAAACGCAGCAATTCCTCGACTGTATTGTCGATCCTGTCGGGGCTCAGCGCGGGTTGGTGTCCGGTCTCGATCAGGCATTTCACCGCGTTGCCAAGGCTGTGCACCGTGGCCTCGTGGCCCGCGTTCAGCAGCAGCACAATGGTGCCGATCATCTCGTCCTCGCTTAGCACCTGCGCGCCATCCCGTGCTGCGATCAGCTCGGTGATCAGATCATCGCGCGGGTCCGAGCGGCGCTGCTGGATATAGTCCTTGAGGAAGGCGGTGAATTCGAGGGCGGCGTTGTTGGCGGCGTCCTCGATCTGGCGCGTGCGGCCTGACTGGTACATGGCGACCATCGCCGCGGACCAGCGCAGCAGGTCGGGGGCCATCTCCTCGGGCACGCCCAGAAGCCGCGCGATGACGCGCACCGGCACAAGCTGGCAATAGGTCGGGATCAGGTCGAACGGCCCCGATGGCAAATCGGTTAGCAGGTCGGCGCAGATCGCGTGTATATCGTCCGCCAGCCCCGCAATCCGGCGCGAGGTGAAGGCGTGCAGCACCAGCCGCCTGAGCCGCGTATGTTCGGGCGCTTCAAGCTCCAGCAAAGAATGCCGTTCCAGCGCATCAAAGGCCGCAAGGTGCGCGGGCACCTCTTTATGGCCCGCCAGTGGCGCCCGCCCGAACCGCTTGTCCCGCAGCAGCGCATGGACCGTCGCGTGATCGAAGGCCGCGAGCATATCGTAGTCTTCCCAGAACAGTACAGGACCGCGCGCGCGGGCGTCGTCATAGACGCGGTAGGGGTCTTGGATAAAGGCGGGGTCGTGCGGGGACTGGACGAGCATGGCAAGCTGAGCCTCGGGCAGAGGGTTGTGAGGGTGGGTGTATACGGGGCGGGGGAGGTGGTGTTTTTGGATAGGGCGGTTGGGGGGCGCTGCCCCCCAGCCTTGCGGCTTCCCCCCGAGGTATTTTGGACCCAAAGAGGGCGTGGTGCTTTTAGGAGGCGGCCAGTGCGTCGATGATGGGTTGGAAATCGGCGGCTTTCAGGGATGCGCCGCCGACAAGTGCACCGTCGACGTTTTCGGCAGTAAAGATTTCCGCCGCGTTGCTAGGTTTGACCGAGCCGCCATAGAGGACGCGCATGTTCTGCCCTTCGGTGCCGAAGCGTGCGACAAGGCGGTCGCGGATCATGTCATGGGTTTCGACGATCTGTTCGAGGGTCGGAACGCGGCCTGTGCCGATGGCCCAGATCGGTTCATACGCGATAACGATCGTGTCGGCGGTCGCGCTGTCGGGCAGGGAGGCGTCGAGTTGCGTCGCGATGATGTCGAGCGTGTCGGGGCTGAGCCGTTCGGCCTCGGATTCGCCGATGCACAGGATGGCCAGCAAGCCGGCTGCGCGGGCCGCTTCGACCTTGGCGCGGACCTGTTCATTGGTTTCGCTGTGATCGGCGCGGCGTTCGGAATGGCCGATGATGACCGCCGTCGCGCCGGTTTCGGCAATCATGGGCGCGGCGATATCGCCGGTATGCGCGCCGCTTTCATTGGCGTGGCAGTCCTGACCGCCAATTTCAACGTGGCTGCCTTTTGTGATCTCGCAGGCCGTCGTCAACAATGTTGCGGGCGGGCAGATGATGATCTGCGGCGCGCTGTCGTCCTGACCTTTGGCAAGGGTGCGGAGTTCCTCCATCAACGCCGCGTTGCCGTTCATCTTCCAATTGCCTGCTGCCAATTTGCGCCGCATGTCGCTGTCCTTTCGCATATTTGCCCAAGGACTAGCATCACGGATCATGCTGCGCTAGGGCTGCGCGGACAGTAGGGAGGGCATTGGATATGATCCCACGGATTGATGCGGCACTTTTGGCGTCCGCCGACGCAGACAGCCTTAAGGCATTGCGCGAAGCGGCCACCGGCGTCGGTTTTGCGACCGTGTTCAACACGCGCCTGACGGGCGCGCGGGTACGCGAGGTGATCGAGGTCTATCGCGGTTTATTCAAACGTGCGGACGCGGAAAAAGCGGCGTTGGACATGGCGCGCACCGGTGCGAACCGTGGTTGGGGTGCGGCAGGATCCGAACAGGTCGATCCGATGGCGAACCCCGATTTCAAACAATTCTTCGATGTCGGGTTCGAGGTGCCAAAATCGCACCCGCTGGCGGACAAGACATTTTATGCGCCCAACCTGTGGCCCCAGGACGGGGCGTTCCGTGCTGTGATTTCGGATTACTATTCAGAGGCTTGCGCGGTGTCTTTGGACCTGTTGCGCGCGATTGCCCGCTGTCTCGGGTCCGATCCGGCCTATTTCGACACGGCCTTCGAGACGCCCATGGCGCTGCTGCGCGGCAACTTTTATCCTCAGCGCCCCGAATGGGCGGGGCCGCAGGATTTCGGCATTGCCACCCATACTGATTACGGTTGCCTTACCCTGTTGGCCACGGACGGCTCGCCCGGGTTGGAGGTGCGCAAACGCGGCGGGGGGTGGATCCCGCTGTCGGCCCCTCCGGGAGAATTCATCATCAACTTTGGCGAGATGTTGGAGTTCTGGACCGCAGGCCGAGTGAAGGCGACGCCGCACCGTGTCGTGGGCGGCGAGGACGAGCGTATTTCCGTGCCGCTGTTCTTTAACCCGTCTTACGACACCAATGTGGCCCCCGAAGGTGCTGCGCCGATCCTTGCCGGAGAGCATCTGAGCGCGCGGTTCCGCGAGACCTACGTGCACTTGCAGGACAAGACCGACAGTTAAAGGTGGGCAGCTAAAGGCAGGCAAGCGCGGCGCGGGCCAGCGCCGCAGCTTCCTGCGGGTCGTCCAGCGCGCTGTCGGGCAGGGTCCAATAGGGCATGGCGGTCGGGGCCTTGCGGTCGCTCTCATGCACCCAGCGGTCCATGCCACGCGCGTCAAAGCGTGCCTGCATCTCGCCCTGACCTTTCAGCATGATGCGCCCGTCCGACAGGACCAGCGCAAAGATTGTACCGTCATGATAGATGGACAGCCCGCCGAACATCTTGCGTGTGCTCAGCCCGCCAAGGTCGGAAAAGAGGTCGAGCTCGTGTGCGATCTCTTCCTCTCTTATCGCCATCTCAGGCGCTGTTTTCCGCGCTGAGCGTGTCGATATCCTTGAACGAGATGCTTTCGCCGCAGCCACAGGCATCGGCCACGTTCGGGTTGTTGAACTTGAAACCGGATTCCAGCAACGAGGTTTCATAGTCGATCTCGGTGCCGAACAGGAACATCTGCGCCATGGGGGCGATCAGAACGCGCGCGCCTGATTGCTCGACCACCTCGTCATTGGGGTCGGCCACATCGACATATTCCATCGTATATTCCATGCCCGCACAGCCGCCTTTCTTGACGCCGATGCGCAGGCCGGAATGCCCGCCCTTTTCCATCAGCCGCGCGATATGCGTGGCGGCGCGGTCGGTGATGCTGACGGCCTGTTTGCCGGGAATTGAAAACATGGTATGTGCCTATTGCTCGGATAGGGCCAACGTATGGGCTCTGGCGTGGTCCTGCAAGGGGTGGGGTGCAGGGCGCGGGCCTGTGTGGCCGCGTTCGCATGTGCGGATCGCGGGATCGTGACAGGCGATGCGCTGACTGCTGCCCGACAAAAAAGGGCCGCCGGGGGTGCGGCGGCCCTTGTCGGGTCCTGTAGGGTTGCGGGGGGACGCAACCAGGGGCGGGGTTACAGGCCCATGCAGTTGGCGTAGTAGGTGACCGTCGCGGGCCAGTCCGAGAATACGCCTGTCACGCCTACATCCTGTGCCAGAACGTCCAGCAGTTCGTATGTGACGCTGTCATTGTCGGTCACTTCGGCAATCGACTGGTAGTACCAGCCACCACCCGTGGCGAGCGGGCCGGAACGTTCCAGCGTCCATGCGACCATGTTGAGGCCAGCGGCCTTGGCCTCTTTTGCATAGACGGATGGCACGATTTCGCCATCTTCGACCGTGACCAGCAGCCACAGGGGCGGCGCGATATAGTTCACGCCCATATCCGCCAGTTCCTGCATCGTGGGTTTGAAGGTCGACGCATCCATCGGATCAATCAGGCCTTCGTCGTCGTCCGACGCCTCGTAGCGGTCATCAAGGTACACTGCCTGCACGCCGAATTCCGGTTCGTTTTCAATCCAGTACTTCACGTCGTCAAGGTTGAACGACTGGAGCCATACGTCCGAGGCGGGGATGCCTGCGGCCTTGTATTCGTCCACCAGCTTCTGGGCATAGTCGGCTTGGGTAAACCCGTTATAGGGCATCTCGACCGAGGCGCTTTTCAGTTCGGGCGTGAACTTGGCCCCAAGAGATTTGAACAGTTCGATGGACTCGGCATGGGTCATCAACTGCGCACCGTCGGAATAAAGGCTGGTGCGATAGCCCGCGATGCCGCCCTGATAGGCTTCGGGCGTTGTGGCGCTTGTGTCGGCCGCGTCCATCTTGGGCGTCAGGGTGCGGAATTCGGCCAGCGTCAGGTCCGAGGCGCGGCATTCCGCGCTGGCCTTGGCGTCGCCCGAGGCGGGCGAGAACGGTGTGGTGCACTTGTCCGCCAGATCGCTGACCAGAATGTTGGTGGTTGTGTGCAGGTCGTTCTGCGCGTGACGGCAGACCAGTTGGAGATCCGAGGTAAAGGTCACGTCGCATTCCAGAATGCCCGCGCCCATACGTGCGGCGGCAACGTTTGCCTCAACCGTGTGTTCGGGGAACATCAGCGGCGCGCCACGATGACCGACAGAGAAGTCGCTGCGCTTGGGCGTCTGGCCCTCACAGCTTTGCAGTTTGGACTTCAGCTCACCCTCGGGCAGCTTGTCGATCAGATAGGCGGGGCGCGGGCCGTAATCGACGGCGGGGCCAGTGGCATGGCCATCCGCCAGAACGGTCACGGGGAAAAGCGAAAGAATGAGGCAAGCGGCAGTGCGTTGCATGTCGTGCTCCTTTAAAGGGTATTAACCCAGTCAGGATGGCACGGCATTGTAACGATTGCACGTTATTCGGGTAACAGGCCTGCGAAACCTATGTAACGGTTCCACGACGCGGGGCGCCGTGGACCATGCGAATTGGCTTACATAAAGCCGAGTTCGAGGCGCGCTTCGTCCGACATCATTTCCATGCCCCAGGGTGGTTCCCACGTCAGGGCCACATCGACATGTTTGACACCGGGAAGGGGTTCCACCGCATCCGCAACCCAGCCTGGCATCTCGCCGGCGACGGGACAGCCCGGTGCGGTCAGGGACATGATGATCTTGACCTCGTTCTCTTCGTTGATGTCGATCGTATAGATCAGGCCAAGTTCGTAGATATTCACAGGAATTTCGGGGTCATAGACAGACCGACAGGCCTCGACCACGGCTTCGTGCAAGGGATGGTCGGTCGAAGACGGCGCAATCAGCGGCGTGCCTTCGAGCTTGTCATTGGTCTGGTTCATAGCGGGCCTCACACTGTTCCTGAGCGTTTATATAGGGTTTGGGCGGGGCAGGGTAAAGGGCAGTCCGGCGCGCAAACCGCCCCCCGTGACACTAGGGCGCGATCACCCGCACCACGGCAGAGCCAAGCAAAAGAACATAGCCGATGCGCAGGCAGGTCTGGTCAATGGGGCGCCATTGGTTGGCAAGCTGTTGTGCGTCGCTTTGCAATTCGGTTGCGATGTCGTCCAGTGCGCTGGTTTCACCGCGTTTTTCGCGGGTTTCGACAATGGTTTCGATGCGTTTCAGCAGGCGCTTGCGGAAGTTCAGCGAAAAGGCGGGCACGGCCAGAATGGCGATGCCAAGCGCACTGGTCAGGTTCAGAAAGCGCGCAAAGGTAAAGTAGGTGTCGGCGTCCGCGCTCAAATCACCGCCCGCGATTGTGTGGCGTCATCCACATAGGATCCGGGCGCAAAGGGGGCGATCACCAATGTCTCGCCACAGCCGTGCACATATTTGGCACAGGATTCGATTTCCGGCAGGCCGCCAGCGGCGCTTTCCATTTTCGAGATATGGGATTGCGACAGCCCGCATTTCGCGGCCAGCTGGCTTTGTGTCAGGCCGGATTTGCGGCGCAATTCGCGCAGCATCATTGCAATCTCTCGCTTGGCACGGGACGCATCATAGGCGCGGGCCAGTTCCGCGTCTTCGGACAGCAGCATGGTCTTGAGGGATGTCATCTATTGCTCCTTGGCGGGGGGTGTCAGGCCGCGATGCAGTTTGGTCTGCCGCTTGACCTCGGCACAGCAGCCATCGCCCGCGCGCGTCACACCGTGCAGCATTACAGGCGGGGCCAGCTTGCCCGACCGGATGTCGACGGACACGCCCAGACGGTGGGTCTTGCAGCCGGGGATGGTCATGGCGAACACCTTGTAACGCTTTGCGATAACCCCGCATTTGTCGTCGGTTTCGGGGTCGTTATACTTCAACTCGTCTTCCAGCATGAGCACATTCAACCGGTCCTCGATCCGCGGCAAAGACCTTATGCTGTCTTTCAGCGCCTCCAGATGGGGCGGGGCGGGATATTCGATTTCTCTGCGCTCGTAGCGTCTATATATATTTGAAGGCATATTCAGTCAAGTGTATATTCAAAAGGGCGCAGTCTCGGCAAGCTGGCACTGAATGCCTGCTGTGGCAAGGTTGCGCCCTGATGAACCGGCACTAGCGGCGTTTGCGCACCGCTTGCGGCTTTACCCGTGCCTCGACCAGATCATAGACCATGCCGACGATGTCCTTGCCGGTCGCCTTTTCGATCCCCTCGAACCCGGGGGAGGAGTTGACCTCAAGCACTTTGGGCCCCGTTTCCGAGCGCAGCAGATCCACCCCCGATGTGCCCAGACCAAAGGCGCGGGCAGCGCGCACGGCGGTCTCACGCTCGGCCTTGGTGATGCGCACGGATTTGGCGGTGCCGCCACGGTGCAGGTTGGACCGGAAGTCGCCTTCGGCCCCTGTGCGTTTCATGGACGCGACCACTTTGTTGTCGATCACGAGGCAGCGGATGTCCTCGCCTGCGGCTTCCTTGACGAAGTTCTGCACCAGAAAGTTCGCGCGCAGACCACGGAAAGCGTCGATCACGGATTCGGCGGCTTTCTTGGTCTCGGCCAGCACGACGCCCTTACCTTGGGTGCTTTCCAGCAGTTTCACGATCACGGGCGCCGATCCGACCAGTCCCAGAATATTGGCCGTGTCGTGCGGGCTGGCGGCAAAGGCGGTGGTGGGCATGCCGATTTTCTTGCCTGCAAGGATCTGGTGCGCGTGCAGTTTGTCACGGCTGGCGGTGATGCCCGCGCTGCCGTTCACACAATAAGTACCGACGGTTTCGAACTGGCGGATAACGGCGGTGCCATAGGCGGTGATCGTGGCGCCGATGCGCGGGATCACAGCGTCATAGCGGGGCAGGCGCTTGCCATCGTAATGCACTTCGGGGGCCATCGCGTTGATCGCCATATAGCAGCGCGTGGTGTCGATCACCTCGACCGTGTGGCCGCGCGCCTCGCCCACCTCAACCAGACGGCGGGTGGAATAGTTGTTCTCGCGGCTGAGCACGGCAATGCGCAGGGCACGTTTGGGGGCCGCTTTGCGCATCTCGGCAGAGTGATAGACATCATAGCTGAGTTCGGGTTGCAGCCGCTTTTCCGAGGCGGTGATGGTGATGTGGTCCTGCAGTGCCTGACGGCCCAGCAACATCCGCGCACTCATAGAGGACCGGTCGGTCAGGGTGATCTCGATGGGCCAGCTTTGCCCGCCCACATCCAACCGCGTTTCGATCACATAGCGCCGCTCGGTCTCGCCGTTCGAGGAAGTCACGTCGCGCCGGTCCAGAATCGGGGCCGAACAGGTGATGTCCACATTGTCGCGCCCCGCGACGGGAAACACGTTAAACCGCACCTTGGGCTTGGAGGCAGGGCCGAACACTTCGATATTGTGGGCATGCAGCGCAGAAGTGCGCGCGCCCGTGTCGATCTTGGCCTTCAGCGCGGGCAGGCCCAGTTCGGGCAAGGCCACCCATTCTTCCCAACCGAAATTCAGAGTGTCCATGCGCCACGTATCCTTGTTTGTACTGGCGGGCTACCTAACACGTTGGCATGCGGCGGCAACGTGAAAACCAAGGACGCGACGGCGGGTCATACCCTCTTGGCATTTGCGCCGCGTCACGGCATGACAGCAGGTATGAGCACATTTTCCTTCGATCTTGCCGCCACTGATGGCCGCGCCCGCACAGGCACCATCCACACGCCACGTGGCGACATCCGCACACCTGCCTTCATGCCCGTCGGCACCGCCGCCACGGTCAAGGCCATGCTGCCGCAATCGGTGCGCGACACCGGTGCCGACATCTTGTTGGGCAATACCTATCACCTGATGCTGCGCCCCACCGCCGAACGGATCGACGCGCTTGGCGGTTTGCACAAATTCATGAATTGGGACCGGCCCATCCTGACGGATTCGGGCGGGTTTCAGGTGATGAGCCTTGCCGATCTGCGCAAGCTGACCGAAGAGGGCGTGACCTTCAAATCCCATATCGACGGGTCGAAACACACGCTTAGCCCCGAACGGTCGATGGAAATCCAGCGCTTGCTCGGCTCGGATATCGTGATGTGTTTTGATGAATGTCCGGCCTTGCCCGCTGACCGTGACCGTATTGCGCGTAGCATGGAGTTGTCGATGCGGTGGGCCGCGCGCAGCCGCGCCGCCTTTGGCGACCGTCCGGGTTATGCGCTGTTCGGCATCCAGCAGGGCGGGTTGGAAAAAGACCTGCGCCAGCAAAGTGCCGAGGCTCTGCGCGAGATCGGCTTTGAAGGCTATGCCGTTGGCGGTCTGGCCGTGGGCGAGGGGCAGGCGGCGATGTTCGACTGCCTTGACTACGCGCCCGAACAACTGCCCGAGGACAAGCCGCGATACCTGATGGGCGTGGGCAAGCCTGACGACATCGTCGGCGCGGTGGCGCGGGGCATCGACATGATGGACTGCGTGCTGCCGTCACGGTCGGGGCGCACGGGGCAGGTGTTCACCCGCCACGGGGTTCTCAACATCAAGAACGCGCGCCACCAGAATGATCCGCGCCCCTTGGATGAAAACTGTAGCTGTCCGGCCTGTCACGGCTATTCCCGCGCCTATCTGCACCATGTTTTCCGCAGTCAGGAGATCATCTCTTCCATGCTGCTGACATGGCACAATCTGCAGTATTATCAGGATATTATGGCAGGTATGCGCGAGGCGATCGCCGCCGGTACCTTTACTGCTTGGCAGGCCGATTTCCACAGCGCCCGCGTGGGCGGAGATATCGAGCCGATCTAGGCGCAAGGTCAGGAATTCCTCAATACATTTTTAACGAATTCCAACCTACCTTGGGGCAAATCATCTGTCCTCGGGGGGACGTCCCAATGCCTTATGCCATCTTTTCTGCTGTCTGGTTTGCCGCGTCGATTCTGGCGGCGTTCTTGCTGGTCTGATCGTGCCTAGCCTTCGCCGCGCAGGCGGTTCAGCAGGTTCACCACCCAAGGGCGCGCGCGGATCGTGATGCTGTAACGCGGCTTGCCCTCCTGCGGTGTCGTACTGTCGACGGTGGCAGGGGCAGGCGGGTTTTCCCCTGCGATCTGTGCGCCCACATCCAGCAGGGCGTGAAGATGCTCTAGCGGGATCGCCTGTGGCGGCTCCCAATCGGTGGCGTCGATCTGCGCGTGCATCGCGTCAAGGTCCGGCGCGTAGCCGCGTGTCTTGCAAAACGCCGCGCTTGATCGGTCAAAGCGTTCCACAAGGTCGTGCTGGCTGGCCGGATCAAGCAGCGCCATCTTTGCCTGCGCCGTGCGGCTGTGATCCGCGAAATAGGCCTGCATCAGCCGTTGCCGCCGCATCTGGCTGCTGACCAGCGTGTTGATCGCCTGCATCAACAGCACGCTGGCGCGGTCGGGCGTGGAATAATGCGGCAATTCGATCTGCGGCATGGTCACGGGCAGCGCCGCGAGGTCGCAGAATGCGGGCCAGATCCCGCGCCCCGCCCGCGCCGCGTCGAAATCCGCCAACGCCACGGTGCGGCCCGACGCGGCCTCGAACGGGGCGAAGAGGGCGACAAGGTCGGTCAGGCTGTCGCCGTGATCGACAAGGGTTTCATGGATGCTGCGCGCCCCACCCGGATGGGCCGACGTGACCCATTCGGCATAGAATGCCTCGATATAGGCGTGCGGCGCGCGCACCATCGCCACCACGTCAATCTGCGCGAAAGTGCCCAGACGCTGGAACAGTTGCGCGATCATCTCGTCCCGCTGCGCCACTGTGGGAAAGCCGAGGTTTTCAGCCGAGATCACAACCGTGCGCGCCGGACAGTTGTCGATTTCGTCGTGCAGATCGCGCCAGATCTGGTCGTCATTCTGCCGCAACGCCCGCACCAGCCCCTGATGCCCCGACAGCGCGCCGGGGCGTCCGCCGACATCTGTGTCAAATCCGGTTTGCGGTACCAGCACGCCGTTGGCACGCAGCGCTTGGGCGTGGTGCCTCAGGTGGTGCTGGATGAAGGTCGTGCCGGTTTTATGCAAGCCAATGTGCAGCACCAGCCGTTTCAGCGGATGGGCATGCGGCGTCGGGGCAGGCGCGGGGGCAGGCGCGCGGGCCTGCATGATCTTTTGCGCGCCCTCATACTCGCCGGTACGCCATGCGCGGTGCAAGGCAAAGAAATCAACGCGAGAGATCAGGCCGCGCCGCGTCTGCATCCCGACCCGCGATGTCGCCGCCACCATCGGATCGTCAAAGATGTTCTGGCCGAAACTATCCGTGCCCAGCAGGGCCGTGATGCGCGGGCCCATCTCAGCATAATCCGGATCGCCCGCCGCCAGCGGGGTCAGAATATTCATGTCCCAGATCAGGCGCGACACGGTGTTGAACAACTCGCGCTTTTCATAACGGGGTGGCAGCTTGTGCGCTTTGCTGGCCGCACGGATATGGGCCATGCATTTTTCCAGCAACTGCACCTGCAACAGATGGGTTTCGGGCGTCGTGGCCGCGGATGAGATCGAGTTTGCCCGCCTGCGCCAGACTCGCACCGCCCGCCCCAGAAAGGCGACCTTGCGCGCCGCCGTTACCGCTTCGAGCACGAACAGGCGGTCTTCGAATTTACGTTGCTCGGGGTCGAACCACAATTCGTGCTTGCTTAGGAAATCAGCGCGATACAGGCTGGACCAAGACGAGACGATAAACTGTGCCTCTTGCGCGGCCATGCGCCCTGTGACGACGCGCTGTTGCATGTGCAGGCGCGCATCGCGGTGCAGCAGCGTCGAATGGACCGAGCTTTCCGCACCAAGGTAACAGGCCGCGTGTGTGATGTCGGCCCCTGTTTCGCGCGCATAGGCCAGTTGCGCGGCAAGCCCCTGATGGGTGTAGTAATCGTCACCGTCCAGAAACCCGATCCAGTCGCCATTGGCCGCGACAATGCCGGTGTTACGGGCCGCCGACAGGCCGCGATTTTCGGTGTGGTGGATCACGCGGGCGTCAAACCCGTCAGTCAGGCGGCGCAGGGCGGCATCGTCAAAACGGTCGGGATTGTCGTTGATGACGATCAGTTCCAGATCATCAATGCCCTGATTGCGCACTGACCGCAGCGCGGTGCGCAAGAAAGCTGTTTCGTCATAGAAGGTGACAATAAGGCTCAGCATAAGAAAGTAAGTGCCTGCGCCCTAGCTGACGGGATCGTTATCCTCGCCCGTGTCGACGCTGTCGGGGTCGTTTTCTTCCTCGATCTGCAAGGTGATGGACCCAGCCAAACCCGAGAGGAAAAGAAAGAACGCGAAAAAACCCACAACAGAACCTGAATGATTACAAAGATATTCCTGATTTTTAGTCAAATAATACTCAACTTCAAAGTGATTCCCCGTGGTCGCGCCACGAAAATGCCATATTTGTCTGAATCACGACGACAAAGCGGGCGCGGCAAGGGTATTCGGACCGCCTTGGAAACAATGCCCACAGCGGTGATGCGCGGTGACGGGGCAGGGACGCGGCAAAATCCGTGTCTGATCCCCGACGTGACGGAATTGGCAAATCTGGGGGGCGTGCCCGCACCGCTGCCTAGAGTTTGTGGTAAAAAACTTGTTGATGCGGGTGCGCCTGCCATTGCACCCGATGCCTGCGCAAGTCAGGATAGGCCTTGAATCTGCACCTGTGGACACACAGTTTAAGCAGCCATGACACGAAATGGGGACGAACATCGGGTTGCCGCAAGAATTGGGGCCTTGTTCGTCTTGCCAATGATAAGGAAACAAACGCATGCAAGAGCCAATGAACGCCTCTTATCCGGTGCTGCCGCTGCGCGATATCGTGGTCTTTCCACATATGATCGTGCCGCTTTTTGTGGGCCGCGAGAAGTCTGTGCGCGCCCTCGAAGAGGTGATGGCCGACGACAAGCAAATCCTGCTGTCCAGCCAGATCGACCCTGCTATTGATGATCCGGAAGCCTCCGGCATCTACAAGGCGGGCGTGCTGGCCAATGTGCTGCAACTGCTGAAACTGCCCGATGGCACCGTCAAGGTGCTGGTCGAAGGGCAGGCGCGGGTGCGCATCACCGAATACCTTGAAAACGAAAACTTTTTCGAAGCGCGCGCCGAGTATCTGACCGAGATGCCGGGCGATATGACCACGACCGAGGCGCTGCTGCGCAGTGTCGCGGAAGAGTTCGAGCGTTATTCCAAGGTCAAGAAAAACATCCCCGAAGAGGCGCTGGCCGCTGTCGGAGAGACAACCGAACCTGCGAAACTAGCGGACCTTGTTGCGGGCCATCTGGGCATCGAAGTCGACCAGAAACAGGATCTGCTGGAAACCCTGTCAATCAGCGAGCGGCTTGAGAAAGTCTATGGGCTGATGCAGGGCGAATTGTCCGTCCTTCAGGTCGAGAAAAAGATCAAAACCCGCGTCAAATCGCAGATGGAGCGCACACAGCGCGAATACTATCTGAACGAACAGATGAAGGCGATCCAGCACGAGCTGGGCGATGGCGAGGATGGCAAGAACGAGGTTGCCGAACTCGAAGCGAAAATTGCCGAGACCAAGCTGAGCAAGGAAGCGCGTGAAAAGGCCGATGCCGAGCTGAAAAAGCTAAAGAACATGTCGCCAATGAGCGCCGAGGCGACCGTCGTGCGCAACTATCTCGACTGGATGCTGTCGATCCCGTGGGGCGTGAAATCGCGCGTGAAAAAGGATCTGTCACGCGCCGAGAAAATCCTTGATGACGATCACTACGGACTTGAAAAGGTTAAGGAACGCATCGTGGAATATCTGGCTGTGCAACAGCGCAGCAAGAAGATGAAAGGCCCGATCATGTGCTTGGTCGGCCCTCCAGGTGTGGGTAAAACCTCGCTCGGGAAATCCGTTGCCAAGGCCACAGGGCGCGAGTTCATCCGCATCAGCCTTGGTGGCGTGCGCGATGAATCCGAAATCCGTGGCCACCGCCGGACCTATATCGGCTCCATGCCTGGTAAGATCATTCAGGCGCTGAAAAAGGCAAAAACCACTAACCCGCTGATCTTGCTCGATGAAATCGACAAGATGGGTCAGGATTTCCGCGGCGACCCTGCATCTGCGATGCTCGAAGTGCTGGATCCGGAACAGAACTCGACTTTTGTCGATCACTATCTTGAGGTGGAATATGACCTCAGCAACGTGATGTTCCTGACCACGTCGAACTCCTACAACATGCCGGGGCCGTTGCTGGACCGGATGGAGATCATTCCGCTGTCGGGCTACACCGAGGACGAAAAGCGCGAGATCGCGAAACAGCACCTCATCTCGAAACAGGTCAAGAACCACGGGCTGAAATCCAAAGAGTTCGAACTGACCGACGAGGGGCTGAGCGACATCATCCGTTACTACACCCGCGAGGCGGGCGTGCGGAACCTTGAGCGCGAGATCGCCAAAGTGGCGCGTAAATCGCTGACCAAGATCGTGCGCAAAGAGGCGAAAGAAGTCGTCGTAACCGACCAGAATCTTTCGGATTTCCTCGGCGTGCGCAAGCACCGTTATGGTCTGGCCGAACAGGCGGATCAGGTGGGCGTCGTGACCGGTCTGGCGTGGACGTCCGTTGGTGGCGATCTGCTGCATATCGAGGCGCTGAAATTGCCCGGTAAGGGGCGGATGAAGACCACGGGTAAGCTGGGCGATGTGATGAAGGAATCCATCGATGCCGCGGCAAGCTTTGTTCGTTCGATCAGCCCTGAAATCGGTGTGAAGCCACCGCAGTTCGACAAGATCGACATCCACGTGCACGTCCCAGACGGTGCCACGCCCAAGGACGGCCCAAGCGCCGGTTTGGCCATGGTGACGTCGATCGTGTCGGTTCTGACGGGTATTCCGGTGCGCCGTGACATCGCCATGACGGGCGAAGTGTCGTTGCGCGGTAACGCGATGCCAATCGGCGGGCTGAAAGAAAAACTGCTCGCAGCGTTGCGTGGCGGGATCAAAACGGTCTTCATCCCTGAAGAAAACGAAAAGGATCTGGCCGAGATTCCGGACAACGTCAAAGAAGGGCTCGAGATTGTGCCCGTGACGCATGTGCGCGATGTCCTGTCGCGTGCGCTGACCGCAACGCCGGAACCCATCGAATGGGACGAAGCCGCAGAAGAGGCTGCTGCCGCAGCCGCTGCTGCCGCCAAGGACAATGGCGTCGGTGCCGTCGCGCACTAAGCCTGCACCATAATGCAATACAAAACGCCCCGAGGTCCGCTTCGGGGCGTTTTTTGTTGCGGCGATGATTGCCGCATCGCCGTGCCTGACCTGCCGTTTCACACGCTTGCCACAAAGGCGCGCGGCGCATCTTATTTACCCAATTGCTGCTGAGACGTAGATTTTTCCTGCAAAATCCGCTAAACGGGGGCCAATAGAAAAATAAGAGGCAGAGATGGCAACTTCGACCACCAAATCCACATCCACGCGCAAGACCAAGACAACTGCGCCGAAATCCACCGCGAAATCGGCGGCCAGCAAGGCATCCACCGCCGCTGCGGCGCCCAAACCCGCGCCCGCCGTTGTGACCGACAGCCCCAAGCCGGTTGTTGTTGGCCCGATGATGCGCAAACCGGAATTGATCAACGCCGTGGTTGAGAAATCCGGCATGAAGAAGAAAGACGTCAAGCCGATCATCGAGGCGACGCTGGCAGTGCTCGGCTCTGCCTTGCAGGACGCGCGCGAGTTGAACCTTGAGCCGATGGGCAAGATCAAGGTGACCCGCGAAAAGAAACGCCCCGTGGGCAAAGTGCTGGTGGCCCGCATCCGCCAGACCAAGGATCTGCCCACCGCCGTGGCGCATCCCGACCCCAAAGATATCGAGGATGAGACCGACGCATCCATGGTATCTGCGGCAGAATGACATTTTCGGGCGCTGCACCTCTTGCCAGCGCCCGCACGCCCCGCTAAGACGCGCCCACTTTGGGTGATTAGCTCAGTGGTAGAGCGCTTCGTTCACATCGAAGATGTCAGGGGTTCAAATCCCTTATCACCCACCATCCTCCCCCCTTCGTGATTGTTTCGGCCATTGTGCCTAGCGGCGAGGCTTGACCGGCGCGCACCGCCTGCGGCGGTGCTCTGGGTCAGGGGGGCAAATTCCTTATCACCTCAACTGCGACGCAGGTGTCAGTGGTCGAATGGCACCGCCAATCTAATCAAACGGGCAGGGCGCACCCGCATCTTGCGCCGGCGCGCCGTCCGGCGTAGCGATTGCCCATGACATATCCCGACCTTCTGATCCTCCGCCACGGCGAAACCGAATGGAATCGCGTAGGGCGCATGCAAGGCGCTTTGGATAGCCCGCTGACTGACAAGGGCGAGGCACAGGCCAAGGCACAGGGACGGTTGCTCGCGCAGTTCGGCATTGATGGCTGGGACTTATTCAGCAGCCCCTTGGGCCGTGCCAAGGCGACCGCGACCCATGCCCTTGGCCCGCGTATCTCCGACGTGCGCTTTGATATCCGTCTTGTCGAAATCGGCATGGGAAAGTGGACAGGGCAAAGCCGCAGCACCATCGCTGCCGAAGCACCGCACCTGTTCGAAAACGACGCCGACCTAACATGGTATGACCACGCCCCCGAGGGCGAAGGGCTTGAGGCGCTTTACACGCGCGCAGGAGCGTTTCTGGCGGACCTGACCGGCCCCTCGGTCATCGTGACCCACGGCATCACCTCGCGCATGCTGCGCTGTCATGCATTGGGCCTGCCGCTCGAGGCTTTCACCGAATTGCCCGGCGGGCAGGGCAACGTTTACCACCTTTCTGGCCGCAACCAAAATTGTCTGTCCGAAGGGGCTTGAACGTCCCCGTGACCTTAGCTATGAGAGCGCTCATCGGGTCGTTAGCTCAGTTGGTAGAGCGCTTCGTTTACACCGAAGATGTCGGGAGTTCGAGCCTCTCACGACCCACCATTCTCCCCCTGCCGGTTTTGATTTTGTGAGTCGCAAATAGTGGCTCGTCTAAACCATCGTGTGCCGAGAATGTGATTCCCCGATCTGGACGCAACTCATAGACACGCAGGGCGCGCGCACTGCCGCCGCATCAAAAATCCCACGGCACGATCCACATCAAACGCCCTTATTCTACGGCCCATCCCACGCACAAAAACGCCTTCGGTGAAAAATCATCGAAAACTTCGCAAAACCGCGCTTGACGGGGCAGGGCGCAAAACATATGACCACCAAACGCAGCGGGCGGTTGTAGCTCAGTTGGTTAGAGTACCGGCCTGTCACGCCGGGGGTCGCGGGTTCGAGCCCCGTCAACCGCGCCACTGCTGCATAAAAAGCCGCTCCCGATTTCGGGGGCGGCTTTTTCATTTCCCCGACGCGACGCTCCCACCTCTCACCCGCTCATGGGGGCAAATAATTAATTTCTGCGAAACTCGGGATTTGGGCGCGAAAAGCCGTTGACGCCCGCGCCGTTGCATTCTATTCCGCCGCTCACGCGCGGTTGTAGCTCAGTTGGTTAGAGTACCGGCCTGTCACGCCGGGGGTCGCGGGTTCGAGCCCCGTCAACCGCGCCACTTTCCCCCCTTTGGAATGATCACTGCGCATAGCGTTAATAGCTGTAGCCCAAGGCCGATTCCTGCGCCGGATCAATCCGCGATTTCAGATAGTCCCAGTCCGCATCGCTCCACCCGTCAGGGGCGGGGGGGCGGTTGGTGATCGCCGGTTTGAACTTGGCCCCCAGCCGTTTCACCACAGGGCGGTAGGGCGCTGTGCGCGCGGGCATGTCGAGCCCTTGCAGGATCGCATCCAACGTCGCCTCGGGCGCGGCCTGCACATCCTCCACCCGTAAAAAGACGCTGGTACACTGCCGCCCCGTGATGCCGATCAGCTGATCCAGCTTGAACCGGCGCAGCATGAACAGATCGGCAAATCGCCCGCCGGACGCCGGATGGCGATCCTGTTGCAGCGGTGCGCCTACACTGCCCGCAGGCACCAGCCCTTTGAAGTAGCGCGGGCGGTCGATGATCGTGGTCCATGGCGCGCGGATGAAATCGGAAAACTCCAGTGCCTGCATTTCTGGCGTGGTGTGCCACGGCTTGTCGAACATGGACCGCGCCCATGTGTCCGCACGGCGCACAACGCAGATCACCGCCATGTCATGGGGCACGGCCAGCATATGAGGCGCGCCGTGTTTCCAGCCCAGAGCCTCGCTTGGTGACAGCGCGCTGTTGCGGCCCAGCAAGCGTTTGACAAAGTTCGTCCCCGAGGACCGTTCCCCCAGAACCTGATAGCGCTTGATCGGAGTGTCGCCCTTGCGCAGGATCGTCAGGCCGGTTCGGGCGAAGTCTTGGGGAAGGGCCATGGCACGCCTTTTGATGAAATTAACGTTCTCTTGTCGGGGTCAATGCGGTAGAATACCGAAAAACCAATCTCCGAGCAGGGCTTTATCAGATGCAGACAGTGGCCGCCGTTACCATGGTGCGCGATGACGCGTTTTTTCTCAAGGCGTGGCTGCGCCACTACGGTGGCATGCTGGGGCGCGAGAATTGTTACATCGTCAACCACGGTCGTGGCGCGCAGGTGGCCGAGATGGCGGCGGGCTGTAATATCATCGGGATTCCGGGCGATCCGCACAAGAATTTCGACGTTAAACGTTGGGGCTTGCTGAACAATATCGTGGGCGGTTTGCGCCGCTATTACAAGCACGTCATCGTGGGCGATGTGGACGAACTGGTGGTGCGCGACCCTGATGCGGGCGGCACGGTGCTGGACCTGCTGGAGGATGCGCCACAGGGGCGGGTTCTGACGCCCTTGGGCCTAGAGGTGATCCACCGCATCGATATCGAGGATGCGGCAATCGAGGACCAGATCATTGGCCCGCGCCGCCATGTGCGCCCCGCGCCGCACTATTCCAAACCCTGCATCGTCTCGACCCCCGTCAAGATTTCGCGGGGCGGGCATTTCACCCAAGATGACAAGCTGTTCGCACCGGATGATCTGTACCTCATGCACCTGAAGTTCTGCGATTTTCCGGCCTATGTGGGCGTGATGGACCACCGCAATCAGGTAACCGCAGATGTGAATGCCAGCGTGAAAGAGGCCGCCATTGGCCGCCACTGGTTTGCCGAGGCTCGGGGCGAGGATCGCGCGGTTTTCGAGGCCTTTGCCAAGCTGGAGATGGTCGAAGGTTTCGACATGCGCCCGCTACGCCGCAAAATGCGCCGCACGTTCAAACCGCGCGGTGAGACCGGTTTTTACCACTTCGACCGCCCCGATTACGGCACGCAATACGTGCTGCCGGAGCGGTTTGTGGGCGTGATTTAAGGCACGCGCACGCCTTCAGACGGGTTCAGGGCGTCGAATGTAGATCGCCGTAAGTGTGGTTGCCAAAGAAACCGACCCAAAGATAGCGTTGTGAATGTTCTAATTGTGCGAGCGTCAGATTGATGTAGGCCTGATCCACCCAAATATTGATCTGTTTTCGCTCGATACTGTAGTTGGGTGTTCTGATCTCTGACCTTGGCACAAAACGGATGTAGCCGTTTGTTACGTCTGAACTTGGTGACGGATCGCCCGCAAGGCGCACATACCCTTGTGCATCTGCTGCGCCGCTATTTGAATAACCTGCAGAGAAGTAAATGGCCTGGCGAACGATCAGAATTTGCCGCCCTGTAGAGGCGTTAAATGGTGATGGTGTGCCGAATATATGATCGAGTTCCGAGATGATTTCGTCGACTTGCTCCTCGACTGGCATTGGAAATATAGACATATCGATCCTTAATTTATTTGAAGATTATGGTTTAGGTAAAAAGTCGTTCAGTGCTCTAATAGTATCATACGGATGCGTATCGGGAAAGAAATGACCGCTTGGTAGGCCTTGGGCGCGCAAATTTGACAGGCGGTCGGCCCATGTCGCGCCCACGTCATAGGCTTGTCCCATGATCCCGTCCGCGCCGAACAGCACCAGCGCGGGCATGTCCAGACGGCGGGGCAAATCCTGCGCGTCTAGGGCAAAATCTACATCAATCGCGGCGCGGTAATCGTTGCACATCGCCGCGATGCAAGCTGGATCGCGCCACGCGGTGCGGTAGGCATCAAGGGCGGTCGCATCGAACCGGTCCATATCGCCGCCCCAACCAGCAAGGCAGGCGGTGAAATAGGCGTCAGGATCGTGGCCGATCAGGGTTTCGGGGAAGGGCGCGGACTGAGCCAGAAAGAACCAGTGATAATAGGCGCGCGCCACTTCTTTGGACAGGTCATCAAGCAACAGATGCGTTGGGATGATATCCATCAGGCACAGCGATAAAACCGACTCCGTATGATCCAGCGCAAGCCGGTGCGCAGTGCGCGCGCCGCGATCATGGCCCACCAGATGGAACTGATCGAAGCCTAAATGCTGCATGAGTTCGTACTGGTCCTGCGCCATGTTGCGAAAGCTCATCTCCTCCATCCTGTCGGGTTTGCTGCTGTCGCCATAGCCGCGCAGATCGGCGGTGATGACGGTGAAACGGTCGCTCAGGGCGGGGGCAATTGCGTGCCACATGGCGCGGTTTTGCGGAAAACCGTGCAGCATCAGCACCGGCGGGCCGTCGCCTGCGATGTCATAGGCGATGGTGGTTGCGTCCTTGGTGGTGAAATGCGCCATGTCTGTTCCTGATCTTCAAGGGGGAGGAGCGGGGGCCAGCCCCCGCACCCCCGAGGTATTTGTCACCCAAAGACGGGCAGGGGTGGTCAGGTCAGCGCATCAAGGATGCGCGCCCAGCTACGGATGCCTTTGTGGAAGCTTTCCAGATCGTATTTTTCGTTGGGCGAGTGGATTTGATCGTCGTCGCGGCCAAAGCCGACCAGCATGGGTGTGGTGCCGAGGATATGCTGGAAATGCCCTGCAATCGGGATGGAGCCGCCGCAGCCCACATAAGCCGCCGGAATATTCCATTCGTCGCTGAGCGCGGCGCGCGCCTGTTCGAAGGCCGGATCGGTGGTTTCGGTGATGGAAGCCGCGCCTGCGCCATGGGCGTGGAAGGTGGCAGTGCAGTCCGCGGGCAGGGCGTCGGTCACCATTTTGCGGAAGTTTTCGCGAATCTTGTGCGGGTTCTGATCGCCGACGAGGCGGAAAGACACTTTGGCGTGGGCTTCGCTAGGCAGCACGGTTTTGAAACCGGCGCCTGTATAACCGCCCCAGATTCCGTTCACATCCGCCGTTGGGCGGGACCAGATCATTTCAATCGGGGTCCGGTCCTGTTCGCCTGCGGGAACCGACAGATCTACGTCGCCGAGGAATTTGGCGTGGTCAAAGGCAAGGCCCTGCCACTGTGCCTCGATCGTGTCGGGCAGTTCGGGCACGCCGTCATAGAAGTCGGGCACGGTCACGCGCCCTGTGTCGTCGTGCAGATTGCCGAGGATTTTGGTCAACACGCGGATCGGGTTCATTGCGATGCCGCCGAACATGCCGGAGTGCAAATCCTTGTTCGCGGCGGTGATTGTGATCTCTTCACCCACAAGGCCGCGCAGCATGGTGACAATGGCCGGAACACGCGATTCGAACAGGCCGGTGTCGCAGATCAGCGCGATGTCGGATTTCAACTCTTCCGCGTTGTCGTTCATAAAGGGCACCAGCGAAGGCGAGCCGCTTTCTTCTTCGCCCTCGAAGAAGAAAGTGATGCGGCAGGGCAGGGTGCCATGTTCGGCCTTCCAAGCGCGGCAGGCTTCGACAAAGGTCATCAACTGCCCCTTGTCATCCGAAGACCCGCGCCCGCGGATCACGCGCCCTGCGGGGGTGTCCTCGATCTGCGGGTCGAACGGGTCGCGGTCCCACAGGTTCAGCGGATCAACGGGCTGCACATCGTAATGGCCGTAAAACAGCAGGTGCGGGCCATCGGTATCCGCATCTTCGCCCACATGACCCACCACCATCGGATGGCCGGGGGTGGGGCGTTTTTCTGCCTTCACGCCAATGCTTTGCAGGTCCGCCACCAGCCAGTCGGCGGCCTTGTCACAATCGGCCTTATAGGCGGGATCGGTCGAAATCGACGGGATGCGCAGCAGGTCGAGCAACCGCTCGGTTGCCTGTGGCAGGTCGGTGTCGATGCGGGAGAGAACGGCGTCGAGGGTCATCGGAAGCTCCTGATTGTCGCGTTTTTCTGGCACAGTAGCGGCGCGCGCAGGCGTGTCCAGAGCGCAGCCGAACGCGCGCAAGAGCGCGGGGTCAGGAATTGCCCACCTGCGACATGACGCCCGAGGGTTTAGCATTGAAGGCAGCGGCGACAGTCTATATTCGTTCTAAAGTGCAATTTTAAATCGACGCGTCAAAGGTTTGGCGTGAACACTGACCAAGATGGAGCCTCGTGTGGATTACACAGCCAAATTGGATGATGCCCTGCAGCGCCTTCATGACGAAGGGCGCTATCGTACGTTTATTGATATCGAACGTCAGAAAGGTCAGTTTCCGCACGCGGTCTGGACCCGCCCTGACGGCTCTCAGGCGCCGATCACGGTGTGGTGTGGCAACGACTATCTTGGCATGGGGCAGAACCCTGTGGTGCTGGCGGCGATGCACGAGGCGATTGATGCGACCGGTGCCGGTTCTGGCGGCACGCGCAACATTTCCGGCACAACCGTTTACCACAAACAGCTTGAGGCAGAACTGTCGGACCTGCACGGCAAGGAAGCCGCGCTGTTGTTCACCAGTGCCTATATTGCCAATGATGCGACCCTTTCGACGTTGCCCAAACTGTTTCCGGGGCTGATCATCTATTCGGACGCGCTGAACCACGCGTCGATGATCGAAGGGGTGCGCCGCAATGGTGGGGCGAAACGCGTGTTCCGTCACAATGACGTGGAACACCTGCGCGAATTGCTTGAGGCGGATGATCCTGCCGCGCCCAAATTGATTGCTTTCGAGTCGATCTATTCCATGGACGGCGATTTCGGCCCGATTGAGGAAATCTGCGATCTGGCAGATGAATTCGGCGCGTTAACCTATATTGACGAAGTGCATGCCGTGGGCATGTACGGTCCACGCGGTGGCGGTGTTTGTGAACGCGACGGTCTGATGGACCGGATCGACATCATCAACGGCACGCTCGCCAAGGCCTATGGCGTGATGGGTGGCTACATCGCCGCGTCGGCCAAGATGTGCGACGCGGTACGCTCCTACGCGCCCGGTTTCATCTTTACCACATCCTTGCCACCCGCCATTGCAGCTGGTGCGGCGGCGTCGGTCAAGTTCCTGAAAACGGCTGAAAATCTGCGGGCGGACCATCAGGCACAGGCCAAGGCGCTCAAGCTGCGGCTGAAGGGCATGGGCCTGCCGATCATCGATCACGGCAGCCACATCGTGCCTGTCATGGTGGGCAACCCCGTGCACACCAAGATCCTCAGCGACATGCTGCTGGAACAGCACGGCATCTACGTGCAGCCCATCAACTTCCCCACCGTGCCGCGCGGCACAGAGCGGTTGCGCTTTACCCCGTCGCCCGTTCACGGTCCGCGTGAAATAGATGCACTGGTTTCCGCAATGGACAATCTGTGGTCGCATTGTGCGCTGAATCGCGCCGAGGATGCGGGGTAGTTTACTTAAATTCGCAATTGGCGTTGCCATGTGTTAAAGTCTGTTAAACAAGAGCCGTGAGACGAATCGTGTGGGACAGGTTCGTTAACGCGATGACTACGATGGGGCAGGGGCATGATAGGGCGCAAATCCGCCAATACGAAGGACAAGGAAATCGTTGAACCCAAGGGTTTTGACGACTTTGATCTGCGTCTTGGGGATATCATGCGCGGCGAACGTGCGACCCTTGGCAAATCCCTGTTGGACGTACAGCGCGAGTTGCGCATCAAGGCGAGCTATATTGCCGCCATTGAGGCCTGCGATCCCAATGCCTTTGATACACCCGGTTTCATCGCGGGCTATGTGCGGTCCTACGCTCGCTATCTGAACATGGACCCCGACCGCGCCTTCGCCGGTTTCTGCGCCGAAAGCGGATTTTCCGTGGCCCACGGCATGTCTGCCGAAGCATCGGTGGTCAAGAAAACCAGCCGCGAGGAACGCCTTTCCCGTCGTCCCGCAGGCGATATCTTTTCCGCACCCGCCACCCCCTTCGCCCCCGCGGGCGAGGCGATGTGGTCCAGCATCGAACCTCGCGCAATCGGCTCGACACTCGTTTTGCTGGCGCTGATCGGCGGCTTGGGCTTTGGCGGTTATGCGATCCTTCAGGAAGTGCAACGCGTGCAAGTGGCCCCTGTGGACCAGACGCCGGTTGTTCTGTCCGACCTTGACCCGCTGAACGGTGCCGCGCCGGTTGAATCCGTGCTGGGCCCCGATGTGCAGACACCGCGCGCCGATGCGCTGGATCGTCTTTACCGCCCGCAAGCACTCGACGTGCCAGTGCTGGTCGCCCGTGACGCGCCAATCGCAACGCTTGATCCGCGCAATGTGGGCACGTTCACCGCACCCGAAACCGACGCCGCGCCCAGCCTTCTGGCCTCTGCCGCGCCGGCGCTGAACACACCCAGCGTGCCGCAGGTGGTTGAAACCCCTGCCGAGGCGCTGACCATGGTTGCCGTGCGCCCATCGTGGGTGCGTGTGCGCGCCGCCGATGGCACTGTCATCTTCGAGGCGACAATGCAGCCTGGTGACACATGGCAGGCCCCTCTGACCGAAGAGGCACCGACCCTGCGTACCGGCGAAAGCGGCGCGATCTATTTCGCGATGAACGACAAGTTCTATGGCCCCGTCGGAAAGACCGGCGCCGTGACCTCGAACCTGCCGCTGGAAATCGCGGGCCTTCAGGAAACCTACCTGCCGGTCGAAGTGTCGACCGACGAAGGTCTGGTCCGCTATGCCGAGGCCAAGGCCGCCGCCGTCGCGCAACCCACCGAATAAGACCGCCAAAACCTGTGCCGGGCCTTGCCGCGCGTTGCGTGGCTGACTAGGTGTGTGACAACTGGCACCCGTCGCAAAGGCCATCGATATGTCCCTGAACCACATCCGCCCGTGGCGGAACATCTACCGTCGTAAAAGCCGCCAGATCATGGTGGGCAACGTGCCAGTGGGGGGCGATGCGCCGATCACGGTGCAGACGATGACCAACACGCTGACCACGGATGCCGCTGCTACAATTGCACAGGTACAGGCCGCTGCCGAGGCGGGCGCGGATATCGTGCGCGTCTCGGTCCCGGACGAAGACAGTGCCAAGGCAATGAAGCAGATCGTGCGCGAAAGCCCCGTGCCGCTGGTTGCCGACATCCACTTTCACTACAAACGCGGGATCGAAGCGGCCGAGGCCGGCGCGGCCTGCCTGCGCATCAACCCCGGCAATATCGGGGACGAACGCCGGATCAAGGATGTGATCAAGGCGGCACGCGACAACAACTGCTCGATCCGTATCGGCGTGAATGCCGGTAGCCTCGAAAAACACCTGCTGGACAAATACGGCGAGCCGACCCCCGACGCGATGGTGGAATCCGGTCTCGACCATATCAAGATCCTGCAGGACAACGATTTCCACGAATTCAAGATTAGCTGCAAAGCATCCGATGTCTTCATGGCCGCCGCCGCCTACCAGCAACTGGCTGACGCGACGGACGCCCCGATCCACCTCGGCATCACCGAGGCAGGCGGGCTGACCTCCGGCACCATCAAATCCGCCATCGGTCTGGGACAGCTTCTGTGGATGGGCATCGGCGACACGATCCGCGTCTCCCTCTCCGCCGATCCGGTGGAAGAGGTGAAAGTCGGCTATGAAATCCTGAAGTCCCTCGGCCTGCGCCATCGCGGCGTGAACATCATCTCTTGTCCGTCCTGCGCGCGGCAGGGCTTTGACGTGATCAAGACGGTCGAAACCCTCGAAGAACGGCTCGCCCATATCAAAACGCCCATGTCCCTCTCGATCATCGGCTGCGTCGTGAATGGCCCGGGCGAGGCGCTGATGACCGATGTCGGCTTTACCGGCGGCGGGGCAGGGCACGGCATGGTCTATCTTGCGGGCAAGCAAAGCCATAAACAGGACAATGCCAGCATGGTCGATCACATCGTCGAACAGGTGGAAAAGAAAGCCGCCGAAATCGACGCCGCCGCCGCAGCCGAGGCTCAAGCCGCCGAATAACGCGCGCGGCTCCCCCGCATCACACTAAATTCTTTTGGCCAAAAATACTGCGGGGGTCCGGGGGCAGCGCCCCCGGTCGGTCGCCGCAGCGCCAGCGCGGCGAAACTAAAAGGCCAAAGCCCTCAGCCCGAACACCCTTACCCGCGTTTTTCCTCGACCAGTGCCTGCATCTGGTCATAGGGCAGATAGCCGCGCAGCAACTCGTCCTTCATCACGAAAGTCGGCGTGCCGGTGATCTGCAAGCGCTGCGCAAGGGCGCGGGTGCGGCGGATCTCTTCGGTGACGGCCTCGCTGTCCATCGCCGCCTCAATCGCATCCACATCCAGTCCGAATGTCGCGCCCATCCGTTTCAGGCTGCGCAGAGTCACATCGCCGTTCATCGCCATCAGCGCGTCGTTCAGCCCTTTATAGGCCGCATCGCCCGCCACCTGTTTTGTGGCAATGGCAAAGCGCGAGGCCAGCAGCGACTGCTCTCCCAAGATCGGGAACTCCTTGACGATCAGGCGAATATTACCGTCGGTTTCCAGCAGTTTGGCCACCTCGCCATGGGCGCGCTTGCAATAGCCGCAGCGGTAGTCAAGGAACTCGACCAGCGTGATGTCCCCGTCCGGATTACCGCCGACAAAGCTGTAGCCGTCGTCGAAAATCTCGTCGGCATTGTTCACCACAAGGTTCGCATCAGCCTCTTCCTGCGCGGCCTGTTCGCGCTGTTCCAGAACGGCGACCGCTTCCATGATGACTTGCGGGTTGTCCATCAGATAGCTGCGCACTTCCTCGCGGAAGATTTTGCGTTGCTCATCGCTCATCTGGGTCAGGTCAAAGGCCTGCGCGGGCAGGGCAAGGCCAAGCGCCAGAAGGGACGTGGCGGCGAGGGTGCGAAACATCGGGTTATCTCCGTTTTTTGGATTTTTTCAGGCGCTCGGACGCAAGGAGCACATCATGCGCCCGTTGCCAAGGGCCAGAGCCTTCGGGCAGCAGCCCCGTGGCCCGTTTTGCGTGAATGCCCGCGTCTTCCAGACTGCCGCGCAGGGCATAGCGTTCGGCGGTGATCAGCGCGGCCATGCCGGTATTGCCGGACCGCGCATAGGCCACCGACAGATCGCGCAGCATGGACCCGTCGCGGAAATCGATGGCGCGGGCACGTTCCAGAGCGGGCAGGGCGGCGCTTACATTGCCGCTGGCCAGCAGCGCACGGCCATATCCCGCCTGCAACAGCCCGTCGCGTGGGCGCAACTGCACGGCGCGCGCATGGGCATTGGCCGAGGCTTGGAATTGCCGCGTCTCCATCAGGATCTGTCCTTTGAGGTCGTAATAGAACGGATCGCTGGGGCGCATCGCAATGGCCTGATTGATCGCGTTCAGCGCCTGTTTGGTCTGCGAATTGCGGTGCCGCGCCATCGCCTCGCGCATCAGGCGCACATCGGCGTAACCGGTCTCGCCCAACCGGTTCAGCGTCCAGGTTGGCCGGCGCTGATAGGCGGTCAGCTTGCCCTTGGCGCGGGTGAACCAGTAATCCCACGTCGCCGCATTGGCGCTTTTCGTGTCGCCGTAAGCCGCGGCATAGCCTTCAATGGTGCGCAGCCGGTCACGGCTCAGCGGGTGCGAGCGCACGTAAGGATCCTGACGCGCGGCAGACAGAACTTCCTGACCGCGAAACAGTTGGAACACCTGCACCATGCCCGACAGCGGAATGCCCGCGCTGCGCAGATAGCGTGCACCGGCCTGATCGGCCGAGGTTTCCTCGGCCCGTGTATGGGTCAAGAAGGCGCGCATCGCAGCACTTTGCGACCCCACGGCCAGCGCGCCAGCGGCCTCGCCCCCGCCCGCAGCGGCGGCAACCACGGCCAGTGCCATGCCCAGTCCGGCAGCGGTGCGCGCACTTTTCATATTGGTCATGCGGCGCGTGATGTGGCCGTTGGCGATATGCGCGGCCTCGTGCGCGATGACCGCTTGCAGCATCGCGGCATTCTCCATCCGCCCGATCAGCCCCGAGTGGATATAGATCGCGTCATTGCCCACCACAAAAGCGTTCAGCGACCCGTCATCGACAACCAGTATCTTGGTACGCCCCGCGCTCAGACCCGCCGCGCTCAGCACAGGGGCGGCGACTTGGGCCAGCGCATATTCCATATCCGCATCGCGCAGCAGCGATGCCGCCCGCGCAGGCAGCGCCAGCGCCACAGCGACAATCAGTCCAAGTACATATGTTGACGCCAGACGCGCATAGGTATGAAAGGTCATGGCAGCGATCATAGGAGACCCCATGCGAACCTCAAGACGCAGTGACGTCGATGCCTTTATTGTGATGGACGTGATGGAGGCCGCACGCGCCGCCGAAGAGGCCGGACGCCACATCATCCACATGGAAGTTGGCCAGCCCGGTACTGGTGCACCGCAGGCCGCGATCCGCGCCCTGAATGCGGCCATGGCCGAAGGACCGCTTGGCTATACGGTGGCACTGGGTCTGCCTGCTTTGCGCGCCCGCATCGCGCGCCTTTATGGCGAGTGGTACAACGTCGATCTTGATCCCGAACGGGTGGTGGTGACCTCGGGCGCGTCGGGCGGTTTCCTTCTTGCCTTTAACGCGTTGTTTGACAGTGGCGACCGCGTCGGCATCGGCGCGCCGGGCTATCCGAGCTATCGCCAGATCCTGCGCGCCTTGGGGTTCGAGCCGGTCGATCTGCCCACCTCCGATTCCAACCGCTTGCAACCCGTGCCTGCCGACATTGCAGGGCTCGATCTGGCGGGGCTGCTGGTGGCGTCGCCCGCGAATCCCTCGGGCACCATGCTGGATCACACCGCCATGTCCGACCTGATCCACGCGACCCAAGGGGCGGGGGCGAGCTTTATCAGCGACGAGATTTATCACGGCATCGAATACGAGGCGAAGGCGGTGACCGCGCTGGAGGTCAGCGATGACGTCTATGTCATCAATTCCTTCTCCAAATATTTCTCGATGACGGGCTGGCGCATCGGATGGATGGTGGTGCCGCCCGATCATGTGCGTGCGGTTGAACGGCTTGCGCAGAACATGTTCATCTGTGCGCCCCATGCCAGTCAGGTGGCTGCCCTTGCCGCCATGGACGCGCATGATGAATTGCAGGCCAATATGGATGTATACCGCGCCAATCGTGCGCTGATGCTGGATGGGTTGCCGCGCGCAGGCTTTGACCGGATCGCGCCGCCGGACGGCGCATTCTATGTCTATGCGGACGTGTCAGACCTGACCGAGGATTCGCGCGTCCTTGCCCGCGAGATTCTGGACGAGGCAGGGGTGGCTGTGACACCGGGGCTCGATTTCGACCCCGTGCGCGGGCATAAGACCTTGCGCTTTTCCTATGCGCGCAGCACCGCCGACATTGCCGAAGGGTTGGAGCGTCTGACCAAATTCATGCAGGCGCGGCGTTAGGGGGATTCACCTGCGCAGCACTTTGCCCTAGACTGGTGAAAAAAGCGGGCACAGCTATGCGGGCGATCTTTCTTGCGGTTTCGATCTGGCTTGTCGCCATCACCTCGGCGGCGGCCCAAGACCTGTCGGGGCTGGCCCGTGTCGATCCCGACCGCAGCGGCGTGCACGAGGGGTGGTTCGGCACCACCACGCTGACACTGGCCCTGTCCCAAGGGGTGCCGTTCCGTGTCTTTGTCCTTGATGCGCCCGCGCGCCTTGTGGTCGATTTCCGCGAGGTCGATTTCACCGGCCTGTCGCGGGACAGCCTGCTGGGCAAGGCCACGGCCCTGTCCAACCCGCGTTTCGGCACCTTCAAACCCGGCTGGTCGCGCTTTGTGGCCGACCTTGAAACCCCGATGCTTCCGGTCGAGATCGGGATGCCTGTCGATGCGGCCACGGGCAGTGCGGTGCTGGAAATCAAGCTGGAAGAGGTCGAGGCCGACGCCTTTGCCACCCGCACAGGCGCGCCCGTTGATCCGTCTTGGGGTGTGCAGGCAGCGGCCCCGCCGGTGGTCGTAAAGGACGACAGTTTTGTCGTCGTGATTGATCCGGGCCATGGCGGCGTCGATCCCGGTGCGGTGCGTGACAGCACCACGGAAAAAGACCTGATGCTGGGAATCGGTCTGGCCCTGCGGGATGCGCTGCACCGTGCGGGCGGGGTCGAGGTGGTGATGACCCGCGACCGCGACGAGTTCGTGTCGCTGACCGGACGGGTGGCAATGGCGCACCAGGCGGGGGCGGATGCGTTCGTCTCGTTGCATGCCGATGCGCTCAGCGCAGGGCAGGCGCGGGGGGCCACAGTCTATACCCTGTCGGACGAGGCAAGCGATGCCGCATCGGCGCAACTGGCGGCACAACATGACCGGTCCGACATTATCGCGGGCGTGGACCTGAGCGGAACGGACGATCAGGTCGCCTCGGTCCTGATGGACCTTGCGCGCGCCGAAACCATGCCACGCACGCAGACACTGGCCAGAACGCTGATCGAAGCGATGAAAACCGCCGGTGGCCCGATGAACAAGCGCCCGCGCCGCGAGGCATCTTTTTCGGTGCTGAAAAGCGCCGATATCCCGTCGGTTCTGGTCGAGGTGGGGTTCCTGTCGGACAAACGCGATCTGGCCAACCTGCGCGACCCGATCTGGCGCGCGGTCATGGTCGAGGCGCTGGCAAACGGCATCCTGCAATGGCGAGACGCCGATCTGGCGATGCAGCCGTTGGTGCGCCAGTAACCGCCAAACCCGCCCATGGGGCAGGGATGCGACGCTGCGTCGGTGATCACATCGGCGGGATCGCGCCTTAGATGGCTTTTGACCCTGTCTGCGGCCTCGCGTATACCCCACCTATAAAGCAACCTTTCTAAAACAGGTGCGGGCGGTCATGCTTCGGTTCATTTTGTCCTTCTTCGGCGGGATTTTCACGACGGTCACAATGGGGATCGCCATGGTGGCGTTGTCCATCGGTGCGATTTTCTGGATGTACGGGCGCGACCTGCCCAGCCACGAGTCGCTGGCCCAGTACCAGCCGCCCACGATCAGCCGCATCTATTCCGGCGAGGGGCAGATCATCGACGAATTCGCGCAGGAACGCCGCCTGTTCGCGCCCGCCGATACGATCCCTCCGCTGGTCAAACAGGCGTTCATCAGCGCCGAGGACAAGAATTTCTACACCCACGAAGGCTACGACCTGCGCGGTATCGCGGCGGCGGCTGTGGATGCGGTGAAATCCCGTGGCCGCGACGTGCGCGGTGCCTCGACCATCACCCAGCAGGTAATGAAGAATTTCCTGCTGTCCGGCGACCGTCAGGCCGAACGCAAGATCAAGGAAATCATCCTTGCCGCCCGCGTCGAAGAGGCGCTGAGCAAGGAAAAGATCCTCGAATTGTACCTGAACGAGATTTTCCTCGGTCAGAACTCCTATGGCGTGGCTGCGGCGAGTCAGACCTATTTCAACAAGACGCTGAGCGAACTGGCCCCGCACGAGGCGGCCTTCCTTGCGTCGCTGCCCAAAGCGCCGTCCGATTATCACCCCGTGCGCCGCAAGGACCGCTTGCTGGCGCGCCGGAACTTCGTGCTGAAAGAGATGCACGAGAACGGCTATATCGACGCGGCAGTCTATGAGACCGAGCGTGCGATGCCGCTGCGGTCGGTGCAGAATGGCGACTTCGGCAGCTTTAAACAGGAACTGCCCCCGCGCGACTATTTCACCGACGAAATCCGCCGCCAGCTGAGCAACAACTTCGGTGAGGGCGAGTTCTTTACCGGTGGTTACACCGTGCGCGCTACCATCGACGCCGAGATGCAGCCTGTCGCCGCCGAGGCGTTGCGCCGCGAGCTTGAGAAATTCGACCGTAATTCCGGCACATGGCGCGGTACAGGCAAGAAAATTGCCGCCGAAGACATGGACAACTGGGCTGACGTGCTGGCCAACATGCCGCTGCCGCGTGACGTGGACCTGAATGGCGTCTGGCGTCCCGCCGTTGTGCTTGAGGTGGGCGATCAGGAATTGCGCGTCGGCATCGAAGGCTGGACCGAGGACGAACCCGCGCCCGTGGTCCCGCGTGAAGACATCAAATGGCTCAAGGGCAACTTTTTTGACAATTTCGAAGTCGGCGACGTGGTCATGGTGCGCGCCATGACGGCGGATTCCGACGGTTCGTTCATCCGCTGGTCGCTGCGTCAGGTACCAGCGGCGCAGGGCGGTTTCGTGGCAATGGACGTGAACACAGGCCGCGTGATCGCGATGCAGGGTGGTTTCAGCTATCAGCATTCGGTGTTCAACCGCGCCACCCAAGCCAAACGCCAGCCCGGTTCGTCGTTCAAACCCTTCGTCTATGCCGCCGCGCTGGACAGCGGGTACACCCCCGCCACAATCGTCGTGGACGCACCGATCGAGATTAACACGCCCCAAGGCCTTTGGCGTCCGCGTAACTCGTCCAACAAGTTCTATGGCCCGACGCCCCTGCGCACAGGGATCGAACGGTCGCGGAACCTGATGACGATCCGTCTTGCCGAAGAGGTGGGGATGGACATTGTGGCCGACTATGCCGAACGCTTTGGCGTTTACGAGGATATGGGTCCGTTCCTTGCCAACTCGCTCGGCTCCGAAGAAACGACGCTGTACCAGATGGTGTCGGCCTATGCGATGTTTGCCAACGGGGGCGAGCGTGTGCAGCCGACGCTGGTTGACCGCGTACAGGACCGTTTCGGGCGCACTGTCTATCGCCACGACGAACGGGTGTGCAACGACTGCACCCAACTGGCGAGCCTTGATCCGTCCTTCGCACCCAAGGTGGTGTCGAACCGCGAACGGGTCATGGACCCGATCACCGCCTATCAGCTCACGTCGATGATGGAAGGCGTTGTGCAGCGCGGAACGGCCTCGGGCACAGTCAAGCTGCCGGTGCCGATTGCGGGCAAAACAGGAACAACGAACGACGCCAAGGACGTGTGGTTCATCGGCTTTTCCAACAACATCGTCGCGGGCTGCTACATCGGCTATGACCAACCGCGCAGCCTTGGCCGTGGTGCGTCGGGCGGCGGCATGTGCGGCCCTGTGTTCCAAGCGTTCATGAGCGAAGCCATCAAGAAATACGGCGGCGGCAAGTTCGAGGTGCCCGAGGGTGGCTGTTTCATCAAGATCGACCGCTTTACCGGTTCGCGCCTCAGCGATGGTGCGTCGGGCGCCAACGTGGTTGCCGAATATTTCCGCGACTGCGAACTGCCGACCTTCAACGTGATCTTTGACGGTGGTTTTGCCATGGGTGCGGACCTGCCGCTGGTCGAGGAAGTCGGCGGCGGTGGCCGTCAGGTAACGACATCCACCGGCAAAAAGGCCGTTGTCGGCCCCAAGGCCACGTTCGGCACGCTCAGCTCGGGCGGTTTGTACTAATCATCAGCGGCGCGGCGGGGGAACCTGCCGCGCGCCTTGCCTGAACGGGGCAGGGGGCAAGACGGCTTGTAGCGACCTTGGGCTTGGGCTATCTCGAAACACTCCTAGAATGAGTTGAATTATGCGCGCGGAAATCCAGAACCTTGTGGCCGAAATCGAAAAGTCGGTGGACCTGTTGGCCCAGCGGCTGGACATCGAAACGGCCCAGCACCGCCTTGAGGAATTCAATGCGCGGGTCGAGGACCCGAACCTGTGGGACAATCCCGAGGCCGCGCAAAAGCTGATGCGCGACCGCCAGATGCTGGTCGACGCGCTTGAGGTGCATTCGCGCATCTCGCAGGATCTGGCGGACAATATTGAACTGATCGAACTGGGCGAAATGGAAGACGACGCCGAAGTCGTCGGCGATGCCGAGGCCGCGCTGAAGGCGCTGGCCGAACTGGCCGCCCAGAAAGAGCTTGAGGCGCTGCTGGACGGCGAGGCCGATGGCAACGACACCTTCCTCGAAATCAACTCGGGCGCCGGCGGCACGGAAAGCTGCGACTGGGCCTCGATGCTGGCGCGCATGTATGTCCGCTGGGCCGAGAAGAAGGGCTATAAGGTTGAATTGCAGTCCGAAAGCGCGGGCGAAGAGGCGGGGATCAAATCCGCCACCTACAAGATCAGCGGCACCAACGCCTATGGCTGGCTGAAGTCGGAATCCGGCGTGCACCGTCTGGTGCGCATCAGCCCCTTTGACAGCGCCGCCAAACGCCACACCTCGTTCACATCCGTGGGCGTCTATCCGGTGGTGGACGACAATATCGAGATCGAGGTGAACCCCGCCGATATCCGCATCGACACCTACCGGTCCTCCGGTGCGGGTGGCCAGCACGTGAACACCACCGACTCGGCGGTGCGGATCACCCACGCGCCCACGGGCATCGTTGTCACCAGTTCCGAAAAGTCCCAGCACCAGAACCGCGACATCGCCATGAAGGCGCTGAAATCGCGGCTGTACCAGATGGAGCTGGACCGCCGGAACGCGGCTGTGAACGAGATGCACGAGAACAAGGGCGATGCGGGCTGGGGCAACCAGATCCGGTCCTATGTGCTGCAACCCTACCAGATGGTCAAAGACCTGCGCACCAACTACGAAACCTCTGACACCAAGGGGGTGTTGGACGGTGATCTGGACGGGTTCATGGCGGCGACGCTGGCGATGGACGTATCGGGCAAAAGCCGCGCCGAGGCGCAGGGCGACTAAGCCCCGCCTTTCCCTCTCACAACGCTTGATTTGGCGGGCCCGAACGGTCCACTCTGACACAGGTGCGCGCAGCACCGGTGACAGAAGGAATGCGCTGTGATCGAAGACGGAGCCTTGGCCCTACGTGCCCGCATTGACGCGGGCGAGATCACGGCGCAGGATGTGATGGCCGAAACGCTGGCGCGGATCGACGCCTGCAACGGGCAGGTAAACGCCATCGTGTCGCTGCGCGATGCCGACGCCCTGATGGCCGAGGCCGCAGCGGCCGATGCTGCGCCTTCCAAGGGCTGGCTGCACGGCATTCCCATGGCGATCAAGGATCTGGCCAATGCCGCGGGTTTGCCCACTTCTATGGGATCGCCATTGTTTGCGGGGCAGGTGGCGGCGCAGGACGACATTTCCATCGCGCGGCTGCGGGCGGCTGGCGCCATCTTTATCGGCAAGACGAACACGCCCGAATTCGGTCTGGGATCGCACAGCATCAACCCCGTCTTCGGTCCCACCCGCAACCCTTACAACACGGCGCGCAGCGCGGGCGGATCGTCAGGCGGGGCGGGTGTGGCGCTGGCCTGCGGTATGCTGTCGGTGGCGGACGGATCGGATATGATGGGCAGCCTGCGCAACCCTGCGGGCTGGAACAATGTCTACGGGATGCGGCCAAGCTGGGGCCTTGTCCCGTCAGAACCGGCGGGCGACAGTTTTCTGCACCAGTTGTCCACCAACGGGCCGATGGCACGCAACCCGCGTGATCTGGCCGCGCTGCTCGACACCATGGCCGGACCCGACCCGCGCCAGCCTCACGGCGTGGCGCAAGCGCCTGCCTTGCCGCAATTGGCGGGCGGGACGGGTGTGCTGAACCTTGGCTGGTTGGGAAACTGGGGCGGGGCCCTCGCGTTCGAGGCGGGCGTGCTGGACCTGTGCGAACACGCCCTTGGCGAGATGGGCGAAATCGGGGTGACCGTCACGCCGCTTGATGCGCCCTTTGACCGCGACGCACTGTGGCAGGCGTGGATCACCCTGCGTAGCTGGGCGGTCGCCGGTGGCCTCGGTGACATCTATGCCGACCCTGCGCGGCGCGACCACCTCAAGGATACTGCCATCTGGGAGGTCGCGCGCGGCCTTGCCCTGTCGGCGATGGAGGTGCACCGCGCCAGCCTGATCCGCAGCGACTGGTTCAAGACCGCCGCGACCCTGTTTGACCAATATGACGTGCTGGCCCTGCCAAGCGCGCAGCTTTTCCCCTTTGACGTGACACTGGACTGGCCGCGCGAGATCGCGGGGCAGGGGATGGACACCTATCACCGCTGGATGGAGGTGGTGATTGCCGCGAGCCTGATTGGCCTGCCCGTGGTCAATGTGCCCATTGGCTTTGGCGGCTCGGAGGATTTGCCCATGGGCCTGCAACTGATCGGACGACGCGGCAGCGACGCACAGTTGTTGCGTCTGGCGCAGGCGTGGCACGAGGCAACCGACTGGCCCACGCGCCGCCCGCCCGTGTTAGGCAAAGGCGCAAGGGCATGACCGCCACCAACCCCTATCCTGATCTGCCCGCCGGTATCCCGCCGCTGCACGCCCCGATCGAGGGGCTGGTGCGCCGCGCCCTTGCCATGGGCTGGACCGATTTTAGGGCGCGCCCGTTCTTCGGCCTGCTGACAGGGGCGGCGGCGGTGCTGGCGGGTTGGGTGCTGATCGCATTGACCCTGTGGGCGGGGCATACGTTCTGGCTGGTGCTGGCGGTGTTCGGCTTTCCGCTGGTGGCGCCGATCTGCGCCCTTGGCACTTACGAGGTGTCGCGCCGTCTGGGGTCGGGCGAACCCGCCACGGTGGGCGCGGTGCTGGGGCGGTTGCGCGCCGAAGGGGCTCGGCAGATCCCGTGGCTGTCGATGCTGATGATGTGCGCGCTGCTGTTCTGGTTCTTCCTCGGTCACATGATCTTTGCCCTGTTTCTGGGGCTGAAGCCGATGGTCAACGTCACCTCGTCGCTGGACGTGTTCCTGAGCGCGGACGGGCTGATGATGATCGCCCTTGGCACCGCTGTGGGCGGGTTGTTCGCGCTACTGTTCTTTGCGATCTGCGTGTTGGGCCTGCCGCTGCTGCTGGCGCGCGAAGTGGATTATGTGACGGCCATCATCACCAGCGTCGGCTATGTGCGCCGTTATCCGCGCGCGATGCTGTCTTGGGCGGTTGTGATCGCGGTGCTGTTGGGCCTTGCGGTCTTGCTGGGATTGCTGGGGCTGTTCGTTGTGCTGCCGTGGCTGGGCCATGCGTCTTGGCACATCTATGCGCAGATCGCGGCGGGCGCGCGCTAAAGCGGCGTTTCGCGCCCCATGTTCACCAGTTCGGCTCTGAGAGACGCGGTCAGCGGATGCCCCGCCTCAAGCGCGAAGACATGGGCGTGGGTCAAATAGAACGCACGCGCGCCGTCGGTGTCTGCCTGTTGCGCGGCCGTGTGATACAGGGTGACAAGGGTCGCCAGATCGCCGCTTGCGTGGGCGGCAAGCAGGCGGTCGTCCAGATCCGTCATTCGGCTGCTTGGGCGGGGGCTGCGCGATGATCAGCCATCCGTGCGGCCACCCAGTCGTGGAACATATGGGTCGGCCCGTCCATCACGGGCGAGAACCGTCCGCCGTCGAACATCGGCGCATGGCGGCCACGCTGCATTCCTTCGACGACGAAAATGTCCTCTTCGAACACCAGCTTCCATTGTTCGGTGTTGCGCGCACGCAGGGCCGGATCGGTGTCGGCACTGGCATAGAACAGGTGCACGGTTTCGGTTGTGCGGTCGGTGCTGACAGGCGTCAGGATGATCGCAAAGGCATGGTCGCGGTGCACGCCCAGCAGGACATTGGGATAGGCGGCAACATATTCTGCCGCCGTGTCCCACTGCGCGGGCATGTCGGCAAAGTCGGGAAAACGCGCGCCATCGTCGCCCTGCAATTGGCGATAGACGGTGGTGCCCTGACCGGAGAACCTGTCGGGCGCTTCGATATGGTAATGATCTTCAAGGCGGGAATAGCTGTTCAGGCCCGGATGGACCCACGGCAGGTGGTAGCTTTCGCAGTAATTCTCGACTGCGAGCTTCCAGTTGCAGTTCACCGCCAGTTCAAACCGGCTGTCCGCGCCGCCGTGGTGGAACGGTTTGTCGAAATCAGACCAGCGCGCCAGCAAATCGGCGTTCGCATCCTCGAACGCGGGGGCGGTGCCGGACAGGTTGATCCAGACCACGTTGAACCAGATATGGCTGCGCACTTCGATCAGGCCCAGCAGGGCGGGGTCGATGCCTTGGGCAGTGTTCTGCCCCGGTCCGCCCACATGGGGAGTAGAGACAAGCCGCCCTTGGGTCGAATAGCACCAGCTGTGATAGGGACAGCGGATTGCCCCTTCGATCTTGCGGGGCACATCGACAAGGATCATGCCGCGATGGCGGCAGATATTGTGGAACACACGCACATCGCCCGCACGGTCGCGGATCAACAGTAGTGGCATGCCCAGAAATTCCATCGGGACTGCATCGCCCGCCTCTGGCACATCATCGCTGGCGGCAAGGCCGGACCAGCCCGCCATCAGCAGCGCGTGCTTTTCCTCGTCAAACACGGACGGGTCGATGTAATGCGCGTTTGGCAGGCCATGGGCGTGTGAAATGGGCTGGCGGACGGCGCTGAGGTCAGTCTGGTGCATCGGTTCCTCCCGTGGCTTGCCGGTCCAAGCCTAGGGATCACCGTTGCGGGTGCTTGCGCGTTTTCGACGTGGATTTGCCTGCAACGACACCCGAAGGTGCGGCAAAGGTCAGCCTAGGCGTTTTCGCGACGCAGTGCGCGCAGCCACGGGGTGGGCGGCTGTGCCCTTGGCGGGAAAGGGGATCACATGGGCAGTGTCGGACAGGGTGGTACAAATCTGTGCCGTGACGGCGGCCAGACCGTCAATCGCCTCGCGGCCCGCGCTGGTTTGTACGCAGCGGGGATTGGAGGCCAGTCGCATGTTGCGATGGGTGCGCACGTCAACCTCAAGCAGGTCGCCGATCTGAAAGAACGTCTCGGGCAGATTGCCCGCATGTGCGCCGGACAGATAGGCGAGATCGCCCTGGTCTTCGCACCATAGAACGGCCTTTTGTGCGGCCGCGTCGCTCCATAAAATTACACCTAGCATACCACTACCATTAGTTGATTAAACAACAAGAAATTCAATTCCCGCTTTAAATTACAGTCCCAATACAGAGTCGTACGCTTGCTTTTTGTGTCGATGAGAGTATCGTCTAGGTGCGCTTACGCGTCAGTTTGACGCTATTTAGCGTCGAATTGGTTGATAGATCATCTATCTGGTAGCACTTTTGACCAGTTTGCGACACCCAAAACAAAAGGTGGGACGATGCCATGGTTGAAACACGGCGGTCACCGGCGGAATTACGCAGTATGTTTGGGGCAAATCTGCGGATTCTTGCCGATGCGTACCCGTCTATCTCTGAACTGTCCCGCCAATTGGGGATAAACCGCACCCAATTCAACCGCTATCTATCTGGCGAAAGCTTTCCGCGCCCCGATGTGCTGGCGCGAATCTGCGACTTTTTCGATGTGGATGCGCGGGTTCTGCTTGAACCGGTCGACAATATCATCACAACCGACGACCCGCTGACCGGTCCCGTGCTGGGCGCCTATCTGGGCGTCGGCGTGCAAAGTGTGACCGAGAGCGTATTCCCAAGTGGCTTTTACCGCTTTTCACGGCGCAGTTTCATGGAAGGCAAGAAATACATCACCGGCGTCGTGCGCGTGTTCCGCCAAGGGTCGGCAACGTTCATCCGTGGCTATGAGGCACGCGAGGCGATCAAGGCACAGGGCCTGAACCTCACACGGGGCACGCGGGAATTTCGCGGGCTGGTCATGCGGCAAGAGGACGGGATTGCGGCGCTGATCTCGCGCAAGGACGCGATGACCACGTCCTTTAATTATCTAACCCGCGTCACCTCGTTCGAAAATAACTATTGGGTCGGATATGTGACGCGCACGGTGCGGGACGAGCCGGGGCAGGAACGGGCCGTGCGGATGGTCTATGAGTATCTCGGTACCGGCATCGGCACCGCAAAAGCCGCCAGCAAGGCCGCCGGCTATTGCGATATTGACGATCTGCTTCCGTTTCATCAGCGGTTGCTGAAGCCGGACACGCCGTTCCGTTAATCGCCGCGGGGCAGGGCGGCGACGCCGGTACGGGCCACTTCGACCAGACCCAGCGGGCGCATCAGATCGGCAAAGGCGTCGATCTTTTCGGGCGCGCCGGTAATCTCGAAAATGAAGCTTTCCAGGGTGCTGTCCACCACATTTGCGCGGAAGATATCGGCCAGACGCAGCGCCTCGACGCGCTTGTCACCTTTGCCCGCCACTTTGAACATCGCCAGTTCACGCTCGACCGACGGCCCTTCGACCGTCAGGTCGTGGACCTCGTGCACAGGCACGATGCGGCCAAGCTGCGCCTTGATCTGTTCGATCACCTGCGGCGTGCCGGTTGTCACGATGGTGATGCGCGACAGGTGCCCCTGATGGTCCACCTCGGCCACGGTCAGGCTTTCGATGTTGTAACCGCGCCCAGAGAACAGGCCGATAACGCGCGCGAGGACACCGGGTTCGTTTTCGACCAGCACCGCCAGCGTGTGCTTTTCCACCACATCCGAGAATGTGGGCCGTAGGTTATAGGCGGAATGGCTGTTGGAGCCTTTTTTGAGTTTTAGTGCGGACATCTCAGCGCTTCCTTATACCAGAACCGAACCGGAGGCGTCGATCGCCCCTTGGGTGTCGGCCTCGCCCATCAGCATTTCGTTATGTGCCTTGCCCGACGGGATCATCGGGAAACAGTTCTCGTGCTTTTCAACCAGACAGTCGAACAGGACAGGGCCGTCATGGTTGATCATCTCCATGATCGCGTCGTCCAGATCGTCGGGGTCGGAACAGATGATGCCCTTGGCGCCAAAGGCTTCGGCCAGTTTCACAAAGTCGGGCAGGCTTTCGGACCAGCTGTGCGAATAGCGTTCGCCGTGCAGCAATTCCTGCCACTGGCGCACCATGCCCAGACGTTCGTTGTTCAGGATGAACTGTTTGACGGGCAGGTTGAACTGCATCGCCGTGCCCAGTTCCTGCATGTTCATCAGCCACGACGCCTCGCCCGCGACGTTGATCACCAACGCATCCGGATGGCCCATCTGCACACCGATAGACGCAGGGAAGCCATAGCCCATGGTGCCCAGACCACCGGAGGTCATCCAGCGGTTCGGATCCTCGAAGTTGAGGTACTGCGCGGCCCACATCTGGTGCTGGCCCACTTCGGTACAAATGTAACGGTCGTGATCCTTGGTCAGTGCCTCAAGCCGTTGCAGGGCGTATTGCGGTTTGATCACCTTGCCCTTCTGTTGGAACTTCAGGCAGTCGACCTTGCGCCAACCGTCGATCTTTTCCCACCATTTGGACACGGCTGCCGCGTTGGTCTTGCGACCGCGCGATTTCCAGACCTTCAGGATATCTTCGAGTACGTGCGCCACGTCGCCCACAATCGGGATGTCGGCCTTGATCACTTTGTTGATCGAGCTTGGGTCGATGTCGATATGCGCTTTGATCGAATTCGGGCTGAACGCGTCGATGCGCCCCGTGATCCGGTCGTCAAAGCGCGCGCCGATGTTGATCATCAGATCGCAACCGTGCATCGCCATATTCGCCTCATAAAGGCCGTGCATGCCCAACATGCCCAGCCACTTGTCGCCCGACGCCGGATAGCAGCCAAGGCCCATCAGGGTCGAGGTGATGGGAAAGCCCGTAGATTCAACCAGTTCGCGCAACAACTGGCTGGCCGCGGGGCCAGAGTTGATGACGCCGCCGCCGGTGTAGAACACAGGGCGTTTGGCGGTTTCGAGGGCGGCAACCAGTTCGGTAATTGCCTCCATGTCGCCTTTGACCTGCGGCTGGTAATGCGAGGTCGACGCCTTGGGGGGCGAATAGGTGCCGGTGGCGAACTGCACGTCTTTGGGGATGTCGATCAGCACCGGACCCGGACGACCCGCTGTGGCCACGTGAAAGGCCTCGTGCAGGACGCCGGACAGGGCGTCGGTTTCCTTGACCAGCCAGTTGTGCTTGGTGCAGGGGCGGGTGATGCCGACGGTGTCGGCCTCTTGGAACGCGTCCGATCCGATCATGAATGTCGGCACCTGACCGGTCAGAACGATGATCGGAATGCTGTCCATCAACGCATCCGTCAGGCCCGTCACCGCGTTCGTCGCGCCAGGGCCGGAGGTCACAAGGCACACACCGGGTTTGCCGGTGGCACGCGCATAGCCTTCGGCGGCATGGACCGCGCCCTGTTCGTGGCGCACCAGAATGTGTTTGATGGAGTTTTGCTGAAAGACCTCATCATAGATCGGTAGCACAGCCCCTCCGGGGTATCCGAATACTGTATCCACACCTTGGTCGATCAAGGCTTGGACGACCATTTTCGCTCCGGTCATTTGACGTGTCATATCCGCGTGCTCCGAGTTGCGGTTTCAATTCAGCAAAAAAAAGGCCCCCGAAAATCCGGAGGCGCATGGGTTTGGTTTTGGATTTCCGTTACCGGCCCATGCGCTTGTGTCCTACGATGACGACTAGTGGTGTCATTGACCTCTTGGCCCCTTGATTGCGTGCAGGGACACTATGCGCGGTGAAAAAGGGCGTCAACCGGCAAAAGCCCGAAAAAAGTGTCTCTGGCGTCGAAAATTGCGACATTTTGTTGCGCCGTTTTCGGATTGGCCGCAATAACTGGGAAAATTTGCGCGGATTCGGGGCCGGATCGGCGCTATTTGCGGCGGTGCAGCACGGCGGCGGATGATCTGTGAAGGGCACGAGCGCGCCAACCGAGGCGCAAAAGCACCCCGAGCAGGTAGTATATGCGTTGAGCGAGGGGCGCGCCTAGCGCGCGTTGCCGGTGCCTTGCAGCACGCCGTGTTCCAGTGCGTAACGGGTCAGACCGGCGGTCGAGGAAATGCCGAGCTTGCGCTTGATGTTCTTGCGGTGGGTTTCGACCGTGCGCACCGAGATATCGAGTGCGGTGGCCACGTCCTTGTTCGACATGCCCTGCGCCAGTTTCAGAAGGATGGTTTGTTCGCGCCCTGTCAGCGCACCGGGCACGTCGGAGGAACGTGGGGCAATCGCGCCCTCGGCCCCTGTGCACAAATACCGTTCGCCACGCATCACAGCCTCGATCGCGCGGGCGATTTCGTCGGTTGGCACGTCCTTGAGGAGATAGCCCATCGCCCCGTGCCCGAGGGCGGAGGAGATATATTCGGGGCTGTCATGCATCGACAGGATCAGCACCCGCGTGTTGGGGCGCTGTTCCAGCACCAGTTCCGTCGCGGTCAGCCCGCCCATGCCGGGCATGTTCAGATCCATCAGGATCACATCGGGGTCCAGCGCATCCAGTTGCGCAATCGCGGCGCGCCCGTTGCCCAGCGTGCCAACCACCTCGATCCCGTCATGGTCCTCAAGAACGGACTGGATGCCTTGGGCAACCATGGGGTGGTCATCCACGATCAGCACACGGATCAGGGCAGAGGAGGGGGCAGGTGAGGTCATGCGCGGGCGCGGTCCTTGGTCATCAGGTCGGGGGCAGTGTCGGGGTCTGCGTCTTGGGTCGGTTCAGGCGACGGTTCCGGCGGCAGCAGGTGCGTCAGCGGCACGGTCACTTCGATCATGGTACCATCGCTGTTTGACAGGATGCGCAGCTGCCCGTCCAGCTGTTCCACCCGTTCCTGCATATTGCGCAGACCGATGCCTGCGCTGGCCTCGCGACTGGTGCGGGCAAGGCCGATGCCGTTGTCCGAGATACGCAGCGTCGCGCCGCGTTTGTGTCCGCGCAGATCGACCGAAACTTTGGTTGCATCCGCATGGCGTTCGATATTGGTCAGCGCCTCTTGGGCGATACGATAAAGGGCGATCTTCGCATCCGAATCCAGCCGGTTGCGGAACACCACCGTGTCAAACTGCGTGTCCATGCCGGTGCGCTGCCCGAAATCGCCTACCAGCGCCTCAAGCGCGGGACCAAGGCCCAGATCGTCCAGCGCACCGGGGCGCAGGTCGCGGCTGATCCGGCGGACTTCGGTGATGGCGGTGGCAAGGTTGTCGACGCCCTGATGCAGGGGTGTGCCCACATCGCCGCTGCCTTTTTCCAGCCGCCGCCGCGCAGTGTCGAGCGCATAGCGCACGCCCACAAGGATCTGGCTGATCCCGTCATGCAATTCGCGCGCCACGCGGCCGCGTTCTTCTTCTTGTGCGTCCAGCACCCGCTGGGTCAGTTTCTTCAGTTTTGCATCCGCCATCCGGCGTTCACGCACATTCAGCGCCATGCCCGACGCAAACACCAGAAACAGCGCCACAAGCGTGATCGCCCAGATATAATAGAAGGTATGCGCCACGCGGTTTTCCACCTCGGCGCGGGCGGCGGCCACGGTGGTCAGAACGTCGTCAATGAACACGCCCGTGCCAACCGCCCACCGCCATGACGGGAAAGAGGTGACATAGGTGATCATCTCGGCCTCTTCGCCGGTCGAGGGTTTGGGCCACAGATGCGTCAGATACCCGTCGCCTTGGCGCGCTATCTGGATCAGGTCGGACACCACGGGCGTGCCGCTGCTGTCGGTGAGGTCCATGTGGTTCTGGTTGATCATGTCGGTCTGGCGCGGGTTCACCAGATTGGTGCCGTCATAGTCATAGACGAAAAAGAACCCTTCCTCGCCATAGATCATCGCCGACAGGATTTGCGCCACCTGATCCTTTGCGGCCTGATCGTCCGGCGCGGCAGAGCCGTAGATAAAGTAGAACCCGTTGCGCGCTTGGGTGACATAGTTGCGCAGCTCGCGCTTCTTGGCCTCGATCAGTTGGGATTCCAGCGCGGCAATCTCGCGTTCGGCCAAAGTGCGCGATTGCAGCGCCACAAGGGCGGCAATGGCCGCCACCGCCAGAACAAGCGGAATCGCCGCCACAAGGGACAGCTTTTGCGCATAACTCAGGCGCGGGAAGGGAAAGAAAGAAGCCACAAGGTTTCGATACGCCGAAAGCGGCTCGAATCAAAGGGACGCCGCAGCTTCTGTCACACAGGCTTATCGTTCGGGTGGAAATTGCGCCGCCCGATTGGTCAAATTTTCCGACCGCAGGGGGTATTTTCGGTGCCATCTACGCAGTTCTAGGTATTCCCATCGCCGCGCGCTTCGGTAGTGTGACGACACTCGAAACGGTCGCGCTGCATGTGACGAACCGTTCGCAATATTCTGGGAGGAGTACAAAATGGACCGTCGTTCATTTCTGAAGACATCTGCACTTGGCGGTGGCGCAGCCGCTGCAACAACACTCGCGGCACCGGTTTACGCGCAAGGCAAGCGCACGCTGACAATGGTCACATCCTGGCCACGCGGCTTTGCGGTTCTGGATGACGCGGCCAGCTACCTTGAGCAATTCGTGGGCGAAATGTCCGATGGCAACCTGACCATCGACAAAAAAGCACCTGGCGAACTGGTTGGCGCGTTCGAAGTATTCGACGCCGTGTCCTCCGGTCAGGCCGACATGTATCACTCGGCAGACTACTATTTCATCGGCCAGCACCCTGCATTCGCCTATTACACAGCCGTTCCATTCGGTGGCACCGCGCAGGAAGTCACCAACTGGTACGAGCATGGCGGCGGTCAGGAACTGCACGACGAGCTGGGCGAAATCTTCAACCTCAAAGGTCTGCTGGCAGGGAACTCCGGTTCGCAGTCCGGTGGCTGGTTCCGCAACGAAATCGGTTCGGCTGACGACTTCAACGGTCTGAAATTCCGTATGCCAGGTCTGGGCGGCAAGGTTCTGGGTAAACTGGGCGCATCCGTTCAGAACATTCCAGGCGGCGAACTGTATCAGGCGCTGTCTTCCGGTGCTCTGGACGGTCTGGAGTGGGTTGGCCCGATGGCCGACGAACGCGCCGGCTTCCAAGAGGTTGCCAAAGTCTACTACACTGCCGGTTTCCACGAGCCAGGTTCGGCGCTGGCCGCCAACATGAACCTCGACGTGTGGAACGACCTGTCGCCTGCACATCAGGCGATCATGAAAGGTGCCGCACGCGCGACAACGCACTACCAGCTGTCCGAGACACTGGCCAACAACGGTGCAGCCCTTGCGCGTCTGCAACAGCAGGGCGTCAAAACGCTGCAGTTCAGCGATGACGTCTGGGATGCGTTCGGCCGCGCCTCTGCCGAGGTCATGGACGAGAACATGGACGACGAACTGTTCGCCCGTACACGCGCGTCCTTCGAAGAAAGCCTCGCGACATCCGCAAGCTGGATCAACAAATCCGACGGCTACTATGTCGAACAGCGCGTGCGCGTGCTGGGCGGCTAAGCCTTACCATTTGGACCAAGACCACCAAGGGCCCCGTCGCGGGGCCCTTGGAGCAGTTAGAATAACGCGGTGACGCAAGGCGCAACAGATCGCCACGCACAGCGAGGGGGGGAACGATGGACAACGAGAACAGCGCCGAGGCTGGCGGTTTTTTTGTGGCTTTGGGCGAAGGCCTTTGGTGGTTCATCCACAGCCTCGCCATGGGCTTTTACAACCTCTTTTATGCGATCACGCATCCGGCGTCGTGGCTGGATTGGCTCAGCTGGGCCAACACCACCGAAGACAAGGAATCGCTGATGCGGTTCGTCTATTACGGTGGCTCTCAGGAGTTCTTCTTCTGTGTGCTGGCGGTCGTGCTGACCGTCATCGCGGTGGGCATGTGGCGCAACAGCTTCATGTGGGGCTGCGTGCGTGCGCTGGAAGGGATGGCGAACGGCGTGGGCCGCTTGGCCGCGTGGGCGGGTCTGCTCATGGTGCTGCAACAGATCATCATCGTGTTCATGCAGCGTATCTTTACACGGCCCGACATCTCGTTCGGCTTTGGCATTCCGCTGCAATTCGACATCTCGTGGTTTGCCGAAGAACTGAAACTTTACAATGCCTTGGTCGTCTGTCTTTGCGTGACTTACACCTTTGTGCAGGGCGGACATGTGCGGGTTGACCTAGTCTATGCTGCCGTCAGCCACCGCGCCAAACGCATGATCGACATGATCGGTTCGCTGATCTTTATGGTGCCGACGGCGGTGCTGATCTGGCTTTATGGCTGGTACTTCCTGTGGCGCCACCTGATCACGCCGAACCCTGCGGCCAGCTATGACCTTGAACGCCTGATGCGGTCCTCGCGCGCCGTGCGCTGGAGCGTCGAGACCATCGGGTTCAGCCCGAACGGGTTCAACGGCTACTTTCTGTTCAAGATCCTTCTGGTCGTGTTCGCGGGCATGGTCTTTATCCACGGCATCGCGTTTTTCATGCGCTCTTATCTCGAATGGAAAGAGGGCGAGGAAAGCGAAGACAAATACCTTGATCGCGACAGCCTCGGTGCAGGCGAAGAAGCGTACGAAGGCACACACTAACGGGCACTGGCAGACAGGACGCGCCAGCGTTCGGGCCGGAAACTCAAGAATAAGACAGGGACGGAAAAGCGATGTTGTTTGGACTTGATGGCGTAGAGATCGGCCTGATCATCGTCTTTGCCTGCCTATTTGGCGGCATTCTTTCGGGATTTCCGGTGGCGTTTGCCATTGGCGGTGCGGGGGTGATCTCCTTCGGGATCATTGCGGCGCTCGACAGTGCGGGGTTGCTGATCCATCAGGCGATTGACCAATCCAGCCAGATGTATCGCGATCTGGTGAACAGCGGGGTGAAGGCGGATACGATCAGCGTCTTCCGCTATCCCGACCTGCCGCGTGTGGCGGAATCGGTGTTCCCCTCGGGCTGGGAAGTCGCACTGGACCGCAATGTGTCCTTCGTGGTGAACCGGATGAACGAACGGGTTCTGGCGGGGCAGTCGATCGAAACACTGCTGGCCGTTCTGATGTTTGTTCTGATGGGCATCACGCTCGAACGTTCCAAAATTGCCAACGACCTGCTGACCACGATGGCGCGGGTCTTCGGCCCGCTGCCGGGCGGTCTTGCGGTGTCCATCGTCGTGGTGGGCGCGTTCCTTGCGGCTTCGACCGGTATTGTGGGCGCGACCGTGGTGACCATGGGCTTGCTCGCCCTGCCGACCATGCTGCGCAACGGCTATTCGCCCGAACTGTCCACGGGTGTCATCGCGGCTTCGGGCACGCTTGGGCAGATCATTCCGCCGTCTATCGTGATCGTTCTGCTGGGCACACTGGCGGGTGATCTGTACTCCGCCGCGCAAGAGGCGCGCGCCCAGACTGCGGGCTGTACCGACGCGCTGACCTATCTGGGTGAGCCTGCCGTGGTTTCGGTAGGCACGCTGTTCCAAGCGGCGCTGCTGCCTGGCATCCTGCTGGCACTGCTGTATGCACTCTATGCCTTTGGCTATGCGTTGCTGAACCCCGACAAGGCCCCTGCGGTCGAAATGGGCACCACCAGCGCCGAGCCTGTTACGCGTTCCGAAGCGTTCACATGGTTCCTTGGTGCGCCCATCCTGCTGGTGGTCGGCACCATCCTTCTGGGCACTGTGAACATCGTGGGCAGCCAGTCGACCACCGTGTCCTCATTCTCGGACATCGGGGCGGCGGCGTCGCTGCGCACCAATGTTGGGGACGAATGTAAAGCGGCGATGATCGAACTGCATGGGCAAGAGGCGTGGGATACCGCCGTGGCCCAGCAGGAAGAAATCGCAGCCGCAGGTGGCGTGCAGGAATCCGAGCGCCTGACCGAAGAAGAGCTGAGTGCCGCCATTGAGGCCAAGGTTGAAAATGCTGCACCAATCGGCACCGGCACGGCGATCCTGCTGATCCTTCTGGGCTTGATCCTCACCACCGCGCGCGGCATCGCGCCCAGCCGTGATCCGCAGCCCTTGCTGATCGGCGGGGTCGGGATTGTGCTGGCACTGCTGGTGGACATCGCGCTGATCGGGCCGCTGAACTCGTCAGGGTATTACGTGGCCGTCATGGCGATCCCCTTCGCACTGGTCCTCTATGGTGTTGTCGAAGGTGCCAAGCGCTGTGCCGGAAACGAGCTGATCCGCGTGGTCTTCCCACCGCTGATCCTCATCGTGGCGGTGCTGGGGTCGATCCTTGGCGGGATCACCAACCCGACGCCCGCAGCGGCGCTTGGGGCAGGGGGGGCGATCATGCTGGCCGCCTATCGCAAGCTGCGCGATCAGGACCGCAACCCGCGTGTCATCATCTGGTCCACGCTGGCGATCATCATCTGCATCCTGATCGGCGTGAACTTCGATCTGCGGATCAATCAGGAAACCGTCACCGCGCAAAGCTGGATTGCCTTCTTTGCAGCCTATGCGGCCTATCTCTATGCGCTGTTCGGGTTGCTGTTCAGCTGCTACGTGCTGTGGACCTCGGGCGTGCTGTCGCCTGTGGTACGCGAAACGGCCAAGGTGACGTCCATGGTCTTCACCATTCTGATCGGCTCGCAATTGCTGAACCTTGTGGTGATCTCCTTCGGTGGTGAGCATTACATCCAGCAGTTCCTCAAGTCCTTTGACAACGAGTTCACGGTCTTCCTGATTGTGATGCTGGTGTTGTTCGTGCTGGGCTTTGTGCTCGACTTCCTCGAGATCATCTACATCGTGATCCCGATTGTGGGGCCGGTGATCTATGGCGGCACGTTCGATCCGAAATGGGTGACGATCATGATCGCGGTGAACCTGCAAACATCGTTCCTGACGCCGCCCTTCGGCTTTGCCTTGTTTTATCTGCGCGGGGTGGCACCGAAGGAAGTGACGACCGGCCACATCTATCGCGGCATCATTCCCTTTGTCCTGATTCAGGTGGCGGGGCTGGCCCTGCTGTGGACCTTCCCGGGGATTGTGACGCTGATACCGGATCTGATCCCGAACTGATCGGGGCGCGGTTGGATGCGACCGGAGCCATGATGAAATACGAAGGGCGGTCCTTGCGGGCCGCCCTTTTTCTTTCTGGCTGGTTGAGTGCTGTTGGCCCCGAACTGGCGACGGCGCGCGCGTCGACGGAGGTGCTTTAGGTATTTTTAACCCAAAGACGGGCGCAGTCTGCGCATCAGGCAGGACTAGCGCGTGGGGCGAGTGTCGGGGAGGGAGATATTGGCGACCTGTTCCGCGATGGGATCGGTCGAGAGCGGGTGCGAGTTGGGTTCAAAATTCTTGGGGTCCGGCATCTTTTGCCAGCTACCACCCAAGTAGACCTCAAGCCCTGCGAAGTTTGATTTGTACCCCATCTTCTGGCTGCCCGGCACCCAGTAGCCCAGATAGACGTAAGGCAGGTTCGCCTCTTGTGCGATGCGGATGTGGTCGAGGATCATGTAGGTGCCCAGCGACCGGCGTGGCGCGTCGGGGCGGTAAAAGCTGTAAACCATGCTGAGCCCGTCGCTCAGCACGTCCGTCAGGCTGACGCCGGTGAGGGCGCGGGTGTTGGTATCGGTGTATTCGATGACGCGGCTGCGGATCGGGGTTTCCTCGATCATGGCGGCGAATTCGAACACGTCCATATCGGCCATGCCGCCATCGGCATGGCGGCTGTCGAGATAGGTGCGGAACAGCTCGTACTGGTCCTCGGTTGCCCATGGTGATGTGGCGCGGCGTTCAAGGTCCGCATTGCGGTTGATCGCACGCCGCTGGCTCTTGCTTGGGGCAAAGGCCGACACGTCGATCCGCGCCGACAGACAGGCCGAGCAATCGGCGCAGGATGGCCGGTAAAGCACGTTCTGCGAGCGTCTAAACCCTTGTTGGCTCAGGCTATTATTGAGCTTTTCGGCGTTGTCGCCTTGCAGCGCCGTGAACAGCTTACGCTCCATCCGCCCGTCCAGATATGGGCAGGGTTGCGGGGCTGTCACATAGAATTGCGGGGCAATGGGAAGCGTGTGGCGCATCGGTATCCTGACTGAACTGGGCAGGATGATACCGATGCTGTGTCCTGTGGCAAGTGCAGAACGACCCTAGGCGCGCGCCTTGCGATTCATTGCCGCTGTGCCCAGTACCATGTCGGTCAGACCCTGACCGCGGTTGGAGGTGGCCATCAGCACGATCGAGATCAATTGCAGCGGCGCAACTGTCCAGCTGACCGTATAGCCGAGCGTGTGCAAAAAGGCGTGCCCGAGGTCGAGCCGTGCGCCGGATGCGTCGCGGATTTCAAGGGCCATCAGGCGCATGCCCCATGTGGCCGAACCGGTTGCGAGGGTGATGACGCGGTAGACAAACCCGACCACCGCCATCAGCCCGAAGAAAAAGAACAGGGCCACAAAGGCAGTAAACGGCACGATCAGCAGGCTGATCAGGAACACAAGTAGGACGTCAACGCCCCATGCCAGCAGACGTTTCATTGCCACGTCGCGGTAGAATTGGGGCTGTGTCAGGGGATCGGCGAGGTGCATCTAGGGGCGCTCCGGCGGCGGGAATAAGGGAACGGCCCCCCGCAGATCGGGGGACCGGATTGGCGTAGCTTAGTCGTCGGACTTCGCGGCGTTTGCGCGTTCGTCCATGAACTGGTCGAATTCCGATTTGTCCTTGGCTTCGCGCAGGCGTTCAAGGAAGGCTTCGAAATTGTGCTGTTCCTCTTCAAGGCGGCGCAGCGTGTCGTTCTTGTAGGCGTCGAACGCCGCGTTGCCTGTGGGGCGCATGGCGGTCATTCCGTGGCTCATGCGGGTGGTGCGGCAGGATTTCGAGAACATGCGTTTACTCCAGATCATGTAGAACAGAATGGCGAGGCCAACGGGCCAGAAGAAGACGAAGCCGAGAACCATGGCCGCGATCCAGGCACCTTTGCCTTTGTCGTCAAGCCAGCGTTCAGTGCGGGAGAACCAGCCGCTCGGGGCTTGGGACGCCGGTGCGGTCGTGGACATGGATGTCATTGTCAAACCTTTCGGATGTGTCAGGGCGTGGCCCTGTCTGTTGCGTTGCTATGTGAATGCCTTTCACATTACCTAGATTGGTATCGCACCCGCACCTTGCAAGGCTTAATGTGAATGTTTTTTACATAAGCGTGGATTAGGTAGTAAAATCAGCCGCTTGCGCGCCGGATATTTCCAGCAGCTCCGCCGGTGTCGCGCGGAAAACATGGTGCGGCGTGCCCGCTGCGGCCCAGATCACCTCGAAATCCATCAGTTTGGGGTCGTAGAACGCCCGTATCGGGTTCAGGTGGCCAACGGGGGACACGCCGCCGATGGCAAAACCGGTCTGCGCACGGATCAGTCCCGCGTCGGCCTTGCCCAACGCTTCGCCCGCGCAGACCGAGGCCTTGGCCGCGTCGACGCGGTTGCCGCCGGCGGTAATGAACAGGATGGCCTGCTGGTTTTCTTCTCCGCGAAAGATGATGGATTTCGCGATCTGGTCGATTTCGCAGCCAAGGGCCGCTGCCGCCTCCGCGGCGGTGCGGGCGGCGGCGGTTTCACGGATTTCGGTGTCGATCCCGGCCGCATCCAAGGCGCGGGTCACGCGTTTCAGGCTTTTACTCATGGCGCGACCCTGCATCGGTCGAAAAGCGGCTGCAAGGGGCATTGACGCCGCCGCCTGCCGCTTTGATGGTGGCGGCATGAAACTGGTTAATCATCTCACGCGGATGCCGCGTCCCTTTGACCCCGACCTTGGGGCCGATGCCCTGACGTATGTGCCTTCGCTGTCTGGGCCGCTTCGCGATCTGGTGCATGGGGCGGCGTCGTGCAGCCCGTTCCTTGCCACCCTGATCGGGCAAGAAGCCGCGTGGCTGCCCGAAGCGCTTGAGGACACGAATGCGGCGATGGCGGACCTGTTGCGCCCGCCCGAGGGGGATCTGGACGCGCTGCGTCCTGCGCTGCGGCAGGCTAAACGGCGCGTTGCGCTGCTGGCCGCCTTGGCCGATCTGGGCGGCGCGTGGTCGCTGGAACAGGTGACGGGCGCGTTGACCGGCTTGGCCGATATGAGTTGCGATGTGGCGCTAAGCGCGGCGATTGCGGCGCAGGTCAAACGCGGCAAGCTGAAGGATCCCGATGTGGGTCTGTTCGTGCTCGCCATGGGCAAGATGGGCGCGCACGAGTTGAACTATTCGTCCGATATCGACCTGATCTGCCTGTTTGACGAAACCCGCCACGATCCGGCGGATCACGCGCTGGTGCGCAAGGCCTGCGTCAAGGCGGTGCAGGACATGTCGGGCGTGCTGAACGATCTGACGGGCGACGGCTATGTGTTCCGCACCGATTTGCGGCTGCGCCCCGATCCGGCGGTCACGCCGCTGGTTGTGTCCACCGGCGCGGCGGAACGCTATTACGAAAGCCTTGGGCGCACATGGGAGCGCGCCGCCTATATCAAAGCGCGCCCCTGCGCGGGCGATCTGGCGGCGGGGGCCGAGTTTCTTGAGACATTGCGCCCCTTCGTGTGGCGGCGTCACCTCGACTTTGCTGCCGTGCAGGATGCCCATGACATGCGCCTTGCGATCCGCGCCCACAAAGGCACCGGCGGGCCGATCACCTTGCCGGGGCACAACATGAAACTGGGACGCGGTGGCATCCGCGAGATCGAGTTTTTCACCCAGACCCGCCAGTTGATTTCCGGCGGGCGCGATCCGGGCCTGCGGGTGCGCGCCACCTGCGAAGGGTTGGCGGCGCTGGCGGAAAAGGGCTGGGTCGACCAGAGCCTCGCCGACAGCCTGAGCGATCACTACCGCTTTGCCCGCACGGTCGAACACCGCGTGCAGATGGTGCGCGATGCGCAGACCCACGCGCTGCCCACTTCGGAAACCGGCTTTGACCGGCTGGCGGCAATGATGGACCGCGACCGCCCCGATCTGGAGGCCGAGCTGCGCGACCGCCTGTCCGCCGTTCATACCGAGACCGAAGGCTTTTTCGCACCCAGCACCGATGCCCCGCCAGAGACCGAGTTCGAGATCGACAGCGCCATCAAGTCCCGCTGGCGCAACTATCCCGCCCTGCGTTCGGAACGGGGCGCGGCGCTGTTTGAACGGATCGAACCGCAGCTTGCCGCCCGTCTGGGCGCGGCGGGCAAGCCCCAAGAGGCGCTGGCCGCTTTTGACGGTTTCCTCGAAGGGTTGCCCGCAGGGGTGCAGTTGTTTGCCCTGTTCGAGGCCAATCCGCAGCTTGTGGACCTGTTGATCGACATCGTGACAACCTCGCCCGCGCTGGCGGGCTATCTGTCGCGCAATGCGGGTGTGCTGGACGCGGTGATCGGGGGCAGTTTCTTTGCGCCATGGCCGGGACGGGATGCGCTGGCGACCGAAGCGGCCCTGAGGATGCATGCCGAGAATGATTACGAGGCCAAGCTGGACGCGATCCGTGCATGGGCGAAGGAGTGGCATTTCCGCGTGGGCGTGCACCATCTGCGCGCGCTGACTTCTGCCGAAGAGGCAGGCCGCCAATATGCCGATCTGGCGCGCGCGGCGCTTATCGCGCTCTGGCCCGAGGTCGAGGCGCATTTTTGCGAACGCTACGGCCCGCCACCGGGACGCGGGGCGGTCATTCTGGCGATGGGCAGCCTTGGCGCGGGTGTGCTGACCCCGCATTCCGACCTTGATATGATCGTGATCTATGACCCTGACGGTGCCGAGTATTCCGAGGGGCGCAAACCGCTGCCGGTGCGGCCCTATTACGCCAAGCTGACGCAGGCGATGATCACCGCCATCACCGCGCAAACGGCGCAGGGGCGGCTTTACGAGGCTGACATGCGTTTGCGCCCCTCTGGCAATCAGGGGCCGGTGGCGACCAGTTGGGCGGCTTTCCAAAGCTATCAGAGCAATGATGCGTGGCTGTGGGAACATCTGGCCCTTGTGCGCGCTGCCTGTATCGCGGGGCCCGAGGATCTGGCGCAGGACATCACTGCCTTTCGTGCCGAGGTGCTGGCCAAGCCGCGCGATCCCGATCAGGTGCTGGTCGATTTGGCCGAAATGCGTGGGCGGCTCGCGGCGGCGAAACCCCCGACCAGCGTCTGGGACGCCAAAAGCGGTGCAGGGCGGATGCAGGATATCGAGTTGTTGTCGCAGACCGGCATCGTGCTGACCGCCAATGCAGGGTCGGATGTGGCCGTGGGCTTGCAGGCCTGCGTGCAGGCCGGACTGCTGGACGACGCGCAGGCGCAGCTATTGGCGCAGACTCACGAGATGCTGTGGCGCGTGCAGATGGCGTCCCGCCTGCTTAGTACCGGACCGATCCGGATCGAGGCGGTGGGCACGGGCGGTCTGGCGGTGCTGGTGCGTGCCACGGGGCAGGAGGATCTGGCCAGCGCCGAACATCACCTGTCGCAGGCCCATGCCCAAGCGGCCGAGATCATCGACGCCGCCGTTCACGGCGCACAAAAGGCAGGGAACGGCGCATGACTCCGAAAGGGCTGAAAGGGGATGAGCAGGATCCCAAGGGGCTGATCTACGAGGCTTACCGCATTGACGGGATCACGCTGGCCGAATGCCGCACCATCTTTCTGGACTGGGCGCTTAGCCTGCCGGACGCGCAGGATACAGGCCGCACCATTGATGCGCTGCTGGCGCGCTATGGTGGCGAAAACGCGGATCATCCGATGACCCAAGTACTGACCGACGGGCGCCAGACCATGATGAAACCGCGCCGTCGCGGCGGCTGGCGCAGCCGCACCCGCCCCAGTTGAGAACACCAAAACACCCCGAATTTGAACAAAATTGGTCGCATTTCCGCCCTGTTTCGCAGGCATTCCCTTCGGCACCAGATCGCACGGCCCTCACCCGTGCCAAACCGGAGAGTACAAATGCAACGTTTGAAATTGGTAGTGATGTTAGCGATGGGTGGCCTTGTTTCGGCCTGTGCAGATACGAACGTCGCCACGCGGAACACAGCACCGTTTCAAGCGGCGTCGATCGCTGGCGCGATCAGCACTGAAACATTGCCGGCGGCAATGCTGGTTACATCCGCAACGGATGTGCGGGTCGACAATATCACCGTGCGTGTTCCCCGCGCCCTGACCGTGTCCGAGGCCAACCGCTATCTGCCCAAAAGCGATATCGTCTGGCGCGAGGATCCGATCGGGGACCGTCATGCGCAGGTCGCCAACATCTTCCACGCCGCCATGCATCGCGGCACGGAAAAACTGGACGGCGCGCGCGCTGTGGCACTGGATATCGAAGTGAAACGCTTTCACGCGCTGACCGAAAAGGCGCGCTATACCACGGGCGGCGTCCATAACATCGTCTTCAACCTGACCCTGCGGGACGCCGAAACCGGCGCGCAGATTGCCGAAACACGCCGTGTGCGGGCCGATCTTGACGCCTTTGGTGGGCGTGAGGCATTGGCCGCCGAAGCCCGTGGCCAGACCCAGAAGGTGCGTATCTCGGACCATCTGGCCGAGGTGATCCGTCAGGAACTGACCACCGCCGAAGGGTTCAAGAACCCGCAACTGGGTCTCATTCAGGCGATGAACCAACTCTGAGCTTTCCCAGACGGGCAGAAGGGATTAGAGGGGCGCTATGACAGCGCCCCTTTCTGATACAGAGACCCGCCCCGTAATCCGCATGCGTCCCAAGATGGACACGCGTCGGATCCGCCATGGTTTTCCATGGGCCTATGCCAACGAAGTCGTGACCGACCGTCGTACCAAGGCGCTTGCCGCCGGTACGATTGCCGTGTTGGAGGACGAGCACCGCAATGCGCTTGCCCTTGTGGCGGTCAATCCTGCCTCCAAGATCATCGCCCGCGTGGTGGATATGGATGTGCAGGCGACCATCGACACCGACTGGTTTGCCGCACGTTTGGCGCGTGCCTTTGATCTGCGCACGCGGTTGTTTGATGCGCCGTTCTACCGGCTGGTCCACGCCGAGGCCGATGGCCTGCCCGGTGTGGTGATCGACCGGTTTGACGATGTGCTGGTGATTCAGCCGAACGCGGCATGGGCCGATGCGCGCATCGACATGCTGGCGCAGGCGGCAATGGATGTGACCGGTGCCACCACCGTGTTCAAGAACGCCGCCGGACGTGCCCGTAGCCTTGAAGGGCTGGATGATGAAAACGTGGTGCTACATGGCACCGCGCCCGACGCCGCGATCCCCGTCAAGATGAACGGGGCCACTTATATGGCCGACGTCACAGGCGGTCAGAAGACCGGCCTGTTCTATGACCAGCGCCCCAACCACGCCTTTGCCGCCGATCTGGCGCGCGATGCGCGGGTGCTGGATGTGTTTTCCCATGTGGGCGGTTTTGGCCTTGCCGCATTGGCGGGGGGCGCACAATCGGCGCTTTGCGTCGACGGCTCCGCGCCTGCGCTGGACCTCGCGGCCCAAGGGGCGGCAGCGATGGGCGCGTCCGACCGCTTTACCGCGCGTCAGGGCGATGCGTTTGACGTGCTGACCGCGCTGAACGAAGAGGGCGCGCAGTTCGATCTGGTGATCTGTGATCCGCCCGCCTTTGCACCCGCCAAACCGGCGCTGGACGCGGGCCTGCGCGCTTATGAACGGGTGGCGCGCCTGTCTGCCACATTGGTGGCACCGAACGGTATTCTGGCGCTGTGCAGTTGCAGCCACGCCGCCGACCTCGACAAGTTCCGCAGCGCCTGCGTGCGCGGCATCGGACGGGCAGGGCGCACGCCCGCGCTGATCCGCACGGGCTATGCGGGGCCGGACCACCCATTGATGCCGCAACTGGCCGAAAGCGGTTACCTCAAGGCGCTGTTCTTCCGCCTATGAGGATTATGATCGACGCCTGTGTCCTGTACCCCACCGTCATGCGCGAGGTGGTGCTGGGCGTGGCGCGCACGGGGCTGTTCACGCCACAATGGTCCCCACGCATCCTAGAGGAATGGGCCCGCGCCGCGATCAAGCTGGGCCCGCAGGGCGAGGCGCAGGCGCGCAGTGAAATCGCCATGTTGCAGGCCGCATGGCCTGCCGCATCGGTGCGCCACCCGCCCGAGCTTGAGACGCGCCTGTGGCTGCCCGACCCCAATGACCTGCACGTACTGGCCGCTGCCGTGGCCGGATCGTCAGACGCGATCATGACGGTGAATGCCAAGGATTTCCCGCGCAATATCCTGACCGAAGAAGGGCTGCACCGCGTCGATCCCGACAGTTACCTGCAAGGCTGCGCCGAGGCGAACCCCGACCGTGTGGCCCCCGTGGCGCTGGCCGTTCTGGACGAGGCACGCCGCCTGTCGGGCGAGGATTGGACCCTGCGCAAGTTGATGAAAAAGGCGCGCCTGCCGCGCTTTGGCAAGGCGGTCGAGCGGCTGCTTTAGGACTTGATCTGCCATTTCGCTTCAAGGTCGCGCAGCGCCTTGATCCGCTCGCCCGTTTTGGGATGGCTCATCAGCCATGCAGGCGGGGCGCTGCCGCCCGAACGGGTCAGGGCGTCAAGCTTTTCAAACATGCTGATTTGCGGTGCGATGCCGATGCCTGCTTTGGTCAGCAACGCGGCGGCATAGGCGTCGGCCTCGTATTCGTCCTGCCGCGACAGGCGCGCGGCCAGCAGTGAGGTCAGCGCATTCGCAATCCACATGCCCAATCCGGGGATAAAGCGCGACAGCACCATCCCAAGGGCGGCACGGATCGCGTTCTGGCCGGAAAAGTCGATCATCCGGCGGCGGCTGTGGCCCAAGGCGACATGGCCCAACTCGTGCGCGATCACGCTTGCCATCTCGGCCGCGGATACGGTGCCACTGCGGAATTTGTTGTAAAATCCGCGGGTGATAAAGATCCGCCCATCCGGCGCAGCGAGCCCATTCACAGGGTCAATTTCATAGATATGCACCTTGATTCGCGGCAGGTCGAGCGCGGCGGCCAACTGGTCACACATCTGCCGCAGCAGCGGATCAGCCAGTTCCGTGGACTGCGCGTCAAGGTTGCGTGACGTGCGCCAAACCGAGAACCGGTACATGACCAAACCGTAAAGGACGGCCAGCAAAATCGGGGTAAATTTCAACATAGGTTAGATATGGGGCAGGGCGCGCAGGAATTCCAGCGGATCATGACGCGCTGCGACGATACCACCCTTGCGGGTAAACTGTTGCGCTATACGCAACAGTACGTTTCCGCATCGGCCACACAAATCTCTATTCGGGATTTGACGCGCCTGTGGTAGCGTCAGGCATTACCGTGGGGGTTATAGAAATGCTTGGATTAATTGCTTTATTGATGGGCGGTGTCGCTGGTGCGGCGCTGCTTGGGACGGATGGTGACGACGAGATTCAGGGCACCGATGGTGCTGATGCAATCGACGCGGGGCCTGGAAATGACTTTGTAAATGCGCGCGGCGGGGCTGACCTGATCGACGCAGGTGAAGGCGACGACACCATTCAGGCGGGATCGGGCCATGACACGGTCGCAGGGCGCGGCGGTGACGATCTGATCCGCGGGGCGCAGAACGATGACGTTATTGATGGCGGCACCGGTAATGACACCGTCGAGGCAGGCACCGGACAGGACATCGTTCTGGGGTCTGACGGCGATGATTTGTTACTGGGTGAAGGCGGCGGCGACTGGCTGCGCGGTAATGACGGCGCGGACACGCTGGTTGGCGGCTTTGGCAAGGACTTGCTGGGTGGCGGTCAGGGCGATGACATCCTGCGCGGCGGTCAGGGCATCGACACGCTGAACGGATCGGGCGGGCAAGACCTGCTGATCGGCGGCGCGGGCGGTGACGTGATGAATGGCGGTGCCGGTGATGACGATCTGCGCGGCAATAGCGGCCAAGACCTGATGGACGGCGGGTCGGGCAACGATATTCTGGACGGCAGCGACGGCTTTGACACGCTGAACGGCGGTGCGGGCTATGACATGCTGATCGGCGGCGCGGACGATGACGTGCTGAACGGCGGGGATGATGCCGACACGCTGGAAGGCGAGGCCGGCGACGACACGCTGGACGGGGGTGGCGACTATGACATCCTGCGCGGCGGTTCTGGCAATGATCTGTTGCTGGGCGACAGCGGCGAAGATGCCGAGAACCAGACCCTCGATGACCTCTATGGCGAGGACGGCGACGACACGCTGTATGGCTTTGGCGGCTATGACTACCTGTTCGGCGGCGGCGGCGATGATGCACTCTATGGTGGCGACGACATTGACCTGCTGGTGGGTGAGAACGGCTGGGACTACATGGATGGCGGCGCGGGCGATGACACCATGGAAGGTGGCAACGGCGAGGACACGCTGATCGGTGGTGCTGGCAATGACATCATGGATGGCGGACGCGGGCACGACGTGCTGATCGCGGACGAAGGGGCCGACACCGTGACAGGCGGCTTTGGCAACGACCAGCTGTTCCTCGGCCAGACCTTTACCGGATATGCCGACGGCGGAGACGGAAACGATACAATCCTTGGTCTGGACGATCTGTTTGATGAGGGTGCGGAGATCAACGCAGGCGCCGGTGACGACGTTGTTCTGTTCAACGGTATCTTGGGGCAGGTGGTCAGCTTGGGCGAGGGAGCGGATGTGCTTGGCTTCTCGCCCGAATTGCGCGACAGCCCGCTGCCCGCGATCGTTAAGGATTTCGATCCAAGCGAGGATCAACTGATCTTTGCGACCGGATCGGACGAGGAAGTAGATACCGAACTGTCGATCTTTACCGATATCGAGCAGAACATCACGGTCGTTTCCTTCCATCTGCCGCAGGTCGAGGACGACCTGAGCGCGACCTATCGCGTGGTTCTGCATCTTGAGGGCGCACCTGAGGTGACGCCCGACCACATCAAGATTGTGACCGGCAGTGCCCTGAGTTTGGAGGATGTCGCCTAGCGCGTCAGCGCCTTCATCCCGCGGCTGAGGCCTTCGAGTGTCATTGGCACCATGGCCTCAGCCCCGAAAATCTCCTGAATCATGCCGATAGAATGGGTGTAGCCCCAGTATTTCTCGGGCACGGGATTGATCCACAGATGCGATGGCCACTGGTCACGCGCACGGCCCAGCCAGACTTGGCCTGCCTCGGCATTCCAGTGTTCATTGGCCCCGCCCGCATAGGCGATTTCATAAGGGGACATGCTGGCGTCGCCCACAAAGATGCATTTGTAATCAGAGCCATAGGTGCGCAGCACCTCGTGGGTTGGGATTTGCGCATCCCAGCGGCGGCGGTTGTCGCGCCACACCCCTTCGTAAAGGCAGTTGTGGAAGTAGAAGTGTTCGAGGTGTTTGAACTCGGACTTCGCGGCGGAAAACAGTTCTTCCACGATTTTCACATGCGGGTCCATGGATCCGCCAATATCGAAGAATAACAATACCTTGACGGCGTTTCTTCGTTCGGGACGCGTTTGCACATCCAGATAGCCGTGTTCGGCTGTGGCGCGGATGGTGCCGTTCAGATCCAACTCTTCTGCTGCACCGTCTCGGGCCCAACGACGCAGGCGTTTCAGGGCCACCTTGATATTGCGGGTGCCCAGTTCAACTGTGTCGTCCAAGTTCTTGAATTCACGCTTGTCCCAGACTTTGACCGCCTTGCCGTGGCGGCTTTCTTTCTGGCCGATGCGCACGCCTTCGGGGTTGTAGCCGTAGGCGCCGAAGGGCGAGGTGCCAGCGGTGCCGACCCATTTGCTGCCGCCCTGATGGCGGCCCTTCTGCTCCTCAAGCCGCTTCTTGAGCGTCTCCATCAGTTTGTCGAACCCGCCAAGCGCTTCGATCTCGGCGCGTTCTTCTTCGCTCAGATGCTTTTCAGCCAGCTTTTCCAGCCATTCCTGCGGGATATCCACGGCCTCAAGCACCTGTTCGGTGCTGATCTGTTCCAGCCCGTCAAATGCCGCGGCAAAGGCACGGTCGAACTTGTCGATATTACGCTCGTCTTTGACCATGGCGGTGCGGGCGAGGTAATAGAACGCCTCGATGTCATAGGTCGCAAGCCCTGCCTTCATCGCCTCGAGAAAGGCGAGAAATTCGCGCAGGGATACCGGCACGCCGCCTTTGCGCAGATGTTCGAAGAAGGGCAGGAACATAGGCCTAGGCGCTCAGCACGCGGTCGATGACCACCGTGGCAATCAGTCCCACCACCACAAAGGCCAGCGCATAGCCTGCCGCATATTGCGCGATGTCCAGCTTGTTGCCGTCCCGCTTGCGCGCGGTCAGACCGCCGATGATCGCGCCAAGAATGGCGGCTGCGATTACAATCATTTCACTTGCCTCTCAAACACTTGGGGCGGCAAGTTCATCCATTCAGCGGGTTCAGAGAAGAGATTTCCCGCAGCTTGGCACGCACCGCCCAGTCAGGGCCGAATCCGTAGCGCGCCCACCCGATGCTGTCCAGTCTGACGGTACGTGCTTCGGCAGAGCGCCCCTGAAGGTCCAGCGCCTCGGCGCGCAGCAACAGCAGCGTCGACAGCAGGGCAGCGTTTTCGTTGCGTGCGGCCTGATCGATATGCGGCGTCAGCAGCGTCATGGCCGTGTCGCCATCGCCACGGGTGACGGCGTAGGCGGCAAGCTGGGTGGCCACATAGGCGCGGTGCAGATGCGCGCCCTTGGTGGCGGCGTAATATTGGTCGGCGGCGCGGAAATGGGACTGCGCGGCGGCAGGGTCGCTGGCCAGCAGCAGACGTCCGTTGGCATAGTGCGCAAAGGCGCGGCGGTGATCTTTCCACCCCATGGCGCGGGCGATTTCCAACGCTTTCTTGGCGGCAGCGCGGCGTGCAGCAGGCGACGCACCGGGCCCAAGGGCGGTTTGCACGGCCTGGCTCCAGGCGCGGGGGGTGCGGGTGGCGAATTGTGCAGGTAGGCTGTCACCGCGCCGGTTGATCCGCGACAGGATGGCAGGCAGCTTGGCCGCGACCTGTCCACGTGTCATGCCGGACCGCAGTTCGGGCGCGTAATAGGCCTTGAGGATCAGCATATCAAAGCCGGTCAGAACCGTGTGCACGTTGTCGTCGTTGAACACGCTGTCGGGCAGGCGATACAGGTCGTTCAGCGGGCCAAGCGCCTGTGCCAGTTCTTCGTGCAGGCAGTCGCGGACTTCTTGCGGGCTCGAGTCATTGGGCAGGAAGATCGCCAGTTGTGTGCGCGTGCGCAGATGGGTCCAGCTGGTGCGGATGCTGCGGCGGTTCGGTTTGTATTCAGAGATGTCGGTGATGTTGGGCACCACGAAACAGGCGGCATGAGGCAGGGCGCGGCGGATTTCGGCGCGGCTGACGGCCTGAATGGTGATGTTGGCCTGCGCGTTTGGTGCCGCTTCGTAGATGTCGATGTTCGCTTCGGTCCGAAGGCGGTGCATCAGGCGGCGTAGATCGGTGCCAAGGGATGCGGGCGGCGCGCCAGTGACGCGCACGGAAATCGGCCCTTCAAAGCGGGTGAACACGGGCAGTTCGCGCCCTGACTCCAGCTGGAAGCTCAACTCGATGAAATCGAGCGCCAGATCGTTGTTCGAGCGGATGGGCGAACCGGGCTGTGGCGCGCCAAAGGTTTTCATCGGGGGCAGGTCGCTTGTCAGCGGCAGCGCACGGGTCGGCGTGTCACCAGGGGTAACGGGAACGCAAGCGTTCAGGGCCAACACAAGCGGCAGGACAAAGCGGCGCATCATGCTCATCCCCTGTCATACTTTATGAAAGGGGTGAGGCGGCCGATCCGGTCATAAAGCTTGCGCGCCTCTGTATTGTTCTCTTGGGTCAGCCAGTAGACCGACGGGCAGCCCGCAGCATCCGCCGCGGCATACACCGCTTCGATCAGTTTGCGCCCCACGCCCTGACCACGCACGGACGGGTCGGCATAGAGATCCTGAAGATAGCAGACATTTTCAATGCGCCAGCCATGGCGGTGAAAAAGATAATGGGTCAGGCCGACCAATTTGCCGTTCTGTTCGGCAACGAGACAATTAAAATCCTGGGGGTCATCGCCCAAAAGGCGGTCAAAAAGCGTATCAAACACATCTTTGGGGCGCGACGTCTCGTAAAAGGCGAGATATGCAGCCCACAAGTCATCCCATTGCGGGCGATCCACTATAAATAAGGGGCGCACAATAAGTGCGTCTGAACGGGTCATTAATATTACTGCCTGCCTCTAAGCATATTGGATGGGGTGTTTTCACCTCTCATCAAGGCTAAGTTACGGAGCAATTTAGGCAAAAGAAAGATATTTATTCCCATAATCGCCATGGTTGTGCTTTTGCTGCCCGCTTATGTGGCACAAAAACACAACCCTGCGGTGCGCGGCGGAACTGTGGCGGGTGGTTGCGCGGGGACAAATCTGCATTCGTATGCATGCATCCTGAGAAAGCGCGCCGCTTCCTGCACACGCAAGGCGGGTCTGGCGGTGACGGGGGGCGATAGATGCAAACCCGCCTGTTCAATCGTTCTGGCAAGACGGTGATCGTATTGCAGCACCGCGCTTGCACCATCGCCCAGAAACAGGGTCTCACAATATGCGCCGTTTGCGCGAACGATGTGATGTTTGGCCAACAGAATATGCACATAGGTGACAAAGGGTTTTGGCGTGAGCTGCACGCCATCCATCCCGAGAAATGCCTTGGCGGGGGCCAGCACCTCGCTGCTGCCGAAATAGAGTTGTGATCGGGGTGCGCGGATCAGGATGCGGTGGTTCTGCGACACGACCAAGGGCTGCGCATTGCCGAGCACCCCAGCGGCGAAGGTCACAGGTGTATCGGCGCGAAACCCGACGCAATCACGCCGACCCGCCCAGATGACAGGCTGCGCGCCATCGTCCAGCGTCATTACCCGATCACCAGCGCTCAGCGCCTCAACCGCGACGGGCCCCGTTTCGGTGTCGATTAGCGTACCGGCGGCAAAGCAGACGAAGGTGTGCGTATAGGCGGGATCAATGTCCTGGGTGTGAAACTGCGGCTCGGCAGAGGGGTTGTAGTTGGCCGCATACCAGCCCTCCAGATCAAAGCCGGGGGTCCAGATGACCTGCGCGATATTGCCTTGGTCATCCAGCCCTTCGAACACGATGATCCCGCTGGTGCCATCGGCGTCCGGCGCAAGGTCGGACCGGACGACAACCGCGTTCAGCATGGTGCCGCCGCCCAGTTGACCGCCCCAGTTCACATCATAGGTGTCACCAATTTCGAAAAGGCGCGGGTCGTCGTCACCATCGCGGACGGTGATGATCAGATCCTTCGACCCCTGCGGCGGGTTGTCGAAGGTGGATTGGTTCGGCTCGGTTCCGACATTGGCGCCGCTGGCCACAGCGAATTCATTGTCGATGCCGTAAAAGATCAGGGTCATGTGCAAAGCTCCTCAAGGGGGCTTCGCACAAAAGGTTTAAAAGACTGCCTACATCACCCCGCGGATCAGCGCGGGGCAGGGCATCAGCGTCCGCCGCGGGCCATAAAGGCCAGCCGTTCAAACAGGTGCACATCCTGTTCGTTCTTCAGCAGCGCGCCATGCAGTTTCGGCAGCGCGCTCGCCCCGTTCTGCTTGAGGTCTTCGGCACTCAGATCCTCGGCAAGCAACAGCTTGAGCCAGTCGAGCACTTCGGACGTCGAAGGTTTCTTTTTCAGCCCCTGCTGGTCGCGGATTTCAAAGAATTGCGTCAGCGCGGTGGTCAGCAGCGATTGCTTGATATCGGGATGGTGCACGGCAACGATGGCTTTCATCGTCTCCATGTCGGGGAACTGGATGTAGTGGAAGAAACAGCGGCGCAGGAAAGCGTCGGGCAGTTCCTTTTCATTGTTCGAGGTTATGATGACCACAGGACGCTGGCGGGCCTTGATGGTCTCTCCGGTCTCGTAGACAAAGAACTCCATCTTATCGAGTTCCTGCAAAAGGTCGTTGGGGAATTCGATATCGGCCTTATCAATCTCGTCAATCAGCAGCACGACTTTCTCGTCCGCCTCGAAGGCCTCCCACAGCTTGCCCTTCTTGATATAGTTGGACACGTCATGCACGCGATCCTCGCCCAACTGGCTGTCGCGCAGGCGGCTGACGGCGTCATATTCGTACAGGCCCTGCTGTGCCCGCGTGGTGGATTTGACGTTCCATTCGATCAACCGCATGCCCAAAGCGCGCGAAACCTGTTTGGCCAGTTCGGTCTTTCCCGTGCCGGGTTCACCCTTGACCAAAAGCGGCCGTTCCAAAGTGACGGCAGCGTTCACCGCAATGGTCAGATCGTCGGTGGCGACGTAGGCATCGGTACCTTGGAATTTCATGTCAGTTCACCCTGTTGCACAGTTTTGTTCATCACGTTGCTTTTACCCAAAGCCAAGCAGTAATGGGTAGTGACAATGTCCCTGACGTCGGATAAACGCTGCGGCAGGGAGCTGATCGAGGCAGTAACCGGACACCTCAGGGAACCGAATTATGGCCAATGTCAGTCGAGTTGAGGACAAAGAAATGAAACAGGAAACGTTTTTGCCGGACGATTATCGACCAGCTGAAAACGAACCGTTCATGAACGAACGGCAAGTTGAATATTTTCGCCGCAAACTTCTGAGCTGGAAAGCCGAACTGCTGGCAGGAAGCCGCGACACCATCGAAGGTTTGCAAGACGGCACGCGCAACATTCCGGATGTTACGGACCGCGCGTCCGAAGAAACAGACCGCGCTTTGGAACTGCGCACCCGTGACCGTCAGCGCAAGCTGGTTTCGAAGATCGACAGCGCGCTGCGCCGGATCGACGATGGCGAGTATGGCTATTGCAGCGTGACGGGCGATCCGATTTCGCTCAAGCGGCTGGATGCGCGGCCCATCGCCACGATGAGCCTTGAGGCGCAGGAAAAGCACGAGCGCCGCGAGAAGGTGCACCGCGATTCCTAAGTCGCATCTGCGCAAGCGGGTGGGGCGAATGGCTGGGACGGCCCTGTAGGGCCGACAGCCAACGGGGCGGTTTTTGCGTCTGACAAATGAATACAACCCAAAACAAAAGGCGCGCCAACCGTGCGCCTTTTTTGCTTTTCTAGGGCATGGCCCGTGGGGCGGGTGGTCTAGCCCTTTGACCGCATCGTCATGCCGAACAGATCGCGCGGATCATCCGGATCGGCCAGCAGGTCCAGCGGGTGGAAGAACGCGGTGCCCTTGATCCGGTCGCGCACAAAGCGCAGGGCCGAAAAATCCTCGATCGCGAAGCCGACACTGTCAAAGATGGTGATCTGCTTGTCCGAGACACGCCCCTTGGCAGCGCCTGTCATCACCTGCCAGAGTTCGGTAACAGGGTGGTCGGGGTCAAGTTGCTGAATATCCCCTTCGATCCGCGTTTGCGGCGGGTATTCCACAAAGATGTCGCCGCGTTGCAGGATCGCGGGTGCAATCTCTGTCTTGCCGGGGCAGTCGCCGCCGATGGCGTTGATGTGCACACCTGCGCCGACCATGTTGTCGGTCAGGATCGTGGCATGGGCCTTGTCCGCCGTGCAGGTGGTCAGGATCTGCGCGCCTTCGATCGCCGCCTCGGCAGAGGTGCAGCGCGTCACGTGGAGCCCCGTGCCTTCGAGGTTGCGGGCGCATTTCTCGGTCGCGGCGGGGTCGATATCGAACAGCCGCACATGGGTGATGCCCGCGATGGCCTGCATGGCAAGGCTTTGGAATTCGGACTGCGCGCCGTTGCCGATCATCGCCATGGTTGTCGTCCCTTTAGGGGCCAGCGTGCGCGCGACCAGTGCCGATGTCGCCGCCGTGCGCAGCGCGGTCAGAATGGTCATTTCGGTCAGCAACACGGGATAGCCCGTCTGCACATCCGCCAGCAGGCCGAACGCGGTCACGGTCTGAAGCCCTTCGGACGTGTTCTTGGGATGGCCGTTCACGTATTTGAACCCGTAGGTTTCACCGTCTGAGGTCGGCATCAACTCGATCACGCCCTCGGCGGAATGGCTGGCCACGCGGGGCGTTTTGTCGAACAGTTCCCAGCGTTTGAAGTCTTCTTCTATATAGTCGGCCAGCGCGCGCAGCATTTCGGGCAGGCCGATATGATGGATCAGCTGCATCATGTGATCGACCGAAACAAAAGGCACTAGCGCCTTGTCCGAAGGGGGCAGGTGGGTCATCTCGGGTCTCCGATCTGTCAGGAATAGGCGCGGGTGGGGCGGTCGAACACGCGGCGTCCAAAGGCCGAGGCGGTCAGATCCACCATCGCCTGCGCCGTGCGGCCGCGTTCGTCCAGAAACGGGTTCAGCTCCACCAGATCAAGCGAGGTCATAAGGCCGGAGTCGCAGATCATCTCCATCACCAGATGGCCCTCGCGCATTGTTGCGCCGCCTGGAACAGTGGTGCCAACCGCAGGGGCGACGGACGGGTCAAGGAAATCCACATCCAGCGACACATGCAGCAGCGCATCGGCAGCAGCGGCGCGGTTCAGGAAGGACGACAGTGGCTTGGCAATGCCATGTTCGTCGATATGGCGCATGTCGATATATGTGACATCGGTTTCTTCCAGCGCAGCGCGTTCTTCGGGATCGACCGAACGCAGGCCCAGCATCGCAATATTGCCGTGCGGGATCGGGTTGGGCACGTCGGGAAACCCGTCAAAGCCGTCGCGCCCCGTCAGATAGCCCATCGGCGTGCCGTGCAGGTTGCCCGAAGCCGTGGTTTGCGGCGTGTGGTAATCGGTATGCGCGTCCAGCCACAGCACGAACAACGGCTTGCCAAGACGCGCAGCATGGGCCGCCGCGCCATGCACGGTGCCAAGGGCCATGGCGTGATCGCCGCCCATGAAAATCGGCAGGGATGTTGCGCAGGCCTGTTCGGACACGGCGCTGAGTGCTTCGGTCCAAGCGATTGTTTCGTTGAGGTGGTGCAGGTGCGTGTGCGTTTCCTCGTCAAAGTCACGCGGCGCCACATTGCCCGCATCGCGCACCTGATGGCCAAGCGAGCGCAGCGCCTCGGCCAGACCGGCGGTGCGATAGGCATCCGGCCCCATCAAACACCCGCGGCGCTGTTTGCCGCTGTCCATGGGAACGCCGATCAACTGTATGCTTTGTGGGGTCATCTGAGTCTCCGATTGACTGTTGGGTGCAAGTATTGCGCAATATGTCGCGTGGACAAGCATGCATTTTGTCCATACCGGAACTAAAAAAGACAAAACGGAATATGATTATGGACGATACGGACGCCCGTCTGATTTCCGCGCTGCGCCATGACGCGCGCGCGTCGCTGTCTGACCTGTCGATACAGTTGGGCCTGTCGCGCACGACGGTGCGGGCGCGGCTCGACAAGTTGCGCAGCCGTGGCGACATCATCGGCTTCAGTGTCGTGCTGCGCGAGGATGCCCTGCGCGATCCGGTGCGCGGTCTGATGATGATCGCCATCGAAGGGCGCGGGACGGAAAAGATCATCCGCCAGCTTCAGGGCATGAGCGAGGTGCGCGCGGTACATTCTACCAACGGGCGGTGGGATGTGATCGTCGAGATCGGGACAGATACGCTGGAAAGTTTTGATGCGGTGCTGTTCCGCATCCGGCGTCTGGACGGCATCACATCAAGCGAGACATCGCTGCTGCTGTCCACCCGCAAGTCCGCATAGCGGTATCAGCGGGTGCGCAGCGCCCAGATCCAGAGGGCCGCAAGCATCAACGAGATGATCATGTTCCAGCCCGCCATGCTGACCCCTGCCAGTTCCCACGCGATATCGTCACAGCGGATCAGCGGTGCGGCCATGATCTGGTCAAACAGCGCGTCCGCATCCATCCCGCCCACGGGGGCAGATGAACAACTGGTCGGCCCTTGCCACCAGCCTTGTTCCACCCCGACGTGATAACCACCGACCGCCGCCGTCCCGAGGGCCGCAATCGCGCCAAGGGCCAACAGGGCAGGGACGGGCACAAACAGGGCAATCGCGCCGATCAGGATCGCGGCGGCATGGGGATAGCGTTGCCAGATGCACAGCTTGCACGGGGCCAGTCCGCCCACATACTGAAAGCCGAACGCGCCCAGCAACATGGCCGCCGAACCGCCCGCCGCCAGAAGTATCAGAAACTTACGTGTCACAGTGCACTCACCGCCAGAAATCCGCCAATCAGGATCACGACAAACAAAGTGAACATCAAGCCCAAACGCCGCTCGATGAAATCACGAATAGGTGCGCCGAATTTCCACAGCAACGCGGCAACGATGAAAAAGCGCAAACCGCGTGCGAGAATAGAGGTGACAATAAACGTGGCCAGCGGCATGCCGGTCCAGCCGGACATGATGGTGATAACCTTAAACGGAAAGGGCGTGATGCCCGCCGTCAGTACCGCCCAGAAACCCAGATCGTTAAAGCGGCCATTGAATGCCTCCATCGCGTCGGCCTTGCCAAGCGCGGCAAGGATCGGCTGGCCGATGGTGTCAAAGGCCAGTGCGCCGATGGCATAGCCCAGCAAACCGCCCAGCACGGATGACACAAGGGCAACCCCCGCGATCAGCCATGCGCGACGCGGCGCGGCAAGGATCATCGGGATCATCAAAACATCCGGCGGGATCGGAAAGACCGAGCTTTCAATGAAGGCAACAAAGGCCAGAACCCACAAAGCACGCGGGTGATCGGCCCAGGCCATCGTCCAGTTATAAAGGCGCTGTATCATGCACGCGCCAGAGCATGCAGCGCGCCTGACGTCAAGTCAGCACGGCACGCATTATCCCGCGTTTTCCTCTTGCCCCCCCGAGGCGCTTTCGCTAATCGGGACGCCTGAGGCCCAAGTGGCGGAATGGTAGACGCAGGGGATTCAAAATCCCCCGCCTTTGCGGGCGTGCCGGTTCGAGTCCGGCCTTGGGTACCAGCCTCAAACATTACTGAAAGACATCACCGGACGCACGGCGTTTGCGGTGCAATATGCCTTTTTCACAAGGGTTATATCGCACTCCCGTGTGCTGCCGCGCGGGCCGTGGCGAATCCCTTATTGGCGAAAACACGCCGAACGGGAAATCCATCCTTCAAAAACACGTTAGACGCGGCTTACTCTTGGTCAAGCGAATCTCTAACTGTGGCAGTGATTGTCACATTTTGCCTCGAATTTGTCCTTTTTGGCTGAATTGTTTCTCGTTTGAGAACGTAGGCCTCAAAAATTTTCAATTATGTCAGTACCATACGCTGCCGTTTGATTGTTTCACCTTAAGAAACCAGACGTTGTAGGTCTGAATAGTTATTTTCCCCAAATTTCTTAGAAAATCATGATGTTTTCCGGGTTCCTGCCGAATTGGCGCGAATCCGAGTTTCTATTTGTGGTTGTGGATTGTCCACAAAACTGCGTCTTGCAGAAGGCGCCAAACGCTCGATAGCGGAGTTTTTCAGCTATTTTTCTCTTTTTATGAGTCAACTGTGGCCGTACTAATGTTCTTGCCCAACTGGGGGGCAAAGTCTGATTAGGTCACGGGGGCGACCGCACTGGACGTGTATCCATTCTGTGGATGCAGGAGACGTGTGTCGCTGGAGTTGCTTCGGCAATCTAAGTGCATTCTACAGTATCGAGGTTTAACGCCTCGGTGCTCATGGCGCCCGTGTGCGTTGGTCTCCTCATCCATTTGGTGCGCGTGTTTCTGCGGTCGCCGTTTCCCGCTGGCGAACTCACAGGGCTTGATAATTTCTGTCCGCTTATCAGCGGATTAGTATGCCGGACGCCGGCGAATGGAGACGATGATGGCTGATAATTTTAATGACCCTTTTGCGCAGAACCTTATTGGATTGTGGGATTTTCTAAGCAGTGACCCGAAAGGCGACACAGGCTTGGCCGATGGTATTGCACAGGACGGATCGCTGGGGGGCGGCGCGTCAATTTCCGGCGGGCGTTTGCATACAGACGGGCATGGCGACTATTTCGACGTTGATGGCAATTACGGCCCCAACGACGTGCCTTTTGATCTGAGCGAGGGGACAATTGCGGTCCAGTTCACTCAGGGCTACCACAAGGGCACATCGCCAGACACGCTCGTCAACCGTGGCGAGTATCTGGACAAGCACAGCGATGGCTGGTTCGGTATTCAGGTGACGCTGCACGGCGCCGTGACGGTTCAGCACGTCTCCAACGGCCAGAACGTGACGCTGACAACGAACAACCACTTCTTCTCGCCCGGTGACACGGTCAAGGCGACCTATGCATGGTCGCAGGATGACGGCCTGACCTTTACGGTCCAGAACCTCACCAAAGGCACCGAACAGACCCTGACCAGCTCGAAAACTGGGCTGACCATGGATATCGGCGACAATGACGACGAGATCTTTACCTTTGCCGCGCGCGAACTGAATGACGGTCAGTATGACGAGGAATTCAAAGGCGCGATCGACTATGTCGCGGTCTATAACACCGACATCCTGAACACGCCCCCCGTTGTGCCCGAAGACGGCGCCGTGGACGGCGAGGATTTCGGCGAGGTCATGGGCCTTGGCTATGACGACTCGAACGCGCCAACCGATCAGGGCGGCGACATCATCACGCAAGATGCCGATCTGATCTTTGGCAATGGCGGCGCCGACACAATCGACGGCGCGGGCGGCAACGACACGATCTATGGCGACGGCGGTAATGGCATGGCCGTTGCGGGCCGCGAAAGCTTTAACTGGAGCCCCGTGAGTGAGCACCAGATCGACTATGGCGTCACGCAGAACACCGGTTCGGTCAACGTGACCTATGAACGGATCACCGACACCGGCACGCACGAAAGCTTCAAGGACTACGACACGCTTAACGTCTCGGGCATCGACGGCGGCGGCGAAACTGTCGACAACGACCGCGGCCTGCGTTCGGAAACCAACGGCAAAGGCAACGACGGCGACTTCCAGTGGACGTTCTCTGAACCTGTTGGCGATGTCGAATTCAACATCAACGACATTGATGGCGACGGTCTGGTGACCGTGCGTGCCTATGACGCGGACAACAACGAGATTCCGGTCGGCATCGTGGGCGGCTCGCACCTGACGGTCAACGGCAACGTGATCGACAGCAACGGCGGCTATGCCAACACAAACAGCACGGCCTATAACGCGCAGATCACCATCGAAGGGCCTGTGTCCCGTATCGTGGTCGAGCATGACCAGAACGGCTACAACAACTCCGGTGTGACCATCACCGACATGTATTTCGACGTGTTCGACGATACAGGGTCCGATGTCACACCTGCCGATGACGTGATCATGGGCGGCGCTGGCGACGACGTGATCTATGGCGACAACGGCGAAGACCTGACAGCCACCCCACCTTCCACCGGCATCATTGATGTCGAAGAGGTGCCAGGTGCGGACCATTCCTTTATCGTGTGGGAAATTTCCGACGCGACCTATGTGAATGCGGGCTGGAATGGTGATCCGTTCCGCAGCGACAGCGTCGGCGAATACTACATCAACGGCTCGAAATTTACGCTGAACCCGAACTCCGTGCCCACCACCGTCGGAATCCGCGACAACGACAGCCGTTTCGAAGATGGCGACAATGGCCAGCAACTGGTGCAGGGTGTGACCCTGAACGGTCGCACCGTGCAAGCCGGTGAAGAACTGGAAATCGAATATTCCTATTCGGTGCAGGACACGTCCGGCAACATCATCAATATCTACGCGGTCGAAGAAGACAGCGATCAGGTCGTCGGCTTTATCTCGGACCGTCCGCTGGTTCTGGGCGAGGAATATACATTCGTCGCCCGCACCAGCACTGATCCCGAAATCAGCTACGACAAGATCGCGACGTCCTATATGGACCCGAACGCGCCAATCGATCCCGGTTCTGATGGCACCAATGGCGCAGGCGGTGACGATGTCATCACCGGCGGCGAAGGTGCGGACACCATGTTCGGCGAAGGCGGCAACGACACGTTCCTTGTCGGCAGCGCAAGTGATGGTGCAGGCGATGTGATCGTGGGCGGCAACGGCCCCGACGACACCACCGACAACGACGTGCTGGACCTGCGCGGCGCGGGCGATGTCGTGATCGACGATATGGCCGACAGCACCGATGCGGGTGCGCGCAAAGGCACCGTGACGTTCGAGGACGGCTCGACCCTCGCATTCAGCCAGATCGAAACAATCCTCGTCGATCCGACCAACGACGCACCTGTCGCCAACGACGATGAAATCACCGTGGACGAGGACGACTCCGTCACCTTCGACCCAACGGCGAACGACGTTGATCCCGATGGCGACCCTGTCACCGTCGACAGCTTCACCCAGCCTGACAACGGCACTGTGACGCAGAACCCTGACGGGACGCTGACCTATACGCCCGATCCGAACTACAACGGGCCTGACAGCTTTGAAGTCACCGTTACAGACCCAGACGGTCTGACCAGCACGTCGACTGTCAATGTGACCGTCGATCCGGTCAACGATGCACCGGACGCTGTGAACGACGCGATTACCACTGACGAAGAAGTGCCAGTCACCATCGACGTTCTGAGCAACGACACCGACGTGGACGGCGACGACCTGACCATTACGGCGGCTTCGGTGCCGACTGAGCAGGGCACGGTCGAAATCGTCGACAACAAGCTGGTCTACACACCTGCCACCGATTTCAATGGTGAGGCGACGATCTCTTATGCCATCGAAGACGGCAATGGCGGCACCGATGTGGCCGAGGTTGCGGTCACGGTGAACAACGTGAACGACGCGCCGGTCGCGGCCGATGATCTGGCCGAAACCGACGAGGACACACCTGTCACCATCGACGTGCTGGCCAATGACACGGATGTGGATGGTGATCCGCTGACGGTCACATCTGCTTCGGTTCCTGCCGAACAGGGTACGGTTGAGATTGTCGACAACAAGGTTGTGTTCACACCTGCGCTGAACTTCAACGGTCCGGCCACCATCACCTATACGGTGGATGACGGGCAGGGCGGCACGGATGAAGGCACGGCAACTGTCAACGTGGGCGCGGTCAATGACGGCCCGACAGCTGTGGATGACGCGATCACCACAGACGAAGACACGCCAATCACCATCGACGCGTTGGCCAATGACACCGATCCGGACAACGCAGTCGACGAACTGTCGATCACCGGCGCCTCGGTGCCAGCGGCACAAGGCACGGTCGAGATTGTCGACAACAAGCTGGTCTTCAGCCCCGCCGAGAACTTCAACGGCGAAGCCACGATCAGCTATTCCATCGCCGATCCTGATGGCGGCACTTCTTCTGCCGAAGTTGTCGTGACCGTTACACCGGTGAATGACGATCCGGTTGCCGTGGACGACATCGAGAACACCGATGAAGACGTGGCCGTTGTGGTTGACCTTCTGGGCAATGACAGCGACGTGGATGGCGATGACCTGACCCTTGCCAGCGTCAGCGTTGATCCCGCTCAGGGCAGCGTTGTGGACAACGGCGACGGTACCGTGACCTTCACACCTGCGCCTGACTATAACGGGCCTGCCACCATCACCTACACCGTTTCGGACGGCAATGGCGGCACCGACGAAGGCGAAGCCACCGTCAACGTGGGCGCGGTCAACGACGCCCCCGTGGCCGAGGACGACACCGAAACCACGCTGGAAGACACGCCCGTCACCATCGACGTGCTGGCCAATGACAGCGATCCGGATGGCGACGACCTGTCGGTGATCTCGGCCACTGTGCCTGCCGATCAGGGCACGGTCGAAGTGGTGGACAACAAAGTTGTATTCACACCGGCGCAGGACTTCAACGGCGACGCGACCATCACCTACACGATCAGCGACGGCAACGGGCTGACGGACACAGCCGAAGTGGCTGTCACCGTGACGCCCGATGGCGACGCGCCGGTCACAGTGGACGACGTGGCGGAAACCGACGAGGACACACCTGTCATCATCGACCCGCTGGCCAATGACAGCGATCCCGATGGCGATCCTCTGGACTTTGCCGGTACACCGACAAGCCCCAATGGCACCGTCGAGATCAATCCGGATGGCACGATCACCTTCACGCCTGATCCCGACTTCAACGGGCCGACCACGATCGACTATATCGCGGTGGACCCCGACGGGAACGAAACACCAGGCACGATCACGGTCGATGTGACCCCTGTGAACGATGACCCCGTTGCTGTGGATGATGCGGAAACCACGCCGTTCAACACCGCCGTGACCATTGACGCACTGGCCAACGACACCGATGTCGACAACGACCCACTGACCATTTCGGCGGCCACTGTGCCTGCCGCGCAGGGCACGGTCGCAATCGTCGCCAACAAGTTGGTGTTTACACCGGCGGACGGGTTCGAAGGCACTGCGACAATCACCTACACCGTATCGGACGGCCAAGGCGGCTCGGACGAGGGCGAAGTGACTGTCACGGTCGAGGACCAGCCGCTGGACGGCATCGTGTCCAACGGTGACGAAGGCGCGTTGATCGACGAGAACTACATCGGCGACCCCGAAGGCGACATGGTCGACAACAATGATGAAATCCTGCCGGGTGAAGGCCCCAACGATGACATCATTCAGGCCGGTGGCGGCAACGACACTGTGCGTGCTGGCGAAGGCAACGACGATGTGTTCGCAGGCACGGGCGATGACTCGGTCGAAGGCAACGCAGGTGACGACATCCTGCGCGGCGAAGAGGGCGAAGACACACTCAGAGGCGGCGCAGGCGATGACACCATCGACGGCGGTGCGGATGATGACGTCATCTTTGGCGGCGACGGCTCGGACAGTATCCTTGGCGGCGACGGTAACGACTCGATCATCTCGAGCGATCCCGACAACGACCTGAAACCCGATGCGGGCTATCCCGGCCTGTTCCCGGGCGAGGAAGGCACACCGGCTGCCGAAGACGAGCGTGATTTCGTGGACGGCGGTGCCGGCAACGACACCATCTCGACCGGCGACGACCGTGACACCATTTTCGGTGGCACAGGCGACGACGTGATCGACGGCGGTATCGACGACGATGAAATCTCGGGCGATGAAGGCAACGACCGGATCGTCGGCGGCGAAGGCAGCGACCTGATCAGCGGTGGTGACGGCGACGACACGATCTATGCGGGTAATGACCCCGATCTGGGTCTGGATGCGCTGAACATCGAAGATGACGGTTCCAACCCGTTCGGCCCAGACCTGCGCCCCGATAACGGTCGGGACACGGTCGACGGTGGTGACGGCAACGACCTGATCTTTGGTGCCGATGATGACGACGTCCTGATGGGCGGCGCCGGAAACGACACCATCGACGGCGGCATCGACGACGACCTGATTGACGGTGGCACTGGGGATGACAGCCTTCTGGGCGGTCAGGGCAAGGACACCATCAACGGTGGCGAAGGCAACGATTTCATCAACGCGGGCCGCAATGCGGACGTGGTCGATGGCGGCGACGGCAATGACACCATCTTTGGCGAAAACGGCGCGGATATCCTGCGCGGTGGCGAAGGCGACGATGTGATCGACGGCGGCACAGGCGATGACAGCCTGTACGGCGAAGGTGGCAACGACTACCTCATCGGCGCAACCGGCGATGACGTTATCGACGGCGGCGACGGGCGCGACACCATCGACGGTGGCAACGGCGGATCCGACGTGATGTTCGGCGGCGCGGATGAAGACCTGTTCATCAACGTCAACGCTGGCGAAGTCGTGGATGGCGGCGAAGAAGTTACAGACGGCGTGGACTTTGACACGCTTGATCTGCGCGGCTCGGCACCGGGTGGTGGTTCGCTGAACGTGGTCTATGACGCCAGCAATCCGGAAAACGGTGTGGTCAACTACTTTGACAGCACCGGTGCGGCGGCAGGGTCGCTGACATTCAGCAATATCGAGAATGTCATCCCTTGCTTCACACCTGGAACGCGCATCGCGACTGCCCAAGGCGAACGCCGTGTCGAGGATCTGATGGTCGGGGATCGTGTCATCACACGGGACAACGGCATTCAGGAAATCCGCTGGATCGGCAAACGTCTGATGACGGGCGAGGAACTGGCCGCAGCAGACCACCTGCGTCCCGTCCTGATCCGTCAGGGTGCATTGGGCAAAGGCCTGCCAGAGCGCGACATGCTCGTCTCGCCGCAGCACCGTGTCCTGATGTCCAGCGACAAGACCGCGCTGTACTTCGACGAAAGCGAGGTTCTGGTGGCGGCCAAGCACCTGACGGGTATGGAAGGCATCGACGTGGTTGAAGTGTCGGAAACGACCTATATCCACGTCATGTTCGACCAGCACGAAGTCATCCTGTCGGATGGTGCATGGACCGAAAGCTTCCAGCCTGGTGATCAGACACTGGCGTCCATGGGCGATGCGCAACGTGCAGAAATCCTCGAACTGTTCCCCGAACTGGAGACGGTCGAAGGGATCGAGGCCTACAGCGCTGCACGTCGCAGCCTGAAGAAACACGAGGCGAAGCTGCTGTCCTAACAGCGGCCTCGCGCCATCACGGTGCACTCACGGAATATGCAGCTTCTCCCGCGATTCTCGCGGGGGGACGGAGGAGGCGGGGCAGGCGACTGTTCCGTTTCTTGCGTTTCGGGGGTGCTTTTCGCAAGTTTTGACAAGCGCCCTGCGAGGGTATGCCGCATTGCAGCAAAAAAATGACTATTTCGGATAGGGTCGGAATGACTATTTCGGATAGGGTCGCGAAAATCTGTCATTTCCCCCTAAATTTTCTCTCAATTTGCTCTACTTAGCATCTCAAGGCGTTACTCGGCTGGGGGGCACGATAATGCGTTTTTTAATTATCAGTGCACGAGAGGTCTGTAACCATGGCTACGATCAATGGGACATCGAATAACGACACCCTTCAAGGTACCAACGAAGACGATACAATCATCGCATCCGGCGGGCAGGATCTTGTCTCGGGCGAAGGCGGCGACGACCTGATCCTTGGTGGCGACGGCAACGACACGCTGTTTGGTGACGCGGGCGTCGGGACGGCACCGGGTCAGAACGCGACGGCCCTTGTCATCGACATCAACAACCTTGTCACGCTCGATTCCCTCGACAACAACGCTTTGCCTGGCCAGTCGGCTGTCTACAAGAACGTTGCACAGCTTGAAGACGGCACGCAGGTTTCGGCGCGCATCGTTCTGGTGTCGAAATCAGACCCGTTCATGCGCGTAGACTTGTCCGGCAGTAAGGGCGCTGAAATCCTGATGAACGGCAACGGCACCGGCGATACGGCCAATTTCCGGATGGAGTTCTTCATCCCGAACAGCCCGAATTCGACCTTTGGCACGCCTGTCGCGCTGAACTCGACCGCGACGGTGAACGACCTCGACCGCAACAGCATCGGTGACCGAGAGGCGATCACCATCAACGCCTCGAACTTTACCGCCTATGCGACGGCGGCCAATACCTCGGTCGCAGTCACGACCGGCGCAGGCACGGTCACAGCCGCAGGCACCGAACAGAACAGCCCGAACGATCAGGATGGCTGGTTCTCGGCCTCGTTCGAAAACCGCGAATTTATCGAGTTCACTCTAGAGACGCGTAACACGAACTCGGGCTTCTCGTTCTCGGGCGATCTGATCGACGATGCGATCGTCACGCCGATCGAAGCGGGTGATGACACGATTGAAGGCGGGCGCGGTCAGGACCAGATTTTTGGTCAGGGCGGCAATGACAGCCTGTCCGGCAACGAAGGCAACGATACGCTTGAGGGCGGCGAAGGTAACGACACGCTGGACGGCGGCGACGGTCAGGACCGTCTGCTGGGCGGGGCCGGTGACGACCTGCTGATCGGTGGCGCCGGCAATGACACATTGCTGGGCGGCGACGGCGCGGATGTGCTGCAACTCGGCCCCGATGATGACCGTGCCGAAGGCGGCACAGGGTCCGACCGGTTCACCTTTGACGGGTTCGGCAACCACACCATCATCGGCGGCGAAGATGCCGATGGCACCGATGTCGACATCCTCGACCTGACCGGCGTGCGCGCCAAGGTCATTCAGGACGGTCCTGAATCCGGTACTGTCCAGCTGATCGATGACAACGGCAACGTGTCGCGCACTGTCGTCTATTCGGAAATTGAACAGATCATCATCTGCTTTACCCCCGGTACGCGGATTGCGACGCAAAAGGGCGAAGTGCTTGTCGAGAACCTGCGCGCAGGCGACAAGGTCTTTACCCGTGACAACGGCGCACAGACGCTGCGTTGGGTCGGGCGTCGCGACCTGACACCCGAACAGATGAGGGCCCACCCTGAATATCAGCCCATCATGATCCGTCAGGGTGCCTTGGGCAAAGGTCTGCCCGAACGCGATATGCTGGTGTCACCGCAGCACCGGATGCTCGTTAGCTCGGACGTGGCTGCACTGCTGTTTGACGAACGCGAAGTGCTGGTGGCCGCGAAACACCTGACCGGTCTGGATGGTGTGGATCAGGTCCGGTCGCACGCGATCAGCTATCTGCACCTGATGTTCGATCAGCACGAGGTTGTGTTGGCCAATGGCGCATGGTCGGAAAGTTTTCAACCCGGTGATCATTCGCTGCGCGGCATTGGTTCGGAACAGCGCAATGAGGTGCTGTCGTTGTTCCCCGAGCTTCAGACCATCGCGGGGCTAGAGGCCTATGGCGCGGCGCGTCTGTCGCTGAAAAAGCACGAAGCAGAGATCATCATCGACCGTCTGCACTAAGCATCAGGTGCGGGCCGCACGCCATGCGGCCCATGCCTCGGGCGTGTCGAGGTCATTGCGCGCGCGGTTGTCGGCAAAGCGTACAAGACGGGTGGCATCTGCATGACGTTTCATGATGGATTGCCCCCCTTCGTCGCCTTGTAGGGCATTGAATTCCTGAAATATCTGTCGCGAGACCATGATCGGATGGCCGCCCGCGCCGTCGGGCGTGGCACCGCGCCAGATCATTGCATCGGGGTGCTGTCCCGCCGCTGCGATCAGGGCGCGCAGATCGTCCTGTTCGATGTCCGGCAGGTCCGCCAGCAGGACAATCGCGTGGCTATCCGCCTCGGTTAACGTCGCGAAAAGGGCGCGCAAACTGGCGCTAAGCCCCTGCGTCGGATCGGGAACTTCAACCACGCGCACGTCTAATCCGTCGAGCGCCTCATGGCGCGGGTGCGGGCCGCGGGGCAGGGCGATGCGCACATCATCGCTGACCTGCCGCGCCATGTGCGCCTGTCGGCGCAGCAGCGGTAAACTGTCAACGATCTGCATCAATTTGTCGGTGCCGCGCATTCGCGAGGACGCGCCAGCGGCGGGGATCAGAACGGGTCTCATCCGCCTACCTTATCAGCCCCGCATCCGCGCGCCATCCGCATCGAACAGAGGCGTGGTGACCAAACGCGCCTTGCGCCGATGGCCAAGGATTTCGATCTCGACCTCCAGACCGTCCGCAGCCCGCGCAGTGGGGACAAAGCCAAGGGCGACGGAACATTTCGAATGGTGGGCATAGCCGCCCGAGGTGCAGAACCCGACAACTTCCCCGCCCAGCCAGATAGGCTCGTATCCCTGCACATCCGCGTCTTCCGCCTCCACCACAAAGGCGCAGAGCTTGCGCAGGCTGCCGGCCGCACGCTCCGCCTCGGCAGGGGCGCGGCCGATGAAATCTGCCGGCTTGTTCCACGCGATGAACCGGTCCAGCCCTGTTTCGCAGGGCGTGTAATCGGGCGAGTATTCCGACATCCACGACCCGAAAAACTTGTCGAGGCGCAGGGACATCATGGCGCGCATCCCGAACGGGGTGATGCTATGGGCCTTTCCTGCCGTCCACAGCGTGTCCCAAAGCTGCCGCTGCGCCATCGGATCGCAATATATCTCGTACCCCAGATCACCCGTATAGCTGATCCGCTGCACCACGCAGTCGGTCATGCCCACGGTCATGGACCGCACATCCAGAAAGGCCATGTCGGACAGATCGGATCCGGTGCAACCCTGTAATACCGCGCGCGCCTGCGGTCCGGCCAGTTGAAAGCCTGTGAGTTTATCGCTGATATTTTCGATATTTACACCGACTTCTTCATGCAAATTGAAGTGCCGCATGTGAAAGGCCTGCGCCCCATAAGACGCGGTCAGCTGGAAGGTGTCCTCGGCCAGACAGGACAGGGTGAAATCCCCGATCAAGCGCCCCTTGGCGTTCAGCATCGGGCTGAGCGATACGCGCCCAACAGGCGGCACACGGCCCGCCATGATCCGGTCCAGCCACGCCCGTGCACGCGGGCCGGTCACACGGTATTTGCCGAAATTGTGCACCTCGTTGATGCCGACGCCTGCGCGCACGGCGGCCACCTCGCGGGCGGTGGCGGCAAAAGCGTCCGAGCGTCGGAATGACGGCGTTTCATAGGCCGGTTCGCCTTCGCGGGCGAAATAGTTGGCGACCTCAAGCCCGTATTGCTGGCCCCAGACCGCGCCCATATTGCTGAAAATGTCGTACATGGGCGTGGTGCGGAGCGGGCGCGCGGCGGGCAGTTCCTCGTTCGGGTAGGTGACTGAGAACCGCTTTTGATAGTTTTCGATGACTTTGGGCCGCGTATAGCCCGCGCCGATCCAGTCCCCGAACCGCGCCACATCCATTGCCATCACATCGCGTTCCGGCGTGCCCTCGATCATCCATTGCGCCAGCATCAGCCCCACACCGCCGCCTTGGGAAAAGCCCGCCATCACGCCGCAGGCTGACCAGTAATTGCGCATGTTCGGCACCGGCCCGACCAGCGGATTGCCGTCAGGGGCAAAGGTGAAGGGGCCATGGATCACCGATTTGATGCCAGCGGTTTCCAGCACCGGAAAGCGTTTATAGGCAAAGGCGACCGACGCTTCGATCTTGTCAAAATCATCGGGCAGCAATTCATGCCCGAAGGTCCACGGCGTGCCGTCCACCGCCCACGGGCGGCAGGGTTGTTCGTAAAATCCGATGCACAGCCCGCGCCCTTCCTGCCGCATATAGCTTTCCCCCGCAGGGTCCATCACGTGGGGGTGTTCGCTGTCACGCTCGTAAATCTCGGGTATGTCGTCGGTGACGATATACTGGTGTTCCATCGGGTGCAGGGGCAGGTAGACACCCGCCATCGCTGCCACCTCGCGCGCCCACAGGCCACCGGCATTGACCACATGTTCAGCGTGGATCGTGCCCTTGTCCGTCACCACATCCCATGTGCCATCGGGACGGGGATTGGTTTCAAAGACCATGGTGTGGGTGTGGATCGTCGCGCCGCCCATGCGCGCCGCCTTGGCATAGGCGTGCGTGGTGCCAGACGGGTCAAGATGCCCGTCCAGCGGGTCGTAAAGCGCACCGATAATCCCGTCCGTGTTGGTAATCGGCGCGATCTTGGCAATCTCTTCGGGGCCGACAATCTCGGTCTCCAGCCCCATAAAGCGATGCTTGGCCCGTTCGGCCAGCAGCATGTCAAACCGGTCACGGTTGTCCGCCAAAGTGATGCCGCCCACATGGTGCAGCCCGCAGGACAGGCCGGTGATCTCCTCCAACTCCTTGTAAAGACGGATGGTATAGCCCTGAAGGGCCGCCATGTTCGTGTCACCGTTCAGCGTGTGGAACCCGCCCGCCGCGTGCCACGTGGAACCGGATGTCAGTTCAGAGCGTTCCAGTAGCATCACATCGGACCACCCCAGCTTGGTCAGGTGATACAGTACAGAGGCGCCGACAACGCCACCGCCAATAACAGCCACACGGGTGGTATTTTGCATGATTGTATCCTTGCCAGACTTGGCGATAGGGTAACGGATACACGCCGCATGAGGCGCTGAAAAACGACGGGACATGTCGATTATGAACCTTTGCAACCTCACATGAGCGGCCTGATCTCGAAGTTCGGGGACTGGCCGCGGCTGCTTTGGCGCTTCTCCTCCGAGATGTGGAGAGAGCTGTGGGTGCGGGTCGTTCTGGTCGGCGCACTGGCCCTTGTGGCACTGGGGCTTGCGACGCTAGCCGGACCGCTATTGCCGGACGAGGTGTCGGGATATGTCAGTGGCAAGGCCGCCGATCACCTTTTGTCGCTGATTGCCGGTGCCATGCTGGCGGTCACGACGTTCTCGCTGACGGTGATGGTGACGGTCTATCGCAACTCTTCCTCGCAATTCACGCCGCGGGTGCACCGCCTTATTATTCAGGATCCGACCACCCAGAACACGCTTGCCAGCTTTATCGGGGCCTACGTCTACGCCTTGGTTGGGATCATCCTGCGCGAGCTTCAGATTTTTTCGGATGACGGGGCGCTGGTTCTGTTCGTGATGACCGTGGCCGTGCTGATCTATATCATCTGGTCGCTGGTCCGCTGGGTTCTGCATTTGCAAACATTCGGCAGCCTGATGGAGACCGCCCGCCAGATCGAGGACAAAACCCGCATCCAGTTTACTGAGCGGCTGGAAACGCCCTGTTTCGGGGCCAACCCGTGGACGGACGAGACCGAAATGCCGACCGAAGCCGAGTCCGTGCGTGCCCCTGAAACGGGCTATGTGCAGCATTTCTATCAGGAATCGTTGGCCGAGAAGGCGGACCAGCACGGGTGCGACATCTATATCGCCGTGCATCCGGGCAAGTTTATGATGAAAGGCGATATTCTTGCCTATGTGCACGATTCGAGCGATCCCGACGAAGAGGTGGACGAGGATACCGATATCAAGGACATTGTTCAGGCGCATTTCCAGTTCGGTGATGTCCGCACCTTCGATCAGGATCCCCGTTTCGGCTTGATGGTGCTGGGCGAGGTCGCCTCCAAAGCGCTGTCACCGGGGATCAACGATCCGGGCACCGCCATCGACATCATCACGCGGTCGGCGCGGGTTCTGACCCTGTATCGCGATGAAACCGAACATGGGGACGAGGTTGCGCACAAGCGGTTGTGGGTGCGCCCGCTGGACCCCACCGACCTGATCGAGGATGCCTTTGGCGCACTGGCCCGCGACGGTGCCGGCGTGATCGAGGTGCAGCAGCGTTTGCAATCGGCATTCTCACGGTTGATGGAGCATCCATCGCCGGACATGGCCGATGCGGCCTTTGTCGCCGCTTGTCTCGAATTCCGCCGCGCCCGCGCCGCGCTGAGCTTTGAGCCGGATGTGGACCGTTTGCGTGCCTCGACCGCGTACCGCGTGCTTGACCATCTTGAGGACGAAAACGCGGACGATCCGGCGAAGGATGGGAAAGACAGGTAACCGTACCCGCAGGGCAACATTGTCGCGAAAGGGACAGTTTTGTCGTGCCACAGCTATGCGACGGAGCGGTGTCGGACCAGATTGAAGTGACCAGTCACTGCAAACCGGAGCGCCCGACATGAAAACCCACGCACAGGCGGTTGTTATCGGTGGCGGCGTTATCGGCTGTTCGATCCTGTACCACCTGACCAAGCTCGGGTGGCGCGATGTGATCCTGCTGGAACGGGATGAGCTGACTTCGGGGTCCACATGGCACGCGGCGGCCAATATCCACGGTCTGCACGACAGCACCAATATCAGCCGCATCCAGCACTATACGATGGGCCTCTACAAAACGCTTGAGGAGGAAACCGGACAGGGCTGCGGCGTCTTCCAGCCCGGATCGCTGTACCTTGCCCAGACCGAGGCGCGCGAACACCAGCTTCGCCTGCAAGCGGCCAAGGCCAAGCTGTATGACATGAACTTTTTCGAGGTGTCCCGCACCGAGGCCGAGCGTTTGCACCCGCTGGTCGACTTTGACGGCGTGCGTTGCATCATGTGGGAACCCGAAGGCGGCAATGTGGACCCGTCAGGCGTGACCAACGCCTATGCCGCAGGTGCGCGGGCGAACGGGGCCGAGATTGTGCGCTTTTGCCCCGTGACCGGCACGGAACAGCAGCCGGACGGCACGTGGATCGTGCGCACCGACAAGGGCGATATCGCCACGCCATGGGTGGTGAATGCCGCCGGCCTGTGGGGGCGTGAAGTGGCGGCGATGGCGGGGCTGACCGTGCCGCTGCAACCGACCGAGCACCAGTATTTCGTCACCGAAACCATCCCCGAGATCGCCGCTCTGGACCGTCGCCTGCCATCGGTCGCGGACCGTGACGGCGAATATTATTTGCGGCAGGAAGGGCAGGGATTGCTGGTCGGTGCCTATGAGAAAGACGTGCGGTTCTGGGCCGAGGACGGCACGCCCGCAGGGTTCGGGCACGAGTTGTTTGCCGACGATCTGGAACGGATCGAAGACAATATGATGCGCGCCATCGACCGTGTGCCCGTGGTGGGGCGCGCAGGGATCAAACGGGTGATCAACGGGCCGATGATCTGGTCGCCCGACGCCAATGTGCTGTTCGGCCCTGTGCCGGAACTCAAGGGCTATTTCTGCTGCAACGGGATCATTCCGGGTTTTTCGCAGTCCGGTGGCATGGGCCTGCTGGCCGCGCAGTGGATGATCGAGGGCGAAACGCAGTACGACATGTTCGCATGGGACGTGGCGCGATTTGGCGATTGGGCGGACAAGGCCTTTACCAAGGCGCGGGTGGGCGACCAATACGCCAACCGCTTCAAGATCCACTTCCCGAACGAGGAACGCGCCGCTGGCCGCCCCGCACGCACGCGCCCCGTCTATGAGATGCAGCGCAAGATGGGCGCGGTGATGGGGCTGAACGCGGGGTGGGAACACCCACTGTGGTTTGCGGATCACGAAGGGGCCACCGACACGGATGGCTTTACCCGTCAAAATTGGTGGGGGCCGGTGGGCGATGAATGCCGCATGTTACGGGACCGTGGCGGGATCATCGATATCTCGAACTTTGCCAAATATGTCTGCACGGGGCAGGGGGCAGAGGACTGGTTGAACGCGCTTTTTGCCAACAACATGCCGACGCAGGTGGGGCGGTCGTGCCTTGCACCACTGATCGGCAAGCGTGGCGGCATTGCGGGGGATTTCACCGTGACGCGGGTGGCCGAGGATACATTCTGGATTATCGGGTCGGGCATGGCGGAACGCTATCACCAACGCTATTTTTCGGCGCTGCCCTTGCCGGAGGGCACAACATTTGAAAGCCGGACGGAGGCGACTTGCGGCTTTAACATCGCCGGTCCCGACAGCCGCGCCATGTTGCAAAGCCTGACCGAGACATCGCTTGAAACGGACGATTTCCCGTTCATGCGTTCGGGCCGTATCACGGTGGCGGGGATAAATGTGCTGGCCCTGCGCGTGTCCTTCACCGGTGATCTGGGGTGGGAGTTGCACTGCAACCGCGATGACCAGTTGGCGCTGTACTCTGCCCTGATCGAGGCAGGGCGCGAATTCGGCATCGGCCCTGTGGGCAGCCGCGCCCTGATGAGCCTGCGGATCGAAAAGGGATACGGGTCGTGGGGGCGCGAATACAGTCCCGAATACTGGCCGCACGAGGTCGGGTTTGAGCGGTTGGTGAAGCTCGACAAACCATTCCTGAACAGGGACGCCGCCGCCAAGGTTATGGCGCAAGCCCCGCGCGAATCACTTGTGCTGTTGCAACTGGAGGGCGAGGCGACCGATGCCTCGAATGCGGACGCGACAGGGGGGGAGCCGATTTTTATCGGTAACAAAGGCGTGGGGCGCGTGACCTCTGGCGCCTACGGATATTCCGTCGGGAAAAGCCTCGCGCTTGGCTATGTCACTGGCTGCAAGGCGGGCGACCACGTGGATGTCATGGTGCTGGGGCGGCCGCATAGGGCTGTTATACTGGAAAATCCGCCCTTTGATGCGGCGGGAAAGCGGCTGCGCGGCTAGGAATTTTTCGGGGCTGGCGGAACACGGTGGCGCAAAAATAACTGATTGAAACAGGCCTGTAACTGTACCACCAAAGCTGCGCTACCGTGTCCCTTTCAGGCCGTTAAGACACGTTTACTACAAATATTTTACCATGGTAGTATCAACCATGCTGGGTCGTATGTTGGATCGCGAAATACGCGTTTATGTCTTGAACGGACACGTGGCGCATTTCACGTTACGTGAATTGCGCGGGCTATATGCGACGCCGCAATTCTGGGTGATGATCTCGTTCGGCTTTGTCATCATGTCCACGGGCCACAGCCTGACCTTGCCGCAATTTGACCATTTCGGGGTGCGCCTTGCCTTCTGGATTGTGGCGCTGGCGATCTATCTTCTAGCCTCGGAAACCTATGCCTATCTGACGTGGTCGCTGTGGGACCGTTTGTTCAAGGGGCCGATCCCGCTGATCCTGATGTCGATCCCGCTGCTGGTGGCGGCGACGGTAATTGCGGCGGGGGTGCTAAGCGCGCTGTTCGAACCGGACCGCAATCCGCTGACCGTGATGTCGTGGCAAATGCATGTACGCAACATCATCGTCTGCCACGTCTTTGAAACGGCTTCTCTTTTGTGGCTGATGCCCGCCATGCGCGCTGCTAAGGCCGAACAGGTTCCAACGCGCAAGGTAACGCTGGCGGGGCGCAGCTTTGCCCTTGGTGATATCCAGCGCGTCAAAGCGGCAGAGCATTATCTGGAACTTTATGGCACGGACGGGGTCGAAGTGATCCGCGAACGCATGTCGACGTTTCTGGAGCAGGTCAGCGACGAGGACGGGATACAAACCCACCGATCCCACTGGATTGCGCGCCCCCGGGCGGCCGAGATGAAAGGCGACAGCCTGCGTCTGACCTGCGGCGGCAAGGTGCCTGTGGCGCGAGGACGGATCGCCGCGGTGAAAAGCTGGCTTAGCGCGCAAGGCTGTAGCGAACCCTCGTCCGACCGTTAGGGCGTGCCGATCGCGCTAATGCTGAGCATGGTGATCCGGTTGCCTTCGCGCTGGCGCACCTCGAAACGGAAACCGTGAAAGCTGAACACCTGACCAACGGTCGGGATCATCTGCGCCTCGTGGATCACCAGTCCGGCGATGGTGTTCGCTTCATCATCGGGCAGGTTCCAGTCGGTCGCACGGTTGAGGTCGCGGATCGTCGTGGCCCCGTCGACCAGATACCGCCCGTCCTCGCCCTGTATCACCGGCTGGTCGGCGTCGGGGTCGAATTCATCGGTGATTTCGCCCACGATCTCTTCGAGGATGTCCTCAAGCGTGATGAGGCCCTGCAACGATCCGTATTCGTCCACCACCAGCGCGAAATGGCTGCGAATGCGCAGGAACTGCCGCATCTGGTCGTCCAGCGTGGTGGTTTCGGGCACGAAATAGGGCGGCATCGCGACCGCTGAGACGTCAAAGGACTTGAGCGCCGCCGCATCGCCGTTCGGCCCGCCCAGCGTGTCATACATCGCTCGCAGCAGGTCCTTGGCGTGGATCACGCCGGTGATGTTTTCCTGATCGTCGCGATAGACGGGCAGTCGTGTGTGGTTGGATTTCAGGCACTGTTCCAGAATGGTTTGCGGGTCGTCATCGCCATTGATCATCTCGATGCCCGAGCGGTGCAACATGATCTCTTCGACCGTGCGTTCGCCCAGATCCAGCGCGCCAAGGATGCGGTCGCGGTCTTCTTTCTCGACCACGCCTTCGGAATGGCCCAGTTGCAGCGCGCCCGCGATTTCCTCGCGCACGGCCATGATGTGGCTGTCAGGGTCGATTTGCAGCCCGAACAGGCGCAACAGAGCGCGCACAAAGATGCGCACCGCCGCAACGATCGGGGAAAACACGGTGATGACCAAGGAAATGGGCCGCGACACCAGCGCGGCGGCAGATTCCGAATTGGTGATCGCATAGGTCTTGGGCAAAACCTCGGCAAAGATCAGCACCAGCAGCGTCATGACCAGTGTGGCCAGCGCCACGCCGCTTTCGCCAAAGGCGCGAGTAAACAGGCTGGTGGCAAGCGAAGCGGCCAGAATGTTCACAAGGTTGTTGCCCAGCAGAACCGAGCCAATCAGCCGCTCGTTATCCTCGGTGATGTCCAGCGCGCGTTCGGCGCCGCGTGATCCCTTGTCGGCCTGCGTGCGCAGCTTCCCGCGAGAGGCTGCCGTCAGCGCGGTTTCCGACCCCGAAAAGAAGCCCGAGAGCACCAGAAGGAACAGGATCACACCGGCGGTGATCCAGAAAGCGGCGTCATATACGGTGGTCGGGTCGTCCATTCGTGATTTTTCCTTTGTGGTCGCTCAGGTTATGGGGGTGCAGGGCGGCGCAATCAAGGGATCATGGCGATGCGGCACGTGGACATTGGCAATCTGGACGGGCCCGTGGTGGTTTTTGGCGGTCCCTATTCCAATCTTGCGGCGACGCGGGCGCTGCTGGAACAGGTGGACCGGCGTGGCGCGCAGGCGGTTTGTACAGGCGATGTCGTTGCCTATTGCGCCAATCCGGTGGCGACAATTGCAGCGGTGCGGGCGTCCGGCTGCACCGTGGTGGCGGGCAATTGCGAGGTGCAACTTGCCAGTGGTGCGCCCGATTGCGGCTGCGGGTTCGATGCGGGCAGCACCTGTGATCTGCTGTCGGCGGGCTGGTACGGCTTTGCCGCAGCGCGGGTGTCCCGGGATGATCGCGCATGGATGGCGCACCTGCCCGATCTGGTCAGCTTTACCCATCACGGCAAGCGATATGGCGTGCTGCACGGTGGTGTCAGCGACGTGGCGCGGTTTTTGTGGCCCACATCCGCGCAGGCGGATTTCGAGGCTGAGTGGGACGCGTTCGAGGCATTTGGCGGTGCGGTAGACACAATTTTCGCGGGCCATTGCGGCATCCCGTTCACCCGCGATTTGCGGCGCGGTGCATGGATCAACACGGGTGTGATCGGCATGCCGCCCCATGACGGGCAGGCGCAGACGCGATACGGTGTGCTGGATCAGGGGCATGTGTCGATCTGTACGCTCGAGTATGACGCCGTGGGAGAGGCAGCGGCTATGTACGCGGCGGGTGGCAGTGACGCTTACCGTCAGGCGTTGCTGTCGGGCTACTGGCCTTCCGAGGATGTCTTGCCGCCGGATTTGCGGCTGTCGCCCTTGGCCAGCGGGTGATTGTCCAGCACCAGCTGCGTCAGGCGGTCGTCCACCACATGGGTGTAAATCTCGGTCGTGGCCACATCGGCATGGCCCAGCATGGTCTGGATCGCGCGCAGGTCGGCCCCCCCCGCCAGCAGATGGGTGGCAAAGGCGTGGCGCAACGTGTGCGGCGTGACCTTGTCAGTCGCCACATCACCAAAGGCGGCAAGCGATTTGATCCGCGCATAGAACCAGTGCCGCGTCAGATGGCCCAGCACCCCGCGTGACGGGAAAAGGAAACGCGAGGCAGGCTTGCCCTTCGCCTCGGCCTCGGCCTGAACGGCATCACGCAGGCCGATCCACTCGGTCAGTGCCTCACGGGCAGGGGGGGACAGGGGCACCATGCGTTCCTTGCCACCTTTGCCAAGGATCAGCAGCATTTGCGGATCCCCTCGGGCGGCAGAGACAGGCAGGCTGACCAACTCGCTGACGCGCATGCCGGTGGCGTATAACAGTTCCATCAGGCAGGTGTCGCGTGCGCGGTCATGGGCGCCGCGCCCGTAATTACGGGCGGCGACCAGCAGGCGTTCGACCTCGTCCTCGTCCAGCGTTTTGGGCAGTTTGCGATCCTGTCCCGGGCTGGCGATCTGGATGGCGGGGTTTTCGCTGCGCCAGCCTTCCTCGAAGGCAAAGCGGAACAGTTGCTTGATGGCTGACAGTCGGCGGGCGCGGGTGGATTTGGCCAAGCCTTGGGCGTCGCAATGGATCAGGTAGGCTTCGATGTCGCCTTGGGTTGCGGCGGCAAAGTCGGTGCCGCGCCCCGCGAGCCAGCTCTGCACGTCCAGCAGATCGCGCCCGTAGGCCAGCAAGGTGTTGCGCGCCGCCCCCAGTTCAGCGGCCTGCGCGTCCAGAAAGGTGGCGATCCACGTATCGCTCATGGGGCGGGGTCCAGCAGGACCACTTGCAACGCACTGCGGCGGGCGACGTCCTCAAGCCCCAAGGCGCGCAAGGTGGCAAGGCCGGTGGTCAGGCGCGGCACGTCGCCATCGGCCCCTTCCAGCGTGAGGGCCAGTGCATCCAGCAGGGCCGCGCCAAGCGCGTCATTCTGGGCCATGTCGATAATGCGCGGATCGGCGGGCGCGCCACGGAAAGCGGCCAGAACCGCACCGGCCACGCCATTGGCCTGCACATCCTGCGGCACATCCCCTGCGGCAATCGCCGCCAGTTCGGGGCGGCGCAGGGCGCGGGTGGGAAAACTGCGCGCGGCACGTTCGTATTCCGACGACAACAGCACCACTTCGAACGCGATATCGGCTGCCGTGCCGCTCAGGGTCAGGGCAGACAGATCCTCGGCAAATAGGTTGGCAAAATGCACCCTCAGGCGCGCATCACCCATAGCGCGCCACGCGGCGGGCAATGTCTTGGCCACGGCCGAGGTGCTGCGCGTGCCAAGCGCGGTTTCGAACCGTTGCAGGGCCGCGACACGGTCCCAGACCCCGCCCGAGGCCGCAGGCTGGCGTTGGGTGTACAGGCCTAGCAGGCGGTTTTCGGGGATCGCGCCGGTGCGGGCAAGACGCTCGGCCGCTTCGATCTGGGATTTCCAGCCGGCAGTGTCGGACAGGTCGGCATTGGCAAAGACGGGTGGCCAGCTGCGCGTGGGGATCGGCGTGCCCATCGCCTGATACAGGCGGAACATCAGCGGGTCATGGCTGCGCGGCACGGGCAGGGGCGCTTCGCCTTCGTAGAGGTCAGGATCAAGGAACCGTTCCAGCGCATCCACCGCCGCCGGTTCGATCAGGCCCAGCACGCGCCCCGTGCCCAGCACCAGCGCCGCCGTCCCCCAATCACCCGCCCGCGCGGTACAGAACACATCCTGCGCCGCGCCCGGTGACAGGTCGGGGCGGTTGCGCAGTACGGAGCAGCCTGTTGATTCGGTGCCCGCCAGCAGGGACATATCCATGTAGCGTTTGAAATGCGCAGGGCTCGTATCGACACCCGCCTGTTCCAGCAGCGCGAGCGCCGGATCAAGCGCGCCCAGATCATAAAGCGCATCAACCCGCGCCAGATCAAACTCGGCACTATGGGTGGCGGGGGGCAATGCCTCGGCCAGCAGCAGGGTGTAATAAAGCGATTGCAGCGCAGGGACGCGCAGATCGGGCATGGCGGCCAGCGCGGTGGCAAGGCTTTGCCCGCTGCTTTTGGACCACAGGCCGTCGGGCAATCCCGTAACGCTTGGCGGGGCAAGGCCCACACGTTTGGGGGCCGCATTGCCAAGGGGGCGCACGGTGATGTCGGGAACCGTGGCCGATGCCGACACGTCCGGTTCGTCCAGCGGCACCGCCACCACGGGGCGGGGTGTTGTGCTGGGGCTGTGCGTGTCGAGCCAGTCGATCACACTCAGCGGGGCTTGGGATTGGGTCGCACGATTGTCCTGTGCGCCAGCGCCGGTCGCACCCAGCAAGCTGGCCGCGCACAGACATATGTGCAGCCTATTCAGCATCTAGCGTCACAGGCACGCGCACCTCGTCCTGAGGCGGCGAGAAATTCGCCCCGAAGAATTCGCCGACATAGGCATAGCCTACCAATCCGATGAATCCGAAGATCAGAAGAAAGATCAACAGCTTGAAGAGTCGGCCCATGAATAAATCTGCCTCGGGTTGGTGCCAGTGATTTGTTGTTTTGACGCAAAGCATATATGGCCTTTTTCGGAAAATCACGTCATTGACAGCCCAATGAGCGAAAAACAGCATAATACGCACAATCAGGTGCAACCCGAACGGTTTCTGCTGAAGAAAACCATCGTGATGGTGGGCATGATGGGCGCAGGCAAGACGGCCGTGGGGCGCGCGTTGGCCTTGCGTCTGGATGTGCCGTTTCTGGACAGCGACGCCGAGATCGAAAAGGCGGCCAGCCGCACCGTGCCCGAACTTTTTGCCGAACATGGCGAGCCGTTCTTTCGCGCCAAGGAAACACAAGTCATCTCGCGCCTGCTGGACACCCATCGCGGTGTCCTGTCGACGGGGGGCGGGGCCTTTCTGGCGCAGGTCAACCGCGACAATATCAGCGCGCGCGGCGTGTCGCTGTGGCTGGATGCGGACCTTGATCTGCTTTGGCAGCGGGTGCGGCACAAGGAAACGCGCCCGTTGCTGCGCACGTCCAACCCGCGTGCGACACTGGCGGAAATCTACGAGGTGCGCGTGCCGCTGTATGCGCTGGCGGATGTGACGGTGGCATCGCTGCCCGATCTGTCGATTGAACAGATGGTGGACCGCGTGATCGACACCCTGTTGGCCGAACGCCCCGATGTATTGGAGAGACTGGATGCGTGAAACTGTACATGTGCCACTGGGCGACCGCGCCTATGACGTGATCATCGGCACCGGATTGCTGGCTGAGTCGGGCGCATTGATCGCACCCTTCCTGCCGCGCCCCCGCGTGGCCGTGGTGACAGAGACGCGGGTGGCCGCAAACCACCTTGAGGCACTACGGGCCGGACTGGCCGCTGCGGGGATCGAGGCAACGTGCCTTGAACTGCCCCCGGGTGAGTCGACCAAAGGCTGGGCGCACCTGTCGCAAGTGACCGAATGGCTGCTGGCGGAAAAGATTGAACGCAATGATGTGGTGATCGCCTTTGGTGGCGGCGTGATCGGTGATCTGGTCGGCTTTGCCTGCGCGATCCTGCGGCGCGGCGTGCGGTTTGTACAAATCCCCACATCGCTGCTGGCGCAGGTTGACAGTTCTGTGGGCGGCAAGACGGGGATCAACACCGCGCAAGGCAAGAACCTTGCAGGCGCGTTCCACCAGCCAAGCCTTGTGCTGGCCGACACGGATATCCTTGCAACGCTCAGCACGCGGGACTTTCTGGCGGGCTATGGCGAGGTGATGAAATACGGGCTGTTGGGCGACGCGGCCTTCTTTGGCTGGCTCGAAGAAAATGCACCGGCTATGGCGGCGGGCGATGTGGGATTGCGGATCGCGGCAATCAAACGCTCGGTCGAGATGAAGGCCGAAATCGTCACCCGCGACGAGACGGAGCAGGGCGAGCGCGCCTTGCTGAACCTTGGCCACACTTTCTGTCACGCACTTGAGGCCGCCACCGGCTATGGCGACCGCCTGATGCACGGCGAAGGGGTCGCAATCGGCTGTGGTTTGGCGTTCGAACTGTCCGCCCGCCTTGGCCTGTGCAGCCAAGAAGACCCGAGCCGCGTGCGCGCCCACCTCAAGGCGATGGGGATGAAGACCGATTTACGCGACATCGACGGCGATCTGCCTGACGAGGAAGCGCTGTTCGATCTGATGGGGCAGGACAAGAAAGTTGTCAGCGGCACCATCAACTTCATTCTGGCCCGCGGGATCGGTGAGGCATTCGTGACCTCGGACGTGCCGCGTGATGTGGTGCTGTCGGTACTGCGGGACGCACTGAACGCAAGCTAAGCGCCAGCGGCGCCACAACATCCCTTACGACAAATGAAAAACGCCCCCGCAAGCGAGGGCATTTTTTGTTGTCTGTCCCGGTGTCGGTAAGACCGGATCTTAGAACGGGATCTCGTCGTCCAGATCGCGCGATGGGGCAGGGCTCGACTGGCCACCGCCACCTTGACCACCACCATAGTCGCGATCCTCATAGCCCATCTGGTTGCCGCCGCCTGTGCCGCCACCGAAGTTGCCGCCGCTGCCACCGCCATCGCGACCGTCCAGCATGGTCAGTTCCGAACGGTAGGGGCGCAGCACGACTTCGGTGCTGTACTTGTCCTGACCGGACTGGTCCTGCCATTTGCGGGTTTCAAGCTGGCCCTCGATATACACTTTGGAGCCCTTTTTCAGGTACTGCTCGGCCACGCGGACCAAAGGCTCGGAAAAGATTGCGACCGTATGCCATTCGGTGCGCTCCTTACGCTCGCCTGTGTTGCGGTCCTTCCACGTCTCGGACGTTGCAATGCGCAGATTGCAGACCTTGCCGCCATTCTGGAATGTACGCACCTCTGGGTCGCGCCCCAGATTGCCAATCAAAATGACCTTGTTCACGGACCCTGCCATGTTCTTCCCCTTATCCTGAGCGGCGCACTGATTCCGCAGCCGCTTTGCGTCCGTCACAACCTACACATGGTTCGCGCCGCATAAAACCGCAGAGGGTGGCACTTTGCGCAAAAAACCGTATATTGCCCGCAATCGGCCAAAGGGTCGCCAGTCGGGGTGTGGAATATGCGGGTAATCTGGGCGGGGGCCTTGATATGTGTTCTGATCGCGGATGCCGGAATGGCGCAGACATTGTCGTCACGCAACCGCTCGAAACTGTTCGGGGCCCAGACCAAAGTCCTCGATTCCCGCGCGGCCAAGCAATACAGCAACTCGGTACGCCTTCAGCCGCCAAAAGTTGTGACGCCCACCAAGTGGGATACTGAAGAAACCCCGAAATACCGTGGACGCTATTCCGGCCCGTACCTGTCGATGGCCAAGGCCGCCGCACGTCGTCACGGGGTGCCTGCCGATCTGTTTTTGCGCCTTGTGCAACAGGAATCCGGCTGGAACGCCAAGGCGCGGTCGAACAAGGGGGCCTATGGTCTGGCCCAGTTGATGCCCGCCACGGCGCGCAGCCTTGGTGTGGACCGCGAAGATCCCGCGCAAAACCTCGAAGGCGGGGCGAAATACCTCAAGCAGCAATACCTGACCTTCGGCAGCTGGCGACTGGCACTTGCCGCCTATAACGCCGGACCAGGGGCGGTGAAAAAGCACAAAGGCGTGCCGCCTTACCGCGAGACGCGCAACTATGTGCGCATCATCTGGGGCAGCTAGACGCCTTCGCGCCCCAGCCCCCGCGGCGCTGGCCTATTGCGGCCATCCGCACCATCGGCGTGATTACGCCAAGTCATCCTGACCCCCGTGGAACCGAACCGCATCGGCCGTGTTGTACCGACATAACCAATGCGGACGTACAGCGCCCTTGAATACGGGGTGGCGGACGTTTCGCCAGGAAAGGACGACACTATGACACGCTTTATGAAATCCACAGCCCTTGCTGCCATTCTTGCCACCGGTGTAACCACCGCTTTTGCCGCAGAACCACTGGGCAATGTCGTGGTTGAAACTCGCACCCCCGGTGTTGAAGGCGCTGCCACCTATGACTTCTTCCCCAACATCACCGCCGACCTTGAGTCCGCGATCAAGGCCCGCCTGAACACCACAGGTCTGGACACCGACGCGCTGATCGAAGTGGAAGTGATCGAAATGTTTATCGACGGCGACACAATCGTCCCCGACAGCACCGAATTTAACCAGCTGCAGATCACGGTGAACTATTCGCACCCTGAAAACGTGTTCCCCTCCGAGATCTATCCCGTGCTGGTGAGCGCGAAGGAAATCGACATCGACGCCCCCATCGGGTTCCGCGTCGTGGATGCCGAAGCGCCTGATTTCTATAAGGTTCTGATTGCTGGCACCGCCGACAAAGTTGTCGAGATGCTGCCAGAAGAGATCGAGGCCGTGCGCAACTACTAATACGCACCATCCTTGGGCCCAAGCGCGCCACGCCCCAACGTGGCGCGCTTTTGCTATGGAAAGGACAAATTCCCGTCAAAATTGCGTTGTAGCCCACGCATACACGCAACCCCTGACGGAGCAGACAGTGAAATCACAAAGCACCTTCGCGGATCGCCTTTCGCGTATCGAAAGCGGCACAACCATAACCGCAAAAGACGTCGGGCGCAGCGGTCGTCTGGTCCAGACCGCGAAACCGCGCCGCCGTCTGCACTGGGATATGCTGTTTGTTGGCGGGTTGGCGGGTGCTGTTGCGGGTACGTTGTTTGCGATGAATATGGGCCTGCTGGTCCTGATCACGCTGGACATGCCGACCCTTTATGCGCTGGTCATGGCGGATTATCTGATGGCGGCCTATCTCGGCATGGTGGCCATAGCGCCCGTCGGCTTTGTGATGAGCCAGATTTTCGCCCGCAAGAACCCGCGCGCATGGCAGTTCTGGATCGGCTACCTCTTCGGGGTGATCGGCGCGAACTACGCAGACTTGCACACCTACTATTACATTCTGACCACCCCGGCCTCCTGAACAGGGGGCGCAGGGACTATTCCGCCGCGATCTTAATCACCGGTTCCATCCGCGCCAGAATGTCATCGGCCAGATGGCATTTCACCTGATGCCCTTCGGCCAGATGGCGCACGGGGGGTACGTCGGTTTCACACAGATTACCGGGCACCTCGGATTTCCAGCGACAGCGCGTCTGGAACGGACACCCCGGCGGCGGGTTCATCGCAGAGGGTATATCGCCCTCAAGCACGATGTGCTGCTTTTCCACCCGCGTGTCGGCAATCGGCACCGCCGATAGCAGCGCCTCGGTATATGGATGATAGGGGGGCGAGAAGACCTGATCGGTGCTGCCCAATTCGACCACATGGCCCAGATACATGACCATGACCCGATCGCTCAGATAGCGCACGATGGACAGGTCATGGCTGATGAACAGCAGCGTCGTCTTCTGTTCGCGCTGGATTTCCATCAGCAGGTCCGTGACCGCCGCCTGCACTGACACGTCCAGCGCCGACACAGGTTCATCCGCCACCACGATCTTCGCGTCCCCTGCGAAGGCACGCGCAATGCCCACGCGCTGCTTCTGCCCGCCGGACAGCTGGCGCGGCATGCGGGTGGCAAATTCGCGGGGCAGTTTCACCAGATCCAGCAGTTCAAGCATGCGCTGCCAGCGCTCGGCCTCGTTCTTGCCGATCTTGAAGATTTCCAGCGCGCGTACGATCTGGCGGCCCACGGTCATCGACGGATTCAGCGTGTCGAACGGGTTCTGGAACACCATCTGCACATCCGCGATGGTCTTGGTATCGCGCTTTTCGATGGGTATCTGTTCGATCCGCTTGTCTCCAAGGGTGATGGCGCCGGATGTGGCCGTCTCCAACCCCATCAGCACTTTGGCAAAGGTTGACTTGCCACAGCCGGATTCGCCCACAATCGCCAGTGTCTCGGATTCCCGCGCCTCGAAACTCAGTGTCTCGTTCGCCTTCACCACTTTGCGCGCGCCAGAGGAAAACAGCGCCGAGGCCGCGACTTCGTAGTATTTCTTCAGCTTATCCATCTTCAGGACAACGTCGCCGATCTCGCCCTTGGTCTTGACCTCGGCCAGTTCCAGCGGCGCGTTCCAGTCGATCTCGTCAAAGCGCAGACAGCGGGTCTCGTGGCTCGCATCCGCATTGGCGGGCACCATGGGCACCGACGGCACCGCATCACAGCGCCCCGCCTCGAAATAATCACAACGCGGGCCAAAGTTGCAGCCGGGCGGGCGTTCATGGGGCAGGGGGAAGTTGCCCGGAATGGCGATCAGCGGGCGCGCATTCTTATCCGCTCCGGGCAGGGGGATCGACCGGAAAAGCGCTTGGGTATAGGGGTGCTGCATCTCGTCAAAGACCTGCTTGATGCTGCCGCGCTCCACCGCCTCGCCCGAATACATCACGCAAATCCGGTCGCAGGTCTCCAGCACCAGCCCGAGGTTGTGGCTGATGAACAGCATCGAGGTGCCGTATTTCTTGCCCAGATCCTTGACCAGTTCGACCACCGCCGCCTCGACGGTCACATCCAGCGCCGTGGTCGGCTCGTCCAAGATTAACAGCGACGGCTCGGACATCAGCGCCATGGCGATCACGATGCGCTGCTGCTGCCCGCCGGAAAGTTGGTGCGGAAAGCTGTTCAAAATGCGCTTGGGGTCGGGCAGTTTCACATCTGTGACCACCTGCAACGCCCGCGCATAGGCCTCCTTTTCGCCCATGCCCTGATGGATCATCGGCACTTCCATCAACTGCCGCCCGATCTTCATCGCAGGGTTCAGCGATGCCATCGGCTCCTGATAGATCATCGCAATCTCGGACCCGCGAATGTCGCGCAACTCTTCGGCGCTCATCTCTTGCAGATCACGACCCTTGAACTTGATCGACCCGCCGACGATGCGCCCGTTCTTGCCCAGATCCTGCATGACCCCAAGGGCCACCGTGGACTTGCCACAGCCCGATTCTCCCACCAGCCCGACCGCTTCGCCCGGCTGTACAGAGACCGAAAAATCCATCACCGCCGGAATTTCCCGCAACCGCGTGAAAAAGGAAATCGACAGTTTGTCGATCTCTAGGATCGGCCCGTCATACTTGCTCTTCGCCATCTCCGGCTCTCCCTGTCAGCGCTGCGGGGCGCGCGGGTCCCCTGCTTCTCTGTTCCAAAAAATCCCGGGGGTCCGGGGGCTGGCCCCCGGTCCCGTCTTTCCAACTCAGTCCTTCAGACTTTCTTCGCGCAACCCGTCCGCCAACAGGTTCAGCCCCAGCACCAGCGTTAGCAAGGACAGGGCAGGGGCGATGGCCGCATGCGGATAGATCGACAACAACCGCCGCCCCGCGTTGATCGTGGTGCCCCAATCCGGCGACTCGCTTTCCAGACCCAGACCGAAAAAGCCCAATGTGCCCAGCAGGATGGTGGTGTAGCCGATGCGCAGGCAGAAATCGACGATCAGCGGGCCGCGCGCATTGGGCAGGATCTCCCACAGCATGATGTACCACGGCCCCTCGCCACGGGTCTGTGCGGCGGCCACATAATCCCGCGTCTTGATGTCCAGCGCGAGGCCCCGCACGATGCGGAACACGGTTGGCGCGTTCACAAACACCACCGATACGAACACCACCAGAATGCCCGCCTCGATATTGAACAGGTCAATCGCCGCAGGCAGGCCCGGGATTTTGTAGGTCGGCGTCGATACAATCGCCCCGTCGGTCGAGATCAGCGACAGGTAAATCCACCCCGCAACCCCCAGCACACCGATCAGAAGCGGCGTGCGCACATGCGGCTGCGTGTAGAACCGCGAATTCAGCAGCACCGCCAGAAACAGCACCGGAAAGATGAACAGAACCGTCGCCATGTAGTTGGGAATGCCCGTTGCCACGATCTCGGGCGTGACCAGCAGGTAAAACAGCAGGATCACCGGAAAGGCGAGGATCAGATTCGCCAGAAAGGACAGGAACGTATCCAGCCGCCCGCCATAGTAGCCCGCTGGCAGGCCAAGGGTGATCCCGACCATAAAGGCAAACAACGTGGCCAGCGGCGCGATCTGCACCACCACCCATGCACCCTTGAACAGGCGCGAGAACACGTCGCGCGCCAGATTGTCACCGCCCAGCAGATACCACGCATATTCGCCTTCTTCCGCACCGCGCAGGGGCGTGCCAGGCAGTTTGTTCTTCATGCCGGACACTTGGCTCAGGCTATCATGGGTAATGATCAGGTCGAACACACCGGCCATCACACCTGCAAAAATCCAGAACATCACAAGGCCAAAGCCGATCATACCGACCGTGCTATCAAACAGCTTGCCATAGAGGCCCAGACGCCGCTTGAACCTGATCGACAGGGCAAATGTCACGACCAATGCGATCCAGACGGGCAGCAACTGGCGGCTCATCCCGCCGATGATCCCGACGGTCTTTGGCCCCGCGATCACCCCCGCCACGATATAGACCAGCACAAGGCCCACCAGCCCAAGTCCCAGCCAGCGCGTCGCCGTCATTGCCCGCCCGTACAGCCCAGCGGACGAGCTAAGCGTGCCATCGGGGTTCGTTACCACCCGTTCACCGCTGGCCAGAACGCCCAGCACGATCTGCGCCGCAAGGGCCAGCACAAACAGACCCGCCAGCGCAAACAGAACAGGGTCCAGAACCCCGCCCAGTGCGCCTGTCCACGTCAATGGTTCCATGGTCTCGGCCCCCTTCAGGATATGCGGATACGCGGGTTCAGAAAGACATAGCCGACATCCGATATCAGCTGCGTAATCAGAACCACGATCACAGAAACGACCGACACGGCCAGCAAAAGCTCGATGTCATTATTCGATGCTGCCTGTACCAGAAGCCAGCCAAAGCCCTTGTAGTTGAACAGGGTCTCGACAATGACAACGCCGTTCAGAAGCCACGGAATTTGCAACATTATCACCGTAAACGGCGCGATCAGCGCGTTGCGCAGCGCATGTTTCAGCACGATGTTGCGAAAGCTGACGCCTTTAAGGCGCGCGGTCCGGATATATTGCGCGGTCATCACCTCGGTAATGCTGGCCCGTGTCATCCGCGCGATATAGCCCATGCCATAAAGCGCGATGGTAATGACGGGCAGGGCGAAGTTTTCGAAGGTCGCATTCTCGACCGCTTGGGTGGCCGATCCCTTGAACCATTTCAGACCGAAGGCCGAACTGGCAAAGACGGCGATAAAGATGACGCCGGACACATATTCCGGTGTGGCCGTGGTTGTGATCGAAAAGGTCGACAGCGACCGGTCCAGCCCCGACCCCTCGCGCATCCCCGCCAGCACCCCGACCAGCAGCGCCATGGGCACCATGACCAGCAGGACAAACCCCATCAGCTTGCCCGTTGCGGCCAGCCGCACGGCGACGATCGAGGCGACCTCGTCCTTGAAGACCAGCGATCTGCCCCAATCCCCTTGCAGGATGCCGCAAAAGGTTGCGCGGTCGGGGGCGGGCGTGTCCTCGTCAAAACACTGGCCCATCACGGTACCGTCGTCCTTTTCCGTCACCCATCCCGGCGCCACGCCCAGCCAGCGGCCATATTTCACAAAGGTATTGTCAAGGTATCCGCGATCTCCGAGCCAGCTGTTCACCGCCTCGTCTGACATGCGAAAGTTGCCTTGGGTCTTCGCCAGCTTTTCAAGGTTCGGAAAAAGGTTGGTCAGGAAGAACACGATGAAAGTGAGGCAAAGTGCCGTCAACAACATCACGCCCAGACGTCTGAGGATGAATAGTCCCATATGTGCCCCTGTCTTGGTGGCTGGTGCAGTCTTTTGCTGCCGATGACAAATGAAGCGGGCGGCATTGGCTGCGCCTCGGCTTGCGACCCCGTGCGGGCCCTTATGGTGTGGAAAGGCATGTACGGGATCGCGCGGCGCGTCCCGTTCTGGCGGCGTCTAGTTCTCCCCTTTTTGCGGCGTTCGCGGTTGGTGGCTTGCGCGCGCAGGTGCACCCGTTTCGGGCGTCGTCTTGTTGGTTGGGGACCATGAGGCAACAGATCACCGTTCAGGTCAACGGTGCGTTGCGCACAATATCAGGCTGTTTGCGACATGATGCCGGTCTGTTTGCGACGCGCGGGCGGCGTGAAACCGTGCGCAATTGGCCTAGCGGCGGCCCGCTTGGCGCAGTGCAGACGGGGTTTTGGCCGTGTGCTGCTGGATGAAGCGGGTGAAATACGCGGCCGAGCCAAAGCCCAGATGCCGCGCCACATCCTGGATTGGTACATCCGTTTCAGAAAGGGCAATTCGTGCAGCATAAAGCACACGTTCGGTCAAAAGGTCCGCTGCTGTGCGCCCCGTGGCCGCCTTGCAGGCGCGGGTCAGGTGGGTGGGCGTCACGCCAAGCGCTTCGGCATGGTCGGCCATGCTGGCCCCTGTGTGGTGCAGGCGCACCACGCGGTCACAAAAGGCGGCACTCAACCGCGCGGCTGCGTTCATTTTCACGGGCAGGTTTTCGGGCAGGGCCAGCTGGCGGCGCAGCCATACGGACATCAGCGCGATATGCGCATCCAGCGCGTCCTGTGACAGCGCACGGGCCGACGCCGCCTCGCGTTGGGACGCCTCGAACAGGCTGGTCAGTTCGGAAATGGCCGAGACATCCCTAATCCGCAACTGGCGCGGGGTGCTGGGCAATTGCACCGAGGTGCCATCGGGCACGATGGTCACAAGACCCATGCTTTGCCGTCCCAGTTCAAGCGAGAACAACGTGCGTGGCGGAATGGAAATGGCATTGTGCGCCCCGACACCGCGCCGCGTCCCGTTCAACAGCAACCGGCCCTGTCCGCGTGTCACCCAGATCAACAGATGCGACGGGCTGTCATGGGCCAGCGACAATCGCCAATCCTGCGCTGCGGTAAGCTGCGTCAGGGTCATCACCTGAATGGGGGCGAGGGACATGCGAAAAAGCCATTTGGTTCGAAACTGTAAATTCAGCCCCTGAGTGGCAGAAAAAACCACGAAAATAAAGCGGTAAATATCAAGCGGCAGTCACGCGCCCGCGAGGTCCGGCGCGTCGATCCATGTCCAGTCCGCCATGCGTGCGCGGAACCATGTGCGCTGGCGCTTGGCATATTGGCGCGTGGCGATCACGGCGGATTCCACGGCGGCGTCATGGGTCATGGTGCCGTTCAACACGCCCATCGCCTCGGCCACGCCGATGGCGCGGCACGACGGTAGCTGCGGGTCAAAGCGTGTCTTCATGCTGCGGGCTTCGTCAATCGCGCCACCTTGCAGCATCTGGTCGAACCGCGTGCGGATGCGAGGGGTCAGCCACTCTTTGGGACTGTTCAGCACGATGCCGGTGTAATCCGCCGCCCCAAGGATCGGGGCGGGGGTGTCCTGTTGCCATGCAAACAGCGACTTGCCGGTGGCGCGCTGCACCTCCCACGCGCGCTGCACACGGGCGCGGTTGTCCATCGCGATGCTCACAACCGTGTCGGCGTCCAGATTGGCGGCCATGGTCGCCAACGGCAAGCTGTCCGCTTCGGCGCGGATGTCGGGCGGGGTTTCGGGGATGTCGGCCAGCCCTTGGGTCAGCGCGGCAAAGTACAGCCCCGTACCGCCCACGATGATCGGGCGCGCACCTTCCAGCAGCGGCAGCACCTCGCGCAGCCAATGCCCTGTGGAATAGGGCGCGTCATAGGCGACATGGCCATAAAGGTGGTGCGGCGCGCGGGCCTCTTCCTCCTCCGACGGGCGGGCGGTGATCACCCGCCAGCAGTCATACACCTGACTCGCATCCGCGTTCACGATCACGCCGCCTTGCCGTTCGGCAATGGCCAGCGCCAGCGCCGATTTGCCCGAAGCGGTCGGTCCTGCGATCAAAACCGGCAGGTCTGGCGGCACATTGCCAATATGGTCACGGATCATGCTGCTTCATCCATTGAAAACCCCGCGTTTTTAGGACAGGTTGCGCGCGAATTGAAAGAGCAGGGATATGCCATGACCGAGACCGAGAACAGAACCGCCTTCAATCGGGTGATGCTTAAAATCTCGGGCGAGGCGCTGATGGGCGATCAGGGCTATGGCCTGCACCCGCCAACCGTCGAACGGATCGCGCGCGAAGTGAAGTCCGTGCACGACATGGGCGTCGAGATTTGCATGGTCATCGGCGGCGGCAACGTCTTTCGCGGGCTGCAAGGATCGGCCCAAGGGATGGAGCGGACAACAGCCGACTATATGGGCATGCTTGCCACCGTCATGAACGCGCTGGCGATGCAATCCGCGCTGGAAGGGATCGGGGTGTTCACCCGCGTGATCTCGGCCATTACCATGAACGAGGTGGCCGAACCCTATATCCGCCGCCGCGCCGTGCGCCACCTTGAGAAAAAGCGCGTGTGCATCTTTGCCGCCGGCACGGGCAACCCCTATTTCACCACAGACACCGCCGCCACGCTGCGCGCCAACGAGATGTCCTGCGAGGCGATCTTTATGGGCAAGAACGGCGTCGATGGGGTCTACAACAAGGATCCGGCCAAGCATGACGACGCGGTGCGCTATGACTCGGTCACCTATGACGAGGTGCTGCAAAAGCGTCTGGGCGTCATGGATGCCAGCGCCATCGCCCTTGCGCGTGACAACAACCTGCCGCTGATCGTGTTCCCGCTGGACACACCGGGCGGGTTCAAAAGCATCCTCGAAGGCAAGGGCACGTTCACCCGCGTTCAGGGGTAGGGTGCGCAAGTCCTGCTGGCAATCTGCACAATTCTTGATCTATACCCGACAGCAATCGGCCAAACAGGCCACATGAAGAACCAAGGGTAAATGCGATGTCAGACGACTTCATGCTTGATACAGACGACCTTCAGCGCCGCATGGACGGCGCGATGGCCAATCTCAAAACCGAATTTGCGTCCTTGCGCACGGGCCGCGGGTCGGCGTCGATGCTGGACCCTGTGATGGTGGATGCCTACGGGTCGATGACGCCGATCAACCAGGTTGGCACCGTGAACGTGCCCGAACCGCGTATGGTTACGATCAACGTGTGGGACAAGGGCCTTGTGAACAAGGTCGAAAAGGCGATCCGCGAAAGCGGTCTGGGGATCAACCCGCAGCTGAACGGCACGATCATCATGCTGCCGATTCCCGAACTGAACGAAGAACGCCGCCGCGAACTGTCCAAAGTGGCTGGCACTTATGCCGAACACGCCCGCGTGTCGGTGCGCAACGTGCGCCGCGACGGCATGGACAAGATCAAGAAGGCCAAGGCCGACGGCATGTCCGAGGACGACCAGAAGCTCTGGGAAGGCGAAGTGCAGGAAATGACGGACAAATATATCAAGGCCGTCGATGCTGCGCTGGAAACCAAGCAAGCCGAGATCATGCAGGTCTAAACCAAGTTCGGGTGCTGGACCCAACCTGCTGCCGCGGCGTGATCGGGGCGGCGTCGGGTCCGGCCCATTCGTCATTCGTAACAAGTATGGGTCTGTGACGTGACCACACCACCGGACCGCCCGTGACATGAAACCAAAGGACAACCAGATCACCAACCCCGAACATACTGGCCCCCGCCACGTCGCCATCATCATGGATGGCAATGGACGTTGGGCGACACAGCGCGGGCGTCCGCGCCTGTTTGGCCACCATGCAGGGGCGCGCCGCGTGCGCGAAGTGGTCGAAACCTGCCCCGATATCGGGGTGGAATATCTGACGATCTTTGCCTTCTCGACCGAGAACTGGAAACGGACCCAGGTCGAGGTGGCGGGCCTGATGAGCCTGTTCCGCCGCTACATCACCAAAGAGGCGCGCGCGTTGAACAAGTTCGGCGTTTGCGTGCGTTTTATCGGCGACCGGATGCGACTGGACAAGAAGCTGATCGCCCTGATGGACGAGCTTGAGGAACTGACCGCCAATAACACGGTCGTGCACCTGACCATCGCGCTGAACTATGGCGGGCGGGACGAGGTGGCGCGCGCCACCAAACGTCTTGCACAGGATGTGGCCGCAGGGCGTCTGTGCCCCGACAGCGTAGATGAAGAAACGTTGCCAAAGTATTTGGATACATGCGTTTTACCGGATCCGGACCTTGTAATCCGCACCAGCGGCGAGGCACGGATTTCCAACTTTCTGCTCTGGCAGTCGGCCTATGCGGAATATGAATTTATCGACACGCTCTGGCCCGATTTCGGGCGCGAGGAGTTCGCCGCACTGTGTTCAAGCTATGGCGGGCGTGACCGGCGGTTTGGCGGGGTGAAAACATGAGTGAACGGTGGAGCGACCTTGCTGCGCGCATGGGATCGGCACTGGCCATGGTGCTGGTGGGCATCTGGGCGATCTGGATGGGGGGGCATGTGTTCCACATCGTGGTCACGCTGGTCTGCGGGCTGATGGTCTGGGAACTGACGCGGATGCTGGCCCCCGACCTGCCTGCATTGGCCTTGCAACTGGGCGGTGTGGCGGCGCTGGCGATCCTGCTGGCGATCTATCTGCCCGCGATCTTCGTGATCCCGCTGGTGGTCGGAACGGTTATTGTGGGCGTGACGCAACTGCCGCGCCATCGCCCGCTTTTCGCGGTTTTCACTTTGGCCGTGCTGACGGCCAGCTATGGCATGATGCATGTGCGCGACGATCTGGGCTTTGGCTGGCTGGTCTGGCTGGTGCTGATCGTCGTCGTAACGGATGTGGCGGGCTATTTCGCGGGGCGCATCATTGGCGGGCCTAAATTCTGGCCCAAGGTCAGTCCCAAGAAAACATGGTCCGGCACTGCCGCCGGATGGGTCGGGGCCGCTATTGTCGGTGTGTTTTTTGCCATGAATTCGGGCCTTTGGGGCACCATTCTGGCCGCGTCCATCGTCCTGTCTTTTGCCAGCCAGTTGGGCGACATCGCCGAAAGTGCGATCAAGCGAAAGGTCGGGGTCAAAGATTCCTCGAACCTTATTCCCGGTCACGGGGGCGTGCTTGACCGGTTTGACGGCATGCTGGGCGCGAGCATTGCCTTTATCGTGATCGAACTGGCGTTCGGGTTTCCGTGGCTGATGATGTGATGCGGCGTGTGTCGATCTTTGGCGCGACGGGGTCCATCGGTCAGAACACCATCGACCTGATTGCCCGCGATCCCGACCGCTATGATGTGGTCGCCCTGACAGGCGCGCGCAATATCGAGCAATTGGCGGCGGATGCGATCCGCCTGCGTGCTGACATTGCCGTAACGGCCGATGAATCCTGCCTTGATGATCTGCGCGCCGCGCTCAAAGGTTCGGGGGTCGAGGCCGCCGCAGGGCAGGGCGCCTTGGTCGAGGCCGCAAGCCGCCCCGCCGATTGGGTCATGTCCGCCATTGTCGGTGCGGCTGGTCTGCAACCGGGGCTTTGCGCGTTGGAACAGGGCGCGACACTGGCGCTTGCCAACAAGGAATCCCTTGTCTGTGCTGGTGCGCTGATGCTCGACACCGCGCAGCGCCATGACGCACGCCTGCTGCCCGTGGACAGTGAACATTCCGCCGTGTTCCAAGCACTGATCGGCGAGGAACTGGCAGCGGTCGAACGCATCATCATCACCGCCAGCGGGGGCGCGTTTCGCGACTGGCCGTTGGACAAGCTGCACGAGGCGACATTGGCCGAGGCGTCAAGCCATCCCAATTGGGACATGGGCCAGCGCATTACCATTGATTCCGCGTCCATGTTCAACAAGGCGCTGGAAGTTATTGAAACGCGGGAATATTTCGGCGTCGCGCCCGAACAGATCGAGGTGCTGGTGCATCCCGAATCCCTTGTGCACGCGCTGGTCGGGTTCAATGACGGGGCGCTGATGGCTCATGTCGGCCCGCCGGATATGCGCCACGCCATCGGCTTTGCACTACACTGGCCCGAACGCCGCCGCCTGCCGGTCGAGCGTCTGGACCTTGCGCAGATCGGCGCGCTGACCTTCCGCGCCCCTGACGAGGCGCGCTGGCCCGCGCTGCGCCTTGCCCGCGAAGTCATGCAGCGGCGCGGCCTCTCGGGGGCCGTCTTTAACGCTGCCAAGGAAATCGCGCTAGACGGGTTTATCGCAGGGCATCTGCGCTTTACCCAGATGGCCGAGGTCGTGGATCAGGTGCTGCAAGACACCGCCCCCGACCAGATAGATGCGGCAATCACCCTTGATAACGTGGTGGCGGCAGACCACATCGCACGACAAGCCGCACAACGAACAATCGCGCAGATAACAGGATAACCTTTTGGACATTTCGGCTTTTTTCTCCGCCTTTGGCGGCACCGCATGGACCGTTTTCTTTTTCGTGGTGGCGCTGAGCATCATCGTCGCGATCCATGAATATGGCCATTACATCGTCGGGCGCTGGTCGGGGATCCACGCGGATGTGTTTTCGATCGGCTTTGGTCCGGTGTTGTTTTCCCGCATCGACAAGCGCGGCACACGCTGGCAGGTCGCGGCATTGCCCTTTGGCGGCTATGTGAAATTCGCAGGGGACGCGAACGCGGCCTCGGGCAAGGACGAGGACGCCATGGCCGAGGCAGAGGCCGACCCCGTCGCCCTGCGCCGCACCATGCACGGCGCGCCCCTGTGGGCGCGGGCCGCCACGGTGGCGGCGGGCCCGGTGTTCAACTTTGTCCTGTCGATCCTCGTGTTCGCCATCGTGGGCTATACCAACGGCGTGGTGCGCGATCCGCTAACAGTGGGCGAGTTGCGCCCGTTGCCCGGTGAGGTACAGGAATTGCAGGCCGGTGACGTGGTCCTTGCGATCAACGAGATGCCTGTGCCAAGCGTGCTGGACCCCGCCTATGGCACTTTGATGAGCAACCTGCCGGAGTCGCCCGTGCTTGACTACACAGTCGAACGCGACGGGGTGCAGGAAACCGTGCAAGGCCCATACCTGCGGCCCCCGCTGGTCGGGGCGGTCACACCGCAAAGCGCCGCGCTGGCCGCTGGTTTGCGGGCAGGGGACGCGATCACCGCGATTGATGGCGCACCCGTCTATGCGTTCGGCCAACTGGTCGAGGCGGTCGAAGGATCGGACGGGAATGCGTTGAACCTGACCGTATGGCGCGATGGCGAAACCAGCGAAAAGGTTCTGACCCCGAAGCGCGTGGACGAACCACTGCCCGAGGGCGGCTTTGCCACCCGTTGGCGCATCGGCATTGCCAGTGCGAACGCCTTTGAACTCGCGACCGAGGCACCGGGCGTTGGCGCGGCAATCACGGGCGGCGTGGCGCAGACTTGGCAGATCATCACCGGCAGCATCTCGGGCCTCGGCTATATGATCACGGGCAGCATCAGCACCTGTAACCTGTCCGGCCCCATTGGGATTGCCCAAGTTTCCGGCACCATGGCGAGCCAAGGCGCGCAAAGCTTTATCTGGTTCATTGCCGTGCTTTCCACTGCCGTGGGCCTGCTGAACCTGTTCCCGATTCCGGCCTTGGACGGCGGGCATCTGGTGTTTTACGCCTACGAAGCGGTCGCGGGCAAACCGCCCAGCGACAAGGCGCTGCGCATCCTCATGGGCTTTGGCCTTGCGCTGGTTCTGTCGCTGATGGTGTTCGCTTTGGGCAACGATCTGTTCTGCCCCTAAAAGTTGTGCGTCAGAGGCGGGCCAAGTGCCGCGCCCCTGACATCACAAACGCGCCAGCAGGGGGCGCGATAGGGCGCACAATCCGCGCGCCCCATTCCTGCCACAATTGGTCCAACATCGTGCCGCAATCGCCTTGTATCCCCTTTGCCAGTCAAAGGATGGAACGATGCAGACACTTCAACACGGATATCGCGGCCTTAGCCTTGTTATGTTGCTGAACATGGACCGCGTACTTTATGTGGTGACATTGGGTGCTGCTTTGGCCGCCAGCGCATGGCTTGGTAGCCTGTAAGATCAGCGACTTATCCACAGATGTAGTATAGCCACCAGCCCCATGGGCTGGGTTTTGTGCTTTTGACAACACCTCGCAATGCCGTTACTCACTTCCCAACTGGACGTTGGAATACGTGGGGACCTTCATGAAACTGGGTAAAACAGGCACTTTGGCGACGGCGCGAACGTGTCAACGGACAGTCGTCCGAGCGCTGCAATTAATCGTACTGGTTTCAGTGGTTTGGACGGGTTTCTCCGCTCCTGCTGCGGCCCAGAATTTCCAATTCAACCGGATCGTCGTGGACGGCAATACGCGCATCGGGGATGCCGCGATTCTGGCGCGCGCGGGAATCGCCCAAGGTCAGACTGTGACCGCAGGGCAGGTGAACGACGCTTTGCAGAACTTGCAATCCAGCGGCCTGTTCGAAACTGTGCGCGTTCAGCCACAGGGATCGACCCTGCGCATCACGGTCGTGGAACTGCCCACGATCAACCGCATCTCCTTTGAAGGAAACCGCCGTATCGACGACGAAGGTCTGGCTGAAATCATCCAAAGCCAGGAACGCCGCGTCTTCAACCCCGCACAGGTCGAACGCGACGCCAGCAACCTTGCCGAAGCCTACAGCGTTCAAGGCCGTATCGCCGCGCGCGTCACCCCCCGCGTGATCCGCCGCAGCGACAACCGTGTCGATCTGGTGTTTGAAGTGTTCGAAGGCGACGTGGTCGAGATCGAGCGCCTGAGCTTTGTCGGCAACCGCACCTATTCCGACCGCCGTCTGCGCCGCGTGCTGCAAACCAAACAGGCGGGCCTGTTCCGCAACCTGATCCGCACCGACACACTGGTCGAGGACCGGATCGAATTCGACAAACAGGTGCTGCGCGACTTCTACTTCTCGCGCGGGTATGTGGATTTCCGCACTCTCAGCACCAATGCCGAACTGACCGAGGAACGCGACGGCTTCTTCCTTGTGTTCAACGTGCAAGAAGGCCAGCAATTTACCTTTGGCGAGGTCACCGTGACCTCCGATTTGCCAGAGGTTGATATCGACGCTTATCAAAAGCTCGTCAAAGCGCGGCCCGGTGTGGTCTATTCCCCGACACTGGTAGATGCCGAGATTTCGCGTCTTGAGCGTCAGGGCCAGCGCGACGGGATCGACTTCTTGCGGGTCGAGCCACGCGTGACGCGCAATGACCGCGATCTGACGCTGGATGTGGAACTGTCGCTGACCCGTGGTCCGCGCGTCTTTGTCGAGCGTATCGACATCGAAGGCAACACAACCACGCTTGACCGCGTTTTGCGTCGTCAGTTCCGCATCGCGGAAGGTGACCCGTTCAACCCGCGTGAAATCCGCGACGCCGCCGAACGCATCCGTGCGCTCGACTACTTCGGCAACGCTGACGTGAACGCCCGCGAAGGATCGCGTCCCGATCAGGTCGTGGTCGACGTGGATGTCGAGGAAAAGCCGACAGGCTCGCTCAACTTCGGTGGGTCGTTCTCTGCGGATGACGGTTTCGGTCTGGTGATCAGCTTTACCGAGCGTAACTTCCTTGGCCGTGGTCAAACCCTCGGGTTCAACTTCTCGTCCGCGGAAGAGGCACAGCGGTACGGCATCAACTTTGTCGAACCTGCCTTCCTTGGCCGTGACGTCGCATTCGGGCTGAACCTGCAATACAGCGAAAGTGACTCCACCTACGCCAACTACGACACCGAGACCTTCACGTTCCGTCCCAGCCTGACGTTCCCCGTCAGCGAAAAGGGCCGCCTGAACGTGCGCTATACCTTTACCGATACCGAGCAAATTGCGCGTGACCCTATCGAACATGGCGCTGTGGTGCAGACCGAAATCAACGCAGGCGCGCAGTCCGCGTCTTCCATCGGCTACACCTACACCTATGATTCACGGGAATCGGGCCTGAACCCCGACGCGGGCTGGTTGTTCGAATTCGGTCAGGACTTTGCCGGTCTGGGGGGCGATGCAGAATACATCCGTACCACCGCCAAGATCGTCGGCCAGCGCCTTGCCTTCAACAACGATGTGACCCTGCGGGCGACGCTCGAAGGGGGGCTGTTGTCTTGGGGCAGCGGCACCAACCGCACCATCGACCGCTTTACCGTTGGTCCCCGCATCCTGCGCGGTTTCGAACCTGGCGGGATCGGTCCGCGTGACTTGTCGGCATCGGGCGCGTCCGATCCGTTGGGTGGCAACATCTACCTCGCGGCGCGTTTCGAAGCGGAATTCCCGCTGGGTCTGCCCGAAGAACTGGGCATCCGTGGTGGCGTTTTCTATGACGTGGGCAACCTGTGGGACCTCAGCGATGTGGATCTGTCCGGTGGCACCGTGGTCGGCGAAAGCGGATCGTTCCGCCACGTGATCGGGTTCTCGATCTTCTGGGACACGGCTGTTGGCCCATTGCGTCTGAACTTCAGCAATGCGCTGAAGAAAGAGACCTATGACCAAGAGCAGACCTTCGATCTGACCATCTCGACGACGTTCTAAGCGATGTTTGGCTGGCTCCGCTGGCTGTGTTTGGTGCTGGCCCTTTCGGGGGCCAGTACTGCGTTTGCCCAAGAGGTACGCAGCCCCATCCTGACCATCGACAGTGACCGCCTTTATCGCGGCAGTGCCTTTGGGCAGCGCGTGTTGCAGGACATGGAGGCGCAGACCAAGGCGCTGGCAGATGAGAACCGAGCCCTCGAGCTGGAACTGGAGACCGAGGAAAAGGCGCTGACTGCACAACGCCCGACCATGTCCGCCGAACAGTTCCGCACCCTTGCTGATGCGTTCGACGCGCGCGTGCAATCCATCCGCACCGACCGTGAATCCAAAGGCCGCGCCATTGCCGCGCAGCTGGACGAAAACCGCGACCGGTTCCTGCAGGCGGCCTTTCCGGTGCTAGAGGACATCATGCGCGAAGCGGGTGCCGCCGTGGTGCTGGAACAGCGCAGCGTCTTTATCTCGGCCAATGCAATCGACATCACCGACACGGCGATTGCGCGCATTGATGCGGTTCTGGGCGATGGCACGCCTCGCGTGCCCGAGCCGACGCCGGAACCCGCGCCCGAAGTGACGCCCGAGGTCGCACCGGAACCCGCGCCCGATGCCGCGCCACAACCTGCGCCAGAACCCGCGCCCGAGGCGTCCACCGACTAGCCGCGCTTGCGGCAGCCCGCGCGGCTTGGTAGGCAGAAGGCATAATCGTTCGAAAAAAGGGCCCGAGCATTTATGTCTAGCGAACTCAAGACGGCCGATATTGCGCTGATCCAGCGCATCATCCCGCACCGTTACCCCTTCCTTCTGGTCGACAAAGTGGTGGACATCGACGGCTATCAAAGCGCGACGGGCATCAAGAACGTGACCATGAACGAACCGCACTTTCAGGGCCACTTTCCCGGCAAACCGATCATGCCCGGTGTCACGATTGTCGAAGCGATGGCGCAAACCGCCGCTGTCATGGTCGGCACGGCGCTCGACATGGCGGACAAGAACATGCTGGTCTATTTCATGGCCATCGACAAATGCAAATTCCGCCGCATGGTCGTGCCCGGCGATGTGCTGGAACTGAAACTGAACACGGCGCGCGGCAAACCCGGTGCGAAGGTGTGGAAATTCACGGGCGTGGCCGAAGTCGAAGGCGAAATGGCCTGCGAGGTCGAATTCACCGCCATGATGGACCTGCCCGCAGAATGAGCGGCGGGCTTATCCACCCCTCGGCAGTGATCGAGGACGGCGCACAGATCGACCCCTCTGCCAACATCGGGCCGTTTTGTGTGATCGGCTCGGACGTGGTGATCGGGCCGGATGTGGTATTGAAAAGCCATGTCGTGGTCGATGGCCATACCGAGATCGGCGAAGGTTCGACCGTCTATTCCTTTGCCGTGATCGGCGAGGTGCCACAGGACCTCAAGTTCAAGGGCGAGACGAGCAAGCTGATCATCGGCAAGCGTGCCCGCATCCGCGAACATGTCACGATGAACGGCGGCACCGAAGGCGGTGGCGGCGTGACGGCCATTGGAGACGACTGCCTGTTCATGGCCGGTTGCCACATTGCCCATGACGCCCAGATCGGGAACCGCGTGATCGTGGTGAACTCGGCGGCGGTGGCGGGGCACTGTATCCTTGAGGACGATGTGATAGTCGGCGGTCTGGCCGGTATCCACCAGTTTGTGCGCATTGGACGCGGGGCCATCATTGGCGCGGTCACGATGGTGACAAACGACGTGATCCCCTATGGTCTGGTGCAGGCCCCACGCGGTGAACTCGACGGCCTGAACCTAGTCGGCCTCAAACGGCGCGGCGTAAAGCGCGCGGACATCTCGGCCTTGCGGGCGGCGTTTCAGGCGCTGGCACGGGGCGATGGGACATTCCACGACCGTGCCGAACGGTTGGGCAAGGACACCGACAGCGCATATGTCCGCGAGATCGTCGATTTCGTCATGGGCGACAGCGACCGGTCCTTCCTGACGCCACGCTGATGCTGGCGCTGATCGCAGGGCGGGGCGGCTTGCCCGCTGTGGTGGCGGCGGCGCAGGCCGAACGCCCGCTGGTCTGTGCGCTGGACGGGCACCAGCCCGACGGTCTGGCCGTGGATCACCCGTTCCGCATCGAACATCTGGGCACGCTGCGCGACCGTCTGGCGGCGCTTGGCGTGGGCGAGGTCTGTTTTTGCGGCTCTGTCACGCGACCTGTGATCGACGCCAGTGCCATTGATACGGCAACCGCACCCTTGGTGCCTGTGCTGGCGCAGGCCGTCGCGGGCGGAGAAGACAGCGCCCTGCGCGCCATTCTGGGCATTTTCGAAAGCGCCGGTTTTACCGTCCGCGGCGCGCATGAACTCGCGCCTGCGTTGCTGCCACAGGCGGGCGTGCTGACAAAGGCACAGCCAGCTGCGCAGGTCGCGGCCTCTTTGCCAGCTGCGCTTGAGGTGCTGGCGGATCAGGGGGCCACAGACCTCGGGCAGGCTTGCGTGGTGCGCGGCGATACCGTGATTGCGCGCGAGGATGCGCGCGGGACGGATGCGATGCTGGCCGATCTGGCGGGCACGTCCGACGCGGTGCAACCCGATGGCTTTAATCTTGCCGACTGGCTGACACAGGCCGGACCACAGGCGCGCAACGGGGCCACGGGCGGCTATCTGTTCAAAGCGCCCAAGCCGAACCAAGATTTGCGCGTTGATTTGCCCACCATCGGCACATGGACCGTGGTGCGCGCCGCCGAGGCCGGACTGGACGGGATCGTGATACCGCAGGGCGGTGTGATGGTTATGGACGCCGCACAGGTGATCGCGGCGCTGGACGCAATGGGGATGTTCCTATGGGTGCGCTGAAAGTTTTTATCATTGCCGGCGAACCTTCGGGCGACGCCTTGGGTGGGGCGCTGATGGGCGGCTTGCGGCAACTGTCCCCCGAGGTGCAGTTTGACGGGGTTGGCGGGCCGTTGATGGGTGCGCACGGGCTGACCAGCCGCTTTGACATGTCCGAACTGTCCCTCATGGGCATTGCCGAGATTTTGCCGAAATACTTCCACCTGAAACGCCGCATTGCGGAAACCGCGCAGGCGGTGATCGACACGCAGCCCGATGTACTGATCACCATCGACAGTCCCGATTTTTGCCTGCGCGTCGCCAAGCTGGTGAAAGAGAAAAGCACCATCCGCACCGTGCATTACGTCGCCCCGACTGTGTGGGCATGGCGGCCAAAACGGGCGCAGAAGATGGCGCATATGATTGACCATGTGCTGGCCCTGTTCCCGTTCGAACCGCCCTACATGGAAGCGGCTGGGATGAGTTGCGATTTCGTTGGCCATCCCGCGGCAAACGCGCCCCGCGCCTCGGACGCCGAAGCGGCAGCGTTCCGCAATGCGCACGGGCTGGACGATGCCGCGCCGCTGATACTTGCCTTGCCCGGATCGCGGGCGGGCGAGGTGGCGCGCATGGGCCCTGTCTTTGGCGAGGTGCTGGGACAGATCGCGCCGTCGCGCCCAGACATGCGTATTGTGGTGCCTGCGGCCCCGTCAGTGGCGGATGCGGTGCAGGCAATGGTGGACAGTTGGCCCGTGGCGGCTACGGTTCTGGACATGCGCGACATGGCACCGGACGCCGCCCAAGCGCAAAAGCGCGCCGCCTTCCGCGCCTGCGACGTGGCGCTGGCGACCTCTGGTACAGTGGCGCTGGAACTGGCGGCGGCAGGCACACCGATGGTCAGTGCCTTCGATCTCAACTGGATCAGCCGCATCATCATCTCGGCTATGGTGACGACCAAACGCGGCTGCCTGATCAACTTGGTCACAGATTCAGACGTAGTGCCCGAAGTGGTCGGCTATGACTTCAACACTGACAACGTGCGCGCCGCGCTGGAATCGGTGCTGGCGGACCCGAACACGCAGGCCGACGCGATGGAACGCACGATGGACCTGCTGGGGCGCGGCGGCGAGGATCCGGGCCTACGCGCCGCGCGCTCTGTGTTAAGCGTGCTGTAATCCAGCGGCGCGCCCTGACGGGCGCACGCCATGTTTCATTTTACGCGCCCGAAGGCAGGGCCTTAGCCCAGTTGCACCAGCGCGTGGCGCTTCTTGCCCGCCGACAGTTTGATCGGCGTTTCCAAAGCGGTCGCGTCGATCATAAGGCCCGCATCGGTGAGGGGCGCGTCGTCGATCTTGGCACCGCCCTCGGCGATCAGGCGCTTGGCCTCTTTGCCCGAACCGGCAAGGCCGGATTTCACGATCAGCTGCACAATGGAAATGCCATCGCCCAGCTCGCCCGCCGACAGTGTAAGCGTGGGCAGGTCGTCGCCAACGCCGCCCTTTTCGAACACTTCCCGCGCAGTTGCAGCGGCAGCGGCAGCAGACTCGGCCCCGTGCAGCAGGGTTGTGACCTCGGTGGCGAGGGTCGCTTTGGCCTCGTTTATCTCGGCCCCTTCCAGCGCGCCAAGGCGTTCGCATTCGTCCAGCGGCAGTTCGGTGTAGAGTTTCAGGAAACGCCCCACATCCGCGTCGGTTGTGTTGCGCCAGAACTGCCAGAACTCATAAGGCGACAGCATGTCACCGTTCAGCCAGACCGCACCGGACTGCGACTTGCCCATCTTCTTGCCATCCGACGTGGTCAGCAGGGGCGAGGTGAGGCCGTATACTTCGCCCTCGATCACGCGGCGCGTCAGGTCGATACCGTTGACGATATTGCCCCACTGATCCGATCCACCCATTTGCAGGATGCAGCCATAGCGGCGGTGAAGCTCCATGAAATCATAGGCTTGCAGGATCATGTAGTTGAATTCGAGGAAGGACAGGGACTGTTCGCGATCCAGCCGCGACTTGACGGATTCAAAGGACAGCATCCGGTTGATCGAAAAATGCCGCCCGATGTCGCGCAGGAAATCGAGGTAGTTCAGCCCGTCCAGCCATTCGGCATTGTTGAGCATCTGTGCGCCTGCATCGTAGTCGATATAGGCCCCGAACACCTTCTTGATGCCTGCGATATTGTCGTCAATTGCCGCCGCATCCAGCAGGGGGCGTTCATCGGCGCGGAAGGACGGATCGCCCACCTTCGTCGTGCCGCCGCCCATCAGGGTGATCGGATTGTGGCCCGTTTTCTGGAACCAGCGCAGCATCATGATCTGGATCAGCGATCCGACATGCAGCGATTTGGCCGTCGCATCGAACCCGATATAGGCAGATTGTGGCCCCTTCAGCAGCGTCTCGTCTAGGCCCTGCAAATCGGTGCAATCGGCAACAAAGCCGCGTGCCTTCATCACATGCAGAAAATCGGATCGGGGCGTGTAGGTCATTTAACTTGTCCTTGGGGCGGTGCTGGCGCAATCTATGCGTCGCGCGACAGCACGCACGACACTGTTGGGCAGTCTATAAGGCGCAGGGGCACAAAGGAAAAGGCCATGGATAAGGTCAGGGAAAAAGGGGCCGTGATCCGTGCCCTCGGGGCCATGTCGGGCACCTCGCTGGACGGTGTGGATGCGGCGGTGGTCGATACGGACGGCGTGTCGATTTTCGGTTTCGGGGCGCATGATTACCGCAGCTATTCCGCCGAGGAACAAGAGGTTTTGCGCGCCGCCCTCGGGCAGTGGAGCGGGCCGAGCTTGGCCCCCGCCGCCGAAGTGACGATGCAGGCGCATCTGGCGCTGTTGTCGCAATTCGAAGGGGTCGATCTGGTCGGCTTTCACGGACAGACCGTGGCCCATGCGCCGCGCATCCGCGGCACATTGCAACTGGGCGATGGCGCGCAACTGGCCCAAGATCTGGGCGTGCCCGTGGTCTGGGATTTCCGCTCGGCCGATGTGGAGCTGGGCGGCGAGGGCGCGCCCCTGGCCCCGTTCTTCCACTTTGCCTGCGCGAAAAGGATCAAGGCGACTGCACCGGTCGCCTTTTTGAACCTTGGCGGCGTGGGCAATATCACATGGGTCGATCCCACAGCCGACGCGCCCGAGGACGAGGGCGCCTTGCTGGCCTTTGACACCGGCCCCGCCAACGCGCCGGTGAACGATCTGATGCAGACGCGGCGCGGCGTGCCTTATGACAAGGATGGCAAGCTGGCTGCGAGCGGCACGGTCGAAAATGGCGCGCTGGAGCTGTTTCTGGCCGAGCCGTTTTTCGCACGTATGCCGCCCAAGTCACTGGACCGGAACGATTTTGCCGAGATGGTGTCGCTGGTCAACGAACTGGGCGATGCCGATGCCGCCGCCACGCTGACGGGCATGTGTGCCGCTGGTGTGGTCGAGGCGATGCAGCATTGCCCGCGCCCGCCCGAGTTCGTCTATGTCACCGGCGGCGGGCGGCACAATCCGGTGCTGATGCAGATGCTGGCCGTGTCGCTTGACTGTCCCGTAAAACCTGTCGAGGCGGTTGGCCTTGACGGCGACATGCTTGAGGCACAGGCCTTTGCCTATCTTGCCGTGCGCGTGGCGCGGGGGCTGCCGACATCATGTCCGTCCACGACGGGTGTGCGTGCAGCGGTCGCAGGCGGGACCATCAGCCGCCCTTAATCCCGTGGAATATCAAACCCTTCGGGGGCGAGGGTAAAGCCGTCAAACTGGAAGCCAGGTGAGACGGTGCAACTGACCAACGTATAGGCGCCGGTACTGCGCGCCGCCTGCCAATGCCCTTCGGGGACGATGATCTGCGGCGCACCTTGGCTCAGGTCAGGCGTCAGCAGATGATCACGGGCGGGGCCGTCATCGGTCGCACTCATCGACAGGATCAGCGGCGCACCTGCGTGATGCAGCCAGATTTCAGTGGCATCGACACGGTGCCAATGGCTCCGCTCGCCCTCGGCCAGCAGGAAGTAGATGCAGGTGCCGCTGGGGCGACCCGCGTTTTCCGCAACCCATGTCTGGCGGTAATGGCCGCCTTCGGGATGGGGGCTGAGCCGCAGGTGGGCGATGATTTCTTCGGCTGTCATGGGGACAACGTAGGACCGCGGAGACGGGAAGGAAAGCGCGATGAAGAACCGGATTGCGGGCGAGGGCGAAACCGGAGGCCGTCGAATGTTAGCGATCAACCTTTTGGAGAGTAAATGCTTGTTTCAAGATGTGTCGCTGTTGACAGGCGGATTTCCGCAGGTGCGGGATGGGCACCAGTGGTCTGATAATAATCTAAATTAAATCAATATTTTATTGGCTCTATCACAGTGATTCGAATCTCATGAATTTTTCACTCTCTCATCCGTTCCCATTTGCTGAACAAATTGTTTCCTTGTCCAAACGCCAAAGGGGTCTACCCTAGATTGTGCTACTTCAGAACGGTGGCGCAGTATGTGGGGGGCTACACAGCGCCGTTCCTTAACAAAGGAGAAGACCCATGATGAGTAAGTATCTGAAAACCACGACAGCTTCGATTGCGACGGTATTCGTCGCGACATCCGCACTCGCCCTCGACCTTGGTGTTGGTGCAAGTGTGGGCGGCATTGGCGTCGGCGTCGGCGCAAGTGTGGGCCACGGATCTGTGGCGGACGCGGGTGTTGGTGTAGGTGTCGGCGGCACGGGCGCAGGTGTGGGCGCTTCTGCTGGCGGAGGGTCAGTTGCCAGCGTCGGCGCAGGCGTTGGCGGGACCGGTGGATCCGGCAACGGCAGCGGCACAAACGGTGGTACCGTGACCGATGGCGGTGGCACAGTCGCGGACAATGGCGGCACGACCGACACCCCGACAGACATGCCGAATACACGGCGCACTGCCCGCGACAACGCAGTGGTCCCAGCAGGAATACTGCCCATTCGCAGTGCCTTGGGGGCGACAGTGATCACGTCCGACCGCCACGTTGTCGGCATGATCGAAGACGTGCGCCCGTCATCGCAGGGCAAGTTCGTGGCGACAATTCGCATGAACGTGGCCTTTGGCGCGGACCGTCCGACGATCCAGATCAACCTGCCAGCACCGAAGAAGGAAACGGACAGCATCCGCCTTGGCTATACCAAGTCGGGTCTGATGCAGCAGCTACAAGGCTAGGCGGTTTCCAGCCTCCCAAATGACAAAAGCGCGCCTTGAGTGGCGCGCTTTCCCAAACATTTAACAAAGGCTGATTAGCCTTTCAGGATCGAACGTCCCGCATATTCGGCGCTTTCACCCAGCATTTCCTCGATCCGGATCAACTGGTTGTATTTCGCCAGACGGTCGGAGCGCGACAGCGAACCAGTTTTGATCTGGCCACAGTTCGTCGCAACCGCGAGGTCGGCAATGGTCGCATCCTCGGTCTCGCCGGAACGGTGGCTCATTACATTGGTGAAACGCGCACGGTGGGCCATATCGACCGCTTTAAGAGTTTCGGTCAACGTCCCGATCTGGTTGACTTTTACCAGCATGGAGTTCGCGCAGTTCTTCTCGATCCCGATGGCCAGACGCTTGGGGTTGGTCACGAACAGATCGTCGCCCACCAGTTGTACCTTGTGGCCGATCAGATCGTTCAGTGCTTTCCAGCCGTCCCAGTCGTCTTCGTCCATGCCGTCTTCGATCGAGATGATGGGATAGTCTTCGACCAGCGCGGCCAGATAGGCGGCGTTCTCTTCCGACGTCAGGGTTTTCCCTTCACCAGCAAGGACATATTTGCCGTCCTTGAAGTATTCGGATGCCGCGCAATCCAGCGCGAGGTAGATTTCCTCACCCGGGGTGTAGCCTGCCTTTTCGATGGACTTCATGATGAAATCCAGCGCGTCGCGGGTGGAGTTGATCGCAGGGGCAAAGCCGCCTTCGTCGCCGATACCTGTGGCAAGGCCCGCAGCGGTCAGTTCTTTCTTCAGGGTGTGGAACACTTCGGCGCCCATGCGGATGGCTTCGCGGATGTTGTCCGCTGCCACTGGCATGATCATGAATTCCTGAATGTCGATCGGGTTGTCGGCATGTTCGCCGCCGTTGATGATGTTCATCATCGGCACGGGCAGGACGCGGGCCGAGGTGCCGCCGATATAGCGATAAAGCGGCTGTCCGGTGAAATCCGCCGCCGCTTTGGCCACGGCCATGGACACACCAAGGATCGCGTTCGCGCCCAGACGGGACTTGTTCGGCGTGCCGTCCAGTTCGATCATGGCCATGTCGATCTCGACCTGTTCGGTGGCGTCGATGCCCACCAGCGCCTCGGCGATTTCGCCGTTTACGGCGGCTACCGCTTCAAGAACGCCCTTGCCCATATAGCGGGACTTGTCGCCATCGCGCCGCTCCACAGCCTCGTGTGCGCCGGTGGATGCGCCCGAAGGCACAGCGGCGCGGCCCATGGTGCCGTCTTCCAGCGTGACGTCGACCTCAACGGTCGGGTTGCCTCGGCTGTCAAGAATTTCGCGGGCGTGAATGTCGATGATGGTGCTCATGGGACCGTCTCCATTTGGGCATTTGTTCGGGGATGGTGTACCCCGACGCGAGCGCTAACAAAAGAGGGTTCAGGCCACGCGTCGGGTTTTCACGATCCGTTCGCGCCACAGGGTGTACAGGCCCGAGGCGATAATGATGGCCGCACCGATCAGCGTCAGCGCATCGGGGTTTTCGCCAAACACGAACAGACCGATCAGCAGCGCAAAGATCATCCGCGAATAACGGAAGGGCGTGACAAAGCTGATCTGGCCGATCCGCATCGCATAGGTAATGCCAAAATAGCTGATCCCAGCCAGCAGGATCGCCAGCACAATCAGCAAGCTTTGCCCTGTATCGGGCACCACCGGTGCCACATTCCACGTCACCAACAGGATCGCCCCCGCAGGCACCAGCGTCAGAAAGGCGAGAAAGCTGAGTTGCATCGAACTGACCACACCCGCCACACCGCGTGTGGCCAGATCGCGGATCGCCAGCCCGATTACACCCACAACGGCAAACATGGTCAGCCAGTCAAACCCGTCCGTTCCGGGCCGGATGATCAGCAGCACGCCGCCGAAGCCGATCAGGATCGCACCCCAACGCCGCCAGCCTACGGGTTCGTTCAGGAACACGGCCGCGCCCAGCGTCACCAGCAGCGGCGCGGCCTGCAAAATGGCCGACGCCGTAGACAGCGGAATAAGCGCAATCGCCGTCACAAACCCGAGCGTGCCCACCAGTTCCGCCAGATTGCGCAGCATGACCGACCGCGCAAGAAAAGCGCGGTCCCACAGCGGCTCGCCCCGTGCGCGGCACAGAACCGCGAAGACAGCCGCGCCTCCAATGCCCAGACACCCGATGATCTGTCCCACGGGCAGTGCGCCCGCCAGCAGCTTGATCACCGCATCCTCAAGCGCAAAGCCCAGCATCGCCAGAACCATCACCAGCGCCGCGCGCAGATTGTCATGCTCCATGATTAACGGCTCAGCCGCATCATCAACTGGTTGCCCTGTTTGCGCGTTTCCACCCCGCGCAGCGATTCGACGAGGGCAGACAGCTTGCGATGCCCGTAGGTGCGGGTGTCGAAGTCGGGATGCGCGTTCTGGATCGCCTGACCGATCTGGCCAAGTGCGTACCAGTCGTCGTCCTGATCAATCTTGTCCATCGCGGCTTCGATCAGGGGCAGGGCGCTTTTGGCGGCCTCGCGGCTTTGGGTTTGTTGCGGTTCGTCCAGCAGGTTCTCGATCAGGATGAAACGGTTGCACACATTGCGCAGCGCCTCAGGGGCCTTCGCTTCGCCAATGCCGATCACGGTCAGCCCGTCCTCGCGCAGGCGGTTGGCCAGCGCGGTAAAGTCGCTGTCCGAGGACACGATGACAAAGCCGTCAAAGCGCCCGCCATGCAGGATGTCCATCGCGTCGATCACAAGGCCGATGTCGCTGGCGTTCTTGCCGGTGGTGTTGGACGTGTCCTGATGCGCCACCAGACCCAGCTGCAGGATCCGCGCCGACCACGCCGCCAGTCGCCCCGACGTCCAGTCGCCATAGACGCGGCGCAGCGCCGGTTCCCCTATCGAGGTCACCTCGCGCAGGATCGCATCGGCAAATTTCGCAGGCACGTTGTCGGCGTCAATCAGCACAGCCAACAGGGGGCGGTCACGTTCAGCCATAAGGCCTCCAATTCATAAAGGGTCACCGCTTGCGCGGCACGCCATAAAGTTCAAGCCGATGGCCGCGCAGTTCATAGCCCAGCTTTTCGGCGATCTTTTCTTGCAGGGCTTCGATCTCGGGATCGAAGAATTCGATCACTTCGCCCGAGTTCATGTCGATCAAGTGGTCGTGATGCTCGCGCTCGGCATCTTCATAGCGTGCGCGCCCGTCACCGAATTCCAGCTTGTCCAGAATACCGGCCTCTTCGAACAGTTTGACGGTGCGATAGACCGTGGCAATCGAGATGCCCGAATCCGCCGCACTGGCCCTGTTATAGAGTTCCTCGACATCCGGATGATCGTCGGAATTCTCCAAAACTTCGGCGATCACACGGCGCGGATGCGTCATGCGCAGCCCTGCGGCTTCGCTGCGGGCGGTGATCGTGGGGCGTTTGGCACTCATACCGCGACCTTTAGCGGAGGTTTGCCGCCTGCACAATTCGCCATTGCCGATATGCGGTTGACGCCATGCGGGTATGGGTCCACTGGGGGGCAATGAGCGATTTTGACATGATGAGCCTGCCCGACGCCCTGCGTCAGCGCGTGGCAGAGATGGGTTTGACGACCCCGACACCAATTCAGGCACAGGCGATCCCCCACGCGATGAACGGGCGGGACGTGATGGGCCTTGCACAGACCGGCACCGGTAAAACGGCTGCCTTTGGCATCCCGCTGATTGCGCGGTTGATGGAAGAAGGCGGGCAGGCGGCTCCGAAAACCGCGCGCGGCCTTGTACTGGCCCCGACCCGCGAACTGGCTGGGCAGATTGCCGCCGTGCTGCGCGAACTGACCAAGATGAAGGTACAGATCGTCGTGGGCGGTGTGTCGATCAATCCGCAGATCCAACGCCTGTCCAAAGGTGTCGACATCCTAGTCGCCACACCTGGCCGTCTGCTTGATCTGGTGGACCGCCGCGCCGTGCGGCTGGACCAGACCGGTTTTCTGGTGCTGGACGAGGCGGACCAGATGCTCGACCTCGGCTTTGTGCATGACCTGCGCAAGATTGCGGCGATGATGGGCGAAGACCGCCAGACCATGCTGTTCTCGGCCACGATGCCCAAACAGATGGCCGAGATCGCAGGCAGCTACCTGCGCAGCCCGATCCGTGTCGAGGTTTCGCCCCCCGGTAAAGCCGCCGATAAAGTGACCCAAGCGATCCACTTCATCGCCAAGGCGGAAAAGACCGCGCTGCTGATCGAGTTGATGTCCGAACACAAGGACGAACGCGCATTGGTGTTCACCCGCACCAAACACGGGGCCGACCGTCTTGCGCGCGCGCTCGAAAAAAAGGGCTTTCCCGTCGCCGCGATCCATGGCGACAAACGGCAGGGCCAGCGCGACCGTGCGCTTGCCGCGTTCAAAGCCAGCGAAGTTAAAGTGCTGGTGGCTACCGATGTGGCGGCACGGGGCCTTGATATTCCGGACGTGAAACACGTCTACAACTTCGATCTGCCCAACGTGCCCGAAGCTTATGTGCACCGCATCGGGCGTACCGCACGCGCAGGCAAGGATGGCGCGGCCATCGCTTTCTGCGCACCGGACGAGATGGACCAGTTGAAAGACATCCAGAAGGTGTTGAAAACGGCCATTCCGGTGGCTTCCGGTCGCCCTTGGGAACCGATTGATGATCCAACCGCGAAAAAGCCCAGCGGTGGACGCGGCAGGGGCCGTGGCGGTCGCCCCGGTGGGGGCGGCGGGCGTCCGGGCGGCGGTGGCGGCGCGCCCGGCGGGGCCAAACCCGGTGGCCAGCGTCGGCGCAAACCCAAGCCAAAAGCCTGACACGCCGACAGAATTTCCGCGTTACTTGCGAATACTACTTGCCAATTGACGAGCCGGTTGATGCTATTTCAACCGGCTCACCTTTTTGTTGGTGATCCGCATTGAACAAGGAGATTATTTTGTCTGGAAAATCATTGAGCGAGAAATGGGCCGCCGCGAAATCGGAATACGACGCCGCCGCCAAGGAAAACGCCAAGGCACGCGAAGCCGTGCAGAAACAGCTCGATAAGCTGATAAAAGAAGGCGAGAAAGAGCACAAAAAGTCCAAGGCCAAGGAAAAGTTCGTGGCATTGCTGCGCGATCCCGTGCTGGTCCGGATGAAGGCGCCCGAACTCAAGCCCGTCATCGACAAGATCAGAGCCAAGGAAAAAGAACTCGCCGCGATCAAACCGGTCGAACCCCGCAAATCGGTCGGCTGCACCCCCGCCTTCAAGGACGTGGACAAAGTCCTCGAAGTCGGTGCGCGCCTGATGGAGGCCAAGATCGACAGCGCTGACAAATGGAAAAGCTGGCACAAGGCGGCGGTTGCAAGCCTCAAGAAATGCGCCGACGCGGAAAAGAAGTTCCAGAAATGGCTCGGCAATCCGGACCGCGAAAACCAGCCTGCACAGGATTTCAAATCGGACTTTTCCGACATCATGTCCAAGATGCAACGGCAGGGCACGCCCATCCTGCGACATGCCGGCACCATCCTGAAAGCCGACTGACAGTAGCAAAAAGGGGGTCGCGTCCATCACGCGCCCCCCATCATTGTTCTTCAAATATGCAAATTAGCCCCGTCAGGTGTAAAGCGACGGTACCCCAAGCTGGGCGTGAACCTCATTCACGGCAGTCGAATCCAGCCCAAGCCCCTGCGCAAGCGAATGGAGGTATTGCGCCTCGGCCTGCGAATCCAGATCAATGGCCAGCAATGACATCGCATAGACCTGTGGCCCCATGCCTTGCGGTACTTCGGCGACCAGCGCGTCCACATCCACAGGGCGCTGCATTTCGGTGCGCAGGAACGCGGCCTCTTCCGCATCCACATCACCGCCCAGATGACCCATCAGCTTTTCCTGTTCGCCGTCGTCCAGTTGCTCGTCGGACTTGGCCGCTTGGATCATGGCGCGCAGCATCAGGGCCGCTGCCATTTCCTGATCGGCCGTTGGTTCGATCGCCTCTTGCGGTGTCTGGTCAAAGGACGAGTTCAACACTTCGCCAAAGCTCGCGTTATTCTGCACAGGGCGCTGGCTGACCGCGCCGCCAAGCGCGCCAAGCAAGCCGCCCGCACCCGCGCTGCCCGCAAGCCCGCCGAGCATGCCCTGCAAACCGCCGCTCTGACCGCCGCCGCCGAGGCTTTCAAGCAGCCCGCCAAGGCCACCCGTGGCACCGCTGCCGCCTTGCGCGCCGCCCATCAACCCGCCGAGCATATCCTGAAGGCCGCCACCGGACGCACCCCCCTGCGCGCCACCCATGAGGCCGCCCAGCATGTCCTGAAGACCCCCCGCACTGCCTGCCTGCGCGCTGCCGCCCGCCAGACCACCAAGCAGACCGCCAAGGCCGCCGCCGCCCGCAGATTGCGCGCCGCCGCGGTTTTTCATCACGGCACTCGCGCCTTTGGCCACGGCCACGCCAATAGCCACTTTGGCCAGTGTTTTCATCAAGCTCATTCGTTGTCTCCCACGGAATACAGAATCATCACTGATACTCTTGCATAGCGAAGGCGCGCAGCGACGGGGAAACTGCGCGGGGATTTGGCATCGGTGCGCATTAAGGGCCCCGCTGCCGTACATGCTGGCAGCAGGGGAAGTGCATATTTTTGGAACAATGATGGGTTATGTACCGCAGAAAGTGGCGGGGACCACCTCTTGCGCCTTAGGGGCGCGGTGAAGGTCGGGATCTGTGGTGGTAAACGGCGTGGCAAGGGCGGTCATCAACCGTTCGAACGGGGCCATGTCGCCCGCGACGGCGGCGTCGATCATCGCCTCGATCCGGTGGTTGCGCGGAATGATTTTGGGGTTGGCTTTGGCCATGATCCCTTCGGCATCATCTTCGATGCGCGCGCGCCAGCGGGTTTCCCACGCATCAAAGGCAGCGCGGTCGGTGAACTGATCGCGCGCGGTATCCGTGCCGAGGGCGGCGAATGTATTGGTAAAGTCCGCACCTTGGCTTTGCATCATGGCAAGCAGGTCTTCGATCAGCGGCTGGTCGTCCGCGCTTGGGTCAGCAAGGCCGATTTTCGCGCCAAAGCGGCGCAGCCATGCCAATTGCAGCTGGGCGGGCATGGCGTGCACGATGTTTGTTGCCTCTTGCACGGCGGCGTCCTTATCGTCGCTTAGCTGGATCAGCGCGGTGGCGAGTTGGGCCATGTTCCACACGGCGATGCGGGGCTGGTTGCCATAGGCATAGCGCCCCGTCCGGTCGATGGAGGAAAACACCCGCGCTTCGTCGTAGCTGTCCATAAAGGCGCAGGGGCCATAGTCGATTGTCTCGCCCGAGATGGTGCAGTTATCGGTGTTCATCACCCCGTGGATAAAGCCGACGGACATCCATGCTGCGATCAACTCGGCCTGAGCGGCGCAGACATGGGACAGCAGGCCCATGGGGCCATCCGCCTGCGGCCAGTGGCGGGCGATGGCATAGTCGGTCAGGGTGCGCAGGTCGTCGATCTGGCCGCGATGGGCAAATATCTGGAAGGTCCCCACGCGCAGGTGGCTGGCGGCGGTTCGTGTCAGTACTGCACCGGGCAGCATGCCCTGTTCGCGCAGTACCGTATCGCCTGTTGCCACGGCGGCCAGCGCGCGGGTGGTGGGAATGCCGAGGGCGTGCATCGCCTCGCTCACCACATATTCGCGCAGGACAGGGCCAAGCCATGCGCGCCCGTCACCGCCACGGGAATAGGGGGTGGGGCCAGAGCCCTTGAGCTGGATATCGCGGCGCTGTCCTGCCTTGTCGATCACCTCGCCCAGCAGAATGGCGCGCCCGTCGCCGAGTTGCGGGTTGTAATTGCCGAACTGGTGGCCCGCATAAAGCTGCGCCAGCGGCGCGGCACCGTCCGGCACGGCATTGCCAGCGAACACATCGGCGTCCGCGGCATCAATGCCCAGACTGTTGGCCAGTGGTGCGTTCCATGCCAGCAGGCGCGGCGCGCTGACCGTTGTGGGCGACAGGCGGGTGAAAAATGCTGCAGGCAGCGCGGCATAGCTGTTGTCAAAAGGGATGCTCATGCCCCTCACATAGGGCGCATGGGCGCAAATTCCTAGAAGCGGCGGGTCATCAGGTGATAGCCGTCGCGCAGGGCAAAGCCAGCGCGCTTGTAGAGACGCTGTGCGGACGTGTTTTCGGTGGCCACTTCAAGATGCAACGCCTTGAGGCCGACACCGGCAAGGGCGCGGGGCAGGGAGATCAGAACCTCGCCCGCGACACCGCGTCCGCGCACACCGGGCCGCACAAAGAGTTCGTCGACAAAGCCGTCCATGCCACCGAATTCGACCGACCAGCCAAAGCTGATGATGATATAGCCGATGGGCGCACGTGGCGGCCCGATCAAATAGGCAACCCCGTGCGGGCAGCCTTCGAGCAGCGGGCGCACCGCTGCATCGCGGGCCTCGTCCGTCATGGAAATCCCAATCTCGGCCTGAAAGGCGGCCACGAGGGTCAGCAGACGGTCAAGGTGGTCGGTGGTGGCGAGGGTGAGGGCGGCGCTCATTCGGGGTGCTCCGGTGCAGGTAACTGTGCCGTGGCACGCGCATGGTCTGTGACAGAGCCGGCCCCGTCCCGCAACCGCGCAAAGCGGTGCGAGTGGGCCCGATGGCACGCTTTCGCGCAGTACCCTGTCGCAAACGGGCGCATCACAGCCTGCCCAAACGCTCGGTCAGGAGGGCAAAGAAGCCGTCGGCGTCCACATCCCCGATAAAGGTCGCGTTCGGGGCGCGGTCGGTCACACCCCACCAGTCGGCAACGGTCATGCCAAGGGTGAGTTCCGAGGACGTCTCGATCTCGACATTGATATGACGCCCCGAGAACAGGTCGGGCCGGATCAGGTAGGCGGTGACGCAGGGATCATGCAGCGGCGCCCCGTTGGAGCCGTACTTTTCTTTGTCAAAGCGTTCAAAGAAGTCGGTCATCTGCGCCACGGCGACACCGACCGGCGTGCCAAGGTCGCGGAAGGCATCGTTGCGTTCCTTGGTGACCAGCGCCTTGTGTGTGACATCCAGCGGCATCACGACGATATCAACGCCGCTTTTAAACACGATATCAGCGGCTTGCGGGTCGACGTAGATGTTGAATTCTGCCGCAGGCGTGATGTTGCCCACTTCGAAATAGGCACCCCCCATCAGCACGATCTGCTGGATTCGGTCGGCGATGTCGGGTGCTTTTTCCAGCGCGGTGGCAATGTTGGTCAGCGGCCCGAGCGGGCACAACGTGATGGTGCCGTTGTCACGGTTGCGCACGGTGTCGATGATGAAGTCGACCGCGTGGGCGTCCTGCACCGGCATTTCGGGGTCGGGCAGGTCGGGGCCATCAAGGCCGGTCTTGCCATGCACATGTTCGGCTGTGACCAGTTCGCGGCCCATGGGGCGGTCGCAGCCCTCGAAAACAGGGACATCAACCTTGCCCGCCAACTCGCAGATAATGCGTGCGTTTTTCGACGTGAGGTCCAGTGGTACATTGCCCGCCACAGCAGTGATGCCCAGAACCTCGACGTCTTCGGGGCTGGCCAGTGCCAGCAGGATTGCCACAGCGTCATCCTGTCCGGGATCGGTGTCGATGATGATTTTGCGCGCTGCCATGCTCTTGTCCTTTCAGATTTTTGCGCACCGTGGCTGCTTTGGCACCCCTTGTCCAGAAAGCGCGACGAAGATGCGCAAATCCTTGCGCCCTGTAAGGTGCGCGGCATAAGGGTTTTTTATGACACCGATGCCTCTTTTCCTTCACGCGGGCGCGCACCGCACCGGCACATCCTCGTTCCAGATGTGCCTGCATGACAACCGCGACGCGCTGGAACAGGCGGGATATGCGCTGGCCTATCCGGGGCGTGACGGCATTCCGACGGGCAAACTGGCGCTGCGACTGCCGGGAAAGATCGGGGCCAAGGCGGACGAGGGCGTGTTAAATAAGGCCCGCAAGACATTGGAAAATAGCGCAAATAACAAACCCTTGATCCTGTCCGAAGAGAATATTCCCGGCCGGATGTTTCATTTTATGAAGGGTAAATTTTACCCCATGGCCAAAGCGCGATGCGAGGCGTTGCGCGGTGCGTGGGCGGGGCCGATTGCCCATGTGCTGCTGGTGGTGCGCCCATATGAGGGGCTGTATGTGTCCGGCTATCGCAAGCGGGCCGAGGATAATGCCGTGCCACCTTTCGAGGCGCTGCGTGATGCATTTATGGGCATGGATCGCGGCTGGCCCGCGCTGGTTCAGGTGTTGCGCGATGAATTGCGCCCCGAGACGATGACCGTGCTGCCCTATGCGCAGCGGGGCACCAGCGTGTCACTGGTTCAGCGGCTGGTGGGCCAAGAACTGGACGGGCTGACCGAGCCTGCCCAGACAGTGAACCTGAGTGCGACGGACACAGCCCTTTTTGCGTTGCAAAAAGCCTATGCCGACGGAAAAAGCCTGCCGCGCCCTGCATGGAAAGCGGTGATTGCGGAACACGCCGATGATAAAGAGGCACGCGGTTTCGCTGCGTTCTCGGATCAGGATCGTGTTGAATTGTCAGAGCGTTACGACGCGCACCTCACCCAGATCGCACAGATGGACGGCGTTACCTTCGGCTAGGATTTCTCGGCCCGCTTCACGTCATTCCATAGGGCGTCCATTTCATCCAGCGTGCTGTCCTGCGGGCGTTTGCCGCGCTGTTCAAGAGCAGCCTCAACGGCGGCAAAGCGGCGGGTGAACTTGGTATTGGTGCGGCGCAGCGCCTCTTCGGGGTCGATGTCGAGATGGCGGGCAAGATTGGCCATCACGAACAGCAAATCGCCCATTTCATCGACCATATCGTCATGGGACAGGGTATCGCGCGCCTCGACCAGTTCGCCCGCTTCTTCGACGATCTTGTCCAGCACATGGGACACGTCCGGCCAGTCAAAACCGACACGTGCCGCCCGTTTTTGCAGCTTGAGCGCGCGCAACAGCGCGGGCAGGTTCATCGCGACGCCGTCGAGCGTGCCGCCTTGTGCCTTTGCGCCGCGTTCTGCCGCCTTGATGGTCTCCCAGTCGCGGGTCTGCTGTTCGGCAGATTTATCGCGGGATTCGTCACCGAACACATGCGGGTGACGCGCCACCATCTTGTTGCTGATGTTGGTCACGACTGACTGGAACGTGAAATGCCCCGCCTCTTCGCCGATGGCGGTGTGATAGACCGATTGCAGCAGGAGATCGCCCAACTCGCCCTCCAGATCGGGCCAGTCCTGCCGTTCGATGGCGTCGGCGACCTCGTATGCCTCTTCGATGGTGTAGGGGGCGATGGTTTCAAAGGTCTGTTCGATGTCCCACGGACAGCCTGTTTCGGGGTCACGCAAACGGCGCATGATCTCCAAAAGGCGCTCGATTCCGGCAGTTTGGTCGTTTATCAAATCGTCAGCCATTGCAGGCCCCTCGGGTTTTGCTGTTTGCTGGCATCTGAGCCGACACACCCACAGGAGTCCACCCATGGCAATCATCAATCGCATTGGCGAATTCGGCCCCGACATGGCCGCGTGGCGCCAGCATCTGCATTCGATCCCAGAACTGTCCTTTGACTGCCCCAAGACGTCGGCCTTTATCAAGGAACGGCTGGAGGAGATCGGCGTCGATGAGATCCATGACGGCATCGCCAAGACGGGCATCGTGGCGATCATCAACGGGCAGGGTGACGGGCGCACCATCGGCCTGCGGGCAGATTTCGACGCGCTGCCGATTACCGAGGAAACCGGCGTGCCCTATGCCTCCACCCATCCAGGCAAGATGCACGCGTGCGGGCATGACGGGCATACCGCGATGCTGTTGGGGGCGGCGAAATATCTGGCCGAAACGCGCCGGTTCACGGGCCGCGTCGCGCTGATTTTCCAGCCCGCCGAGGAAGACGGCGGTGGCGGCGAGGTCATGGTGCAGGAAGGGGTGATGGACCGTTTCGACGTGTCCGAGGTGTTCGCCATTCACAACGCGCCGAACAAGGATTTTGGCAAGTTCCACACCACGCTGGGGCCGATTATGGCCGCTGCTGACACGTTCCACATCCGTGTAAGCGGCAAGGGCGGGCACGCCGCGCGCCCCCATGACAGCGTCGATCCGGTGGTGGCGGCCTGTGGCATTGTCACTGCCCTGCAAACCATCGTCAGCCGCAACCACAACCCGATGAACAGTCTGGTGATCTCGACCACGCAAATCCACACCGGCACCACCGATAACGTGATCCCCGAAACCGCCTATATCAACGGCACCGTGCGGACCTTTGACAAGGCCGTGCAGGCCATGGTGGTCGAACGCATGCAGCAGGTCGTGGACGGGCAGGCGGCATCCTATGGCTGCACCGCTGAGCTAGAGTTCGAATTCGGCTATCCCCCCACGATCAACGATGCGGACAAGGCGCGCTTTGCCGCCAAAGTCGCCGCCGAGGTGGCGGGCGTCGACGGGGTCGACAGCGACATCACACCGGTCATGGGGGCGGAGGATTTCTCCTTCATGCTGGAGGCGCGTCCGGGGGCGTACCTGATGCTGGGGCAGGGCGAAGGCGCGGGCGTTCACCATGCGAAATACGATTTCAACGACGAGATTGCGCCCATCGGTGCGTCGTTCTTTGCCCGTCTGGTCGAGACGGCGCAGCCAGTAACCTGAGCGCGGACGGGGCGGTCGAGCGGGTCAAAGGGGGCGCTGCCCCCGGCCTGCGGCCTCCCCCGGGATTTTTTGGAACAGAGAAGGGGACCCTATGGCCCTTGAAGATGCCAAGACACAGATTGATCATGCGTTCACGCGCGCGGACCTTCGAGGGCCGTCATTTGAGGCGACCTTTGCGGGGGCAACATCGTTTATGCGCCGCCGCTATACCAAGGATCTGACCGGTGTGGATATTGCGGTGACGGGCGTGCCGTTCGATCAGGCGGTGACGAACCGGCCTGGCACGCGGTTGGGGCCGCGCGCGATCCGCGAGGCATCGGCCTTGCAAGCGCCCGACGCGCCCTATGGCTGGCCTTTTGATGTGTTCAGCGAGCGCGCCATCGTGGATTATGGCGATGTGGCTTTTGATTATGCAAATGTGCCTGCTTTTCCGGCGGCGCTGACGGATCATGTCCGTGGTATCCTGTCGGCGGGGGCGGCGAGCGTGGTGCTGGGCGGGGATCACTATATCTCGTTTCCGGTGCTGAAAGCCTATGCCGAGAAATTCGGGCCGATGTCGTTGATCCATATTGATGCGCATTCGGACACTTGGCCGGATGATGACATGGACCGCGTCGATCATGGCACGATGTTCTACAAGGCGGTGAAGTCGGGGATCGTGGATCCGGCGACCTCGGTCCAGATCGGGATCCGTACCACGAACGAGGACAATCTGGGCGTTCACACCATCGACGCGCCGGAATTCCACCGCATCGGGCCAGAAGAGGTGGCGGCGCGGGCGCGGGACATCGTCGGGGACCGGCCCTGTTACCTCAGCTTTGACATTGACGGGCTTGACCCTGCCTTTGCCCCCGGAACCGGCACACCGGTCTGGGGCGGGCTGAGTTCGGCGCAGGCAGCGGCCTTGCTGCGCGCCCTTGCGGGGATCAACATCAGGGGCGGTGACATTGTCGAAGTGTCGCCCCCTTTTGACACCACGGGCGCGACGGCCATTGCGGGGGCGCATGTGGCGGTGGAAATCTGCTGTTTGCTGGGGGCGAGGATGCGGGATGAGTAACAAGAACCAACCGATCAGCGGCAATGATTTGGCGCGGTTTTCGGGGCCGGGGACGTTCATGCGGCTGCCGACGGCGAACGAGTTGCAAAAGCTGGATGTGGCCGTGCTGGGCGTGCCGATGGACATTGGCACCTCGTGGCGGTCGGGCACGCGGTTCGGCCCCAAACAGGTGCGCAATGAATCCGCAATGATCCGGCCTTATAACCTGCAAACCGGTGCCGCCCCGTTTGATAGTCTGCAGGTGGCGGATATTGGCGATCTGGCGATCAACACCTTCTCGCTGGCCGATTCACTGCGGATCATTTTCGAGAGTTACCAGTCGATCCTGAACTACGATGCTGTGCCCATGGCCATTGGCGGGGATCATTCGATCACCCTGCCGATCCTGCGCGCCATGGCCAAGCGGCACGGGCCTGTGGCCCTTGTGCATGTGGACGCCCATGCGGATGTGAACGACGAGATGTTTGGCGAGCGGGAGACCCATGGCACCGTGTTCCGCCGCGCCTATGAAGAGGGGCTGCTGCGCGCCGACAAGGTCTATCAGGTCGGGCTGCGCGGTACGGGCTATTCGGCCGAGGACTTTACCGAAGCGGCAGGCTGGGGCTTCCAGCAGTTCCCGAGCCACGAGTTGTGGGGGCGCGACCTGAGCACGCTTGGCACCGAAATCCGGCGCGATATCGGCGATCTGCCCACCTATATCACCTATGACATCGACAGCCTTGATCCCGCCTATGCCCCTGGCACCGGCACGCCGGAGATTGGCGGGCTGACGACGCCACAGGCGATGCAGTTGATCCGTGCCTTGCGCGGGTTAAATGTGGTGGGCTGTGATCTGGTCGAGGTGTCGCCCCCTTACGATACGACAGGCAACACGGCGCTGACGGGGGCGAATATCCTGTACGAGATGCTGTGTATCCTGCCCGGTGTCAGCTATCGCTAACGGGGCGCAGGCCCGAAGGCTGGCACCTGTGGGTAGGGCAATAAAAGCATGAGGTTCGCGGTGTATATCATTGGTATTATAGTTTTAATTGTTCTGGCCGGTATGGCCTATGTCCGGTTTGCGCCGTCCGATCCGGCGCGCTGGCACCAACCGATTGCAGCGCAGCAAAGCGCGGATCTGAAGGGTGGCGCGGTGCGGGTTTTGCCAGCAGACAGGGATGCGTTTGTGCGGGCGGATGCTGCCATGCGAGAGCTGGAACGTACAGAGGTGCTGGCCGGATCGCTTGAGGAGGGGCGCATCACCTATGCCACCCGATCCAAACTGTTCGGTTTTCCCGATTACACCACAATCGAATATGCCGATGGGACGTTGAAAATGTATGCCCGCTTGCGCTTTGGCGGTTCAGATATGGGCGTCAACGCCAAACGATTGCAGGGGCTGGTCCGCGCGATCGAGGGATGAGGACAAACAGCCCTTTTGCACCTCGCGCCACATGGGCACATTCAGTGACATCTGGCATTGCGCCATGAACATGCGCCCGTCGACCTGCAAACAGATCGTCTGACCCAGTTCGATCCGGCTGCCGGTCTTGTCGGTGCAGTAACAATCGATGGTTTTGCCCGAGGGCGCAGTCACGTCGCCCATCGCGGGGCTGGCGATCAACAGAGACATGAGCAACACACGTTTCATTTGCCAATCTTAGCACAGCGCGCCTCTTGACCAAAGCGAAACCTTGGCGCAAACCCGCCCCATGATCCCACAGGACCGCCTTTTTCAGATCACACAGCGCTTTCAGTATCTTGAGGCGGCGATGTCCGACGGCTCGGGCGATATTGCGGCGCTGGCCAAAGAGTATTCGGATCTGCGCCCTGTGGTGGACCAGATCAACGGTTATATGGCGCTGGTGGACGGGATTGCGGACGCGCAGGCAATGCTGGACGATCCGGACATGGCCGAACTGGCGCAGGACGAAATCCAGCGCCTCAAGGCGGCCATTCCCGATGCAGAGGCTGCGTTGCAGATTGCGCTGCTGCCCAAGGATGCGGCCGATGCGCGCCCTGCGATGCTGGAAATCCGTCCCGGAACGGGCGGGGACGAGGCGGCGCTGTTCGCCAGCGATCTTCTGCGCATGTATATGCGCTATGCCGAGGCGCAGGGCTGGCGCGTTGATATCATCGAGGAACAGGCCACCGAACTGGGCGGCATCAAAGAGGTGGTCGCGCATATTACCGGCCAGAATGTCTTTGCCCGTTTGAAATACGAATCCGGCGTGCACCGTGTGCAGCGCGTGCCCACCACCGAAAGCGGCGGGCGGGTGCATACGTCGGCGGCGACAGTCGCGGTTCTGCCAGAGGCCGAAGAGGTCGATATCGAGATCGCCGCCAGCGACATCCGCATCGACACGATGCGATCCTCAGGGGCAGGGGGGCAACACGTCAACACCACCGATTCCGCTGTGCGTATCACTCACTTGCCCACGGGTCTGGTGGTGACCAGCAGCGAAAAATCCCAGCACCGCAACCGCGACAAGGCCATGCAAGTGCTGCGCGCGCGGCTTTATGATCTTGAGCGTAATCGCGTTGACAGCGCACGCTCGGCGGATCGCGCGGCGCAGGTGGGGTCGGGGGACCGTTCCGAACGCATTCGTACCTATAACTTCCCGCAAGGGCGCATGACCGATCACCGCATCAACCTCACGCTATACAAGCTGGATCAGGTGATGCAGGGCGATCTGGACGAGGTGATCGACGCGCTGATCGCCGATGCGCAGGCCCGCCAGATGGCCGAGATGGGCACGTGACCGCCGCGCAGGCGATGGTGGCCGCAACGGCCCGCCTCCGTGCAGCAGGGGTGCCCGACCCGGCCCGCGATGCGCGTATCCTTCTGGCCCATGCCGCACAGGTCGATGCCGCGCGTATCACGCTGATTGCGCCCGAAGACATCGCGCCCGACATCGCCGAACGCTATGAACACCTGATCGCGCTGCGCGCCGTGCGCGTCCCCGTCAGCCACCTGATCGGCAAACGTGAGTTTTATGGCCGTTCCTTTCAGGTCAATTCCGATGTGCTGGACCCGCGCCCCGAAACCGAAACCCTGATCGAAGCGGCCCTGTCCGAGGATTTCACCCGTGTGCTTGATCTGGGCGTTGGGTCGGGCTGCGTGCTGGTCACGTTGCTGGCCGAACAGTCCGCCGCCCTTGGCCTTGGCGTCGATCTAAGCGAGGCCGCCTGTCTGCAAGCCAGCGGCAACGCGGTGCTGAACGGCGTCGCCGACAGGGCGCGCATCGTGCAAGGCAGCTGGTTCGATCCGGTCGAGGGACGTTTTGATCTGATCGTGTCGAACCCGCCCTATCTGGCCGCGGGCGAGATGGCGGCGGTGTCGCCCGAACTGCGCGACCACGAACCGCGCATGGCCCTGACCGACGAAGGCGACGGATTGTCCGCCTATCGCATCATCGCTGCCAGCGCGGGCAGCTATCTCACCCCACTGGGGCGTGTGCTGTGTGAATTCGGCTCGACCCAAGGCGCTGCGGTCAAAGCGATATTTGCCGCCGAAGGCTGGGGCGACGTGCGCATCCTCCAAGACATGGACGGGCGCGACCGTGTCGTAATTGCGCAAAATCCGGCCTGAACGTTGTAAAAATGCGCCAATTGCCCCTTTTACTCTTGTCGTGAGGGCAATCCCGTGCTTATTCATCCCTCAGACACTGCGGCTTTAGGCTGTACATTTTTGTAGGTGTCCCATCCACAAGATCGCCGAGATACTGTGAACTGGTGCTGAACTGCGCCGCGGCTGATCACAAAAGACACGCCAATGAGCGGAATATATCCCCATGAAATCTTCGAGATCACGGTCACGGTCCAAGAACAGTCGCAACCGCAACAATAACGGTGGCGGTGGCGGCAATGTCGTCAATCGCGTCTTCGACAGTTCCGGCCCCGAGGGCAAAGTGCGCGGCACGCCGCAGCAGATCATCGACAAATACAACCAGTTGGCGCGTGACGCCCAATTGGCCGGCGACCGTGTCGCCACCGAGAACTTTCAGCAGCACGCGGAACACTATCTGCGCCTGCTGAGCGAGGCACAGCGCGAAATCGACGCGCGCCGCGAGGAACAGGAACGCCAGAACCGCGAACGCCAAGCCGAACGCGACCGTCAGGCCGAACGTGACCGCGAACGCAACGCACAGCGTCAGGATGGCGACCCAGGCGATACCGATCCCGCCAATGCACCGCAGCCCGATGTAGATGCCGCATCGACCGACGAAGACAGCGGTCTTGTGGAAACACCCGAAAGCCAGCCAAAGCCCAAGCCCAAAGCAACGCGCACCCGTAAACCACGCGTCAAGCCCAAGGCCGACGTAGGCGAGATGGGCGATACATCCGCCGATAACGGCTCCGCCCCCGAAGCGGCGGAATAAGCGTCTAATACAGCAAAATCTGGATCGAGGTGCCAATCAGTGCCTCGACCGTGCCCGTCTGGCCGACGCGCGCACGGCGCTTCTCCAGCCGGTTGACCATCAGGTCAGCAGCGTTTCGATACACTTGGCCGTATCTTCAGGTGTTGCGCGAAAGAAGGCGGTCAGAACCGCTCCACGGTGCGCGGCCTCGCAGCACTCCGTTAGGACGCTGCCACCGCCCGCGCCAGCGCGCAAAACCCTTCCAGCGATACCTGTTCGGCCCGCTCTGTCGGTTTAATACCCGCGCTCAGCAATCTGTCTTCGATGTCGGGCTTCAGCCCCTTCAACGCGGCACGCAGCATCTTGCGCCGCTGGTTGAATGCCATGGCAACCACGCGGCTCAGCACATCGGCATCCGCCTCGAACTTCGGTTCGGGCAGGGCGGTCAGATGGACCACCGCGCTCGACACTTTAGGGGCGGGGGTGAACGCTTCGGGCGGCAGTGACATGGCGATGCGCGCCTCGCACCGCCATTGCGCCAGCACCGCCAGCCGCCCATAGGCCTTGGAACCGGGCGTGGCGACAATACGTTCGGCCACCTCGCGCTGGAACATCAGGGTCAGCGATTGCCAGAACGGTGGCCATTCGGGTGGGGTCAGCCACCGCACCAACAACTCCGTCCCGACATTATAGGGCAGGTTCGCCGCCACCCGAATGGGCGGCGTCAGATGCGCCAGCGGATCAATCTCCAGCGCGTCGCCAATCATCACTTCCAACTGCCCGGGATAGCGCGCGGCAATTTCGTTCAGCGCCGGCAGACAGCGTGTGTCCTTCTCGATCGCCAGCACGCGCCGCGCCCCTTCGGACAACAACCCACGCGTCAACCCTCCCGGGCCGGGCCCGATCTCAAGTACATCCGTACCGGATAGATCCCCCGCCTGTCGGGCAATCTTGGCCGTCAGGTTCAGGTCCAGCAAGAAATTCTGGCCCAGCGACTTACGCGCGCTCAGCCCGTGGGTGGCAATCACCGCACGCAAAGGGGGCAGATCGTCAATCGCACTCATACCATCATTGTTCCTCAAATATGCCCGCCGGAGGCGTCACTGCCCAGCCATCAACGCGGCCAGCTTGATCGCCTCGATCATACTGGTGGGATTGGCAATCCCTTTGCCCGCAATGTCGAATGCCGTCCCGTGATCGGGCGAGGTCCGCACAATCGGCAGGCCGAGCGTGACGTTCACACCACGGTCGAAATCCAACGTCTTGATCGGGATCAGCGCCTGATCATGATACATACACACCGCCGCGTCATATCGCGCGCGGGCGGCGGCGTGAAACAGTGTGTCGGCGGGCCACGGTCCGGTGACATCCAGCCCCGTCGCCGCCATCTCGGTTACAAGTGGCGCGATCCAGTCGAGTTCCTCTTGCCCCATCGCACCGCCTTCGCCCGCATGGGGGTTCAGACCCGCTACGACAATGCGGGGGGCGGCGACGCGGAACCGGTCACGCAAGGCGCGCGCCGTGATCTCGACCGTTTCGCGCAGCAGGTCCGGCGTCAAACGGCGCGGCACATCCTCAAGCGCGATATGGATCGTCGTGGGCACCACGCGCAACTGGTCACTGGCCAGCATCATAACAGCGCGCGGCGCGCCGGTCAGCGCCTCAAGGTATTCCGTATGGCCGGGATAGCCGAACCCCGCCCCGTCGATCAGCATTTTCTTGTGGATCGGTGCGGTGCACAGCGCGCTGACCGCGCCTTTTTGCGCCAAGTCGACCGCACGCGCGATCACCTCGATCACGCCATTTGCGTTCGACAGGGTCGCAATGCCGGACGTCGCGGGCGCGGCAAAGTCGTGGCGCAGTACGGGCAGGGACTGTGCGCAGACATCCGCCGCCGCAGCGGGGTCGTCAATCAGCGCAACAGGGGTGCCATCGGGCAAATGGCGCGGATCACCGATCCAGACCATGTTGATTTGCTCGCGCAGCGCCACCCAAGCCGACGCTGCGATTTCGGGGCCGACGCCAGCCGGTTCCCCGCATGTGATCGCAACGGGGGCGTGGGTCATTCGAAGCGGCGGATCGTCGCCTCGGCCGCCAACTGTTCCAGAAGGTTTTCCGAGAACGCGTTCAGACGCTGGTTGCGCAACTCGGCGGCCACGGCATCGCGGTCCACATCCTGTTCCTCTTCCAGCGCAGGGGTGCGCCCGCACAGCATCAACAGAACAAGGGTTTCGCCGTTCGAACGGGTCAGCGCGGTCGAGGTCTCGCCAGGATCAAGCTTGGAGAGTTCCATCGCGATATCGGTGGGAATTTCAGACGGAGGCAGGCTGCCACGGTCCAGCACCGATTCAGGCTGGCCCTTGGCAATGCCATAGAGGTCGTCACAGCGGTCGATGCGCGCCGCGATGGAACGGGCCTGACCCAAGGCCTCGGGGCTACGTCCGCCCGCGATATAATAGGCGGCGTATTCAATGGCCGAATAGCTGCGCGCCGGAGCCGAGGTTTCGCGAATATCGCGCAACTGGAACAGGGCCACAGCATTGGGGATGGGCAGCGGTGCGGTCACTTCACCCGGGGCCAGTGCCAGCAGCAGCGGGCGCAGGGTCGGGGGCAGGTCGCTCAGCTGGGTCCACGGCAGGCGTCCGCCATTGCCCCGCGATGCGGTGGCCGAGAAGCGGCGCGCATAGCTGGAAAATTCGGCAACGCTTTCGGATTGGGCGATCTGTTCGGCCTGCGCCATCACCTGCTGTGCCCGTGGGGGCGGAGCGGGAATGATGATTTCGGACACCAGAACCTCGATCCCGCTGCCGGTCGAGGCACCGGCCAATGCGCGGTCAACCTCGCGGTCGGTAATCTGCACACGCGCGCCAAAGCGGGCGCGGATGTAGTCGCGCCATATCAACTGGGTGGCGACGAAATCGCGGAATGTCTCGCGCGCAACGCCCGCGCTTTCCAGTCCGGCCACGAACTCTTCCGAGGTCAGGTTCGCACGGGCGGCAAATTCGCTGAGGCCTGCTTGCAGCGCCTCGCCATTCAGGGTGATGCCGACCTGCTGTGTCGCGGTCGAACGCAGACGGTCACGGATCAACTCATCGATCACCTCGCTGCGCGACCCGCCGCGCGCGCCAAGGATCTGGATGAACCGCATCCGCTGCTGGACTTCGAATTCCGTGATCAGGCTTTCATCCACTTGCGCGACGGGGTCGAACAGGTTCTGCGCCTGCGCGCTGTGTCCTGTCCCCATGGCACAGGCCAGCATACCGCCCGCCAAGGTCAAAGTGATCCGTTGAAAAAGTGTCTTACCGCTCATCTCGCCTGCTTTCCGCATGATCGTACCTCGACCCGCTCGCCTGTATGGGCTGCGAACCCTCTCAGAGATACTGTTAACCCCAGACTGGTAGAGGGCTCAATAGTTGTCGAGTCCGCAAAGCTGCGGTTGACCGACAGGCCGACGCGCACGCATTCGTTTTCATAGGTCAGTCCGGCACCGGCTGTGGCCGCGCGCCCTTCTTCGATGTCATAGCGCATATCAAGGCTGGCGGTCCAGAACCGGTCGATCCGGAACGACCCGTCAAAGGTGACTTCGCCAATCGGGTCGGGCTGGTTGATCGCCGGATCCTCGTCGATCCAGATATAGCTACCAGCGAGGTTCAGGCGCGCATTGCTCCATGCGCCGCGCAGTTCCGCCTTGGTGATATCGAAATTGCCATCAAACAGCGTGCGCCCCGACACGGCCAATCCGCCCTCGAACCGGACGCCACCGGCCAGCAGGAAATCCGAATCCGTGCCTGTAAGGCCCGAACTGACGGTAAAGCCGGGTTGGGCGTCTTCGTGAATGATCTGCGCGGCGGTGATGCTGGCCGACCAGCCCGCGGGGTCAAAGCGCGACCAACTTGCGCCATAGGCCGCAGACCATCCGCGTTCGCGCTGGTCAGAAGCAGGAAAACGCGACAGGGCCAACAAGTTGCCTTCGTCGAATTCCACCCGTGTGCTTTCCTCGAACGGGGTGGTCAGGCCATCGCCGCCGACCCACGACACCTGCGCCACTGGTTCGATGATGTAACGCGCGCCATCCGCGCCCTGTTTGACCAGTGGATAGCGCAAGGTAATCGCCGCCATCGGGGCGAATTCGGTGTCCTGCGCCGGAAAGATCGCGTCGTCACTGACCTTGATCACATCACCGCCAAAGCCCAGCATCGTCTGCGTTTGCAGCCCGCCGTTGGTGAAGGTGCGCCGCCAAGAGGCATCAAAACTCAGCCGCGCCACATCGCGCCCGTCCACAACCCCGTCAAGGTTGGCATCGGTATCGACATTGGATCGACGCTCATGCGCGTGGGCGAGGGCGGAAAGCCGCACTTCGCCGCCAATGGCGTTGGGGAAAAAGCGGCGTTCGTACAAGGCTTCGACCACATCCGAGGGCAGCAGGTCATCATCTTCGTCGTCGCGCAGGGATTTGAAGTTGATATAGGTCAGGCGCACAAAGCTGTCGCGCTGTGTACGGCTAAGCTGGATCTGGCTTTCCAGCCGGTCTTTTGCGGAATAATCATAATCGTTCAGATAAGCGTCGTCCGACACCGCCTCGAAATCGAACTGCAGGCGGTAGTCGTTGTTCAGATCGAAACGCCCGACGCCAAACAGGTATCCGCGCGCGTCATTGGGTTGCAGATCGTCCTCGGACATCGCGCCTTCGAAAATGATCCGTCCGCGGGTAAAGGCCTGACGATAGCGGAACTCCAGCGTGCGCGTGTTGTTGGATAGGTAAGGCGTCAGCGTAAGGTCGCGGTGATTGCCTAGCTTGATGAAATAGGGCAGTTTGACCCCTGTCCCCAGCCGCGAATCCGACCGGATTTCAGGAATCAAAAAGCCAGAGGCGCGATCCTGAGTCGGATCGGGCAGGCGCAGGCGCGGGATGTAGAAGATCGGTACGTCGCGCACGCGGAATTGGGCGTGGTCAAAGTAAAGCTGCTTTGCCGCTTGATCATGCACGATGCGTTGCGCACGGATTTGCCACAGCGGCGGGCGCGGGTCGTCGGCACAGATTTTGCACGAGGTGACGACGGTTTTGTAAAGCTGCGTGTAGTTGCCGTTCACACGGTTCATCTGCACAGCGGCCAGTTGCAACTGTTCGTTCAGCACCAGCCGCGCACCCGACAGAAGACCGTTCTGCAAATCGCGGCTCAACTCGGCCTGATCTGCGATGATCTTGACGCCTGCGCCATCGTCGATGGTGATCGGGCCGCCGATGATCAGGTTGCCGGTATCGGGGTCATAGGTGATCGACCCTGCGGTCAGGCGGACCTCGCCCTGAAACGCCTCGACATTGCCGGTGGCGATCAACTGGCGGTCACGGGTGATGCGGATGTCGTCGGCAACCAGAACGGCGGGCGGTGCGACCTCGGTCTGGACCTGCGCGCGCACCTCTGGCGCGACCGTGGCCAGCGCCAGAACGCTGCACATTGTCAAAACCTGTGCGAAACCCTTACCCATCTTCGGCCCTCAGCAGTAGGCCCAGCCCCAGTAGGATGGACGCAACAGGCGCCGCCCATGCGGACAGAAGAACGGGAATCTGCCCGTTTTCACCCAAGATCTGTGCAAAACTGCGAATGAAGTACAACGTGAACCCCAGCAACACCGCGGCCAGCACAGCGGTGCCAGTCCCCCCGAAGCGGGTATGGCGCATCGTGAACGCAGCGGCAACCAGAACCATGGCCATCAGGAACAAAGGACGTGCCAATTGCGCCTGCATCCACACCTGATGCTTGCGGGATGAGAACCCCGCCTGTTCCAGTTGCGCTATGAAATCGGGCATATCCCAGATCGACACGCCCGTGGGGGTGCCAAGGCTTTCACGGATGCGATCAAGGGTCAGGGTCGATTCGAGTTGCAATTCGTCATGGCGGGCGGCACTTGCCTCGGGGTTGAGGCCCGCGACCAGCGGCCAGACCTTGGCATCGCGCAACAACCACGCGCCATCCTGCAGGGCGGCACTCGCAGCCTCGATCCGGCGGGCAGGACCGCCGTCGCGTGCATAGGCGACAAAGGTTACATCATAAAGCACCGAGGCATCCGCATTCGAGCGTGCGGCGCGGATCACCGTTTGCCCCCGCTCGCCCCCTTGGCGCAACCACAGACCGTCCTCTGACACCGAAAGCGCCGAAATCCCGCCCGAGCGATAGCCATCGGCCAGCACCGCATAGCGTTTGGAGGTTGCCGCCACGATCGGTCCCAGCATGGTCGTGGCAAAAAGGCCCAGCACCAGCGCCACCCCCACAGGGGCCACCAGTGCGCGCATCGCCGACCGTCCCGCCGCCCGCGTCACCACCAGTTCTGAGGAGCGTGCCAGCGAGATAAACAGGCTGACCGTGCCCAGAATGACAATCAGCGGCAGCACTTGGTTTAGCGTTTCCGGCACGTTCAGCAGCGTTAGACCAAGGCGTTGTGCAAGGCTGACCCCGAAATCCGAGAATTTGCGCGTCTGGTCGATCAGGTCGACCAGAACGATCAACGCACACAGAACTCCCGCAATCACGAGCAGCGACAGGGCAAAACGGCGCGCGTAATAGAAATGCAGGATCATGCCGACCTCCCGTCCGTGCCGCGCCAGCGTGCCAGTGCGGCACCGAAGCGCAGCTTGCCCGAAGCGCGCGCCAGCAGTGCGCAGGTGATCAGCCCGCCCAGCAATGACGGCACATACATGATCGGCCACATCTGTGCATTGGCGGTGACAGGGCCGCTGAGGCTGCTGCGCATGCCGTCAAGCGCGATGAGCACGAGGAAAGCGATCACCATCTCGCGCCGCGCACCAAAGCGAGAGAACCCGCCCACCAGCAGGGTCGAAAAGCCGATCAGCGCTGTGACAAAACAGAAAGCCGCGCGGGCAAAGCGGTCATGCACCTCTTCGGCGACCGCCCCGCGTGACGTGCCGGTCAGCGTGGCCGTGCCCGTCCAGTCCGACACAAGCCAGAGACTGGTAAGGTAGGACAGACGCGGGGCAAGAGGCCCATCGCTTTCGACCAGCGTGGTGATATCGAAAGAAAAGTCCTGAAACTTGGCCGTGGACAGGCGCATATCGGCATTGGTCAAGCGCTGCACCAAACCGTCCACCATGATGAGCGAGGTCACATCGCCGTTGCGCACCATATAGGCCTCGTCCGCAGTGTAGATCATCCGCTCGTCCGCGGCGCGGCGGTCCGACAGGAACACATCGCGCAACACGCCGTCTTGCCCGATGGTGCGGGTATAGAATGTGACGCCCGCACCGGGGCTCAGGAACTCGCCCTCGGTCAGCAGGCGCGATGTAATATTTTTGGAAATCTCGGCCTCACGCTCGGCCAGTTCCATTGTCGCCGCAGGAACCAGCACGTGCGACAGCAGCGACATCAGCAGGGCCGAGATCAGGCCGAACACCGCCACAGGGCGCGCCAGCCGCCATGGCGAGGTGCCAGTGGCCATCATCACGGTCAACTCGCTTTCGCTGTTCAGGCGGTTGGTGACATAGACAGCGGCGGCAAATGTCGCGATTGGCAATACAGTCGTGATCAGCCGTGGCAGGCCCAGCACCGAAAACTCAAGGAAAACAAGGGCGGTCTGTCCGTCCCCGATCAGCCGATCAAACAGCTGCACCGCCCGGTTGATCCAGAAGACCGCCACCAGAACAAGGGCAAAGAAGCCAAACAGCCACATCAGTTGCGACAACATATACCGGTCGAATCTGACCAAAGTCCCCTCCGTGTGCCGCGGTGCAAGCGCTGCGGGTCGACACCTTTTGGCCAAGCTACCGCAAGGGACGGGGCGGGAAAACTGCAAAACGCGTCTTCGGACGCTGGTCAGTGCATCTATTGCGCGTTACCTGTTGTGCGATTTCAATTGCAGGAGCATCCCATGACCGACCTGACGCCCGTAACCTTTGTGCAAAACGATCCCGATGCCTTGGCGGACCACACGGGCCGCGTGGCCATCATCGTGGCGCCGGACGGCAAGATGGGGCTGGCTGCGCGCCGCGCCAACCGCCTGACAAAAGGCGCGGTCGAACGCTTTATCAATAGCGACGGGTTTGGATCGGTGAAAATGGGGCAGGCCATCACCGTGGCATGGCCTGCGGGCCTCGCGGCCGAGGCGCTGGATATCCTGTGCCTGCCGCGCAACCCCTCGGTGGCCGAGGCGCGCAAGGCGGGGGCCGCACTGGCCAAGCTGCGCGACGGCAAGGCGCTGCTGCTGGCGGCGGATACGACAAAACGCGTGGCCGATATCGCCTTTGGCCTCGTCATGCGCGACTATGATTTCAGCGCCCACAAAAGCGACGCTAAAACCTCGGACACAGCTGTCAGCGTAATGTGCGCCAAACCTGACGAGGCCGAGGCAGAGGCCGCACCGTTGATGGCCGTCGCGTCGGGCACTTTCATGACCCGCGATCTGGTCAATGAACCCGCCAACGTGCTGACCACCACCGAATTTGCCGACCGTCTGGTCGAGATGGAAGCCTTGGGCCTTGAGGTCGAAGTGCTGGAGGAAGCCCAGCTTGAAGAGTTGGGCATGCGCACATTGCTCTGCGTCGGGCAGGGGTCCGACAGTCCCAGCAAAGTTGTCGTGATGCACTGGAAAGGTGGCGAGGCGGATGCCGCGCCACTGGCGCTGGTGGGCAAGGGCGTCGTGTTCGATACGGGCGGTATCAGCCTTAAACCCGGTGCGGGCATGGAAGACATGACCATGGACATGGGCGGCGCGGGCGTGGTCGCAGGCACCATGCGCGCACTGGCCATGCGCAAGGCCAAGGCAAATGTGGTCGGGCTGGTCGGGCTGGTCGAAAACATGCCCTCGGGCAACGCGGTGCGCCCTGGTGACGTGATCAAGTCCATGAAGGGCGACACGGTCGAAGTCATCAACACCGACGCCGAAGGCCGCCTCGTTCTGTGTGACGTGATGTGGTACGCACAGGAACGGTTCAAACCTGCGGGCATGGTCGATCTGGCGACTTTGACCGGCGCGATCATCATCGGTCTGGGCCATGAAAATGCGGGCGTGTTTTCCAATGACGACACCTTCTGCAATGCCTTCCTGAAAGCGGCAGAAACCGAGGCCGAGGGCGCGTGGCGCATGCCGCTGGGGCAGGCCTATGACGATCTGCTGAAGTCGCGCATTGCCGATATGAAAAACATCGGTGGGCGCGCGGCGGGGTCGGTGACGGCAGCGCAGTTCCTGCAACGGTTCGTGAAACCGGAAACGCCGTGGATCCACCTTGATATTGCCGGTGTCGCTTCGGTCAAATCCGCCACGGCGCTGGCCCCTGCGGGCGCGACGGGCTGGGGCGTTATGGCGCTGAACCGGCTGGTCGCGGACGGGTATGAAAGCGCGTAAATGGGGGCTGCCTATTTCTACCACCTGACGCGGCGACCGATGGAGGAAACGCTGGCCATGCTGTTGGGCAAGGCCATCGGTGCCGGTTGGCGCGTCGCCGTGCGCGGGCGCGATCCGGGGCGTCTGGCGTGGCTGGATGAACGGCTGTGGCTGGGGCCCGAGGACGGGTTCCTGCCGCACGGGCTGGCAGGCGGTCCGATGGACGCTGACCAGCCCGTTCTGCTGACCACCGGTGCCGCCACCAACGGCGCCACTTGCGTGATGAGCGTGGACGGTGCCGAGGTCAGCGCGCAGGAAGTGGCGCAACTGGATCGGGTCTGCATCCTGTTTGACGGCGACGACCGCGACGCGCTGAGCGTGGCGCGGGGCCAGTGGAAGGCACTGAAAGACGCAGGCGCGTCAGCGCAATACTGGTCCGAGGAAAGCGGGCGGTGGGAAAAGAAGGCCGAGACCTGAGCGCGCTTTATTGGCAGAACGCCTAGCGGCTGAGCGTCATTGTATTGCCGAAAATCTCAATCCGGCCCCAGTTTTGCAAGTACCCCATGCCCAGAAGTGACTGGTGTAAATCGCCGTCATTTACCACCGCGGGCACGTTTGTGTCCGTATGCGGGCCGATGCGCACCGTATCAAGGCGCACGCGGGCGGTGCGCACTTCGCCGTTGGCGGTGCTGGCGCGGCCCAGATACACCAGATCACCCGGCCCCAGACCGACGGTTTCCGCGTCCGATTTGTTCAGCACGATATCCGTGGCACCGGTGTCCACGATGAAGTGGATCGGCGCGTCGTTGATGTCGAGCGTCAGATGATAATGGCCATCACGGCTGCGCGGGATGGTGATTTTGCCCGTATCATCAACCTGCGTCTGGCTTGCAAAGACATCGTCGCGAATGTCGCCCCACAGGCCCACGACGGCGATGGCCCCCACAAATATCAGCGCCCAGATTGACGCCATTTGCAGGCTTTGCCCGAGCTTCAGTTTTGAAGACAGCAGAAAGGCCCCGCCTAGCACGAGGCCAAGCAGGCCGAGATAGATTAGCTGGGCGTAAAAATCGCTGTTCATGAAGCTAATATAGGTGCGCCGCGCGCCACGTCAGCCCATCGTACCCGCAAAAGCGCGCAACCCGTCCAGAACAAACTGCACCGACAGCGCGGCCAGCAGCATACCGAGCAGACGCGAAACGACCGTGATGCCGGTCTTGCCCAAAGCGCGTTCGAGCATGCCCGAGGCAAGGAACAGCAAAAAGCACACGCCTAGCACAAGAGCAGTGATCGCCAGCACCAGCGCCAGCCCTTCAACACCGGGTTTCTGGCCGGTGAGCAGGATGACCGACGCAATCGCGCCAGGCCCCGCGATCAACGGGATTGCCAGCGGGAAAATGGACGGATCGTCATGCTCGTCTTCCTCGCTTTTATCCTCGCGCCGTTTGGAGCGGCGTTCGAACAGCATGTCGAGGGCGGTGAGGAACAACAGGATGCCACCCGCCACGCGGAAAGCAGGCATAGAGATACCGATAAAGCCAAGCACTGCCTCACCGAAAAGCGCAAAGGCGATCAGGATGGCCATGCCGGTGATACAGGCCCTGAGCGCGATCTTGCGCCGCAGCGTTTCGGGCATTCCTTGGGTCAGGGCCACAAACAGGGGCGCAAGGCCGATCGGGTCGATCACCACGAACATGGTGACAAAGGCGGTGATCAGAAAGGCGGTGTCTAACATAGTAATTCCTGTTGATGAGGGGCGCTGCCCCTCAAACTCCCCGCAGTATTTAGGGCCAAAAGAAGTTTAGCCCGCTTCGGCTGTTTCCAGCTTTTCGAGGTCTTTCATCCAAAGGGTTTCGGCACGTTCCAGTGCATCCATCACTTCGGCGTATTTCTTTTGCCAGACTTCCATTTCGCCGACTTTAGCCCCTTCGTAGAGGTCGGGATCGGCAAGCTTCTTGGCGAGTTTGTCGCGCATATCGTTCAGCTTTTCCACCCGTGCCTCGGATTTGCGGACTTCGGACTTGAGCGCGAGCACCGCATCGCGCGACAGGCGCTTGGGTTTCGGCTTGGCCTTGGCCTCGCGCGGGGGCTTGCCATCGGACAGCAGCAGCTTGCGATAGGCCTCAAGATCGTCCTCGAACGGTTTGACGGTGCCGTTGGACACCAGCCACAGACGGTCCGCCACCAGTTCCAGCAGGTGCATGTCGTGGGAGACAAGGATCACCGCGCCGGTATAGGCGGTCAGCGCCTCGACCAGCGCCTCGCGACTTTCGATGTCGAGGTGGTTGGTCGGCTCGTCAAGGATCAGCATGTGCGGCGCATCCAGCGTGGCCAGCAGCAGCGACAGCCGCGCCTTTTGCCCGCCCGAGAGTTTGCCCACAACGGTTTCGGCCTGATCCGCCATCAGGCCAAAGCCCGATAGGCGGGCGCGCCAGCGGGCGGGGCCTTCGCTGGGGCGTTCGCGGCGCAGGTGGTCCAGCGGGGTTTCGTCGATGAACAATTCGTCCACCTGATGCTGCGCGAAGTAGCCGATGCGCAGCTTGCTGGATTTGGTGAACTTGCCCGACATGGCGGGCAGGCGGTCGGACAGGAATTTCGACAGGGTGGATTTGCCCTGACCGTTCTTGCCCAGCAGCGCGATGCGGTCGTCCTGATCAATCCGCAGGTTCAGCTTGGACAGCACCGTGGTGTCGCCATAGCCCGTGCTCGCACCGTCCAGATGGATGATCGGGGGCGAGAGTTCTTCGGGATTGGGAAAGTCGAACCGTTTCAGCCCTGCCTCTTGCGGGGTGGTGATCGGCGTCATCTTGGACAGCGCCTTGAGCCGCGATTGCGCCTGACGGGCCTTGTCGGCCTTGTAGCGGAAGCGGTCCACATAGGATTGCAGGTGGGCGCGGCGGGCGTCCTGTTTCTTGGCCTGTGCCGCCGCGTTGGCGAGCCGTTCGGCGCGCTGGCGGGCGAACTGGTCATAGGGGCCGGAATAATAGGTCAGCATGCGGTCTTCGAGGTGCAGGATCGCGCCGACCGAGCGGTTGAGTAGCCCACGGTCGTGGCTGATGATCAGAACCGTATGGGGGTATTTCGCGATATAGCTTTCCAGCCACAGCGCCCCTTCGAGGTCGAGGTAGTTGGTCGGTTCATCCAGCAGTAACAGGTCGGGCTGCGCAAACAGCACCGCCGCCAGCGCCACACGCATCCGCCAGCCGCCCGAGAAGTCCGAGCAGGGTTTCAACTGTTCCTCGTCGTCGAACCCCAGCCCCTTGAGGATGGTGGCGGCGCGGGCTTCGGCGCTCCATGCGTCGATATCGGCAAGGCGGGTCTGGATTTCCGCGATGCGGGCAGGGTCATCGCTGGTGTCGGCCAGCAGTTCGGCGCGTTCGGTATCGGCAGCCAGAACCGTGTCGATCAGCGATGTGGCCGAGGCAGGTACCTCTTGGGCGACGCCACCGATCCGCGCGCCGGACGGCAGGGAGATATCCCCGCCCTCAAGCGCCAACTCGCCGCGGATCAGGCGAAACAGCGTGGTCTTGCCCGTGCCGTTGCGCCCGACAAGGCCGACCTTGTGGCCCTCGGGGATGACGGCGCTTGCGCCTTCGAACAGCGGGCGGCCCGCCACGGCATATGAGATATCGGAGATGCGTAACATGCGCCTGCTCATGCCGCAGTTGGGCCGTGCGGTCAATCACGCCTTTCCAAGCGCCATCGCCCATGCTAGGCGGTGCGCGATTTGAACCCCGGTGGCCCAGTGGCCATCCGCCTGACAGGAGTGATCCCATGGCCCTTGAGCGCACATTTTCCATCATCAAACCCGATGCAACACGCCGCAACCTGACTGGCGCGATCAACGCCAAGTTCGAAGAAGCCGGCCTGCGCATCGTCGCGCAAAAACGCATCCACCTGACCAAAGCACAAGCGGGCGCATTCTATGCCGTCCACGCCGAGCGTCCATTCTATGACGAACTGTGCGAATTCATGGCGTCCGCGCCAATCGTTGCGCAGGTTCTGGAAGGCGAAGGCGCCATCGCGAAAAACCGCGAAGTCATGGGTGCAACCAACCCAAGCGACGCCGCACCTGGCACAATCCGCGCCGAATTCGCCGAATCCGTTGGCGAAAACTCGGTTCACGGTTCTGACGCGCCTGAAACAGCGGCCGAAGAAATCGCGTATTTCTTCTCGGGTCTGGAGCTGGTGGGTTAATCCACCCCTGACCACGCGACATGAAAAAGGCGGCGCTTCCGAAAGGGGGCGCCGTTTTTCGTTTTGAGATGGTGCGTTATTCGGCGGGGTGGTTCACGCTTCGCAGCGGTGGCTGCGGTACTTTCTCGAAATGGGTGCGCAGCAGGTTTACATTACGCATGTTCGCCTTCCAGCCGATGTCAAACAGATCACCGATCAATGGGATCGTGCCGATCACCGCGTCGATCCCGACATTCGCCACCATACGTGCCGTGACATGGGTTGGCGCGCCAAGGCGGTGCCCTTCAAGGATAATATAGCCCGCAGGGGCCAGTGTAAGTGCATCCCCGACACCGGGGATCAGGCCGAGGATGCTGTCCCACCCCATGCGCACGCCGATGATGGGCAGGCGAATGGCGCGGTCCATGCGCCGCGCGATCCGGTCCAAACGGTCCAGTCGCGCGGCAGTGTGGAGGGGAGTTTCGGTGTTATGCATGCTCGGGTGTGCGTGCGATGATCCAGACGGCGTGCACGATGCCTGGGATATAGCCCAGCAGCGTCAGCAGGATGTTCAGCCAGAAATGCTTGCCCAGACCGACCTGAAGAAAAACGCCCAGTGGGGGCAGGATCACGGCGAGGATAATGCGGATGAGGTCCATGGGGGTGGTCCTTTCAATACTGGTTGATGTTGCAGGGTCAACCAGAGGGCGCGGCGAAAGGTTCCGTTATTTGTTCGGGCGGGTGATCACGCCTATCTCGTCAAGGGTGCGTTCGAAGTCGGACAGGCCGCTGTCGAAATGCCCCGCCTTCAGCGCATCAAAGCGTGCACGCAGGGCTTTCTTCTCTTCGCCCTTGCAGTCGTTCCACGGGCGGCCCTGAAGGCCCATGACCAGAACATAGTAGCCGATGAAATGGGGGCGCTGGCCGGTTTCCAGCAACTTGGCATAGGCTGCGTCCGCCCCGAGGGCGCGCAGCGTTTCGGCGTCCGGAATGCCCGCCTTTGCACAGGCGGCGTCCATCGCGGGGCCAAGATTGCGGATCGTTGAAACAGGGGTGCCCATGGCCGCAGATTAGGCCGTGCGCGCCGCGCTGTCACCCGCGATCAGATGCTGGCGTAGTCCGTAAAGACGGGCTTCGGCTCGGGCTGTTTTGGGGGCTGTTGTGCGTTCACAGGAGTGCGGGTCTGTACAGACATGGCGTCGCGCCTTTGTAAGGTTTCTATGGCCGCCGATTTCGACGACTGTAGCAGCCCACCATAATTTCATGCCGAGCGCGGGGCGCGTTTGTGTCAATTATGTGGCGCGGTCAATGTGGTATCGCGTTTTTTGGTCATAGGGCCGCTCGGGTGAGCAGATTATGGCCGGAAACGCGCCATGATTGACCGCATCGGGGTAGCCCTGTGGCTCAAGTGCAATACCCGCGAAGGGCGCGATGTCGGTGCCTGCGATCGCCGGCAGGTGCGCACCGGCATAGACTTGCAGGCCCGCTTCAGCGGAATCGATCCGCAAAGAGAGTCCGTCGGCACCGCTGAGCGTGGCGATGTGGACCGGTGCGGGGCGCGGGGCGTCCGACAGGCACAGGTTGTGGTCGATCACAGGATCAAGCGGGCGCGCTGTGCGGTGGTCAAAGGCAGTGTTATCTAATGGCGCAATCTCTCCGGTCGGGATGTTGCGCGCATCGACGGGCAAGTAGTGATCGGCGGCGACCCACAGCTTGTGCTGGCTTGCATCGCCCAGCCGCCAATAGGGGTGGTGCGCGATGTTGATCGGGGTCGGCGCGTCACTGGTCGCGTGGATGTCGAGGGACAGGGTGGCCCCGTAAAGGCGATAGGACACCTCGATCACGCGGTTGGCGGGCAGTCCGCCATCGCCATCGGCCAGCGTGGTGCGGAAAGTGACGGCGGTTTCGGTCTGCTCCGTCACCTCCCAAACATGCTGGTCCAGCCCGTCAGGGCCGCTATGCAGGGCGGTCACGCCATCCTCGTTACAGGGCATCCGGTAGCGTTCGCCATTCAGCGTGAACGCTCCGCGCCCCACGCGGTTGGCAATGGGGCCGACAATCGCACCGGGATAGACCTCGCGCCACTGCGGATGCGCCACAGGGTCGGCATGCACCACCAGCGATGGCCCGTCGCGATAGGACAAGGTTTCAAGCCGTGCGCCATGGGCGGCAAAGGTGGCCTGCAAATCGGGTGAGGTCAGCGTGATGTGATCAGTCATGGCGCAGTTTTTGCAGGGAATGCGCGGAATGACCAGACGCGGCGGCACGGATCGCCGCCCGCCTTTGCCCTTGACGCCAATGCCCGCACGCCCCTTGATGCCCGCAAACGAGGAGAGCCGCATGCAAGACGCCCATATTTCCACCCACGACGCCGCAGCAGACACGCGCAACGACAGCATCCTGATCTATGTCGATGGCAGGATTGTCCCGCGTGATCAGGCGGTTGTGTCTGTCTATGACAGCGGCTTCATGCTTGGTGACGGTATCTGGGAGGGCTTGCGTCTGTATGACGGCCACATCGCCTTTTTCGACGATCACCTTGACCGGCTGTTCGAGGCTGCCGCCTATACCGAGATCGACATCGGCATGGACCGCGCCGCGCTTAAACAGGCGGTGCAGGACACGCTGGACGCAAATGAAATGACGACGGATGTACACATCCGCCTGATGGTCACACGCGGGCGCAAATCCAAACCATTTCAGCACCCGCATCTATCACTGTTCGGATCGACCGTCGTCATCATCGCGGAACATTCCAAACCAGATGACAGCGTGATCACCCGTGGCATCCGCCTGCACACGGTGCCGCACCATCGCGGCCTGCCGCTGACGCAGGATGCCAAGCTGAACTCGCATTCCAAACTGAACTGCATCATCGCGCTGAACCACGCGATCCGCGCAGGCGCGGACGAGGCGCTGATGCTGGACCCGTTCGGCTTTGTGAACACCACCAACGCCTGCAACTTCTTTATCGTGAAAAAGGGCGCGGTTTGGACCTCGAAGGGGGACTACTGCATGAACGGGATCACGCGGCAAAAGGTGATCGACCTGTGCCGCGACAACGGCATTCCGGTGTTTGAGAGGAACTATTCACTTGTCGATACCTACAGCGCGGAGGAGGCGTTTCTGACCGGTACTTTCGGGGCGCAAACACCTGTTTTCGAAATCGACGGACGCACAATCGGCAATGGCGAGGCAGGCCCCGTATTCCACCGTCTACGCGAACTATACAAAGCGCTGATCGGTACAGATATGCTTATGTCACAATAGTTGACATAAATGGGTTGATGCAAAACGCGATGCACGGATAGGGTGTGGCTACTGGTATTTGATATTTTCCCCAAAGGTCGTTCGATATGGCAGCCAATCCGCTTTCCTCTCAAATGAAAAAAGAAGAACAGCTTTTCGCCACCGAGATTGCAAAAAGTATTAACAAGGCTCTTCAAGCCAAAGATATTCAAAAGAAAGCCGACGCGGCGACGAATGCAAGCAGCCGCACACCACCCAAACCCGTTATGGCGATTTTCGACGCCGTTCTCGCCAAAGAGAAAAAGCGTATCGCCAAGCAATATGCGGGTCTGAATGTCACGATAAAGCCGAGCTATAAAATGGTCGGCGCAAGCTGGATTGCCTCGGTGACGGCGACGGTTGTCTATCCCTTAGTCAAACGTGGCGGGATGAGCTACCTCGTGCAATCGGGTGATACGCTTTGGGATATTGCCGAACGCACCTACGGGTCGGGCTATTACTGGACGGAGATTGAAAAGGCGAACAAATCCGCCGTCGCCAGCAAGGGCAATTTCATTCTTGCCGGTGTACCGCTGAACCTGCCGGTGATCGACGTGGTGCCCGCCAGGTGCGTGCAGCCCGTCATCATCCAGAAACCCAAACCGGCCCCGAAACCGGCACAGAAACGGGCCCGCCCCGTGGCGACGCCCATTGTCGAAATTGATCTAGAGAAAAGCAAAAGCCAGACGACGACCTACCGCCAACCCGGCATGACGGTGATCATTACCACGACGCTAAAAGGGGCGCTGAAGGCCCAGAAACCCGGTGTCATTCCCGCGTCTTTCAACCTGCGCACTTACGAGACTGAGATCGCCAACGGGGCAAAGCCGTTCCAGACCTCGTTCAAGCTCAAAGGGTTGAGCTTTGATTCAATCTCCATCAGCAGCAATGTGACGGGCACCACCTGGTCCAGCAAGATCAGTTTCGGTCGTACGTTGAACCCCAAGCTGACGCTCGCGCCCAAAGCGGTGAAGTTCAAGAACAAGGGCATCATCTATGAGGGTAGCGTGGGCCTTGATATCGAGGTGCAGGTGATCCCCGACAAACCCAAAGTACAGCCCAAGCCGGTGCCGGTCACGGACGTGGTTTTTGACTGGTTTGCGGAAAATGGCCGCGCCTTGGCTGGTGGCGCACTGATCGTCGCGGCGGGGGCGCTGATCGTGGTGACAATCGGCGAGGACATCGTGACGCTTGGCGCTGGTATTGCCGACGATCCGGTGTCATTTGCCGCCGCAGGAATGATGGCACAACGCGGATTGATGATGATCAAATGACGGACAAAGAGTTAAGCCCCGAAACCGTTGCGCTGATCGCGCGCTATCGTACAGGTGCGGGGGCCGATCTGGCCCGCCAGCGCCGCCTTGGCATTCAATACGCCCTTGGCGCTGGCATGATTGCGCTGGCCGCGATTGTGCTGAACCTTGCATGGCTGGCGCTGGTGGTCTGGCTGATCTTTGCGGTCTGGCTTGGCCTGCGCCTAAAGGCGGGTGCGCAACATGCTGCCGCTGTCGCGCGCGCCTTTGACGAATTGCAGGGCGCATCCGAAAAAGGGTAGGGCGCCTTATCAACGGGTTACGGCGATTTCTTCACCCATTTGCGCGCTGTCAAAAACAAAAATGCCAAGCCGCACCGCGACTTGGCATTTTTCGTCTCAGAGAAAGATGCTTACGCTTACATGAAGGCAAACACGTCTTCGTAATCCTCGACGTCTTCGCCGATTTCCTCTTCGTCCACGACATCAAGGATGCGGATCGACCGGCCATCCCCGAGGTCGAGGTAGAGGTCGGAACCGTCGATCGACGCGTTTTCCGACAGGAAGTCGGCGCGCGACATCTGGTCGGGTTCGGTGCCGAACTGGACTTCGGTCAGGTTGATAAGATCTTCGCCATAGGCGAAGTCGTAGATCCTGTCGTGGCCCTCTTCGTCGCCGATCACGAACAGGTCCGCATCGTCGCCGCCAGCCATCGCATCATTACCCGCGCCACCGATCAGCGTATCCGCACCGGCCCCGCCGACCAGCAGGTCGTTGCCATTGCCGCCGATCAGCATGTCGTCGCCATCCGCGCCATAGAGCTTGTCGTTGCCGTCGTCGCCGTTCAGCTCGTCATGGCCATCTCCGCCGAACAACTGGTCATTACCGCTGCCCCCTTCAAGGCTGTCGTCACCGATACCGCCATAGGCCTTGTCGTTGCCAGCGTCGCCGCGCAGCAGGTCGTTGCCGTCATTGCCAAAAAGCTTGTCATTGCCGGTGCCGCCATTCGCTTCGTCGTCGTCTTTCCCGCCAAGGATACGGTCACGGCCAGCGCCACCGTTCAGAACATCATTGCCAGCGTCGCCCTTCAGCGTGTCATTGCCATCATCACCGAACAGGGTGTCGTCGCCCGCGTCGCCCGCAACATCGTCGCGACCCGCGCCACCGTTCAGCACATCGTTGCCCTTGCCTCCGGACATCCGGTCATTGCCCTGACCGCCGTTGACAAGGTCATCGTCGTTGCCGCCGTTCACTTCGTCATTACCAAAGCCGCCGTCGAGCGTATCCGCGCCGTTCTTGCCGATCAGTTCGTCATTATCATCGCCGCCGTTCAGAACATCGTCGCCGTCGCTGCCCAGCAGCGTATCCTCGCCACCTGCGCCATTGACGGTGTCGTTGCCGCCAAGCGCGTCGATGCGGTCATCGCCGTCCGTACCGAACAGCAGGTCGTCGCCCTCGGTCGGTTCCTCGCTGGGCGTGCCTTGGTCTTCGAATTCCAGACCGGTGATCGCTTCGGCGATGGTGGCGATTGATCCTTCGGGATCTTCCTCGTTGATGACGTCGATCAGGCGCACCGAATGCCCCGCACCAAGGGTGATGATAAGGTCTGTACCGTCCACCTCGGCGTTTGCCGCAAGGAATTCCTGAATGTTGGACGGGTTGCCTTGGCTTTGGGACGTATCAAAGCCGTCGAACACTAGCACGTCCATGAAGGGATCGAAATCCTCGATCACGTCATCGCCGTCACCGGGCATCGAGGCAAAGCTGTCGCTGCCTGCGCCCCCGTTCATCAGGTCGTCGCCCGCGCCGCCGTTCAGCGTATCATCGCCCGCGCCACCGGACAGCGTATCGGCCCCGTCCGCTGCCGTCAGCGTGTTGGCCGCGTCGTTGCCTGTCAGGGTGTCATCCCCCGCGCCAGCCGTGGCGTTTTCGATCACGACGCCATTGGCAATCGTATAGCCGCCCGCGATGCCGTAGGCTGCGGAGACAAATCCGCCGCCGCCTTCCTCGTATTGCAGCGTCGCCGCGCGCAGGTCGAGAACCACTTCGGACGTGCCTTCATAAAGCAGCGTGTCCTCGCCACCCGCATCCCAGATCGAGGTCCAGCCGGTGCCGGAGTCGTTCTGGTCGGGCAGGGCATAGATGTTGTCGCCTGTCGCTGTCGTGGTGTTGGCACCATAGGCTGCCTGTAGCACCGCGATATCCAGCGCCATCGGCCCCATTTCGTAGCCGAAGATCAGATTGTCATCAGGCTGGCTGCCGTCCGTGCCGGTGAAATACCCGTTGTTATAGGTCATCGCCGTAAAGACGCCTTGGTTCAGGTTGAACGTCCCGTAATCGCCAAAGGCATCGTCGACACCATCCATGATCGGCGACCCGCCGCCATCATCGTGGGGGTGGGACAGGCCAAGACCGTGCAGGGTTTCGTGCACCACAACCATAAAGTCATAGCCACCCGCATCCAGCGCCCCACCGGGACCGCGCACGATGTCATGCCCGTCAAAGATTGCTTCGCCTTCGTTGTCCTCTCCGGGAGGGCCCATTTTCCCGTCAAGCGATCCGAGCAATTCGTCATCGTCAATCGCGACGAGGAAATCGGCGTTTGCATCCTGCGTGATGGTAAAGTTCAGGTTCGCAACGGCAGCAATTGCGTCATAGACAGCTTGAAATTGCGCAATCTCGTAGGCGGAAGCGCCTTCAGACGTGTATTCTCCGACTGTTTCTCCATCCTGCGCGAAATAGACAGAGATGTTAGGGTCTGTGACGGAGGTGCCCCAAGTGATTGATAGGACGGGTGAATTGGCAGCAGGCATATGTGACCTCGTAATGAATTTCAGGCGCGGCAGATGCGCTTAGCGATGGGAAGATCGAATTATCACGAGATTGTTATGGAACTTTTCCGGCTTGGCAATATGTCAAAAGTTGGGCGCGAATAAATCAGCAATAAGGAGGCGATTTTCAGTATAAATGCGGGCCTTCGGTACAAATTGTTTCCGGTTCCGCGCCAATAAGGCGTGCATATCCGTGAAAACATACGGAATGGTATAGATTCGGCGCGGGCGGAAATACGCGAGCGAGTTGAATTGGCATTCCGCCGGTCGCCACAAACGTGCGCTGTTCACGACGCATTCACAAAGATGTACCGCGGCGGCCCTGCCCAAGTCTGCGGCGCGCGACGCACGCGATGCAACCAATCGACATATTTCTATTGCATTCCGCCGCGTCCGGCGTTTCGATGGCGGCGTCCCTGACAATAAAGGCATTGCGCGCTGCTGTCTGGGTGAACGAGGCTTGGCCGCCCCGAGACCGCCCGACACAGGGCAGCGCGTGCATCCGGCTTCGTTCCTGTCTTAACTGAGGCGGCGCGCCGCCCGAAACCGGAAAACAGGTATCACATGCTGCATAATGACCAACTGGAACAGTGGGATCGCGACAACTTCTTTCACGCCTCGACCCATCTGGCCGAATTCGCCCGTGGCAACGTCGCCCAGCGGGTGGTGACGGGGGCATCGGGCTGCCATATCGAGGATCGCGACGGCAACCGGATGCTGGATGCGTTTGCGGGGCTGTACTGTGTGAACGTGGGCTATGGGCGGTCCGAAATCGCGGATGCGATAGCCGATCAGGCGCGCGAACTGGCCTATTACCACGCCTATGTGGGCCACGGCACCGAAGCGTCGATCACGTTGGCCAAGATGGTGATGGACCGCGCGCCCGATCACATGTCCAAGGTCTATTTCGGCCTGTCGGGGTCGGATGCGAACGAAACCAACGTCAAACTGATCTGGTATTACAACAATATCCTTGGCCGCCCCGAGAAGAAGAAGATCATTTCGCGCTGGCGCGGTTATCACGGGTCGGGCCTGATGACGGGCTCGCTCACGGGGCTGGAACTGTTCCACAAGAAATTCGATCTACCGCTGGAACAGGTGTTGCACACGGTTGCGCCCGATTATTTCCGCCGCGCCGATCTGGGGCAAAGCGAGGCGCAGTTTGTCGATCATTGCGTGGCCGAGCTTGAGGCGATGATTGCCCGCGAAGGGGCCGACACCATCGCCGCCTTTATTGGCGAGCCTGTCCTTGGCACTGGCGGCATCGTGCCGCCACCCGCAGGCTACTGGCCCGCGATTCAGGCGGTGCTGGATCGTCACGATATCCTGCTGGTCGCGGATGAGGTGGTGACCGGATTTGGCCGTCTGGGCACGATGTTCGGGTCCGAACACTACGGGATGAAGCCTGACCTGATTACCATCGCCAAGGGGCTGACATCAGCCTATGCGCCGCTGTCGGGGTCGATCGTGTCGGACCGCATGTGGTCGGTGCTGGAACGCGGTACGGACGAAAACGGCCCTATCGGCCACGGCTGGACCTATTCGGCGCATCCCATCGGGGCGGCGGCGGGGGTGGCGAACCTTGCGCTGATCGACAGTCTGGGACTGGTCGAGGCGGCGGGCAGCACCGGCGCCTATCTGAACGAAACCATGCGCGCCGCACTGGCCGATCACCCCCATGTGGGCGATGTGCGCGGCGAGGGGATGCTCTGCGCGGTGGAACTGGTCGCGGACAAGGACAGCCGCAGCTTCTTTGATGCAGGCAAAAAGGTCGGTCCGCAGATTGTTGCCAAGATGCTGGAACAGGATAGTGTGATCGCGCGCGCCATGCCGCAGGGCGATATCATCGGCTTTGCGCCGCCCTTCTGCCTGAGCCGCGAAGAGGCCGATCATGTCGTCGCCGCAACCGAGCGCGCCGTGCGCGCCGTTCTGGGGTAGGGGGTGATGATGGCGCCCGTGCACACCGCCTTCGAGCCGTCCGAATATGCCCGCCGTCTGGCCAAGACCCGTGCCGCCATGGCGCTGGCGGGGCTGGACGCGCTGTTTGTTACCGACCCGTCCAACATGGCGTGGCTCACCGGCTATGACGGCTGGTCCTTCTATGTGCATCAAGGCGTGATCGTCACCCATGACTGCGATCCGGTCTGGTGGGGGCGCCATATGGACATGTTCGGCGGGCGGCGCACCTGCTGGATGGGGCATGACGAAATCATCGGTTATGGCGATCACTATGTGCAGTCGACCGAACGCCACCCGATGCAGGATCTGGGCGCACAGATGCGCGCCCGTGGTCTTGACCGCGCCCGCATCGGGGTCGAGATGGAGAATTACTATTACTCCGCCAAAGCCCACAGCGTTCTAAGCACCGAACTGCCCGACGCCACGCTGGTCGATGCGACCGCTATGGTGAACTGGCAACGGCTGGTGAAATCGGACGCCGAACTCGCCTTCATCCGCAAGGCGGCGCGGATTTCGGACAAGGTGATCACCCTTGCAATCGACCGCGCCGCACCCGGCGTGCGCAAGAACGATCTGGTGGCCGACATCATGCATGCGGGCATCACCGGCATTGACGACGATTGGGGCGATTATCCGGCGATTGTGCCGCTGACCCCCTCGGGGCTGGACGCCACGGCGGCGCATCTGACGTGGAACGGCGCGCCGATGCAGACGGGCGAGGCGACGTTTTTCGAACTCTCGGGCTGTTACCGCCGCTATCACGCGCCATTGTGCCGGACCGTGTTCCTTGGCACGCCATCGGACCAGATGCGCCGCACCGAGGCCGCGCAGATCGAAGGGATCGAGGCAGGGCTTGAGGCCGCGCGCGCGGGCAACACCACGGGCGACATCGCGCGTGCCTTTATGGCGGTGATGGGCAAGCACGGGATCGAACGGACAGGGCGCATGGGCTATCCTATCGGCCTGAGCTATCCGCCTGACTGGGGCGAACGTAGCGCGTCGATCCGAACCGAGGATACGACCGTGCTGGAACCCGGTATGGTGTTCCACTTTATGCCCGCGCTTTGGATGGACACATGGGGTCTTGAGACGACCGAGACCATTCTGATCCGACAGGATGGCGCGGCGGAACCGCTGTGCACCGTGCCGCGCCAGATGTTCACTAAGGGCTAGGGCGCGTGGACCGCTTTGCCGTCGATATCCTGTCCGATCTGGTGGGGTTTCCCACCGTGTCCAGCGACAGCAACCTCGACATGATCACCTATATTGCGCGCACGCTTGAACGGGCGGGCGCGCATGTGGATGTGCTTGCCGATCCGACGGGGACCAAGGCGAACCTGTTTGCCACGCTGGGGCCGCGGGTCGATGGCGGGATCATGCTGTCGGGCCATTCCGATGTGGTGCCGGTCACGGATCAGGAGTGGTCCAGCGACCCGTTTTCCATGGTCGAACGGGACGGGCGGCTATACGGGCGCGGCACTTGCGACATGAAAGGGTTCATCGCCGCCACACTCGCCATGGCACCGACCTTTGCCCACATGGTGCGCGATCGGCCTCTGCATTTCGCCTTTACCTATGATGAGGAAGTCGGCTGCATCGGGGCGGGCCATCTGGCCGAGGCGCTTGAACACATGGGCGTGCGTCCCAAGGTGGCGATCATCGGCGAACCCACGTCGATGCGGATCATCGAGGGGCACAAGGGCTGCTATGAATATACTACGCGGTTTCAGGGGCTTGAGGGGCACGGGTCGGACCCTGATCGCGGCGTGAACGCGGTGGAATATGCGGTGCGCTATGTGGCGCGCCTGCTGGAGTTGAAACAGGAACTGATCACCACCGCGCCCGACAACAGCCCCTTTGATCCGCCATGGACGACCGTAAATGTCGGCGCGCTGACCGGCGGCGCGGCCCACAACGTGATCGCCCCCAAGGCGCAGGTCGATTGGGAAATGCGCCCTGTCCAAGCCAGCGATGCGGCATTGGTCAAGCAGGGGCTACACCGTTTCTGTGCTGACACGCTGCTGCCCGCCATGCAGGCCGTGCATCCCGAGGCGACGATCGAGACCGAAGTGATCGGAGAGGTCGACGGCCTTGTCCTCACCACCGAAAACGAGGCGCGCCAGATCGTTGCCGAGTTGACGGGCGCGAACGGGGCCGATGTGGTGCCTTTCGGGACCGAGGCGGGGATTTTCCAGAAGGCAGGGATGGACGTGGTGATCTGCGGCCCCGGATCAATCGAACAGGCGCACAAGGCGGATGAATACCTGTCGCTGGACCAGTTTGGACAATGCATAACGATGTTGGAGCGTCTGGCGCATAAGCTGGCGCAATAGCCGCGCGCGCTCGCGCCCCGTCCACCACAGCCACCCCCCTGACACCGATTAGCGTCGGCAACCATACGCCTGACGCTTGCGCGAATTTCGAAGCCGTGCCAGTGTCACTTTTACCCTACGTCACGGCGTCGGGGACGAAAGCGGGCGCCAAGCGCTCCAAAAGAAATCTGGGAGGATTCCATGACATATAATCTCGCTAAGGCGTTCGTGACGGGCGCGTTTCTCAGCGTCGGTTCCATGGCCGGCGCTGCCGAATGCATCGCACCGGCCAACCCCGGTGGGGGCTGGGACTTTACCTGCCGCCAGATCGGCAAGATCCTGTATGATATCGGGCAGGTGGAAGACCCTGTTCAGGTCACGAACCTTGCCGGTGCGGGCGGCGGTCTGGCCTTTTCGACCGTGGTAAACGAACGCAATGATGATGCCGACCTGATTGTCGCCGCGTCTTCGGCGACCACCACGCGTCTGGCGCAGAACGCCTATGGCGGGGCCAAGGCGGATCAGGTCCGCTTTGTCGGGGCCATCGGTGCCGATCCGGGCGTGATCGTCGTGGCGGCAGACAGCCCGCACCAGACCCTGAATGATCTTGTGGATGCGATCCTTGCCGATCCGGGCTCGGTCGCCTTCGCGGGCGGATCGGCTGTGGGCGGGTTTGACCACCTGAAACCCTTGCAGGTGCTGAAGGCCGCAGGGTTCGAGGACATCACCAAAGTGCGCTATATCGGGGTTGACGGTGGCGCAGATGCGATCACCCAGACCGTCGGTGGGTTCACCCAAGCCATGACTGGCGACATGTCCGAAATCGTCGGCTTTATCCCCACCGGTGACATTCGCGTTCTGGCCGTCCTGACCGAAGAACGCGTGCCGGGTTTCGAAGACATCCCGACCGCGAAAGAGCAAGGCTATGACGTGGTCGCGGTGAACTGGCGCGGTCTCTATGTGCCCAAGGACATCTCGGATGAGGAATTCAACGCATGGGCTGACAAGCTTCAGGCTGTCGCGGATTCTGACGAGTGGAAGCAGGCGATGGCGGACAACGGCCTTGCCCCGTTCACCAAGGTTGGCAACGACTTCCAAAGCTGGATCGACGGTGTTGTCGCCCAGACCGAGGAGCTGTCGCGTGAAATCGGCGTAATCCAGTAAGAGGAGCCGTCGGTTCATGAACAGGCTTTCAGACCGCATTTTCGGTCTGGCCATGATCTGTGTGGCGCTCGTGTATATCGCGAGCGCCATGCAGGTGCAGGTCAGTTTCCTGTCCGACCCTGTCGGGTCCAAGGCATTCCCCATAGGTGTGGCATCGGTTGCGATCATCTGCTGTTGCGTGATGATCCTGCGCCCTGATGACGAACCGGACTGGCCGGTGATGTGGACAGTCGTGTCCATCCTGATTTCTATCGTGCTGCTCGTGGGCTATGCCTATGCGCTCAAACCGCTCGGGTTTCTGATCCCAACGGCGATTGTGGCGGGCGCGCTGTCTTACCAGATCACACCACGCCCCGTCGCGGCGGTGCTGAGCGGGCTGGGCCTGTCCATCGGGCTGTTCGTGCTGTTCCGCTATATTCTTGATCTGGGGCTGGTTCCCTTTCCGAAGGGGTGGTTCTGATGGAACTGATTGACAACCTTGCCTTGGGTTTTTCCATCGCGCTGTCGCCATGGACGCTGATGCTGGCGGTGCTGGGCTGCTTTATCGGCACTATCGTGGGCGCATTGCCCGGTCTGGGGCCATCGAACGGGGTCGCGATTATGATCCCGATCACCTTTTCCATGGGGCTGGATGCGGTGTCGGCCCTCGTTCTGCTGACCTCGATCTACTACGGGGCGATGTATGGCGGGCGGATCAGTTCGATCCTGCTGAACATTCCGGGGGACGAGCCTGCTTTGATGACCACGCTCGACGGCTATCCCATGGCCAAGGCCGGACGGGCAGGGGATGCGCTGGTGATTTCGGGCGTTGCGTCCTTTGTCGGCGCGCTGCTGGCCACCATCGGTCTGATGCTGCTGGCGCCATTGCTTAGCCGCGTTGCCTATCAATTCGGCCCGGGGGAGTATTTTGCCCTTTACCTGCTGGCCTTTGCCACCTTGGGCGGAATTTCGTCGAACAATCAGGCCAAGGCGGCGCTGGCCTCTTGCATTGGGTTGATGATCGCGATGATCGGGCTGGACCCGAACTCGGGCCTGCCGCGGATGACGGGGGGCAACCTGCACCTCTATGACGGGATCGATTTCCTTGTGGCCATCGTGGGCCTGTTCGCCGTGTCCGAGATTTTCTTCTTCATCGAAAGCCATGGCTCGACCTCGGCGGCAGGGGTGAAGATCGACAAGGTGCGCGTGCCTTGGGCTGACATCTGGGCCACCAAGTGGACGATGCTGCGGTCTTCGCTTGTCGGGTTCTTTGCGGGTGTGCTGCCCGGTGCGGGCGCGTCCCTTGGCAGTTTCATGACCTATATGATGGAAAAATCCATCGCCGGAGAGAAAGGCAAGTTCGGCACAGGCGTGCCCAAAGGCGTCGCCGCGCCCGAGGCAGGCAATAACGCCGCCGCAGGGGGCGCGCTGGTGCCGATGCTGACGCTGGGTGTGCCGGGGTCTGGGACCACGGCGGTGCTGCTGGCGGTGCTGGTCACGCTCAACATCACTCCGGGGCCGACGCTGTTCACCGACCGCCCCGATGTGGTCTGGGGGCTGATCGCAGCACTTCTGATCGCGAACTTTGTGCTGCTGATCATGAACGTGCCGATGGTCAAGGTCTTCGTCAAAGTGCTGCAAGTGCCACCTGCGATCCTGTTGCCCGGTGTCACTATGGTCAGCTTTGTGGGCATCTATTCCTTGACGGGCAGCTATTTCGACCTGCTGCTGGTGGTCGGGTTCGGGGTGCTTGGCTATGTGCTGCGCAAGCTCGACATCCCGACCGTGCCGGTGATCCTTGGCATCCTGCTGGGCCATCAGATGGAAAAGCAGTTGCGCGATGCGATGGTGCTGTCGGACGGCAACGCGTGGGGGCTGATCTATACTCGTCCCACCAGCCCTGACGAAGTGTCCTATATCGCTCTTGGCCTGTTGATCGCGGCGGTGGCGGGGTTCTTTGCGCCGATCTTCTTGCGCAAGGTACTGACCAAGCCGCAGCGGATCACCGACTGATGGTACGTGTACTGGTCCCGTCGGGCGCTTTGGGTCTGAACTATGACAAGGTGGCGCTGGAACGCGGCATCGCGGCCAAGCCGGACATCATCGCAATCGACGGCGGATCGACCGACAGCGGCCCTGCCTATCTGGGGCGGGGCGTGTCCAAATACGCCCGCGAAAGCACCAAGCGTGAATGGCGCGGGTTGATGGAGGCGCGCGCGGCCGCGGGCGTGCCGCTGGTGCTGGGCACCTCGGGCACCTGTGGCGCGGACAGTGCGGTGGACTGGATGCTTGGCATGACCCGCGAGATTGCGCAGGAACTGGGGCAAGCCGTGAAAATCGCGGTGCTGCGCTGTTCACAGGACGCGGGCAAGGTGCGTGCCGCCTATGACCGGAACGCCGTCACGCCCCTTGCGGGCGCGCCCGAGATTTCGGGTGATACCTTTGCCGAATGCACAAATATCGTGGCCCTCGCAGGGGCCGAGCAGATCAACGCCGCGCTTGAGACAGGTGCGGATATTGTTCTGGCGGGGCGCACCACCGACACAGCCATCATTGCCGCGCTGCCCTTGGCCCGGGGTTGCCATGCGGGGGCCGCGTGGCACGGGGCCAAGATCGGGGAATGCGGTGCGCTGTGCGCTTCGAACCCGCAATCGGGCGTCATTCTGGTGGACTTCGACGATACGGGGTTCACGATCACGCCGCTAGCAGACGGGGCCAAAGCGACGCCGCATTCGGTGTCGGCCCATATGCTCTATGAAAACAGCGACCCTTTTATTCTGTATGAACCGGGCGGGCATCTGGACGTGACCAATGCCACCTATACCGCGCTGGATGACAGCCGCGTGCGCGTCGAAGGGTCGGTCTGGGTCCCGTCAGAACGGTATACGGTGAAACTAGAGGGGACGGTGGTGCAGGGTTATCAATCGGTGCTGCTGTCCACCTTGCGCGACCCGCATTATGTCCGCCATGCCAAGGAATGGGCGCGCGATGTCGAGGCCAAAAGCAGCGCCAAGGCGGCGGATCGTCTGAACCTGTCGCCGGAAGACTTCCATGTCGAGGTACGCCTGATCGGGATCAACGCGACGCTGGGTGATCTGGAAACCGACGGACCCGCCCCGCAAGAGGTCGGTGCCATGGGGATCGTCACAGCGCAAAGTCAGGAGGTCGCCTCCGACATTGCCAAAATCCTTGATCCCTACCTGCTGCACCATCCGCTGACTGCGGACGAGGAGCAGCCGTCATTCGCCTTCCCGTTCTCGCCGGTCGAACTGCAACGCGGCGCGCTTTACGGCTTTGCGCTGAACCACGTGATGGAACTGGCCGACCCGATGGACGCATTTTCACTGGAGGTCATCGACTGTGGCACAGATCGGTAGCATCGCGCGCAAGGTACGGTCCAAGAACGCGGGGCCGTTCTGGCTGACCATCGACATCTTCTGCGGCTCGGACGCGGCGTTCGAACGTATCTCAACGGGGATGCAGACGGGGGCGGTGGCCGCACTGTTTGACGCCAATGTGCAGGAACTCAAACGGTTCGATATCCCGTCACTGAATGTGGTCAAGATCAGCCTGCCGCGCCCCGTGATCCAAGGCGCGCGCGTAGATCGTGACATGCACGGCGCGTCCTTTGCCAACCTTGTGGCCGAGATGGATATCTGACGGCACAGGGGTGGCGCGGCGCTTGATGCGCGCACTCTCCCTTGGCGTGCGGCACACGCGGTGCGCGCAACCCGATTGCAAGACGTCACGGGCCCATTTGCGCAGATTGCGCAGGCAGGGGCCGTGAAAACTGTAGTCAGAACAAGGTTTCGTGGCTACCATCGCGGTATATTTACCTTAGGGGATATTTATTATGCCGGATGGAAGTGAAACGGTGCTGTCACCGTTGCAAGAGGATTTTCTGACGAAGTTTGTTCTGAAAAGCGGGATAGGCTTCAACAAAAAGAAAAAGAACGCAGCGCGTGAAGCCCTGTTCAAAACCTATAGCCGCGAACGCGACGTCCTTGGCAAAAAGATAGCGACCCTGCATGCGAATGACACGATGCGCGAGGCGTTTGCGAACCGGACCTACAAGGCCGACGAAAGCATCAAGGGCAAAGGCAGCACCGCCGACAATCTTGCCCAAGCGATCAAGACGCTGCAGGTCATCACCCTTGATCTGCAAGAGCACATGAAGCTTGAGGAAGCGAACGCCAAGAAGTTCACCTTGCCCGGTCAGGTGCGGTTTTTCGTGAACAAAGGCTTGGGCGAAATCTATGATATCTCCAGCAAATTCAACAGCAAGGTGGACGAGGTTGTCGGCAATATCCGCAAGCTCGCCGGTGACACCAGCCTGACCATCCCCGAACCGAAACTTGCCCTTAAAATGGGTCAGGCCGTGTCCAACGCGGTCGGCACAATCAACCCGCTGCCGACGGCAGCCGCGTCCGGTGACACCACGCTGGATGTGGCCAAAAGCATCATCGACGATGTGGTCAAGAACATCCGCCAGACCGACGACGATCTGCGCAAGGAACTCGCCGCCTTTGCCGGTAACGAAGAGATCATCAAGCAGCACATCGAAAACGTCATCAAGGCCGAGCGTATCATTGACGATATCGACTCCATGTCCGACCAGCTTGACCTGATCCAGAACTGGGGATCGCCCGCCGCACCCGCATTGGCCAAACGGGCCGAGGAATTGCGCAAGCTGGCCCATCCCGAACATGGCGATCTGGACGGGCTGCAAAAGGATTGCGACACCCTGTTCAACGACATCAAGGGCGCGCGCATCGACGCCACAGGTGCCTACAACACCAAGAAGGCCGAACTGGAAAAGCGGCTTGAGGCGATGTGGAAAACGGTTGCGGCTTTCCGCGACAAACACGCCAAAGAGGCGATGCCGGAACAGGGCGAGGAATTTGCCTTTGTCGCCCGGTCGGCTCAGGACGCGCTGAACGCGGGCAAGAACGTCAACGCGCTGCCCGCGATTGAGAAAATGATCGAGGACGCGGAAAACATTGCCAATGACCTCGGCAGCATGGGCCTGCTGAATACCGAGGTCAAAAAAGCGATTGCCGACGCGAAGAAGATCGTTGGCGAGCGCCATGGCAAGAAAGGCACCGTGCGCGTCAATGCGTGGGCGGCGCTGGATTCCGAAATTGCGACCTTTGAACAGGAATGGCCCACCAAACGCCCCGCCTCGGCACGATCCGAGGCGATCGCCCTTGTGGTGCGCTGCGGCGAGGAGGAAAAGCGCGAAGCGGACCAGCATGTCTGGATCGAAAGCCAGAAGCGGCGCATCACCGAAGCGCGCAAGATGCTGACAGAGATCGAAGCAGAGCTGAAAAAGCAGGTCGAGGCGCAGGGCAAGAAATTCGACGGCTATGACGGCGCGATGAAAAAAGAACTCGACGATGCCGAGATGTTCCTGACCAAGGAAGCCGTCAGTTGGCAGGCCCCGACCGAAGCCAAGATCGGCAATGCGCAGGTGGCCATCCTCAAGATGCTCGACCGGCTGAAAGGCAGCCAGACCGAGTCCATTCAGGCGCTCAAGGAACTGTCGGACGAGAATGACGAGATCGTCGCCTCCAAAGACACCGAAATCCAGAACCTCGTCGGACTGCACCAGTCGATTGCCGGTTGGAAGGAAGTGTCCAAGGCGCAGTACAAGGCCTCTAAAACTGCCAAGTCGCACAAGGACGATTACGAACAGCTGATGAAGCAGGTGTCGTCCTTTATCTCCGAGGTCAAGAAAGCCTCGAAAACAAAGGATGCCAGCAAACGGGGCATCGACAGTGCGACCACCGAAAAACGCTATCGCGCCTATCAGCAGCGCATGCAGAACATCTTGAAAGACCCGCCCAAGATCGACCGTGGATCGCTGGGATCAATGGGGGCCACGTGGAAAGAGGCTGTTTCGCGCCTGACCGCCAATCAACAGACGCTGATCAATAGGATCAGGAACGAATATCTGGGCAAGCTGGAGGATACCGACACATCCAAAGCCGACCTTCTGGCAGGTGTGGCCAAGCTGGACACGCAACTGGGCAAGCTGATCGGCACCTTTGACGTGAACGCTTTTGACAAGCCCGCCAAGGTGCTGGGCGACGACAATGCGGGGGAAACCGACCGCCTGCGCAGCCGCGAGGTGGCACTGAACATGGTGCGCCTCAACCGTGAACGGATCACCAACAATCCGCTGATGAAAGCCTGCGTCGAAAATCCGTTCGACGTTCAGGGGTTTGCGTCACCGCCTTATCGGGCGCTCAATCAAATCGATCTGGAGGTACAGCGCGGTGTCTGATGTTCTTTCCCCAAAGCAGAAGGGTTGGCTGACCAACCTTACCGGCGTCATCGCCCAAGCGGACAACGCCATCAAACTGGCCGAACAGCAGGCCGAGGGCCAGAAGCTGATACAGGATCAACTGGCGGTGGACGGCGACAATATCCGCAACGCTTTTGACCAGATCAGCGTCCAGATGAAGACGAACAAGGTCGAAGGGGCGCTGCGTAGTCTGGTGGGCAAGCCCAAGATGATGGCGCTTTCCGATCCGGACCATGACCCGATGAAGGATTTTGACACATGGACCGAAGGGCCCGATGTCAAAGCCATCAATGAACAGGATCTGCAAATCCTGCGTCAGAACTATGAAAAGATCCTGACCCTTCAGAACGAGTTGAAGAAGAACCCCTATTACGCCGAACCGCCCGAGCCCGAGATGCCGACCGAACCGTCGACGCCGCAACAGCGCAAAGAATACAAGGCGGCGATGGAAACCTACGAGGCGGACCTCAAACTGGCGCAACGGCGCATGGCCGAAGACCTGTGGAACCCGATGCAGCGCGAAGGTCTGCTGCCGGAAAGTTTCATCCCCGACAAATATTCCGAAGTGAAGCGCCAGTTCGACGAGGCCAACGCGCTTTATGAGGAACGCTTGCAGGAATATTCCAAGGAATTGGGCGATTACGGCCAGTTCTTGCAGCATTTCGATGATGCGATGGCGATTGGCTCGGGGCTGCTTAAGGTGGCGGGATCGGCCGCGTCCTTTGCGGGGTCCATCGCCACGCTCACGGAAAACAAGGACGTGATTTCAGGCGCGAAAGAAGCCGCCGAAGTCATCGGTTGGGTCGAGATCGCCATGACCTCGACCGCGGGCATCGTCAAAGGCGCGCTGAAGGAACAGGACGGGTTCGCGGTTGCCGAAGCGATCAACGGCGTTGTCGGCGAAATCCTTGGCGCGACGCTGGACGAGGAAACCGCCAAGCTGACCCAAGGCCTTGTGACAGGAGCAATCAAATCGTCCAAAGCGGGCAAGCTGTTCGCCGAAGGACGTATCGACGAAGGGCTGAACGCCCTTGGCGATGCGATCGGCAGCAGCCTTGGCGGGCTGGGCGACGATCAGGTAGCCGAGATCGGCAATATCATTGCCCAAGGCATCCGCTCGCTTCCCAAGGCCAAAGAGGCAGCCAAGACGTTCAAGGACGATCCCACCGGCGCCTTGGTGATCCTGATCAGCGGCGCAAGCGCGATGAACGCCACGATCACGGCGCCCAATTCCGAAGCCGCGGGCGAAATCCTCGGCAATATGGAAGAGGGCGGTCAGGCGCTCGACGATGTGGTCAAACTTGCCCAGCAGCAGAAAAAAGTGTCGGGCAATATCGACAAGGAAAAGCTCGAAGAGATGAAGCAGGCCCATGCCAAGCTTCAGGAAGAGAACTTTGAAGAGTTCATGCGGCAGGAAGACCGCGCCTTTGCCGAAGCGTTGGAATACGGGTTTGCCGATCCCGACGATGATGACGAGGAACTGGACCGCGCCGAACGTCGCCGCGTGGACAGTCTGGAAAAGATCGTCGCCGTTTATAAGCGCGATGAAATGGTCTTTGCCCTTGCGCAAAAGATCGTCACCGGCGGCCCCGGGTTTGTGGCCGAACTTGTGCCGGGCATGGGGCTGGTCGCGGCGGTAACGCAGCTTGTCTTCTCTATCGGTGAGGCGGTCAAACACGCCGAACAGCTTGTCATCTGGATGGACAATGTGGGCGACGCGAAAAAGGCCCGCACCGCGCAGATGGACGCGATGATGAACCGGCTTGGCCTACAGAAAAAGCAGCTGATCATCGCCAACATCAAGGTGGGTATCCAAGCGGTCAAAGTCGCAGGCGAAGCGACAAAGCTGGCCGGAGAGGCCGCACCGGTCGGCTATGCCATCTCTGCCGGTGCCGATCTGGCGGAAAGCGTTCTTGAGGTTTCGGCCAAGGTGGTCGAGGTCGCGCAGATGGAAAAGGCGTGGCGCGAGTATAAAAAGGCGCTCGAAAATCCGAAATCGCGCAAGGCCATTCGCCAGACGATGCGGTCCAACCCGACCCTGTCGAAATACGCGATGGCATGGGGCGCGGTCGAGGATGGCAACCCCATCGCCCAAGAAGCGATGCGGCGCTGCGGCCTGAATGCGCGCACTTTGGCACAGCCCGAAACCAATGTGGGCAAGGTCGTTGAATACCTCGAAATGATCTATGCCGACGATCCGGTCCTGCTGCGCGCGGTGCCGGTGACGGATAAATGGCATCCGGGTGATATCGAGTTCACTTTCCGCAACTTCCTGAAGTTCTATCAGGCTGCGGTGAAAGAGGCCGATCTGGCCGAACTAGACACATCGGGCCTGTCAGGTGCGCTTGGGGGCTATGAAACCGCGGCCGAGGCTTTTGCCGAGGAAATACTGAAAGTGACCAAGGCCAATGCCGATGCGGTGGTGGCCAACCAGAAAGCGGTTGAAGAGGCGCGCAAGGCTTATCGCGCCGCCAAGGCCGAGTGGGAAGAGGGCGGCAAGGAGGGCGAAGAGCCGGATTATGATGCGCCCGAAGAGACCCCGATGCAGGATCCCGAACCCGCCGTTTATGCGCGCGCAACGGATGCGGCGACCACCTGTATGCAGGCCTTTGGGCGGGTGAAACCCATGGGCACCGACGGCGCGCCGCATGCGAGTTTCAAGACCTATGCCGAAGCGATGGAAGCCAAGGCCTGTATCGCGCGCGACCAGTTCGATGGCGCGTGGGAACGTGAGGAATGGCTGCCGGCCTAGGTCGGTCTCCGCGCCAATGAAACCGAACGCCGCATAGGGCAGGGCGCGTCCCACCCTATGCGGCGTATCAGGCGCTGACGTCGCGCAGTTGCGTGCAACAATCCGGTGTCTGTCCCGCAGAACTTGTGCCAAACTATGGGCAACAGGAACGCCAAGGGCAGATAGCGGAGGGCGCGCAAATTTTGCGTAAGGGTTTTCAACAAAGCATGACGCTGCGCCACTTGCGGGCGCTGGTGGCGTTGGCGGACCTCAAGCTGGTGGCGCGGGTGTCCGAGGCGCTTGGCGTGACGCAGCCTGCGGTCTCCAAACAGATCGCAGAGCTGGAAAAGATCGTAGGCGTGCCCGTGGTGACGCGGGATCGTAACCGCTTGTATCTGACACCGATTGGTACGCGTCTGGCCGAACATGCGCGTCAGGCCCTCGGGCAGCTTGACCGCGCCGCCTTTGATATCGAGGCGATGACCGCAGGCGTGTCCGGTTCTGTCGCCGTGGGCGTGGTCAGTTCGGTCGCGCCGACCTTGCTGCCTGGCACGATTGCCCTGTTCAAACGCAGCACGCCGCAGGCCAATGTCGCCGTCTCCGAAGGGCATTTTGTCGGGCTGTTGCCACAGCTTGAGTCGGGCGCGCTGGATCTGGTGATCGCGCGTATCTGGCAGCCGCAGGAACTTGCGGGGATCGACCAGATGGCCTTGTTTTCCGAACCCGTTGTGGTGGTGGCGGGGCGTAACCATCCGCTGGCGCAGGGCGCGGCGGTGGATTGGGCGGATGTGGTGGAATATCCGTGGATCTTCCCGCAGTCGAATTCGGTCGCGCGACAGGCGGTGGATGCGCTGTTCGCAGCCAACGGGCTGTCGCCGCCCAAGAACACGATCGCGTCGCTGTCCCAAGCGCTGAACCTTGAACTGTTGCGCGTGATGCCAGCGTTGGGGCTGATGCCCCAGCGTCTTGCCCAAGCACAGGCGGGGCGCGGGGATATCGTCGTGCTGCCGCTGGACACCCAAGACCTTCTGTCCGAGGCGCGCTGCTTTTGGCGCAGTGACCAGATCGCACAGAATGCGACGCTGGCGCAGTTCCTCAAATGCTTGCAGCAAACCACGGAAGACATCAAAACCATTCCATTTGGTTCATGAATCCCACGTGTTTTTCAATATTCTTCGCCAGAACGATACCTTACGTTAACCAGACACACGGTTTGGGAGGGCTTTTGTGTTTTTCTGCTTCTCTTTGTCATGCGGTAATCGATCTTGAACGACACTCATCTGTGCGCGCTATCCGCTTGCGAGGTGCTGGCCGCCTTTGCGGATAAAACACTGACGCCAAGCGCCTATCTGGACGCCTGTCTTGCGCAGATCGCGCGCGCCAATCCCAAGATCAACGCCCTGACCGCCATGGATGTCGATGGTGCCAAGGCTGCGGCACAGGCCGCGACCGACCGCTATGCCGCTGGTGCGCCATGCGGGCCGCTTGACGGATTGCCCATTGGTGTCAAGGACTTGCAGAACACCAAAGGACTGTTGACCACCCATGGCAGCATTCGCGCCCGTGGCTTTGTGCCCGAGGACGATCTACCCATGGTGGCACAATTGCGCGCAGCAGGGGCGATCATTCTGGCCAAGACAAACGTTCCTGAAATGGGCGCAGGCGGCAACAGCCGCAATCCGGTCTGGGGCGCCACGGGTAATCCGTTCAACGCCGATCTGGTGGCCGGTGGTTCTTCGGGCGGGTCGGCTGCGGCGCTGGCGGCCAATATGTTGCCGCTGTGCACGGGGTCCGATACGGGCGGGTCGCTGCGCATGCCCGCCGCGCTGTGCGGGATTGTCGGCTACCGCCCGTCGGTGGATGTGATCGCGCACCCCACACGGCCCATCGGCTGGTCGGGGATTTCGGTGCTGGGTCCGATGGCGCGCACCATGGACGACCTGACCCTGATGCTGGGCGTCTGTCAAAGCCATCACCCCGACGATCCGCTGTCTATTCCGTCCGCGCCCGACCGCTTTCGCAATCTGCCTGCCGTCGATCTGGCCGATCTGCGCGTTGGGTATAGCGAGGATTTCGGCGGCGCACCGGTCGAGGCAAGCATCCGCGAAACCTTCCGCGCGCGTCTGGAGTCACTGCGTCCCCATGTAAAAGAATGCCGCCCCGTGGACCTGTCCCTTGGGGATATGGATGGTTGTTTTGACGTGCTGCGCGCCGAAAGTTTCGGCGTCGCCTTTGCCGATGGCGTCAGCGAAGACCCCGACAGCTTTGGCGCGCATATCCGCGAGAACGTGGCCCTTGGTCAGACCATGTCGCTGGCGGATCGCGGCTGGGCCCATGCGGAACAAACCCGCATTCTGCGGCGGTTCAACGCGCTGATGGAAGAGTTCGACGTCATCGTCCTGCCCACAGCGCCGGTATCCGCCTTTGCGTGGACGCAATCCCACCCCGAACAGATCGACGGGCAAGAGATGGATATCTACTATCGCTGGCTCGCCCTGTGCTATCGCGGGTCGCTGACCGGCGGTCCGGCAATCACGCTGCCTTCGGGGCGCGATGCAAACGGCATGCCTTTCGGTCTGCAAATGCTGGGGCCGGTGCGTGGCGACGACGGCTTGCTGGCCGCCGCCAAAGCGGTCGAGACGCTGTTCGCAGGCAATGCCGAAACCGCACGCCCGCTGGCCGATACAGAGACACTGGCGCCTTCGCAAATCGATCTACGCTCTATCGTGACCCATCCGCCGGATGCGGCGGCCACGTCCCCCACTCAAACGCGCGCGCTGCGCACGGCGGTGTAACATGTGGTTCATTCCAATTGTCTTTGTGCTGCTGCTGATCAGTGGCACGGCATTTGCCTACATGATGGGGGCGGTGTCGGTCGTGACCTTTGTCGCGGTGGACAAATCGCAGTTCCTGTCGATCCTGCCACAGCGTATCTTTGCGCAACTCGACAGCTTTGCCTTTATGGCGATGCCGCTGTTCATCCTCACGGCCGAGATCATGAGCCGCGCCGGTGTCACCCGCAGCCTGATCGACTTTGCCATGTCCATCGTGGGCCGGTTCCGCGGGGGCTTGGGCCATGTAAACATCCTGACCAGCGTGTTCTTCGCGGGCATTTCCGGCTCGGCCATCGCCGACAGCGCGGCGCTGTCGCGCACCTTTGTTCCCGAGATGAAGGCACGCGGCTATGATCCCTATTACGCGGGCGCGATCACTGCCGCGTCGTCGATGATCGGGCCGATCATCCCGCCGTCGATCATTATGATCATCTATGGCGGCCTGACGGGCGCGTCGGTGGCGGCACTGTTCATTGCAGGCGTCGTTCCGGGCCTGTTGCTGGCCCTTGCACTGCTGGCGCTGAACGCGGTGGTGGCGCATATCAAGGGCCATCCCGGTGGTGCGTCCGACGACCTGCCACGCTTTTGGCCCAGCCTGCTGAACGCGGCACCTGCGCTGTGCCTGCCGGTTGTGATCCTCGGATCGCTGGTGTTCGGCCTTGCCACCCCGACCGAAGGGTCGGCCATCGCCGTGTTCTTTGCGCTGATTGCTGGGCAGTTCTACAAAGGGCTTAGCTGGCGCATGATCTTTGACGCGGTCGAGGCGACGGCCAAGATGACCGGTACGATCTTTATCATTCTGGCGGCGATTTCGGTGCTCGGCTACCTCGCGGGGCAGCTTGGCTGGTCCCAAGCGCTGGCCGGTTGGGTGGATTCCTTTGGTCTGACGGGCACAAAATACCTGTTCTTCCTTGTGGCGATTTTCCTGATCGCGGGGATGTTCATGGACACGCCCGTGGCGCTGACGCTGCTGATCCCGCTGTTTGCCCCACAAGCGATGGAGCAGGGCATCAGCCCGATCCAGCTGGGCATCGTGCTGTGTTTCAACCTGTGTATCGGCCTGATCACCCCACCTTTGGGCAAGTGCCTTGTGGTGGTGTCGGCGCTGACCAACCTCAACTACTGGCGGCTGGCTTATGCCTCGCTGCCCTTTATCGTCGTTCAAGTGCTGCTATTGCTGGCGCTGGTCTATTGGCCCTCGCTCAGCCTGACTTTGCCGCAACTGTTCGGATTTTCTGTAAACTAACCATAACGTCAGGGAGGACGACCCATGAAACTCAAGGCACTTACCTTCGCGGCACTGGTGGCAATGGCCACAACCGCATCGGCCGAGGTAAAGATCGCGCTGGACAGCAAGCCCGATCTGGAAACTTCCGGCTCCTATAACTGGGCTTACGCATTCGGCAACGCGCTGAAAGAGGCGGGCATGGAAGTTCGTGAAATGCCACGCGGTTCCGTCGGCAACGAGGCCGAAAAATTCGACCAGCTGTCCACCGGCCTGCTGGAAGTATCGCTGTCGGACGTGCGCGCGGTGGCGCAGGTTGATCCGTTCATCTACGGCGTGCGCTTGCCTTATATCTTTGCCGATATCGGCCATATGGACCGCACATTGGAAGCAGGCGATGTCTTTAACCGCCTGAATGAAAATCTGGCCAAGCAGGACACGATGCTCCTCGCCCTCGCGCCCCTCGGGCCCGCGTCCGGCGTGATTACGACAACCCAAGCGGTGCGTTCGCCCGCCGATATGTCCGATCTGCGGATGCGCGCCCTCGATGACGCGCAGATCGCCATGTATCAGGCATGGGGGTCCAGCGGCACGATCGTTCCATGGAGCGAAGTGCCCGCAGGTCTGCAAACCGGCGTGATCGACGGCTATCTGAACTCGCCCTTCATTCCGGTGATGTTCGGCCAGACCGACTTTGTGAAGAACTTTGCCACAGCCGACGTGATCTGGCCCCTGCGGGCGGTGATCGTGTCCAAAAGCTGGTATGACGGCCTGTCCGACGAAGACCGCGCCACCGTGGATGCGGCCGTGGAAACCGCTGATGCTGCAACCCGCGCGTGGCTGGCCGAGGCGTCTGAAAATGGTCTGGCCGCGTTGGAAGAAAAGGGCGTGACTGTTCAGCGTCTGACAGACGAGGAACGCGCCGTCTTCCGCGAGGCGTCCCTGTCGGTGTACGAGTCGGACTTGATGTCCGCCGAAGACACCGCACTGTGGAAGAAACTCTCTGACGAGAACCGCTAACCCATCAGGCGGGCCGCCAAAGGGTGGCCCGTCATACCCCCAACCGGAGAGCCCAGATGCGCCATCTCATCCTCACCACCAGTGACCGCCTGCACACGCTGATGCGCCGTGTGGCTGTTTTTGCGGTGTGCCTGATGTTCGTGACGGTGGTTGTGCAGATCATCGCGCGCTATGTGTTTTCCTCGCCCCCTGTCTGGACCGAGGATGTCGCGCGCTATGCGATGGTGTGGACCGGACTTTTGGGCGCGACCCTGTCATTCAAGACCCAGTCGGATGCGGTGCTGATGCAAAGCGTTTTTCCCCCGCAGCCGCCGTTCTGGGCCATCGTCGCCAAAGCGTTGCAAAGTTCTGCGGTGCTGACCTTTATCCTGCCGGTGATCTATTTCTGTTTCGTGGGCCTGCGCGGCGGTTTCGCCAAAGGCTACCTTGCGCGACAGTCCGGCCTGACGGCTGACACGCTGGGCATTCCGATGGTCTGGATTTCCGTGGCGGTGCCGCTGTCGATGATCATCATCCTGATCCACCTGTTCGCCCGTTGGGCAGGGGACGAGGGCATTGAAGAGGTTGCAACGCAGCTTGACTGACCCATCGGGCGCAGCGCTGACCGCCCTTGTGCGCCGTCACATTTTGCGAAACGTTTCCTGAATGACGTGGTCCGCTACGGGCGACAGGTCACGATCCGCGCGGGTGATGACAAAGAAAGGCGAGACGAGCACCTCTTCCACCACGTCCAGCCGCACCACGTTCATATCCAGCGCGGAGTCGGCGAGCAGTTCCACTACCTCATGGGATTGCGAGGCGATGGCGGTCGAATTCTCAAGCAGCGCCAAGGCCACAAGCAGCGAGGACGTGTTGGTGATCTGTGCGGGCAACTCGACCTGATTGGCTAGGAACGCGGTTTCGACCGCGGCGCGGATCGGGGTGCCGTGATCCTGAATGATCCACTCATATTCGCGCAACTCCCGCAGGCGGATGCCGGTGCGGTTGGCCATCGGGTGATCGCGGTAGACCAGCATCGACACCACCTCGTTACGGGCTGGATGGATGTGGTACATCTGGCTGTCAAAGGCGAGATGCGGGCGCGCCACGACAAAGTCGAACAGCCCCTCATCCAGCCCGTTCATCAACGTGGCCGAGGGCGCGACCTCGATCGTGAACTCCACATTCGGCGCGTGCTGGCGCATGGCGCGCACCACAGGCACCACAAGGCCCACGGCAGGGCCGGTGACGGTGCCGATGCGCACGGATCCGGCGCGGCCACTGGCGATGTTGATGACATCGGTTTCCAGCTTTTCAAACCCCTGCAACAACTGGCGCGCATGGGCGATCACCGCCTCGCCAACCGGCGTCGGCTCCATCCCCTTGGGCAAGCGCGTGAACAGTGCCGCGCCCACCAGCTTTTCAATCTCTGACAGCATCCGCGAGGCAGCAGGTTGGGACAGCGCGATACTGTCGGCGGCCACCTGCAACTTGCCCGACCGCGCAATCTGCGTGACCAGCCGAAGGTGGATATGCTTGAGGCGGCGGGCGAAATGCATGGGCTATCAGTATAACAGTTTTGATATGTGGTTTGTGTATATTGGTATTATACTGTCATGCGGTCCCAAGCTATGCAAGGCGTGAGCCTCGTGCTCGCATCAAGACAACGCGCGACACATCTGCAATGAGGACGCGCATTCTGGGAGGAAAACATGAAACTTACGCGTCTGCTTATGACAGCAGCGGCGAGCGCACTTGTGTCCGCTGCCGCTTTTGCTGAAGGCACCGTTGGCATTGCCATGCCAACCAAGTCATCTGCCCGTTGGATCTCTGACGGGGAATCCATGGTCGAACAGTTCGAGGCCGCCGGATACGATACGATCCTGCAATATGCCGAAGACGATATTCCCAACCAGTTGGCCCAGATCGAGAACATGATCACCAACGGTGTCGATGTTCTGGTGATCGCGGCCATCGACGGCACGACCCTGTCGAACGCGCTGGAAAACGCCCATTTCGCCGATATCCGCGTCATCGCCTATGACCGCCTGATCCGTGACAGCGAACATGTCGATTACTACGCCACCTTCGACAACTTCAAAGTCGGTGTGCAACAGGCCACATCGCTGGTGAACGGCCTTAAGGAACGCTTTGGCGATGGTCCTTACAACGTCGAACTGTTCGGCGGCTCGCCTGACGATAACAACGCCTATTTCTTCTATAACGGCGCGATGTCCGTGCTGGACCCGCTGATCGAAGACGGCACAGTCAACATCGTATCGGGCCAGATGGGCATGGAAACCGTCGGCACCTTGCGGTGGGACGGTGCGGTGGCACAGGCGCGCATGGATAACCTCTTGTCCGCGCATTACACCGACGAAACTGTCCACGGCGTTCTGTCGCCCTATGACGGTCTGTCCATCGGCATCATCTCCTCGCTCAAAGGTGTGGGATATGGCTCCGGCGACCAGCCGATGCCGATTGTGTCCGGTCAGGATGCCGAACTGCGTTCGATCAAGTCGATGCTTGCCGGTGAACAGTATTCCACCGTCTTCAAGGACACGCGCGAACTGGCCCGTGTGACTGTTGGTATGGTGGATGCGCTGCTGGACGGGGGCGAGCCCGAGATCAACGACACAGAAACCTATGACAACGGCGTCAAGGTGATCCCAAGCTATCTGTTGGAGCCTGTGTCGGTCGACATGTCCAACTGGGAGGACGTGATCATCGGCTCCGGCTACTACTCGATGGACGAAGTCCAGTAACCGGTTTCTTCCCTGGGTCTGTCCGCCGTTGGGCGGGCGGACCCGAATGATCATAGAGGCAGGGTCATGGACGCGTTACTCGAAATGCGCGCGATCACCAAGGAATTCCCTGGTGTAAAGGCGCTCGACACGGTCAATCTGGCCGTCAAAAAAGGCGAAATCCACGCCATCTGCGGCGAGAATGGCGCCGGTAAATCCACCCTCATGAAGGTTCTGTCCGGCGTCTATCCCGCAGGCAGCTATGACGGTGAAATCCATTACGATGGCGCGTTGGCCGAGTTCCACGACATCTCGGAATCCGAGGAGCGTGGCATCATCATCATCCATCAGGAACTGGCGCTGGTGCCGTTGCTGTCGATTGCCGAGAACCTGTTTCTGGGCAACGAACGCAGCAAGGGCGGCATCATCGACTGGCGCGACACTAACCAGCGCACCGAGGCATTGCTGCGCAAGGTCGGCCTGTCCGAACCGCCAAGCGCGATCTGTGACAAGCTGGGCGTGGGCAAGCAACAACTGGTCGAGATCGCCAAGGCATTGTCCAAGGAAGTCCGCCTGCTGATTTTGGACGAACCGACCGCCGCCCTGTCCGAAAGCGACAGTCAGGCGCTGTTGGATTTGATGCTTGAGTTGAAAAGCCAAGGCGTCACGCAGATCATCATCAGCCACAAACTGAACGAAGTGCGCCGCGTGGCCGACACGGTCACGGTGATCCGCGACGGGTCCACCGTGTCAGTAATGGACGCCGCCAAGGATGAGATCACCGAAGACCGCATCGTGCGCGATATGGTGGGCCGCGACATGGCCGACCGCTATCCCGAACGGCCCCGCGTGGCTGGCGACATGCTGATGGAGGTCAAGAACTGGGACGTCTGGCACCCCGTCCAGCCCGAACGCCAGATCATCAAGGACGTGAACCTGACCGTGCGCGCGGGCGAAGTTGTCGGCATCGCCGGTCTGATGGGGGCAGGGCGCACCGAGCTTGCGATGAGCATTTTTGGCCAGTCCTACGGGCGCAACATATCGGGCACGGTCGAGGTGAAGGGCAAGCCTGCCGACGTCAGCACCGTCAGCAAGGCGATTGGCGCAGGGCTGGCCTATGTCACCGAGGACCGCAAATCGCTTGGGCTGGTGCTGGATGAAACGATCCAGCGTAATATCACCCTGTCGAACCTGCCCGAAGTGTCGCGCAACGCAATCCTGAACGAGGCGCGCGAAACCCAAGTGGCCGAACGCTATCGCAAGGCGCTGAATATCCGCACCCCAAGCGTGTTCCAACGGGTGATGAACCTGTCGGGCGGCAATCAGCAAAAGGTCGTGCTGTCCAAATGGCTGTTCGCCGGCCCCGAGGTTCTGATCCTTGACGAGCCGACCCGCGGCATCGACGTGGGCGCGAAATTCGAAATCTACGGGATCATCAACGAACTGTCCGCGCAAGGAAAAGGCGTGGTGATGATCTCGTCCGAGATGCCCGAGCTGTTGGGCATGTGTGATCGCATCTACGTCATGAATGAGGGCGCTTTTGTCGGTGAACTGACCGCAGAAGACGCCAGCCAAGAGCAAATCATGTCGCTCATCGTGACCGAATAGGAGACCCCGACATGGACAAGACTGACCACGCCCCGACCAAGCTGGGCATCGCGGAATATCTGATGCGTCACATGCGCGAATACGGGCTGTTGTTCGCCCTGATCGCCATCATGATCTTCTTTCAACTGGTGACGAACGGCACGCTTCTGAAGCCAGTGAACGTGACCAACCTTCTGTTGCAGAACAGCTATATCATCATCATGGCGTTGGGGATGCTGATCGTCATCGTGGCAGGTCATATCGACCTGTCTGTCGGGTCGGTCATGGGCTTTGTCGGCGCTTTGGCGGCGGTGATGATCGTGGAATACGACCAGTCCACTGGTGTCACCATTGTCACCTGCCTGATTTCGGGCGGGCTGATCGGGGCGGCGCAAGGCTACTGGATCGCCTATTGGAAAATCCCGTCCTTCATTGTCACGCTGGCGGGGATGCTGGTGTTTCGCGGCCTGTCCCTATGGCTGCTCGAAGGGCAGTCTTTGGGTCCGTTCCCGCGTGAATTCCAGATGATCGCCAACGGCTTTGTGCCCGACCTGTTCCCCAAAGGGATGGCCGATGCTGCCGCCGGTCTGCTGGGTGTCAAGCGGATCAACATGCTGTGCCTGATGACAGGTATCATCGCCGCATTCCTCATCACGTGGATGGGCCTCAAGGCGCGCGCGCAGAACCGCGCCTACGGGATGGAGCTTGAGCCAAGCGCATTCTTTTATGCCCGTGTCGGGATCACCTCGCTGGCGCTGATCTTTATCTTTTACAAACTGTCGACCTTCCGTGGCCTGCCTAATGTGCTGCTGACCATGGGCGTGCTGACGGTGATCTATGCCTTTTTCACCGAACGCACTGTGACGGGGCGGCGCATCTATGCGCTTGGCGGCAACGAAAAGGCGGCCAAACTGTCTGGCGTCAAGACCGAACGCCTGACCTTCCTTGCCTTTGCCAATATGGGCGTGCTGGCGGCAGCGGCGGGCATGGTCTTTGCCGCGCGGTTGAACTCGGCCACGCCCAAGGCGGGTTTCGCGCTGGAACTCGACGTGATTGCGGCCGTGTTCATCGGCGGCGCGTCCATGTCGGGCGGGGTCGGGCGCATTGTCGGCGCGGTTGTCGGCGCGTTTCTGATGGGGGTGCTGAACAACGGCATGTCTATCCTTGGCATCGGCATCGACTACCAGCAGGTCATCAAGGGGCTCGTGCTGCTCGCGGCGGTGATCTTTGACGTCTACAACAAATCAAAGCAGGCCTGAGATGACATTCAAACCCGCCCCGTGGCCCCGCCGTCTGCGCTCTGCCGAATGGTACGAGGGCAGCAACAAGGACGTGATCTATCATCGCGGCTGGATGAAGAACCAAGGCTATCCCGACGATCTGTTCGACGGACGCCCCGTGATCGGCATCCTGAACACATGGTCCGACATGACGCCCTGCAACGGCCACCTGCGCGAGCTGTCCGAAAAGGTCAAAGCGGGCATCTGGGAGGCCGGAGGCTTTCCGTTGGAGGTGCCTGTCTTTTCAGCCTCGGAAAACACGTTCCGCCCGACGGCGATGATGTTCCGCAACCTCGCCGCCCTGTCGATCGAGGAACAGATCCGCGGACAGCCCATGGATGGCTGCGTGCTGATGGTCGGCTGTGACAAGACCACGCCATCGCTGCTGATGGCGGCGGCGTCGTGCAACTTACCGTCGATTGTCGTGACCGGCGGCCCGATGCTGAACGGCTGGTTCCAAGGCGAACGGGTCGGCGCGGGCACCCATCTGTGGCGCTTTTCCGAAGCGGTCAAGGCGGGTGAGATGACGCAAGACGAATTCCTGAGCGCAGAAAGCGCGGTCACGCGATCATCCGGCACCTGCAACACGATGGGCACGGCGTCCTCCATGGCGTCCATGTCCGAAGCCTTGGGCATGGCCCTGTCCGGCAACGCCGCCATCCCGGCCGTGGACAGCCGCCGCCGCGTGATGGCGCAACTGTCAGGGCGGCGCATTGTGCAGATGGTGAAGGACGATCTGAAACCCTCCGACGTGCTGACCAAACAGGCATTTGAGAACGCGATCCGCTGCAATGGCGCAGTGGGCGGGTCGACCAATACGGTCGTGCATATGCTGGCGATTGCGGGGCGTATGGGCGTGGACCTGACGCTGGATGACTGGGACCGCTGCGGGCGCGATGTGTCCACAATCGTGAACCTCCAACCTTCGGGCGAATACCTGATGGAGGAATTCTTTTATGCCGGTGGCCTGCCTGTCGTGCTCAAGCGGCTGGCCGAGGCGGACAAACTGCACAAGGACGCGCTGACCGTATCCGGCGCCACCATCTGGGACGAGGTGAAAGACGCACAGAACTGGAACGAGGATGTGATCCGCCCCGTGGACAATCCGCTGACCCACAAGGGCGGGATTGCGGTTTTGAAGGGCAATCTGGCCCCCAAGGGCGCGATCCTCAAACCCTCGGCCGCGTCGCCGCATCTGATGCAGCATCGGGGCCGTGCGGTCGTGTTCGAGGATATCGACGACTACAAAGCCAAGATCAACGACGACACGCTCGACATCGACGAAACCTGCATCATGGTGCTGAAGAACTGCGGGCCCAAAGGTTATCCCGGGATGGCCGAGGTCGGGAATATGGGGCTGCCGCCCAAAGTGCTGAAGAAGGGGATCAAGGACATGATCCGAATTTCCGATGCGCGCATGTCCGGCACCGCGTATGGCACCGTGATCCTGCACACCTCGCCCGAAGCGGCGGCAGGCGGGCCACTGGCCGTTGTTCGAGACGGCGACATGATCGAGGTGGATGTCGAAGCGCGCCGTCTGCATCTGGACATCGGCGAGGCCGAACTGGCCGACCGTCTGTCCAAGTGGCAGCCAAGCCATGAAACCGCCGCGTCGGGCTATGCATGGCTGCACCAGACCCATGTGGAAGGCGCGGATACCGGTGCCGATCTCGGCTTTCTCAAGGGCTGTCGCGGCGCCGCGGTCGGAAAGGATTCGCATTGATGAAAATCGCACTTATGGGCATCGGCAAGATCGCCCTTGATCAACACGTACCGGCCATCAGCAACTCGCCGGTATGGGAACTTGCTGCCACAGTCTCGCGCCATGGCAGGGTCGATGGCGTTACCGCCTATACCGATCTGGACGAGATGTTGCAGGTGCACAGCGACGTGCGCGTTGTGTCGCTGTGCCTGCCGCCAGTGCCACGTTATGCTGCGGCGCAGGCCGCGATCAGGGCAGGGCGGCACGTGATGCTGGAAAAACCACCCGGTGCCACCCTGTCAGAGTGCCACGCCCTAGAGGCATTGGCCCGCGAACACCGCGTATCGCTGTTTGCCACATGGCACTCGCGCGAGGCGGCGGGGGTCGCAGCGGCTAAGGAATGGCTGGCGGACAAGACCCTGCGCAAGATGACCATCACGTGGAAAGAGGACGTGCGCCGCTGGCATCCGGGGCAGGACTGGATCTGGCAGGCGGGGGGCTTAGGCGTCTTTGATCCCGGTATCAACGCGCTGTCCATCGTGACCGAAATCCTGCCCGACCCGATCCATGTATCGCAGGCCGTGCTGGAAGTGCCCGAGAATTGCGAGACACCGATTGCCGCGACTATCGCCTTTGCCCATCCTGACGGGGCGGACATCAACGCGGTGTTCGATTTCCGCCAAAGCGGCGAACAGATATGGACGGTCGAGGCCGAAACCGATCACGGCACGCTTGTCCTGTCCGAAGGTGGGGCCAAACTGGCCATTGACGGGGCCGAAATCCTGAACCCCGACGGGCTGAGCCTGCATGGCGAATACCCGCGTCTCTATGCGCGCCTTGCCGACCTTGTCAGCCATGGCGACATCGACATGGACCTTGCCCCGATGCGCCACGTGGCCGACGCTTTCACCCTCGGGCGGCGCGTCCTTGTCGATCCGTTCATAGAATAACCCTAAACACTGCCGCGTCGATTGCCAGCCAGACTGCGCCTGCGCGGCCCCAATAACCTTTCAGGAGACCCGCAATGCAAAACCCGTTGACCGGCATCTTACCCGTCGCTCCCACACCGTTTCACGCCGATGGCCGCGTGGACGAGGAAGGAATGCGCCGCGTGCTGGACTGTATGATCGATCAGGGCGTCGATGCGATCTGCATTCTGGCCAACTATTCCGAACAGTTCGTGTTGTCCGATGATGAACGCGCCACGCTGACGCGGATCAGCCTTGAACATGTGGCGGGACGTGTGCCCGTGATCGTCACCACCAGCCATTTTTCCACCCAGATCGCCGTGGCCCGCGCGGTCGAGGCGCAAGCGCTTGGTGCGGCGATGGTGATGATGATGCCGCCCTACCACGGGGTCGGCCTAGTCCCGAGCGAGGCAGGCATTCTTGCCCAGTTCCAAGCGGTGTCGGACGCGATCAACATCCCGATCATGGTGCAAGACGCGCCCCTGTCCGGAGTCACACTGACCGTGCCGACGCTTGTGAAAATGGCGCGCGAGATCGAAAATGTCGGCTATTTCAAAATGGAAACCCCCTTTGCCGCCGACAAGCTGGCCGCATTGATCGAGGCGGGCGGCGATGACATCGTCGGCCCGTTCGACGGGGAAGAGGCAGTGACCTTGCTGGCCGATCTGGATGCGGGCGCGACCGGCACCATGACCTCGGCCCTGCAACCGGAACTGATCCGCCCCATCGTCACCCGCCATCTTGCGGGCGATACGGACGGCGCGCTGGCGCAGTGGAAGCTGTGCCTGCCGCTGATCAACCACGAAAACCGCCAATGCGGGCTGCGCGCGGCCAAGACCGTGATGATGGCCGGTGGCGTGATCGGGTCCGATCACGTCCGCCATCCGCTCAGCCCCATGTCCGAACGTACCAAAGCCCGATTGCTGCAACTGGCGGGCGAGCATGACCTCGTCGCCTTGTACTGGGGCAAATAACAGGAGAGATGCCATGACATTCACACCACACGGAAAACATCTGATTGCCGGCGAATGGGTGGCGGGCGATGCGCGCTTTGCCTCGGGCCCCGCGCAAGGTGACAGCCACGATTTCAGCGTCGCCACCACAGACGACGTGGACCGCGCCTGCCGCGCCGCCGAAGAGGCGTTCTGGTCCTATGGCTATAGCACTCGCGCCGAGCGCGCCGCCTTTCTGAACGCCATCGCGGACGAGATCGAGGCACGCGCCGACGACATCACCGCCATCGGCACGCAGGAAACCGGCCTGCCCGAAGCACGCCTGCAGGGCGAGCGGGGACGCACCACGGGCCAGTTGCGCCTGTTTGCCGATCATATCCTCAAGGGTGACTATCTGGACCGCCGCCATGACGCGGCTATGCCGGATCGTGCGCCGATGCCGCGCCCCGACCTGAAAATGGTGCAGCGGCCCATCGGCCCCGTTGCCGTCTTTGGCGCGTCGAACTTCCCGCTCGCATTCTCGACCGCTGGGGGCGACACGGCCTCGGCCCTCGCGGCGGGCTGCCCCGTGGTGGTCAAGGGCCACCCCGCCCACCCCGGCACGGGCGAGATCATTGCCGAGGCGATCCACTCGGCCATCGCCAAATGCGGTGTGGCGGCAGGCACGTTCAACTTCCTGCAAGGCGACACCCGCGAGATGGGACAGGCCTTGGTACAACATCCACTCATCAGTGCCGTGGGCTTTACCGGATCGCTTGGCGGCGGGCGGGCCTTGTTTGATCTATGCGCTGCACGCCCCGTGCCGATCCCATTCTTTGGCGAGTTGGGCAGCGTGAACCCGATGTTCCTGCTGCCCGAGGCGATGAAGGCGCGCGCTGACACAATCGCAACCGGCTGGGCCGGATCGCTAACCATGGGGGCAGGGCAGTTCTGCACCAACCCCGGCGTGGTGGTTGTGATCGACGGCGCGGATGCCACACGGTTCATCGACGGCGCGACCGAGGCGCTGGCCGCTGCCGGATCGCAGACGATGCTGACCGACGGCATCGCACAGGCCTACCGGTCGGGCCGCGATGCCATGGCGCAGGTCGCGGGGGTCGAGACGCGGGTGAACAACCCATGCGCGGATCGCGCTGCCTCGGCCGATCTGTTCGTGACCACGGGCGCGGAATGGCTGGCGAACCCCGATCTGGGCGAAGAAGTCTTTGGCCCCCTCGGCATGGTGGTGCGCGTCACGGACGAGGCCGAAATGCTTGAGGTCGCGCGCAGGCTGCACGGGCAGTTGACCTGCACGCTGCATATGGATGACAGCGACACAGGCCTTGCGCAAAAGCTGATGCCGGTACTGGAACGCAAGGCGGGGCGCATCCTGACCAACGGTTTCCCCACAGGGGTCGAGGTCTGCGACGCGATGGTGCACGGCGGTCCTTACCCCGCCTCGACCAACTTCGGCGCAACCTCGGTCGGCACGCTCGCCATCCGACGGTTCCTACGCCCCGTCTGTTATCAGGACGTGCCTGACAGTCTTCTGAGTGCCGACTAAGGCCCATCACAGAACAACGCAAAACGGCGCGGTCCTTGGCTCGCGCCGTTATGGTTAAGGGCAGGGGGCACTTGTTGCCCCCGTGCTATGCGCGCCCAAGAAGTTACCGCAGCAACAGGATGCGCCGTGCCTCGCCACTGAGAGTGTACCGCTTGCCGCGGCATCCAACGACCTAGCCTGAAGGCAGCGCAGCTGGTCTGCTTGCGAGGCATCGGTTCAAAGATGCCACTCGCACGGAGCATCCCATGTCCCATACGCACAGCAGGCGCGGTTTAATGGTGATTCATCCGGCGTGACCCTCCGGTCTAGCTGCTCGATAGAATCGCAAACGGTGTTTTGGCGTCACTTCGTCCCTTTCGGGATGATGACGGCCTGAAACGAGTCGGATGTTCACCCGTTTGCCCCGCCAGACCCGCCTGGATCGTGGAGCGAGCGGGTATTGCAGCGCGCCCATTGTGCAGCGCCGCTATCCGTTTGGGCAGGACGCCTATGCGCACACCACCCAAAGCTCCACCTTTGTGCGATATCATCGCGGCGGCGGATCGGCGATCTTGTTTGTGGGGCAGCAAACGAGGTTAGCATGGTTTCCGAGATTAAAAATACAGTCACAAGTCGCAAAGCCTTGTTCGCCGCTTTGGCAGCGGTTTCGCTGGGCGCGTGTTCACCGAACATCGACCCTGCGGACCAGACGAAACCGTTGCTGGGCCCTCCGGTCACCGACAACGCCACGCCTTATTCGGTCTGCCTTGACGGGCTGGCTCAGAACCCAGGTCAGAATCGTCCTACCATCGCAGTCGGCAACATCGTCGATAAGACCGGCAAGCGGGCCTATGACTCGATCAACGACAGCACTGAGGTAACCCAAGGCGCGTCGGAAATGGTGATTAGCGCGTTCTTCAAGACGCGTCAGGTCAACCTTGCAGAACGGCTTGATCCGCGCATCGCACTTTCGGAACAACAGCTTGTCCAGACCGACCTGATCAAGCGCCCGATTGGCGAGGCGAATGTCGCCCCAGCACATTTTGTCGTGCTCGGCGCGGTGACAGAACTGAACTATAACATCCATTCCGGTGGCGATCGGCTCTTTATCGGGGGCATCGGCGGAAGTCGCCGCGCTGCGGTGATCAATGTGGGGCTCGATCTGCGCCTCGTGGAGATGAGAAGCCTTGGCACAGTCTATGTGACCAGCCTCCAGAAACAGATCGTTGGTTTTGAACATGAAGCCGGAATTTTCCGCTTCTTTGGCGACCAATTTGTAGAATTCGACTCCGGCAAAGTGCGCAACGAACCGTTGCAGCTCGGAGTGCGATCGGTGGTGGAACTGGCGGTCTACCAGATCCTCACCGAAGGACTCGGTCTTACAGCGCAAGCCCATGAAGGTTGCGGACCGGGGGGGGATTATCCCGAACAACCAGACCAAACCAACCCAGAACAGGAAATGAAGACATGAACATCCAAAAAATCGCAGCCTCCGTCATCGCAATCTGTGCAGCAGCACCAGCGATGGCATTCGACACCGTCACGTGGAACTGGGACGCCGACGTCCAATCCAACGTCACAACAGGCGCCACAAGCGACATCACCGTGGCCCCAACCGGTCTGGAGCAGGTCGAGTCCGAGCAAATAACTTTGGGTGATTTCGCGGCCACCAGCACGTCGAACCTGATTGCCAATGACATCGTAAACCTGTCCGGTCTGGCCTTGGACGACGTAATGGCGGTTGAAACCACTTCGACAGCTCTTGGTAACAGCGCCGCGCTGGAGTCCGACGTGTCCATGCAGTTCGACATGAACCAGACATATGGCGGCGTCGACGTCACATTGGGCACCGGCCTGACAGGCGATCTGGCGGATATCTCCCTGCCTGGCGTTCTGGCGGCAAGCTCGGTCACAACCGGTATTGTCAACGGCACAGTCGACAGCGGCGCCACCGCGATCGCCAACAACATGACCGCAGATCTGGTGACCACCTCCGGTTCCGACGCGTTCATGATCGGCAACAACGTGCAGACTGCCTATTCCATCGCCACAGCAACATCGCTGGTGGACGGCGTGGCCTTTGCGGACGTGAACGGCCTGGGTACTTTGGTTGATCCGGCTGTGTCTTCGGTCTCCACCGCACTGGGCAACAACCTCGGTGTGACCATCGACGGCATCAACTAAACGGAACACACACCTGCCGTCTCCTGCCTCTCGCACTGCCCCCCAGCAACTCGAAGGCCACGCGCAGGTGTGTCAGACGGTTCGCGGTTCACCCCGCGGGCCGTCCCATACATCAACGATTGGATCATAAAATGAAACGCATCGCTCCGCTCGCACTCTGCCTGCTTTTCCCACTGGACGCTTTGGCCGGAGAAACGACATTCGTCACCGGATCGCGCCCGTGGAACTTCTCGCAGCGCAGCAAGGAAACGCACCTTTCCATGCACATGCGCGGCCCTGATGCTATGCGCGGACAGGGTACCGGCATTCCAGGTCACGCCGGACCGGCAGGCGCGGGCTATGTCTCCAACTCCTATGCCATTGGCAACTGGGTGCAGGTGGACATGATCCTTGGCGACGGGTCTGAAGGGTTGATCATGATCGAAAACGACCAGACCAATCAGGGCGACCAGCAATCCGTGTCGGATATTCTGGGCGAAGTGATCGAAACCTATCAATCCGACGACCAGATCAGCCAGTCGCATTGAACCCGAGCGCTGTGCGTTAATAATCGCGTGACAGGGATCATCGTCTAGCACCATCAACCGGTAGAACGCGCGTGCCTTAGGGCCGCGCATTTGCGGTCTATTTAAACTCCTGTCGACCTTTTGTGGCCCTACCAGCGGAACCCGCGAGATCCGCAATACCACATCGCACTCGTAACTTCGCATCTGCTGCCGCGCTTCACGCCGCTACCCTTTTGTTGGCGCAGCGGGCGGGTTTGCCGCCCCTGCGCCCCTCTCACATCTGCGTCGGCTCGTCGGTGCTGGACTGATCCTCGGTCCAGCTTCTGGCGGCATCGACGGCGACTTGGGATGTGGTGGGCAGCACGCTCAGATAGCTCTCGTTCGGCTGGGTCACGCTGTATCGGGTGATGCGATACAGTGCGAAGGCCGCGATAAGCAGGAAGGTTGCCGCAAGGATGATCCAGAAGACGTAAGGGCCGAACAGCTCCATCACGAAACCGGCGGCAAGCGGGCCGAGGATCGCGCCAAGGCCAAAGGTCAGCGCCAGCGCGCCCGAGGCGGCGGGCATCTCCTCGCGGCTGATCGCGTCATTCGCATAGGCCAGCAGCAGCGCGTAAAGCGGCATGGTCACACCGCCCGTCAATAGGGCGATGATCAGGAGATGGCTGTGGTTCTCACTCACGCCCCAGCCGATCACACAAAACAGCGCGCCCAGCGCCGAGGTGGTCAGGATCACCCCGCGCCGGTCGACGCGGTCGGCAATCCAGCCGATGGGCACCTGAAGCAACAGCGGACCGACAAACAGCATCGCCATGAACAGCGATACCTGCTGCGGCGACAGGCCGATCTGCGTGCCAAACACCGGTCCCATGCCCGCCTGCGTGGCAAAGATCGTGCCAAGGAAAAAGATCCCGATGGTGCCAAGGGGCGCAGCACGCAGCAGGTCGCGCAACGCGATGGAGCGGGACAACTCGACCGCTGGCGTGGGCGACACCGACAACAGGATCGGCCCGAAGGAAATCGACACAAGGATCGACGCCACGATGAACAGCGAAGCGGTCGCCGCATCCCCCAGCATCAGCACCCCCTGCGCGCTGATCATGCCCAAGGTCTGCGCCAGCATATAGAGCGATAGGATCGTGCCACGGTTCTCGTTCGACGCTTCGGCGTTCAGCCAGCTTTCCGAGGTCACATAGATTCCGGCCATGCAAAACCCGATCATGGCGCGCAGAATTGTCCACGCCCACGGCTCCAGCACCAAGGCCAGTGCGATCAACCCGCCGGACAGAAAACTGCCCGCCGCCGCAAAGACCCGCACATGCCCGACACGCCGGATGAACACGGGCGTGGTGCGCGCGCCCAACAGGAAACCGCCGAAATAGGCCGACGTGATCGCGGCCAAGGCCCCGGCCGAGAAATCCTCGATATCGCCGCGCAGGCCAACAAGGGTGAACTGCATGCCGTTGCCCAGCATAATGAAAAAGACACCGATGAGCAGAGGCGTGATCGATAGGATCGTCTGTTTCATCTGGGGTCTCCTTTCGCGTGTGTGTGAGTGTTAGGCGGGGCTAGCAGTTTCGGCTGGTGCGCTGCACAGCACATGACCCATCGGTATGACGGGTGCACGCAAAGCACCAGCCTTTCGCGCCACTTAGTAAGGTTGGGCGGACATCTCGGCGAAATTGACGCCAGTTGACCGCCTAATGATCCAGCACCTTGCTGTGCAGGCCAAGGCGGTTGGCGTGCCATGCCGCTTCGGCGCGGGAGCCGATGCCGAGTTTGCGGTAGATGACCTTGATGTAGTCCGCGACCGTATGTTCGGAAATCCGCATCTCTTTGGCGACTTCAGCGTTGCGCAGCCCGCGCGAGATCAGGCCCAGCACTTCGGTTTCGCGGGTGGTCAGGCGCGCTTCTTGGGTGACGGTCGGGCCGGTCATGCGGAAATGTTCCATGATGCGCCGCGCGACCGAGGGCGAGATCGCGGGCAGGCCGTGGGTCAGTTGCGCCAGTTGGTGGGCCAGCACTTCGGCGGTGTTTTCCTTGAGCAGATAGCCATCCGCGCCCGCCGACAGGGCGCTGACGATGCTGACGTCGTCGCCCATGACTGTGGTGACCACCTTTATTGCGGTTGACCCGCCTTTGGACAACATGCGCAGCACGTCGATGCCGGAGCCGTCAGGCAGGCCCAGATCGATCAGTGCAAGGTCGATGGCATGGGTCTTGAGCGCGCGCGCGTCTGCCACCGAGGCGGCGGTGATCACCTCCGCTTCGGGAAAGGTCGTTGCGATGATGCCGGTCAGCCAGACCAGCGTTTCGGGGATATCTTCGACGATCAGGACGGTCTTCATTCGGCGGCCCTTTGGGAAGGGGTGGTAAGGGGCAGGTGCATGCTCACCTCGGTGCCGTCCTTGCTGCTTTGGCAGTCATATGAACCACCGGCCTGCGCCAAACGGGACGACAGGTTGCGCACGCCCGATCCGGTCCGGTCCTGCGTGGGGTCGAACCCTTTGCCGTTATCCTTAAGCCGGACAGACAGCACATCGCCCTCTGTCACCTCGATCTGAACAGTGACGTGGCGCGCCTGTGCGTGGCGGATGATGTTCTGCACGGTTTCGCGGAAGAAGGCGCGCGCCACATGGACCGCATTGGCGCGTACCGACATGTCGGGCAGGGCGTCGTAGTGCCAAGTAAAGCCGATGCCCGCAGCCTCAAGATGGTCCGAGAGTTCGGAGCGTAAATCGGCGATCAGGCGTGGTAGGGGCTGGTTTGTCTGGCCCTCGTTCGCGATGATCTCGCGCAGGTCGGTCAGGGTCTGGCGGATCAGCGTGTCCTTGCGTTTGGAGGCTGGTGTGTGCAGAGCGCTGACCAGTAGAATGCCCAGATTGTCGTGCATATCGCGGTTAATACGGTTGCGCTCGTTCGTGACCGCCTCAAGATAGGTCTGGTTCTGGCGCAGGCTGGTGTCGATCAGCGCGTTGATCGACTTGGCCCGCGCAAGGTCGCGCGAGGAAAACAGCTTGGACCCGCGCCCGCGCCAGTTCAGCCGCAGCGCGGGCAACCCGTGTACGGGCGCGATGTGCAAGGCCGCGCCTGTGTCGACAAGTTCGGTATCGGACAGGGGCAGGGGCGGCAGATCCTCGATCGATAAGGGCGTGAACAGATCGTCCCACAACCCGTGCAGCAGGGCGGTCTTGGTGGTCGGGTCCGGCGCATGGGCGATTTCGGTGATGCGGGTGAACAGTGTGTCGGGCGGCATCTCGCGATTGCGGCGCAGGCCGGACCATATTTGCCCCCGCAGCGGCAGATAGACCATGGCCACCGCCGCCAGCGCGATGCCAAAGGCAGGGGCGCGGTCCACCGACACGACAAGGATCAACAGCGCATCCAGCACCAGCAGCAGCGCAACGCCCATGCCATAGAACAGGATTTCAAAGGACCAGACCGACAGATCGAACAGGCGATAGCGCGCAACGCCAAGGGCGATCCCCGCATAAAGCAGCAGGAAGAACAGGAACGCCGTGCTTTGTTCCAAGAGCAGGCCCTGACCGAACAGCAGCGGCACGATCGCCGTCAGGACAAAACCGCCCGCTCCGATCCCGACCGACAGGCCCAGCCAGCCAAGCATGGCCCGCGCCGTGGCATTGCGGCGGTTCACGATCACCTGCGCCAGAATGGCCAGCAACAGGCACAGCATGATGATTGCCGCCAGCATCGGCGTATGCACAAGGTTGTTCGGCCAGTTGATCGTAAGGACACCCAGCAACAGCCCCCCGATCACCAGTGCAGGAACCATCACAAGCGCTTGCGGAACAATCCGGCGCGGATAGATCAGGAACAGCGTGACCATGCCGATGCCGAAGATCAGTGTGCCCGAAGTGTTCGCGCGGCTCGCCGTGCTGAAAAACTCTTGGGACAGGGCAAGCTCGCGACTGCTGTAAAGGGCGGCGGCACAGGCCGAGAGGGCCAATGCCGCACCGGACAGCAACACCATTTGCGCCGCCAGATCGCGCGGGCGCAGTGTGACAACCCACAATCCGATGATCAGACCGAAAAGGCCAACGCCGACCTGCACCCAGAATTTCAGCGGCAGGTCCGAGATCGGGCGGCGCGGTGCAACGGTTGTATCAACGCGGCGTTGGCCGGTAGCGTCGGACAAGACAAGCGTGACAGCCCCTTGGGACAGGTGCTCAAACAGCCGGTCCTGACGTGCATAAAACGCCTTTAGACGTTCGGCCACGCCAAGGCCGTCTGGTTCTTCTATCAGATCAATGGGGGCAATGGCCTGATCGGCGCGCCCCGCACTGGCCATGCCTTTTAGTTCCGCGCCGACGAAGGTGTCGGGCAAGCCACTATCTGCGGTGATGTCGGTGATGATTACACGGTCGTCCCGCGTGTCGAGCTTCAGGCCCAGCCATGGTTGCGCCGTTGCCAGCCACGTGACCCAGACCGCCACCAAGACACAAAAAACAGCGCCTACAGCGAACACCAGGGCCGGTGCAAAATTCAATCGCACGTCGTCTTCTTCCCAATTCACTTCGGAAAAATACACAGCACCCGAGGCCCCAAATAAGCATGGATAATATCATGCCTGTCACCCCCGGTATCCCCCCTGAACAGGGGGGCAGACTGCGTCCTCCCAAAAGCAGTATTTTCCCAGTACCACCAGAATCTTAGAAAGAAATGGATATGAAAAACAGTAAAATTTTCAAAGCAGGCGTCTCGATTGCGCTGCTCACCTCGGTTGCTGGGTGTTTGGGTAACGGGACGGGCGGCGGTGCTGGCGCAGGTGCGGGCGGCGGTAGCGCGGGCTACGAAGCGGCGTTTGACGAGGCAAGCGGACGGGCCCCGACAGGGGATATGCCCACCTCGCTGAACGCCAAATACACCGGCCAGATGAAAGTCGGCGTCAACTCCGGCGATACCGATCTGTTCGGCACGGGCGCCGACCCGCAGATGTACGAAATCATCGGCGATGTCGACGTGGATGTCGCATGGACCCAGGGTATGGCGGGCAACATGTTCTCTGGCACGGCCAGCAATTTCGTCGCGACCGAGGCGGGAACGTCGAACTCGGCACCGCTGACGGGGACGTTGACGGTGGATCAGGGCCAGCCACAAACCCTCGACCGCACAACCATCCCAGCGCAGGTGGTCATGGGCCAAAGCATCCCCGAACTGAACACTGGTGCGTTCACCTTTACCTTGACGGGACAATTGAGCGCCTCTGGCGAGACTGCCGATACCTTCCTTGGCATGGGCGGCAACTTCTTCGGCCCTGGCGCGACCGCGATGGTTGGCACCGTGGCGGGTGGTGTCAAAGCAGTGGGATCCCAGAACCCCGCTCTGTTTGACGCAGGCGTTGGCGGCACATTCTACGCCACGCAATAAGCCAACTATGCGCGGCATCCGAAATCGGGTGCCGCCATTTTCAAGATATTTTAAGGCAGGACTTTCATGCGTTTCGGGGTGATTTTTGCGGTATGCGCGGCCTTTTTGCTGAGTGTCGAGGCCGCGGGCGCCGCCACCCCGTTAACACGCGCAAGTCAGGCAATGGCGCAGAACGATCCCGCTGCCGCGATTGCGCTGCTTGAGGGGTACCAGCCCACAACTGCCGAGGAACAGGCCCAGCGTTTGTGGGGTTTGGGCGTTGCCTATAACCGCACAGGCCAGTTTCGCGCTGCCATCCCTCCGCTGGACCGTTTGGTCGCTCTTTATCCTGCGAACACTGTTTTCCGGCTCGAGCTTGCCTATGCCCTGATCGGTGCGGATCAAAGCGCGCGAGCTCTTTATCATCTAGAACAGGCCAAAGGCGCGGGCCTGTCGCCGCGCGTTCTGGCCCGTGTACAGGGCGAGATCGACAAGCTGTCACAGCCGAAATTCTGGCAGGGGTACTTCAGGTTCGCCATCATACCGGAATCCAACGCAGCACGGCGCACTGCTGCGGAGTTTGTTAATTTTTCGGGCCTGACTTTCACATTGTTACCAGCGGCGCGGCAACAGGCGGCGACGGGTGTCGACATCGGCTTTGGCCTGTCGGCCCTGCCACGGATTTCGGACAACCTGCGCGCCCAGTTCTCGCTGGATGCATCGGGGCGGCTGTTTGACGGCAAAGCGCCAGATGACGTGAACCTGCGTCTTGGTGCGGCGCTTGTGTCCTTTGGGGATTTCAACACGCGGATCAGTGGCGGTGTGTTTGGCACACGGCGCTGGCTGGACGGGCAGGCGTATTCGGAGTCCAACGGCGTCACCCTGACCTTTGGTAGGGCCTTCGGGCAGCGGACCTATCTGTCGGCCCGAGCCGAATATGAACAGATCGACTATGTGCAGGCCAATTATGTCGTGCAGCGCCGCGCAATGGATGTGACCCTGCGCTATGCCGCGACGCCGCAGATGGTGCTGCGGGTGGGCGCCCGCGCCGAGCACCGCAACAGCGCCTTTGTACAGGCGGCTGGCACGCTGGTTGGCGCGTCTGTGGGCGGTGATTACACGTTCAAGGGCGGGCTGCGTCTCGGTCTGGATGTGGCCTTTGAACATAACCGTTTTGACGGGCTGCACACGCTGTTTGCGATCCCGCGTGAGGACAAGAAATGGACGGCGAACCTGCGTGTAACCCATCAGAACTGGTCCTACAAAGAGTTCGCGCCCGTGCTGACGATTGGTGTGGAAAAGCAGAATTCGTCGATTGTTCTGAACACATTCGAAAATGTCGGTGCGAGCATCGGATTTACCCGCTCGTTTTAAACCTGTCTTCACTTCTGCGACGCTAGAGTGACCCAATTGGGTCGCGAGGGTGCGTGCTGGCATGTTTGTTAATGCAATTTTATCTTTAGTGCCGCGGGCGCGGGCGTTTAATACGCGCCGCACGGGCTGTGATTGGCGCGCGCCCTGCTGATGATGCGGGCGGCATCCCCTCTGGCTGGCGCCAAGCTGCCTTTCAAGGTTGTGGTAGTGGACGATTCCCAAACGGCGCGGCGCTGGATCGCGGGCATGATCGGGCAGGATCCGCGCCTGACGGTCGTCGGCATGGCCGCCTCGGCCGAGGAAGCGCGCACCGTCATCAAGGCGACAAATCCCGACGTCATCACCTTGGATGTCGAAATGCCCGGTGTGAACGGGATGGATTTTTTGAAACATATCATGCGGTTGCGCCCCATGCCTGTGGTGATGGTCGCCAGCATCCCGGGCGACCGCGCCGAATTCGCCTCACGCGCCAAACGGCTGGGCGCGGCTGGCTGCATCGCAAAGCCGGAACTGCCCAACCAGCACACGGTCGAAACCCTGTGCGAATGCCTGTTCAGGGCGGCGGGCGGTCTTCCCACCGAAACGGCCTTTCCGGTGGACGCCGCGCAAAGCCGTTTCGCGGGCCAAATCCTGATGGTCGGGGCCTCGACCGGCGGGGTCAATGCGATTGAAACGCTGTTACAATCCTTGCCCGACGACACGCCGCCCATCGTGATCGCGCAGCATATGCCGCAGAAATTCCTGATGACCTTTGTGGAGCGTTTGGACAAGATCGGCACGCACAGCGTTGATTTCGCTCAAGAAGGCATGCGCCTTGCGCCCGGACTGATCCGCGTCGCACCCTCGGGCCAGATGCAGACTTGCGTCGCGTGGCACAGTGGCGCGTGGCATGTGCAAAGCACCCCGCGGCGCTATGAACACGCCTTTTGCCCCTCCGTTAACGTCTTGTTCGCATCCGGCGTGGCATGGGCCGATCGCGTTGGCGCGATCATCCTGACGGGTTTGGGCAATGATGGCGCACAGGGGATGCTGGCCCTGCGGCGCGCAGGTGCACGCACCATCGGCCAATCCGCAGAAAGCTGCGTCATCCACGGTATGCCCGGTGCGGCCCTTGCGCTTAACGCGACCGAAGATACAGCCTCGATCGAGAATATCGGCCCGAAAATCCTGTCCCGCATGATGGGCATGAACACCGGACTGGGCGCATTATGACCGAGGATATTATCCGCGTAACCCAAGGGGAGTTCGCCGTGGCCGATAGCGCGACAACGGTGCTATCGACGCTACTGGGTTCCTGCGTGTCCTGCTGCATCTGGGATGCCGAGGCCGGAGTGGGCGGCATGAACCATATCTTGTTGGCGGAAAGTCGAGGCGACGAAAACACCTCACTGTTGTCTGGCATCAATCATATGGAGGTGTTGATTAACGCGTTGGTAAAGATCGGCGCGGATCGTCGGCATTTGCAGGCCAAGGCCTTTGGCGGGGCGAACATGATGCACGGGCTGTCGGACATCGGCGCGCGAAACGCGAATTTTGTCACAAAGTTTTTGCTCAGCGAACGTATCCCGCTGGTCACGACGTCTTTCGGTGGAACACATGCGCGCAATTTGAAATTCTGGCCGGTGACAGGCCGTGTCCTCCAGAAAATTGCCACAGGCGATACGCATGTCGAAGAAGTCCTGCCGCACGCGCAGACCGGACACGGCGTCGAACTTTTCGATTGAATGAGGCGGCGTTGCCCCCCCTAGAACAGGTCGATTGATCCGCGCTCCCGACAGGTCACCGGCGCTCGTTCTTCTAACAACGATTTGGTCGCCGCCAATTTCAATCTCGTGGAATGAGCCGCAGGCGAGTCAACAGAACTGGAAATCGCCTGGCACAACCTCCCTAAATCTTCGAGGGACTGTGTGAGCGCATCAAGCTTCTGCAATTTCTGGATCGTGCGTGACGGCGGAGAGATCTCGAGCTCCGCCGTCAGGTTGGACACAGCTTCGGCAATTTGCGCGGCATCCTTGGATAAGTCGTCCAGATAGGACGCCATATTGCCGAGGATCGCCGCAGTTCCCATGTCCGTGATCCCGTCCGGATCGGTCATAGAGGACCGACAACAGTTTCAATGCACTTGCGTAAATCCTGCGCTTCGAACGGTTTCTTGAGGTAGTTGTTCATCCCCAGCTTACGACCATAATCAATGATCTGCTGTTCGGCGCGCCCCGTGATCAGGATAAAACCGATGCCTTTGGTTTTGGCCGACGCGCGCAAATGATGCAGCAGCTTCAGCCCGTCCATATTGGGCATGTTGTAGTCCGAAATCACCAGATGCACCGGCGACTTGGCAAGGAGTTTGAGCGCGCTTTCACCATCCTCGGCCATGGACACATGGCGGATTCCGATCGCATCCAAAGTCTGCCCGATGATCCCTCGGCTCGTCGACATATCATCGACCACCATGATGCGTAGTTGATCACGAAGTGCCATTTTTGCCTCCCGACGCAGGGACTGCTGCCGACTTGTTCGAAGGGGTTTTCATATATGCCGTCGGACCGATGGACGTAACGCCCAAGTCCATCTGTTTCGAAATACGCTCGGAATGGCCCAGAAACAGTGCGCCGCCGTTGGCCAAGGCATCGTAAAACCGTGGCCACAGCCTGTCTTGCGTTTCCAGATCGAAATAGATCACGACATTCCGGCAGAAAATGAGATCGAACTGGTTCTTCATCGGCCAGGGGGAAATCAGGTTCAGTTCGCGAAAGGATATCTTTTGTTTGACCGCGGGACCGGCTTCGAAGCCCTCGGCACACTTGCGAAAGAACTTGTCCCGAAGGGCAATTGGCACGCCGGTCATCATCTGTTCCGGATATCTTCCAGCTTGGGCAAAGCCGACGACTTGCGGATCAATATCCGTGGCGAGGATCCGGAAATCTGCATCTGCAAGCGCCGGTTCCTGATCCAATAGATGCATCGCGATGGAGTAGGGTTCCTGCCCATTCGAACAGCCAGCAGACCATATCCGAATGCGCTCCCCTGCCTTTGCGCGCGCGCGGAGCGTCTGCAAATACAATTTCGACATCAGCTCGAAATGGTGTGGCTCGCGAAAGAAATGCGACACATTGGTTGTGAGCGCCGAGATCATTGCGCGGCGTTCTTCGACGCCTTCCTCCCGTTCAAGCAGGGTCGAGTACGCTTTGAAGTCCGGCAGCTCCAACAGGCGGACGCGTTTTCTTAACCGTGATTGCACCATCATCAGCTTTTCAACGCTAAGGGCCAAACCGCATTCGCGGCGCGTGACCTTTGCGATGATTTTGAAGGAGTGTTCGTCGAGGATCGCCTGTCCATTCCGTGTGTTCATTACGCGGCTTCGCTTTGAACAAGGGCCAGAACATTGGGCAGGTCGAGGACGCGGATCATGCGGTCTTCGTTCAGGATGAGCGATTTGATAGTGGTTGGCGTGCCTTGGGTCGTGGCATCCGGGGGGGGCTGTAGATCACTTTCCTTCAGCGCGATGATGTCCGAAACCGCATCGACCAGCAGCCCTGTGATCAACTCCTCGTGTTTAACCACGATAATAACATTGCGATCGGAATGGGCGCGCGGGGGCAGGCCCAAGCGTTCGGCCAAATCCATCACCGGCAGAACGGTGCCGCGCAGGTTGATGACGCCGCGCATATAGCTGGGCGCGTGGGGAAGGGGCGTCGCTTTGGTCCAGCCGCGAATTTCACGGACGCTCATGATATCAAGGGAATATTCCTGATCGCTGAGCTTGAATGTCAAAAGTTCGATTGGCTCTGATATGGTGGAGGTGTCTTGGGACATGTCAGGCTTCCAGTTTGTGGGGGATCGACAGCGGAGAGTCGGCGGCGCGGGACAGGATGTCCGACGGGTCGAGGATCAGGGCGATCTGCCCGTCGCCGAGGATCGTGGCCGCCGCGATGCCGGGCGCGCGGTAGAAACTGTCGTCCAAACCCTTGATGACTACTTGCCGCTGGTCCTGAATTTCATCGACGACCAGCGCGCCGACACGACCGTCTTCATGCATGATAAGAAGGGCAACGCAGCCAACGTAACTGTCGCGCTTGTCGCGATAGCCGAGCAGGTGGCCGAGGTCGAAAAGCGGCACATAGGCATCGCGGACGCGGACGACGTCTGTGCCGGGTTGGATGCTTTCCAAAATATCCGCGGTGATGGTAAGCGTTTCGGCTACGACGTTGAGAGGCAGGACCAGCGTTTCGGTTGCGACTTCAATCACCATGCCGTCGAGAACGGCAAGGGTCAGGGGCAGGGAAATGGTGAAGGTCGTGCCAAGGGTCGGGGTGGACGCGATTGAGATGCGCCCGCCCAAAGAGGTGATGGCGCTGCGCACAACGTCCATGCCGACACCGCGTCCCGACAGGTCGGAGACTTCGCTGACGGTTGAAAATCCGGGCAGGAAAAGCAGGTTGTCGATATCGCTTTCGGAAAGGATCGCATCCGCGGGGATCAGCCCCTTGGAGATGGCAATTTCCGAGACCTTCTTGCGGTTGATACCGCCGCCATCATCCGAAACTTCGATGATCACACGGCCTGAACGGTGCGCGGCGGACAGGCGCACGATGCCCTCAGCCGGTTTGCCTGCCGCGAGCCGATCTTCGGTCTGTTCAAGTCCGTGATCCACGGCGTTGCGGATCATGTGGGTGAGTGGGTCGGCGAGGCGTTCGATGACGGTCTTATCGACTTCGGTGTTTTCCCCTTCGGTCACAAGGCGGACATCCTTGCGCACGGCGGCCGAGGATTCGCGCACGATGCGGGACATACGCTGGAACAGGGATTTGACGGGCTGGGCGCGGATCATCATCACGCTGTCCTGGATGTCGCGGGTCAGGCGCTGGAAATCGTCCAGCCCGTTCATCGCGTCCGAATGCGGCGACAGGCCGACGCTTTGGAGGCTTTGGGCTAGCATGGACTGGTTAATGACCAATTCACCGACGAGGTTCACCAGACGTTCTATCCTTTCCAGATCGACGCGCACGACGGCCTTGGCGGCGGGCTTGGCCTCGCGCTTTTCCGTGGGTGGCGGGGCGGCGACCTCGGGTTCTGCCGGAAGGGGGGGCAGATCGGACGGAAGGTCATCTGAAGTGTCAGGCAGGTCGGGCAGTTCCAGATCGAACGCGTCTGGTGCGGCGTCACCGGATTGCGTGATCGAATAGGTGCACAGCCCTTCGACAAATTCGAACAGGGATTCAATTTCGGCCGTTTGCACGTCCGCTGTCAGCGTGACGTGCCATGACAGATAAGGGGTTTCGAGCGCGAGGTCGGACAGGGTTGGCAGCTTGGTCGTATCACAAATCACCTCGCAGGAGCCAAGGTCGGCCAAGGCGCGCAGGATCGGGTAGGCGTCGTTGCCATTCTCGAACATCTCGGCCTCGGGGGCGAAGGTAATTTCGAACTGTGACGCAGCCGGTGTCGTATCCTCGTCCTCGGGGAAATCGAGATCAAGGCTGATCCCCAAGGGGGTAAAGTCGATATCGGGGTCCGCTTCTTCGGGGGTGTCCGAGGTGAATTGATCAAGCTCGGACAGGATCGCGTCGCCATCCGCCTGCGACACATCCGTTTCATCGCGGCAGGCGCGAACTAGGTCGGACAGGTGATCGGTTGCGCGAAAGAACAGTTTGATCAGGCTCGGGTCCACGTCCAGCGCGCCACTGCGCACATTATCCAGCGTGGTTTCATACCGGTGGGCAAAGCGCACCAGATTTTCCAGCCCGAACGCGCCCGCGCCGCCCTTGATCGAATGTACGGCGCGAAAGACCACGTGGATGGTTTCACTGTCGGCGGTTTCGTCGTCCATCTGTTGCAGGCCATCCTGCATGGATTCCAGCAACTCCTCGCATTCCACGAAGAAGGACGCTTTGATTTCGGCCATGGGATCAGGGGGGGACATCGGCTGTTTCTACCCCGCGACCATGTGCAGGGCTTTGACCAGCTTGGCCGGATCGAACGGCTTGACGATCCAGCCTGTGGCACCGGCATTGCGCGCCCGCATCTTGAGTTCCGGCGCGGCCTCGGTCGTCAGCACGAGGATCGGGGTCGAGGCATGATCGCCATGTTCGCGCACGGCGTCGATAAAGCCGAACCCGTCCATCCGCGGCATATTGATATCGGTAATGATGACATCCGGTGCGGTATTGGCCAGAACCTCGGTCCCGTGCACACCATCCTCGGCAGTATGGACGGTGAAACCGGCAGGTTCCAAGGCAAAGCGGATCATATCCCGCATGGTGCGGCTGTCATCCACGGCAAGTACTTGAAGGCTCATCCGCGATCCTCCACCAGCATATCGGCAGACAGGCCCATGGCATCCAGTTGATCCTGCGCCCGTGTGCCAAGATTCACCATGTCGAAACTGCCACCGGCGTTTCGTACATCGCGGGCGGCGGAAAGGATCATCTGCGCACCCAATGCGCCAAAATGGCTGACCTGTTCGGCGTCGATCTGGATCGCCTTGGCGCCCACCGCCGCTGTCAGGTCATCCAAGAGCTGTTTGAGGGCCGTTGCGTCCAAGCGGGCGGGCAAAGCGATGGCATCAGGCATACTGCACCATACGCCAAAAATGCATTCCAGTTTTCATGACCCGAGCCTCCGCAGAACAATCACGAACGGATGTAGCGGACGGTGCGTTAAGACGGCGTTACCGGCGGCGCATCGCGGTTGGATTTTTTTCCGTGACGGGCGCTAGTCATGAAAAAACCCGCGCCGGTTCAGGGCGCGGGTTCATTATTTCAATCGAAAATCAGTGCGTTATGCGCGACGGCGTCCGCCGGTGCGGCCTGCACGCCCGCGCCCCTCCTGACCTGCCTTGGGGGCCACGCGGTTGAATTTGATCCACTCGCCGCCGCCTTCGTCGTTGTTCGTCAGGAAGTTGGCAGCGCGGATCGCCTCCATCTCCTTGCCAGCGCGCGGCTTGGTCGAGCCGAGCCCGAACATTTTCACAAAGGCCTCGTCGTCCATATCGTCAGGCAGCACGATACCGGCGGCGGCCACTTCGGCACGCTTTTCGGCGATCTTGGTGGCGCCGACGGGCAGTGCGACAGGGTTCATAATGGCCGAGGTCATGCCCGCGCACATCGCCATGGGCAGGAACGCGTTGTTGATGCCGTGACGGTTCGGCAACCCGAACGAGATGTTGGACGCACCGCAGGTCGTGTTCACGCCCAGTTCCTCGCGCAGACGGCGCACAAGGGTAAAGACCTGCAAGCCCGCCGTGCCCATGGCGCCAATTGGCATGACCAGCGGATCGACGACAATATCGTGGGCCGGAATGCCGAAATCGGCGGCACGTTCGACAATCTTCTTTGCCACGGCAAAGCGCACATCGGGGTCTTCGGAAATGCCGGTGTCATCGTTCGAAATCGCCACCACAGGTACGTTGTATTTCTTGACCAGCGGCAGCACCAGTTCCAGACGCTCTTCCTCGCCCGTGACGGAGTTCAGCAGCGGACGCCCTTCGGCAGCGGCAAGGCCGTTTTCCAGCGCGCCGGGTACCGAGCTATCGATGCACAGCGGGATGTCGACAATGGCCTGCACGCGGCTGACCAGTTCTTTCATCAAGGTCGGCTCGACAAAGTTGTTGTCGGCATAACGCGGGTCTTCGGCCATTTTGTTCGAGAATACGGCACCCGAGTTGATGTCCAGCATCGTGGCCCCAGCGGCGACCTGCGCAAGCGCGTCTGCCTCCACACGGGAATAATCGCCGCGCTCCAACTCTTCGTTCAGGATCTTGCGGCCCGTGGGGTTGATCCGCTCTCCGATCACGCAGAACGGTTGGTCAAAGCCGATGATGGCTGTTTTCGTTTTGGATTCGACGATCGTGCGTACCATAAAGCGGTCAGGTCCTTTTAGACATTTGCGGGGACGGCAGAAGCGCCGCCGTTTTCGATGGCCCAGTTGGCATTGGTCTTGATCCCGCCAAGGGGGAAGAAATGCACATGGGTGACGTTAAAGTCGGGATTGGCGGCCTTGTGCGCGGCCAGATCCGCGATCACTTGGGTCGGCTCGAACGGGGTGAGCAATTTGGTCACATCCTTCGCACGGCGCTGTAGCACGCGCAAGGACGGGCCCACGCCGCATGCGATGGCGAACTTGATCATGGTTTGTAACTTGGCCGGACCGGCGATGCCGATATGGATGGGCAGGTCGATGCCCGCCGCCTTGAGGCTGTCGGCCCACGCGATGATCGGCGCGGCCTCGAAGGCGAACTGCGTGGCGATGGCCATTTTCGCATCTGTGCGGGTCGAGAAATCCTGTTTCCAGCGCAGCGCCGCATCTACATTGGCCAGCCCGCCGTCAGGGTCGATATCCTTGTTGCCCTCGGGGTGGCCAGCGACGTGCAGACGCTTGAACCCTGCCGCATCGAAGGCGCCGGTTTCCAGAAGTTGCATCGAAGAGTCAAAGTCGCCATGCGGCGTGTCCACACCACCAGCAAGCAGCAGCGCCTGATCCACATCCGCCTCACCCTGATAGCGGGCGATCCAGTCGACCAGCGTCGCCTTGTCCTTGATGATGCGGGCGGGAAAATGTGGCATCACCGGATAGCCTTCGGCCTTCAGGCGCGCGGCGGTGGCCACCATATCCTCAATCGGGGTGCCTTCAATATGGGCGATGTAGACGCGTGTGCCAACGGGCAGCAGGGCGCGGAAATCCTCGACCTTCTGGGCCGTGCGCGGCATCACTTCGATGGAATATCCCTGCAAGAACGCCTCGACCTCGGGACTGTGTACACCGGGGACGACAGCGCCGTCCTGTCTTGCGTCCTTTTTGAAGTTCAGCAACGCCATGGCGGCACCTTTCGCGTATCAGAGGGTAGGGGTCAGGCCCACCCTTCGTTGTCAATCAGCGCCTTGATGCGCGCCGTGTCATATTCCGCCTCAAGGCGCAGCGCTTCGGCCTCGGCCACGGCGGACTGCTCCCCTTCGACGGGGTAGGGATCTGCCTTGCGCCATTCGGCAAGGTAGGCATCGGCATCCTTGGCATTCACTTTCATCGCAGCGCGGTCGATTGCCTGTTCGAACCGTTCGGCCAGTTGACGCTTTGCACCGCGACGGCCTTTGCCCACGATCACCTGCGCAGGGATGTCGCGCCAGTAAACGATAGTTACGTCGGGCATGTGATTCCTCCGGTTAGCCGTGCCTTTGTGTTACGGCACGAGATTGGTTGCGCACGGCATGTTTTCGACAGAACCGCGCGCCGTTGCGACCTGTCGCACAAAGGTGAGTCGCTTTGGCAACAGCACCATACAAATGATGTAGCGATGTCTGGCCGGAAAGCCGATGTGCGGTAAGCTGAAAAAAACTCATAAAAACATTGAGCAGGAACATGGTAATTCGAGTAGACACAGCGCGGCTGGCCTATATGGCCGTGCCCAAAGCGGCTTGTTCGTCAATTAAGGCGACCCTCGCATCCCTAGACCCCGAGCAGCCCAAATCAGACCCCGCCAAATTCGAACAGCGCGAGGTGCACAGGATTTACCCCACACAGCGGTTCCGCCAGCACCGCTGGCGTCATGTGCAGGACCATTTCCGGTTCACCGTCGTGCGCGATCCGCTCAAAAGGCTGCTCGCGGTCTATACCAACCGCGTCGTCGCCCGGCGCGAATTGCACAATTGCCGCAAGATCAAGCACGGTCGCGTCAACCTGCCTGCCGATCCCGATCCGGATTACTTTTTCCAGAACCTCAGCCCGTACATTGCTGTGGCGTCGTCGATCAAACACCATGCTTTGCCCACATCCATCTTTGTCGGGGCCGATCTGGGCCGCTATAGCCGCGTCTACCGCACCAGCGAGATTTCGGCGCTGCAAGACGATCTGAGCACGCATTTGAACCGCGAGGTGCGTGTGCCGCATTTCAATTCATCGGATGCGAAGCTGACACTGGATGATCTGAAGCCGGAAACCCATCGGGTGTTGGCGGCACGGCTTAAGGACGAATACAGCCATCTGCGGGCCTATTTCACCAACCCGTTCCAGTGTGCGTGAGGTGAAGGTCGCATTGATGCGCGCCTAGCCACTTGCGCCAGCGCGCTCAACGACCTATCGTTTTCTCAACTCGATATGAAAGGCGCAGCAAGATGGCGCCAAAGCGTCCCCATGGTGCGGGCGCGACAAACATCCGGCCTCCCTATCAGGGGGGTCAGCCCGTGCCACGTGCCCCCGGATCGCCCGAGCTTTATGCCGCGCTGGATCTGGGCACGAACAGTTGTCGTATGTTGATAGCCGAGCCTCGCGGTGCGGGGTTTCATGTTGTCGACAGTTTCTCCAAATCCGTGCAACTCGGGCTTGGCCTCGAACGCTCGGGCAAATTGTCCCGCGGGTCGATGACGCGCACAGTACAGGCGCTGCGGATCTGTCAGCAAAAACTCAAGCGGCATAAGGTGCGGCGGATGCGGTTGGTCGCAACCGAAGCCTGCCGCCGCGCGGTCAATGCGCGTGATTTCATCGAACGCGTGCACCGCGAGACCGGCCTGCGCCTCGACATCATCGAAACCGAGGAAGAAGCGCGCCTTGCCGTGATCTCTTGCGCGCCGCTGGTCAGCCCCAAGACCGAGAACCTGCTGGTGGTGGATATCGGGGGCGGGTCCACCGAACTGGTGTGGATCGACCTGTCCAAAGTGCCCAATATGGACCGCCCGCAGGCGATCATGCGGCTGCATTCGGGGTTCATCAAGGCGGTGAGCGACGTGCCCGAGGCGCGTGTGGTCGACTGGATTAGTGTACCTTTGGGCGTGGCGACCTTGCGCGAACAGTTCAACGACGTGGAAGACGATGCCGCACGTTTCGCGCTGATGAGCTGGTTTTTCGAAGAAAACCTCGCCGATTTCTCTCCTTATCACGCCACCGAACCGACCGAGCGTTTCCAGATCGTCGGCACCTCCGGCACGGTCACAACGGTTGCGGCATCGCATCTGGGCCTCAAACGCTATGACCGCACCAAGGTGGATGGGCTGCGCATGTCGTCCCAGCAGATCGACGCGGTGATCCGGTCATACCTGAACATGGGGCCAGGCGGGCGGCGTGCCGATCCGCGTATCGGCTCGGACCGTCACGCGCTGATCATGTCGGGCGCGGCGATCCTGCAGGCACTGATGCGCTGCTGGCCGACCGACCGGTTGTCCGTGGCCGACCGTGGTCTGCGCGAGGGTCTGCTTTATGCGCAGATGAGTGCGGATGGTGTGCTTGAGGACCAATCGGTCTGATTGCAAACGCGAAGGCAAGATTGTACCTACGCCGATCCATCCCATATGGGTTGGGAACTTGAAGCGCGCGCGCCGGCGCGCTATCGCAGAAATGCAAGCAATAAGGTGAGTACCGTGGTCAAGACCCCGACAGGCAAAAACACATCCGGTCGCGGACAGCGCGACCTGAAGGTCAAGGTCAAGACCGCGCGCGGGCGCAAGCTGTCCTCGACCCGCTGGCTGCAACGCCAGTTGAACGATCCTTATGTCAAACGCGCGCAGGCCGAAGGCTATCGCGGGCGGGCGGCGTACAAGATCCTCGAACTCGACGACAAGTTCCGCTTTCTCGTGCCGGGGGCGCGGATTGTCGACCTTGGCGCGGCACCGGGTGGCTGGTGTCAGGTGGCGGTAAAACGCTGCAACGTGCTGGGCGAACGCTCGGGCAAGGCTGTGGGCACCATTCTGGGCATCGACTTGCAGGAGATGGAGCCGATTGCGGGCTGCGAATTGCACCAGCTTGATTTCATGGAAGACGATGCCGACCTCAAGGTTAAGGAATGGCTGGGCGGCAAGGCCGACGTGGTGATGTCGGACATGGCTGCATCGTCGTCAGGGCATAAACAGACCGACCACTTGCGCATCATCGCCCTGTGCGAAGCGGCGGCTTACTTCGCCTTTGACGTGCTGGAAGACGGTGGCACCTTTGTCGCCAAGACGCTGGCAGGCGGGGCCGAAGGGTCGCTTCAAAAACTGCTCAAGCAACGGTTTACCAAAGTGGCGAATGTGAAACCGCCTGCGTCGCGCGCCGACAGTTCAGAGAAATTTGTGGTCGCCACCGGTTTCCGCGCCGATCCCGAACGGGACTGACCGGCGCAGCGATGTGATTGCGTAGGTCTGGAATGCCGTGACCTGTGCGGCGCGTTGTCGTTCGTCTGGCGGATCGACAGCACGGTCGCGGCCCATCCCTTGGTGGCGCAGCAAGGCAAAGACGCGGTGATGGCGGGGCAGCTCGGCAGACGGGGCAGGGGCGGGACGTGTCATACCGCCCACTGAACCCCAAACCTTTTAAAAAAGAGCAAAGCGGCGCGGATAACCTAGGCCCGCGCCAACAGCGACCGCACCGCTTGGGCGGCAATCCTGTCCAGTACTGCCGCCGGAACGGGCGCATCGGCCATAGTGGCCCGCCGCGCCCGCATCAGCGCAAGGTTTTGCTGGCGGATCAACTCGAACAGGCGCATGTGGCGCGTCATATCTGAACAAAAACGGGTCATGGTCCGCGTGCCTTATCCGCCCAATCCGGCGGGTATAGGCGCGTTCAAAGGCAAATTCGGGGCATTTTCGGCCTAGATCGACAGCCGCGTGGCATGGGTGCCACGTTCGCGATAGGGCGTCGTGTCATAATGCGCGCGGTAGCATTTCGAGAAATGCGAAGGCGAGGCAAAGCCGCAGGCGAGGGCCACGTTTATCACACTCATATCCGTCTGCATCAGCAGGTTGCGCGCCTTTTGCAACCGCAATTCCATGTAATACCGCTTGGGCGAGCGGTTGAGATAGCGGCGGAACAGGCGTTCAAGCTGGCGCGTGGACATACCCACATCTTGGGCAAGGATCGACGGGCTGATCGGTTCCTCGATATTCTGTTCCATGATCTGGATGACTTGGCTTAGCTTGGGATGGCGCACGCCGATACGGGTCGGCACCGACAGGCGCTGCGTATCCTGATCGGTCCGGATCGAGGAATAAATAAGCTGGTCCGCCACGGCACTGGCGATCTGTTCACCGTGGTCGTCCGCAATCAGTTTCAGCATCAGATCAATCGACGATGTGCCACCCGCCGTGGTCAACCTCTTGTCATCAATGACGAAAACCGACTTGGTCAACTCGACCTCGGGGAACTCCTCGACAAAGCTGTCCTGATTTTCCCAATGGGTCGTGGCGCGTTTGCCGTCCAGCAAACCGGCCTTGGCCAGCGAAAAGGCCGCCGTGCACAGACCGGCCACCGGCACGCCCTTGCGCGCCTCACGGCGCAGCCAGCCGAGCAATTTCTTGGTGGTGGCGGATTGCACGTCGATGCCGCCGCACACCATGATCGTGTCATCGCGCCCGATCTCGTCCAGATCACCGTCCAGCTTGAACCCCGTTCCAGCCGAGCAAAAGGCCACATCGCCGCCTTCACCGATGATACGCCACGTATAAAGTTCCTTGTCCGCCATACGGTTGGCGATCCGCAGGCTTTCCAGCGCGGCCGAGAAACACAGCAGTGTGAAATTTTCCAACAGAACGAAAACATAGCGCTTGGGCTTGTCGACCTCGGGTTGGGTCCGTGTGGCGTGACGCGTCATAGACATCGCGGCAATGATCCTAAGCTGGCAGAGACAGGTCGCAAGGTTGCCGCCGTTCCGCATGACGCGCAGTTTGTGCACGCGCCATAAGCGACGTCAAGAGGGCGCATTTGTGATATGGCCATGCCGAGATGCCTTTTGTATAGAGGGTTTCGGCGGCGTTACCGCCAACACTTTTTTGCGGAGAGAGACGATGAGCAATTGGACAAAATCTGACTGGCGCGCCAAGCCCCGGGTACAGATGCCCGATTATACCGATACTGCGGCCCTGAACGCGGTTGAGGCGCAGCTTTCGAAATATCCGCCGCTGGTTTTTGCAGGCGAAGCCCGCCGCTTGAAAAAGCACCTTGCCGATGCGTCCCGCGGGGATGCGTTCCTGTTGCAAGGCGGCGATTGCGCCGAGGCGTTTGACCAGTTCAGCGCGGATGGCATCCGCGACACGTTCAAGGTCATGCTGCAAATGGCGATGGTGCTGACCTATGGCGCCAAAGTACCGGTGATCAAGCTGGGGCGCATGGCGGGCCAGTTCGCCAAGCCGCGCTCGGCGCCGACCGAAACCGTGAACGGTGTGGAACTGCCCAGCTACCGTGGTGATATCATCAACGAGCTGGACTTCACCCCCGAAGCGCGCATTCCCGACCCCAAGAAGATGTTGCAGGCCTACACACAGGCGGCGGCAACGCTGAACCTGCTGCGTGCCTTTTCGACGGGCGGTTTTGCCGACATGCACCACGTGCATTCGTGGACCTTGGGCTTTGCCGAAGGGGCGGAAACCCAGAAATACATGGAAATCGCCAACCGCATTCAGGATACGATCGACTTCATGGCGGCGGCAGGCATTGATGCCGACACCACGCATGAATTCTCCTCGGTCGAGTTCTACACCAGCCACGAATCCCTGCTGCTGGAATATGAAGAGGCGCTGACCCGTCTTGATTCCACCTCTGGCAAATGGCTGGCAGGGTCGGGCCACATGGTCTGGATCGGGGACCGCACGCGTCAGCCTGACGGCGCGCATGTGGAATTCGCCAGCGGTGTGCTGAACCCGATTGGCCTCAAGTGCGGCCCAACCATGACGTCCGAAGACCTCAAGGCGCTGATGGCCAAGCTGAACCCAGAAAACGAAGCGGGCCGCCTGACGCTGATCGCCCGTTTCGGTGCGGGTTCGGTGGGTGAACACCTGCCACGCCTGATCAACACCGTGCGTGAGGAAGGTGCCAACGTGACATGGGTTTGCGACCCGATGCACGGCAACACGATCAAATCCTCGACTGGCTACAAAACGCGGCCCTTCGATTCTGTGCTGCGTGAAGTGCGCGAATTCTTTGGCGTCCACACCGCCGAAGGCACCATTCCAGGTGGTGTGCATTTCGAGATGACCGGACAGGACGTGACCGAATGCACCGGCGGCGTGCGCGCCGTGACGGACGAGGATCTGAGCGACCGGTACCACACCGCGTGCGATCCGCGCCTGAACGCGTCGCAATCGCTGGAACTGGCCTTCCTCGTGGCCGAGGAACTGTCGGACATGCGCGATGCCCGTCGTGCGGACCGCGCTGCCAGCTAAGGCCGGCAGCCCTTAAGACACAAAAAAAACGCGCGTGCCGGAATGGCGCGCGCGTTTTGCGTTTCGGGGCGCTGTGCAGCGTTCTAGTCGTCAGACTGCACAACGCGTAGGTAAGGCACATCGGGGCGCGGTGTGCGCGTCTTGAACGGTCGCGATGGTTCGGCAAACCCGTCTGCCTTGGCGCTCGGCGCTTCGGGCGGCACATCGCGGGCAGGCACAGGGGCCACAGGCAGGGTCGTGGGCGCGCCCGTCTGAGCAGTAATCGCCCGTATCTTTGCGCCAACCACATCAAAACGGCGCGGCGCGTGGCCGATCTCGCCCCTTGCGACCAGACAACCCAAGATGCGGCTCACATCGCCAAGGTCGCTTTTCAGCGGCAACAGCATCAGTCGTCCGTCAAGCGGTGGCTTGGTCGCAGTGGTTTCGGCATTCAGGCGCACTTCGCAGGTGGCGGGGCGCTGGAACACTTCCTCAAGCAGGTCATTGATCTGACGCCGTCCGGGCGGGGTGATGAGCGAGGTCAACGGCATGCCGCGCACCTCCATTCCCATCAGATCACCCACTTGGCTGCCCGCAATGCGGATACGCGCCATGCCAGGCGCGATACGTTCCAGAACAAAGGTGTATTCGAGGGCGGATTCGATCCCACGGGGGTCGATCTCTGACCGCTTGGGCATCAGGCGCGCGCCGCGCAACGCTTCCCAATAGGCCTCGACCTGGGAAATCGCGGAATAGCCAGCCTCTGGGCGAAACTCTGTCATATCGAGGATATTGTGAGGGCTGTGGGGTGATTTGTCCATCTTGTGCATCTCTTCATCGCTCTGGGTTTCCAAATAAACCGGCGGATCGTGGCTCGTGTTCCGTTCAATATGGACCAAATTTTAGGAAATTTGAGGCGTGAAGTTTACTGTTGGTTAACAGGTTGGTGGGTGCATCGCGGGCAGGCTTTGGCTTGCCCAAGCGTTTGCGACACCCTAAACGCAAGGCATGACACAAAAATCGACAGGACATGAATTGCGCTCCATGACCGGCTTTGCGGCGGCATCGGGGGCGTTGGACGTGCATCGCTGGTCTTGGGACATCCGCAGCGTGAATGGCAAAGGGCTGGACGTGCGCCTGCGCGTGCCAGACTGGATCGACGGGCTTGAGGCGGCGCTGAAACCGCTGGTGCAGGCGCGGGCGAAACGCGGCAATGTCACCCTGTCGCTGCGCATCAACCGCGAGGATGCAACCGCGTCGGTCACACTGAACACCGCGCAAATGAAAGCCTCCGTGCAACTGCTGCTTGAGATCGAGGCCGAAGCGATGGAACACGGCCTGTCCCTTGCGCCGTCCCGCGCCAGCGACATTGCGATGATGCGCGGCGTGCTGGAACAGGGCGTGACCGCAGATGATCCGGCCCCGCTGCGCGCTGCATTGCTGGCTGAATTGCCCGCGCTGCTGGATGCGTTCGACGCCATGCGCCTGTCCGAAGGGGCGGCGCTGCACAAGGTGCTGAGCGGGCAACTGGATGAAATGGCATCCCTGACGCAAGAAGCCACGACTTTGGCCGCTGACCGCCGTGATGAAGTGGCGCAGAACCTCAAGGACAACCTTGCCCGCGTTCTGGACAACACCGACGGGGCCGATCCCGACCGCGTGGCGCAGGAACTTGCCCTGCTGGCCGTCAAGGCCGACGTGACCGAAGAAATCGACCGCCTGCACGCCCATATCGTTGCGGCGCGTGCCTTGCTCGACACCGGCGGCAGTGTGGGGCGCAAGCTGGATTTCCTGATGCAGGAGTTCAACCGCGAGGCCAACACCCTCTGCGCCAAGGCCCAGAACGCAGAGCTGACCCGCGTTGGTCTCGCGCTTAAGGCCCTGATCGACCAGATGCGCGAACAAGTTCAGAACGTGGAATAAAAGATGACCGAAACGACACCTACGCGGCGCGGATTGCTGATCATTCTGTCGTCCCCTTCAGGGGCGGGCAAAAGCACGCTGGCCGGACGGCTGCGCGCTTGGGATAATGATCTGGCGTTCTCGGTCTCGGCCACGACCCGCGCACCGCGCACGGGCGAGGTTGATGGCGAACACTACCATTTCATCACCGAAAAAGAGTTCAAGGCACAGGTCAGCGATGGCGAGATGCTGGAACACGCCCATGTGTTCGGCAACTTCTACGGATCGCCCAAGGGCCCGGTGCAGGCCGCCATCGACAGCGGGCGCGATGTGCTGTTCGACATCGACTGGCAGGGTGCGCAGCAGATCACCAATTCGTCCCTTGGCCAACACACGTTGTCCATTTTCATCCTGCCGCCGTCGATTGCCGAGTTGCGCCGCCGTCTGGAAACCCGGGCGCAGGACGACGCGGACACAATCGCGCGCCGCATGCTCAAAAGCTGGGACGAGATCAGCCACTGGGGCGGCTACGATTACGTGCTGGTGAATGACGACCTTGACCAGACCGAGGCAAAGCTGAAAACCATTGTCGAGGCCACGCGCCTGCGCCGGTTGCAGCAGCCCGACCTGACGGACCATGTGCGCAAGCTTCAGACCGAGTTCGAGGAGTTGAAATGACCCTGTATGCTTTGGGCGATGACGCCCCCGAAATTGCCGAGGACACGTGGGTAGCACCGGATGCCAACCTGATCGGCAAAGTGGTTCTGGAACGCGCCGCAAGTGTCTGGTTCGGTTGCACAATTCGCGCCGATCACGAGGTGATCCGCATCGGTGAAGGCACCAATGTGCAGGAAAACTGCGTCATGCACATCGACGCCGGTTTCCCACTGACCATCGGGGCGGGCTGTACCATCGGGCACAAGGTCATGCTGCATGGTTGCGCCATCGGTGAAAACACGCTGATCGGCATGGGTGCGACCGTGCTGAACGGTGCGCGCATCGGCAAGAACTGCCTGATCGGGGCAGGGGCGCTAGTGACCGAGGGCAAGGAAATCCCTGACGGGTCGCTCGTGATGGGCATGCCTGCCAAGGTCGTGCGCCCGCTGGACGAGGACGCCATCCAGCGCCTGCGCGCCTCTGCCTTGCACTATCAGGAAAACATGCGCCGGTTCCGCGATACGATGACCGTATGCGACGGACCGGCCTGACGACAACGCCGCTTGCCGCTCTGGCAGCTTAAGGAAAGTACTCTTTTTATGAAAAACGAAATCGGTTCGATCATGCGCCCCGTGCCACTGCCGGAAAGCGCCTCGCGCCCCGTGGCCACCCCCCTGTCGCCGTCGGTGGTGTACGCCTCTGAAACGCCGGACATGCTGGACGCGCAATACGAGGGCGGTCTGCACGGCTATACCTACAGCCGCGAAGGGCACCCGAACGCCGATGTGGTGGCGCGGACCATCGACGCCATGGAAAGCGCGCCGCATATGGGCGTGATGACCGCATCCGGCATGGCGGCGGTGTCTGCCGTGCTGCTGGGGCTGACCCAGTCGGGCGATCACGTGATCGGTGGCAACCAGCTCTACGGGCGCAGCATGCGCATGATGTCCGAAGACCTGCCGCGTCTGGGCATCAAGACAACCCTCGTCGATCCCGGTGATATCGACGCCGTGCGCGCCGCGATCCGCCCCGAGACCAAGCTGATTTTGGTTGAGGTCGTGTCGAACCCGACCCTGCGCGTGGCCGATATTCTGGGCCTGTCAGCGCTGGCCAAGGAAAAAGGCGTGCTTCTGGTGGTGGACAACACGTTCACAACCCCGCGTGCCTTCCGTGCCTTTGATTTCGGCGCCGATGTTGTGATCCATTCGGTCACGAAGCTGCTGGCGGGGCACTCGGATGTGATGCTTGGCTATGTCGCAGCAAAGGATGCGGCGCTGAACGACCGTTTGCGCGTGTTCACGGTGACGTCCGGCATGACGCCCAGCCCGTTTGACTGCTGGCTTGCGGAACGCGGCATGCTCAGCTTTGCGCTGCGGTTCGAACGTGCGCAATCCACGGCGCAACGTCTGGCCGATCACCTTGCGACACTGCCCGGTGTAAAGCGCGTTCTTTACCCCGCACGCCACGACCACCCCGATCACAGCCGCGCGCAGACGCTGCTGAAGGGGCAGTATTGCAACATGGTCAGCTTTGAGTTGACGGAAACGACCCGTACCGCCGCCAACGCGCTGGCCCGCGGTGCCGAGGGCCTCAGCTTTGCGCCGACACTTGGCGATGTGGGCACCACGTTGTCGCATCCCGCCTCGTCCTCGCATCGGGGCCTGACGCCGGAAAGCCGCGCCGAACTGGGCATGTCCGAAGGGTTCTTCCGCGTCTCGGTCGGCCTTGAGGATCCGGATGCCCTTTGCGAGGTGTTCACCCGCGCTGTCGAGGCGGCAACCACCTAAAAGGGGTCTGTCATGGGCACGACTGTACTGGACTCCGTTCTGGCGGCGTTACCGCTGCCTGCACTGGCCATCGACGCCTCGGAACGGATCATTGCCGCCAATACAGAGGCCCTGACCCTGATCGGGCAGCACAGCATCGGGCGCAACTATGTGACCATGCTGCGCCAGCCCGGGATTGTGGACGCGATCGAGGCGACGCTTGGCGACGGGCGCGCGCGCAGCACGTCCTATTTGGCCAATGACGGCGCGCAGGACACAACCTTTCGCGTCAGTTGTCGCGCCGCACCCGATGTGGGCGCGGACGGGGCAGGGGTGGCCATTCTGGTGTTCGAAGACATTACAGATGTGGAGCAGGCGGGGCAGATGCGGCGCGATTTCGTAGCCAATGTCAGCCACGAGTTGCGCACGCCGCTGACCGCGCTCATGGGATTTATCGAGACACTGCGGGGCCCTGCGCGCGAGGATCGCGCCGCCTCGATCCGGTTTCTGGACATCATGCAGGACGAGGCCGAGCGCATGAACCGGCTGGTGGGTGACCTCATGTCGCTGAACCGCGTAGAGGGCGACGAACGGGTGCGCCCCACCGAAAGTGTTGTGCTGAACGATGTGATCGATTCGACCCTGCGCACCCTGCGTCATCTGGCGGACGAGGCGCATGTGGAACTAGAGGTCGATCTGCCGGATGATCCGGTGCGGATGAACGGCGATGCGGACCAGCTGAAACAGGTTTTCACCAACCTGATCGAAAACGGCATCAAATATGGTGGCGCGGGCGGGCGTCTGACTGTGCGCCTGACCACCAGTGCGCGCGAACCCGCCCTGCGCACCGCCGGTGCACGGGTGCAAGTGATCGACTATGGCCCCGGAATCGACCCCGTCCACCTGCCGCGCCTGACCGAACGCTTTTATCGCAGCGACGATCACCGCAGCCGCGCCTTGGGCGGCACGGGCCTTGGCCTTGCCATCGTCAAACACATCATCAACCGCCATCGCGGGCGGTTGCGGGTGGAAAGCACCCTTGGCGAGGGCGCGACCTTTACCGTTATCCTGCCGATTCAGGAAAATTCCGCCTAAGCAGGCGATGAATCTGCCGCTGTCATAAAACTGTTACGCAAGTGTCACAAAAGCATCGCGCGACACCCGTAGACGGGCGACAAGGTTCCCGAGGGGGGGATCATCATCACTGCTTAACAGGAGACATTCATGTCCTTTGTCAAACTTTCCACTTCCGCACTGGCCCTGTCCGCAATGGCAGCGACCACTGCTGTTGCCCGTGATCAGGTACAGGTTGCCGGTTCGTCTACCGTTCTGCCCTATGCGTCCATCGTTGCCGAAGCCTTTGGCGACAACTTCGACTTCCCGACACCGGTTGTGGAATCTGGTGGGTCTTCCTCCGGTCTCAAGCGTTTCTGTGAAGGCGTCGGCGAGAACACAATCGACGTGGCCAACGCTTCGCGCAAAATCCGCGACAAAGAGATCAAGGCCTGCGCCGAAGCTGGCGTGACCGACATCATCGAAGTACGCATCGGCTATGACGGCATCGTTTTCGCCTCGCAAACAAACGGTCCCGACTACACCGCGTTCGAACCTGCCGACATCTTCAACGCCTTGGGTTCCAAAGTGCTGGTAGACGGCGCAATCGTTGACAACCCGCACGCACAGTGGGCCGACTTCAACGCCGACCTGCCTGCCGAAGACATCGTTGCCTTCATCCCCGGCACCAAGCACGGCACACGCGAAGTGTTCGAAGACAAAGTGCTGCTGCAAGGCTGTGAAGACACAGGCGCACTGGCCGCGATGATTGAATCGGGCATGTCCGAAGACGACGCCGAAGATACCTGCATCGACGTCCGTCAGGACGGCGCATCGGTCGACATCGACGGTGACTACACCGAAACACTGGCACGCATCGACGCCAACCCCAACGGTATCGGCATCTTTGGTCTGGCGTTCTACGAGAACAACACAGACAAGCTGAAAGTCGCGACAATGGGCGGCGTTGCGCCATCGACCGAGACGATCTCGACCGGCGAATACCCTGTGTCGCGTCCGCTGTATTTCTACGTGAAGAAAGCGCACATCGGCGTCATCCCCGGCCTGAAGGAATACGCGTCCTTCTTCATCGCTGACGAAATCGCAGGCGGCGAAGGCCCGCTGGCCGCTTACGGTCTGGTGGCTGACCCTGAACTGTCTGCCACACAGGCAGCAGTAGAAGCCGAAACAACATTGGGCGGCGGCAGCTAATTGGCTGCGACCCTCTGACATGAACGGGGGTGGCGGTCGACGCCATCCCCGACCCGTTTCATCCGGTCCATCTGCGGACCATTCTGCCAAATATCGCGACACTTGGAGCCGACATGCCTTTTACATGGCTCGTACTTATCATCCTCGGTCTGGCTGTTGCCGGATATGTGCTGGGCCGCCAGCGCGCGCTGGCCAGTGCGGGCGGTGACCGCCGCAAACTGCATTCCCTGCCGATCTATTACGGGGCCAATGTCGCCATGTGGGCGATTGTCCCTGCGGCGGGCGTCCTGCTGGTGTGGTTGCTTGCGCAGCCCTATTTTGTGAACTCGAACGTGCTGTCGACCCTGCCGGACGATGTGGTTGCCGAAGGCAGTTCCCTCGGGCTGGTGATGAGCGATGTGCGCCGCGTGGCCGAAGGGCTGGACGTTGCCGTGCAACAGGGCGCGATGACGCGCGAGGAGGCTGACGCGATTGCCTCCAGCGATGTGCGCTCCACTTTGGGCGAGGTCGGTGTCGCGCTTGGGTCCGATGTCAGTGACGCGGTGCTGGGTGGCGCGCAACGCTATCGCAGCCTGAACGCGACCGGCGCGACCTATATGACCGTGATCGTACTGCTGATCGCCTTGGGCGGTGCGGCATATGCCTATTCCAAATCCTCTGCCGATTTCCGCGCCCGCAACTATGTGGAACGCGGCATTCTGGCGCTGCTGATGCTGGCCGCGTCGGTCGCGATCCTGACCACCATCGGCATCGTCTTTGCGCTGCTGTTCAATACCATCGAATTCTTCAAGCTCTATCCCGCTGCCGATTTCTTCTTCGGCACCAACTGGGCACCCAGCTTTTCGGGGCGGGGCGGGGCATCGGACCTTGGGGTTCTGCCGTTGCTTTGGGGAACGTTCTACATCTCGCTCATCGCGCTGATCGTGGCGGTGCCAATCGGGTTGTTCTCGGCCATCTACCTGTCCGAATATGCCAGCCCCACCGTGCGCGGTATCGCCAAACCGCTGATCGAGATCCTCGCCGGTATTCCGACAATCGTTTACGGCCTTTTTGCCCTGCTGACGGTTGGCCCGCTGCTGGTCAGCCTGTTCGGCAAGGAAACCCTTGGCTGGATGTCGGGCGGCACAGCCGTAATGACCGCCGGTCTGGTGATGGGCATCATGTTGATCCCGTTCGTATCCTCGCTGTCTGACGACATCATCAACGCGGTGCCGCAGGCGATGCGCGACGGGTCTTACGGCTTGGGCGCGACGCAGTCCGAAACCATCCGCCAAGTGATCCTGCCCGCCGCCTTGCCCGGCATTGTGGGTGCGATCCTGCTGGCCGCAAGCCGCGCCATCGGTGAAACCATGATCGTTGTGCTGGGGGCCGGTGCCGCCGCGCGGCTGTCGCTGAACCCGTTCGAGGCGATGACCACCATCACCGCCAAGATCGTCAGCCAGTTGACCGGTGACGCCGACTTTGCCTCGCCCGAGGCGCTCGTCGCTTTTGCACTGGGCATGACCCTGTTTGTCCTGACCCTCGGGCTGAACGTCTTCGCCCTTTATATCGTGCGCAAATACAGAGAGCAGTACGACTGATGACCGATACAAGCATGCCCCCCGCAACGCCGCAAAAGTCGAGCCTGTCGGTGATCGACGCCCGCACGCGCAAACGTAATGCCGCCGAGAAACGGTTCCGCTTTTATGGCATGGCCGCCATCGCTGTCGGTCTGCTGTTTCTGGTGTTCCTGTTCACCTCGATCCTGCGCTCGGGCATTCCGGCCTTTACGCAGACGGTGATGGATATCGAATTCACCCTCAGCCAAGAGGAATTCGAGGCCGCCGAAAGCAAGATGCTGAAGACCAAAGAGTATCAGAACATCTTTGTAAGCGCGCTCAGCGCACAGCTGGAAGCCAGCGGAATGGAAGTTGCTTTTGACGACAAGGCAATCGAACGGATTGTCGGCAAGCCCGGCAGTACGATCCGCTCTTACTTCACCGACGATCCGTCCCGCGTGGGCAAGCCTGCCAGTTTCGAACTGGCCGCATCCTCGCGGGTGGATGGCTATTTCAACGGGCGCGTCACACGCGACACACTCGTCGACAGCCGTTTCCTTGAAAAAAGCGATCTGGACCTTGTCGATGCCCTGCACGAGGCGGGTATCATTCACAGCGCCTTTAACTGGAACTTCATCACCGGCAAGGATTCCGGTGTGGACAACCCCGGCGGTGCGGGCCTTGGTGCCTCGGTCATCGGGTCGTTCTTCATGATGTTGGTGGTGCTGTTCCTGTCGCTGCCCATCGGGGTCGCCGCGTCCATCTATCTTGAGGAATTCGCCCCCAAGAACCGCTGGACCGACCTGATCGAGGTGAACATCTCGAACCTCGCCGCTGTGCCGTCCATCGTGTTCGGTATCCTTGGTTTGGCCGTGTTCATCCAGTTTGCCGGTCTGCCGCAATCGGCCCCTCTTGTGGGTGGTCTGGTACTGACGCTGATGACGCTGCCGACGATCATCATCTCGACACGGGCCTCGCTGGCCGCTGTCCCACCGTCGATCCGCGATGCCGCCCTTGGCGTCGGGGCCAGCAAGATGCAATCGGTGTTCCACCATGTGCTGCCTCTGGCGATGCCGGGGATCCTGACGGGTACGATCATCGGACTGGCGCAAGCGCTTGGCGAAACGGCCCCGCTGTTGCTGATCGGGATGGTCGGCTTTGTGGCGCGGGAATATCCCGAAGGCTTCCTTGCCGGTTTCACCGACGCCAACTCGGCCATGCCGGCCCAGATCTACACTTGGGCCAGCCGCGCCGATCCGGGGTTTTACGAAAAAGCATGGGGTGGCATCATCATATTGCTGCTATTCCTGATCACTATGAACGCGATCGCCGTCGTGCTGCGACGCCGGTTCGAACGCCGCTGGTAAGGGGGCTGAACCAATGAATGACATGAGAATTGTGGAGAGAGACGTGGATACAAACGAGGTCAAGATCTCGGCCAAGCAGGTGCAGGTCTATTACGGCACCACCCACGCCATCAAGGATGTCAGCGTTGACATCGAAGACAAGACCGTCACCGCCTTTATCGGCCCGTCGGGCTGTGGCAAGTCGACTTTCTTGCGCTGTATCAACCGGATGAACGACACAATTGATGTGTGTCGCGTGACGGGCGATATCCGCATCGACGATCAGGACATCTATGACGCGCGCGTCGATCCGGTGCAGTTGCGCGCCAAGGTCGGGATGGTGTTCCAGAAACCCAATCCGTTCCCCAAGTCGATCTATGACAACGTGGCCTATGGCCCGCGCATCCACGGTCTGGCCCGCAACAAGGCCGAACTGGACGAGATCGTTGAAAAGTCCCTGCGCCGTGGCGCCATCTGGGACGAGGTCAAGGACCGCCTGCACGCACCTGGCACCGGCCTGTCGGGCGGCCAGCAACAGCGTCTGTGCATCGCACGCGCCGTGGCGACCGAACCCGAAGTTCTGTTGATGGACGAACCCTGTTCGGCGCTGGACCCGATTGCCACCGCACAGGTCGAGGAACTGATTGACGAGTTGCGCAAGAACTATTCGGTGGTGATCGTCACCCACTCGATGCAACAGGCCGCACGCGTCAGCCAGAAGACCGCGTTCTTCCACCTTGGCAGCCTTGTTGAATACGGCGAAACGGGCACGATCTTTACCAACCCCGTGGACCCGCGCACCGAAAGCTACATCACCGGCCGGATCGGCTAAGGAGAGCACCCATGCAAGACCAACACATCGCATCGGCTTTTGACCGCGATCTGGAGGCCATTCAGGCACAGATCATGAAAATGGGCGGGCTGGTCGAAAACGCCATCACCGAGGCTGCGATCAGCCTTGAAACCCGCGACGAAGAGCGTGCTGAAAAGGTGCGCAAGGCCGACAAGGATATCGACGCGCTCGAAGAGCTGATCAACGAGGAAGCCGCCCGCGTCATCGCCTTGCGTGCGCCCATCGCCGTTGATTTGCGCGTGGTTCTGTCGGTGATCAAGGTCAGCGCGAACCTCGAACGGATCGGGGATTACGCCAAGAACCTTGCCAAGCGCACCGGCGTTCTGTCCCAAATGGCCCCAGTCAGCGACAGCGCGGGCGCGCTGCGCCGCATGGCCAAAGAGGTCGAGCGTATGCTCAAGGACGCGCTGGATGCCTATGTCTCGCGTGATGCCGAACTGGCGCAGGATGTGATCGACCGCGACGTGGACGTGGACCAGATGTATAACGCGCTGTTCCGTGAATTCCTGACCTTCATGATGGAAGACCCGCGCAACATCACACCCTGTATGCACCTCCATTTCATTGCCAAGAATATCGAACGCATGGGCGATCACGTGACCTCGATTGCCGAACAGGTCGTCTATCTGGTGACCGGCACCACGCCGGATGAAATGCGCGCCAAGGGCGACAAGACCTCAACCGGTCTCTGAATAAAGGGAACACGCCATGTCCGCCGGTCAACCCCGCGTTCTTGTCGTCGAAGACGAACCAGCACAGCGCGAAGTGCTGTCTTATAACCTCGAAGCCGAAGGGTTCGCCGTCAGCCGCGCCCAGAACGGGGAAGAGGCATTGCTGCTGATCGAGGAAGAAGCCCCCGATATCATCGTTCTGGACTGGATGATGCCGAACCTGTCGGGGATCGAAATCTGCCGCCGTCTCAAGATCAAGCCCGAGACGCGCAGCATTCCGGTCATCATGCTGTCGGCGCGGTCCGAAGAGGTCGACAAGGTGCGCGGGTTGGAAACGGGGGCGGATGACTATGTGGTCAAACCCTATTCCGTGATCGAGTTGATGGCCCGCGTGCGCAGCCAGTTGCGCCGCGTGCGTCCCTCAACCGTGGGCCAGCGGATCGAATATGACGACATCGTGCTCGATTCCGAAAGCCACAAGGTTACACGCGGCGAGTCCGAGCTGAAGCTTGGCCCGACCGAATTCCGCTTGCTTAGCACGTTCATGGAAAAACCGGGCCGTGTCTGGAGCCGTGAGCAGTTGCTGGATCGGGTCTGGGGCCGGGACATATATGTCGATACGCGCACGGTCGATGTTCATATCGGTCGGTTGCGCAAGGCACTGACCCAGCATGGCGGAAACGATCCGGTGCGCACGGTGCGCGGGGCAGGCTACGCCCTCGGCTAAACTATCCTATGCGGGATCACGGGGGCGGTCAGGGATCTGCCTTTAACAAGGCATCCAACCCGTCCTCGAACCCTTGCAGCGTTGCGCCCAGCCGCGCGTTAATCTCTTGCTGGAATCCTTCGGCAAGGGGCAGCAGCTTTTCCATCAGCGCGTGGCCCTTGGCTGTGAGCGCCAGATGCACCAAACGGCGGTCGCGGTCGTTCACGCGTTTCTGCACATAGCCTTCGGCCTCAAGCCGCGTGGCGGCGCGGCTGACCTTGGATTTCTCCATCGCGACCTTGCGTTCGATATCACGCACGGACACGCCGTCGGCTTGGGTCAGATGCACCAGCACGCGCCATTCCGGCACGGAAATGCCGAACTCCTGCCGATAGCGGCGGGCCAGCAGGTCGGACAGTTTCTCGGCCGCGACGGCCAGTCGGTAGGGCGTAAAGCTGTGCAAGTCGAATAGCTTAGGCTGTGACATTGATCTTTTCCGCCTTCTGTGTCCGCAGCAAGCCTTGCGGGTTATCGTCATATTTGCATAAGTTTTCATTGCAGATGCAACAAGTTTGTTGACTTCATTGCGGTTGCAATGAAATGTTCTGGCAAATCCAGATGACGTTAGACATCGCATCAGAGGGGGAGGCCGAGATGACAGATTTTCCACTGCCCGACACCATGACACGCGCACCCAGCCTTGGCGGGATCCATGCCGGTTACATGCCCGGTTTCGGCAATGATTTCGAGACAGAGGCGCTGCCAGACGCGCTGCCGCAGGGGATGAACAGTCCGCAGCGCTGCAACTATGGTCTTTATGGCGAACAACTGTCGGGCACGGCCTTTACCGCCCATCCGCCCGAACGCACATGGACCTATCGCATTCGCCCGTCGGTCAAACACTCGGCGCGTTATACGCGCATTGATGTGCCTTACTGGCGCTCGGCCCCGACGGTGTCCGATGACGCGATCAGCCTCGGGCAGTACCGCTGGGGCCCGATTGAACATTCCGATACGCCGCTCAACTGGATCACGGGGATGCGCACGATCACCACGGCGGGGGATGTGAACACGCAGGTGGGCATGGCCTCGCACGTCTATCTGGTGACCGAAAGCATGGTGGATTCCTATTTCTACTCGGCGGATTCCGAACTGCTGGTCGTGCCGCAAGAAGGCCGCCTGCGGTTTTGCACCGAACTGGGGATCATTGACATCGCGCCCAAAGAGATCGCAATCATTCCACGTGGGCTTGTCTACCGCGTCGAGGTGCTGGAAGGGCCGTGCCGCGGTTTTGTCTGCGAGAATTACGGCCAGAAGTTCGAACTGCCTGCACGCGGCCCCATCGGCGCGAATGCCATGGCCAACCCGCGTGATTTCAAGGCCCCTGTTGCCGCCTTTGAAGACCGCGAGGTCGAAAGCACCGTGACCATCAAATGGTGCGGCCAGTTCCATGAAACCACCATTCCGCAATCGCCGCTGGACGTGGTGGCGTGGCATGGCAACTACGCGCCCTATAAATACGACTTGCGCACCTATTGCCCCGTGGGCGCGATCCTGTTCGACCATCCCGACCCGTCGATCTTTACCGTTCTGACCGCGCCATCGGGGCAGGCGGGTACGGCGAATATCGACTTTGTCCTGTTCCGCGAACGCTGGATGGTGGCGGAAAACACCTTCCGCCCGCCATGGTATCACAAGAACATCATGTCCGAGTTGATGGGCAATATTTACGGCCAATACGATGCCAAACCGAACGGCTTTGCCCCCGGTGGTATATCGCTGCACAACATGATGATGCCGCACGGCCCCGATCAGGAAGCGTTCGAACGCGCCTCGAAAAGTAACCTTGGCCCGCACAAGCTGGAAAACACCATGTCGTTCATGTTCGAAACCCGCTTTCCGCAGCATGTCACTGAATTTGCTGCGAAAGAGGCACCGTTGCAGGACGACTACATCGACTGCTGGGACACGATCGAGAAGAAGTTCGACGGCACACCGGGATTGAAATGATGACCGCGCAAAGCTGGGTGGAAACGGCCCAAGGCGGCGGCACCGATTTCCCGATCCAGAACCTGCCTTATGGCGTGTTCGACGCGGGCCAAGGTGCGCGTATGGGTGTGGCCATTGGTGATTGGGTGCTGGATGTGGCGCAGGTCGATCACGGGCTTGATCCGGCGCTGTTTGCGCAGCCGTCGTGGAATGCGGTGATGGCGGCGGGGCCGGATGTCTGGGCGGCGCTGCGCGCACGGCTGACCGATCTGCTGGGCGATCCGGCGCATCGGGCACAGGTCGAACCGCATCTGGTCAAACAGTCCGATGTGCGCCTGCTGATGCCGTTCGATGTGGCAGAGTTCACCGATTTTTATGCCTCAAAACACCACGCGACCAATGTGGGCACCATGTTTCGCGGGGCCGAGAACGCGCTGCCGCCGAACTGGCTGTCGATCCCCATCGGCTATAACGGGCGTGCCTCGTCGGTGGTGGTGTCGGGCACCGAGGTCCAGCGCCCGTGGGGGCAGTTGAAAAGGCCGGACGATGCGCTGCCGCATCTGGGTCCATCGGTGCGTTTTGATTTCGAACTGGAGCTTGGGGCGATTGTCGGCACGCCGTCGCAGGGCATGCAATCGGTGCAGCAGGCCGACGACATGATCTTTGGCTATGTACTGCTGAACGACTGGTCGGCGCGCGACATTCAGGCGTGGGAATACCAGCCGCTTGGCCCGTTTCAGGCCAAGGCAACCGCCACGACCATCTCGCCGTGGATCGTGACAAAGGCGGCACTTGCGCCATTCCGCACTTCTACGCCGGACCGCGACCGCCCGCTGCTCGCCTATCTGCGCGAACCCGCGCCGATGCTCTATGACATCAACCTTGAGGTCGGGCTTGCCCCCGCAGGCGGGGACGAAACAGTTATCACGCGCACCAACTACGCTGAGATGTATTATTCAGCCGCCCAACAACTGTGCCATCACACCCTGTCGGGCTGTGCCATGCGCACGGGCGATCTGCTCGGCTCGGGCACGATTTCGGGCGCGGACAAGGGCAGTCGTGGCGCGCTGCTGGAACTCGGCTGGGGCGGGAAAGAGCCGATCACCCTTGACACCGGAGAGGCGCGCAGCTTCCTCGAAGACGGAGACACGCTGACCCTGCGGGGCGCGGCACGGGGCGATGGGTATCGCATCGGCTTTGGCGCATGCAGCGGCACAATCAGCGCGGCAATGGATCTGCCCGACTGGGCACAGGAATAAGGAAAATATCATGGCCAAGGCATTCGCATCCCAAGGGGATATGGAAGAGAAAAAGATCAGCTTCACCCAAGTGGGCGAGGGGCTCTACGCCTTTACCGCCGAGGGCGACCCCAACACCGGCGTGATTATCGGCGATGACAGCGTTATGATTGTCGAGGCGCAGGCAACCCCGCGGCTGGCCCGCAAGGTGATCGACTGTGTGCGCAGCGTCACGGACAAGCCGATTACCCATCTGGTACTGACCCATTATCACGCCGTGCGCGTGCTGGGCGCGTCTGCCTATGGCGCGCGCGAGATCATCATGTCGGACGCCGCTGCCGCCATGGTCGAGGAACGCGGGCAGGAAGACTGGGACAGCGAATTCGGCCGTTTTCCGCGCCTGTTTGTCGGTCACGAGGAAATTCCGGGCCTGACGCGCCCCACAACCACCTTTAGCGAGTCGATGACCGTCTATCTGGGCGAGCGCCGCGTCGACATCATGAAACTGGGGCGCGCGCACACCGCAGGCGACGCGGTTGTCTGGGTGCCGGATCAAGAGGTGATGTTCACCGGCGATATCGTCGAATACCACTCGGCCTGCTATTGCGGTGACGGGCATTATCAGGACTGGCCCGACACCCTTGCCAACATCGCCGCGTTCGAGCCGAAATCAATTGCCCCCGGCCGTGGCGACGCGTTGGTCGGTGAAGAGATGGTGGAAAAGGCGCTGATGTCCACGGCGGATTTCATCGAAAGCACCTATAAACCCGTGGCCCGGGTGGCTGCGCGCGGCGGGTCGCTGAAAGAGGCATGGGACGCGGTGCGCGCCGAATGCGATCCGAAATTCTCGGACTATGCGATTTACGAACACTGCCTGCCGTTCAACGTGGCCCGCGCCTATGACGAGGCACGCGGCATCGACACGCCCCGCGTCTGGACCGCCGAACGCGATCAGGCCATGTGGGATGCGCTGCAAGGCTGATGCCATCGGGGCTGCGCGGCGTACCAGCGCGCGGTCCCCAAAGGCCCGCACAGGCATGGGTTTCAAGGGAGGAGACGCAGGTGCTGAAAGACCGCTATTCGCTGGCATTCAAGCTGTATCCTTATGTGCGCAGCGCTGATCAGGATGCGGACCAGCCTGTGCGCCATCCGGTTGTCATCGTGGGCGGTGGCCCCATCGGCCTTGCCAGCGCGCTTGATCTGGGGCGGCAGGGCATTGCGGTTGTGCTGCTCGACGATCACGAAGGGGTCGGGCAGGGCAGTCGCGCCATCTGCTTCGCCAAACGCACGCTTGAGATCGCGCATCGCTATGGCTGCGGCGCGGCCATGGTGGACAAGGGGGTGGTGTGGAACCTCGGCAAAGTGTTCTTCGACGACCGCCAGATCTATGACTTCAACCTCCTGCCCGAGGACGGGCATCGCTACCCCGCCTTCATCAACCTGCAACAACCCTATTTCGAAAAGTTCCTGCACGAACAGATCGAGGCTGAAGTGGCCAAGGGCGCGCCCATCGACGTGCGGGGGCGCAACCGCGTCGATGCGGTGGATGTTCAGGACGACCATGTCCACATCGACATCACCACGCCCGATGGCCCCTACAGGATCAGCGCCGATTGGGTAATTGCCTGCGACGGCGCGTCCTCACCCTTGCGCGGGATGCTGGGTCTGGAATTCGGAGGGCGGGTGTTCGAGGACAGTTTCCTCATCGCCGATATCACCATGAAGAACACGCAGTTCCCCACCGAACGCTGGTTCTGGTTCGAACCGCATTTCAAATCCGGTGCCTCGACCCTGCTGCACAAACAGCCCGACGATATCTGGCGCGTTGATTTCCAGATCGGCTGGGATGTGGACCGCAAGGAAGAGTTGAAGGAAGAAAACATTCGCGCCCGACTGGATGCGATGCTGGGGCCGGATGTGGACTACGAAATCGTCTGGTCCTCAATCTACACATTCCAGTGCCGCCGCATGAACCATTTCCGCCATGGCCGCGTGATCTTTGCCGGAGATTCCGCGCATCAGGTATCGCCCTTTGGCGCGCGGGGGGCCAATTCAGGCATGCAGGACGTGGACAATCTGGGCTGGAAGCTGGGCCTTGTCATCAACGGCTACGCGCCCGACGCGTTGATTGACAGCTATCACGAGGAACGGGCCTTTGGTGCGGACGAGAATATCCTGAACTCGACACGGTCCACCGATTTCATCACGCCCAAATCCAACATCAGCCATGTGTTCCGTAATGCGGTGCTGGAACTGGCCGAACATTATGAATTTCCGCGAGCAATCGTAAATTCGGGCCGTTTGTCGGTGCCTTGCACCTATGACGGGTTGTCGCTGAATGGGCCTGACAGCTTGCAAGGCGGGCCTGAACGCGCCCGCGTGGGCAGTGCCTGTCCGGATGCGGCGGTGGGGCAGGGGTTCTTGCTGGATCACTTGGGCGACGGGTTTGTCCTACTGACCATCGACGCCGACGCGCCCGAACGGCTTGAAGATGACGGGATTACCGTGACCCGCCTTGCGCTGAGTGCGTGGGATGACCCGACGGGCGGTCTGGCGGCGCGTTACTTGGGGGATGCGTCCTCGGCGGTCTATCTGATCCGGCCTGATCAGCATGTGGCGGCACGTTGGGACCAGTTTGACGCCAGCGCCGTGACCGCCGCGCTGCGCACCGCCTGTGCAAAGGGGTAAACCATGGCCGATTTAAACCTGAAACCGAATATCGCGGGAACGGATGCGTTTTACGAGATGCTGATCGCCGCCCATGACGGTCTGAGCGACGATGAAAGCGCCGCCCTCAATGCACGACTGATCCTGATCCTGTCCAACCACATCGGCGACACGGATGTGCTGGCGCAGGCCCTGCGCATCGCGCGCAACCCGCGCCCCGAATGACGCGGGCCAAGCGGCCTAAAGCTTGAACCAAGCGGTCTTGAGATCGAGGTATTTGTCGAATGCGTGGAAGGACTTGTCATGCCCGTTGCCCGACTGTTTGACCCCGCCAAGCGGGACCGTCACGTCCGACCCGCCGTAGGTGTTCACATGCACGACACCGGCGCGGATCTTGCGCACCATCCGGTGCGCGCGTGACAGGTTGTTCGTCCACACGGCCGAGGCCAGCCCGTATTTCGTGCCGTTGGCGATTGCTAGCGCCTCTTCCTCGGTATCAAAGGGGATGACGGCGACAACGGGGCCGAACACCTCTTCCTGTGCCAGCGCGTCGTCGGGTTTCACATCCGTCACCACAGTCGGCGCCATATAGTACCCGCCGGTATCTTCTAGAATGCGGCTGCCACCCGTCACGACGCGCGCGCCGTCCTTGACCGCCTGTGCGACAAAGCCGAGGTTCTGCGCCAGTTGCCGTTCGGAGTTGATCGCGCCAGCGTTGGTCTTCGGGTCAAGCGGGTTGCCGACCTGCATCGCCTCGGCATGGGTCTTGAGCTTGTTCACGAATGCGTCGTGGATTGATCGTTCAACTAGGATACGCGAGCCTGCCACGCAGACCTGACCGGAGTTGCGGAAGATCCCCGCCGCCGACACCTTCGCCGCCTCGTCAAGGTCGGGCGCGTCGGCAAAGACGATGTTGGCGGACTTGCCCCCCAGTTCCAGAAATACGCGTTTGAGGTTCGACCGCGCCGACGCTTCAAGCAGCCGCCGCCCCGTGCCACCCGAACCGGTAAAGACCAGAACGTCGACATCGTGGCTTTCCGCGATGGCCGCGCCCACAGTGCCCCCTTCGCCCGTCACCACGTTCAACACACCGGCAGGAAGACCCGCCTCAAGCGCGAGTTCGGCAATGCGCAAAAGGGTCAGGGACGCGGTTTCGGCAGGTTTCAGGACAACCGTACAGCCCGCCGCAAGGGCGGGGCCAAGCTTCCACGTGCCGATCATCAGGGGGAAGTTCCACGGCACAATCGCGCCCACTACGCCAACGGGTTCCTTGTGCACAAGGCCAAGGTTGCCCGCGCCAGTGGGGGCGATTTCACCGAAAATTTTGTCGATCGCCTCGGCATAATAACGGATCGTGCCAACCGCCGAATGCGGTTCGGCCTTGAGCGCCATGCCGATTTCCGTGCCGTTGTCGCGCACGCCCAGAACCGCCAGTTCCTCGGCATGCGCCTCGATCAGATCGGCCCATTTCAACAGAACTTTCTTGCGCGCCGCAGGGGCCAGATCGGACCAGCGCCCGTCGTCAAAGGCCGTGCGGGCGGCGGTAACGGCGGCATCTGCATCCGCGCGCGTGCCTGCGGGGATCGTCGTCAGAACCGTACCGTCGAGCGGGGAAATCACCTCCATCACCGCGCCGTCAGAGGCCGCAACGCGCTGCCCGTCGATGATATGAAGCGCGGGCGCGACGGGCTGTGCGGCAAGGGCGGCGATCTTTTCTGGGGTCATTTCGGGCTCACTTCCTCATAGGTCGCGGCGATCTAGCGACGCGGATCAAGCCTTGTCAATGAGCGCGGCTGCACGGTCCCCGCCCGCTCGGGTGCTGCGAAACCACACTCCCAAATCCGCGCGGCGCATGCAGGCGATTGCATCCTGCGCCCGAATGCGGTCACTTTGCGTCAACCACCAAACCATGCGCAGGGCGTGGATCAACAGGGCCGGAACCGGCACCACCCAACCGGCTGAGGGGAGAGACGGGCATGACCAAAACCATTCTTGTCATCGGAACATTCGACACCAAGGCGGACGAGCTTGATTACCTGATCGCTTGTATCAAAGGGCAGGGCGGCGCGGTCCTGACCATGGATGTGAGCGTGCTGGGATCGCCGCGCACGCCCACGGATGTGTCCAAACACGATGTGGCGGGCGCGGTCGGGGAAACCATCGACGGGCTGATCGCCCTTGGCGAGGAAGGCGAGGCATTCGAGAAGATGAGCGCCGGTGCCGCGCTGAGCACACGGCAGATGTTTGATGCGGGCAGGTTCGACGGCATGATCGCCCTTGGCGGCACTATGGGCACGGATTTGGCGCTGGATTGTGCGGCGGCGCTGCCGATTGGCGTGCCGAAATACATCGTGTCCACCGTGGCCGGTTCGTCCCTGATCGCGGCAGACCGGATGGCGGCAGATGTGCAGTTCATCCTGTGGGCGGGTGGTCTGTATGGCTTGAACCCTTTGTGCAAATCATCGCTCAGCCAAGCGGCGGGGGCAGTTCTGGGTGCGGCGCGCGCGGTTGAGCGGCCCAGCTTTGCGCGGCCCATGGTCGGGATGACCTCGCTGGGTTCGTCTTGCCTGAAATACATGAAACCGCTGCACGCCGCCCTCAGCACGCGCGGCTATGATGTGGCCGTGTTCCACACCACGGGCATGGGCGGCATGGCCTTTGAACGGCTTGCGTCCGAGGGGGCATTCGCCTGCGTGATGGACTTTTCCCAGCAGGAGTTCGTGAATGCGATGTACGGATCGGTCGTAAGCGCGGGCAATGACCGCCTGACGGGGGCGGCGCGGTCCGGCACGCCGCAACTGGTCGCACCGGGGGCAAGCGACATCATGGATGTGGCCGGATGGCAGGACATCCCGCCGCGTTTTGCCGACCGTCCGTTCCACGCCCATAACCGCCTGATCAAAAGCGTCGCGTTCAATGCCGAAGAACGCGCCGAGATTGCACTGGAAATGGTGGCACGGCTGGCGGCGGCCATGGGTCCGACGCATTTCTTCTTGCCGCTGCACGGGATCGAGGAATGGGATCGCGCAGGCGAACCCGCCCACGACCCAGAGGGGCTGTCGGCCTTTGTCGATGCGGCGCAAACGGGGCTGGCAGCAAAGGACGTGTCCCATGATACCCTTGCCTGTCACATCAATGATGCGGAATTTGTCACGGCGGTTCTGGCGAAGTTCGATGCGTGGGTGGCCGAAGGGATTGTGGCGGCAGGCAAGCCCGAAGCGGCCTAAGCCTCGGCCAGTATCTGCAACAGATCGAGAAGCTGTTCGTAGTTTTCTTCGCCCAGTTTCTCTTTGTACTGCTCGACGATGCGGGTGGACTGCGCCACATGTTTGTCGATGATCGACTGTCCCGCTGGGGTGATGGCAATCGACTGGCGGCGGCGGTCCTGTGTGTCGGCCTCTTGCGAGATCATGCCCTTGGCCTTCATCGTCTGCGCGATGCGCGTCAGGCTGGGGTACAGCAAGCTTGCCCGATCGGCGAGCGTCGTCGCATCCGTCGCCCCGTGTTCCGACAGCACGCGCAGCACGCGCCATTGCTGTTCGGTAATCCCGCTTTCCGACAACATCTCGCGGATCGGGGCCATCGCCTTTTCACGGGCGCGCATCAGCGAAATCGGCAAGGATCGCGCCGTCGCAGGCAGGGTTTTTGGGGGCTTAGTGTGCGGCATAAAACTGTCTGGTCCGGCCCGTGGAGTGGCGCTGTTGGTAAACCGTGCACAATATTACTTTACATCGCAAGTAATTATACGTTTAACATGTTAACAATAAACGCGCAAAGAATCGGGAGGGGACTTTGCCGCATTTCCACATCGACTATTCGGGCAACCTTGAGCCCCACGTTGACATGGCCGCCTTTTGCGAGGCGATCCGCGCCGAAGCTGCGCAGATCGACACCTTTCCCATGCCGGGTATTCGCGTGCGTGCCGCGCGGGTGGACCATTATGCCATTGCCGACGGCAACCCCGCGCACGGGTTCATCGATATTTCGATCCGGCTGCGGGCAGGGCGCGCGGCCGAGGTAAAGCAGGACGCCGCCACGCGCATCTTTGCCGCGGCCAAGGCGCAACTGGCCGACGTGATGCAAACCCGTTCCATCGCGTTGTCGCTTGAGATGCGCGATATCGACCCCGATCTTTCCCCCAAAACCGGCACCATCCGCGACCATTTGGAGATTACGTGAATGTCACAGCTCGACGTCCATCTTGAGAAACTGCAAGCCCATCTGGACCGCTTTCGCGACACCGGCATTCTGAACCGCATCAACGGTCAGGACGTGGCGGGTGCGGGCGGTGTGTTTGCCAATCACACGCCAATCGACAAATCGTTCATCTGTGACGTGGCGCATGGCACGGCGGCGGACATAGACGCAGCGGCAAAATCCGCCTCGGACGCCTTTGCGGGCTGGCGCGATATGCCCGCGCTTGAGCGTAAGAAGATCCTGATCCGCATCGCCGAAGGTATCGAGGCACGGGCCGAAGACATTGCGCTGTGCGAATGCTGGGACACGGGCCAGACATGGCGGTTCATGTCCAAGGCCGCACTGCGCGGCGCGGAAAATTTCCGTTATTTCGCCGATCAGGTGGTCGAGGCGCGCGACGGCCAGCACCTGAAATCCCCGACGTTGATGAACATCACAACCCGTGTGCCGATCGGCCCTGTCGGGGTGATCACACCGTGGAACACGCCATTTATGCTCTCCACTTGGAAGATCGCACCGGCGCTCGCCGCTGGTTGCACCGTGGTGCACAAACCCGCCGAAGCGTCCCCGATGACCGCACGCCTGCTGGTCGAGATCGCGGAAGAAGCGGGCCTACCACCCGGTGTGCTGAACACCGTCAACGGCTTTGGCGAGGACGCGGGCAAGGCACTGACCGAGCACCCAGCGATCAAGGCCATCGCCTTTGTCGGGGAAAGCCGCACGGGGTCGATGATCACCAAACAGGGGGCGGATACGCTCAAGCGGATGCATCTGGAACTGGGCGGCAAGAACCCCGTGATCGTGTTTGACGATGCCGATCTGGACCGTGCGCTGGATGCGGTGGTCTTCATGATCTATTCGATCAACGGTGAACGCTGCACATCCTCGTCCCGCCTGCTAATCCAAGACACGATCAAGGACGAATTCGAGGCCAAGCTGGTCGAGCGTGTCAACGCCATCAAGGTTGGTCATCCGCTCGACCCGGCGACCGAGATCGGGCCATTGGTCACGCAAGAGCATTTCGACAAGGTCACCTCTTATTTCGACATCGCCAAGGACGACGGTGCAACGGTTGCGGCGGGTGGTGTGACCGCAGGTGACGAAGGGTATTTCGTACGCCCCACGCTGTTCACCAATGCCAGCAACGACATGCGCATCGCGCGCGAAGAAATCTTTGGCCCCGTGCTGACCTCTATCCCGTTCTCGACCGAGGAAGAGGCGCTGCGCATCGCCAATGACACCGATTACGGGCTGACGGGCTATGTCTGGACGCAGGATCTGACCCGCGCCTTGCGCATGACCGACCGGATCGAGGCGGGAATGATCTGGGTGAACTCGGAAAACGTGCGCCACCTGCCGACCCCGTTCGGCGGCGTCAAAGCGTCGGGCATTGGCCGCGACGGCGGCGATTGGAGTTTCGATTTTTATATGGAGCAGAAGCACGTCGGCTTTGCTTTGGGCAATCACAAGATCATGCGTCTTGGCGTTCCAAGCTAACGCGCATCGTTTTTACCGGAGGATATTATGCCAATTCCAGCACCCAACCTGTTTCCGGATTTCAACACGATCCGCCTGAGCCATGTGTGCCTGAACGTGTCCGACCTTGCCGCGTCCAAGACGTTCTATACGGACATTCTGGGCCTTCAGGTCACGGATGAAACCGACAGCCACGTCTATCTGCGCGCCATGGAAGAACGCGGGCACCACTGCATCATCCTGCAAAAATCCGATCTTGCGGGCACGGTCGAGGTGATGGGCTTTAAAACCTATTGCGAGGGGGATCTGGACAAGGCCGAAGCCTACTTCAAGGCCAAGGGCCGCCCCGTGGAATGGGTCGAGCGCGCCTATCAGGGCCGGACCTTGCTTACTTCGGACAACATGGGCATTCCGCTGGAATTCTATCACAAGATGGACCGCCTGCCGCCGATCCACCAGAAATACGCGCTGTATCGCGGGGTCAAACCGCTGCGCATCGACCATTTCAACTGCTTCTCGTCGAATGTGGATGAAAGCGTCGCCTTCTATTCCGATTTCGGTTTCCGCGTGTCGGAATATACCGAGGATGAGGACAGCAAGCGGCTGTGGGCGGCATGGATGCATCGCAAGGGCGGCGTGCACGACATGGCGTTTACCAATGGCACCGGCCCGCGCATGCACCACGTGGCCTTTTGGGTGCCGACGCCGCTTAATATCATCGACCTGCTCGATCTGATGGCAACCACCGGCTATGTTTCCAACATCGAACGCGGCCCCGGAAGGCACGGGATTTCCAATGCCTTCTTCCTCTATATCCTTGACCCTGACGGGCACCGGATCGAAATTTATTGTTCGGATTACCAGACGGTCGATCCGGACCTTGAGCCAATCAAATGGGATCTGAAAGACCCGCAGCGCCAGACGCTTTGGGGTGCGCCCGCGCCCAAAAGCTGGTTTGAACACGGCAGCAAGTTCGTCGGCGTCGACACCAAGGACAGCGATATCGCGGCTAGCCCGATCATCGCGCCATAAGGCCAAACCGTGCGCCTTCCCCCGCGCTGGTATCGCGGACGGGCAGGGCGCGCGCCATCCCTATCTGCGAAACGCAGGATCAAAGAGGTACACGCGTGAACTGGGACGACTTTTCCGACTGGAGCAAACGGATCGCCGACTGGGGCGCATCCTATCACAAATCCCTGCGCGACCGGCCCGTGCGGGCGCAAACCAAACCCGGAGAGATCGCGGCGCAACTGCCCGCCAGCCCGCCGCAACACCCCGAAGATATGGACGCGATCATGGCCGATTTCGAGGCCATCGTGATGCCGGGCATGACCCATTGGCAGCACCCGCGCTTCTTTGCCTATTTCCCGTCCAACGCCGCGCCGCCCTCCATGCTGGCCGAACAACTGGTCAACACCGTGTCGGCGCAATGTATGCTGTGGCAAACCTCGCCCGCCGCGACCGAGGTTGAGGGGCGGATGGTCGACTGGTTGCGTCAGGCGATGGGCCTGCCTGACGGCTATACTGGCGTCATTCAGGACAGCGCGTCGTCGGCCACATTGTCGGCGGTGCTGACCATGCGCGAACGGGCCACGGGCTATACCGGCAATCGCGAGGGACTGTCCCAAAAGGGTCATCTGCGCATCTATTGCTCGGATCAGGTGCATTCGTCGATTGATCGGGCGTGCTGGGTCGCGGGGATCGGTCAAGAGAACCTCGTCAAAATCAAGGGGTCCGGCCCGCTACACGGCATGGACGCGGATGCGCTGGATGCAGCGATCAAGGCCGACATCGCGGCAGGCCACACACCCGCAGGTGTGATCGCCATCACGGGCGGCACGGGGGTAGGGGGGTGCGACCCGCTTGGCCCAGTACTGCGCGTGGCCAAGGCGCATGACCTCTATACCCATCTGGATGCCGCATGGGCCGGATCGGCCATGATCTGCCCCGAGATACAGGAGCAGTTCTGGTCCGAGATCGACGGCTGTGACAGCATCGTGTTCAACCCGCACAAATGGCTTGGTGCACAGTTCGACTGTTCGATCCAGTTCCTTCGCGATGCGACGCCACAGCTCAACACGCTGAAGATCGAACCGGAATACCTCAAGACCACCGGCGCGGCTGTGACAAACTACTCGGAATGGACCATCCCGCTGGGGCGGCGTTTCAGAGCGTTAAAACTGTGGTTCCTGATCCGCTCTTACGGGCTTGAGGGGCTGCAAACGCGCATCCGCAACCACATCGCGTGGGCGAATGAATTATGCGAGGCGATGCGCGCGCTTGATGGGTTCGAGATCACGACCGAGCCGATTTTCAGCCTGTTTTCCTTCCGCTGTCCCGGTGATGACGTGATGCAGCAACGGCTGGTCGATGCCATCAATGACGACGGGCGCATCTACCTGACCCAAGGCATGTTCGAGGGCCGCAAAATCATTCGCGTGCAGGTCGGACAGTTCGACACCACAAAAGAAGACGTGATGATGGTGCACAGCGTCGTGCAGGAAATTTGGGAGCAGTTGAAATGAAGATCGCCACCTATAGCGCCCAAGGGCAGACCCATTACGGCGCCGTGACCGAACACGGGATGATCGCGCTTGACCCGCTGTTTCCGCAATGGCCGACACTGTTTGATGCGATCCACGCGGGCGGTTTTGACGACCTGTGTCAGGCCGCCGAGGGCCAAAACGTCACGCACACGGATTTCCGGTACGAGATGGTGATGCCGAATGCGCGGCGCATCCTGTGCGTCGGGGTGAACTTTCCTGACCGCAACGCCGAATACAAGGACGGTTCGGCCCAGCCGAAGTATATGTCGCTGTTTCCGCGCTTTGCCTCCGGCTTTACGGGGCACAACCGCAACCTTTTGCGCCCGCCGGAGAACCACACGCTCGACTACGAAGGTGAAGTGGCGATCGTGATCGGCAAGGGCGGGCGGCGCATTTCGCAGGACGCGGCCTATGATCATATCGCCGCGCTAACCCTCTGTAACGAAGGGACAATTCGCGATTGGGTGCGCCATGCGAAATTCAACGTGACCCAAGGCAAGAACTGGGACAAATCCGGTGCCATCGGGCCATGGCTGGTGCCGTTTACCGACCCGAAACAGCTGGACGATGCGCGTATCATCACCCGTGTGAATGGCGAAGTGCGCCAAGACGATGTGCTGTCGCGCATGATGTTCCCGATCCGGCGCGAGATCGAATATATATCGACATTCATGACGCTTGAGGCGGGCGATATTATCATCACCGGCACACCCACGGGCGCTGGCGCACGCTTTGATCCGCCGCGCTATCTTGAACCCGGCGATGTGGTCGAGGTCGAGGTGGAAGGCATCGGAACCTTGCGCAACGGGGTCGAGGACGAATTGCAATGAACGCCGACGATCACGCCGCTGCCGCACGCGCCTTGCTGAATGCCGAACAGACCGGCACGCAGATCGGGCTGCTGACGCTGGATCATCCCGACATGGGGATGGACGACGCCTATGCCATCCAGAACGCGCTGTACGAGGCGAAGTTGGCCCAAGGGCGCAAGGTGCTCGGCTGGAAAATCGGGCTGACCTCCAAAGCGATGCAATATGCGCTGAACATCGACATTCCCGACAGCGGCATTCTGTTCGACGACATGGCGTTCGAAAATGGCGGCACCGTTCCGGCGGGCCGTTTCATCCAGCCACGGATCGAGGCCGAGATCGCCTTTGTCATAAAAGCACCACTGGGCGGCAAGCGTGTGACGCGCGCCGACGTGATCGCCGCGACCGACTTTGTCGCGCCGTCGATCGAAATCCTCGACACGCGGATCGTGCGGCAGGACAAGGCGACCGGCCAGACGCGCACGGTCTATGACACGATCAGCGACAATGCCGCCAATGCAGGCATCGTGCTGGGCAAGGAACGGCACAAGATCGACGCCTTCGACCTGCGTTGGGTTGGCGCGATGGCATTTCGCAATGACGAGATCGAGGAAACCGGCCTTGGCGCGGGCGTGCTGAACGACCCCGTCGAAAGCGTGGTGTGGCTTGCACGTCGCATGGCGGCTTATGGTCAGCAGATCGAACCGGGGCACGTTGTGCTGTCGGGCAGCTTTATCCGTCCGGTCGAATGTCCGGCGGGCACGCGGATCCACACGGACTTTGGGCCGTTCGGGTCGGTGGACATCGCGTTTGGGTAAAGGGTGTGTCTTTGCTGGACCTCTGTACGGGGGTTGGTGGCGGAACCCTTAAAACAAGGGGTTTGCCAATATTCTCACCAGTACAATATTAACATAATGTGGATTATAGGTATTTTGCATGGAGCATTCAGCTAGACGTGCCGGACGCGCCTAAGGCCGGTTTGCGTTTCCCCCTGCCAAACGTACCATCCCGTCCAAAAATCAGACAAAGTGTATACAAACTAATTCGTTACACAGCACATCTAACGCACAGCATCACGTCACACGCGACACCGTCTGATATTCCGGTGCGCGCCAGACCCCTTCATTGATCACCGTTTCAATAATCTCTGCCGCCTGTACGATCTCTGTCTCATCCAGATACAACGGCGTAAAGCCAAAGCGCATGATGTCCGGCGCGCGGAAATCGCCGATAACGCCGCGCGCGATCAGCGCCTGCATCGCCGGATACCCGTGTTCAAAGGAAAAGGACACTTGCGAGCCGCGCTGTGACGGATCACGCGGGCTTGCCAGTGTCAGGCTTGGGCAACGCGCCTCAACCTCGGCAATGAAGCGTTCGGACAGTCTGATCGACGCGGCACGCAGATCGGCCATATCCACACCCTCCCACACTTTCAGCGCCTCTTGCAGGATCGACAGTTGCACGATGGATGGCGTGCCGATGCGCAACCGCTCGGTCGACATGGCAGGACGATAGGATGGCTCCATCGCGAATGGCGCATCATGGCCCAGCCATCCCGACAGCGCCGGTTCGAGGTCCAGCACGATATCGGGACGCGCATAGATGAATGCGGGCGCACCCGGGCCACCGTTGAGGTATTTATAGGTGCATCCAACCGCGAATTCGGCATCGCAGGCCGTCAAATCCACCGGCACGGCACCAGCACTGTGCGCCAGATCCCAGATCATCACGGCCCCGACCGCATGGGCCGCACGGGTGATCGCGTCCATATCGTGCATCGCGCCGGTGCGGTAATCCACATGCGTTAACATAACCACGGCCACATCTTCGGTTATCGCATCCAGCACATCCGCGTGGTCTGGTGTGCGCAGCGCGTAGCCTTTGTCTATGGTGTTGATGAGCCCTTGGGCGATGTAGAGATCGCTGGGAAAGTTGCCTGAATCCGAAAGGATCACACGGCGGTCGGGCCGCATTTTCAACGCCGCAGCAAGGGCTTGGTAGACTTTGATGGACAAGGTATCGCCCGTGGCCACCGACCCTTGCGGCGCGCCCAGAAGGCCGGCAAGTGTATCCCCGACATCTGCAGGCAGCGCCATCCATCCGGCGGTGTTCCACGCCTTGATCAACTGGCCGCCCCATTCGTCACGGATCACCGTGGCCGCCCGTTCCGCCGCGCCTTTGGGCAGTACGCCAAGCGAATTGCCGTCGAGGTAAATGACGCCCTCGGGGATATCGAACATCTCTTTTCTTGGCAGTGATACACCCATGACAACCCTCGCTTTTATCCCTGCGCCCTACCCTTTGGCGCGGCTTTCGCACAGGTCTAGCGCGCCGCGCCCTGTGCTGTACAGCGCACTCTCGCCACGGCAGGCTTGGCAGCGCGCCCGCGCAGCACTAGCGTTGGGAAAACGCGACATATGAGGGGGAAATCATGGAGCTCAAAGACAGGATCGTCGTTGTCACCGGAGCGGCCAGCGGCATCGGGCGCGCCTTGTGCATCGCTTTTGCGCAACAAGGTGCGCGTGCGGTTGTCTGCGCAGATCGGGATGCAGAGGGCGTTGCTAATGTTGCGCGTGAAATCAACGGACTATCCTTCGTTGCTGATGTGTCGAAAGAAGACGAAATCGCCGCGATGATCGACACGGTCGAAGCAGAAACCGGCCCGATTGACCTGTTCTGTTCCAATGCGGGCATCCTGATCGAAGGCGGCGCGGAAGTGCCCGATACGGACTGGCAGCGCATGTGGGAAATCAATGTGATGGCCCATGTCTGGGCCGCACGCCATGTGGTGCCGCGCATGGTGTCCCGTGGCGGTGGCTACCTTCTCAACACTGCCTCGGCTGCGGGCCTGCTGAACCAGATCGGATCGGCCCCTTATGGCGTGACCAAACACGCCGCTGTCGGACTGGCCGAATGGCTGGCGATGACCCATGGCGATGACGGGATCAAAGTATCGGTTCTGTGCCCCCAAGCGGTGCGCACGGCGATGACCGAAGGGTTCGAGGATCACGTCGCCTCAATCGACGGGATGCTGGAGCCGGATGTGGCGGCGCGGGCCTGTGTGGAAGCGATCCGCGCCGAGACCTTTCTGGTGCTGCCGCACAAGGATGTGCTGGAATATATGCGCCGCAAGACGGCTGATTATGACCGCTGGATTGGCGGGATGCGCAAGTTGAACCGCGTGTACGGATCCTGAGCGCTGTCGGGGGCACTGCCCCCGTCGCTAGCGCGACTCCCCCGGGATTTTTTTGGAACAGAGAATACGGAGGCTTGGGGTTCAGCCTTTGGATTTGATTGGACGGATCAACCCTTCTTGCGCGACCGAGGCGATCAGGGTGCCGTCGCGGTTGTAGATCGTGCCGCGGTTGAAACCGCGCGCGTTGCCGGACCATGGGCTGTCCATGCTATAGAGGTGCCAGTCGGCGAAATTGGCAGGGCCGTGAAACCACATGGCGTGGTCAAGGCTCGCGGTCATAACGCGGCCAGTGAACCAAGTTTGGCCGTGCGGGCGCAGGGACGAGCCGAGCAGGTTCATATCCGACGCATAGGCCAGCAGGCAGTGCTGGAGTTGCGCGCTGATCCCCTTGGCGGCGGCCATGCGGAACCACATATGGTTTTCATCGCCCGTGGGTTCGGGGGTGAAGAAGTCGCGCGGGGCGACCTCGCGGATATCAATCGGGCGCGGACGCAGGAATTCGTCGTGATGCTGTTCGGGGATCTTATCCACCACGGGGGCGCGCAGGGTTTCGCGGTCTGCCAGCCCTTCGGGCGCGGGTACGTCGGGCATCGGGTGCTGGTGGGACCAGCCGTCTTCGTCCACATGGAAAGACGCCGACATGTTCAGGATTTGCCGCCCGCGCTGGATCGCCACGACACGGCGGGTGGTAAAGCTGCCGCCGTCGCGGGCGCGGTCCACCTGATAGATCACGGGGATCGACGGATCACCGGGGCGGATGAAATAGGCGTGCAGCGAGTGGCACAGCCGGTCGTCGACAGTCTGATAGGCCGATGCCAGCGCCTGACCGATGACCTGCCCGCCAAATATGCGGGTCGGGGTTTCGCCGCCCTGCCCTGTGCCGCGAAACAGATCCACCTCAAGCGGTTCGACCCGCAACAAATCAAGGAGTGTCTGGTCGACGTCTGTCATGGGGCGATCCTTTATTGCCTGTTTATGCGCTGCGTGTCACATCAGCGCGCCATGTACCAGCCCTTTGAGTTCGGCGCGCGCCGGTGTGGCCGAGGACGGGCTGAGCTGGGTGAACAGGACCACTGTGAAATCGTTGCGACGGTCGAGCCAGAAATAAGTCGACGCCATGCCGCCCCAGCTGAAATCTCCGACCGATCCGGGCACGCCGCTTTGCGCGGGGTTGAGCGTGACCGAGCCGCCGATGCCAAAGCCGACCCCGACCATGGGCTGTTCGGCAAAGCTCGACGGGCCCTGACTGGCGATATCGGTGGACAGGTGGTTGGACATCATGAAATCGGCCGTGGCGGTCGAGATGATGGGCTGGCCGTCCGGCCCCTGCCCGCCGCGCCGCAAACAGTCGGCGAATTTCGCGTAATCGTCGATGGTTCCGACCAGCCCGCCGCCGCCGCTGAGGCAGGTGGGCTCAAGGAAGGGCGAGGTGTCGGTGCCATCGGCAAGGCGCAGACTGTCGGCGCCCATGCGCCCTGCGGTCAGGTCCATCGGGTGGCCGTCAAGCGGGGTATAAAGCGCGGCAAAGCGGTCGCGCTGGTCTGGCTGCACGGCAAAACTGGTTTGCGTCATGCCAAGCGGGTCGAGGATACGTTCGGCAAACGCCTCGGCAAGAGTTTGGCCGGTGATGACCTCGATTACGCGTCCGATCAGGTCGATGCCAACGGAATATTCCCAACGTGCGCCGGGGGCAAAGGCAAGCGGCAGGTCCGCAAGCGCGGTGCAGGTTCCCGCAAGGGTTCCGGCGCGGGGCGCAAAGGTGAGGTTTTGCGCGCCCATTTCCTGCGGCACCAATCCGGGATTGAACGCATAGCTGAACCCCGAACGGTGGGTAAGCAACTGGTGCAGCGTCGGCACCGCGCAAGGGCGCGTGTGGTCGATATGGGTGGCGCCGTCGATCAGGGCGCGGGGATGGGCGAATTCGGGCAGGAAACGCGACAAAGGCGCGTCCAGATGCGCCAGCCCTTCCTCGACCAGTGACATCAGGACAAGTGATGTGACGGGTTTGGTCATGGAATAGATGCGGGCCACGGTGTCGCGTTCAAAGGGCGCGCCACTGGCAAGATCGCGCAGCCCGTGGCTGTCGAAAAACACCTCGTCCCCGCCTTGACAGATCAGCACCGACAATCCAGCAAAGCGGCGTTCCGCCACCTGCCGCGCATTCCAGTCGCGGATGCGGTTCAGGCGGTCGGGATCAAATATGCGGGCCATGGGCGCAAAACTCCGGTGAGGGGTAAGTTGCGCCGACAGCAGCACGTATTGCCACCAGCGCACAAGGGGTGGAACGGGGCAGCGCGACTAGACCTCAAGCCATTCGCGGCGCACATCATCGCGCGCTTTCAACTCTTGGGGCGTGCCTTCGAACACCACTTTGCCATGGCCCATCACGTAGACGCGGTGCGCGATGTCGAGAGCGATGGAAAGCTTTTGTTCCACCAGCAGCGTTGCGATCCCGCGCTTGGCAATCTCTTGCAAGACCTGCGCGACACGCTGCACCATTTGTGGGCTCAGCCCCTCGGTCGGTTCATCGATCATCACCAGATCGGGGTCACCCATCAGCGTGCGGCACATGGTCAGCATCTGTTGTTCTCCGCCCGACAGCACCGATGCCTCCACATCCGCACGGGTGGCGAGGTTTTCGAACAGATCGAACATGTCCTGCATGGACCAGCGGCCCGTGCCGTCCTTTTGCCCGGGTTTGAGGCCGAGAACGAGGTTTTGCCGGGTGGTGAGGCCCGGAAAGATATCGCGGTTTTCGGGCACATAGCCGATGCCCAGATTGGCCACCTCAAAGGCTTTCTTGCCCGCGATCTCCTGCCCTTTGAACTGGACGGACCCATGGGGCGTTACCTCGCCCATCACGGCCTTGCAGGTGGTGGAGCGCCCGACCCCGTTGCGGCCCAGCAGCGCAACGATTTCGCCCGTGCCGACGGTCAGGTTGACGCCCTGAAGGATGTGGCTTTTGCCGTAATAGGCGTGCAGGTCCGAAACTGTCAGCATGTCACGCGTCCTCCAATGCGGCGCCAAGATAGGCCTCTTGCACACGCGGGTTTGCACGCACCTCTTCGGGGGTGCCTGTGGCGATGATCTCTCCGTACACCAGCACCGAAATGCGGTCGGCGAGGCCGAAGACGACGCCCATATCATGTTCCACCATCACCAGTGTTTTGCCTTCGGTCACGGTGCGGATCAGATCGACGATATAGTCGGTTTCCGAATGGCTCATCCCTGCGGTGGGTTCGTCCAGCATGATAACATCGGCCCCGCCCGCAATGGTGATCCCGATTTCCAGCGCGCGCTGTTCGGCATAGCTGAGCACACCGGCAGGCAGATCGCGCCGTGCGGTCAGGTTAATCTGTTCAAGGATCGCATCCGCCCCTTCGGTCAGCGCACGCGAGCGTCCGACCATGGACCAAAAGTTGTAGCGATAGCCCATCGACCACAAAAGCGAGCAGCGCACATTTTCAAACACGCTCATCTTCGGGAAGATGTTGGTGATCTGGAACGACCGGCTGAGGCCCATGCGGTTGATCTCGAACGAGGCTTTGCCCGCAAGGTCGGCCCCGTGCAGGCGGATGGTGCCGCCGCTTTGCGGAAAACGTCCGGTGATCAGGTTGAACAGGGTGGATTTGCCCGCCCCGTTCGGCCCGATGATGGCGTGGCGTTCGTTCTTGCCGATGGACAGATCGACGCCGCGGATGATCTCGGTCTTGCCAAAAGCCTTCTTGAGGTTCTGGAGTTCGAGTGCTGGGGTCATTGGCGGCCCTCCGTGTCCGAATTGGCGTCATTCCATGCCTCGACCAAATCGGCAGAGGTGGCGCGCACGATGGCAAAACCGACGATCGCTGCCGCGCCTGCGATGATCCAAGGCAGGATCGAATGGCTGTCAAAGGTGGTCCAGAACAGGGTCATCTCGTGATCACCCACCGAGGCATGACGCACATGAAAGATCATCTCAACCAGAACGGCCGCGCCGAGCACCCCGAGGATGCCACCCCCGAAGGTCTTGAGGTACGGCACCACAAGCCGCCCGAGCTTGCCCAGCCGCAAGGCAGGCACATGCATCATGATAAGCCCCGCCAGACCGCCGGGAAAGAACATGACCGTGGCGACAAAGATGATGCCAAGGTAAAAACCCCACAACTCGGTCTGCAACGACAGCACGGTCTGCACCAGCGTGAACACGATCGCCCCGAGGATCGGCCCGAAGAAGAAGCCAACTCCGCCAAGGAACGTCACCAGCAGGATGATGCCCGACTGGGTTGTGTTCAGGTTCTCCTCGGTCAGGATCTCGTAGTTGATGGCGAACAGCGCCCCCGCAATCCCCGCGAAAAAGCCCGAGGCGACAAAGCTGTAAAACCGCACCCAACGGGCGGAATAGCCCAGAAACTCGGCCCGTTCGGGGTTGTCGCGCACCGCATTGGCCATGCGCCCCATGGGCGTGCGGGAATAGAGGTACATCAGCGCTGCCGAGATCATCAGCCAGACCGCGATCAGGTAATAGACCTCGATCTGTTGCAGGAACTCGACCCCGAAGAAGGGCAGCCCGTAAGTTCGGTCGCCGGAAATCCCTTCCTCGCCCCCGAAGAAGGCGACGATGATCACCGAACAGGCAGCAATCAACTCGCCTACGCCAAGGCTGATCATGGCGAAAACCGTGCCCGCCTTGCGGGTCGAGAACGATCCGACCACCATGGCCAGCCCCGCGCCCATCAACCCGCCGAAAATCGGAAGGACGGGCAAGGGCAGGGTGGCAAAGAAATCGTCCATGCTGATGATATGCATGCAGGCAAATCCGCCCACACCCGCATAGACCGCATGGCCAAAGCTGAGCATCCCGCCCTGCCCCAGCAGCATATTATAGGCCAGCGCGAAGATGATGGTGATCGCCATCTGGTTCATGATGGTGATGGCGGAATTATTGGTGAACACAAAGGGCAGCACGCACAGCAGGACCGCTGCGATGATCCACGGGATCAGCGGAATGGTCATCGATCCAGCGCGCATACGCTGTGCCGGTTTGGTCGGGTCGGTGGTCAGTTGATCGGTCATGAGCCGCGCTTTCCGAACAGGCCGTGGGGGCGGAAGATCAGGATCAGCACCATCAGGATATAGGGCAGGATGTCGGCAATTTGCGGGCTGGTGATCGACCACAGGTCGCGCCACGGGCTGTCCCATATATTGTCGGGTTTGCTAAAGCCGAGCGTGGTCAGAAGATCCTCCATCCGCAGGTTGTAGGATTTCGAGAAGGTCGTGATCCAGCCGATCAGCAGCGAGGCAACCAGAGCGCCCCAAAGCGATCCAAGCCCGCCGATCACGATTGTCACGAACACGATGGAGCCGAGCACGAAGGCCATACCCGGAAAGGTGCCAAGCACGGGGCCCGCAATGACCCCCGCGACGCCCGCCAGTGCGGTGCCAACGCCAAAGACGCCCATAAAGATTAGCGGCACATTGTGGCCCAACGCCTCGACCGTGCGCGGATAGGTGAGTGCTGCCTGAATGATCATGCCCACACGGGTGCGCGTCAGCACCCAAAGCAACCCGATGAAGATTGCCACCGAGATGAAGATCATGAAAATTTTGTAGGCAGGAATGGCATTGCCCGCGATAGAAAAGGCGGTGAACTGCAATACTTCGGGCGCGCTGTAGGCCATCTGGCTTTTGCCCCAGATAAACTGCACCAGTTCCTCAATCAACAGGGCAAGGCCGAAGGTAAAGATCAACTCGGGCACATGGCCGTACTGGTGGACGCGTCGAAGTCCGTAGCGTTCGACCCCTGCCCCGAGCACGCCCACGATCAGTGGCGCGATCAGCAGTCCCATCCAGAAACCCAAGGCGAGGCTGATCTGGTAGGCGAAATAGGCACCCAGCATGTAGAAACTTGCATGGGCAAAATTTAGCACCCCCATCATCGAGAAGATGAGCGTGAGCCCTGCCGACAGCATGAAGAGCAGCAAGCCCGTCACAAGTCCGTCGATCAGATTGACGAGAATAAGGTCCATATACCAACTCCGGCTTGGTCCGCCTGTGGCGAGGCCACAAGCAGCCATGACATGATTAGGGAGCTCTGCCCCCGTCCTTCGGACTCCCCCGCAGTATTTTTGGCCAAAAGATGCGGGAGAGCCGGTGTGCGGTCCTGATCAGGGCCGCTTCATGTCGCAGGTTGTGGGGCTGTCCATGGCAGCCATGGTAATCGTTTCCTCGACCGCGACGCCGTAGCCGGAGTTGTCATAGTCGAAGGTGACGCCGTCATTGGTGTGGGCGTGAATGTGGACATCCTGAATCAACTGGTGGTCCTGTTCACGCATCTTCACCGTGCCGCCCCAGAGGTTTTCATGCTCCATCCCTTCGAGGGCATAGGCGACCTTGACCACGTCCGTGGCGCTGCCTGCCTCGTTGATGGCGCGGGCCAGCATTTCGATCACGTTGGTGATGCGCGACTGGCTGACATTGCCGTCAGGGTATTTTTCCTTGAAAGCGGTGTAATAGGCCGAAGCGCGGTCGCTGACGGGCGGGTTGATCTGCCCTTCGGAAACAAGCCGTAGGGAACCTTTGCCGGTTTCACCGAAGGCGGCGGTAATACCGTCAGCCGCGCCGTAATAGGTGAAGATCGGGCCGGAATAGCCGTTTTCAAGAACCGATTTACCAAGGCCCAGCATGTCGGCGCCCCAGTTACCGGTGATGATCGCATCCGCCTCTGAGGCGACGATCTTGCGGCTGTAGGGGGTGAAATCCTTGACCTTGCCGATGGGGTGCAATTCGTTGCCGACGATTTCGATATCGGGGCGTTTTTCCGTCAGGAACCGTTCAGCAGCAGAGGCGACGGCCTTGCCAAAGGAATAGTCCTGCCCGATCACGTAGACCTTCTTGATGCTGTCATCACCGGCGATCACATCCGTCATCGCGTCCATCTTCATGTCCGCATTCGCATCAAAGCGGAAATGCCAGAAGTTGCACTTGTCATTGGTCAGCGCCGGATCGACGGCCGAATAATTCAAGAACAGCACGCGGTCATCCGGATTGCGGCGGTTATGCTTGCTGATCGCTTCGGTCAATGCGTTTGCCACGCCCGAGGAGTTGCCCTGCGCAATATAGCGGATGCCCTGATCAATCGCGACTTGCAGCTGGATCAGGGATTCCTTCGGGCTGATCTTGTTGTCAAAGCCGACGATCTCAAACATGTCGCCATCCAGAACGCCGCCCTTCTTGTTCACCAACTCTTCGGCGGCGAATTCATATTGGTGCAACCCGTTCACGCCGGTGCCCGCAAAGGGGCCGCTCAGCGGGTCGATAAAGGCGATCTTGACTGTGTCTGCGGCGCTGGCAAATGCGCTGACCGTCAGAGTCAGTGCTGCAGCCACGCCAAGCGTGATTGTGTTACGCATATGGTGTTCCTCCCTAGAACATGGTCCCGGCGCGGACGCCTCTATAGGGCGCAGTTCTGGCTCAGGATGGGGTCAGCGTTGCACACAATCAGAATAAGTCAAGCGTTGAGGTTTGGATGTGTTTCGCGTCATGCGGGAGGAATTTTAGGTGAAGTATTGAATTAGGGTCGACGGTTAACACGCTGATATAATTCTATTTCAGCGCCTTCAGTCCATGCTCCGCGAACATCGGCACAAGCGCACCGACCTCAAGCGCGCGTTTCGGGTTGGACGCATTCCCATCCAGTGCGCGCCGCAAAACCCCCTGGATGATCGCGGCCATGCGGAAGAAACAAAACCCAAGGTAATAGCCGAAGTCGTCGATCCCGTCCAAATTGCGCCGCGCACAGTAGGATTCAATAAAGGCCGCGTCCGATGGCAGGCCAAGGCTGGCCCGATCCACACCCTGCAAACCACGCCCTTCGCGCCCCGCAGGCAGTTGCCACTGCATGATGACCGAGGCGAGATCGGCAAAGGGATGGCCGATCGTGCTCAGTTCCCAATCCAGCACGGCGAGGCATTTTGCGCCCTCGGCCTCAAAGATCATGTTGTCGATCCGGTAATCCCCATGCACCAGCGTGCGCTGGCCGTCATCTTCGGGCATCTCGTCCACCAGTCGCTGCATCAGCGTGTTCATCGCCGGCAGATCCTCGGTTTCCGAGGCGCGGTATTGTTTCGACCAGCGCCCCACCTGACGTGCAAGATAATGCCCGGGCGGGCCGTAATCGGACAGGCCGACCGCATCAACATCCACGTCATGCAAGGCCGCAAGCACGCGGTTCATATCATCCACAACCGCGCCACGCATGTCGGGGCTGACCCCGTCCATCGTGGGTTCGTTAAAGTTGCGTCCTGCCACGTGGTCCATCACATAGAAATCCGACCCGATCACGTCGGTGTCCTGACACAGCACATGCATCCGCGCCACGGGCACATCCGTGTCAAACAGCGCCCGTTGCACGCGGAATTCGCGATCCACCGCATGGGCGGATTTCAGCAACTGCCCCGGCGGTTTGCGGCGCAGCACATAGTTGCCCGCGCCTGTCTTCAGCAGAAAGGTCGGGTTGGACTGGCCCCCGTCGAATTTCACCGCTTTGACCGGCCCGTCAAAGCCCGGAAGTTGGTCTGTCAGATAGGCTGCAACCGCAGCGGTATCCAGTTGCTGTGCGTCAGTCATGTCCACTCCCAAAGTCTTGCGCCAGCGCGCGGCCTGCGTCTTGGTATTCCTGTGCGATACGGTCGACGAGGGCCGAAACCGGCCCGATCGACTTGACCGCCCCGATGCCCTGCCCCGCACCCCAGATCGTTTTCCACGCCTTGGGCTTGGACGATCCGGAGGAAAAGTTCATCGAAGACGCATCCGCCTCTGGCAGGTTGTCCGGATCAAGGCCCGCCGCTGTGATCGAACCGCGCAAATAGTTGCCCCAAACCCCTGTGAACAGCGAGGAATAGACGATGTCCTCGGCCCCGCTGTCGGCCACCATCTGTTTGTAGTCGGCTTGGGCATTGGCTTCCTCCGTCGCGATAAAGGGCGAACCGACATAGCCGAAATCCGCCCCCACCGCGCGCGCCGCCAACAGCGATGCGCCAGTAGCAATCGCGCCGGACAGGGCCAGCGGGCCGTCGAACCATGCGCGGATCTCGCGCACCAGCGCAAAGGGGGATTGCTGCCCCGCATGCCCGCCCGCACCGGCTGCGACCGCCACCAACCCGTCCGCGCCCTTGGCAATGGCCTTGCGCGCAAACGTGTTGTTGATCACGTCATGCAGCACAAGGCCGCCACAGGAATGCGCCGCCTCGTTTACCTCGACCCGCGCACCAAGCGATGTGATCCACAACGGCACCTTGTGGCGCACACAGATGTCCAGATCACGCTCCAGCCGCGTGTTCGACCGATGCACAATCTGGTTGACCGCAAAAGGTGCCGCAGGCCGGTCGGGGTTTTCCTGATTGTGCCGGTCCAGCGCCTCGGTGATCTGCGTCAGCCACGCGTCCAGCAAGGGCGGCTCGCCCTCGCCTTCACGTGCATTCAGCGCGGGAAACGACCCCACAATTCCGGCCTTGCACTGCGCAATCACCAGTTCGGGAACCGAGATGATGAACAAGGGCGCCGCGATCATGGGAATGCGCAACCCTTGCAACACCTCTGACAAGGATCGCGCTTCAGTCATGGCGAACCGCACCTTTCTTTTGGCCAAAAATACTGCCGCCGGAGGCTCCCGCCCCCACGACATACACCACGCTCACAATACCTCGAACAGGCCGGCAGCCCCCATGCCGCCGCCCACACACATGGTGCACACCACATAGCGCACACCGCGCCGCTTGCCTTCGATCAGCGCGTGGCCAACCATGCGCGCGCCCGACATGCCATAGGGGTGGCCGATCGAAATCGCGCCGCCGTTCACGTTCAGGATGTCGTCGGGAATGCCCAGCTTGTCGCGGCAATAAAGTACCTGCACCGCAAAGGCCTCGTTCAACTCCCACAACCCGATATCGTCCATTTTGAGGTTATGCGCTGCCAAGAGCTGCGGCACCGCAAAGACAGGGCCGATCCCCATTTCGTCCGGTTCGCACCCCGTGGCCCAGACGCCGACACAACGACCCAGTGGCGACAGGCCCTTTTGCTCGGCCATCTTCGCTTCCATTACCACGGCGGCGGACGCCCCGTCGCTGAGTTGCGAGGCGTTACCAGCGGTTATGAACTCACCCTTGGCGATGTGGATGCCATCGGCAAACACAGGGTTCAGCCCCGCGACATTCTCGTAACTGGTGCCGGGACGGTTGCCTTCATCCTTGCTCAGCGTGACCTCGCGGTCTGAGATTTCCTTGGTCTCGCGGTCCTGCACTTTCATCACGGTCGACAGCGGCACGATCTCGTCATCGAACCTGCCCGCCTCTTGCGCGGCGGCGGTGCGGGCCTGCGATTGCACGGCATAGTGGTCCTGCGCCTCGCGGCTGATACCGTAGCGCGCGGCGACCGTTTCGGCGGTTTCCAACATGGTCATGTAGATTTCGGGCTTATGCTCTTTCAGCCAAGGATCGCCATGCACGCGCATTTGCTGGGTCTGCACCAGCGACACGCTTTCGCCGCCGCCGCCCACAACCACATCCATGCCGTCATGGATCACCTGCTTGCTGGCCGCGCCGATCGCCATCATGCCCGACGCGCACTGCCGGTCAAGGCTCATCCCGCCTGCGGTCACGGGCAGACCCGCGCGCAGCGCCGCTTGCCGTGCGATGTTGCCGCCCTGATGGCCCTGCTGCAAGGCGGCGCCCAGCACCACATCCTGCACTGCGCCGCCTTCCAGTCCGGCGCGCTCCACGGCGGCCTTGATCGCGTGTCCCGCTAGGGTTTGCGGCGTGGTGGCGTTGAATGCCCCGCGATAGGCCTTGCCGATGGGGGTACGGGCGGTTGAAACGATGACAGCGTCACGCATGGGTCGGTCTCCTCTTCCTTTTTCGGCCGTAGGCGACGCGTCAAAGCGCGGTGCGCGGCCTGATATTTTCCGCCGGATGAGGGCGGATCAACTGTTACCAGTCAAGCTTGATGCCCTTGGCCTGCGCGGCGCGCAGCGCATATTTGCGCGTCTGGGCAAAGGCGTTTTCGAGATCTTCGGCCCCGTCACTGTCGCTGATCGTGGCCCAGTTCGCGGCCACGGCTTCGGGGGTGATGTCTCCTTCGATCATGGTGCCATGGGTTTCGCGGATCTGCGTCACCGCGAATGTGCCCGCCCCTGCGGACAGGATCGTACGGCTGGGCGCATCCTGCGACAGCAGGAACAGAACACCGGGGGTGATCGTCTCGGGCCCCAGCAGGTCAAGCGCGGCTTGCGGCAACAAGTCTTCGGTCATCGCTGTCGCGGCCGTGGGGGCCAGCGTGTTGATGCGGATGTCATCGCGCGCGCCTTCAAGGTGCAACACATTCATCAGCCCGACCATCGCGGCCTTGGCGGCCCCATAATTCGCCTGACCGAAATTGCCATAAAGGCCCGAGCCCGACGCTGTCAGAACGATCCGCCCATAGCCCTGCGTGCGCATGATCGGCCAGACCGCATGACAGCAATTGGCCGAGCCGATCAGGTGCACGTCGATCACGCGGCGAAAGTCGGCCATGTCCATCTTGGCAAAGGTCTTGTCGCGCAGGATGCCCGCATTGTTGACCAGCGCGTCGATGCGGCCCCAACGGTCCATCACCTGCGCCACCATGTCTGCCACTGCGTCCGCGTCGGACACGTCGGCATTGTGGGCCATGGCTTGCCCGCCTGCGGCCTCGATCTCGGCCACGACAGCTGCGCCGCCCTGCCCCACATCGTTGACCATCACGCGCGCGCCGCTTGCCGCCAGCCCGAGCGCATGACTGCGCCCCAGACCCGCGCCCGCACCGGTCACGATGGCGACCTGATCGTCAAAGCGGATCATGGTCTAGCCCTCCAGCGCGGCGCGGAACAGGTTGGGGCCGGTCATCACTTGGATGCCGCCCGACACGGGCAGCACCGCACCGGTCAGATAGGCACCGCCCATGCCGCACAGGAACTGCATGCAGCCCGCGATATCCTCGTCCCGCCCGACACGGCCCAAAGGCACATCGGTGCCGACCTTTTCGCGCATGTCCTCATCGGCGGTGGCAAAGGCGGTCATCTTGCTGACAAAGGGGCCCGGCGCGATGGCGTTGACCGTGATGTGATGCGGAGCGAGTTCCTTGGCCATGATCTTGGTCATGTGCAGCACCGCCGCCTTGGAGGCCGCGTAGGAATAGGCCCCGTCGCCCATCGCCGCCTCACCCATGACCGACCCGACATTGACCACGCGGGCCGGATCGTCCGCTGTGCCGGTTTCCATCAGGATGGGCAGCAGCGATTGCGTCAGATGGAACAGGCCCGCGACGTTCACATTCATCACCTTTTCCCACGCCGCATGGGGGAACTGGCCCATGGGCGCGCCCCATGTAACGCCGGAATTGTTCATCAGGATGTGCAGTTTGTCCGTGCGCGACGTGACCTCGGCCACCAGTGCTTTGATGCCTTCTTCGCTCCCGACATCGCCTGCAAACCCTTCGACCGACTCCGGGCCTTCCATCGCGTTCAGCTCTGCCGCGACGGCCTCGCAAGCGTCGCCCTTGCGGCTGGCGATCAGAACCCGCGCCCCTGCCATCATCAGGCCCGTCGCGGCCATGCGCCCGATCCCCGTTGCGCCGCCTGTGACAAGCGCAACCTTACCATGCAATGAAAACAGTGTGTTAGGGTCCATCGTTCACTCCTCCTATCGGTGCTGCGGGTGTGCCGGTGGCGATTGCACGGCTTTACACGCAGTCGTTGTTCTGCTCACGTTGCCCGCAAAGGCAGGCGTCGTGCACCCTTGCCGTTACGTCACAACCGAAAGGATCACCCATGCATGCGATGCTCAGCAAGACCTCTGGCGGACCCGAAACCTTGGAATGGACCGAAGCACCGGACCCCACACCCAAGCCCAAAGAGGTGCGCATCGCGGTCAAGGCGGCGGGCGTCAATTTCCCTGACACGCTGATCATTCGCGACCTCTACCAGATCAAACCGCCGCGCCCCTTTGCCCCGGGCGGCGAAGTGGCAGGCGTGATCGACGCGGTCGGTGATGCGGTCGAAGGGTTGTCCGTGGGTGACAACGTGATCGCCATGACGGCCTTTGGCGGGTTCACTACCCACATCTGCGTGCCCGCGGCAACCTGCCTGAAGATGCCCGAGGACATGCCTTTTGACGAGGCGTCTTGTTTCGTCTTTACATACGGAACGTCCCACTACGCGTTGAAAACACGCGGGGAATTGAAGTCGGGCGAGACACTGCTGATCCTTGGTGCCGCGGGCGGCGTGGGCGCTGCCGCGATTGAGTTGGGCAAGGCCGCAGGCGCGCGTGTGATCGCCGCCGTGAGTTCCGAAGAAAAGGCCGCCTTTTGCAAAGAACTCGGCGCCGACGCGACCGTCATCTACCCCCGCGAGATGGACCGCGCGACGCAAAAGGAACTGTCCAAACAGATCAAGGAGATCGCCGGACCGGATGGTGTGCATGTTGCCTATGATGCCGTGGGCGGTGATTATGCGGAGCCTGTGATCCGCTCCATGGCGTGGGGCGGACGGTATCTGGTGGTCGGCTTTCCCGCCGGTATCCCGTCAATCCCGCTGAACCTGACGCTGCTCAAGTCCTGCCAGATTGTCGGCGTGTTCTGGGGGGCATCGATCTATCGTGATCCCGAAGGGCACATGCAGAACATGCACGAACTCTTTGATATGTATCAGAAAGGTCTGGTCAAGCCGCACATCTCGGCCCGTTTCGAGATGACCGACGCGGCGCAGGCGCTAAAGCTGATTTCCGACCGCAAAGTGCTGGGCAAAGTTGTGCTGACCGCGCCATAACGCGCGCTATAGGTGGTCGAGGTGGCGGGTTTCATTGAAGCCGCGCACGACCATCCGGTCGCCCGACACCACCAGACGACTGATGGACCCGTTTGCCGCACCTAGAAAGGCAAACGGCTCTGATCCCGTTGCGATGGCCAGCGCGGCCCCGATCACCCCGCCATGGACAAAGACGGCGACCTGTTCGTCCGCGTGCGCTTGTGCAATATTTTGCAACCCACGCCGAACCCGCGCAAAGAAATCAGCGCGCGCCTCGGCCTGTGGAATGGCCCCCCAATCCTGCCGTTTCACCACCTCCAGATAGGTCGGATCCTGCGTCGCGGCCTTGATCCGGTACAGACCCCCGTCCCATTCCCCAAGATGCACCTCGTGCAGATCGGGGTTCTCAATCGGAGTCAGCCCCAGATGCGCGGCCAGTGGCGCAGCGGTCTGGTGCGTACGGACCAGTTTGGTGACATAGATCGCGGCAAAGGGTTCTTTCTTTAGCCGTTCGCCTACGGCGATGGCCTGCACCTCGCCCGCAGGGTGCAAAGGCGGATCGCCATGGCCGTCTTTCATAGGAAAGTTGACGCCGGCCCGTGCCGCAGCACTTTCGCCATGGCGGATTAGGTACAGATCGGCCGCACCTTGGGGTGGCGTATATCTTGGTTGGCGGTATTCTTGATCCATAATACAGCCTTATAAGCCGGAGCGACGCCGTTGACCAACCGCCAGATCACCATCGCCTCGTTGCCCGAAGCAAAGCTGGGCGTCGAACATTTCGCGCTTGGCACCGCGCCGATGCCGGTCCCTGCCGAGGGTGAGGTGCTGTTGCGCACCATACTGATGAGTATTGACGCTGCGAACCGTGCATGGATGCAGGGCGCGACCTATCGCGACCCCGTCGCCCCGGGCAATCCGATGCCCACCTATTCGATCTGCCAAGTGGTGCAAAGCAACTCGGACCGGCTTGCCGTGGGGGACATCGTGGGGGCGGATGCCGTCTGGGCCGACTATATCACCCGCCCTGCCCGCAAGTTGCAAAAGCTACCCGCCATCCAGCCCCTGTCAAACCTGCTGAGCGTGTATGGCATTGCCGGAAAGACCGCCTTTCACGGGTTGCTGCGCATTGGTGAACCGCTGGCGGGCGAAACCATCGTGGTCAGCGCCGCGGCAGGATCGGTCGGCGGGCTGGTTGGGCAGATCGGCAAGGCGCTTGGCTGCCGCGTGGTCGGCATCGCAGGCGGACCGGAAAAATGCGCCTATGTCACCGATACACTCGGCTTTGACGCCTGCGTCGATTACCGCGCCGACAATCTGTACAAATCCCTGCGCAATGTGTGCCCTGCCGGAATTGACGTCTATTTCGACAATGTGGGTGGCAAAACACTCGAAACGCTGCTGGCGCTGATGAACGAAAAGGGCCGCATCGTCTGCTGCGGCGCGATCAGCCAGTATGAAACCGACACGCCCGTCGGCCCGCGCAACCTGCCTGCCGCGCTGATCATCAAGCGGTTGCGCATGCAGGGCTTTATCGTGATGGACTACGCTCAGGACGATGCCAAAGCGACGCGCGCCCTGAGCGCGTGGGTGAAATCGGGGCAGATCAAGGTGGCCGAGGATATCGTCGAAGGGCTGGAAAACGCACCTTCCGCCCTTGTCGGGCTGCTGAATGGCGACAATTTCGGCAAGCGAATCGTGCGCGTCGCAGAGGATCCGGCATGAGTATCGACGCCGCCTATGACCAGTTGCACGCGCAGATCGGCCAAGAGGTCGGCGTGTCAAACTGGATTACGGTCGATCAGGACATGATCGACCAGTTCGCCAAAACCACCCATGACGACCAGTGGATTCACATCGACCCAGACCGCGCCGCGCGCGACACCGCCTTTGGCGGCACCATTGCCCACGGGTTCCTGACGCTCAGCCTTGCCAGCCGCTTTGCCTATGACTGTTTTCCCTTGTTGGATGGGCAAACCATGGGCATCAACTACGGCTTTGAAAAGCTGCGCTTCCTCTCGCCCGTGCGCCCCAAGGACCGCGTGCGCGGGCGTTTCACGCTGATCAGCATCAAGCGGCGCACGCCCACCACTCTCCTCCGCGAGACGAAACTGACCATCGAAATCGACGGGCAGGACACGCCAGCACTGGTGGCCGATTGGCTTGGTCTGGCCGTGTTTGACGATCCTGCTTAACGCCACACTGGACAGAACGGGGGGCAAGCCGCTAACACCATGGCAACACAAAGGTATTTTCCATGTCCTCAGTTCTTGTTTTAAACGGCCCCAACCTGAACCTGTTGGGCACACGTCAGCCCGAGATTTACGGCCACACGACGCTCGCCGATGTAGAAGCGATGTGCGTGGCCCATGGCGAGGCGCGCGGCGTGCATGTGACCTGCCGTCAGTCCAACCACGAGGGCGCTTTGGTCGATGCGATCCACGCCTCGCGCGGCACTTTTGACGGGATTGTTCTGAACGCAGGCGCCTATACGCACACGTCGATTGCGCTGCATGACGCGATCCTGAGTGCTGAAATGGCCGTGGTTGAACTACACCTGTCCAACATCCACGCACGCGAGGCGTTCCGCCACAAAAGCTTTATCGCGCCGGTGGCCGTGGGCATGATCTGCGGCTTTGGGGCGGCGGGCTATACACTGGCCATCGACGCCCTGCTCGGACATATCGGGGGCGGAACGTGAAAAGCTTTCTCCATCGCATGTCGAACTGCCAGACCATCGAAGAGCTGTGGGAATCCCATACGCGCAAGATGGAAGAATACGGGTTTGACAGGCTGATCTACGGCTTTACCCGCTACCGGTCGGGAAACTCGCTGGGCGACCCCGAGGATTTCATCATCCTGACCAACCACGACCGTGAATATTCCGATATTTTCATGGGCGAACAGCACTATGTCCACGCCCCCATGGTTAACTGGGCGCTCCATAACGAAGGGGCGTGCAGCTGGGGCATTCTGGCCCAGATGCATTCAAGCGAAACGCTCACCCCCGCCGAACGGCGCGTGCTGGAATTCAACTACTCCATGGGCGTGACGGCAGGCTATACAATCAGCTTCAAATCCGTCTCTGCCCGCTCCAAAGGGGCCATCGCGCTGACCGCCAAACGCGGCATGACACAGGAAGATGTGGACGCGATCTGGGAAAAACACGGCCGCGACATCCACCTGATGAACAATGTAGCGCACCTTAAAATCCTGACCCTGCCCTATACGGCCCCGAACCGCGCCCTGACCAAGCGCCAGCGCGAGGCGCTGGAGTGGGTTGGCGACGGCAAAACGATGCAAGATATTGCAATCATTATGGGCCTGACCTCGGCCACGGTGGAAAAGCACCTGCGCCTCGCGCGCGAAGCGCTGGCGGTTGAGACCACTGCCCAAGCGGTTTTGAAAGCCGCATTCGCTAACCAGATGTTCATCCTCGAAGCGTAAGCGCACCGCTCAGATTGTGCGCCCGACGTGCGGGCCAGCGCCTTGGCCCTTCCCGCAGAATCACACCTGCAAATTCGCGCAAATACAACAGGCCAAACTGCCCCCCGTAGGCGTGATTCCCTCCAAATCCACCACTAGCACGTGAAAAAAGCCACAAAAATGCGTGCAACCTTGCGTCAGAAGAAGTTTTTATCATCGGGTATGGAATCCCCCACTTCCAAATCGCCCTCAAAATGCGGCATTGTATGCGTGTTCCGTGAGTGGTGGCTTTAGCCAGGGAGCAGCGGGAAGGACCCTTTGGAATTACAGAGGCACTCCAGCCCGACCGGTCTATCCGGAGCCGACTCGCCTGTGTATTGATCCGCAGGTGGGTCGGGTTTTACCGCACCTTCAATGTCTCATCCCCGTGGCAGAGGGTGCGTGCACAAAAGGGCGGGATTCCAGTCCCAAGGCAATCCCGCCCCGCTGCAATTCCCGTATAATATCCGACCCTTACAATCCGGCATGCCGTTCGGACCGAGGGACCAACCCCTCCCCTTCTTTTGGCCAAAAATACTGAAATCCCGTATTGGCCACCGGCGCTGCGATCGCCAATTCAGAACGGCACGAAACAGATTTCCAAAATGAAATATGTCGTCGCGCCAGCGTCCTTTGGATCACAGTTGATCAACCACGCCCGAAGCACGGACAAAAAAACGGCGCACCCGTCAGGGCACGCCGTTTCAAATTTACTCAGTGGGTAAGGCTTAGGCCTTACCGACTTTCGCAACTTCGGCTGCGAAGTCTTCTTTTTCCACTTCAATGCCTTCGCCAACTTCCAGACGGGCAAAGCCTGTGATGGTCGCGCCGGCTTCTTCTGCAGCTTGTGCCACGGTCAGATCGGGGTTCACCACGAAGGACTGGTTCAGCAATGTCACTTCAGACATGTACTTTTTCATCCGGCCAACGATCATCTTCTCGATCACGGCTTCGGGCTTGCCGCTTTCGCGCGCGATGTCCATCTGGACCTGCTTTTCCTTCTCGACCACGGCCGCGTCCAGATCAGCTTCGGACAGCGAGGCGGGGTTCACAGCGGCGATGTGCATCGCAACTTGCTTACCGAACGCTTCGTCACCACCGTCCATGGCAACCAGCACGCCGATTTTGCCCATGCCGGGCGCGGCTGCGTTGTGCACATAGGACACGACGTTGCCGCCGGTCAGCTTGGCCATACGGCGCACGCTCATGTTTTCGCCAATGGTTGCGATCTTGTCTGTGACGACGTCCGCAACGGATTTGCCGCCCATGTCAGCCGCTTTCAGCGCCTCGACATCGTCCGCGCCAAGCGCGACAGATGCGATACCGGAAACCATTTGCTGGAACTCGGCGTTCTTGCCGACAAAGTCGGTTTCCGAGTTCACTTCGACCGCGACACCTGTGCCACCGTCGACGACAACAGCGACCAGACCCTCTGCCGCGGTGCGGCCGGATTTCTTCGCTGCTTTGGCAAGACCTTTGGTGCGCAGCCAGTCGACTGCCGCTTCCATGTCGCCATCATTCTCTGTCAATGCCTTCTTGGCATCCATCATGCCTGCGCCCGTGCTGTCGCGCAGTTCTTTGACCATTGCTGCTGTGATTGCCATGTTTTGGCTCTCCTCAAATACGTGGTGATAGCGCAGGGTGCGTACACCCTGTGCTGTATCAACTTCGTGACAGGGCTTAGCCTTCGGCTTTGGCCACGGTCTCTTGCTTGGATTCCAGATCCAGCGGCGCGTCCTTGGACATGGCGTCGTTGGTCACTGTTTCTTCCGACGCGTTGCCGACTTCGACACCGGTGCTTGCGGGCGCAACAGCTTCTTCAACAGGTGCTTCTTCCATTGCACCCAGATCAACGCCAGCCGCACCCAGTTGGGCGCTCATGCCGTCAAGTGCTGCGCGGGCTGCCAGATCGCAGTAGAGTGCAATCGCACGTGCCGCGTCGTCGTTACCTGGAATGATGTAATCCACACCATCGGGCGAGCAGTTAGTGTCAACCACGGCCACAACCGGGATACCCAGTTTGTTGGCTTCGGCAACGGCCAGTGCTTCTTTTTTCACGTCGATGACGAACAGCAGGTCGGGACGACCGCCCATTTCGCGGATACCGCCAAGGCTGGCTTGCAGTTTGCTCTGGTCACGTTCCATGCCCAGACGCTCTTTCTTGGTCAGGCCTTCGAAACCGATCTCGGACTGCTCGTCGATGGACTTCAGACGGTTGATCGACTTGGAAACCGTCTGCCAGTTGGTCAGCGTGCCACCGAGCCAGCGGTGGTTCATGTAGTACTGCGCGCATTTCTCGGCGGCTTCGGCCACAGGCTGAGCAGCCTGACGCTTGGTGCCAACGAACAGAACGCGGCCGTTTTTCGCAACGGTGTCGCGGATGGCTTGCAACGCCTGATCCAGCATAGGAACAGTTTGCGTCAGGTCCATGATGTGGATGCCATTACGCGCGCCGTAGATGAACGGACCCATACGTGGGTTCCAGCGCTGTGTCTGGTGGCCAAAGTGTACGCCTGCTTCAAGCAGTTGGCGCATGGTGAACTCGGGAAGAGCCATGTCTTTTCCTTTTCCGGTTTTCGCCTCGTTCGGGGGTGCAGCGTGTTCCATCATGGAAATTGCCAACCGGTGGACTGACAGGGATGTCTCCCCCATAAGCCCGCCCCGAACTGCGGATTGAATGAGGGGGCCATAGGGGATTGTTTCGGGGATGGCAAGGCGTTTGGCGCGCTTAATCGCCGAGATCCGCGATGGGGCGTGCAAAATCCCCCCGAATGGCGCGCTTACCCGATGTTTGACAGGCAGAACACGCGAATACGGTCCTTCGCGGCTGTAAACCATCCTTCCCTTGTCTTGTCACGGCGTGCATGGTTTTCAGGGCCAATGCCGTGCCCCCGACTGCGCACGCGCACCGCACTTTCAGGAGGACCCGCGTGCAAGAGATACTCGACACCATTGCGGCAGAGATCTTTGAACAGGACGACTGGGGGCAGACGGCACAGTATATTCCCGAACTCGCGGGCGTCGATCCGCGCCAGTTCGCGATCAGCGTCTGTCTGGCCGATGGCCGTCTGATCAGCGCCGGTGACGCGACCAAGCCGTTCTCGGTACAAAGCATCACCAAGGTCTTTGCCCTTGTTGCCGCCCTTGGCCGTGTCGGTGACCAGTTATGGGGCCGTGTGGGGCGCGAACCGTCCGGCACGTCCTTTGACTCGGTTGTCCTGCTGGAACGGGAAAAGGGCCGCCCGCGTAACCCTTATGTGAACGCAGGCGCGATTGTGACGACAGATGCGCTGTTGTCGGGGCGTCAGCCCAATATGGCGCTGGCCGAGATCCTCGGCCTGATCCGGCACATGTCGGAATGCGAGGACATCTATATCAACGAAAACGTCGCCGCCTCGGAACAGGAAACCGGTGCGCGCAACAAGGCGCTGGCCTATTACCTCAAGTCCCACGGCAATTTGGACAATGACCCCGAACTGACCCTTGGCACCTATTTCCACCAATGCGCTATCGAGATGTCGACCGACCAACTTGCCCTCGCGGGGCGTTCACTGGCGGGGCTGAAGGACGCGCCCAAGGTGCTGTCACAACAACGCGCACGGCGGGTGAATGCACTGATGATGACCTGCGGGCATTATGACGGGTCGGGCGATTTCGCCTTTCGCGTCGGCCTTCCGGGCAAAAGCGGTGTCGGCGGCGGCATTCTCGTGATCGCGCCGCATGTCGCGTCGATCGCGATCTGGTCGCCGGGGTTGAACCGCTATGGAAACTCCCATGCTGGCACCCGTGCGGCGACGATGCTGTCGGATATGACCGCATGGTCGGTGTTCTAGGCCTGCAGTCAGCTAGATCTATGCCCTGCCCGCACAGCTGCCTCGCAGGCGGCGGCCAGCGCCTTGCGGTCGGGCATGTCGGCAACCCGAATGGGCGTGTGATAGTCGACCACCACACGTCCCTGCCGCCGCAGCGCAAGCGTCGCGATCAGGTGGGTGCCAAACTCCATATCGCCCCACCAGCCATAGGTGCGCGCATCCTCGCCCGTTGGGGCATGATAGGTGACCGATACGGGCTGCACCGACAGCACATCGCGCAGGTCGGGGTCGTAAAACGCCTGAAACAGCGTGGATTTGAAGGGCAGAACCCGCAATCCATCGGTGCTGGTCCCTTCGGGAAAGAACAGGAGACGGTGACCGGCCAGCAGGCGGTCTTCGAACAGTTGCAGGTGGGTTTTGGCCTGATGACGGTTGCGCGCGATGAACAGTGTTCCGGTCGCGCGCGCCAGAAACCCGATCCCGGGCCAGCCTGCCACTTCGGATTTCGACACAAAGAATACCGTGTCGCTGGCGTTCAGTACAAAGATATCGAGCCAGCTTGAATGGTTAGCGACAATCGCGCCCCGCCCGTCCATCGGCTTGCCGCGCCTTTCGAAGCCGAGGCCCATACAGACCAGTGCCACACGGCAGACGGCGCGGGTGATATGCGGCGTCCATGGGCGCGCCATGCCATGTGCGGCACGCTCAACCACGCGCAGGGGCAGCAGCAGCAACAGGCCGCAGCCGATGGTCAGAATGATGGCCAGCCCCCGCAGCACAACGCGGATCCAGCCCGCCACGCCCGTTCTGGGGTGAAAGGGCGGTTCGTCACTGTCCCATGTGATGCTCATCCACCGGCCCCGTAGATGCGTTTCTGGCGCGGTGACATGGCGGCGGTGTCCATGATCAGGCATACATCGGTCGTGTTAAAGGCGCGGTCGATAAAGGCCCCCTCGCCCACAACACCGCCAAGGCGCAGATACGCTTTGATTAGCGCGGGCATTTGCGTCATCGCCGCGCGGCGGTCGATCTGCGCCTCTTCCATCAGATCCATCGATGTCGCCCCGATCCCCTTGGCCCGCACCCGCAGCGGTACCGGCGCAAGATGGCGGTGGTGCAACAGGGATAGCGCAGGCCCAAGTGCGCGCGTATCGGTGCCGTGGAAGGAGGCGACGCCGAACATGATCTCGATCTCGTGCTCGGCCACGTAGGCGGCCAGCCCATTCCACAGATGGAACATCGCCGTGCCGCCACGGTAATCGGCATGCACGCAGGACCGCCCCAGTTCCAGCAACCGCCGCCCCGTGGCGCGCAGCGGGGTCAGATCGTATTCACCTTCGGAGTAATAGGCACCCGCCGCACGCGCCTGTTCGCTGCGCAACATCCGGTAGACACCGACCACCTGCCCCTGCGCAGCATCATCATACAGCAGCAAATGGTCAAAGAACGGATCAAACCGGTCCTGCTCAAGCCGTTGATCGTGATCGACCAAGGCACCGCCGCCGCCCAGTTCCTCGACAAAGACCTTATAGCGCAAGGCCTGCGCGGCCCTCAGATCGTCAGGACCACCGGCAAGCGCTACGCGGAATTCGGGTTCATGGGTCAGTGTCATCGCGGGCGGTTTAACGAGATGCGGGTGCAAAGGCAAAGCCACAAATGGTTTGCCACTTAAGGTTGTGTAGCGTTAAGGTTTCGGTAAGGAAGTTCAGGCATCAAAGACCGGCTCCAGCGCGATGCGCGTGCCATCAATCACCACCTTTCCGGCGTCGGGAAAGTTGACCGTGATCCGACCGGCGATGTTGCTCTGGACCTGACCGATCCCCCATTCCCTGTTCTGGGGATGGCGCACCAACATGCCAGGAGCGAGAATGGCGTTGAAATCTTCCATGACCTGCCTTTCGCGCGGGCACTCTTACGGGACCGCATATGGGCCAAACTAATGTGAACCTTGCCGCCCTGATCGGCAGCCGCATCTGCCATGACCTGATATCGCCAATCGGCGCAATCAACAACGGGCTTGAGCTGCTGGGTATGTCGAACGACCGCGAGGGGCCGGAACTGGACCTTATCACCGAGAGCGTGGAGAACGCGAGCGCCCGCATCAGGTTCTTCCGCATCGCCTATGGTGCGGCAAGCGATCAGCCGATGGGCCGCTCCGAAGTGGTCAGCATCCTGCGGGATATGACCGGCGGTGGCCGGTTAAGCGTCGCCTATGGCCCGATGGACGAACAGCCGCGCTGGTCCGTGCGCATGGCCTTTTTGGCGGTGCAATGCCTTGAAAGTTCAATGCCCTATGGTGGCAGGGTTGAAATCAGTTGCGATGCGGGCGCGTGGACCGTGTCGGGCCATTCACCAAAAGCCAATCCCGACGACACGCTTTGGTCGCTGCTTGACGGGGGCGAGGCCGAAACGCTGGCCCCCGCCCATGTGCAATTCGCGTTGCTGCCTGCCGTGGCGAAGGACGCCAAGCGTAGCGTCACCACCAGCCGAGAGGACGGCGCGCTGCATATCCGGTTCTAAGCGCGCACCGTCCCGTCGCCACGCACCTGATATTTAAAGCTGGTCAGTTGCGCCGCACCGACAGGGCCGCGGGCATGCATCTTTCCGGTGGCAATGCCGATTTCCGCGCCCATTCCGAACTCGCCCCCATCCGCGAACTGGGTCGACGCGTTGTGCATCAGGATCGCGCTATCAAGCTCGTTCAGAAAGCGCGCTGCGGCGGCGGCGTCCTCGGTCAGGATGCAATCGGTGTGGTTTGAGCCATAGGTGCGGATATGCGCCATCGCCTCGTCCAGATCACCGACCACACGGGCGGCAATATCCATGTCGAGATATTCGCGCCCCCAGTCATCCGAGGTGGCAGCCTCGACCCCTTCGATGGACTGGAGTGTTTCGTCGCCGTGCACCCGCACGCCCGCATCCATCAGGGCGCGCACCAGCCCCATGCCGATGGAATTGGCGATGTCCTTATGGATCAACAGGCATTCCGCCGCGCCGCAAATGCCCGTGCGCCGCGTTTTGGCGTTGAGCACCACTTTCAGCACTTTTTCGGGGTCGGCATCTTTGTCCACGTAGATGTGAACGATGCCTTCGAGATGGGCGAACACGGGCACGCGCGCCTCGCGCTGGACAAGGCCCACCAGCCCTTTGCCCCCGCGTGGTACGATCACGTCAATCGTGTCGGTCATGGTCAGCATCTCGCTTACCGCGCTGCGATCACGGGTCGGCACCAGTTGAATCGCGTCCTCGGGCAAGTTCGCATCGCGCAGCCCTTGCTGCATGCAAGCGTGGATGGCCGAGGACGAATGGAAGCTTTCCGACCCCCCGCGCAGGATCACGGCATTGCCCGCCTTGAGGCACAGCGCCCCCGCATCCGCCGTCACGTTGGGGCGGCTTTCATAGATCACACCGATGACGCCCAGTGGCGTGCGCACCCGCGAGATATGCAAGCCGGTGCTTTGGGTCCATTCCTCGAGGACTTCGCCCACCGGATCCTTCTGTTCTGCCACGGCGCGCAGGCCGTCGACGATGCCACGAATGCGGTCTTCGTCAAGGCGCAGCCGGTCCATCATCGCATCGGTCAGCCCCTTGTCGCGCCCGAACGCCATGTCTTTTTCATTGGCCTCGATGATGCTTTGACGGTCGGCCCAGACATTGTCAGCCGCCGAGATCAGAGCCGCATGTTTGCGTTCCGCACTGGCAATGGCCAGTTCAGCCGCGGCACGTTTGGCGCGGGCCCCGATGTCGGCCATGAGGGCGGGAATGTCAGCGAAATCTTTCATCGGTTGCGTCCTTTTGCGAGCGGCTTGCCATGAGATTTTAGGCCTCCGGCGGCAGTATTTATAGCCAAAAGAAGAGTTACAGCGCCATATCGTCCCGATGGACCAGCGCGGCCCGTCCCGGATATCCAAGGAGGGTTTCGATCTGCTGGCTTTGATGGCCCTTGATCGTGTCCGCCTCTTTTGCGGTATAGCGGCTGAGGCCGAGGCCGAGTTGGTGGCCGTCAGGGTCGTGCAGGGCCACCGGATCGCCGCGCCCGAACGTGCCGGAAACAGCGCGAACGCCAGCCGGTAACAAGCTGTTTCCATTGAGCAATGCCTGCGCGGCACCTGCATCAAGGGTCAGCGTGCCACGCGGTTTCATCGCACCGATCCAGCGTTTGCGCGCCGCTTGCGGGTCGAGCGTGGCGGTGAACCATGTGGCGTTTGCGCCCTGTTCGAGCGCCGTCAGCGGGCGCATCGCGGCCCCGTGGCAGATCGCCATGGTGCAGCCTGCGGCGGTGGCGGTTTTGGCGGCCATCAGCTTGGTCTTCATCCCGCCTTTGGACAGGCCCGAGCCTGCATCCCCTGCCTGCGCCTCGATCTCGGGCGTGATCGTGTCGATCACATCGTAGCGCTGCGCGGTCGGATCATCGGCCGGATTGGCGGAATAGAACCCGTCCACATCCGACAGCAGCACAAGCTGGTCCGCGCCGATGGTGGCGGCGATCTGCGCGGCAAGACGGTCATTGTCGCCAAAGCGGATTTCATCCGTGGCGACCGTGTCGTTTTCGTTCACAATCGGCAGCGCACCCAGAGACACCAGTTGTTCCAGCGTGGCGCGGGAGTTGAGATAGCGGCGGCGATCGCGGCTGTCTTCCAGCGTCATCAGCACTTGGGCGGTGGTGATGCCGTGGGGGGCCATGACCTCCTCATAAGCGCGGGCCAGACGGATCTGGCCAACGGCAGCGGCGGCTTGGGACTGTTCGAGGGCAAGATCGGTGGCGGGCAGGTTCAGCGCGCCACGCCCCAAGGCGATGGAGCCGGACGAGACCAGCACCACCTGCACGCCCGCCTGTTTCAGCCATGCCACGTCTTGCGCAAGGCCAAGCAGCCAGTCGCTGCGCAACGCGCCGGTTGTGCGGTCCACCAGCAAGGCGGACCCGATCTTGATCACCAGACGTTTGGCAGAGGTCAGGGACGCCATGGTTCTTCCTGTTCTACGGGGCGCTGGCGGATGCGGTCGTCGTCGATCTGGCTGCGCAGGGCGCGCAGCACTTCGGTGACGCCGATACGGGCGACGCTGGACATGGTCATGACCGGCCCCCCAGATGCTTTTTCCAAGTCTTTCAAGGCGGTTGACTGCTCTTCCTCATCCATGGCGTCGGTCTTGTTCAACACGGTGATGCGGGGTTTGTCGGCCAGTTCGCCGCCATAGGCCTCAAGCTCTCCGATGATGGTTTTGTAATCATCCACCACCGTTTCGGAGGTACCGTCGATCAGGTGCAACAGGACCGCGCAGCGTTCCACATGCCCGAGGAACAGATCGCCAAGGCCGCGCCCTTCGGAAGCGCCTTCGATCAGTCCCGGAATGTCGGCAACCACGAATTCGACATTGTCCACCCCGACCACACCGAGGTTCGGGTGCAGCGTGGTGAACGGATAGTCGGCGATTTTCGGACGCGCGTTGGATGTCGTGGCCAGAAAGGTCGACTTACCCGCGTTGGGCAGGCCGAGCAGGCCCACATCCGCAATCAGTTTGAGCCGTAGCCAAAGCGTGCGTTCGACACCATCCTGTCCGGGGTTGGCGCGCCGCGGGGCTTGGTTGGTCGCGGATTTGAAGTGCAGGTTGCCCCAACCGCCATTGCCACCACGTGCCAGTTCCACGCGCTGGCCCAGTTCGGTCATGTCAACGATGACGGTTTCCTGATCTTCGTCGAGGATTTCAGTACCAACGGGCACGCGCAGCACGATGTCGTCGCCGTCCTTGCCGGTGCGTTGCCGCCCCATACCGCCCTGCCCGTTCTTGGCAAAGAAGTGCTGTTGATAGCGGAAGTCGATCAGCGTGTTCAGACCGTCCACGGCCTCGGCCCAGACCGAGCCACCGCCGCCGCCATCACCGCCGTCGGGGCCACCGTATTCGATGTATTTCTCTCGGCGGAACGAGATGCACCCGTTCCCGCCGGACCCTGAGCGGATGTAGACTTTGGCCAGATCGAGGAATTTCATGGGTCCGTATCCTGTTTTTGTGCGGGCCGCTTTGTGGGCCACGGGTGGTGTTTTCGGGGCTCTGCCCCCGGCCCTTGCGGGCCTCCCCCGGGATTTTCGGGAACAGAGAAGGGGCAGATGCCCTAGAGTTTGCGACTATAGGTCCAAGTCGGCACAGTTGTATTGCGCGCGATCGAGAAACTTTCGGCGTCGCCGAGATATTTGAACCCGCAATGGGTCAGCACCCGCGCCGAGGCGGGGTTATCTTGAAACACGCTGGCGAACATGGCCGCGTTGCGCATCGGGTTCGCCTCGACCAGTGCCTGTACCGCGTCGGAGGCAAGGCCGGTGTTCCAGAATGGGGGCGCGACCCAATAGGCGACTTCGGACTGGTTTCGGTCCATCCGTTCCAGAGAGATCAGGCCCATCACCTCGGCCCCGCCGGATTTGATACCGTCCATGGCCCAGACATCATCCACCCGCGTGTCTTCCATGGCGCGGGCGACAAAGGCCTCGGACATGCCAGGGGGCACGGGGTGCGGAATGGCGGTGGTCATATGGGCGACGCGCGGGTCGCTCCAATAGAGTTCGATCAGCCCCATGTCGGACTTACGCAAGGGGCGAAGCACCAGGCGTTCCGTCTCGATCAATGGCTGGGTCACGATTTTCTCCATTTCCACGGTTAAATTCCTTTCCAGAAAAGGGCGAAAAGCACCGACGCGACCGTGAGGCCGGCGAGTGTGTACATTACATAGGGTTCCGCGCGAGACCCTGCGAGGCTGCGCGCGATGCGATCCCCTGCCAGTGTCCACAGGGGATGCAAAACAAGTTGGGTGGCCAGCAGGATGGCTGCAATAGCACCCGTCGCGATCAGGGGATCTGTGCCTGCCTGTACGAAGCCGGTGAAACCGGCCAAGATCATCGCCCACGCTTTGGGATTCAGCGGATGGACGACCAGCCCGGCAAGAAAACCGGGCGCGGTGGGTGTTGGTTCTGTCTGGCTAAGGCGGAGGTTGGCCACCTTGTAAGCCAGCCAGATGATATACGCCGCAGAGGCCCATTTCAACACGTCGAACACCCAAGGGGCGCGCGCGCCCAGTTCCATGACGCCGAAACCGACCGGCCAGATCACCAGTTGCTTGCCCAATGCGACCCCCGCCACAAAGGGCAAGGAGGCGCGAAAGCCGAACCGTGCCCCCGTGGCTAGTAGGGCCATGTTTGCCGGACCGGGGGTGGCAACCTGAGAGGCCGCGAAAACGGCGAAGGAGGCGGCGGCGACGCTCATGATACGCGCGCCAGATCGCGGTCCAGCAGGCCAAGGATCAGATCATCGTGCCACGCATTGGCGATCAGCGCGGATTCACGCTCGCGCCCCTCCACCTGAAAGCCGACCTTTTCATAGGCTTTGATGGCGCGCGCGTTGAAATCCAGCACGCGACAGCCCAAACGGTGCAGGCCCATCGTGTCAAATGCATGGGCGGCCAACAGTTGCATCGCCTGCGTGCCAAAGCCCTGGCCAAGCGCGCCTGTGTCCACGATGCCGATGGCGATCTGTGCGCGTTTGTCGGAATAGTTGACGCTGTGCAGACGGATGCCGCCGATCAGGGCGCCCTTGGCCTCGATGATCCAAGCGTGCGGGTCATCCATATGGGATTGCACCCACGCTTGGGCGGCGTCGGACGTGATATCGCGCACGGTGCTGGGGTCGGCCCCGAACATCGCGTGGATTTCAGGCGTATTGCCCAGTGCGAACCGCGCCGGAACATCCAGCGGTGTCGCATCGCGCAAGGTAACCTGCGCGCCTTTCAAAATCGGCTTTAGGTGGTCGGCCATGATCAGGCCTCGCTGATTAAATGAAAAAGGGACCGGCGTGTCCGCCGATCCCCGAATTTGTCAAAATCCGTCTCGCGGCTTATTCAGCAGCCTCCGCCACCGGGAGAACCGAGATAAACGTGCGGTTTTTCAGACCTTTGTGGAAGGTCACAGAACCGTCAACGGTTGCAAAGATGGTGTGATCCTTGCCCATGCCAACGCCTTCTGCGGGCCAATACTTGGTCCCGCGCTGACGCACGATGATGTTGCCGGGAATGACAGCTTCGCCGCCATATTTCTTCACGCCAAGACGGCGACCTGCGGAGTCGCGACCGTTACGGGATGAACCGCCTGCTTTTTTATGTGCCATTGGTGTCTCTCCTTAGCCTTTAGCCAGCTCTGCGGCTTGTTTCAGCCAGTCGTCACGGTCGATGCGACCTTTGAACGACAGCTTTTCGTCCATTTCTTCGACGTCTTCAGGTGTCCACGCCGCGATCTGAGCGAAAGTTGTCACGCCAAGAGCGTGCAGCTTTTTCACGATCACTGGGCCAACGCCGCTGATTTTGGTCAGATCATCTGCACCATCGTCAGCTTTGTCTTTCTTGGCCGCTTTGGGCTTGGACGCGGCCTTCGGCTTGGTCTCTGCGACCTTCTCGTTGGCTTCGCCTTCGACGACGCGACGCGCCATCTCGTTCTGTTGCGTCTTGTTCTTGGCATACTGGCCGTCGGAAATGACCGCGCCGAAGCCCGCACCATTTTCAGCTGCCATGATACCGGAAGCCGAAGCGCCCGATGCCAGAATGTCTGTCACGCGTACCAGCGTCAGTTGCTGGCGGTGGCCCTTGGTCCGCTTGGAAGAGTGCTTCCGGCGACGCTTGACGAAGTTGATCGTCTTGGGGCCTTTGATCTGTTCGATGACTTCGGCTTGAACGCCTGCATCTGCCACCAGCGGCGCGCCGACTTGGGGCTTGTCGCCGCCAATCATCAGAACGTCGTTGAATTGGACTTTGTCACCTGCATTTGCGGCCAGTTTTTCAACGCGGAGCGTGTCGCCCGATTGAACTTTGTACTGTTTGCCGCCGGTTTTAAGAACCGCGAACATGGTCGTCTTCCTTTGTTTACCGCGTTCTGTGGCCCCGACCGTGTCGGCGTTTGTGAACCTTTATCAGGTCCGCCTCGAACAGCGCGCCCCGTTTGGGGACGTCATGTCAATAAATCCCGCCCGCCATATGCGGTGCAGAGATGGCGGCTTATGTTCGGAACACCCCGCCAAGTCAAGGGGGTTGGCCGCGCTAAAGTTCGTTTTGCACCGAAAGGCGCCCTGCCGCCTGCCCAAGCGCGAAAGACAGGGTTTCATAGCTATTGGCAAAGGCGGAAAACAGCGCGTCGTCAAGGGCCTTGCCCACATCCGTTTCCCAGAAGGCGGTATAGATCGCAACCTCGTCCTCGCTAAGCGGTGATTGCGCCAGTGCATAGTAGCCGCGCAACCACGCCTCGCTTTCGGTGCGGATGGTATCGCGGCGCGCTTCGGGATCGGGCAATGCGTCTTGTGACGGTGATGTGGCGGCCAGTCCGGCAAAGAACGCGGTTTGCGACGACACACCCACATCCGTATTGCGCACCACCAGATTGCGCGCCTCAAGAAAGCGCGTGATCGCGTTGCTATTGGCGCTAGAGGCGGATTTGGCACGCGCCTCAAGCGCGGGGTCGAGCATGGCGCGGCGGGCCTGCACCTCGAGTTCCACAATTTTCTGGCCCAGATCGCTGTCAAAGAACATCAGCGCCTGAGCGGCCATGTCGCCATCCAGTCCCGCCACAACGCCTGCGCGCATTTCCTGTTCCAACCGCTGCGGGTCATACAGACGGCGCACGGTTTCGTCCCAGACCGCCCCGCCCTGCCCGTTCAGGAACCCGTCATCAATCGCCGCGCCCGCCTCTTGCCCTTCGATGGAAAAGACCGCGATCAGGTCCGGCAGGCCGATGGCATCCAGCAAGCGTTCCGTGTCGGGATTGGCCAGCGCCGCCGTGGCCGACCATATAAATGCAAACGCAAAGATAAGGGGGCGCATCACAGCTCCTGACTGGGTTGAAGCCGTTGCATCGCACTTGCCAGAGCCTCGAACCGGTTGGCCATGATCTCGTATTGTACGGCATTCATCAGGTCATAGACCTGCCGCATCTTCGGGTTTTCCAGCGCCTCTGTATATTCCAGCACCTCGGCATCGGAAAACGACTGGTAGGTATAGGCCGACCCGATCAACGCATTGGCGGCGATTTCCTCTTCCATCGCTTCCTCGTCGGTGGAAAGCAGTTCGCGCAGGTCAGGTTCTTCCAGTTGTAACTCGATCACGCCCGCTGCGGCGGCAGCCATCAGGAACCGCACCTGCACTTCTTGGATGGCGCGCACAGCCGTGCCGGCACTGTCCGAGGCGGCAATCATGCGTTCCAGCGTATCGAGCCGCGGGCTGTCGATACGTTCCAAGCCTTCGATGATCGCCTCGCCGCTTTCGGCTTTCAGGTCGTCATCCTCGCTCATATGCGAGGCGTTTTCCGCCACAACCAAACGCTGCCCCAGATCGGTGGCATAGAAGTCCGCCGCATGGGTCAACAGCGCGTCATCCAGTGTCTGTTCGAGTATATCGAGGGCCAGATCATGCATGATCTCGGTCTGGAACACCTCGTCCGTCAGGCGCGCCCATTCCGAACCAAACGCCTCGGCCTCGAGGCCCAGCATCTCGGGCGCGGAACTTGCCGACAAACGGATGCTTTCCAGCGCCACATCGAATCCCGTGACCTGTAAAAAGTCCTGTAGTTTGGCGCGATCCGCCGCATGCGCCCAGACGGGCAGCATCAAACAGGTCAACAGGGTCGCTACAAATCTCGGGGCCAAGAGGGATCGAACAGCGCGCATGAGGGTCCTTTCAGGGGCTGGCGGCCCTGTGGGGCACACCTTTTGCTTTACCGCTCAAGGGTATGCGTTTTGCGCGCAAGGTCCACCAAATTTCCCGTGTTCGACATAATCGGCAAAAAGTGCCTTGCATGCCGCGCCTCTTGTTTCTAATAGGGCGCACCAGACCCCCGCGGAGAGGTGCCGGAGTGGTCGAACGGGGCGGTCTCGAAAACCGTTGTGGGTGCAAGCCCACCCAGGGTTCGAATCCCTGTCTCTCCGCCATTATCCTTTGGAAGCTTTTGATTTTAGTGTGCGCTACGCCAAACGCATGTCGGCGCAAGCTTAGCTTTCCACATGCTGAATGCTTGAAGATTGGCCCGTATATTCGCCTTCGACAGACTGATGCGTAGAATTGGACGACATTCGGGCCAGCAGGTCTTTTAAACATGCTGGCCCGACGCTGGACTTTAAGAATGAAGGTACTGCCTAACCCCCTAACAAGTAAGGGAGTTAGGCGTTTGTTGGCTCCGCCGAACTACGCTTGCAGCAGCTCCGCACCCTCCGACACAACACGCTTTTTGTTCTTGATGTGGCGATGCAGCACGGTTTTCAGTTTCTGGCCTTCGGGGATATGGCGGGCCGGAACGGGGCGGTATGCTTCCTCTGCCAATTCGGGGAACAGCAGGAATATTTCCGCGCGGGCTTTTTCGCTGATCGAGGTAAGCGCCTGTCTGCCGGTGTAGAGTGACTCCGTCGGGGCCGAATTCGCGAACACGATCTCGTGGCAGTCGAATAGGAAGTGGTAGTATTCGACCGGCTCGCAATCATCGACACGCTCCACCCCTTCAAAGCCCAGAAGCTTTTTGGCGGCGACCAGAACCTCGGCTGTTTCGAACATTCTGATATTGATCTTGGATCGCATCAGAACCCTGTGCTGGGGGGAAACGATCAGATCCTCGGACGGCAGGTCGGCACCCAATGCACCGGCGCGGATACGAATGGGCCGCAGGTTCTTGTTTGCCCGCAGTGTGCTGCTGCTGACGGTTGCGCAGCCGATCCACTGGATTTCCTTGTACCCGCTGTCTTGGGTCAACACCCGGTCCCCGACCTTGAGCGATTCAACAGGGATCGCGCCCTTTTCGGTGGCGATAAGGGTTCCTTGTGCGAAACAGGGGATCAGGCTGTCGTCAAAGCTGAGCGTGCCATTCACATCGACTTCGAACGTTACCAAGGCAGTGTCGAGAACCTGCTGGATCACGGGCGCGACCAGATTGCCGACAAGCGGCACGCCATCAAGCGGATCGGACAAGTTCAGGTCAACGGACAATGTCGGCCCGACCAGCGGGTCGAGTTCGATACTCAGGCCCAGACGATCCTCGGTCAGAGGTTCTTCCGAGATCATGAAGAAATTGCCGTTCTCGTCTTGGTAAAGCTCGCCCTCGATCGGGTTCAAGGTGACGGTGACGTTCACCAGACCGATGTTAAGGTTCACGGACGCAGTCGACAGGGTGAAGTCGCCGACATAGGTGCCTTCATCGACGGTGCTGATGGCGCCGGTGCCACTATCGACAAAGCGCATCGCGAAGTCGTCGCCGTTCACAAGGGTCGTCGCCCCCTGATCGCCCGGCACATCATAGTTGGTGAATTCCTGGCTGGGGCCAAGCGCGTTAAGAATGGAAATGAAGTTGGTGGTGACGATGGGTAACCCGTTGGTGTCGAGTTCGATTACCCCGTTTGGCAGCTGTGTGGTATATGGCATTTCTCACCTATTGAGCAGATAGAGTTGGCGAATGCGTAAATGCGATGCGCGGCTGGCAGAGCCGAGCATTTTGGGTCGTTAGGAGTTTAGGGAACTGCGCGCCTTGGGCGGGCTTGCAGCGGGTCGTGAGGTTTCGTTGTCACGCGCAACGCGCGGTTTCTTCAGTGTGACGGCGTTTGCCGACCCGACCTCGACCCCTTCGAGGTACAGAACGGCGTGTGTTGCAAAGGACAGCTGGAACAGGGTTTCTGTGCGCGGTTCCGTGAGTGTCACAAACACATCGTCAATCAGCGCACGCGCCTCAACCAATGCGAAATCCGCGTCAAAGATTTCCTGAGCTCTCCAGTCGCGCACCAGTACGCGCTGATCCTGAGGCAGCAGCAATTCGGTGCGCGGGCTTTGTTCACCCAACGAATGCGCCTGAAACCGGACAAACCGTGTTTCGACACGTGTCTGGACGATTTGTGTCACGCGGCTCATCCCGTCGCGGCGGGTTATAATGCTGTCCCCAACCTCCACACATTCGACGGGGGTGAAACCATTACGAGAAAGCAGACGTGTTCCGGCAGCGAACCCTCCAGCACTCTCGATCTTGTTCATAACGAACCTCCTAGTGAAACGGTTAAAGGCAGTAATCAGGCCGGATATCAAAACAGGGTGATTAACTGTTCGTGCACGTTTGAACCGCTATACAACCTGAGGGTATGCCCACTCTATCTCAAATAGTAACCGAAAATCCGGAAACAGTCTGGTCGCGTTTGCGAAACAGAAGGATAGCGGGTGGCTATAAAGTACTAAATTTAGCTCGCGCGGTCTGCCTGCGGGATCAACAAATGGCTGAACGGGCGTGGTTCATGGCGTGGGCACCCACCCTTGCAGGATTCTGATTCTCGCGAGTCCCTTGCCGCGTCGGCGGCCGATAGAACCGCCATGTCCAAGCACTGACTAAGGGTCGGTATTCAAACGAAATTTTAAACCGATAGAACCCGAGCAGAGACACGTTATGCGTGAACTTGCAAACCGATCCTCTGACCATTCTTGGCGCGATTGGTCGTCTTCGAAACCGTTGATGCGGTGCCGTAGACCTCTGGCGACCCTCAAAAGTTTCTGACCCGCGAGGCCATCAAATCTTCGTAAAGACAACCGCTGGCTTACAATCATACGGATAGCTGGCATAGGCAAATTCTCGCCATCCCGCCGAAATTCTGGGCACTTCCCCGCAGACGCGCTCACCAATGATGCAAGCCATAGATCGCCGCCCGATCAGCGAGGTTGCGAAACAGATCTCCAGTAACAAGGAATCTAGGGTAAACTTTTAGAAAATTCTCTGCTCTCGCGTTTTGGGAAAAGGTTCCAAAAGGCTGAATGGCGGACAGACAGGGATTCGAACCCTGGAGACGGTCTCCCGCCTACACACTTTCCAGGCGTGCGCCTTCGACCACTCGGCCACCTGTCCGTGCGCGCGGTTTACCCAATTCCGGCACCGGAACGCAAGCGGGTAGATGAAAGAAAAGCATGATTTCCGAAATGTTATTCCAGCGCCCCGTCAGGTCGGCGAAATCACCCGTCGAGATGCAGGTAGATGCGGCGGTTCATGCGGCCTTTTTTCTCGATCTTGCCGATGCGCAGCGCGCCGATCTCGCCGGTGCGCGCAACGTGGGTGCCACCGCAGGGTTGAAGGTCTACGGTTTCCTCGGCTTCGCCGATCCGCACCAGACGGATGTGCCCTGCCCCGCGTGGCGGCTGCACCGACAGGGTTTTCACCAAGGCGGGATTCGCGTCCAACTCCGCGCCGGTGATCCACTCTTCGGTCACGCGCATGTCGGCCGAGACGTAATCATTCAGCATCGCCTCGATCCCGTCGCGATCTTCGGGCGCGTCGGCCATGTCGAAATCAAGCCGCCCCCGCGTCGCCCCGATGGACCCGCCCGTCACCCCGAAAGGCACAGCGACAGACAACAGATGCAGCGCGGTGTGCACCCGCATGTGGCCATAGCGCCGTTCCCAGTCGAGCGACTGAGTCACCTGCGCTCCAATGGGTGGCAGGGCGCGCGGCTCGGCGGGCACCAGAATGACCGCATCCTTATCGCCCTTTACCGTGGTGGCAATGGCCAGATCCTGACCGTCCCATGACAAGGTGCCGCTATCGCCGGGCTGTCCACCGCCCGTGGGATAGAACAGCGTCTTGTCCAGAACGATGCCGCCTTCGGGCGTGATGTCGCGCACCTTGGCGGGCGCGTCGCGCAGATAGGCATCCTCGCGGAACAACAGTTCGGTCATCGTGCATCTCCGTCGCCGTCACTGTCCGGCGCGCTGTCTTCTTCGGGCTCGATCTCGCGCATTTCGCGCGATGCATCGGCGGGTTCGGGGGCGGGTTGCGCGGCGGGCGCTTTGGGGTTCAGCGCTTCGGGATTGCGCAGCCATATGTCCCGCTGTGCAAAGGGAATTTCGATCCCTTCTTCGGCGAAACGTTCGGCGATCTGGTGGTTCAGCTCGTTCTTAACGGCCATCATCCAGTTCACATCGCGCAGAATGATGCGGATTTCAAAATCCAGACTGTCCGCGCCAAAGCCGGAAAACAGGATCATCGGTGGCGGGTTCATCAGCGCCATGGGATGCGCCTCGGCCAGTTCGCGCAAGATGCGGTCAACGCGGCGCGTGTCTGTACCATAGGCGACGCCGACCGGAATAATCACGCGCCCGACCGTGTTGCCACGGGTATAGTTCGTCACCGTGCCGGAAATCAGATCGGCATTGGGCACGATCACATCGGTGCGGTCAAACGTCTCGATACGTGTGGAGCGGACCGAGATCGACCGGACATAGCCCATCTGGCCGCCCACCTCGATCCAGTCACCTTCGGCGATGGGCCGTTCGATCAGCAGGATAATCCCCGACACAAAGTTCGACACGATAGTTTGCAGACCAAAACCGATACCAACCGACAAGGCACCAGCGACAATCGCAAGGCTCGACAAATCAATCCCTGCGGCAGTGATCGACACCAGCGCGGCCAGAAAGATGCCGACATAGCCAAGGCCCGATACAATCGCCACTTGCCCACCCGGTTCAATCTTGGTCTTGGGCAGGACCGACAGTTTCATCGCGTTCTGCATGGCGCGGGTCAGGAAATACCCAAGTGCGAAGACGATGATCAGGGTGAAAAAGCTGCTTGGGGAAATGGTGGTGTCACCGATGGTCAGACCTGTGCGCACCATGTTCCAGACTTCGGTCAGGTCTGTGACACGCGCGCCCCAGATCAGCGCCAGAAACGGCAGGGACAGCACCACAATGGTAAAGCTGAGCAGCGTCGGCACAAGACTGTCACGCGCGCCTTCACCAGGGCGGATCGCAGCGTAAATGTCGCGCACGAGGTTCTGCACAAGCGAAATTGTGGCAAACAGCGCCAGCGACGCCATCGCCGGATAGACCAGCGTGCGCGCGGCCATGCCATAGCCCAAAGCGGCCAAAAGCGGACCCAACACACCCAGCACAATCGCAATCCGCCCGATGACAGAGATAAAGCGGGACGCAAAGGCGCTTTCCGAACTTTCGTCACCCGCATTCGCGGCGGACCGGCGCACGACCCATCCGATGCGCGTCAGGACAAGACCCGCCCCCACGATCAGCAGGAAATGCAGCACCGTATCGGTCGCCGGATCATAGCGTTCGAATTCCGATACGCGGTCCAGCAGGATGGCCAGCGCAAACACAAGGCCAAGGAAGAACGTATAATAGCGCCCCTCGGTCCGTCGGTCCGCGGGCAGTGCCAGCGGTGCATAGACGGCCTCGTCCTTCGGGAAAAACCGGCTGCCCAGCCAGAGCGAGAAGAACAGGACAAGGCCCATCGGCTCCATCGCGTCGAGGATCAACTGACCGCGGGGGCCGAACAACTGTGTCGCGCCGATGGCGCGGACCAGCGCCCAAAGGCCGAACATGGGCAGGATGATCTGGCCCAGCGATACGACAAAGCTGGCAATGCCGCCTGTTGCGTCACGCACAGCCACCTGAACCCGCGCCGCCAGCAGTTCCAGCCATGTGCGCGATTTACCCAGCAGGATGAAACCAACCACCAAAAGCAGCAGCACCAGCGGCAGGTTGTCCTGCGCGGCCGCAAGCCGTGCGGGGTTTTCGACCGCACTGCGCATACCTTTAAGCGTTTCGGCAAAGGTGCTGCTGACCTCGCGGGTCGCAGTCGGCCAGTTGCTAGGATTGATCGGCAGCGGGCCACGGTTCAACAGCTCCTCGGCCTGTCGGTCTCGCAAGATCTGGTCGATCTCTGCAATCACGCCGTTGGCACGGCTGAACGCCTCTTCGGCGGTGCGGCGCGGGGTGGTCAGACGCTCAAGCTGTTCGTTCAACTCGGCGCGGCGACCGGCAATCTCGGGCGATTCCGTTTCCCCCTCGGCCGGTGGTTCGCCAAGGCTTGCGATCTGTTCGCGCAGGGTCTGAATGCGGCTGTCGTTGATGGACAGTTGCGACTGGAACTGCTGGCGCCAATCGGCCACCTCGCTGCGCAACGCATTGAACGCCGCGTCAGAGGCCCCACCGGATTCCACCGCAGACTCGGCGCGTTGCGCCACTGTCTGCCATGCGGAATAGTCGGGCGTACCCGTTTGCGCGCTGGCCAGCGTCGCCCAGACGGCAACGGCCCACGCGAGCGCGACAGCGCGCAAAACCTGACGGATCATCAGACGTCCTCGAACACACCGGGAATGCTGGCAGGCGCACGGTCCAGCCAGTCAGGCACAGGCAACCCTTTGTCCTTAAGGAAGTCGGGGTTGAACAGTTTCGACTGATACCGCGTGCCAAAGTCGCACAGGATGGTCACAATCGTGTGTCCCGGCCCCAATTCACGCGCCAAACGGATCGCACCGGCCACGTTCACCCCCGAAGAGGCCCCAAGGCACAGCCCTTCGTGCTGCAACAGGTCAAAGACGATGGGCAGCGCTTCGGAATCAGAGATATTGTAGCTGAAATCGGGGCGGAACCCTTCGAGGTTCTTGGTGATGCGCACCTGACCGATACCTTCGGCAATGGAACTGCCATCGGTCGCGATCTCGCCCGTGGTGTAAAAGCTGTGCAGGGCGGCACCGTCGGGATCGGCAATCCCGATCTTCACGCCTTTGGGCTGTAACACGTCCGAGATACCTGCCAGCGTACCGCCGGAACCAACCGCGCAGATGAAACCATCGACCTTGCCGTTGGTCTGTTCCCAGATTTCTGGGCCCGTAGTGTCGATATGCGCCTGACGGTTTGCCGTGTTGTCGAACTGGTTCGCCCAGATCGCACCATTCGGTTCGCTTTCGGCAAGTTTTTCGGCCAAACGACCGGAATAGCGTACAAAGTTGTTCGGATTACGATAGGGCGCGGCAGGCACCTGAATCAGTTCCGCCCCTGCCAGACGCAGCATATCCTTCTTTTCCTGACTTTGGGTTTCAGGAATGACAATCACCGTCTTGAACCCCATGGAGGCGCCGACAAGCGCCAGACCGATGCCGGTATTGCCCGCCGTCCCTTCGACAATCGTGCCACCGGGGCGCAGCGCGCCAGAGGCGACGGCGTCCTTGATGATGGACAGGGCGGCGCGGTCCTTGACCGACTGGCCGGGGTTCATGAACTCGGCCTTGCCCAAAATGGTGCATCCGGTTTCTTCGCTTGCGCGGCGCAGTTTGATAAGGGGGGTGTTTCCAACGGCGGCGGCCAGATCAGGGGCAAAGCGCATGGGCGACGTTCCTTTCGCGTGGTGTTCCTGTTGGTGTATCCGGCGCGCCCTGCGACCTCAACCCGTGACGCACGACGCGACAGGCCATGGCGGCAAGGACGCGCCTGCGCCAAGCTTAGGTTTTGCGCAGGCGGGTGCGGTGATGGGCCAGCCAATAGGTGGCCAGCGTCAGCGGCGCATTGGCGGTGCGCCGGTCCTCGGCCAATGCCAACAGCGCATCGAACGCCATCACATGGCTGCGGATATTCTCGCCCTCGTCCTCGGCCCCGCCGATCCCTGTGGCAGTATCGGGCAGGTCGCATAGACCCACATAGATGTGGAAGAAATCCGTATTTCCCCCGGGCGAAGGGTAGCATTCCGCGACCGGTTCCAATGCGGAAAAGGTCAGCCCCGCCTCTTCCCGCGCCTCACGGTGGGCGGCATCCTCGGGGCTTTCGCCCGGATCGACAAGGCCGGCAATCGGCTCCATCTGCCACACGACCGGATCGTAGCGGCCAATCGGCCCCAACCGGATCTGTTCCACCAGCAACACGCGGTCGCGCACCGGATCGTAAGGCAGCACAATCGACGCATCCGAGGTGACGAACACCGACCGGTTCAGCGGTTCGGACATGCCGCCATCGAAGGTCTCGTGGCGCATGGTGATCTCGTCCATGCCGAAAAAGTTGGTGTGGACGCGCGTGCGCCCAAGGATATCGACGCGGCCCTGCAAGACCCCTGCCCCGTGGCGCGATTTCTGGGCCAGAACGCGGCTCCATGCGCGGGCGCGAATGCGGGGAAAGCGTCTGGCGATCTCTTCGGGCGGGATGTGCCCGAACCCGTCCATCACCTCTTGGGAGGCGAAGACGCTCATCTCCGACCAGTCGCGCACCCATGCCGCAAAATCCCACGGCCCGTTGGTGGACCACAGATCGGGCGTCGGCACATAGACATCGGCCATCTGCCCGTCGGCAAGGGAAAGGTGGCGCAGATCAAAATCGAACCCCGCCTCGTAGTAATCAAGGCGCGCAATATCCTGTGACGACAGGCCCCGCACCAGAACCCCGTCAGCCTGCGCATGCGCATCCGCGACAAGCACCGGAAACGGCCCCTCTTGCGCTGCTAGAACCGCGTAGGCTGGCAAGACCGCCGCCGTCACATCCAGATCGGACGCAGCACGGCCCAGCACAGATTCCAGCAAGGGCACATGGCGCAATGTGCCGTAAAAGAACAGGTTTTGCATATATTTACCGCCAAGTCCGCCATGCGTATTCGGTCAGAACCCCGACCAACAGCCCGCCGCCCATGATCACCGCCCAGATCGTGAGGGTGGACATGAACACGGCGTATTCGGCCCCGATCTCGAACACGGCGATCAATGCCTCCATCGCGCCGTCAAAGCGGTTCTTCATCGCAAGGCGCACCATCTCGTTGCAGGACTGCACGAACAGCCCCCAAAAGATCAGGACAACCGCGCTGGTCATGCCGGTGTTCATCGCAGGCACCATGCCCCGCCCTGCCCGCGATCCGGTCACAACCCAGCCGACGAACAGCCCGAGTGCCACGTTCACATGGATGAACCAGCCGAAATTCGTGTCCTCGGGAAACAGGTCCATGATCAACAGCGAGACGATGAACCCCAAGGCCCCCATGCCCAGGGCCGCGACAAGTTTGGCGGCGTTAGGCATGGGCGAATTCCATCATAGGTCTATCCGGGGCGTTTGATCGTGATTTGCGTTACATCACAGTTGGCACTTTCAAACGTCGCAGCACAAGATGTCAGATAAAAATTCCACATCCGGCGGAAACGCTCGTCAAAGCCCATTTCCGCGATCTGATCCCACTTCTCGTTGAATGTCTCGTGCCAGCGGCGCAACGTAATGTTGTAGCTTTGGCCGAACTCGATAGACCGTTCGACCCCCAAACCGGACTTCACGATCTGGTCGCGCAGGGCCATGGGGCTGGGGAGCATACCGCCCGGAAAGATGTATTTCTGGATGAAGTCAACACCGCGCTGGTACACGTCCCACCGCTTGTCCTGCACGGTGATGATCTGCAGCGTCGCGTTCTTGCCCGGTTTCAGGCGCTCACGCACCGTATCAAAATAGACCGGCCAGTATTTCTGGCCCACGGCCTCGAACATCTCGATACTGGCGATGCCGTCATAGGTGCCGGTTTCGTCGCGATAGTCCTGCAACTTGAACTCGACACTGTCCGACAGACCCGCCTTTTCAATGCGTTCCTTGGCGTACTTAAACTGCTCTTCCGAAATGGTCAGGCCCGTCACCTTCAACCCGCGTTCGCGCGCGGCATATTCGGCAAACCCGCCCCAGCCACAGCCGATTTCAAGGATATGATCACCGGGCTGGGCACCCATCTGGTCCACCATGCTAGCATATTTCGCAATCTGCGCGGCCTCGTGGCTTTCCTGTCCGGTTTCGAACAGCGCGCTGGAATATGTCATCGTGTCATCCAGCCACAGACCGTAAAAGTCATTGCCCAGATCATAGTGATAGCTGATGTTCTTGCGCGCCTGCTCACGGCTGTTGCGTTGCAACCAGAAGCGGAACTTCTCGAAATTGCGCACAAGGCTGAAACCGGGAAATCCGTCGTAAATTTCTTCGTTATCTGCGTGCACCCAATCCATGAACGCCTGCAAATCCGGCGTGCTCCACCATTCATCAAGGTAGGCATCACAGAATCCAAGGTCGCCTTCGCGGATCAGACGCGCAAACAAATCTTTGTTATGGATGTGCAATTCGGCCACAGGGCCCGGATTGGGGCCTTCGGCACGGAAATGACGCCCGTCCGGCAGCACAAAGTCAATGCGCCCTTGGTTCATCGTTTTCAACATCCCGAATGCGCGGGCAAAATATCGCGGCAAATTCTTTTCGCCGTCTGTTGTGGTCTTGATCATGCGGTCTCCCGTTCGCAATTCGTGACACGCTATCTAGGCCGGCGCTATCGTGCAAGCGAACCGGCTGTGGCGTCGATAAAAGCTACGTATCTGGGCGGGTTTAGGTTTCATTTTTGTCTGGTATGGGGTGATTTTCTGCGCCGTTTCAGCTTGGGCGCGAAAAACCGGCGCTGAGGAGGCCCTAGAAATCCCTGTCCTCATAGGCACCGAGCGCCCGCTTGCGCCCCTGATCGGCGGGCACAATCGGGTCGGGATAGTCTGCATCGGGTGACAGGTTCCAACTACGCGGGATCGCATCGAAATAGCGCAGTGCGTCCTTATGCGGATTGGCACGCCCTTCGGCGATCCAGCGACTGGCGTAGTCGCGGTTCTTGTCGAACTTGTCCAACTGCGTGACGGGGTTGAATACACGGAAATAGGGGGTCGCGTCCGGCCCCGACCCTGCCGACCATTGCCAGCCCATCGCGTTACTGGCCGGATCCCAGTCGATCAGGCAGTCATCAAACCATTTCTGGCCGATGCGCCAATGGCTCATCAGGTGTTTGGTCAGGTAGGACGCAACGATCATCCGCCCGCGGTTGTGCATGCGGCCCGTCACGTACATCTCGCGCATGGCCGCATCGACAAACGGAATGCCCGTGCGTCCCTGTTTCCACGCGGTCACCTCGTCATTCTCGTCCTCGTTCCACGGGAAAGCGTCCCAATCCTCGCGCCAGTTCTGATCAAGGATGCGCGGCGTGTGGTGCAACAGGTGATAGGCAAACTCGCGCCACACCAGTTCCTTCAGGAATGTCTCCGCGCCCTGCTTTCCTTCTTCGCGCGCGCGGATACCCGCGTGGTAGCATTGGTGCGGGCTGATCTCGCCCAAGGCGAGGTTTTCGGACAGGTTCGAGGTGCCATCGACCCCGGGCAGGTCGCGGGTGCGGTCGTAGTCGGCAACTTTATGGGCCATGAACGCCCCCAGCCGCGACTGTGCCGCCCCCTCGCCCAACTGGACAAAGGGGCGCACCACCTCGGCCCCGCGCTGCATGGCGCGGTCCAAGTGCCAGTCGTCGAGTTGTTCGCTGTCGGGCCAAGTGTCGGGGGCCGGAATGCTGCCGGGCGTGGCGCGGGGCGCATCCACGTCGCGGGTTTTCACCGACTTCCAGAACGGGGTGTAGACCTTGTAATAGCCGCCGGTCTGCGTCTCGACCGTCCAAGGCTCGAACATCAGATGGCCACCGAAACTGCGCGCATCGATGTCCTGATCCTTCAGCGCCGCCTTGACCGCCTTGTCACGCTCCACCGCCTGCGGATCATACAGGCGCGTCCAATAGACGGCACCGGCACCCGTTTCCTTTACCAGCTTTTCCAGCACCTCCAACGCATCGCCAGAGCGGAAGATCAGGCGACTGCCTTTGTCCTGCAACGACTTATCAAGATGCCCCACCCCAAGGCCCCACCGCCATTTCGGCGCAGCACCCAGACTGACCACACTGTCATCGCGGATCACCACGGGAATGACCGGCCCGCCCGCCTCGCAAGCGGCACTCAGCGCGGCGTGGTCGCTGAGCCGCAAGTCACGGCGGAACCACATGATTATCGGTTTCTTGCTCACGACGCCTTCATCCTTTTCCTGTCGGCAAAAGGTAGCGCCAGCGCGGGCAGATCAAGCAAGATTATAATTTTTCACCTACTCACAGCACTGCATCCAGTGCGTTCAGCAGTTGGTCAACCTCTGCATCGCTGGTGTAATGGGTGAACGAGAGGCGCAGCACACCCTGCGCCGGATCGACCCCCATGGCCGACAAGGCGCGCACCGCGTAAAAATCGCCGCCCCCCGCCATGACGCCGTGATCGGCCAAGGCGGCGGCTACCGCCACAGGATCGCGGCCCAGATCAAGGGCAAGCGTGGGCGCACGTGCACTGGCGTCGCTTGGCCCCAACACGCGCACCGAATTGCGCGCCCCGACCGCCGCCATCACCTTGTCCAGCGCCTCGACCTCGCGGGCGCGCATCAGGTCATGCACGAACTGCCCGCGCTTTGCCGGTTGCGCCGTGCCATCTGGGACGTGATGGGCATAAAGCGCGTCGATATAGTCGGCCATGCCCGCACAGGCCGCAACCTGCGCATGATCCGGCCCTGCGGGGGTGAACCGTTTATACAGCGTGTCACCGTTAAAGAAGTGCCCCTGATTGGGCAGCATTTCACCCAACGCGCGGCGGATCACCATCAGCCCCTGATGGGGGCCGTAGGTTTTGTAAGCCGAAAACAGGTAGATATCCGGCCCAAGCGCCCCCACATCCGGCAGACCGTGCGGCGCATAGGACACACCGTCCACGCAGACAAATGCGCCCGCCGCATGGGCCAGCGCGGTGATCTCGGTCACGGGATTGATCTCTCCGACCACGTTCGAGCAGTGGGGAAAACAGACCAGCCGCACCTTCTCGTCCAACAGCGCCTCAAGACCCGCGGGGTCAAGATGGCCTGTCTCGGGGTCGATCTGCCATTCGCGCACCTCGATCCCCTGATCGGCTAGGCGACGCCACGGGCCTGTGTTCGCCTCGTGATCCTGATTGGTGACGATGATCGCCTCACCTGCGCTCAGGAACTGGCTGAACGCGTGGGACAGTACATAGGTGTTCTGCGTGGTCGACGGGCCAAAGCTCAGCTCGTCCGTGTCCACACCCAGAATGGCGGCAAGGCGCATGCGGGCCTCGTCCATCTCTTCCCCGCCAAGGCGCGAGGCCACGTAGTCGGCATAGGGCTGTACCTTGCGTTCGGTATAGAACCGCGTCAGCCGATCAATCACCTGCCCGCAGGTATAGCTGCCGCCCGCATTCTCGAAAAACGCCTGCCCTTGCAGGGACGGCGCTTGGAACGCCGGAAACTGGGCGCGGACAAAATCTAGATCAAGGGTCATATGGGTGGGCCTTTTGCGGGTCATTCGGGCCCGAGACTACGACAAAGCAGGACACGTGCAAGCAGGATCGGACCGCCGCTCACGACCCGTCGCAACCTGCCCGATCCTTGGACAGCACCTGTTCGATGGCCCGCAGCAGATCGGCCTGACGCACTGGTTTCATCAGCAGCATATCCTGACAACAGGGCGTGCCATGGGTTTCGACCGTCCCCTCCGCATAGCCGGACATGGCGATCACCGGCAGGTCGGGCCTGCGTGCGCGCAGGGCAGCGGCCAGCGACGTGCCCTGCAAGGCGCCGGGCATGACGATATCGGTCAACAAAAGGTCAATGTCGGGCTGTTCTTCGAACAGGGCCAGCGCCGCATCGCCCGAAGGCGCGTCGATCACCTGCATCCCTGCCCTGACCAACGCGGCGCGGATCGTGGCCAGCACCGCCGGATCATCCTCGACCAGTAGCACCTTGGCCCCGCGTGCCACGCGTACTTCCACCGTGTCATCGGCAGGCGCGGCAGTGCCTTCGATGGGTTCAAACGCGGGAAAATACAGGCTAAACGTGGTGCCCACATCCTCTTCGGAACGGACAGAGACGGTGCCGCCCGACTGGTCCATGAACCCTTCCAGCATCGACAGGCCCAGCCCCGTGCCCGCGCCGACGGGTTTGGTGGTAAAGAACGGATCAAATATCTTCTCAAGCACCTCAGGCGCGATACCGGTGCCGGAATCGCTGACCGTCAGCAGCACATAGCGGCCAGGTTCAACCGCATTGCTGTGCTGTTTGGCCTCCTGTGCGCTCAGCACCACGTTCGATGTGGCGATGGTCAGCCGCCCGCCTTTGGGCATTGCATCGCGCGCGTTCAGGATCAGGTTCAACAGGGCGCTGTCGGTCGTGCTCGGGTCGATCTCGATCGGCCAAAGACCTTCGGCCAGCCGCATGGTGACGCGGATGTTGGACGGCAGCGTGCGCTTGATGATCACGCTCATATCCTCGATCCGCGCATTCAGATCGACCGATTGCGGGGCCAGTTGGGCACGGCGCGCAAAGGAAAGCATGTTGCGCGTAAGGTCAGAGCCGCGCAGGATCGCCTGCACGCCATTGCGGATCAGTTCCTTGTGGTCGGGATCGGTGATTTCCTGATCCAGCAGTTCCAGATTGCCCAAAGTGACGGCCATCAGATTGTTGAAATCATGCGCAATGCCGCCCGTCAGCTTGCCGAGCGCATCCAGCTTTTGCGCCTGAAACAGCTTTTCTTGCGTCAGCCGGTCCTCGGTCACATCCTGTCCCACCACCTCGTATTGATGGGAGTTCGACCCGTCCGGATTGGCCGGAGAGAAGAACTTGCGCAGCCAGCGCACCTGCCCGTCCGGCAGGATATAGCGGGCCTCCATAATCGCGGCCTGCCCGTCCATGACCTCTTGCCACACCGCATTGGATTTCTCGCGGTCATCGGGATGCACCAGCTTTTCGGCCAGTTCGTCACGGATACTGATGCCCAACATCTCTTCCTGCGTGAGGCCGTGCATGCGGGCATAGGCCTCATCGCATTCCACCAACGTTTCCGAGGTCTTGTCCGACACCGCATAGCCCAACCCCGCCAACTTGGCCGAATAGGCGATGCGCGATTGTGTGGCGCTCAGGGCTGCCTCTTTATGGGCAAGGTCGCGGTGGATTTCGCTGCTGGTCGCGGCCAATGTGGACCAGCTGAACACACGCGATTGCAAAAAGGCGGCAAAGCGCGCCGGAAAGATCGCCGTGAATGCAATCACCGCCGCGCCGTAGGACAGCGCCGTCAGGAACTTGCCCGACAACCCGCCCACCGTCATCGCGATGGTTTCGGGCGACGTGCCAAAAGCGATCAGCGGAAAGGCGATCCCGTCAAAGCACAACAGCACCACAAAGGTGGCGAAATAGGCGTTGCGGGTTAGAAACGGCGTCAAATCGAACCGTTTGAGCGCCTCGAACACATAGAGCATCACGCCCAACTCAAGGATGATCAGCGCCCCGCCCAAGGCCATCAGCGGGATCGACATCGTGAACATTTCCAGCGGCGTGCCATGTGGGTTCAGCACGTCGGGATGTTCCAGCGCATAGATCACCAGCAAAGAGGCGAGGATGTTGAACAGGTTCACAAAGACGACAAGCTGGATGATGCGCGGCAGGATGAAACTGTCCCGCTCGGTCAGCACAAAGATGACCGTGGTCATCATGAACGCCCCGTAGGCAAGGTTGCCGCCGCTGACGATGGTCCCTTCGGTTACAGGCAAGGCATAGATGTTGCCTAGATAGCCACCCATCGACATGACCACCGACAACAGCGCGTAAAAGGACACGGTCCGCGCCGGATTGGGCAGAAGCGTCAGAACCATCGCGAACACCGACATGAACAAGACGTGCAGAATAAAAATGGTGAACACGGCGGACTTCCTTTACCACCGACGGCCACAAAACCTTAACGTGTCGGCGTACAGTACATGACAATTTAAACGAGCGTTGCCGTTATCGCAGATTGCCGCAAGGGAAATTTCGTGCCAGCCGCAGGGTCGTAGGCGGGTTACGCGGCTTTCCAGTGCGATAACCCACGCGCCGCCAAAACCTTAGCCGGAAACGGAAAAGGCCCCGACCTTTGGGTCGGAGCCTTTGTGGTTTTTGCACTAAATTGCCTTACTCGGCGGGGCTTAGCCCGTTTCCGGTCGCGCCTTCGATCTCGGAATGGACCGACGGTACGCCCGCAGCCTCGCGGCGGCTGTCATTGTAGATCGCCTTGATCAGAGAGATGCACATCAGCACCATCACAACCGAGAACGGCAAGGCACCGATCACCATCGCCGTCTGGATGGCCGAGGTGCCGCCCGACACCAGCAACCCGCCAACGACCAGCGCAAGCGCACCGCCCCAGAACAGGATATGCGGGCGCGCCTTTGGCCCCTCATCCCCCGCCGCATTGATCGTGTTCACGATCAGCACCGCCGAGTCTGCCGAGGTCACAAGGAAGGTCATCAACAGCACCACAATCAACAGCGCCATGCCCCATGCCAACACCTGCGCAATGGGGGCGAGCATGAATTCGGTCATCGCAAAAATCTTGTCGCCATTGGCTGCGTCATAGATCACGCCATTCGCGCCGCCATTCAGCTCCAGATCAATTGCCGTGCCGCCTGCCCATGCGAACCAGACAAAGCACATTAGCGCCGGAACGATCATCGCGCCCAGCACGAATTCCCGAATGGTGCGCCCGCGCGAAATCCGCGCAAGGAACAGACCGACAAAGGGCGCGAACGCGATCCACCACGCCCAGTAGAACACAGGCCACCAGCCCTGCCACTGAGCCAGAAGGAAGGATTCGGACCCCTCAACCCCGTCCGAAAACCAGACATTCAGACTCATCTCGGGCAATGCAATCAGGTAGTCCCAGATGCCTACGACAATCGACGTCGCCCCGAACCACGACGCACCAAAGATGATGAAAAAGCCAAGGAGGATGATCGACAGCACCATGTTGATGTTGGAGAGCCACTTGATGCCCTTGCCCACGCCAGACAGCGCCGACAGGGTCGAGGCCCCCATGATCACCAGCAGCGCCACGATGATACCGGTCATGTTGGCCGCGCCTTCTGCGTCCACAAGCCCGCCAATACCGATACGCGTCAGACCGGCCACGAACTGGTCCACGCCAAAGCCCAGCGTTTGCGCCACGCCAAGGATGGTGGCCACAACCGCCACGATGTCGATGATATGGCCCAGAATACCCGACAGCGCCTGCCCGAACAAAGGCGTCAGCGCCGACCGGATGGTCAGCGGCAAACCGCGCCGATAGCTGAAGAACGCCAGCGACAGACCCGCAATTGCGTAACAGGCCCATGCGCTGAGACCCCAGTGCAAGAAGGACCATTTGAACGCCATGCGCACATTGTCCGCCGTGCCGCCCGTGGTCAGCCCCTGAATGGTTTCGGGGTTCGATCCGAAATGGGCGACAGGCTCGGCCACCGCCCATGTCAGCATGCCAACACCGATACCGGCCCCGAACATCATGGAAAACCACGAGAAATTCGTGAACTCCGGTCCTTCACCCGGTTGGCCAAGGTTCATTCGCCCCGCCGCAGGCCAGATCGCCAACACGATACAGACCACGATGAAAAAGGCGACAACCCAGATATACCACGCGGCGAAATTCGCCAGAATGACCGAATTCAGCCCCCCAAGCACGTTGCCCGACTGTGTAGGCCAGAAGATGCACCAAACCACCAGAATACTGATGATGATCTTGCTGACGACTGTCACATTGATGCTGAATCCGCGGTAAAAGCCGACATCAGCGGTCTTGATTGGCAACTCCGTCATCGGAGGCTGTATTGACATGGAATGTTCCCTCTTTCCGTTTCTCTTGCCTCAACATGGGGCAATTCACGAAAACGTCAAAAAACAAGCGGTTGCATTCCAGCCCCGCGCACTCATCGGGCGCGGGTGCGCGGGGGGTTACAGCGCCCCCGTGATCGCGCTCGCATGGCCCTTGATCGCATCCATATCGCCCATCTTGCCCGGGGCGCGCAGCGCGACGCCCGCGTGGCGCGGCAGGATGTGGAAATGCAGGTGATAGACCTCTTGCCCGCCCGCATCCTCGTTGAACTGCTGGATCGTGATGCCGTCCGCGTCCAACCCTTTCAGTGCCGCATTGGCCACACGGCGCACAGTGGACATTACGGCGGCCAGTTGCGCATCACTCGCGTCCAGCACGTTGCGGCAGGGCGTTTTGGGGATCACCAGACAATGCCCGTCCGCACGCGGCATGATATCCATGAAACACAACGTGTCGTCATCCTCGTAGACTTTCACCGACGGGATTTCACCGCGCAGGATTTTGGCAAAGATGTTCTGGTCGTCATAGGCCGTCATGGCTCAGTCCTTTTGTATGGGGCGCGGGCGGGTCACAGACCCAGAAACGCCGCACGTTCGGCGTAGTAATCCGACACTTCGGGTAGGGATTCCAGCACCGGATCGGGCAAACGCGTCACTCCCGCCGCAGGGGCGGTGATACGGGCGACATAGCCGCAGGCATAGGTGGCAATATCCATCGCGGCGCAGGCACGTTCGTCTTCTTCGATCTCGGCGTAATAGACGGTGAAATCCTTGGCCATATCCGGATCATCCAGAAACCGCGTCACTTCTGCATGACGCTCTGTCGCGCCGTCCAGCAGATCGCGCGCCGCATCAAGGTATGCGGCCACCTTTGCCGCAATGGCGCCGTGGCCGTCCAGCGCAGGCAAGGCGCGCGTGGCACAGTCCAGCAGGAAACGCGCCTGATCCGGCGCGTCGGCCTGTTCGAAATTGTTCCAATCAACTGTCAACAAGAACTCCATTCCTGACCAAGACCACCGCCATACCGGCGCGGGCATTGCCGCCCTGTGCGGTGATACGCAATGTGAGTGTGGGATGCAAAAGGCTGAACTGCTTCAACACGCCATCCCTGCCTTGCGATGTACCCAGCCCGCCGAAACATGTGTGGCAAATGCCGGTCTCGTTCGAGATGTGGATATTGACGATTCCGTCCTTCAGATCCTCGTCATCCAGTGCTTCGGCCTCGATCCGCGCATGGACCGCGTTCAGAATATCCTCTTCGGCATGGCGCGAAGCGATGGGGTTGGGGTTGGGCGACTTGATCGCCCTGTCCCTGCCATAAAGCTCGTCCAGTGACGGTAGCCCCGCATCCCGCCGCAAGGCAGGCGACAACCCGACAAAGGACTCGCCCGCCAGTGCAGGAATATTGGTGCCCGCCGCAGCCAGCGTGTTGTCCTCGCTCAGCCCCAGTTCGACACGGATATCGGCCAGATCCTGATCGGTCGGTTGCGGTGGTGGCGGCAGGCGCCGCGCACCGGCGGCCAGCAGGGCCAGAAAGGCACGCGCGTCGTCAGAAAGCTCGCCCTCACCGTCCATGCAACTGGTCCCCCTGCCGCCCTGCGCCTGACGGGTATACGCAATCGCACCCGTCAGGCAAATGCCGGAACGTGCGCTCAGGCGTTGACGTCAACCACCACGCGGCCTTTCACCTGACCGCCCAGAATATCCGCGCCCAACTTGGGCAGATCGGACAGGTCCGCAGGCTGGATCATCGACTCAAGCTTGTCCATCGGCAGATCCTTGGCGATGCGCTGCCATGCGCGCACACGGTTGTCATAGGGCTGCATAACGGAATCGATGCCCAGCAGGTTCACACCGCGCAACAGGAACGGAATGACCGTGGCAGGCAAGGCCGCGCCACCGGCAAGACCGACTGCCGCAACACTGGCGCCATATTCCATCTGCCCCAGCACGCGGGCCAGCATCGCGCCACCCACCGCGTCCACACAGCCGCCCCATGTCTCGCCCTCAAGCGGGCGCTTTACCGTCTCGTTGATCTCTTCGCGCGCCACAATCTGGGTTGCCCCCAAGGATGTCAGGTACTCGGCTGTCTCGGGCCGACCCGTCACACCGGCCACCTGATAGCCAAGATTGGCCAGAATGGCCGTCGCCACCGACCCGACACCGCCCGCAGCACCGGTGACCAGCACAGGCCCCTTCCGGATGCCATGATCCTCCAGCGCCATGACCGCCAGCATCGCGGTAAATCCGGCCGTTCCGACCGCCATGGCCGAACGTGTATCCAGCCCCTCTGGCAGCGGCACCAGCCAGTCGGCCTTCACCCGCGCCTTTTGCGCATAGCCGCCCCAATGGGCCTCGCCCACGCGCCAGCCGGTCAACACCACCTTGTCCCCGGGGGCATAGCGGTCATCATCCGACGCCTCGACCGTGCCCGCAAAATCAATCCCCGGCACATGGGGGTACTTGCGCACCAAGCCACCGCCCGATCCAAGGCACAAACCATCCTTGTAGTTTACGGTGGAATACTCGACCGCGACAGTCACCTCGCCCTCGGGCAAATCCTCAAGGCTCAGCTGCGTCACCGCCGCCGAGGTCTTGCCGCTTTCTTCGTCCTTGTTCACCACCAGTGCATCAAACATCGCTTACTCCGTTCCTAGGGGCTGTCCCCTGCTTCTTTTCGTGAAAAATACTCCCGCCGGAGGCTCCGCCCCTCACAGCCAGAATGACTCCTGAACTGTTGCGGCGCGCATGCCGTCAGGTGTCTCCACCTCCAGCTGCGTGCCTGCATCCCAATGGGTCATACGCACCATGCCGATGGACACGTTGGTTTTGAAATCCGGCGACCAAGCGGCGCTGGTGACCTGCCCCACCTTGCGCCCTCCGCCAAAGATCGGCCACGGGCGGTCACAGCGGCCGACAGGATCACCTTCAATGGCAATGGGGCGGATCTGCTGGACCGGCCCTTCCTTGTTCACCCGCAACAGCGCATCACGACCGATGCAGCCAATCGCCGTCTGGATATCACAGAACCGCGCCAGCCCGCACTCATGCGGTGTGTTGTCGTCAGTCATGTCGTTGCCATAGCTCAGCAATCCCGCCTCGACCCGCTCGATCGCGTTGGGACAGCCCGCACGCACGTCCAGATCCGCACCGGCGGCAAACAGCGCGTCCCACAGCGGCATGCCGATATCCGCGCCATCCACATAAATTTCATAGCCGCCCTGCTTGGAATAGCCCGAGCGCGCAATCGCCAGATCGCGGTCCTGAAACTGGAACATGTCAAAGCGGAAGAACCGGATATCGCGCACGCGGTCGCCAAAGACACGGGCCATCAGGTCTTCGGATTTAGGCCCCTGAATGGCCAGTGGCGACACATCGGGTTCATCCACCAGCACATCAAGGCGATAGCCGTTGGCGATGCCTTTGACCCACAACAGCAGATCGGAATCCGCGATGGAAATCCACCAGCGGTCTTCGGACAGTTTGACGGCGACAGGATCATTCAGCATTCCCCCCGTTTCGTCCACGATGGGCACGTAATAACATTGCCCCGGCAACATGCGGCGCAGATCGCGCGGCGTCAGCATCTGCATCAAGCGCCCCGCATCGGGACCGCGCAACTCCACCTGCCGTTCGCAGGCCACATCCCAGACCTGCACCGCTCGTTTGAGGTGGTGGTAATCCGCCTCAACGCTTTCGAACACGGTGGGCAGCAACATCCGGTTATAGACGGTATAGGCGCTGACGCCCTGCGCCTCGACACCGTCCGAAAACGGCGTGCGCCGCAACCGTCGTGAAGGGGAAATCAATGCCATTACGTCGCCTCCCTACCTGTTGGCAAAGCCATCAAAATCTTGGAAACCGGCGCGCCAGTCGCGCCAAACCCGCAGCCCACCGATTTGCGGCCACGGGGGTCATCCATCCTGTTCCGGCATAAACACCAGATCACTCACCGGTGCCTGCCATCCCGCGGCGGTCATCATCGCATGGATCTGGCCACGGTGATGGGTCTGGTGGTTGAACATATGTATCACGCACAGGCCGAGCGGTTGTTTGAAATCACGCTCCAACGTGCCGGAATACCACGTCAAATTCCGCTTCAGGTCCAACCCGCGCAACGTGTCGGCCCACATGCGGATTGCGCCATCCAGCCGGAAACGGTCCGCGCTCCACACCGCAAAGGTCGGGGTGAAATCCAGATGCCCCGGTGTGCCATTGGCAGGCGGAGGTGCTGGAATGCGGTCGTGAAAACGGCTCATCCACAACGTGTCGGCCCACAGAATGTGGTTCAGCGTCGCCATGATAGAGCCGAAAAACGCGCCGCGATCCTCGCGCAGTGCGGCATCCCCGACAGGGCCGAGCATCTCGGTCAGTTGCCGGTTCTGCCACGCATTGTAACGGGCCATCTGGCGCACATAACCGGCTTCGATCATAGGACGGTCTCCGGAGCTATCGGGCTATGGATCAAGGTTTCGGACCTTTCCAGTCAATCGGGCAAATCTCGGCCGATTTGCCGCCGAAGTCCCAGATGCGGCCATAGTCACGCACGCGGCTTTTCACGCCACGGGCGGCGATGATGTCGGGGCCCATCCAGTATTTCGAGTTGGTGATCATCACAGGATGATCCGGCGTTGCGCCGTCGATCATCTCGATCTCGCCCTGAATCTTGCGCCCGATATACAGGCCGCGTTTTTTGCCGTCGCGGACGATCTCGACCTTCTCACGCTCGGCCCCGACGATGTCGCTGACCAGCAGCGTGAACAGGCCCGTTGTGCCCCCCGCCGCGCCCGAGAAGATTTGCAGAATACCGTTATAGGCCTTACCGCTGGCCCGTTCGTCCACATAGGCCGCAACGCGCCAGCCGCCCTCGCCCATCCGGCCCGGAATATCGACCATCAGCCCGACGTTGAGGCCCGACAGGTCTTCGCCCTCGTAATGGCCCTCGTCGATGGCGATGGCCATCCATGCATGGCAGTGCCCTTCGGTGGGCGGGTGCGCGCCCAGCGACACGACACAGGGGCAGAACACCTCGCACGAGCAGTTCAGGAACAACTCGCCCTTGATGGCCCATTCGGTCGGGGTCATCTGACGCCGTCCGGGGTTCGGCATCCGGCTGTCGATGCGCTGTGAAATCGGCAATCTGTCCGCGTCGGGACGCTTCGTTACGGCCATGGTTTAACTTCCTCCGATATAGGGCCAGACCAGAACGGCCAGACCGGCGGCGATCAGGATCGCCCCCATAGGTTTTGTCACAGCATGCCCGATCTGAGGCAGCTTTTCGAGCACCATAAACAGCGTCGCAAGGCCCATCCACGCAAGGCTCATCACCCCGCCGACAAAGCCGAGCGCCATAAAGCCCCAGCAACATCCGACGCAGAACGCGCCAAGGCCAAGGCCCATGCGAAAGCCGCCCAAAGCGCCGGTGCGCCAGTGCCCAAGGAAATACATCATGGGGCTGTGACAGACCCCGTGGCAGATTTCCTTGGCGCGGGTGAACTGGAACGCGCCGACCGCGACCAGCAACAGACCCGCAAAGACGGTGGTTCTGGAAATGCCCAGCATGTCGATCACGCCACCATAAAGCAGGGCCAGTTGCACGGCTGTGATCAGCGCGGCAAAGACGATCCACACCACCAGATAGCCGACGATCACGCCCAGCCATCCCGCACGTGTGCCATCGGCCGAGATCATGAGGTCTTCGTAGCTGCGCAAGGTCGGCACCATCGTGGGCAGCATCATCGCCGCCATCATGATCGCCCACATCGCGAACAAGGGTCCGAAATTGGCCATGGGCATGTACATCGGCATGCGCGGGTCCATCGCCGCCATACGCGCGCCCATCTCTCCGGGGCGGCCCAGCAGGTCCACATCCATGTCCATCGCCATGGCGTACATGATCCACCACGCCACCAGAATGGCGCCGAAAAAGGTCAGCCACAAAGCAGATCGAACGAGATGCGGCATATGTCCTCCCTGACCGATGCGCGACTCAATACTTGCCAGATTAAATGTCAGACAATAATATGTCAGACAATTAAAAAGTTGTTCATATGAAAATTGACGCCAACAGTTCCAAGGACCTGTCCGCCCAGATCGCGACGGCCATTCGGGATGCCATTGTCGCGGGCGATCTGATCGTGGACCAGCGCCTGCCGTCCGAGGCTGAACTCGCCGACCAGTTCGACGTGTCCCGCCCCACCGTGCGCGAGGCGCTGAAGCGGCTGGCAGCGCAATCGCTGATCCGCACCCAACGCGGGGCCACGGGCGGGGCTTTTGTGAACCGCCTGCGCTTTGAAGAAGCCTATGACCAGCAGGTCACCACTTCGACCCTGCTCTTGTCGATGAACGCGGTCAGTTTCGATGTAGCCTGCGAGGCGCGCTATGCGCTGGAACGGGCCTGCGCGCCCCTGTCGGCACAACGCCGTACGCCGGATCAACTGGCCACGATGCGCGCCGAAATCCACCGCCAGTCCCAACCCGGTCTGACGGACGAGGCATTCTGCGCCTCTGACGTGACCTTTCATCGCGCGCTGGTGGATGGGGCGGGCAACAAGGTGCTGTCCTATCAACTTGCCGGTGCGGTCGAGGCCATGCAGCCTCTGATGAATATGATCACCTTTACCGCCCGCTCGCGCGAGGCGATCGTGGCGCTGCACACCGCCATCGCGGACGCGCTTGAGGATCACGACGCCGCAAGAACGGACGACATCCTATCGCAGCTCGAAACCTATACCCGCGAACTGGCCCAGACCGTCGTATCGGCCCGCGCACAGAAATTGACCAAGAAGGAGCGTAAGACCGCCTGACCCGAGACAAGAAAAAGACGGCATATTACAAGACCAAGGGTCAGGTACCGAATTTCACTCACGTCAGGGAGGACGTTATGAATTTGAGACCAGACCCCACATTCCACCCCTCGCCGAAAATGGCGATGCAAGCGCCCGTGGAAAAGCTTGCCTTTACCCTCATGCTCAGCCCCGATGGCACCAAACCCGACGGGTTGGCCGTGGTCGATGTGGACCCCGCCAGCAAGACCTACGGGCAAATCGTGCATTCGCTGTTCGTGCCCAACCTTGGCGACGAATTCCACCACTTCGGCTGGAATGCCTGTTCCTCGGCCCTGTCGCCGCTGACGGGCCATGCGTTTCTGGAACGGCGCTACCTGATCATTCCGGGCATCCGGTCGTCGCGTATCTATATCATCGACGTCAAGGAACCGCTGGACGCGAAAATCCACAAGATCATCGAACCCGACGAGTTGATGGCCAAGACCGGCTATTCCCGCCCCCACACCATCCATTGCGGTCCCGAAGGCATCTATGTCTCTACCCTTGGCGGTGGCGGCGCGGACGGCACTGACGGCCCTCCGGGTATTTTTATCATGGATTGCGAGTCTTTCGAGATTTTGGGCCGTTACGAAATGGATCGCGGCATCCAGGACAAGCATTATGATTTCTGGTGGAACCTGCCGCGCGACTACATGGTCAGCAGTGAATGGGGCCTGCCGCCGCAATTCGAAAACGGCGTGGTGCCCGAAGATCTGTTGTCCAACAAATACGGCCACACGATCCACTTCTGGGATTTGCGGGGGCGCAAGGTGACTAAGTCCATTGATCTGGGCGAGAACCACCAGATGGCGCTGGAAATTCGCCCTGCCCACGATCCGGTCAAGGAATACGGCTTTTGCGGTGTGGTCGTGGACACCACCAATCTGCAAGGCGCGATCTTTACATGGTGGCGCGACAAGGATGGGGAATGGCAGGCCAAGAAGACGATCACCATTGATCCCGTCCCTGCCGAAGTGGACGATCTGCCTGACCTGCTGAAAGGCTTTGGTGCGGTGCCGCCTCTGGTCACCGATATCGACCTGAGCATGGACGACAAATACCTTTATGTGTCGTGCTGGGGACTGGGCGAGATGCACCAATATGACGTGAGCGACCCGATGAACCCCGTACTGGCGGGCAAGGTCGAGATCGGCGGCATCGTCACCAAAACCAAACACCCCAATGGCAAGGATTTCGGCTATGGGCCGCAGATGGTCGAGATCAGCCGCGATGGCAAACGGGTCTACTGGACCAACTCGCTGTATTCCTCGTGGGATGACCAGTTTTATCCTGGGGATCGCGGGGCGGCGATGGTCATGGCCCATGTGGGCGAAAACGGCGGCCTGACGCTGGACAAGGATTTCTGGACCGAGTTCCCCGAAGGCTATCGCAGCCACCAGATCCGGCTTGAGGGGGGCGACTGTTCCACCGACAGTTTCTGCTATCCTTCGGTCTAGACCTTGATCGACCTTACCAGCGCGGCGGGCCTGTGGCTCGCCGTGATCCTGTCGGGGCTGTATCACGGGCTGAACCCCGCGATGGGCTGGCCGCTTGCCGTGTCTTCGGCCCTGTTCGAGCGCCGCCGCTCTGCCCTGTGGCGTGCGCTTGGCGCGCTGTCGCTGGGGCATTTCGTGGCGATGCTGGCCATCCTGCTGCCGTTTTCCATGATGTCCGTGCTGATCGACCACCAGCGCGCCATCCGCATCGGCGCGGGGCTGATCGTCATTGGCATGGGTCTGTATCTGGCGATCACGCGCCGGCACCCGCGCTTTCTGGCGCGCATAGCGCCACATCGGCTGGCGCTGTGGTCCTTCCTTGTGGCGCTCGCGCATGGCGCTGCCCTAATGCTGGTGCCGATCTATCTGGGTCTTTGCGCGGTCGAGGAACTGGACACAGCCCACCGCGCCGCCTCGGCGCTGATGGCAACCACCGCGCTGGCGCTCGCGGTTGCCATAGTCCACACGCTTGCGATGATGGGATCGGGCGGCGCCATCGCCTATGCGGTGCACCGTTGGCTGGGTCTGCAATTCCTGTCGCGCAGCTGGTTCGACCTTGACCTGTTCTGGGCGCTCAGCCTGATCCTTGTCGGCACCATCGGCGTCTGGAGCGCGCTTTAACCCCGCGCATAGGGGCACGAAATTCCCAAGGTCCGCTCCAACTGCGCCCACGTGACTTCCTCGAACCGCTCGGGCCATGTGACACCAAGTTCGGCGGCCCGCGCACGCGCCCGTGGCAGATAGGCGGCGGCATAGGCCAGATGCGCGGCGATCATCCCCTCGCGCGTCGGCACGGCGGCTGGCATGGACATCAGCACCGCCTTTTGTGCGTCGGTGATCAAACGGTTGAGGTGCAGGATACCCCCGCGATGCGGCGCGTTCGTTTCCTCGATCATCAACTCGACCAGCGCATTGCGCAGATGCGACACGCCCAGCACACCGTTCAGATATTCCTGGCGCCCTGCGGCCAGATGCAATAGCCCGAGGATGCGAATGAACTCTTCAATCTGGTATTTGAACTTGGCGGGGTTCGGCCCCGTGGCGGGCGGCGCGGCGGCAAGTCCGTCATAGATACCGCTGTGATCGAATAGCGGCTTTAACCCCGCTTGCGTTTGGTGGCCCATCTGGTCCGGTTTCAGGATCACCACGTCAGTGCGGGTCCAATCGGCGGTGATCGCGTTGATCAGAACAGGCACAGTTGTCCGGTCCCACCACAGCACAATCTCGCCTGTCTTTTCCACGGCACTGCGCCATGTGGCCGCGACCTCGTCAGACACACCATCGCGGGCGACCAACACGAAATCAAGGTCGCTATAGGCATCCGCCATGCCGGTCGCATAGCTGCCACTGAGGAACAGCGCCTCGATCCCCTCGACCCCGCGCAGCGCCTCGGTGATGGTGTTAATCGTGACCTGATGTGTCATGCGACGCCCCTCTTATGTCCGATCATACGCTAGGGCGCGGCCCTGCCCGTCACAAGGCAAACGTCAAAAGCCGCAAGAAATGGCCGACGCACAGTTGATCCACATCAAGGCCTCAAGAATTGGGTCGGGTTAGGCTACACTCGAACGCAGCACCACAGGAGGATGAGATATGTTTACCAAGATCGTAATCGGACTGGACGGATCGGAAACATCGGAACGGGCGGTGCGCTTGGGCTGTGATCTGGCAGAGAAATACGGCGCTGAAATACACCTTGTACACACGCCCCAACCCGAAACAGTGGCCTATGCGATGGGCGCGGTGTCGGGGTTCCACGCCGCCACCACGATGCCCTCGGCCACCGACGTGACCGCAGCAGGCACCAAAGTGCTGGACGCGGGCAAGGCCATCGTGGCCGAGTGCGGCCAACGCGTGACGCAAACCCATCTGCAACTGGGTGATCCGGCAGATGTGATGGTGGATTATGCCGAAGAATGCGGTGCCGACCTGATCGTGCTGGGCCGTCGCGGTGTCGGTGCGCTCAGCGCGTTGGTACTGGGCAGTACAACGCAGCGCGTGAACCATCTGGCGAAATGCGCCTGCCTGTCGGTGATGTAAAATCCGACAGCGTCCCCTGCGCGAGTGGCCTAGGCCCCGCGCAGGGTGAACCTCTACCCCAGATGCTTTGCAAAATGCGCAAGTGTCCGATCCCACGCCAGCGCCGCCGCCTCGGGGTCGTAGCGCGGTGTGGTGTCGTTGTGGAACCCGTGCGGCGCATCCGCGTAAAAATGCGCCTCGAATTCCTTGTCATTGGCAACCAGCGCCGCCTCATATTCAGGCCAGCCCGCATTAATCCGGTCATCCAGTTCGCCATAATGGATCAGCAGTGGCGCTTGAATGCTCGGCACATCCTCGGCCCTTGGCTGGCGGCCATAAAACGGCACCGACGCTCCCATTTCGGGATAGGCCACCGCCAGCGCGTTGCACACGCCCCCGCCATAGCAAAAGCCAACCGCTCCCACTTTGCCGGTCGATCCCTCATGCCCGATCAGGAACTCGAACGCGGCAAAGAAATCCTGCATCAGCTTGGTGCTATCCAGCTGTTTTTGCAGCGTGCGCCCGTCATCATCATTGCCCGGATAGCCCCCAAGCGGCGACAGCCCGTCCGGCCCGAACGCCATATAGCCCGCCTTGGCCGTGCGCCGCACCACGTCTTCGATATAGGGGTTGAGGCCACGGTTCTCGTGCACCACCAGAACCGCAGGCAGCTTGCTTGTCGTACCCGCAGGAATCGCCATCAGGCCGGTGATCTCGCCATGGCCGTCGGGACTGTCATAGGTGACACGCTTGGTCTCGATGGCTGGATCGTCCGGCGCGACCTGTTCGGCCAGTGCATAGTTCGGTTGCAGGCTTTCCAGTACTGCCGCCGCTGTGACGCCCGCCGCAAGATACCGGCCCGCCCCGCTCAGAAAGGCGCGCTTGCTCATCTCGCCATGCACATAGCCGTCATAAAGCCGAAGGATATTGGGATCGAAGTCTTTTGCCGTCTTGCGTTTCATGCTGCGCACCCTTTCGCTGATGGCAGGGCCGCGAACAGCCCGCCTATGTCATCCGCAGCATAACATATTGCCGGATGGTCATGCGCGCTCTAATTCACTGGGGATGACAGACATCCTCAACTACGCCGCCGCCCTGCTGACCATTGCCTTCGGGCTGTTCGGCTTTCTTGCCCCGCGCTACACCGCCGCGGCGCTGGACCTCGCCCCGACGCACAGCACCATGGGGCTGAGCGAGCTGCGCGCCAGCGTGGGCGGGCTGTTTGTCGTGGCCGGTGCTGCTGCGCTCTGGCTGAACGAACCGCTGGCCTATGCGATGATCGGCTTTGCCTTTGTCGGTGCCGCTTTGGGCCGCGTGCTTTCGCTGCTTCTGGATAACCCGCCCCGCACCAAGGTGCTGCTGTTCGGCGGGATCGAGGCTGCGCTTGCCGCTTGGTTCCTCTGGGCCAATCTTTAAGGCGGATGAACCTTTTGCGCGCTTTGGCAGTTTGTGCTGCACATCCCTGACAAAAGGCACGCTCACATGGACTGGATCACCCTTATCAACTACGGCCTCGTCGCGCTTAGTGTTATCTTCGGCGCGATGGGCTGGCTGGCCCCGCGCTACACCATGGACACGGTGGATTTGAAAGACGGCGGCTCGACCATGGGACGCTCCGAAGTGCGCGCCGCCTCCGGTGCGCTGTTTGTCGTGGCGGGCCTTGGTGCGCTCTGGCTGAACACGACCGCCGCTTACGCCATGATCGGTTTTATCTGGGCCGGTGGCGGCCTCGGGCGCTTGACCTCCCTCATCCTTGACGGTCAAACACGCAAAAAGTGGATTTTCTTTGCCAGCGAAGTCGCCGTCGCCGCCATCGCCCTTATCGTAAATATCTAAATAAAATCAGCGCACAACGCGCCAAACCTAAACAACCCCACCCCTTCTCTGTTCTAAAAAAATCCCCGCCGGAGGCTCCCGTAGATTGCAACCGGCACACCGCCCGCCTATATGTAAATCGTCCTTCGGGACTATGGACATAAACGCGCTCGTAATAAGCGGATCGGACCCGGGGGCGGTACCCGGCGACTCCACCAAACATCCTTTCATTTGAAGGATCATGGGGTCGAAATAGGATCGACGGACGTCTAAAGGGGTTTGCTTTGTCTCGGCTGTCTGCCACCGTTACCGGCGAAAACTGTACAATTGCAAATGACAATCGTGCTCCGATGGCAGTAGCAGCGTAAGCTGTTCCTAACATCGAAAATTAAGTCCTTACGCCTAGCCGCGTAAGGCGGGGTTCGCAGGCACCTGGCAACAGAAGCCTGCACTTTCCCACCCTGTCATAATTATAACACGCTGCTTGAACCGTGTTTCGGTTTGTGTGGATCGCGGTCCCGATGCCCGCCGTTGCCCCGCCAAACACCCCTCCCCGCACTTAATCCGCGCTTTCTGCGCCTCGCCTCTTTTCACCACCGGAATTTGGGATATGGTGACAGGTAAGAGTTATGGGGAACGCGATGAGCCGCAGCATAGATTACGGCAACCTGATGCATGAAGCCATGCGTGGCCTCATTCGCAAAGTCTTGACCGACGTGGCCGATAACGGCCTGCCCGGATCACACCACTTTTTCATCACCTTCGACACCAGCCATCCGGACGCCGAATTGGCCGACTGGCTCAGCGACCGCTACCCCGGCGAGATGACCGTGGTGATGCAGCACTGGTATGACAAGCTTGAGGTCGGCGCGGACGGGTTTGCTGTGACGTTGAACTTCGGTGACGCGCCAGAGCCGCTGTTCATCCCCTATGACGCGATCAAGACCTTCGTCGATCCGTCCGTCGAATTCGGCCTGCGTTTCGAAACGCAAGAGGACGAGGACGAAGAAGGCGCAAGCCCCGCCACGCAAACGCCCGACATCCTGCCCAGTCCCTTGGCCAGCAAACCCAAGACCGGTGCGAAAAAGGACGATGTGAAGAAAGACGCGGACAAACCGGCCAAAGATGCCGAGGTTGTCTCGCTCGACAGCTTCCGCAAACCCTAACGCGCAGCGCGTCCTAGTCGTCGCGGGCGAGGAATGTCTCGACCGCGCGCAGGATTTCCCCGTCACGGATCACCTGAAACCGCAGGTTCAGCCCGCCATCGGTCAGGGTGCGGTCATATTGTTGCAAGCTGTATCCGCCGTTCGCCCACACAAACAGTGAAAACACGGTCAGCGTCTGCCCTTCGATGCGTGACCAGACATAGGGTTCGCCCTTCATCGGGTCGAGCTGCACCTCGTGGCCGAACACGTTCTTGCGCTGCGCGGCCGCAAAAACCTTGTCGCGGGGACTCGCAACAAAACCCACGCGATAGGACTTCTCGTCCACATCCCCGTCAGCGCGATAGCTGATCGAGGTCCATTGCACCTGAAACCCTTCTTTGGTCGGCCCGATCTCGACGCTCATGTCCCGCGGGATCTTGGTCCCGTCCAGCGCTTGCACCTCGGCAGAACCGGAATATTTCCCGTAAAAATCCGAGAAATCCGCGCGCACCTGCGTGGCCAGCACCATAAACAGCACGCTCAGTACCGTCAGGGCGGCAAGGACGGGCAATTTTTGCGAACGGCGTGCGGTCAGGGTCGCGATCATGGTCAACTCTCCTTTGCGGGGGGTGGTGCCCATAACATAGCGCTCTGCGGGGCAAGGTACACCACTCTTTCCCGCCAATCCGCGCAGGTTAGATGGCTTGCATGCTTGTCTGCGACGTCCTCGGCCGATAAACGCTTAGGCAAACATGATCACCCCAAAAGGAGCCGCCCGATGGCCGACACCCGCACCGAATCCGACAGCTTTGGACCGCTTGAAGTTCCGGCCGACAAGTATTGGGGCGCTCAGACCCAGCGGTCGATAATGAACTTCCCCATCGGTTGGGAAAAACAGCCCGTCGCCATCGTCCGCGCCCTTGGCGTGATCAAGCAAGCCTGCGCCATGCAGAACAAGGCCCAAGGCGATCTGGATACCAAACTGGCCGACGCGATCATCCAAGCGGCCAGCGAAGTGGTTGCAGGCAAGTTTGACGATAACTTCCCGCTGGTGGTCTGGCAGACAGGCTCCGGCACGCAGTCGAACATGAACGCGAACGAAGTGATCGCCAACCGCGCCATCGAAATCCTTGGCGGTGTGATCGGCTCCAAAGACCCTGTGCACCCCAACGACCACTGCAACATGGGCCAGTCCTCGAACGATACCTTCCCGACCGCGATGCACATCTCGACCGCGATGACCGCGCGCGATGTGCTGCTGCCGGGTCTGGAGAAGCTGCATGCCGGTCTGCAAGCGAAGGTCGAGGCCTTTGACGGCATCATCAAGATCGGGCGCACCCATACGCAGGACGCCACCCCACTGACGCTAAGCCAGGAATTTTCGGGTTATACCCATCAGGTGGCCATGGGCATCCAGCGGGTCAAAGACGCTTTGGGCCGTATCTATGAACTGGCCCAAGGCGGCACCGCCGTCGGCACAGGCCTGAACACCAAGAAAGGCTGGGCCGAGGCCGTCGCCGCGCATATGGCCGACATCACCGGCCTGCCCTTCGTCACCGCGCCCAACAAGTTCGAGGCGCTGGCCGCCCATGACGCCATGGTCGAAATGTCCGGCGCGTTGAAAACCGTGGCTGCGTCCCTGTTCAAGATCGCCAACGATATCCGCTTCCTCGGCTCGGGGCCGCGTTGTGGTCTGGGCGAACTGGTGCTGCCAGAAAACGAACCCGGATCGTCGATCATGCCGGGCAAGGTGAACCCCACCCAGTGCGAGGCGCTGACGCAGGTATGCGCCCATGTCATGGGCAATGACGCCGCCGTGGGCTTTGCCGGATCGCAGGGCCACTTCGAACTGAACGTGTTCAAGCCGATGATGGCCTATAACGTGCTGCAATCCATGCAGTTGCTAGGCGATGCGGCGTCGGCCTTTACCGACAACCTTGTGGTCGGACTGGATGCGGACCGTGTGCGTATCGACAAGCTGATGCGCGAGTCGCTGATGCTGGTCACTGCGCTGGCGCCCGAAATCGGCTATGACAACGCGACCAAGGTTGCCAAGACCGCGCACAAGAACGGCACCACCCTGTTGCAAGAGGCGATCGCCCTCGGTTTCGTGGACGAGGAAACCTTTGACCGCGTCGTGCGTCCCGAGAACATGATCGGTCCTAAATGAGCGACTCGCCCATCAACCTGAACAAAGTGCGCAAGGCGCGCGCCCGTGCTGCCGACAAGGCACGGGCGAACGCCAATTCGGTCGCATTCGGGCGGACAAAGGGCGAAAAGACAACTGAGGCTAGTATACGCGCACGTATGGCGCGTAACCTTGACGGAGCGGCCCTTGAAAGGCCCTCCGATCAAGCGGACGACGACCCTAAAAAGTCATAAATTCCGGTCATATAGATACACGTTAGGTGGTTAGATGTTTCGTATGACGCAGGATTTCAGTTCAGGTATTTTTCAAGTTCAGCGCGCGCCTCGCCTGCAAGGCGTACGCTGCCGTATCCGCTCGGCGCAGTTGTATCTACCGCGTCTCGGTCCCCATCATGCATGAGCGCCCCCAGAAACATTCGCTGACCCTAAAAGGGCACCGCACTAGCGTATCGCTAGAGCCGGAGTTCTGGAAAGCGTTCAACGAGATTGCGGATGTTCAAGGCAAACCGCTGAATGCGCTCGCCTCGGAAATCGACGCCGCGCGCGGGCCGGATGTCGGGCTGGCCTCGGCCATTCGCGTCTATGTTTTGGCCTATTACAAAGACAGCTAGACGCGGGCGGCGGCGCAACAGCGCAACCGCCTTAGATCTGATCAGGCGATGGATGCGGCGTGGATCACGTCGATGTTCTGGCCCAAGGCCGCTTCGAACTCGGCATCTGTCATGTCGCGCTGCAACCCTTCGGTCAGGGCGCGGCTGAAACTTGCGATCATCTTGTGGTTCTTGGCCAGACGCGCGCTTGCCTCTTGCGTGGAATAACCGCCAGACAGCGCCACAACCCGCACCACGCGGGGATGATCCGCCAGCGCGTCGTAAAGGCCGGCCTTTTCGGGCAGCGTCACTTTCAGCATGACATCCTCGCCGTCTGCCAGTGTTTCGACCTGCGCCATCAGGGCCGCGGCCAGCAAATCCTCGGCCTCGGCCTTGGTGGCGGAATGGATGTTCACCTCGGGCTCGATGATCGGGACCATGCCCGCGTCGATCACGTGGCGGGCAACGTCGAACTGGTTGGCGACGGTGGCCTTGATACCATCCGCATTCGCCCCGTTCACAACCGACCGCGCCTTGGTCCCAAATACGCCCATGTCCTTGGCCGCTTGCAGGGTCTTGTCCAGATCGGGGATCGGTTTCAGCAACTGCACATCGTCCGCCTCGCTCTCAAGTCCCTTGTCGATCTTCAGGAACGGCACAACGCCGCGCTGCTGCCACAGAAAGGCGGGCACGGACTGGCCGTCGATCTTTTCACCCAATGTCTTTTCAAACAGGATCGTGCCGATGACCTTGTCGCTGGTGAACTCCGGCGCAAGCATGATGCGGGCGCGCATCCGCTGCATTTCGGCAAACATCGCCTCTTCGCCATCATAGTCGCTGGCATCCACCCCATACAGCGCCAGCGCCTTGGGGGTCGATCCGCCCGATTGGTCCAGCGCGGCAATAAATCCTGCCCCGTTTTCCATTCGGTCACGCATTTTGGCAAAGTCGGGCATCGGGTTCTCCGGAGAAGTTATTAACGTCGCGTTACAGGTAACCTATTCAAGCGGCACAGTTAATCCCGCCCGCGAAATGTTAGCGCTGCCGTTTGCGCAAATTCAGCCAGATTCCATCGCTTGCGCGCACGGTCAGGTGGGCGACGGGCACCGGCGTGCGCCCTTGCACCGGTTCGACCTCGAAATCGCGCAACAGACGAGCCAGAATCAGCACGCCCTCGACCATGGCAAAGCCCGCGCCGGTGCACACACGCGCCCCTGCCGAAAACGGGATATAGGCGTCGCGCTGGCAGCTCTTGCCATTCTCGGTGTGCCAGCGCGCGGGGTCGAAATCGTCCGGTCGGTCCCATAGCCGTTCGTGTCGGTGCAGGTGCCACGGGCTCAGGACCAGTTGGCTGGCGCGCGGCACATCGCGGTCGCGGAAATGCTCGGGTTTCGTGTTCTCGCGCACCATCATCGGCACCGGCGGGTACAGCCGCAGTGTCTCGCGGAACACATCGCGGGTGGTTGCCAGTTTCGACATGACCGAGAAATCACATTGATCCAGCGCCTGCGCCTCGGCGGCGACCTTGTCCTGCCAGTCGGGATACAGCGCCATCAGGTACAGCGCCCATGCCAGCGCCGAGGCACTTGTTTCATGCCCTGCAAGAAAGAAGATCGCCACCTGATCAACCATCTCGTCCGGTTCGAACGTTTCACCCGTCACAGGATCGACCGTCGTCATGATTTTGGTGGCAAGGTCATCGGGCGCGGTGCCTTGGGCGACCTCCTCTGCGCGCGTGGCGACCAGTTCCCCGATCAACGCGCGGATGCGCGCCGCACTCGCACGGGTGTCGCGGCGGAACAGGCGCGGCATCCATTTCGGCAGCGGCACAAAGGCGGCAATGTTCAGGATCGGTTGGCTGCGTTGATAGATGCGGAATTCGTCGAACACAGCCGCGGCCAGTTCATTTTCGATCGGGATCGAGAACAGCGTGCGAAAGATGACGTCCGCCGCCACATGGCTGGTCTGGGCCTCGATCTCGCTGACACCCTCGCGCAGACGGCCCGCCGCCGCCTCTGACGCGTCCCACATTGCGGGAAAGGTTTCGCGCAGCCGCCCCCCTTCGAAGGCAGGGTCGATGATGCGGCGCTGACGCTTCCATGTCTCGCCATTGGTGACAAAGACCGAATTGCCCAGCAGCGGGCGCAGCCCCTCGCCCACGCGGTCGGATTTGGGGAAATCGTCGGGCCGGTCCTTGAGGACAGTTTTCACCAGATCAGGCTGGTTCATCAGATAGCTGCGGAAGAAAGGCGTGCGAAACTCGGCCATCCATGCACAGTACAGGCGCGCAGGCTGGGCCGACAGAATGTCCTGCCGGAACAGTTTGGCATAGCGCCACAGCGACACGCGATCCGGCCGGCTGGGCGGCTTGGGGGGCTGCCGCATCGTCATGGCGTGACCGAGGTGTATTTCGACACCGCTCGATCAATGCGGGATTTCGATGGCGGACGGTCGGCATAGCGCGCCGCCAAAGTCAGCGGCCCTGCCGTGATCTGGAAATAGTCGTAGTCCAAGGGCCGGTCAAAGGCGCACAGATACTGGAAATGCAGCCGGAAAAAGCGCCAACGCAGCTCGGCCCAGCGTTCGGGGCTGAGGCTGTGGGTGAACTGCGCGGAAAACACCAGCGGCCAGCGCTTGCCATGCGGCGCAACACCCGAGACCGAAACCGGATCGCACAGTGCAAAGGCGCAGCCATCCCCCGGCGCGGTGACATCCACCCATGACAGCGCGTCACTTGCCGATAGGAACGCAAGGTCCGCGCGCAACCGATAGGCATCGCGCAAAAAGGACACCATCGGCACCACCTGCCCCAAGGACAGAAAGGACAGCGCAGGCCCGCCCGCAGGCACACGGCCCGCGCGGATCAGGTCGGACAGGATCGACACCCCCAGATGCGCGCCCGAGGAATGGCCAACCACCAGCACCTCGTCCACGTCCTCTGCCAAGGCGGCGGCGATGCTGTCCTGAAAGGCGGCCATGCGGGCCTCCAGCGCCGCCGGATTGGCCCCGTTCGAGGCGGCGGAATAGGCGTAGTCGTGCATCAGGTAATAGGCAAAGAACTTTCCGTCCTTGGATTTGAACCAGCGCAGCAGCGCCACAAAACCCGCGGCCCCGATCACCGCACCGACAAGTGCGCCAACCGTGCCGAACAGCCCCGCACCAACACGCCACACCACCCACCACAGCATCAGCGCCAGCAGCAGTTGCGCCAGCAACATCCCCACCGGATACAGCGCGGCGATGACAGGCCCCTTGCGCAACCGCATCAGACGGCGCAGCGCACCGGAAGCGATATAGGTCCACGCGGTGCGCACCAGTTGCAGATATGTGGCCGGAATCGAAGTCGCCATGCTGTCGCGCACAATGTCGGACCAGACCAGCACATCCACATCCGCATGCACGTCCTGTCCGTCGATCCGCGCATCCACCTGCCAGCCATAATGTTCCTGCGTCGCCTTCGGTTTCAGCGTGATGTCATAGCCCGAAATCGCAGCCTGCGCCGCGCCTTCCTTGCGATACAGTTCGCGGTAGCGGCGCGGATGGATCGGATCATAGCCCGGAATATAGAACACGCGGCGGCGTTTGACGGGGTTGGGATGCGTGCTGCTCATCTTATGCACCTCTGTTTAGGCGCATGATAGCGGCATTGTTGGACCAAAGTAAGGCGCTCGGGCTAGCCCAGCGTGGCAAGGGCGGGGAAGGTTTCCAGCAGCCAGAAGCTGAAGCGGGTGAACAGGCCGAAGAGCATCGCGGCACCGACCAGCAGCAACAGCGCGCCCATCACCTTTTCGATCAGCCCCATGTGTTTCTTGATCCGGTTCATTAGGCCCATGGCGCGGCTCATGAACATCGCGGCCAGCAGGAACGGAATGCCCAGACCCGCCGCATAGACCCCCAGCAACAGCGTGCCGCGCGCCACCGAAGCCTCGGACGCGGCAAGGGTCAGGATCGCGCCCAGTTGCGGGCCGATACAGGGCGTCCAGCCAAAGGCAAAGGCAAGGCCCAGCACATAGGCCCCAAACGACGACCCGCCCTGATCGCCCGCATCCATTCGCGCCTCTTGATCCAGAAACGGGATCCGGAACACGCCAAGGAAATGCAGGCCGAACACCATGATCACCACGCCGGAAATCTGCGAGAACAGCACCTGATTGGACAAAAAGAACGCGCCAAAGGCCGAGGCCGCAAAGCCGAGGAACAAAAACACCGTGCTCAGCCCCAGCACAAAGAACAGCGCGGCTAAGGTGGCGCGGTTGCGCCCTTCGGTGCCGTCCGACATCTCGCCCACCGTCATGCCCGACATATAGGCCAGATAGGGCGGCACGATGGGCAGCACGCAAGGGCTGAGAAAGCTGATGATCCCCGCAAAAAGCGCCACGCTCATCGCAGGAAACAGGCTCGCGTCTATGATATCAATTCCGAACATGACTGTTCCCTACCGCGCCCGTTGATCCGCGTCACGCGCTGATCGCTCACATCTGTGTGGACAGGTTGAAACATCCCGCCTACATCTCGCGGTATGGATGATCAAAACACTCTTGATGCGACGGGGCTGCTATGCCCCCTGCCCGTTCTCAAAGCGCGCAAACGGTTGCAATCGCTGGCCTCTGGCGACTGCCTTACCGTGCTGGCCGACGATCCGGCGGCGATTGTCGATGTGCCCCATTACTGCGCCGAGGCTGGTCATGAACTGGTGTCGAGCGATCTGTCCGGCGACATCCAGACCTATGTGATCCGCAAGGCCTGAACGGTCCCGACCTGTCTGGTCCGGTTGACCCGTGGCCAAAGGAAAAAGGGCGCACCCTGCAGCGCGCCCTTTCCCTGATTATTTACCCAGCGACCACCAGCCGCGTTTCTTCGGCTTGGGCGGTTCATCCGACGCGACCGGATCGGCAGCGGCGGGTTCCGGTGTGGGCGCAGGCGCAGCCTCGGCCACGGCGGGCTGCGGCGTTGGCTCGGGCTTGGTCTCGGCCATAGGCTCTGGCGCGGGTTCCGGCGCAGGGACAGCCGCGACAGGCTCTTTCGCCTGCTCTTCGGCTGCGTCCGCTTTGGGCGCTTTTTCCTTGGCGGGCTTGTTCTTGGCCGTAGTGGTCTTGGCCTTGGTCGAACGCGACCGCGTCGCCTTGGGTTTTGGCGCCGCTTCTTCCTTGGCTTCTTCCTTCACCTCAGGCTCTGCCGCTGGTGCGGTGTCGCCTTCGCTGGCGGCGTCTGCCGCTGGTGCGTCTTCGGCTGCTGTTTCGCTGGCCTTGGATTTGGAGGTAGAGGACGAACGGCTCGACTTGCGGGTGCGGGTCGGCGTCTTCTTGGCCACAGGTGCATCGGCATCTGCGTCTTTTGCCACGGCATCAGACGAGGTGTCCGCGTCAGAGGATGCTTCTGCGCCCTCTTCCTTACGGTCGCTGTTGCCGTTGTCGTCATTGCCGTTTTCGTTGTTGCCGTTCTCGTCCGACTGCGAGGATTTCGAGCGGCTGCGACGACGCCGACGACGACGGCGCTTGGGCTTGGTCTCTCCGTCCTCGCCGTTCTGTTCGGGCGCGGAGGCAGGGGCCGAGCCGGCAGCGGCTGGCGCTTCGTCCTCGACCACGGCGCTTTCGTCTTCGTCGATCTGGTCCATCAGCGATGTGTCGACCGACACCACAGCCGTTTCGACCGCTTTGACCACACGGGTCGCCGTCTTGAATTTCTCGATCGAGAAGTCGGGGCTGATCAGGTGCGGCTCACCCTCGATACGCACGGACAGGCCATAGCGCGCTTCGATCTGGGCGATGTGCTCGCGTTTCTGGTTCATCAGGAAGTTGGCGATGCCGACTGGGCACTTCACCAGCACTTCGCGCGACCGGCGGCGGGTGCCTTCTTCTTCGATCTGGCGGAGGATCGACAGCGCAAGGTTGTCGTCCGAGCGGATCAGACCGGTGCCGTGACAAGCCGCACAAGGCTGCGTTGTCGCCTCGATCATACCGGGGCGCAGACGCTGGCGCGACATTTCCATCAGACCAAAGCCCGAGATACGGCCCACCTGAATGCGGGCGCGGTCGGTCTTCAGCTTGTCTTTCATCCGCTTTTCGACGGCGGCGTTGTTCTTACGCTCGTCCATGTCGATGAAGTCGATGACGATCAGACCGGCAAGGTCACGCAGACGCAACTGGCGCGCCACTTCTTCGGCAGCCTCAAGGTTGGTCTTAAGGGCGGTGTCCTCGATCGACCCTTCCTTGGTGGAGCGGCCCGAGTTCACGTCGATGGCGACAAGTGCCTCGGTGATGCCGATGACGATATAGCCGCCCGACTTCAACTGGACCGTCGGGTTGAACATGCCACCCAGATAGGTTTCCACCTGATAGCGCGCGAACAGCGGCAGGGATTCATTATAGAGTTTCACGTTCTTGGCGTGGGACGGCATGATCATTTTCATGAAGTCCTTGGCGGTGCGATAGCCGCGCTCGCCCTCTACAAACACCTCGTCGATGTCGCGGTTATAGAGATCGCGAATCGACCGTTTGATCAGGTCGCCCTCTTCATAGATTTTCGCAGGCGCGATGGATTTCAGCGTCAGCTCGCGAATTTGTTCCCAAAGGCGTTGCAGGTATTCGTAGTCGCGCTTGATCTCGGCCTTGGTGCGCTGCGCACCAGCGGTACGCACGATCAGACCCGCGCCGGTTGGCACATCGATCTCGTTGGCGATTTCCTTGAGCTTCTTGCGGTCGGCGGCGTTGGTGATCTTGCGCGAGATGCCACCACCACGGGCAGTGTTCGGCATCAGAACGCAGTAGCGACCCGCCAGCGACAGGTATGTGGTCAGGGCCGCGCCCTTGTTGCCACGTTCTTCCTTGACGACCTGCACCAGCAGGATCTGGCGGACTTTGACAACTTCCTGAATCTTGTAGCGTTTCGGGCGCGGTTTGCGCACGGGGCGGATGTCGTCTGTGTCGTCTTCGTCGGCGACGGATTCGATGCTGTCATCTTTGGAAGTGGCGTCAGCGTTTTTGGGGCTGTCGTCATCTTCATCGGTGCTGTCATCGGATGCGTCTGTTGCATCATCTGCACTGTCGTCGTCGGACGGTTCGTCAGCGGCAGGCGTTTCAACAGGCGTTTCGGCCACGGTCTCCATCGGGGACGCGGCTTCGTTCTCTGGTACGTCGGCCTCGGCATCGCCCTCAAGGTCGATGGTCTCCATGCCTTCGATGTCCTGCGTTGCCTTGGCGTCCGCATCCTTGGCCGCTGCGGCCTTGGAGCGGGAGGACGAGCGCGAACGCGACGGCTTGCCCTTGGGCTTTTCGTCGGCTTCTTCGCGGGCGCGCTGCGCTTCGACATACGCGCGCTCTTCTTCCATCAACGCTTCGCGGTCGGCGACCGGAATTTGATAGTAGTCGGGGTGGATTTCACTGAAAGCAAGGAAACCGTGGCGATTTCCGCCATAGTCAACAAACGCCGCCTGAAGCGACGGTTCGACCCGTGTTACCTTTGCAAGATAGATGTTGCCAGCAAGCTGGCGTTTGTTCTCAGATTCAAAGTCGAACTCCTCAACCTTGTTTCCGTCGACCACCACAACGCGGGTTTCTTCCGCGTGGGTGGCATCGATAAGCATTTTCTTAGCCATGTAAGTCCATTGCACAACGCCATCGCACCGGACCCTGGGGGTGCCAGTGTGGATGGGGTGTGTCTTGTCTGGGCGATGTGGGACATGCGGCAGGTTTGGCCCTGAGGGCCTTCTGCTGGAACGGGTTGTGTCCTCGCGCGTGTCATCGCGGTTCTTCTCCGACGCAGTCACCCCTCGGGGCTTTGCATCTGTTCATTAGCTGCGCCAGACGGTGGTCTGCGTCAGCATCTCGTGGCCCCTTTTGAGGGCCCAATCGGTCTGTGGACATTTTCGGGGGCGTACCCGCCAGAACCGGTCCAACAGCGAATCTCTCATCGGGTACCACGCTGCTTCACCGCGGCGCACACCCGTCCCACTAGATAAGGCGAATGGCGGTGCAAAGACAATGGTCAATCGCGAAACAGGCCATCGCTGTCGGGTATTCCTGACTTGTCGGGTGCGCAACGGGCGGTTTTACTATCCCCTGTCGGAACCACAAACAGGTGTTGAAATGGCTTTTTGTGAAGACTGCCCCCTTGCCGGATTTGCCGCCGGATTGTTGGGCGAAGTGATGGCGCGCAAGGGTAAAAGACCCGTGGTGCCCGTGAATAAAGGCAAGAAAAGCGTCTCTTGCGCTATGCCTTGCATCAAAATCTACGAAGAACTCCGCCCCGGTGTCCTGATGGAAAAGCCGCTGCAACTGTTCGCCAAGCGTCTTGGCGTCACGACGCAAAGCCTTGGAACCCTGACGCGCATCAGCCAACGTCGCAAGGCCAAGTAACATGCCGGTGAACGCACAGGATATCAGCGTTGACGAGTACGGGATCGTGTTTTCCGGCGGCGGTGCGCTTGGCGCGTGGGAAGTCGGCGCGCTGCAACCCATCTTTGACTTTCACGGGGGCAAATGGCCGCGCGTTGTTACCGGTGCCTCTGCTGGGGCGCTCAATGCCGCGGGTTTATGCGCGGGGCTGACACCGGACGATCTGGCGCGGGAATGGGCGGGTCTGAAAAACGACAACGTGTTCACCCAAGGCATCAAGGTCCGTCAAAGTGCCGCGCAGGTGGCCGGACACGAAGGGTGGAACCGTGCCAGCCGATTTATCCGCAACCTTCTGCCGAAATCGGGCAAAGGTGGTGACACAGGCGCCAAGGACGATGCAGGAACGGTCGATACGATCCTGCATGTCCTGCGCGGTCATCGCGGCTTTTACGACACCGCCCCGTTCGAAGGGACGCTGAAGCGCATTCTGAAAGGGCGCGAACACACGTTCCTGTCCTCGCCCCTGCGGCTGGCCATCTCGACCACCAAGCTGGCCGATGGCGAGGTCGAACTGTTCTACAAGATCCCCCACACCGAAACATTTCCACCTCAAGCCGCCACCGGAACACTGGCCAACGCGTGGCGCGAAATTGCGGGCATGACCGAGCTGATACAGGCGCTCAAAGGTACAACGGCCCTGCCCCTGCTGTTCCCACCGATGGAGGGACGCTTTGACGGGGGCGTGCTGATGAACCAGCCGATCTCGCCCGCGCTGCGCTTTGGCGTGCGGCGCATCTATGTGTTGATCCCGTCGCCCGAGACCTTCCATCCTACGGAAAACCTGAAGGATATCGGCACCAGCCTGTTGACCAACTGGCTGAGCACCAGCCTTGAGGCGCAGATCAGGATGGTCAAGGTGATCAGTTGGACGGATCAGGCGATGTTAAACGCTCTCATCGCAAAAGGCGATGGCGACACGCCTGCGGCGAATGCAATCCGCGACAGGCTGATCCAGCTTGTCGTGGTGCGCCCACCCCATCCGCTTGAGGACGACCCGTCGGTCGGTCTGCTCAAGTTCGGGGGCGGTGTTGAGGCGATGATTGCAGCCGCCAAACGCAGCACAGAAGAGCGGCTGGAACGGTTCGATCCGGCCGTTCCGCAGACGTGGGACAATTACCTGCGCGATCCTAAGGACTACTTCTAACGCCCGAACGCGGAACGCGTTGCCATTGGTGGGGCGTCCCCTGCTTGACAGTGGCGCGCCCTGCCCCGACCATGGGACGGTGCCGTGATATCTGCACGCGAAAGTACCCGACCATAGGAAGACCCATGCGCCCAATCCCCCAAGTTGCCCTGATCACCGCCTGTATTGCCATGCTCGCGGGATGCGATGACGTGGCTTTGGCCAATGACCCCGAAGCGCTGGCCGAACTGCGCGGCACACGGTCGTGCATTCGCGCAGTCGAGGCCGAAACAAAACAAAGCGGGGCGACGGCCAACACCACGCTGCCCGTGGTCGAGGTCAACCAATACGTGATTGACGCCGCCGACGGACAGTCATGGACCTGTTTCACCGATGACAATAACTCGGCGACTGCGCTGGTGCGGATCCCGTCCGCCTGACCAGCGCGGCCTTAGGCCAGATAATCAGATCGCTGAAGACCGTATTTCGCCATCTTCTCGTTCAGGGTCCGGCGCGGCAGGCACAGTTCTTCCATCACGGACGCGATAGAGCCTTTGTGACGGCGCATCGTGTTGTCGATCAGCATGCGTTCGAACGCCTCGACATATTCCTTGAGCGGCTTGCCCTCGGTCGTCATCACGGGCTGCATTTCCTCGTGATCATTCATCAGCAGTGACGCAATCGACCCCGTCCCGCGCCGCGATTGCAGCACGGCACGTTCAGCGATGTTGATCAACTGGCGCACGTTTCCGGGCCATGGGGCCTGCAACAACTGCGCCGCTTCCTGTGCCGAGACTTTAGGCGCTTCACACCCGTATTCGTCTGCAAACTGGTCGCTAAGGCGTGTGAACAGCGTCAGAATATCCTCGCCGCGCTGGCGCAGCGGGGGCACGGTGATTTTCAATGCCGCAAGACGGTAGAAAAGATCGGGTCGCAGCGCGTCTTCCGATGTGCGCCCTGCCTCTTGCATGTTGCAGATGCCAACAATGCGGGTTTCGGCAGGCGTGCCCTGTTCATTGATCACACTCAGCAGGCGCGCTTGCAACGTCTCGCTTAGCGCTTCAATATCTTCAAGCACCAGCGTACCGCCCCGCGCTTCCTCCACGGCAGGGAGTTGCGCGTCTTCAGGCAGCATGGGGCCGAACAGACGCTTGGCAAGCGCCTCTTCCTCCCAAGCGGAACAGCTGATTAAGACGAACCGTTTGCCCGCGCGCGAGCCGACAGCGTGCAGCGCATGGGCAACCAGCGTCTTGCCGGTACCGGTTTCACCGTCGATCAGTACGTGACCATCGGCCTGCCCCAGATCAAGAATGTCCTCGCGCAGCCGCTCCATCACCGGCGATTGGCCGATCAGCTTTTTCATCAGCTGCCCGCCGTCGGAAAGTTCGCGCCGCAGCGCGCGGTTATCCATCGTCAGACGGCGCTGGCCCGTGGCCTTCTTCGCCAGTTGCGACATACGGTCGGGGTTGAACGGCTTTTCAAGGAAATCGAACGCGCCCACGCGCATCGCCTCAACCGCCATGGGCACGTCGCCGTGGCCCGTGATCATGATGACCGGCAGCGCACTGTCACTGCCCATCAGCTTTTTCAGAAACTGCATCCCGTCCATCCCTGGCATGCGGATGTCGGAAATCACGATGCCCGGATAGTCGGGGCCAAGAACCTTCAGCGCGTCTTCGGCACTGGCAAAGGTTTCAGTGTCATAGCCGGACAGCGCAAGCCACTGGCTGATGGATTGGCGCATATCCTGTTCGTCGTCGACGATGGCTATTTTCATGGCTTGTGTCATGGGCTTACTCCGCCGCTTTGATCTTTGGACCGGTTTCGTCTTGGTCGGTTTCCGCGTCGCCCAGAATGGGCAATTGCATCTCGAATACAGCACCACCGGACTGGCTGTTGCGCGCCGTCAGACGCCCGCCCAGATCGTTGACAATGCCAGAGGAGATAGCAAGCCCCAAGCCGACACCGTCACCCGGTTGTTTGGTGGTGTAAAAAGGTTCGAACAGCGCATCAAGGTCCACAATGCCGGGACCGTTATCGCGCACCGTCAGGGTCGCTGTTTCGCCCGCCGAGAGGAAAATATCAACCTGAGGCTCTTTTTCCGTCTTGGTGGCGTCGATGGCGTTGCGCAGCAGGTTCACCATCACCTGTTCGATGCGCAGCCTGTCGCCCAGCACCTCGACCGGATCGGGCGGCAGGATGCGGTTGATCTGCACACGGCGCTCGCGCAATTGCGGCTCCATCATCGACAGGGAGGACGCGAGCGCATCGCCCATGTTAACAGGGCTCAGCGCGTCCTGCCCCTTGCGCGCATAGGATTTCAACTGGCGTGTGATCGCGCCCATCCGCTCGATCAGGTCGTCAATGCGCCCGAAACTCACAACCGCCTCTTCGGGCCGGTTGCGGCGCAGCAACAGGCGCGCGCCCGCAAGATAGGTCTTCATCGCGGCCAGCGGCTGGTTCAATTCGTGGCTGACCGCTGCCGACATCTCGCCCAAAGCAGCGAGTTTCGAGGACTGCTCAAGCGTCTGTTCGGCCACGGCAAGGTCTTCCTGCACGCGCTTACGCTCGGCAATCTCTCGCTGAAGCTGCATGTTCAGGCGCCGCAATTCGGCGGATTCGCGGGCAAAAAGCGCAAGGCGCAGCGCCGAACGGCGGCTGAGCGCATAAAAGGCAAGCGCCAGCAGGATCGCAAAGGCCATGATTTCCAGCGCCAGTACGCCGTTCACTTTCTCGCGGACGGATTCGTATGTGGTGAACGAGGTCAGCCGCCAGCCCCTGAACGGGATACGCGTTTCAAGGCGCATCACCCCCTCACCCTGCAAATAGGCATCCGCAGGCAAGGCGGTCCAATCGGCAGTGGCACGAATGGCGCGTTCGATGGCGCTTTGTGCTGTTTCGCGCTCCAGCGCCTCGGCCTCTGTCCGGCCGCGCCAGCGCGGTTCGGTGGCCAGAATGATCTGCCCGCTGCTGTCTGTCACAAAGACCGCCGCCGAAATGCCCGCCCAAGCCCGCTCGAACTTTTGCAAATCGACCTCGACCGCGATCACCCCCACCACATCGCCACCCGCCATCACGCGGCGCGAATAGGTGAAAACAAACCCGCCCGTATCGCGTTGGGAGGCAGAAAAAACAGTGCCCGAGGCGCGCAAAGCGTCCACGAAATAAGGCTCGGGGCGGTAATTCGTGCCCAAACGGTTGCGGTCGGTCGCCGCCACCACGCGCCCGTCATTGTCCAAAAGCATCAGGTTGGCCGCACCGATTTCTTCGACAAAAGAGATAAGGCGCTGCGTGGATTGCTGGAAATCACCTGAATTCAGCGCCCCGATCAGCGTGGGATCGCGGGCCAGAAGCTGCGGCACAATCGCGTTCTGGCGCAGTTCGCTCAGCAAGTTGCCGGAATAAAGCGCAAGGCGCAATTCGGCGCGGTTTCGGGTGGTTTCTGTAAAACGGTCGGTCAGCAGACGGTTGGTGAAATACACGGTCGACACCGCGACAATGCACAGCACAAACAACGCAAGGCGCACCCGCCAACTGGTGGTGCGCGGTTGCTTTGATCGTTTGGCCTTGCGTGGAACCATCTGCATTGCGCTACCATAAAGGTCGCGCACGTTCCTCTCAAGTCATGCCAGCGCCAGCTGCGCCGCGATTGAGCGGAACAGCGCCTGCCCGTCGGTGCCACCATGGCCAGCATCCGCCGCCCGTTCGGGATGGGGCATCATGCCCAGCACACGCCGGTTCTCCGACAGGATGCCCGCAATGTCGTTTTTCGACCCGTTGGGGTTGTCGGTGTAGGTGAACGCCACGCGATCCTCGGCGCGCAGGGCGGCAAGGGTCGTGTCATCGGCAAAATAGTTACCATCGTGGTGCGCAATCGGAATGTCGATCACGTCGCCTTTGGCATAGCCTTCGGTGTAGACCGACTCGGCCGTCTCGACGCGCAACCCGACGCTTTTGCAGATATATTTCAGCCCCGCATTGCGCAGCAACGCACCGGGCAGGACGCCGGTTTCGGTTAGCACCTGAAACCCGTTGCAGATGCCGATGGCATAGCCACCGCGCTCCGCATGGGCCTTTACGGCCTGACAGATCGGCGAATTGGCGGCAATCGCCCCGCAGCGCAGGTAATCCCCAAAGGAAAAACCGCCCGGCACGCCGACAATGTCCACACCGGACGGCAGCGCCGTATCCTTGTGCCAGACCATCTCGACATCCGCACCAGCGGCGCGAAAGGCCACGGCCAGATCACGGTCACAGTTCGACCCCGGAAAGACGACAACCGCCGCCTTCATGACAGTTCGACCCGATAGCTTTCGATTACGGTATTGGCCAGCAACCGCTCGCACATCGCATTCACATCCGCCTCAGAGGTGCCATCCGCCAGATCCAGCTCGATCACCTTGCCCTGACGCACACCCTGCACACCGTCAAATCCCAACGCGCCAAGCGCATGACGCACGGCTTCACCTTGTGGATCCAGTACGCCGGTCTTCAGCATCACATGCACAACTGCTTTCACGACCTACCCCTTCATTGTTCTGTAAATATGCAAATTCCGACGCTCAGTTAATGAGCGTCGGTTTGGTGATCGGACCCGAAGACTGCTTGGGCATCACACCCAAACGGCGGGCCACCTCGGTATAGGCATCCGTAAGATTGCCCAGATCGCGGCGGAACACGTCCTTGTCCAGCTTCTGTCCGGTTTCGATGTCCCACAGGCGGCAGCTGTCGGGGCTGATCTCGTCCGCCACGATCAGGCGCATGAAATCACCGTCATAGACACGGCCGACCTCGATCTTGAAGTCGACCAGACGGATACCGACGGCCAGCATCACACCGCTCAGGAAATCGTTGACCCGCAGCGCAAGGCTCAGGATATCGTCCATGTCCTGCTGGCTGGCCCAGCCGAAAGCGGCGATATGCTCTTCGGTGACCAGCGGGTCGCCAAGCGCGTCATCCTTATAGCAGTATTCGACAATCGGACGCGGCAGTTGCGTGCCCTCGTCGATGCCAAGACGCTTGCTCATGCTGCCAGCGGCATAGTTGCGCACGATGATTTCCAGCGGAACGATCTCGCAGGATTTCACCAGTTGCTCGCGCATGTTGAGCCGTTTGATGAAATGTGTCGGCACACCGATCTGCGCCAGTCCGGTCATGAAGAACTCGCTCAGGCGGTTGTTCAGCACGCCCTTGCCTTCGATGACTTCTTTCTTCTGGGCATTGAATGCCGTGGCATCGTCCTTGAAGTACTGCACGATTGTCCCGGGTTCGGGGCCTTCATACAGGATTTTGGCTTTGCCTTCGTATATCTTTTTGCGTCGCGCCATGGGCGTCCCCTCGGTTTGCGCCGCCGCGTGAGTCTGCGCCGCTTTGCGCCCTCATAAGCAATCGGTTGAATTGCCGCAAGCAAAGGGGTTGCATGGCGCGCCCCGCGCCGACATATCTTTTGCAACGCAACATCTCTAGGAGCCCCCAATGAGCAGCTTTGACGACCGCGAGAACGCCTTCGAGAACAAATACGCCCACGATGCAGAAATGCAGTTCAAGGCAGATGCACGCCGCAACAAGCTGCTGGGCCTGTGGGCCGCGGGCCTGCTGGGCAAGTCCGGCGATGACGCGGACGCCTATGCGCGCGAAGTCGTCAAATCCGACTTCGAAGAAGCAGGCCACGAAGACGTCTATCGCAAAGTCTCCGGCGACCTTGGTGATCGCGCTGACGAGGCGACAATCCGTGCCAAAATGGAAGAGTTGATGAGCCAGGCCAAGGCCCAGATCATGAGCGAAATCAAGGAATAACAAAACCCTATAAAGGTTTGTTAATGTGATTAAAACGCGCAGCCCTAAAAACGGGTCTGCGCGTTTTTATTTGTTTTGTGCACAAGCCGACCGCCGGCGTTAAGGATTGCAACACTCCGCTGACCTATCCCCACCCTCGGGTAGATCTGGTTTGGGGTGAAGTGATCTTATGCGGAATTTTTTGGTGTCGACACCGGTCAGGGCGCTGATGCGCGTGGCCGTGCCGGTCAGTATTCTTGCGCTGTGTGCGTCCTTACTGGCGCAACATATCTCGGTTGATCTGGTGCAATCACTGCCGGACCGGCTGGCCGATATCGCGCCGTGGCGCTGGTGTCTGGCGCTGCTGTTCACGGCGGCAAGTTTTTGGGCCGTGGCCCAATATGACGCGCTGGCACATAAAACACTGCGCACGGGAATCGCCCCCGAACGCGCGCGTTTGACCGGCGCGGTGGCGATTGCCCTCGGCCAGACTCTCGGCTTTGGTGTTGCTACGGGTGCTTTGGCGCGCTGGCGAATGTTGGCGGATCTTGATCTGGCACGCGCCGCCAAAGTCTCGGCCTATGTCAGCGTCAGTTTTGTCGCCGCATGGGCCGTTCTTGTTGCACTGGCTGTGGTTTTGCTGCCCGCGCCCGACTGGGCCGACTGGCCTGCGGCGCTGATGGTTGCACTACTGCCCATCGCGGCACTTGGCCTGTTCTGGTGTCCACGGGTGCAGATAGGCGGCCTTACCTTCCGCGCCCCGAGTTTCCGTACCAGCGGCGCGGTTCTGGGCTGGGCGCTGGTCGATACGGCAATGGCGGGCGCGGCGCTGTTTGTGTTGTTGCCCGTCGACACCATCGGGTTCGCGCCATTCTTTCCCCTGTTCCTGATCGCTTTGGGTTCGGGGCTACTCTCCAACACGCCTGGCGGTGTGGGCCCATTCGAACTTGTCCTACTCGGCGCGGTGCCTTTCAGCGATCCCGCACCGGTCGTGGCCGCGATCCTGGGATATCGAATCGTCTACTACGCTGTGCCTGCCCTGATCGCAGGGGCGGCGCTGCTGCGTCCCTATGGGTCAGCGCCGCGCACCTACACGGCACCATTGCGCGCCGCGGTCCCCACGACGCGCAGCGAGGTCGGCGTGGTTACGCAAAACGGTGGCGCACTGCTGCACCATGGCGACAGCACGTTGGCGGCTTGGCCCATAGGGCAGATGCTAACCCAGTTCGCGGATCCCGTGGCAGGCACCTGTGCGCAGGCCTTGCACCATATTAACCGTGCGGCGACGCAGGCGGGCGCCTTTCCCATGATTTACAAATGCTTCGGCCCGATGGCGACGACCGCCCGCCGTGCCGGCTGGCGCGTGCTGCACATCGCGGATGAGGCTGTCGTGCCCCTTGATACCTACGACACCGCCCTGCCCGCCCGCCGGACCTTGCGGCGCAAGTTGCGCGCCGCAGACAAGGCAGGCGTCCGGATCACCGCCAAGGGACAGCGCCCGACGGCGGCCATGGCGCGCATCGACGCAGAATGGCAAGGCGCCCACGGCCGCGCACGCGGTGGCAGTATGGGGCGCTATTGCCCTAGCTATGTGGCAAATCAATGGGTCGGATGCGCCTATGTCGGGGATCGTCTGGTCGCCTTTGCCACGGCGCACCGCGCCCGCGATGAATGGTGCCTCGACATCATCCGCCACGGCAGCGAGGTGCCGGACGGAACCATGCATGCCCTGATCCATACCGCGATCACCGAGGCACGCAAAAGCGGCGCGCGCTGCTTCTCCCTCGCCGCGACGCCTGCCTGTCCCGACCCCACGGTCGCCTTCTGGCGATGGGCAGCGGCGCACGTGGTACAGCGGGCTGGCGGGCGCGGCTTGCGCCAGTTCAAATCCAGCTTCGCGCCCCGCTGGAAGCCGCTTTATGCAGCCTCCCCCACATGGGCCAGCCTGACCTTGGGCCTTGCGGATGTGGCCCGCGCCATCCACGCCCCGATCCCGCTCGCTCCGGTCAGCGCATATGCGCCTCATAACAAACATGAGAATTATGCAGTGGATTCATGCAAAGTAGCATGACATCAGGGGCGAAACACACGCGCGCGAAAGAACCATTCCATGACCAATATCCTCACCGACATGCTGGCCGAAAAAGGCACCCTTCTTGCGGACGGAGCGACCGGCACAAACCTGTTCAACATGGGATTGATGTCAGGTGATGCGCCCGAACTGTGGAACGAAACCGCGCCCGAGAAGATCCGGACCCTCTACAAAGGGGCCGTTGACGCGGGCAGCGACATCTTCCTCACCAATTCTTTCGGCGCAAACGCATCGCGTCTGAAACTGCACGACGCGGGCCACCGCGCCTTTGAGCTGAGCAAACTGGCCGCCGAACTGGGCCGCGAAGTGGCCGATGCTGCAGGGCGTCGTATCATCGTCGCAGGCTCGGTCGGGCCAACCGGCGACATCATGGAACCTGTTGGGCCGCTGTCCCATGACCTCGCGGTCGAGATGTTCCACGAAACCGCCGCAGGGCTGAAGGCGGGCGGTGCCGATATCGGCTGGCTCGAAACCATCTCCGCCCCGCAGGAATACGCCGCCGCCGCCGAAGGGTTCGCACGCGCCGAACTGCCATGGGTCGGCACGATGAGCTTTGATACCGCAGGGCGCACCATGATGGGCGTGACCAGCACCGACATGGCGCTGATGGTAACCGAACTGGACAACCCGCCGCTGGCCTTTGGCGCGAACTGCGGCACGGGTGCGTCGGACGTGTTGCGCACGATCCTCGGCTTTGCCGCGACCGGCACCACCCTGCCCCTGATCGCCAAGGGCAACGCGGGCATCCCGAAATACCACGACGGCCACATCCACTATGACGGCACGCCGGAACTGATGGGCGACTATGCCGCCATGGCGCGCGATTGCGGGGCGACGATCATCGGCGGTTGCTGCGGCACCACACCGGCGCACCTTGAAAAGATGCGCGAGGCGCTGGACACACGGCCCAAAGCGCCCGCGCCCTCGCTGGATGAAATCGTCGCGGCACTGGGCGCGTTCACCTCGACCGGCGACGGCACAGGGGACGACACGGCGCCCGTGCGCAAACGGCGCGGCAACCGGCGCAGCAGCTAAAGCAGGCGCAACTGCGCGCTCGGCGCCTCGGGTCGTTCGAACAGATCACAGCGCATGGGCGGCGCGCTTTCTTTCAGGCCAAGTCGTTTGACCGCCAGCTTGAACCGCGCGCCGATCATCTCGGCATAAGGGCCTTCGCCGCGCATCCGTTTGCCCCAGCTCGCGTCATAGTCCTGCCCCCCGTGCATTTCGCGCAAGCGCGCCATGATCCGCGCCGCACGGTCTGGGAAATGCTGCACCAGCCAGTCCTGCCACAACGGCGATACCTCGCGTGGCAGGCGCAACATGATCCAACTGGCGGTACGCGCACCGGCATCTTTGCCCTTCGCCAAAATATCCTCAAGCTCCGGATCGGTCAGCGTTGGCACCATGGGCGAGGCCATGATCCGCACCGGAATACCCGCCGCGCTTAACCGCCGGATCATCTGCAAACGCCGCGCCGGTGCGGGCGCGCGCGGCTCCATCAAACGCGAAAGCTTGGCATCAAGCGTGGTCACCGAAATCCCCACCCTGACCAGACCACGCTGGGCCATGCGCGACAGGATGTCGATATCCCGTTCGATCAACGCGCCCTTGGTCACGATGGCGACGGGATGGCCACAGGATTCCAGCACTTCAAGACAGGCGCGCATGATCCCGTGCTGCGCTTCAATCGGTTGATACGGGTCCGTATTGGTGCCGATAGCAATGGGCGCAACATTATAGGACCGCTTGCCCAGTTCGGCGCGCAACACCTGCGGCGCATCGGGCCGCGCCACCAGCCGCGTTTCGAAATCCAGCCCCGGAGACAGCCCAAGATAGGCGTGACTTGGCCGCGCAAAGCAATAAATGCAGCCGTGTTCACATCCCCGATAGGGGTTGATCGACCGGTCAAACGGCAGGTCCGGCGACCGGTTATAGCTGATGATGCTGCGCGGCCGCTCCACACTCACCTCGGTGCGCAGCACTAGCAAGGGCGTATCCTGATCCCATCCGTCGTCCGTTGCATGGCGGCTCAGCCTATCAAAACGGCTGACGTCATTGCGCGTAGCGCCGCGCCCTTTGGCGGTTTTGGTCTGCAAGTCGGATTTCATCGCAAAACACTAGAACATAAATAGAACATACGCCAGAAAAGACTTACAAATCATGCCCGTTACGCTAAAATAAGGCACCAAGTAGGACGCCGCGTCGCGCTTGACGTCACGCATGTCGCAATCCGGACAGTCCGATTGCGCCATTCTGACCGATAAATGGGAAACGGCACAGGGCCCCACGCCCGCACATCAAGGAACGGCCATGTCAGACGAAGACGAAATCATCCTGTCCGAACTCGACGACGAAGAACTTGTCCAGCAAATGTTCGACGATCTCTACGACGGCTTGCGCGAAGAGATCATTGAAGGCGTGAACATCCTGCTTGAACGCGGATGGGCCCCTTACGACATTCTGACTAAGGCGCTTGTCGGCGGTATGACCATCGTGGGCGCGGATTTCCGCGACGGTATCCTGTTCGTGCCCGAAGTGTTGCTGGCCGCAAACGCGATGAAAGGCGGGATGGGCATCCTCAAACCGCTGCTGGCCGAAACCGGCGCACCGCGCGTGGGCAAAATGGTGATCGGCACAGTCAAAGGCGACATCCACGACATCGGCAAGAACCTCGTATCCATGATGATGGAGGGCGCAGGGTTCGAAGTGGTCGATCTGGGCATCAATAACGCGGTCGAAAAATACCTCGACGCGATCGAGGCCGAAGGCCCCGATATCCTCGGCATGTCCGCTCTGTTGACCACCACCATGCCCTATATGAAGGTCGTGATTGATACGATGGTCGAAAAAGGCATCCGCGATGACTACATCGTACTCGTCGGCGGCGCGCCCCTGAACGAAGAATTTGGCAAAGCCATCGGTGCCGACGCCTATTGCCGTGACGCGGCGGTGGCGGTTGAAACGGCCAAGGAATTCGTGCTGCGCAAACACAACCAAGTGGCGGCAGGGTAACGCACCCTGCCCCGCACCAACGGGGTAAGGACCATGCGAACCATTCCAAGCATTGCAAAGGCGCGCGGCCCCATTCAACGGGCCGCGTCCGCAAGTGCGCGTGCAATATCCCCCCAGATCAAACGCCGAACTCCATGACACTCAGCGATCAGGACCTCACCGAACGCGGACTATGCGCCAGCGGACAAGGGCGCATTCTGCTGATTGCCTGCGGCGCGCTGGCCCGCGAAATCCTCGACCTCAAGGCACTGAACGGATGGGACCACATGGACCTGACCTGCCTTCCGGCCAAACTGCACCTCTTTCCCGACAAGATCACCGAAGCAGTACGCGCCGCCGTGGAAAAACACCGCAGCGCCTATGCCAGCATCTTTGTCGTCTACGCCGATTGCGGCACCGGCGGACAACTGCAAGCCGCTTGCAAGGACATGGGTGTCGAGATGGTCGCAGGTCCGCACTGCTACAGTTTTTTCGAAGGAAACGAACGGTTTGCAAGTCATAGTGAAAGTGAATTCACCGCCTTCTACCTCACCGATTTTCTCGTCCGCCAGTTCGAGGCGTTCATACTCAAACCCATGGGCCTCGACCGCCACCCTGAACTGCGCGACATGTATTTCGGCAATTACGAAAAACTGATCTATCAGGCGCAAACCGACGATCCGGCCCTGACCGAAAAGGCCCGCGCAGCTGCCGACACATTGGGCCTGACCTTCGAACGCCGCTTTACCGGCTATGGCGATCTGAAAACCACGCTCGCCGCGCTCTGACTTCTCTGTTCCAAAAAATCCCGCGGGAAGCGCGCCAGCGCGCGGGGGCTGGCCCCCGTTCAGCCTGCTGCGACCGCGCGCACCCGTTCGATCATGGCGCGCAATCCGTTGGACCGCTGCGCCGACAGATGCTCGTTCAGACCCAGCCGCGTCATCTCGGCCCGCGCATCAACCTCTAGAACAGCTTTGCGGTCCAAACCGTTGTAAAGTTTGCGCAAAACCGCAATCAGACCCTTCACAATCATCGCATCGCTATCGCCATCGAAATGGAACTTCCCGTTCTCGATCACCGCGTGCAACCACACTTGCGACGCGCAGCCCTCGACCTTGGTTGCGGGCACTTTCAGCGCCTCGTCCAATGGGTCCATCGCCTTGCCCTGTTCGATGACATAGCGATAGCGGTCTTCCCAATCGTCAAGGAATTCGAAATCTTCGACAATCTCTTCGAATGCTTCAGTGGCCATGAAACCCTCTCGTCGCGGCTATGCGCTTTGACCTAGGCCTTGTGACCTGAAAGGTCCAGTGCTGCAAAGGACGCTTTTCAAGCCGCACCACATCCGTTACCCATGGACCGATACCGAAAACGTGAGTGCCCTATGCGCCTTTTGACAACGACAATCCTTGTGACAACTCTGACCGTCAGCGCATGCGGGGTCATCCGTGACAGCCGCGTCAATCCGTTCAACTGGTTCGGGCGCAGCCAGTCCGAGGACATCCGCCCCGATCCGCGCGCCGCAACGAACCCGCTGATCCCCGTGAACGAACGCGGCGGTCTGTTTTCGTCGGTGCGCGAAGAGACCGAGGCCTATTTCGGCCAGCCCGTCGACCAGATCACCGATCTGGTGATCGAACGCGTGCCTGGCGGGGCGATTGTCCGCGCCTCGGGCATTTCCGATTTCGACGGCCCTTATGGCGTGCGCCTGACACCGACGTCCGAGGATGGCGAGGCCGTCGACGGCGTCATGACCTACCGGCTTGAGGCTGAGCGCCCCCGCCGCACGGGCCGCGTCACCAGCCAGCGCGTGCGCACCGTCACTGCGGCCGCACGACTCAGCGACCAGGAACTGGCGCAGATCAGCACCATCCGTGTCGAAGGGGCGCGCAACGCGCAGTCCACGCGCCGCCGCTGATTCCTCGTTAATCCAGTGAGATAATCTTGATGTCCGCGCCTTTTGCAGTCAGCGCCACGCGTCCGTCGCACAGGCGCAGCGCATCCTCGCCGAACACTTCGGCGCGCCAGCCTTTCAGCGCATCCACATCCCGCACACCTGCCGCCAACGCGTCTAGATCGGCAGCGGTCGCAATCAGCTTGGCTGCAACGCCCGCGCTTTCGGTCTTGGCCTTCAGCAGCACGCGCAACAGGTCGGCCAATGCGGGGTTCACTTGCAGCTTCTCGCGGGAACGATCGGGCTTGGGCTGATCCTCGGCTGGCATCTCGACGCCGCGTTTCACAGCCGCCAGAATGCCATCGGCAATGTCGCCCTTGCGCGCTTCACGCAGCAACAGGCGCGAGCGGCTGAGATCTTCGTAATTCTTGGGTTTGTTGCTGGCCAGTTCGACCAGCGCGTCATCCTTGAACACACGGTTGCGCGGGATGTTGCGGGTCTGGGCGTGATGTTCGCGAAAGGCGGCCAGTTCCTTGACCACGGCTAGGAACTTGGAAGAGCTTGTGCGCGTCTTCACCCGTTTCCACGCGTTTTGCGGGTCAATGATATAGGTTTCGGGCGTCAGGAGAATTTTAAGCTCTTCCTCGACCCAGCGGGCGCGCCCGCTTTCTTTCAGCTTTGCGGCCAGGAATTCGTAAATCTGGCGCAGATGCGTCACATCGGCCAGCGCATATGTTTTCTGCGCATCGGTCAGCGGGCGGCGCGACCAGTCGGTGAAACGCGATGTCTTATCAAGGGGTTGCTTGGCGATCTTGCGCACCAGTGTCTCGTATCCGACCTGTTCGCCAAAACCACAAACCATCGCCGCGACCTGCGTGTCAAACAGCGGCTCGGGAAAGACTTCGGCATCCACATAGAAAATCTCGAGGTCCTGCCGCGCGGCGTGAAACACCTTGACCACGGATGTGTCGCGAAACAGCTCGTAAAGAGGTTCAAGCGACAGGTTGCCCGACAGCGGGTCCACAAGGACTGCGCCGCTGTCATCCGTTCCGGGCATGGCCAGCTGGATCAGGCAGAGTTTGGAATAATACGTCCGTTCGCGCAGAAATTCGGTATCAACGGTGACATAGTCGTGTTGGGCCGCCTCTTTGCAATAGGTTTCGAGTTCGGCGGTCGTTGTAATTGTTTTCATACGCAACTTCTTGTTTTTGCGGTGCTCATCACCGCCTGAGATGCGCGTGGTTTACACCATCACCGCCCGCGTGACTAGAGGATCAGCGGCGCACGCTCTCCACCCGCAAAACGGCGCAGCACCGCAGGGTACAGCGCGTGTTCCTGCACCAGCACCCGAGCGGCCAGCGTGTCGGGCGTGTCACCGTCTTCGACTGCAATGCGCGCCTGTCCCAGAATGGGGCCGTCATCTAGGGCGGCGGTTACCAGATGCACGGTGCAACCGTGTTCGGTGTCACCAGCCTCCAGCGCGCGGGCATGGGTGTGCAAACCCTTGTACTTGGGCAGCAACGAGGGATGGATGTTCAGCATTCGCCCCTGCCACGGGGTGACGAACCCCGCTGTCAGCACGCGCATGAAACCGGCCAGACAAATGATATCCAGATCATAGGGCGCAAGGGCCGTGTCAATCGCGGCTTCGAACCCTGCGCGATCCTCGCCATAGGGGCGGTGGTCGATCACCTCGGTCGCGATCCCTTGGGCGCGCGCCCATGCGATCCCGCCCGCGCTTTCCTTGTTCGAGACGATGACGCTGGGCCGAGCCGGATGGTCGCCCGTCATGTCCTCTACAAGGGCGCGCATGTTCGACCCGCCGCCCGAGATAAAGATACCGACCCGCTTGGTCACAGAAGCTGACCCTCGTAGGCGACGCCCTGCCCCTGCTCGATCTGACCCAAACGGATGACGGTTTGGTCTTCACCGCTCAGCGCTGCGGTAACGGCATCCACCGCGTCCGCCGCGACGACAACAACCATGCCGATGCCCGCGTTGAAGGTTTTGAGCATTTCGCCCTGATCCATGCCGCCCTGATCGGCCAGCCACTGGAACACAGGCGGCAAGGTCCACGCGTCAAGGTTCACCCGTGCGCCAAGCCCTTCGGGCAGAACGCGCGGCAGGTTTTCCGTCAGACCACCACCGGTGATATGGGCAAACCCGTGCACGCCACCGGCGGCAATCGCTGCCAGTGCGGCCTTTACGTACAGGCGTGTCGGCGTCAAAAGCACCTCGCCCAATGTGCCTTCGGCCCATGGGCAGGCGTCGTCCCACGTCAGGCCCGAAGCCTCGACCACGCGGCGCACCAGCGAATAGCCGTTGGAATGCACACCGTCCGACGCAAGGCCCAGCAGCACGTCGCCCTCGGCCACATCCGCAGGCAGGGCCGTACCGCGCTCCATCGCGCCAACCGAGAAACCGGCAAGGTCGAAATCACCAGCAGGGTACATGCCGGGCATTTCCGCCGTCTCGCCGCCGATCAGCGCACAGCCCGAGGCGCTGCACCCGCGTGCGATGCCTTCGATGATCCGTGCGGCCTGATCCAGTTCCAGCTTGCCGGTGGCAAAGTAGTCGAGGAAGAACAGCGGCTCGGCCCCTTGGCAGACCAGATCGTTCACGCACATGGCCACCAGATCGACGCCCACACCGTCCACGTTTCCCGTGTCGATGGCGATGCGCAGCTTAGTGCCCACACCGTCTGTCGCCGCGACCAGAACGGGGTCAGTGAAACCCGCCGCCTTAAGGTCGAACAAGCCGCCAAAGCCGCCCAGCCCCGAGGCGACGCCCGACCGTTTGGTCGCCGCTGCCGCAGGTTTGATCCGTTCCACCAATGCATTGCCCGCGTCGATATCGACGCCTGCTTCGGCATAGGTCATTCCGTTTTTGCTTTTATCGGCCATTGCGCGCTCCGTTCCGGCATTTGCGCGTTCCCTACCAAGGGCTGTGCGTGTCGTCCATGGGCCAGACGTGCGCGGGTGTTTTTTCCGCCCTGCTGCGGCGCGGAAAACAAATGTCATGATGAATTTTGCACCCGACCCGCGCCGCCATGCGCCAAGCGCTTGACCTTTCTGCGCGCGCTGGCTAGCCAAGCGCCATGGCGGGCCTGTAGCTCAATTGGTTAGAGCAGAGCGCTCATAACGCTTTGGTTGCGGGTTCAAGTCCTGCCGGGCCTACCATTTCCTGCCACCTCTGTTGCTGCTGCCATCATGTGGCCAAACCTGCCCCGCCGCGCAGCCCCATTGACATATTGCACCCCAACCAGAAACTATGACCCAGCGGTTTTGGGAGAGGCCGCGTCATGGGAGGATGCGGCGTGCTGGACGATGACGCAGGGACAGGCGGGCGCCCCTTGCCCGTGCGCGAGGACGGGCGTGTCAATTCGGGCGCTGCGATCAATACGCTTCTAGGTCAGAAATACGAGGATGGCGGCAGCGTCTTGCTCGCCTCTTCTGCTGGGCTGGGCTGGGACGGTGCGATCACCGCAGAACTGCGCCGCCACAGCGCGCTGAACGGTGCGGCCTTTGTGCAGCCCGTGAACGAAGTGGCCATTGCCGTCGCGGGCCGTGCCGTGATCCGGCGGCGCGCCGACGGGGCCGAACAGCATTTCCAATCCCGTCCCGGTGTCGCCTGTGTCTGTCCCAAAGGGGTTTCGGTGCGCTATCTTGATATCTCGGGCGACGGGCTGGATATGCTGCACCTCTATCTGTCCAAGGATATGGCTGGCGGGCTGAGTGATCGCGACGACAATGCCGAGGATGCGGGGCTGGTCTATACCGGCGGCATCGTCGACCCGCTGGTGCACCAGATCGGGTTGGCCATTGCCGAGGAGTTGCAAGGTGGCACCAACGGGGGCCGATTGCTGTTTGACTCGCTCGGCCTCGCGCTGTCGGCGCGGATATTGCAGCGCCACACGCGTGCCAATGACTGGGAATGTTCGCCCGAATACCTCGCCGCGCAAACCACCAAAGGGCTGGATCCCGCACGGTTGAAACGGGTTGTCGCCTTTATGGGGGATAACCTGTCGCAAGACATCTCGCTAAGCGATCTGGCCGGTATCTCCTGCCTCAGCGTCTTTCACTTTGCCCGTGCGTTCAAACTGTCCACAGGCGTGTCGCCGATGCAATATGTCAGCCAGATGCGCCTGCGCCGCGCCAAGCAATTGTTATGCAGCAGCACGCTGTCGATGGACGAACTGGCGGATATGGTCGGCTATTCCTCGGGGGCGAACCTCGCGCGGGCGTTCAAGAAAGGCACCGGCGTGTCCCCGTCTACCTATCGCCAGCGCGTCACGCACTAACCGCACTGCCCGTCCGCGCATATTGCGCAAGACCTGCACCATAAAGGGCAACGCAGGACAGGGCCGCCTGCGCATCCTCCGCTACTGTCAAACCAGCAGATCGCGATACCGCCGCAAGGCACGCGCGGTCCGCTGATGACAGAATTCAGGAGGAGGAAAATATGAAACCCGTTGAAACCGTTACCATCCCGCATCTTGGTGGGTCGCAGATCGGCACATGCTTTGGCGCGGATTACGACCCGTCCCGTCCCACGCTGGTCATGGTTAATTCCTTTGCCACGTCCTGCCAGCTGTATCGTCCGCAATTCGCGGATGAGGCGTTGATGGACACAGCGAACCTCGTGTCCTTCGAACTATACGGCCACGGGGAAACGCGCACCGACTGCCCGCAATTCACCTATTGGGATTCGGCCATCGCAAACCTGCAAGCGATGGATGCACTGGGGATCGACGCGGCCTTTGTCCTTGGCACGTCGCAGGGCGGATGGGTGGCCGCACGCATGGCGCTGCTGGCACCGGACCGGATCAAGGGCATCATCCCACTGGGCACGTCCATGGATTACGAAAGCGCCGACAGCATGGCGCGCGGCTGCTGGAACGGGGCCGAATTCAACAGCCCGCTGGTGGACGCCCTTGCCGATCCTGTGCCCGAAGATTGGCAGCCCGCCGACGAATTCTGTGACGCGCTGCTGGCCGCAGGATTTGGCCCCGATGTGTCCGAGGACGAGCGCGCCTTCTGGCACAAGACGCTCAAGGCCAACTATACCGGCGATGCAGGGCGCAAACGTCTGCGCATGTGCGCGATCAACCTGCGCGACCGCGACGGGCTGAACGGGCGGCTGGACTATATCACCTGCCCCGTTCTGTGGATGCATGGCACCGGCGACGAGGTCTATTCCGTTGCGAACGCCGAACACGGGATCGCCCAGTTCACCAATGCCAAAGAGGCGACGCTGGAGGTGGTCGAAGGTGGCGCGCATTTCCTCAGCGCTTCGAACCCCGCCGAGGTGAACGACGCCACCCGCGCCTTTATCGAAAAACACGCGTAGCGCGCGGGAAAGGCCACCACTCACGACATTGCAGCGGCGGGGCATTCCCGCTGTTGCGCATTTTAATAGTGTGCGGCCACCCGTGTGTGCATTTTCTGCACTGCTACCGGAGCATCACTTACCGCGCACGTGCCAATCAACGCGCATGGTCGCGACGGTCTCGTCCTCGCCATCGCGGATATCCACATCGACGCCAAAGGCCACTTTGCCGTCCGTTTTCAGACGCGCCAGCAGGTCCGCGCCGCTTTCGTCCGTCTTTGCATGGGCGGTCAGCCGCCCCTTGGCGATCTTCACATAGGAAATCGTCGCCCCCGCCGCGACCGGCCGCACCTCTAGCAATACAGGTGCAAGCGCGCCGCCCAGTGCCCCGCCCGAGGCCGCCTCGCCCAAGGTGAACATCGCGCCGGCGTGCTGGGTCTGGATGTGGTTCGAGGTTTCCGTGCGCTGGTCAAGCGCAGCGGTGGCGGAGCCATCCGCGATCTCGATCAGTTCGACCCCGACGTGGTTGGCGAAGGGGATCGCCTGCGCCATATGGGCTTTGATCATGTCATAGGGGGTCATTGCGCGGCTCCTCGGCGATTGCTTGGTGCAGATTTGGTTGCGCGGATGTGCGGGCTAAACAAGTGTGCCGTTGCGGCATTGGTTGGAGACAGGACAGCAAGGCCGCAACGTAAAACATGAAAGCTTACTATATTTCATATGCCTAGAGGCCAATCCTAATGTTGCACTGCAACAACCCAACCCTACCGCGCAATCACAATATCCGCCCGCAACCCGCCCAGCTTTTCGCTCTCCCCTAGACGCAGTACACCGCCATGGGCGCGCGCGATATCGGTGGCGATGGCAAGGCCAAGCCCCACCCCCGACCCGCGATCCTGATTGCGTGACGGATCAAGGCGGGTAAAGGGGCGCTGCGCATCGGCGCGTTGATCTGCGGGAATACCTGGCCCTTCATCTTCGACCCGAAAGCGCAGGGATTTTTCGGTCAACACCACGGACATTTCCGCCCGCCGTCCATAACGCACCGCATTGCCTACCAGATTGTTCAACGCGCGACGCATGGCAGCGGCGCGCATCGTCACCGTACCCTCGCCTGTCGCCTCGACAAGCGACACATCCATCCCGCCGCGCTGCGCGTCCATCACGATAGAGCGGGCCAGAACGATGGGATCGACCTCTTCCGGTTCGCCCTCGGCATCGCCTTTGGCGAAGCTCAGGAAGGCATCAATCATCCCCTGCATGTCGTCCACATCGTGTTCCAGCGGAATGCGGTCTTCGTCCTCAAGCATACTCAGCGCAAGGCGCATACGGGTCAGCGGCGTGCGTAGGTCGTGACTGACACCGGACAGCATCAGGGTCCGCGTCTCGATCTGCCGTTCGATCCGGTTGCGCATATCAACAAAGGCCGTGCCCGCCGCACGGATCTCGGTCGAGCCGGAAGGCGTATAGGGAATCGTATTGCCACGCCCGAACGCCTCAGCCGCATTGGCGAGCCGTTTGATGGGCCGCAACTGGTTGCGCATGTAGATGAAGGCAATAATCGTAATCAGGCTGCTGAAAAACACCATGTTGACCAGTAGCTGGTGCGGCGCAGCGGCAGACACGCGGCGGCGGTCAAACTCCATCTCGACCGGCCCTTGCGCACTGTCGAGAACAAGACGCACCCAGCGGTCCCGCGACAAATCCACCACCGCCACCTGCGGCACCTGCCCGCGTAGCGACCGCGTAATGATGATGCCCGAAAAATCATACCACCGGCGCCTGTCCGCCTCGTCCAACGCGCTCGCCTCGGCGGGGCGCAACTGAATGTCCAGCGTATCCAGCACGTTCATGTCGTCCGCCACATATGCGGCAAGGCTGTCGGACCGATCAAGCTGGCGGATCACCAAACGCACCTCGCGCGCGGCGGCATTTGTCATCTGGTATGTGACATCTTCAAAATGGTCTTGTACGAACACAACCGACACCACCAGTTGCACCACAATCACGGGCAGCAACAGGATCAGCGCCGCACGTGCATAAATGCCCCGCGGCATGTAGTTCTTGAGCGTCTGCGTCCACATGCAGCAACCCTAGCGCGGCCCGCGCATGACCGAAAGGCCAACACGACGATGGACATGGACGATTTCAATCCGCCGATCGGGCAGCCCGAGATGCTTGAGGACGGGTTGCGCCGGATTGTGGCCCCGAACCCGTCCCCGATGACCTATCGCGGCACCAATACCTATGTGCTGGGTCACAGCGATCTTGCCGTCATCGACCCAGGCCCGAACGATCCTGCGCACCTTGCCGCCATTCTGAACAGCGTCGCGCCGCACCAGCATATCAGCCACATCATCGTCACCCACACGCATCTTGATCACAGCCCCCTCGCCCGCCCCTTGGCCGAAGCGACGGGCGCACCGGTGCTCGCCTTTGGCGATGCGCGTGCGGGCCGCAGTGCAGCCATGGAACGTCTGGTCGCCGCGGGGCTTGCGGGCGGCGGCGAAGGGATCGACTACGACTTTACTCCGGACGTGCTGCTGCGTGACGACGAACGGATCAGCGGTGCCGATTGGGATCTCGCTATCCTCCACACGCCCGGACATCTGGGCAATCACATCTGCATTGGCTGGAACGACGCCTGCCTGACGGCGGATCACGTGATGGGCTGGGCCAGTTCGCTGGTCTCGCCCCCCGATGGCGACCTGACCGACTTCATGCGCTCTTGCGAGCGGTTGGCCCCTAAACCATGGCGCGTGTTCTATCCCGGCCATGGCGCCCCCATCAACGACCCAGCCGACCGGCTGAACTGGCTGATCGCGCACCGCAAATCCCGTGAAGCCGCCATTCTCGACCAGTTGCAGGCCGGCCCCGCCACCGCAGCAGCGCTGGCCGCCCAAATCTACACCGACACCCCGCCTGCCCTTCTGGGCGCTGCCACCCGCAGCGTCCTCGCCCACCTCATTGATCTTGAGGGAAAATCCCGCGTCAAACCCATCGGCCCCCTGACCGCAAAGGCCGCTTTTGAACGCGTTTTGCCTTGATCAAAAATTTTTCCAAAAAAGGTGCCAAAACCCTCTGGACGCGTCCAAACCGCATTGCTATACGGCGCAGACCGTTCCGGCGTAGCTCAGCGGTAGAGCAGTTGACTGTTAATCAATTGGTCGTAGGTTCGATCCCTACCGCCGGAGCCAAAGATTTCAAGGGCTTAGCTGAATTTCAGCTAGGCCCTTTTTGGTTTCTGATTTCAAAGTGTCTATATAGTTCGACAGCAACACAGTTGGACGTTTGGCGCGGTATCTGAACCTACTTTGTAAGTAGTCACCGTCATTCTAACCTCCGCAGGTTCGGTCATTGCGAATACGGTCTAGCCAAACAAATCAAGCTGCCGATGCCGCCTTGAGTGCGCGAGTCCCTGCTCATCACCCCTTCTCCAACCCAGTCACAAACGCTGCAAAATTTGGCGCCACCGGATGCAAACCAACGTCCAACGCGACCTCGTGGTCGCAGAAGAACACCTGCCCGTGGTTCGGTCCCTTGAGCGCCAGCACGAACTGGTTGCCGCCCTCATCCGCGCCGATGCTCAGGTACCAGGGGCGCAGTTCCGCGCCGTAGTTTGCGTGGTACTGCCAGAGGTCGTTAAACGTGTGTTCAGCGTTCAAAGCATAAAGTGAATGCAAGGTAGTGGAGGTCTCGCGTCCTTTTTCGACGAAGGTTACGAGGCGGTTTTCCGGCATCTGGCCGTTGTGGTTTGCCAGCCAATCCCGATAGGCGGGCGGAAGGCGCGCGCCAAGCACTTTTTCCAGCAAATCGAGCGTATCTGGCGCGAGTGTGGATGGTGTGGGTTTACGTTTCGACTTCATGTCAGAGCCTGTTGCACGACCTTAGATCGGGGGAAAACTTCGACGCGCTTAGTGTCCCTTAGACCCGAAGCATTTCGCCACAAATCTGCACCCGTCAAGCCACCACAGTGACGGGCTCTTCGTGACTGTCCCTCTTACCCACGCCCTCGGCTTTTTTCCGCCTGCCGCAGCATTTCGGTGAACACAGACACCTTTGCTGCACGGAATTTGGACGCGGGCAGCACCGCATAAATCCCCCCTTCGGGCAGGTGCCAGTCCGGCAGCACGTGGGTCAGCGTGCCCGAGGCCAAGTGATCGCACACCAGATAATCGGGCAGGATCGCAAGGCCCGCGCCATTGCCAACGGCAGCCATGATCGCGGCGGCGCTGTCGATGGCCACGTCACTCTTCAGCTTCACCGATACGGCCTCTCCTTTGGCATCCTCGAACACCCAGTCCAGCGGATCGGACAGCGCCTTGTTTGCCACGAAAGGCGCATCTGCCAGATCTTTGGGGTGCCGCACGTGACGAAACTGGCCCGCGCAGGCTGCGACAAGCATTTGCCGGAACCCGCCGAGCTTGCGCGCAAGCAACGTCGAATCCCGCAGCCAGCCGACCCGTATGGCCAGATCCAGATCGCCCGCCATCAGATCGCTGTGATCGTCGCCAAGATACAGTTCCACCTGACAATCGGGGTACTGATGCCGGAACGCCGCGACCAGTGGTGCGACGACCACCGTGCCGTAATCATTCGGGGCGGTCATGCGCAAATTGCCCACCGGCTGCTCGGACAGTTGCGACAACTCGCTAAAGGCGGCCTCGGCCTCGTTCAGGATCGACGTGCAGCGCGTATAGAACAGCCGCCCCGCTTCGGTCGTGCTGACCTTGCGCGTGTTGCGCACAAGCAGCGTCGCCTTCAATTCCTGCTCAAGCTGCGTGACCTGACTGCTGACAACGGCCTTGGTCACGCCGAGGCGCGCGGCGGCATTCGTAAAGGATCCGGTTTCGACCACAGCCGCGAAATAGGCGAGCCGGTTGAGGTTGTGTGATTTGACCATAACCGCTGTGTTAGCTTTTGACATACAGACTGTCAAAATGGTTCGCCTTATCGCAGGCAATGGATGGCTTATATCCATCGCCAAGGAGACACACCATGACACAAACAGCGACATTGCATTACCTTTTCGACCCGCTTTGCGGCTGGTGCTACGGCGCGTCGGCAACCATTGCCACGCTGGCCAAACACCCTGATATCGACTTGCGCCCCCATGCCACTGGCCTGTTTGCCGGTAACGGTGCACGGCCCATGAAAAGCTTTGCGGCGCAGGCATGGGCGAATGACCAGCGCATCGCCGCGCTAAGCGGGCGACAGTTCACCGAAGCCTACCGCCGCGATGTGCTGGGGGCCGAGGATGCGTCGCTCGATTCCACAGTGGCAACGCTGGCTGTGACCGCCGTGGCCAACACCGCCCCCGAGCGGGAGATCGAAGCGCTCGTCGCGATCCAGACCGCGCGATATGTCGATGGCAAGGATGTGACATCTGCCACTGTTGTTGCGGATCTCCTGACCGAGCTCGGTCTGGGTGATGCTGCTGCGCGCCTCACATTCTCCGACGCGGGTCTTGCGGAACTGGCGCGCACGCGCACCGCAGAGGCGCGCAAGTTGATGACAACCCACCACCTGCAAGGCGTCCCCGCGCTGATCGCCGACATCGAAGGTACCGAATTCGACGTCGATTCAAGCACGCTTTACGCCGGACCCGACGCTGTACTGGCCGCCCTCGGGCGCGCCTAACCCACGAAAAACGAAAGGATGAATACCATGAACCGCCGAGATATGCTGAAACTGTCCACCGCCGCTGGCGCTGCTGCCATGCTGGCCCCCAGCTTTTCCTTTGCCGACGCGAATGGCTTGATCTGGACCCACTATCCCGCAGGCGAAAACGGGTTTTTCCGCGCCCCCGTACTGGTGCAGGGCGAATACGAAGCTGTACTGATCGACGGCGGCTTTACCCTGCCCGATGGCCGCGCACTGGCCGAAGAGATCAAGGCCACAGGCAAGACCCTGACCACGATCTACATCAGCCAAAGCGACCCCGACTTCTATTTCAGCCTGCGCCCGATCACCGAAGCCTTCCCTGACGCCCGCGTCATCGCGGCCAGCGAAACCGTCGAAGCGATCAATGGCAATGTGGCGAAAAAGGTCGACACATGGGGCCCGCAACTGGGCGAAAACGGTCCCGCCTCGGTGGATGACGTGATCATCCCCACCGCCGACGACAGCGAAACGCTGACAGTGGACGGTCACGAGATCACGGTCGTTCCCGCCAAGGATCTGGCGAACCGCCGCTACCTCTGGGTCGAGGATCTGCAAGCCGTGTTCGGTGGCGTCATGGTCTTTTCCGGTGTCCACGTCTGGACAGCGGACACTCCCACCAAAGAACAGCGCGCTGCATGGATCGCCAATCTGGACGCGATCATCGCGCGTAACCCCCAAGTCGTCGTCCCCGGTCACCTGACACCGGACGCGCCGATGGGCCTTGAAGCGGTGCAGTTCACCAAGGACTACCTGCTGGCCATCGACGAAGAGCTGGAAAAGGCTGACGGTTCCGAGGCGTTGATCGAAGCGATGACCGCCCGCTATCCCGATCTGGGCATGAACGTCGCCCTGACCACCGGCGCCAAGGTTCTGACTGGCGAGATGAAGTGGGGCTAAGCCCCGCTGCACCCGCGCGCAGCGTGTAGTCGCGTGGGAATACAAAAACACAGGGCGGCCCTTGATCGCGGGCCGTCCTTTTTCGTTTTATATCAATGCCTTCCGCGCCTCAGCTAATTAAATGTGGGTCGACAACTCCGGAAAACCGCCCTCCATCCCCCCGCGCTTTCCCCGTGTTGACAACATGCTGCGATGCGGCAATGGTCGGCGCCAGTCACACGAATTGGGACGCAACTTTGACAAAACTCAAAAAACGCACCTTCGGTGTCGTCGGTTTGGGCAACTTCGGCAGCTCCGTCGCTAAGGAGCTTCAGCGTTTCGGCAACCACGTTATCGGCATCGATATCTCCGAAACCCGCGTCGCCAACCTTGCTGATACCCTTTCACAAGCGATGATCGTGGATGCGCGCGATGATGCCGCCCTGCGCGATGCCGGATTTGGCGATTGCGATACGGCCGTGGTCGCCATGGGCTCGGACCTTGAGGCAAGTATCCTATCCGCGATGAACCTCAAGCTGGTCGGCGTGCGCGTCGTTTGGGCCAAGGCAACGACCAAGACCCATCACCGCATCCTGAAAAAGCTGGGCGTGGACCGGATCGTGCACCCCGAGGTCGAGATCGGCCAGCATATCGCGCAAATCCTGCACAATCCGCTGCTGCGCGACTATGTGAGCCTTGGCAACGGCTATCACGTGGTCAACTTCCGCATCCCAGACAGCCTCGAAGGGCGCAGCCTTTCCGAACTCTCCCATGCCAAAACCTACAACCTGCGCTGTATCGGCGTCATGCGGGGCAGTGAATTTATCGGTCAAGACGGCGCGGATTGCAGATTGCTGGGCGATGATCTGCTATTGCTGCTCGGCCAGCGCAAGGATTTGCACAACTTCGCGGCCAGCCTCTGACCATGGTCCGGCGCTTTCGAAAACTTCTGCGGAGGCGCAAGACCCTGCGGATGCCGCCCCCTGCGCTGCTATCCCTTTATTACATGGCGTTCATCATTCTGGGCGCTGTGCTGCTGTGGCTGCCGATTTCGCATAACGGCGATATCGGGCTAAGCGACGCGCTGTTCACCTCGACCTCTGCCGTGACAGTGACGGGCCTTGTGCTGGCTGACACCGGATCGGCCTTTACCGGCTTTGGACAGGGCGTCATCGCCGCGCTGATCCAGCTTGGCGGGTTGGGTCTTATGACCTTTGCGGTGCTGCTGCTGGGGGCAGTAGGCATTCCGGTGGGCATGCCGCAACAGTTGATCCTGCGCGAAGACCTCAACCAGACGTCCCTGTCGAACCTGACCTATATCGCCCGCATGATCCTTGTCATCGCTGTCGCTTGCGAGGCGGTGGGTGCCGCCCTTCTGGCCCTCGTCTTTGTGCCAGAATTCGGCTGGGCGGGCATCTGGCAGGCTGTTTTCCACTCTATCTCGGCCTTCAACAATGCCGGATTTGCCCTGCATCCCGACAGTCTGACGCAATGGGTCGGCAACCCGATCATCAATCTGGTGATCCCTGCGCTGTTCATTCTGGGCGGGCTTGGCTTTATCGTGGTGGGCGATGTGTACCGCACGCGCAACTGGCGCAAACTGACCCTGCATTCCAAGCTGATGCTTGTCGGCACCGCCATCCTGATCACATGGGGCAGCGTCATGTTCGGCCTGCTCGAATGGCACAACCACGAAACGCTTGGCCCGCTGAATGAGGCGGACAAGCTGTGGGCAAGCTGGTTTCAGGGCACAACGCCGCGCACCGCTGGGTTCAACACGATCAACACTGGCGGGATGCATGACAGCACCTCGATGTTGACCATGACGCTGATGCTGGTGGGCGGTGGCAGCACCTCGACCGCGGGCGGGATCAAGGTGACCACTTTGTTTGTGCTGCTGCTGGCAACCGTCGCGTTCTTTCGCCGCCAGACCACACTGCACGCCTTTGGCCGCTCGCTCGGCGTGGACGAGGTGATGAAAGTCCTCGCGCTGACCACCATTTCAATGCTGCTGGTCCTGACGGGTATCTTTGTGATGACGATCAATCACGATGGCCAGTTCATCGACATCGCGTTCGAGGTGACCTCGGCCTTTGGCACTGTCGGCCTGTCGCGCGGCATCACGGCCGAGATTGACGGCATCGGGCGCGCCATTCTGATGATGATCATGTTTGTGGGACGGGTTGGCCCCTTGGCCATCGGCTTTTTCCTCGCCACGCGCGGGGTGCCAAAGGTGAAATATCCGGCGGGCCAGATCTATCTGGGGTGAGCGCGCCGTGACAGGCCGCTCACACCGTTTCGCAGTCGATCCGCTTGTTACAGAAAGTCGTCCCGCCGCGGGGTAAAGCAGTCGATCAACGTCCCCGGCTCAAGGCAGACACAGCCGTGTTCCACATTCGACGGAATGACAAAGCTGTCGCCTGCGGCCACCTCTTTCTCCTCTTCACCCACGGTGAACCGGAACCGCCCGCTCTCCACATAGGTGGATTGCACGTGCGGGTGATGGTGCAGCGATCCTTGCGCCCCTTCGGCAGCAAAGCGGAAGGCGACAACCATCAGCGCCTCGTGGTCGGACAGCACCTGACGCGTCACATCAGGTTCGGTGGGTACAACGGGAAAACCGGTCATCATAAACCCCTTTCTGGGCAATCAGGAAAACAGCATGCCGCCATTGATGTCGATATTGGCACCGGTGATGAAGCTTGAGTCGTCACATGCAAGGAACAGGATCAGGTTCGCCGTATCCTCAACCGTGCCCTGACGGCGCACAGGCGCTGCGGCTTCGTAGCCGCGCCGCCCCGCATCGGGCGTGTGCACATTGTGGAAATCCGTGTCGATCATGCCGGGGCACAGGGCATTGACGCGGATGTCCGGTCCGACCTCTTTGGCAAGGCCGCGCGTCATCGTCATCACCGCCCCTTTGGACGCCGCATAGGCCACTGCCCCTGCCCCGCCACCGTCGCGCCCCGCCTGACTGGCAAGGTTTACGATGGCACCGGTTTTCATATGGGCAAGGCTGGCTTTGGTCATCAGGAACGTGCTGGTCAGGTTCAATTCCATCACGGCATTCCAATGGTCCAGCGGCATGTCCGCGATGCTTTTGCGTGCGATCAGGCCACCGGCATTGTTCACCAGAATGTTGAGGCCACCAAACTCGCTCACGGTGCGCGACACCAGTGCCTCGACCTCTTCGACCTTGGTCAGATCGCCCTTCATCGCAAAGGCACGTCCACCCGCCTCGGTGATCTGCGCCACAGCGTCATCCGCACCCTCGCTGCTTGAGTGGTAGTTGAGCGCGACACTTGCCCCTTCTGCCGCCAGCTTCAGCGCCGCCGCCTTGCCGATATCGCGCCCTGCGCCTGTCACGATCGCTGTTTGTCCTGCGAGCTTCATATGGGGTTCCTTCTTGATTTGCGGTCACGCTGGTATACTAGTCAATTATCTGGTATTCCAGATCGACAGGCGGGGCAATCCCTATCGCGCCCTTGATTACGGCGCGGCCCAGTTCAATTCTGTGACAAATGACTGTAAGGAACACCGCACAGCATGAAACCGAGCAAAGGCAGACCCATGGCACAGGCGACCCAGTTCAGCGAACGACGCACCAGCGTCGACGATATCTTTGACCACCTGCATGCCGAAATCCTGTCCTTGCGCCTGCGCCCCGGTGACAAGATATCCGAGGCCGAGATTGCCGCGAAGTTTGGCGTGTCGCGCCAGCCCGTGCGGGATGCGTTCAATCGTCTGGCAACCATTGATCTGCTGATGATCCGCCCGCAGCGCGCAACCGAGGTGAAACGTTTCTCGATGCGCGGTATCGTCAAGGCGCGGTTTGTGCGCGCCGCCATCGAAAAGGAAATCCTGATCCGTGCCGCACAGCACTGCAACGATACGGGGTCTGCCGCGCTACAGGCATCGCTGACAGCGCAGGAACAGGCAAACGCGTCCCAAGACGTCGACGCGTTCGGGCGGCTTGATTACGAATTTCACGAAACCCTGTGTCATATCGCGCAGGCGGATTTTGCCTTTGACGTGATCCTTGCCGAAAAAGCCAAGGTGGATCGTCTGTGCACGCTCAGCCTGTCCAAAGGCGCGCGCATCCCCGAGCTGATCGAGGATCACCGAGAGATCGCAGACGCCGTCAAAGCCCATGATGCAGAGCGCGCCGTGACCGCAGGCATGCGCCATCTGTCGCGGCTGGATGCAACGATTGACCACATCTCACGCTCCAACGCGAATTACTTCGAACCCGAAGACGGCGCGCCCGTCTCGTTCTAGGTACCGCCCCCTGTCCAAGCTGTCCTACCTCAACTCAGCCCGTCGCGGTCTGGGAACGGCCCTCGTTCGCCCTTGGCGCCATGCGAAATCGCGCTGTCTGCGCCTCGTGCAATATTCACAGTTGACAAGTCTGGTATACTAGTCATCTTCTGACCCTACAAAACGACAAAACCGGCTTCGCACCGAGGGTCGCACGCGGGAGGACGCACGCGGCACTCATCCAAACCAGCGGGGTCGGAATGGATAAGTTTTCAATAAGGGAGGAATGTCATGTTCAATAATTTCACCAAATCTCTGGTCAGCGCGGTCGCTCTGACAGTTGTGGCTTCGGCGGCATCTGCGGATAACTGGCGCGGCTGGAACATCCACGTCGACGGCTATCCGAACACGGTTGCCATGGACAAATTCGCCGAACTGCTGGCGGAAAAGACGGATGGCGAGATCACGCTGCAAATGTTCCACGGCGGCACGCTGGGCAGCCAGCCCGATGCGGTCGAACAGGTCCGTGCGGGTGCGCTCGAAATCGGTAACTTCAACCTTGGCCCCATCGGCCCGATTGTGCCAGCGGCCAACGTCGTATCGCTGCCGTTCATCTTCAAGGACGTGCCACACATGTTCCGCGTACTGGACAGCGAGGGCGGTGCCGCCATCGCGGAAGGCATGGCAGAAAAGGGTCTGTATCCGCTCGCATGGTATGACGCCGGTGCGCGGTCTTTCTACAACGGGGAAAAGCCGATCAACACGCCTGCGGATGTCGAAGGCATGAAAGTGCGCGTGATGAACAACGAACTGTTCACCGGCATGATCTCTGAACTGGGCGGCAACCCGTCGCCAATGGCCTTTGCCGAAGTCTATCAGGCGCTGAAAACCGGCGTTGTCGACGGCGCTGAAAACAACTGGCCATCCTACGAATCCACCGGCCACTTCGAGGTTGCGGGCTACTATTCGCTGTCCCAGCACCTGATCATCCCCGAATGTATCTGCATCAACGCCGACACATACGCGGCCCTGTCCCCCGAGATGCAGGAAGCCGTGACAGAAGCCGCGCAAGAATCCGCAGAAATGCAGCGCGACCTGTGGAACAAGCGTGAACTAGCCAGCCGCGAAGCCGTGGAAGCCGGCGGTGTGGTCGTGAACGAAGTGGCGGACAAAGGTCCGTTCCAAGACGCCATGACGCCCGTTTACGAAGCCTACTTCCAAAGCAATCCCGACCTGCGCCCGCTTGTCGAGCTGATCCAAGCCACCGAGTGATGGTTCACGTGATCTGAAATATGCCGTCCGGCCCGCCCTCGTGCGCGGCCGGACGGTTTTTCATGCGAAAGGCACCCCCCTCTCATGACTACTCCGGACCATGTGCCCGCGTTCATTCCCCGAATGGTCGCCCTGCTGGACCTGATCGCCCGTATCTGCCGATTTATAACGGGCCTGTCGCTGGTCGTGTTGACGGTCATCTTCGGATGGCTTGTTTTTGGCCGCTACGTGTTGAACGCGACACCCACATGGGTGGAACAGGTGGCCCTTTTGCTGGTCATGCTGATCGCCTTTGTCGGCGCGGCTGTCGGCGTCTACGAACACACGCACCTTTCCGTCACCTTGCTGCGCAGCGGCGTCACCTCGCGCATCCGCACCGTTCTGGTTGTCATCTCTGATGTGATCATGGCCGGTTTCGGTGCCTTGATGCTTTGGTACGGCGCGCAACTGACCCTGTTCAAATGGGGATCGCTGATCCCGATGATCCAAGTGCCCGAGGGCCTTCGGTCACTGCCGCTCACCGTTTGTGGCGGCCTGATCCTGATATTTACCGTCGGCCATCTGATACGCCTGTACTTCGGCGTCGATGAACGCCGCGACAGCATAGAATAGAGACCATATATGGGCATCCTTTTCCTTCTGGGCATCTTCGCGTTCTGCGTCATCATCGGCACGCCCGTGGCCTTTGCGCTTGGCATCTCGGCCATTGCCGCCTTCTGGTACGAAGGCCTGCCGTTAATGATCGGGTTCCAGCGCATCGTGTCCGGCATCAACGTCTTTGCGCTGATGGCCATCCCCTTCTTCATCTTCGCGGGCGAACTGATGTTCCATGGCGGCATCGCCATGCGACTGGTGCGCTTTGCCTCGGCGGCGGTTGGCGCGGTGCGCGGCGGCCTTGGCATCGTGAACGTGTTCTCGTCGATGCTGTTCGGCGGCATCTCGGGCTCGGCCATTGCCGATATCTCGGCGCTCGGGTCGATCCTTGTGCCGGTGATGAAGGAAAAGGGCTATGACGCGGATTATGCGGTTAACGTGACCGTGACGTCCTCCATCGCGGGGATCATCATCCCGCCCAGCCATAACATGATTATCTTCGCCATCGCGGCGGGTGGCGGTTTGTCGATCTCCAAACTGTTTCTGGCAGGCGTCTTTCCGGGCATCCTGATGTGCGTCTGTCTCGCGCTTGCGGCCTACCTCGTCGCGGTCAAGCGCGGTTACGCTGCCGAGAAGTTCCCCGGCTGGACGGCTTTGGTCATCTCGTTCTTCGGTGCCATTCCCGGATTGATGACAGCCGTTATCATCGTGGGCGGCGTTCTGTCGGGCGTGTTCACCGTGACCGAGTCCGGTGCATTCGGCGCGATCTATGCCTTTATCGTGACGCTGCTGGTTTACCGGTCGATCACATGGGACAAGTTCGTCGTGGCCGTCACCCAAGCGGTACGTACAACGGCGATGGTGATGATCCTGATCGCCTGTGCGGGGGCATTCGCCTACATGCTGACCTTCTACCGCGTACCCAACCAGATGGTCGCGCTGCTGACGGGTATCAGTGAAAACCCCATCCTGATCCTGCTGATGATCAACGTGGTGCTGCTGATCCTTGGCATGATCATGGACATGGCGGCGCTGATCCTGATCTGCACGCCGATCTTCCTGCCTGTGGCCAACAGCATCGGGGTCGATCCGCTGCAATTCGGGATGATCCTGCTGGTGAACCTTGGCCTTGGCCTGTGTACACCACCCGTGGGGTCGTGCCTGTTCGTGGGCTGTGCCGTGGGCAAACTGCCGATGGAGAAGGCCGTGCGGACGATCTGGCCCTTCTACCTCGCCATTCTGGCCGCGCTGATGCTGATCACCTTTGTGCCCGCGATTTCGCTAACACTGCCCCGCCTGATCGGGGGCTGAGGACCGCCCACGATGCCCAAACCTGCCCCATTTGCACAAAAAATAGGCAAATATCGGCAGAGTGCGGTACATCGCGGCAAAGTTGCACGCTCCGCTTGTGATCAAGCGGGGCGCTTGCCATCAAACGAGGTATGCAAACCGTACCCCGTTTAATGATTTTCACCGACCTTGATGGGACATTGATCGACCATCACAGTTACGATTGGTCGCCTGCCCGTCCCGCGCTGGAAAAGCTACGCGACATTGGCGCGCCGGTCATTCTGGCCAGCAGCAAAACAGCCCCTGAAATCAGCGCCTTGCGCAGCGACATGAATCTGGATGCCTATCCCGCCATCGTTGAAAATGGCGCGGGTCTGTTGCAGGCTCATGCCACCCCCGACGCCATAGCCGACGACTATGATCGCCTGCGCGCGCACCTGAATGGCCTGCCCGCCGCCCTTCGCGATCTGTTCACCGGTTTCGGCGTTATGAGCGTGGATGACGTCCGCGCCGCGACGGGGCTGGATGCGCCTTCTGCCACTTTGGCCAAAAAGCGGGCGTTCTCGGAACCTGGCCAATGGCATGGTGATGAGGCGGCCAAGCAGCATTTTCTTGCCGCGCTGCGCGAACACGGGGTGCAGGCCCAGCAAGGCGGGCGGTTCTTGACCCTGTCCTTCGGTGCGACCAAGGCCGATCAGGTCCGAGCCCTTGTCGCCGATTTCGCACCCGCCACCACCGTCGCGCTTGGCGACGCGCCCAATGACATCGCGATGCTGGAAACCACCGATCACGGCGTGATCATCGCCAATCCGGACAAGCCCCCGCTGCCCCCGCTCAAGGGCGAGGAACAGGGCCGCATTACCCGCACACAAGAGGCAGGCCCGACCGGTTGGAACACCGCGATCCACGCCCTACTTCAAAAACTGAACCTAGAATAACAAGGACGAAACCTTTGGCCGATTTTCACCAGAACGGAAACATCGTCACCCTACACAACCTGCGCACCCGCTCTGCGCCGGAACTGGCGGATGAACTGGCGTCCTATGCGCAGACCCGCAAGATCTCTCTGATCCTGCCCTGCCTCTATTCCGAGCTGGAGGGGGACGCGATGCCCCACATCCTGTCCGAACTGTCAAAGGTCAATTACCTGCACCGCATCATCATCGGGCTGGACCGCGCCGATGCCGACCAGTTCCGCCACGCCAAGGCGTTCTTCAAAGGGCTGAACCAGAACCATATCGTGATCTGGAACGACAGCCCGCGGATGCTGGAACTGGGCGCGCGGCTAGAGGCGATGGGCCTTTATCCGGCAGAACAGGGCAAGGGCAAGAACGTGTGGGCCTCCCTCGGCTATCTGATCGCCTGCGCGGACAGTGCGGTGATGGCGATCCATGACTGCGATATCCTGACCTACGACAACGAGATGCTGGCGCGCCTTGTCTATCCGGTAACCAACCCCAACTTCCCCTATCAGGTTGCCAAGGGCTATTACCCGCGCATCGGCAATGACAAGCTGAATGGGCGCGTCACACGCCTGCTGGTCAGCCCCCTGCTGATCGCGCTAAAGCGTGTGATCGGGGATCGCGATTACATCGATTACCTGCGCAGCTTCCGCTATCCGCTGTCGGGCGAGTTTGCGATGCGCACCGCCATCCTGCCCGATCTGCGCATTCCGTCCGACTGGGGCCTTGAAATCGGTGTTCTGTCCGAAGCATGGCGCAATCTGGCCCCCAAGGCCGTCTGTCAGGTCGAGATTTCGGATGCCTATGACCACAAGCACCAAGACCTGAGCGCCGATGACGCCGAGGCGGGCCTGAGCCGCATGTCCACTGACATCTGCAAGGCGATCTATCGCAAGCTTGCCGCCGATGGCACCGTGTTCACACCCAACGTGTTCCGCACGCTCAAGGCGACCTATTACCGGATCGCGCTGGACCTGCTCGAGGCCTATTACAACGACGCCAAGATGAACGGGCTGTCCATCGACCGTCACAGCGAGGAACTGTCGATCGAACTGTTCGCCGAGAACATCGTGCGCGCAGGCCACGTGTTCATCGAGAACCCGCACGAAACCCCGTTCATTCCGACGTGGAACCGCGTCCATTCGGCTGACCCAGATTTCCTCAAGGACATGCTGGCGGCGGCGCGGGCGGATGACGACGAATACCAGTAAGCTCAGGTGCGGTTGCTGATCCAGCGGCACTGATACGGCGCGAGCGTGATCGTGTGATCGCTTGCGTCGATATCCTCGCCGCTCAGCAGGTCGAACCAGTCCTCATCATCAATCAGGTTCATCGCATCCCGCGACACCTCGACCGTGCGGGCGCTGACATTGTGCAGCGCAAAGATCGACTGGTGGCGGTCAAGGCTTTGCCGCCAGACGCCGAACACATCATCGGGTAGTGACATGGTGAACTGTGTTGCATTCGGGTGGAACGCGGTTTGGCGCGCACGGATTTCCAGCCGCCGCGACAGCGCATCCAGCACGCGGGCGTGGATGGTTTCGGGATCATCCAGCAGCGCGTTCAGCGTCGGGTAATCCCAGTTATGCCGGTTGATCGCGCGGTTCATGTTACGCCGCGCCACCTGATCGTGATCGTTGGGCGTGGCCAGCATCGAATGGATGTAGAACGCCGGTATCCCCTCAAGCGACATAACGATGGTCTGGGAACAGATGAAGCGTTCGAAGTGATAGGCGTCCTCGCCCTCGAAGGTCTGGCCGACCGCCTCGAAGAAGGTCGTGTTGATCTCGTAAGGTGCCTCGCCACCACCGGGCAAGGCGCGCATGGATACCAGACCGCCGATATTGCGGATTGTCTGGATCATCTTGTCCTGTTCCTCGGTCGGCAGAATACCTTCGGCGGGGCGCATCCCGATGCCGTCATGGCTGGCGGTAAAGTTCAGATAGGCACAGCCCAATTGCGCAGGCGGCATGCCCTTTTGCCAGCGTTTGAGATAGCTCGCCGATCCCGACATCATCGCGTGCAGGATCAGGGGCGGCAGCGGGAAGTTATAGATCGCATGCGCCTCGTCCCGTTTGCCGAAATAGGACAGGTTTTCGGCCTTGGGCACGTTGGTTTCGGTCAGCAGGATGATGGTTTCGGCGGCATAGTCGCACAGCACCCGCATCAGTTTCACCACCGCATGGGTCTGCGGCAAGTGGATCGAGGGCGAGCCGATTTCCTTCCACAAAAATGCCACCGCATCCAGCCGGATGATCTGCACCCCGTTGTCCACGTGCAGGCGGATGATGCGCAGGAATTCCAGCAGCACCTCGGGGTTGCGGAAATCCAAGTCGATCTGGTCGTGGCTGAACGTACACCACACGTGGCGCACGCCATGGGTGGTTTCGACCTTTTGCAGCAAGGGCGTCGTGCGCGGGCGCACCACATTGTCCAGATCGTCGTTTGGCGATGCCTCGAAAAAGAACCGGTCATAGGGCGCTTGGCCCTGTCGGTAGGCATTGAACCACGCCCCTTGCGAGGACACGTGGTTCAGCACCAGATCGGACATCAGGTGGAACTCTTCGCCAATCCGGTTGATGTCGGCCCAGTCACCCAGTTGCGGGTTCACACTTCGGAAATCCGACACCGCAAAACCGTCATCCGAGGTGAAAGGAAAGAACGGCAGGATATGCACGCCGTTCACCACGCCCTTCATCCGGCGCAGCAGGAAATCATGCAGCAGATCCAGCGGCTTGTGCGCGCCGTCGATGATCGAGTTGCCATAGGTGATCAGCAGCGCGTCGGCTTGGGTCCACAGGTTGTTGCTTGGCTTGCGGCCCCGTTTGCGCGGCTTGGACTCGTCGGGCCAGAATGCGTCGACAATCTTGCTCGACAGGATGTCGGCATCCAGATCGGGATAGATTTCGCGCACCAAAGCGTTCAGACGCTGGCCAAAGCTGTTCTTGCCGGTAGGCTGCATAGGATCAAAAGTTCCGTTGGTTCATGTGTCTTTCCAACAGGAAGCCGTGTTTTGCCCTGCTTGAAAAGTCGAAACCCGAAAAACAGGGCGTCGGGGCCGGATGATCCCGCCCCACTGCCCACAGATTAGGGCAATTGCGCCGCAGCGCCCTGTGTCATCAGCGGGAAATGCGGTACACCGACCCGTTCCCGACCGAGATGAAAAGGATGCTGCCATCGCGATCCTGCACGATGTCGCGCACGCGCAAAGTGTCATCGCTTTCGATCTGTTCGACCTCGCGCGCCGTGTCGCCCGAGATTTCGAGCCGCGAGATATAGCTGAATTTGAGCGAGCCGACGAACATGTCGCCCTGCCATTCGGGGAACATGTCACCGGAATAGACCAGCAGCCCCGAAGGCGCGATGGACGGATCCCAATAGTGGGCGGGATGCTCCATCCCCTCTTTGGCGGTGCCATCACCGATCTTTGCGCCCGAATAGTGCACGCCATAGGAAATCACCGGCCAGCCGAAATTCGCGCCTTTTTCGATGCGGTTCACCTCGTCTCCGCCGCGCGCACCATGTTCGGCAGTCCAAAGCGTGCCGTTGCCATCCAACCCCGCGCCTTGCGGGTTGCGATGGCCATAGGACCAGATTTCAGGCTGCACGCCGTCCTGCCCGACAAAAGGGTTGTCGGCGGGCACGGTGCCGTCACGGTTCACTCGCACCACTGACCCGTTATGCAAGGAACGGTCCTGCGCCGACGGACGGTCGCCGCGATCCCCGATGGTGACGAACAGCGTGCCATCCGTGCCCTCGACCACGCGGCTGCCGAAATGCCGCCCCGTGTTGCCGCCCGGCGCGCTTTCGAATAGCACGCGCAGGTTCTCAAGGCGGCTGCCATCGGCACTTAGTTCCGCAGCGGCGAGTGCGGTGCCCGCCTGACGTCGCTGCGGTTTGGCATAGGTCAGGAACACCGTCCGGCTGGTGTCAAAATCACGCGCCAGCGTCACGTCCAGCAATCCCCCCTGCCCCGACACGGCCACGCGCGGCGCGCCCGCGACCTCCTGGGCCTGTCCGTCCCTGAACAGTTTCAGCGTCCCGCCCCGTTCGGTCACCAGCAGCGAGCCATCCGGCAAAGGCGCAACCGCCCAAGGTTCCTCCAGCCCCGAGGCGACCTGCGTCAGAACCATGCGCCCTGCATCGGTTTCAAGGGCAGCGGCGGGTGCGGCCATCACGGCAAGGGCCAGAATCAATGCGGGTTTCATATGCAATCCTCGTGTTTGGGTCGTGCGCTTGGCGAGCGGGAAGCGACCCACAAACGGCATGCCGTAGGGTCACGTGAATGGATATGTACCAAAACCTGCGGATTTACAGGGTAAACGGCGCGCAAAGCCCCCCGAAATCTACTTTTCTTTTTTTCGCCCCCCCCGTAACGTCTCGACCTAGAACGCAAGTTCCAACCAGGGAGTTACCAATGAAAAAATTCATGATGGCCACTGCGGCCACAGCGCTTATGTCCGGCACCGCCTTCGCGGACGGGCACGCGACAGACGTCAAAATCGGTGTGATCCTCGGCTTTACCGGCCCGATTGAATCGATCACCCCGTCGATGGGTGACGGCGCCGAACTGGCGATGAAAGAAGTATCCGACAGCGGCCTGCTGCTGGACGGTGCGAAAGTCACCTCCGTGCGTGCGGATTCGACCTGCATCGACGCCGGTGCGGCGGCATCCGCCGCCGAACGTCTGGTCACATCGGACAAGGTCGACGGCATCATGGGCGCGGACTGCTCGGGCGTGACAGGCGCGATCCTGACCAACGTGGCGGTTCCGAACGGGGTCGTGATGATCTCTCCTTCGGCGACCAGCCCCGGCCTGACCCACGAGAACAACGAAGATAACGGCCTGTTCTTCCGCACCGCACCGTCGGATGCGCGTCAGGGCCAAGTCATGACGGACGTCCTGATCGAAGAAGGCATCAAATCCGTCGCCGTGACCTACACCAACAACGACTACGGCAAAGGTCTGGCAGACGCGTTCCAAGCGGCCTTCGAAGCGGCGGGCGGCACTGTGACCATCAGCGCGGCCCACGAAGACGGCAAAGCGGACTACTCCGCTGAAGTCGGTGCGCTGGCCTCGGCCGGTGGCGACCGTCTGGTCGTCGCGGGCTATGTGGACCAAGGTGGTTCGGGCATCGTGCGCGCGGCACTGGACACAGGCGCGTTCGACACGTTCCACTTCCCCGACGGGATGATCGGTGAGAAGCTGCAAGAGAACTTCGGCGACGAAATCGAAGGTTCCACCGGCCAGCACCCTGGTACGGACAGCGAAGGCGCGTCCCTGTTTGCCGATCTGGTCGGCGACGCGTTTGACTCCACATCGCCCTTCACGCCGGAATCCTATGACGCCGCGGCGCTGATCATGCTGGCCATGCAGGCCGCAGGGTCCAAGGACAGCAATGACTACAAAGAGCACATCATGGATGTGGCCAACGCACCTGGCGAACAGATCTTCCCTGGTGAACTGGCAAAAGGGTTGCAGATCCTCAAGGACGGCGGCGACATTGATTATGTCGGTGCATCGGCTGTCGAGCTGATCGGTTCGGGTGAATCTGCGGGCAACTACCGCCAGATCGTCGTCGAAGGCGGCGAAATCACCACGGCCAAGTACCGCTAAGCGTTACACGCGACAACAGACAGCCCGAGGCGCAATCCTCGGGCTGTTTTGATATCTGCAAAGACTGCCAACAAGGCGGCACGGGGACTGACATGATCGTCGTAGACGACATCCACAAACATTTTGGCGGCTTTCATGCCGTGGACGGCGCAAGCCTGAGCATCAAACCCGGATCAATCACCGGATTGATTGGGCCGAACGGCGCGGGAAAAACCACTCTTTTCAACGTGATCGCGGGCGTTCTTCCACCAACTTCGGGTCGGGTGACCATGGACGGCGAAGATATCACCGGACTGCCGCCGCACACGTTGTTCCACAAGGGACTGCTGCGCACCTTCCAGATCGCGCACGAGTTTTCCTCGATGAGTTGCCGCGAGAACCTGATGATGGTGCCGGGCGCGCAATCGGGCGAGACGCTGTGGAACACATGGTTCGGGCGCAAACGCATCGCGGACGAAGAACGCGCCCTGGCCGCCAAGGCCGATGAGGTGCTGGAGTTCCTGACCATTTCGCATCTGGCCGACCACAAGGCGGGACAGGTATCAGGCGGCCAGAAAAAGCTGCTGGAATTGGGCCGCACCATGATGGTGGATGCCAAGATCGTCTTTCTGGACGAGGTGGGCGCGGGCGTGAACCGCACCCTGCTGAACACCATCGGCGACGCGATCCTGCGGCTCAATCAGGAGCGCAACTATACCTTTGTCGTGATCGAACATGACATGGATTTCATTGGCCGCATTTGTGACCCTGTCATCTGTATGGCGGAAGGGCGTGTGCTGGCCGAAGGTACGCTGGACGAGATCAAGGCCAATGATCAGGTGATCGAGGCCTATCTTGGCACCGGCCTCAAGAACAAAGACAAGGTGGGCGCATGACCCTGTTTCGAATGACCTTCGGTCATCCGACCGACGCGGGGGTTTCACCCCCGCACCCCCACAGTATTTATGGCCAAAAGAAACGTGGAGGCGCGCATGTCTGAGCCGTTCTTGATTGGTGAGGCAATGACGGGTGGCTATGGTGCGGGGCCGGATATCCTGCATGATTGCACCATTGCCGTTGATCCCGGTGAAATCGCGGTGATTGTGGGGCCTAATGGCGCGGGCAAATCCACGGCGATGAAGGCCGTGTTCGGGATGCTGGATGTGCGTCAGGGTGCGGTGCGGCTGGATGGCGAGGATATCACCGCGCTGTCGCCGCAGGACCGTGTGGCGAGAGGTATGGGGTTTGTGCCGCAGACCTCGAACATCTTCACGTCGATGACGGTGGAAGAGAACCTTGAAATGGGGGCGTTCATCCGGCGCGACGATTTTTCGGGGACCATGGCGCAGGTCTATGACTTGTTTCCGATCCTGAAGGACAAGCGTCGCCAGCCTGCGGGCGAGTTGTCCGGCGGGCAGCGCCAGCAGGTGGCTGTGGGCCGTGCGTTGATGACCCAGCCCAAAGTGCTGATGCTGGACGAACCCACGGCAGGCGTGTCGCCCATCGTGATGGACGAGTTGTTTGACCGCATCATCGAGGTGGCGCGCACCGGCATTCCGATCCTGATGGTGGAGCAGAACGCTCGACAAGCCCTTGAGATTGCAGACAAAGGTTATGTCCTTGTTCAAGGGCGCAATGCGTTCACGGGAACCGGTAAGGAACTGCTGGCCGATCCCGAAGTGCGCAAGAGTTTCTTGGGAGGGTAGCGGATATGTACATGCATCTTACGCGCCCGAGCGCAGAACGCGCCCATGGCGCACACCGAGCCACCGATGTCAGCCGGACCATAAGCCGGCGTGCTGAGAATACGGCCTTTGTGAAAGAGGACGCAATCTGATGGACCTTCTTAACGCCTTCGTGGCGCTTTCCAATTTCGTCCTGATCCCTGCGATTGCCTATGGCAGCCAACTTGCGCTTGGCGCGCTTGGTGTCACGCTGATCTATGGCATCCTGCGGTTCTCCAACTTTGCCCATGGCGACACGATGGCCTTTGGCACCATGGCCACGATCCTGATCACATGGGGGTTTCAGGCCCTTGGCATAAGTGCAGGCCCGCTGCCCACCGCGCTGCTGGCCCTGCCCTTTGGCATTGCGGTTTGTGCCGCGCTTTTGCTGTTCACGGACAAGGTCGTCTACAAGTTCTATCGTCGCCAAAAGGCCAAGCCGGTGATCTTTGTCATCGTCTCGCTGGGTGTGATGTTCATCATGAACGGGCTTGTACGCTTTATCATCGGGCCCAACGACCAACGCTTTGCCGATGGGGAACGGTTCATCATCTCGGTGCGCACGTTCAAATCCATGACCGGGCTGGACGAAGGGTTGGCAATCAAGACCACTCAGGGGATCACCGTGATCACCGCCGTGATCGTGGTGGCGGCGCTGTTTTACTTCCTGAACCGCACGCGCACGGGCAAGTCCATGCGCGCCTATTCGGATAACGAGGATCTGGCCCTCCTGTCGGGGATCAACCCCGAGCGTGTGGTGATGGTCACGTGGCTGATTGTGGCGGCGCTGGCGACCATTGCGGGGGTTCTTTACGGGCTCGACAAGTCGTTTAAGCCGTTTGTCTACTTCCAACTGCTGCTGCCGATCTTTGCGGCGGCAATTGTGGGCGGTTTGGGATCGCCCTTGGGGGCGATTGCGGGCGGGTTTGTCATCGCCTTTTCCGAGGTCACAATCACCTATGCGTGGAAAAAGGTGGCGACCTATGCGCTTCCGGATGCGCTGGCCCCTGACGGGTTGGCCCAGCTGTTGTCCACAGATTATAAATTCGCGGTCAGTTTCGTCATTCTGCTGATCGTCTTGTTGTTCCGGCCCACGGGCCTGTTTGCGGGGAAATCGGTATGAGCGATACGATGCGCAACACGCTGTACTTTGCTTTTGTCGCGGCGCTGATCCTCGGAACTGGGTTCTATTCCAGTTGGAACTCGGCGCTGTTTATCCTGAACTTCGGTCTGATCAGTGCGATCATGGCCTTGGGCGTGAACCTGCAATGGGGCTTTGCGGGCCTGTTCAATGTGGGGATCATGGGCTTTGTCGCGCTTGGCGGTTTGGCCACGGTGCTGGTGTCGATGCCGCCCGAGCCCGAGGCATGGGCCGCAGGGGGCATGCGCGTGGTGCTGGCGCTGGTGCTGGGGGCCGCGACGATTGTCGGCGCGATCTTTGCCTATGGCGCACTGCCCAAAGGGCGCGTGCGCGTGATCGGCATGTGCGCCATCCTTATCATCGGCTTCTTTGTGTTCCGCGCCGTGCTCGATGGCGGGGTTGCTGCGGTTGAGGCGGTCAATCCGTCCACTGCGGGCTATCTGGGCGGGCTTGGCCTGCCGGTGCTGCTTGCATGGCCTGTGGGCGGTCTGCTGGCCGCTGGGGCCGCGTGGATCATTGGCAAAACGGCCCTTGGCCTGCGCTCGGACTACCTTGCCATTGCGACGCTTGGGATTGCCGAAATCGTTATTGCCGTGATGAAGAACGAGGACTGGCTGGCACGCGGGGTCAAGAACGTGGTGGGCCTGCCCCGCCCTGCCCCTTACGAGATCGACCTGCAAAACGATCCGTCCTTTGTGGAGCGTGTTTCGGGCTTTGGCCTTGATCCGGTGACGGCATCGACCCTGTGGGTCAAGCTGGTTTATGCGGGCCTGTTCGCCGCTGTGCTGATCGTGCTGTTCGTCATGGCGCAGCGTGCGCTGCATTCGCCATGGGGCCGCATGATGCGCGCCATCCGTGACAACGAGAACGCCGCTGAAGCGATGGGCAAGGACGTGACTGCGCGCCATTTGCAGGTCTTCGTACTCGGCTCTGCCATCTGCGGGATCGCGGGGGCGATGATGACGACGCTGGACGGTCAGTTGACGCCTGGCACCTACCAGCCGCTGCGCTTTACTTTCCTTGTCTGGGTCATGGTGATCGTCGGCGGGTCGGGCAACAACCTTGGCGCGGTGCTGGGCGGGTTCCTGATCTGGTGGCTGTGGGTGATGGTCGAACCGATCGGCTTTGGCCTGATGCAGTTCATCACGGCAGGCATGCCCGATGGCTATTGGCTGCGCGAGCATCTGCTGGAATCGGCGGCGCACATGCGGCTGCTTACCATGGGTCTGGTGCTGTTGCTGGTGCTGCGGTTCAGCCCGCGGGGATTGATCCCCGAACGGTAAAGCACCGCAAATTCATACCCAAATCCTTACAAGGCCGGCGCTTTCCAACGCGCCGGCCTTTTTCGTTTCGCGCAAAAATCGCGGGTCTTGGGCAAAAGTCCGGAACCTTGGCGGGCGTCGCGCTGTTGGTGTTCAGAGAACAACAGCGAGAGGCTGACCATGACCAATCCCACAAAGAATTCGCCCCCCACCACCACCGATGCAGGCATCCGCGTCCGCAGCGACGAACATTCCCTCACGGTCGGGCCGGACGGGCCAATCGTTCTGAACGATCATTACCTTCTTGAACAAATGGCCAATTTCAACCGCGAGCGTATTCCCGAACGCCAGCCCCACGCCAAGGGCAGCGGTGCGTTCGGCACGTTCGAGGTCACGCAGGATGTGTCGAAATACACCAAGGCCAAGATTTTCCAGCCCGGTGCGAAATGCGACATCGCCATGCGCTTTTCCACCGTTGCGGGCGAACGAGGCAGCCCGGACACATGGCGCGACCCGCGCGGTTTCTCGGTCAAGATGTACACCGAGGATGGCAATTTCGACATGGTCGGGAATAACACGCCGATCTTCTTTATCCGCGACCCGATGAAGTTCCAGCACTTCATCCGCAGCCAGAAACGCCGCGCCGACAACAATATGCGCGACCACGACATGCAATGGGATTTCTGGACCCTGTCGCCCGAAAGCGCGCATCAGGTTGCCTACCTCATGGGGGACCGCGGCATTCCGCGCACATGGCGCGAGATGAACGGTTATTCCAGCCACACCTATTCGCTGATCAATGCCGAGGGCGAGAAGTTCTGGGTCAAGTTCCACTTCATGACCGATCAGGGTGATGGCAACGCCTATCTAAGCCAAGACGAGGCGGACAAGCTGGCCGGTGCCGACGGGGATTACCACCGCCGCGATCTGTTCAATTCGATCCGCGACGGCGACTTCCCAAGCTGGACGCTGAAGTGGCAGGTCATGCCCTATGAAGAGGCCAAGACCTATCGCATCAACCCGTTTGACCTGACCAAAGTGTGGCCGCACGCGGACTACCCGCTGTTCGAGGTGGGTAAGCTGACGCTGAACCAGAACCCCACGGATTTCCACACTCAGATCGAACAGCTTGCGTTCGAGCCGAACAACATGGTTCCCGGTGTTGGTCTGTCGCCGGACAAGATGCTGCTGGCGCGTGGATTCTCTTACGCGGACGCGCACCGCGCGCGGCTTGGCGTGAACTACAAACAGATCCCAGTGAACGCGCCCAAGTGCCCCGTCTACAGCTATTCCAAGGACGGTGCGGGCCGGACCGAGGCGGTGTCGGACCCCGTTTACGCGCCGAACTCGTATGGCGGTCCGGCCGCGCAACCCGAAGCGGGCGGCGAAGCGGGCCTGTTCCATGCGGACGGCGACATGGTGCGGCAGGCCTATACGTTGCGCGAGGATGACGACGACTGGTCCCAAGCGGGCGCGCTGGTGCGCGAAGTGATGGACGATGCCGCACGGGAGCGGCTGGTCAACAACGTGGTCGGCCACCTGTGCGACGGGGTGAGCGAGAAAGTCCTCGTTCGTGCCTTCGACTACTGGCGCAACATCGACAAGGATGTGGGCGACCGGATCGAAAAAGGCGTGCGGGAGAAGCTCGGCGGAAAGTCCGAAGCGCTTGGCATGGCGTCGGCTGAAAGCATCGGCAAGGAGTTTGCCGAATAAGCGAGTTAACGATCTGCGGGGCGTCCTAGCCCCGCAGACACGATACGTGGCGCCCTAGCGCCCCTTGAACAGTCCACCAAGGATACCGCGCACCATGCGCCGTCCAGTGACGCCTGTCAGTTCCTTTACCACCATCTTGGTCATTGCCTCACCAAAGCCGGGGCTGGCGCGTGTCGTGCGCGAGGTTGATCGTGTGACCCCCTTACCGGAGTAGCGCCGCGCAGCGTTGAATTCGCGCAGCGATGGGGTTTCGGCCTCCTCCGCCTCTTCCTCGGCCTTTGCGGCCTCCGCCGCCGCCTTGTCGGCGCGGGCTTTCAGGATTTCGAAGGCGGATTTGCGGTCCAGCCGCTCGTCATATTTGCCGGACATCGCGCTTGCCGCCATCACCGCGGCCCGTTCGGCACTTGTGATCGGCCCAAGCTGTGACGATGGCGGGCGGATCAACGTGCGCTCCACCATGCCCGGAATACCCTTTTTCATCAGCATCGAGGTCACGGCCTCACCCACGCCCACTTCGCGGATCGCTTCCTCGGTCGAAAAGCGCGGGTTCTCGCGATAGGTCTCTGCCGCCATGCGCAATTCCTTGCGGTCCTTGGCAGTAAAGGCGCGCAGCGCGTGCTGGATGCGGTTGCCAAGCTGGCCAAGGATATCCTCGGGCACGTCGGCAGGGTTCTGGGTGATGAAGTAGACCCCCACCCCTTTGGACCGGATCAGGCGCGCCACCTGTTCGACCTTGTCCACCAACGCCTTGGGCGCATCGTCAAACAGCAAGTGCGCCTCGTCAAAGAAGAACACGAGCTTGGGCTTTTCCGGATCGCCCACTTCAGGCAGTTCCTCGAACAGTTCCGACAGCAGCCACAACAGGAAAGTCGCATAAAGCCCGGGCGAGTTCATCAGCTTGTCAGCAGCCAGAATGTTGATCGCGCCTTTGCCGTCCGCATCAGTGCGCATCAGGTCCGACAGTTCCAGCGCCGGTTCCCCGAACAGGCCCGCACCGCCTTGGTTTTCCAGCACCAGCAAACGGCGCTGGATCGCCCCAATGGAGGCCGTGGACACGTTACCATAGCGCAGCGACAGGGATTTGGCGTTCTCGCCGATCCAGACCAGAAGCGCCTGTAGATCCTTCAGGTCCAGCAGCGGCATGCCTTCTTCGTCGGCAAGGCGGAAGGCGATATTCAGGATGCCCTCTTGCGCTTCGGTCAGTTCCAGAAGGTTGGCCAGCAACAGCGGCCCCATCTCGGAAACGGTGGTGCGTACGGGGTGGCCCTGTTCGCCGAACAGATCCCAGAATGTCACCGGACAGGCGTGGTAGGAATAGTCGACAAAGCCGATCTTGGCCGCGCGCGAGGTGAACGCCTCGTGCAGCTTGTGATCGGGGCTGCCCGACTTGGCCAACCCCGACAGATCACCCTTCACATCGGACAGAAACACCGGCACGCCCGCGTTGGAAAACCCTTCGGCAAGGATTTGCAGCGTGACCGTTTTACCCGTTCCCGTGGCCCCCGCGATAAGCCCGTGGCGGTTGGCATAGCCTAGCTTGAGACCCTGCGCCGTGCCATAATCGACCCCGCCGCCGCCGATAAAAATATTGTCCGCCATGGTGTTAACCCTACTTTTTGAACCCTGTCGCAGTGACCATACAAAGTTAACGATTGGGTGCCATAGTGTTTTTGTTCCCGCCATTTTGTCCTTCTGGTGCGGAACATCCTCCCTGTCAGACTGGCCGCGCCCTGTGCGCGGCCTTTTTTCGTCGAACTGCACAATGGTGCAGGGGTTTTTTGCCCTCCAGAATAGCTGTTGACCGATCCACTAACCTTTCGTAGGGTCCGTTTCATAAGTCGGCCCAGTCCGACGGGGAGTAAAAAAATACGACCGAAAAGGAGGCTTCGCGGCCTCCTTTTTTGCGTTTCGCCCGATGGCTGCCGCTGCTGTGGATGGCCGTGTTTCGCTGGTGCGTTCAAAACTTTTCGCTTTGACGCTGACACGCCCGTACGGGCATGTTAGCAATCGCTCCAAACGCAACTATACCGGAACAATTATGCGCACTTCTTTGATTGCATTGACCATGGCAGTGATGCTGCCCGCGAGCCTGATGGCACAGACCGCAGAGACAGAAACACCCGCAGAGGAAACACCTGCGGAAGAAGCACAAACCGAAGAAGGGACAACCGCTCCCAACATCGAAGACCAGCTGAGCCTTGGTGAAGATGCCAGCGCCCCTCAGGTCGGTCAGACCTACACCGCCGAAACCAATGGCGACTGGGATCTGCGCTGCCTGAAAACCGAAGACGGCAACGACGAGCCTTGCCAGATGTACCAGTTGATGTCGGACAGCGAAGGCACACCTGTGGCCGAGATTTCGATCTTCCGCCTGCCCGAAGGTGGCCGTGCGGTCGCCGGTGCGACAATCATCGTACCGCTTGAAACCTCCCTGCCCCAGCAGCTGACCCTTCAGGTCGACAACGGTGCGGCACGCCGTTATCCGTTCTCGTTCTGCAACCCGATCGGCTGCTTCTCACGCGTGGGTCTCGTGGCCGAGGAAATCGCCGCCTTCCGCAAGGGCAACGCTGCGACGCTGACAATCGTGCCTGCGTTGGCACCTGACCAGAAGGTCGAACTGACCATGTCGCTGTCCGGTTTCACCGCCAGCTATGACAAGACGACCGTCAACGCCAACTGATCGACGGCTAAACCAATTGAAACCGCGTCATCCCTTGGGCTGGCGCGGTTTTTTTATGTCCGGTTGTTGGTGGATGTCGGCGGTTAAACCGCGCGCAAGGCCAGCACCGCGTTCATGCCGCCAAAGGCAAAGGCATTGGACAGCACCACATCGACCTTCGCATCGCGCGCCTCGTTCGGGACAACGTCCAGCGCGCATTCGGGGTCAGGTTCCTCATAGCCGATCGTGGGGGCAATCACCCCCTCGCGCAGCGCCATGATACAGGCGAGCAGTTCGACCGCGCCCGTGCCGCCGATCAGATGGCCATGCATCGACTTGGTCGAAGAGATCATCAGCTTGTCCGCATGGGGCCCGAACACGTCCGCCACGGCGGCGCATTCGGTCTTGTCATTGGCCGCCGTGCCAGTGCCGTGCGCGTTGATATAGCCGACCTGATCGGGATTGACGCCCGCATCGGCCATCGCCCCCGCCATCGCACGCGCCGCGCCGTTCTTGGACGGCATCACGATATCGCTCGCGTCCGAGGTCAAGGCAAAGCCGATCACCTCGCACAGGATGTCCGCACCGCGTTTGCGCGCATGTTCGTATTCCTCGAACACAAATACGCCCGCGCCTTCGCCCTGCACCATCCCGTTGCGGTTGGCCGAGAACGGGCGGCAAGCATCGCGTGACATGACGCGCAGCCCTTCCCACGCCTTCACACCGCCGAAACACAGCATGGATTCCGACCCTCCGGTGATCATCGCAGGGGCCATGCCACTGCGCACCATCTGGAAAGCCTGTGCCATCGCGTGATTGGACGACGCACAAGCGGTCGAGACGGTAAAGGACGGCCCCTTGAGGTTGTGTTCCATGCTCACGTGGCTGGCGGCGGCGTTGTTCATCAACTTGGGCACGACGAACGGGTGGACGCGGTTCTTGCCCTCTTCATAGACCGAGCGGTAGTTCGCATCCCACGTGCTGACGCCGCCACCGGCTGTGCCCAGAACCACGCCCGACCGCGCGGACAACTCGTCCGAGATCACGATGCCGGACTGTTCAATCGCCTCTTTCGCGGCGGCAAGGGTGAACTGGGTGAACCGGTCATAGAGGCTCATCTGCTGGCGGTTATAGCGGCCCTCGGCCTCGAACCCGCGCACCTGCCCGCCGATCTGGATCGACAGGCGTTCCACGTCCTGAAAGTCGAGCGCGCCAATGCCGCAGCGCCCCTCGCGCATAGCGGCCAGCGTGTTGGGAACATCGTGGCCCAGTGCATTGACGGTGCCTGCGCCGGTGATCACGACGCGGTGCATCAGGTTTTCTGTTCCGCGATCAGCTTTTCGATGCCGGTGACGATGGACTGCACATTCGAGATGTCAAAGTCGCTTTCGGACGGCGCATTCGCGTTGAAGGGAACCTGTATGTCGAACTCTTCCTCAATGGCAAAAATGCTTTCCACCAGTCCCAACGAGTCGATGCCGAGATCTTCGAGCGTGCTGTCCATGGTCACATCGGATGGTTCCAGCACCGCCTGTTCGGCAATGATCTCGATTACCTTGTCTTTCACGCTCATGGCTTTTGCCCCATTGCTTTCGACGCCCTTGATTTAGTCACTCGTCGTGTCCTTGGAAACCGCTTTTTTGAGGGCCGCAATGTCGCGCAAATAGCGCGGCAATCGGCGCAGTGCCTTATAGCTTTCGATCTGGGTCTGCATCTCGGTCGCGGGATAGCCCATCATGACCTTGCCCGCGCTGACCGATGACAAAACCTTGGCCGCGGCGCTGATCACAACGCGGTCCCCGATGGTCAGGTTGTCGGCAATGCCAGACTGTCCGCCCATGACGACAAAGTTGCCCACGACGGTCGATCCGGCGACGCCCACCTGACCGCAGACAAGCACATCATTACCCAGCACCACGTTATGCCCGATATGGCACAGGTTATCGACCTTGCAGCGGTGCCCGATCTTGGTGGCGCGGATGGTGCCGTTGTCGATGGTGGTGTTCGCACCCAGTTCGACGTCGTCGCCGATTTCGACATCGCCAAGACTGGCAATCCGCGACCAGCTTTGGCCCTGCGTGTCGCCCTGATCGCCAAGGGACTCGCGCACCTGTTCCACATTGCTTTTCTCGGGCGTGACAAAGGAAAATCCGTCGGCCCCGATCCGCACACCCGGATGGGCAATGAAACGCGCGCCGATCACGGCGCGTGCGCCAATGGTGACCTGTTCGCGCAAAAAGCTGTTCGGCCCCAGTTCCGCCTGCCATCCGACATAGCACATCGGCCCGATCACCGACCCGTCGCCGATCCGCGCCTCTGCGGCGATGACCGCCCCTGCCCCGATCGAGACATCGGCCCCGATCACCGCATCTTCGGCAATGATTGCGCTTGGGTGGATACCTTTAGGAAAGCCCTGCCCGCGATCCATCATCGCCGTTAGGTTCGCCATGGCAAAGCGCGGTCTGTTAGGCAAAATGGCGCCTTTCAGGCCCAAAGCCTCCCAATCCGCCCCGTCCCAGAGAAAGGCCGCGACGGCGCTGCCTGCGGCAAGGGTGTCGGCGTATTTGGGGTTGCTGGCCATGGCCAGATCACTGGCCGTGGCGCTGGCCGGTTCCGCAAGGGCGGTGACGATCAGCGTGTCGTCACCTACCACTTGCGCGCCGATTGCATCGGCGATGTCACGTAAACTGTAGCGCATGGATCATCCCCCGTTTGCGTCGCCGCATTCGGGGAAAGGCTTACCCCTGAACCGCGCGAAGGGCCACCCCTGCCTGCGACAGCGCACGCCAGATTTGCGCGTCGCGGCCATAGATGTCGCGACGGTACTGGGTGTGCCCTTTGGCCGTGGTGAAGGCCGTGCGGTAGATGATGTGCACAGGCACCGGATTCTTCAGATCCACGCGGGCCTCTTTGCCGGTGGCCAGCTTGGCCTGAAAGAACCCTTTGGGGTCGTTCGTCTGCTTGGCGAGCAGCGCATAGGCAAAGTCGAACGGGTCGGCCAGACGCACACAGCCATGGCTGAACGCGCGCACTTCGCGGCTGAACAGGTTCTTGGCAGGCGTGTCATGCAGGTAGATGTTGTAGGGGTTGGGGAACATGAATTTCACCAGCCCAAGCGCGTTGCCTTTCGAGGGAGGCTGACGCATCGAGAACGGGAATGTTCTTTCGGTATACTGGGCAAAGTTCACGGCACTGCGATTGACCTTGCGGCCACGGCTGTCCGTGATCTCGATATGACGCACCGCGTTGCTGTTGCGTTTCAGCGCAGGCAGATATTCCTTGGTCACAATCGAGCGCGGGACATACCAGCTCGGATTGATGACCATGAATTCCATCACGTCCGAGAATTCGACTGTCGGGCGGTCATCCTTATTGGCCCCCACGACCGAGCGGGTCGAGAATGTGACCTTGCCGTTGTCGATGATCTTGGCGGTAAAGTCAGGGATGTTGACCAGCACGTGGCGCTTGCCGCGTTCCTGGTTCAACCAACGCTCGCGCTCCATCGCGACCATGATGGATTGCAGACGTTCCTGCACACCTTTGTTCAACTCGGTCATGGTACCGGCACCGGCAACACCATCAGCGGCAAGGCCGTGGGCCAGTTGGAACTGTTGAACCGCAGACTGCATCGCCGCGTCATAGGTCTGGCTGTTGGTGCGGTTGAGGAAGCCCATGGCGATCAGGCGGTTGCGCATCGCCACAACGGCAGCACCCGACTGGCCAGGTTTAAGGGAATTGGCAGGCACTTTCGGACCCCAGCCGCCCTTGGCAAGCTGACGCTCCATGCGCAGCTTTTCTTTCATCAGGGCGGTGTATTCCATCGTCTTGGGCGACAGTGCCTTGAAGAACCCACGGGGCGAGGATTTGGCGAAGTTCACCAGATAGGAGGTGCGGTCGCGATATGGCACGGCGCGCACGATGGCACGGTTCACACGGCTGGGCACCAGCACGCCGGTTTGCAGATCGCGGGCATATTGCAGGAAGGTGCGGCTCAGCTCGACCTCGACAAGGCCGCGATCACGGGCGGATTTGGCCGCCTTCATCTTTGCCTGCAACCCGTCCGCGTCATAGCGTGCTGTCGGCAGGCCGTGATCCCCTGCGCTGGCGAGCGCTTCGATCAGGGCGGCGCGGCGCTGGCGTTCGCGCCCCGACCGTCCGGTCCAGAGGCTTTTGTATCCGTTCGCCTTGTAGAACGCGGCAATGTCCGCATCCCGTGCGGCAGCTTCGGCCACGGCCTGTTTGAACGCGGTGACCTGTGCTGATGCCTGATCGGGGACGCCCGACAGCAACAGGCCAAGGGCCATACTTAGAACAAACATCCAACGTCTGGTAACCGCAGCGGTCATCTCGCACCTCATCAAATATACAATGGCTAGCTAAAAGCCCTTATTTCAAAGGCCTCATTGCCCTGTCCATTCACTTCCACGATCCGCGTGGAAACAAGCGGTGGATGATGCGCCCGTGCATCGGTGTCGCGCCAAGAAGACACAAATGCCAAAATTTGAGCAAATTATTGCTGTCAACTATTGCGACATCTGGGGAACCAGATTCAGCGCTTGGTAAACGAATCAAGTTATGGCATAGAGATGTTGCATCTGGGGATGAGATGAAAACCCGTTTAACATCACGGGTGGCAGGCTACGGGACGGCGCAGACATGACAAACGAAAACTCTACGGGTATGACCCGCCGGGCAGTGCTTGGCGCATTCGCAGCGACAGCGCTCACAGCAGCACCCACTTTTTCCAAGGCAGCAGGCTTCTTGCGCGGTGCGGGCGACATTCGCCGCTTGCGGATGTATTCGGGCCGCACCGGTGAACGCATTGATATGATCTACTGGATTGAAGGTAGTTACATCAAAGACGCCGTCAAGGAAGTGAACCACTTTATGCGCGACTGGCGCACCAACCAGTCCGTCGCGATTGATCTGCGCACCGTCGACATCATGGCCGCATCGCACAATCTGCTGGACGTCGACGAACCCTATATGCTGCTGTCGGGTTATCGCAGCCCGCAAACCAATGCCATGTTGCGGTCGCGCAGCAGCGGCGTTGCCAAAAATTCCCTGCACATGAAGGGTCAGGCCGCTGATCTGCGTCTGGCAAGCCGGTCCGTATCGCAAATGGCCCGTGCCGCCCAAGCCTGCCGTGGTGGCGGTGTCGGCAAATATTCCGGCTCGAACTTTGTGCACATGGATTGCGGCGTTGTCCGCACTTGGGGCGGCTAAAAGCCCCCCGCCATCCCCCGCCATCCCCCGCCATCCCCTGACGACCCGTAAGGCGTAGCGCGTGCTGCGCCTTTTTCTTTTTGCAATTGCGATGCCGCTTTTTGCTGGCTATACGGCCCTCAGTGGACCCTTAGCTCAGCTGGATAGAGCGCTGCCCTCCGAAGGCAGAGGCCAGAGGTTCGAATCCTCTAGGGTCCGCCATTCTTTCACCGACAATGATACTGGAAACACGCGCGGGCGATCCTGCGTTCGGGAATGTGTGCGTCTGAGAGCATTCGATTCGGCGCAGACATCGGGCCGCGTCTTGCGGCATTCACATGATCTGAAATTTCGCGCCTAGAAAACGTTGCGCTCTTTCGCGAGGAGTGCCGCTTGCGTGCGGTTTGTCACCCCCAGCTTGGACAACAGGTTTTTGACGTGCAGTTTCACCGTCACCTCCTGAATATCCAGATGACGCGCGATTTCCTTGTTCGACAGCCCGCTGCACAAATGTTCGAGCGTCTGCAATTCCCGCGTCGACAAGGTAGCAAACACCCCGCTTAGCTTGGGCGGACCGGACGAGGCGTTAAAGTCGAACGGGACGTACCGTTCGCCCGCCAGCAGGAACTTGATCGCATTAACCATGGATATCGCCGTCAGCGATTTGGGGATGAAGCCGTGCGCTCCGCGTTCCATCGCGGCGCGGGCGACATCCTGATTGGCCACACCGGACATCAGCGCGATTTTCGCCTTTGGAAAGGCGGCACAGGCGGCATCCAGACCGTCCAGCCCGTTCATGCCGGGCATGTTGTAATCAAGGATCAGCAGATCAACCGGATCGCCCTGCCCCGCCACGTTCAACGCAGCCTCCAGATCAGAGGCTGTGCGCACTGAAAAACCGTCTACATTTGACAGATATGCCGCAATCGTATCGCGTACCAAATCATGATCATCTGCAAGAACGAGTGTGGCCATGCCGTCCGTGTCCCTTGACGCGACGTACGACCCCAAAAGCCGGTACGACAAGTTGTGAAGACTATACCGAAGTATAGATGCCTATGCCAATGCGCGAACCACATTTATCAGATAAGCGGGTATCGACGACTTAGCCGGGTAAGAGGACAACAACTATGCTCAATCGCCACCACTCACGGACTTTTGGCACGGTTTTCGCCCTCTGCTCGGTTACTGCGTTCGGGGCGCTGGCGCAATCGCCTTTGGCCTTGCAAGTGACGCCGCGCCCCGAACAATCCCCGACCGTTGTGCTAAGCCTTGAAGCGCTGGACGCGATGGATCAGGTCAGTTTTTCCACCACCACGATCTGGACCGACGGACTGATCGATTTTTCCGGCGTATCCCTCAAGGCGCTGCTGGAAGAGCTCGAAGCCACCGGCGATACGGTCGAGATGGTTGCCCTTAACGACTACGCCGTCACCATCCCGCGCGACGAACTGGAAGACGACGCACCGATCATCGCCACCCGCATGAATGGCGAGGAAATGACCGTGCGCGACAAAGGGCCGTTCTGGATCGTCTTTCCCTTTGACGCGGATGACAAATACAAGACCGAAATCCACTATGCCCGCAGCATCTGGCAGCTTAACCGCCTGAACATGATAGAATAACGCCGCGACCTGCCTTACACCTGACTTCATAGGTAAAGGACGGGTATGAGAACGGGGCTGATCAGAATTCGCGCGGCTATTGTGGCAAGTTTTGCCATTCTGATCGTGCTGCTCGGCCTGATGGCCTCGAACCTGATGGTGCAGTTGCGCGATCTGTCCACCGCCGCGACCGACACCGCGCTCTGGAGTGTGACGCAGCTCGACAACCAGTTTGCCAATCTCGAAGCCGCCATTGCGAGCGAATTGCTTAAGCCCGCGCCTGATGGCGGTCTGGTCTGGCTTCAGGCGAGTATCGCGCTCAGCCGGATCGAGATCGTGACCCAAGGCCGCCCCCGTGCCCTGTTTGACAGCATTGACGAAACCGTCCCCCTGATGGAGCGGTTGGAACGCTTTGCGCAGGATGTGATCCCGCTGGTGGACCAGCCCCAATCCCTGTCGCGCGCGGATCAGGAACGGCTGCTGGGTCTGGTGCGCGATATGCGCCCCGATACGCGTCGTATGTCGCTGCTGACCGTCACCGAAGGCGCGGCCAGATCGCTGCGGGATCGCGCGAATGTGGCGCGGCAATTGCGCTGGACCGGCGGCGTGGCCATCGGGCTGATGCTCGCCATGGCGGCGCTATTTGTGGCGCTGGACCTGCTGTTGCGGCGCGCGGCCAAGCGGGACGCGCAATTGCGCGCCTCGACCGACAGCCTGACCTCAACCGTGGCGGCCTCGCTTGATGCGATTGTGACCTCCGATACCAACGGGCGTGTGACGGGGTTCAACGCCGCTGCCGAAACCATCTTTGGCTGGCGGCGCGACGAAATCATTGGCCAGCCGATGGAGGAAACGATTGTTCCTCACGCGATGCGCCACGGCCACCGCGAGGGTTTGCATCACTTTGTGGCAACGGGCGAACACAACGTCGTCGACAAGGGCCGGATCGAATTGACCGCCCTGCGCCGCAATGGCGAGGAGTTCCCGATCGAACTGAACATCACCTCGGCCGACGGGCCGGACGGGATGAGCTTTATCGCCTATATCCGCGACATCAGCGCCCGGATTACCAGCGAACAGAACCTGATCGAGGCCCGCAACCGCGCCGAACAGGCCGACCGTGCCAAGTCGCGTTTCCTGACCGTGATGAGCCACGAGATGCGCACGCCGCTGAACGGTATCCTTGGGGTGCTGGACCTGCTCAAGACCACGCACCTGACGCCCAAGCAGGAACGCTATGCGCAGGTGGCCATCGGATCTGGGGAAATCCTGCTGGAGCATGTGAACGAGGCGCTGGACATCACGCGGATCGAGACCGGAACGCTGGCGCTGAACATGGCGGGCTTTGACCTGCCCGCGCTGGTCGGCTCGGTAACGCAGGTGCTGGAACCGCTGGCGCGGGAAAAGGGGCTGACCCTTGGGGTGCACATTGATGACGCCGCCAAAGGCCGCTTTGTTGGGGACGCCAACCGTATCCGCCAGATTCTGACCAACCTGCTGGGGAATGCGATCAAGTTCACGGAAAGCGGCGGCATTACCGTCACTGCCAGCGTGGATGCGGATCACGCCACCCCGATGCTGGCCTTTGCCGTGGCCGACACCGGCCCTGGAATCTCGGACACGCAACGCGACCATGTGTTTGACGATTTCGTCGCCTTCGCCGCACCCGAGGACGACCGCCAACGCCGTGGCGACGGACTGGGCCTGTCGATCTCGCGCAGGATCGCGCGCCAGATGGGCGGCGAGGTGATGCTCGACACCACGCTTGGCACCGGGTCGAAATTCACGCTGCTGGTCCCGATGCAGGTTGATGACGCACCCGATGCATCGCAAGAGGCGCTGATAGACGACACTACACGCACCACCCCGTCCCGCCACATCCTTGTCGTCGAAGATAACGCAGTGAACCGCCATGTGCTGCGCGACATGCTCGAAGGGATGGGCCACAGGGTCGAGGAAGCGGTGAACGGGGTCGAAGCACTGGCACGCGCGGACGAGACTGCCTTTGACCTTATCTTTATGGATATCAGCATGCCGATCATGGACGGGATCGAGGCAACACGCGCCCTGCGGTCGGGCACTGGCCGGAACAAGACAACTCGGATCATCGGCCTGACGGCGCACGGGCGCGAGGAATACCGCGATGCCGCAAAAGAGGCTGGAATGGACAGGTTCCATACCAAACCTATCCGGCTGGCTGCACTGCACGACATCCTTGCCGACCCGTCAGACCATGACGCAGCTCCGCGCCCTTCTGCCCAAGAACCGGACGCGTTACAGGAATTAATCGACAGTCTCGGCGCGCAGGCGGTGACGCAAGCGGTGACGCGGTTCTTTGACGAATGCGACGCCTTTCTGGTGCAGCTACCAAATGGCGGGGCGTCCCTGCCCGGCACGGCGCATCAGATGAAAGGGGCTGCTGCGATGTTCGGTTTTGCGGAATTGGAAGCACGGTTTGACGCGCTGTCCGACGCGTTACGCGACGACCCGAAGGCGTCGCTCGAGGATAAGGGCGACGGGATCAAAACGGCCATGGAGCAGGCGCGGAACGCTGCAACCGCTGCGCTGGCGCGCAACGGAACGGCCTAGCCGATTACCCGAACAGATCGTGCGCCAGTTCCAGCGCGTCGATCAGCACATCCACCTCGGCCTTGGTGTTGTACATCCCGAAGGACGCGCGGCACGTGGCCGTCAGGCCCAAATGCTCCATCAGCGGGCCGGTGCAGTGTTGCCCCGCCCGCACCGCGACACCCTTCTTGTCCAGAATGGTCGAGATGTCATGCGCATGCCCCGCCCCGTCGATGGTGAAGGAAAAGATGCCGCCCTTGTTCGATGTGGTGCCTTGCACATGCACCCAGTTCAGCTTGGCCAGTTGTTCGACCGTGTAGTCGCGCAAGGAATCCTCGTGCGCCTTGATCGCGTCCATGCCGTAGGACATCATGTAATCAAGGCCGACGCCCATGCCGATCATCTGCACGATGCCGGGTGTGCCCGCCTCGAACCGCATGGGGCCGTCATTGTAGATGACGCCGTCCTTGCTGACTTCCTTGATCATGTCGCCGCCGCCCAGAAACGGGCGCATCTCGGCCATCCGCTCGGCACGCACATAGATCGCGCCGGATCCCGACGGACCATAAAGCTTGTGGCCCGTGATCGCATAGAAATCCGCGCCGATATCCTGCACGTCCACTGGCAGGTGCACGGCCGCTTGCGATCCATCGACCAGTACCGGAACGCCCTTTTCATGGGCGCCTGCGCAGATCGCTTTGACATCTACAACCGTGCCCAGCACGTTGGACATATGGGTGATCGCCACCAGCTTGGTCTTGGGCGTGATCGCGTCAAGCACCGCCTGCGGGTCCAGCGCGCCGGTCGCATCCACATCGACCCATTTGATCACCACGCCCATACGTTCGCGCAGGAAATGCCATGGCACGATGTTGGCGTGATGCTCCATCACACTCAGGATGATCTCGTCACCGGCCTGCATGCGCGGCATGGCCCAGCCATAGGCGACCATGTTGATGCCTTCGGTCGTGCCGGAATTAAAAATGATTTCGTCCTCATCCCCGACATTGAGGAAACGCGCGATCTTGCCGCGCACAGCCTCATAATTGTCGGTGGCAAGATTGGACAGGAAATGAAGGCCGCGATGCACGTTGGAATATTCGTTCGAATAGGCGTTGGTGATGGCGTCGATAACGACCTGCGGTTTCTGCGCCGAGGCCCCGTTATCGAGGTACACCAGCGGCTTGCCGTTCACCTTGCGTGACAGAATGGGGAAATCCGCGCGCACGCGCTCCACGTCAAACATTGCCAACTCCTCCGGCTGATACACCCAACAGGGTCGCGATCAGCATCATTCCCACCAAAAGCCCTGTCGCCACGGCAACAAGTAATCCGAATGCCCGCCAGAGCGAGCCAAAGCGCATACCTACGCTGACAAAGTTCAAAAACACCCAGAACACGGCGATTTGCAGTGCCAAAGCCATCAACCCCGCAAGGAACGGCATGGCCAGCCCGACCACCAGCATCACAACCTGCGCCACCGCGCGCAGCGCCTGCAACCAGACGATCAGGGCAAGCATGTTGCTCAGGCTACCCTGCCCGCCCATGGCGCGCCCCGCCCAATACAGCGCGTGGACCGACACGACGAGCATGCCCGCCACCAGCACAAAGAAGATCAGCGGGCGTTCCAGCAGCGCAAGGATCGGCAGTGCCGCGCGCATGGCCGGATCAACGCTGGCAGGGTTCAGCACCACAGGGCCAGAGGCCAGCAGCGCATTCACCGCCGCCACAGCGACCAGCACCATATACAGCGTGTTGCGGTTCAGATCCCATGCCATGATCCGTTCGGCCACGGCCTTGGGGTCACGTACCGTTTCGACGGCCAGATCGACCCAGAACTTCATGCTGCGGACCCGTGCACAGTACGGCTGGCACAGGTGCCGGCGATCCAGAACCACGCAAACACCGCGCACCACAGTAGACCGATGGCGCGCAGTTCGACACCGGGCCCGATAAAGCCCGCCGTCAGTCCCAACAGCAACACCACCGGCGTCGAGGCCAGCAGCGCCCAGAATAGCGCGACGCGGATCTGATAGCCTGACGGCGCACGCGGGATTACGCGGCTGACCACCCAGATGATGCCCGCCACCGCATACATCAGCAGCGGCACGATAAAGATCCACAGAAACGCCGACCAATAAAGCCGCGCCTGCAACGGTACATCAGGGTCCAGAAACGCCTCGCGCGCCTGATACGGCGTCTGCGCGACAAAGATCACCACGCAGGCCGCAATCAGAAAGTACAGCACACGATCCTCGCGCGCCTCGCCATCAAGGATGCGGGACACAACCCGACCCGGACCGCGATAGGTCGCGGCTATGTTGCGCGTGATCGCCATACTGTACCGCCCCTATCAGCTCCGGTGCCGTTCCAGCCAGCCTTGCAAACGACCCACCAGCACATCGCGCAGGGTTTCGTCCTCGATCTCTTCAACCGCTTCGGCAAGGAAGGCCAGCGTCAGAAGATCCGTGGCCGTGGCCGCCGGAACCCCGCGAGAGCGCAGGTAGAACAGCGCCTCTTCGTCAATCGCGCCCGAGGTGGAGCCGTGCGAACAGACAACGTCATCCGCGTAGATTTCTAGCTCGGGCTTGGCGAGGAACTGTGCGTCATCATCCAGCAACAGCGACTGGCTGATCTGGTAGCCGTCGGTTTTCTGTGCGCCCTGTTTGACAAGGATCTTGCCTTGGAACACGCCAACAGCGCCGTTGCGCAGCACCTTCTTGAACACCTGACGGCTTTCGCACCGCTCGGCATCGTGGGTCACAAACACGGTGTCGTCGTGGTGGAAATCACCATCCCCAACACAGGCACCCGCCACGTGGGCGACCGCATCATCGCCGATCAGTTCGATCACGCACTCATTGCGCGTCAGACGCCCGTTCACTGTGAGGGTGAAGGATTTGAACGTGGATTCCGTACCCAAACGCGCAAAAATATGCGTCGCAGCCAACCGCTCATGCGCGCGGCCTTGGGCGCGGACATGGTGGAAGGTGGCGTTGTCGGCCACATCGACTTCCATTACGTTGTTGAAACGTGCGGCGGCAGGACCGTTTTCCAGAATGGTCAGGTCAGCCCCTGCATCCAGCTTGATCACGTGGTGCAGGATCGCATCCGAGGAATCGTCGCTGTGGTTATAGACGATGTTCACCGGCTTTTCGGCCTTGCCCGTCACATGGATCAGCAAACCGTCAGTCGCATAGGCGGTGTTCAGCACGGCCAGCGGGCGGGACACAGGCGTCTGGCCTGCGGTTTCCAGCACGCCGTACAAGCCTTTGGCCCAATGGATGTCGGCCTTTGCCTCGGCCAGACGTTCGATGCTCATATGGTCCATCGCCAGCGCGTCAGAAGCGTCGGCATCAAACACACCATCGTTGAACACGATGCGCAGGGCTTCGGTCTCGGAGAAGATCGGTGTTTCGCCATCATCCAGCACAGCCGCTTTGGGCGTCTGTGCTTGGGTCAGCGCGTCGGGACGGGTGAATTTCCAGTACTCGTCGCGCCGTTGTGGCAGACCGGCGGCACGCAGCCGCGACAGCGCGTCGGCGCGCGCCGCATCGGACCAGCCGCCGCTTGGCAGATCAAGGGCGGCAATCCGCGCCTCGGTCGTGTCGGTTTTCTCTGCTGGTACGCCCATTACGCCACCTCGGACAGAATGTCGGTGTAGCCGTTGTTTTCCACTTCGAGCGCAAGCTCGGGACCACCGGTTTTCACGATACGGCCATCGGCCATGATGTGCACAACGTCCGGTTTGATGTGGTCCAGCAGACGCTGGTAGTGGGTGATGACAAGGAAACCACGCCCTTCGTCGCGCAGCGCGTTCACACCTTGCGACACCAATTTCATCGCATCGACGTCCAGACCGGAGTCGGTTTCATCAAGGATGCACATCTTTGGCTCAAGCATCGCCATTTGCAGGATCTCGTTGCGCTTCTTCTCACCGCCCGAGAAGCCGACGTTGACGGGGCGTTTCAGCATATCCGCGTCGATCTTCAACTCCTTGGCGCGCTCACGCACAACCTTGAGGAACTCTGCCGCGCTCATCTCTTCTTCGCCACGGGCCTTGCGCTGTGCGTTCACCGCGGTGCGCAGGAAGGTCATGTTGCCGACGCCAGGAATTTCGACGGGATACTGGAACGCAAGGAACAGGCCAGCAGCAGCGCGTTCTTCGGGTTCGATGTCCAGCAGGTCAACATCGCCCAGCATCGCGGAACCGGCTGTAACTTCGTAGCCTTCCTTGCCCGACAAGACATAGGACAGGGTGGATTTGCCCGACCCGTTCGGCCCCATGATCGCGTGCACCTTGCCCGCTTCGACTGTCAGGTCGACGCCTTTCAGAATTTGCTTGTCTTCTTCTTCAAGTTTTACGTGCAAGTCTTTGATCGTCAGCATTTTTCTTCCTCATTCATCATGTCTGGGGCCGTTCCCCCATTCGGGGCGCCCGTGATTTTTATCTTGGCTGATCCGGCCTAACCCAGAACGACAGCGGTGCCCGAGACCGATACCATCAGCATCGAATCCCCCACCACTTCGTAATCCAGATCGATCCCGATCACCGCATTCGCGCCAAGGGCTTTGGCGCGGTGTTCCAATTCGTTCATTGCTGTTTCGCGGGCATCCTGCAGCTTGGTCTCGTACACGCCCGAGCGGCCGCCGATGATGTCCGTGATACCGGCAAACAAATCGCGCACGACGTTTGCGCCCATGATCGCCTCGCCCACGACGATGCCGCGATAATCGGTGATCTTGAACCCTTCGACCGAAGGTGTGGTTGTCAGGATCATGCGCTTGCTCCTATCAGGTAGTTGATGGTCATCGCCACGACCAGCGCGCCCAGTGCGGCGACCGCAGCCGTCAGCAGAATCGACCCGCCCAGCAGCCAGTCCGACCCTCCGCGACGACGCCGCGAGAACAAGCCGATGCACACACCGATAAAGGTGCCGATGGCGATGCCCGCCGATTGTTGCGCCAGCAGAAAGATCATGCGCCCCGCCCGTTCTGATCATCGCCCGAGGCCAGCAGGAACCGCGCCACATTGGCCGCCCCGCCCACCATCGCCCCGCCAAGGGCAAAGGCCACCGCGTAATCCGTGTTCACCACCAAGGCGACCACACAGCCCAGCAGCGCACCGCCCAGAACAGCAAGCACCATGGACCGCGCCACACCCGCAGATGCAGCCGCGTTCCCGCCCTCGCCCGTCTGATCGTTGCGCTGATCTGTCATGGGTTAGCCCACCGAGCCTTCCAGCGAAATCGCTACAAGCTGTTGTGCTTCCATGGCAAATTCCATCGGCAGCGCCTGCAACACGTCCTTGCAGAACCCGTTCACAACCAGCGCCACGGCTTCTTCCTCGTCCATGCCACGGCTGCGGCAATAGAACAGTTGGTCGTCATCCACCTTGGAGGTCGTCGCCTCGTGCTCTACGCGCGAGGAGTTGTTCTTGACCTCGATATACGGGACTGTGTGCGCCCCGCATTTATCCCCGATCAGCAAACTGTCGCACTGGGTATAGTTGCGCGAGTTCTTCGCCTTGGGGTGCATGGACACAAGACCGCGATATGTGTTCTGCGCCTTGCCCGCGCTGATGCCCTTGGACACGATGCGCGACTTGGTGTTCTTGCCCAAGTGGATCATTTTGGTGCCGGTATCGGCCTGCTGCATATTGTTGGCGATGGCGATGGAATAGAACTCGCCTTGGGTATCGTCGCCCCGCAGAATGCACGACGGGTATTTCCATGTCACTGCCGATCCGGTTTCAACCTGCGTCCACATCACCTTGGCACGGTCGCCACGGCAATCGGCCCGCTTGGTCACGAAGTTATAAATGCCGCCCTTGCCGTTCTCGTCCCCGGGGAACCAGTTCTGCACGGTGGAGTATTTCACCTCGGCGTCTTCTTCGATGATGATCTCGACCACAGCGGCATGCAATTGCGCGATGTCACGCTGCGGCGCGGTGCACCCTTCGAGGTAGGAGACATAAGACCCCTTGTCCGCGATGATCAGCGTCCGTTCGAACTGGCCCGTGTTTTCCGCATTGATGCGGAAATAGGTGGACAGTTCCATCGGGCAGCGCACGCCCGGCGGGACGTAAACAAACGAACCGTCCGAGAACACGGCCGAGTTCAGCGTCGCATAGTAGTTGTCGCTGACCGGCACGACGGACCCGAGGTATTTCTTGACCAGTTCGGGGTGTTCTTTGATCGCTTCGGAGATCGAACAGAAGATCACACCGGCCTTTTTCAGCTCTTCCTGAAAGGTTGTACCGACAGAGACCGAGTCGAACACCGCATCCACAGCCACTTTGCGCGGCTGGTCGGTCAGGTCCTCGGCACCTTCAACACCGGCCAAAATCATCTGCTCTTTCAGCGGAATGCCGAGTTTTGCATATGTTTCCAGCAGCTTGGGGTCGACCTCGTCCAAAGACTTCGGCTTGACCTCCATCGATTTGGGGCGCGCATAGTAATACTGGTCCTGAAAATCGATTTCAGGATAATCGACCATCGCCCATTTGGGCTCTTTCTTTTCCAGCCAACGCTCGTAAGCGGCCAGACGCCATTCCAGCATCCACTCCGGCTCTTCGTTCTTCTCCGAGATCAACCGCACGATATCGGGGGACAGGCCCTTGGGCGCGTACTCCATCTCGATGTCCGTGGCCCAGCCGTATTTATAGGCCCCACCGACTTCGCGTACCGCATCAACCGTTTCCTGATCGACGCCTTCCTTGACGACGACATCATCTACAACATTGTCCATATCAGACATTTCCCCTCGTGCTTCGCGCTCAGACAGCGCGTGCCTCGTGTTTCTTCAACTTTTGCGCCCAGACTTCGGCAAAGCGCATAACATCTTCTTCGCGGGTTTCCAGCCCCAGTGACACGCGCACGGCATCACCGGCCACATGCCCCAAGCTCATCGCAGTCAGCACACGGCTGGCCTTGACCTTGCCACTGGAACAGGCCGATCCCGCCGAAATCGCGAATCCGGCAAGATCCATTTGCATCACCTGTGTTTCGCCCTTCCACCCCGCCGTGGCAAAGCAGGATGTGTTCGGCAAACGCGCCGCATCTTTCCCGACGAAAATAGTCGTATTCGACGCAGCCTCAAGAGCCGTTTCTAGAATATTTCTAAGTTTCTCGACCCGCGCCCATTTTCCTGCCGCCACGTCACGCGCTGCCGCCTTGGCTGCCGCGCCAAATCCGGCGATCCCGATGACGTTTTCCGTGCCCGAACGTCGCCCCATTTCCTGACCACCACCGCGCAACATCGCCTCGGGATCGTCACGGGTAAAGTTGATCAGCGCGCCAACCCCTGCCGGCCCGCCCAGCTTGTGCGCCGACAGGATCATAAAGGCAGGGCGCTTGTCGCTTTCATAGGCAACCGGCACCTTGCCCGCCATCTGCGTGATGTCACACAGGACTGCATAAGGCACATCACCGGCTAGCCCGTTGGCAACCACCGTAGCGTCCGGCTGCATCACGCCAGTCTCGCTATTGGCAGCCGAAATTGCGACCAACGCCGCTGGCGCATCACCCGACGCCCCTTGCGCAACCCACGCGTCCAGTTGCGCCGCCGCTGCCGCATCGGGCAAACCAGCGCCATCCACCGCTGCTGGCAGTTCCACCTCGCTCCAGACATGCACACAATCATGTTCCGTCGGCAGCGCCGCGAACCGATCACTGAACCGCCCCTTCTGCGCAACCGCCAGCGCCGCCGCCTCGGTGGCCGAACCTGTAAAAACCACCTGCGTCGGCAAACAGCCCACCAGTTTGGCAACCTGCACCCGCGCACGCTCCACCAACATCTTGGCCGAACGCCCTTCGGCATGCACAGAAGACGGATTGCCCACCACATCCATCGCCTCAACCATCGCGGCGCGCGCCTCGGCCCTTAATGGCGTCGTCGCATTATGATCCAGATAGACACGGCTCATCGGCCATACTTCTTTTCGTCAAAAATACTCCGGGGGCGTGGGGGCTGGCCCCCACAACACTCAGTTCTCATCCACCACCGCCATCAGGTTCGGCACCGCAGGACAAGGGGCCAAATCGTTGTCGATCACATCCGAAAGGCGGGTCTGGTGCAAAAACACATAGACATGGGCCGACAGCCCTTCCCACAAGCGGTTGGTCAGCGACTGCGCGCGCGACCCCGACGCCGCGCCAGACGCCCCTGCCCCTTTGTGCATGGCGTCCACTTTCTCATCCACAGCCGCCAGAATGTCCGACACGCGGATCTCCGACGGGGGCCGCGTCAGCCTGTACCCACCCCCCGGCCCGCGCACCGACGCCACCAGATCGGCGCGGCGCAACTTGACGAACAACTGCTCCAGATAGGGCAGCGAGATATCCTGCCGCATCGAGATATCGCCCAGCGATACCAACTTGTCGGACGGTTGCAGCGCGATGTCGCTGAGGGCGACCATCGCATAACGACCCTTGGTTGACAGTTTCATTCCCAAACGCCCCCGATTGACGTGCGCGCCCGAAGGCCATACATGCTTTGCGACCGCACGGGACAGATCCCGCGCATTGAATTAGAACCGTTCTAAGGTATCCGATAAAATTCGTCAAGAATTTCGGCACGCCAAAAAGACTAGACAGGACACTATAATATGCCCGAGGTGATTTTTCCCGGACCCGAAGGCCGCCTAGAGGGCCGCTATCACCCACAAAAGGAACGTGACGCGCCAATCGCCATCGTTCTGCACCCGCATCCGCAGTTTGGCGGCACGATGAATCACAAGGTGGTTCATGCGATGCACTATGCGTTCTTCAATATGGGGTTCACCGTTCTGCGATTTAACTTCCGCGGTGTCGGACGCTCGCAAGGTGAATACGATCAGGGCATCGGCGAACTGTCCGATGCGGCCTCGGCGCTGGATTACCTCCAGTCGATGAACAACAACTCCAAACATTGCTGGGTCGCGGGCTTCAGCTTTGGCGCGTGGATCGGCATGCAGCTTTTGATGCGCCGCCCCGAGATCACGGGCTTCATCAGCGTCTCGCCCCCTGCGAACATGTACGACTTCTCGTTCCTCGCACCCTGCCCGTCGTCGGGTCTGATCATCAACGGCACGGCTGACCGCGTGGCACCGCCCGCCGACACGGTCAATCTGGTGAACAAGCTGCACGAGCAAAAGGGCATCACGATCACCCACACCGAAGTCGAAGGCGCGGGCCACTTCTTTGAAGAACCCCACCTCGACACGCTGATCGGCAACACCACCGATTACGTCAAACGCCGCCTGACCGAGACCTCGCGCTGATGGCGGACCCCGTCGTCATCGAAATGGCCAACAAACTGGCCGAGGAATGCTTGGCCGTGCAGAACGAGGTCGGCGACGACCGTTTGTTTATGCAAGTGGGCGACGTGCTTGGCGCGTCGTCCCAGACCCTCGAAGAAGCGTTCCTGACTGCGGTGCGCACACGCATGGCCAATGATGCGGGCCGCCGTTTTCTTGCGCAAAAGCTCAAGTCGCACAAAGCGGCCAATCCCGACACGTAACTGGATCAGCGCGCTGATTTGCGCCGCCAAGATCTATCACCAAAAATGCAAAGCCGGACGAGAGGCCACAGTCGCATTGCGCTGTGGCCTCTTGACCGGTGCAGGTCCGAGCAGAGACCGAAAGCACCGGCGTCTATCGTCCGGACCTCGCTTATGACGCGAAGTCTGGACAAAATTGTGGCACGATCACGGTTCTTTGTGGCCCGACCCGAATTTGGTAAGGAAATATACAGGCCCGCCCCGCAGACAGGGTTTTTTCGGGCCGGTTTCTGCGCTATGGCCGCTCAAAGACCCCGACGACACATGTAAAAGGATGCCCACGTGACCAAGATCAAAGTGGAGAACCCCATCGTCGAGATGGATGGCGATGAAATGACCCGCATCATCTGGGATTTCATCAAGCAAAAGCTGATCCTACCCTATCTGGACATTGACCTGCTCTATTACGATCTGAGCATCCAGTCCCGCGACGAGACCGACGACCAGATCACCATCGACGCGGCCGAAAAGACCAAAGAGGTCGGCGTCGCGGTGAAATGCGCGACCATCACGCCGGACGAAGGACGGGTCGAGGAATTCGGTCTCAAGAAAATGTGGCGCAGCCCCAACGGCACGATCCGCAACATCCTTGGCGGCGTGATCTTCCGCCAGCCGATTATCTGCAAAAACGTCCCCCGCCTTGTCCCCGGATGGACAGCGCCGATTGTGGTCGGGCGTCACGCCTTTGGTGACCAGTACAAGGCCACCGACATGAAGTTCCCCGGCGCTGGTACGCTGACCATGAAGTTCGTTGGCGAAGACGGCACTGTGGACGAACGCGAGGTCTACAAGGCTGATGGTCCCGGCGTGTTCATGTCGATGTATAATATCGACAAGTCGATCTACGACTTCGCGCGTGCCTCGTTGAACTATGGTCTGAACCTTGGCTGGCCCGTCTACCTATCCACCAAGAATACCATTTTGAAACAATATGATGGCCGTTTCCTCGAAATCTTTGACGAGGTTTATAAGGCCGAGTTCAAGGACGCCTTTGAAGAGGCCGGTATCTGGTACGAACACCGCCTGATTGACGACATGGTCGCCTGCGCGATCAAGTGGAACGGCAAGTTCGTCTGGGCCTGCAAGAACTACGATGGCGACGTGCAGTCCGATGTGGTGGCGCAAGGCTTCGGCTCTCTCGGGATGATGGCCAGCCAGTTGATGACCCCCGATGGCAAGATTGTGGAAAGCGAGGCCGCGCACGGCACCGTCACCCGCCACTACCGCCAGCATCAGGCGGGGCAGCAGACCTCGACCAACTCCATCGCGTCGATTTATGCATGGACCGGCGGGCTCAAGCACCGCGCCAAGCTGGACAACAACACAGCACTGATGGATTTCGCCACAACGCTGGAAAAGGTGATCGTGGACACCGTGGAAAGCGGCCACATGACCAAAGATCTCGCGCTGCTGGTCGGCCCCGATCAGGGCTGGCTGACCACGATGGGTTTCCTTGAGAAGATTGACGAGAACCTGAACGCGGCGCTGGCAGGTTAAGCGCCGCCTGCCCGTTCCCCACCCATTTGCAAAAGGCCCGCCATCGTGCGGGCCTTTTCACATTCACACAGGCTTTACCCCGCGCGCCGTTTGTCTTAGCGGTGCATTCATGGAAACGCGCACTGCCAACCCCTTGAAACACACCGCACTTGAGGACGCCCAAGGGCTGGGCCTTGGCGTGTTGATGTGCGGGCTGGGCATGGTGTTTCTGACCCATGCGGGGCTGATTACCGGCCAGACCGCAGGCATTGCCGTTATCATCAGCTATCTGACCGGTTGGTCCTTCGGGTTGGCCTTTTTCGTGGTGAACCTGCCGTTTTACTGGCTGGCCTACCGGCGGCTTGGCGTTGCCTTCACGCTCAAATCACTGGGCACGGTCACCGCCCTGTCGCTCTTGACCGAGGTGCTGCCGCTGGGCCTGACGCTTGACCACCTGCACCCCGGCGTGGGCGCGGTGGTGTTCGGGGCGCTGGTGGGCACCGGATTGCTGGTCATGTTCCGCCACAACGGCTCGCTAGGCGGGCTGGGGGTTGTGGCGCTGCTGGTGCAGGACACGACGGGGTTCAAGGCGGGATATGTGCAACTGATTGCCGACGCGGTGATCTTTGCCATTGCGGCGCTGCTGTTCCCGATTGAAAGTGTGGCATGGTCGTTGTTGGGCGCGCTGGTGCTGAACCTGATCATCACGTTCAACCACCGCCGCGACCGCTATATCGCCACCTGACCCAGCACAGGGCCGCCTGCCAATCGCAGCGCGCCCCACGGATTGCCGCAGCGTCCCTGCGCGCACTAGACACATCGCAGAACCCGAACCGGAGCCATCATGCCGCTGACCTATCTTTTCCTCTTTCTCGCGGTCGCCGCCGAGACGATCGGCACCACGGCCCTACAGGCCAGCGCGCAGTTCACGCGGTTCTGGCCCTCGGTTCTGGTGGTGATCGCCTATGGGGTCGCGTTCTTTTTCCTGAGCATCGTGCTGAAACATATTCCGGTCGGCATCGCCTATGCGCTGTGGTCGGGTCTGGGCATTATGCTGATCGCGCTGATCGGTTGGGTGGTCTTCGGCCAGCGCCTTGATCTGCCTGCGGTTCTGGGTCTGGCGATGATTATCGGCGGAATTGTGGTCATTCAGCTCTTCTCGCACAGCTCAACGCACTAAGGACGCAGCGGTCAGGTGCGCTAGGGCTTTCTTTCTGCATCGCGGCGCTATATGGCGCGCACAACAGACTCGGACCGTCCGGGTTATAATCCGTACAAGAGGTCCGAAATGGAACTGCGCAACATCGCCATCATCGCTCACGTTGACCATGGCAAAACCACGCTAGTGGACGAACTGCTGAAACAGTCTGGCACCTACCGCGAAAACCAAGCCACCACCGAACGGGCGATGGACAGCAACGACCTTGAGCGCGAGCGCGGGATCACCATCTTTGCCAAGCCGACCTCGGTCGAGTGGAAAGGCACACGCATCAACATCGTCGACACCCCCGGCCACGCCGACTTTGGTGGCGAGGTTGAGCGTATCCTGTCCATGGTGGACGGTGTTGTCCTGCTGGTCGATGCGGCCGAAGGCCCGATGCCACAGACCAAGTTCGTGACGTCCAAAGCGTTGAAACTGGGCCTACGCCCCATCGTCGTCGTCAACAAGGTCGACAAGCCCGATGGCGAACCCGACCGTGCGCTGGACGAATGTTTCGACCTGTTTGCCAGCCTTGACGCCACGGATGAACAACTGGACTTCCCGTCCATGTACGCCTCGGGCCGCGCCGGTTGGGCCGATTTCGAACTGGACGGCAAGCGTGACGGTCTGGACGCCCTGTTCGACCTGATCCTTGATCACGTCCCTGCCCCCGCGCAGATCGCAGACACCGACAAACCCTTCACCATGCTGGCAACAACGCTGGGCGGTGATCCGTTCTTGGGTCGTCTGCTGACAGGTCGTGTCGAATCCGGCACCCTCAAGGCGGGTCAGACGATCAAAGCGATGTCGCGCGACGGCACGCTGATCGAAAACTTCCGCTGCACCAAAATCCTCGCCTTCCGTGGGCTGGAACAAACCGCCATCGAAACCGCCGAAGCGGGCGACATCGTGTCCATCGCGGGCATGACAAAAGCCACCGTGGCCGACACGCTGGCCGACGCGTCGGTGACCGAAGCGATCCCTGCCCAGCCGATTGATCCGCCCACCATCACCGTGACATTCGGCATCAACGACAGCCCACTGGCGGGCCGCGACGGCAAGAAAGTCCAAAGCCGCGTCATCCGTGACCGCCTGCTGAAAGAAGCCGAATCCAACGTCGCCATCAAAGTCAGCGACACGCCAAGCGGCGACGCGTTCGAAGTCGCAGGCCGTGGCGAATTGCAAATGGGCGTTCTGATCGAGAACATGCGCCGCGAAGGGTTCGAATTGTCGATCTCGCGCCCACAGGTTCTGTTCCGTGAAATCGACGGCGTGCGCCACGAACCCATCGAAGAAGCCACAATCGACGTGGATGACGAATATTCCGGCGCGGTCATCGAAAAGCTGACCGGCGTGCGCAAGGGCGAACTGGTCGAGATGAAGCCAGCAGGCGCTGGCAAAACCCGCATTGTGGCCCATGTACCGTCGCGCGGCCTGATCGGCTATCACGGGGAATTCCTGACCGATACACGCGGCACAGGCGTCATCAACCGCGTCTTCCACGACTGGGCACCGCACAAGGGTCCGATCCCGGGCCGTCGCGCTGGCGTTCTGATCTCAATGGAGAATGGCACCTCGGTCGCCTTCGCCCTGTGGAACCTCGAGGACCGTGGCAAGATGATGATCGGTGCGCAGGCAGACGTCTATACCGGTATGATCATCGGCGAACACAGCCGCGAAAACGATCTTGAGGTGAACCCGCTCAAAGGTAAGAAACTTACCAACGTTCGTGCCAGCGGCACCGACGAAGCGGTCCGTTTGACCACGCCGATCACCCTGTCGCTGGAAGAGGCGATTGCCTATATCGACGACGACGAACTGGTCGAAGTGACGCCCAACGCGATCCGTCTGCGCAAGCGCTATCTGGACCCGCACGAGCGTAAACGCATGGCCAAGGCCGGCTGATCACCGCATCTGACGGGCGCGCCGAACGCGCCCGAATTTATCGCAAGCTGCCAAACGGGCCGCGCGGATCTTTTCGCGCGGCTTGTAAACGTTGCGCACTGTGTTAACCTTTGTGATCTAAGAACATAATTTTCCACTATTTTTTTATCACAGTCAGGTAAGCGCGGCATGTCAGCCATTTGGACAAAGACCATAATAAACCTGCGCAAGTTCGCAGAAAGCGGGCAAAGCTATTCGCTCAAGGCGTATCACGACAAGGTGGTGCGCCTTAAAAGTGGTCGGCCCAGTAATTTCACTGATAAAGAGGCCAAGCTGTGCTTGACCAAAGATGTCGCCACCGCACTTGCGTCCACGGAGAAGTTCATCAAGCCGCTAAAGGCAGTGGCGCAATCCAAATACACCTATGAGAATAAAATTGACGATGCCGCGTCGATGGAGGCATGGGTGCGCGCCAAAGCGGCCCTGATCCGCAAGGGCGCGAAAAGCCCGGAATATAGCAAGGCGATGGCGTCCTATGTCGAGGTGCTGCGCCAGCGGGATTCGCGGCTGGGCTATGACGTTGATGAAATTCAGGCCTTCATGCCCCATGCCGACAGGCTGCTGGCCGAGGCGAACCTGTCCGTGCGTCATGGTCAGGCGCTCAGCAAATTCTTTCAGGCCTGCGCCAAGGAACCCAAGCTGAAGGCACACGCGTCGAAATTCGCTGCCTTGTCGGCGGATTGCACAGCGTTTTTGAAGAATGCCCAGATGATCAGCCGCTATCTCGCCTCGATCCAGGCGGAATGCAAAAAGCAGCTGCCGATCATCAAGGAAAAGAAGAAAGTCAGCTATCAGTGGTATCAGGCGGCCAAGAAAAAGCCGCCGCAGGATGTCAAAACGATGGAGAAGAATACGAAGGCCAAGAAGCCTTCGTTCTGATTTTTGTGGGCGTGGTACGTGTGTCTTACGCGGTTGTTTCCACGATCACCAGTTCGCGCTCGGACGCGTCGCGGGCAAAGGCCAGTGCCGCCTGATACGCATCCGAGTGGTAACATTTTTCCGCCGTTTCCACGTCGGGAAAGCGCGCCACCACATTGCGCGGGCGTTCCTTGCCTTCCAGCTGCACATAGCGACCACCACGGGCGATGAATTCCCCCCCGTGCTCGGCAATGGCGACCGTCGCGCCTGCGGCGTATTTCTTGTATGCCTCTTCGTCGGTGACGGTGACATGTGCGATCCAAAGTGCTGGCATCTTATCCTCCTAGGACAGTTTTGGCCGCCGCGATTGCGGCATCTGCGTTTGCGATATCCTTGGCCCCGCCTTGGGCCATATCGGGGCGTCCACCGCCACCTTTACCGCCCAGTTCGGCCACGGCGGCTTTGACCAGATCAACCGCGCTGACCGTGCTGGTCGCATCATCGGTGACACCTGCGGCCACGGCGACCTTGCCGTCATTTTCCGCGATCAACAGGATGGCACCGCTGCCAAGTCGCGATTTGTGCTCGTCGATCAGCGCGGGCAAATCCTTGCCCGTCACGCCGGTCAACACCTGCGCAAGGAAAGACACGCCGTTGATGCTTTCCGCTTCGGGCGCGGCCTGCGCGCCACCGGACATGGCCAGTTCGCGACGCAATTGCGCCACCTCGCCCGCCAGTGCCTTACGCTCGTCCAGCAGCGCCTTGACGCGGGCCGGTACATCCTGCGCCTGCGTCTTGAGATCACCCGCCACAAGCGACAGCAGCGCCTCCTGACCGCGCAGATAGTCCAATGCGACCGCGCCGGTCAGCGCCTCGATCCGGCGCACGCCCGCGCTCGAGGCACTATCGCCCAGCACCACAAAGGCGCCGATATCGCCGGTCTGGCGCACATGGGTGCCGCCGCACAGTTCCAGCGAATAGGTGTCCCCGCCCGTTCCCTTACCGGAACCGGCCTGCGCGCCCATGGACACTACGCGTACCTCGTCGCCGTATTTCTCGCCAAACAGCGCCTGCGCACCAAGGGCGCGCGCGTCATCCGGCGTCATGATACGGGTTTCAACCGCGCCGTTCTGCCGGACATAGGCGTTCACCTCTGCCTCGACCTTGGCGAGTTCATCCGCGCTCAGCGCCTTGCCGTGCGAGAAGTCAAAGCGCAAACGATCCGGCGCATTCAACGACCCGCGCTGTGCCACGTGATCCCCCAATGCGCCGCGCAGAGCCTCGTGCAGCAAGTGCGTGGCTGAGTGGTTGGCACGGATCGCGGTGCGGCGGCTGTGATCCACTTCAAGAACGGCAGCTTCCCCTTTGGAAATGCGTCCTTTTGTGACTTTTGCGATGTGCACGAATACGTCCGCCGTCTTGCGGGTATCCGTAATGTCAGCCGTGCCGTTTTCGGTACGGATCACGCCCGTATCGCCAACTTGCCCACCGCTTTCGGCATAAAACGGCGTCTGGTTCAGCGCGATTTGGATTTCTTCACCCGCGTCCGCGCCATCAATTTGCGCGCCGTTTTGCACAACGGCAACGATCTGCCCTTCGGCAGTTTCGGTGTCGTACCCAAGGAAATCTGTGCTGCCATGCGCTTCGGCCACGTCGAACCAGACGGTCGCATCCGCCGCCTCGCCCGAACCGGACCACGCCGCGCGGGCCTTGGCCTTTTGTTCGGCCATGGCCGCATCAAAACCATCCGTGTCCACACCGCGGCCCTGTTCACGCAGCGCATCCTGCGTCAGATCGAGCGGGAACCCATAAGTGTCATAAAGCTTGAACGCCGCCGTACCTGGCAGATCGGCGCCGTCATCCAGCCCGCCAACTTCATCCTCAAGCAGTTTCAACCCTCGCTCAAGCGTTTGCTTGAACCGCGTTTCCTCGGCTTGCAGCGTCTCGGTGATCAGGGCCTGCGCCTGCCCCAATTCGGGATAGGCCGCGCCCATCTGACGGACCAATGCGGGCACAAGGCGGTACATCACAGGGTCTTTCGCCCCCAGCAGATGCGCATGGCGCATCGCGCGCCGCATGATCCGGCGCAGCACATAACCGCGCCCGTCATTGGACGGCATCACGCCATCCGCAATCAGGAACGAGGTCGACCGCAGGTGATCGGCGATCACGCGGTGGTGCACGTTCTGGTCGCCATAGGGCGCAACATTGGTGGCATCGGCGGACGCTTCGATCAGCGATTTGAACAGGTCGGTGTCATAGTTGTCATGGCTGCCTTGCAGCAGCGCGCCGATCCGTTCCAGCCCCATGCCGGTGTCGATCGACTGCATGTCCAGATCAATCATCGAGCCGTCTTCGAACTGCTCGTTCTGCATGAAAACGATATTCCAGATCTCGATAAAACGGTCGCCATCTTCCTCGGGACTACCGGGAGGGCCACCCCAAATATGTTCGCCATGGTCATAGAAAATTTCAGTGCACGGACCGCAAGGACCGGTCGGGCCCATTTGCCAGAAATTGTCAGAGGTCGCGATGCGGATAATCCGCCCTTCCGGAATCCCGAGCTTTTTCCAGATGTTATAGGCTTCGTCGTCGGTGTGATAGACGGTCACATACAGCCGTTCCTTGGGAATGCCGAACTCACCCGTGATCAGGTTCCACGCGAACGGTATCGCCTCTTCCTTGAAGTAGTCGCCGAAACTGAAGTTCCCCAGCATCTCGAAAAAAGTGTGGTGGCGTGCCGTATAGCCTACATTGTCCAGATCGTTGTGCTTGCCGCCCGCGCGCACACATTTCTGTGCCGACGTCGCGCGTTGGTAGTCGCGTTTCTCGACACCCGTGAACAGGTTCTTGAACTGCACCATGCCCGAATTGACAAACATCAGCGTCGGATCGTTGCGTGGCACAAGCGGGCTGGACGGGACAACAGCATGTCCCTGTTTTTCAAAGTAATTCAGGAATGTTGAACGGATATCGTTAAGAGATGGCATAGGACAAACCTTGGGCGTCTTCGGGATCGCTTTGACATATCTCCGTGACGCGCCACTGTCCACAAACGAAACAGGGTGACGCATGAGCATCACCCTATCTCTTTTTTTAGGCCGTCTTCACCTCAGGATCGTGGGAACCTGAGCGGCGGAAGATCGGCGTTACGCTTCAAGGATATCGTCGTCGCCGGTCTTTTCCGCATCGCTCATATCGAAATCAAGACCATGGGCAGCGCGGATCTTGTCCTCGATCTCCATCGAGATACGAGAGTTTTCTTTCAGGTAGGTCTTGGCATTCTCACGCCCCTGCCCGATCCGCTCGTCCCCATAGCTGAACCAAGAGCCGGACTTTTCGACCACGCCAGCCTTCACGCCCAGATCCAGCAGCTCACCCATTTTGGAGATACCTTCGCCATACATGATGTCGAATTCGACCTGCTTAAAGGGCGGTGCCACCTTGTTCTTGACGACCTTAACGCGGGTCGCGTTGCCGACCACTTCGTCACGATCCTTCAACGCACCGATGCGGCGGATATCGAGACGCACCGAGGAGTAGAACTTGAGCGCGTTGCCCCCGGTCGTCGTTTCGGGCGAGCCGAACATGACGCCGATTTTCATCCGGATCTGGTTGATGAAGATGACCATACAGTTGCTGCGGCTGATGGAACCGGTCAGTTTGCGCATGGCTTGGCTCATCAAACGAGCCTGAACGCCAACACTGCTGTCGCCCATATCACCTTCAAGTTCCGACTTGGGCGTCAGTGCGGCAACCGAATCGACAACAACCATATTCACAGCACCGGAGCGGACCAGCGTGTCCGTAATCTCCAATGCTTGCTCACCCGTGTCGGGTTGCGAGATCAGCAACTCGTCAAGGTTAACGCCAAGCTTCTTCGCATATTGCGGGTCAAGGGCGTGCTCGGCGTCCACAAACGCACAGACACCGCCATTCTTTTGCTGCTCTGCAACGCAGTGCAGGGTCAGCGTGGTTTTACCCGACGATTCAGGGCCATAGATCTCAATGATACGGCCCATCGGCAGGCCACCAATGCCCAATGCGATATCAAGGCCAAGCGATCCGGTCGAACTGGCAGTGATATCCATCACGGCACCTTTGTCGCCCAGCTTCATGATGGACCCCTTGCCGAACTGACGTTCGATCTGAGCCAATGCGCTGTCGAGCGCCTTCTGTTTGTCTGCTGATTTTTTGTCTGTCATTGTCAAAAGGTCTGCCATTGCCATGAATTTTGTCCTTTGTGTCACACCCGCATGGGGGCGGCAATCGCTGCCGCTTGTGTCATTCTGTTCCCCTTGCGTTCCATATGGGACCAAACCGAGAACATTTCAATCTTTTTCTCTCTTTCCTTCCTTCGGGGTTATGGCCCGCGCCGATGAGGATAGGCGTCTGAATGGGTATGGATCAAAGCTAGGACAGTCAGGTTAACGGTTGATGAATGCCTATCCATTTCTCCATTCCGTTGTGAGAAGACCGTGCGAGATACAATTGCCGCTGGCACGCACCCGCAGGATTTGGACACTTGAAAGATCGCGAGAAAGGCCACTACAAACCTGGAAGGCAATTCTAGTTGGTTGCATTGTTCAGATGGCCCCACGCGGGAAAACTGGCGCAAGAAATAGGACCGGATTGCCGGAAATGACGGAATGACAACGGGCGGTGCAGCGTAGGTGTTGGTTTTTTACAAGGCAAAGTTGGCTTTCCTGTCGGTCCCGAAAACCGGCACGACGGCGTACGAAGCGGCGCTGCGCGATTACGCGGATCTGGTGATTTCCGAGCCACCAATGCTAAAGCACGCGCCGGTTTATCGCTACAACCGGTTTGTGCGGCCCATGTTTCTGAAAGTATGCGACACCGAACTGGAAGTCATGGCGGTGATGCGCGAACCGATCAGCTGGCTGGGAAGCTGGTGGCGGTACCGACAGCGGCCATTCATGCAGGGCAAACCGAATTCAACCGAAGGTATCAGCTTTGATGATTTTGTGCTGGCCTATATGAAGGGGAAAAAGCCCGCATTTGCGGATGTGGGGAGCCAGTTCAAGTTTCTGGAAAGCCAGCCGAACGGCACCGGTGTGACGCACCTGTTCCGATATGAGGAGCAGGACCGGCTGCAAACATTTCTAACAGAACGGCTCGGCGTTGAATTTGAACTGGAACGGGCCAATGTCTCGCCTGCCCTTCCGGTGAACCTGTCGGCGGATGTGGAGCAACGCTTTCGCCGGAAATTTGCCGAAGAATTCGACCTTTACGACTCCATCCCCTCGGCCTGAGCCTGCGTTCTAGTGAAGTTGGCTGTGCACAGTCTCGGCCAGATCATTCAACGAGAATGGTTTGGGCAGGAACACGGAGTTCGGAATGCTGTCTTTCTGGTTGTTCAGCCTGTCCTCGGTATAGCCCGACACAAACACCACCCGCACTTCGGGCCGGACCTTTAGCGCCTCGCGCACCCAGCTTGGGCCGTCCTTACCTGGCATGACGACATCCGTGACAAAAAGGTCGACGTTCAGGTCAATATCTTCGAGTGTTTTCAATGCCGCTTCGGCTGAATCCGCTTCGAGGACGGTGTAGCCGCGCAGGCGCAATGCGCGGCTGGCAAAGGCGCGCACGGGGGCCTCATCTTCGACCAGAAGAATGACACCTTCGCCGTGTTTCGGCTCAAGCTTCGGTTCGGGTTTGGGTTCGGCCACGGGGGCGGCAACGCTTCCTTCAAGGACGGGGAACATGATGGTAAATGTGGTGCCTTTCCCGACGGCGCTGTCGACAAAGATGAACCCGCCTGTCTGTTTGACGATGCCGTAGGCGGTGGATAGACCCAGCCCTGTCCCCTCGCCCGTGCGTTTGGTCGTATAAAACGGCTCGAACACTTTTTGCAGCTTGTCGGGCGGGATGCCCATGCCCGCGTCCATCACGCGCAGGCAGACGTAATCCCCCGCGGGCACGCTCACACGATCCCGTTCCAGCGGTTCGGAGAGGGAAACGCATTCCGTCTCGATCTCGATCTCTCCGCCATTGGGCATGGCGTCGCGCGCATTGACGACGAGGTTCATCAACACCTGTTCAAGCTGGCGCTTGTCGGCACGGATCGGTTTCAGCACCGGATCGTGGGTCAGGGTCAGCCGCACCTTTTCCCCGACCAGGCGGTTCAGCAAATGCGTCAGATCGGACATGGTGTCGCGTAAATCCAGTTCTTCGGGGCGTAGGGTCTGTTTGCGCGAAAAGGCGAGCAATTGGCCCACAAGGGCAGCCGCGCGGTTTGCGTTCTGGTTGATTTGCACAAGATCACCATAATCAGAATCCCCGTGATCATGGCGCAACAGCAGCAGATCGCAATGGCCCGAGATGGCGGTCAGCAGGTTATTGAAATCGTGGGCCACGCCGCCTGCCAACTGGCCGATGGCCTGCATTTTCTGGCTTTGGACAAACTGCGCTTCCAACGTCTTTAGCTCGGTCGCATCGGCTAGCACCGCTACAATGGAGGTGTCGGCCTGATCACACATCCGGTTCAGAGCCACCTGCACGAACATCTCTTTATCCGCCCGCTTGAGCCGCAGAAATTCTGACTGCTGCACGGCGCGGCCCGAGGTTGTTTCATCCAGCCAATCGGTGATCGGGCGGCCCAACCCCTCCATCAGGGTCGTAATATGCACCCCCACATCCAGTTCCGGCCCGACAAGGTCCGCGCCCTTGCGGTTGAACCCCTGCACTGTGCCATCGGGGGAAAAGCGTACCAAGGGCACGGGCAAATCCTCGAACGCGGTCCAAGTGGCGGGCTGATCGCTCGTGTCGGTTAGCACGTCGGGCGGGGGCAAAAGGTAAACGGCCGTGCGCCCAGCACCTGCGTCGACTTTGCTGGCCAGAACTTCCGCAGGGCCATTGGCGGTTGTAATCTCGTTCACCTCGCCGTCGCGCACGGGCAGGCTGGTAAAGATCACGTCGAGCGATTTCGCCCGAGAGCCGACCAGTTTGCGCGCGCGGTCATTCATATACAGGATCGCGCCTGTGCGTCCGATCATGACCATCGGCAGGCCGGGGCCGTCCGTCCCGCGACCCGGCCCCGTGTCCGACACCGCCTCAAGCCGCCAGAGCAACCGATCCTCGTCAAGCGCGTGAACGGCCAGCCGGACATATCCTTTGCGGGTCACGATATCCTCTTGCGCGGCACCGTTTTCAGCGTCCGCGGCGGCCTTCAGACGAAAGATAATCCCGCCCGGATTGGCGAATGTATTGCGCAACGTGCCCGCGAGCGTTTCACCCTGAAGGGTCGCAAAGGTTTTGCGCGCGGCGGCATTGGCGCGCAGCACCTCGCCGTCATGGGAGCACACAAAACTGGGCGAGCCGTCCTTTTCAATAAAGCGTTTGATGGCGGACAGGGCGATATCCTGTTCGATCCGCATCCGGCGCCCCGCGACTGTCACCATCAGCCCGAGCGCTGTCAGGGCAAGGGCAGCGGCGCAAAAGCTCGACTGCACCAAGGGTTCAGGCGCAAGAAACCCCATCACCCCGAACAGGACCGCAGCGCCAAGCAAGCCGTAAGCGCGCTGCGATTTGGTTGAGGCCATTCGTGCGAACCTGTTCTGCAAAGCAACGCTGTCTGACACAAATGCCCCCGTCGTATTCGAATCGTTCACACCGTTCTGCCGCCAAAACGGTTAACCGGTGCTTAACCCGCACGGAAATGCGGGTGTCATGGACGATCCATAACACAGGACATGGCAAATCTACTAAACTTAAAGTTGAATTGGGCGCGAGCAGCGCGCGTATCAGGTGCGTTCCAATTGCGCGACAAAGAACCCGTCGCCCCACGCATCCACGCCCCAGCTTTGCGTTGCGGCCAATCGCCAGCCGGATGTGCGGGACAAGAACGCCTGGATCTGTGCGGTATTCTCGGCGGCAAGGACGGAGCACGTCGCATAGACCAACCGCCCTGCGGATGACACGTGCGCCGCTGCCTGATCCAGCACCTGCGCCTGCATTTCCAGCAATTCATCAAGGCGTTCAGGCGTCAGCGCCCACTTCGCCTCGGGCGTGCGCCGCCATGTGCCGGCACCCGAACAGGGCGCGTCGCAGAACACGAGGTCGAACTCTCCGGCGCTCGCCAACGCCTCGGGCGGACAGATCGCAATATCGTGCCCCCCGCGCGCTGCACGTGCAGGCAGATCGACCATACGCTTGGCGTTGATGTCATGAGCGGTCACGGCCCAGCCCTGCGCTGCCAAAGCCAGCGATTTGCCCCCGCCCCCTGCGCAGAAATCCAGCGCGCGGCCACGCCCTTCCAGCCCGAGGATCGCCGCCTGACTGGCCGCATCCTGAAGCTCGACCAGCCCATCAAGATAAGCGGAACTGTTGCGCAGGCGGCGCGGACCTTTGGTCACGGTTAGCGAGGTGGCGGCACGCGGATTGGCGACGGTTTCGATGCCGTCAGCCAGCAAACGCGCCTGCGCCGTCGTCACATCGGTGCGCGCTGTATTTACCCGCAATGTGACTGGTGCACGCTCTTTCAATGCCAGCGCGGTGGCCTCGGCCTGATCGCCGAGACTGGCTTCGAATGCGGTGATTAACCAGTCGGGCAAATCCCAAAGGTCGCCCTTGTCGCTTGGGGATTGCCCGCCGCCTTGTTCGTCTGGTGTCAAAGGCGCGGGCGCATGTCCGTCACCTGTGAACAAGGCATCAATGTCGGCCTCTTGCGCGCGCAAACGGCCCAGCATCCGCGCCCGCCCGTCCGTGCCGCCACCGCGCACAGCATCACTGCGCCAGTTGCGCAGCGCGTCAAAGACGTGATCGCGCACCGCCGCACGGTCGCCCGAGCCTGCAAAGCGGCTGCCGCGCGCCCAACGGGTCAAAGCCTGCTCCGCTGCCTGACCCGCGATGATCAGGTCGAGGATTTCGATCGCGGCGGAAACGCGCGCTGCGGGCGTCACGATGCGGGCTTTGTGTTGGGTTGGGCGCTTGGCTTGGTCACTGCTTATCCGATCCGGTAGTTCGGGGATTCACGGGTGATCTGAACGTCATGCACGTGGCTTTCTTTCAGACCCGCGCCGGTGATCTTCACGAAGGTGCAGTTTTTGCGCATCTCGTCCACTGTCGCACAGCCGGTATAGCCCATGGCCGCACGCAAGCCGCCGACAAGCTGGTGCACAACCGCACCGGCGGAACCCTTGTATGGCACCTGCCCTTCGATCCCTTCGGGCACCAGCTTGTCGCTGGCCGCATCCTTCTGGAAATAACGGTCGGCAGAGCCGCGCGCCATCGCCCCAAGGCTACCCATACCGCGGTAGGATTTGAAGCTGCGGCCCTGATAGAGAATAACCTCGCCCGGGGATTCATCGGTGCCTGCGATCATCGACCCGACCATGGCACAGGATGCGCCTGCCGCGATGGCCTTGGCGAAATCGCCCGAGAACTTGATGCCGCCATCGGCAATGACAGGCACCTCGCCCGCAGCGGCAGCGCAATCCATGATGGCCGTCAACTGTGGCACCCCGACGCCCGCAACCATACGCGTTGTGCAGATTGAGCCTGGGCCGATGCCGACCTTGATCGCATCGGCGCCCGCGTCGATCAGTGCGCGCGTGGCAGCGCCTGTGGCGACGTTACCGGCGACGATCTGGACCTCGTTGGACAGCCCCTTGGCGCGGCGTACCGCGTCTGCGACCCCTTCGGAGTGGCCGTGGGCAGTGTCGATCACGATCATGTCCACGCCAGCATCCACGAGCGCCTCGCACCGTTCAAACCCTGCATCCCCGACAGTCGAGGCGGCAGCGACCCGCAAGCGACCCAGATCATCCTTGCACGCGGTGGGGTTCAGAACCGCCTGTTCCGTGTCCTTCAGTGTCAGAAGGCCGGTCAGTTTGCCCTGCCCGTCGGTCACCAGCAGCTTTTCGATGCGGCGCGCCTTCATCAGGCTGATCGCTTCCTCGCGGTCGGCGGGTTCGGCCAATACGGCGAGGTTATCGTGGCTCATCATCACGGAGACGGGTGTGGCGTCATCGACGGCAAAGCGCATGTCGCGGTTGGTCACGATGCCCACAACGCGGCCTGCGTCGTCCACGACCGGGAACCCTGTTACGCGATAGCGTTCCTGCAGCGCCTTGGCGTCCGCCAGTGTCTGGTCGGGGCGCAGCGTGATCGGGTTGTAGACGATGCCGGATTCGAACCGTTTGACCCGCCGCACTTCCTGCGCCTGTGTTTCCACATCAAGGTTGCGGTGTACCACACCCATGCCGCCAGCCTGCGCCATGGCAATGGCCATCCGCGCCTCGGTCACTGTGTCCATTGCGGAACTCAGAAGCGGAATGTTCAGCGCAATCGAGCGCGTCACCCGCGTGCGCGTATCAGCCGTGGCAGGCAGCACGCTGGACGCAGCCGGAACCAGTAGAACATCATCAAAGGTAAGTGCCTCGCGAATCTCCATGGGGGTCTCCTTGGGGAGGGTTCGTTTGACGATTTCGTATGTCACGGGCATTCCAGAATGGAAAGAGGGCGCGCGCCGTTTTCGCCAAGACCACGCAGCCGTGCCGCATCCACACGCTTTTCAACCGGCCTGCGCTGCGCCAAAGATGGGCGCAGATAGTTGCATCAGGAGCGTGACCCCATGACGAACACCTATGACACGGGCCGTTTGAACCTGCCTTTTGTCGGCATCTCGACCTTTGGCAAGCGGCCCTATGTGGAGGATTGGGAGGCGCTGGATGCGGATGTGGCCATTCTGGGTGCGCCTTTTGACGCGGGCACGCAGTGGCGCTCGGGCGCGCGGTTCGGGCCACGGGCGGTGCGCGAGGCCTCGACCCTGTTCAGCTTTGGCCATGGCGGGGCCTATGATCACGAGGACGACGCCACCTATCTGCCCAACACGGTGCGGATCGTGGATATGGGCGATGCGGACATTATCCACACCGATACCGAAGGATCGCACCGCAATATCGAGGCAGGCGTGCGCGCCGCCCTTGCCGCCGGTGCCCTGCCCGTCACCATTGGCGGCGATCACTCGATCAACATCCCCTGCATCCGCGCCTTTGACGATCAGGGCGATATCCATGTGCTGCAAATCGATGCGCATCTGGATTTCGTGGACGAGCGCCACGGCGTGCGGCACGGGCACGGCAACCCGATGCGCCGCGCCGCCGAACAAGACTATGTCACCGGCCTGACGCAGGTGGGCATCCGCAATGTCAGCTCTACCGCGCGGGAAGGCTACGAGGATGCACGCGCCATGGGGTCGGACATCATCTCGGTCCGGCAGGCACGCCAGATGGGACCGCATGCAGTCATCGCCCATATTCCCGAACGGGCGCGGGTCTATGTCACCATCGACATCGACGCGTTCTGCCCGTCCATTGCGCCGGGTACTGGCACGCCGAGCCATGGTGGGTTCCTGTACTACGATGTGCTGGAAATGTTGCAGGCCGTGGCCAAGCGCCACGACATTGTCGGCATTGATCTGGTGGAGGTTGCGCCGGATTACGACCCCACGGGTAGCACCGCGATCCTTGCCGCGCAGGTATTGATGAACCTGCTGGGGTTCGTCTTTCATGCGCGGCGCGGCTGAGGCGATGGCGGCGCGGTGGTGAGGTCGAGGGGGCGTTGCCCCCGCCCTGCGGGCCCCCCAGAGTATTTTTGACGAAAAGAAGCATGGGACGTGTCGGATGGCGGTGTCGGAAGCTGCGATGTCGCAAGGTGCCTTTCCCTTTTCGGCGCAGGGCCTATGTTGGCGCAAAACCATGAAACGAGGTCTGTATGAGCGGTGATCCTTTGGTCGTCTTTACCCCGTCGGGCAAGCGGGGGCGTTTTCCGGTGGGCACGCCGATCCTGACCGCTGCGCGGCAGTTGGGGGTGGATCTTGATTCCGTCTGTGGCGGGCGCGGCATCTGTTCGAAATGCCAGATCACACCGGGTGTGGGCGAATTCCCGAAACACGGGGTCACCGTGGCCAGCGACGCCTTGTCGGAATGGAATGCGGTCGAGCAGCGCTACAAATCCAAGCGGGGTCTGAAAGAGGGCCGTCGCCTTGGCTGTCAGGCGACAGTGCAGCGCGATGTGGTGATCGACGTGCCAGCCGAAAGTCAGGTGCACAAGCAGGTGGTGCGCAAGCGCGCCGAAGCCCGCGAGATCGTGATGAACCCGTCCACCAAGCTGTTTTATGTCGAGGTGCAGGAGCCGGACATGCACGAGCCGTCGGGCGACCTCGAGCGGTTGGTGGCGGCGCTGGAGGCGGAATGGGGCATCACCAATATCCATGCCGATCTGCATATCCTACAGCAATTGCAGCCGGTGTTGCGCAAGGGCGCGTGGAAAGTGACCGCCGCCGTGCATCTGGGCGATGACGAGAACGCGCCGCGCATCATGCACCTTTGGCCGGGGTATTACGACGGGACGATCTACGGGCTGGCGGTGGACCTTGGGTCGACCACCATCGCGGGGCATCTGTGCGATCTTGTGACCGGCGAGGTCGTGGCGTCGAGCGGCATCATGAACCCGCAGATCCGCTTTGGCGAGGATCTGATGAGCCGCGTCAGCTATGGCATGATGAATTCGGGCGGTGCGGATGAAATGACCCGCGCGGTGCGCGAGGGCATGAATGCGATGATCGCCCAGATCGCCGAAGAGGGCGGCATCGACAAGGAACTGATCGTCGATGCGGTCTTTGTCTGCAATCCGGTCATGCACCATCTGTTCCTTGGCATTGATCCGTTCGAACTGGGTCAGGCGCCATTTGCGCTGGCCACCTCGAACTCCCTGCGCTTGCGGGCCGAGGATCTGGGCCTGAGCATCCACCGCTCGGCGCGGGTCTATCTGTTGCCATGTATCGCGGGCCATGTGGGTGCGGATGCGGCTGCGGTGGCACTGAGCGAGGCACCGGACAAGTCAGACGATCTGGTGCTGGTGGTCGATGTGGGCACCAATGCGGAAATCCTGCTGGGCAATCGCGAGAAGGTACTGGCCTGTTCATCCCCGACCGGACCGGCCTTTGAAGGGGCGCAGATCACATCGGGCCAACGCGCCGCGCCTGGCGCGATCGAACGGGTGGAAATCGACCCCGTGACCAAGGAACCGCGGTTCCGCATCATCGGTGTGGACGCGTGGTCGGACGAGGACGGATTTGACGCCGCCGCCGCTGGTTCCGGCATCACCGGCATTTGCGGGTCGGGCATCATCGAAGCCATTGCAGAGATGCGGCTGGCGGGGGTGCTGGATGCATCGGGCCTGATCGGCAGCGCGGCCCAGACGGGCACGACACGCTGTGTCGCTGACGGGCGCACGCATTCCTATGTGTTGCATGACGGCACAGCAACGGGCGGGCCGCTGATCACCATCACCAATCCCGACATCCGCGCCATCCAGATGGCCAAGGCGGCGCTTTATTCCGGGGCGCGGTTGCTGATGGACAAGTTCGGGGTCGAGAAAGTCGACCGCGTGGTGCTGGCCGGTGCCTTTGGCGCGCATATCTCGCCCAAGCACGCGATGGTGCTGGGGATGATCCCCGATGCGCCGCTGGACAAGGTGGTTTCCGCCGGAAACGCTGCCGGAACGGGGGCGCGCATTGCCCTGTTGAACCGCGACACACGGGCCGAGATCGAAGAGACCGTGCGGCGCATCCACAAGGTCGAAACCGCGATCGAGCCGCGCTTTCAGGAGCATTTCGTGAATGCCTCGGCCATTCCCAATTCGGTTGAACCCTTTCCGATCCTGAACACGATCGTGACCTTGCCGGAGGTGAGCTTCAACTCGGGCGGGGATGAGGGTGGCGCGGGGCGTCGCCGCCGGAGGCGCGCCTGAAAATAATATTCGCCAGAGGCGCGCCCGTACACTAGTGCGACCGGCGTGCCCGAGAACCATCGCTACGGGTGACCCTCTAAGCACCACCACCCTGCCCTAACGCCAACACAACCCGCCGGAGCTCACCATGACCAACGCAGATCAGGAAGAATTCTGGACCACGGATGCGGGCGAGAAATGGGTGGCGTTGCAGGCGCAGATGGACGCGCTGTTGCAGCCTGTGAACGATCTTGTCTTTGCGCATGCGCCGCTGGCGCAAGGGGCGCGAGTGCTGGATGTCGGCTGTGGCACGGGGGCGAGCGTGGCGCAGGCGGCGCAAATCGTAGGGCCAGATGGGCATGTGACGGGGCTTGATATCTCGGACACGATGCTGGCGCTGGCCCGTGCGCGGCTGCGCGATCATCCGAATGCCAATTGCCTTAAGGCCGATGCGCAGACCCATGCTTTTGATGCACGCAGCTTTGATGCGATGATCTCGCGCTTTGGCGTGATGTTTTTCGAGGACAGCACGCAGGCCTTTGCCAATATGACACGCGCCCTCACGCCCACCGCCACGCTGACCTTTGCCGCGTGGGGGCCTGCGCCGCAGAACCCCTATTTCATGGATGCCGCAGGGGTTGCGACGCAAATCCTTGGGCGTATGGAAAAGACCGACCGCACCCTGCCCGGCCCCTTTGCCTTTGAAGACAGTGCGCGGGTGATCCCGATGCTGGCGGCGGCGGGACTGCGAGATATTACGTGTGACCCGCACGAGGTCGGCCTGACCGCACAGGGAGATGCCCGTGAGGTCGCGCATCTGCTGACCCAGATCGGCCCCGCGGACCGCGCCTTGCGCCACTTCAACCCGAGCGCGGAAGACCGTGCGCGGCTGCTGGATGCGCTGGAGGCAAAGATGCGCCAATACGAAGGGCCGGACGGTATTGTCATTCCGGCGCTCATCAACCTCTATCAGGCGCGGATCGCGCACTAGGGCGATGCAAATCCGCTTGACGCCACGGGCGGGCGCGCCTATCCCACAAACCCAGCGGCGGGTATGGTGAAAAGGTATCACGGCAGCTTCCCAAGCTTTAGTTACGAGTTCGATTCTCGTTACCCGCTCCAGATCTTCACCACAGTTTCACCCATGTGAATACGGCGTTTGACGCGCGTTCTGGCCTTGTTTTGCGCTGATCCAGGACGGTCACTCGGGCACAATCGAGAACGTCCGCGTAGGTGTTGCAGCACGGATCCAGAACGTTCACCCAGACTAATATCACGCGCAGCCGAAGGGGTGCGCCACAGTATGCTTGGCGGAACTTCGCTGTCTCAAATGCGCGTGGCTTGGCAAAGTCTGCCAGCGCCCCAGTTCTATTGGTAGATATGATAGGAAGGTGAACCATGAACCGAATACTCAAAGGCTCTATCGCCATTTTGATCGCCATCGCGCCGGTCTCTGCGGTGGCCAATTCGAACAAGGGTTGCCCCCCGGGACTTGCGAAAAAGCAGAACGGTTGCTTGCCACCTGGCCAGGCAAAAAAGATTTATGGGCGTGGGGACATCCTGCAGGGCGATTATGTCCTGATTAGGAACCCGGATCGTTATGGGCTCGACCCGAACTCCACCTACTACCGGCTAGGTGACAACGTCTATCGGGTCGACCGAGACACCAAGGCGGTGCTTGATCTGATTGGCTCGATCGCGGCAGTGCTGAACTAGGATCAGGCCCTAGCCAGCAGGTAATGTGGGCGGCGGGGACTAGTAGGAAGACCTGCGCGTAGCTTGGTGTTCCCGCCGCCCTTGGCCAAGCAAATTAAGCGTTTATCACCCGCCGTTTTGCCGCGCAGACCGTTCGTTTTGCGGTTTCCTTCAGGCACATCGCCTCGAACATGGCAGGCTCTTGTTCGCCGTCATCCACAGCCAGATTTACCATCATTCGGGACATACACCGACAAAGGCCTTGCGCCGGTTTTGCCTTGCGGGGCCTTTGCCGCTTGGGCCAGTGTTCTTTTGCGCCCCCTGCCCGTCTGTCACAGATCCGTTGCACAGTTTCGCTATCGAGCGCGCACGCCATGACAGCGATCTGGCCCCACGTGAACGGAGAAGATGATGAAAGACCTCGAACAACACGCCATGTCCCCTGATGACTGGGACGAGCTGCATTTCCCGCGCCCCGATACCAACGGGTTTGACCACGTGGTCGAAGCGGCCATTTCGCGTCGCGGTTTTCTGAACGGGGTTGTCGCCTTCGGATCGGGCGCGGCAGTGATGGGCACGTCGATGCTGTCCGCCGATGCCGCCCGTGCGGGCCAGTCGGACCGCTTTGCCTTTGACGCGCTACCGGCGCAGACCGATGGCACCGTGCATGTGCCAGAGGGCTATTCGTGGGAGGTTCTGGTCCGCTGGGGCGACCCGCTGTTCTCGGACGCGCCCGCCTTTGATGCAGGTACAGGCGTGCCCACAGAAGGCTCTGACCGCGTCTTTGGCGAGAACACGGATGGCATGGAACTGTTCACCGTGGGCGGCCACGAGTTGCTGGTGGTGAACAGCGAATATGTGAACCCCAAGCTGAACCTTGCCCATACCGAGGATGGCATGCCCGTGTCGGCAGACGATGTGCTGCGGTTGCAGAACTTTCAGGGCGTGAGCGTGATGGAAGTGGCCGAGGGGCCGGACGGCTGGCAGGTTGTGGTCGACAGCCCGTTCAACCGCCGCATCCACCACAATACACCGATGACCATCGACGGGCCTGCGGCGGGGCATGATCTGCTCAAGACCGAGGCTGACCCGAGTGGCACCCAAAGCCTTGGCACGTTCAACAACTGCGGTTCGGGACGCACGCCTTGGGGCACGTACCTGACCTGCGAAGAGAACTTTAACGGCTATTTCGGCACCACCGAAGAGGTGACGCTGGATGACACGACAGCCAAGGGGTTCGACCGTTATGGCGTGACCACCAAGGTTGGCGAGAACCGCTATAACTACCACGGGTTCGATGCGCGCTTTGACATCTCGAAAAACCCGAACGAGCCGCATCGTGCTGGTTACATTGTAGAAATCGACCCCGCCAAGCCTGACAGCACACCGGTCAAGCACACCGCCTTGGGCCGGTTCAAACACGAGAACGCCGCCTATGCGCTGGCCAATGATGGCCGTGTGGTCGTCTATATGGGCGACGATGAACGTGGCGAGTTCATGTACAAATGGCTGAGCCGCGACAAGTTCGTGGCCGGTGGCGATACCTCGACCTTGTTGAGCGAGGGGCAGCTTTATGTGGCGAAGTTCAACGACGACATGACCGGCACATGGGTGGCCCTGACGCCAGAAGCCACAGGCATGAGCGCGCCCGAAATCGCCATTTTCAGCCGCATCGCCGCCTCTTCCGTGGGGGCCACCACCATGGACCGCCCCGAATGGGTGGCGGTGAACCCGCGAGCGGTCGAGGCCTATTGCTGCCTGACCAACAACAAGAACCGTGGCGTGAAGCCGAACGCGGGCGGAGACGACACCTCGGCCAATGCGGTGAACCCGCGCGAGGCCAACAAATACGGGCAGATCGTGCGCTGGCGCCCGATGGCGGATGACCATGGTGCGGACGGTTTCGAATGGGATCTTTACGTGATGGCGGGCAACCCGACCAATCAGGAAGGTGCCTATCAAGGGTCCGACAACGTCAACGCGGGCAACATGTTCAACTCGCCCGACGGGATGCAGTTCGACACCACCGGCATCATGTGGATCCAGACCGATGGTGATGACAGCAACGAAGGCGATTTCGAAGGCATGGGCAACAACCAGATGCTGGCGGGCGACCCTGTAACGGGTGAAATCCGCCGCTTCTTAACGGGGCCGAAAGGGGCCGAAGTCACGGGGCTTGCATGGTCGACAGACAGGCGCAGCATGTTTGTCGGCATCCAGCATCCCGACGCGCCGTTCCCCGATGGCGAAGGGGCGCTGCCGCGGTCGAGCATCGTGGTGGTCAAGCGGGACGATGGCGCGATTATCGGCTAGGACGACGGTTGGTCAGACAGGGGCGCGGTGTCACATCCGCGCCCTTTTTGCATGTGTTGGTGGTTTGGGTGAGGTTTGGGCGTTAACGCACTGGGATGCATAGGTTATTGTGGATCACAACCTGTACACCACCTGTGCACAACCTGTGCACCGCGCGGCATATAAATCGCGATTCCCGGCCCTGTTAACGGCACGCACGGCGCTTATATCGGGATTTAACGCGTGACAGAGTTGCGCAATTTTTGGGGTTTGGCTGTTTTGCCCTGAATGCCCCGCGCAGCCAAAGAAGGCGCGCTTGGCAGTTACGGCCAAGCGCGCCTGTATCCTATCAGACTTCGAGAGGTGTCTCGCTGCGTTCCCACTTCAGGGGCTGGAACACTTCGTCAACGGGCGTGACCGCAACGTGGTTCACGTAGTTGGACATCGTTTTCTGCGCGATGCCCAAGATGACATCCAGCACAGCGCGGTGGCTGTATCCGGCGGCAAAGAACGTTTCGATCTGCGCGTCCGTGGCGTTGCCGCGTTGGCGCACCATCTGGATCGTGAACGTGCGCAGCGCCTCAAGCTTGGCCGATGGCAGCGGGGTTTCATTGCGCAGGGCGTCGGTGATGTCGTCGGACACTTTCATCATCTTTGCGATCCCGGTGTGGGCCGGAACGCAGTAGTGGCATTCATGTTCGACATTGATGGACTGCCATACGACGGTGAGTTCGTCCGCGTCAAAATCCGTTTCCGTGAACAGCTTGTGCAGCACTTGATAGCCCTCATAGGCCTGCGGGCTTTCGGCCAGAACCTTGTGCAGTCCAGGCAAACGGCCAAAGGCTTTTTGCGAGTTCTCCAGCAGCGGTTTGGACGCTTCGGGCGCGGTGTCGAGGTCGTGGGATGGGAAGTTCATGTCGGTATGTCCTTTGTGGATGGCGATAGAACGCATTTAGGGTTTATTGAGCGATCACTCAAGTATATAATTGAGCAATCATTCAAGAACCGGTGATCCGATGCCACGCAAACCGAGCTATGACCGAGACGATCTGATCGAACGCGCGCGCGACCTGTTCTGGAAACGCGGCTGGGCGGGTACGTCGCTGAAGGATCTGGAGGCCGAGTTGAAGATGAAGCCGGGCAGCTTTTATGCGGCTTTCGGGTCCAAAGACGCGTTGTTCGCGCTGGCGTTGGACAAATATGCGCGCGACGGGCGGGAGCGGTTGATCGCGCTGGCCGTCGAACACGGGCCGATCAAGGCGCTACAGCTTTTTCCCGAGATGGTGGTTCAAAACGATGCCGCCCCCGCCAAGGCCTGCATGCTGTCCAAAACGCTGCTGGAACTGCATGCGCACAACAACCCCTTGGCCCGCGAGGCCAATTTGCACCTGCTGAAGATGGAGGCGCAGTTCGAGGAATTGTTCGCGCAGGCCCAAGCAGCAGGTGCCATCAAAGGCACCCATGATCCCAAGGCGCTGGCGCGCAGGTATCAGTCGGACCTTTTGGGGCTGCGGGTATCAGCCGAACGCGAGGGCGTGGATGCCAAGGCAATCGCAGCAGAGATCGCGCATGGTCTGAACATGCTGTGAAGGCAAGGGTTTAAGCGTTTCTCGCGAAGGCATTTGCGATCTGGCCGTCACTGTGACGGGACCAGACCGCATCGAACGCGCAACACGCCACATAGGGCGCGTTTGATCGCATAAGGTTATCGCGCCCCCTACCCGATCAGCACGTCGCCGAACTCCTCACGCAGGGTGCGTTTCAGCACTTTGCCGGTCGCGTTGCGTGGCAGCACGTCGGTGAAGATCACGCGGTCCGGCACCTGCCATTTGGCGATCTTGTCTTCAAAGATCGAGAGCACCTCTTCCTCGCTCGGGTTCTTGCCCGTCACGGCGACGGCGATCAGCACGGGGCGTTCGTCCCATTTTTCATGCCGTGCGCCGATCACGGCGGCGTCGGCAAGGTCGGGATGCGAGATGGCGATGTTTTCCAGATCGACCGAGGAAATCCATTCGCCGCCCGATTTAATGATGTCCTTGGACCGGTCCTTGACCGACAGATAGCCGTCAGGATCCAGCGTGGCGACGTCGCCCGTGTGGAACCAGCCATCGGTCAGCGTGTCCTCGGTGCTGGTGCGGAAATAGGCGTCGAGGATCCAGTGGCCGCGCACCATCAGATCACCTTGGGCCACCCCGTCGCGGGGCAGTTCGGTGCCATCGGCATCGACGATCTTCAACTCCACACCCCATGGCGGGCGCCCCTGATTTTCGCGCAGGCGGTGCTGTTCCTCAATCGGGAGGGCGGCATGTTTCGCCAGCGGTTGGTTTGACGATCCCAGCGGCGACATTTCGGTCATGCCCCATGCGTGGATCACCTCGACCCCGTATTGGTCGCGGAAGGCGGCGATCATCGACGGCGGACAGGCCGAGCCGCCCACCACCGTGCGCGTGAGGCTGGCGAGTTTCGAGCCGGAGGCCTTTGCCTCGTTCAGCAGGCCCAGCCAGATGGTCGGCACGCCAAGGGCTATGGTCACGCCATAGTCGTCGATCAGCTTGACGAGCGATGGCCCGTCCAGCCCCGGCCCCGGCATCACCATGGACGACCCCGATTGCGCGCAGCCATAGGGCGAGCCCCACGCGTTGACGTGGAACATGGGCACCACCGGCAGGACCACATCCATGGCCGAATAGCCGATGCAGTCGCGGGTGTTCGATGCAAAGGCGTGCAGCACGGTCGAGCGGTGCGAATACAGCACGCCCTTGGGGTTGCCCGTCGTGCCGGAGGTATAGCAGAGCGACGACGCGGTATTTTCGTCAAAGGCGGGCCATTCGAAATCGGGCGAGCCTGCGGCGACCAAATCGTCATAGAACTTGAGGCCTTCGATCTCAGCCGCGGCGGCGTCATCGCGCGGCCCCATCAGGACGATATGGGCGACGTCCGGAATTTGCGGGCGGATCGCCTTGACCAGCGGGATAAAGGTCGCGTCGATGAACAAGACGCGGTCCTGTGCATGGTTGATGATATAGACAAGCTGTTCGGGAAACAGGCGCGGGTTGATCGTGTGGCACACCAGCCCTGCGCCGGAGACGCCAAAGTAGATTTCAAGATGGCGGCGGTTGTTCCACGCGATGGTGGCGCAGCGCGCCTGTGGTTCCAGCCCGAGGCCCAGCAGCGCATCGCCAAGCGCGTGGGCATTGGCCCCAACCTGCCGCCATGATGTGGTTTCGGTGCCGCCACCGGTGTTCACCGAAAAGATTTCAGTGTCGCCGTGATAGCGCGCCGCGTGGTCGATCAACGACCCGATTGTCAGGGGAAAATTCATCATTTGGCCAAGCATCGCGCACCTCCCGAGCGTGTGTTTGAACGGGGTCGCTTGCCGGTTCGGCACCGCCCCTTTGCGCGTCACAGTGACAAGGCGCGTGCGGGCTTGCAAGCCTGATTGGCGGGGGTAAGTGGATGGTAAGGCGGATTTAAATCCGCCTTACGTAAGGTCTTAGCCGCATTGCAGCTCTTTGACATGCTTCATCTCGCTACGGTTGGCCTCGATGAAGGCGATGATACCGGCAAGGATGCTCGGCTGTCCCTTGAACCCGTGCCACGGTTTGAAGTGCGGGATGTGCAGGAAGGTCGTGGGATCACGGCGCAGCAGGTTGGCAAAGACAGAGGCGACCAAGCGGCCCCCTGCCCCTGTCAGCTTGCCATCGCCGTCCCTTTCGGCCTCTTGCAGGCAATAGAACCACAGCGGCGTCTTTTTGAACCCTTTGTCGGCCAGCACATCCGGCACCGGCACACGTTTGGTGCCCAGCTTGTCCGCCAGTTGCTGGCCGCTGGCCAGTTGGTAGGTATAGCGGTCGCGCACCATGTTGCGCAGGGCAAGGTTGCGCGATTGGTCCAGCGTCAGGGTGTGCTCGATATCCGCCAATTCGATCCGGTCGTGCACAAAGGGCAGGTTCAGCAGCGGCAGGCCCATTTTCGGCCCCACGGGGCGCGCCTTTTGCGAGGCCACAGCGCCGTTCATTGAAAAGAACATCGCATAGTCGATATTCCCGTCCTCGGATCGCGGACCAAAGCCGGGCAAGGCGAACAGACCCCGCGGTTTTGCGCCATCCGTCAGCGCATATTGGAACTGCGTCGTAGCATGGCCAAAGCGATAGCCCGCACCCGTGAACTCCACCGGCATCACCGGCGCGTCCCAGCCAAAGGGCTGTTCCTGCAGCGCCCAGTCAAGGCAGTCCTGCGTGACAAAGGCAGGCAGCAGTTCGCACCACACCATCCACTGGTAATGCAGACGGATGAAACGGCGCACTTCCTCGAAATTGGTCAGCTTGGGGCTGACGTGATCGTGCCAGACGTGTTTTTCCACGCCCATATGCGCACAGGCCTTGATGTCATCCGCCGCGTCGCCGCCTTCGACCCGCAGAGACATGAGCAGGTTGTGCAACTCGATAAAGATCGACTGCACCTGCGCAACAAGGATATTCTCGTCATTGCGGAAATCCCCGATCAGCGCCTTGCCCGCACAGGTGCGGGCCAGATCGCGGGGGTTGTCCTTGCGCCCGAACATCAGGAACTGCTCGGCCTCGCCCGCACCATAAAGGGTCGGCGACGCCTCGGGGCCCGCGCCATAGACACAGTCGAGATCAAGCGCCGGCGTGCGCACATTGGCAATGGTCGACGGATCAATCCGCGTGCCAAGCGCCGAGGTCGCATCAAGGGTGATATCGTGATCCACGAACTGACCGAAAAAGGTCATGCCCGCATCCGCAGGCCCGTCGGTGTTTTCGGTCACGCCCATGGTCTGGGACAGATCGTCGAGCGCCTGAATGACGTCCGCATGGGTGATGTTGGTCACATGGACGGGATTGGGCGGCATCACCCGCCCGAGCGTCTGGGCAAAGGGCCGCGCAGGTCCGTTGCCATGCAGACAGGTTTTCACAAGTTGGTCGAGCCGCGTCAGCCCGTGTTGAGTTCCAGCCATAATCTGGCCTCCTGTTCAAATATGATTTGCAAAAATTGGTCGGAAATCGTTACGCAAAACCGGACGGGAAAAATGCCCGCCACGGCATAAAGGATGACCGACCCCGCCCCACCGCGCAACCGCAGGTTAGGTCAGGAATTCCACCAGAACGGGGGGTTTGGGGGCGTAAATGCGGGGTTTTGATGTGTTAGTTTGTGTCAGGTGGGGAGGTTCGGGTGTTGGTCGGGGTGACGTTTGGGGGTGTGAGGTGGGCGTCTAGGGCGGAGAGCCGACGTTCGCTGCGAGTGCGAGCCAACAAAGTCTGCGCACAGAAAGCCGAAGTTCAAAAGAGGCTAAACTCAAAAAGTGGCTTGCAACACCGCAAGACGGCGACGTGACCACTTCGGACGATTCAAGTTCCTCGTAACCGCCAAGCGTTAGCTGTCATTAATGAGGTCAAAAAGACTTCTTACCGGAATTTGGGAAATGCACCCTGAAACGGATCCAAAAACTGATTTTACGCACCTATTACTCACTCTCATGAACGCAGCGCGAACACTTAGATAACCACTACTCATCAGACTCAGAGCGCGAAATCAAATTGGAAATTTCGGCGAGTCGATATTCTAGCATTTGTACGTGTTCAGTCGCCGCTATTAGGTCTTTCATTAATCTCTTTCTATTAGCGGCCGAGGATTTCCCAAGCTTTTCCCGAGCGTAATCTCGTGCCTCCAACGCCGCCGCCACCTCCATTCTCAGCTCACGAGCCTGTTCTAATAGAACGGCCGATCGGCGGCGCCCAACCTCATTGGTCCTTTCTGTAGAAATATCGTCTCCGTACCGACCAAACTTCTCAATGTCTGCCAACGATATCATATCGCTCCGATCACCATCGGCTATATGTTTGCCATGGCGTAAAGCGTTTCTGTGGTATCTCAGGGACCTTTCGCGTTCACGATGATACAGAAACCTATCGTGTTCACCCAGGTCCTCAAACTCATTTCGCCCGCGCAGACCGGCGGCGTAGCTTGCAAGAGCATTCTCGTGCTTAGCGGTCTCAGCTGCACGAACTTCGTCAATGGCTCCATCCGATATTTTCCCGCCGATGTAGCCGCTTGCAACCGCCACGAAACTGTCAGGAGTATAAAACTTCACATGCTTGCCGGTGAACCTGTTAAACTCCGCAATCAATTCGGGCCTGGGCGAGATGGTTTTTCCACTTTTCTCCAACCACCAATCTTCTTTTCGGTCATCCGTCACAAACACGACGTGCTTATCGTCGGCTTTCGCCATTTCCAAAGTCTGACGCCACAGAACGAAGTCTCCGTAAAGCCTCCGCTTATCGTCTGGAGTCTGTGGGTCTTTCACTTTAGCGGCGTCCATATAGCCGGGCGGAACTTTGCGATTGTATCGGTCTTCACCTTCCTCAAAGAGAGCCTTCATCGTGTCTTCATCGAATTCATCTCCCGACCGATCATCAAAAATCTCGGCTAATCGGTCCAGTACATCGTCTTGCGTCATACGCTGTTCGATTGTCTGACCACTTGCATCGAGCTCCTGCTCAATTTTCGTAATCGTTTCTTCTAGCTTGTTTGCGCTATCCGCTGAGATAAAAGGGTGCCCTCGCTCAGTCGAGAACTGACGCTTGATGGATGTCAGATCACGCTTCATGTCGTCGTAAGTTTTCTTCTGGTCCGCAATAACGGTTATCCGATTTCGAAAGAACTCGACACCAGCTTGATGAGGTAGCCAAACTCGGCCTTTGATCCTTTCGAATTGAGAGAACAGTGCATCTCGCGTTGTGTCCGAATACCTGTACATATTCAGAAGGGTATTTGCGTCGAAGACGAACACACCATTGGCCCAAATCTCTTTGACCTGTTCATCGTTCAGCTTAAAATAGCCCAAAAACTTTGACTTCACGCTTCACCTCATTTTCAGTGGCTATCTATCAAGCCACCGCGATCTAATCACCAGAGGCGGCTTCTTGGCAACCGTCACCGAGGCCATGTATCGACCCAGTGAATATCTGCTCATGCTACAAGGGTGTCCAATGCTCCGCCCCAGGACGGCCTTTGGCGGCGGATCGGCGACCCAGATGGCCACATCTGAGAGATTGCATGGAAGCCCGCCTGGCCGATCAATGGGCAGGGTCATGTCGTCTTGGGAATGCGATGCCGCGCGGTCTGGTCGGAATGACTTCTACAATTTAGGCCCGCTCCTGAACGCGTGAAAGGGAAGTCCGCCGTGGTGCCGGAGGTCAGATTCGTCACGCACTGCTGGTGATAACATGCCTGACGAAGCTGCCCGGGGTCGTAAATGACCGGTTTACGAAAGCTGCATCGTGGCGATAACTATCGTGGTAAATGTCCGGAGCGGGCCGAAAAGTGGTTGAACCTTTCCTCCGCCTAAATTCTTCATGCAGAAATACAAAACCACCCGAAGCGGTCCCGCCGCTTCGGGCCTCGACCCCATCCGTACCAGACCCCGCAAAGACCCTTCCCGCAGCGCGCCCCCTCAGGCGCGGTGGGTGTGCAGGTAGTTGACCAGCGCTTGGGTGGAGCCGTCTTTGCCGGTTGCGCTGGCGGTGCCTTCGATCACGGGTTGCAGGGCGGTGGCCAGTTCCTTGCCTAGTTCCACGCCCCATTGGTCATAGGAGTTGATGCCGAGGATCACGCCTTCGACAAAGACGCGGTGTTCATAGAGCGCGATGATCTGGCCCAGCGTGAACGGGTCCAGTTTGGGGTAGATCAGCGTGGTCGAGGGGCGGTTGCCCGCAAAGACGCGGTGGGCGGCCTGACGTTCCAGCTCGGGTCCTTCGAATTTGCCTGCGGCCTTGCTGCGCGCCTCGTCCAGATCGCGGCCCTTGAGCAGCGCCTCGGACTGGGCAAAGCAGTTGGCGACCAGCAGGTCGTGGTGGTGTTTCAGGTCGTCCTCGTGCCCGTTGGCGGCGACCATGAATTCGCAGGGAATGACCGAGGTGCCTTGGTGGATCAACTGGTAGAACGCGTGCTGCCCGTTGGTACCCGGCGCGCCCCAGACCACGGGGCCGCTGTCCACGGGCAAGGGGCTGCCGTCCATGCCGACCGATTTGCCGTTCGATTCCATTTCAAGCTGTTGCAGATAGGCGGGCAACTGGCCCAGCCGCTGGTCATAGGGCAGCACAGCGCGGGTGGCGTGGCCGATGACCTGACGGTGCCAGACGCCGACCAAGGCCAGCATCAGCGGCATGTTGTCGGCCCCTTCGGCAGCTTGGAAATGGCGATCCATGTCCTGCCCACCGCGCAGGAAGGCGCGAAAACCGTCCGGCCCGATGGCCAGCATGATCGACAGGCCGATCGGCCCCCAAAGCGAATAGCGCCCGCCGACCCAATCCTCGAACCCGAAAACGCGGGACGCGGGAATACCGAATTCGGCCGTCTTTTCCGCACTTGTGGACAAGGCGCAGAACTGTTCGGCAGGGTCGCCGCCATGGTCCAGCATCCACGCCCGCGCGGTGCGCGCATTGGTCATGGTTTCGATGGTGGTGAAGGTTTTGGAGGCGACAATCACCAGCGTCGTTTTGGCGTCCAGATCACGCAGGATGTCGGCAATATGCGCGCCATCGACGTTGGACACGAAGTGGCAACGCGGGCCGTCGCGATAGGGCGACAGCGCCTGTACCGCCATCGCGGGGCCAAGGTCGGAGCCGCCGATACCGATATTGACCACATCGGTGATGGCGCTGGCGCGCACCTCGTTGGCATAGTCTGACATGCGGTCCAGCGTTGCCAAAACCTCGGGCATCACATCCTGCCCGTCGACCATGATCGCGTCGCCATCAAGGTTGCGCAGCGCAGTGTGCAGCACGGCGCGGCCTTCGGTCTCGTTGATCTTCTCGCCGTTGAACATCGCGTCGCGGCGGGCGGTGACGCCTGCCTTGTCGGCCAGGTCCAGCAACATGGCGCGGGTTTCAGCGTCGATATTCGTCTTGGAATAGTCAAAGCGCATATGCTGCGTTTGTACCGCGAAATCATCCGCACGGGCGTCGTCAAACAGGTCGAGGATTTTGCGCTGCGCGACAGCGTCGGCTTTGGATTTTAGTGCGTCCCACATGTCTCTTACTCCGCCCAGTGCACTGTCATGCCGTCCATCACCGCACGGATCGGGGCGGTTTCAGGATCAAGGTTGCGCGCCGCCATCAGGGCCTCGCGCTTCTCGCTGCCATAGATCACAAGGTGCTTGGCCATCGCGTCATCCAGCGCCGGACCGGAGAAGGAAATCCGCGGCTCCTGCCCTTCGACCGAAACCGGCACGACCAACGGCGCGTCTTCGGCCAGCATGGCGGCCAGCCCCTCGGCCCCGGGGAACAGCGAGGCGGTGTGCATATCCGCGCCCATGCCCAGCAACAGCAGCGAGATCGGCATTTTATCGGCCAGCTTGTCCGACAGGTCGGGCGCTGCCTCGGCGGGGGTCAGCCCCTCGACATGGAACGGTACGAAGTGGGCTGCCGCCGCACGGTCCACGAACAGCCGCTCCTTAAGCAGTTTGGCGTTGGAGCGGTCGTGATCCTCTGGCACCCAGCGTTCGTCCGACAGCATTACATGCACCCGCGACCAGTCGAGGTCGGCGGCACACAGGCTGTCGAAAATCGGCCCCGGAGTCGTGCCACCCGGCACAACGAAGGACACGGTGTCATGGGACAAAAGCGCGTTCTTCAACTCGCCTGCCAGAACGTCCGCCAGCCCCATGGCCAGCATTTCGCGGTCAGCATATTCCTGAATGTTCATGGGGCCACCTTGCGCCAAACTCGGGTGTCACGGGCCAGAAGCTGGACCGCATCGACAGGGCCTTCGCTGCCGCTGTCATAGGTTTTGGGGACATCGCCACGGGCGTCCCAGCCGTTGATGATCGGATCGGTCCACGCCCATGCGGCTTCGACCTCGTCACCGCGCATGAACAGGGTCTGGTTGCCACGGATCACATCCATGATCAGCCGTTCATAAGCGTCGGTCTGGTCCGCGCCATCAGGGCCCAAAGCATCGGCAAAGGACATGTCCAGCGGCACGTCGATCAGGCGCATACCGCCCGGACCGGGTTCCTTGATCGTGACGCCAAGGGTCATCCCTTCGTTCGGTTGCAAGCGGATCGACAGCACATTGCGGTGGTCCTCCTGCTCGCCAAAGATGGAGTGGTTGAGCGCTTTGAACACCACGGTGATCTCGCTACTGCGCGCCTTGAGGCGTTTGCCCGTGCGCAGGTAGAACGGTGTGCCGGCCCACCGCCAGTTGCTGACGCCCAGCTTCATTGCGATGTAGCTTTCGGTGCGCGAACGCGGGTCGTTGACCTCTTCGCGGTAGCTGGGGCCTTCGGCACCGGCATCATACTGGCCGCGCACGATCTGGTGCGGCTCGACCGGATCAAGGGCGCGGATCACTTTCAGCTTTTCATCGCGCACCGCGTCGGGGTCAAACTTGCTAGGCGGTTCCATCGCGATCAGGCACAAAAGCTGCATCAGGTGGTTTTGCACCATATCGCGCATCGCACCGGACTTGTCGTAATATTCACCCCTGCCCCCGACACCGACGGTTTCCGCAACGGTGATCTGGATGTGGTCGACATACTGGCTGTTCCAGAGCGGTTCGAACAGCATGTTGCCAAAGCGCACCGCCATCAGGTTCTGCACGGTTTCCTTGCCCAGATAGTGGTCGATCCGGTAGATCTGGCTTTCGTCGAAATAGGCCGCCAGATCGCGGTTCAGCGCCTTGGCCGAAGCAAGGTCACGACCAAAGGGTTTTTCCACCACGATGCGGCTGTCGTCATCGGTCAGGCCATGCTGGTTCAGACGTTCGGCCAGATCGCCGAACAGGCTGGGCGCGACCGAGAAGTAAAAGGCATGCACCATGTCGGGGCGGATCAGCGCGGCCAGTTCGGGCCACCCGCTTTCCCCGCGCGCATCAATCGGCACATAGTGCAGACGATCGCGGAACGCGGCCAGCTGGTCCTTGTCCTCGACCTCTTCCCCGCCGAATTCGGCAATCGCCTCGGCCACAAAATCGCGATAGCCCTCGGCATCCATATCGCTGCGCGCAGCACCGATGATCTGCGCCTCGGGCGGCATTTGACCGGCACAAAAACGCCGGAACAGGCCAGGCAGAATCTTGCGGCGGGCCAGATCGCCTGTCCCCCCGAAGATCACCAGATCGAAGGGTTCGACCGGAATGACGCGCGACACCATAATCAGTGCTCCTTAAGATGTTTGCGCAAACATACCATATTCCCTGCTGACCTCAACGCATGAAACAGGGCGGCGCGCATGGTTCTGGTTGTGTGCCTATCACAAAGGCGTCAGCCCGTCATGGGGCGGGTTTTGTTATGGTGGATATCGGCTTAGCAATAGCTCAAGTTTCACGATAATTCGGATGTGCCGCGATGAAAGACCTAGCCAATATCGGAAAATTCCAAGACCCCGATGTGACGGCCAAGGGTGAAGCGCGGGCCAAAGTGGCGCTGAGCAAGCCCGAAACCCTGTGGTTCAACACCGGCACCCTGTGCAACATCACCTGCACCAACTGCTATATCGAAAGCTCGCCCACCAACGACGCGCTGGTCTATCTGACCGCGGACGAGGTGAGCGATTACCTTGACCAGCTGGAAGCGCGCACATGGAACGTGCGTGAAATCGCGTTCACGGGCGGCGAGCCGTTCATGAACCCCGCGTGCCTTGAGATGCTGGAACGCAGCCTTGCGCGCGGATATGACGTGCTGGTCCTGACCAACGCGATGGCCCCGATGATGCGGCCCAAGATCAAGGTCGGCATTGCCGATCTGGTCGCGCGCTATGGCGACAAGCTGACCTTCCGCGTAAGCCTGGACCACCACGCCGCCGCCGTGCACGACGCCGAGCGCGGCACCGGCGCATTCGAGAAGACCATGCGCGGGATGGCATTCCTTGCCTCGGTCGCGGCGCGGATGGCCGTGGCAGGACGAATCGAAATGGCCGAGAGCGAGGCCGAAGCGCGCGCGGGCTATGCCGCCCTGTTTGCGCGCCATGGCTGGGACATCGACGCGCAGGATCCGTCCATGACCGTGCTGTTTCCAGAGATGGACGAAAACGTAGAAGTTCCTGAAATTACAACGCAATGCTGGTCGATCCTCAACAAACATCCCGAGGCGGTAATGTGCGCCTCGTCGCGGATGGTGGTGAAGCGTAAGGGGGCCGAGGCCCCTGCGGTGCTGGCCTGCACCTTGCTGCCCTATGATCCGCAGTTCGAACTGGGCGGGACGCTGGCCGAGGCCGAGGCGGAAGTATCGTTGAACCACCCCCATTGCGCCAAGTTCTGTGTACTTGGCGGCGCGTCCTGTTCTGCGTGATTGGTGGTTGAGGGGGCTCTGCCCCCGGCTGCGCCTCCCCCGGGATTTTTTTGAACAGAGAAGGATGGACCGCGCGCGATCAGTGCAGGGTGAATTCGCCCGTCACATTGCGCCATTCCCCGGATGAGAGCATTTTGCGGTGCGAAAAGCGCACGGAATGCAGCGGGCCCTCAATCTCGGCCTTCCAGAAGTCGATAAATTCGAACAGCTTGGGGTGATCGGGGGCAAGGTCGTAATCCTGCCAGATAAACGTGTTCAACACATGGGTGTAATCGGGCATCCGGTAGAAGAATTCCGCCGTGGTCAGCCCGTAGCCTTTCAGCATCAGTTCGGTCTCGCTACGCTCCGTCATTTTGCGCCTCTTTTGCTGCTTTTTCCCTATCTGACCCCGACAAAGATTAATAATCAACAAAAACAATTAATTAGCACCGATCATCCGCGGCTGCTAACAGCGGGTGCGGTCAGGCGTTGCACCTTATCTGCGGTTTCTGATAGGGTTCATCGCAACATATAGACCGACGCAAAGAACGGGCAGATCAACGTGAACGACACGCCGCAACCACCTGAAAATGATGATGAAATGACGCCAGAGCGGCCCGCATATGACGGACCGTCGGTTTCCATCGAACATGAAATGCGCACGTCCTATCTGGATTATGCGATGTCCGTCATTGTCAGCCGCGCCATTCCCGATCTGCGCGACGGGCTGAAACCTGTGCACCGGCGCATCCTTTATGCGATGCACGAAACCGGCAACACGCATGACAAATCCTACCGTAAATCGGCCCGCCCTGTGGGCGACGTGATGGGTAAATACCACCCCCACGGTGACAGCGCGATCTATGACGCGCTGGTGCGGATGGCGCAGGATTTTTCGATGTCGCTGCCTTTGCTGGACGGTCAGGGCAACTTTGGCTCGATGGACGGCGATAACGCGGCGGCCATGCGTTATACAGAAGTGCGCATGGACAAGCCTGCGGCCTTTATGCTGGCCGATATCGACAAGGAAACCGTCGATTTTCAGGACAACTATGACGGCAAGGACCGTGAACCGACGGTTCTGCCTGCGCGCTTTCCCAACATGCTGGTCAATGGCGCGGGTGGTATTGCGGTCGGTATGGCCACCAACATCCCGCCACACAACCTTGGCGAAGTCGTCGATGCCTGCCTTGCGTTGATCGAGGATCCGGACCTGACGTCGGAGCAGTTGATCGAATATGTGCCGGGCCCCGACTTCCCCACAGGCGGCATTATGCTGGGCCGCACCGGCGCGCGCAAAGCCTACCTTGAGGGGCGCGGCAGCGTCATTATCCGCTCCAAGACCCGCGTCGAGGAGGTGAGGAAAGACCGTTATGCCATTGTTATTGATGAGATTCCCTATCAGGTAAACAAGGCCACGATGATTGAGCGTATTGCGGAAGCCGCACGCGACAAGAAGATCGAAGGCATCGCCCACGTGCAGGACGAATCCGACCGCAACGGTGTGCGCGTGGTGGTCGAGCTCAAGCGTGACGCCACTGCCGAGGTGGTGCTGAACCAGCTATTCCGCTTTACCCCGATGCAGGTCTATTTCGGCTGCAACATGCTGGCGCTGAACGGTGGCCGGCCCGAGCAGTTGACCCTGCGCCGGTTCCTTACTTCTTTCATCGACTTCCGTGAGGATGTCGTGGCACGCCGCACCGCGTTCGAGTTGCGCAAGGCGCGCGAACGCAGCCACATCCTGTGCGGTCTGGCCGTTGCTGTCACCAATATCGACGAGGTGGTTGCCACGATCCGTCAGTCCGCCGATGCCGCCGAGGCGCGGTTCAAGCTGATGGAGCGCCGCTGGCCCGCCCGCGACATTCTGCAATATATCGCGCTGATCGACGATCCGACCCATACGGCCAATGACGACGGCACCTATAACCTGTCCGAAACCCAAGCCCGCGCCATTCTGGAACTGCGCTTGCAGCGCCTGACCCAGATCGGGGTCAAGGAAGTCACGGACGAGTTGGAAGAACTGGCAGGCAAGATCAAGGAATACCTCGAAATCCTTGGCTCCCGCGAGCGGATCATGGGCATCATCGCCAGTGAACTCGCCGAAACCAAAGAGCTTTTCGCCGTGCCCCGTCGCACCGAGATCGTCGACTGGTCCGGCGACATGGAAGACGAGGACCTGATCGAGCGTGAGGACATGGTCGTGACCGTGACCTCCGGCGGCTATATCAAACGCACCCCGCTGGCCGATTTCCGCAGCCAGAAGCGCGGCGGCAAAGGCGTGTCCGGCATGGCCACCAAGGAAGAGGATGTGATCACCACCCTCTTCGTGGCCAACACCCACACGCAACTGCTGTTCTTCACCACCGATGGCATGGTCTACAAGCTCAAGACATGGCGACTGCCGCAAGGGGGCCGCACGTCCAAGGGCAAGGCGATTGTGAACATCCTGCCGATCCCGACCGGCGTGTCCGTGGCGGCAATCATGCCGGTCGACCGCGCCGAGGACGAATGGGACGATCTGCAAGTCGTTTTTGCCACCTCTGCCGGTACCGTGCGGCGCAACAAGCTGTCGGATTTCACCAACGTCATGCGCAACGGCAAGATCGCGATGAAGTTCGAGGACGACCACGCCGACACGACACTGATCAACGCGCGCATCGCCTCCAACGATGACGATGTGATGCTGGTCACCAATTCGGGCCGCGCGATCCGCTTCCCTGCCACCGATGTACGCGTGTTCAACTCGCGCAACTCTGTCGGGGTGCGCGGCATCAAGCTGTCGGGCTCGGACAAGGTCGTGTCCATGTCGATCATCCGCCACTTCGATGCGACCAGCGACGAACGCTCTGCCTATCTGAAAATGCGCCGTGCGGTTGCGGGCCTTGCAGATGATGTGGACGCCTCCGATGACGAGGAAGCGAACGCAAACGCCACCATCGATCAGGCACGCTATGCCGAAATGTCCGCGGCCGAGAACCTGATCCTCACGATCACGTCCAAAGGGTCGGGCAAACTGTCCTCCAGCCACGACTACCCCGTGCGCGGGCGTGGCGGCTTGGGCGTGACGGCGATGGACAAGGCCATGCGCGGCGGCGATATCGTGGCCTCCTTCCCTGTGGAAATGGACGACCAGATCATGCTCGCGACCTCCAAAGGCCAGTCAATCCGCGTCCCCGTGGACGGGATCAGCTTCCGCTCGCGCAGCGCTGGCGGGGTCAAGGTCTTTACCACCGGCAAGTCCGAGGAAGTCGTCAGCGTCGCATGGATCGCCGACCAGTCCGAGGCGGAGAGCGAAGAAGAATAAACCCTTCTTTTCGTCAAAAATACTCCCCCCGGAGGGTCCGACATTCCAACCGGCACTGGTGCCTGCCAACCAAGCAGCACCAGACCAACCCAAAACCAAAAAGCGCGCCCCGATCAGGGCGCGCTTTTTCACATCACAAACCGTCTTTTCAGGTCACAGCCTACAGATCGTAAATCGCCCCGAACTTGGCGCGCAGATAGGACAACAGCGGCGCAGGCCCCGCCTCTTGCCCGCTGGCACGTGCAATCACCTCGCGCGGTTCATAAAGCCCGCCATGCTGCTGCAGGTTCTCTTTCAACCAGCCCGTCGCTGCCGATGTGTCGCCCTGTGCAAGCTGGTCGTCCAGATCCGGCACGGCCGCACGCAACGCTTCGTACAGACATCCGGCATAGACGTTGCCCAGACTATAGGTCGGGAAATAGCCGAACAGCCCGACTGACCAATGCACATCCTGCAAGACCCCGTGCGACGGCTTGTCCACCGCATAGCCGAAATCGGCTGCAAACCGGTCGTTCCACGCTGCTTCAAGGTCCGCCACAGCCAGATCGCCCGACATCAGCGCACGTTCCAGATCAAAGCGCAGCAGCACATGCAGGTTATACTGCACCTCGTCCGCCTCGGTCCGGATATAGCCGTTCGAAACGCGGTTCACGGCGGCAAAGAACGCATCCTCATCCGCAATACCGAAATCCCCGAACGCATCGCGCATCTGTCCGAACAGCCAGCCGGTATAGGCGCGGCTACGGCCCAACTGGTTCTCGTAGATGCGGCTCTGGCTTTCATGCACGCCCATGGACACGCCGCGCCCCAGCGGCGTCAGCAGATAGGCGCGGTCGATATTCTGCTCGTAACAGGCATGGCCCACCTCGTGGATGGTCGAGTAAAAGCAGTTGAACGGATCAACGGGATTGGTCCGCGTGGTGATCCGCACATCAAGGCCAGAGCCCGACGAGAACGGGTGCACTGCCTTGTCGATCCGCCCATGCGCGGTGTCATAGCCAAAGCTGCGCGCAAGCGTCTCGCTCAGCTTCAACTGTGCCGCTTCGTCAAATGTGCCGGTCACGTCTGCGGGGCTTGGTTTGTCCAGAATGGCGGCGCGCAACTCTGTCAGCGCGGGGCGCAAGGCACCGAACATCGCCTCAAGATCCTGCGCAGTGGTGCCAGGTTCGTAATCGGCCAGCATCGCGTCATAGACATCGCCACCATCGGCCAGTGCCGCGCCCTCTTCGCGCTTCAGCGCAATGACCTCGGCCAGCACCGGCGCAAAAGCGGCATAGTCATCCGCCGCGCGCGCCTCGGCCCATTTGCCCTGCGCGCTGGAGGTCAGCCGCGCAATGGCCGTGGCCAGTTCGGCGGGCACTTTGCTCGCGCGTTCATAGCTGCGGGTGATCTCGCGGATATGCGCCTGCCCGACGTGGTCCAGCGCCTTTGCGTCCACCTCAGCCAGCCACGCGCCCACGCGCGGATCGGTCCGGCGGGCATGTAGCACCGCCTCCATCGCGGCCATTTCCTCGGCCCGCTGGTCGGCAGCGCCACGCGGCATCACCGTTTCCTGATCCCAGCCCAAGCGTCCCGCCACCTGCCCGAGGGCCTGTGTGTCATGCTCGAACGCCATCAATTCATCATAGGCTGCCATGCGCCATTATCCCCGTATTGAAGTTGCCAGCGGATAGCCCGCCAGAAAACGGGCGCGCAGGATCAAGGCCCACAGCACAACCGCCAAGAACTGGTGCAGGATCGCCACCTGCCATGGTGCCCCATACAGCACCGTCACGACGCCCAGCACGATCTGCAGCGCCATCGCGGCCATCACCGCGTTGAACGCGAACCGCGTGTTGGGATGCGCCGATTTGCGCCCGCGCAGCCAGACCACCACCGCGAATGCGGCCAGAAGATAGCCCGACACGCGGTGCACGAATTGCACTAGGCCCGGACTTTCGAACAGGTTGCGCCACCACGGCTCAAGCATAAAGGCCGAGGCCGGCAACACCTGCCCGCCCATCAGCGGCCAATCGGTATAGCTGCGCCCCGCATCAATCCCTGCCACCAGCGCGCCCAGAAGGATTTGCAGAAAGGCAAAATGCATCAGCCCCGTGGACATCGAAAACAGCTTAGCCTCGCGCGCACGCCGCGCCTGCATCAGATCCCGCGCATCGCGCCCCATGTGATAGATGAACCATGCAATGAACCCGAGGATGACAAAGGCCAGCCCCAGATGCGTCGCCAAGCGGTAGCTGGCCACATCCACCATGCCCTCGCCACTGGTCACGCCGCTGGACACCATCCACCAGCCGATCGCCCCCTGAAGGCCACCCAACGCGCCAATCCCCAGCAAGGGCAGCGTCCAGCCTGTCGGGATCTGGCGGCGCAGCAGGAACCAGAAAAAGCCGATCGCCCAGACAAGGCCGACCACGCGGCCCAACTGCCTGTGGCCCCATTCCCACCAGTAGATCACCTTGAAATCCGACAATTCCATCCAGCTGTTCTGGATGCGGAATTCGTCGATGGCCTGATATTTGGCAAACTCGGAGGCCCAGTCCGCTGCATTCAACGGCGGGATCGCCCCCGTAAAGGGCCGCCATTCGGTGATCGACAGGCCGCTGTCGGTCAAACGGGTCAACCCGCCCACCGCGATCATCGCTACGACCAGTACAAACAGCATCCACAACCAGACGCGGATCGCGCCCCGCGCGCCACCCCGTCCCTTGTCGATCACGCCTGTCTCGATCACCTGCTTCTCTGCGGTGCCGACCTCTTCGAAAATGCTGCGGTTTTTCGCCATTCCAGCCTCATCCTGTAAGTTCACTGCGCAAGGTAGGGGCGCGCCCCGCCCGCGTCCAGCGTCAGCCGCGTGTTGCCCAGCGGACCATCTGACGCAGCATGCCGTGCAGGGTCTGCACATCGGCGCGGGTCAGCGGCATCCGGCTCCACATATTGCGCAGGTTGATCTTCATGCTCGCCGCCTTGTGCTCGGGAAAAAAGAACCCCGCCGCATCCAGACGTTCTTCAAAATGGCGGGCCAGATGCTCCACCTCGTCGCCCGTGGCCCAGTCGGTGCCCGCCATCTCGGTGCTGCGTGCTGTCACATCACCGGCGGCGCGCATCCACTCATACCCCACCAGCAATACACATTGCGCAAGGTTCAGCGACGGAAACTCGGGGTTCACAGGGACCGAGATCAGCGCATTGGCCTGCGCGATATCCTCGTTTTCCAGCCCTGCACGTTCGGGGCCGAACATCACCGCCACATGCTGGCCCGCACCGATCCGCGCCGCCGCATCACGCATCGCCTCTTCGGGGCTCAGCACCTCCTTGGTCAGATCACGCTGGCGCGCGGTGGTCGCATAGACATAGGTACAGTCTCCCAAGGCCCCCGCCAGATCGTCGTGCACGCTGGCCCCGTCCAGCACACGCCCTGCCCCGCTGGCCATCGCCACAGCCGCCGGATTGGGCCAGCCGTCGCGCGGATGCACAATCCGCATCCGGTCCACGCCAAAATTCAGCATCGCACGGGCCGCAGCCCCGATATTCTCGCCCATCTGGGGGCGCGTCAGCACAAAAGTAGGTGTCATAGGCGCATCTACCCCGTCACGGGCAAAAACCACAATCCCCTCATTGTTCTTCAAATATGCGCGCCGCAGGCATAAAAGTTTTCAATCCCCCGCCAATCCGCTAGAGAACGGCCAAAGCAAAAGGACGACCATGATGAGCGAACCCGAGCAGCCGCAACTTTACCTCCTCACGCCGCCCGTGATCGAGATGTCGACATTCCCCGACCGTCTCGCACAGGTGCTGGATGCCCATGACATCGCCTGCATCCGTCTGGCGCTGGCCACCCATGACGAGGACCGCATCGCGCGTGCCGCCGATGCCTGCCGCGCCGTGGCCCATGCCCGCGACGTGGCCTTTGTGGTGGCTGACCACACGGCCCTTGCCGAACGTCTGGGACTGGACGGCGTGCACCTGTCCAGCGCCAAGGCCTCCGTGCGCGATGCGCGCAAGGCGCTCGGGGCGGATGCGATTGTCGGCAGTTTCTGCGGTACATCGCGCCACGATGGCCTGTCCGCGGGCGAAGCGGGCGCTGATTACATCGCCTTTGGCCCCGTCAAAGCGGTTGCGGATGCCGACGGCGCAGAGGACGACCTGTTCCAGTGGTGGTCGGACGTGGTCGAAGTCCCTGTCGTTGCCGAAGGCGGGCTGAGTGTCGAGGCCATCGAACGCCTTGCCCCCGTCACCGACTTCTTTGGCATCGGCGAAGAGATCTGGGATCACGACGACCCTGTCGCTGCCCTTGCCGCGCTGACAGCGCCCTTGCGCTGATCGCAAATCGCGTGCGCCGGTAGATCACGGGCGCACGCACTCAGACCAGCCTGCCCTTACAGCAATGTGCGTTCGATCACCCAGTAGACCGCGATTAGCGCGATGATCAGCGATCCGGTCATGGACCACGCGCGGAACATCACCGGATATTCCGCCACCATCTCCTCGACCCCGTTCAGCCGCGCCATGCGCGCAGCATAACACCCCAGCCACAGCAGCGCCGCCGCCATGGCGATCACCGCCAGTTGGCCCAGCTCGACACCGACGTTGAAACCGATCAGCGCGGGGATGAACTGCCCCTCGGGCAGACCGAATTCACCCAGCACCGATGCAAAGCCCAGCCCGTGCAACAGGCCAAAGCCGAACACTACCACGGGCCGCCAGCGCGTCAGCCCGCGGGCAAAGATGTTCTCGACCGCGACATAGACGATCGAGGCCGCGATCAACGGCTCCACAATCGCCGCAGGTACTGTCACCAGCCCAAGCGCGCCAAGCGACAGTGTCACCGTATGCGCCAGTGTAAAGGCCGAGACCTGCCACAAAAGCGGCCCCAGTTGTGTGGATAGAAAGAACAGGCCCAGCACGAACAAGATGTGATCCAGCCCTTTTGGCAGGATGTGATCAAAGCCGACCGGAATATAGGCCCCGAACGCCTGCCAACCGCCGACCGCATTGCCCCCTGTCAGCGCGATCTCGCCCGAGTTTTCGCCGCCCGCGATCAGGCCGGTGAACGGCTCCTCCACCCCTTGCTGGCGCAGGACAAAATCGCCCGCCCCATCGGGCCAAGCCAGTGTGATCGACTGCGCCCCGTCCGGCAGCGCGCCCGACAGCACCAGATCGGAAATGCGCGGCAATTCGCCATCCGCCACGTCCGGCACGGTCACGTCGTCCAGCGCCAGCGCAACCGGCGCCCCGTCGGCGCGCAGCAGGCCCGCCGCGTTCCACTGCGCCACCAGATCCTGCGCCCTTGCCGCGATCTCGTCATTGGACAAGGCACGCAGGCTGTCATAGTTCCCAGCGTTTTCAGCGGCATCCGTGTCTGCCACGGTATCAAGGTCGATCCCCGAAAGCTGCGCCTCGATGTTCACGCGCATCTCGATTAGGGCGGTATCGTCGCGCACCGTGAGGTCCGCAATCGTCGGCACAACCTCATGCGCGCTGGCCATTGTCGCACTCATCAACAGCCACAGGCTTGACATCACCAGCCAATGCCGCAGCTTCACACGTAACTCAAACAAGGTTCTGACCATGACATTTTCCCGCCTTCTGTTGACTGCTTGGTGCGTTATCTTTGCAAGTGTTGCAACTGCCCATGAATTCTGGATCGAAGCGGAGACATATCAAGTGCCCCCCAGCGGGCGCATCGTGGCGGACCTGAAGAACGGGCAGAATTTCGAAGGCACTTCGCTGGCCTTCTTTCCGCGAAACTTCACACGTTTCGACGTGATCCAAGGCGACACGCTGCGCCCTGTCGAGGGCCGCTTGGGCGATCGCCCCGCATTGGCCGTGCCTGCGCCGGTGGGCGGTCTGGTGGGGATCGTGCATGAAACCACGCCGTCCTTTGTTACCTATTCCGAATGGGAAAAATTCGTCGCCTTTGCCGAGCACAAGAATTTCCCCGACATTAAGGCCCGCCATGAGGCCAACGGCTTTCCCCCCGCCCCGTTCAAGGAACGCTATACCCGCCACGCCAAGGCGCTGGTTGCGGTGGGCGAAGGGCTGGGCGCGGATCGCGCTGTGGGCATGAAGACGGAATTTGTCGCCCTCACCAACCCCTATGATCCGGCCTTTGACGGCATGATGCGTGTGCAGGTGCTGCTGGATGGCGCGCCACGGGCCGACGCGCAGGTCGAGGTGTTCGAAGAGGTACGCGAAGGCGAGGTGGCCGTCACCCTGCACCGCACAGATGCCGATGGCATCGCGGAAATCCCCGTCAAAAACGGTCACCACTACCTGTTCGACGCAGTCACCTTGCAACCCATTGCCCAAGGCGACAGCGATACGGCGGTCTGGGATACGTTCTGGGCGGCGCTGACCTTTGCGGTTCCCCAACGCTAGGCCTTGCCTCTGGCGCGTGGCGTCGGCAAGAAGGCGCATATGAACAAAACGCCTGACATCTTGTGTATTGGTTCGGTCCTTTGGGACGTAATCGGTCGTGCTGCCCTTGCCATGCGGCAGGGCTCGGACGTGCCGGGACGGATCACCCGCCTGCCGGGCGGGGTGGCGATGAATATCGCCATGACCTGCGCCCGTTTCGGCCTGACCCCCGCCCTGTTGACCGCCATCGGGCGCGATTCCGAAGGGGACGAGCTGATCGCGGCCTGTATCGCGCGCGGTATGATCACCGACACGGTGTACCGCTCGGACGACCTACCCACCGACCAGTATATGGCGGTCGAGGGCGCAAACGGCTTGATCGCGGCCATTGCCGATGCGCATTCACTGGAAAGCGCGGGCGCAAAAATCCTGCGCCCTCTGAAGGATGGCACGCTCGCCACGCCCGACGCCCCCTATCAGGGGCAGGTGGCGCTGGACGGGAACCTGACCTTCGAACTGCTGGACGAAATCGCGTCCTCGCCTCTGCTGGCGCAGGCCGATCTGCGCGTCGCCCCCGCTTCTCCGGGCAAGGCGCGGCGCTTGGGGCCGTTCCTGACGCACGGGCGCGGCACGCTGTATGTGAACCTTGAAGAGGCCGGATTGCTGTGCGGTGCGCGGTACGAGGATTCGGCCACCGCTGCCGAGGCGCTGATCGCGCGCGGTGCGGCCCGTGTGCTGGTCACCGATGGCGGCGCAAAAGCCAGCGAAGCAACCCGCGACAGCACCATCAGTGCCACGCCCCCGCAGGTTCTTGTGACCCGCGTCACCGGTGCAGGCGATACTTTCATGGCGGCCCATATTGCCGCCGAACTGCGCGGCCTGCCCCGCGAAACGGCCCTTGCCGATGCATTGCAGGCTGCTGCCACCTACGTTTCAGGACAAGGCCCAGAATGACCCTTTATACCCTCTCTCCGGCGGTGGAAGCCGCACGTGCCGCTGGCAAACCGATTGTGGCTCTGGAAAGCACGATCATCACCCATGGCATGCCTTATCCGCAGAACATCGAAGTGGCCCGCGCCGTTGAAGAGGACGTGCGCCAAGGCGGGGCCGAACCTGCGACCATGGCCGTGATCGAGGGCACGTTGCATGTGGGCCTGACCGACACACAGCTTGAGGCATTGGCGCAGACCAAGAACGTCGCCAAGCTGAGCCGTGCCGACATGGCCGCCTGCATGGCAACGGGTGGTACAGGTGCGACCACCGTGGCCGCCACCATGATCGCCGCCAATCTGGCCGGTATCAGCGTCTTTGCCACAGGCGGCATCGGCGGCGTGCACAAAGGGGCCGAAAGCAGCTTTGACATCTCGGCAGACCTGCTGGAATTGGCGCAAACCCCCGTGACTGTTGTGGCCGCTGGGGCCAAGGCGATCCTCGACATCGCCAAAACGCTTGAAGTGCTGGAAACCCAAGGCGTGCCCGTCATCGCCTATGGGCAGGACGATGTGCCTGCCTTCTGGTCGCGCAGCGCGGGCATCAAGGCACCTTTGCGCATGGACGACGCTGCCGACATCGCCGCCGCTCACGCCATGCGCGTGGCGATGGGCCTGCCCGGTGGTCAGCTGGTCGCCAACCCGATCCCAGAGGACGCCGAGATCGACCGCGACACCCTTGCCCCGATCATCGCGCAGGCAGCGCAGGATGCCGACACCCATGGCATCAGCGGTAAGGGGGTTACGCCCTATTTGCTGCAACGGATTTTCGAACTGACCGAGGGGCGCTCGCTGACGGCGAATATCGCGCTGGTGCGCAACAACGCACGTCTGGCCGCGGAAATTGCCACGCATTTGGGCAATCATCCTGCCAAAGCCTGACGCGTACAGCCAAAGCACGCCCCGCCCCATTGTAGTCGCAGGCGCGTTCACCTACTTCATCGTCATGCAACAGCCGGACACAGAATGAACACGCCCTTCGACCCAGAGAAACCGCGCCGCCCCGGACTGTTTTCACGGTTGCGTGCCTCGTTCCTGACGGGGCTTGTGGTGATCGCGCCGGTGGGTCTGACGATCTGGCTGATCTGGACGGTCATCGGGTGGATCGACGGCTTTGTCTGGCCACTGGTGCCGAATGTCTGGCAGCCGGAATCCATCGTGAATTTCTGGCTGGGCAATCCGCGCGCCGTGATCGAGGACGGGTTGCGCATTCCCAACCCCGACTGGATCAAGGTGAACGTGCGCGGCGTCGGCGTTATCGTCTTTTTGCTGTTCACCATCTTCATCGGCTGGATCGCCAAGGGCTATATCGGGCGCTCGCTGATCCGCTGGGCCGAAAGTCTGGTGGAACGCACCCCTGTCGTGCGGTCGATCTATTCCGGCATCAAACAGATTTCCGAAACCGTGTTCGCCCAGTCCGAGCGGTCCTTTGAAACGGCCTGTCTGATCGAATATCCGCGCAAGGGCATATGGGCCATCGGCTTCATCTCGACCTCGGCCAAGGGCGAGATCAGCGCGCGCGCCGGTGACGGCACCAGCCAGATGATGAGCATCTTTGTCCCGACCACGCCAAACCCGACCTCGGGCTTTTTGCTGTTCTTTCCCGCCGATGATGTGATCGAACTTGAGATGAGCGTCGAGGATGCCGCCAAGCTCGTGATCTCGGCCGGTCTGGTCTATCCCAACGGCAAAGACCCCACGGTGCCGCCACAGCCGCGCTAACCGCCGCCCCCTGTGCAATACGTTAACCGAAGTGCCCTGCGCCCCGTGCCGCAGGAAAAAACGCCCCTGCCTGCCTGTGCCCGTTCCACGAGCGTTCTGCCAAAAAAAAACGCCAGCACGAAGCTGGCGTTAAGTTATTGAGGCAGGTTTCATACAGGCAAGAAACCTATCGAGCAGTGACCTCTGTATACGCAATTGCGCCGACAGAGTCCAAGGTAAAAGTTTGATAATGCGGACAGCTTGGAGCCGCGCTATGCTTAATAAAACAAGGGTAATAAGGGATTGTTCACAAAATGGGGCGGGATTATTTCCACAAAACACGGGTCGGATTCGCTGCAATTTGCGCGATTCTCCTCGGCTTTGGCACAACCTCCGATAAAGCACTAGCAGAGCCAAGCCATGGCATAGCTATGTATGGCGAACCCCAGCTACCACCGGATTTTGTGGCCCTTCCCCATGCGAATCGGGATGCCCCCAAAGGCGGGGCGATCACACTGGCCGATACGGGCAGCTTCGATTCGCTGAACCCCTACATCCAGAAGGGTAACGTGCCGTGGCAGTTGCGTTTTCTGACCCATGAAAGCCTGATGGGCCGCAACCGGAACGAACCTTTTGCGCTCTACGGTGTGCTGGCCGAATCGATTGAGACATCCGACGACCGCTCGTGGGTGGAATTCACCTTGCGCCCCGAGGCGACGTTCTCTGATGGCAGCCCCGTCACGGTCGAGGACGTGATCTGGTCCTACGAAACGCTCGGCACCGAAGGGCATGGCCGCTATCGCAGCCTGTGGACCCAGATCGAAAAGCTGGAACAGACCGGCCCGCGGTCGGTGCGGTTCACCTTCAACACCGACAACCGCGAACTGGCCCTGTTGGCCGGTATGCGCCCGATCCTGCAAAAGGCACAGTGGGAGGGCAAGGATTTCGCCAATGCCGCGCTGGCCGACATTCCCATCGGCAGCGGCCCTTATGTGGTGTCCGATTACGAGGCGGCGCGCAGCGTCGTTCTGACGCGCAACCCCGACTACTGGGGGAAAGACCTGAATTTCATGCGCGGCACGTTCAACTTCGACCAAATCACCATCGACTTTTACGGCGACGGCGATGTGGTGTTCGAGGCGTTCAAATCCGGCGAAGTGTCCGCCGTGCGCGAGTTCAACGCGGAAAAATGGGCCTCGCAATACGACTTCCCCCGCGCCCAGTCGGGCGATGTGGTGAAATCCGAGATCAAACACCAGCAACCATCCGGCATCACCGGCTTTGTGATGAACACCCGCCGCGCGCCCTTTGACGACTGGCGTGTGCGCGAGGCGCTGATCACCGCGTTCAACTTCGAATATATCAACGACACGCTGACCGGCGGCGCGCAGCCGCGCATCACCTCCTATTTCTCGAACTCGCCCTTGGCGATGGAGGAAGGCCCCGCCAAAGGCGCCGTTGCCACTCTGCTGGCCCCGTTCAACGGCGACCTGCTGCCAGGGGTGATGGAAGGTTATACCCTGCCCACCAGCGACGGCACCTTGCGCAACCGTGCAGGCATGCGCCGCGCGCTAAAACTGCTGGAGGAAGCAGGCTGGACCATTCAGGACGGCAAGATGCGCGATGCGTCCGGCACACCGTTTTCCTTCGAAATCCTGCTGGACCAGCAGCGCAGCGAGGACCGCGCCATTGCCGATCTTTATACCCAGTCGCTGACCGCCTTGGGGATCGACGTGGCAACCGAACTGGTGGACGGCGCACAATATACCGCCCGCACCACCACCTTTGATTTCGACATGACCTATCACCGCCGCGCCATGTCGCTGAGCCCGGGGAATGAACAGAAGTTCTATTGGGGGTCCGAAGCGGCAGATATCGAAGGCACCCCGAACCTGATGGGCGCCAAGGATCCGGCGATTGATGCTATGATCACCGCCATGCTGACCGCCCGCACCGCCGAGGAAAGCCTTGCCGCCACCCGCGCCCTTGACCGCCTGCTGATCGCGGGGCGCTATGTGGTGCCGTTCTGGCAGTTCACCACAGGGCGCATCGCCCATGTGAAAGAGATGAGATACCCCGAGGTCATCCCGATCTATGGCGACGGGCCGGACTGGATGCCGCAATTCTGGTGGTACGAAGAGTAAGCGTCGCACCTGAAACACCGCGACGGGGCCGTGGACAGGCGGCCCCGTTGCGCAGATCGAAACAAAGGCCCGAACGGCTGCGTATTTGATCGTATGGCACTGAAATCCTTGGGATCACAAGCGGCCAGAAATCCACCAAACCACTGTTTTGCAACGGAAAATATCCACCCCTCCTACCCGTCCAGCAAAAAAGGTTGATCCGTCACGGATAGTTTATACTATGCCCACGGGGTGGAACAACGATGCCTACAGCCAGCGGTTGTATGCCAAACGTGTCCGGACGGGCGCGTCAGAAAAAGACCTGACGGGGGTATGTATGACTTGGAGTGACCTGACCCAGAACTGGGCGGCCAGCTATCGTGCGCTTTGTAAAGAATTCCCGAAACTCGAACCCAGTGCCATGCCGTTTCTGAAAGCCGATCAGGACCGGTTCGAAAACTACCTCGCCGCGACCCATGATATGACGTTGAAAGAGGCGCAGATTGCCTTTGACGCGTTCCTGAACCGGCAGGTCAAGGCGCGCCACACCGCCTGAGCTATCGCTGCTAAGTCAGCGACGTTACCCAGAGGATCAGCGCGTCTTCGTCGCTGACCGATACCACGTTATGACCCATGGTTGCGTCGTAATAGGCGCTGTCGCCGCGTCGCATGTCGATGGGTTCGTAAAATTCGGTGAACAGGCGGATCACGCCTGTAAGGACATACAGGAACTCCTCGCCATCATGGCGCACCCATCCGTCAAATTCATCCATCGACCGCGCCCGCACCCGTGCGCGATAGGGCAGCATCTGCTTTTTGGTCAGCGTATCGGCCAGCAATTCGTGCTCATATGTCACAGTGGCCTGCGCCGTGCCTTCGCCCGAGCGGGTCAGCGCCATGCGCCCGTTGATCTGGCCTTTTTCCGGCGGCGTGAACAGTTGCGGGACCGAGATTTCAAGCCCCACCGCCAGCTTCTTGAGCGCCTCGTAGGTGGGCGACATCTGGCCGTTCTCGATCTTTGACAGGGTCGAGCGTGCAAGCCCCGCCTGCCCTGCGGCCTGTTCCAGCGTCCAGTCGCGCGCCTTGCGCAACTCGCGCACGCGTGCCCCCAGATCAAGCGGTTCGGGCATATCCTCGACCCCCGTGGCACGGGCGATCTGGATCAGGGATTTGGGATCTTTTCCGGTCATTCCCGATCTATATGGCGCGGCAGGCAGGCTTGCAACGCCGCCGTGCGCGCCGTAGCCCTTAGCCATGCAAAGCGTGACGCATCCCGCCCCATGGCCACCCTGCCCTGCGCCGTTCAACATGGCCGCCTATGTGCTGCGCCATGCCGAGGCGCTGGCCGAAAAGGTGGCGTTGTCGGTGGTGTCGCCCGACGGGGCCGACACGATGACCTATGGCGCGCTGTTGCGCGCCGTGTGCGGCACCGGCGCGGGACTGCTGGCCGCGGGCTGCACCGCGGGTGACATCGTGTTGATGCGGCTCGGCAATACAGTCGATTTCCCGATTGCCTATCTGGGCGCGATTTCTGTGGGGCTGGTCCCTGTGCCGACTTCTGCCGCCCTGACCTCTGCCGAGGTGGGGCGCATCATTGCAGACCTCGCCCCCCGCGTAATCCTGCGCGATCCTGCCGTGGCCTCGGCGGGTGGCGCGCCGGAAATCGGGCTCGACCAGTTGCGCGCCCTGCGCAACACCCCGCACCAGCCGTGGCACGTGGGCGATCCAGAGCGGCTTGGCTATATCGTCTATACCTCTGGCACCTCGGGCGTGCCGCGCGCCGTGGCCCATGCCCACCGCGCAATCTGGGCACGGCAAATGATGCATGAAGGCTGGTACGGGCTGCGCAACACGGATGTGATCCTGCATGCGGGCGCGTTCAACTGGACCTACACGCTGGGCACCGGTCTGATGGATCCTTGGAGCGTCGGGGCAAGTGCCCTGATCCCGCAGGCTGGGACCACGCCACAGGAACTGGGCGGGCTGATGGCCACCCATGGGGCCACGATCTTTGCCGCCGCACCGGGGGTCTATCGCCAGATGCTGGCGCGCAGCACGCTGCCGCCCCTGCCCGCCTTGCGCCACGGCCTTAGCGCAGGGGAAAAGATGCCTGCCGCCACCCATCGCGCATGGTACGAGGCCACACAGCGCCCCGTGTTCGAGGCTTATGGCCTGTCGGAATGTTCGACCTTCATCTCCTCCAGCCCGACCGCGCCTTGCGCGCCTGACATGCTGGGCCGCGCACAGGCGGGGCGGCGGGTGGCGCTTATGGGGCCGGATGGCCCCGTGCCAATCGGCGAAGCGGGCGTTATCGCCGTCCACCGCAGCGATCCGGGCCTCATGCTCGGCTATTTGCACGAGCCCGATGAAACCGCGCAGAAGTTTCAGGGCGAATGGTTCCTGACCGGCGATATGGCACAGATGGATGCCGACGGTCAGATCACCTATCTGGGGCGCAACGACGACATGATGAACGCGGGCGGCTATCGTGTTTCCCCCATCGAGGTCGAGGCGGCGCTGTCCACCGCCCCCGGTATCACCGGCGTTGGTGCCGCGCAGGTCGAGGTGAAAGAGGGCGCGCATATTATCGCCGCCTTCTACACAAGTGAAACCGCACTGGACGAACAGGTGCTGCGCACCTATGTCGAACCGGTCCTTGCGCGCTATAAACAGCCGCGCGCCTACATCCGTATTGATCAGATGCCCATGGGGGCAAATGGCAAAATCCTGCGCCGTCGCCTGCCCGACCTCTGGCGCGCCCAAAACGAAAGCCTTGCGAAATGACCGACGCCATCAAGCTCGACATCATGTCCGATCCGATTTGCCCGTGGTGTTACATCGGCAAGGCCCATCTGGACCGCGCGCTGGCCGCGCATCCCGACCATCCGTTCCTGATCGAATGGCACCCGTTCCAGCTGAACCCCGATATGCCCGCCGAAGGCATGGATCGCCGCGCCTATCTTGAGGGCAAGTTCGGCGGCAAGGAAGGTGCGGTGCGCGCCTATGCGCCCGTGGTGGAACATGCCGAAAAGGCAGGGCTGAAGATCGACTTCGAAGGGATGAAGCGCACGCCCAATACGCTGGATGCGCACCGCCTGATCCACTGGGCAGGGATCGAAGGCAAGCAGACCGCCGCCGTTTCGTCCCTGTTCAAAGCCTACTTTGTCGAGGCCCGCGATATTGGCGATCACGAGGTGCTGGCCGACATCGCCGACGGGATCGAGATGGATGCCGCCGTGGTCCGCCGCCTGCTGGAATCCGATGCCGACCGCGACGATATTGCGGCCCGCGACGCGCACAGCCGCAAGATGGGCATCCAGTCGGTGCCCACATTTATCGTGGCAGGCAAACACGCCGTTCCGGGCGCACAGCCGCCCGAACTGTGGGCGAAGGTGATTGACGAATTACGCTCGGGCGTGGAATGACCCCGCGAATTCGTTAATATTTAAGCCTCTGGTCAAAAAACGCGCTGGAAACCACTCTGAATTCTTGCCTTCTGGTTGAATGTGACGCCTATTAGCGTCGAAATTCAACCGGAGCGTAGGCGATGTCCCCACCTGCAAATCAGAATGTCGGCCGTATCGAATTCATTACACTGATGGCGATGATGTTCGCGACGATCGCCTTTTCGATCGACGCGATGTTGCCCGCCCTGCCTGATGTGGCGGCGGAAATCGCGCCGTTCGGTGTGGCGCAGGCGGCGCAGGTAATGACCTTTTTCGTGATCGGCATGGGTGTCGGCACCTTCTTTACCGGTGCGCTGTCGGATGCGTTCGGGCGCAAACCCATCGTCTATTGGGGGCTCGCGGTCTATGCGCTTGGTGCCGTGCTCAGCTGGGCCGCACCGACGCTGGAACTGATGCTGGCCGCGCGTTTCCTGCAAGGTTTGGGCGCTGCGGGGCCGCGTGTGGTGTCGGCGGCAATCATCCGCGACCTGTTCAGCGGACGCGCCATGGCCAGCATCATGTCGCTGACCATGATGGTATTCCTGCTGGTGCCCGCCATCGCGCCCCTGATTGGCGCGCTGATCACCGACGCATTCGGCTGGCGCGCAATCTTTGCCGCCTTTGTGCTGTTCAGCGTGATCCTGCTGGTCTGGTTCGGCGTGCGTATTTCTGAAACCCTGCCCCGCTCGGCGCGCCGGTCGCTGAAACTGGCCGACATGGTGGATGCCGTGCGCGAGATGTTTGCCAACAAGACCGTGCGTCTGTCGATCTATGTGCAGACCCTGATGCTGATGATCATGTTCTGCGTGCTGACCATGGTGCAGCCGATCTTTGACGTCACATTTGACCGTGTGGACAGCTTTCCGCTGTGGTTTGGGGCGATTGCGTTGGCCTCGGGCGTGTCGAGCCTGCTGAACGCGGCCATTGTCGGGCGGTTCGGCATGCGCAAGCTGGTGACATGGGCGCTGATGGCGCAACTGGCGATCTCGACCGTGTTCGTGTGCTGGATCGCGGCGGACATGCCATACCTCTTTCCCTTTTACATCTTCTGGCAGTTCGGTGTGATGTTTCAGGGCGGGCTGACCGTGGCGAACCTGAACGCCATCGCGATGGAGCCGATGGGCCATATCGCGGGCATGGCGGCATCGGTCATCGGCGCAATTTCGACCGTACTGGGCGCGGCCTTTGCCACGCCGGTGGGGTTGTTGTTCGACGGCACGCCTATGGTGCTGGTGGCGACGGTGCTGCTCGCCTCGATCATCGCGTTCTTTGCGATGCTGTCCATGCGACGCGCCGAAGAAGCTCAGACCGCCTAGGCCTTTGCCTTCTTCTTTTTCTGCGCGATGACCTTCTCGGCAAGATCGCGGGCGATAGAGAACGCGCCTTTGATCTTGTCGCTGTCCTTTTTCCAGTCGCGGCGCACAACGATCTTGTTGTCCTTGACCTTGGCCAGCCCGCGCTGGTCCTGAATAAAGGTAACAAGCCCCTCGGGAGAGGCGAATTTATCGTTGTGGAACTGGATCGTGGCCCCTTTCGGCCCGCCATCCAGCTTGGCAATGCCGGCGCGTTTGCACATCGCCTTGATCCGCACGACCAGCATCAGGGTATTCACCTCTTTGGGCAGCGGACCAAAGCGGTCGATCAGTTCGGCGGCAAAACCTTCCAGTTCAACTTTGGTCGCCAAGCCACTGAGACGGCGATACAATCCCAGACGCACATCCAGATCGGGCACATAGGTTTCAGGGATCAGGACCGGCACACCAAGGTTAATCTGCGGTGCCCATTGGCCGTCATCTTCGGTCAGCCCTTCCATCTGGCCGGACTTGATCTTGGAAATCGCCTCTTCCAGCATGGACTGGTACAACTCGAAACCCACATCGCGCATCTGGCCCGACTGTTCCTCGCCCAGCAGGTTGCCCGCGCCGCGAATATCAAGGTCTTGGCTGGCAAGGGTAAAGCCCGCCCCCAAAGTGTCGAGACTGCCCAACACACGCAGCCGCTTTTCCGCCGTCGCCGTCAGTTTGGCGCGCGGCTTGGTGGTCAGATAGGCATAGGCACGGGTTTTCGACCGCCCCACACGGCCACGGATCTGGTACAACTGTGACAGGCCAAACATGTCGGCGCGGTGCACGATCATCGTGTTCGCGGTTGGAATATCCAGCCCAGATTCCACAATCGTGGTGGCCAGCAGCACATCATACTTGCCGTCGTAAAACGCGTTCATGCGGTCATCAAGCTCGCCCGCGGCCATCTGCCCGTGCGCAACCACATAGGTCAGTTCAGGCAGCTGTTCCTTCAGGAATGCCTCTATTTCAGGCAGGTCGGATACGCGCGGCACCACATAGAACGACTGCCCGCCGCGATAATGTTCGCGCAACAGCGCCTCGCGGATGGTGACGCTGTCGAACTCGGACACATAGGTGCGGATCGCCAGACGGTCGACCGGCGGCGTGCCGATGATCGACAGATCGCGCACCCCAGTCAGCGACAGTTGCAACGTGCGCGGGATCGGCGTCGCGGTCAGGGTCAGCACGTGCACATCGCTGCGCATCTGTTTGAGCCGTTCCTTATGCGTGACGCCGAATTTCTGTTCCTCGTCGATGACCAGCAGGCCAAGGTTCTGAAATTTCACACCTTTTGCGAGCAGCGCATGGGTGCCAACGACGATGTCCGCCGTCCCTTTCGCCATCTCGTCACGGGCCTTCGCGGCCTCTTTCGCGCTGACGAAACGGGACAGTTGGCGCACATTGATCGGGAAGCCACGGAACCGTTCGGCAAAGGATTTGTAGTGCTGGCGCGCCAGCAACGTGGTGGGCGCGATCACCGCCACCTGCACGCCCGACATGGCCGCCACAAAGGCCGCGCGCATCGCCACCTCGGTCTTGCCAAAGCCGACATCGCCGCAAATCAACCGGTCCATCGGCGCACCGCTGGTCAGGTCGTCGATCACCGCCCCGATGGCCGTCAACTGGTCGTCCGTCTCGTCATAGGGGAACCGCGCGCTGAACGCGTCCCACATGCCGGGGGGCGGTTCCAGCACCGGCGCTTTGCGCAGGGCGCGCTCGGCCGCGATCCGGATCAGCTTGTCCGCCATCTCGCGGATGCGTTCCTTCAGCTTGGCCTTCTTGCTTTGCCACGCGCCGCCGCCCAGACGGTCCAGCAGACCTTCCTCGTGGCCGTATTTCGACAGCAGTTCGATATTCTCGACCGGTAGATACAGCTTGGACGCTTCGGCATATTCCAGCAGCAGGCATTCATGCGCCGCCCCTGCGGCGGTCACCACCTCCATCCCGAGGTAGCGGCCGATGCCGTGATCCACATGCACCACCAGATCACCGGGCGACAAGGATTGCGTTTCGGTCAGGAAGTTCTCGGCCCGCCGCTTGCGCTTGGGCGCGCGGATCAGGCGGTCGCCCAGCACATCCTGTTCGCTGATGACGGTCAGGTGCTTGTCGTCGCCAAACGGCCCTTCGAACCCGTGTTCCAGCGCCCAGACCACCAGATGCAGCCCGTGCTTGCCGATGCGCGTGGCATCGGTGATCGGGATAACCTCGGCCAACCCTTCGTCTTCGATCAGCCCCGTCAGACGTTCCCGCGCGCCTTCGGAATAGCTGGCGACCACCACGGGGCCGCGTTCAAGCTTTACTTTAATGTGGTCCGCCAAAGCACCGAAAAGGCTGATGGATTCCTGCTGGCGCTCGGGTGCGAAATTGCGCCCGATCCGCCCGCCTGCATCCGTAACCCCAAGGCCCGTTGCCTGCGGCAGCGCACTGAATTGCAACACGCGCTTGTCCGCTACGGCGGCCTCCCACGCGGCATCGTTCAGGTACAGCCCTTCGGGCGGCGCGGGTTTATAGACGGAATCCATCTTCGAACGGTGCGCCACGGCCAGACGCCGTGTTTCGTACTGATCGGCAATCGTGTCCCACCGCGCCAGCCGCGTCGGTGTCACCTGATCGTCCAGACTGACCGTCGCCTTCGGCACATAGTCGAACAGGGTCTCAAGCTTTTCGTGGAAGAAAGCCAGCCAATGCTCGGCCCCTTGGTGTTTCCGCCCTGCGCTAATCGCCTCGTACAGCGGATCGTCAGTGCCCGCCGCGCCGAATTCCAGCCGGTAGGACTGGCGGAAACGGGTGATCGCGGCATCATCCAGAATAACCTCGGACACCGGCGCAAGCTCCACCAGATCCAACTTTTCCGTCGTCCGCTGCGTCAGCGGATCAAAGCGGCGCGCGCCGTCAAGCACGTCGCCGAACAGGTCCAGCCGCACCGGCCCCAGATCACCGGGCGGGTAGATGTCGATAATACCACCGCGCACCGCATAATCACCCGGCTCGGTCACGGTCGGGCTTTGCACAAAGCCCATGCGCACCAGAAACGCCCGCAGCGCCGCCTCGTCCACACGGCCACCCACGCGGGCGCTGAACGCCGCCTCGCGCAGCAGGTCACGCGCAGGCACGCGCTGGCTTGCCGCATTGATCGTGGTCAGAAGGACAAACTTGTCCGGCATCCCGTGGGTCAGCGCCGCCAGCGTCGCCATCCGCTGGGCCGAGATGTCGGCATTGGGCGACACACGGTCATAGGGCAGGCAATCCCAGCCCGGAAAGACCAGCACAGGCATGTCCGGCGCGAAAAAGCGCAACGCGCTTTGCATCGCCACCAGCCGCTTGTCGTCGCGCGCCACATGCACCACCGGCCCGCGTGCGGCGACCTCGTCCAGAATCAGACGGGCATCAAAGCCTTCGGGCGCACCGGAAACGGTGAAGTGATCGGTCTGGGTCATAAGCTCGCTGGGGTTGGGCAACAGAGGGCTTCAATTGGGGCAATGTGCAGATGTGTCAACCGCCGAAGGGTCCGACAGACATGTTTTGATACATCCCCCACAGGGCCGTGACAAAGATCGAGACCATGCCGATGGCCTGCACATAGGTGCGATGGCGCGACAGCCGCTTCCACAGCAGCGCGCCCTGCGCCTCTTCGGCTTGGATCAGACGCGCGGTGGACAGGTTCAGCGCCCCCACCCCCGACATCGGAAAGCCCAGCAAAAAGGCGGCTTGCGCAAATTCCACATCATAGACAAACCCCAGCAGCGCCAGCCCCGTCAGCATGAAACAGGTCAGCCCCAGCAGCCACAGCCCCGAGACATGGCCGATGAAAAGCAGCCGGTTGGTGTTGATGCGGATCAGATCGTCCAGATCGTCCGACGCCTGCCCGCCATAGCGTTTGGCCCGCGCCACCATGTCGAAAGGTACACCCAGCACCCAATGGCTTGCCGTGGACCACACCACAGCCAGCGCGATCCAGAACCAGAGGTTGGAAAAGGACCGCATGTCGATCAGTTCAAAAATGGTTTCGTGCCAATCCACGCGCTGTCCTGCCGCTCTTGTATTCAGGCATCGCCCCGATGCGTGTCGCCTCTCTTAACCTGCACCGCCCCCGTGGCCAAGACTTGGCAAGCCTAAAAATCCGTGCCACCCATGCGCGGACCACCACAGCGGAGACGTTTCATGCGCCCGACCCAAAGTTCCTTTCCCGCCACCCGCCTGCGCCGCACCCGTGCAACCCCTGCCATTCGTGGCCTCGTGCGCCAGAACACCCTCAGCGTCGAGGATTTCATCTGGCCGGTTTTCGTGCGCAGCGGCGAAGGTATCGAAGAACCCGTGCCGTCCATGCCCGGCGTGTTCCGCCGCTCGGTCGACAAGGTGGTCGAGGCCGCGCGCGAGGCTGCCGATCTGGGCATTCCGGCGATCTGCATCTTTCCGTACACAGGGCTTGAAGAACGGACCGAGGATTGTGCAGGCGCATGGGATCCGGAAAACCACGCCAACCGCGCCATCCGCGCGATCAAGGCTGCGGTGCCCGAGATCGCCGTGATGACCGATGTGGCGCTCGATACCTACAACATCAACGGGCATGACGGCTTTGTCGAAAACGGCGAGATCGTAAACGACCGCACGGTCGAGGCGCTGGTGAAAATGACCCTCGCACAGGCCGAGGCCGGTGCCGACATCATCGGCCCGTCCGACATGATGGACGGGCGCATTGGTGCCATGCGCCGTGCGTTGGAAGACGCAGGCCACCAGAACGTGATGATCCTCAGCTATGCCGCCAAATACGCCTCCGCCTTCTATGGCCCGTTCCGCGACGCGGTCGGGGCCTCCGGCGCGCTGAGGGGAGACAAGAAAACCTATCAGATGGACCCCGCCAACGCGGACGAGGCAATGCGCCTGATCGAACGCGACCTCTCCGAAGGGGCAGATATGATCATGGTCAAACCCGGTCTGCCCTATCTCGACATCTGCCGCCGCGCCCGCGACACGTTCGGCGCACCGACCTTTGCCTATCAGGTCTCGGGTGAATACAGCATGATCAAGGCCGCCGCCCAGAACGGCTGGATCGACGAAGACCGCGTGATGCTCGAAAGCCTGATGGCCTTCAAACGCGCCGGCTGCGATGGCATCCTGACCTATTTCGCCCCCGCTGCCGCCCGCCTCCTGAATGCGCGCTGATCCCCTTCTCTGTTCCCAAAAATCCCGGGGGAGTCGCGCCAGCGACGGGGGCAGCGCCCCCCGAACCGACAAATCACCCCTTTGAAACGGGCAGAAACCCGCCAAACCACCCCAAAGGCGTGACAGCCGCGCCTTATAGGCTTATAAACCTCACAAGTGCGGCCAAACCGCACAGATTTTTTCCGAGCAATACAGGCGGTTCTAAAATGACAAATCAGATTATGTCGCGACGGGTGTTCACCCTCGGCGCACTGGCTGGCACATCGGCTCTGGCGGCATGTGGCAATGGCGTGGGCAGCCGCGGCAGCGCAACCATCGACGCCCGCGTGCGCGCCACGCTGGAAGAGATGTATCGAAGCTATCCCAACACACGCCAACTGGCGCAGAAATCCAACGGGATGCTGGTGATGCCGCTGGTGACCGAGGCCGGTATCGGCTTTGGCGGGGCCTACGGGCGCGGCGCGCTGCTGGTCGACAACGTGACCGTGGATTACTACTCGGTGGTCAAAGGCTCCGGCGGTCTGCAAATCGGCGCCCAGCAATTCGCCCATGTGCTGTTCTTCATGACCGGCGCGGCCCTGACCGAATTCCGCCGCTCGCCCGGCTGGGCCGCTGGCGCGGATCTGGAATATGTGATCTCCGACAAGGGCGACAGCGTGGCCGCAGATACCACAACCACCTTGTCCCCCGTGCTCGCGGCGGTCTTTGCCCGTGCAGGCCTGCGCCTTGGCGCAACGCTCGAAGGTACGAAATACACACGCATCATTCCCTGAACCCGTTTTAGGGGCATATAAGGGGTCGGCGGGCGGGCGCATTTGCCACTTGGCAAACAGTCCCGCCCCCCGACGTTTTTCTTTCCTCGTGGCTCCGCCCGTTCGCCCCTCAAACGCTCCACAGGAGCGTTTGCCGCTGGCGCGGATCGGGGCTCACCCCATGGCGCGCAGGCGTTTGATCAGGGCTGACGTATCCCAACGTCCCCCGCCCAGCTTCTGCACATCCTTATAGAACTGGTCGACCAGCGCCGTCACAGGCAGGCTCGCGCCGTTCTCGTCCGCCGTGTCCAGACAGATGCCCAGATCCTTGCGCATCCAGTCCACCGCGAACCCGTGATCGAACTTGTCGTCCAGCATGGTCTCATAGCGGTTCGACATCTGCCACGATCCCGCTGCCCCTTGCGAGATCACCTCGACCACGGCACGCCCGTCCAGCCCCGCTTTCTCGGCAAAGTGCAACGCCTCGGACAGACCCTGAACCAGACCGGCAATGGCAATCTGGTTACACATCTTGGTCATCTGCCCCATGCCCGAGGCGCCGATCCGGCGGCACAGCTTGGAATAGGTGTTCATGATCGGCTCGGCCCGCGCATAGGCGCCTTCATCCCCGCCACACATGATCGACAGGGCGGCATTCTCGGCCCCCGCCTGCCCGCCCGAAATCGGCGCATCCACAAAACTGATCTGCGCATCATCCGCCGCGGCATAGAGTTCCGCCGTCACAGCCGCCGACACAGTGGTGTGGTCCACAAAGACCGCGCCCGTGTCCATGCCCGCAAACGCGCCGTTCTCGCCCAGACAGACCGAACGCAAATCGTCGTCATTGCCGACACAGGACATCACGAATTCGGCACCCTGCGCCGCCTCCCGCGGGGTCGCGGCCATCGCACCGCCATAGGTCTGCACCCATGCATCGGCCTTGGCCGCCGTGCGGTTATAGACAGTGACCTCATGGCCGGCTTTCTGCAGGTGACCCGCCATCGGTCCACCCATCACGCCCAAACCCAGAAATGCCAGTTTTGCCATCTTATTCTCTCCCTTTTGCCCAAGCCCGCGCTTGCGCTTCCTTCTTCGTCTTCCTAACAGTCATGGGCTAAGGGTCAACGTCAACAAAAAGAGGCTGGACGGTCTGAAATGGCAGTGGTTTTTCAATGGCTGGTGCGTCTGACAGCGGCGTTGATTGCACTTAGCGTGCTGTGCGTGGTGATGGTGTACTACCTCGCGGCGCGCTCGCTGCCGGATTATGATGCGGTCGTTCGGGTCCCCGGGATCAGCAGCACGATCGAGATCGTGCGCGACAATGCCAACGTCCCCCACATCTTTGCGGAGACCGACGCGGATGTGTTCCACGGCCTCGGCTTTGCCCACGCACAAGACCGCCTGTGGCAGATGATGATGCTGCGCCGCACCGCCCAAGGACGGCTAAGCGAACTCTTCGGCACCGCCACGCTGGAAACCGACAGCTTTATTCGCCGCCTCGATATCTACCGCCTCGCCGTGCAGTCGGTCGAGGCTCAAGACCCCGCCACCCTTGCCGCGCTGGAAGCCTATGCCGCAGGCGTGAACGCCCGTCTTGACCAGATCAACGCCGAGGCACTGGGCCGTGGCGCGCCCGAACTGTTCCTCTTCAACGCGCCGTTGGCCCCGTGGCGGCCTGCTGACAGCATCGCGATTACCAAGCTGATGGGCCTGCAACTCTCTAGCCATATGAGCGATGAAATCCTGCGCGCCAAGATGTCGCTGGCGCTGGATGACCCTGCCCGCCTTGCCGACATCCTCCCCGATGTGCCCGGTCCGGGCGTGGCAAGCCTGCCCGAATATGCCGAACTGGTTCCGGGCGTCAGCAAGAGCTTTGCCTCCAACGCGGCCCCCGTGCACCCGCTGTCCCCGTTCCGTCCCCGCGGTTTCGAAGGGGCCTCGAACGCATGGGCAGCTTCGGCGGCGCGTTCGGCCACCGGCGGCACGCTGCTGGCCAACGACCCGCATCTGGGCTTTTCCGCGCCTTCCATCTGGTATCTGGCCCGTCTGGAACTGCGCAGCGGCGGCGTGATCGGCGGCACCGTGCCCGGCATGCCCGTGGTGCTGACAGGGCGCTCGGACCGGCTCGGCTGGGGGCTCACCACCGCCTATGTGGACGATCAGGACATCCTGCTCGAAGAACTGAACCCCGACAATCCACAACAATACCGCACGCCCGACGGTTACAAAGACTTCGAAACCCGCGCATCGATCATCCAGATCGCCGATGCGGACCCCGTCACCCTGACCCTGAGGTGGAGCGATAACGGCCCGATCCTGCCCGGTCGTTTCCGCGACCTTCAGGCGATCACCCCGCCCGGTCATGTCGCCGCGCTCAGCTGGACCGTACTCAGCCCGCGCGACACGTCGATGACCGCAGGTCTGAACCTGATGCGCGCCCAATCCGTGGCCGAGGCGATCAGCGCCGCAGAAGCCTATATCGCGCCCGCCCAGAACCTGACCCTCGCCGACCGTGGCAGTATCGCGATGAAAACCATCGGCGCGGTGCCAAAACGCAACCCCGCGCACCAAAGTCAGGGGCGCATGCCCAGCCTCGGCTGGCTGCCGGAAAACCGTTGGGAAGGGCGCATGCCCTATGCCTCGAACCCCGGCTTTGTGTCTCCCGTCGGCGGCATCCTCGGCAACACCAATAACAAGACAATCGACCGCCCCTTCCCCAACCACGTGAGCTTCCTCTGGGGCGACACACAGCGGGTGCAACGCTGGCGGCGTCTGATGCAGGCGCGCGAAGTGCACACCCGCGACAGCTTCATCGAAGCACAGCTTGACACCGTCTCCTTCACCGCCCGCGCCCTCTTGCCCCTCATGGGGGCCGAACTGTGGTTCACGGGCGAAGCGGCCCCCGCAGGCACCCCAGAACGCCAGCGCCAGCGCGCCCTTGCCCTGCTGGCCGAATGGAATGGCGAGATGAACGAACACTGGCCCGAGCCGCTGATCTATGCCGCATGGCTGCGCGCCTTGCAGGACCGGCTGGCACGGGACGAACTCGGCCCCCTCGCCGACGCCTTGGGGCATGTGGAGCCCCTGTTCATCGAACGCGCCTTCCGCAATGTGGACGGCGCGGCGGTATGGTGCGACGTGCGCCAGTCCGCGCCAGTGGAAACCTGCGCCGACATGGCCCGCCTCGCACTGGACGATGCACTGGTCTGGATCAACGAGACATGGGGCACCCAGCTTGAATCCCTGCGATGGGGCGACGCGCACCAAGCCACCCATGACCACCAAGTGCTTGGTGAAATCCCCGTGCTCAAACATTTCGTCAACATCCGCCAATCCACATCTGGCGGCGACAACACGCTGCAACGCGGGCTGACCAAAGGCTCCGGCCCCGACCCGTTCAGCAGCGTGCACGGCGCAGGCTATCGCGGCGTCTACGACTTCGCCGACCCCGACAGTTCGGTCTTCGTGACCTCCACGGGGCAGTCCGGCCACTTCCTGTCGCGCCATTATGACGATCTCGCCCAACTCTGGCGGCGTGGCGAATATATCCCGATGTCGCTGGACGAGGGGCTGGCACGCGCCGCCTCTGTCGGTGTCACCCGCCTCGAACCCCTGCAATGACGTGCCCCCTGCCCATCATTGTTCCTCAAATATGCACGGACCCACGCCCCAACATGCCGATCCGCTGATATGACAACACTCCTGTTCCACAAGCCCTTCGGCGTGCTGTCCCAGTTCACCGACAAAGGCACCGAAGGCTCCCCGCGCCCGACCCTGTCGGCCTATATCGACGTGCCAAATGTCTATCCCGCAGGACGTCTGGACCGCGACAGCGAGGGACTGATGGTCCTGACCAGCGATGGCGCATTACAGGCCCGCATTGCCGACCCCAAGTTCAAGGCCGCCAAAACCTATTGGGCACAGGTCGAGGGTACGATCACCCCCGATGCGATCAAGGCCCTCAGCACCGGCGTCACCCTGAAAGACGGCCCCACCCGCCCCGCCAAGGCGCGCGCCATCCCCGAACCCGACGGCATGTGGCAACGCGACCCGCCGATCCGCGTGCGCAAATCCGTTCCCGACAGCTGGCTGGAACTGACCATCAAGGAAGGGCGCAACCGGCAAGTACGGCGCATGACAGCCCACGTCGGCTTCCCCACCCTCCGCCTGATCCGCGTCGGCATCGGCGCATGGAGCCTCGACGGGCTTAAACCCGGCCAGTGGCGCGAGGTGTGACGGGTTTGGCGCATCCCCTTTTCGCGTGTAGGATCTGAGGCAAACCGCCTAGGGTCACGACATGAAACGTATTGCCTTCCTTATCCTGTGCCTCGGCTGCAGCATCGCCGGATTTCTGGCTAAAACGGCGGTCGAGACCGAGGCCATAGCCGCCTTCCTGCGCACCTATGGCCCGTGGATCGCCGTGGCGGGGCTTGGCATGTTGGTCACGATCGGGCTGGCGCTGCTGGGGGCCTATCTCTACCTCCGCCACCGGATGCGCAAACTGCTAGGCGCCGAAGGGCGGATGAGCGAGGCGGAAATAGCCGCCGGACTGGTGGATCTTGTGACCACGCCTCAAGGCATCACCAACCCCACCCCCGAAGACCGCCAGCGCGCAGCGCTTGTGAATGCGGGCGCATGGTTGATGCGGCGGCAATCGATGCAGTTCTACTTCAACGTGATGGTCACCGTCATGGGCGGGCTGATCGGCACGGCAACGCTGTTCCTGCTCTATGAACAGAACCAGAAGCTTGAGGCGCAAAACACCCGTATCGCCCTGCAAACCGACGCCAACATTGCGCAAAGCATCCTGCTGGAAGGCACGCGGCGGGCGGCGCTTGCGTCGGACATGTTGCGCATCATCGACGACATCCGCACCGAGGCGGCGACCAACGCGCCCCCCTGCGGCAGCAGCCTGTTTTTTAATTGCACCGAAACGGACCCTGTGACGGGTCGGCACTTTCACAACCTGTCAGACCATCTGCTCCCGCAGGTGCAGGCCTTTGCCCAGAACAATGCGCCCTATCAGGTGGCAATCTTCAACACGTCCGACATTGATTTTGACGTCGCCTTGCGCGCGCAACTCACGCTCAAGAACCTGAGCCCCGAGCGTGGCCAGTTGACCCACGCATTGGTGCAAAGCACGGTTCTGCCGCGCGACATGAACCTGTCCTATGCGCAACTTGGCGGCGCGCAGTTTCCGCAGGCCACATTGTTCTTTGCCCGCCTGTCTTACGCGGATATGGAAGGAATCAACCTCAACGGGGCTAACCTGATCAATGCCACGCTGATTGGCGCGAATATGCAAGGGGCTGCGCTGAACGGGACCGTTCTGGCGGCGGCTAGACTGGAAGGCGCGAACCTGACGCGGGCCAATCTGGTGAATGCCGACCTTGATTCCGCTGACCTGCGCGGTGCCATTCTGGATGGCGCGCATATTTCGGGCGCGAAGTTCCGCAACGCCTTTGTAACGGGAATGTCGGTCAAGGATACATGGGCATGGTCGGACCGCCTGCCCGAAGATTTGCCGGACGGAATCACGATAACCACCTGCACATTCGGGACTGGCGGGCGCATCCAGTTTCGTGAAGTGCGCCCCGACGATTGCTAGGGTCCGCCGCGCAGGCAGACTCTAGAGCCCCTCGTAACGCGCCTTCTGAATAGCACTCCAGCGAACGGTGAGCGTAAAGCCGTTTTCGTCCTGCACTTCGTTCTCGATCACGTCCTGTTCGAACAGCCAGGCGCGTTTGCGCCCTTCGGCGAAGGGCAGCACCAGCGTCTCTTCCGTGACCGTCGCCTGCAACGTTTGCGCCACATGATCCAGCAGCGGCGTGATGCCTTCGCCGGTCAGGGCCGAGATTGCGAACACGTCGTCTTCTCGCGCCGCACGGGCGCGCATGGCGTCGGCGGCGTCGTCGTCCAGTGCGTCCAGCTTGTTCCACACCTCGATCTGTTTGCGGTCCTCGCCCACGCCCAAATCGGCCATGATGCTGGCCACGTCCTCGGCCTGCGCTTCGGTTTCGGGGTGCGAGATGTCGCGCACATGCACGATGATATCGGCGGCCAACACTTCTTCCAAAGTGGCGCGGAAGGCGGCAACCAGTTCGGTCGGCAGGTCCGAGATAAAGCCCACCGTGTCCGACAGGATCACCTCGGGGCCGTCCTCAAGCTCGACCCGCCGCATGGTGGGATCAAGCGTGGCGAACAGCATGTCCTTGGCCATCACATCGGCACCGGTCAGGCGGTTGAACAGCGTCGATTTGCCCGCGTTGGTATAACCCACCAGCGCGACAATCGGGTACGGCACCTTGGCGCGCGCGGCGCGGTGCAGGGTGCGGGTCTTTACGACCTTTTCCAACTGGCGGCGCAGGCGCACCAGTTGCGTGTCGATGGCGCGGCGGTCGGCCTCGATCTGGGTTTCCCCCGGACCGCCGACAAATCCCAGACCGCCCCGCTGGCGTTCAAGGTGGGTCCATGCGCGCACCAGACGCGTGCGCTGATAGCTGAGCGCGGCCATTTCAACCTGCAACACACCCTCGCGGGTGGCGGCACGATCGGAGAAAATTTCAAGGATCAGGCCGGTCCGGTCCAGCAATTTGACCTTCCACGCCTTTTCAAGGTTGCGCTGCTGCACGGGCGTGACGGGGCCATCCACCAGAACCAGTTCAACCTCGGCCTCTTTGAGGCGTTGTGCCAGTTCCTCGATCTTGCCCGAGCCAAAGAGCAGCCCCGCCTGCGGGCGCGGCAGGCGCACGATTTCGGACCCGACCACGTCGAGTTCCGGCAAGGCATGCGCCAGCGATACGGCCTCGGCCAGTGCTAGGTCAGGCGCGCGACGGTCCGGATCGGACTTGATTTCTGGATGTATCACCCATGCGCGGGTGACGTTTGGAGCAGTTTCACTCAAGAGGCGTCTTCGCCCTCGTACAAGCTGATCGGCTGACTCGGCATGATGGTCGAGATCGCGTGCTTGTACACCAACTGGCTTTGTCCATCGCGGCGCAGCAGCACACAGAAGTTGTCAAACCACGTGATAACGCCTTGCAATTTAACGCCATTGATCAGGAAAATCGTCACGGGCACTTTGGTTTTGCGCACGTGGTTCAGGAATGCATCCTGCAAATTCTGTCTGTCCGAAGCCATTTCCGGTTGCCCTTTTATTCTTGCTTGGCCTGCGGATCAGACCGTCCCTCGGATCGGAGTATGTCTTGGCGAATACGAAGATTCCACCCCAAAAAACAGTCCGTTATCGCGCAAGTTCAAACTGCTGCCTAACCGCGCCACAAATCGGGCGTCAGAAGGGCGATAATGGCCAGCATTTCAAGCCGTCCCAGCACCATGGCGGCGATAAAGATGCACTTGCCCGTGCTGCCAAGGTCCGCCAGCGCAATCGGCGCGCTTGCCGCCACATCCAGCAGTGGGCCCGTGGTGCTGAGCCCCGCAACCGCCATCACCACGGCCGTTTCAAATGACACGCCCGTCGCCGCCAGCAGCACCGTGACCAGCGCGAGCGTCAGGGCAAACAGCATGAAGAAGACCCAAGCGATGAACGCCCCGCCCTTTTGCAGACGCCGCCCCATCACACTGCCCCGCCCGACAGAGGACGGGTGGACCAGTCGCTCCATCTCGCGCAGGCCGTTGCGATAAAGCGCAAAGACACGCAGCAGTTTCACCCCGCCCGCAGTGGTCGCCACGCCGCCGCCGATCAGCGCGAGGCCCATCAGCAACAGCCCCGGTGTGGCAAGGCCGGACCATGCCTGCGCCTGCCCCCAATCCGCCGAGGTGAAACCGGTGGTCGTCAGAAAGGACAGGACCGTAAACGCGCCACCCCACAAGGCGCGCCACGCGCCGATCAGATCGTTGCCCGCGTTGACGTCCACCGCGCCGATAAAATGGCGCAGAAACAGAAATCCGGGCACCACCAGCACCAGCGCCAGCCCGATGCGGAACTCGGGATCGTGCCGCAAGCCGCCTGTGTCGGATGTGACCGTGTCGGTCGAAAAGGTCAGCCGCGACAGGGCAAACAGCATGAACAGCAGCATTACCGCCTCGCCCCCGATGCCGGACCCTGCCCCGTCCATCCCCCCGACCGGAGAGATACCGGACGTCGCCATAACCGACATCGCATGGCACAGCGCGACCAGCCCCGTATCGCCACTGACCGCCAGCAAAATCCACAACAGCAGGGTCAGCCCGAAATAAATCGGCACCAGTACTGCGCCCACCTTGGTGATGCGCACGCGCACTTCGGGTGCGGCCATGCTGGTGTCGCGTGTCGCGGTCCGCCCCGGTGCGGCGCGGGCCGTCACCTCGAACCCGCCAAGGTTCAGCGGCGCAAGGATGGCCGAGGCCGCAATCCACATCAACAGACCGCCCAACCAGCCCACGATGGCGCGCCACAGATGCAGCGGTTCGTTCAGCCGTGTAGGATCGTCAAACATGGTCGCGCCTGTGGTGGTGATGGCGCTGACCATCTCGACATAGGAGTTCAGGAAAGACGTAGTACCGACCCCTTCGTGAAAAGGCACAGCCAGCATCGCAGGCAGGAAGATAAAGGCGCAAAGCAGCGACATGACCGGCCCCAACGTGCCATGGCGCGGATCGCGCCCTGCATGGGCCAAACCGATCATCGCAAAGACGCTGAGACCCAAAATGGCACTGTAAAGAAACGCGCGCGCGGTATCGAGTTCGCGCACTACCGCGCCATATACCGCAGGCACCAGCATCGCCGCCGAGAACATGCCAACAAGCAGCAGGAACAGCGGCAAGCGCATGACCGCGGCCCCGAAACTGATGGGTTTGCGGGCGGGAATCTGCATCAGAAAAAGTCGATCGAGACCTGCATCAGGCGCTCGACCTCGGGCACGTCCTTGGCCAGCGCGAACAGGGCGATGACATCGCCATCGTCAATGCGCGTGTTGCCCACGGGCCGGATGACCTTGTCGCCCTTGCGGACCGCCCCGACCAGAACACCTTCGGGAAATTCGATTTCGTTGATCTTCTTGCCAGCCATGGGCGAAGTCGACAGCACCTCGGCCTCGATCACCTCGGCATCTGCATCGCCGATGGAATAGACCGCGCGCACGCGGCCATGGCGGATGTGGCGCAGGATCGACGACACCGTGGTCGAACGCGGGTTGATATAGGCGTCAATGCCCAGCGGCCCCATCATCGGCACCAGTGTCGGGTCGTTGATCAGCGCGATGGCATAGGGGCAGCCTTCGGCCTTGGCGCGCACGGCGGCCAGCATGTTCGTCTTGTCGTCGTCCGTCACCGCCAGCATTGCATCGGCCCGCGCCACGCCCGCCTCGGTCAGCAGGGCAACATCCAGACCGTCACCATGCAGCACGATGGTCCGCTCCAGCGCCTCGGCGGCGCGTTCGGCGCAGCGGCGGTTGCGTTCGATCATCTTGGTGCGCACGCGTGTGGTGCGTTTTTCCAACGCGCGCGCGACGGCAAGGCCCACATTGCCCCCGCCCACGACCACAAGACGCTCCTGTTTCGAAATCGTCTTGCCGAATACCTCCATCGTGCGCGGCACGTCATCGACATGCGAGAACACATAGGTCTCGTCCCCCGGCAACAACTGGTCATCCGCCGCGGGAGCGAAGAGCGTCCCTTCGCGGCGCACGCCGACCACGACGGCCCGCAGGGTCGAAAACAGGTCGGTCAACTGGCGCAGCGGTGTGTTCACCACAGGACAGTCATCGTCCAGCGCGATGCCCAGCAATTGCGCCTGACCATCAATAAACATCTCGGTGTCGAAGGCCGCAGGCGCGCTAAGCCGTTGCAGCGCCGCTGCCGCGACCTCGCGTTCGGGGCTGATCACCACGTCAATCGGCATGTGGTCGCGCCGGTAAAGGTCGGAATAGATCGCCGTCAGGTAGGCTTGGGACCGCAGCCGCGCAATCTTGCGGTTGATGCCAAAGACCGAATGCGCCACCTGACAGGTGACCATGTTCACTTCGTCGCTATGGGTGGCGGCGATGATCATGTCAGCATCGCGCGCACCCGCACGGTCCAGCACATCGGGGTAGCTGGCAAAGCCCGCAACCCCCTGCACGTCCAGCGTATCGGTGGCGCGCCGCACAAGGTCGGGATCGTTGTCCACCACGGTGACATCGTTGCGCTCGCCCGACAGATGGCGCGCGATTTGCCAACCGACCTGTCCCGCTCCGCAGATAATGACCTTCATGCATTGCCCCGTTTGTGCACGCCGCAGTGCGGCCTATATCGCCCGTTTGCATGACAGACAGGGCGCACGCGGTCAACGACCCTTGCAGTACGCGCCCGCGCCGTCACGCGCCCCGCATCATTGATTGTCAAACCTCAAGGGATCGGTGAAACTGCGGGCATGCACAGAATGATCGCCTGCCTATGCCTGATAAGCCTGACCGGCTGCATGCCGGTCTCGACCTATTATGCCGAGGGCGTCACCCAATCCCGACTGGCCCGCGACACCACCGCCTGCGATGTGCAGGCGCTGCGCGATGCGCCCGTGGCCAACCAGACACGCCAGCACCCGCCACGTTATGTGCCGCGCCGCGTCTGTGACCCGAAGGGGAACTGCTATGACCGTGGGGGCCACTGGGTTCAGGGGGCCATCTATACGGTGGATGTGAATGCCGAACTGCGCGCCCGCGTCAAAGGGTTGTGCATGGCGGATCGCGGCTATCGCCCTGTGCAGTTGCCCGCCTGCCCCCAAGGGGTGGCCAAGGCCGCACCGGCAGGGCCTTCGCCCGTGCTGCCCGCGCTGACAGGCAATAGCTGCGCAATCCGCACAAATGACGGTCTGCGCATCGTGAACAAAGGGTAAGGACTGGGCCGCGCCCTGCCCTTGCGGGATCAGCTTGCCTCTGCGTCGGCATCCTCGTCCAGATGCGCCACGCGCCCCCCCGCTTTTGAGGTCGTCACAACGCCCAGAGATTTCAGCTTGCGGTGCAGGGCCGACCGTTCCATCCCGACAAAATTGGCCGTCCGGCTGATATTTCCGCCAAAGCGGTTGATCTGGGTCAGCAGATATTCCCGTTCGAACGCCTCGCGCGCCTCGCGCAGCGGCAGGGTGGCAAGCGCGCCGGACAGAACCACGCGGCCCTCGTCACTACCTGCGGGTTCTTCGGATCCGGGCAATTCGCGCGCCTCAATCGGGCCGGTACCATCGCCAAGGATCAGCACCCGTTCCACCATGTTCTTGAGCTGCCGCACATTCCCCGGCCAGACCATCGTCTGCAACAGCGCGGCGGCGTCCTCACTCAGCTCGCGCTTGGTAAGGCCTTGGGCGGCGTTGAAATCCTCGATGAAATGCGCGGCAAGCACGGGGATATCCTCGCGCCGTTCCTCAAGGCTCGGCACCGCGATCGGCACCACGTTCAGACGGTGATAAAGTTCCTCGCGGAAGGTGCCCGCCTCGATCGCCTGTTCAAGGTTGCGGTTGGTCGAGGAAATCACCCGCAGATCGACGCGCACCTTGTCGGTGCCGCCGACACGCTGGAACTGTTGGTCCACCAGCACGCGCAGGATCTTGGTCTGGGTGCCGATGGGCATATCCGCGACCTCGTCGAAATAGATCACACCGCTATGGGCCTGTTCCAACAAACCGGGTTCGACGCCGCGATCCGCCGCCTCGCGCCCGAACAGGACTTCTTCCATGTTCTCTGGCGCAACCCCAGCACAGTTGACGGTGACAAAGGGCGCGTCGGCACGGTTGGAATTGGCATGAATATAACGCGCCGCGACCTCTTTGCCGCAGCCCGCAGGGCCGGTCAGCATCACGCGCCCGTTGGATTTCGTCACCTTGTCCAGTTGCGAGATCAGGCCGCGAAAGCTGGCCGAAGTGCCGACCATCTTGGATTGCGCGGCTTCGGGGCGGCGCAGGCTTTGGTTTTCGCGGCGCAGGCGCGAGGTTTCCATCGCACGCCGGATCACCACCAGCAACTGGTCGATGTTAAAGGGCTTTTCGATAAAGTCATACGCCCCCTGCCGGATCGCGGCGACGGCGATTTCGATATTCCCATGGCCCGAGATGATGACCACCGGCACATCGGGATTGTCGCGCTTTACCGTCTTCAGAATGTCGATCCCGTCCATCCGGCTGTCCTTGAGCCAGATGTCGAGGATCATCAGCGCGGGCGCTTCGGCATTGATCGAGGCCATCGCCTCGTCCGAGTTGCCCGCCAGCCGTGTCGCGTATCCCTCGTCTTCCAGAATGTCCGAGATCAGTTCCCGAATATCACGCTCATCATCCACGATCAGAATATCGCTCATACCGCTTGCTCCTGCTCAAAAGGGACCGAGGCGTTGACGGGCAGTGTAATCACCGCCATCGCGCCGGAATGGGTTTGGCCCTCAAACGGGGCCGCATCGTCGAGGGTCAAAGTGCCCCCATGTTCTTCTATGATCTTTTTGACAATGGGCAGGCCAAGGCCGGTGCCTTCGTCGCGTGTTGTCACGTAGGGTTCGAACAGGCGCGCGCGGTCTTCGGGCAGACCGATGCCATTGTCCGAAATGGTGATCACCGCACCTGTGGGGCCGGTTTCCATCCGCACCTCGATCCGGCGCTGGTGGCCTTCGGGTGCTTGGCCCTTTTGGTACAGGGTTTCAATGGCTTCGCCTGCGTTCTTGACCAGATTGGTCAGCGCCTGCGAGATCATCGTCGCATCCACATCCGCCATCACAGTCATGTCCGGCAGATCGGCCTTGATCTGCACATCGGGCTGGCCGGATTGCTGTAACACCACCGCATCACGCACCAGCGCGACCAGATCATGGCTTTGCCGGTCGGGTTCGGGCATGCGCGCGAATTTGGAAAACTCGTCCACGATCCGGCGCAGGTCGCCCGTCTGGCGCACGATCACGTCGGTCATCTGTTCAAGGCTGGGTCGGTCGTCGCCTAGTTTGGGGCCGAATTTCCGTTTGATACGCTCCGCACTCAGCTGGATCGGAGTCAGCGGGTTCTTGATCTCGTGCGCGATGCGGCGGGCAACGTCGCCCCATGCCGCCATCCGCTGTGCACTGACCAGATCGGTCACGTCGTCAAAGGCCACAACATAGCCTTCAAGCCGCCCGTCCTCGCGCCGCCGCTTGGCCATCCGCACAAGCAGGTTCTCAAGCCGCCCGCCGCGCGTCACCTTTACCTCTTCCTGCGCGACCTCTAACGGGCTGGCGCGCAGCAATGCGAACATGGCCGAAAATTCGGGGATCGCCACGGCCAAAGGCACCGAATCCCGATCTTCCTGCCAGTCCAGCAGGCGCACACCGGCGCGGTTCACAAAGGTCACCTTGCCCTTGGCATCAACCCCGACCACGCCCGAGGTGACAGAGCCAAGCACCGAGTCAAACAGCCGCCCGCGTCGTTCGATCTGTTGGGTATTGTCCAGCAACGTCGTGCGCTGCGCCTTTAGCTGCTTGGTCATCTGGTTGAAGTAGCGGCTGAGCATCGCAATCTCGTCGTTGCCCGCTTCCTCGCGCACCTGCACGTCAAGATCGCCCGCGCCGACCCGCTGCGCCGCACCGGTCAAACGGCCCACAGGGCCGGACAGGCGTTCGGCGAACCACAGGCCCAGCCAGATCGCCGCCAAGATCAAGATCACCGCAAAGCCAAGATAGAGCAGCCCGAATTCGAACAGCACGCGGCCCCGTTCGCTCTCCAATTGCTGGTACAGACGCACCGTTTCCTGCGTTTCATCCAGCAGCGACAGGATTTCGCCATCTACATCGCGGCTGACATACAAAAGGCGGTCCACATAGCTTGCCAACGGCACAAGGGCGCGGAATTCGTTATTGGGCCAATCCTCGATCACGATGCCGCCGGAATCGATGGCCTCGGCAATTTTGTCGGCACTTGGGCGTTCGAAATCGAACAAGTAAGATCGGTTGCCACGGGCGCGCAACGCGCCGGTGCCGTCGATCAGATAGGCCTCGCGCAGACCGCGCTGGACCTGCACCTGCCCTTCGGTCAGTACCTCGCGGTCGCCCACCACCTGCGCACCGCGCACCGTGTCGATATAGCGGGCGAGCGCACGCGCATCGACAATCAGGTCTTCGCGCTGTTCGGATTCGTAGGCTTGCGCCGCCGCCAGCGATGCACCGACCACGCGGCTGACACGGTCCGAAAACCACCCCTCAAGGCCGATATTCACCGTCAGGCCCGCAAAGATCGCCACCGTCACCGTCGGGATCAGCGCCAGTAGCGCGAACACCCCCGTCAGACGCAGGTGCAGACGCGATCCGGCGGATTTGGCGCGGCGTGCCACAATCAGACGTCCGATCTGGGACAGGACCAGCCCCGCCACCACCAGCACGTAGACAAGGTCGGTCAGCAGGATCAGGCGCAGGGACAGCGCGCTGGACCCCTGATCCAGCGGCCCCATGACAAGGAAAGTCAGCAGCGCAAGAACCGGCCCCAACACGACCAGACCCAATGTCGCCGCATTGCGCAAGCGTTTGCGACGGCGCGAATGCCCCAACGCCAGCCACCAGTTGGTGCGTGTCCCCAATGCCACGTGGCATAACCTCGATGATGTGGCACAAAGTGCCTATACCGCTAAATCCGGTGATCCTCTGCATCGGTGCGACGCAGATGCCACGGGTTGTGTGGCAGTATTACATCAATTTGCGGCGGCGTGTCACCTCTATATCGAGTTCGGTTATTTTCTTGCGCAGCGTATTGCGGTTGATGCCCAGCAGGTCGGCGCATTTGGCCTGATTTCCACCCGTTGCATCCAGTGCAATCTCGATCAAGGGTATCTCAACCTCGCGCAGGATACGCTGGTACAGCCCCTCTGGCGGCAGCATGTTGCCGTGCAGATCGAAGTAGCGTTTGAGGTGACGTGCCACGCTCGCGCCCAGCTTTTCGGTGTCGCCCGCGCTGCGGATCGGTTCCAGTTCGGGCTGGCTGCCCAACACCTGTTCCACTTCGGCGGCAGTGATCTCCATCGCGCGGCTGGTCAGGCCCAAGCGGCGTACCGCGTTCTCAAGCTGGCGCACGTTGCCCGGCCAGCTATAGGTGCGGAAAATCTCGGCAGCGTCATCGGACAGCACGCGCGGCGCCTGCCCCGACTTTTCCCCGCGCAGCAGGAAATGTTCGGCCAGCAGCGGGATGTCGTCCACCCGTTCACGCAAGGCAGGCACGTTCAGCGTCGCGCCCGACAGGCGATAATACAAATCCTTGCGCACCTTGCCCGCCTCCATCGCCGCCGTAAGGTCGGTCTGGCTGGTGGCAAGGAAACGGGCCGCATATTCGCCTGGTGTGTCCATCATCCGCACGATGCGGGCCTGCAATTCTTCGGGAATGTCGCCGATTTCGTCGATCAGCAAGGTGCCGCCCTTGACCCGCGCCATCACCCGCGCCGGTCCTTCGAGGTCTTGCAGATCCGCCGCCGTGGCCGTCACAAACGGCAGCGACCGGCGGTCGGAAAAGTCGTGAATCGCCTTGGCAATCAGGGACTTGCCGGTACCGCTTTCACCCCAGATCAGCACTGGCAGATCGGTATTCATGACCCGCGCAACCACACGATACAGCGACTGCATCACTGCCGTGCGCCCCACCAAAGGCAACTCGTCGGGACGCTCATCCTCGGTCTGGCGAGCGGGGCTGTGCGCCTTGAGTTGCAGCGCCTTGGCCGTCCGCTTCATCAGGTCCGGCAGATCGAACGGTTTGGGCAGGTAATCATAGGCCTCGGCCTCGGCGGCCTGAATCGCCGTCATGATGGTATTCTGCGCCGAGATCACGATCACCGGCAGGCCGGGGCGGTCGGCGCTGATCTTTGGCAGCATTTCCAGACCATTGCCATCGGGCATCATCACATCCGAGATGACCACGTCGCCTTTGCCCTCGGCCACCCACCGCATCAGCGTGGTCAGCGAGGATGTCGCGTGCACCTTGCATCCTGCCCGTGTCAGGGCCTGGGTCAGGACCGTGCGGATTGTGCGGTCGTCATCTGCGACAAGTACGGTGCCGTCCATGTGCTATTCCTTTTGTGGATCGTCGAGAGGTTTGGGGGCGCGGGGCAAGGACAGGCGGAACACCGTCCGCCCCGGAACGGACGTGACGGAAATCCAGCCGTTGTGGTCCGAAATGATCTTGGAGACGAGCGCGAGGCCCAGTCCGGTGCCGTTTTCCTTGCCCGATACGAAGGGGTCGAAAATGTCCGCCGCGATGTTTTCAGGCAGGCCGGGGCCGTCGTCGATAATCTCGATCTGGAGCGGCAGCGACTGGCCCGACCCGTCTGCACGGCGCAGGCGGAACGAATGTTCGAAATAGCTGTGCAGACGGATGTTGCCGCTTTCCCCAGCCGCTTCTGACGCGTTCTTGAGAAGGTTCAACACCACCTGCAACAGCTGGTCGGGATCGCCATAGGCCACCGGCAACGAGGGATCGTAATCCTCGACAATGGTCATATGCGCGCCAAAGCCCAGCAGCGCCGAGCGCCGTGCGCGGTCCAGCACGTCATGGATATTGACGGGGCGCAGATCGGGCGGCGACAGGTTGCCGAACTGTTCGACCTGCTCAAGCAGTTTCACGATGCGGCGGGATTCGCCCACGATCAGGTCCGTGAGTTCCAGATCGTCCTGCGACAGGTTCATCGACAACAGTTGCGCCGCACCGGTGATGCCCGCCAGCGGGTTCTTGATCTCGTGGGCCAGCATCTCGGCCATGCCGATGGCGGATTTGGCGGCGGACTTCACCGAATGGCTTTGCGTCATGCGCCCTGCCAGTTCGCGGGGCGAGATCATGAGCAGCATGTGATCTTCGGCCCCGACCAAGGGGGCCACCTGCAAGGCACATTGCAGCGGCGCGCGGAACCCGTTGCCCACATCCACGTCATTCACAAACAGCGGCGTGCCGTTCTTGCGGGCGCGGGCAAGGCTGTCTTCCAGCGGGGCGTCCACGGCCAACTGGTCCCACAGCGGCAGGCCGCACATGGTTTTGGCCGACGCGTTAAAGAAGCCTTCGGCAGCCGAGTTGATGTCCACGATCCGGTCATCCGGCCCGATCACAATGGCAGGCACCGGCAGCGAGGCCCAAAGATCGCCGTGTTCGCTCATGCCGCGGCCTCCGCATCATCGGGGCTCAGCGCGGCGGGCAGCAGTTTCATCACCTGTTCGGGGCTTTTCGCGGTCAGGACCGCACGGCGCGCGGCAGGCGCGGTGCCCGCCGTGTCCATGAACCAGCCCAGATGCTTGCGCGCCACGCGCAGCCCCAGAACATCCCCGTAAAATTCCAGCATATCCATGTAGTGGCCCATCACCATCTCGACGAAATCCTGCCCCTCGGGCACATCGGGGGCGGGCGTGCCGTAAAGGGCATGCGCCACCTGCGCCAACACCCAAGGCCGCCCCTGCGCACCGCGCCCGATCATCACGCCATCCGCTTGCGACAGCTTCAGCGCCTGTGCCGCGCTTTCGGCATCCACAATGTCGCCATTGGCGATCACCGGAATATCCACCGCCTCTTTCACCGCGCGGATCGCCGCCCAATCCGCCTGCCCCTTATAGAACTGGCAGCGCGTGCGCCCGTGAATGACGATCTGGCGAATGCCTGCGTTCTCGGCCCGTGCGGCGATTTCGGGCGCGTTCATCATCGCGTCATCCCATCCCAGCCGCGTCTTGAGCGTCACGGGGATGTCCACGGCCCGCACGACAGCCTCGATCAGCGTCAGCGCATGATCGGGGTCGCGCATCAGCGCCGAACCGGAATAGCCCTGTGTGACCTTTTTGGCCGGACAGCCCATGTTGATGTCGATCACCTGCGCACCCTGCCCTGCGACCATCTTGGCGGCTTCGGCCATCGGCGCGGCCTCGCGGCCCGCCAGCTGCACGGCGGTGCCTTGCGCGCCCAAACCCAGTTCGGCCTTTTCACGGCTACCGGGGCGGGCGTTCAGCATGTCATGGCTTGCCACCATTTCAGACACGACCATGCCCGCGCCAAAACGCGCCACAAGATTGCGGAACGGCAAGTCGGTGATGCCAGCCATCGGGGCGAGCATCACGGGCGGTGTCATATCAAGTGGGCCATTGGCCATGAGGGGTGCTTAATCCTTGTGCGATGCTCTTGGGCTACCCCAGTGGAGGGGCTTTCTCAATGCGCCGAAAGCCATTCAATGCCGCGCGTTAGCGCATATGCCCAAAAAATAGGCATTCTCGCAGGGCATGGACAGGGCTTTGCCAATTGCCTAGAGGTTCGCCCATGTTTTCAGGGTCCATGACATGAGCACCACCGCAGCCGTCATCGTTGCCGCAGGACGCGGCCTGCGCGCAGGGGGCGATATGCCCAAACAGTGGCAGATGCTGGCGGGCCAACCCGTGCTGGCGCACACGGTTGCGGCCTTTCAATCCCATCCCGAAGTCGACCAGATCGTATTGGTGCTGCACGCCGACGACCTGCACCGTGCCGAGGCACTGGTGGGGCACGATATCACGCTGGTGACAGGGGGCGCGGACCGCGCCGCCTCGGTCCGGCAAGGGCTGGACGCGGTACACGATGCCGACACGGTGCTGATCCATGACGTGGCGCGGCCACTGGTGACCGCGCGCCTGATCTCTGCCGTGATCGCAGCACTTGATACCGACGCCGGTGCCGCCCCTGCTTTGGCCGTCACGGACGCGCTCTGGACAGGGGCCGAGGGCCACGTCACCGGCACGCAGGACCGCACCGGCCTGTACCGCGCCCAGACCCCGCAAGGGTTCCATCTGGACGCGATCGGCGCCGCCCATGCCGCCCATCAGGGCGGCGCTGCCGATGATGTGGAAGTGGCGCGTGCGCACGGCCTTGATGTTGCAATTGTGGCCGGCGACGAAGACAATCTGAAAATCACACTGCCCGAGGATTTTGCACGGGCCGAACGGATCATGCGGCAACGCGAAGGACAATAGCGATGGATATCAGGCTGGGAAACGGGTTCGACGTGCACGCCTTTACCGACGGGTCGCACGTGACCTTGTGCGGGGTGGATGTGCCGCACGATCAGGGGCTCAAGGGCCATTCCGACGCCGATGTGGGCATGCATGCGGTGACGGACGCCATTTATGGCGCGCTGGCGCGTGGTGATATCGGCCAGCATTTCCCGCCCTCCGACCCGCAGTGGAAGGGGGCGCCAAGCCATATCTTCCTGACCCATGCGGTCAAACTGGCGCGCGAGATGGGTTTTGCCATAACCAACATCGACTGCACGCTGATCTGCGAATTTCCCAAGGTCGGCCCCCATGCCAGCGCCATGCGCGCCCGCATGGCCGAGATCACGGGGCTGGACCCCGACCGCGTGTCGATCAAGGCGACCACGTCCGAACGGCTCGGCTTTACCGGACGCGGCGAAGGCATCGCGAGCATCGCCACCGCCGCGCTGGTGCGGACATGATCGCGCGTCTGATCGGAACGGTCTGCGGCGTGGGCCATTTGCGCCCCGCACCGGGCACATGGGGATCGGCGGTCGCCCTGCCCCTCGCGTGGGTGTTGCATTCGTTGGGTGGCTTTCCCCTGTTCGCTATCGCCACCCTCGCCGTCTTTGCCGCAGGCTGGTGGGCGACGGCTGAAATGACCCGCGGCCAGACCGATCACGACCCGTCCGAGATTGTCGTGGACGAGGTGGCAGGCCAGTGGATCGCCCTCGCCCCGCTCAGCTTTGCCGCATGGGAACGCGGGCTCGACATCATCGCCCTCTGGCCCGGATGGGTGGCGGCATTTGTGCTGTTCCGCCTGTTCGATATCTGGAAGCCTTGGCTGGTGTGTTGGGCCGACCGGCGCGGTGATGCGCTAGGCGTGATGCTGGATGATGTGATCGCGGGCGTATTTGCCGCCATTGGCGTTCTGGCACTGGCCGCCTTTGCGCACGGGGTTCTGATGGCATGACCCTCGCCGCAGAAGTCCTTGAGGCCGCAAAGAAATCCGGCACCCTGATCGCCACTGCCGAAAGCTGCACAGGCGGTATGGTCGCCGCTGCCCTCACGGATATTGCCGGATCGTCCGCCGTGTTCGAACGCGGCTTTGTCACCTACACCAACCGCGCCAAGGTCGAGATGTTGGGCGTGTCCCAAGCTACCCTCGACGCCCACGGCGCGGTAAGCGAGGAAGTGGCCCAACAGATGGCGGCAGGTGCGCGGGCCCATGCGCCGGTCAACCTAAGCGTCGCTATCACCGGCATCGCAGGGCCAGGCGGGTCCGAATTCAAACCCGAAGGGCGCGTGTGCTTTGCCGTGGCAGACGCACATGAAACGCGCAGCGAAACCGTCGAATTCGGCGCATTGGGCCGCGACAAGGTCCGCACCGCCGCCCGCGATCACGCGCTCGTTATGCTGCTGGATCGCCTGCGCAATACCGATTCCACAAGCGCGTAAATATTAACCAACGCCCGCTGTATTTCGCCCATTTTCGCGCCACTTTGCGTTTTGCCCAACGATACAGCGTCCAAATCCCCGCTTGCCTCTTTTTTTTGCACGTCGCCTGCCTCACAGCCGCCGGAACCAAAAACTCGGAGGGGATTATGAACGGAGCCGATACAGCCTGGATCATCGTGGCAACCGCACTGGTGCTGATGATGACATTGCCGGGCCTTGCACTTTTTTACGGCGGGCTTGTGCGCGCACGCAACGTGCTCAGCGTCTTCATGCATTGCTATGCCATTGCCTGTTTGATGAGCATCCTGTGGTTCGCCGTAGGGTATTCCATCGCCTTTGGCGGCGGTGACAGCGGCTATTGGGGCGGTCTGGACAAACTGTTCCTGAATGGCGTCACAGCGGACAGTCTGGCAGGCACCTTGCCCGAAATCCTGTTCTTTGCCTTCCAGATGACATTCGCCATCATCACGCCTGCGCTGATCGTGGGTGCCTACGTGGAACGGATCGGCTTTGGCTTCGTGTTGTTGTTCTCGGGCCTGTGGATGCTTTTGTGCTATGCGCCTGTGGTGCACTGGATCTGGGGCGGCGGCATGCTGTCCGATGGCGGCATCTTTGGCGACACCGGCGTGCGCGACTTTGCAGGCGGGATCGTGGTGCACGAAACGGCGGGCCTTGCCGCGCTGGTGCTGGCGATCTTCCTTGGCCAGCGCAAGAACCACACAACACCGCCGCATAATCCCGGCATGGTGATGATGGGCGCGGCTCTGCTCTGGGTCGGCTGGTTCGGCTTTAATGGCGGCTCGCAACTGGCCGCCGATGGTGGCGCTGCCATGGCGCTGACCGTCACGCATATCTCGGCCGCTGCCGCCTCGCTCACATGGGCGCTGTGGGAACGGATCAAGTTCGGCAAGTCCAGCCTCGTCGGCCTAGTCACCGGCACCATCGCCGGTCTGGCCTCCATCACCCCTGCCTCGGGCTTTGTCGGTCCGGTCGAGGCGCTGATCATCGGCTGTGTCGCGGGCGTCCTGTGCCAAGAGGCAGTGACCGTGATCCGCAACCTGTGCAAGATCGACGACACGCTGGACGTCTTTGCCGTGCACGGGGTAGGCGGCATCTTCGGCACGCTCATGATCGCGCTGTTCGGCGCAGGCACTTGGGCCGCACAACTGGGCGCACTGGCCATCGTGGGCATCTACACGGTGGTGATCTCGGTCGCGCTGGTATTCCTCGTGCGCCTCGTCACACCACTGCGCGTCGATGAAGAGGTCGAACAAACCGGCCTTGACCTCGCCGTCCACGGCGAACGCGCCTACGACATCACCAGCTGAACGCTGCACCCTGTCACCACAACCGAAGCCCGTGCGCCTACCAGCGCGCGGGCTTTTCTACATAGAACACCTCACCCCAATGGAGCGAGCCGCCCCCCTTCTCTGTTCCAAAAAAATCCCCCCCGGAGGGCCGATCAGCCCCCCGCCGCAGCCCTAACCGTAAAGCGCCGCCGCCCGACGCTCGAACGCACGCACGATGCGCTGCATCGCCTCGTTGAACACCACCCCGATGATGCCCTGCAAAATCGCGTTCTTGAACTCGAAATCCACAAAGAACTGCACTTCGCACCCGCCCTCGGCAGGGGAAAACGCCCAGTTCGACTTCATGTAGCGGAACGGCCCGTCCAGATATTCGGTGTCGATCTTGTGTGCCTTGGGCCACAGCACCACGCGACTGCCGAACCGTTCGCGGAACACTTTGAAGCTGATCACCAGATCGGCCTCCATCACCTCTGACTCGCCCTTTGGCGTCACACTGCGCACCCGCGCCGCCGAACACCAAGGCAGGAATTCGGGATAAGACGGCACATCTGCCACCAGCGCGTACATCTGTTCGGGCGAATAAGGCAGGAAGCGGGTTTCGGAATGTGTGGGCATCGGGTTAGACAGGGCCTCGCGTGACAGGTTTCCCACAGGGATGTGTCGCGAACGGGATGTGAAATCAAGGGGATCACCATGTCACAGCGGCCATATGTCATAGACCGGATGATTTCCGCCAAGGCGATCGCAGCGCGGATCGAAACGCTTTGCGGTGAAATTCAGGCCGAATTTTCCGGCACCAACAAACTGGTCGTGGTCGGCCTGTTGCGCGGCTCTTTCGTCTTTATTGCCGATCTGGTGCGCGAACTGGACCTCCCGATCGAGGTCGACTTCCTCGAAGCGTCCTCTTACGGCGACGGCATGGAAAGCAGCCGCGAGGTGCGTATCCTCAAAGATCTGCGCGGCGCTATCGAAGGGCGCGATGTGCTGGTGGTCGAGGATATTATCGACACAGGCCACACCATGCACCACGTCATCCGCCTGCTGACAGGTCGCGGTCCTGCCAAGCTGCGCACCATCGCGCTGCTCGACAAACCCACCCGCCGCGAGGTGGATGTACGCGCCGACTGGACGGGGTTTGAAATTCCGGACGAATTTGTCGTCGGCTATGGCATCGACTTTGCCCAACGCAACCGTAACCTGCCCTATATCGGCAAGGTCCGGTTCACCGACGCGGGCTGATGTCTAAATTGTGATATCTGGGGCTGCGGGATGATGCTACGCTTTGTCGCACCGGAGTTTTCAGGAGTTTCAGTTCATGCGCCTTACAGGTCTCGTTCTTTCCAGCCTCACCGCCGCCACCCTCGCCGCAACAGCTTTTGCGGACGGGCACAGCGCGGCCCTTTCGGCCTCGGTCGATGCGCGCCATGCGCAGATGGGTCTGCTCGGCTATCACACCGGAATCTTGGGCAGCATGGCCAAGGGTGAAACGGAATATGACGCGGCAACCGCCTCGGCGGCAGCGGAAAACCTGTCGGCAGCGGCATCGATGGAACGTTTGGTGCTCTGGCTTGAAGGGTCCGAACAGGGCGCGGTCGAAGGGTCGCGTGCCAAGGCCGAAATCTGGCTGGACACCGACGGGTTCGAGGAAAAAGCCATGGCGCTAGAAACCGCAGCCGAGGCTTTGGTCGCAGCGGCGGGCACGGATCTCGACAGTCTGCGTACCGCAATGGGCGATGTGGGCAAGGCCTGCGGCGATTGCCACAAAGCCTATCGCGGGCCAAAGAACTAAACCCCCATGCGGCGTATCCTGAGGATAGGCGCGGCGCTGGTCATCCCCGCCGCCGCGCTGTTTTGGTACCTGACCCAACCTGCCCCGCTGATCGACGGTATTGGCGGCACCCATACGCCTGATCCGGCGGCGGGCGCGCTTGTCTTTGCCGCTGCTGGCTGCGCGTCCTGCCATGTGGCACCAGACGCCGCAGGTGACGACCTGCCCGTCCTGTCGGGGGGCAAACCGTTCGCCAGCGATTTCGGCACGTTCTACGCCCCCAACATCTCGCCCGACCCGACCCACGGCATCGGCGGTTGGGAGGTCGCGGAATTCGCCCGCGCCGTTACGAAAGGCGTGTCGCCCAACGGTCAACACGACTATCCCGCTTTCCCCTACGCCGCCTACCAGCACATGACGCAAACCGACCTGCTGGACCTGCACGCCTATATGCAAACGCTGCCGCCCAGCGATCAGGCAAGCCGCGCCCATGATGTCGGCTTTCCTTTCAACATCCGCCGCGGCCTCGGCCTGTGGAAACTGGCCTTCGTGCGGCAGGACTACGCGCAACCCGCCGAAGATGCGGTGATGGAACGCGGCCGCTACCTTGTCGAAGGGCTGGCGCATTGCGCTGAATGCCACACGCCGCGCAATGCGCTCGGTGGTTTGCAGCGCGACAGATGGATGGCAGGCGCACCGAACCCGTCGGGCAAGGGGCAAATCCCCAATATTACCCCCGCCGAACTGGACTGGAGCGACGCGGACCTCGTGGAATATTTCACCTCGGGCTTCACCCCCGAATATGACACGGCGGGCGGCTCCATGGCCGAAGTGGTCGAAAACCTCGCGCAATTGCCAGTCGAGGACCGCGAGGCGATCGCCGCCTACATCAAGGCACTGCCTGCTGTTCCAAGCCCTTAGGCGCGGCTCAACTTCGCCATGCGCGCGGCCTGCAAACGGGCAAAATCGTCGCCCGCATGATAGGACGACCGCGTCAGCGGCGTGGCCGACACCATGAGGAACCCCTTGCCATAGGCCGCCTTCTCATAAGAGGCGAACTCGTCGGGATGCACAAAACGGTCGACGCGGTGGTGCTTGGGGGTGGGCTGCAAATATTGGCCGATGGTCAGGAAATCGATATCGGCGGCGCGCATGTCTTCCATCACCTGAATGACCGCCTGACGGTCCTCGCCCAAGCCGACCATGATGCCGGATTTGGTGAACATGGTCGGGTCCAGCTCTTTCACCCGCTGCAACAGGCGCAGACTGTGGAAATAGCGCGCACCGGGGCGCACCTCGGGATACAGGCCCGGCACGGTCTCAAGGTTGTGGTTGAACACGTCGGGGCGCGCCTCAACCACCACTTCCAGAACCGACGGATCACAGCGGATAAAGTCCGGCGTCAGGATTTCAATCGTGGTGTTCGGGCTACGGTGACGGATGGCGCGGATCGTCTGGGCAAAATGCTCTGCCCCGCCATCGCTCACATCATCGCGGTCCACTGAGGTCACAACCACATGGTTCAGCCCCAGCTTTTCGACCGCATGGGCCACCCGCCCCGGTTCGAACGCATCCAGATCCTCGGGCGGTTTGCCGGTGGCGATGTTGCAGAAGGTACAGGCGCGGGTACAAACCTCGCCCATGATCATCATCGTCGCATGGCCCTGCGACCAGCATTCACCGACATTGGGGCAACCGGCCTCTTCGCACACTGTGACCAGCTTGTTCTCGCGCATGATTCGCGCCGTCTCGTTATAGCCGTCACCACCCGGTGCCTTGACCCGAATCCAGTCCGGTTTCTTCGGCTGGGGGCTGTCCGGACGACGCGCCTTTTCGGGATGGCGCTGCTCGGGAATTTTCAGATCACGCATGGGGGCCTGCCAAATAAATTCGCTTCATGTTCACCGTAACATAAGCAGATGCACAATGAACACCATGGGACGCAAGGCAGCTATGCGCCGCACACCCTTCTTTTGGCCATAAATACTGCGGGGGAGTCCGAAGGACGGGGGCAGCGCCCCCTCATAAAAGCCCTCGCCCCATTCGCCACATACAAAAATGGCGCCGCGAGGGAGGGACCGCAGCGCCATTTCATCGCAACCGGAAAGGTTCAGCCGATGAGCCCGCCCCCCGGTCCCGTTGTCTCGTCATAATGTTGCTTCAGACGCATCAATGCGATGCGCAGCACGATCTTGCCCGACCGCGCCGACCAGCCCAGCCGCTTTTCGGCTGACTCAAGCCCCTCAAGGTAACAGCAACACCGCAGCACCACGTCCGACAGACCGGGCCCAAGGTCTTTGAGCGCGTCCGCCACACGGGCGCGGGCGCGTTCGGGGCCATTGCCCACGCCGCTGTCCTTGTTGAACCCGCCACGCCCACCGGCGGTCAGGAACCGGTCCCAGTTCTGCGCGACACGCGGTCCCATCTGGGCCAGTTCGAAATCCTCGCGCAATCGCTCGCCCGCGCTGACCAGATCGTCGGTCAGGAACACCGCACCATCCTTGTCGCGCCGGCGCGCAAGAGCAGTCAGCGGCGATTCCGCGAGGTTATAGCGTACTTTGCGCGGCTGCCCCGTCTCGTTGTCGCGCACAGTGCGTTCGCCCCAGACGCGGTGCTGGTCACCAAAGGCGGCGGGGGCTTCGGCCATACCGCGTGCGCCCTTCTCCTCTCCGGCCATCATGTCGCCAAGGGCCGTGCGCCCCGCTGCCGTAATCCGGTATCGCGTGATCCGCCCCGAGGTTTCGGCGCTGATCCAGTCCTGAAGGGCCATCGCCTCGGCCACCTTACGGTCCACCACGGCGGTGCGGGTGCTGGTGCCGGACACGCCATCGCGCACCACCACCGCCTTTTCCATATCGACCGCAACAGCCAGCACCGCACCGGTCTCGCACAGGCGGCGCAGAACGCGACGCGCATCTCGCGTCAAAGTGGATGTGTCGGGGCCATGATCCTTGATCGCAAATTGCATCGGATCGTCTTCCTTCTGTTGTTCAGGTCCAGCCGACGACCCTTTTCGAACCACAGATGCGCCCAGTTTGCGCAGAACCGCATCAATTAGCGGATCATCGCGGCGCGTTTCGAACCTGCGTATCTGACGCAGCACAGTTGACGCGTGACATCCTGACTTGCGGGCCAGTTCCCGAATGGGCAGGCCCGCCTCGGTATGGGCCAGATAGTGCACAGCAGCATCCGGCACCCAGCCGGGAAGCCCCGCGAGCACGGGAGGTGTTCTGTCAATCTGGCACATGGTCTGGTTTGTCCTCGCTGTCTGTGTGGAGAGGTCTCGGGCCCCGTTATCCACAATTTATCCACATCATATCCACACAACCTATGCGTGCATTAGTTCCCTGTTCGTTAACAATCGTCGGCATACGCAGCATTGTTTCTAAAAGATAAACAGTTGCTAAACGAACGAACGGCCCCCTTTGGCGCGGCGCAACACCCGCAAAAGTTGTGCAATGCTGAACCTGTCAGAACGATGGGGATCGGACTGGCACCCCTCAAAGGAGTACCGAAAATGCAAGATATACTGTCGATGCTGAACGCGCTGCACCGCCCGCGCCTTTTAATCCGCGCCGCACGGATCGGAGCCGAGGATTACCGCCGCACCGCCCATCTGCCCCGCCTTCTGGGCTATGGGAACCTGCCGCGCCACGGCAATGCGCTGATGCGCCTGATGGAGATCGAGGGGGAGTTGAACGAACTGCGGCTGGCCGAGGATTCAGCCTATAACCTGCTGCGCCACATTGACGTTCTGATCGCGATTGTCGGCGAAAGCCGCATCATGCGGGCGGCCCAGACCGCGCCAGAACCAGCGCCCGCCTGAAACCGCCTGCCAAGCCCCGGCCCTACAGGAAACTGTCGGGCTCGGCCTCTTTCTTCTGTGCCACATAGGCGTCCAGCGCCTCACGCGTGGCAGGGTCCATGGCGGGTTGCTGGTAATCGCCCAGCATCTTTGCCACCCGAGCCGTTGCAAGCGCCTGCGTGTCCCGCGCGCCTTCATCCGCCCATGTCTCAAAGGGTTTGTAGTCCAGCAGATCCGACTTCCAGAACGCATCCTTGAAGTTGGCCTGCGTGTGCGCGCATCCAAGGTAGTGGCCACCCGGACCGACTTCGCGGATCGCATCCATGGCTTGGGCGTTCTCGTCGATCTGCACCCCAGCCGCCAGATGGTGCAACGTGCCCAACTGATCCGCATCCATCACGAACTTCTCATAGGAACTGACCAGCCCGCCTTCGAGCCAGCCACAGGCGTGCAGCATAAAGTTCACCCCCGACAGCAGCCCCATATTCAGCGAATTCGACGTCTCGTAAGCCGCCTGCGCATCCGGCAGCTTCGAGCCGCAGAACGACCCCGCCGACCGGAAGGGCAAGCCCAAGCGCCGCGCAAGCTGCCCTGCCCCATAAGTAATGTGCGCCGCTTCCGGCGTGCCAAAGGTAGGCGCGCCCGAATTCATGTCGATCGAGGTCACAAAGGCACCAAAGATGACCGGCGCACCGGCACGGCACAGCTGGGAATAGGCGATGCCGGCCAGAACTTCGGCCATCACTTGCGTCAACGTACCCGCTACTGACACAGGTGCCATCGCCCCGCCCACGATAAACGGCGAGATGATGCAGGCCTGTCCGGCTTGGGCATAGACCTCAAGCGATCCCATCATTACGTCGTCAAACGTCATCGGCGAGTTGATGTTGATAAGGCTGGTCATCACCGTGTTCTCGGCGACAAACTCTTTGCCGAACAGGATCTCCGACATCTCGACCGAATCGCGCGCCCGCGACGGCTCGGTCACCGACCCCATATAGGGCTTGTCCGACAGGGTCATATGCGCGTGCAGCATGTCCAGATGGCGCTTGTTCACCGCAATATCTGTCGGCTCGCAAACCGTACCGCCCGAATGGTGCAGCCACTTGGACATATAGCCGAGCTTAACGAAATTGCGGAAATCCTCCATCGTGGCATAGCGGCGACCGCCATCGGCATCGCGCACAAAGGGCGGCCCGTAGACAGGGGCCAACACAAGGTTATTGCCACCCACAACCACATTGCGCTCCGGATTGCGCGCATGCTGGGTATAGCTTGACGGGGCCGTGGCACACAGTTTGCGCGCCAGACCGCGTGGAATACGCACCCGCTCGCCCTCGATATCTGCGCCCGCATCGGCCCAGCGTTTTAACGCCGCCGGATTGTCGGGAAAGTTCACGCCGATCTCTTCCAGAATCACCTCGGCATTGTGCTCGATCAGCTCCAGCGCCTCTTCGGTCAGAACCTCGTAATTCGGGATATTGCGCTCGATATAGCGCGCTGTTTCAAAAGAAACGGCCGTGCGCGCAGCCCGACGCGCCGCGCCGCCTCCACCACGGGCCCGTCTTGTCGGTGCGGTTGCGTCGGCCATGGCTCGTCCCCTTAAACTTCTAACTTGCGTAAGGCTGATTACCCGATTGCGCCCGCACAGGTGCGCAATAAGCGCCCCACATGGGAAAAAAGCGACATAGAACCTTCTCTGTTCCAAAAAATCCCGGGGGTTCGGGGGCTGGCCCCCGTCCGACGCTTGCCTCTGGCACGCGGCGCGCATATTGCACGTTCATGACAGACCTGAACCACGACCGCCTCCTCATCATCGACTTCGGCAGCCAGGTGACGCAGCTTATCGCGCGCCGCCTGCGCGAACTGGATGTCTATTGCGAAATCCACCCCTACCAAAACGTGACGCTCGACTTTGTCACCGACATGGACCCGCGTGCGGTGATCCTGTCCGGTGGCCCCGACAGCGTGACACGCGAAGGATCGCCAAGGGTGCCCGAAGGTCTGTTCGACCTCGGCCTGCCGATCCTTGGCATCTGCTATGGCCAGCAGGTCATGATGCAGCAACTGGGCGGCATGGTGCATGGCGGCAAGATTTCCGGCGGCGGCGGCACAGCCGAATTCGGGCGCGCTTTCGTGACCCCTGCAGGGCCGCTTGATCTGCTGGACGGCTGGTTCGCCACCGGCCCCGAACAGGTCTGGATGAGCCACGGCGACCACGTCGCCAAACTCGCCCCCGGTTTCGAAGTGTACGGCACCTCACCCAATGCGCCTTTTGCCATCACGGCGGACACAGAACGCAAGTTCTACGCGGTGCAGTTCCACCCCGAGGTGCACCACACCCCTCAAGGGGCCAAACTGTTTGAAAACTTTGTGAAAATCGCAGGTTTCACCGGCGATTGGACCATGGGTGCCTACCGCGAGGAAGCGATCCAGAAACTGCGAGATCAGGTCGGCGACAAGAAGGTGATCTGCGCCCTGTCCGGCGGCGTCGACAGTTCGGTCGCGGCGGCACTGCTGCACGAGGCAATTGGCGATCAGCTTACCTGCGTCTTTGTCGATCACGGCCTGCTGCGCAAGAACGAGGCCGAAGAGGTCGTCGGCATGTTCCGCGACCACATGAACCTGTCGGTGATCCACGCGGACGAAGCGGACCTGTTTCTTGGCGAACTCGACGGCGTGAGCGATCCTGAAACCAAACGCAAAATCATTGGCCGTTTGTTCATCGACGTCTTCCAGAAATACGCCGACGAGATCGAAGGCGCAGAGTTCCTTGCCCAAGGCACACTTTATCCCGACGTGATCGAATCGGTCTCCTTCTCGGGCGGCCCGTCGGTCACGATCAAATCGCACCACAATGTGGGCGGCCTGCCTGAAAAGATGGGTCTGAAACTGGTCGAACCGCTGCGCGAGTTGTTCAAGGACGAGGTCCGCGCCTTGGGTCACGAACTGGGCCTGCCCGCCAGCTTTATCGGACGCCACCCCTTCCCCGGTCCCGGCCTTGCCATCCGCTGCCCCGGAGAGATCACGCGCGCCAAGCTGGAAATCCTGCGCGAAGCGGACGCGGTCTATATCGACCAGATTCGCAAGCACGGTCTCTATGACGATATCTGGCAGGCCTTCGTAGCGATCCTGCCCGTGCGCACCGTTGGTGTGATGGGCGACGGGCGCACCTATGATTACGCCTGTGCCCTGCGCGCGGTGACATCCGTAGACGGGATGACGGCGGATTATTATCCCTTCACCCACGAATTCCTTGGCGAGACCGCGACGCGGATCATCAACGAAGTGGCCGGTATCAACCGCGTGACCTACGACATTACCTCGAAACCTCCGGGCACCATCGAGTGGGAATGATCTGCGCAGCCCCAAGGGCCGACACCGCACAGCAGTAACCAAACGCGCCGGTCTCACCCTTCGGCGCGTTTTGCGTTTGGCGCTTGCAGCTTTCCGCGCGCGCCATGTGTTGCGGTTTAGCGTCGCACGCGCCAATGTCGCGCCACGGGCGCCACATCCGCGCCGCCGTCAAGTTCAGGAACGCCTCATGTCACACACTGCCGACGCCACCCCCGCCACAGGCGCGGATATTCTGAAGGCCGCGCTGTGGATGTCAGGCTCCATCGGTTCGTTCTCCTTGATGGCCGTGGCGGGGCGCGAGGTTGCCTATCGCCTCGATACGTTCGAGATCATGATGTATCGCAGTGTGGTCGGCGTGCTGATCGTCTGCCTGCTGGCCGGACTGACGGGCGCGTGGCGGCAGATCAAAACCGAACGCCTATCCACCCACCTGTTCCGCAACGTGGCGCATTTCACGGGGCAAAACCTGTGGTTTTATGCGGTCACGGTGATTCCGCTGGCACAGGTCTTCGCGCTCGAATTCACCTCGCCCATTTGGGTCATCGTACTGTCGCCCCTGATCCTTGGCGAACGGCTGACGCTGGTGCGCGGCGTTGCCGCCCTGATGGGCTTTGCCGGTATCCTGATCGTGGCACGGCCCGACATGGCCGGATTGAACGCGGGGGTTATCAGTGCTGCGTCCTGCGCCATCTTCTTTGCCCTGACCATCATGCTGACCAAACGCCTGACGCGGTCCGAGGGAATCACCTCGATCCTGTTCTGGCTGACAACGATGCAACTGGTGATGGGGCTGATCATGGCGGGATATGACGGCGATATCACCCTGCCCGACCTGCATACCGGCCCGTGGATCTTTCTGATCGGCTGTGCCGGACTGATGGCGCATTTCTGCCTGACCAACGCCCTGTCCATCGCGCCCGCGACCGTCGTGGTGCCCATCGACTTTATCCGCCTGCCCACTATCGCTGTGGTGGGAATGCTCGCCTATGGCGAGGTTGTGGACATCTGGGTCTTTGTCGGCGCGCTGGTGATTTTCGCAGGCAATTACCTCAATATCTGGACCGAAACGCGACGTCGCGCGGGTACCTGACCCGAACGGCCCCAAAACGGCTGACGGCCAAATGTGGTCGCAGATCGCCCCCCGACCCCACAGGCACAAATCCGCCTGTGACACCAAAGTCACAAAACAGTGACGCTCCGTCACATGATTTCAGATGCCCTAGGGTCAATATTGACGCATGCCCCTTGAAAGTCGCTTATTTAACCCCAAGGCGCGGGCGTTACTCATTTCCGACCGCGCATTCTGGGAGGAAGAAAAATGTACAATCGCGCGCTTGCCGCGGCTCTGGCCGTTGTCGTCGCACCAACCGCACATGCGGCTGGTCTCGACCGCTCCGGTCAACCGACGACTTTCATGTTCGACGAGTCCGAAACTCTGAGCTTTTCGATCGCCACCGTTAAACCGAGCGTCACAGGGACGGATGCACTGGGGGCGCAGTATGACGTCGCCCAATCCTACCAAAGCGCCGTTCTGGCCTACAAGATGGACTTGAACGACAAGTTCTCCTTCGGCTTCAGCGCCGACCAGCCTTACGGCGTCGACGTCCGCTATGGCACCAACCCGTTTGCCAGCACGCTAGGTGGCACTGCGGCCGACCTGTCGAGCGAGGCATATTCGCTGCTGGGCAAATACCAGTTCACCCCACGCGTCAGCGTCTATGGCGGGCTCAAGGCCCAGACCGTGCGCGCCAGCGTGAACCTGAACGGTCTGGCCTATCGCACCGCCATTCCGGCGGCAGGTGTGGTCCGCGTGTTCAACGCCGGTCTGCCCACAGGCGCCCCACCGCTGAGCACCGCCCTTCTGGGCGCGGCAGCCAACCCGAACCCCGCTGTGGCCGGTCCCGCAGCCGCCGCAATCGACGGCACCTATGGCGCAGGAACAACTGCTGCACTCGGCGCACAGGTGGCCGGTCTGCAAACACAGTTTGACGCCGATGGCGGCTATGCGTTCAACATGGATGCCTCCAGCGATTATGGCTGGATCCTCGGTGCCGCTTACGAAATCCCCGACATCGCGCTGCGTCTGGCCGTAACCTACCATTCCGAGATCGAGCACACATCCTCGACCACCGAACAGATCCTTGGCAACGCCGTGCCCGGATCGGTCACCTACGTGACCCCACAAGCGATCAACGTCGACTTCCAGACCGGTATCGCGAAAGACACGCTGCTTCTGGCCAGCTACCGCTGGGCGGAATACTCGGCCACCGACGTTGTGCCAACGGCGCTTGGTTCCGATCTGGTGAACCTCGACGATGCACAGCGTTTCACGCTGGGTGTCGGTCGCCGCTTCTCCGACACGTTCTCCGGCTCGCTCATCCTGTCTTACGAGCCCAAGGGCGATGACGACCTCGTGTCGCCACTGGGGCCGACCGACGGGCTGATCGGCATCTCGCTGGGCGGTCGCTATGCCAAGGACAACATCGTTGTCTCGGGCGGCATCAACTACTCCAAGCTGGGCGACGCGCGTCCCGAAGTGGGCGGCCAGCCGGTTGCATCCTTCTCGGGCAACTCCTCGGTCGCAATTGGCTTCAAGGTCGCGATCACTTTCTGATCCCGCAGCCTTTAGCACCTGACATGAACCCCGCCCCCTCAACTGGGCGGGGTTTTTCGTTTGCGCAACAAACGGGTGGCACGCCCCTGCCCGCCCTGCCATTGGTTTTCCCATGACCGATACGACCCTGATGCAGAAAACCATGTCCAGCCGTGCATGGGCCGAGATGATCCTGCTGGCCACCATCTGGGGCGGCTCCTTTCTCGCGATCCGCACGGCGCTGGATGAAATATCGCCCCTGACCTCGGTGGCGCATCGCACCTTCTGGGCGATGATCGTGCTGTGGGGCGTCGTCGCGCTGATGCGCCTGCCCGTGCCACGCGATCCCCGCATCTGGCTGGCCTTTCTGGGAATGGGGGTGCTTAACAACGTGATCCCCTTCGCGTTGATGGCATGGGGGCAGCTTTATGCGGAAACCGGCCTGACCTCGATCCTCAACGCCTCCACAGCCGTCTTCGGTGTCATCGCTGCCGCCCTGTTCCTCGCTGATGAGCGTATGACATGGCGCAAAAGCATCGGCGTCACCGTGGGCTTTATCGGTGTCGCAACGGCCATCGGCCTCGACAAGGTGCGCAGCTTTGATCTGCGCAGCCTCGCACAGTTGGCGATCATCGCGGGCACGCTGTCCTACGCGCTTGCTGGTGTCTGGGCGCGCCGCTTTCTTGGCGGGCTGGCCCCACAGGTGGCGGCGGCGGGTATGCTGACGGGGGCGACACTGGTTGCGGTTCCACTGGCGTGGCACGTTGACGGTCCGATCAGCTTCGATTTGCAGGGCACGACAATCGCCGCCATCGCCTACTACGCAATCGTGGCCACGGCAGGGGCTTATCTCCTTTATTACCGCGTGCTGGCGATGGCCGGATCGGGCAATCTGATGCTCGTTACCCTGCTGATCGCGCCCGTCGCCATCACACTCGGCGCGCTGGTGCGTAGTGAGGCACTCGCCCCCAATGCGTTCGCCGGATTTGCCCTGCTGGCCCTCGGTCTGGCGATCCTCGACGGACGGATATGGCGCGCCCTGCGGCCCAAGCGTTGACCGGAACCGCCGCCAAGGCTAGGAAACCCCTCAGGATTTCGCCCAACGCGACTTCGCCCCAAAGACCACGCAATGACAGGACCCAACGGGATGCTTTACCGCGACGCCAGCGACTGGCGCAAAGCCGCACAAAAACGGGTTCTCGTCTATGGCATGTCCGGACTGGGAAAAACCCACATGTCCACCCTGCTGCGCGGGTCTGGCCACTGGTTCCACTACTCGATCGATTACCGGATCGGCACGCGCTATATGGGCGAACTGATCGCCGACAATGCCAAGGCCGAGGCGATGAAAGTGCCGTTTCTGCGCGAACTTCTCATGTCCGACAGCATCTATATCGGCTCCAACATCACTTTCGACAACCTCACGCCGGTCTCGACCTATCTCGGCAAGCCGGGCGATCCGGAACGCGGCGGCGTGCCGATTGATGAATACCGCCGCCGTCAGGAACAGTTCCGCCAATCCGAACTCGCCGCCCTGCGCGACACCGCCCATTTCGCGGACCGCGCACAGCGCCTCTATGGCTATCCGCATTTCATCTGCGACACAGGCGGGTCGATCTGCGAATGGGTCGATGCCGAAGACGACACAGACCCTCTGATGTCGGACCTGTCGGCCACCTGCCTGCCAATCTGGATCAAGGGCAGCGACGCCCACACCCAGAAACTCATCGCCCGCTTTGACAAAGCGCCCAAACCCATGGCCTACCAGCCGCAATTCCTGCTCGACTGCTGGTCGCAATACCTTGCCGAAACCGGCCAAAGCGATGCAGACGTCGACCCCGACGCCTTCGTGCGCTGGACCTATGCGCGCGCCCTTGCCCACCGCCAGCCGCGCTATCAGGCCATGTCCCGCTGGGGCGTGACCGTCACCGCTGACGAGGTCGCTGCCCTCGGTAACGAAAGCGATTTCATAGATCTTATCGCCACCGCCCTTGAGAGACGCACCCCCTAAGGCTATCTGACACACCCTAACGCATCATTGTTCTTCAAATATGCACATGCGACGGCTCGCAACGGGCCGCGCGACCGGAAAGACGCACATGCCGATCAAATTGCCCAGCACCCTGCCCGCCTATGCCACCCTCACCAAAGAGGGCGTGATGGTGATGGACGAGGAACTGGCCGCCCATCAGGACATCCGCCCGCTGAAAATCGGTCTGCTGAACCTGATGCCGAAAAAGATCCAGACCGAGACGCAGTTCGCCCGCCTGATCGGGGCAACGCCCTTGCAGATCGAACTGTCGCTGATCCGCATGTCCGACCACACGACCAAGAACACCGCCGCCGAACATATGGAAAGCTTCTATCGCCCGTTTTCCGAGGTGATGGACGAAAAGTTCGACGGTTTGATCATCACCGGCGCGCCCATCGAACATCTGGATTTCGAGGATGTGAGTTACTGGGACGAACTCAAGACCGTGATGGACTGGACGCAAACCAATGTGCACTCCACCTTTGGCGTGTGCTGGGGCGGCATGGCGATGCTGCACCATTTCCATGGCGTGCCCAAACATCTGCTCTCCGAAAAGCTGTTCGGCACCTACCGCCACAGCAATCTGGCCCCTGCCTCGCCCTATCTCCGCGGTTTTTCGGATGATTGCGTGGTGCCTGTCAGCCGCTGGACCGAAGTGCGCCGCGACGAGGTCGAGGCGGCGGGCCTGCCTGTTCTGCTCGGCTCGGACGTGACCGGCCCCTGTCTGATCGAGGATCCGGATCATCGCGCGCTCTATATCCTGAACCATTTCGAATATGACAGCGACACGCTGAAACAGGAATATGACCGCGATCTGGCCAGCGTGCAGGTGCAAGGGGCCAAGATCGCGCTGCCTGTGGGCTATTTCCCCGACAACGACCCCACACAGCGCCCGCTAAACCGCTGGCGCGGCCATGCGCATCTTCTCTATGGAAACTGGCTTTCCGAGATTTATCTGACTACCCCATACGAGATGGACCGGATCGGACAGGACCGGACCGACCTGCGGGGATAGAAGATGAAAACCACGTTGCTTGTGATCCTGTGCCTTGCGCTTGTCTGCGTGGGACTGGTCCAGCTGTTTGCCTATAAACGCGAACGTCACGCCGCCGAACATTACCCCCCTGCGGGCCAGTTTCTGGATGTGGACGGTGTGCGGGTGCATGCGCTGCAGATGGGGCAAGGCCCCGATCTGGTGCTGCTGCACGGCGCGTCCGGCAACACGCGCGATTTCACCTTCGCCTTTGCCGACATGCTTAAGGACCGCTACCGGATCACCCTGCTTGACCGTCCCGGACTGGGGTGGAGCGAACAGATCGACCCGTCGCACAAACGCGCCTTTTCCACCAAACATGCCAGCCCGCGCCAGCAGGCGCGCCTGTTGCACGCGGCGGCCACCCAACTGGGTGTGAATACGCCCATCGTGGCAGGCCATTCCTTTGGCGGGATCGTCGCCTTCGCTTGGGCCCTTGAATTTCCCGACACGGCCGGAATCGTGTCGATTGCAGGCGTCGCCAACCCGTGGCCCGGTGATCTGGGCTGGACCTATACGGTGAATGGCTCGGCTTGGGGGGGCGCACTGGTGGTGCCTGTGCTGTCGGCCTTTGTGCCGCAAACCTATATCGACAACGCCGTGGCCAGCATTTTCGAGCCGCAAAGCGCCCCCGAGGGCTATCTTGACCATATCGGCCCCGAACTTTCCCTGCGCCGCAACACGATGCGCGCCAACGCCCGTCAGGTGAACTGGCTGCGCCCCTATGTGGTCGAGATGTCGGAACAATACGGCACGATCAAGATGCCGGTCGAGGTCGTGCACGGCACCGCCGACACCATCGTGCCCGCCACGGTGCACTCGTTGAAGCTGCCCGACCAGATCGAAGGCGCGAATGTCACCCTGCTGGACGGCATCGGACACATGCCCCAGCACGCCGCCCCGCAGGCCGTGATCGACGCCATCGACCGCGTGTCACAGCGCGCGCAATTGCGTTGATCCGCATCCTCCCCCATATAGGATGTTAACAGCAGTAACTTGGAAATCCCTATGACCCTCCCCTTTGACGGCGCGATCACGGCTTTTTTCGAGAACGAAGCCCCTGCCGACATCCGCAACGCGATCAAGCGTGCGGACAAGGATGACATCCTCTCCGACAGCTATCCCCATGACGAACGCATGAAGGGCAAGCAGTATGACCGCGACATGGAGGCGTTGCAGATCGAACTGGTCAAGATGCAGGCATGGGTGAACGAGACCGGCGCGCGGATTGCTTGCGTGTTCGAAGGGCGCGATGCCGCCGGCAAAGGCGGCACAATCAAGCGCTTCCGCGAGAACCTGAACCCGCGTGGCGCGCGCGTTGTGGCCCTGCCCAAACCGACCGAGACCGAAAGCACCGAGTGGTATTTCCAGCGCTATATCCGGCAGTTGCCCGCAGGCGGCCAGATCGCCCTGTTCGACCGCAGCTGGTACAATCGCGGCGTGGTCGAACATGTTTTCGGCTTTTGCACGCCCGAGGAACGCACGCATTTCTTTGCCCAAGTGAACCCGTTCGAACAGATGCTGGTCGATGACGGTATCCATGTGTTCAAGTTCTGGCTGAATGTGGGGCGCGCCGAACAATTGCGCCGCATCATGGCTCGTGAACGCGATCCGCTGAAGCAATGGAAACTCAGCTGGATCGACGTGGAAGGCTTGCAGAAATGGGACGCCTATAGCGACGCGATCCGCGAGACGCTTGCCACCACCCATACCGCCCACGCGCCATGGACCATCGTGCGCTCGGATGACAAGAAACGCGCCCGTCTGAACGCGATCCGCACTGTGCTGCACGGGCTGGATTATACAAACAAAGACCCCAAGGCGATTGGCAAGATCGACACGGATATCTGTGGCGGGCCGGACATCTGGGATGCCTAAACGGGGCTATCACCACGGCAACCTGCGGCAGGCGCTGATCGAAGCCGCGCTTGTCCTGATCGAGGATAAGGGCCCCACAGGCTTTACCCTGTCCGAGGCGGCCAAGCAGGCGGGTGTCACCCCTGCCGCCGTGTACCGTCATTACGAGGGGCGCGAGGATCTAATCGCGGAATGCGCGCGCCAAGGCTATGGCATCTTTGCCGACCTGATGGAGCACGCGTATCAATCCGGTCAGCCATCCGCACTGGCGGCGTTCGAGGCAACGGGCCGCGCCTATCTTGCCTTTGCCCGCCGCTTTCCGGGCCACTATATCGCGATGTTCGAAAGCGGCATTTCCGTCAACCGCACGCCGGAACTGGCCGAGGTGGCAAACCGCGCCAACGGGGTGCTGGAACGCGCCGCAGGCGATCTGAGCCAGCATATTCCCGAAGACAAACGCCCGCCCGCCTCCATGTTCTCGGCCCATATCTGGGCGATGAGCCATGGTGTCGTGGAACTGTTTGCGCGCAATTCACCCGGGCGGGCGTCGCCCTTCCCGCCCGAGGATCTGCTGGAAACCGGTATCGGCATCTATCTGCGCGGTCTGGGCCTGATTGCGCCGGACAGCTGAGCCGCCTTAGTCGGGCGTGGTCATGCGCGCCGTGATCCCCACTGCCACGCGCGCCGTCAGCGCGGCTACCGAACTACGCTCAAGCACCATCGGCCCCTCAAGGCTTGCAGGGGGGAACAACAGCCATGTCTCGTCCGCCTCGTTGGTCATGACGCTGATAGGCTCAACATCCTGCACGGCGTTCATGGCGCAGTAAAACACGTTGAGCACACCCGCCTTGGCAGGGGCCGACAGCGCCTGCATGGCCGATTGCGCCGCGCCATCCTCCAGCCCCAGTTTAGTCAGGGCCGCAACCACGTCAACCGGGCGCGCCTCGGCGGCATTGAACAGCGTTTCCAGTACCTTATGCGTGGTATCCACCCGCGCCTCGGTCTCAAGACGTGCAAAGCTTGCCCCCAGAAATCCGGCGCAGGCACCGGCGGCTGCGGTCAGATCGGCATAGCGCGTAAGGACAAACAGCCCGTCCGCCCCGCGGATCAGCCCCACAAACCGCGCGCCTGTCGCATGCACCGTCAATTTGCGCACGCCCGCGCCATCCTTGCGTTCGGCCATCAGCACCACATTGGGATCGACCAGTGTCAGGATGTCCGCCGTCACCTCGGGCGTGAAATCCAGCCCCGCCTCCGGTGTACCGGTCAGACGGCCCGCTGCGCGCAAGCGGCGCTCGCCCTCGGCGTACAAGCCCGCCGGATCGTTGGCATAGGCGTCCGATGGTTCGAACGGCGCTTTGCCCCAGCCGATGATCTCGTCGACTTTGGCATAGGCCATCGCATAGGCCAGTTCGCAGGCATGCATCTCAATTCCGGCCATTCATCGTCTCCAGATAAACTTGGACATGGCGTCCATCTTTTTGCCTGCCTCTTCGGACAGCGTGTCGGTCACAGCGTCGCTGGCCGTATCGTAGGCTTCGGTCGTGGCGTCCTTGGCCTTGTTGGCCGCATCTGCGATGGCTTCGGCCACATCCAGTTCCTTGTCGCCCGCCTCAATCACGTTGTCGCCCTGACCGGCTTTGGACAGGAATTCGGCGAGCATGTTGTCGATCACGCCGGTGACTGCGTCGCGCACGGATTTCAGCGCCTTTTCGACTTCGATCACGGCCGCATCGACGCGTGTGACCACATATTCCGGCCCTGCCTGCGCGGTCCAATAGGCGATGCCGCTGATCTGACCGGCCAGCGGGTTGTTCGTGCCGAACGGTTCGACCCAACTGTCGCGGTAGTTATAGCCGGGCCCCTCTTCGTGATAGTTCAGCATATAGCCCGCCGCGTCATGCACGGTGCCGTGCAGCGCGATCGGGTTGTCCGCAGACAGGTGGAACGCGTCAATCGGCCCTGCGAACTTATTCCCCGGCCCGACCAGCCCGCCCGTCGGACTAAGCAGCGAGGCAAAGACCTCGTGGATGCCGAACGCATCGCCCAGCACCTTGCCGAACATCAACTGCCCGCGCGAGGCCATGAAGTCCGGATGCTTGTCCTCGTCCAGCGGCGGCACCTCTTCGCAATCCTTGCCAATCGCCTCTTGCTGTTTGCGCACCACGAGAAAACGTTCGTAATCCACCTCAAGACGTTCGGCAGTGGGCGGGATGCCGACAATGCCCGCCAGTCCGATCATGGTTTGGGTACATTCCGCGCCCGCAACGCCTTTGACGATGACGCGCATCAGATCCTTCAGCTTGGGATCGCCCTCGCCCCTGAACTCGGCGGTTCTGAGGCCCTGCATATAGTCGTGTTTGAACAAGTCTTTGACGTCGCACTGGGTCAGCTTGGTCGTGGCAAGCTCTTCCGCGCTCAACGCTGCTAGTCGCGCGTTTTCCTCTGGTGTTACGGGCACAACACGCGGCGCGCCGTCGTCAGGCGGGACCGGCGGGGTACCAAGGAAAGATGTCAGGAAATCCGATTGCTGCGCCGTCAGTTGTGGCAAAGGTCATCTCCGAAAACAGTCTTTAATCTCAACGCCCTGAATTGCTAGCACGCTGTGGCGCAAAGCCGAAGCACTACCTGCCCGCGCCCGCCCGGAAATTGCGCGCGTGTTCCCGCGCCCAGTCGACGGCCCCAGAAACGCGAAAAGGCCGCCCGTGTTCTGGGCGGCCTTTTGCATGGATATGGTGTGCAGCTTAACGCTTGGAGAACTGGAAGCTCTTACGCGCTTTGGCTTTACCGTATTTCTTACGTTCCACAACGCGGCTGTCGCGGGTCAGGAAGCCTGCGGCTTTCAATGCGCCACGCAAGGACGGATCGTAGAGTTGCAGCGCCTTGGACACGCCGTGCTTGACCGCACCGGCTTGACCGGACAGACCGCCGCCCTTGACGGTGGCAACCACGTCGAACTGGCCTTCGACACCGGCAACCGTGAACGGCTGTGCCAGAATCATTTGCAGCACGGGGCGGGCAAAATAGGTGTTCATCTCTTTGCCGTTGACAGTGACCTTGCCCGAACCGGGTTTGATCCAGACGCGGGCAACCGCATCTTTACGTTTGCCAGTGGCATAGGCGCGGCCCAGTTCGTCACGGACAGGTTCGCGCGAGATGGTTTCAACAGCAGCGGGGGCGGCGTCGCCAGCCACAGCTTGCAGGTCTTCGAGTGTGTTGATTTCGTCGGACATACTCATGCGCTCCGCGTGTTTTTCTTGTTCATCGCCTTAAGGTCGAGAACTTCGGGGCTTTGCGCCTCGTGGGGGTGATCACCGCCTGCATAGACGCGCAGGTTGGTCATAATCTGACGGCTCAGCTTGTTGCCGGGCAGCATACGCTTGACCGCTTGGACCACAACGCGCTCGGGGTGCGCGCCCTCAAGGATTTGCTCCTTGGTGCGGCTCTTGATCCCGCCGGGGTGGCCGGTGTGCCAGTAGAAGTGCTCTTGGCGCTTGTTGCCCGTCATCTGGACCTTCTCGGCATTGATGATGATGACGTTGTCACCACAATCCATGTGAGGAGTGAAAGACGGCTTGTGCTTGCCACGCAGGCGCATGGCGACGATCGAGGCAAGACGGCCCAGCACGATGCCTTCGGCGTCGATGATGATCCATTTCTTGTCGATGTCCGCAGGTGTCGCGGTATAGGTTTTCATGTGTCGCATCCCTTAGGGGGCTCGAATTTCGGATTGGGCGGGTATAGGCGGGTCTCAAATGCAGGTCAACGGGCTTGATCAAGAATAAATCGTTCAAAATCAGCGGCTTGAAATTAAGGTATTATAATACCCCACAATTCCGAACTGTTCTGCCCTTGCATCTTGACCTGCATGTCCCTCAGGTGGGACCACATGCCATGAACAGACCTGTTTTACCACGATTTGAATGACCTTTGCCCTTATCATCCCGACCCTTGGCACCATGATCCCCCCTGCCCTCGCCACGCTGGCGCTGATTGCCCTGTCGACGGCCATCGGCATGGGCGCGGTGCGCAAGTTGATCGTGGTTTACGAGGCCAAGCACGAATTGCGCCGCGGCTCGACCGGTTTCCTGCGCAGCATTTCGGGCTGGTCGATGATTGCCTTCTGGCTGCTGGCCACGTGGTTTGTGGCCACTATCGTCGGGGATTGGGGGATGACGGGCGACCTTGACGGCGCGGTGGCGCGGTCTTGGAACCGGCTGCGCATCCTTTTGGAAATCGCCGCCGCCATTGCGGAGTCGGACAATTGATCGACGCCAGCGCCATTCAGTCCGAGTTGCAGTGCCCCTCTTGCGCTGGTCAGTGCCTTTATGATCCGGCGCAGCAGGCGCTGTGCTGTGACAGTTGCGGCAACGTCCAGCGGCTTGAGGGAGACGACGACGCGCAGGCGCGGGCCGAGTTTCCCTATGATCCCGACACGCCCGCACCCGAGGAGACATCGACCTTCAACGACCGTGTGCACCGCTGCGAGACTTGCGGCGGCACGGTGACGCTGGTCGCCAAATCCCTCAGCACGCGCTGCGCCTATTGCGACGGGCCGGTGGTGGCCGCCGCGTCGGACAACGCCTATGACCCGATGGCGCTGATCCCGTTCCGCATTCCCGAACGCGACGCGCAACGCTTTGCCCTGAACTGGGTGGGCAAACGGCTGGCCGCGCCCTCGGATCTTGCGGGGATTGTGGCGCGGGGGCGCGTGGCGGGCATCTATGTGCCGTTCTGGACCTTCGACAGCGAAGAGGCGGTGAACTATTGGGCCAAATACACGGTGCGCCGCAACAAGCGGAGCATTGTGAAGAAGGTGAAAGGTCATATGCGGATCAGCTTTGACGATATGCTTGCGCCCGCATCGCACCATGTGACGCCCCTGATCCGTGACGGCATCCTGCACGACTTCGACCCCGAGCGTCTGCGCCCCTATCGCGCGGGCTACCTGTCCGGCTTTGCCGCCGAACGCCACCACCAGACCGTGGCCGAGGGGCTGGAGGCGAACGAGGACGACAAGAGGTTGCTGATCCGCAACCACATCCGGCAAAAGATCGCGAAACGCGCGGTGCACGATATCGGCTATCGCACCGACACAACCGGAATCCATTACCGCCGCATCCTGCTGCCGGTCTGGATTTTGCACTACCAGTACAAGGGCACGCCGATGCGGGTTGTCGTCTGCGGTATTCAGGGGCGCACCTATGGGATGCGCCCGTTCTCGAACTGGAAACTGGCGGGATATGCCGCGCTTTTGTCCGCCCTCACCGTGGCCATCGGGCTGGTGTGGGGCGCCACGGGCATCTTCTAGACGCTGATTGACTCGGGCGGGTTGTCCAGCAGGTCGCGCAAACGCATCACCGCGTTTTCGAAACTGGCCAGCCCGACCCCTGCATTCACCGCGAAACGCACCGCGTGGGGCGCACGGGAATCGCGGCCCGCATATTCCTCGGCGGCGCGGATGCGCACGCCTTTCGCCTCTGCCGCCTGCACGAATGCACCGGCGCGCCACCCTTCGGGCAGGCGCAGCCACAGGAACGGCACATCAGTGCGCCATGTCAGGTCATAGCCGCCCAACACATTCACCGCGCTGTGCACATAGGTGCCGATCCCCTCGCGTGCCTTGGCCATGAGGTCGGGCAGATCGGGATGGACCAGCAGTTTCGCCGCCAGATCGGTCAGCGGTGTGGCCAGCCCGAAAAAGGAATATTCTGCCGTACGCCGAAGCAGCGCCGACCGCCCCTTGGGCGCGACCGCAATGCCAAAGCGCAAGGCAGGCGTGACCGATTTCGAGATGGAAGAGATGTACCAGCTGCGTTCGGGGGCGAGCATCCGGTAGCTGGGCGCCTGCGCCGCGCCAAGGCGGTAACAGTCGTCTTCGAGGATTTGCAGATCATGGCGGCGGATCACCTCGGCCACCGCGACACGGCGCGTTTCTGGGGTAAAGCCGCAGGTGGGATTGTGCACCTCGGGCGATGTGCAGAACACCTGCGCGTCATGGGCCTTGATCGCGTGTTCCAGCGCATCGGGCAGCACGCCATCGCGGTCCATCGCCACGGGGATCACATCGGCGCGCAACAACTCGGCAGCACGGCGGAACCCCGGATAGGCGAGTTCCTCGACCAGAATGGCCGGGCGCCGCCCGCGCAACAACGCCTGCAAGATCAACAGGATCGCGTTCTGTCCGCCATGGGACAGCTGGATATCCCCCTCGGTCACGGAACCGAGCGCGGTCGATTCCAGCCACTCTGCCGCTGCAACCCGCGCCGCCCGCGCCCCTGCCCGCGTCGGATAGTGCATCATGCCCGAGGGCGGATCCTGTGCCACTTCGGCCAGCAACTTGCGGATCAGCCCCGCTTGCCCGACCGATGGTAAATGCGGCGAGAACAGGTTGACCTGACGAGTCTGGTATTCGGCGTTATGGGTGGCGGAGTCTTCTTCGATCGGCACCTCGACCAGCAGCGGCGTTTTCACATCCGGCTTGGCAACAAAGGTGCCGCGCCCCACCTCGGCCTTGAGGGTGCCGTCATCGGTCAGCAGCGTATAGGCGCGCGCCACAGTACCCGGCGTAATGCCGAGCGACCATGCAAGATCACGTACCGGCGGCAGCTTGTCCCCAGCATCTAGGGTCCGGTCCGCAATCCGTTCGCGGATCAATTGCATTACCGCTTTGTACTTGGCGACGGTGCCGTCCAGCACCTCTGGCGTCCAAATTGTACTCATTACAATATTTCCATAGCGCGTCACAAACTCTCATTGTACCCTAACATCATGGCAAATACGTCATATTGTGTCAATACAATTACAGGAGATTCCCAATGACACTCCACCCGCAGACCCCCGTCCAACACCTCGCTTATCTGTCGGCGCAATCCGCCATGCCAGCGGCCTCGGTGATTGCGGTGCGCGTCGCGGTGGTGATGTCAAAATGGGCCACACGCCGCCGCACGCGGGCAGCACTCAAACAACTGACGAAGGATCAGTTGCGCGATGTGGGACTGACACCCGCCGAGGCTTTCACAGAAGCGCGGCGTGTGTTCTGGCGGGCGTAACATCCCCGTAATGACCGCCAGACCTCTTCCTTTACGGCCGGGTTCGCCCCGGCCGTTTTTTTGTGCGTGCCGTCAGATTTCGACGCCCTTGGGCGGTATGGCATAGGTCAGGCTGGCCCGCGCCACTGGTTTTTCCTGTCCTTCGGAATGTATCAATACATCTGATACGGACAGCTGCTTGCCCAACTTCAACAACCGTGTCTGCGCGATCAGATCGACGCCTGCTGCCGGTTTGCGCATGAAATCTATCGAACAATTCGTCGTCACGGCCAAGGCACGCGGCCCGATATGCGCCAGCGTCACCATATAGGCAGCCACATCGGCCAGCGCGAACATGGATGGCCCCGACACAGTACCACCCGGGCGCAGGTGCCGGTCCTGCACCAGTAACCGCACGGTCACCTCGCCCTCGCGCGCGGCCTCAACATGGAAATCTCCGGCAACTTCCTGAAATACCTGCACCAGAAACCCGTTCATCTGGTCGACGCTCATCACCAATGGCATACTTTTCCTCTCTCCCTCTTTCCCCTAGGCTTTGCGTCAAACGGGAGGGGACGCAAGATGGCAATTCTGGAACAAGAGGCGAAAGGCGCGGTGATGCATCTGCGCATGAACGCGCCCGAGCGGCTGAATGCGCTGAGTGACGAGATGATCGCGGCGCTGCACGGCGCGCTGGACGACATCGCGCAGGATCAAAGCGTACGTGCGGTGATCCTGTCCGGTGCGGGCAAGGCGTTTTGCGCGGGTCACGACCTGAAACAGATGACCGCAGGTCGCCAAAGCGCCGATGGCGGCAGCGCCTATTTCAAAGACCTTTTTGACCGCTGCGCCGCCCTGATGGCCCGCATCCAGTCCCTGCCCCAGCCCGTGATCGCCCAAGTGCACGGCATCGCCACCGCCGCTGGCTGCCAACTGGTGGCGACCTGCGATCTGGCCGTCGCCGCGCAGGGCACGCGGTTCGGGGTCAACGGCGTCAATATTGGGTTGTTCTGTTCGACCCCCATGGTCGCCCTCAGCCGCAATATCCCCCGCAAACAGGCGTTCGAGATGCTGACCACAGGCGACTTCATCGACGCCGAGCGCGCCACCGACCTTGGCCTGATCAATCGCGCCGTGGCCCCCGACGCCCTCGTCGCCGAGGCAGAGGCGCTGGCCACACAGATCGCATCCAAGCTGGGATCCGCCGTGCGCATCGGCAAAGAGGCATTTTACGAGCAACTTCAGATGCCTGTGGCGGACGCCTATGCCTATGCCGGAGAGGTCATGGTCAAAAATATGGCGCATCCCGACACAATTGAGGGCATCGATGCGTTCATCAAAAAGCGTGCGCCAGAGTGGTCGCAATAGGCCTAACCACTTGCATTCTAATTAAATTTTCTACTGTTTCCGAATAGGTGACGCATTATTTCCAAAGAAACACTGGCAACCGTTGCGCGAATAAGGCACAAATAAGACATCGGTACACACCGACAGACGATTTTGGGTCGCCGAATGGCGGAAGGTCCCTCCAGGTCAGATCTCTCTCCTGACCGACCATACCTGCCACGGCGACCCCAAAACGTTCCCCTTTCCCTGACATCCCACCCGACTGCGGCACATGCGCCCGACGCTTTGGCACGCTTGCGCGCTGGCTATGCGTGCACTACATCCGCGCCATGACAGAACAATTACACATCGTCGGCGGCGGCATGGCCGGATCCGAAGCAGCATGGCAAGCCGCCAATATGGGCGTGCAGGTTGTCATCCACGAAATGCGTCCCAAGGTCGGCACCTTTGCCCACCAGACCGGATTGCTGGGCGAGATGGTGTGTTCCAACTCGTTCCGCTCGGACGACAGTGAACAGAATGCCGTGGGGCTGCTGCATTGGGAAATGCGTGCGGCCAACGGGCTGATCATGCAGACGGCGGACAAACACCGCCTGCCTGCCGGTGGCGCACTGGCCGTGGACCGCGACCCCTTTGCCCAGTCGGTGACCGATACGCTGATGGCACACCCAAATATCACCGTCGAATACGGCGAGATCACCGCCCTGCCCGACGATGGCCACTGGATCATCGCAACCGGCCCGCTAACATCCTCTGCCTTGGGGCAGGCGATTGCCGCCGAAACCGGTGCCGAGGCGCTGGCCTTTTTCGACGCCATCGCGCCCATCGTCTATTTCGACAGCATCGACATGAGCAAGGCGTGGATGCAATCGCGCTATGACAAGGGCGAGACCGAGGAAGAGCGCACCGCCTACCTCAACTGCCCGATGGACCGCGACCAATACGAGGCGTTCATCGAAGCGCTGCTGGCTGCGGATAAAACCGAGTTCCACGAGGGCGAAACCGCAGGCTATTTCGACGGCTGCCTGCCGATCGAAGTGATGGCCGAACGAGGGCGCGAAACGCTGCGTTTTGGCCCGATGAAGCCGGTCGGCCTGACCAACCCGCATGCGCCTGACGTGAAACCCCATGCAGTGGTGCAGTTGCGCCGCGACAACAAGCTGGGCACGCTCTATAACATCGTCGGATTCCAAACCAAGATGAAGTATGGCGCGCAAGCTGATGTTTTCAAATCCATTCCTGGACTTGAAAATGCCCGCTTTGCACGTCTGGGTGGCATTCACCGCAACACATTCCTCAACTCGCCAACCCTGCTGACTGGCGACATGCGGCTCAAGTCCCGCCCCAATGTGCGCTTCGCGGGACAGATCACTGGCGTCGAAGGATATGTTGAATCCGCCGCGATGGGCCTGCTTGCGGGCCGGATGGCGGCGACCGAGATCTTGGGCGGCACGCTGGACACCCCACCCGACACCACCGCCATGGGCGCGCTTATCACGCACATCACCGGCGGCGCCGATGCCAAGACTTTCCAGCCCATGAATGTGAATTTCGGCTTGTTCCCTCCGGTCGAGGGCCTCAAGGGCGGACGGCGCGGGCGCAAGGATCGCTACAAAGCCTATACCGACCGCGCTAAGGGCGATTGGCAGGCATGGCTCGCCCCGCAAGCCACCGCCGCCTAAGCGCGCCTCTGGACGCGCGGGGCCACCCCGCGCTACCTTGGGGCCATGACGCAGTTTCTGGATAAGGTCTACAAGGCCCGCGATGCCGCCCAAACCCGCGCCCTCTATGACGATTGGGCAGGCAGCTACGATGCCGAGGTGGACGCCCAAGGTTATGTTACACCGCACCGCTGCGCCGAGGCGCTAAGGAAATACGCGGGCGATCTGACGCTGCCGGTGCTTGATTTCGGCTGCGGCACAGGACTGTCAGGGGTCGCTTTGAAACAGGCGGGTTTCGAGGTGATCGACGGCGTGGACCTTTCGACAGAAATGCTGGCACAAGCGCGCGACAAAGACGTCTATCGCCATCTCGACCGGATTGAGGCTGGCGGCCCGCTGCCCCGCCGCGACTACCGCTTGTGCGCGGCAATCGGTGTGATCGGCGCTGGCGCGGCACCGATCTCGGTCTTCCACGACCTGATGCGTGCCTTGCCCAAGGGCGGAAAGCTGGTGTTTTCCTTCAACGACCACGCCCTTGCCGACCCCGCGAACGAGGCTGCGCTCTCCGAATGGACCGACTGCGGCGCGGCGCATCTGCTGTTCCGCGAAAACGGGGAACACCTGCCAAAAATGAACATGAACGCCACCGTCTATGTGATTGAAAAAGCGTGACCTTCATAACACGCTTCGCGCCTTCCCCGACCGGCCCGCTGCATCTGGGCCACGCCTATTCCGCCGCGCTTGCCTACGACATGGCGCAGGCCGCAGGCGGCACCTTCCTGCTGCGGATCGAGGACATTGACCAAAGCCGCGCGCGCCCCGAATGGGAGGCGCAGATTTACGACGATCTGCTCTGGTTGGGCCTTACTTGGCCCACCCCCGTGCTGCGCCAGTCAGACAACATGAAGGTCTACGCCCAAGCCCTTGATAAATTGTGGAACCTCGGCGTTCTATATCCCTGCACCTGCACACGTCACGATATCAAATCTGCCCTCAGCGCGCCGCAGGAAGGGGCACCGCTACACGGCCCCGACGGGGTGATCTACCCCGGCACCTGTCGCCGCCTCCACCCGCGCACAGGCCCGCGCCCGCCAGACGCGGTGCTGCGCCTCGACATGCGCGCGGCCCTCGCCCTGTGCGTCCGACCGCTCAGCTATACGGAAACCGGCGTAGACCCCGGCCTGATGCACATCACCGACGCAGACACCACAATCGGCGACGTGGTGCTCGCACGCAAAACCATGGGCACGTCCTATCACCTGTCCGTGGTGCTCGACGACGCAGGCCAGAACATCACCCACGTGGTGCGCGGCGCCGACCTCTCGGACGCCACCGGCATTCACGTGATCCTGCAACAGCTGCTTGGCCTGCCCACACCGGTCTACCACCACCACAGGCTGATCCGCGACGGGGCAGGCAAGCGCCTTGCCAAACGCGACGACGCCCGCGCCATCGCCAAATACCGCGCCGAAGGGGTGACACCGGACGATATTCGCGCACGTGCCGGCCTTCCCCCTTCTCTGTTCCAGAAAAATCCTCGGGGGTGAGCGCGCCAGCGCGAGGGGGCAGACAGCCCCCTTACACCATCGGCGCCATCAGCTCGACCTCGGTCCCCTCGGTCACGTCCATATAAAAGCAACTGCGCCGTCCCGTGTGACAGGCCGGTCCGGTCTGGCGCACCTGCATCAGCAGACAATCGCGGTCACAATCGACGCGCAAGGACACCAGTTCCTGCACATGGCCCGAGGTTTCCCCCTTCACCCAATAGGACTGGCGCGAGCGGGACCAATATGTGACGCGCCCCGTTTCCAGCGTGCGTGCGACGGCCTGCGCGTTCATCCACGCCATCATCAGAACCTCGCCACTGTCGCAATCCTGCGCAATGGCGGGGATCAGACCCTGATCGTTATAGTGCAAAGTCGATGGATCAAACGGGGCAGTCATAACAAAACCTTTTTGCATCTTGGGCATGCAGGTTTATGTAAGTCACGAACGCACTCCACACCAGAGCGGAGGGGCCATGCCCGCCGATACCGACCTGATAAAGCTTTACTCGACGCGCATCCTCGCGCTGGCAGCGGACATGCCCCACACCACGCGCCTGTCCGATCCGGATGCCACGGTCAAAAAACGCTCGCCCCTGTGCGGATCAACCGTGACGGTGGATATTGCCGTGGATGACGGGCGCGTCTCGGCCTTCGGGCAGGATGTAAAGGCCTGCGCTTTGGGTCAGGCAGCTGCGGCCGTGACCGGCGATGCGATCATCGGGCGGACCCTCAGCGAAGTTACTCAGGCGCGCGATGCACTGACAGAAATGCTGAAATCCGACGGGCCGGTGCCTGCCGCGCCCTTTGACGGGTTCGAGGTTCTGGAACCCGCGCGCGCGTTCAAGAACCGCCATGCCTCGATCCTGCTGGCGATCGAAGCGACCGCCGAGGCGATGGAACAGGCGCTGCAATCGGATTGCGCATAGCCATTAAACTTTCCTGAAGTTTTCGGTTCTAGGGATAGGCAACCTTCCCTGTCGAAAGCCTCAACATGACGGTACTGCCCCAGTTTGCTGAAAAGCCGGAACTGAACGCGTTGGCGCGTGCGGCATCGAACCTTGGCTATGAAATCGTGGACATTGCCGGTTTTCTTGATCTGGTCGAGGCGCAGGCCCGCGACCAGCGTAACGCCTTGGCCAGCGTGGATCGCGGTGCGTGCGAGATCCAGACCGCCAGCGTAGCGGTACAAACCGCCGCTGCCGACCTTGGCCAAAGCGTCGAGCGTACGGCGCAGGATGTCGACCAGTCCGCCACCTTGGTGCGCGCGCTTGGCGAACAGTCCAACGGCGTGGCGACCTGGGTGCAGGCATTGTCCGAGCGCAGTGGCGAGATTGGCGAGACGCTGCGCGCGGTTAAGGACAACAACGCGCAGATCGCCGCTATTTCGATGCAGGTCAACACATTGGCCATCAATGCCAAAATCGAAGCCGCCCGCGCGGGGGATGCGGGGCGCGGCTTTGCCGTTGTCGCCGAGGCGATTAACGAACTGTCGCGCAAAACCAAGGACGCAGCCAGTCAGATTTCATCGAACATTCAGGCGCTTACCGACTGGATTTCCCTTATGGGGACCGAGGCGCAGGATGTGGCGCTGTCAGCGGCCAACCTGATCGCGCACAGCAAGGATACCGACGACGCCCTGCACCGGATGGAGGCGTCGATCACCCATACCAAGGCCCAAGCGGGCCGGATCACCACCCATTCCGGCACGGTCAGCAACGCAATCAAGGGGTTCACCCCCAGCGTCAAAGGCATCGAAACCAGTATCGAGGAAACGACAAGCGGTATCCAGCAGACGCACAAACGGATCGACCGGCTGATCGACACCTCGGAAACCATCGTGCAAAGCAGTGCAGCATTGGGCGGCATGACCGAGGACGCGCCCTTTATCGCCTATGCCCACGACCGCGCCGCCAGCATCGCCACCGCGATGGAACATGCCGTCGACAGGGGCCAGATCGGCATCGACGCGCTGTTCGACCGCAATTACGTGCCGGTCAAAGGCAGCAATCCGGAACAGTTCACCACCGCCTATTCCGACCTGCTGGACCGGCTGTTGCCGCCCTTGCAGGAACCGGCCCTGTCCTTTGATCCCAAAGTGGTGTTCTGCGCCTGTGTGGATGTGAACGGCTATCTGCCCACGCATAATTTGGTCTTTGCCCAACCGCAGGGGCGCGATCCGGTGTGGAACACGGCAAACTGCCGCAACAGACGGATTTTCAACGACCGTGTGGGCCTGAAGGCGGGACGCAACACTGCGCCTTTCCTCTTACAGGTTTACCGCCGCGACATGGGCGGCGGCGCGTTCAAAATGATGAAAGACATCTCTGCCCCCGTCGTGGTGCACGGGCGCCATTGGGGTGGCTTGCGACTAGCTTACGCGTTTTAGGGCGCAGCCAAAAAAAACGCCGCACATCCAAAAGGATGGCGGCGCAAGGGAACTGTATCTTGCTGGGGACAGACCCTGATCCCCCTAGGCAAAGGGGGCCGTGAGGCGGCAGGCAGAGCCGGTCACGAATGCGCCAATTGGGACGGGCGCGAGGCAGAGGGTCACAGCGAGATCGCAGGCAGAACTCAGATCAGGGCAGGCAGGTGAAGTCCGACAATCAACATCACCGCCAAAGCCGCAGCGCCCACCGCATCTTGAAGCAAGGTCGCTTCGGCGCGGGTGGCAATCGTTTTGATGGTGCGTAAGGTTGTCATCTTGTGTCCTTCCGTTCCTGAGTTGCCTCTTTGTTCTCATATTCTTTATGATCCGTAAAGAACTTTTTAAGAACATTTGTGAACTTATCGGAACAGAACCGCTAACCCACTGAAATCAAACGGATCGCCTCGTCCTGCCGCATGAGCCACAGAAGAACACGGGCGGCCTCGCCCCGCGGGGTGGTCAGGGCCGGATCGTCATTCAGCAGCTTGCGCGCATCACTCTGGGCAATGGCCATCAGGCTCGACTGCCGCTCAAGATCGGCGATGCGAAACCGCGGTACGCCGGATTGCGCCGTGCCGATCAGATCGCCATAGCCGCGCATCTGCAAATCCGTCTCGGCGATGACAAACCCGTCTTCGGTTTCGCGCAGCACCTCAAGCCGCTTCTGACCCGTTTCCGACAGCGGCGCCTGATACATCAGCAAACAGGTCGAGGCCGCATCCCCGCGCCCGACCCGCCCGCGCAACTGGTGCAATTGCGCAAGACCAAAGGTCTCCGCCCGCTCGATCACCATGATCGTGGCGTTGGGCACGTTCACCCCGACTTCGATCACGGTTGTCGCCACCAGCACGCCAGTCTCGCCCGCCTGAAACCGCGCCATCGCGGCGTCCTTTTCCGCCGGTGGCATCTGCCCGTGCACCAGCCCGACGCGCCCCTCGCCCAGCACGGCGCGCAACCGTTTGAACCTGTCCTCGGCTGCCGTCAGATCGACCGCCTCGCTTTCCTCGACCAAGGGGCACACCCAATAGCACTGCCGCCCCTCGTCCATCACAGCGCGCAACCGCGCGACCACCTCGTCCATCCGCCCCGTGCTGACCAGTGCGGTTTTGATCGGTTTCCGACCTGGCGGCTTTTCGTCCAGCACGGACACATCCATGTCGCCATATTGCGCAAGGGCAAGGCTGCGCGGGATCGGCGTGGCGGTCATCACCAGCACATCCGCCGCCGCCCCTTTCTTGCCCAAGGCCATACGCTGCCGCACGCCAAAGCGGTGCTGTTCATCCACGATGGCGAGGCGCAGATCGTGGAATTGCACATCGTCCTGAAACACCGCATGGGTGCCGACCAGAATTTGAATGTCACCACGGGCCAGCGCGGCGAGTTTCGCGCGCCGCTCGGCCCCCTTGTCACGTCCAGTCAACAGTTCCAGCACAACGCCCGCGCTTTCGGCCAAGGGCTGCAACCCTTCCAAATGCTGGCGCGCCAGAATTTCCGTGGGCGCCATCATCACGCCCTGCCCGCCTGCCTCAACCGCGACCAGCAAGGCCATGAACGCGACCAGTGTTTTGCCCGCCCCTACATCGCCCTGCAACAGCCGGTTCATCCGGCGCGGGCGCGCCATATCCGCCGCAATCTCGGCAATGGCACGGTCCTGCGCGCCGGTCGGCTGATAGGGCAAACCGGCGCGCACCTTGGCCTGCAGCAGGCCCGTCGCAACCGACTCGCGCCCTGCCGTTTGCCGTTCGGACGCGCGCGCCAAGGCCAGCGTTAACTGATGCGCTAGAAGTTCATCATACGCCAGCCGCGTGCGCGCCGCGCTGGTTGCGGCCAGATCCTGCTGCCCCTCGGGGGCGTGCGCCTGCGCCATCGCATCGGCAAAACCCGGCCATTCAGCCTGCGCCATCTGGTTCGGATCAATCCATTCGGCACAATCGGGCACACGGGTCAGGGCCGAGCGGGTCGCCTTGAACATCGTCTTCTGCGTGACCCCGCCGGTCAACGGATAAACGGGTTCAAACGGCGGGATCTGGTCGGCATCCTCGACCGGCAGGATATGATCGGGATGGACCATGTTGGCGATGCCATCGAACAGCTCGACCCGCCCCGACACCACCCGTTCGGCCCCCGTTGGCAACACTTTGTTCAGGTAGTCACTGCGCCCGTGAAAGAACACGAGCTGGAACGAGGTCGCGCTGTCCTCCACATGAATGCGGTAGGCCCCGCCCCGCGAGCGTGCGGGATGATGCGCACCGACCGTGATCCGGACCGTGACCGTCGCAGGCAGAGCGGCCCCGTCAATCGTGTCGCGCAAGGTCCGGTCGATGCCGGTATGGGGCAGCGTGTACAGCAGATCGCGCGGCGTGGTGACGCCGATCTGGCCCAGATTCTGCGCTGTTTTCGGGCCGACGCCATCCAGCGTTTCTAGGTCGGCAAACAGCGGAAACAGGATTTCCGGCCGGCTCATGACGCGCCGATCAGGTCCAGCCAGCCATCCTCATCCAGTGTTTCGATGCCCAGCTCGGCCGCCTTTTTGGCTTTGGACCCCGCGCCGGGACCGGCGATCAGGATGTCGGTCTTGGCACTGACCGAGCCGGAGACTTTTGCCCCCAAGGCTTCGGCGCGCGCCTTGGCTTCGGCGCGGGTCATTTTTTCGAGCGTGCCGGTGAACACCACCGTCTTGCCCGCGACGGGGCTGTCAGACGTGTCGGGCGCGGCCACCTCTTCGATGTCGAGATGCGCGACCAGCCGGTCGATGCCGTCGATTTCGCGCGATTGGTTAAACGTGGTTGCGAGCGAGCGCGCCATGACAGCCCCGACACCGTCGATGCCAGTCAGGTCATTCCACGCGGCGTTGCCTTCTTCGGCGGCGCGCATGGCGGTGCTGAACGCGTCCCAACTGCCGTAGTGGCCCGCCAAAAGGTTCGCGCCCGCTTCGCCCACGTGGCGGATGCCGAGGGCGAAAATGACGCGGCCAAGGCCGATGTTGCGGCGCTGGTCGATGGCATCAAACAGGTTGGCGGCGGATTTCTCGCCCCAGCCCTCGCGGTTTTTCAACTGCTGCATGCCGCTGCCGAACCGGTCGCGCAGGGTAAAAATGTCGGCAGGCTCTGCGATCCAGCCGTCGCCGTAGAATTGTTCGACCTGCTTTGCGCCAAGCCCGTCGATATCAAAGGCCGAGCGTCCGACAAAATATTTCAACTTCTCAACAGCTTGCGCGGGGCAAATCAGGCCGCCGGTACAGCGGCGCACTGCATCACCCGCCTCGCGCACTGCGTCGCTGCCGCATTCGGGGCATTCGCGGGGCATTTCGAACGGGACGGACCCTTCGGGGCGTTTGGTCAGATCGACATCCGCGACCTTCGGAATGACGTCGCCCGCACGATAGACCTGCACCCAGTCGCCGACGCGGATGTCCTTGCCGTCGCGGATCGCCTCGCCCTTGTTATCGCGCCCCGCGATGTAATCCTCGTTGTGCAAGGTGGCGTTCGACACCACCACGCCGCCGACTGTCACCGGCGTCAGACGGGCCACTGGAGACAAGGCGCCGGTGCGGCCGACCTGAATGTCGATGGCTTCGAGGTGGGTCCATGCCAGTTCGGCGGGGAATTTATGCGCAATCGCCCATCGCGGCGTGGTCGATCGGAAGCCGAGACGTCCCTGCAGGGCAAGGTTGTTCACCTTGTAGACGACGCCGTCGATGTCATAGCCGAGGTCGGCGCGCTGCTGTTCGATGGTACGGTAATGAGCGACCATTTCTTCGGGTCCGTCGCACAGGCGGGTCAGCGGATTGGTCTGAAAGCCGAGCGTTTCCAGCCGGTTGATCGCGCCCATCTGCGTATCGGCCAGCGGCTCGGACAAGGCACCCCACGCATATGCGAAGAACCGCAGAGGACGTGCGCGGGTGATTTCGGCATCGAGTTGGCGCAGCGATCCCGCCGCCGCATTGCGCGGGTTGGCAAAGGGTTTCTGCCCATGCGCCTCTTGCCGCGCGTTCAGGGCGGCGAAATCGGCGTGGGACATGTAGACCTCGCCGCGCACTTCGAGGATCTCGGGCGCACCGGTAATGGTCTGAGGAATGTCGTCGATGGTGCGCGCGTTGGCGGTTACGTTCTCGCCCACCGCACCATCACCACGGGTGGCAGCCTGCACCAGCGTGCCGTTTTCATAGCGCAGGGACAGGGACAGCCCGTCAATCTTGGGCTCGGCCGTATAGTTCAGCGCGGCATCAGCGCCAAGGCCCAGATATTTGCGGATGCGCCCGTCGAAATCGGTGACATCCTCATCCGCGAACGCATTGGCCAACGACAGCATCGCGACCGCGTGGGTGGTTTTGGAAAACCCTTCGGCGGGTGCAGCGCCCACCTGATCGGACGGGCTGTCCTCGCGCTTGAGGTCTGGGAAGCGCGCTTCGATCTCGGCATTGCGCCGTTTGGCGGAGTCATAGTCCGCATCCGACATGTCGGGGGCATCGTCGGTGTGATAGGCGCGGTTTGCCCGCGCAAGCACCTCGGCCAGACGCTCAAGCTCTTTTGCCGCTTCGGCCGGTGACAAATCTGCAATGGCTGTATTGGCGCTCACGTTCATCCCCGTGTTGATCTGTCAAAGAGATAAAAGCGTACCCGCGCAGGGTCCACCCATAGATCGCATTGATGCGCGCAATGTTTGGTGACCGGACAGTAAAAAGCCGACGCGGCACAGGGCAGCGTCGGCTTTTTCAAAGTGGAGAGTATCAGGCCCGCTCAGGCGCCGATGGCCAGCCGTTCCGGATCGCTTTGCTGCATCGGTTCGGGATCGCGCAGCACATATCCCCGCCCCCAGACGGTTTCGATATGGTTCTGGCCGCCGGTGGCATTGCTAAGCTTTTTACGCAGCTTGCAGATAAATACATCGATGATTTTCAATTCGGGTTCGTCCATGCCGCCATAAAGATGGTTGAGGAACATTTCCTTTGTCAACGTGGTGCCTTTGCGCAGGGAAAGCAGTTCAAGCATCTGGTATTCCTTGCCCGTCAGATGCACCGTCTTTTTGTCAACGCTAACGGTTTTGGCATCCAGATTGACAGAAACCGAACCGGTATTGATGACCGATTGCGAATGCCCTTTTGACCGGCGGATGATTGCGTGGATGCGGGCCACCAGTTCCTCGCGATGGAACGGTTTGGTCAGGTAGTCGTCCGCGCCGAAACCGAAGCCCTTGATCTTGTTTTCAGTGTCATCCGCGCCAGAGAGGATCAGGATGGGCGTTTCCACCCGAGCCAGCCTCAATTGGCGCAGCACCTCGTGCCCGTTCATATCCGGCAGGTCGAGGTCCAGCAGGATCAGATCGTAATCATAGAGTTTCGCCAGATCGATGCCTTCTTCCCCCAAATCTGTCGCATATACGTTCAGATTCGCATGGGTCAGCATTAATTCGATACTTTTGGATGTCGTCGGATCGTCTTCTACAAGCAGCACACGCATTAAATCGCTCTCCACATTCAAATAGTCTGGTTAAATTAAACGTGAACGGAAAAGGTTAACCACACGTTACCCGTGACACTTTAATAGGTGAACAACCTAAAGTTGTCTATATCTTTGCACGGCTGTCGCCTTTAATGCGTCCTCTCCGTGATCGGAGACCGCCCGCGTCCATGCCAGAAACTCCTCTTCGCTTAACCCATAGCGGTCAAGCGCCTCTTCCTGCGACAGCAGGCCATATAGCACACCGCGCACCACTGCCGCCTTGCGCGAGGCGACCCACCTTCGCGTCGTGGCAGGCGGCAAATCGGCCCGCGTCAACACCGTGCCATCCGGCAAAGTGACCGCGCGCGGACCATCCACTTTCTTCAGATACATCGCACCGCTCTTCATATAGTTGCACGGTCAACATCGCTGGGGGCCTTTAATGACGGGTTAAACCGCCCCTTGAGACTATTTCGCATTTTCATATATATGCGTTGATCCTGCCATCGGAGATGCCCCCATGCTTGACCATTCCGGTCCGCTCAATTCGCTCGGCTTTGCAAAAGCCCCAGAAGACACACGCGTGGTCGTTGCCATGTCCGGCGGCGTCGACAGCTCGGTTGTGGCGGCCGAATTGAAGGCGCAAGGCTATGACGTGGTGGGCGTGACGCTCCAGCTCTATGACCACGGCGCGGCCTTGGCCAAAAAGGGCGCGTGCTGTGCGGGGATCGACATCCATGATGCGCGCCGCGTGGCCGAGGAAATGGGCTTTCCCCATTACGTCCTCGACTATGAAAATGTGTTCAAGGACGCGGTGATAGACGAATTTGCCGACAGCTATCTGGGGGGCGCGACCCCCGTGCCCTGCATCCGCTGCAACGAGCGGGTGAAGTTCAAGGATCTGCTTGAAACCGCCAAGGATCTTGAGGCGGATTGCATGGCCACGGGCCACTATATCCAGCGCAAGACCGGCGAATTCGGCCCTGAACTACACAGCGCCGCCGACGCCAACCGCGACCAGAGCTATTTCCTGTTCTCGACCACGCCGGACCAGCTGGACTATCTGCGATTCCCTCTGGGCCATTTGCCGTCCAAGGACGACACGCGCGCCCTCGCGGCGAAATACGGGCTGAGCGTGGCGGACAAGCCCGACAGTCAGGACATCTGCTTTGTGCCCAATGGCGATTATGCCGCCGTGATCCGCAAATTGCGCCCCGAGGCCGCGGCCCCCGGTGACATCGTGGACACCGAAGGGCGTGTGCTGGCGCAGCATGATGGCGTGATCAACTATACCATCGGGCAGCGGCGCGGGCTGGGCATCGGCGGGCTGGCCGATCCGCTCTATGTGGTCAAGCTGGACGCGGATGCGCGGCAGGTCATTGTCGGCCCCAAGGACATGCTGGCCACCCGCACCGTGCCGGTGCGCGAGGTTAACTGGCTGGGCGATGCCCCCTTCGACAGCCGTGACGAGTGGCATGTCGCGGTCAAGGTCCGCTCGACCCGCCCGCCGACCGACGCCGTGATTCGTCCGATCAGCGCGACCGAAGCCACGGTCGAACTGGTCGCTGCCGAGGCGGGCGTTTCCCCCGGACAGGCGTGCGTCTTTTATGACCGCGACAGCAGCCGCATCTATGGCGGCGGGTGGATCCACAAGGGGTAACCACCCCCGCCCACACGCCCTGCCCCGTGGCTGGTCCCGCGCCTTGCCATGCGCCGCGCCCTAGGCTTAGGTGTCGCGGAACAAAGCAATCGCACAGGGCCATACCAATGAAACTCAACACAACTCTAGCGGTCGTTACAGGCGCGGCCTCCGGCTTGGGCGAGGCAACGGCCCGCCATTTCGCGTCCCAAGGGGCGACGGTCACAATTCTGGACCGCGATGCGACACGCGGCCCGCAGGTTGCCGCCGAGATCGGCGGTCACTTTGCCGAAACGGACGTAACGGACGAGGCATCGGTACAGGCCGCCATCGACCTCGCGGTCGAGAAGATGGGCGGGATTAACGCGGCAGTTAACTGTGCAGGTATCGCGCTCGGCATCAAGACCGTGGGCCGCGACGGCCCGCACCCCCTGTCAGCGTTCCAAAAAACCATCGATATCAACCTTGTGGGCAGTTTCAACGTCGCACGCCTTGCCGCGGCGGCCATGGGCGCAAACGCCCCCGAACCCGATGGCGCACGCGGTGTCATCATCAACACGGCCTCGGTCGCAGCCTTTGACGGGCAAAAGGGGCAAGCGGCCTATGCAGCCTCCAAAGGCGGGATCGTGGGTATGACCCTGCCCATGGCCCGCGATCTGGCCAGCACCGGCGTGCGAGTCATGACCATCGCGCCCGGTATTTTCCGCACGCCGATGCTTGCGGGCCTGTCCGAAGAGATCCAAGCCCAACTGGCCGCAGATGTACCCAACCCGCCACGGCTTGGCGATCCTGACGAATACGCGCGCCTAGCGGGCTTCATCGTCGAGATGGGATATCTGAATGGCGAGGTTATCCGCCTCGACGGCGCGCTGCGCATGCGCTGAGTTTTGGGGTGATCCGCGCCGCTAGGAAAGCGCGCCGATCACCTCGTCCCACTGATCGACCATGCCGAAATGCGACCGCGCCGCGCAGGCATTGGCGAACTGGACCGCGTATTTCTTGCGGATTTCCGCCATCATCTCGTCATTGGCCGTGTAGAAATTTAGGAACATATTGGCGCGCATCATATCCGCCGTGTCCGCGCCGAACAGCCGCTCCAGATCGGGCGAGACGTCGTTGTCCAGATAGGTGATGGCCCCGCGATAATCGCCATAGTCTTCCACGTTGCCCATCTCGCCCGCATATTCGATGGGCTGCACCCCGACCGACGCGACGGCATAGCGCCCGACGCCGCGCTTTTCGATCCGGTCCGCTTCCTCCATCACATAGCGATAGGCGTGCAATTGTGTGGGCGACAGGTCTTGGATCCGCGCCACGATACGATCCACAATCTCGGTCTTGGCCGCATCACTTGCCCCGTCCCCGTCAAAGCGGATGCCGCCCACCTGAATGGTTTTCGCCGCCTGCGTCTTATCGGGTTTCGGTCGCGCGGTCTTGGCCTTGGGTGTCACGCGGCGCGGCGCGACCTTGGCACCGGAGATTGCGGTATCGACCACATTGTTCAACTGTTCTTCGAAAGACGCACGCCAGCCCTCAGTGTCCGACGCGATCTTCAGGTCGCGGATCAAAACGGCAGTGCCGCCATCGGACATCTTCGCGAAGAACACGGAATAGGACACCCCGTTCACCAGAACATGGGTCGAGGCCGCCGCTGCATCGGTCGCCTGTGCACCTTTGGCCACGCAATAGGATCGCGCCGCCTCGAAATACAACTCGGGGAACTTCGCGCTTTCCCGTCCCGCAGCCACCATCGCCGCCACACGGCTTTCCACCGCATCGGCGCGGCGGCTCTTGCGCGAGGCGATCAGATAGATCCCAAGCCCCAGCAGACCCAGCCACGCCACCGGAAAGATAAAGCCGACGATCAGCAGAATAACGGCAATGATAAGCATGGAAAAAACCTTAAGAAATCGGATGAAGCAGCGTGCCTACCCGCCCGCTTTTTCTTCAAGCGCGATCCATTCTTCTTCGGCATCATCCAGTCGGGCCTGCCGTTCAATCAGCGCATCGGTGGCTTTCTGGAACTTCACCGGATTCTCGGTGAACAGATCCGGATCGCTCATCAACTCCTGAAGCTTTACAATCTCCGCCTCAAGCCGTTCCATCACCGATGGAAGCTCTTCCAAACGGTGTTTTTCGGTAAATGACAGGCCAGTTTTGCTGTTGGACTGGGGCTTTGACTTCCCACTGGAAGCCTTTGATTTCGCAGCCTCTTCCTTCACCGAATCGGGACGGCGTTGGGATTGGTAATCGCTCCACCCGCCCGCATAGGCCGTGGCGCGCCCGTCACCTTCCATGGCGATGGTGGTCACGGTCACACGGTCCAGAAAGTCACGGTCGTGGCTCACCAGCATCACGGTCCCATCATACTGGTCGATCAGATCCTGCAACAGGTCCAGCGTTTCCACATCCAGATCGTTGGTCGGTTCGTCCAGCACCAGAAGGTTGGAAGGCTTGGCCATGATCTTGGCCAGCAGCAACCGCGCCTTTTCCCCGCCCGACAGCGACCGGATCGGCGCGCGCGCCTGCGCTTCGTCAAACAGGAATTCCTTGAGGTATCCGACAACATGTTTGGGCATGCCGCGCACCATGACCTGATCGGCCTTGCCGCTGACCCGCATGTCCGGATCGCCGGTCAGGCTGTCCCAAAGCGTCATGTCGGGATCAAGCTGCGCACGCGTCTGGTCAAACAGCGCGATTTCCAGATTGGTGCCAAGGGTCACGTTCCCACTATCCGGTGCCTCGCGCCCGATCAGCATGTTCAGCAGCGTCGTCTTGCCCACCCCGTTCGGCCCGACAAAGGCGATGCGGTCACCGCGCTGGATGGTCAGGGAAAACGGCTCGACAATCACCTTGTCGCCAAATGCCTTGGCGACGTCCTTGACCTCGATCACCTTGCGGCCCGATTTGGGCCCCTGCTCGAACGCCATGGCGGCAGTGCCCTGACGGCTGATTTGGGCCGAGCGTTCGGCGCGCAACTCTTGCAAAGCGCGCACGCGGCCTTGGTTGCGCTTGCGCCGTGCACTGATCCCCTCGACCGCCCAACGGGCCTCGGCCTTGATCTTGCGGTTCAGCTTGTGGCGCTGCATGTCCTCTTCGTCCCACGTGGCATCGCGCCACGCTTCGAAGGCCTCGAACCCCTTGTCCTGACGGCGCACCATGCCACGGTCGATCCACAAGGTCGCCCGCGCCAGCGCGCGCAAGAAGGCGCGGTCGTGGCTGATCAGCACAAAACCGGCACGGGTAGATTTCAACTCCGATTCCAGCCAGCCGATCGCCTCGATATCCAGATGGTTCGTCGGCTCGTCCAGCAACATCAGATCAGGTGCCTGCGCCATTAACCGCGCAAGGGCCGCACGGCGGCGCTCGCCGCCGGATGCGGTCGAAACAAGCCGCGCAGGATCGAATTTCAACCCCTCGCCCGCGCGCTCGACCTTGTACTGGTCCGACGCGTCCAACCCGTGCAGCGCGAAATCCCCAAGCGTCGCAAACCCCTTCATATCAGGGTCTTGCTCCATATAGCCGACGGACACACCCGGCCCCGCGACAACCTCGCCGCTGTCGGCCTCGACCAGTCCGGCCATCACCTTCATTAAGGTGGACTTGCCCGACCCGTTACGCCCCACAAGGGCCACGCGGTCGCTGGGCTGGACCACCAAAGACAGGTCGTCAAAAACAGGATCTCCCCCGAAGGTGAGGGAGATATCGGAAAGCTGCAAAAGGGGTATACGTGCCATGAACGCCAGCTATGCGCTTGCCCGCACGGCGTCAACTACGCGCGCTTGCCCCACCCTTCTTTTGGCTAAAAATACTGCGGGGAGCCCGAGGGGCTGGCCCCTCGGTCCCGTCCTATCCGGCCACGGCCCTGAGCAGCCGCTTGCGCGCTGGCGGAATGGCCCCGATCTCGACCCCCGTAAACACATGCAGCGTGTTCATCTGGGCATCCACCACCGCATGGTCGCTGACCCAGCCGCCCATCATCAGATAGGTGCGCAGCAGCGGCGGCATGCGCATCATGGCCTTCTTGGCATCCGGCTTGCGACGCAGGCGGGCGGCGAACTTGAACACATGGGGCGACTTGATCTGCGGCAACCAGCGTTTCGGCGCCAGATGGCGCGCCTTGAGCATGGCGAACGCGTCCAGATACTCGCGCGTTTCAGTCCCTGCGAAGGACGAACAGCCAAACAGTAATGCGACGTCGTTCTCGTCCACATAGGCGGTCATGGCCCCCCACGCGACACGCAGGATGTCGGGATCGCTAGCCTCGGGGTCCACGCAGAAACGGCCCATCTCGACCATATTGCCGTCATAGCCCGCCAGCGCATCAAGGGCGTAATACTGCGCGGAATAGCTGCGAGAAATCTCGCCCCCCGACAAGGGCATCATGCGAAAACAACACACCAGCACATCGTCATCGCGCCGGTGCACGAGGATATGATCGCATAAAGGGTCAAATGCATCCCCGTCACGGGATAGTCCGAAACAGCGTGCGCGCAGGCGCAGCGCTGTTTCGATATCTTCAGGTGTCTGGGCAACGCTGGCCCTGTACCGCCCGCGCTCAAGACCGATCATCTCAACATTCCTTGCACGGCGACGGGCCCTCTCGCACTGGAAACTGTCACAGCACTAGCACACCTGATGTGACGCGCCTGTGACGATCAACCGCCGCCAAAGTCGGGACCGATGCGCCCGATATTGCCCAACAGTTGCTTGAGGAAGCTCACATTGGCAACATTGCTGTCGGTGACACGACGCGACAGGGTTACAACGCGGCCATCTTCCAGCCCGAAGCTTTCGATGTTGCTCAGCACCCCTTGGCTGTCAAAGCTGATGGCCAGTACCTGACGGTCGATTACTTGCGGGCGACGCGGCCCAAAGCTTTTGACCACGCTGCGCACATAATAATAATCGCCACCTTCCAGCACACCACCGGCGGTGGGCGGGCCGACGACATCCTCGACGCTGGCGCGCGTATCGATTCCGACGACGAGTTCCTGTAGGTCTTCCTCGGGCGGGATATAGCCGTGATTGCGGAATGTCGGCGTACAGGCTGTCGCCGCAAAGGCGCAAAACGCCACGATTGTTAATGCCAAGGTCCGCATTCGGCCCCCCTTTTATGCGCCGCCCCTTGCTGTTGGAGCGTGGTGCTTTTATCTCGACTTACTCAAGGTTTGCCCTCGGTTCAAGAAACGAAAGCAAAAGCTATGTCCAAGACACGTCCCTCCCGATCCGCATTTCGGGTTGCCGACCTCGCTCAGAATGCGTCGACGGGCTTTGAAATAACGCCCGACCAGTCGACAATGCAGGCGATTGCGCAGGAACTCGACCTCACAGGGCTGCGCAAGTTGCGCTTTGTCGGAGAGGTGCGCGCCCATGGCCGCGCCGACTGGATCCTGCTCGGAGAGTTGGGCGCGACTGTGACCCAGCCGTGCAGCGTGACACTACAACCTGTCACCACGCGCATTGATGTGCCGGTGCGGCGCGTCTTTGTGCGCGATTTTGTGCAGGACTTTGACGAACCCGAGATCGAGATGCCCGAGGATGACGAGGTCGAACCGCTTGGCGCATGGATCGACCCCGACGCCGTGATGATCGAGGCGCTGTCGCTGGCCACGCCCGACTATCCCCGCGCCGAAGGCGTGTCGCTTGGCGAAACCGTGCTGACCGAACCGGGCAAGGCGGCAATGACCGCCGAGGCCGCCCGCCCCTTTGCAGGGCTTGCGGACCTCAAGCAAAAGCTCGAAGATGGGGATGACGATTAACAGCGGATGTGATTTGCGCTTGCGCAGCGAATTGTTTTGCGTATTTTGCCGCTTTCACGTCATTTTGGGTTGGACATAGCGCAGGCCATTGCCTAAACGCTCGTCACGCCCGATGCAGGACGATATCCACCTCGCCCTTTCCGGGTGATCCGAACACCGCCCGGCTGCCGGGCAACTTGAAACACGCATCCGCGCAAGAGCGCGGCCCTGCCCGAAACGCAAAGGCCCATTCTAATGGCTGTGCAACAGAATAAAGTGTCGAAATCGCGCCGCAACAACCGTCGCGCCCACGACAGCCTGACCGCCGCGAACCCTAACGAGTGCCCCAACTGTGGTGAGCTGAAACGCCCACACCACATCTGTGCGGCCTGCGGTCACTATGACGACAACGAAATCGTCGCCCTGACCGAAGAAGTCGATCTCGAAGACGACGCGGCATAAACCAACCGAAAAACGAAGGCGGCAGAGCTAGATAGCACCCTATGACGGCCCACACACCTGAACAGGCCGAAAAAGACGCCGCCCTCGCGTTTCCCATTGTACTATCTGTTGACGCCATGGGCGGGGACGAGGGCCCTGCCACTGTCATCGCAGGCTGCGCTGAATCAGCGAAGAAGAACCCCGATATCGGGTTCATCCTGCACGGACCGGCGGATCAGTTGGAAACTCTCGTCGCCCGCCGCAAGCAATTGCGCGGGCGATGTGTGATTCGTGACGCCCAAGGCGTCGTGACCATGGAAGACAAACCCAGCCACGTTGTCCGCAACGGCAAGGGCACGTCGATGTGGTCCACCGTCGAATCCGTCCGCAATGGCGAGGCCGAAGTGGCCGTAAGCTGCGGCAACACCGGCGCGCTGATGGCTGTGTCGATGATCCGCCTGCGCAAATTGCCCGGCGTGAATCGCCCCGCCATCGCTGTCCTGTGGCCCAGCCGCAATCCCCAAGGCTTTAACGTGATGCTCGACGTGGGTGCGGATGTGCGCGCCGATGCCGATGACCTGCTGCGCTTTGCGCTGATGGGCGCCTCTTATGCGCGCAACGGGATGGGCCTTGCCCGCCCCCGTATCGGCCTGCTGAACGTCGGCACCGAAGAACACAAGGGCCGCGCCGAACTGAAAGAGGCGTATGAGCTGATCGGTGACCACGCGGACGCGGCCGAATTCGACTTTGTCGGCTTTGTCGAAGGCGGCGATATTCCGGGCGATGTGGCGGATGTGATCGTCACAGACGGCTTTACCGGCAACGTCGCCATCAAGACAGGCGAAGGCACCGCAGGGCTGATCGGCGAATTGTTGCGCGAGGCATTCAAGTTCTCGCCCCTGTCGCGACTCGCCTATCTGCTGGCCTTTACCTCAATGAATCGCTTAAAAAAGCGGATTGATCCGCGCCGTGTGAACGGTGGCGTGTTTCTGGGCCTGAACGGCACGGTTGTGAAATCTCATGGCGGTGCGGACGCAACGGGTGTATCAGCAGCTATCAAGCTGGCCGCCCAACTGGCCGAGCTGCGCTTTGGCGACAAACTTGCCGCCCGCGTCGCTGCCGCGACCCTACACGCCGAGGAGAGCGAGAAATGACCACACGTGCCGTGATCAAAGGAGCAGGACACTACCTGCCCGCCCGCGTTGTGGAAAATGCCGAATTCGAAGCGACGCTGGACACCACGGACGAGTGGATCAAATCCCGTTCGGGGATCGAACGCCGCCACTTCGCCACCGAAGGCGACACAACCTCGACCATGGCGACAGCCGCCGCGCAGGCCGCACTCGATGATGCGGGCATGAAGGCGGATGATATCGACGCCATCGTGCTGGCCACATCCACCGCCGATTTCACGTTCCCGTCCGCCGCCACCATGGTGCAAAGCCAGTTGGGCATGACGCGCGGTTTTGCCTTTGATGTGCAGGCCGTTTGCGCGGGTTTCATCTATGCGCTCAGCAATGCCAACGCGCTGATCATTTCGGGTCAGGCCAAGCGCGTATTGGTCATCGGTGCCGAAACATTTTCCAAGATCATGGACTGGACCGACCGCAGCACCTGCGTGCTGTTCGGGGATGGCGCGGGCGCGATTGTGCTTGAGGCCGAGGAAGGTGACGGCACCGCCGCGGACCGCGGGATTCTCGCCACCGACCTCAATTCCGACGGGCGGCACCGCGAGTTGTTGTATGTCGATGGTGGCATCAGCACCGGCACCAGCGGTTATTTGCGCATGCAGGGCAATCAGGTGTTCCGCCACGCCGTCGAGAAACTGGCCGCCACGGCGACAACTGCGATGGATGCCGCTGGCGTGACCGCGCAGGATGTTGACTGGATCGTGCCCCATCAGGCCAATATCCGCATCATCCAAGGTACCGCCAAGAAGATGGGCGTGCCGATGGAAAACGTTGTCGTGACCGTTCAGGACCATGGCAACACCTCGGCGGCGTCGATTCCGCTGGCCCTGTCGGTGGGGCGCAAACGCGGCCAGATCAAGGATGGCGACCTGATTGTCACCGAAGCCATCGGTGGCGGTCTGGCATGGGGCGCGGTCGTCCTGCGCTGGTAAATCCGCGCTTAGGGCCGATAAACACCCGTTTTAGTTGCAGATTCTGGCAAATGCGCAAGCCATTGATATTGACTCGGAATTTGCCCTCAAACTATGCTCTGACAAAGGGGATCGCATATGACCGACAAGACTTTGACGCGCATGGACCTAAGCGAAGCCGTTTTCCGTGAGGTCGGATTGTCGCGAAACGAGAGCGCACAACTGGTTGAAACCGTGCTGGAACACATGTCTGACGCCCTTGTAAAAGGCGAGCAGGTCAAGATTTCTTCGTTCGGCACATTCTCGGTACGGGACAAGTCGGCCCGCGTGGGTCGCAACCCGAAGACCGGAGAAGAAGTGCCGATCAACCCGCGCCGCGTTCTGACATTCCGCCCATCCCACCTGATGAAAGACCGCGTCGCCGAAGGCAACAAGTCTTGATCCGATGAGCAAATCCGCCGACGCCTTTCGCACCATTTCCGAAGTGGCCGACTGGCTCGGTGTCCAGACCCATGTGCTGCGGTTCTGGGAAAGCAAGTTCACCCAAGTGAAACCCGTGAAACGGGCTGGCGGGCGGCGCTATTACCGCCCTGCCGATATGCTGCTGTTGGGTGGCATCCGGAAATTGCTGCATGATGACGGGCTGACCATCAAGGGCGTGCAAAAGATCCTGCGCGAGGAAGGGATGGCGCATGTCTCTGACATGTCCCGCCCGCTGGATGATGAAACCTCGGCCATTGTGGACACGAACCTTGCCTCCAAACCGGATGGCGCAGATGTGCAGGCCCCGCCAGCGGTGCCCGTGGAAAAGGCGCCGTTCGACAGTGCCGCTTCGGGGCTGGATCAGTCGCCCATTCCATCCTCGGATCGCGGGCCCTTCGCGGACGCGGATGCACAGGACGACAGCGCACCCAGCACGTCGGGCCTTGATGCGGACAACGTGATCCCTGTGCGCCCGTCCCAGCCCAAGGCCCCTGCCCCAACCGTGCCCACCATCATGCGCGAGGCCGATCCGACGCCGACCGCAGAAGGCAACAGGGACGCCGAGGCCCCCGACATCACATCGGATGCTGGCCCGTTCAGCGACCCTGACGCCGGCCCCGCCGTGAACTATGTCGATCCCGATCCCGCCGGTTTGCCCACTCAGAACGCCGACGGTCCCTTTGGCACGTCCGAGGAACAGGATGCTTCGTCCGGCGATGACCGGCCCAAAGCGTCCGATCTGGACGCCGCCCCGATCCCGAAACTCGCCCCCGAAGATGACGGTGACACCGAACGCGACCCCGACGCGCCGTTTGGCACCGATGCAGCCCCCGCGCCCGACATGGGTGCCGTGGCAGAACAGCCACAGCACATCGCCCCCGCGCCCGATGATGCGTTGCCGTTCGAAGCGTCAGAGGCCACAGAGGCCGAAAGCGCGCAGGATGCCGACGGCACCGTGCAGGACGAGGACGAGACATCGACAAAAGAATCACTGCAAGCCAGCCTGTTTCAGGACTTTGACGCCCCGGAAGAGGCGACGCCAAAAGCGGACGAACCAGCACAGGCGTCCGAACCGGACACCGCACAGGCCGAAGAACAGGACGAAAGCGCAAAGACTGCTACCGAAACCGTGGAAGACACGGTCGAGGCGGCAGAAGAACCCGCTGACACCGCAGCGGATGAGCCTGTCGCCGAGGCCACAGAATCGCAAACCCCGCGCCCGCGCATTGTTGATGCGCCGGATGATGTGGATATCGACTTTACCGTCGCCCCTTCGGTTCTGTCCAAACTCGGCAAACTGCGCCGTGTTACACCGGAACAGGCCGCCGAATTGCGCCCCCTACTGGCGCAATTGACCGCTGTGCGCGACCAGATGGCCAGTGCGCGACGCGATCCGCGCTAAGATACGCGTGCAAGTGCGAATTCTCCCTTGCCCTCGGCCACAGATCGGGTATGAGACCCCACAAGTCGGGCTATGGCGCAGCCTGGTAGCGCGTCCGTCTGGGGGACGGAAGGTCGCAGGTTCGAGTCCTGCTAGCCCGACCAAAAACACCCGCCCTAGCGCTACGGGGCATTGCACTGTTTTCGCCCTGACGCATTTGGGCCAAGGGGGAACAGGATGACCGGTGTTATTTCCGACAGTCAACTGAACGACATGATCCAGACCGGCGTGATTTCTGCACGCCCCGCGATCACCCCTGCCCAGATCCAACCCGCCAGCCTCGATCTCCGCCTTGGCCAAGTCGCCTATCGCGTGCGCGCCTCGTTCCTTGCCGGACATGGGCGCACGGTCTCCGAGCGTCTGGAAGAGTTCGAGATGCACCGCGTCGATCTGACGGATGGTGCGGTTCTGGAAAAGGGCTGTGTCTATGTCGTGCCGCTGATGGAACGGCTCGACCTGCCCCGCGATGTGCAGGCGGTCGCCAATGCCAAAAGCTCGACCGGACGGCTGGATTTGCTGACACGCACGATCTGCGATGGCGGGACCGAATTTGACCGCATCACCGCAGGCTATTCCGGCCCGCTATTTGCCGAAATTTGCCCCCGCTCCTTCTCTGTTCTTGTGCGCCCCGGTATGCGGCTGAACCAGATCCGGTTCCGGCAGGGTCAGGCCGTGCTGGACGATGACGCCCTGCGCAGCCTGCACGACCAGACGCCGCTGGTCGACGGCACCGCGGTGATTGACGAAGGGCTCGGCTTTTCCGTGGACCTGCGGCTGGGGGGCTCCACCCTTGTCGGCTACCGTGCCAAGCCGCACACAGGCGTGATCGATCTGGATCGAATCGGGTTCTACAATCCGGCGGAGTTCTGGGAAGAAGTGCACGGCAACGACGGCCAGATCATTCTGGACCCCGGTGCGTTCTATATTCTGGTCAGCCGCGAGGCGGTACATATCCCGCCCGACTATGCCGCTGAAATGGCGCCCTATCTTGCGATGGTCGGGGAATTCCGCGTGCATTACGCGGGCTTTTTCGACCCCGGCTTTGGCCATGATGCGGCGGGCGGGATCGGCTCGCGCGGGGTGCTTGAGGTCCGCTGCCACGAGGCACCTTTTGTGCTGGAACACGGTCAGATCGTCGGCCGCCTGATCTACGAAAAAATGGCGCAGCGCCCTGCACAGCTTTATGGCGCGGGCATCGCGTCAAACTATCAGGGTCAGGGCCTGAAACTCTCCAAACATTTCGCCGCCCCTTAGGACGCGCCCTTGGCCTCTGCCTGCGCCACCAAGGCGCGCGCTTCGGCCAATATCTCCTCTTTATCCTTGTCCTCGGTGTTGAAAATTCGCTTGCCCGCCGCTTGGATCGAGGCAAAGGCGTCTTCGGCCATGAACCCAGACAGAAAGGCGACAAAGGCCACCGTATAGGGGCTGAGTTCGACGTCATTGATCGCCCCGCCCCCTTGGGTCAGCGCCAGCATTCCCGCGCCGGAAAACAGGAAAATCGCGATGGCCGCCGCGATCCCTTCGCCTACATTCACGAACAGGCGCGACAGGGTCAGGTCTTCGGCATTGGCGGCAGAGTAGTAGCGGCGCGAGAACGCAACCACCGTGCCCAAGCCCCCCGCCGCGATGGTCACGATCAGCGTCAGGAAAATGGTCGGAAAACTGACCAGCCGCGTCAGCAGGTCGGGAAAGTACGGAATTGCGACCGTCAGCGCCGCCAGCCGCGCACGGGCCACGGAACCGGCAGGCAGCGTCTGGCGCAGACCCGCAATCGTTTCGTCATGCGCGGCGCGCTGGTCCTTGATCCCTTGGATGCGCGCCTGCACCACCACCAACTCGGCCTGTACGTCATGGGAGGCGGCGTTGATGGATTTCAGATTGGCCACCAGCGCGTCGAACTTGTCCTCGGTATCCTTACGAAAGGCGGCAAAGGCATCGCGGGCAACGGTATCAAAGCTGTCATCCTGAAACCCGACCTCGACCACATCCAGCAACGCCAGAACCTTGTGATCGGGCGCGAGGGCGTCGTTGATGGCCAGATTTTCGTATTTGTTCCGCGCCTCACCGGGCAAGGCGTATTGGTAATCCGTCATATCGCTAAGGGTAACGGTTGCCTGCACCGCGATGGCATTGCGGGCGCGCGCGATCTCGGCAAAGGACTGGTCGATGCGCGACTGCACGGTCCCTGCCTCGACCTGCAAGGCGTTGATATCCTCGGCCAGCGCTTGTTTGGCGCGTTCAATCGCCTGTTCGCTTTTGAGGATATGCAGCAGATTGTCGATGTCAGAGCCGTGTTCCGCCCCCGTATCGACCGCCCCGCCCGAGGCCGCTTCGATCTGCCAACCGGTGCGGTAGATGTAGCTGCCAAAGCCGAAGGTCACCAGCGACACAAACATCGCATAAAGAAGGATCACCGTGATCCCCAAAGAAAACGAGGACGCATGCGCGCCAATATTCTTGTCGGCCATTTCTAAAATCCCCATGCTTAAATCAATGGGGAAAGGCTAGATCACCGCCCTTGCGCAATCAACGGTGGTATTCCTGACCGGATTTCGGGGCCTATTCGCCGCCCGCTTTCTTGGCCTGACGGGCCTGCCGTGCGGCGCGTTTTGCTTGGCGCAACTGGCGGATTTCGGCCTTGGTGGGCGGCGCGTCATCGTCTAGATCGTCGAAATGGGCGTGCTGTTGCGGCGCGTTTTGGCGTGGTGCATTGCGGCCACGCGACACTTTCTTGACCCCAGCATTGATGCCGGAATTGATCGCCTTACGCATGATGATACGCATGATCATATTGATGATCTGGTTCATCCCCATGGGATACCTCCTGCCTGCTGCTCGTTTTGTGCAGTTATAGCGTGAAATGCGGCGATTATCAGGTCAATCTTCAAAAAGTTCGCTTTGGCCTTCGACGTCTTCGCCTTCGTCCTCGCTCTCGGGTCCGGGTATCACACCGGGTGGCGGACGGTTCTCAAGCAGGCCAGCGGCGCGCAGTTCCTTCAGGCCGGGCAAATCGCGGGCGTTTTCGAGGCCGAAGTGGTCAAGGAAGGATTGCGTCACCACAAAGGTCACAGGCCGCCCCGGTGTCATCTTGCGCCGCCCGAAACGGATCCACTCCATCTCTAGCAACTGATCGACGGTGCCACGGCTAACGCTGACGCCGCGGATTTCTTCGATCTCGGCGCGGGTGACGGGTTGGTGATAGGCGATGATGGCGAGCGTTTCGATGGCCGCGCGGGACAGTTTGCGCGTCTCGACCGTTTCGCGCTGCATGAGGAAACCGAGGTCGGGCGCGGTGCGGATCGCCCATGCGTCCCCCACCTTGACCACGCGCACCCCGCGCCCTTCATAGCGCTTGCGCAGATAGACAAGCGCCTCGGCAGGGTCGCAGCCGTGGGGCATCCGTGCGGCCAGTTCGCGCACGGTGATCGGTTCGGCGGTGGCGAACAGGATCGCTTCGATCATCCGCTCCTGCTCGGCCATCGGGGGGGCTTCGAACAGGCTTTCTTCTTTGTCTTCAGCCTCTTGCGTCACGTTCTACACCTTGCATCAATGCACATCGCGCGGCACGTCTCGCTTGCGCAACTGGATCGGCGCGAAGGATTCGGTCTGGCGGATTTCCAGATGCCCTTCCTTGACCAGTTCAAGCGAGGCGGCAAAGGTCGCCGCCGTGGCCGAGCGCCGCTTGATCGGGTCCGCCTCCCACCCTTCGGGCAGATAGGACAGGATATCGGTCCAGTCCCCCGCATAGCCGATCAATCCGCGCATCCTGTCCAGCGCCTGTTCCATTGTAAAGACCGCGTCACGATCCATTACAAAGGGGCGGAATTCGTCGCGCGTGCGGATACGGGCATAGCCCTGCATCAGGTCCAGAAGCGTGGCTGAATAGGTCACCTTGCGCACCCGCATCACCATCTCGGACTGGCCACGGGCAAAGAAATCGCGCCCCAGCCGGTCCCGCGCCATCAGGCGCGCAGCGGCATCGCGCATCGCCTGTAATCGTTCAAGCTGGAACGCCAGATGCGCGGCCAGTTCCTCGCCCGAGGGGCCTTCCTCGGTCGGGTCGGGCGGCAGCAGAAGGCGCGATTTGAGAAAGGCCAGCCACGCGGCCATCACCAGATAATCCGCCGCCAGTTCCAGCCGCAGCGCCTTGGCCCTTTCGACAAAGGCCAGATACTGGCGCGCCAGTTGCAACACGGAAATCTTGCGCAGATCGACCTTTTGCGTGCGCGACAGCGTCAGCAGCACATCCAGCGGCCCTTCATAGCCATCCACGTCGATGATCAGCGCCTCGGCGGCAAGGCGATCCGCGACGGACATCGTGTCTTCTTGAAAGGTGTCGTCAGCCATATGGTCGCCCGCTCAACAGCACCTCAAGTTCGGCGGTGAGCGCGGCAATGTCAATGTCATCGGGTTTTCTGCGGGCGTCCAGCGCGGCCAGTGCGCGGGCCTGTACGGCATCGGTCATCTGCCCTGCGGCGTTGGCACAGGTGATACGGTCGGCCAGCGGCGCGTTGCATTGCAGGATCACGTCGCAGCCTGCGGCCAGTGCTGTCTGGCTGATCTGGGCGATGCTGCCGGACAGGGCTTTCATCCCGATATCATCGGTCATGATCAGCCCGTCAAAGCCGATGTCGTTGCGCACCAGCCCCATCATGTCAGCAGACAGGGTGGCAGGTGCTTCGTCCACCGCCTCGTACACCACATGCGCCGTCATCCCCATGGGCAGGTCATTGAGGGCGCGGAAAGGGGTAAAGTCGGTCTCTCGCAGTTCGTCCAGTTCGGTGTGCACGCGGGGCAGATCGAAATGGCTGTCCAGATCGGTGCGCCCGTGTCCGGGGATGTGTTTCAGCACAGGCAGAACGCCGCCATCCAGCATCCCATTGGCCGCCGCACGGCCCAAGGCCGCCACATCCGCGACCGACGTGCCATAGCAGCGGTTGCGCAGGAAATCATGCGTGTCCTTGACGATCAGATCGACCATCGGCGCGCAGTTGCTGTCGATGGTCAACGCCTTCAACTCGTGCGCAATATGGCGATAGCGCAGGTACATCGCGCGCTCGGCCTCATCACCGGCAGCTTGGATGAAATCCAGTGGCGCGGCCCAATCGGTCCATGTCGGCGCGCGCAGGCGTTGGACACGCCCGCCTTCCTGATCAATGGTGATGGGGGCATCGCGCCCCACCGCCTCGCGGAAATCGCTGCACAGGGCATAGACCTGATCCGGCGTGTCGATATTGCGCCCGAACAGGATAAACCCGAACGGGTCAGCCTCGCGGAAGAACGCGATTTCGTCACGGCTGAGGCGCAGCCCATCCGCGTCCAGAATGGTCGCGCCGAAATTCATCGTGTCACAACCGGAATGCAATCGGCCCCTTCGGCCACAAGCGCCGAACAGAAACGGCGCGCATCGCTGAGGTCGGCAAAGCCATGAGCGCGCAGGCGGTAAAACGTACGCCCGCCGCTTTCAGCGGTTTGCACGATCCGGTCCTTACCTTGCAGATAGTCGCCAAAACGGTGTTCCATCTTTTGCCACTGGGCACGGGCAATCTCGGGGCTGTCAAAGGCACCAAGCTGCACCAGACGCGTGCCTGCGGGCAGGCTCGAGGCGTCAATCTCTTTGGTGGACGGCGCGGCGGTGGCGGTCACAGCGGCAGGCACCACAACGGCAGGCGCGCTTGCGGGGCGCAGTTGCGGGCGGCGCGACTGTTTCGGGCCCGGCCCTTTGACCAGAACGGCGTTTGTCACCGTGGCGGGCACATCTGCGGCCGACAGGCTCGCCAGCACGGGCGTCGCTTCGTCAATTTCTGCGTCAATCGTGTCGACCCCTTGGGTCAACTGACGGACCAGATCATCCACCTCACCGCTTTGCAGCGCGGCAGAGACATCGACAGGCTCGGACAGGCTGGCCGAGACATTGAGCGGCGCGGGCTGTTGCACAGGTGCCACCATTGCGGCGGTCATGGGCTGGTCTTCGTCGCTCAGATCGACGGGTTTGGGGGCCAGAACCACGCGATCCACGGGGCCAGCGGCCTGCCCTGCACCAGCGACTTCGTTCACGGCAAGGCCGGTGTTGCGGGCCAGCTGTCCACCCGGATCGGTGGGGCGCACACGCATGTCACCGGACATGGCGCGCACCACAGGAATGCCCGACACATCGCGCACGATCAGCTTGTAACCCCAGACCCCAACACCGGCGATCAGCGCCAGCGACACAGCCGCGCCCGCCAGATTAGCGCCTAGTTTCAAAGGGTTGGAGGGCCTAACAGGGTCGTGGTGCGCGTCGTCATAGCCCACATACCCCATATCATGGGTGTAATTCATATCTGCCATCTTTGCCTCATCGTCCGCGCCGATACGTGCCAGCGCAGATCATCTATTTGTCAAAAGCACCCGTAACGGGAGCGTTGGGAAGTTGTGCCTGTGGTGCCCCTTTGGCGGGGCCTAGCGCAGCTCTTCGGCTGGTTGCACGCCAAGAATACCAAGGCCCGCCGCAATTACAACGCCGCAGGCACGCGCGAGGGCAATTTTTGCCTGAGTCGCCGCTGCGTCGTCCTGCACAAAGCGCAAACTGGGCACGTCATTGCCGCGGTTCCACAGCCCGTGGAAGGCCGCCGCCAGATCGTTGAGGTAGAATGCGATCCGGTGGGGTTCATTGCTGCGCGCGGCGGTTTCAACCATGCGCGGCCATTCCGCCAGCTTGCCCGCGAGCGCCAGTTCGGCCTCGTGATCCAGCCGTGACAGATCGGCGCTGGCCAGTGCGGTGTCATCCACATCAATCCCCGCCTCGCGCGCCTTGCGCAGGACGGATGCCACACGTGCGTGGGCGTATTGTACGTAGAAGACAGGGTTGTCGCGGCTTTGTTCCAGCACCTTGTCGAAATCGAAATCCAGCGGCGCGTCGTTCTTGCGCGTCAGCATGTGGAAACGGGTAACTCCGGGGCCGACCTGATCCACCACATCGCGCAGGGTCACGAACGTCCCTGCCCGCTTGGACATCTTGAACGGCTCGCCGTTCTTGTACAGCTTCACCAGCTGCGTCAGCTTGATATCCAGCGGCACCGAACCGCCCGACAGCGCACTGACAGCCGCCTTCATCCGTTTGACATAGCCGCCGTGATCCGCACCGAACACGTCGATCAGCGCATCATAGCCGCGCTGCACCTTATCGAAGTGATAGGCGATATCGGGCGCGAAATAGGTCCAGCCGCCGTCGGATTTCTTCACCGGACGGTCCACATCGTCGCCATGTTCTGTCGATTTGAACAGGGTCTGCACGCGGGGTTCCCAATCTTCGGGGACTTTGCCCTTGGGCGGCTCAAGCGTGCCTTCATAGATCAGGCCCTTGGACTTCAGATCCTCGATCGCGGATTCGATCAGGCCCGTGCCATAAAGCGACTTTTCCGAATAGAACCGGTCCATCTCGACCCCGAGGGAGGCGAGATCGGCGCGGATCAGGTCCATCATGGCTTGGGTCGCGAAGGTCCGCACATCCTCAAGCCAGACGGATTCATCGGCATCCAGATAGGCCACGCCAACCTTGTTTTTCAGCGCCTCGCCCACTTCGACCAGATAGTCGCCCGGATAGGTGCCATCGGGGAACACGACCTCTTGGCCGTGCGCCTCGAGATAGCGCAGGTAGACCGACCGCGCGAGCACATCGACCTGCGCGCCGCCATCGTTGATGTAATATTCGCGGGTGACGTCGAAACCGGCAAAGTCCAGCAGCGAGGCCAGCGCATCACCAAAGACCGCGCCCCGTGTGTGGCCCACATGCAGGGGGCCGGTCGGGTTGGCCGACACATATTCCACGTTCACCTTCTTGCCCGCCCCAAGGTCGGAGCGGCCAAAGTCAGTACCAGAGGCCAGAACCGCGCCCACGACGCCCTGCCACTGGGACGGGGCCAGCCGCAGGTTCAGGAACCCCGGGCCTGCGACCTCGGCGCTGGCGATGCGCGCATCCTGCGTCAGACGCTCGGCCAGTTGCTCGGCAATGTCGCGTGGCTTCAGACCCGCAGGCTTGGCCAGCACCATCGCCGCATTGGTCGCCATATCGCCATGCGCCGCATCTCGCGGGGGTTCGACAGTCACGTTGTCAAAGGACAGTCCGGCGGGCAGTTGCCCCGCTTCGGTCATTGCATCAAGCGTGTCGTGTACGAGGCCACGGATATCGGCGAAAAGGTTCATGTGTATTGCCTGTTGTCTGAGGTTTCGCGGGTGTACCAGAGATGCCCTTTGCGTCAAGGCATGGCGGGTCGTTGTCAGGAAAACAGACGGTCATGTTCCTGAAAGGCAAAGCGGTCGGTCATGCCTGCAATATAGTCCGCCGTCAGCCGCGCCAGAACCGTTGTGTCACCCTTGGCCTCGCGCACCTGCCCCTGCCAGCGCTCGGGCAGGAGTTCGGGGCGCGCTAGAAAGGCAGGAAACAGGTCCATGACGACTTTGGACACTTCCTCGCGCTTGAGCATCACGGACGGCGCACGATACATATTGTTGAACAGATAGGCGCGGATCACCTGCAGATCGGCCCACATCGCATCCGAGAACCGGATGACGGGACGGCCCAAATGGCGGATATCCTCGACCGATTGCGCCCCGCTTTGCGCCAGCAACCCGCGCGACGTGTTGATCACATCGCTTACCATTGCGCCGAACACCTGCCGCAATGCCTCGTGACGGCGGCGGATCGGGTCCAAGCCGGGATAGGCCGCGTCGACCTCGCGATAGGCGTCGCAAGCAATGGGCAGCGCCTCCACATCCTTTTCGTCCAGCAATCCGGCGCGCAGACCGTCGTGCAAATCGTGGTTGTTATAGGCGATGTCGTCCGACAATGCGGCCACCTGTGCCTCGGCACTGGCGTGGGTCGACAGTTCCAGATCATGTTCAGCGTCATATTCGGCCAGCGCGAACGGCAGATCGCCCACCACGGGGCCGTTATGTTTCGCAATGCCTTCAAGGGTTTCCCATGTCAGGTTCAACCCGTCAAAGGCCGCGTAATGGCATTCAAGCCGCGTGACGATCTTGACCGCTTGGGCATTGTGATCAAAGCCGCCATAGGGGGCCATCAGATCATGCAGCGCGTCCTCGCCCGTGTGACCGAAGGGCGGGTGGCCAAGGTCATGCGCCAGCGCCACGGCCTCCGTCAGCTCTCCGTTCAGGCCCAAAGCGCCCGCGATGGTGCGCGCCACCTGCGCCACCTCGATGGAATGGGTCAGGCGCGTACGAAAGTAGTCGCCTTCGTGTTCAACGAAGACCTGCGTCTTGTGTTTCAACCGCCGGAAGGCCGAGGCATGGATGATGCGGTCGCGGTCGCGCTGAAAGCACGAGCGAAAATCGGATTCTTCCTCGGGCCAGCGCCGTCCTCGGGCGCGGGCGGGATCGGATGCAAAGGGCGCGGACATCTGCCTTATCCTTGTCGCCAGTTCTTTGCGCCCATATATTGCAATTGCGGCGCAGATGAAACGCGCCTTTTCGGAGAGTTTGCCATGCAATTGCCCCCCACCGTCACGCCCCGCGCTTTTGAACGCCTTGCCGAGATCGGCGCGGCCGATCAGGGACAGGCCCTGCGCGTCGCCGTGGAAGGGGGCGGATGTTCGGGATTCCAGTATGAAATCGCGCTGGATGAACCCAAAAGCGACGATCTGGTGCTGGAAGGCGCGGGTCAGAAGGTTGTGGTCGATTCGATCAGCCTGCCCTTCCTGTCCAACGCCGTCATCGACTTTTCCGAGGAACTGATCGGCGCACGTTTCGTGATCGAGAACCCGAACGCGACCAGTTCTTGCGGCTGCGGTACGTCGTTTTCGATGTGATCTAGCGCGCCTGCGCACTGGCGCGGGCGAATGTTTCGAAGAATTCTGGGAATTGCGGCGCGCTGGCGGCGCAGTCCGATAACAGCGCGGCGGCATGATCGTCGAGGGCGGCATATAATATGTGCTGCATACTGCCCCAATCGCCGCTTCGCGCCCCTTCAAAGGACAGCAGTGCACCGGACACGGCGCGCAATGCCCCCGAAGCCGCATGCCCGCGCCTGAAGGTACAGCGCCCGTCGGGGATGGCCGCGCCGATGTCGTCCGCGCCCATTTCACAGGCGGCCCAAGTCGACACTAGGTATTCGTGATAGGCGTCGCCCTGCGGGCTGTCCCCGCCTGCGACCACCTCGAATGCATTCAGATTGGCGCGCACTGCATCCCCCCACAGGGTCGGCACGGGACATCCCGCTTGCACCAGCGCCACGCATATCTCGGCCAGCAGGTCAAAATCCTGATCCAGATAGGCGATGATGCCCGCATAGTGCAGGCTGGTGCGCGCCGCCGCGTCCAGTTTCGGGTCACGCCGCCCGTATTCCGACAGGTAGAACACGATATGGGTCAGCTCGTACGCGGCCTTTTTGTTGGGCAGCGCGAAGGTCGCCGTGCGGTTGATAAAGGCGTGCAACCGATCACCCAGCCCCGCATCCGATCCATCGCTGACCCCGCGACGGGCCAGCAACCGGCGCGCTTCGGCGCGTTGCAGATCGCTCAACTCCGCCTGCGGCAGACCTTGGGTGGCGGCAAAGGCGCACAAACGCTCCATCTGCCCATTGCCTGCGCCGAGGTCTTCGAGGTCGAGGCCGATGGACAGCAGGAAACGGTAATATTGCGGAAAAAACGCCAATCGTTCGGGCAAGGCGTCATAGAACCCCGCCAGTGGTGCCAGCGCCTGCTGCGAGGTGTGTTGGCCGGTACATTCCAGAATGTTCAGCAGTTCGGCAATTTCCTTCAGCCAGAACACATCTTCTTCGATGCGGCGATGGCGGGCAAAGCAGGCCAGCAACGGCCCGACCCGATCGGTCAGGCGCTGACGGCGCGGCGGGATGTTGAGGGCAATGATATTCGACATGACGTGCGTCCTTTCAATGCGTGCACAAACACCCCGCCGCGAACGGCTCAGGAACCGGAGGAGAACAGGCCCGTCAGACCGCCTGTCGTGGTGGTCCCGCATGTGGGCGCCGATCCGGAGGAGAACATGGACACGCCCTGCCCCGCGTCCATCCCGCCCATCACCGGTGCAGAGCCGGAGGAGAACATCTCCACCCCGTCACCCGCCATGCCATCAGCGAGCGCCACGGGGGCCGATCCCGAGGAGAACATCCCCGTCGCGTCCCCGCTGTGCAGGGCGGCGGAAGGGGCGATTTCACGAGCAATAGTGATCTTACGAAGTGCAGACATAGCGGTCTCTTTCTTTCTGTATTTCAATTCAGGGTTGCAGTGTTTTGACGATGCGCGAGAAATATCGCGCCTGAAAAGTGTTTTCTCGTTAAGCGGGAATTTGTAAAAACTTATCCACATTAACAACACCTTAGAACCACCTGACCGCCGCGACATCCGGCTGCAAATGCTAAGGCGAAAAAACTTTTGTCCACAGGCCGGTTTGGCGCGTCAAATGCGGCCTCAAGGATGCAATGGGCTCCGTTAACCTCTCGAATCGCCACCACGAGGGCCCGCCAAAGCCCCCTTGCGATCCCGCACCACATCGTTCAAACCTCAACCCGTCCCAGCCGAAAGGTCATCCCATGAAAATCGCCACGTTCAACATCAACGGCATCAAGGCACGGATTGACGCCCTGCCCCGCTGGCTGGATGACGCGCAGCCTGATGTGGTCCTGCTGCAAGAGATCAAGTCGGTGGACGAGAATTTCCCGCGCGAGCTGTTCGAGGATCGCGGCTATAACGTGGAAACCCATGGTCAGAAGTCGTTCAATGGCGTCGCCATCCTGTCCAAGCTGCCGCTTGAGGATGTGACCCGCGGCCTGCCCGGTGACGACAGTGACGAACAGGCCCGCTATATCGAGGCGACGGTGATGGGCGAGCGTGAGGCCGTGCGCATATGCGGGCTGTACCTGCCCAACGGCAATCCTGTGCCGGGACCGAAGTATGATTACAAACTGGCATGGATGGAGCGTTTGCGCGCCCGCGCTATTGCCTTGTTGGCCGAGGAAACGCCGTTCCTGATGGCAGGCGACTACAACATCATCCCGCAGGCCGAAGACGCCGCCCGCCCTGACGCGTGGCGCGAGGATGCACTGTTCCGGCTTGAATCCCGCACCGCGTTCCGCCGCCTGCTGAACCTTGGCCTGACCGAAGCGTTCCGCGTACGCACCCACGGGCCCGGTCACTATTCATTCTGGGATTATCAGGCGGGGGCGTGGAACCGCGACGATGGCATCCGCATCGACCATTTCCTGATGTCGCCTGCCTGTGCGGACATGATGACCGACTGCCAGATCGACAAACAGGTGCGGGGCGAGGAAAAACCGTCGGATCACGTGCCGGTCTGGGTCGACCTCGCCGCGTAACAGCTAGGTTTCGCAAGGGGTGCAGCGCGGCAAGGGGGTCCCTGCCGCGCCGCCTGTTCAGTGAGCGATCATAACGTGACGCACGGCTGTGTAATCTTCCAGCGCGTACATCGACATATCCTTGCCATAGCCGGACTGTTTCAGTCCGCCATGGGGCATTTCGTTTACCAGCATGAAGTGCGTGTTCACCCATGTGCAGCCGTAGCGCATGCGGCTCGACACATCCATCGCGCGGCCCACATCCTGCGTCCAGATGGATGAGGCGAGGCCATAGTCGCTGTCGTTGGCCCATTCCACTGCCTGTTCCGCCTCGGTAAAGCGGGTGACGGACACGACGGGGCCAAAGACCTCGCGTTGCACAATCTCGTCGCTTTGCAGCGCGCCTGCGATCACGGTGGGCTGGTAGTAGAACCCGTTGCCCTCGTGCAGTTTGCCACCTGTGGTCACTTCCATATGGGCGTGTTCGCGGGTGCGTTCGACAAAGCTTGCCACGCGGTCGCGTTGACGGACCGAGATCAGCGGCGGGATTTCGTTCAGCGTGTCATCGGCATTGTCATAGACGATAGTGGACACGGCAGAGGACAGTTCCGCCACCAGCTTTTCATAGATTTTCGGCCCCGCGTAGATGCGGCAGGCGGCAGTACAGTCCTGACCGGCGTTGTAATAGCCAAAGGCTTTCAAGCCCTCGACCACACGGCCCAGATCGGCATCATCAAAAACGATGACAGGGGCCTTGCCGCCCAGTTCCAGATGGGTGCGTTTGACGGTTTTCGACGCGGCCTGCATCACCTTCTTGCCCGTGGCCACATCGCCCGTGATCGAAACCATATCGACGTCAGGGTGGCTGATCAGTGTGTTACCCACGCTCGCCCCCTGCCCCACGACCACGTTCACCACCCCTTCGGGCAGGATGTCGGCCATTAGCTTGGCCAGCTTCATCGCCGTAAGCGGTGTCTGTTCGGACGGTTTCAGCACGACCGTGTTGCCCCCTGCCAAGGCCGGTGCGAGTTTCCACGCCATCATCATCAGCGGGTAGTTCCACGGCGCAATCGACACCACCACACCGATGGCATCGCGGCGCAGCATGGATGTGTGCCCTTCCATATACTCGCCCGCAGCCGCCGTGTGCATGTTGCGCACCGCGCCCGCGAAATAGCGGAAGCAATCGGCCACGGCGGGCACTTCCTCGTTGCGGACCTCGTTGATCGGCTTGCCGCAGTTCAGCGCCTCAAGCTGTGCGAGTTCCTCAAGGTTGGCCTCGATCGCGTCCGCAATGGCCAGCAGTTTGGACGACCTTTCGGACGGGGTGGTGCGCGACCAGTGGCCAAAGGCCGCCCGCGCCGCCGCCACCGCGCGGTCGATCTGGCCCGCATTCGCTTCGGGCAGGTTGAGGATCAGCTCTCCGGTGCGTGGGTTCAGCACCGTTTCCTCTACATCGGTGCCTGCCTCGAAAGCGCCGCCGATCAGCATATTGGTTTCCATCAGAACTCTCCTGTTTGTTTACTTGCCCTGACCGGCAACCGTGTCGGTGCCGCGCGTCAGGTAATATGCGCCGAGGATCGGCAGGAATGTAACCAGCACCACGACCATGGCCACCACATTGGTGACGGGGCGTTCGCGCGGGCGGACCAGCTCTTCGAGCATCCAGATCGGCAGCGTCTGCTGCTGTCCGGCGGTGAATGTCGTCACGATCACCTCGTCAAAAGACAGGGCAAAGGCCAGCATCCCCCCCGCCAGAAGCGCGGTCGAGATATTGGGCAGGATGACATAGCGGAACGTCTGGAAACTGTTCGCGCCAAGGTCCATCGACGCCTCGACAAGGCTGCCCGACACACGCCGGAACCGCGCCACCGCGTTGTTATAGACAACGACAACGCAAAAGGTCGCGTGGCCCAGAACGATGGTCCAAAAGCTGAACGGAATGTCCGCCAGATTGAAGGCCGAGCGCAGCGAGATGCCCGTGATGATCCCTGGCAAGGCAATCGGCAGGATCACCATCAGGGAAATCGCCTCGCGTCCGAAGAACTTCGTCCGGCTGACGGCGGCGGCGCACAACGTGCCCAGCACCAGCGCGATAACGGTCGAGATCGCGGCGACCTTGATGGACAGCTGCAATGCCTCCCACACGTCCGAGCGGCCCCAAGTGACGGCGAACCATTTCACCGTGAACCCCGGGGGTGGCCACTGGTAGGATTTGTCTTCGGTCGTGAACGCATAGACAAAGATCAGCAAGATCGGCAGGTGCATGAAGGCCAGCCCGAAGGCGGCGGCGAGTTTGAGGCCAAGAGGCGCGCGATCAGAGTGCATCGAAAGCCCCCTGACGTTTTGCGATCCACAGATACACCGCCATCAACAGGATCGGCACCACGGCAAAGGCGGCGGCGAGCGGGATGTTTCCGGCCGTGCCCTGATAGGCATAGACCGCCTGCCCGATAAACCGGCGCGACGTGCCGACGATCTGGGGAATGATGTAATCCCCCAAGGTCAGCGAGAAGGTAAAGATCGACCCTGCAATCACCCCCGGCAAGGCCAGCGGAAACAGCACATGGCGGAAGGTCTGCGCCGGATGCGCGCCCAGATCGCCGGACGCTTCGAGCATGGAATGCGGCACCCGTTCGAGCGAGGCCTGAATGGGAAGGATCATGAAAGGCAGCCATACATAGAGAAAGACAAGGAAGGTGCCGGTGGTGCTGACCGACAAGGAATTGCCCCCGATCACCGGAATCGACAGATAGGCATTCAGCAGCCAGCCCAGATGCAAGGTCTCGAACAGCCAGTTCAGAATGCCCTCTTTGGCAAGGATCAGCTTCCATGAATAGACCTTGACCAGATAGCTGGACCACAGCGGCATCATCACCCCGAGGTAGAAGATAGCCTTCCATTTCCCCTTGGCATAGCGCGCCGCATAATAGGCCACCGGAAAGCCGAGGATCGCCGCCCCGATGGTGACCGCGGCAGACATCACAACCGTGCGGATGATGATGTCGAAATTCGACGGGCGGAACAGCTCGCCATAGGTTTTGAGGGTGAATTCGTACTGGATGATGCCCGTGAACTCGTCGATCGAGAAAAAGCTTTGCGCCAGCAGCGCGAACAGCGACCCGAGGTAGATGATGCCCAGCCACAGCGCGGGCGGCAGGATCAGCAGGAAGACCAACAGCTTTGGCTTGCGCCATAGCGTGTCGGACAGGCGGGTCAGAACCCCGCCGCCATGGGGGGATGCGGTATCGGTCATTGCGCGGCCATCACGTGCAGATCCTCTGCCGCCCAATCCACAGTGATCGTGTCGCCCGCCTTGGGCACGTTGCCGCCCTTGGGCAGCAGCATGGTCATCGGCACGTCCCCCACGGACATGTTCACGCGGGTCGCCGCGCCAAGGAAGCTGGCGCTGCGCACGACCGCGCTTTGCCCCTGTTCGGCCAGCCGCACCGCTTCGGGGCGCACCGCGCCATAGGCACGCTGTCCGGTCAGTTGGTGCACAAACTCAGGCGGCAACACGTTGGAAGAGCCGACAAAATCCGCCACGAACGGGGTTTCGGGGCGGTAATAGATATCCTCGGGCGCGCCGATCTGCACGACCTGCCCTTCGTTGAACACCGCCACGCGGTCGGCCATGGACAGCGCCTCGCCCTGATCATGGGTGACGAAGATAAAGGTGATGCCAAGGCTGCGCTGAAGGGTCTTGAGTTCCTCTTGCATCTGTTCGCGCAGCTTCAGGTCCAGCGCGCCAAGCGGTTCGTCCAGCAACAGCGCCTTGGGCTCGTTCACCAGCGCACGCGCGAGGGCCACGCGCTGGCGTTGCCCGCCCGACAGTTCGGACGGTTTGCGGCTGCCATAGCCGCCAAGGGCGACCATCTCCAACGCGGCATCCGCCGCTTTCAGCCGCGCGCGCTTGGGCTGGCCCGCGATCATCAGCCCATAGGCGACGTTGTCGCGCACGTTTAGATGCGGAAACAGGGCATAGTCCTGAAACACCGTGTTCACATTACGCTTATAGGGCGGGATGCCCTGCGCCACCTGCCCGAAAATGCGGATTTCACCCGCTGTGGGCTGTTCGAACCCCGCGATCAGCCGCAGGCTTGTGGTCTTACCGGAACCGGACGGCCCCAGCATGGCAAAGAATTCGCCTTCGGCGATATCCAGATTGAGATTATCAACAGCACGCACGTCGCCATAGTGGCGCGACACGCCGGAAAAACCGATTGCAGAAGTCATGATATTACCAGTTCTGGTCCCGCCACCACAGGGCGGCGGCGGGACGGGGGATGTGAGGGATTAACGGCCGCCGATGACGCCGATATAGTCCGATACCCAGCGGTAGTAGGGCACGCAGCTTTCCTGACTTTCACAGGAGGACACCGGCGTGGTCCAGAACTTGATCCGCTCGAAATCATCCATGCCGTTGGTGGTGCAGCCTTCGGCGGTTTGCATGCCGCGCCCGTCTGTACAGGCCGCAGGCACCGCAGGGTTCGCACCGAACCAGACCGACAGGTCCGATTGCAGGTTCGAGGCCAGAGAATGTTCCATCCACATATAGCTGCAATTGGGGTTCTCGGCGTCCGCATGCATCATGGTGGAATCGGCCCAGCCTGTGGCCCCTTCCTGCGGGATGGTCGACTCGACAGGCGCGCCACCGGCTTTCAGCAGGTTCACCTGAAACGGCCAAGTGCCAGAGGCGGCCATGCCTTCGTTCTTGAAGTCGTCGATCTGGATGAACGCATCATGCCAGTAACGGCCCACCAGCTTGCGCTGGCCGCGCAGCAGGTCGAGGGCGGCGGCATATTGTTCGTCGTTCAGCTCGTACGGGGAAGTGATGCCCAGTTCGGGCTGGTTGAACATCAGGTAGTTGGCGGCGTCCGCGATGTGGATCGGGCCGTCATAGGCCTGCACGCGGCCTTCGTTCGGCTTCCCATCGGGCAGGTCCATCGGCTTGAACACCACGTCCCAGCTTGTCGGCGCCTCGTCGAAGACCTCGGTCGAGTACATCAAAACGTTCGGCCCCCACATGTAGGGAACGCCGTAATGGGTGCCGTCCACATAGTGCCAAGGCGCTTCTTTCAGGCGGTCATCCACGGTCGACCAGCTTGGGATCAGGTCCACGTTGATCGGCTGGACGCGCTTGCCCGCCACCATGCGCAGCGACGCATCGCCCGACGCGGTGACAAGGTCGAACCCGCCTTCGTTCATCAGGGCGACCATCTCGTCGCTGGTGTTGGCGTTCTTGATGTTGACCATGCAACCGGTCGCTTCTTCGAAACCGGTGATCCAGTCAAAGTTCGGGTCGGTTTCACCGCGCTCAAGATAGCCTGGCCAAGCGACGATGTTCACCTGACCTTCGCCTTCGCCGAGTTCCGTGATCATTGTTTGTGCCGTAGCTTGCGCCGCAAACGACAGCGTCAGCACCAGTGCGGTTCCTGATTTCAATACCGTTTTCATTGAAGTTTTCCCTCTTGGAGTCATCCGGCAGGTTTGCCCTACTCCCGCAAACAGTGCGGCAGCGCCTCGCCCATCGCAAATTCTATATTGAGAAACCCCCTATCGGTTTTTCCGATAGCTGGACGCGACCCGCCTAAACCAGCTTGTGGGCCTGCGCGACCTCGACAAATTCGCGCGCCGCGACGGACAGGTCGGACCCTTTGCGCCAGACCAGACCCACCTGCACCACCGGCAAAGACCCCGACACATCGCGCGCTTCGATCCGGTCCCCTTCCAGCGACCAGGGGCGGTAAACAAGGTCGGGCAGCAGGGCGACCCCCGCCCCCGTTGCCACAAGCGAGCGCACCGCCTCGACCGAACGGGTGCGGAAGGCGATCTTGGGCCGCGTGCCCAGAACCGACAACAGGCTGACGGTCTCGCGCTCCATCTCGTCAATGTTGAGGATAATCAGCGGTTCGTCCTTCAGGTCCGACAGGCTGATGATGTCCTGACTGGCCAAGGGGTGGCCGATGGGCATCCACAGCCGGTAGGGCGACACATCCAGCGTTTCGGCGTGCAGCGCATAGCGGTCCGCCACCCGCGTCGTCATCATGATCGCCACGTCCAGCTCGCCGCCGATCAAAAGGTGCTCCAGATACTCGCTGCTTTCCTCGATCGCGCTGATTTCCACCTTGGGATTGGCCCTGCGGTATTTCGCCAGCAGGTCCGAAATAACATAGCCCGCGACAAGCGAGGTCATCCCCAGTTGCAACTTGCCGCGTGCCGCCTTCGCCTCGTCACTGAAAGCGCGGCGCGCGCCCGAGATTTCGGTGAGGATCGTGGTGGCATGGCGCAGGAACTGGTGGCCGCGATGGGTGATGCGCAGCCCGCGCGAATGGCGGTCGAACAGGGTCACGCCCAGATCGGCCTCAAGAAACTTGATCGCCTCGGTCACCGCACTTTGCGAGATATTCAGCGAATGCGCCGCCGCGCTGACCGACCCGTATTCGGCGACCGCAACAAAGTAGTTCAACTGGCGGATGGTAAAGGACACGGGCGGCGGCAGACCTGTTTGCAAGGGGTGACAAGGCGCAGGCATCGCCGCGCATATGACAGGGCACAGTCCGGCAATCCCTGCAAGATCGGTAGCGTACAGGCCACAAAATGACCAGCCAAGCGCGCCTGCCCGTGCCGCATTATCCGCGCATTGCCTGCCGGAACGTCGTTGGTGTCATTTTGCGCGCCTTACGAAAGCGGCGGGCGAAATCCGCCGCATCGGAAAAACCGCATTCGGTCGCGATCAGCCCCACGGGGCGGTCGGTCTGCATCAGCATCTGGCACGCCGCCCCCAGCCGCAATTGGAGGACATAGGCGCTGATCGACATGCGCGCACTGCGCTTGAAGATACGCTGAAGCTGGCTTTCCGTCAGGTGGACCAGATCACATAGCGGCGCGAGGCGCAGCGGTTCGTCGTAATGGGCGTGCAGGTGGTCCAGCACTTTTTCAAGGCGCGCGCGGTCGCGGGGCATCTCGCTGACCGAGATCGCGCCACTGGCAAGGGGCGTGCGGTCGCGCGCCGTGGCGAGGGTGGCAAGGATGGATTGCAGGCACAGCACCTGTTCCAGCCCGCCCATCTGCCCCATATCCAGCATCCGGTCACGCAGCCGCGCCGTCGTGTCGGGGCCAAAGCGCAAACCGCGCCGCGCCTGCGCCAGCAGTGGCGTCACCGCCGACAGTTCCGGCACCAATCCGGTCAGCCCCGTGATCCATTCCTGCGTGAACCAGCACACCACCGCATGGTGATACTCCGCCCTGTCGATCAGCGCCTGCGACTGGAACGCATGGGGCACATTGGGCGCGATCAGCACCAGATCGCCATCGCCATAAGGGCCGACATGATCCCCGACGAAGGATAGGCCGCTGCCATTCACCGTCAGCGTCAGTTCGAATTCGGGATGGTAATGCCAGTTGAACGGAAACTCCGGCAGGCGGCGGTCAAACACCTGCAAGCTGCGCTCGGGCGGGATGGTGACCGTTTCGAAATAGGGGCGCATTATGGGCATTACATCGTCATATCCAACCAAGATGCGGCAATCATACAAAACCCTGCGGCATTAGTGAATGGCGCGGTTTTGCGCGCCATGCCATCCGAAAGGCGGTGACGGAGGGCGCAAATGCAGACGGTTAAGGCGGATATCGTGATCATCGGCTCCGGTGTGGGCGGCACTGCCGTGGCGCATCAACTGGCGGGGTCCGATGCGAAGATTATGATCCTCGAACGGGGCGATTTCCTGCCGAACGAGGCGCAGAACAGCGACGCGGACGCCGTGTTCGTGCAGGAACGCTACAAGACCAAGGAACGGTGGCTGGATGCCAAGGGCACGCCCTTCCGGCCGGGGCAGTATTACTATGTCGGCGGGCATACGAAATTCTACGGCACCGCCATGTTCCGCTTTCGGCAAAGCGATTTCGCGCAGTCCGAGATTGATGGCGCACCATCGCCCGCATGGCCGGTCCGCTATGACGATCTTGCGCCCTTCTATGCCAAGGCCGAACAGCTTTACGGCGTGCGCGGCACGGCGGGATGTGACCCGACCGAGCCACCGCGCGAAGCCTTCCCCCACCCCGCCATCCCGCATGAGCCGGTGATCCAGACCCTGTCCGACCGGATGCGCGCCCAAGGGCTGCACCCCTTTCCCATGCCCGCAGCGGTGGATTTCGGCGCGGGGGGCACCTGTCAGCGGTGTGGCACCTGCGACGCCTTTGCCTGCCGCTTTGACGCCAAGGGCGATGCGGACACCCGCGTGCTGCGCCCGCTGCTGGCACGGCAGAACGTGGACCTGATGCGCAACACCAAGGTCACGCGCCTGATCGCGGATGACAAAGGTCACCGCATCATCGCGGCAGAGGCACAGCAAGGCACACGACGGCTGCGCATTGAGGCCCCGATATTTGTGCTCAGCGCGGGCGCAATCAATTCGGCGGCCATATTGCTACGCTCCACCAGCGCGGCGACGCCGCACGGTCTGGCCAACCGTTCGGGCGTTGTGGGGCGGTACCTGATGAACCACCACCTGACCGGATTGATGGGCGTACGCCCGTTCGCCGTCAATTCAACAAAGTTCCCCAAGACATTGTCAGTAAACGATTTCTACAACGGCACCCCCGATGATGATGACGCGCGCGGTAATGTGCAGATGCTCGGCAATATCCAAGGGTCGATGATCCGCGCCACTTATCCGCGCACGCCGCGAAGGATTGCGGACTGGCTGGGGCGGCACTCGGTCGATGTGCTTGCCATGGGAGAAGACCTGCCCAACCCCGACAGCCGCGTGCAGCTTACGCGGGACGGACAGGTGCAGATCGACTACCGCCCCCTTGGTACGCAGGCCCATGACCGCTTTGTCCGCCATGTAAGGCGCGTGCTGCGGCAGGCCGGTTTCCCGATTGTGCTGCGCCACAGCTTTGGCATTCACGCCCCGTCACACCAATGCGGCACCGTCCGGATGGGCGATGACCCTGCGCACTCGGCGCTGAACGCTCTGTGCCGCGCCCATGACCACCCGAACCTCTATGTGGTGGATGCGGGGTTTTTCCCCTCTTCCGCCGCGCTGAACCCCGCCCTAACCGTTGCCGCACAGGCGCTGCGGGTCGGCGCGCATCTGCGTGACACACTTGATGAAAGGATGAACCCATGAACTTCCTGCTGCCCCTGACCGGATCTTTTGCCCAGCCCGCTGCCGAAAACCCGACCGTCGCGATGATCGAAGCCGCGTACCGCCATCACGGCCTCGACTGGCGCTATATCAACGTCGAGGTCGCGCCCGACGATCTGGCCGATGCGGTGCGTGGTGCGCGGGCGATGGGCTGGCGCGGATTCAACTGTTCAATCCCGCATAAGGTGGCGGTGATCGAACATCTGGACAGCTTGGGGACATCGGCCGAGATCATTGGCGCGGTGAACACGATTGTGCGCGATGGCGACAGGCTGATCGGGGAAAATACCGACGGGCGCGGCTTTGTCGCGGCACTGCGCACGGTGGTGGATCCGGCGGTCAAATCCGTGGTCCTGTTCGGCGCAGGCGGTGCCGCGCGCGCAGTGGCGGTCGAAATGGCGCTGGCGGGTGCTGCGCAGATCACCATCGTCAACCGCAGTGCCGAGCGCGGTCAGGCGCTTAGCGATCTGGTAAATACCCGCACCGACGCGCAGGCGACCTATGCCCCGTGGGAAGGGACATTTGCCGTTCCCCCCGCCACCGACATCGTGATCCAAGCCACGTCCCAAGGGCTGTATCCTGATGTGGACACTATGCCCGACATCGACACTGAAACCCTGCTGCCTGAAATGGTCGTGGCCGATGGCATCCATAATCCGCCCCTCACCCGACTGCTGAAGGCCGCACAGGCACGCGGTTGTCAAACCGTGGACGGGCTGGGCATGCTGGTGCAGCAAGGGGTAATCGGCGTGAAATACTGGACCGGCGTCGATGTAGACCCGCAGGTGATGCGGCAGGCCCTGTTGGACCTGGACCTGTAAGGCGCAAAGGCAGCGCGCTTACGCCTCCAGTTCGGCATCCCAATAGAGGAAATCCATCCAGCTGTCGTGCAGGTGGTTGGGCGGGAACTTGCGGCCCATATTGCGCAACTCTTCGGCGCGGGGCTGACGTGGCGGTTTGCGCAGCGCCATGCCCGTGCGGTGCAGCGGTTTTGACCCCTTGTGCAGATTGCACGGGCTACAGGCGGCCACCACGTTTTGCCAACTGGTGACGCCCCCGCTGGCCCGTGGCACCACGTGGTCAAAGGTCAGATCCCCCTTCGCCCCGCAATACTGGCAGCGGAATTCGTCCCTTAAAAATAAATTAAAGCGCGTGAAGGCCACGCGCTTTTGAGGTTTGACATAATCTTTGAGGACAACAACCGACGGTATCCTGATTTCCGTGCTCGGGCTTCGGACGACCTCGTCATATTCGGCAACGATATCAACCCGATCCAGCCATGCCGCCTTGACCGCCTCCTGCCATGGCCACAGCGACAGCGGGTAATAGCTTAACGGTCGGTAATCGGCATTCAGCACCAAGGCAGGGTGCTGTTTCAACGCAGTCGGGCTGCGTACAAACTCAGTTCTGAAATCGGCATTCATCAAACCATGCTCCGTCCGCTACGGTCTGCCCCAAGGCACCAGAGCGGGGGACCCGCCCCAGATTTAACAGCGACTATATCTAGTGGAATGCGTTCTGCAAGACTTGTTGGCGCCACGATATGTCGCGTGCAGTTTAATTACGCTTTGTGACCCTCATATGACGCATTCCGCATCAGTCAGCGCCCTTGGGCCGCATGGACGGGTCGCGGGCAAAGGTAAGGAATACATCACTCGACGCAAATGGCAGGCGGGTGCAGTATCACGGCATAATTCAAGTCACAGTTTATGTTCCAATACCGCATCCCAGCGGCTCATTCATCCCAGAACCGGAGGCCATCATGCCCGCCCTTCCCACACCCGCCCCAGCCCCCGTCCCGCACCGCCGCGCGGCGATGTTCGAGGCGCTGGCAGGCGAAAGGCCGGATGCGCAAGGCTATGATCCCGAGGCCGACGCCTTTGTCTATGTGGATCGCACATGGGTGACGCTTTGGTATGACCCCGATCACAGTGTGCGGTCCCAATGTGGCGGCATGATCGCCTATCGTGCCATCACCACCACGGGCGATCTGCTGTGGTATGTGGCCCCTGCGGGCGAGGCACCCGTGTACCACGCCCAATGCGCCGACCCTTACGAGGCGATTGAACACGCCACTGTCGCCCTTGGGGCGCAAGGTGATCTGAACCGTCGCTGGATGCATATCGAACGTGTGGCACAGGATTTGCGTGCAGGCCGTGCGCGGTTCGACGTGACATGGGCCGATGCCCGCACGGCGCAGGTGGCCCCTGTCGGGTTTCGCGCATTGATGGCTCTTACGGGGGTCTGCGGCACACCGCGCCTGTCGGGCCGTGTGGCAGCGATGTTGATGAAACTGGACCCGTCAATGGGCCACATCATCTATGCGGCATGGTTGCGCGCCCAGGGCGTCGATACACCGACCATCACCGCGACACAGCCCAAAGCGCCCCGCGCGCCCTACGCCGCCATTTGTTAGGTCAGGGCTGCTCGGCCATGTCCGCGACGCTGGTCCAGCCCTTGGCCTTGCACTGCTTCCACCGTGCATCCTCGCGCGCATTGGCGTCTTGGAAGGCCTTCCCGTTATGGGCAAAGCGCGCCAGATCATGCACCGTCATGGCAAAACAGAACGGCCCCAGCGTGTCCAACGCGGCCTGCGTGGCCAGCACGACCAGCACTTTGTTCTGCGCACCGTCCGAGGCGGACAGGTCCGCCTCAAACCACGTGGCGCTGGTCAGGTCGGTCTTCGTCTCGGTCTGTTTGCGGATCACGGGCGCAAGGTCATGATTGTCGAGCGTGCGGAACGCATCCCAATCCTTGCGCACCATCACATAGGAATCAAGGTCCACCAGCCTGCGCGGCGTGGCCCCTTTGTCCAAGGCGCCAACCCCAGTATCCAGCGCATCCAGCGACTGGCGGAACGTATCAGGCACCTGCCCGTCCACATAAAGAACGATGGGCCGGTCCAGCGTACTTTCCAGCGCGACCAGCGTTGGTGGTGGATTGAAATACGCGTCGGCACGGTCACGGGTCAGCAAAAACGCCGATCCCGCCAGCCCCGCAGCCACAGCCCCGAAAATCAAAAACGACCGCAAATTATCAAAGTCCCAATTTATCTCGCATAAATGCCAGCGCAACGCTCAGCCCGTCTTGTGCAATACCGTGGGCTGTGCCTTCCATAACGTGCGCGTAAACGTCTTTCCAGCCCGCCTCTTGCAGGGCCTCTGCGGCCTGCGGCAGGGATTGCGGCGGCACCACATCGTCCTGATCGCCGTGGATCAACAGAACCGGCGGGCGGCTGACCACTTCGTCGGCCAGAACTTCTGGGTTCAGCAGACGGCCCGAGAACGCGACGATACCCGCCAGTTCGTCCTCACGACGCGGGGCCACATGCAGCGCCATCATCGTGCCTTGGGAAAAGCCCAGCAACACAACCTGTTCGGGCAGCACGTCCTCGTCCACCATCAGCGCATCAAGGAAGGCGTTCAGATCCTCGGCTGCCGCGTTCAAGCCGCGCTCGGCCTCTTCCTCGCTGCTACCGTCGATCCACGGGATCGGGAACCACTGATAGCCCCCCGCATAGCCCGGGATCGCCTCGGGCGCGTCGGGGGCTACGAACAGCGTGTCAGGCAGGTGTTCGGCCAGCGGATCGGCCAGCCCCAACAGGTCCGCGCCATTCGCGCCATAGCCGTGCAACAGCACCACGATAGAGCGGAGTTCGCCCGAATGCGGCTCAACCCGACCTGCTTGCAAAACCCGTGTCATAAAATCCCCTCTCGCCCTTTGTTCAGGCGGTAATAGGTAAAGAAAAGCCGCGCCGCAACTGCCCGCCACGGGCGCCAGTCCTGTGCCATTTCGCGCAGGGCCTTTTCCTTGGGCCGCTCGGGCAGATCAAAGATCAATTTCGCCGCCTCTTGCAATGCCAGATCACCCGGTGCGAACACATCCGCCCGCCCGAGCGCGAACATTGCATAAATTTCCGCCGTCCAGACGCCGATGCCTTTGACGGCTGTCAGGGTGGCGATGATCTCGGCGTCAGGGGCGAGGCGCAGGGCGTCGTAATCAATGCCCGCCTGGGCCAGTGCCAGCGCATAGGCGATCTTTTGACGGCTGAGGCCCGCGGCGCGCAAACCGTCTTCTCCGGCTTGCAGGACGGGGTCCGGCGCGGTCAGGCCCGCGCTTTCCAGCCGCGCCCAGATGGCCGCGGCAGAGGCAGTGCTGACCTGCTGGCCGATAATCGCGTTGAGCAGCGCGGCAAACCCGTCCGGTCGACGGCGCAGCGGCAATGGCCCCGTCTGCGCCACAGCACGTGCAAGGGCCGGATCGCGTGCGGCCAGCCATGCGGCGCCTTCGGCCACATCCGCCTCCGTCTGGATGATCCGCCCGACGCTCACAATCCGCTGACCCAGCGTGCCACATCCCGTTCATCGCGCAGCAGCGTTGCCTCGGGTCGCTGTGGCGGGCGCACCAGAACCGCTGGCAGGCCAAGCATCCGCGCCGCCGCGAGTTTGGGAAAGCTGCCCGTGCCTCCGATATTGCGCGCAAGGATCACGTCGATGCGCAGGTCTTGGAACAGGGCCGCTTCCTCCACCGGATCAAACGGCGCATCACCAAAGACAAAGCGGCAATTGTCATGGCCCGTGGGATCGTCATGGCGGCTAAGCTGGCGCAGAAAGACCGGCCCGTCATGGCGCGCCAGCACCGGCAGGCTGTCCCGCCCCGTGGCGGCAAACACCCGCGCCCCTGCGGGCAAGGCCATCAATGCTTCCTCGACACTGTCGACCTCCTCCCATCTGTCACCACCCTGTGCGACCCATGGGGCACGAGCCACCCGCGCCAGCGGCACCTGCGGGCAGCGTACCACCGCCTGCGCGCAGGTTTCAGTGTCAAAGGCGTGGGTCACATCCAGCAGCCCGTCGATGTCACGCGGCACTGCGTCCACCTGTGCGATCCCCATTGCCATCGCCTCATGGCCGCGCGCCCAATAGATCACGGGCCGCGCCGGTGTCTGCGCCAGCCAGCGCACCGCCTCGCGGGTTTCGCGTGCGCCTGCCAGTATTGCGATGCGGGGACCGGTTTTCATGCACGCACACTACCCTGCCCCGCGCCTCGCGCAACCGCTTGTGCAGGAATGCAGAATAGACGCGCTTGTCTCGTCCCCGCCTTCGGGCTACGCCGCTGGGATGAGCGATATTGATGACAGCCGCGCCAAGCGCAACGTAGCCGTTCTGGTCATGGCCCAAGCCATTCTGGGCAGCCAGATGCCGATGATCTTTGTGATCGGAGGGCTGGCGGGGCAATCTCTCGCCTCCAACATCTGCTTTGCCACTTTGCCGATCTCGCTGATCGTGCTGGGGTCGATGATGTCGGCCACGCCGGTGTCGGCGCTGATGCAGCGTTATGGGCGGCGGGCGGGGTTCCTGCTGGGCACGGCAGGCGGGGCGATCGGCGGCGCGGTCGGGGCCTACGGGCTTTATGTGGCGTCGTTCCCGATCTTCCTGTTGGGCAGCTTCCTCACGGGTATCTATATGTCCGCGCAGGGGTTTTACCGGTTTGCCGCGGCCGATACCGCGTCTGACGCGTTCCGTCCCAAGGCGATTTCCTATGTGATGGCAGGTGGCCTTATGTCCGCCCTGATCGGGCCGCAACTGGTGAAATTCACCGCTGATGCCTATGTGATCCCGTTCCTTGGCACCTATCTGGCGGTGATCGCGCTGAACGTGGTCGGATCGCTGCTGTTCCTGTTTATCGACATTCCCAAACCCCCAGTTCCGGCTGTGGACGCGCCCAAGGGCCGCACGCGGTGGGAGCTGCTGACCACGCCGCGCATCGCGGTCGCGGTGATCTGCGCCATGGTGTCCTATGCGCTGATGAACCTCGTGATGACCTCGACCCCGCTGGCGGTTGTGGGCTGCGGCTTTGACAAGAATATCGCAGCCGATGTGGTCACGGGCCACGTGCTGGCGATGTTCGCGCCGTCCTTCTTTACCGGCCACCTGATTGCGCGTTTCGGGGTCGAGCGGATCATGGGCCTTGGCATTGCCATTCTTGGCCTTGCGGGCGCGGTCGCACTGGCGGGCGTGGCACTGCCGAACTTCTTTGTGGCGCTGGTCCTGCTGGGGCTGGGCTGGAACTTCGGCTTTATCGGCGCGACCACGATGCTGGCTGGCGCACACGCCCCGCACGAACGCGGGCGCATGCAGGGGCTGAACGATCTACTGGTATTTGGCGGCGTGACGCTGGCATCGCTGGCGTCAGGCGGGTTGATGAACTGTTCCGGCGGCTCGGCGGTACAGGGCTGGGCGGCGGTCAATATCGCCATGGTGCCCTTCCTGCTGCTCGCCGGTGGCGCGCTGTTCTGGCTGGTGCGGCGTGACCGCCGCGTCGCTTCCTAAAGCGCCAGTCGTCCCGTCAGCGCACTGGTGGCAAGGCGGAACGGCGTGAGCGTATTTGCAAGCCGCCCCTCGCCAACCGCACTTGGGTCGCGTATCACCTGATCCAGTGTTTTGCGCGCCCCGATGGCGGGCCACAGAGCGGCTCGCGCGGCCTTTGGCACCCGTGGCACCACAAGGCGCGCTTTGGCTTGCGCGGCAAGGGCCGCAACCCCCGCGTCCGTCCCGTCCAGCAGCGGAATACGCCCTGCCGAGACCAGCGCAGGCACCGCCCGCAAAAACGCCGCAACCCCTGCCCCATAGGCCAGATTGCGCACGTCAGCCTCACACGCCGCAGGCGCGCCAAGGGCCGCACAGGCGGTCCACATCAAATGCCCTGCCGTCTGGTCGATATAGGCATCCAGATGCGTGGCGTCCTCGAACGCATCGCGGTAAATGTCCCACCGCCGCGCCGCCACGCTTTCGTCAAGCTGCTCGGCCTGCGCGGTGCTCAGCACCTCGGCCAGCGGGGTTGTCACCTCGTGTTTGCGCACCGCTTTGCCCTGGGCGATTTCCTCAAGCGCGTCGCGCCACCATTGCAGGCGCATCTCTGCGATCATCGCCTCTTTGGTGACCCATGGCGCGCGCGAGACTTCGACATTCATCGCATAGATCGGGAACAGCACAGGGCGCGCCTCGACCGGCGCGGCCATCACCGTGCGAAACCGGTCGGGATCACCCTTTTCCACCAGCACGGCGCAGGCTGTCACCTCGGCGCTGAAACTCATGCGCAGCACCCGTGCAACGGACGCGCACGCATCAGCATGTCACACCGTCCTGCACCAACTTCCAGCGCACCGCATCCAGCAACGCCTCGAAACTCGCATCCACAAGGTTGGCCGACACGCCCACCGTGGACCAGCGCCGCCCCTGCCCGTCCTCACTGTCGATGATGACGCGGGTGACCGCCTCGGTCCCGCCTTGGGTGATCCGCACCTTGAAGTCGACCAGCCGGATATCCTCGACATTCTGCTGGTAGCGACCAAGATCCTTGGCCAGCGCCTTGGACAGCGCGTTGACGGGGCCGCGATCCGTGCCCTGTTCGTCCATAGATTCCGACACCGACAGGCGCTTTTCCCCATCCACCTTCAGAACCACAACCGCCTCGGACAGCGACACCATCTTGTTGCGCTTGTTTTTGCGCCGCTCGATCGTGACGCGATAACGTTTGACCTCGAAAAACTCGGGCAACAGCCCCAGTTCGGCCCGCGCCAGCAGTTCGAACGACGCCTGCGCGGTATCATAGCTATAGCCATCGGCCTCGCGCGCCTTGATCTGGTCCAGAATGCGGGCCAGCGCGGGATCCTTGGGCGCGACCTTGAGGCCCATTTCCACCAGACGCTTGCGCAGGTTCGACTGCCCCGCCTGATTGGACATGGGAATGATGCGCGCATTGCCCACCGCCGCAGGGTCGATATGTTCGTAGGTCGACGGATCCTTGAGGATCGCCGAGGCATGCAGCCCCGCCTTGTGCGCAAAGGCCGACGCCCCGACAAAACCCGCCTGCTTTTGCGGCACACGGTTCAGGATATCGTCCAGCATTCGCGACGTGCGCGTGAGGTTCTGCAACGCCTCGCGGGTCACCCCCGTCTGGAATTGCGACGCATAGGGTTCCTTGAGCAGCAGGATCGGGATCAGCGCCGTCAGGTTCGCATTGCCACAGCGTTCACCCAAACCGTTCAGCGTGCCCTGGATCTGGCGCGCGCCCGCATCGACCGCCGCCAAGGATCCGGCAACCGCCTGTTCAGTGTCGTTATGGGTGTGGATGCCAAGGCGCGTGCCATCAATCCCGCTGTCGATCACCGCGCGTGTGATCCGGTGGATATCGGCGGGCAAGGTGCCACCGTTGGTATCGCACAGCGCGATCCAGCGCGCCCCCGCGTCATAGGCCGCATGGATTGCCTGCAACGCATAGTCGGGGTTGGACGCATAACCGTCAAAGAAATGTTCGGCATCGAAAATCGCCTCGCGCCCCTGCGCCACGATATGGGCAAAGCTGGCCGCGATATTGTCGGTGTTCTGTTCCAGCTTGATGCCAAGGGCGGTCTTGACGTGGAATTCGTGCGTCTTGCCCACAAGGCAAACCGCAGGCGTACCCGCATTCAGCACCGCCGCCAGCACATCGTCATTCTCGGCACTGATACCGGCGCGCTTGGTCATACCAAAGGCGGTAAAGGTCGCGCGCATCGACGGCGCGTCCTCGAAAAAGGCGCTGTCGGTCGGGTTCGCCCCGGGCCAGCCGCCTTCGATATAGTCCACGCCAAGTGTGTCGAGCGCGGTCGCAATCTGCTGCTTGTCGCTGGTGGAAAACTGCACCCCTTGGGTCTGTTGCCCATCGCGCAGGGTCGTGTCGAATAGGCAAAGCGCTTCTTTAGTCATGCCGCACGTCCTTTGCAGAAGTCACGTCGGCCGTGGCGCGGACGGTCAGGCGTTGGCCCAGTGTTAGTGCAAGTCATCTAAGCGCCTCCAGTTTCGAAGGATCGAAATCCGGCCCCGGCACCCATGTCGCACCACCGCCCACATCCGTCACCTGCACACCAACGGCGTTCAGCACATCGCGCACGCGATCCGCCTCGCCCCAATCCTTGGCCGCACGCGCGGCCGAGCGTTGTTCAAGCAGCCCGTCAATCGCCGCGACAACCCAGTCTTCCAGCGCGTCGTTCTGCGCGGGGGACAGATCAAGACTGTCCCAATCGCTCACCAGCCCGAGGGTTTCCAGCGCATGGGCCATGGGGGCAAGCCCCTCTGCCGTGTGCGCCTTGGCCAGCACATGCAACCGCGCCAACGCCCCGGGCGTGTTCAGATCGTTGCCAAGCGCGCCCATGAACTCCGTGTCACCGGCCCATCGACCCGCGTCGCGCAGACGGTCCACCATCTTGGATGAATAGCCATGCTTTTGCAGGATCGTGAACCAGCCGGTCAGGGTCTTATCCGCCTCTGCCCGCTTCTTCTCCGTCCAGTCCATCGGCTTGCGGTAATGGGTGCTCAGCATCACGAAACGGATCACCTCGCCCGACACGCCCTGCTCCAGCAGGTCGCGCACGGTGAAGAAGTTGCCCAAGGACTTGGACATCTTCTTGCCCTCGACCTGCAACATCTCGTTATGCATCCACACATTCGCAAACCCATGTCCGGCACAGCGCGACTGGGCAATCTCGTTCTCGTGGTGGGGGAATTGCAGATCGTTGCCGCCGCCATGGATGTCGAACCGGTCGCCCAGCAATTCATAGGCCATGGCCGAGCATTCGATATGCCAGCCCGGCCGTCCCCGCCCCCAAGGCGACTCCCATCCCGGCAGGTCATCGTCCGACGGTTTCCATAGGACAAAATCCATCGGGTCTTCCTTGTACGGGGCCACCTCGACCCGCGCACCGGCGATCATGTCATCGACCGACCGCCCCGACAGCGCGCCATAGGCCTCGTATTCGCGCACCCGAAACAGGACATGGCCCGCATTCTCATAGGCAAAGCCCTTGTCGATCAGGTCCGAAATCATGTCGACCATCTGCGCAATATAGGCGGTCGCGCGCGGCATGGCGCGCTGGTGCGACCCGCCCTTGATCGACGGCTCAAGCGCGCCAATGGCGGCCATGTCGTCCAGAAACCACTGCGCGGTCTCGGTGGTGATCTCAGAAATCGACCGCCCGCTTTCAGCCGCCCGCGCGTTGATCTTGTCATCCACATCCGTGAAGTTGCGCACATAGGTGACATGCTCCGCCCCGTATTCATGGCGCAACAGGCGATAAAGCACATCAAACACCACCACAGGGCGCGCATTGCCCAGATGCGCACGGTCATAGACCGTAGGCCCGCAGACATACATGCGCACGTCCTGCGCATCGATGGGCGCAAAGGGCTCCTTGCGACGGGTGGCGGTGTTGTAAAGTGAGATGGTCATGGGGCAAGCCTCGCAAAGGGTTGGCGCGGGACTATCAATTCTGGGATGTCATGGAAACAAAGAACCGAACCGCGCAAAAGGGCGTTTCAGCAGATAATGCAGCCAATGATGCAAAGGATCCGGTTCATGCGTTACCGCTAGCGCGGAGTGACGCAGCGGGTCAAGCCACTTCGCCCCCGTCGCACCACCCCGTCCCCTTCTCTGTTCAAAAAAATCCCGGGGGAGGCGCAGCCGGGGGCAGAGCCCCCTCATCATCACAACCTGCACCTCCCCAGATTGACAAAGCACCATCGCTCTGCGCCCTTGACCCCGAAATCCGAATACCCAAGGACGAAAGCAGGAGGCCCGCGTGACCCTATCCACCCGCATCACAACCCTGACAGGCGGCGGCTCTGATGGCTGGGACGTGTTCCTCAAGGCGCGCCGCATGATCGCCGACGGCACGCCCGTGACCGAACTGACCATCGGCGAACACGATATCCGCACGGCCGCGCCTGTGTTGCAGGACATGCACCGCAGCGCCATGGGCGGGCATACGGGCTATGCCATGGTGCCGGGAACGGACGCATTGCGCGACACGGTTGCCGCGCGGGTGCAGGCGCGCACCGGCGTGCCGACCAGCCGCGACAACGTCCTGATCACGCCCGGTGGCCAATCGGCCCTGTTCGCTGCCCATGCCGCCGCCTGTGATCCCGGTGATACGGCGCTGTACGTTGATCCCTATTACGCCACCTACCCCGGAACGATCCGCGGCGTTTCGGCCATTCCGCTGGCGATCCCGACCCGCGCCGAGGATGCATTCCAGCCCCGCACCGCCGATATTGCCCGCGTCGCGGATGGGGCGCGCTCGCTCCTGATCAACACGCCCAACAACCCGACAGGCACGGTCTACGGGCGCGACACGCTGGATGGTATCGCGCAGGTCTGTCAGGATCACGACCTTTGGCTGATCTCGGACGAAGTCTATGACACGCAGGTCTGGGAGGGCGCGCACCTCAGCCCCCGCGCCCTGCCCGATATGGCACAGCGCACACTGGTGATCGGCTCCATGTCGAAAAGCCACGCGATGACCGGATCGCGCTGTGGCTGGGTCGTCGGCCCGCAGGACGCCATCGCCCATATGATCACCTTCGCCACCCACACAACCTATGGCGTGCCCGGCTTTATTCAGGATGCAAGCTGCTTTGCCCTGTCCCAAGGACCGGCGTTCGAGGCAGAGATCGCCGCCCCTTTCCAACGCCGCCGCGCCATCGCGCAGCAGGTGCTGGCCGCACAGAACGTGGTGAAGGCCATTCCGGCGCAGGGCGCCATGTATATCATGCTGGATATCCGTGCGACGGGCATGTCGGGCGATGATTTTGCCGACGCGCTGCTGGATGCGGAACATATCGCCGTGATGCCGGGGGAAAGCTTTGGCACGGCGGCAGCGGGCCATATCCGCGTCGCCATGACGATTGAGGACAGCGCCTTTGCGCGCGCACTGGAAACGCTGTGCCGGTTCGCTGCGGCACGGGCCGCCTAAAACAAAAATGGCGCGGGGCATCGCCATGCCCCGCGCCATCGTGACAGTCACCAACAGTGCTTAGAAGCGGACGGAACCGCGCACTGTCAGGGTTGTCGCATCCGCGTCTACACCGGAACCTGCAACGTTGTTGAAGTCATGCTCCAGCAATTCGGCACCGACGGTGTAACGCTCGTCGATCTTGTAGGTCGCACCGATACCGTAGAACCCGCCGGATTCGGACCCAAGCGATGTGTCCACTTCGGCCACACCGGCGGTGAAATAGGCCAGTGTCGGGCCGAAATCGTAACCGGCTTTCAGCTTCAGGCGTGCAACACTGTCGACATCTGCGGCACCGTTCAGGTCGATATTGGCGTCGTCATAGTCGATCTCGCCACCCAGCACGAAGGTGCCGAAGTCATAGTCGTAGCCCAAGTGGACACCGTAAAGTTCGCCGTCACCATCGGCGGCACCCGTGCCATTCACGTCGCCATAGCCCAGTTGAATACCGGCATAGCCGCCTGTCCAGTCATCGCCATAGGACACGATCGCAGGTGCTGGGGGTGCTGTTGGCGCAACCGGATCAGCGGCAGGCGCGTCCATGCTGCCGGCAAGGGCTGGCACACCGGCCAGTGCGATAAGGCTGGCACTCACGCTTGTACGTAGGAATGTCTTGGTCATTTGTCTGCTCCTTCATTTCATAGGCGCGGCAGTTCACGGGCCGCTTGGCAGAGAGGTGGGGCCGACACGCCCAACCTTCCAGACACGAAATTGTGCTTTCACTTCGACCGGCAAATCCTTGCCACCCCAGACAAATCCTTTGCGCGAGGCTCCGCTTGCGCGGAGTCGCAAATGGAACAGACAGGCTGAAACCGGCGCAGCACCATGGGCGATAGGAAAGGTTCCGCACATTGGGGAAGGTGTGCCTTGCAGGAAACGCGCAGCATAATCGCTCTGGTCACCCGCACCATCGGGGCAGAGCGCGGGCGCGCCGCGCGCGGGCGTCCTGACCGATTCCAGATCGCCGCCCGCCTGCCCTTTCCCTTCTGATCCGGAACCACGCCCATGAACGAACTTTCCCCCAAACCCCGCAGCGGCGGACGCGCAGCGCGCCGTGCCGCCCGTGCCGCGCCATTGGCCGCGCATCTGCGCCCGATCCGTGCAGGTATGACCGGCGGCACACTCAACCCGCTAAGTGCTGTGCAGGTCGAACAGTTGCACACCGCCGCACTGGACGCGCTGGAAACCATCGGCCTTGCCGACGCGCCCCCCAGCGGCATCGACTACCTGACCGGCGCGGGTGCGATATTGGGGGATGACGGGCGCATCCGTTTCCCCCGCGCCTTGGTCGAGGACACGATTGCGCGCGCCAACCGCTCGATGACCCTGTGCGCCCGCGATCCGGCCCATGATCTGGAACTGTCGGGCGCGCGCGTCCACTACGGCACCGCAGGCGCGGCGGTGAACCTGGTCGAAGTGGACGGCGCAACCTACCGCGAAAGCACCACGCAAGACCTGTTTGACGCCGCCCGCATTGCCGACACACTCGACAATATCCACTTTGTGCAGCGCCCCATGGTATGTCGCGATGTGACCGATCCGACCGAGCTTGATTACAATTCGATCTATGCCTGCGTGTCCGGTACCACGAAACATATCGGCACCAGCTTTTCCGGCCCCGAATGTGTCGCGCCGTCCATCGAGATGCTGCACATGATGGCAGGGGGCGAAGCCGCGTGGCGCGCCCGCCCTTTCGTGTCGAACTCGAACTGCTTTGTTGTTCCGCCGATGAAATTCGCCACCGAAAGCTGTCAGGTGATGGAGCTGTGCATCAAGGCAGGCATGCCCGTTCTGCTGCTGTCGGCGGGTATGGCGGGGGCCACTGCCCCGTCCACCATCGCAGGGGCCATCGTGCAGGCCACGGCGGAATGTCTGGCCGGATTGGTCTATGTGAACGCCGTCGAGGCCGGCGCGCCCGCCATTTTCGGCACATGGCCCTTCGGCCTTGATCTGCGCACGGGGGCCATGTCCATCGGATCGGGCGAACAGGCGCTGCTGACGGCGGGATGCGGGCAGATGCACCGTTTTTACGACCTGCCCGGTGGCGCGGCGGGCGGTGCATCCGACAGCAAGCTGCCTGACATGCAGGCCGGATGGGAACAGATGTGTTCGAACCTTGCGGCAGGCCTGTCGGGCGTCAACATGGTCTACGAGGCGGCAGGCATGCACGCGTCCCTTCTGGGGTTCTGTCACGAATCCCTGATCCTTGGCGACGACATCATCGGTCAGGCGCTGCGCTGTGTGCGCGGCATCGAAGTCAGCGATGACACCATCGCGCTCGACCAGATGGCGGATGTCTGCATGAACGGCCCCGGCCACTATCTGGGCACGGACCAGACCTTGGCGCGGATGCAAAGCGATTGCGTCTATCCCACCTATGGCAGTCGCACATCGCCAAAAGAATGGGTGGAATTGGGCAAGCCCGACCTGATCGCGCAGGCCACGGCCCGCAAGCTGGACATCCTGTCACAAAAGCCCGCCGCCGCCCTTGATCTGGCGCTGGACGCGGCGTTGCGCGCGCGGTTCAACATCCACCTGCCCCCTTGGGGCGGCTGACCGCCTAGGGTGACAAGCAGTGGCGCGGTCCGTGAGTGGTGCCCGCACGGTCCAGTATGCGCGCAAACCGCGCCCTGCATAGGGAAGAGGTGCAAAAGCGCGCAGTTCGGCAGGCCCTTGCCGATGGCGGGTCGGCGGGCGGGCGTCTTTGCCGAATGGCAAACAGTGCCGCCCGCCGCACCAGAACCATGCGATAAGGCGCGCAGCCTAACACGGAGTCAGCCATCAGATATCGCGGACATAAAAAAGGAGAGCGCGAACGCTCTCCGTTTAGTTTCGCCGTCCAAGCTCAATATGTTAACCGCCCGGTACTTTTTTGCCTGCGGCCTGAACGTCGTCAGGAGCGAACGCATCCGCCCCGGAATAGGTGGGGGAACATAAAGAACAGCCCCACCCGTCTCGTCGGGGACCGGCGTAAACCGGCCCCCTCGCGCCCCTTACCGGGACGCGTAACTCTTTAGCTACACCCAGACGTGCCGCCGCAGGTGTTGCACTTCATGCAGGTGCCGTTGCGCACCAGCGTGTAGTTGCCGCACTCGCCGCAGGCCTCGCCTTCATAGCCCTGCATCTTGGCCTTGGTGCGCGCATCCATGCTGACCGAGCCCGAGGACACAGCCGTGGTTGTGGTGCTGCTGACAGCGACGCCGCCGTTCACGGCCACATCCGGTGCCAGCCCCTGCAAGGACGCGCTTGCGGTGGCCACATCTGTCATACCGCCCTGAAGCACCACCAGATCCTGCGGCATCCGCTTGCGCAGATAGCCTGCCGAGCTGATCTGTTTCAGCACTTCCAGCGATTTCGACGCAGCGCTTTCGCTTAGCTCAGAAACGTTGGTGATGCCTTCCTCCACGCCGCGCCCGATGCTGTCGAACGTTTCGCCTTCGGGTTTGACATGGGCCAGATCGGTACGGTCCAGATAGCTGACGGCCAGTTCGCGGAACACGTAGTCAAGGATCGACGTCGCGTTCTTGATGCTGTCGTTGCCCTGCACCATGCCTGCGGGTTCGAACTTGGTGAAGGTGAACGCGTCCACGAATTCCTCAAGCGGCACGCCATATTGCAGACCAACCGACACCGCGATGGCGAAGTTGTTCATCATGGCGCGGAAACCGGCACCTTCCTTGTGCATGTCGATAAAGATTTCGCCAAGGTTGCCATCTTCGTATTCGCCGGTGCGCAGGTACACTTTGTGCCCGCCCACAATCGCCTTCTGGGTATAGCCCTTGCGGCGTTGCGGCATCTTCTCGCGGTGGCTCTTGATGATCTCCTTGACGATCACCTTTTCGACGATCTTCTCGGCCAGTACCGCCGCCTTTTCAACGGGCGAGCCGCTTTCCAGCACTTCTGCGGCATCGTCATCATCCTCGACCAGCGACGCGGCCAGAGGTTGCGACAGTTTGGAGCCGTCACGGTACAGCGCGTTCGCCTTCACCCCCAGCGACCACGACAGCTCATACGCCTTCTGGCAGTCCTCGATGGTGGCATCGTTGGGCATGTTGATCGTTTTGCTGATCGCACCCGAGATAAAGGACTGCGCAGCGGCCATCATGGTGATGTGGCTGTCAACCTTCAGGAAACGCTTGCCTTTCTTGCCGCACGGGTTGGCGCAGTCGAAGATGTGGTAATGCTCTTCCTTGAGGTGCGGCGCCCCTTCGAGGGTCATGGTGCCGCAGACGTGGTCGTTGGCAGCCTCGATATCGGCTTTCGAGAAGCCCAGCGATTTCAGCAGATCAAAGCTTGGATCGTTCAGCTTGGCGGACGGGATGCCCAGAACGCCGGTGCAGAAATCCTCGCCCAGTGTCCACTGGTTGAACACGAACCGGATATCGAAGGCCGATTCAAGCGCGGCATCGACCTTGGCCAGTTCGTTCGGGCCGAACCCGTGGCCTGCAAGCGATGTGTGGTTGATCGCAGGGCTGTTCCCAATAGAGCCGTGGCCGACAGCATAGCTGACGATCTCTTCGATCTGGGCCGAGCCATAGCCGAGGTTTTCCAGCGCGGCAGGAACCGAGCGGTTGATGATCTTGAAGTAGCCACCACCGGCGAGCTTTTTGAACTTCACGAGGGCGAAGTCAGGCTCGATTCCAGTTGTGTCGCAGTCCATTACCAGACCGATTGTGCCCGTGGGCGCGATCACAGACGTCTGTGCGTTGCGATAGCCGTTGGCCTCGCCCAGTTTCAACGCCTCGTCCCATGTGGATTTGGCAATGTCGACCAGACGCGCATCGGGGCAATTGGCGTGATCCAGCGGCACAGGCTTGACCGACAGTTCCTCGTACCCTTCCGAGCGGCCATAGGCGGCGGTGCGGTGGTTGCGCATCACCCGCAGCATGTGGTCGGCGTTCTTTTTGTAGCCGGGGAATGGACCCAACTCGCCCGCCATCTCGGCAGAGGTGGCGTAGGCAACACCGGTCATGATCGCGGTCAGCGCACCACACAGGGCGCGGCCTTCGTCGCTGTCATAGCCGTGACCCATGTTCATCAGCAGGCCGCCGATGTTGGCATAACCCAGACCCAGCGTGCGGAAGTCATAGGACCGCTGCGCGATTTCCTTGGACGGGAACTGCGCCATCATCACGCTGATTTCCAGCGTCACGGTCCACAAACGGGCGGCGTGCATGTAGTCTTCGACCTGAAACTCGCCGTCCTTGAGGAAGGTCAGCAGGTTCATCGAGGCAAGGTTACAGGCCGTGTCGTCAAGGAACATGTATTCCGAGCACGGGTTAGAGCCGCGGATCGGGCCGTCTGCGGGGCATGTGTGCCAGTCGTTGACGGTGTCGTGGTACTGGATTCCCGGATCGGCGCAAGCCCATGCGGCGTGACCAACCTGTGCCCAAAGATCGCGTGCCTTGACGGTTTTGGTGACCGACCCGTCCACACGGCTGATCAGTTCCCAATCGGCGTCTTTTTCAACAGCCGTCAGGAACGCGTTTGTGACGCGGATCGAGTTGTTGGAGTTCTGGCCCGAGACCGAGTTGTAGGCTTCGGAATCCCAGTCGGTGTCATAGGTCGGGAATTCGATCGACGTGTGGCCCTGCTTGGCATAGTCGAGCACACGTTTCACATATGTTTCGGGAATGGCGACGCGTTTGGCGGCTTTGACCGCCTCTTTCAGTGCGTCGTTCTTCTTGGGGTCATAGGCGTCGTCTTCGGAGCCGTCCCATGCCTTGATCGCGGCGAACAGACCGTTGAGTTTCTCTTCGTGCATCTTGGAACCGGCGACGATGGACGCCACTTTCTGCTCCTCGATCACCTTCCAGTTGATGAAGTCCTCGATATCGGGGTGGTCCGCATCGACGATCACCATCTTGGCCGCACGGCGCGTGGTGCCGCCCGACTTGATCGCGCCCGCCGCGCGGTCACCGATTTTCAGGAAGCCCATCAGGCCCGAGGACTTGCCGCCACCGGACAGCTTTTCGCCCTCGCCGCGCAGGGACGAGAAGTTCGTGCCCGTGCCGGAGCCGTATTTGAACAGGCGCGCCTCGCGGACCCACAGGTCCATGATGCCGCCGTCGTTCACCAGATCGTCGGACACGGACTGGATAAAGCAGGCGTGCGGCTGCGGGTGCTCGTAGGAGGATTTGGATTTGGTCAGCTTGCCGGATTTGTAATCGACATAGTGGTGGCCCTGTGCGGGGCCATCGATGCCATAGGCCCAGTGCAGGCCGGTGTTGAACCACTGCGGGCTGTTGGGTGCGGCGCGCTGTGTCGCCAGCATGTGGCGCATTTCGTCGTAATAGGCTTTGGCGTCTTCTTCGGTGGTGAAATAGCCACCTTTCCAACCCCAATAGGCCCATGCACCAGCCAGTCGGTCAAATACCTGCTTGGAAGACGTCTCGCCCCCCATTTCGGCGTCTGGCGCGGCCTTGGAGCGCCACAGGAACTCGGGAACGTCGGCTTCCTTGATCTTGACCAGCTTGGAGGGCACGCCCGCCTTGCGGAAGTATTTCTGCGCGATGACGTCGCTGGCAACCTGGCTCCACTTGGCGGGAACCTCGACGTTATCAAGACGGAACACGATGGTGCCATCCGGATTGCGGATCTCGGACACGGTGGTCACGAAGTTCAGATCCGCGTAGGCGTCCTGATCGGCTTTGGTGAACTGTCTTTCAATTTTCATCGCGCTGCCTCGTTATTCAGCATGTTTATCGTGTCAGACCCGCCCGACGTTGCGGGGGCCCAAATGGCGTGCTGCACAAGGGGTCAAATACGTCTTCATCGGTCCGGTAAACGCGTTGTCTACCGTGCAAGCGCAAGGTGAATTGCGCCCGATCAATGATGCTAGTCTGTCCCTTGTGCCCGGTCTCTCGCCCCTTAGCGTTAACCACTACATATTGTGTTGAGTGACCCAGCCCGCACAAACTGGCGTATTTGGACCGCCTTCGTCAACGCAATTTTAAAACTTTTTGGGCAACTTTTGCCTTGACCGGCTGCTGGCGCGGGGGCCGCACGGCACCGTACCGATTCAATTGGTTAACGCCGCTTTTTTGGTCAGAAATTTCATCCCGAGGCAGGGGCGGAAATTTGCTTTGAATCGGGCCGACTTACAGCGATCTGTGGATGCTTCGCCTTAAGTTATCCACAGGCTCCACCCGCCCAGATAGAAAGGTTTTGCTGCTATGCGGAAAATGTGGTCCTGTGTGGCATTCTTGAAACGAGGCCCCTATGCGACCCATTTTTACCGCTTTGCTGGTCGCCCTTGGCGCCTGCGCACCACAATATGTAGAAACAATAGCCACCTCGGAACAAGATTTGCCTGTTCGACGGGCAGTTTTCGCAGAAACCCCTGCCCCGCTAGATGTGGCGTTCCGCTCTTCCTGCGACTCACCGGGGGATGAACTGCGCATTGTTTCGCGCTCGGTTCTGCAATGCCGCATCCTGCCGCCGCCGGATCTGGCCGCGTTTCTGGTGCTGCAATATGATGGTGCGCTGCAAGCGCCGACACTGGTTGTGCAAAAGAAGACAGCGATGGATGCCGACGACTTTGTGGTCGAGCTATCCTACTTCGCCGAGGTCGTGCAGAAATCCGGCAACCCGCGCCGCATCTATTTTAAACAGCGCGATCTGGATTCTCTGATGGATCAACTGCTGGCCGCCACAGGCGGTGTCAGCCGCAACTAGGCAGATACGTTGGCGGTACGGCCCAAGCCGTATCGCGTCAGGCCCAAGGCCCAACCAGCAAGTTCAGCTATTTTTGGAAATGGTCGGAGCGAGAGGATTCGAACCTCCGACCCCCTGTACCCAAAACAGGTGCGCTACCAGGCTGCGCCACGCTCCGACCGTGCGGCTCTCTTAAATGGTGTTTGCGGGATTGAAAAGACCTAACAGGGCCAAGATGCCACGTCTTTTTCAAAGCTCGGGTGCCGAAGCGCGTCTCCGACGGAAATCCCGATGTTTTTTGCCAGTCCACCGTTGATTTCGAGCACATGGGTCAGCCCCGTGCCGCCATGAATCGGTGTCTCGTCGAGGGGAATCGCGCGGTGATGGATGTTTTGAATCACCCCTGCCGAATCTACGAACAACATGTCGAGTTCGATCAGCGTGTTGCGCATCCAGAAGGACAGACGGCTGGGGCGGTCATAGATGAACAACATGCCCGCCAATGTGGGCATTGAGGCGCGGTTCATCAGGCCGATGGCGCGCTCCTGTTCGTCATCCGCGATCTCCACGGTGAACCGCGCCTGCCCGAACGCGCCTTTGATCCAGACTGTATCTTCGCGGCATTCCGACGCCACCGCGACGGCAGGTGCCAGACAAAACGACATCACCCCGAAGACACAGCGCCACAGAACGGCGCGGGTTCGGGCGTGAGGCGTTTTACCCATCACGCTCGCCCGTGTTGCCCGCTTCCCATGGCATGACTTCCGCCGCCATGCGCCCGCGTTTGCCGTCGATCACCCGAAGGGCCAGCGCCTCACCCGGGGCAAGGTCGCTGAGACCGGAACGACGCAACACTTCGACATGCAGGAACACATCCTCGGGCGAACCGAAGATATTGGCAAAGCCAAAGCCCTTGCCCTTGTCGAACCATTTCACCCGTCCCGGTTCCAGCGGCGCCTGCGCCAGTGTTTCGGGGTCCACCTCGGCAAAGTCGCTGAGTGTAGAGCCGTCACCGGATGCGGGGGGATGGATGCTCAGCACCTCAACCGCCTGCACGCCGCGCTCCGTCTTTTGGGTGCGCACGGTCAATACTGTGCCGTCTGCCACCGACGATTGGCCGAAGTTTCGCAACACGTTGATATGCAGCAAGATATCAACGCCGCCATCGTCGGCTACGACAAAGCCAAACCCTTTGACCGGGTCAAACCATTTAACGGTTCCCGATACGTCTTGTGTCTGGTCTGCTGCGTCCTGCACGAGGTTTCTTTCTGTTGCGAAAACAATTTCTGCTTTCATGTGCACCGAATTTGATGTCCGGCTCAAGTTAAATAGTTGTGTCCGCCCAAAGGCTTGCATTTCACGTAACGTGAAATCACGGGTTCAGTCGCACGATTTCCCATGCATCATCCCGCGCATTACGGGTCCAGCGAAAGCGGTCATGCAACCGGAATGCACCATCCGCCCAAAATTCGATCTCGGTCGGAATAATGCGGTATCCGCCCCAGAACGGGGGGCGTTTCGGGTTGGTGCCATGCTGCGCCGTGACCTTTGCCACTTTTGCCATCAGCGTCGCCCGCCCGTCCAAGGGCTGGCTTTGATCCGACGCCCACGCCCCAAGGCGGGATTTGAGGGAGCGCGAGGCATAATACTCATCCGCCTGCGGACCGTCCTCTTTCTCGACATGGCCGCGCACACGGATCTGGCGCCGCAGCGATTTCCAGTGCATCACGAATGCCGCCTTCCGCGCCCCGTCCAGCTCGGCCGCTTTGGCGCTGCCATAGTTGGTATAAAAGACAAAGGCGTCATCCTCGACATCCTTCAGCAGCACCATGCGCGCATTAGGCATCCCGCTGTCATCCACCGTTGAAAGTGCGATGGCATTGGGATCGTTCAGTTCCTGAGCTTCTGCTTCGGACATCCACGCACGTACGATTTCGAACGGGTCGTCACCTGCAAATTTGCCGTCACGGTCGGCCATGGTCGCCTCCTTGCGCCTGTCTTAAAGAGCTATCCCCGCTATACAGGGCGCGCAACTACCCCGTAAGTATAGGTCATCGTGCGCGAATGCAGAGGTATACTGCATGTGCGCACTCTCTTGATGCGGTGGGGTTGATGGCCTAAAGCTGAACGCCAGTAACTAAGCGACGGGTGGGCATATTCATGGCAACAGACCTTATGGCAGGCAAGCGAGGTCTCATCATGGGCCTTGCCAACGACAAATCCATTGCATGGGGCATTGCGCGTGCGCTGGCCGATGCGGGTGCAGAGTTGGCCTTTTCCTATCAGGGCGAAGCGTTGAAAAAGCGTGTCGATCCGCTGGCCGCCCAATTGGGCAGTGACATCGTGCTGCCCTGCGATGTGGGCGACGAGGCGTCGATGGACGCGCTGTTTGCCGACCTGAAGGAACGCTGGGGTTCCCTGGATTTTCTGGTCCACGCCATTGGCTTTTCCGATAAAAACGAACTGCGTGGCCGCTATGTCGATACCAGCCGCGACAACTTTACCATGACCATGGATATCTCCGTCTATTCCTTTACGGCTGTGATGGCGCGCGCGGAAAAGATGATGAACCCGGGCGGCAGTGCGGTCACCCTCACCTATTACGGGGCCGAACAGGTCATGCCGCACTACAACGTGATGGGTGTTGCCAAGGCCGCGCTTGAGGCGTCGGTAAAATATCTGGCCGAAGATCTGGGCAAGGACGGTATCCGCGTGAACGCGATCAGCGCCGGTCCGATCAAGACGCTCGCCGCCTCCGGCATCGGCGACTTCCGCTACATCATGAAGTGGAACGAATACAACTCGCCCCTGCGCCGCAATGTGACAATCGAGGACGTGGGCAAATCCGCACTCTATCTTCTGTCCGATCTGTCCAGCGGCACCACGGGCGAGAACCTGCACGTGGACGCCGGATACCATGTGGTCGGTATGAAGGCCGTGGACGCGCCGGACATCTCCAAGGGCTGAGGGCGCGCCATGACCCTGACCCTCGCCGACTTGCTGCTGTTCAACGGGGTGCTGCTCGCCGCGATTGCGGCCCCGGGGGCGGCGCTGCTCTACTTCATGAAGACAACTGTGGCCGCAGGGCGCAGCGCGGGCATTCTGACGGGGCTCGGCCTAGGCACTGCCGCCGCCGCATGGACATTGGCGGCCCTACTGGGGCTTGAGGCAGTGTTTACCCTGTTTCCATGGACCTATGCCGCGCTGAAACTGGCGGGCGCTGCCTATCTGATCTGGATCGCGATCCAGACATGGCGTCACGCGACCGATCCGTTGGGCAAAGCCGCGATGCCGCGCGGCAAGGCCGTACTGTCGGGTATGTTGGTGAACTTCGCCAACCCCAAATCCATGCTGTTTGCCGCCGCCGTGATCGTTGTAGTGTTCCCTAACGCCCTGACAGCCACCGACATCGCCGTGATCGTCGCGAACCACTGGCTGCTGGAAATTGCGTTCTACACTGTTTTTGCACTCTGCCTCGGCGCGCCGCCCGCGCAGCGTGCCTATACCCGCCTCAAACCTGCCCTTAACCGCATCGCCGCCACCCTTCTGGGGGCCTTGGGCCTGCGACTGATACTGGAGAAATAGCATGTCCGCCAAAGACCCAAGCCGCCTGCCCCACGAAAAAGGCTTTCACATCAGCTGGGACCAGATCCATCGCGACAGCCGCGCATTGGCATGGCGTCTCGACGGCAAAGGCCCCGAAGACGGCGGATGGAAGGCCATCGTTGCCATCACTCGCGGCGGCATGGCCCCCGCGATGATCGTCGCGCGCGAACTCGACATCCGCACTGTGGACACGATCAGCGTCAAATCCTACAGCCACCAGAACCAAGGCGAGGCACAAGTGCTTAAGGCCCCCGATGCCGAACTGATGGGCGACGGCACCGGCATACTCGTGCTCGACGATCTGGTGGATTCCGGCAAAACGTTGGAACTTGTGCGCCAGCTCTATCCCAACGCCCACTTCGCCACCGTCTATGCCAAACCCAAAGGCGAACCGATGGTCGACACGTTCATCACCGGCGTCAGTCAGGACACGTGGATCTTCTTCCCGTGGGACATGGCCCTGCAATATGTCGAACCTTATCGCGGCACTGACTGATCAGATTTCATGCCTCCGGCGGGCATATTTGAAGAACAATGATGGGGAGGCCTCTGCCTCCATCATTGTTCCGATAAATATGCAAAATCCCACAGATGAAAGCAGAGTATCCCAATGACACTGTCCCGTACCGCCGCCACTTTCGCCCCGCCAGTGATGGAATCACGCCGCTGGCTGGAGGGCGTGACCTTTGGCGCGGATCGCCCGTTGATCAATGTCAGTCAGGCGGCACCGGTTGACCCACCTCCCCCAGCATTGCGGCAGGCCATGGCGGATGCGGCCCTGTCGCGGGATGACGCGCACCTGTACGGGCCAGTTCTGGGGATGCCCGCGTTGCGGGACGCGCTGAGCGCGCAGATCAACACGCATTATGGTGCGGAGACGCGTGGCGAGAATGTCTGTATCACCTCTGGCTGCAATCAGGCCTTTGCAGCGGCAATTGCGACATTGTGCGCCGAGGGGGATGAGGTCATTCTACCAACCCCTTGGTATTTCAACCACAAAATGTGGCTGGATATGGCAGGCGTGCGCTCGGTTGCCCTGCCGGTAGGTGCGCAGATGCTGCCGGATGTCGATGCAGCAGCGGCCCTGATCACCGACCGCACCCGTGCGATTGCGCTGGTGACGCCTAACAACCCCGCGGGCGTTGAGTATCCGGCAGAGCTTGTGCTCGCCTTTTACGAGTTGGCGCGGGCGCGTGGCATTGCGTTGATTGTTGATGAAACTTACCGCGATTTTGACAGCCGCTCCGGCGTGCCGCATCCCCTGTTCCAGATGGATGGTTGGGACGAGACGTTCATCCACCTGTATTCCTTCTCCAAGACCTACCGCCTGACGGGGCATCGTGTGGGGGCTTTGATATCCTCGCCCGCGCGCTTGGCCGAGGCCGAGAAGTTCCTTGATACGGTGGCCATCTGCCCAGGCCAGATCGGGCAATACGCCGCCCTGTGGGGGCTCGAGAACCTTGGCCAGTGGGTCGCAGGCGAGCGGGCAGAAATCCTTGGGCGACGCGCAGCAATCACAGCGGGCTTTCCGGCGCTTGAGGCCAAAGGCTGGAAGCTGTTGGGACTGGGCGCGTATTTCGCCTATTTCGAGCATCCGTTCGCCATGTCCTCGGCCGATCTTGCGCCACTGATGGTGAAAGAGGCGGGCGTTCTGTGCCTGCCCGGCACGATGTTCAACCCCGAGGGCGCGACAGAGGGCGCGCGTCAATTGCGCATCGCGTTCGCCAATCTTGACGCCGAGGGCATCGCGACCCTGTACGACAGGCTGGGCGCGCTGGACCTTTAGCGGCCAACCGCCCTTGCCCGCCACCGCGCGCCCCGATAGACATCGCGACAACATTCCGTAACCCCAGAAGAGGGCGCACATGGCCAAGGGCTCAAACACCGTTTCGAAAACCGCAGTCTGGGTCCTTATGGGCCTGCTGATCCTTGGCCTTGGCGGCTTTGGGGCAACCAACCTGTCGGGCACGCTGCGCACCATCGGCAGCGTCGGGGACAAGCACATTGATATCCAGACCTATGCGCGCAACCTGCAACAGGAAATCCAGTCCGCCAGCCGCCAGACCGGCTCGCAGCTGACCTTTGCCCAAGCGCAGGAACTGAGCTTGGATCAGGCGGTTCTGGCCCGTCTTGTGCGTGCCCGTGCGCTGGACCACGAAACAGAGATGATGGGCCTGAGCGTCGGGGACGAGACCCTGCGCGATGAAATCCTGAACATTCCCGCCTTTCAGGGGCTGGACGGCAGCTTTGACCGCGACGCCTATCGCTTTGCGCTGGAACAAAGCGGCAGCAGCGAGGCCGAGTTCGAAACGCAACTGCGCGAGGAAGTGTCACGTTCGTTGTTGCAAGGGGCGATCATGTCCGGCGTGACCATGCCCGACACCTATGCCAAGGCGCTCGTGTCCTTCCTTGGCGAGACACGGGATTTCACATGGGTGCGTCTCGGCCAGTCCGATCTGGCCGAACCGCTGCCCGAGGTGACCGAAGACGAATTGCGCGCCTATTACGAGGCAAACCTTGACGACTACCAACTGCCCGAGACCAAGCGCATCACCTATGCGGTGCTGCTGCCCGATATGATCCAAGACAGCATGACGATCGAGGAAGCGACCCTGCGCGCCGAATATGACGCCCGCGCGGACGAGTTCAACACGCCCGAGCGTCGCCTTGTCGAACGCCTTGTCTATCTGGACCCCGAATCCGCAGACCGCGCCGCCGCGCAGCTTGAGGTAAATGGTGCCACTTTCGAAACCCTTGTGCAGGACCGTGGCCTGACCTTGCAGGATGTCGATCTGGGCGATGTATCCCGCCTTGAACTCGATGCCGCTGGCGAGGCTGTATTCAACGCCGAAGTGGGCGATGTTGTCGGCCCGTTGCCCTCGGCGCTTGGCCCTGCCCTGTTCCGTGTGAACGGCATTCTGCCCGCGCAGAACACCTCGTTTGAGGACGCATCGGTGCAACTGCGCGAGCGGTTGTCGCTGGACGCTGCCCGCCGTCAGGTGAACGTGCTGGCAAGCGACATCGACGACATGCTCGCCGGTGGTGCCACGCTTGAGGAACTCGACAGCGAAACTGACATGAAGCTGGGCACCATCGACTGGTTCGAGGCCCAGGGCGAAGGCATCGGGGCCTATGACGGGTTCCGCGACGCCGCCCAGAAACTGACCGAGGATGATTTCCCGGAAATTGTATCGCTGGACGACGGCGGCATCGTCGCCATGCGTCTGGACGAAACCCTTGCCCCGCGCCCTGCCCCGTTCGAAGAGGCCAAGCAGAACGTGCAGGCCAACTGGGAAGCCGAGCAGACCGAAGCGCGCCTGACCGCACAGGCCGAAGCCGCCCTGCCCGCGCTTGAGGCTGGCGAAAGCTTTGCTGATCAGGGTTTTGACGCGATTGCCGAACTGGACCTTGACCGCAGCGCCTTTGTGCAAGGCACGCCGCCTGCCTTCATGCCCGCCGTCTTCGAGATGGAGACCGGCGAGGTGCGCATCATCCAAGGCTTTGGCTCGGTGCTGATCGTCCGTGTGGATGCGATCAACCCGATTGGCGACAGCGAAGAAGCGACCGCCGAAACCGAAACCCTGAGCAGGGAAATCGGCCAGACTGTGGCCGCCGAACTGTTCAACGTGTTTGGCGAGGATGTCGTCATGCGCGCCGGTCCGCAAATCAATCAACAGGCACTGGACGCGGTCCACGTGAATTTCCCCTGATGGCTCTGATACCTGAATTCGACGATTTCGCCCGCCGCTTCGAGGCCGGTGAAAACCAGTTGGTGTATACCCGCCTTGCGGCGGACCTCGACACGCCTGTGTCGCTGATGTTGAAACTGACAGGCGCACAGAAAGACGCGTTTGTGCTGGAATCCGTGACCGGCGGCGAAGTGCGCGGGCGCTATTCCATTGTCGGGATGAAGCCGGACCTGATCTGGCGCTGCAATGGCACCTCGTCTGAGATCAACCGCCGCTGCCGCTTTGACCCCGACGCGTTCGAGGATGCGCCGGGCAATCCGCTGGATGTGCTGCGCGACCTGATCGCGGAAAGCCGCATCGACCTGCCCGAGGATCTGCCGCAAGCGGCGGCGGGGCTATTCGGTTATCTGGGCTATGACATGATCCGGCTGGTGGAACATCTGCCCGATGTGAACCCCGATGTGCTGGGCGTGCCGGATGCGATCATGCTGCGCCCGTCGGTCGTGGCGGTGCTGGACGGGGTCAAGGGCGAGGTCACCGTGGTGTCCCCTGCGTGGGTCAATGACGGGCAATCCGCACGCGCCGCCTATGCCCAAGCGGCCGAGCGTGTGATGGACGCGGTGCGCGATCTGGACCGCGCCATGCCGATGGAGACACGCAACCTTGGCGCCTCCAGCCCTATTGCCGAACCTGTGTCGAACTTTACCAAGTCCGGCTACAAAGAGGCGGTCGAGAAGGCCCGCGAATATATCAAGGCGGGCGATATCTTTCAGGTCGTGCCTGCACAGCGCTGGACGCAAGAGTTCAAGGAACCGCCCTTCTCGCTGTATCGCAGTTTGCGCCGCACCAACCCGTCGCCCTTCATGTTCTATTTCAACTTCGGCGACTTTCAGGTGATCGGGGCCAGCCCCGAAATCCTTGTCCGCGTGTTCGGCAACGAGATCACGATCCGCCCCGTGGCAGGCACCCGCCCCCGTGGCGCGACCCCTGCCGAAGACAACGCACTGGAGGCGGATCTGCTGGCCGACAAGAAGGAACTTGCCGAGCATCTGATGCTGCTGGATCTGGGGCGCAACGATGTGGGCCGTGTCGCCAAGATCGGCACCGTGCGCCCGACCGAGGAATTCATCGTCGAACGCTATTCCCACGTGATGCACATCGTGTCGAACGTGGTGGGCGAACTGGCCGAGGGCAAGGATGCGCTCGATGCGTTCTTTGCCGGTATGCCAGCGGGCACTGTGTCCGGCGCGCCCAAAGTGCGCGCGATGGAGATCATCGACGAGTTGGAGCCGGAAAAGCGCGGCGTCTATGGCGGCGGTGTCGGGTATTTCAGTGCGGGCGGCGATATGGACATGTGTATTGCCCTGCGTACCGCGGTGCTGCGGGACGAGAAGCTTTATATCCAGGCCGGTGGCGGCGTTGTCTATGACAGCGATGCCGAGGCCGAGTATATGGAGACTGTGCACAAATCCGGCGCGATCCGGCGGGCGGCAGAAGATGCTGCACGGTTCGGCGGTGGCAACTCGTGATCCTTTTCTGACCATGGGCAGCGCCTGTGGCCATCCGGCCCTTCGGGGAGGATTTTTTAAGAACAGAGAAGCAGGGGGGCGCTGATGCCACGCGCGGCTTTCGAAATCGGCGGGACGACCGTGGCGGCGGGGACGCGCGCCAGTGTGACACTGCCAGTGTCGGCCCTGCCCGATCACACCCCTGTCGGTCTGACGGTTCAAGTGCTGCATGGCAAGCGCGAGGGGCCGACCATGTTTGTCAGCGCCGCCGTGCATGGCGACGAGGTGATCGGGGTCGAGATCGTGCGCCGCCTGTTGCGCACGCCGCAACTGGCCAATCTGCGCGGCACCTTGCTGGTGGTGCCGGTGGTGAACAGTTTCGGGTTTCTGGCGCGCTCGCGTTATTTGCCGGACCGACGCGATTTGAACCGCTGCTTTCCGGGCAGTGTGCGCGGATCACTGGGATCGCGGCTGGCGCATATCTTTCTGAACGAGGTGGTGCTGCGCTGTGATTTCGGGATCGATCTGCATTCGGCGGCCGAGCATCGCACCAACCTGCCGCAAATCCGTGTGACACCGCGCGACACCACCACGGCGCGTATGGCCCGTGCCTTTGGCGCGCCTGTAATCCTGACGTCGCCCCTGCGCGACGGATCGCTGCGCGGGGAATCGGCGGCGCGGGGCACGCCTGTGCTGCTTTATGAGGCGGGTGAGGGTTTGCGCTTTGACGAGTTTGCGGTGCGCGTGGGTGTGGCCGGTATTCTGCGTGTCATGCGCGACGCCGACATGCTGGCCGCCAAGGGCATAGCCAAGGCGCGCACGCCCTCGCTGGTCTGTCGCGCGTCCACATGGTTGCGCGCCCCTGTGGGCGGGCTGCTGCGTACCTTCCGCGCCGAGGGCGAGATCGTCGAAAAGGGCGATGTGCTGGCCGCCGTGTCCGACCCTGCGGGCGATGTGGAGACGGAACTGCTGGCCCCCGAAGCGGGCATCCTGATCGGGCGCGCTGTGCTGCCCGTGGTGAACGAAGGCGACGCGGTGTTCCATCTGGCCGAACTCAGCCCCGCCGCGAACGAGGACACGGTGGACGATCTGACGGCGCAGCTTGAGGTCGATCCGCTGTTTGACGAAGACGAGATTATCTGACGTCCGGTTACGGATCGGACGTCAGCGTTTCCAGCACAGCCGAGATCGGCGCAAGCGCCACACGTTCGGCCCGATCCTGCAAGCCCCACAGCAACAGCGCCGAGATCGTATCGGGGCGCACGCGACCGACCATGATCACCCCGCCCTCTTGTCCCGCACGGAACGCGGCCTGATCCAGAAAGCGGCGGATCACGGTGGGCGATTGCCCCGCGCTGTCGAAATCGCGAAAGATCAGCCCCGCTGGCACGCCTTCACGCGCGGCGAGTTTCTGCGCCGTGTTCAGTCCCTTGGATTGCAGCACCAGCCCGTGGCCCGTGGCCAGCAGCGCCTGTGTGATCTGGTCCGAAGCATCGCGGCTTTCCTGCAGGCCGGTTTCCGTCCCTTCAATCACCGCCACCGCTTCGGGCAGTTTGTCGAGCGTGGCGGAAAGCGCGACCTCGGCATCCGAAGCGGTTGCACCGGCGGGCAGGTCCATAAGGGCCATCACTTCGAACCCTTGGGCGCGGTATTCGGCCATGCGCGCGGTCGCATCAGGCAGGTTGGCCTTAACCGCAAAGGTCAGCGGATAAGGAAAGCTTTGCAGCGCAGCCAGCCCCACGGGGCCACCTGTCAGATCCACACCACTGTCGATCAGCACAATGGACATCAGCGGCTTGTCCCCGGCGTTTTCAAACGGTGCGGCGTGGGCGACGATGGCGCGTGTATCCACGGGCGCTGCACTATCCCCCTCGGGCGCGGTCGGTTCGGGCGAGCGGTCCACCAGCGATACAGCAGGGCGTCCGATCTGCGGGCGGTCGGTGGTTTCCGCATCCTGCTGGGGCAACGCGGCAATCTGCGCGCCGCTGTCTTCGGGCGCGTCCGTGACATCCGGTTGCGCAGGAGTTTCCGGCGCTTCCGCCACGTCCGAGGCAATGGGAGCAGGGCCTTCGGCCTCTGGCGCTTCGGGCGCGGCATCGGGTTCGGGTTCGGGTTCAGGGGCAAAGGCACCTGCAACGTCAGGCACTTCGGGGGCCATGGGTTGCGCCGGATCGGTCGAGATTGACAGCTCCGTTTCCACAGAAGGCGCAGCAGGCGCGTCCGAGGCACTGCCAGATTGCACAGGTGCGGACGGGTCTACTGCGACGCTGCCTGCCGCATCCCCTTCGACAGGGTCGGTCAACCCCTCGGCCTGACCGGTCTGCGGCACCGTAGGCGTGTCCGCCCCTGCGGCTGTCGCGGCCTCGACCGTGTCTGCCTCGGGCGTGGGCACAGGCGCGGCCTCGCCCTCGCGCACCAGATCGGCGTCGGTCTTGTCCATCGGCGTGGCGGGGTCACCCGCCTGCGGGGCCGCGACGCTGGCGGGGGCCGTTACCCCTGCATCCGGCCCCGACGGATCGTTCGCCACCACGGAAACAACGCCCGCGCCGGCAACGCTGACGACGCTTCCCCAGAAAATGCCGCTCAGAAAACCTCTGGCCATGTGTCTTGTCCTTACTTCCCGTCCGGTTGCGGCCCCGCTTTGCGATGTGCCGTGCCGGTCTGCTATACCTCTTGCCTCAGGCGCACCCGTCCTCTTGACGCGGGCGTGCGAGCCTGAGCATGTATGCCCGCAACTATAAGGGCCAATGCCCCCCCTTTGGAACACGAGATTTTGCGATGCTGCTGCTGATCGACAATTACGACAGTTTTACCTACAACCTCGTCCACTATCTGGGCGAGCTTGGCGCCGACGTTGTGGTGCGCCGCAACGATGCGCTGAACGTGCAAGAGGCGATGGCGATGCGCCCTGCGGGCATTCTGCTGTCCCCCGGCCCCTGCGATCCCGATCAGGCGGGCATCTGTCTTGCGCTGACCCATGCGGCGGCGGAAACCGGCACGCCGCTGATGGGCGTGTGCCTTGGGCACCAGACCATCGGGCAGGTATTCGGCGGCAAGGTCGTGCGCGCACCGGACATCGTCCATGGCAAGATGGGTACGATGCACCATACGGGCAAAGGCCTGTTTGCGGGCCTGCCGACACCGTTCGAGGCGACGCGCTATCACTCCCTCACGGTCGAACGTGAGTCCCTGCCCGACTGTCTGGAAATCACCGCCGAGGTCGAGGACGGCACCATCATGGGCCTGTCACACAAGACGCTGCCAATCCATGGCGTGCAGTTCCACCCCGAATCCATCCGCTCCGAACACGGGCACGCGCTGCTGCGCAACTTCACCGATATGCTTCCGGTGCCGGCATGAGTGACGCAATCAAACCGCTCATCGACGCCGCCGCAAACGGCCCGCTGACCCGCGATCAGGCCGAGGCCGCCTTCCAGATCCTGTTCGAGGGCGAGGCAACGCCGTCGCAAATCGGCGGCCTGCTGATGGCCCTGCGTACACGCGGCGAAACCGTGGACGAATATGCCGCCGCCGCCGCCGTGATGCGCGCCAAATGCAAACCCGTGACCGCGCCCGACGGGGCGATGGACATTGTCGGCACGGGCGGCGACGGCAAGGGCACGCTGAACATCTCGACCGCGACTGCCTTCGTGGTGGCCGGTGCCGGTGTCTGCGTCGCCAAACACGGCAACCGCAACCTGTCGTCAAAATCCGGCGCGGCGGATGCGCTGACCCAGATGGGCATCAACGTGATGGTCGGCCCCGACGTGGTCGAAAAATCCCTGCGCGAGGCCGGCATCGGCTTTATGATGGCGCCCATGCACCACCCCGCCATTGCCCATGTGATGCCAACACGCACCGAACTGGGCACGCGCACCATCTTCAACATTCTCGGCCCGCTCACTAACCCCGCAGGGGTCAAGCGGCAACTGACCGGCGCTTTTGACCGCGCCCTGATCCGCCCCATGGCCGAAACGCTGGGGCAACTGGGGTCCGAAACCGCATGGCTGGTGCACGGTTCGGACGGAACGGACGAATTGACCATCTGCGGCACGTCTTGGGTCGCAGCGCTGGAAAACGGCACCGTCACCGATTTCGAGGTCCACCCCGAAGACGCTGGCCTGCCCGTGCACCCGTTCGAGGATATCCTCGGCGGCACACCCGAAGACAACGCCAAAGCCTTCCGCGCCCTGCTCGACGGGCAAACCGGGGCCTATCGCGACGCGGTCTTGCTGAACGCTGCCGCTGCCCTCAAGGTCGCAGGCAAGGCCGCAACCCTGCGCGACGGTGTCGCCATGGCACAGACCAGCATCGACAGCGGCGCCGCCAAGGCTAAGATCAAAGCCGTGGCAGACATCACACAGAGCGCAGGGTAACCCCTTCTCTGTTCCAAAAAATCCCGGGGGTCCGGGGGCTGGCCCCCGTTTCCCCGCTCTGACAAAAGAGCCGAGCTATGACAGACACGCCACCTTCCGGCACCATCCTCGACAAGATCAAGGCCTACAAACTCGAAGAGGTCGCCGCCGACAAAGCCGCCAAACCGCTTGAGGCGGTCGAGGCCGAGGCGCAGGCCGCGCCGCCTGTCCGCCCCTTCGCCGACGCACTCCAGCGGGCCAACCGCGAGGCCTATGCCCTGATCGCCGAGATCAAGAAGGCCAGCCCCTCCAAAGGTCTGATCCGCGCCGATTTCGACCCCGCCGCGCTGGCCAAAGCCTATGAGGAAGGTGGCGCAACCTGCCTGTCCGTCCTCACCGACACGCCCAGTTTCCAAGGGGCCAAAGAGTTCCTGACCGAGGCCCGCGCCGCCTGCGAACTGCCTGCCCTGCGCAAGGATTTCATGTACGACACCTATCAGGTCGCCGAGGCGCGCGCGCTCGGGGCCGACTGCATCCTGATCATCATGGCCTCGGTCAGCGATACGCAGGCTCGCGAACTCGAAGACGCCGCCCATGGCTGGGGCATGGATGTGCTGATCGAAGTGCACGATGCCGAGGAACTGGAACGTGCCGCCCTGCTCAACAGCCCGCTGATCGGCATTAACAACCGCAACCTCAAGACCTTCGAAACCTCGCTCGACACCACGCGCACCCTGTCGAAACTGGTACCTGCGGACCGCACCATCGTGGCCGAAAGCGGCCTTAACACCCCCGCCGATCTGGCAGATCTGGCGATGTATGGCGCGCGCACCTTCCTGATCGGGGAAAGCCTGATGCGGCAGGACGACGTGACAGGCGCGACGCGCACTTTGCTGGCCAATCCGCTCACCGCTGCCGGAGGGATGTAAGATGGCGCTCACCCATTTCGACGCATCCGGCGCGGCCCATATGGTCGATGTGTCGGACAAGGCCGTCACCGACCGCATCGCCGTGGCCGTGGCTTGGGTGAAGATGCTGCCCGAAACCTTTGATATCATTACCGAAGGCCGCACCAAGAAAGGCGATGTAATCTCGGTCGCGCGCCTTGCTGGCATCATGGGGGCCAAGAAAACCCCCGACCTGATCCCGCTGTGCCACCCGCTGCCCATCACGAAGGTGGCCGTGGAACTCGTGCCCGATCCGGACCTGCCCGGTCTGCGCATCACCGCCACGGTCAAGACCACGGGCCAGACCGGCGTCGAGATGGAAGCCCTGACCGCCGCCTCCACCGCCGCACTCACCGTCTATGACATGGCCAAGGCCGTGGACAAGGGGATGGAGATTGGCGGGTTGCGGGTGAAACTGAAAGACGGCGGCAAATCAGGCCGTTACGAGGCGTCTTGATGCTGTACGGACGGTCAGGCCGGCGGGCAAACCGCCCCGCAATTATATCGACCGTCTGTTCCCTCTGCGCCAACGCGCCACGACACTCCAACCCGAAGGTGCGCGCCCTATGATCCCCGTCGCAACGGCTCTGAACCACCTGTTCGAACTGGCCGACCTCTTGCCGGTGGAAACCGTGCCCCTGCGCGCGGCAGCGGGCCGAGTGTTGGCCGAGACCGTTCACGCGCAGCGCACCCAACCGCCCTTTCCCGCGTCCTCCATGGATGGCTATGCCCTCAAAGGGGTCGAGGCCGATCTGCACGCACAGCTCAAAGTCGTAGGCGAAGCGGCGGCAGGCCATCGCTGGCACGGGACACTCAAGGCCGGACAGGCGGTGCGCATCTTTACCGGCGCGCCGGTGCCGGACGGGGCGGACAAGGTGGTCATTCAGGAAGATGTCTCACGCAGCGGTGACATGATCTCGATCACCGACGATCCTGGCCCCAAGGACAATATCCGCCCCGCTGGCGTGGATTTCATGCAAGGCACGCAGATGGAGGCCCCACGCCGCTTGTCTGCGCAGGACATTGCATTGCTGGCGTCGATGAACGTCGCACAAGTGCCGGTGCGCCGCGCCCCCGTGGTCGCGCTCATCTCGACGGGGGATGAGCTTGTCGCGCCGGGCGAAGCGCCCAATGATGACCAGATTATCGCGTCCAATACTTACGGGCTGGCGGCGATGCTGGAACAGTCCGGCATGCAGGCGCGCATTCTGCCGATTGCCAAGGACACGCCCGCCTCTCTGCGCACCGTGTTCGGGCTGGCCCAAGGGGCCGACCTGATCGTCACCATCGGCGGGGCCTCCGTCGGGGATCACGATCTGGTGGCGCAGGTGGCTGCCGATCTGGGGATGGAGCAATCATTCTACAAAGTCGCCATGCGTCCGGGCAAGCCGCTGATGGCGGGGCGGATCAACGGCACGCCGATGGTGGGCCTGCCCGGAAATCCGGTATCGGCCATGGTGTGCGGGACGATCTTTCTGCTGCCGATGTTGCACGCGATGCAGGGCTTGGGCCGTGCGCCTGCCCGCCGCATTACGCTGCCCCTGTCCGCGCCTCTTGGCGCAAATGGCCCGCGCGAACACTATATGCGCGGCATTATCGAAGATGGCAGCGTGCGCGATGCGGGGCCGCAGGACAGTTCCTTGCTGTCGGTGCTGGCCCAAGCCAACGCGCTGATCGTGCGCCCGCCCCATGACCCCGAGCGCGCCGCTGGTGCGCAGGTCGATGCGATCCCCCTGCCGTAACGCAGTTGACACAAAACAGGAACGTCCGTAGAACAAACGCAAACCACCCGACCAAGGCGCGTCACGTTCGGAGGACAGAGCATGTTAACCAAGAAGCAACTGGATCTGCTGGAATTCATCCACAAGCGCGTGCAGCGCGATGGCGTTCCGCCCAGCTTTGACGAGATGAAAGAGGCGCTGGACCTGCGCTCCAAATCCGGCATCCACCGTTTAATCACGGCGCTTGAGGAACGCGGCTTTATCCGCCGCCTTGCCCACCGCGCCCGCGCGATCGAAGTGGTCAAACTGCCTGAAAGCCTTGGCGGTGCCAGCACGGCGGGCTTCACCCCGCGGGTGATTGATGGCGACAAACCCGATATGCCGCCGCCATCCTCGGCCATGGGGGTCGAAACCGCCCATGCGGTCGAACTGCCCGTCATGGGCCGGATCGCGGCGGGTGTCCCGATCTCTGCCATTTCCGAAGTGTCCCATTCCGTCGCTGTGCCCGGGCAGATGCTGTCGGGCAAGGGTGACCACTATGCGCTTGAAGTCAAAGGCGATTCGATGATCGAGGCGGGGATCAATGACGGCGATGTGGTCGTGATCCGCGAAACCTTGGTGGCCGAGAATGGCGATATCGTTGTTGCACTGGTCGAGGATCACGAGGCCACGTTGAAACGCTACAAGCGCACCGGCGACATGATCGCGCTTGAGGCCGCAAACCCTGCCTATGAAACCCGCGTATTCCCCGTCGGGCAGGTCAAGGTACAGGGCAAACTGGTGGGCCTGATCCGCACCTATTGATCATATCGGTCCTGCACGGTCGCCTGTTGCGGCGTCGTGCGGGCCAAACGCTTGCCCCTGTCCGGCAGGGCAAGCGCCATCGGGGCATAGCGTGACCAGCCGGACCACATCCGGTCCCCCGCCCTGTCCCGTGCTGTGACGATCCGCGCCGCCGCGCCCTGTCCCACAATCGCAACGGCACCTGTGGCGCGCAGGCGTTTGGGGTCAAGGATCAGGCAGGCATCCGATCTGGTGCCATCAGGCATTGCGCCATTCATCACAACAATCTCACCTGCGAAGCAGCCTTCGAACGCTGCAATGGCGCGCTTGCCGCTGATATGGCGCAGGCCGAAAGGTGCCACGCCGATCTGCGCCCACCGCTGCGCTGCGCGGTCTTGTGGCACGCCGTCGCCATCATTCTCCAGCCAGTTGCGGGCGACAAAGCTCGCACCCTTCTCGCGGCTCAGCGCGCGCCCCTGCACCGTCATCACCCCGACCAAACCGCCCGTATCCGCGATCAGGACCGTCGGGCGCGCGCCGGTCTGCCACAGCAGCACGCCAAGGGCGACCGCAAGCAGCCCCGCATAGCGCCCGCGCCCCTGCCACAGGATGACAAACAGCGCGCCTGACGCCATGAGCGGCAGCACCCACGGCGCTGGCCCTGCCACGAAACCGCGCGCGCCGTCCAGATTGGCGACCAGATCCGCCACCCATAGAATCCAGCGCAGGCCCAGCCCCATCAGCCACAACCCGATCCAGTCGAGGCCGAAGGGCGCAAGCACCAGTGCGAGCACTGCCGCCGGAATGACCAGCACCCCCATCAACGGGACCGAGGCGAGGTTCGCGATCAGCCCGTAATGCGCCACTGTGTTGAAATGCGCCGCCCCGATGGGCGCTGTGGCCAGCCCCGCCACAACTGAAGAAATCACAACGGCCACAACAGGTTGCAGCCATTTCGGGCCCAAGGACACGGCGCCATCGCGGATCCAGCCGAACACCGCCACCAGTGCGGTCGTTGCGGCGAAAGACATCTGGAACCCCGGCCCCATCAACGCCTCGGGGCGCAGGGCCAGCACGATCATCGCCGCAATCGCCACTGCCCGCAGGCTGAAGGCGCGGCGGTTAATCAACACCGCGCACAGCGCCACGGCGACCATGACAAAAGCACGCTCGGTCGCGACATTGCCGCCCGATAGTGCCAGATAGACTGCCGCCGCAATCAGCGCGCCAACGGCTGCCATCTTGCGCGCAGGCCGGCGCAGCGCGATGACGGGGATCAGTGCAAAAATCAGACGCAAAAGCGAGAAAACAAACCCCGACAAAAGCCCCATATGTAATCCAGAAATCGCCAGCAGATGCGCCGTGTTCGACCCGCGTAACGCGTCCAGCGCCTGCTGACTGATGCCGCTGCGATCCCCCGTGGTGACGGCGGCGGCAAACCCGCCCGTATCGCCCGCCAGCACGCTGCGCACGCGTTCCGATACGCTCATCCGCAGGCGGAACACGCTTTGGCGCAGATCGAATTGCGCGGCGGAAATGGCCAACAGCGGCACCCGCGTGTAGCCCACAGCGCCGAGCCGCGAAAACCACGCATGGCGCTGGAAATCAAAGCCGCCCGGCTCTACCGGACCGCCGGGCGGGCTGAGATGCACGGTGGTCATCACCCGCAATCCGGGTTCGGGCGCAACACCAACGCTCGCATCGCCATGCAGGGAAATACGCACGCGGTGCGGCGTGTCCTGCGGCGCAACGCGGTCCAGTTTCACCCGATCCAGCGTCAGGCGCACCGCGTCCGAGCCGCTGCGATCCATGCCGACGATCCGCCCCTCGACCGGCCCGTAATAGCGCCAGTCGATCACGGGCCCCGCCACGCTGTGCGCGCGCAGGGCGGCCAGCGTGAACCCCAGTGCGACCACGGCGAGGAACACAGGGAACGGTGCAAAAGCCTCCTCCATCCGCATGGCCAGAACAGACAGTACAAGTCCCGCCACAGCCACAGCCCCGATCATCACAAAGGACGGTTCGAACCGCAGCCCGAAGAACAGCGCGATGCCGCAGGCCAGCGCCACGGGCAACCAGCCGAACAGGTTGCCCCGCTGAAACAACATCGCCGCGCCGAAACGTGCCGTCAGGCCCATGCTTGCCCCTGTCGCCCATGGTGAGTATCAGGAGCGCAAACCGTAGACCCTACATGGTTAAGCAAAGGTAAATTGACCCCCTATGTCTCAAGCTGTTGTCACCCGCTTCGCCCCTTCGCCCACGGGCTATCTGCATATCGGCGGCGCACGCACGGCGCTGTTCAACTGGCTGTTTGCGCGCCATCACGGCGGCACCTTCCAGTTGCGCATCGAGGACACCGATCGCGCCCGTTCAACCCCCGAGGCCACGCAGGCCATTCTGGACGGGCTGAACTGGCTGGGTCTGGACCACGACGGCGACGTGGTCAGCCAGTTTGACCGTGCCGACCGTCACGTCGAGGTCGCACAGCAGCTTCTGGCCGAGGGCAAGGCGTATAAGTGTTTCTCCACTCAGGACGAAATCGCCGCCTTCCGCGAAGCTGCACGGGCCGAGGGCAAATCGACGCTGTTCCGTTCCCCATGGCGGGACGCAGCAGAGGACACGCACCCCGACGCGCCTTTCGTAATCCGCATCAAGGCCCCGCAAGAGGGCGAAACCGTCATCCGCGATCAGGTGCAAGGAGATGTGACCATCCGCAACGACCAGCTTGACGATATGGTCCTGCTGCGCGGCGATGGCACCCCTGTCTATATGCTGGCCGTGGTGGTGGACGACCACGACATGGGCGTGACCCATGTGATCCGCGGTGACGACCACCTCAACAACGCCGCGCGCCAGATGATGATCTATACCGCGATGGGCTGGGACGTGCCGGTCTGGGCGCATATCCCGCTGATCCACGGCGCGGATGGCAAGAAACTGTCCAAGCGCCACGGTGCCTTGGGCGCGCAGGAATATCAGGTCATGGGCTTTCCGGCCGCTGGCATGCGCAACTACCTTGCCCGTCTGGGCTGGAGCCACGGGGACGACGAGTTCTTTACCGACGCGCAAGCACAGGAATGGTTCGACCTTGACGGCATCGGTAAAAGCCCCGCCCGTTTCGATCTGAAGAAACTGGAACACCTGTGTGGCCAGCATATGGCGCAAAGCGATGACGCCGCGTTGCAGCACGAGATTGCCGCCTATTTGAGCGCTGCGGGATTGCCCGCTTTGACGCCCGCGCAGTCCGCAGGGCTAATAAAGGCGATGCCATTCGTCAAAGAGCGGTCCAAGACCTTCCCCGAACTGCTTGAGAAAGCGCAGTTTATTTTGGCTGAACGTCCCGTCACTCCGGACGAAAAAGCGCAAAAAGCCTTGGATTCGGTATCCCGTGGTATGCTGGGACAATTGACGCCGCAGTTGCAAAGCGTTACTTGGGATCGTGACAGTTTGGAGGTAGTCCTGAACGACTTTGCTGCGTCTCAGGACACAAAATTCGGCAAGCTTGCTGGCCCTCTCAGAGCGGCCCTTGCTGGCCGGGCCGTAACGCCTTCGGTTTTTGACATGATGCTGGTGCTGGGGCGCGATGAAACCCTTGCCCGGCTTGAGGATGCTGCCGCCTGACGCGCGTTACACATCGTTTACGGTTGGCAGTCTATTGATGAGGCGATGTATTGACAGCGCCCGGTGGTGGCACATGCCGCCCTGCGACGAAAGGAACGACCCCGATGGCTGACACTGATAAAACCGCGAAGTTGACCATAGGCGACGATGTCTATGAGCTGCCGATCCATTCGCCCACCGCGGGCCCTGACGTTCTGGATATCCGCAAGTTGTACGGACAGGCGGGCGTCTTTACCTACGACCCCGGCTTTACCTCGACGGCAAGCTGCGACAGCACCATCACCTTCATCGACGGCGATGAAGGTGTGCTGTTGCACCGTGGCTATCCGATTGGGCAACTGGCGGAAAAATCCCACTTCCTCGAAGTGTGCTATCTGCTGCTGTACGGAGAGCTGCCGGACGCCAAGACACTGGAGAAGTTCGAAAACAACATCACCATGCACACGATGCTGCATGAGCAGATGCAGAACTTTTTCCGCGGGTTCCGCCGCGATGCGCACCCGATGGCCGTCATGGTCGGTGTGGTCGGCGCGATGTCTGCCTTCTACCACGACAGCACCGACATTTCGGACGAGCGTCAGCGCGAGATTGCCAGCCACCGTCTGATCGCCAAGATGCCAACGATTGCGGCTTGGGCCTATAAATACTCGATCGGCCAGCCCTTCGTGTATCCCCGCAACGACGAGGATTACGCCTCCAACTTCCTGCGCATGTGCTTTGCCGTCCCTGCCGAGGACTACGTGGTTAACCCGATCCTCAGCCGTGCGATGGACCGCATCTTTACGCTGCATGCGGATCACGAACAGAACGCGTCGACCTCGACCGTGCGTCTGGCGTCCAGCTCGGGTGCGAACCCGTTTGCCTGTATCGCTGCGGGCATTGCCTGCCTTTGGGGTCCGGCGCATGGTGGTGCGAACCAAGCCTGCCTTGAGATGCTCAAGGAAATCGGCACCGTGGATCGCATCCCCGAGTTCATTGCCCGCGCCAAGGACAAGAACGACCCGTTCCGCCTGATGGGCTTCGGCCACCGCGTCTACAAAAACTTCGACCCGCGCGCGACTGTGATGAAACAGTCCGCCGACGAGGTGCTGGAACTGCTGGGCGTCGAAGACAACCCGATCCTCGCCGTGGCCAAGGAACTGGAAGCCGCCGCTTTGGCCGACCCCTATTTCGCCGAGAAAAAGCTGTTCCCGAACGTGGACTTCTATTCCGGTGTGATCCTTGAGGCGATGGGCTTCCCGACGTCGATGTTCACGCCCATCTTCGCGGTATCGCGGACAGTGGGCTGGATCTCGCAGTGGAAAGAGATGATTGGCGATCCGCAGAACAAGATCGGTCGCCCGCGCCAGCTCTATCTGGGCGAAACGCTGCGCGACTACGTCGACATCGAAAACCGCTGAACACCAAAACGCCCCCTGTAAAACGGGGGCGTTTTTGTAGGTAATCCGGCGCGTTAGCGGCAACTGTGCATTCCGGTGCAACAGTCTGCGAATATCTTTGACCGATCATAAATCTTGGTATCTCTGTCGATGTGTAAACCCTTTTCTAGGACATCGACATGTTGGGATTCGCACTGCTTGGACTGCTTGGGATCGGTCTGATTTTCGGGTTGTCAGACAGTGACGACGACGCGCCCGCCGAAAACGAAAACGCGCGCATCGAAGGCACGGATGGCGACGATCTTATCGACGCAGGCCCCGGCAACGACACCGTGTTCGCCGGCCCCGGCGACGATTTTGTCGATGCCGGCCCCGGCGATGACCGCGTGTTTGGTGGTGACGACGACGATCTGATCGTCGGTGCGGCGGGCGACGATTTCCTGCGCGGCGGCAGCGGCGACGATATGATGTTCGGCGGCGCGGGAACGGACGAATTGAACGGTGATGTGGGCGATGACGTACTGGCAGGGGCCGATATCATCGACGCCGAAGGGCTGGTTGCGGCAGGCATGGCCGCGGCGCAAAACGGCCAGACCGTTAACGATGTAGATCTGTCGCAATTCATCGACCTCGACGCCGACCCGCTTGAGGCCGATACGTTGAATGGCGGTGTGGGCGACGATATCATCATCGCGGGCAGCAATGACTTGGTGGACACCGGATCAGGGTCGGATGTGGTCAACGTGGGCGAATGGGTGGTCGAAGGGCAACCGGTGAACATCGTCGGCTTCAACCCCGCCAAAGACGCGATTGTCTATTCCTATAGCGGTCCGACCACGCCGTCCGTCAGCTTTGGCGAAGACGATGACGGCACCGCGACGCTGAACGCGGACGGGCAGATCGTGGCCTATTTCCCGAATGTCGATTTCTTCGACCTGACCGCACAATCCGGCATCCTGCTGGAACGGGTCGCCTGACCGGCCCGAGGGGTTCACCCGTAAACCGGCCCCGCCCTGCGATCTGCGGCGGGGTTGTTTTCTTGTGCCGCGCAGGGAAGCCTAGCGCCCCTCGAACCCCGGTTTGCGCTTTTCGATAAAGGCCATGACCCCTTCCTGAAAGTCGCGGGACTGGCCGCAATCGCCCTGCTCGGACGCTTCCAGTGCGATCTGGTCCTCGAAATCATTGTCCCAGCTGGCGCGGATCACTTTCTTGACCGATGCAAAGGCGCGGGTCGGTCCATTGGCAAGGTGGGCCGCGCGGGCGCGCCACTGCGCGTCAAAAGCGTCGTCCGCCACAGCTTCCCAGATCATGCCCCACTGGTCGGCCTGCTGTGCGGTGATCTTGTCGGCAAACAGTGCCGCCCCCATCGCCTTGGCCATCCCCATACTACGCGGCAGCACATAGGTGCCGCCCGCATCCGGTATCAGCCCGATCCGCGTAAAGGCTTGGAGGAAATAGGCACTTTCGGCCGCAATCACCACGTCAAAGGCCAACGCAAGGTTGGCCCCCGCCCCCGCCGCCGCCCCATTCACCGCAGCGATGGTCGGCACAGGGCAGTCGATGATCGCGCGCAACATCGGCGCGTATTCGTCGCGCAACGTCCGTTCCAGATCAAGGGTCGCGGCATTGGCGCGATCCCCAAGGTCTTGCCCCGAACAAAAGGCGCGCCCCGCCCCCGTCATCACGACAACCCGCGCCGCCTTGCCCCCCGCCGTCACGGCGTGCTGGATTTCGGCGCGCATCTGCGTGCTCAGCGCATTCATCACTTCAGGTCGGTTCAAAGTGATCAGCGCAACGCCATCCTCGACCGTATATGTCAGGGTTTCGTATTTCATCGCTGTCACTCCGCTATGGGGCCCGTTCGGGGTATCCCCATGCATAGCAAACCAAATGGTTTAGAAAAGCCCCGACGCGCCGTCAGTCCTTGAGTATTTCGGCCAGCCGTCTGGATTCATCCTCGGTCAGGGTTTCATCGGTGGCCGCAGGGGCCGTGGCACGCCCGCGCAGGTAGAAGACGCCGATCCCTGCCGCCAGCAGGAACATCAGCGGCCCCGCCGCCCAAAGCAGCCAGTTCGACCCTGTCGAGCGCGGCGTCATCAATACAAACTCGCCATAGCGTTCGACAAAGAAATCCACGATCTGCGCATCGCTTTGCCCCGCCACGACCTGCTCGCGGATCACGCGCCGCGTCTCCACCGCCCAATCCGCGTTGGAGGACGCCACAGATTCCGACTGGCACACCACGCAGCGCAACGCATGGTCCAGCCCCCGCGCTCGCGCCTCTAGCGCCGGATCGTCCAGCATTTCCGTCGGATCAAGCGCCAGCGCCGCCGAACACATCACAAACCAAAGGGCGAGGCTCAGACGTTTCATTCTGCAGGCACCGTTTGCGTTTTGCGCGCCCCTGCAGCCACGCGGAACCGCCGGTCGCTTAGCGACAGGAAACCGCCCAAGGCCATCAGCGCGCAGCCGATCCAGATCCAGTTCGTCAGCGGCTTGATATAGGTGCGCACAGCCCAGCCGCCATTATCCTGCGCATCACCGATCACCACATAGACGTCGCGCGCGAGGTTATAGTCGATTGCCGCCTCGGTCGTCGGCATTTGCGCCACGGGATAAATACGCTTTTCCGGCTCCATCAGCGCGATCTGCCGCCCGTTCTTGGCCAGCGTCACAAAGCCCTTGGTGAACAGATAATTCGGCCCCTGCCCCTCTTCGACCTTGTCGAGGGTCAGCGTATAGCCTGCCACCTCGAACGGCGCACCGATCTGTGCCACGCGAATATCCTCGGACTGCCAAGAGGTCAGCCCCGCAATCCCCAGCATCGTAATGCCAAGCCCTGCATGCGCCACCGCTTTGCCCCAGTCCGACCGTGGCAGACGCAGCAGCCGCGCTGCGTTGAACCGCTGACCGGTACGGCTCGCAATATCGACCATGGCCCCCATGACAAGCCAAGCGCCCAGAAACGCCCCCATGGGCCCGATCAGACTGCGCCCCGTCTGCAAGGCCCATGCTAGCCCGCCAATCGCGACAGCCAGCACAAAGACATAGCGCAGCGGCCATGCCGCCTTTGCCAAACTGCCGCGCTTCCACGGCATCATCGCGCCGACCGGCAGGATCAGCCCCAACAGAACCATGAAAGGCGTAAAGGCGAGGTTAAAGAATGGCGGCCCGACACTCAGTTTCCGGTCAAAGAACATCTCGGCCACAAGCGGCCACATCGTGCCGACAAACACCACGAAACAGGACACCGCCAGCAGCACATTATTGGCCACCAGCGCGCTTTCGCGGCTGACCATGCCAAAGACACCCCGCGCCTCCATCGCGCCCGCGCGTAGGGCAAACAACACCAGTGCCCCGCCCATGAAAAAGCCCATGATCATCAGGATGAACACGCCACGTTCGGGATCATTGGCAAAGGCATGCACCGAGGTCAGCAGCCCCGAGCGCACGATAAACGTCCCGATCAGCGAAAAGCCGAAGGCCAGAATGGCGAGCAGAATGGTCCACGATTTCAGGCTTTCCCGCTTTTCCACCACGATGGCCGAATGCACAAGCGCTGCTGCCAGCAGCCATGGCATGAACGATGCGTTTTCCACCGGATCCCAGAACCAGAACCCGCCCCAGCCAAGCTCGTAATAGGCCCACCACGACCCCAAGGCGATGCCGATGGTCAAAAACACCCACGCAGCCAATGTCCAAGGACGCACCCAACGCCCCCATGCCGCATCCACGCGCCCTTCGATCAGGGCCGCAACGGCAAAGGAAAACGCCATGCTTAATCCAACATAGCCCAGATACAGAAACGGCGGATGGAACGCCAAACCGGGGTCTTGCAACAGCGGGTTCAAATCCTGCCCGTCAAAGGGCGGCACGGCAAGGCGCATAAACGGGTTCGAGGTGAACAGGATAAAGGCCAAAAACGCCACGCCGATCGCCCCCTGAACGGCCAACACACGTGCGCGCAGCGAGGGCGGCAAGTTCGAACCGAACCACGCCGCCGTGGCCCCGAACAGCGCCACGATCAACACCCACAGCAGCATCGACCCCTCGTGGTTCCCCCATGTGCCGGAAATCTTGTACAGCATCGGCTTGGCCGAATGGCTGTTCAACACCACCAATCGCAGCGAAAAATCCGACACGACAAAAGCATACATCAACGCGCCAAAGGCAAAGGCGATCAACAGGAATTGCGTGCTCGCCGCAGGTTCGGCAACCGCCATCAACCGCGCATCCCGACGCCACGCGCCATAAAGCGGCACGAGGGCCTGAACCAAAGCCACCAGAAAGGCGAGGATAAGGGCGAAATGTCCGAGTTCTGTAATCATACCGATGTGATAGACCAAACCATCCAGCCCGCCAATGCGACAAAGAAGAAGGGCGCATCACAACCGCGACACGCCCCTTCTTCTCTGTTCCAAAAAATCCCGGGGGAGGCCGAAGGCCGGGGGCAGCGCCCCCAACACCGCCGCCGTTCCCCGCACCGACATCACGCCACGCGGCGCCACTCCTCCAACGCGGGGTTCCCGTCCGGCAGGATCGCCGCCGCCGTCAGCCGCACGTCCTCGCCTGTATCCGCCGCGCCGACACTACTCGCGCGCAGTTTGCGCAGCGCTGCCACGTTCTCCATGACCTGCGGCACATGTTTCATGGTCCCGACAATCTCGCGTTGGAACTGTTGCGATTTCACCTGATGACGCGCCCCGAAATAGAAGGACACAATCACCCCCAACAGCCACCAAAGCGGCTCTGGCACCAGCGCGATGCCCTGCATCCGCTCGGCAAACCACAAGGGCGCCACCATCGCCGACACGAACAGCCCCAGCGTTCCAAGCGCCAGCGCAGGACGCGGCAGACGGTTCAGCCCGTCCATAAAGCGATCAAACGATCCCTGCCGTGGCACCAGAAACTCCGCACCATATTCCTGCATTGCCTGCGTCTGGATCTCGGTGGCACGCACCGATCCGGCTTCGGCGTTCTCGCGAAACACTTCTGCGGTTTCGCGCACCACATTCACGCCGCCCCCGAACAGCAGCCCCAGCACCCGTTCCATCATCCCCATGCCGCAACCCTTTCCTGAAACTGCGCCGCGCTCAGGTGGAAACGCGGTGCAATGAACTCCTCGGCCCGTTTGATCCAGCCGCCCTTGTTGCGCGCGCGGGTCATCGCATATTTGCGGCTCGCGGGGCGGCGGTCGGCAATACGGAAGTAATAGTTGCGCCGCGCGATCCCGTAGGCGTCCACCAGATGGCGCGGCGCGGCATCGAACGCGGCGCGGGCGGCGGCAATCGACTGCGGTCCCAATGCCCCGTCCACCACACAGGCATAGCCCATCTCGCCCAACAACCGTTGCAGGATTTTCACCGCATTGCCCCCCGCATTCACGTACATATCAAACACCGTGGGTTGGAGAGGTTCCGGCAATTCCGCGATTAACGGTCGCTCGAAATAATGGGTCACAAAGATATCGACGGCCTGCGCGCGTGTCAGGCGCCGCACGTCGTAAGCGTCAATGTCCCCGTCGCGATCCAAATCAAGGCCAAGGCGGCGCATCGTGTGGATCGTCACGCCAAAATTGGTCGCGCCCCCCGGATCGTCGGGGTCGTTCACGTAGCCGCCCTCGCGGTCCACTATCTCTTTCGCAATCTGTCTGACGGTTTGCATCATGCCCCCAAGGTTGAACTTGCTTGGGCGGAATCGTGATGCAAATGCGGTTAACGCCAGTTAACCTAAGCGCGCGCTAGCCGTTGGGGTCCTGATAAACGCCCTGATCCTTCAGCGCGTCCACCACTTCCTTGGGCATGTATGTCTCGTCATGTTTGGCAAGGATTTCAGAGGCTTCAAAGACGCCGTTCACATAACGCCCCGTGCCGACCATGCCTTGGTTTTCCTCAAACAGGTCCGGCAGCACGCCGGTAAAGACGACCGGCACGCTCGCCCCGCCATCCGTCACTTCAAAGCGGATCGATTCGCCCTGTCCCCGCACAAGCGACCCTTCGGCAACCAAGCCCCCGATGCGAAACGTCTCGCTGGGGCTTGGCGGGTCTGCCATCACCTGACTGGGCGCGCGGAAAAAGTTGATCCCGTCGCGCATCGCATAGCCGATCAGCACCGTCGACACGGTCAGCGCCACGGCTGCCATGGCGACGATCTGGATACGGCGTTGCTTTTTCAGGCTTTTCATCGCGGGTCAGAACCTCAGGGAAACAGCGGGGCCATCATCAGCCCCTCGGTCTCTGGTATACCTAACATCAGGTTGGCGTTTTGCAACGCTTGGCCCGATGACCCTTTGGTGAGGTTATCAAGTGCCGCAACCACCACCGCACGGCCCGGCAAACGGTCCGCCGCCACACCTATATGGCAGAAGTTCGATCCGCGAATGTGCCGCGTGCTGGGTGCCTCGCCGAAGGGCAGCACTTCGATAAACGGCTCGTTTTCGTAGGCAGCGGCCAGCGTATCGTGCACCGCCTGCGCATCGCCGCGCACATAGGCCGTGCCAAGGATGCCGCGGTTCGCCGGTATCAGATGTGGCTGGAACTGGATGCGCACGTCGCGCCCCGCCACTTTTGAAAACTCCTGATCGAACTCGCCCAGATGCCGGTGCGTCCCGCCAAGCGCATAGGCGTGATAACCCTCGCTCAACTCCGCATGCAGCAGGTTTTCTTTCAGCGCGCGCCCTGCCCCCGACACGGCCGCCTTCAGGTCCAGTACGATCTCGTCCAGATCAATGACACCGGCGGCGATCAACGGGCGCAGCGCAAACTGCCCCGTGGCCGCGTTGCAGCCCGTGCCGGCCACCAGCCGCGCATGCGCGATCTCATCACGATAGAACTCGGTCAGGCCATAGACCGCTTCGCCCTGCATCTCGACCGCGCTGTGGGCGTTGCCGTACCATTTCGCGTATTCTTCGGGGTCGCGCAGCCGGAAATCGGCGCTCAGGTCCACGATCTTCAGCGACTTGGGAAGGCCGCTGATAACCTCTTGGCTGGTCTTGTGCGGCAGCGCGCAAAAGCACAGGTCGATCCCGTCCCACGAGATGTCGTCAAACGGCACCATTTCGGGCAGGTCCAGATGGCGCAGATGCGGATACACCTCCGACACCTTCTGCCCCGCCTTCGAAAAGGCCCCCAAGGCACTGATTTCAATCTCGGAATGTCCGGCGATCAGCCGGATAAGTTCGGCACCCGTATAGCCGGAGGCGCCCAGAATTGCGATGTTATAGGTCATGTCGGTCTTTCAAGAAAACGGAGTTACAGATCAGGCAGCGTCAAACGTGATCTGTCGTCGCAAGAATTGCGTGGCGCGCTGGCTGACGCGCACAGGATCGCCCGTGGTCAGATAGGCGGCATTGCCAGTACCCATCTTGTCGGGGTGACGTTCCAGATAATCGGCCAGACTTTCGCCCACCAGCTCCGCCTGCGAATAGACGGAAACATCCGCGCCAAGCGCATCCTGAAACACGTCCTGCATCAACGGATAGTGGGTACAGCCCAGAATGGCCGCCTGCGGTTTGGGCATCTTGCGCTTCAACGCATCGACATGGCTGCGCACCAATGCATCGGCAAGGATCATATCACCCTCTTCGATCGCATCGACGACACCGCCACAGGCCTGCGCCTCGACATCCACTCCGATGGCGCGGAATGCCAGTTCACGCTGGAACGCACGGCTCGCTACAGTGGCGGGCGTGGCAAACAGGGCCACATGCTGCACCGCCACCTGACGCGGAGGAGAGTTGTCGCCCCACTGCCGTTCGGTCAGCGCCTCGATCATCGGCACAAAGACACCCAATACACGTTTGTCCGCAGGCACCCACGATTCCTGCATCCGGCGCAGCGCTGCGGCAGAGGCCGTGTTGCACGCCAGAATGACCAGATCGCAGCCCGCATCGAACAAACGCTGCACCGCTGCACAGGTCAGTTCAAAAATGTCATCTGCCGTGCGCACACCGTAAGGCGCATGGGCGCTGTCTGCGAGATAGACAAACTCCACCTCCGGCAAACGCTTTTGCACGGCGGACATCACAGTCAGCCCACCCAGTCCGGAATCAAAAATACCTATCGCCATGATGCGGGCCTCCGGCCCCAGTTATCACACCGCTCAGGCTGCTGGCCCGCGATGCTTGTTCTCGAATTCATAGCCCAGATCGAAAGACTTCACCGGACCTGGAGCAAGCTCATAGGTGCTTTTTCGGAGGAATTCCATCATGGCTTTGGACTCCTTGGCCAGCGGGTCGAGTCGTGCGCGGTCTATCGGCTCTCCGATCACAACTTTTACAGGCGTATCAACACGTTCGCGGAACTCGCGGATCAGCAAGCCCATGCGCAGCGTCGAATGCATATGGCTGGCAATCTGGAACAAGCGGCTGGTGTGCCCCTCGAAATAGACCGGCACGACCGTCGCGTTGGACTTGGCCACCATGCGCGCTGTGAACCCGCGCCAACCCGGATCCATGGGTTTGGAGAACGGCTTGACCGCCGTGCTGACCGTTCCACCCGGAAAGATGCCAATCGCCCCGCCCCCGGCCAGATAGTTCAGCGCCGTCTTGCGGGTTTCGATATTCAGCTGCACCGCTTCCTTGGTTTCATCAAAGGAAATGGGCAGGATGATCTTGTTCAGGTCTTCGGCCTTGCGGAAAATCCGGTGCGCCAGAATGCGGAAATCCCCGCGCGCCTGCGCAAGGATATGGCCCATCATCATCCCGTCCAAAATCCCATAGGGGTGGTTCGCGATCAGGATCAGCGGCCCGTCCTTGGGGATGTTGGACAGTGACCCGCCGATCACATCCAGCGTCAGGCCATAGCGTTCCACCATGACCTGCCAGAAGTCCCGCCCCGCGGCGACTTCGTTCTCGTACCCCGCCGCCCGCTTGATCAGCCGCAACCGTCCGGTGGAATTCTCCATCAACCGGATCAAGGCACGCCCGCCCTTCGTCTCTGCCGAATGGGCATAGGAGATTTCGCGGGCAATCTGGCGTTCGCTTCTGGTCATCTCGACTCGCGGTCCGGTTGGGCCAATTTGGGGCCTAGCTTTACTGCCGGTTGCGCCTTGTGCCAAGGATTTAAGACGTCTGCATGACAGCCCTATTCGGCGGCTTGCGCACTGTGGCTACCGCCCGACTGGATCACCGCCAGCAACTCCTCGCGCCGTTTGGCGGCCTTGGCTTCGGCGGCTTCTTTCACCGGACCATAGCCGCGAATGTCCAGCGGCAGTGCCGCCAGCGCCGTGATCGCCGCGCGCGTGTCATCACTCAGCAACGGCAGCACTTTCGCCATGTCGCGTTCGTACTGTTTGATCAACGCACGCTCCATGCGGCGCTCCTCCGTCCGTCCGAACGGATCAAGCGGCGTACCCCGCAACCCTTTTAGCCGCGCCAGAACCTTGAAGGCGCGCAACATGCCCTGCCCGTATTCCTTTTTCACGGGCCGCCCGTCTGCGCCGGTCTTGGACAGCAAAGGCGGTGCAAGGTGGAAGGTCATCGAAAAATCGCCGTCAAACTGGGCGCGCGCCTTGGCCTCGGTCTCAAGATGCAGGCGGGCCACCTCGTACTCGTCCTTGTAGGACAATAGCTTGTGATAGCCTTTTGCGACGGCCTCTTTCACCTCTGTATCGGTGATCTTGTCCAGCATCGTGCGATAGCGCTTGGCCAGCCGCTTGTTCTGGTAAGCAGTCAGATGGTCGGCGCGATAGGCGATCTTGTCGTCCAACGTCTTGGGCAGCGAAATCACCTTGGGTTCGATGATCCGCGCCGCTTCCTCGCTGTGCAGCACCGCCCAGCGCCCGATGTCAAAAGCGCGCTTGTTCTTGTCGACCGCCGCGCCGTTCAGATCAATCGCCTGCATGATCGCATCAAAGCTAAGCGGGACCAGCCCGCGCTGCCACGCCGCGCCAAAGATCATCATGTTGGAAAAGATAGAGTCGCCCAGCGTTGCCCGCGCCAGTTCCGATGCGTCGAACAGGTCCACACGCCCCTGCATACGCGCCTCAAGCGCGAGGGCCAGACGGTCGGTCGGCAGCGCAAATTCGGTGTTGCGGGTAAAATCACCCGTGATGATCTCGTGGCTATTCACCACCGCGCCCGTCCGCCCCGAGGCGGTCAGCCCCAGCGTCTTGGCCCCAGCGCTCACAACCAGATCGCCCCCGATCAGGGCGTCCGCCTCTCCGGTGGCGACGCGGATCGCGTTGATGTCTGCGGGATCGTTGGCCAGACGGCAGTGGATATGCACCGCGCCGCCCTTCTGGGCCAGTCCGGCCATCTCCATCATCCCAGCGCCCTTGCCGTCGATATGGGCTGCCTGCGCCATAACCGCGCCAATGGTGACAACACCTGTACCGCCGACGCCGGTGATAACCACGTTCCACGTGCCGCGAATGGCGGGCAGCAAGGGTTTGGGCAGGTCAGGCAGGTCCAGCGTGGTGGTCGCCTGTTTCTTCACCTGAGCGCCATTGAGCGTGACGAAGGAAGGACAGAACCCTTTGACGCAGGAAAAGTCCTTGTTGCAGCTTGATTGGTCAATCGCCCGCTTGCGCCCCAACTCCGTCTCTTTCGGGACGATGGACACACAGTTCGATTGCACCCCGCAGTCACCGCAGCCTTCGCAGACATCCGTATTGATGAACACGCGCTTGTCGATGTCGGGGAACGTGCCCCGCTTGCGACGACGACGTTTTTCCGCCGCGCAGGTCTGGATGTACACAATGATGCTAACGCCTTCGGTCTTTGCAAACTGCTCTTGCACGGTTTGCAAATTGGCGCGTTCGTGCACGGGAACCCCCGCTGGGAAGCGCGCGACATCGACGTCTTCCTTATCATCATAGACCACCGCAATATTCTCGCAGCCCATGGCGCGCACTTCGTTCACGATGCGATAGGGATCAAGACCGCCTTCGTTGTCCTGCCCCCCCGTCATCGCGACAGCGTCATTATAGAGGATCTTGTAGGTGATATTGGTGCCCGCCGCCAAAGCGGCACGAATGGCCTGCACACCCGAGTGGTTATAGGTGCCGTCCCCAAGGTTCTGGAACACATGCGGGCGCTTGGAAAACGGCGCTTCGCCGATCCAGTTCGCGCCTTCGGCCCCCATATGGGTAAAGCCCGAGGTTTCGCGGTCCATCCATTGCACCATGAAGTGACAGCCGATGCCCGCATAGGCGCGACTGCCCTCCGGCACCTTGGTGGAAGAGTTGTGCGGACAGCCCGAACAGAAATAGGGCAGCCGCGCGGCAATCTCCTCGGCATTGTCAGAGCGGCGCGCCTCGTCCAAAACCAGAATACCTGCCTTGATACCGTCGGTCTCGCGCCCCTCTTCCATTAGGACGTTGCCCAGCTTCTCTGCAATCTCGATCGGGTCGAGCGCCCATGTGGCAGGAAAGAACACCGCCCCGTCGCGGGTGCCACCATAGACACGTGGCGCATTGGGCGTGCCATAGAGTGCCTCTTTGATCTGCACCTCAAGCAACTTGCGCTTTTCCTCGACCACCACGACCAGATCCAGCCCTTCAGCCCAGTCGTTGAACCCCTTCATATCCAGCGGCCATGTCTGACCCACTTTATATGTCGTGATCCCCAGCCGCTCGGCCTCGGCCGCGTCGATGTTCAGCAGGGACATGGCGTGCACCAGATCAAGCCAGTTCTTGCCCGCCGCGACAAAGCCGATCTTGGCCCCGCGCTTGCCCCACATCCGCTTGTCCATCTTGTTGACGTTGGCAAACAGCTCTGCGGCGACCCGCTTGTGATCAATCAGACGAACCTCTTGCGCGATACGTTCGTCAATCAGGCGGATGTTCAGCCCACCTTCGGGCATCGGGTAGTCGGGCGTGACAAAGGACATGCGGTGCGGATCACCGTCCACCACGCTTGTTGCCTCGACCGTGTCCTTCATCGTCTTAAGGCCGACCCACACACCGGCAAAACGGCTAAGCGCGATACCATAAAGACCGTAGTCGAGGATTTCCTGCACACCGGCGGGCGACACCACGGGCATATAGGCATCGACCATCGCAAATTCGGACTGGTGCAGCACGGTCGAGGATTCGCCGGTATGGTCATCCCCCATTGCCATCAGCACACCGCCATGGCGCGACGATCCGGCCATATTGGCATGACGCATCACGTCACCGGAACGGTCCACCCCTGGCCCTTTGCCGTACCACAGGCCGAACACACCGTCATATTTCCCCTCACCGCGAACCTCGGCCTGCTGCGCGCCCCACAGGGCGGTGGCGGCCAGATCCTCGTTCAGTCCGGGTTGGAAGGTGATGTCAGACGCGGTCAATGTCTTGAGCGCACGCGTCATCTGCATATCGACCGCGCCCAAGGGCGACCCACGATACCCCGTCACCAGACCCGCCGTGTTCAGCCCCGCCGCTACATCGCGCGCCTTCTGCATCAGCATCAGCCGCACCAGCGCCTGCGTCCCGTTCAGCAAAACAGGGCTTTTTTCCAGATCATAACGGTCGTTCAGAGAAATCTTCTGCGTGCTCATGTGACAGCCTCCCCAGCAATCAGTAGTTTCGCATAAATTTACCGCGACGATAGGTCACAAAGGCTGACCTGTATACAACATTTTTTACATCTTTAACGTTCAAGGGTTTCCCAAGCTGTGAAAGCGCGGCAAATCGCGTAAAGTAAGGGTGACGCAAATGGGTATGGTACGGATGGACTGGGACAAGCTGCGAATTTTTCACGCCGTTGCCGATGCTGGCAGCCTAACACATGCGGGTGACAAACTGAACCTCAGCCAGTCTGCGGTATCGCGCCAGATACGCGGGCTTGAGGAATCGCTGAACGCCACGCTGTTCCACCGCCATGCACGCGGCCTGATCCTGACGGAACAGGGCGAACTGCTGTTTGACGCCACCAGCGCGATGAACAAACGGCTCGACACGGCCAGTGCGCGCATCCGCGACAGTGACGAAGAAGTCTATGGCGATCTGCGCGTGACCACCACGATTGGTTTCGGTACGCTCTGGCTCGCCCCGCGTCTGGTGAAGCTTTATGAACGCTACCCCGATCTGCGGGTCGATCTGATGCTCGAAGAACGCGTGCTCGACTTGCCCATGCGCGAGGCCGACGTAGCGATCCGCATGAAGGAACCAAGCCAAGCCGACCTGATCCGCAAACGTCTGATGACGGTGAAGATGCAGATGTTCGCCACCCAAGCCTATCTGGACAAGAACGGCACGCCGGAATCGCTGGATGATCTGCTGTACCACCGCCTGATCTGCCAAAGCGTCACCGCCACACAAGTGGGGGCCAGTTCATCGCTGGTCCAGCAACTGCTGACCTATGATGTCCGCAGCCTTCTGACCGTGAACAACTATTTCGGGGTGCTTCAGGCCGTGCTTCAGGATCTCGGCCTTGGGATTCTGCCCGACTATGTCAGCGTCGAGGATCCGCGCCTTGTGCAGGTGCTGCCGGACGTTGAGTCGGTCGATATTCCCGTTTTCCTCGCCTATCCCGAGGAGTTGCGGCAATCAAAACGCATCGCTGCCTTCCGTGATTTCGTTCAGGAAGAGATCATCGCATACCGTAAAGTATTGAGGGACAAGGATAATGCCGAAGCTATGCGCTAATTGCATATCAGCTTTGACATCGACCGTTCACAAACTGCCTTGATTGCGGGCAACCACGTCCCTATTTCGCCTCTTGAAGATGCACGGCGCATATGTGCCTGTCTTCACCTCCCTGTTGGACTTGGCCGAGCTTTATGCTCGGCCTTTTTTTTGCGCCCCCGAAAATATGCCCAATAGCGCAGCTCAAGCAGCGTCTGCTTGACAGGGCACGGACCTCTCTAAACAACTCGGTTGGCGCAAATAACAGACGCGCCCGACCAGCAAAGGCGAACAGCATGCAATTCAGGTTTCCGGTCATCATCATTGACGAGGATTTTCGCTCCGACAACTCGTCCGGCCTAGGCATCCGCGCCTTGGCCGAAGCGATCGAGGCCGAAGGCTTCGAGGTGGTCGGCGTCACGGGCTATAGCGACCTGTCCCAGTTCGCCCAGCAACAATCCCGCGCCAGCGCCTTTGTCCTGTCCATTGATGACGAGGAATTCACCCCCGGCGACGATCTGGATCAGGCGGTACTCGACCTGCGCAACTTTATCGAAGAGGTTCGCTGGAAGAACGAGGATGTGCCGATCTACATCTATGGCGAGACGAAGACCTCGCGCCACCTGCCCAACGACATCCTGCGCGAGTTGCACGGCTTTATCCATATGTTCGAGGATACGCCGGAATTCGTCGCCCGCCACATCCTGCGCGAGGCGAAGTCCTACCTCGAAAGCATCCAGCCGCCGTTCTTCAAGGCGCTGCTCGACTATGCAGAGGACGGATCCTATTCGTGGCACTGTCCGGGCCATTCGGGCGGCGTTGCCTTTCTGAAATCCCCTATCGGGCAGATGTATCACCAGTTCTATGGCGAAAACATGCTGCGCGCCGATGTGTGCAACTCGGTCGAGGAACTGGGCCAACTGCTGGACCACAACGGAGCCATCGGCGCGTCCGAGCGGAACGCCGCCCGCATCTTCAATGCCGATCACTGCTTTTTCGTGACCAACGGCACCTCGACCAGCAACAAGATGGTCTGGCACCATGCCGTCGCCCCCGGTGATGTGGTGGTGGTCGACCGGAACTGTCACAAGTCTATCCTGCACTCGATCATCATGATCGGCGCGATTCCCGTCTTCCTGAAACCGACGCGCAACCATTGGGGCATCATCGGCCCGATCCAGCAGTCAGAGTTCGAGCCCGAAACGATCCGCGCCAAGATCCGCGCCAACCCACTGCTGGCCCATATTGATGCGGACACGGTCAAACCCCGCGTTATCACGCTGACCCAATCCACCTATGACGGCGTCCTCTATAACACCGAAACGATCAAAGAGATGCTGGACGGTTACGTGGACAACCTTCATTTCGACGAGGCGTGGCTGCCCCATGCGGCCTTCCACCCATTCTATGGCGGTTATCATTCGATGGGGCGCAACCGTGCGCGTCCCAAACACAGCATTACCTACGCAACGCAGTCCATCCACAAACTGCTCGCCGGTATTTCGCAGGCAAGCCACGTTCTGGTGCAGGACAGCCAGTCCGAGAAGCTGGACCGCCACCTGTTCAACGAGGCGTACCTCATGCACACCTCGACCAGCCCGCAATATTCGATCATCGCCTCCTGCGATGTGGCGGCGGCGATGATGGAACCTCCGGGCGGTACGGCACTGGTCGAGGAAAGCATTGCCGAAGCCCTCGATTTCCGCCGCGCCATGCGCAAGGTGGACGAAGAATACGGCCCCGATGAATGGTGGTTCCAGGTTTGGGGGCCGGACGACCTTGGCACCGAAGGCGCGTTTGACGCCAAACCTTGGGTGCTGCGCCGCACCGACGCGGATGGCGTGCAGCAGGCCGATGGCGAAGACAGCTGGCACGGTTTTGGCGACATGTCCCCCGGTTTCAATATGCTGGACCCGATCAAGGCGACCGTGATTACCCCCGGTCTGAACCTTGACGGACGGTTCGAGGAAAACGGCATTCCCGCGTCCATCGTCACCAAATATCTGGCCGAACATGGCGTGGTGGTCGAGAAGACCGGCCTTTACAGTTTCTTCATCATGTTCACGATCGGCATCACCAAGGGACGGTGGAACACGCTGCTCTCTGCGCTTCAGCAGTTTAAGGATGACTACGCCAAGAACGTGCCGCTCTGGCGCTCCATGCCGGAATTCTGCGCCAAGCAGCGCCGGTACGAGGCGATGGGCCTGCGCGATCTGTGCCAACACGTACACACGCTTTATGCCAAATACGACGTGGCGATTCTGTCGACTGATATGTACCTGTCCGACCTGACACCGGCGATGAAGCCATCGGACGCCTATGCCCATATCGCACGGCGCGAAACGCAACGTGTGCCTATCGACGATCTGGTCGGGCGTATCACCACCAGCCTTATCACCCCCTACCCGCCCGGCATCCCGCTGCTGATCCCCGGCGAAGTATTCAACAGCCGAATTGTCGAATACCTCAAGTTCAACCGCGCCTTTGCCAAGGAATGCCCGGGTTTCGAGACGGACATCCACGGGTTGGTGCACGAAGAAGACGAGAATGGTGTGATGCAGTATTACGCCGATTGCGTGGCGATCTAGGCCCGCTTTTGCAGCATACCACACAGGGGCGCGCAGATGCGCCCGCGCGGCGCCGGAAACACTCCGGCGCCGCAAAAGTTCCATCAACACTTCGTTGATTTTAAATGCAATTTTCTTGGAACGCATGTGCCGGACGTCCGTTGTATCACCGTAGTCAAACACAAAGGAGTTTAGACATGAAACGTAAGACAGCACTTATCGCCTCGACCGTACTGGCACTCACAGCAGCACCTCTGTTGGCTGAGGGACACGCGGTCATGTACGACGCTGAAAACACGTTGGAAGGTAAAACGGCCGATGTAACGACAATGGAAGCAATGTCCGGCGGGTCGGTCTTTCTGACCTCGGGTATGGAATTCGGCAAGATTGAAGAATTTTCCATCGACAACCAAGACCGCGCAGAAATCATCATTGATGTGGATCCGGCCACCAAATTCGTTGCTGACCGCATCATTCTGACCGCGGATGCCAAAGACGTCACCGTCAAGGATGGCAGCATCGCGCTGAACGCCTCCGAAGACACACTGTTCGCACAGAAGACCTCGGCCGGTGAAGGTAACGAACCGGTACGTATCAACTTGTAAGTGGTACTGTCCGGCCTGACCGGACGCTTTATCGGGGCCGCTCTGCTTTTGCAGGGCGGCCTTTTTCGTTGCCTATTCAGTGGCCTGCGCGACACGGCTCGCCCCGCACGCAAACAGACAGGCGCGCGCCCCCTTTCCGTTCGGGCAAGCGTGCACTAATACACGCGCAAACGACCGCGGGGACGACATGACAGAACCAATGATCACCGACGAACTGATCGCCGCCCATGGCCTCAGCAAAGATGAATATGCCAGCATTTTGGACATTATCGGCCGCACGCCGACGTTCACCGAACTGGGCATCTTTTCGGCCATGTGGAACGAACACTGTTCGTACAAATCCTCCAAGAAATGGCTGCGCACCCTGCCCACCGAAGGCCCGCAAGTCATTTGCGGCCCGGGCGAGAACGCAGGCGTCGTGGATATCGGCGATGGTCAAGCCGTGGTTTTCAAGATGGAAAGCCACAACCACCCCTCCTACATCGAACCCTATCAGGGTGCGGCGACGGGCGTGGGCGGCATTCTGCGCGACGTTTTTACCATGGGCGCGCGCCCGATTGCGGCAATGAACGCGCTGTCCTTCGGCGAACCCGGACATCACAAGACGCGCCAGTTGGTGCACGGCGTGGTCGCCGGTGTCGGTGGTTACGGCAACGCATTCGGTGTGCCTTGCGTAGGCGGCGAAGTGCGCTTTGACCCTGCCTATAACGGCAACTGCCTTGTGAACGCCTTTGCCGCCGGTCTGGCCGACGCGGACAAAATTTTCTACTCTGCCGCTTCGGGCGTTGGTATGCCCGTTGTCTATTTGGGTGCCAAGACGGGCCGCGATGGTGTTGGCGGTGCGACGATGGCCTCGGCCGAATTCGACGACAGCATCGAAGAAAAACGGCCCACCGTGCAGGTTGGCGACCCGTTCACCGAAAAGCGCCTGATGGAAGCCACGCTTGAGCTGATGGCGACCGGTGCCGTGATCTCGATTCAGGATATGGGGGCCGCGGGCCTGACCTGTTCTGCGGTCGAAATGGGCGACAAGGGCGGGCTGGGCGTCCGCCTTGACCTCGAAAAAGTGCCGGTCCGCGAAACCGCGATGACCGCTTACGAGATGATGCTGTCGGAATCGCAGGAACGCATGTTAATGGTTCTGCGCCCCGAGCTTGAGGCAGAAGCCAAAGCCGTGTTCGAGAAATGGGACCTCGATTTCGCCATCGTCGGTGAAACCATCGCAGAAGACAGGTTCTTGATCCAGTTGAACGGCGAAACCATGGCCGACCTGCCGCTGTCCAAACTGGCCAGCACCGCGCCGGAATATGACCGCCCATGGGTGGAAACGCCCGCGGCCGAGCCGCTGGCCGATGTGGTCAGTGTCGATCCCATCGACGGGCTGCGCGCCTTGCTGGCCAGCCCGAACTACGCGTCCAAAGCGTGGGTTTTCGAACAATATGACACGATGGTGATGGCCGACAGCGCCCGGACACCCGGAATCGGGGCGGGCATCGTGCGCGTGCACGGCACCGACAAGGCGCTGGCGTTCACCTCTGACGTGACCCCGCGCTACGTCAAGGCGAACCCCGTCATGGGGGGCCGCCAAGCGGTGGCCGAGGCCTATCGCAACCTGACTGCCGTGGGGGCCACCCCGCTGGCCACCACCGACAACCTGAACTTCGGCAACCCCGAAAAGCCCGAGATCATGGGCCAGTTGGTCGGTGCGATCAAAGGCATCGGCGAGGCGGTTGCCGCGCTCGACATGCCAATCGTGTCAGGCAACGTGTCGCTGTATAACGAAACCGACGGCACCGCGATCCTGCCAACCCCCACCATCGGCGCGGTCGGCTTGATCGCCACGCCTGATGATATGATCGGCTGCGATGTGCGTGACGGCCACGTTGCCCTTCTGGTTGGGGAGACGACGGGCCACCTTGGCCAGTCCGCCCTTCTGTCCGAGGTATTCTCGCGGCAGGATGGCGACGCCCCTGCCGTCGATCTGGAGGCCGAAAAGCGCAATGGTGATTTCATCCGCGCCAACCGCGACATGATCACCGCCTGCACAGACCTCAGCGATGGCGGTCTGGCGCTGGCCGCTTTTGAACTGGCCGAAGCCAGCGGCGTTGGCGTCACCCTCGACAGCGGCGACACCGCCTTCCTGTTCGGCGAGGATCAGGCGCGCTATCTCGTGGCGTGCGGTTTTGATCGGGCAGAGGCGCTGATGGTCGCCGCCGCGCAAGCCGGTGTGCCCATCCAGACGGTCGGTAAATTCACCGGCGACACAGTCTGGATCGGCAGCGCGTCCGCCCCGCTGTCCGAGCTTGCCGCCACCTATCGCGACACGTTCGCCGCAACATTCGCCTGATCTTCAGGCCAAAGCATCCCCCGTCATCTGCACGCAGATCGCGGGGGGTGCATGCTAATCTTCCTATCAAATCAAAACTCTTACCTGCCTGCGCACCCTGAAACATGGCGTGCGCCGCAACCGCTCAGTCCGGCAGCATCGCCATCAGCCGATCGCGCTGGCCCACATCATCCGCTTGCGAGATGACCTGCGCCAGTTCCTCAAGCGAGGCGATGGAATGACCTGCGCGAAAGCTGTCCACATGCGGCAGCATGGCGGCAATCCCCCGCGCCTTGGGGGCGAATTCATCCCACCGCAGCAGCGGGTTAATCCAGATCAGCCGCCGTGCCGACAGGTGCAACCGGCGCATCTGGCGCGACAGGGCGTCGGGATCGTCACGGTCCAGACCATCCGTGATCAGCAGCACCACCGCCCCCTGCCCCAGCACGCGGCGCGACCAGTCGCGGTTGAATGCCTCAAGGCAACTGCCGATGCGCGTGCCGCCTTCCCAGTCCTGCGCCTCCGCCCCTGCGGCGCGCAAGGCGGCATCGACGTCGCGGGTGGCCAGATGGCGCGTGATATTGGTCAGCCGCGTGCCAAAGGTGAACGCATGCACCTTGGCCCAGCCCGCCCCCTTGGCGTTGGCGACCGCGTGCAGAAAATGCAGCACCGTACGGGAATACTGGCTCATAGAGCCGGAGATATCGCACAGCACCACGAGATTGGGATAGCGCAGCCGCTGCGCCTTCCACTTGAGATCACGCATCTCGCCACCAAAGCGCATGGCGGCGCGCAAGGTGCGCTGCGGGTCGATCCGCCCCCTTAGTGCGCCGTGGGCGCGGCGTGACCGCAGCGGGTCAACGGGCAGTTCCATACGGGCCAGCATCGCCTTGGCCTGCGCCATTTCCGCGGTGCTCATCTGTTCGAAATCTAGGGTTTTCAGCTTTTCTTCGCCAGAGGTGGTGAGGGACGCATCAACCTCGATCTCGGTGCCGTCCTCTTCGTCCTCGGGGATATCGGGTGCGCCTGCCCCGTCCAGCAACGCCTCGGCGGCGCGCTTTTCCGCCGCTTGCGCGCTGCGGTCTTCCTGCACCCCGCGCACCGCAGGCAGCATCGCCGCCATCATATGTTCCAGATACCGCGGGTCGCGCCAGTAAAGCCGGAATATTTGCGCGAAGACAGCGCGATGTTCGGGGCGCGAGACAAAGCAGGCGTGCAGCGTCCAGTAAAAGTCGCGCTTGTTCGTGAACCCCGCCGCGCAGACCGCACTTATCGCGTCGATCACACGGCCCGTGCCCACCGGCAGTCCCGCACGGCGCAAGGCGCGTGCGAAATGGGTGATATTGCCCGCGAGTTTCGGGTCGTCCGGCAGATCAAGCGGCGCGTATTCCGGCATGGATCACCCCCGGGGGTTCCACCCCCGGACCCCCGCAGTATTTATGGCCAAAAGAAACATCATGCCGGTTCAAGCGTGGCTTTGGCCTCGTCCAGAATGCGCTTGGCTTCGGAGCCGTGCAGTTTCTGGATATCGTCCTGATATTTGAGGATGGCACCGAGCGTGTCTGCGATCACCTCGGGGCTGAGGGTCAGCACGTCGAGCGCGAGCAGGCATTTGGCCCAGTCGATGGTTTCCGCCACGCCCGGTTTCTTGAACAGATCCTCGGTGCGCAGTTTCTGGACGAAGGCCACCACCTCGCGGCTGAGGGTTTCGGACGCTTCGGGCGCGCGGGCGTTGAGGATGTCCATCTCGCGGTCAAAATCGGGGTAGTCCACCCAGTGATAAAGGCAGCGGCGTTTCAGGGCATCGTGCACTTCGCGCGTGCGGTTCGAGGTGACGATCACGATGGGCGGTTCCGGGGCTTTGACGGTGCCGAGTTCGGGGATGGTGACCTGAAAATCCGAGAGCGCTTCGAGCAGGAACGCCTCGAACGGTTCATCGGTGCGGTCGAGTTCGTCGATCAACAGGACCGGCGCACCGTTTTCATCGGGCTGCATCGCATCCAGTAGCGGGCGCTTGATCAGGTATGCGTCGGAAAACAGTTCCGATTGCAGCGCCGTGCGGTCCGCCGCACCCGCCGCTTCGGCAGTGCGGATGGCGACCATCTGGGCCGGAAAGTTCCATTCATAGACCGCCGAGGATGCATCCAGCCCCTCGTAACATTGCAACCGGATCAGCCGCCGCCCCAAGGCAGCGCTGAGAGCTTTGGCGATTTCGGTCTTGCCCACGCCCGCCTCGCCCTCAAGAAACAGGGGCCGGCCCAGACGCAAGGAGAGGAACACCACCGTACCCAAGGCGCGGTCACATACATACCCTTGATCGCCCAGCATTTTCTGAACCGCATCAATCGAAGCCATCTGTGGCATGTACCGCCCCCCTCTTTGCACCCAAACTGCACCAAGGCGGGCGCGCGTCAAGGGGCACGGGCGCTTATCGTTGACGTGATTCGCGTGTAATGGCATGATGCAGCAGCATGTGGAGACACGTGTTAACCACAGAAAAAGAGGTTTGGGGCATCACTGCACCCGAGCCCGACAGAGGCGGCGGGCGTTTGACCCCAACATAGAGGCGGAGAGCGCATGCGCGTAACGGCTGTGACTTGCGTGAAGAACGAAGGCCCGTTCCTGTTGGAGTGGATCGCCTTCAATCGGCTGATCGGTGTCACCGACCATCTGTTCTATTCCAACGACTGCACGGACGGCACCGACAAGTTGCTGGATGCGCTGGCCGACCGTGGGCTGTGCCAGCACCTGCCCAACCCCGCCGAGGGGCGCAATTACCAGATGGAGGCGCTGAAAGACGCGCGCAAGCAGGACATCGTAATCAATGCCGATTGGGTCTGGGTCGCGGATGTGGACGAATTTCTGAACATCCATGTGGGCGATCACACCATCCCCGCTCTGGTCGAGGCCTGTGGTGATCCGCAGGCGATCTCGGTCAATTTCCAGTTCTTTGCCAATGACGGTGTGGATGCGTTCGAGGACAGTCCGGTGATTGGGCAATTCACACGCTCGCACAATCCCGACCTGTGGTGTGGCGAGGCCGCGATCGAGGTCAAGTCGCTGGTACGCCACAATTTTCCGCTGCAATATTACGGCGCGCACCGCCCCTTCCAGAAAGGCAAGGCGCGGCCCGAATGGACCGACGCGTCGGGGCGCAAGGTACCGCACAAGTTTCTGGTCGCCGCCAATCCGCGCCGCATCCGGCGTTTTCCTGCGCAAGGCGCGCGGGAGTTTGCGACGCTGAACCATTACGCGCTGCGCAGTCTCGACAGCTATCTGGTCAAGAATGACCGTGGTGATGTGAACCGCGAGAACCGCGTGTTCGACGACACCTATTGGCGCGAGCGTAACGATCCCGCATGGGAAGACCGGTCGATTGAGCGCTACCTGCCCGATCTGAAAAAGGCGTTGGCCGAGCTGAAGAAAGACAAAGAGATCAACACCCTGCACAAAGAGGCCGTGAAAGCGCATATCGCCAAGCGCGACGAACTTCTGGCGCAACCCGAATATCAGGACATGCAAAAGCACTTGCGCGCCGCCTCGACCCTGCCCCCGCAGGAAGAGGCGATGCTGATTGATCTGGGCCTGCTGGAAGCCGCCGAATGACCTTGCGTGTGGTCAATCTGGGCCTGCCGAAAACGGGCACGACCACCCTTGCGCGCGCGTTGCGCCGCGCGGGCTGTCACGTGGCCGACCATCGCATCCGCACCAAGCAAACCGAGAACGAGGCGCTGCACGGGGCCTTTGTCGCGGACCTGCTGTATCGCGGCTATTACGAAACCGGCGATCCCGCGGCGTTCCTTACCGAATTCGACGCGATCAGCGAGATGAGCGTGCTGCGCGAAGGCCGCTCGATCTGGCCGCAGATGGATTACGGGTTGATCATGGCGATCCGTGCGCACCATCCGGGGGTCAAGTTCCTTGCCTCGAACAGGGACACATTTGCCACGTCGCAATCCATGCTGGCATGGTCCGACCTTGGCACGGCGCGCCTGCCCACCGCCCCTGTTCCGGGGATGCCCGAAGGCTATGGCGATATCACAAGCGAACGTATGCAGTGGATCGAATCCCATTACGCACATCTGCGCGCGATCTTCCGCGATGACGACGATTTTCTGGAATATGACGTGGCCGACCCCGCCGCACGCGATCTGATCAGTGGATTTCTGGAAATCCCCGTGACCTGGTGGGGCCGGACCAATGTTAACAAGTTGAACGAGGTTGTGTGATGAAAATCCACCTGCATATCGGGCTCGAACAGGTTGGGGCGGATCGCCTGCAATCGGTGCTGGCCTCCAAACGGGACCAACTTATTTCCAAGGGCGTGCTCTATGCGCGCAGCCCCGGAAACAAGAACCACACGCGGCTTTATATGGCGGTGACGGACCCTGCGCATATCGATCCGCTGCGCTATAACCGCGGCTATATCACGGCGGACAAACAGAAGGTGCTGCGTGACACGCTGGCAACCGATCTGACCCGCGAAGTGGCACAGCACTCCCCCGACCACCTGATCCTGTCAGCCTCGCAACTGGGGGTCAGCCTTGCCGCCCGGTCCGAGCTTGAGACGCTGAAGGCGCTGCTGTCGCCGCTGTCGGATGACATTCGCATCATCGCCCATGTGGACGAGCCTGCGCGCCTTCTGACCCGCCACTATGCTGAGCAGGTGATGGAAGGGCGCGGCGTGTCGCTGGAACAGGAACTGGCGCTGGCGGGCACCGATGCATGGTGGGCCGACGCGCTGGCCGAAGCGCCCAAGATCAACCCGCAGGCCGGTGTGTTCCTTGAAAATCAGGCCGCACCATTCTGGCTGGATTATGCAGCGTTGGAACGGCACTGGACAGCAGTCTTTGGCGAAGGATCTGTGCAGTTCCGCGCCTATGATGCCGACGCTTTTGCCGCCGAAACCGTCACGGATGAACTGCGCGCCGCGTTCGAGATTGACGGTGCCATCGGCAAGGCCACGGCGGTGACGCCACCGGCGGCACCCTCGGCGGCATGGATGGCACGGGGGCGGTTGTTGAACGCGCTGATCCTTGATGTACTCAAGGGGGAAAAGCGTATTCTTCCGCGCCAGCTCTGGCGCTCTTTCATCAACGAAATCAAGGTCGACGGCGACGCAATTGATCCTGCGTCTCTTTCCGCCATCTCGAAAACCTTTGCCACGCAGAACGCCGCGCTGGCCAAGGCACACAACCTGCCTGCCAACCTGTTCAAGGCCCCGCGCGCCAAGAAAGAATGGACCGAGGCCGACCCAACACTCGGCTTCCGCGCCTCGCAATATCTGCTGGGTTTCATGTGGCGCATCAACAAGGCGACGCAGGAAGAACGCAAAACCAAAGCGGCCGATCTTGCGCGCCTCAACGGTACAAAAGCGCCCGCCCCTGCGGCTGCCGCTGAAGAGACGCCAAAGGACGGGCTGACCGATCAGGCACGCGCGCTGATGCCGCCGCTGGCTGTGCAGAACTTTGAGAAACTGCGCGCGTCCTCCTTCGCGCCGCACAACAAGCTGGGCGCGGTGAACGAGGAAGAATTGGCCGCCGCCTACACCGAAATCCCGCCGCGCAAACTGCCCGAAGGGTCCAGCGGCAATGTGATCGTCGGCTGCATGAAAAACGAGGCCCCCTATATCGTTGAATGGGTCGCCTATCACCGCGCCATGGGCGTGGACAATTTCCTGATCTACACCAACGGGTGCGAGGACGGGACCAGCGAAATCCTTGACCGCCTGCAAGAGATGGGCGTGCTGCAACACCGCAACAACGACGAATGGAAGGGCAACTCGCCCCAGCAATACGCGCTGAACCAGTCATTGAAGGAACCGGTGATCAAGAACGCCGACTGGATCATCCATATCGACGTGGACGAGTTCATGAATGTGCGCACCGGCAACGGCACCTTGCAGGATTTCTTTGACGCGGTGCCCAATGCCACCAACGTCGCGATGACATGGCGGCTGTTCGGGCATAACGGCGTGACCGATCTGGCCGATGAGTTCGTGATCGACCAGTTCGACCACTGCGCCCCGAAATACTGCCCCAAACCGCACACGGTCTGGGGGTTCAAAACCATGTTCAAGAACATCGGTGCCTATGAAAAGATCAGTTGCCACCGCCCTAATAAGCTGAAGCCCGAAAAGAAGGGCAAAGTGACGTGGGTGAATGGATCTGGCAAGGATATGACCAAAGAAGTGGCCGAGAACGGCTGGAGAAGTTCGAAAAAGTCAATCGGCTATGACCTGCTTCAACTCAATCACTACGCTTTGCGCAGCGCCGAAAGCTTCCTGATCAAGCGCCAGAGGGGCCGCGCTCTGCACGTCGACCGGTCCATCGGGATCAACTACTGGATCCGCATGGACTGGTCCGATTTCCGCGACATTACGATCAAGCGGAACCTGCCCCGCCTGCGCGCCGAATACGACCGTCTGATGCAGGATGACAACCTGCACGGCTGGCACGAAAAGGGCCTTGCATGGCACCGCGCCAAGGCGGACAAATTGCACGCAAACCCCGAATTCAAGGACCTGTACGAACAGGCACTCAAGGTCAAACTGACCGAGACCGAGCGGGTGGCCTATGCGCTCGCCCTAGATATGGAGAGCTAGGATGGACGGCGGCAAAACCATCGACCCAGAAGGGTTCATCAAGTCCCGCGCGCTAAAATTCCCCAAGGACGGCAACTATCTCACCGGCAAGGTGCGCGGATTGCTGCGCGAGGGGAATTACGAACGCGACCTGACGACCGCTGCGCTCAAGGTGGTGCGGGCCGATGACCGCGTGCTGGATCTGGGCTGCGGCCTTGGCTTTGTCGCCGGTATGATCGCGAAACGCCGCAAGGTTGCGGAAATCCACGGCTACGACGGCAACCCCGCCCTGCTAACCTATGCCGAGGCGATGCTGGCAACCAACGGCATTTCCAACGTCACTTTGACCCATGCTGTGCTGGGCAAGCGCAAATCGACCGTTCCCTTCTATGTTCGCGCGCCCTTTGCGGCCTCGTCCCTCAAGGGCGACGAAGACGACGGCAGCACGGAAACAACGGTCGATATGCTGAACGCGAAAACGGTAATGTCCTCCGTCAAACCCACGGTCGTCCTGTGCGACATCGAAGGGGGCGAGGCCGACCTGCTGGACGATCTGCCCCTCAAGGGCGTGCGCCAATTGGTAGTCAAACTGCACCCGTCCCTGATCGGCCATGACGGAACGCTGCGCGTCTTTGCCGCCGCGACCAAGGCCGGACTGGCATATAACCCCCGCGTCAGTGCGGGCCGCATCGTGTGTTTCATGGCCGACGAGTCCGAAGGCGCATGAGCCACCTCGCCATCCTGTGCGTGCGCAACGAGGCGGCATTCCTTCTGGAATGGCTGGCCCATCACCGCGCCGTGGGATTTGATCATTTCCTCGTCTTTTCAAATGATTGCGACGATGGCACCGATGACATGCTGGACCATCTGGCCAGTTTGGGCGGCCTGACCCATGTGCGCAACGAAGGCCCCTATGATCAGGGCGGCATCCAGTTCACCGCGCTGAAGCAGGCCGCCAAGATGGACATCGTCAAGCAGGCCGACTGGATCCTGCCGCTGGACGTGGACGAGTTTGTGAACATCCACGCAGGCGACGGCACGCTGAGTGCCCTGCACGCCGCCCTGCCCGAGGCAACGGCGATCACCCTGACATGGCGGTTGTTCGGCTGTAACGATCAGGTCCGCTATCAGGACCGGCCCGTGACAGAGGTGTTCACCAAGGGCGCGCCGGAAATCCTGTACTGGCCATGGCGCGCGTCGATGTTCAAAACGCTTTACCGCAACGACGGCACCTACAAAAAACCCGGCGTGCACCGCCCGCGCAGCCCCGAACAGGACCGCCTTGCGGACGCGCGCTGGTTCGATGGCCATGGCCGCGCACTGGACGACCAGTTCAAGACCAAGCGCATTTTCTCGAATTACGGACGCCCCAACTACGGCCTCGCGCAGATCAACCACTACCCTCTTGGTGCCATGGAAAGCTATGTACTCAAGGCGGATCGCGGGCGCGCTGTGCATTCCGACGACATCTTGGGTGCCGATTACTGGGTCGAACGCAATTTCTCGACAGATACCGACGACACCATCCGCCGCTATGACGCCGCCCGGGATGGCGAACTGGCGCGCTTGCACGCCGATCCAACCCTCGCCACCCTGCACAGCAATGCCGTCGCATGGCGCAAGGCGCGTTTCGAGGCGCTGATGCTACAGGAACCGTTCCGCGCCCTGTTCGGGCGATTGCTGATGACGCCGCCCACCCGCCCCGTGCCGGAAAACGGGGCGAAATTCATGGTAAAATTTGCCAATGCCGCCCGCGCGTCGGCAAAATAGTCGCGCAATCTTTACTTAATTCTGCCTCATTGCCGCACTAGCTATCGCCAAACCCGCTCGGGAATCGGCGGGACTGTGAGGTACTGTTATGCAAGATGAAAACACCGCATTCGATCCTGATCTCGGCGATCTGTCCAAGGGCGAATGGCTATCGCAACTGGCGGAAACCGCCAAAAACCACGGTTTTTTCCGCCCCTTGGGCCGCAAACATTTTGCGGCCTATGTCCGCGGGGCGTCGACCCTTGTCGTAACATTCGAAACCATCCAAGGCATCCGCGCCCTGTCCCAAGGGGCCGAACCGCTGGGTTGGAACCTCGTGCGCGATCAAGGCTGGGCACATCTGTGCGTGGCCTCGGATGGCGACACATGGTTCCGCGACCGCAATGTGATCGCCCTGTTCGACCGACTGATTGATGACGGGTTCTTTGACGAATTCGAAACCGTGCTGTTCTATGGCGCGGGTCCGGGCGGCTATGCGGCGGCGGCTTTCTCTGTCGCGGCACCGGGTGCACGCGTGCTGGCGATCCAGCCGCAGGCGACGCTGGACCCCCGCGTGACCGAATGGGACGAACGGTTCTTCGAAATGCGGCGCACCGACTTTACCTCGCGCTACGGGTTCGCGCCCGACATGCTGGATGCCTGCGATGCGGCCTTTGTCCTCTATGACCCCGAGGAACAGCTTGACGCGATGCATGCCGCTCTGTTCACCCGCCCCCGCGTGCAGCAGTACCGCCTGCGCAATATGGGCGATGCGCTGCAAAGCGATCTGATCGAGATGCAGGTGCTACTACCGCTGCTGGTGCACGCTGCCGAGGGGACGCTGAACGATGTCACCTTTGCCAAGCTCTACCGCGCACGCCGCACCTATCCGGCCTATCTGCGCCGCGTGCTGGCGACGCTTGATGCAAACGAACGCACCGACCTTACCTATATGATGGTGCGCAATGTCACATCGCGCATGAAAAAGGCCCCCCGCTTCAAACGCCGCCTCGCCGAAATTGAGGCGCAGCGCAAACAAGAAGCGCAGAGCGCACAAAACCCGTCCGAGGATGCGCAGGAGGGCTAGAAACGGACCAAGCCCCCATGCTACGCGCCCTGCATGGATAGTTTGACGATCACCCGCCCCGACGACTGGCACCTGCATCTGCGCGATGGCGCCATGATGCGGGCCGTTGTGCCCCACAGCGCCCGCCACTTTGGCCGCGCCATCATCATGCCCAATCTGGTGCCCCCCGTCGTTACCGGCGCGCAGGCGCTGGCCTATCGCGACCGCATCCTCGCGGCCCTGCCCGAAGGGGCCGATTTCGCGCCGCTGATGACCCTGTACCTGACCGAAGACACAGATCCCGACGACGTCGCTGCCGCCCATGCCAGCGGTCTGGTCAAAGCCGTCAAACTCTACCCCGCAGGGGCGACAACCAATTCGGCGTCCGGCGTGGCGAATTTCGACAACATCCGCGCCACGCTCGACCGCATGGCCGAGATCGGCCTGCCGCTCTGCGTGCACGGTGAAGTCACGGATGCAGACATCGACATTTTCGACCGCGAGGCCGTGTTCATCGACCGGGTGCTCGACCCTGTCCGCCGCGCCACCCCCGGCCTGCGCGTGGTCATGGAACATATCACCACGTCCAACGCGGTCGATTATGCCCGCGCTCAGGATGACTCGCTGGGTGCGACGATCACCACGCACCACCTCGTGATCAACCGCAACCACATCCTCGCGGGGGGCATCAAACCGCATTACTACTGCCTGCCTGTCGCCAAACGTGAAAGCCATCGACTGGCCCTGCGCGCCGCCGCCACCTCGGGCGAGGCACGGTTCTTCCTAGGCACCGACAGCGCGCCGCACACGGATGCGAACAAACTGCTGCCTTGCGGCTGCGCGGGCTGCTTCACCGCCCCCAACACCATGGCGATCCTCGCCCATGTGTTCGAAGAAGACGGCGCACTCGACAAGCTCGAAGGGTTCACATCGCTCAACGGTCCGGCCTTCTATGGGCTGCCGAAAAACGACGCGACCCTGACCCTTGTGAAAACCCCTGCCCCGCAGCCAAGCCACGTCGATACAGAAGACGGCCCCGTCACTGTCTTCGACCCCGGCTTCGAGGTTGCGTGGTCCGTCCGTTAACTTCTCTGTTCCAAAAAATCCCCGCCGGAGGCTCCCGCCACCGGCCACACGCCCAACCAGTCGAAAGTCTTGCCCCATGATCCCCACCAGCTATCCCACCCAAGAAGAAATGGCGCGTCTGACAGCGCGCATGCTGCTGGAAATCAAGGCCGTGCACTTCAACGCGGCAGAGCCGTTCACGCTGGCCTCCGGCCTGCCCTCGCCCACCTATATCGACTGCCGTAAACTGATCAGCCACCCGCGCATCCGCGCCACGCTGATGGACTTCCTCACAGTGACCGTGATGCGCAACGCGGGTTTCGAGGCGTTTGACAACATCGCAGGCGGCGAGACCGCGGGCATCCCCTTTGCGGCGCTGGTGGCCGAACGCATGGCCCTGCCCATGACCTATGTGCGCAAGAAACCCAAAGGCTACGGGCGCAATGCACGTATCGAAGGCGACATGAGCGAAGGCCAGCGCGTGCTGCTGGTCGAAGATCTGACCACCGATGGCGGCTCCAAGCTCAGCTTTGTGGACGCGATCCGCGACACCGGCGCCACCTGTGCGCATACGGCGGTGATCTTCTATTACGGCATCTTCCCCGAAACGGAAAAGACACTGGGCGATCACGGGGTTGCGCTGCACCACCTGTGCACATGGTGGGACGTTCTGGCCGAGGCGCGCGCCTCGAACGCCTTTGACGAAGACACCCTTGCAGGGGTCGAGGCGTTCCTGAACGATCCCCGCGCGTGGCAGGCCGCTCGCTCCTGACCGCAGCTGCTGTGCAAGCCTCGCCGCGCCAAGAAATCTGTGGATAAAAAATGTGCATCGCCTGTGTGTAACTGCGATTCCCATTCCACCGATTTTCTGCATGTGGTAGGTTAGGCGAAACACACCGCAACATCTGCGCGCCCCTTGGGGTACTATCAATTACCCACAGGTTTGCGCACAGGCTTGCAAACAGGGTTACGCCCTGTTTGCAGCTACCGGAAAATATGTCATCTGCTCCCCTTCGGTGGTGGACAAGAAAATACAAAACCAGAGGTATCGGCCATGAACGAGATCGCAGCGATCAATCCGACCGGCGTCGCAGTGCAAGATGCCGAAACCATGCCCCATTCCACAGAGGCCGAACAGCAACTGCTGGGCGCGATCCTGACCAATAACGATATCTACGACCGTGTCGCTGCCATCATCGGGCCCGGTCACTTCTATGACCCCGTGCACGCGCGCATTTTCGAAATTGCCGCCGCGCGGATTGCCAAGAACAATCTGGCCAGCCCCGTCACGCTCAAAGCCTTTATGGAAGATGACGAGGGCCTGAAGGAACTGGGCGGTCCGGCCTATCTTGCGCGTCTGGCTGGGGCCGCGATCAGTGCCTACGCGGTCAGGGACTATGCGCAGATCATCTATGACCTCGCCGTGCGCCGCGACCTGATCCAGCTGGGCCGCGACATCAGCGCCAAAGCGGCCAAGGTCGATGTGGCCTCCGAACCAAAAGAACAGATCGTCGAGGCCGAACAGGCGCTTTATAAACTGGCCGAACAGGGCAGTTCCGAAGGCGGCTTTCAAAGCTTCCTCAAGGCCGTCACCGACGCGGTCAACGTAGCCAACGCCGCCTATCAACGCGAAGGCGGGCTTGCAGGCATTTCCACCGGCCTCAACGACATGGACAAAAAGCTCGGCGGTCTGCACCCGTCCGACCTTCTGATCCTTGCGGGCCGTCCGTCGATGGGGAAAACCTCGCTCGCCACCAACATCGCCTTTAACATCGCCAAGGCCTATAAACACGGGGTCAAACCCGATGGCACCGAAGGCGCGATTGAGGGCGGCGTGGTCGGGTTCTTCTCTCTTGAGATGAGCGCCGAACAGCTTGCCGCGCGTATCCTGTCCGAAGCCGCCGAAGTGCCCAGCGAACAGATCCGGCGCGGTGACATGACCGAGACCGAATTCCGCCGCTTTGTCGATGCGGCCAAGGCGCTGGAAGCCTGCCCGTTGTTCATCGACGACACGCCCGCGATTCCCATCGCCCAGCTTGCCGCCCGCGCCCGCCGCCTGAAACGGACGCACGGGCTGAACGTGCTGATCATCGACTATCTGCAACTGGTGCGCGGCACCGCCGATAACCGCGTGCAAGAGATCGCGGAAATCTCCATGGGTTTGAAAGCCATCGCAAAAGAGCTGAACATCCCCGTGATCGCATTGTCCCAGTTGAGCCGTCAGGTAGAAAACCGCGAAGACAAACGCCCGCAACTGTCGGACCTGCGTGAATCCGGTTCGATCGAGCAGGACGCCGACGTGGTTATGTTCGTGTTCCGCGAAGAGTACTACAAAGAACGCGAAAAACCCGGTGATCACGATCTGGAAGCCATGGCAAAATGGCAGGAAGAGATGGAGCGCCTGCACGGCCGCGCCGAGGTCATCATCGGCAAACAGCGTCACGGCCCCATCGGCACGGTCGATCTGTCCTTCGAAGGTCGCTTTACCCGCTTTGGCAACCTCGTGCAGCCTTGGCAGCAGGGCAGCGGCGACAGCGACGTCGGGTTCTGATCGCCAGCGCTCGCGACGGTTGGTTGAAGTTGTACCGTTGGGGGCTCTGCCCCCGGCTACGCCTCCCCCGGGATATTTTGGAACAGAGAATTCGGGCGCAGAGAGTGGCACGTTTGGTGCGACGCATCAGGCTATGGCCAGCCTATGCGGTAATAAAGGGTTGACGCGGGACGGGCGCGTGCCAAGAAGGCGATTATGAGTTCAGGAACCCTTACCATTGATCTTGGCGCGCTTGTGCGCAACTGGCAGGCGCTTGACCGGCAGAGCACGGGCGATACCGGCGCTGTGGTCAAAGCCGACGGCTATGGCCTTGGCGCGGCAGTTGTTGGGCAGGCGCTGCAACGGGCCGGTGTGCGCACGTTCTTTGTTGCCACAGCTGCCGAAGGGGCAACCCTGCGCGCGAGCATCGGACAGGGCGCGGATATCTTTGTGTTCTCCGGTCATATGGTGGGCGACACGCAAGCGATCCGCGAGGCGCGCCTTACCCCGCTGTTGAACTCGGTTGACCAGATGCTGCGCCATGTCGAAGCTATGCCCGGCGCGCCCTTTGGTATTCAGTTGGACAGCGGGATGAACCGCCTTGGCATGGAAGCGGCCGAATGGTCCGCCGTGCGTGATCTGGCCATTGCGCAGGGCCCTGCGCTGATCATGTCGCATCTGGCCTGTGCAGACGAACCCGACCACCCGATGAATGCGCAACAACTGTCGGCCTTTCGTGGCATGACTGATGGGCTTGACGTACCACGTTCCCTGGCGGCGACGGGCGGAACCTTGCTGGGCCCCGACTACCATTTCGACATGACGCGTCCCGGGATCGGCCTCTATGGCGGGCTGCCTTTTATTGATGCAGAGCCTGTGGTGACGCTGGACCTGCCGGTCATTCAGGTACGCGATGTAATGCAGGGCGAAACGGTAGGCTATGGCAACACGTGGACCGCCCCGCGCGACAGCCGGATCGCGACCGTCTCGGGCGGCTATGCCGACGGGCTGATCCGCGCCATGGGGCCGCGTGCCACGCTTTATGCCGACGATATGCCCTGCCCCGTGGTCGGACGCGTGTCCATGGACCTGATCACCGCCGATGTCACCACGCTGGGCCGCGATCCCGCGCATCTGCAACTGATGGGGCCGCACCAGTCCGTCGATACGGTGGCCGAGGCCGCAGGCACTATCGGCTACGAAATCCTGACCCAACTCGGTCAACGCTACGAGCGGAGCTTCATCTCGTGAGCCTGCTCGCCGCCATTGGCCGCCTTGTCTTGGGCATCCTCGCCGCAATCGGCAGGGTCAGCGGCTATGCTTGGTCGACCCTCACACATATGGTGCGCCCGCCCTTCTACCCGCGTGAATTCGCCATCGCGCTGCTGAACATCGGCTGGCTGTCCCTGCCCGTGGTCGGCCTGACCGCGATCTTCACCGGCGGCGCACTCGCACTGCAAATCTACGCGGGCGGCGCACGTTTCAATGCCGAAGCGGTCGTGCCCCAAATCGTCGCCATCGGCATGGTGCGCGAACTTGGCCCCGTCCTCGTCGGCCTGATGATCGCCGCACGGGTCACCTCCTCCATCGCCGCCGAAATCGCGACCATGAAAGTGACCGAGCAAATCGACGCATTGGTCACCCTTTCTACCCACCCGATGAAATACCTCACCGCCCCACGCGTGCTGGCCGCCACACTCGTTGTTCCCCTGCTGGTCGGTGTCGGCGACATCATCGGCATTTTCGGCGGCTACGCCGTGGCCACAGGTACGCTGGGCTTCAACGCCGCCGCCTATATCCAGAACACGGTCGACTTCCTGCAACTGCGCGACATCACGTCCTCTCTCGCCAAGGGCGCAGTCTTCGGATGCATCGCCGCGCTGATGGGCTGCTATTTCGGCATGAACTCGGGCCGCGGTGCCCAAGGTGTCGGACGCGCCACCAAAAGCTCGGTCGAAGCCGCCGCCGTCCTGATCCTTGCCGCCAACTTCGTGCTCACAGGGGTCTTCTTCTCCATATGACGCGCCCCTTCCCCTTCTTTTCGTCCCAAATACTCCCGCCGGAGGCATCCGCGCCCACAACACGAGGCACGCGATGATCACGCTGAACGACGTGTACAAATCTTTTGGCAGCAACCACGTCCTGCGCGGCGTGAACCTGCACGTGGCCAAAGGCACCTCAATGGTCATCATCGGCGGCTCCGGCACGGGAAAATCGGTGGCCATAAAATCGGTCCTAGGCCTCGTCACCGCCGACAGCGGCACAATCACCGTGGACGGCACGGATATTACCAAAGCCGACCGTGACGCTTTCCTCGCGCGCTTTGGCATGTTGTTTCAGGGCGGCGCGCTGTTTGACTCCCTGCCCGTCTGGCAGAACGTGGCCTTCCGCCTGCTGCGCGGCTCGCTTGCCAAACCGCGCGAGGAGGCCCGCGAGATCGCCATCGACAAACTGCGCCGCGTTGGCCTGACGCCGGATGTGGCTGACAGGCTACCGGCCGAACTTTCCGGCGGCATGCAGAAACGCGTCGGACTGGCCCGCGCCATCGCCGCCGATCCCGAGATCATCTTTTTCGACGAACCGACCACCGGCCTTGATCCGATCATGGCGGGCGTCATCAACGACCTCATCCGCGAGATCGTGACCGAGATGGGCGCAACCACGATGACCATCACCCACGACATGTCGAGCGTGCGCACCATTGCCGACAATGTGGCGATGCTGCACGCAGGAAAAATCCGCTGGACCGGCCCCGTTGCCGACATGGACGCGGCGGGCGATCCCTATGTCGACCAGTTCATCCACGGACGCGCCACCGGACCGATCGAAGCGGTCAGATAAAGGGGTGGCGGGTGGGCGCCTTTGCGCAGCAAACAGAGCCATCCGCCACATACGCAAGGGCACCGATGCATCGCTGGATCAACCTGTCACTGCTATTTCTGTTTCCGCTGTCATGGTGGGCCCCGTTGATGCGCGCAGGCCTGTTGCCGCTGTTCAACCTCACGGAAATTTCGGTCCTGACGGGGCTGCAATCGCTGTGGTCCACGGACGTATTTCTGGCCCTCGTGGTCGCCTTCTTCGCGCTGCTTGCCCCCTTTGCCAAAACCGTGGCGCTGGCGCTTGTGCATTGGGGCTACCTCGGGCCAAAGGTGACGCCCCTGCTGGCGGTACTGGGCAAGCTCGCCATGGCGGATATCTTTTTGATCGCGCTCTATATTACGCTGTCCAAAGGCATCGGTGTGGGCCGGATTGAGACTGCATGGGGTCTCTATCTGTTCACCGCCTGCATCCTCGCCTCCCTCTGGGTCAGTTGGCGCACGGAACAATTGCACCGCACCGCCACGGACTGATCCCAAAGGCGAAACAATCGGCGCGCCAAATCCCCTCAATTTAGCGAAAATCACCGCGCCCCTCCAATTTTCGTTGCTGTTCAGCATCTTGCCCCTGTATCATTAACCTTATTTCGCGTCTTCTGGGGGAAGACTGGTGGCTCATTTCAATCTTGCGGCGCAGATATTCGTCGCTCTGATGCAGCGCGCGGCGCTGGTACTGTTCGGCGTTCTTGCAGTGGCGCTTATCGGTTTCACCCTGCTGGCAACCTTTGGCGTGGTGCCGTGGGTGACACTGCCGCTGGAATGGAACGGGGCCGCCATCCCTGATGCCGGTATTTACGCCCAAGTCGGACTTACCATCTTTGCCCTCGCGCTGTGCTTCTTCCTACCGACGAACTGGCGGATGATGCGGCTGGAAAATTCGCACCGGTCTTTTGAAATCGGCGTCGATGACATCACCCGCGCCTATCACGCAGCTCATGCTGCCGACCGCGAGGGCGTGTTCAAATCCATGGACGCGTTCGAAAACACCCGCGACCGGCTGATGTATATGCGCGACCACCCCGACCTTGATAAGCTTGAGCCCGAAATCCTCGAACTGGCGGCCAAGATGTCCCATATCAGCCGCGATCTGGCACAGGCCTATTCCGAGGAGCGCATCCAGCGCGCGCGCTCGTTCCTCAAGGAACGCCAGTTCGAGATCGACCGCTTCAACGAACGCCTCGCCCATGCCAAAGCCGTGCAATCCGAATTCGCCAACTGGATCACCCGCATGGAACTGGACGAGAACGTCGCCCGCACCCAGATGGAACGCCTGCTGGACGAACTGGAAACCATGCTGCCGGAATTCAACGCGCCCAAACCTGCGATGAAAACCCTGCCCGACACGTCCAAGGTGACCCAACTGCCCAAGCGCGCGGAATAGGGCTTTACCCCGTCAAGGCGGGCTGGCACATCTTCGCCATGGCGAAATCCCAAGTCTCATACACCTGCACGGCGTGCGGTGCGTCCCATACCAAGTGGTCGGGGCGTTGCGATGCCTGCGGCGAATGGAACACCATTGTCGAAGACGCGGGCCTGTCTGTGGGCGCGGGGTCCAAATCCCTCGGGGCCAAGCGTGGCACCGGCATCATCCTCAGCGACCTGCGCACCGAAGAAGCGCCCCCGCCCCGCACCCCCTCGGCCATGCCCGAACTCGACCGCGTTCTTGGTGGTGGGCTTGTCCCCGCCTCGGCCATTCTTGTCGGCGGCGATCCGGGCATCGGGAAATCAACCCTGTTGTTGCAGGCAGCGGCGCAATTTGCGCGTCAGGGCCTCAAGACCATCTATGTGAGCGGCGAAGAAGCCAGCGCGCAGGTGCGGATGCGTGCCCAACGGCTGGGCCTTGGCGATGCGGCGGTGCAACTGGCCGCCGACACCAACCTGCGCAACATCCTCACCACGCTGGAAACCGAAGCACCGGGCCTTGTGATCATCGATTCGATCCAGACCATGTGGCTTGATACCGTGGACAGCGCCCCCGGTTCGGTCAGTCAGGTGCGCGCGGCGGCGCATGAATTGACCACCTTTGCCAAGCGCAAGGGCGTCAGCGTTGTGCTGGTCGGCCACGTCACCAAGGAAGGCCAGATCGCAGGCCCCCGTGTCGTCGAACATATGGTCGACACCGTTCTGTATTTCGAGGGCGAACGCGGCCACCAGTTCCGCATCCTGCGCGCCGTCAAAAACCGCTTTGGCCCCGCCGAAGAAATCGGCGTGTTCGAGATGACAGGCGCGGGACTGGCCGAGGTCACGAACCCTTCGGCCCTGTTCCTGTCCGAACGCGGCACCCCGTCGCCCGGATCGGTGGTCTTTGCAGGGATCGAGGGCACCCGCCCCGTGTTGTGCGAATTGCAGGCCCTTGTCGCCCCCACCCCGCACAGCCAGCCTCGCCGCACCGTGGTCGGTTGGGATGGCGCGCGACTGGCAATGATTCTCGCCGTGCTCGAGGCACGCTGCGGCATTCCTTTTGCGGGGCTTGATGTGTACCTGAACGTGGCCGGTGGAATGAAAATCTCGGAACCTGCTGCCGATCTGGCTGTGGCGGCGGCGCTTTTGTCTGCACGCGAAGATAGTGCGCTGCCCGCAGACACGGTTGTTTTCGGGGAAATCAGCCTCTCGGGGGCATTGCGACCGGCACCGCAGACCGAAAACAGGTTGAAAGAAGCGCAAAAACTTGGTTTTGCATCTGCGATTGCTCCGAAAGGGGGCAAGACCCATGGCAAAAACGGAATGACGCTGAATTTGATGAGCGATCTGACCGGCTTTGTGGGTGAAGTATTCGGCGCTGGCTAGGCAAACAGCGCAGCAAAAAGGATCAGGACCATGGACGGGTTCACAATCATTGACGGCATTGTGGCCGTGGTCATCATTCTGTCGGCACTTCTGGCATATGGGCGCGGGATCGTGCGCGAGATCATGGCCATCGCGGCATGGATCGCGGCGGCCATTCTGGCCTTTCTGTTCGCGCCCCGCGTTGAACCGCTGGTCAGTGAGATCCCTGTCATCGGTGATTTTCTCGCCGACAGCTGCGAACTCAGCGTCATCGGTGCCTTCGCCCTTGTTTTCGCCCTTGCGCTTATTGTCGTGTCGCTATTCACGCCGCTGTTTTCCTCGCTGGTCCAACGCTCGGCCCTTGGCGGGGTGGATCAGGGGCTCGGCTTCCTCTTTGGCGTGGCGCGCGGTGTCCTGCTGGTGGCGATTGCCTTCTTTGTCTACGACACCGTGATCACCGGTCAGGAATACACCATCGTGGACGAAAGCCGCTCGGCTGCCGTGTTCGGTCGCTTCACCGGCCAGATCGAAGAACAGAACCCCGAAGAGGCACTTGGCTGGATCACCCGCCAATACGAGTCGCTCGTGGGAAGCTGCGACGCCTGATCCGCACGCGGAAAACGGCTGAAGACCCCAGTAAACAGACGGTTTGGGCGGCACAGCTGCCCAGCCGGTGGAATAACGCCCAGAAAATCAATCTGCGGGCGTGACTCCGATAGACCACCGCAGTATCAGACCGTAACGCCCCCACAGTTTCGAAAGGTTGCCACCCTTGTCCGACGCACCTTATTGGCCATCCCACCCTTTCGACTTTGACGCCGCCGGTGCCCTTGGCGACAGCGACAAGTTGAAAGAAGAATGCGGCGTCTTTGGCGTGCTTGGCACCATGGACGCGGCCAATTTCGTCGCCCTTGGCCTTCACGCCCTGCAACACCGCGGGCAAGAGGCTGGCGGCATCGTCTCCTACGACGCCGAACACGGTTTCAACTCGGCCCGCCGCTTTGGCTATGTACGCGACAACTTCACCTCGCAAAAAGTGATGGAAACCCTGCCCGGCCAGTTGGCAATCGGGCATGTGCGCTATTCCACCACTGGATCGAAAGGGCAGACCGCGATCCGCGATGTGCAGCCCTTCTTTGGCGAATTTGCCATGGGTGGCGCGGCGATTGCGCATAACGGCAACATCACCAATGCCAACGCCCTGCGCCGCGAGTTGATCGAACGCGGGTCGATCTTCCAGTCGTCGTCGGACAGCGAATGCATCATCCACCTGATGGCGCGATCCCTGCAACGCAATATCCCCGAACGCATGGAAGACGCCCTGCGCCGCGTCGAAGGCGCGTTTTCCGTTGTCGCCATGACCCGCACCAAGCTGATCGGTGTGCGTGACGCCTTGGGTGTGCGCCCGCTGGTGCTTGGCAAGCTGGAAACCGGCTATGTACTCAGCTCGGAAACCTGCGCGCTGGACATCATCGGCGCCGAATTCGTGCGCGAGATCGAACCGGGCGAGATGGTGGTCATCACCGAAAAGGGCATCGAAAGCCGCTTTCCCTTCCGGTCGAAAAAGTCGCGTTTCTGCATCTTCGAACACGTCTATTTCAGCCGCCCCGACAGTATTCTGGGCGGGCGCTCGGTCTATGAAACCCGTGAAAACATCGGCCGCGAACTGGCCAAGGAAGCCCCCGTTGAGGCCGACCTTGTCTGCCCGGTACCAGATTCGGGCACGCCTGCGGCCATCGGTTTCTCGCTTCAATCGGGCATTCCCTATGCGATGGGCATCATCCGCAACCAGTATATGGGCCGCACCTTCATCGAGCCGACGGAAAGCATCCGAAACATGGGTGTGCGTCTGAAGCTGAACGTGAACCGCGCCCTGATCCGTGGCAAACGGGTCATTCTGGTCGATGACAGCGTGGTGCGCGGCACGACCTCGCGCAAGATCAAGGAAATGATCCTTGATGCCGGCGCGGCCGAGGTCCACTTCCGCATCGCCTCCCCGCCTACCGCTTGGCCCTGTTTCTACGGTGTCGACACGCCGCAGCGCGAAAAACTGCTCGCCGCGACGATGAGCGAAGAGGAAATGACCGAACACCTTGGCGTGGACAGCCTCAAGTTCATCTCGCTGGACGGTCTGTATCGCGCCGTGGGCGAGGCCGATGGCCGCGACAGCACCCAGCCGCAATATTGCGACGCGTGTTTCTCGGGCGAATACCCTGTCGAACCTGTGGACCAGATCGAAAAAGGGTTCGAGATGAAGGCGGCGGAGTAATCCCCGCCGATGGGCTGTGGTCACGCAGTGTCAGCAGACAGTGCTAGGCCGTAGCCTATGACATCCCGCATCCCGATCCCCGCCCTGCCGCCAGAGGTACAAGTGGTTCTGTCCACTTGGCCCGATACCGCGCAGCACGGTCTGTTGGCCATCCGTGACATCCTGTTCGACGTGGCCGCGCAATCAGACGTCGGCGCGTTAGACGAATCCCTGAAATGGGGCCAACCCGCGTGGCGCCCTCGCGCACCGCGCACCGGATCGACCCTGCGTTTCGGGTGGAGCGCGCAAAACCCCACCGCCCTCATGGCTTTCGTCAACTGCCGCACCGATCTGGCGGGGCAAATGTCCACGCGCTTTCCAGATGCTTTTGACAATGACGGGCGGCGCAGTCTGACCTTCGATCTGGCGACGCCCCTGCCCGATCCCGCGATCCGCACGCTGGCGCACCTGACCTTCACCTACCTACGCCCCCGCACGGAACCATAGGCGCGGCCTGCGCGTTGTCGTCCCGATAGAGGCGACAAAGGACAGCTGCGCATGGAAGACGTCGAAGCAAACCCCGGACTGATTTTTGACAAACTGGACGCGTGGCTCGACGGGCTGTTCAAACTGTTACCGAATATTGCTGTGGCGCTTGTGGTGCTGGTGCTGTTCTGGTTCGCGGGCAAAGGCGTCGCGGCCCTGATCCGGCGCGCTGCGCAGAACCGCGACCGCCCCAGCCTTGCCGAAGTGGGCGGCAGCCTTGTACGCTGGACCATCACGATCATCGGCCTGATGCTGGCCGTCGCCATCGTCGCGCCCTCCCTCACCCCCGGTGATCTGATCGCGGGGCTTGGCGTCAGTTCCGTCGCCATCGGCTTTGCCTTCAAGGACATTTTGCAGAACATGCTGGCCGGCATCCTGATCCTGCTGCGCCAACCGTTCGAAGTGGGCGATCAGATCGTCTCAGGCGGGCACGAGGGCACGGTCGAGCGGATCGAAACCCGCGCCACCCTGATCAAAACCTATGATGGCCGCCGTGTGGTGATCCCCAACGCGGACATCTACACCGACAGCGTTGTAGTCAACACCGCCTACAAAGTGCGCCGCAGCGAATATGACATCGGCATCGGATGCAATGACGACTGGGACCGCGCCCGCGCCCTCATGGTCGAGGCTTGCGGCGAGGTAGAGGGCGTGAAACCCGACCCTGCCCCCGAAACCATCCCGATTGCCCTTGGCGATTTTGCCAATATCGTGCGTCTGCGCTGGTGGACCGACAGCGACCGCGCCAGCCAGATCCACGTTTTTGGCGAGGTGCTGCAAGCGGTCTACAAAAAGCTCGACGAGAACGGCATCGACATGCCCTATCCAACGCAAGTGCACCTGTTCCACGACCAGACCGAGGAAACAGATGGCGACCGCGCCAGCCAACGCGAAGGCTGGCCTGCCACCGGCAAAGACCCCAAACCGCGCCGCATCGCGGACGCGCTGGACAAGAAGAGCGCGGAAAAACCCGCCTGACAGCAAGTTCCGGCTGATCGCCACGCACCAAATGAGCCACTTCCAGCGCAGGGGAAAATCACGCATTTTTCTCTGCGCTGTCCCATGCTAGCGCCGCCTCTCATCCCAATGGCAGAGGCACCATGTCCGAAACAACCAACCCCGAAATTGCCAACCTCGCGACCCAGAAATCGGCACTGCCCTTGCGCCAGTTGCAACTGATCGGCGTGGCTGGCACCGAACAGGCCCGCCGCGCTCTGCTGCGCCTGCCCAATGGCAAGATCACCACCGTGCAAGTGGGCGATCATTTGCGCCAAGGCACCGTTCAGGCGATTGCGCCGGATGCGATTATACTGCTATCGCCGCAGGGAACCCGCACCCTCCATATGTGATCAACGCGCGACGCCGCTTGACGCCGCAAACCGAGACAGGCACACCCGCCCTATGAACAAAACAGCCCTCATCACCGGTGCCTCTCGCGGGCTTGGCGCGGCTCTGGCCCGCGCCCTTGCCCCCACGCACCACATCATCGCCGTGGCCAAGACCACCGGCGCGCTCGAAGAACTGGATGACCAGATCAAGGCCCTTGGCGGCGACGCCACACTTGCGCCGATGGACATCACGGTCGAGGCTGCAATGCAGACCCTGTGCCGCGGTATCCACGACCGCTGGGGCAGTCTCGATTTCTGGGCGCACACGGCAGTACATGCCGCCCCTCTGGCACCGGCCTCCATGATCGACGCCAAGGATATGGCAAAATCCGTCGCCGCAAACGTGACCGCCACCTCGACGCTAATTACCTATGTCGCCCCGCTGCTGGGCGCGGATGGCACGGCGCTGTTCTTTGACGACCCGCAAGCCGGTGCGCCGTTCTATGGCAGCTATGGCGCAACCAAGGCCGCCCAGATCGCACTGGCGCGCAGCTGGCAAAGCGAATGCGCGAAAACCGGCCCCCGTGTACACATCGCGACACCCGCGCCCATGCCCACCGCGACCCGCGCCCGCTTTCACCCCGGCGAAGACCGCAGCCCCCTGCACGATCCCGCAAACGAGGCCGCGCGCATTCTTTCCGAACTCGATCCGTAACCTGCACGCAACGCCCCACTCATTGTTCTACAAATATGCCCGCGCGGAGCGCTCCGACAGTTGCCCCCGTTCCCCCCTGCCCATACTAAGGCACAAAGGGGCAACACATGCGCATTCTCATCACAAATGACGACGGTATCTCGGCCCCCGGGCTGAGTGTTCTTGAAACCATTGCCAACGACCTCGCCGGGCCATCGGGCGAAGTCTGGACTGTGGCTCCGGCCTTTGAACAATCCGGCGTCGGTCACTGCATCAGCTATGCCCGCCCCTTCATGATCCAAAAAATCGCCCCCCGCCGCGTCGCCGTCGAAGGTAGTCCCGCCGATTGCGTTCTGGCCGGACTGTTCGACGTGATGGACGACCGCCCCGACCTGATCCTGTCGGGCGTGAACCGTGGCAACAACTCGGCTGAAAACGCGCTCTATTCCGGCACGCTCGGCGGTGCCATCGAAGGGGCGCTGCAAGGCGTGCTCTCCATTGCCCTGTCGCAATATTTCGGCCTCGGAAACCGTGACCTCGACGACCCGTTCGAGGCGGCGCTGACCCATGGCAAACAGGTGATCGAACGGATCATCGCCCACACGCCCACGGTGCAGCCGAACTACCAGCTGTTTTACAACGTCAACATCCCCCCCGTCGCCGCTGCCGAGGTGAAGGGCATCAAGCTCGCCCCCCAAGGCCTGCGCCCCGGCGTCGGCTTCCATACCGAGGCGACGACCTCCCCCTCGGGGCGGCAGTTCCTGTGGATCAAGGGTGGCAACCAGCAGGTGCACACGGCCCCCGACACGGATGCGGCAGTGAACCTTGACGGCTATATTTCGGTCACGCCGATGCGGGCGGACCTTACGGCACATGACATGCTCGACCAACTCGGGGCCATCGCCACATGAGCGCAGACGACAATACGGACGACCTTGCAACGCGCAAAATGCAGTTCCTTTATGCGCTGCGCTCGCGCGGGGTGACGGACAAGCGCGTGCTGGGCGCGATGGAGGCGATTGACCGTGGCCCCTTCGTGCGCGGCCTGTTTGCCGAACGCGCTTACGAGGACATGCCCCTGCCTATCGCCTGCGGGCAGACGATCAGCCAGCCTTCGGTTGTGGGTCTGATGACACAGGCGCTGAACATCAGCCCGCGTGACAAGGTGCTCGAAATCGGCACGGGCTCCGGCTATCAGGCGGCGATCCTCGCCAAGCTGGCGCGCCGCGTCTACACGATCGACCGCCACCGCCGTCTGGTGGTCGAGGCGCGCAAGGTCTTTGACGAACTCGACCTGCACACAATCACGGCCATCACCGGCGACGGATCGCACGGCCTGCCCGATCAGGCCCCCTTTGACCGGATCATCGTGACCGCCGCCGCCGAAGACCCGCCTGGCCCATTGCTTGCGCAGCTCAAGATGGGCGGCATCATGGTGCTGCCTGTAGGCCAGTCGGACGCCGTGCAAAGCCTGATCAAGGTGCACAAGACGCCAAATGGCCTTGAATATGACGAAATGCGCGATGTGCGCTTCGTTCCGCTGCTCGAGGGCTTGGGCAAAGACTGAAATTGGTGTATGACGCACCGCAACGAACCGGTCCCGTTTTGCGGGTGCCGACACCGGCAACGCCCCCACTTCAGAGGGGTCCGGCAGAGGACGATGCAGATGAGTTTTTCCCTTTCGGCCCGTCGCGGGCGCATGACATGTGCAGGTATGGCCTTGCTGGCCCTTGTGGCCTGTGACGAACCGCTGGATTTTGACCTGCGCGGCCCCGAAGGCGGGTTCAACACCCGCGCCGCTGCACGCAACGCCACAACCGACCGGCCAAAGGCCGATGCGCGCGGGGTTATCTCTTATCCCAACTATCAGGTTGCTGTGGCCCGCCGTGGCGACACGCTGACCGACGTGGCCAACCGCGTGGGCTTGCCGCCCGCGGAACTGGCCAGCTTTAACGGGATCGCTGCCGATGTACCGCTGCGCAAGGACGAGGTCATCGCCCTGCCCCGCCGTGTCGCCGAACCTGCCACCACGATCAGCGCCCCGCAAGGCGTCGATGTGAGCACACTGGCAGGTTCTGCCATCGAACGCTCGGCCCCGACGCCTGCCGCTTCTACCGTGACCAGTGCACCGCTGGCACCTGCAGGTCAGGAACCTGTGCGACACAAGGTTGAACGGGGCGAAACCGCCTTTACCATTGCGCGGCTTTATCAGGTGCCGGTGAAATCGTTGGCCGAATGGAACGGGCTGAACACCGAATATACCGTGCGCGAAGGCCAGTACCTGCTGATCCCCGTCGCCCGCGTCGCCCCGCCCAAGCGCCAGACCGAGGTTGATACCACCCCGCCCGGATCGGGGTCGGCCACACCTGTGCCGCCCAGTGCCGCCAAGCCGTTGCCGACCGAGGATACCAGCGCCGTGCCTGCCGCCACGCCCGCGCCTGACAAACCCGTGGCCGATGTGGGCAAAACCACGGCCAAACCCGCCGCCACGGCGATGACCATGCCGGTACAGGGCAGCATCATCCGCACCTATGCGAAGGGTCGCAACGAAGGTATCGACGTCAAGGGCGCGCCCTCGGCCCCCGTCAAAGCCGCCGCCGCCGGCACTGTTGCCGCCATTACAAAAAGCGCCGAAGGCATTCCGATTGTGGTGATCCGTCACCCCGACAACCTGCTAACCGTCTATGCCAACGTCGATGCAGTGGCCGTGGCCAAAGGGGATTCGGTTCAGCGGGGCCAGTCCATCGCCGCATTGCGCGCCACGGACGATCAGGCCTTTGTGCACTTCGAAGTACGCGACGGTTTTGACAGCGTGGACCCCTCCCCCTACTTCAATTAGGGCAGGATCACGGCAATCTGGGCGCGCCGTTCTGCTGCGCGCCCCATTCGTCTAAAAATCACCTATAAATTAACTTAAACGACCGGCTATCGCCCAACCCGCGCCCCTTTGGGGGGGCACTAAGTTGTTAACGCAACGACTTTGATCGGGATTCGTCCATGCCAGTCTTTTACGCCTATACGTTCGCCCTGCGCGGCACGCAAAGCACCCTCAACGGCCAACCCGTGGACTATGCTTACGCGCCCAATGGCACGTGGAGCTATACGGGTGACACCACCTATTTCGTGGTCGAGGAAAACGACGGCGCGACCGTGTTCAACGGCGATGGCGACGCCAACGAATTCGTGGACACGCAAGAACGCTTTGGCGGCGCGTGGGAACAGACAGCAATGGTCGATGGCGTCGAACGCCAGTTGATCTGGGACTATACGTTCACCGTCACCGACGGCACGACCACATGGCGCATCGGTGTCATCGACGTTGACCTCAACAACGACAACGACGTTCAGGACGCAGGCGAGAACGGGTATTTCCTTGTCTTCCCCGACGGGATGCCCCCACCCAATACCAACCTGACCACTGGCGGCATTGTCGAGAATGACGACAGCACGCCCCATTTGGATCTTGGCGCGCAGGTGGTCTGCTTTACCAGCGGCACGATGGTCGGAACCCCAACTGGCGAACGCCGGATCGAAGACCTTGAGGTGGGTGACGAAGTGATCACTGCCGATCACGGCGCGCAGCCGATCCGATGGGTCGGTGCCACGACGGTCGCCGCGAAAGACGACCTTGCCCCGATTGTGATCAGCGCGGGCACCTTGGGCAATAGCCGCGATCTGATCGTCTCCCCCCAACACGCTGTCATGCTCAGCGATTGGCGGGCCGAGCTGTTCTTTGGACAGGAAGCGGTACTGGTTCGGGCGCAGGATCTTCTGTGCCTTGATGGCGTCTATCGCAAGACTGGCGGCGTCGTCACCTATTGCCACATCCTGCTGGACGCGCACCAACTGGTGGAAACCTACGGCATCTGGAGCGAGACACTGTATCCCGGTTCGGTCGCGATGGGCGCGGTGCCCGAAGCGGCACAGGAAGAAATCCGGCAGTTGTTTCCCGACCTCGACGCCTATGGCCAAATGGCCGCGCCTTGTCTGCGCAGCTATGAATCGCGGCTTCTGGCTGCCTGACGAGATGAGGACGAGCGGCGCGCTGCCCTTAACGGGTCAGCGATACGCCGCGCCGCCCTGCCAGATCGCAGAAATACTGCCACGCGACACGGCCCGACCGTGACCCACGCGTGGCCTGCCATTCAATCGCCTCGGCCCACAATGTGTCAGCGTCGATCTCGACCCCGTAGGCGTCACAATAGCCACGGATCATCGCCAGATACTGGTCCTGATCGCAGGCATGGAACCCCAGCCAAAGCCCGAACCGGTCGGAAAGAGAGACTTTCTCCTCCACCGCTTCGGACGGGTTGATGGCGCTGCCCCGTTCGTTTTCGATCATGTCACGCGGCATCAGATGGCGACGGTTGGACGTGGCATAGAGGATCACATTATCAGGCCGCCCCTCGATCCCGCCGTCCAGCACCGCCTTGAGCGATTTGTAATGCTGGTCATCGTGGCTAAAGCTCAGGTCGTCGCAATAAAGCACAAAGCGCGACTCGTCGGCTTGGCGCAACAGGGTCAGCAGACGCCCGACCGAGGGCAGATCCTCGCGGTGCAGTTCCACGATCTTGAGATGCGGAAATTCCTGTTCAAGCGCGCCATGTATCGCCTTGACCAGACTGGATTTCCCCATGCCCCGCGCGCCCCACAACAGGGCGTTGTTGGCTGGCAGCCCTTGCGCGAACTGGCGCGTGTTGGCCAGCAGCGTATCGCGTGAGCGTTCAACGCCAAGCAGCAGGTCCAGCGGCACCCGCGACACGGCGTGCACAGGTTCCAGCCGGTCCGGCCCTGTCTGCCACGCAAAGGCACTGGCAGCATCGAAATTGGGCACATCCATCGGCGCGGGTGACATACGCTCAAGCGCGGCGGCGATGCGGTCCATCGGGTCGTTAATCATGGCGTGGGCTCACTTGGTCTCGTCTTCGGGCAGGTCGCCCAGATCATCTTCGTCCTCATCGTCGAAATAGCCCTCTTCGCGCAGGCGCGCATCGCGCTTTTTCTCGACACGGCGCACAAGGAAGATCGAAATCTCGTAGAGGCCGTAGACAACTGTGAACAGGATTCCTTGGGTGATGACGTCTGGCGGTGTGACCAGCGCGGCCAGTACCAGAATGCCCACCATCGCGTATTTGCGCACATTGGCCAGCCCTTCGGCACTGACCAAACCGGCCTTGCCCATCAGGGTCAGCAAGACGGGCAACTGGAAGCACAGACCAAAGGCCATGATGAATTTCAAAGTGATATCAAGGCTTTCGTTCACCTTACCAAAGAAGGTGATGCGGATGCCTTGGGCCGTTTCAGGCACCACGGCGATCTCTTCCCCCGTGACCGGCACGTCAGAGGCAAAGCTGCTCATCAGATCGGCAATGATCGACGGCACATCGGCAAAGCCAAGGAAAAACGCCATGGCCAGCGGTGTGACCACGAAATGGGCAAAGGACGCGCCCAGCAGGAACATCAGCGGCGAGGCGATCAGGAAGGGCAGAAACGCGTCCTTTTCCTGACGGTACAACCCCGGCGCCACAAAGCGCCACAGCTGCATACCGATCACCGGAAAGGCGAGCGCAAAGCCGAACACCATAGAGATACGGAACAACGTGAACAGGTATTCCTGCGGGCTGGTATATTGCATCGTGGGCGACGGATCACCCAGTTCCCGCAGCGTCGATTCAATCGGCTCAAGCAGGAATTGCAGGATCGGTTCGGCCACCGTAAAGGCCAGCACGATCCCGATGATAAAGGCCACCACAGAGCGGATCAGCCGCGTGCGCAGCTCGGCCAGATGCTCGATCAGGGGGGCGGTGCTGTCGTCCATATCGGGCGCGTCAGCCATCTTTGGTCTCTTTTGCTGCTGGTGGGGCCGCGGCTTCAAGCTCTTCGGCCTTTTTCAGGGCGTCTGCCGCTTCCTTGGCCTTGCGCTCGGCTTGGGCGCGGGCGGTAGCGGCCTGTATTTTGCGGGCGTTTTCAGCGCGCTCTGCCTTCTCGGCGGCCATCTTTCCAGTCTCGCTATCCTTGTCGAGATTGCTGAGCGATGATGTCACATCACGCGCCGCATCCTTCACCCCATCCATGGCAGAACCGACCGGATTGGTCGCTGTCTTGATGGTTTTCTGGATGTCGCGCACGCCCGCCTCATCGGCGGCCTGATTCATCGCCGAGGAAAACTCGCGTGCCATGCCCTTGGCCTTGCCGATCCAGCGACCGACATTGCGAAACAGCACGGGCAGGTCCTTGGGACCGATCACGATCAACGCGACGATCCCGACCACGAGCATCTCGGTCCAGCCGAGGTCGAACATGGATCAGACCTTGTTTTTTTCGACGTCGACGTCGGTTTTTGGGTGCGTACCGGCGTCCGTCGGCTGCGGTGTCACGTCCTTGGCGCTGGTGGCCACGTCGTCATGGGCGCCGTCTTCGATCTCTTTCTGGCCTTCGCTGATGCCTTTTTTGAAGCTCGTGATGCCCTTGCCCACTTCGCCCATCAGACCGGAAATCTTGCCCCGTCCAAACAGGACAAGCACCACAACTGCGATCAAAAGGAGCCCCGGCAAACCAATATTGTTGAGTGGCATAATTCATATATCTCCCATTGGGGTGGCATGTGCCACCAGTTCGGACATCGGTGTATTAGCCACAAGCGCAGCACGCCAGCATTTGGCACAGTTTTCCGCCGACTAGATCGTGCAAAACGAACGAAGAAACGGCTGTTACATCAACACCTGACAGGTTAATGTCAGGTGTTGACCTATTGAAAGTCCAACCATGGCACGCAGCGACCGCCTGTTTGATCTGATGCAGCACCTGCGCACTGGCGGCGTGCACCGTGCCGAGGATCTGGCGCAGGCGCTGGAGGTCTCGGTGCGTACCATCTACCGCGATATGGACACGCTGGTGTCCTCGGGCGTGCCGGTACAGGGCACGCGCGGCACCGGATACACCATCGCGCCCGTCACCACCCTGCCCCCCTTGTCGCTGACGGCGGACGAGCTTGAGGCGCTGAACCTCGGCATTGCGATCGTGGCCGAAGCCGCCGACAGCGATCTGAAATCCGCCGCGCAATCCCTTGCGGACAAGATCGACGCCGCCCTGCCCGAACGCGGCATTGCACAGGCCGAGGCATGGAAGTTCGCCACCTACCCGTTTGCCGATGCGGTGCGCGGCTTTGCCCAGATGCCCACCTTGCGCGCCGCGATCCGTGCGCGTCAAAAGCTGCGCCTGACCTATCATTCCAAGGGCGACCGCATCACCACCCGCACGATCAGGCCGCTGCATCTGGACTATTGGGGGCGGGTCTGGACGCTGACCGCATGGTGCGAAAAACGCGAAGACTTCCGCGCCTTTCGCGTCGACCTGATCCAAAGCGCCGAGGCGCTGCCGGAGATGTTCGTTGATGAGGTCGGCAAGCGGTTACAGGATTATCAGGCCCGCGAATGACGGGGGCTGGGTGGGCGCGTTAGCGCGGCAAAGACTGCACGCAGCGCCCCGCGCCTACTTCCTTACCGGCAGGAAAACTTCCAACGCGCAGACGGCCATCACATGGACCTCCCCCGCCACAGGCACGTCCAGCCCACCGGCTTCGCAGCGCACCTCAATCCGGCCATAGGGCAACAGGGCAGCGATCGCGTCCTGATCCACCGCCTCGGGGCGCGGCACTGCAATATGCACAACCACCCGCATCGCGTCGCGCGCAAGGTCCAGCGTGCCAAAGATCGGCAGGGACACGCCCTGCAAGGCTTGCTCAACCGCGCGGCGCGCTGCCTTTGTGTCGTCCTGCCCGTGCAAATCGACCCCTTGGGCCATTTCGATGATCAGGCGTTGTTCTTTCTTGTCGCTCCCAAGGGGCGCGTAGGGGGTATTCACCGAAGGGCGCGTAGGGGTATCCACCGAAGGGCGCGTAGAGGTATTCACCGACACGATCAGGGCCGCCTGCGCCATCACGGTCGCATGGCCATCGCCATCAGGGCGCGCCACATCTAACCCGCCCTTTTCCACCACAAACGACGTGCGGCCATAGGGGAACACCTCTGCCAGCACGTCGGTATCCACCGCTTCGGGCTTGGCGCAGCCGATGCGCACCTCGATGCACATGTCCTCTTTGCCGACGCCCATATATTCGGCCAGATTGATCGAATTGCGCCACAAGGCCGCGCGCACCGCCCGCGCCGCCGCTTCGGTATAGTCGCCGCGCCGCAAGGATGTGCCAAAGCCGAATTCGACGATCATCGGTCCCGTCATGTGCTGCCCTCCACCGGAAAGATAAAGCATTTGTCGCGCCGGATGCGCAGCCACATCACCGTCTCGGGCTGGGGCAGGAACACACCGGGCACGGTGGCCTTGATCATGGGGCCGTCATCATCCAACCGGAATTCCACAAGGCTTTCGTTGCCCATAAACCGCGCGCGCACCACATAGGCACGCGCCGCCGTGCCTTCGGTTGCTGTCGGGCCAGGGCCGACGCCTGCGCGGTCAAAGTCGATCTTCACATGCTGGGGGCGGAACACGATGTCCACCTCGGTGCCATCCGGCACACCGGGGGCAAGGAACCGCCCGAACGGGGTCATCGCCAGCGCCCCTTCGACCGTTGCGCCCAAGCGGTTGGCATCGCTGAAAAACGCGACCGAGGCGCGATCGGCAGGACGGGTGTAGACGTTATAGGGTGCGCCGCGCTGCACAATCTGGCCGTCGCGCATCAGGGCGATCTCGTCCGCCATGCGCATCGCCTCGTCCGGTTCATGCGTGACCAGCAGGACGCCGGTGTCTTCCTCTTTCAGAATGGCGAGGGTCTCGTCACGGATGCCGTCGCGCAGGCGGTTATCCAGCCCCGAAAACGGTTCATCCATCAGCATGATGCGCGGGCGCGGTGCAAGGGCGCGGGCCAGCGCGATCCGTTGCTGTTCGCCCCCCGAAAGCTGGTGCGGGAACTTGTCGATAAACGCGCCCATGCGCACACGGTCCAGCATCTCGACCACGCGCGCGCGCTTTTCCTCGCGCGATCCGCTCAGCCCATAGGCAACGTTGCCCTCAACGCTTAGATGCGGGAAAAGCGCAAAGTCCTGAAACATCAGGCCGATGGCGCGTCGTTCGGGCGGGATGCGGAACCGCGTGTCACAGATCAGCGCCCCATCCACATAGATTTCGCCCGAATCCTGCATCTCGACCCCTGCGATCATACGCAAGGTCGTGGACTTGCCACAGCCCGATGGCCCCAGCAGGCAGGTCACCTGCCCCGGCTGGATACTAAGCGACACGCCATCCACGACGCGGCGCCCGCCGAAGGTGCGCACCAGATTGCGGATTTCCAGCCGAGGGGTCGGTATATCGTTCACGTGATCCGGTCCATTCCCGATAAAAACAGTCGGGAGGTATCAGTCCCGTCGCGCGCCCGCAAGCACTGCACCGAAGCCCAAAAGCAGAACTGCGACACAAATGACCAGCAGTTGTGTGTACTTGTGCGCCTCGGGCAGCAGCGTGGTAATCAGCGGCCAGTCGCGGGCGAAGTAGGCGAATGCCCCCACCGCTGCCGCGCCAAAGGCGACCAGATAGGACCAGCGCGCAATCCGCCGCGCCCCCACCAGCCCGACCAGCAGAACCGGCGTCAGGAACATGGACGCCGTGCCACTGACTGCAACCGCATCAAACAGCGTCGCGTTGCCCCAAAGGGTGAGCGCCGCGCCCACCGCCATGAACGCCACCATAACAGCGCGCCCACCGGCAAGACTGCGCGGCGCGGCGCGCAATTCCTCAACCACCAGCCGCGCCGCCGAGGACAGCGCGGAATCCAGCGTCGAGAGGGCCGACACCAGCAGCGACACCATCAACAGCACAAAGACCCATGGTGGGAACATCAGTCCCCATGTGCCGATCAACTCGCCCTCGTATTCCGCGCCGACCAGCCCCGCCTGAATGCCGAAAAACCCAAACGCGATGATGCACAGCGTCGAAATCCAGAACGCATGAAGGAAGGACGCCCGCGTTGTCGCCGGATCGGCCAGAAAACCGCGATCCATCATGACCGGATCATGGGCGGGATAGGAAAACACCTGCAACGCCGCCACGGCCAGCAGGATCCAGCCATTCCATGCCCCGCTTGTCCCTTGGGCCGTCAGTACCGCACCCAAGGAAAAACCGGGGCTGAGGACCAGATAGAAAAAAGCGATGCCGAAAACAGCCAGAAATACCAGCATTTGCGCCACATCCGTGCGCAAGGCCGCGCTCAGCCCTCCCCATGCCGAATAGGCCAGCCCGACCACTGCCACGATCCCGATGGCCCAGACCGCGCTGCCCTCGACCAGGGCACCAGCGATGAGGCCCACGACCAGCAGGTTGGCAAACACCTCGGACAGCAGGCGCAGCGCGATGACCAGATTGTAGCTGACTGTGCCGACGGAACCGAATTGCGCGCCCAACCAGTCCTGCACCGATCCGGCCCCCGCCCCGCGCAAACGTGCCACGATGAAACCGCCGCTCAGGAAGCTCGCATAATAGGCCGCATAGGCCAGCGTGCCCGCGATGCCGTAGAAATAGCCCAAGATGGCCGCGTTCATCAGGCTGCGCGCAAAAATCCACGTGGTCACTTGGCTGAGCACCAGTACCCAAAGGGACGGCGCGCGCCCGCCCAAGCTACCGGCAAAGAAGCCCTCGACCGAACTCTGGCGCGGGGCCACGGCAAGCGTCAGAAGGATCACAGCGCCAAACAGGCCAATCAGTAAAGGTGCGGTCATGCGGGGAAACTTTCATTAGTTTCCATACGGGTTAGCACGGTGGAAAATGCAAAACCATCACCGCCACATGATTGTGAACGCACGTGTCAGGGCCGGTGGGCGGGCGGCTTTTGCGCCAGCAAAACAGACCCGACGGGCGGCCCTAGACCACCGTGAACGGGGCGCGGCAGCGGTCCTTGCCGTTGATCTGTACCACCACCTCGTGATGGCCACGGTAGATTTCGAACGTCGTCGCATTCGCCTTCAGCCCATGGCGTTTTGAGAGGATTAGGGGGCAGTCCGGCCTCACCTCGCCTGTTTTCAGCTTGAACACTTTCTGCGCCGTTTTGCCTTTCGGGCGGGCAAAGATAATGCGGTAATCCACCAATACGGGGCACGTGGCCGTGGCATGCACGAAAACCTCGAAATTGAGCGGTGCTCCAAGTGGCACCTCGGGCGTCAGCATCCGCATCTCGGCACGCAGCGGTGCGTCGGCGGCATAGCCCAGCATCGCCATCGCGCCCGCATGCCCCGCCTTGATACAGGTGCGCAGCGCGTGTCGGCGCATCCATGCGCGTTCCGTAGGGCGTTGGGTACCTGCCTGCTCCCACTTCTCCAGCCTTTCCAGCACCGCGTCGGGGTCAGTTTTCGAGATATCATTCAGATGGTTAGCGACCGAACGCGTCACAAAGCGCGTCGGGTCCGCCTGCACACGGTCCAGCAGCGGAAGCGTCTGCGCGGTGGTCAGATCAATCCTGCGCGCCCAAGGCAGTTTGGGCCGCGTGCCCTCGCTCACCAATCGGCGCACATGGTAGTGCGGATCGTCGGCCCAGATCGCCAAACGCGCTAGTGTCTCATCCGGCCAGCGGTTGAGGAAGGGGCGGATATAGAACTCCATCGAAAACCGTTGCGTGGCGGCGTGCAGCAGGTCCAGCGCGCGGGCGGGTTGCGCCATCCCGTGCCGCACCGCCAGCACCCCGTGCACCGCGTGGATGAACCGCCCGAAATCATTGTCGCCCAAACTCGGATCAAGCGGCGGCGGCAAGGCCGCCTCAAGCTGGTCCGCCATCGTGTCAAAATCGGGCGCGAGATAGGGTTCCAGACAATCCGCGAACCAGTCAAGGCATTCCAGCAAGGACCGCGCCGCGATGCCGGACAGGGCCGCGCGGTGGAACCCGTCGCGGTCAAACCCGTCCACAGCGGCTGCGACCTCATCCGCCAAGGTACCCAGACTGTCCGCATTGAACAGTTGGTCCTTCAGCGAAAACGTCGCAGCCGCCCGTGCCATCAGATCGTCGCGTTTGTGGCCCCGCCATCCAGCAGGATGTTCTGGCCCACGATAAAGCCCGCATGTTGCGAACACAGGAAGGCACAAGTCGCACCGAATTCCTGCCGCGTGCCATAGCGGCCCGCCGGAATGGTCGCGGCGCGGCGGTCGCGTGCTTCGTCCAGCGTGATGCCTTCGGCCTTGACCACACCGCCATCCAGCGCGTCGGCGCGGTCGGTCGCATGGATACCCGGCAACAGGTTGTTGATGGTCACGCCCGACGCAGCCACCTGACGCGACGTACCCGCCACATAGCCGGTCAGCCCCGTGCGTGCCGCATTGGACAGGCCCAGAACGGGGATCGGTGCCTTGACCGATTGCGAGGTGATGTTGACCACACGGCCCCAGCCGCGCGTCATCATATCCGGCACCAGCGCCTTGATCAGCGCAATCGGCGTCAGCATGTTCGCATCCAGCGCGGCGATGAAATCATCGCGGTCCCAGTCGTGCCACATCCCCGGAGGGGGGCCGCCCGCGTTGTTGACCAGAATATCGACCGCGCCCGCCGCGTCGATCAGCGCCGCCTGCCCCTCTGGTGTGGTCACATCGGCAGCCACGGTTGTCACCTCAACGCCGTGCGCGCTGCGAATGGCCTCGGCCGCGGCCTCAAGCGCGTCGGACCCGCGCGCGTTCATCACCAGATGCACGCCCGCAGCGGCCAGCGCCTCGGCACAGCCCAGTCCCAGCCCCTTGGAGGACGCGCACACAACCGCACGTTTTCCCGCGATTCCCAAATCCATGATAAATCTCCCTTATCTTTCGGTTGCGACGCTACCCGTGTCACGACACAAGTGCCAGCAAAAGGCCGAACCGTTGACCAAGGGTCGCCACAATTCTAGGTTATCTGTCGCCCATCCAGAAAGCGCACCAATTCCATGCAAGACGATGTGAACATCCCCCCCGATCTGGGCCCGATCCAAAGCCTGCCTGTCTATCGGGCCGAGGATGTGCTGGTCAGCCAAGGGGCGAATCTGGGCGATGCGCTGTCCCATCACGACGAACTGGTGCTGGATGATGTCTATACGCTTGTGCCCGACGCGGTGTCGCAACGACTGACAATGCACACATCCGACGCGATCCACCTGACCGTGGCCAGCGATAGTGCGCTTGGTGCCGAAGGGGCCGATATTCATCTGGATTGCGCTCTGACCCTCATGTCGCCGGACGGGCAGATCACCGACGCCATCGTGCTGGTCGAAACGGACCAAAGCGGCGATATCGCCCATATCTACCTGCTGCCCCTCGCCCCGTTGATGCCGCGCACGCCCTATGCGCTGGTCGGGACGGACACGACGGATGTGCACAAGAAATTCGCCCATCTGGCCTGCGCCCGCTTTACCCGTGGCACGCAGATCACCCTCGCCTCGGGCGCACAGCGTTTGATCGAGGATATCGCCGTCGGTGACCGGTTGCTGACCCGCAACAACGGCCCGCAAGAGGTCCGCTGGATCGGGCAAAGCACTGTGCGCGCCGTAGGGGATTTTGCGCCGATCTGCATCACTGCAGGCACGTTGAACAATGACCGCGACCTGATCGTATCGCCCGACCACCGCCTGTTCATCTACCAGCGCGAGGACCGTCTGGGCGTGGGCCGTTCGGAGCTGCTGGTCAAGGCGCGCCATCTGGTCAACGGCGACTCGGTCTATGTGCAGGATGGCGGGTTCGTGGACTATTTCGAACTGCTGTTTGACAGCCACCAGATCATCTATGCCGAAGGAATTGCAGCGGAATCCCTGTTGATCGACAGTCGCACCAAGGCGGGTGTACCGGACGAGGTCGGCGCGTTGCTCAGCGAGCATAGCGCGGCGGGCCTTTCGGGTCTTGATGTGACCGAATCCCTGCTGGACCGGCCCGACGCCGCCGAAATCCTGCGGCGCGCGTCGCTGCGGTAAATGTCCGGGCGCTGTGATGCGCCCGAACGCGTCAAGTCTCAGGGGGCGAAGTAGAACTCCTCGCGGGTAATCTTGCCATCGGCCACGTGGTAAATCCCCACTTCTTTCATATCCTCGATTGCGCCGGTTTCCTTGTTCTTGGTCTGCAACTCGAAAATCACGGCAAAGCGGTCGTCGCCATGGGGCATCGGGTCCGAAATCTCGCCGCCCAGCACCTCGAACGCGCTGTCCCACCAATCATGCTTTCCCTTGATCGCGTCGAGCCCTTGTGCCGCGCGCCCCTCTCCGAAATCGACGGGTTCGACCGACACCGCATCGGCAGCATAAAGACGGTCGAGGTTGGGCTTGGTGTCGCCACTGCGACAGCCGGCGACGAGGGCGTTTGCGATTTCCATCAATTTCATTTTCGGTATCCTTTGTGGTTGATGACCACAGACCTACGCCGCCACCCTGTCAGTTTCTGTCAGTAGCCCATCAGGGCGATCCACAGCCGCGATTGCAGGACCGCTTGCCCCGTCCCAGCCCCGTCGCTATACGGCGCTCATGTTGGATAATCGCCCTGAACTGCCCCCCGAAATCGCGCGTCGCCGGACGTTTGCGATCATCTCGCACCCTGATGCGGGCAAAACCACTCTGACGGAAAAGTTCCTGCTGTTTGGCGGGGCGATCCAGATGGCCGGACAGGTCCGCGCCAAGGGCGAGGCACGCCGCACGCGGTCGGACTTTATGGCGATGGAGAAGGATCGCGGCATCTCGGTCTCGGCCTCGGCAATGTCGTTCGATTTTATCAATAAAAACGGGGCGTTCCGGTTCAATCTTGTCGACACCCCCGGCCACTCGGACTTTTCCGAGGATACCTATCGCACGCTGACGGCGGTGGACGCCGCGATCATGGTGATCGACGGGGCCAAGGGCGTTGAAAGCCAGACGCAGAAACTGTTCGAAGTCTGCCGGATGCGCGACCTGCCGATCCTGACCTTCTGTAACAAGATGGACCGCGAAAGCCGCGATACATTTGAGATCATTGACGAAATTCAGGAAAATCTGGCCATCGACGTCACACCTGCCAGCTGGCCCATCGGGGTCGGGCGCGACTTTATTGGCTGCTATGACATCCTGCGCGACCGTCTGGAACTGATGGACCGTGCCGATCGCAACAAGGTCGCCGAAAGCATCGAGATCAACGGGCTGGATGATCCGAAACTGGCCGAATACGTGCCAGAGGACCAGTTGAACAAGCTGCGAGAAGAGCTTGAAATGGCACGCGAATTGCTGCCCCCGCTGGATCACGCCGCGATGCTGGAAGGGTCTTTGACGCCAATCTGGTTCGGCTCTGCCATCAACTCGTTCGGGGTCAAGGAACTGATGGACGGGATTGCTACCTATGGCCCCCAGCCGCAAATCCAGTCCGCGCAGCCACGCCAGATTTTGCCAGAAGAACCAAAGGTTTCCGGCTTTGTCTTCAAAGTGCAGGCGAATATGGACCCCAAGCACCGCGACCGCGTCGCCTTTGTGCGCATGGCCTCGGGCCATTTCAAACGCGGCATGAAGCTGACCCATGTGCGCACCAAGAAACCGATGGCGATCACCAATCCGGTCATGTTCCTCGCCTCGGACCGCGAACTGGCCGAAGAGGCATGGGCCGGCGACATCATGGGCATTCCGAACCACGGGCAGTTGCGCATTGGCGACACACTGACCGAGGGCGAGGCGCTGCGCGTCACCGGCATTCCGTCCTTCGCGCCCGAACTTCTGCAAGGGGTGCGCGCGGGCGATCCGATGAAGTCTAAGCATCTCGAAAAGGCGCTCATGCAATTCGCCGAAGAAGGTGCCGCCAAAGTGTTCAAACCCTCCATCGGGTCGGGGTTCATCGTGGGCGTCGTCGGCGCGCTGCAATTCGAGGTTCTGGCCAGCCGGATCGAACTGGAATACGGCCTGCCCGTCCGCTTCGAGCCGTCGCAATTCACCTCGGCCCGCTGGGTCAGCGGTGACAAGCAAGCGGTCGAGAAATTCGCCGACAGCAACAAACAGCACATCGCGCATGACCATGATGGCGACATCGTCTACCTGACGCGCCTGCAATGGGACATCGACCGCGTCGCGCGCGACTATCCGGATGTGAACCTGACCGCGACCAAGGAAATGATGGTCTGACCCCATGCCGCCGCTGTTGATCCCCGTCCCGCAACCAGTGCAGACCGATCCTGCGCAGTTGCGATGGGGGATTGTTTCGACGCAAAAGGGATCGCTGAGGCAGATTGCCCGCTTTGTGGCCTATCACCTCGATCTGGGCGCGCATCGCATCCATATCCATCTTGACGTGCCCGACGCGGCCCTTGCCGAACGGCTGGCCCATCCGCGTGTGCGGTTCACCCAATGCGACGAGGCCTATTGGGCGGGCAAACCGCAGCGCGCCCGCGCCACGCATCAGATGCGGCAGGTGTTCAACGCCACACGCGCCTACCGGATGACCAAGCTTGACTGGCTGGCACATATCGATGTGGACGAATTCCTGCTGCCCCCCGCCCCGCTGACCGAGTTGCTGGCGCAGGTGGACCCGAACGCGCCGTTCGTGTCGATCCTGCCCAGCGAGATGATGGACAGCGACGGCCCTGTGCACCATTTCAAGCGCCCCTGCCACGGCACGGTGAAACGCGCCATCTACCCGACTTATGGCGAACATGTGCCCGGCGGATTTATCAGTACACAAAGCCCCAAGCTGATTGCGCGCACGGGGCTGGCGGATGTGCGTCAGGGCATCCATGCGCTGCGCGTGCAGGGACAGATCGTGCGCGGCGGGGCCAGCATCGACGGGCTGGACCTTGGGCCATGCCCACGCGCCCGATTTTGCCACGTTTCAACGCCACATGGCCTATCGCCTCGACAAGGGCAGCTATCATGACCGCAAGGGCCACCTGAACCCGCTGGGACATTTGATCCGCGCCCTGATGGACGACCCCGACCCTGACGCCCTGCGCGCCTTTTACAGCGAAATGTGCGTCGCCACGCCCGAACGGCTTGACCTCTTGGCCGCCCATGACATGCTGCTGACGCGCGACCTTGGATTGGACGAAAAGGTGGCGCGTTTCTTTGGCACGTTGGAGGGCTGATCCGTGACCACTTGGGGCCTTGCCGCCACCATCCTTGCCCCTGCGCCCGACATCCTGCGTTTCGCCGCCTATCACCTCGAACAGGGCGCGCACCGTTTGTACCTTTACCTTGATGCCGACACGCCCGACGCCTACGGCCCGCTCAAGGCGCATCCCAAAATACGGGTGCAGACCTGCAATGCCGCGCATTGGAAAAAACTGGCCGGTAAACGCCCTGACAAGCATCAGGCGCGCCAGACCGTGAATGCCACCCACGCCTATCAGCGCAAGGCCGAGGTCGACTGGCTGATCCATATGGACGTGGACGAATTTCTGGTGCCCCAACGCCCTGTGGCCGAGGTGCTTGGCGCGGTGCCGCCACACGTCACCTCAGCACGGGTGCGCCCGATGGAACTGCTTGGCGGCAGTGATCGCATGTTCAAGGCGTTCATCCCGCCGACAGGCAACAGGCGCGCACTGGTCGACAGGATTTATCCCACTTTCGGGATGCACCTGCGCGGCGGGTTCCTGAGCCATCTGGCCGGAAAACTCTTTGTGCGCACGGGGATGGACGATATCTCGGTCCAGATCCACAACGCCTTTCAAGGGGGCGAGATGCTGCCCGATGCGGCCGAACTGGTGCAGATCGACCTTGCCCATTGCCATGCCAAATCATGGGAGGCTTGGCAGGCCTCTTACGGGTATCGCCGCGAAAAAGGATCCTATCGCGCCGAGTTGAAGGCCGCGACCAAACCCGAACACGGGGGCATGTCGCTGCATGACCTGTTCGGCTGGCTTGAAGCCGAACAGGGAACGGACGGATTGCGCGCCTTTTATGACGAAGTGGTGGGTGACAGCGCCGACTTGCGCGCGCGCCTTGATGCACACGGATTGCTGCGGCAGGTCGATCTGGACCTCGACGGGGCGCTTGCACGGCAATTCCCGAACCAAGCATTTGACGATACATGACTTTTATAACCGCCTTCCAAACCGCGCTGGCGTTTGACGCGGTGCACGCGCTTTGCTATGGACGCGCAGCATGTCGGGGTCTGTGACCTCCTCTTTGGGCCGTGTGGGCCGACATCAATAGATGCCGCGGGCCAAGTCAGTGTCCGCAACCAACGGACATACATGACAAAATTCTCTGATCTAAAACTCAATTCCAAGGTTCTCAAAGCTATCGAAGAGGCCGGATACGAAAGCCCCACCCCTATTCAGGCGGGCGCGATTCCTCCTGCTTTGGAGGGGCGCGATGTTCTGGGGATCGCCCAGACAGGTACCGGCAAGACCGCCAGCTTTACCCTGCCGCTGATCACACAGCTTGCCCGTGGGCGCGCGCGTGCGCGTATGCCGCGCAGCCTTGTGCTGTGCCCGACCCGCGAACTGGCTGCGCAGGTTGCCGAAAACTTCGACACCTATGCCAAATACGTTAAACTGACGAAGGCGCTGCTGATCGGTGGCGTATCGTTCAAGGAACAGGACACTGCCATCGACAAGGGCGTTGACGTTCTGATCGCCACGCCTGGCCGTCTGCTGGACCATTTCGAACGTGGCAAGCTGATCCTGAACGACGTCAAGGTGATGGTCGTGGACGAAGCCGACCGGATGCTCGACATGGGGTTCATTCCCGACATCGAACGCATTTTCGGCCTCACGCCCTTTACCCGTCAGACGCTGTTCTTCTCGGCCACCATGGCGCCCGAGATCGAGCGGATTACAAACACCTTCCTCTCCAACCCCGAGCGGATCGAAGTGGCGCGTCAGGCGACCGCATCAGAAACGATCGAACAGGGTGTGGTGATGTTCAAAGGCTCGCGCCGCGACCGCGAGGCATCCGAAAAACGCAAAGTGCTGCGGATGCTGATCGACGCCGAAGGCGAGAAATGCACAAACGCCATCATCTTCTGCAACCGTAAGACGGATGTGGATATCGTGGCTAAGTCGTTGAAAAAGTACGGCTATGACGCCGCGCCGATCCATGGCGATCTGGACCAGTCGCAGCGCACGCGCACCCTTGAAGGGTTCCGTAACGGTGAATTGCGCTTCCTTGTGGCATCGGACGTGGCCGCACGCGGTCTGGACGTGCCATCGGTCAGCCACGTGTTCAACTTTGACGTCCCAAGCCACGCCGAAGATTACGTTCACCGCATCGGCCGGACGGGCCGCGCCGGACGTGACGGCAAGGCCGTGATGATCTGCACAGGTCGCGACGACAAGAATTTCGATGCCATCGAAGCGTTGATCCAGAAAGAAATCCCGCGCATCGACAACCCGCTTGGCACCAAGGCCACGCCAGAAGCGGAAACGTCCGAGGACGCCCCTGCCGCCGCGGAAAAACCAAAGCCCAAGCGCACCCGTGCGCCGCGCAAGCCCAAGTCGGAAGAGGCCAAGCCTGTCGAAGTGACAGAGGCCAAAGCAGACGCGCCAGCAGAGGCCGATACCGCACCTCAGGCCGAAGAGGCCGAGGCCAAGCAATCTTCCTCCAGCCGCAGCCGTGGCGGGTCGTCGAACAGCCGCAGCCGGTCGTCGTCTTCGAATGATCGTGGGGGAAACAAGGTTGTCGGACTGGGCGATCACACGCCCACATTCATCCAACTAAGCTTTGAGGAACGCCGCGCCAGCTAAGGCGCGGCGGTCTTCGCCAATGTCAGGCCAGTTTGGCCGACATTGTGATTTCTGCATTCAACAGTTTGGAAATGGGGCAATTCTTCTTTGCCTCATTTGCTGCTGTTTCAAACGCCGCATCGTCCGCGCCCGGAACCTTGGCGGTGACATCCAGATGAACCGCTGTCACCGCGAACCCGCCATCCTGCTTTTCAAGCGATACGGTAGCCGTGGTTTCAATGCTGTCGGGGGTCAGGTCGTGTTCACCCAAGATCATCGACAGCGCCATGGAAAAGCAGCTCGCATGGGCCGCGCCGATCAGTTCTTCGGGGTTGGTGCCGGGTTCACCGTCAAAACGCTTGGCAAAGCCATAAGGCTGGTCATCCAGCGCGCCTGAACCGGTCGAGATATAGCCGGTGCCGTCCTTGACGGCGCCGGACCATTTTGCGGAACCTGTATTCTTGATCATCTGCGTGTCCTTTCAATTCTGTTCTGGAAACAAACGCGCAGATAGATCAATTGGTTGCATTCATCAGTGCATACGACTGATGACCACCGTCACTTCGGGTTTCTTGCCGATTTCATCCTGAGCGGACTTGCGCACTACGCGGCGCAGCGCATCCTCAAGCGATTTGTCATCGCGCAGCGTCTTGGCGTCTGCGCGGCCCAAGAACTGGCTCAGGTCCGCCTCAAGCACCTCGACCAGCGCGGCATTACTGCGCCCTGTTTCGGCCACGCCCATGGTTTCGCACCACGGATCGCCCAAGGGTTCGTCATGCTCGTCAAGGATCTGCGTGACCAGAACATGCCCGTTCAGCGCCATGCGGATACGGTCGCGCACGACACCGTCCATCGCGCCGATTTGCACGGAACCATCCAGATAGGTGCGGCCCGTTTCGATATATTCGGCAACGCGGGGCTTGTTGCCCGACAGTTCGATCATCATCCCGTTGACGGCCAGAACGCCTGTGCGCCCCTTTTCTTCGGTCAGTTTCACATGTTCGCGCAGGTGACGGTGTTCGCCGTGCATCGGCACCACGATCTGCGGGTTCACGATGTCCTGCAACCGTTCCAGATCGGGGCGGTTGGCGTGGCCCGATACGTGGTAGAGGCCCGAGGAATCGTCCACCACATCCACGCCCTTTTCAGAGAGCTGGTTCATGATGCGGATCACGCCGCGTTCATTGCCCGGAATGGTTTTGGAGGAGAACAGGAACAGATCGCCCTCTTTCAGCTCCAGCCCCATATACTTGCCATTGGCCAGTTGGGCCGAGGCCGCGCGGCGTTCGCCCTGCGATCCTGTCACCAGCAGCATCAGGTTCTCGCGCGGGATATTGCGCGCATCCTCTGGGCTGACCACCGGCGGGAAATCCTTGAGCACGCCGGTTTCAATCGACGCTTCGATCATACGGCGCATGGCGCGCCCCAGCAAAACGATAGACCGCCCTGCCCGCTCGCCCGCTTCGGCAATGGTTTTCACCCGCGCCACGTTCGAGGCGAATGTGGTGGCCACGACCATGCCGGACGTGTGGCTGCGCACCAGTTTCTCGATCTCGGGACCGACGGTGATTTCCGAACGTCCCGCGTGGGGCGAGAAGATGTTGGTGCTGTCGCAAACCAGCGCCTTCACCCCGTCCTTGGACACATCGGCCCAGAGTTCAGGGTCAAAGGGTTCGCCGACAATCGGTGTCTCGTCCAGTTTGAAGTCGCCGGAATGGATCACGCGGCCCTCGGGGCTGTCGATGATCAGTGCGGCACTTTCGGGGATGGAGTGCGACATGGGCAGGAAGCCGACCTTGAAGGGCCCTGCCTGTACCTGATCGGGCCAGCCTGCGACCACATGCACCGCGTCCTGCGGGTGGCCGTGTTCGGACATCTTGCGGCTGGCAATGTTGGCCGTGAAGGGGCGCGCATAGACCGGCGCACCAAGGCTTTCATAGGTGTGTGCCACCGCGCCAACGTGGTCTTCGTGTGCGTGTGTGATAAAGATGCCGTCGATCCGGTCACGCCGTTCGGCGAGCCACGTGATATCGGGCAGGATCAGGTCCACACCGGGTGTGCCGTCCATATCGGGAAATGTCACCCCGAGGTCGACAACGATCAGCCGTTCCTGTTCGGGTTTGCCATAGCCATAAACATAAGCGTTCATGCCAATTTCACCTGCCCCACCGAGGGGCAGATAGATCAATCGTTCACTGCTCATTGTGTCAGTTATTTTCCTTGTTATAGCGATGGATGACCGTCAGGCCATGCATCGTCAAATCATCTATATAATGATCAAAAAGGTCCTCGGACTGCTGGAACAGCGGTGCAAGGCCCCCAGTTGAAATCACGCGCATGTCGCGGTCGCGTTCCGCCTTAATACGGGCACATATCTCACGGACCAGTCCGACGTAACCCCAAAATACACCTGACTGCATACAGGCGACCGTGTTCGTGCCAATCACGGACTGGGGCTTGGTGATGTCCACATGAGGTAATGCAGCGGCTGCGTTGTGCAAGGCCTCAAGGCTGAGGTTCACACCGGGTGCGATGACACCACCGATATAGGCGCCGTCGCCGTCCACCACGTCAAAGGTGGTCGCGGTGCCGAAATCCACCATGATCAGATCGCCGCCAAACAGGTCATAGCCCGCCACCGTATTCACCAAGCGGTCGGGGCCGACAGCCGTGCCGGCATCCACGCGCACATCCACAGGCAGCAGGCAATCGGGCTTGCCCACCACAATGGGGCGCGTGTTGAAATAGCGATCCGCAAAGACACGCAGGTTGAACACCACCCGCGGCACGGTCGAGGACACGATCACGTCCGTGATCTCGACGTCGATCTTCTGGAATTTCATCAGGGTCGACAGCCAGACATAGTACTGGTCCGCCGTGCGTTGCCATTCGGTCGAAGTGCGCCAAGTCCCGATAAACGCCTGCCCGTCCCAGATGGAAAAGACGGTGTTCGTGTTGCCGCAGTCGATGGCCAAAAGCATCAGCAGGCCCCTTTCAGAAGTAAACGTCGCCCGCCGGAATGGTGATCAGGCCCTGTTCCGTCTCTAGAACAAGTTGGCCCTCGGGGTCCACATCCCTGAAGATGCCCACATGGATATCCTTGGCTGTGCGGGCAGTTATGCGTTCGCCCAAGCGCGCCGCCTGCGCCAGCCATGCCGCGCGGATCGGGGCAAAGCCATAGGTGGCAAAGCTGTGTTCGTGCTGCGCATAGGCGGCGGCGAGCAAGTCAAGAAACGCCTCGGGCGCAATAGCCACCCCGAGTTCGGAGGCAAGCGCCACCGGCAGAAGGGCATTCGCCTCGACATCCGCGATCGGCGGGGCGGCAACCAGATTGACGCCGATCCCGATGGCCAGATGGGTGATCTGCCCCTTGGTGGCAATCGTCTCAAGCAGGATACCCGCGACCTTGCCCGACCGCATCAGCACATCATTCGGCCATTTCAGCGCAAAGGCATCAGGTCGGCCTGTGGCGGCAACAAGGGCGTCGCGCAGAGCCAAGGACACAACGAAGGACCGCAGCGCCGCCTGCCCCATCGGACCATCTAGCGGCATCACCAGCGTGGCAGCAAAGTTGCCCTTGGGCATCGCCCATGGCCGTCCGCGCCGCCCGCGTCCGCTGGTTTGTTGCAGGGCGAGAACCCATTCCGGTCCGGCAATATCCGGCGCGATCCGACCCGCTTCGCTCAGGGTCGAGTCGACTTCCGCCATGACGCGTTTGCCATAGCCTTCCGGCCAAGCCGGTCCTGTATTCTTAGCTTCCAAAAACTTCCCCTTGGAGGGTCGAACACACAGAAGGGCTTAATTAAGCAATGTGCTCGCCGCCATTGCTGCCGCAGTCTCGACCCCGAACATGTTGACGATCCCGACAATCATAATCGCCGCCGAGCCCATCAGCATCACACCAAGCACGACAGACTTGCCGCCGTTCAGGCCCTCTTCGGTTTCTTCGCCGAAATACATGAAGAAAACGATACGAAGGTAATAATAGGCACCGATCACCGAGGCAACGACGCCCGCGATAGCCAGCCATGCCAGACCACCCTCGTAGGCGGCGCGCAGCACGTAAAGCTTGCCGAAGAAGCCCAGCATCGGCGGCACACCCGCAAGCGAGAACAGCAGCACCAGCATCGCCAGCGCACGGCCGGGTTCGCGTTTGGCATACATGTTCAGCGACGAGATGCTGACCACCGGCTGACCGTCTTTTTCCATCATCAGGATAAAGGCGAAGGTACCGATGTTCATTGTGACGTAGATCGCCATGTACACCAGCATCGCCTGCACACCCAAGGCCGTGCCAGCCGCCAGACCCATCAGCGCATAGCCCATGTGGGCAATCGAGCTGAACGCCATCAGACGTTTGATGTTGGTCTGGCCAATAGCGGCGAAGGCACCAAGGAACATGGACAGCACCGACAGCAGCGCCATCACCTGTTGCCAGTCACCCACGGCACCACCAAAGGCGTCATGCATGACACGGGCAAACAAGGCCATCGCGGCCACTTTGGGTGCGGTGGCAAAGAAGGCCGTAATCGGTGTTGGCGAGCCTTCGTAGACGTCAGGCGTCCACATGTGGAACGGCACAGCCGAAACTTTGAAGGCGAAACCGGACATCAGGAATACTAGACCGAACAGCAGGCCCAGCGACGCGCCCTCTTCCGCGACGGTGATGATACCCGAGAACAGCGTGGTGCCCGCATAGCCGTAGATCAGCGATGCGCCATAAAGCAGCAGACCGGAGGACAGCGCGCCGAGGACAAAGTATTTCAGACCCGCTTCGGTCGACTTGATGCTGTCGCGGCGCAGGGATGCAACCACGTATAGCGCCAGCGATTGCAACTCGAGGCCCATATAAAGCGACATCAGATCGCCCGCCGACACCATCATCATCATGCCGACAACCGCCAGCACGACCAGCATCGGGTATTCGAACCGCAGGATGCCGCGGCTGGACATGTAGCCCTCGCTCATCAACAGCACCGCAGCGGCCGAAACCAGCACGACAACCTTGGCAAAGCGCGAGAACGCATCGTCCACGAACATGCCGTTGAAAGCGATGTTGACCCCGTCGCCTGTCACGCCGATCCACAGCGCAACGGCAAGGAACACAGCCGCCGTCGCCCACAACAGGATCGAGGCAAGCCCGTCTTTCGACGTATAGACCGCGCCCAGAAGGCCCAGCATGGCAAATACAGCCAACAGGATTTCGGGCAGGATGATGGTAAGATCAGCAGCCATTGGGGTCAGTCCTCAATTCAGTTCGCGGCCACTTGCGTCGCGGCGTCCGCGGCCGCAAGGGCAGTATCGTATTGGCTTACAAGGGCGGCCACCGATGGCCCGATGATGTCGAGGATCAGCGCAGGGTAAACGCCCAGCAGGATCGTCATCACCACCAGCGGTGCAAAGATCGCACGCTCGCGGGTGGTCATATCGGTGATCGACTTCAGGCTTTCCTTGATAAGGTCGCCCATCACCACGCGGCGGTACAGCCACAGCGCATAGGCCGCCGAGAAGATGACGCCCGTGGTCGCAACCATCGCCACCCAAGTGTTGACTTGGAACACCGCCATCAGCGTCAGGAATTCACCGACAAAGCCGGATGTGCCTGGCAGGCCCACATTGGCCATGGTGAACAGCATAAAGATCAGCGCATAGGCGGGCATCCGGTTCACCAGACCGCCATAGGCGTCGATGTCGCGGGTGTGCATCCGGTCATAGATCACGCCGACGCACAGGAACAGCGCGCCCGAGATAAAGCCGTGGCTGAGCATCTGGAAGATCGCCCCGTCCACACCCTGCTGGTTCGCGGCAAAGATGCCCATGGTGACAAAGCCCATGTGCGCGACCGACGAATAGGCGATCAGCTTTTTCATGTCTTCCTGCACCAGCGCCACCAGCGAGGTATAGACAATCGCAATTGCCGACATCCACAGCACCAGCGGGCTCATCACCTCGGACCCGACAGGGAACATCGGCAGCGAGAAGCGGATAAAGCCGTAGCCGCCCAGCTTCAGCAGGATCGCGGCCAGAACGACCGACCCTGCGGTGGGGGCCTGAACGTGCGCATCCGGCAGCCACGTGTGCACGGGCCACATCGGCATCTTGACCGCAAAGCTGGCAAAGAAGGCAAGGAACAGCAGAGTCTGCATACCGCCCACGATCTGGATGCCCAGAACCTCGAACGTGGCAAAGTCGAAGTTATGCACCAGCAACTGTTCGATATCGGTGGTGCCCGCATCGGCATACATGCCGACCATCGCCACCAGCATCAGGACCGACCCGAGGAAGGTATAAAGGAAGAACTTGAAGCTCGCGTAGATGCGGTTCGCCCCGCCCCAGATGCCGATGATCAGGAACATCGGGATCAGGCCCGCTTCGAAGAAAAGGTAGAACAGCACCAGATCCAGCGCCATGAACACGCCAAGCATCAGCGTTTCCAGCAGCAGGAAGGCGATCATGTATTCCTTGACCCGCGTTTCCACATTCCACGATGCGGCAATCACCAGCGGCATCATGAACGTGGTGAGCATCACAAACAGAACCGAAATCCCGTCCACACCCATCTTGTAGGACAGGCCCATGATCCACGCGCCCTCTTCCACAAACTGGAAGCCGGTGTTGGAGCGGTCAAAACCGAACAGGATGAACAGCGACACCACAAAGGTGATCGTGGTCGTGGCCATGGCAACCCATTTGGCATTGCGCACAGCGGCCTCATCGTCACCGCGCAGGAACACAGCCAGAATAAGGGCTGCCAGCGCGGGCATGAAGGTCACAATAGAAAGAAGGTTGTCCATCAGTTTGCTCCTCCGCTCAAAGTCATCCACGTGACCAGAACCGCGATCCCGATCACCATGGCGAAGGCATAGGTAAAGATATAGCCGGACTGCGCGCGTCCTGCGAGGCGGGTAAAGAAGGGCACGATGCCCATGGAGATGCCGTTGATGGACCCGTCAATGACGTTGCCGTCACCTTTCTTCCACAACTGCTTGCCGATCCACAGCGCGGGTTTGATGAACACCACGTTATAGAGTTCGTCAAAGTACCACTTGTTCTTAAGGAACAGGTAGAGCGGGCGCTGGTTCTCGGCCAGACGACCGGGCAGCGACGGATCCTTGATGTAGAACCAGTAGGCCAGCAGGAAGCCGAGCAGCATCGCGACGAAAGGCGAGGTTTTCACCCAGTACGGCACCTTGTGCGCGTCATCCAGAACCGTGTTGTCCGGCGCCATATACAGCGCCCCCTCACCCGGTTCACCGGCGAAGACATAGTGATGCTCGCCCTCTTTCTTGGTGGCGGCCTTGTCACGCGGGCTGATTGCGCCTGCGTGCTCTTCACCGGCTTCGGCGTAAGGAATGCCATAGAACTTGGCGACCTGATCGGTGTGACCAAAGAAGGATCCGTACCAGACCATACCGGCAAAGATCGCACCAAGGGACAGCACCCCAAGCGGCACCAGCATGACCATCGGGCTTTCGTGCGCGTGATCGTGTGTGTGCTTGTCGCCGCGCGCCTCGCCGTAGAAGGTCAGGAACATCAGACGCCAGCTATAGAAGCTGGTCATCAGCGCCGCAGCGACCAGTGCCCAGAAGCTGAAGCCTGTGCCAGCGGCATAAGCGCTTTCCACAATCGCGTCCTTGGACTGGAAGCCCGCAAAACCGATCGGAATTTCACCCAGCGTGAAGATCCATACCGGAATGCCCACACCTGTGATGGCCAGCGTGCCGATCATCATCGCCGCAAAGGTATAGGGGATCTTTTTGCGCAGACCGCCGTAGTTGGTCATGTCCTGTTCGTGGTGCATCGCGTGGATCACCGACCCCGCGCCCAAGAACAGCATCGCCTTGAAGAAGGCGTGCGTCAGCAGGTGAAACATCGCCGCCGAATACATGCCGACGCCTGCGGCCACGAACATGTAGCCAAGCTGCGAACAGGTCGAATAGGCGATGACGCGTTTGATGTCGGTCTGAACCAGACCCACGGTCGCGGCAAAGAAGGCTGTGGCAGCACCAAGGAAGGTAACGAATGCCATCGCCTCGGGCGCAAATTCCATCAGGGGCGACATGCGGCAGACAAGGAACACACCCGCCGTCACCATGGTCGCCGCGTGGATCAGGGCGGACACAGGTGTCGGCCCTTCCATCGCATCCGGCAGCCATGTGTGCAGGAACAGCTGCGCCGATTTACCCATCGCGCCGACAAACAGTAGGAAAGCAATCAGGTTCGCCGCGTTCCATTCGGTCCACAGGAAGGTCAGTTGCGTTTCCGCCAGCGTCGGTGCCGCAGCAAAGATGTCGTCGAAACGGATGCTGTCGGTCAGGAAGAACAGCGCAAAGATACCAAGCGCAAAGCCGAAGTCACCCACACGGTTGACCACGAAGGCCTTGATCGCAGCGGCGTTGGCCGACGGCTTGCGGTAGTAAAAGCCGATCAGCAGGTAGGACGCGACGCCGACCCCTTCCCAGCCAAAGAACATCTGCACAAGGTTGTCCGAGGTCACCAGCATCAACATCGCGAAGGTGAAGAAAGACAGGTAGGCAAAGAAGCGCGGCTTGTAGCTTTCGCCTTCGCGCCACTGCGGGTCATGCGCCATGTAGCCGAAGGAATAGAGGTGCACGAGGCTTGATACCGTGGTGATCACGATCAGCATGATGCAGGTCAGACGGTCAAGGCGGATCGCCCAGTCGGTCGACAGCGTGCCGGATTCGATCCAGCGCAGGATCTGGATGCTTTCCGTTGTACCGTCAAAGCTCAGGAATGTGATCCACGACAACAGCGCGGCCAGAAACAGAAAGCCGGTGGCGATCCAGCAGGATACGGCCTCGCCGAACAGACGCCAGCCAAAGCCACAGAGCAGTGCGCCGACCAGAGGGGCAAAAAGGAGGATGGTTTCCATGAACTCAGCCCTTCATCACGTTGACGTCTTCAACCGCGATGGTGCCACGGTTGCGGAAGAAACAGACCAGAATGGCCAGACCGATCGCCGCCTCGGCAGCGGCAACCGTCAGAACGAACAGGGTGAACACCTGCCCGACCATATCCCCGAGGAAACTGGAAAACGCGACAAGGTTGATGTTCACCGCCAACAGCATCAATTCGATGCTCATCAGCAGAATGATCACGTTCTTGCGGTTCAGGAACAGCCCGAAGATGCCGATGACGAACAGCGTCGCCGCGACGGTGAGATAGTGTTCAAGCCCGATCATTTCTGTACCCCGGTCATCTTTCTTCTTGCCTTCCAAACGCGCAGCAGGATCCAGCCTGCCACCGCCTTGAGCGCCCAAAGCGCTATCAATCCTGTGACGCCCAGCACCGACACGAATGTGTGGAACATGTGCGCCAAATCCATCATCGTTTCGACACCCCGAAAGGTGTCACAGCCACCCGAGTGGCCGACCGGCCCGTCACGGGCGCATATGCAACCCCGCGGGCCAAGCTTACAGCCCCTGCCCCGGTTTCACGTCCTTGAGCTCCATCGCCAGTGCCGGATCGCGCATCATCTGTGCGACGACATCCTGACGTTTCACATCCGAACGGTGGCGCAGTGTCAGAACAATCGCACCGACCATCGCCACAAGTAGGATCAGACCCGACAGTTGGAACAGCAGGAAATACTGGTCATAGATGATCAGACCCAAAGCTTCGGTGTTGTGACGATCCACAGGCGTCAGCTGTGCGCGCAGGGTTTCTGCGGCGGCGTTGCTTTCCCATGCGCCAAAGGCGATCACGAACTGCATTAGGATCACGAGGGCGATCAGCAGCGCCAGCGGCATGTATTTCGCCATCTCGGCCTTCAACTCGGCAAAGTCGACGTCCAGCATCATCACAACGAACAGGAACAGCACCGCGACCGCGCCCACATAGACGATGATCAGCAGCATGGCGACGAATTCCGCCCCCAGCATCACGAACAGGCCCGCCGACGACAGGAAGGCGAGGATCAACCAAAGCACCGAGTGCACCGGATTGCGGCTGACCACGGTGAATAATCCACCGGCGATCACGCATAGCGCAAAGAGGTAAAAGGCAAATACGGTCATGTCTTGTCCTTCTTGTCGTCCATGACCTCTTGGGCGAGGGCCGCAGCGCGGGTCACGGCAGGCACACCGGCGAACACCGCCATCATGCCCAAAGTCTCGGAAATCTGCTGGTCGGTGGCGCCTGCTTCGCGCGCATGGCGCACAGTCTGGCGCACCGCCGTTTCGGATTGCGCGCCCTGCATGGTCAGCCCAGCAAGGGTCAGCAGCAGGCGTGTCTTGGCATCCAGTGCATTTTCATTGGTCGCATTGCCAAACCACTGGTCCATCACCTCTTTGGGCATGGTGGGCCACAGCGCTTCGACCGCCTTGGGGTCGAACGCATCCATCTGCGGAAAGGATTTCGCCATTTCCTGCATCTGGGCCATCATTGCGGCAAAGGGGTTCTTGTCATCACTCATCGGTATGGCGCGTCGATTTCTAGGTTGCGTGCAATCTCGGCTTCCCAACGGTCGCCGTTTTCCAGCAACTTGGACTTGTCGTAGTACAACTCTTCGCGGGTCTCGGTCGAAAATTCGAAATTCGGCCCTTCGACGATGGCATCCACAGGGCACGCTTCTTGGCAGAAGCCACAATAGATGCACTTGGTCATGTCGATGTCATAGCGCGTGGTGCGGCGGCTGCCGTCATCGCGTGGTTCGGCGTCGATGGTGATCGCCTGCGCGGGACACACGGCCTCGCACAGTTTGCATGCGATGCACCGCTCTTCGCCGTTGGGATAACGGCGCAGCGCGTGTTCACCACGGAAACGGGGCGACAAAGGCCCTTTTTCGTGCGGGTAGTTCAGTGTTGCCTTGGGCGCGAAAAAGTATTTCAGCCCAAGACGGAAGCCACCAAGGAAATCAGCCAGCAGGAAGTACTTTGCCGCGCGGCCATAATCGATCTGCGTCATGTTACCCTCCTACGGTCCAGCGGGCGTAGAAACCCCAGAACCAGTCAAACTTGGCTGCGAATGCCACGAAAACCACCCAGAACAGCGAGAACGGCAGGAACACTTTCCAACCCAGTCGCATCAACTGGTCATAGCGGTAGCGGGGCGTGATCGCCTTCACCATTGAGAAGATGAAGAAGACGAACAGCATCTTGAGAACCATCCAGAAAATCCCGTCGGGCAGGAATGGCACGGGCGACAGCCAGCCGCCGAAGAACAGCAGCGACACCAGCGCGCACATCAGCACGACCGCGACCAGTTCGCCGATCATGAACAGCAGGAACGGCGTGGACGAGTATTCGACCTGATAGCCCGCAACCAGTTCCGATTCGGCCTCGGGAAGGTCGAAAGGTGGACGGTTGGTTTCGGCCAGCGCCGAAATCAGGAACAGGAACAGCATCGGGAAATGCGGCAGCCAGTACCAGTTAAACAGCCCCCAGTCGCCATCTTGGGCACTGACAATCGCGCCAAAGTTCATCGACCCTGTCGACAGGATCACACCGATGATGATCAGGCCCAGCGATACTTCATAAGAGATCATCTGCGCCGCAGAGCGCAGCGAGCCGAGGAACGGATATTTCGAGTTCGACGCCCATCCGCCCATGATCACGCCGTAAACCTCAAGAGAGGAGACCGCGAAGACATAAAGAATGGCGACGTTGATGTCGGACAGAACCCAGCCATCGTTAAAGGGAATCACCGCCCAGGCGATCAGCGCCATCACTAGGCTGACCATCGGCGCCATAAAGAAGACGCCCTTGTCGGCACCAGCGGGCACGACCACTTCCTTGACGATATACTTGCCGAAATCCGCAAAACTTTGCAGCAGGCCGAACACGCCAACCACGTTGGGCCCGCGGCGCATCTGCACAGCGGCCCAGATCTTGCGGTCAGCATACATCAGAAAGGCAAGCGCCATCAGCAGCGGCACCACCACGAGCAGAATCTGACCAACAATCAGAAGCCCTATGCCCAACGGGCTATTTGTGAAAAATTCAGCCATCAGTCCTCACACCGTCGGTATCCCCTTTTCCGCACAGGACGCAGACACGACTTCGGCGTCGATCGTCTTTATCCCACGCGGTAGAGCTGGCGAGATGGTGTAAACAGCATCCGCTCTCCACACGCCAGCCTCTTCGTCAACATTTGTGCGTAAATGACGCGCAAATCCCCAACCACGGATCAACGTATAACCCGCAGCCGCGCATTCGGCATAGTTGCTCACGTCCTGCGCACTCAGGGCGTTCGTCATAGATACGTTGAACTGCACGAGATCATCGTCCAGCAACGTGGTTTCCACACCGCGATAGTCCGGAATGAACTGTTCGGCTGTGGGCACCGGATCGCAGGCAGCCAAAGGCACGCAGGTTATGAACCATGCGGCCTTCATTCAGCAGCCAGCACCTGATCTTTGCGCGCTTTTGCATTCGCACTCAGTTCGGCCATCAACTGGCTGGCACGGGCAATCGGGTTGGTCAGCCAGAAATCGGTGACGGTCGAGGTCAACGTGCCCCCTTCCATCGCGCCCTGTTCCAGCGTGTCGCCTGTGTTCTCGGCCACCTCATCGATATTACCCAGATGCGGGAACTCTTTGGTGATCGCGGCGCGCAGGGCGGACAGGCTGTCATAGGGCAGCTTGGCTTCCATCTCACCCGAGAGAGCGCGCAGAATCGCCCAGTTTTCTTTGGCTTCACCCGGGGCAAAGCTGGCGCGGGCGGCCAGTTGCGGACGCCCTTCGGTGTTCACGAAAATGCCGCCCTCTTCGGTATAGGCCGCTGCTGGCAGGATCACGTCGGCGCGGTGTGCGCCACGGTCGCCATGGCTGCCCTGATAGATCACAAAGGCACCGGCGGCGATGTCGATTTCGTCCGCGCCGAGGTTGTAGATCACATCGGCCTTGTCGACGGCCATCATGGAATCGGGGTTGGTCGCGCCCACATCCATCGCACCGACGCGGCCCGCAGCAGTGTGCAGGATCATCAGTTTGGACTGGGTGCTGGCGGCCAGCGCCTGTGCCGCTGCCAGAATCGCCGTGCCATCGCCACGGGTCAGCGCGCCCATGCCCACGATGATCACCGACGCTTTTTCCGCCACATCGCTGTGATCGCGGCCCAGCAGATCGGTCAGCGTGTCGGTTCCGTTGCCAAGGTGGTTCACCTCATAGGTCAGGTCCGCCGCGTCGCCGATCACGCCAACATTCGCGCCACGCGCCCATGCCTTGCGGATACGGGCGTTCAGCACCGGCGCTTCAAGGCGCGGGTTGGTGCCGATCAGCATGATCGCTTCGGCCTCGTCCAGATCCTCGATCCGCGCGTCGCCGACATAGGCGGCGCGGTTGCCCGAAGGCAGTTTCGCGCCATCGGTGCGGCATTCGACGATACCGCCCTGCCCTTCGATCAACTGTTTCAGCGCATAGGCAGATTCGACCGAGGCCAGATCGCCCACAAGACCCGCAAGGTTGCTGGCCCCCTTGATCGCGCTGGCCGCTTTGCCAAGCGCCTCGGGCCATGTGGCTGGGCGCAGTTTGCCGTTTTCACGGATGTAAGGCTTGTCCAGACGCTGGCGGCGCAGACCGTCCCAGACAAAACGGGTTTTGTCGGAAATCCACTCTTCGTTCACGCCGTCATGGTTCAACGGCAGGAAACGCATGACTTCGCGCCCCTTGGTATCCACGCGGATGTTCGAGCCCAACGCATCCATCACATCGATGGATTCGGTCTTGGTCAGCTCCCAAGGACGGGCGGTGAACGCATAGGGCTTCGACACCAGCGCGCCCACGGGGCACAGGTCGATGATATTGCCCTGCAAGTTGGAATCGAGCGTTTCACCCAAGTAGGACGTAATCTCGGAATCTTCGCCACGGCCTGTCTGGCCCATCTGCGTGATGCCCGCGACCTCGGTCGTAAAGCGCACGCAACGGGTGCAGGAAATGCAGCGCGTCATGTGGGTTTCAACCAGCGGACCAAGGTCCAGATCGTCCGTCGCGCGCTTGGCCTCGCGGAAGCGCGAAAAGTCGACGCCATAGGCCATCGCCTGATCCTGCAAGTCACACTCGCCGCCCTGATCGCAGATCGGGCAATCCAGCGGGTGGTTGATCAGCAGGAATTCCATGACGCCCTCGCGGGCCTTTTTGACCATGGGGCTATTCGTCTTTATGACCGGCGGCGCCCCTTCGGGACCGGGACGCAAATCCTTGACCTGCATCGCGCAAGATGCCGCGGGCTTGGGCGGGCCACCCACCACTTCGACCAGACACATCCGGCAGTTGCCCGCGATGGACAAACGCTCGTGATAGCAGAAGCGCGGGATCTCGATCCCCACCTCTTCGCAGGCCTGAATAAGCGTCAGACCCGGGTCGACCTCGACCTCTTTGCCATCAATAACGATCTTGCGAAGGGTGCTCATACGTCAGTTCATCCTCAATAGGGCGCCAATCTGGCCACCTTTTTCGATCTCTTTGCGTCCAAGGCTGCAATAGCCCTTTGCGCCATTCGCCGCACCACCTGCCTTGAGGTAAGCGTCACGTTTGGCAATCAGGCGGGCCTTTTCGGCATCCGACTTGCGATAGGCGTCGATTTCCTCGTCCGAGTAACCGAGTTCGCGCGCGCGCGCACCCACGCCCGTTACCACGCGATAGGCCTTGACCATTCGGGCGGAAATGTCGGGACAATTCTTACGGATTTCATCTGCGATGCCCACAGCCAGCAAGGTGCCGTCAATCTCCGGCACATCCCGCAAATGGGGTTTGGCCGAAACTGCTCCGGCTAGAAGGCTGATTATTAGGGCCATAGTCATCGTGCGCATCTGGGCTCTCCTCTGGTCGCATCATGTGATGCACATATGGGAAAGTACCCTGTTGCTATGCAATAACACCGCCCTGCACAACCCGTTAGCGTACAAAATCCAACCCTTGCGACCATTAGTTCACTGCGGTGCGCAGGTGCCAACCAGCAGCAGGCTGTCGCCGGAAACACGCAGGCGGCCATCCTCTGCATCGGGCCCATCAACCCAGTCCACATCCGAGGTTCCGAAGTTGCCCACGCAATAGCGCGTCGCCTCGTACCGGCCCGCCGCCCGCGCCCCTTCGAGGGAGGCCGAAACAGGGCGCACAGTGACCTGAAAGTTCAGCCGCTGCTTGTCGGTTTTCTTGGCCGTGGCGCGGAAATACTGCCCGTCAAAGGCGATCCGGTCCGCTTTCTTGCCACCGCAAGCCGACAGCATCAGCGCCGCGATCAGCATAAGGGCCACCAACAGCACAGGCCGTGCGTCAGGTCGGGCAAGGGTTTTGGTCTTGATCATGGTCGGTGCCTCCTCACTGCGTCGTGCACATTTGGCCCCAGCCAGATGCGTGATCACTATTGCCATGGTTTTCAGGATGATGAAAGCGCTGCATCGCGTTGGTGCGTGTCGGAACGGGCGCGTCACCGACTTGCCACAGCGCCTCCACCATCAGCATTCGATGTACATGGCCCCTGCCCGCTTTTGGGGCGCTGCCTTCTGTCGCGGCGGGCGGCGTTCAGTCCGGCGCACCGCGCATCGCATGACGGGGCGGTTCCACCCGCTGTTTTTCCAGAACCACAATGGAATCATGCACATGCAGCGCGGCAAGGTGATCCTGCGCCGCTGTCACCTTCTGCCCGTGGCCGTGATACCAATGGTGCATGTCGTCGATCAGCTGTTTGACCTGCGCCATGAACGTGTCAGACCGCCCATAGCCACCTTTGAAGCGACGCCAGTAATCGGCGTGCAGGTCCTCGACCATGTAAATCCCACCGTCCGACAACATGGGAAACAGCACATCCAGCGTGGCGCGCATATGGGGCGAACGGTGGCTACCGTCATCCAGCACAATGTCCACCCCGCCCATTTCCGCCACCACGGCGCGCAGGAAATCAGGATCGTCTTGCGATCCGATGCGTACCTGCCCAAAATCTCCGTCAAATTGCGCGCAATCAGGGTCGATATCTATGCCAAACAGGATCAGATCCGGACCGAACCATTTGCGCCACATCTCAAGCGAGCCGCCCTTGGACACGCCGATTTCCAGCATGCGCACAGGCTTGCCCCGATAGGGTCCGAGATAGCGGTCATAGATGGGCAGATAATGCAGCCATTTGTGCACGATCGGCCCGTTTGCATCCCAGAACATCTGTTCGATGTCGCTACGCGTTGCCAGATCGTCGGGGGCGGGACCGGTATAAAGACGCTCGTCGAACCCTTGTACGGGATCGCGTCTGGCAAGACGGCGCAGGAATTTAGAGAGTAGTTTCATCAGGCCGACCTCTGCGCTGCGTTCCGGCACAGGGCCCTATGAAACTGACACTAGAGGATATGGGCGCGGTGTCATGTCGAAAAACGACATTTTCTCAATATGTTATAGAAAGGCCAGATATGCGATGGGAAGTCAGAAAATCACTGAGACTACCAACAGACAGCCTTAGAGATGCGTCAGGGGGCGAACGCCGCCCCCTGCCCGCTTTATCACAAGGAAACAGGCTTACTCAGCAGCCAGCCGTTTACCTGCGATGCGGTCTTCAATCTCGCCACGGAAGTTCTTGATCAGGCCTTGGATCGGCCATGCCGCCGCATCACCAAGGGCACAGATTGTGTGGCCTTCGACCTGTTTGGTCACGTCCAGCAGCATGTCGATTTCCGACGCTTCCGCCTCGCCCTTCACCAAACGCTCCATCACGCGCATCATCCAGCCGGTGCCTTCGCGGCACGGCGTACACTGGCCGCAGGATTCGTGTTTGTAGAACTTCGCCAGACGCCAGATCGCCTTGATCATGTCGGTGGAGTTATCCATCACGATGACCGCTGCGGTGCCAAGTGACGACCCTTTTTCCTTCAGCGCGTCAAAATCCATGATCGCGTCGCGCATGTCTTCGCCGCGCACGTTTGGCACGGACGACCCGCCCGGAATCACGGCCTTGAGGTTGTCCCAGCCGCCGCGAATACCGCCACAGTGACGGTCGATCAGTTCCTCGAACGGGATCGACATCGCTTCCTCGACAACGCAGGGGTTGTTTACATGGCCCGAAATCGCGAACAGCTTGGTGCCCGCATTGTTTGGACGGCCAAAGCTCGAGAACCACGACGCGCCACGGCGCAGGATCGTTGGCACAACGGCAATCGATTCCACGTTGTTCACAGTGGTCGGGCATCCATACAGACCGGCACCCGCAGGGAATGGCGGCTTCATCCGAGGCATGCCCTTTTTCCCTTCAAGGGATTCGAGCAGCGCGGTTTCCTCACCACAGATGTAGGCGCCGGCCCCATGGTGCAGGTAGATGTCGAAATCCCAGCCCGAACCGGCAGCGTTCTTGCCCACCAGACCGGCATCATATGCCTCGTCGATGGCGGCTTGCAGGGCCTCTTTCTCGCGGATGTATTCACCACGGATATAGATATAGCAGGCATGCGCGTTCATCGCGAAGCTGGCGATCAGACACCCTTCGATCAGGGTGTGCGGATCATGGCGCATGATCTCGCGGTCCTTACAGGTGCCCGGCTCTGATTCGTCTGCGTTTACAACCAGATAGGACGGGCGACCGTCGCTTTCCTTGGGCATGAACGACCATTTCAGACCGGTGGGAAAGCCCGCACCGCCACGGCCACGCAGACCGGAATCCTTCATCTCTTGGACAACCCAGTCGCGCCCCTTCTGGATCAGCTTGTCGGTGCCATCCCAGTGGCCCCGCATTTGCGCGCCTTTCAGCGTGCGGTCGTGCATTCCGTAAAGGTTGGTAAAGATGCGATCTTTGTCAGCAAGCATGCGTGATCTCCGGATAGCGGTCCCGCGCAGGGCCGTTTCATTTGTCCCGACTGTTTTGCCAAATCCTGACGGCAACCACCAGTGACCAAATGAACGCAGCCAGCGCGAAAAGCAGGAAAAGTACCTCGAACCGTGCGGGCAGGCCCAGCACGGACACGATGACGGGGGCGAATATGGAAAGAAGTGCGGCCCCCGCGATGACGAGGGCCGCTATACGACCCTGACGGGCCATTTTCGGATCAAGCCGGTCCGACATGTTTAGTACACGCCGCCCTTTTTGACCTTGGAAGAGAATTCGGTGGTGCCACCTGCGGCCAGCGTCTTAGCCTGATCGACCCACGCATCGCGCGTGGCGCGGCCCTTGAACCCTTTGAGGTTCTGGTCAACCCACGCCACCTCGTCCGGACCCCAGTCGGCGATCTGGTCAAAGTGGAAGAAGCCCATGGAATGCAGCATGGTTTCCATCGCGGGGCCGACACCTTTGATCTGTTTCAGATCGTCCGGCCCGCCTTCACGTGCGGCGTCCAGTGTTTTGGGCTTGGACCCTACGCCTTCGGTCACAGCTGTGGTTGGGGCCGGTTTCGCCTTGGCGGCAGGTTTTGGTTTCGCGGCGGCTTTCGCCGGCTTTGCCGCTGTCGCGGCGGAGGCAGCACTGGCTGTCTTGGCCGCCGGTGCCTTGGCCGGTGCGGTTTCTGCCTTGGCGGCAGGTTTGTCTTCGGCTGGTTTTGCCGCCGGTGCATCTGTGTTGGACGCTGGCGCTGGTGCTGCTGCGGCCTCGGGTGCGACTGCCGCTGCGGCCACGGGTGCCGCCGCTGCGACGCCTGCGGTTGATGCTGCGGCTGCCGTGCCTGCGGTCGAGGCTGCGGAGGCTGTTGCCCTCTGCCCGCCTGTGCTGGCTGTACCGGTGTTGGCCGCACCGCTTGCGGCTGGGGTGCTGGATACATCACCGCCCAGTTTCGCGTCGGTGCACAGGGTGCGCAGCAACAGGAACCCGAGGACCAGACCAAAGATCAAACCGATCAGAACCGCCGGAAAGAACGAGAAATCCAACAGGAGCCCGAACAAGAGCGCCACCAAGAGGCCGCCTACCGCAGCCATTATCCAGCAGCGTCGCGTGCAGCTGCCCATGCCTTGTGTGTCACTCATCGTTCGGAATCTCCTGTCGGTTTAAAGTATCAAGCCTTATATATACCGCCTTTTTTGGCACGCTTAGAGAATTCTGTCTCATCCCCTGCGGCAAGTGATGTTGCCTGCGTGACCCAATTGTCACGGGTTACACGGCCCTTGAACCCTTCGAGGTTCTGATCGACCCATGCGATTTCTTCGTCTGTCCAGCTCGCCACTTGGCTGAAGTGGTAAAAGCCCAGACGGTTCAATAGTGCCTCAAGCTTGGGCCCGACGCCGCGGATCATCTTGAGGTCGTCGGCCTTGCCATCGCGCGGTGCGCTCAGCGCTTCGGGCTTTTTGCCGGGCCCATCATGGACAACCGGCGCGGCCTTGTCGGCAGCCGTGGGGGCGGCCTTTTTCGGCGCGGCAGCTTTGGGCGCGGCGGCTTTGGGGTTTTCGACAGGCTCTGGTGCGACGCTGCCCACGTCGGGTTTGCCCTTGGCCAGATCGTCCGACACCTCGCCCGGCGCTTCGGACTTGCCGTCCGAGGACGCACCGCGATCACGGGGTGCGGGTTTCTCGCCCTGCGTACGCCCGCCCTGTTTGCCGTCAGGCCCGTCCGGCGGCATCATGTCGCCCGAAGGTGCCACATCTTCGTTGGCGCGTCCCCATGGGGCCAGCAATGGCACCTCGGTCCCGTCGATCCGCTTGATCGTGTCACCAATATCGGTCGCCAGTTGCACAGAGGCGTTGTATTTCGTGTGGCCGCTGTCGAATTCCTTGAGCGTGGTCAGACCGCCAAGGGGTTCTGCTGCATAGCGTCCGTTCTGCGGGCCAGGTGTTGGCACCTTGCCTGCGGCCAGTTCGTCGATCAACTCGCCCATGCGCGCAGCTGTCAGGTCTTCGTAATAGTCCTTGCCGATCTGCGCCATCGGGGCGTTCGCACAGGAACCAAGGCACTCGACCTCTTCCCAGCTGAACTTGCCATCGGCACTCAGTTGGTGCGGCTTGGCGGCGATCTTTTCCTGACAGACCGACACAAGATCCTCTGCCCCGCAGATCATGCAGGACGTGGTGCCGCAAATCTGGATATGCGCCACAGATCCGACCGGCTGCAACTGGAACATGAAATAGAACGAGGCCACTTCGAGCACGCGGATATAGGCCATATCCAGCATCTCGGCCACGGTTTCGATGGCCGGACGGGTCAGCCAGCCTGTCTGTTCTTGCGCACGCCACAATAGCGGAATGACCGCACTGGCCTGACGGCCTTCGGGGTATTTCGTGATCTGCGCCTCGGCCCATGCCTGATTGGCAGGGGTGAAGGCAAAGCTATCGGGTTGGTCAAGGTGAAGGCGGCGGAGCATTGTATTGTTCTCTCGGTCTGGGTGGAGGCGTCGCGTGCCTCCGGCGGGCGTTTAGTGGGCACGATGCAGGTGGGTCACCTTCATCACGATTTACAGGCAGGTGGCAACAGCAGCAGGGTTTCCTCGTCCGCAGCGAACGTGGCGATCCCTTCGGCCATCATCTCGCGCGACAACCGGATGGCCGTCGGGCGGTCGATGCCAAGCGCAGGCATTTGCGCGTTGGCTTGTTGGGTGGTCATCATACAGCCGTTCTTTTGCATCGCTTCGATCAGTGCAGCCTTCTGGTCATCCGCAAGGGATGCCGTTGCAAGGCCGCAGAACAGCAATGGCAGTGCGAACTGTCTCACCGGTCGATCTCCCCGAACACCACGTCCATGGTGCCGATGATCGCGGCCACGTCGGCCAGCTGGTGCCCCTTGGAAATATAGTCCATCGCCTGCAAATGCAGGAAACCGGGGGCGCGCAGCTTGGCGCGGTAGGGTTTGTTGGTCCCGTCCGCCACAAGATAGACGCCGAATTCGCCCTTGGGCGCTTCGACGGCGCAGTACACTTCGCCCTCGGGAACGTGGAAGCCCTCGGTATAAAGCTTGAAGTGGTGGATCAGCGATTCCATCGACGTTTTCATGTCTGTCCGGCTGGGCGGCGTGATCTTGCCCCGCGCCAGCACGTCGCCGGTGGCCTCGCGCAGCTTGGCGATGGCCTGTTTGATGATGCTGACCGACTGGCGCATTTCTTCCATGCGGACCAGATAGCGGTCATAGCAGTCGCCGTTCTTGCCCACGGGGATCTGGAAGTCGAACTCGTCATAGCACTCATAAGGCTGCGAACGACGCAAATCCCACGCAAGGCCGGAACCGCGCACCATCACACCGGAGAAGCCATAGTTCAGGATGTCTTCCTCGGTCACGACACCGATATCGGCGTTACGCTGTTTGAAGATGCGGTTTTCGGTCAGCAGCCCGTCGATGTCGCCCAGCACTTTGGGGAATTCATGGGCCCATTCCTCGATATCGTCGATCAGGTCGTCGGGCAGATCCTGATGGACCCCGCCCGGACGGAAATAGGCGGCGTGCAGACGCGCGCCACAGGCACGCTCGTAAAACACCATCAGCTTTTCGCGTTCTTCAAAACCCCAAAGCGGCGGCGTCAGCGCGCCAACGTCCATCGCCTGCGTCGTGACGTTCAGCAGGTGGTTCAGCACGCGCCCGATCTCGGAATAGAGCACACGGATCAACGAGGCACGGCGCGGCACCTCGACCCCTGTGAGCTTTTCAATGGCCAGACACCAAGCGTGTTCCTGATTCATCGGGGCCACGTAATCCAGCCGGTCGAAATAAGGCAGGTTTTGCAGATAGGTGCGGCTTTCCATCAGCTTTTCGGTGCCACGGTGCAGCAGGCCGATATGCGGGTCACACCGCTCGACCACCTCGCCGTCCAGTTCCAGCACCAACCGCAGAACCCCGTGCGCCGCAGGGTGCTGCGGGCCGAAGTTGATGTTGAAGTTGCGAATCTTTTGCTCGCCCGTCAGGGCGTCGTCGAATTTGGAGCCGTCCATCATAAGTTGCTCACCCTTCTATTGCCGGACCATATGTCGTCCGGACGTCTGCTGTCAGTGTTGCGGACGCGCCAAAGGCACGTTCGTGTGTGAAACGGTCCGTCATGATGCCACCGCGCTTTGGGCAAGGTTGTCCTGCCAGCGTTGCGGCAATGTCCCCAAAAGGGACCGTGCGGCGTCGTATTGCGGGCGCAAAAGCGCGCCCAGTTGTGAATGCACATCCGGCGCAGGCGCGCTACGGGTGCTTGCGTTGATCTTTTCCTCGGGTCCGGCAAGCGGCGTATCAAGGCCCAGAAACCCAGCCAGCTTTTCCAGCGTGCTCGGCTGGAACAGATCCTCGAAGAAGACCACCATGCGCTGGTCCGCAGGCACGGCGGCCTCAAGCCGTTCGAGCGTGCGGGCATAGTCCGAGCGCGCGCGTTCGGGATTGTCTGCACCGGTCGTGACCTCTTGCAAGATCGCGGCACTGGCCACGTCCGCAGGCACGCCCATTTTCACGCGCCGCGCCACGGTCATCGAGATGTTGGACCACAGCCGGTCAATCGGGTCGCGCAGGATCATCAGGAACCGCGTGTTGCCCCCGTTCAGCGCCGCCATCCGCCCATATGTCTGCTGTTTCAGCAGCGCATAGGCAGGGGTCACATCCGCCACCAGACGGTGCGCAGGGCCCACGGGGCGCATCATCAGCTTTTCATAAAGCGCATCATTGCGCCGCTGCGATCCCACCAGCCCGAGCCAGCGGTCGATCTCTTGCACGCGGCGCTGTGTGCGCTGGCGCGTCTTGTCATCTTCGGCACTGGCCATCTGCGCGCGCACATCGCCACGCACGCGGATCAACTGGTCCAGCGCCCAGATCGACGTGCCGTTTTCCAAAGCGTCGAAGTAATGCGTTTCCTTGATCGGCGGCAACACGGCCTGCTCATGGCTGCGCAAGGCACGCGCCAGCCATGTGGTTCCGGCCTTGGCCGCACCGATGCAATATAGAAACGTCGCCGCCATCCCTAGCGTTTCTCCAGCTCTTGCAGCTTGAGCGCCATGAACCACAGCAGCGCAACCGTGCCGATTGGGATAACGCAAACAAACGCCCAATAGGCGTTGATCCCGAAATGGGGCAGCAGCTTGAACATCGGAATGATGATCAGCACAGCCATGATCAGCAAGAAGATCATGCCAGCCCCCCTGCCCGCGTCTTACCACGGACCACGCCCGGCACGAACAGGGCTACGCAGCCAAAGGCCGCCAAGCACAGTGCACGGGCAACGGATGTCATGCGGCACCCCCGTCTTTCTTCTCGTCACCGGGAAGGATGTATTCCGCCCCTTCCCACGGGCTCATGAAGTCGAACTGGCGGTATTCCTGCACAAGGCTGACAGGCTCGTAGACAACGCGCTTTTCAACTTCGTCGTAACGCACTTCGGTATAACCCGTCGTCGGGAAATCCTTGCGCAAAGGATAGCCGCGGAAACCGTAGTCGGTCAGGATGCGGCGCAGGTCAGGATGCCCCGAGAACAGTACACCGAACATGTCGAAAATCTCGCGCTCGAACCAGTTCGCACTGGGGTGCACATCGGTGATCGACGGCACCATCTGGTCCTCGCGGATCGACACGCGCAAACGGATGCGGTGGTTCTGGTACATGCTCAGGAAATGATACACGACGTCGAACCGTTTCGCGCGACCCGGATAGTCCACCGCCGTGATGTCCACGAGCGAGGAGAACTTGCATGTCGAGTCGTTGCGCAGGAATTCGACAAAGCCGGTGATGTTGGCGGGCGCCACATCGACGTTCAACTCGTTATGGGTCACATCCCAGTTCAGCACGCAATCGGGGCGCTTTGCCTCCAAATAGCTGCCAAGTTCGTTCAGGGCTTCGGTCATTATATGCTCCTTGCCGGAGAAAAGTAGTCGCCGCGCAACGCGCGCGGCGATATTCGGTGCAGCCTAGCGGACAATCGTGCCCGTGCGGCGCATTTTGCGTTGCAGTTGCAGGATGCCGTACAGCAGCGCCTCCGCCGTGGGCGGGCAACCTGGTACATAGACATCCACCGGTACGATCCGGTCACAACCACGCACCACGGAATAGCTGTAGTGGTAGTACCCACCGCCATTCGCACATGACCCCATCGAGATCACGTAGCGCGGCTCGGGCATCTGGTCATAGACCTTGCGCAGGGCCGGTGCCATCTTGTTGGTCAGCGTGCCTGCCACGATCATCAGGTCCGACTGGCGCGGGGACGCACGCGGCGCAGTGCCGAAACGCTCAAGATCATAGCGCGGCATCGATGTATGCATCATCTCGACCGCGCAGCAGGCCAGACCGAAGGTCATCCAGTGCAGCGAACCGGTACGTGCCCAGTTGATCAGATCATCGGTTGAGGTCAGCAGGAAGCCTTTGTCCTGCAACGATTCATTCAGAACCTGTGTGGCGTGGTCCTTGTCGCCGCCCGCGGTTGCGGGGCCGAACGAACCTGCATCTGTTACTGCCATTCCAGCGCCCCTTTCTTCCACTCGTATGCAAAGCCTGCGGTCAGCACGCCAAGGAACACCATCATCGACCAGAAGCCGACCATGGACACATCCTTGAACGCCACGGCCCATGGGAACAGGAAGGCGATTTCGAGGTCGAAAATGATGAACAGGATCGACACCAGATAGAAACGGACATCGAACTTCATCCGCGCATCGTCGAAGGCGTTGAACCCGCATTCATAGGCGCTGACCTTTTCGGGGTCGGGATTGCGCACCGCGATGACGATGGCCGCCAGTATCAAAACAAGGCCGAGGCCGATGGCAACGGCGAGAAAAACAAGGATGGGGAGGTACTCCCGCAACATTTCTTCCACGTTTGGCTCCTTTGTCTCGCGGATGATCGCACACCCGCGGGGTCATGTGGCAAGATTGGCTTTTTACGGGTTTACGCCCGACACCGCGCAGGGTCAATAAAGCGCGGGCCAGAACTGGGTCAATTTCGACGGGTGATTTCGACGCAGCCGTTCGGCCTATTCCAGCGGGTCGCGGAACCACTCGACAAGGGTCAGCCCGTTATCGGCATCCGACACGCGCGCTTGCAGCGCGGCACCCGACTGCGACGGCAATTCCACCTTGATCGCCCCGTGCTGCGGCGTCACGCGTTGCAAGCGGCGCGCCACATTGGGCAGCGCGAGCATATCCTGATTGCTCAGCTTCAACTCGGACCGCAGACCGGAACTGGCAAAAACCAGTGTCCCGTCGCCATTATGCACAGTCAGCGCGTCGCCCCGCCGGTTCGAAAGAACGTTCAGCACCGCGTCATTTTCCGCCAGCGCCTCGCACAGCTGCTTTTGCTCGTAGCGCAGCAACTGCCGTTCAATCCGGCTTTCGACCAGCCCGCTTACGGCGCGCAAAAAGGCCGCGTCGGCCTCGCGCCAGACCCGTGGCGTGGTCGAGGTCGCACAGATCGCGCCAACCGCACCGCGTCCCTCTACAATCAGTGGTACACCCAGAACGGCAGCAATCAGGGGCGACTGGCCCAAAGGCATTTCACAGGTCGTGGGGTCGGTCAGCACATCGTTGATGGCAATCGCCCCGCCCGAGCGCACCACACGTCCGCTGATCACATCCGTCAGCGTCAGTGTGCGTCGGTTCAGGTTCGCAGCCATCTGCTGGCGCTGGCCCAGTTCCACAAGTGCATCATCATGGCACACACATACCACAGCGTCGTCGCAACACAATTTTGCGGCGATCGATTGCGACAAGGCATTGAACTCGGCCATATCGCTGAAATCGGTACTATAAAGAGACATGACATATACCAAACAACCCAGAACACGCTGGAACGTTTGCGGGGCTCCTCCCGCTGTTTGATGAGATTACCGAAATTTCGGCGAAAGCAACACCCAATCCGACGCAACCAGCGCGGGTTTCCGCCACGTGCAACATGGATGCGTCACTGGAAATGTTAGCGCCCCAACCAAGGGGCAGGTTCTTTGGCAAAAAACGCATCAATTCCCGCACGCGCCTCTTCGGTTTCCCACCGCTCTTTCAGGGCGGTGATCGTCATTTCGATGGTGTCCTCGTCAATGCGCGGCCCAAGGCTGCGGGCCAATGCCTTGGCCGACGCGACAGCACCAGGCGCGCAGGAAAGATAGGGCGTTACCTCGGCCTCAATGGCCTCGTCCAGATCGTCCGCAGGCACGGCGCGGGCCAGCAAACCAAGGGCGACCGCCTCGTTCGCATCAAAGAGACGCCCCGACATAAAGACGCGGCGCGCGCGCCCTTCTCCCATGCGTGCAAGGACATAGGGGCCAATGGTAGCAGGTATGATGCCCAGCCGCGTTTCCGTCAGCCCCATGCGGATATGGTCGGCCCCAATAGCCACATCACAGACCGAGGCCATGCCGACCCCGCCGCCGAACGCGTTGCCCTGCACCGCCCCGATCAGCGGCTTGGGCATCGTGTTCAGCGCTTGCAACATAAAGGCGAGTTTCGCCGCCTCGCGCGCACGGGTGGCGGCGTCGGCCTCCATCTGCTCGCGCATCCAGCCCAGATCGCCGCCCGCACAGAAACTCTTGCCCGCGCCGGTCAGCACCACAACACGCACCGCCGGATCACTGCCTAATTTTTGTGCAACCTCGGTGAGCTCGGCCAGCATCACGGCGCTAAGGGCGTTGTGCTTGTCCGCACGCGACAGGGTCAGGGTCGCCACACCGCGCCCGTCAACCGCGATCCGAATCGTTTCAAATGTCATTTCTGCCGTGCCCCGTTATGCCTGCCGCAAGGATTTGGCGAACGCCGCCGCATCATTCACCGCATCCAGATCAAGACCGGTTTCATAGCCCAACCGCTCCAAATGCGCGGCCACGTCCTCAGTCGCGACATTTCCCGCCGCACCGGACGCATAGGGGCACCCGCCCAGACCGCCCACGGCGGCATCGAATACCCGCACACCGAGACTGAGCGAGGCGTCGATATTGTCGATCGCCCGACCGCCCGTGTCGTGGTAGTGGCCTGCCAAACGGCCCACAGGCACCACATCGCGCACTGCCAGCAGCATCCGCGCCACCGCATCCGGCGTACCATGACCCAGCGTGTCGCCCAGACTGATCTCGTAACAGCCCATCGCGAACAGACGGTCCGCCACCCGCGCCACGGCTGCAGGATCAACGGGGCCGTCATGGGGGCACTCGACCACGCAAGAGACATAGCCCCGCACCGGCAGGTCGATCTCCCGCGCGGCTTCGATCACCGGCGCGAAACGGTCGAGGGATTCGTCAATTGAGGCATTGATATTGGCCCGCGAAAACCCTTCGCTGGCCGATCCGAACACGGCAATCTCGTCAGCCCTGGCCGCCACCGCCGCATCGAACCCTTTCATGTTGGGCGTCAGCGCCGCATAGCGCACGCCACCCGCACGGGTGATCTTGCCCAGCACTGCGCCACTGTCGGCCATCTGCGGCACCCATTTGGGACTGACAAAACTGCCCGCCTCAATACGCCGGAACCCCGCCGCACTCAGCCGGTCGATCAATGCGACCTTATCGGCCAGCGCGATCTCTCCGCTTTCGTTTTGCAGACCGTCGCGCGGGCCTACCTCGTAAATCTCGACCGCACCTGCCATTCAAGCCTCCCAAGCTGGATAAAAGTCCTTGTCGTATAGATGTCCGCCCTCGTCCGGCAGGCTGGCCTGAAACCCCGCGCGCTCCGTGATCCGCTCGTACCAGCGTGCGGTTTCCGGATGCCCGTCGAGTTTGGCAAAGTGACGCGCCATATAAACCGCCTGCCCGACCGAGATATCGGCAGCAGAAAAGCCCGAGGTTAAAAGGTAGTCCCGATTCTCCAGCGGTGTGGACAGGCGCGCTTCAAGCGCATCATAGCACTTCTTGAGGCGCGCGGCCTCCAGCTTCATCACCACGGGGCTGCGCATCTCGTCCTCGTACAGCATGATATGCTGCTGAGTCAGTGCGGCCACGTGCTGGCTGATGGTTTCGGCAAAGCTGACCCAGACCAGCCACGCCATCCGGTCCGGACTGTCCGGCGAACGGCCCATGCGGTCGGGGCTGAAACGTTCGCACAGATATTGCGTGATCGCCGCCGTCTCGAACATCCGCTCGCCATCGATTTCCAGCGCAGGCACCCGCCCCGCAGGGCTGAGCGACAAAAACTCGGGCGAGCGCAAGGAGCGGTCGAACGGGTGAATGTGCACACGAAACGGCGTGTCGATCTCGTTCAGCAGCCAAAGGGTGCGCATGGATCGGCTTTGCGGACAGTGATGCAGGGTGATCAAGTGGTTTCCTCTTCTAGACGGACCAGAGCCGCGCCTGCTGCCACCTGATCGCCAGTTTCGGCAAGCACTTCGGCAATAACTCCGTCGCGCAGGGCAAGCAGGGCGTGTTCCATTTTCATTGCCTCCAGAATGGCCAATCTGTCGCCTTTGGCAACCCGTGCCCCCGCCTTGGCAAAAACCGCCCGCACCAGTCCGGGCATCGGGGCCTCGATCAGGTTCCCGTCCCCCGCAGCAGTTGACGCCACATCCAGCGGATCGACCAAGCGGTAGCTGATGCCATAATGGTCAAACACCGTGGCGGTGCCGTCGGCCACTGCGACCGTTGGCGCGGGCAACCCGTCGATGACCCACGCGCCATGGCGACGCTCGGCCATTACAATGGTGCCGTCCACATCCCAGCGTTGCGCGTTACGGCCCAGCACTTCGACATGCAATTGGAACACATGATCCTTCAGGGCAAGGCCCACAGTACGGCGCAAGGGCCGCCATAGGGTAAACCCGCCGAGCGCTCCGCCATCGCTCACCCCCGCCACGGCCATGCCTGCCGCCACCGCGTGGCGCGGCGCGGGCGGCTGCATCGCGGTCAGTGCGTCGATGTCGCGCGCGATCAGGCCGGTATCCACCTCGCCACGCGCAAACCCGTCGTGACGCGCCAACGCGCCCAGAAACCCAAGGTTCGTAACCGTGCCCGCCACCTGCGTTTGCGCCAGCGCGCGATCCAGACGACGCAGCGCCACCTCGCGCGTGGGGCCGTGCACGATAACCTTGGCAATCATCGGATCATAAAACGGGCTGATCGTGTCCCCCGCCCGCACGCCACTATCCGCGCGCACGCCGTCGGGAAATTGCAGATGGCTCAGCGTGCCGGTGGCAGGCAGGAACCCCGCCGCCACATCCTCGGCATAAAGACGCGCCTCAAAGGAATGACCACGGATCGACAGATCCTCCTGCTGTGCAGGCAACCCCTCACCAGCGGCCACACGCAACTGCCATTCCACCAGATCAACGCCGGTGATCGCTTCTGTGACAGGGTGCTCTACCTGCAACCGCGTGTTCATCTCCATGAAATAGAACCCGTCGGCCCGCAATGGCCCCGACCCGTCAACGATGAACTCGACCGTCCCTGCCCCGCGATAGCCGATGGCCTCTGCCGCCTTGACCGCCGCCGCGCCCATCGCGGCGCGCATCTCTTCGGTCATGCCCGGCGCGGGCGCTTCCTCGATCACTTTCTGATGGCGGCGCTGCAAGGAACAATCCCGCTCGAATAGATGCACGGCACGGGTGCCATCGCCAAATACCTGCACCTCAATATGGCGCGGATGGGTGACAAATTTCTCGACCAGCACATCAGCATTGCCAAAGGCTATCCGCGCCTCGCTGCGCGCACTTTCCAGCGCATCGGCAAAACCTTCGGGAGTTTCCACAAGGCGCATTCCCTTGCCACCGCCGCCCGCCACGGCCTTGATCAACACCGGATAGCCGATGCGCCCCGCTTCGGATGCCAGAACATCATCGCTCTGGTCGCGCCCGTGATATCCCAGAACCACCGGCACACCCGCCTCGACCATCAACGCCTTAGCCGCATCCTTAAGACCCATGGCACGGATAGCGTCTGCCGGCGGGCCGATAAAGACAAGCCCCGCCGCCTCGACCGCTGCTACGAAATCGGGGTTCTCCGACAGAAAACCGTACCCTGGATGGATCGCCTGCGCACCGGTATCGAGCGCGGCCTGAATGATTACATCGCCCCGCAAATAACTCTCGGCAGGCGCGCTTGCGCCGATATGCACCGCCACATCCGCCAGCGCGACATGCTTGGCCTCGCGATCCGCATCGGAATAAACCGCAACACAGCGCACCCCCATCGCCCGCGCTGTTTCGATCACACGGCAGGCAATTTCACCGCGGTTGGCAATCAGGATCGTATCAAACATCATCTTCTTCCCGTCTTTGGGTGAAAAATACCTCGGGGAGCCCGAGGGGCTGGCCCCTCGGCACCGCCCCTGCACACAGCGCCAAGGGCGCGCTCTTACATGCGGAACAGGCCAAAGCGCGTCTCCTCGATTGGGGCGTTGATCGCGGCGCGCAGGCTCAGGTGCAGCACGTCACGGGCGCGTCGCGGGTCAATAACGCCATCGTCCCAAAGCCGTGCACTGGCATAAAGCGGATGGGACTGTTCCTCGAACATATCAATGGTGGGCTGCTTGAACGCGGCCTCTTCCTCGGCGGACCATGCGCCGCCCTTGCGTTCGATCGCATCGCGTTTGACCGTGGCAAGTACCCCCGCCGCCTGCGCGCCGCCCATGACCGAGATGCGCGAGTTGGGCCACGACCACAGAAACCGCGGGTCATAGGCGCGCCCCGCCATGCCATAGTTGCCCGCCCCGAAAGAGCCGCCCACCAGCATGGTGATTTTCGGCACCGAGGTGGTCGCCACCGCCGTCACCATCTTGGCCCCGTGGCGCGCAATGCCTTCGTTTTCGTACTTCTTGCCCACCATGAAACCGGTGATGTTCTGCAAAAAGACCAGCGGGATCCGCCGCTGGCTGCACAATTCGATGAAATGCGCGCCCTTCTGCGCTGCCTCGGAAAACAGCACGCCATTGTTGGCGATGATGCCCACCGGACAGCCCATGATATGGGCAAACCCGCACACCAGCGTTTCCCCGAACCGTGCCTTGAACGCGTCAAAACGCGACCCGTCCACCACCCGCGCGATCACCTCGTGGATGTCGTAGGGCGTGCGCAAGTCCGCAGGCACAACGCCGAGGATTTCGTCGGGGTCATAGGCAGGCTCTTCGGGGCTTTGCAAAGTGATGTGATTGGCTTTGCAAAGGTTAAGGTTTTCTACACTTCTGCGCGCAAGGGCCAGCGCATGGGCGTCATCCTCGGCCAGATAATCCGCAACCCCTGACAGACGGGTATGCACATCCCCGCCACCCAATTCCTCGGCGCTGACCACCTCACCCGTGGCGGCCTTGACCAGTGGTGGTCCGGCCAGAAAGATCGTGCCCTGATCCTTGACGATAATCGTCACATCCGACATCGCGGGCACATAGGCCCCGCCAGCGGTGCACGATCCCATCACCACCGCGATCTGCGCGATGCCCTTGGCCGACATCTGCGCCTGATTGAAAAAAATGCGCCCGAAATGGTCGCGGTCGGGAAACACCTCGTCCTGATTGGGCAGGTTCGCCCCACCACTGTCCACCAGATAGATGCAGGGCAAGCGGTTCGCCTCGGCGATCTCTTGGGCGCGCAAGTGCTTTTTCACACTCATCGGGTAATAGGTGCCGCCCTTTACGGTGGCGTCGTTGCAGATGACCATCACCTGATGGCCCGCCACCTGCCCGATGCCCGCGATCACCCCCGCACAAGGCGCGGCCCCGTCATACAGGCCATGCGCCGCCGTCGCCCCGATTTCGAGGAATGGCGCCCCCGCATCCAGCAGACACGCCACACGTTCGCGCGGCAGCATCTTGCCCCGCGACAGGTGCCGTTCACGCGACGCCGCACCGCCCCCTTGCGCGGCGGTTTCAGCCGCCTCGCGCACCTGCGCCAACGCCTCCAGATGGGCGGCTTGGTTGTCCTTGAACGCCTGCGATGCCGGCACGGCCTGCGAGGTCAGCTTCATTCGTTTTCTCCTGTTTCGGCGGCGGCACGCGCCTTGAGCGCCTTGCGGATCACCTTACCTGTCACCGTCATCGGCAATTCATCGACAAAGGTGATTTCCCTTGGGTATGAATAGCTTGCAAGACGTTCTTTCACGTAATTCTGAAGGGCGCCCGCCGTAATTTGCGCGCCGTCACGGCGCACCACATAAGCCTTGACGATCTGCGTGCGCAGCGCATCGGGCTTGCCCACCACCCCGACCGTGGCCACGTCAGGATGGGTCAAAAGGCAGTCCTCAATCTCGGCAGGGCCAATGCGATATCCGGCGGATGTAATCACATCATCCTCGCGCCCGACAAAGCGGATATCGTCGCCCTCGCGCTGGCCGCGATCTCCAGTCAGCATCCACGGGCCGCGGAATTTCTCGGCGGTTTCCTTGGGGCGGTTCCAGTATTCCAGCATCATCGACGGCGCGCCACGTCGCACGGCGATATCGCCCTCGCCGTCGGTAATATCACCTGCCTCGTCAATGACTTGCACGTCAAAACCGGGAACGGGACGTCCCATGAACCCTGCACGCGGGGCAAAGCGCGCCGCGCAACTGGACACAACCATGTTGCATTCGGTCTGCCCGTAAAATTCGTTGATGGTTACGCCAAGGGCGCGCTGCCCCCATGCGAGCATCTCTGCGCCCAAGGGTTCACCGCCGCTTGCGACCGAGCGGAGGCCGTCGATGTGCGCATCTTCCGCCTTCAGCATCCGCAGCGCCGTGGGCGGAAAAAACACATTTTTGACAGCAGCTTGCGAGATGATCCTCATGCATTCATCAACCGAAAATTTCGCCATCCGCGCCGCCACCACAGGCACGCCCAAGGCAAGTCCGGGCATCAGAACATCGAACAGGCCGCCAATCCACGCCCAGTCCGCAGGGCTCCACAGGCAGTCGTCCGGCTGGCCCAGATCATCATGGCTGAGGACCACACCCGGAATATGACCCTGCAACACGCCATGGCCGTGCAGCGCACCCTTGGGCGTGCCCGTGGTGCCAGAGGTATAGATCAGCACCGCAGGGTCGTGCGCCTCGGCCTCCACAAATGGAACCGGCGGACCATCGACGCCCGCTTGTTCAGCCAGCCAGCATTCGGCCAGATCGCCGACCAGCGCCGCACCTTCTGCGTCCGTCAGAACAAGGTCCAGACCCGCATCCCTGACCCGAGACTCCAGCGCATCATGCTTGAAGAGTTTGAACAAAGGCACTGAAATCGCGCCGATTTTCCAGATTGCGAGATGGGCCGCCGCACACCACGGCGATTGCGACAGCAATACGCCAACGCGGTCCCCTTGCTGCACGCGCGATTGCAGTGCGCGGGCAAGGCCATCGACCATATCGCTTAACATGCCATAAGTAACATCGCGCCGCGCTGCCCCGCGCAGGTCGATCACCGCAACCTGATCGGCGGGATGGGACAGGCACTGCTGCGCCATGTTCATAGCCCGCCCTCCGATGCGATTGTGACCCCGCCAAAGCGGTCCACGTGATAGGTGATGTCACCGCATTTCACCTGAAACACCACGGCCCCCTCGCCCTGCCAGCCCAGACATTCCGCCTTGCTGCCGCCATGTTCGGCGACGTGCCGCGCGGCGACCGCATTGATGATCCCCGTCGCATCCAGATCGACCTGACGCTGCCCCAGCCAGAACCCCGCAAGGCCTGCCAGCAGCACCAGAACCGATGTCGTGATCAGGACGGAACGTGGCATCACCCCATCGCCGTGACCAGTTCGCGGCCCACCAACATGCGCCGGATTTCCGAGGTGCCTGCACCGATCTCCATCAATTTGGCATCGCGGAACAGACGCGCCACGGGCGCATCGTTCAGGAAGCCCGCACCGCCCATGGCCTGCACCGCCTGATGGGCCTGTTTCATCGCCTCTTCCGAGGCATAAAGACAGCACGCGGCGGCGTCCTGCCGTGTGACCGTGCCACGGTCGCAGGCCTTGGCCACCTCGTAGACATAGGCGCGGGCCGAATTCATCGCCGTGTACATATCGGCGATCTTGCCCTGCATCAGCTGGAACGACCCGATGGGTTGGCCGAACTGCTTACGCTCGGCCATATAGGGCATGATCTCGTCCATGCAGGCAGCCATGATGCCAAGGCCGATACCCGCCAGCACCACCCGTTCGTAATCAAGGCCCGACATCAACACGGCAACCCCGCGCCCTTCGACGCCCAGCACGTTTTCGAACGGCACCTCGACGTCGTCAAAGATCAACTCGGCCGTATTGCTGCCGCGCATGCCCAGCTTGTCAAAATGCGGCGAGGTAGAGAAACCTGTCATCGACTTTTCAATCAGGAAGGCGGTGATGCCACGCGGTCCAGCCTCGGGGTCGGTCTTGGCATAGACCACCAGCGTTTCGGCATCGGGGCCGTTCGTGATCCAGTATTTCGTGCCGTTCAGGATGTAGCGGTCGTTGCGCTTTTCCGCGCTTAGCTTCATCGACACCACGTCCGATCCCGCCCCCGCCTCGGACATGGCCAGCGCGCCGACATGGGCCCCGCTGACCAGATCGGGCAGGTATTTCGCCTTTTGCTCGGGCGTGCCGTTCAGTTTGATCTGGTTGACGCAAAGGTTCGAGTGCGCCCCGTAGCTGAGCGAGACCGAGGCACTGGCGCGTGCGATCTCTTCGACCGCGACCGTATGCGCGAGGTAGGACATGCCAGCGCCGCCGTACTCTTCCTCGACCGTGATGCCCAGCAGGCCCAACTCGCCCATCTCGGGCCAGAGTTCGGGCGGAAAACTGTTCGAGGCGTCGATCTGGGCCGCCATCGGCTTGACGCGATCCTGCGCCCAACGATGCACCATATCGCGCAGGGCATTCACGTCCTCGCCCAGATCAAAATTCATGGAATGGGTGAACATGAACAACCTCCCCAGATTAATGAACACTTGTTCAATTTATAGCAGCGCGGCCCTTCTGTCTACTCCTCAAATGCATGGGGATCGCACCACGGCAAAGCAGTCTGCCGACGCCATGAAAGGCTTCGGCAACGCGACTATAGCTAGGCGTTTGGGAAAGAGGGCTAGATGGCCTGATAGACCGCGCTGACCTCGGCACGGATGATGCGCGCGATCAGGGCGCAATCGTCTAGCGAGAAGGTCAGTGGCACGCGCATGTCCACGATGCTGGCCAGAACGCGGTCACTGTCAGGCATCGGGGCCGACGGCGCATAGCGCCAACTGTCGTATTTGCTGGTAAAGGCCACAGGCTCGGGCGCGCCGAACCATTTCAGCTCGACCCCGCGGGCCGCACAGCGCGCCAGCACATTGCGCACCGCATCGGCAGGCCAGTCGAGCAACAGGAACTGGATGGAGGAGCCGACGATGGTTTCCGCCTCGGGCCGTTCCACCAGTGTCAAACCGGCCGTGTCGCGCAGACCGTTTTCCAGCGCGAAATACCGTTCGTTCCATCGCGCACATTGCGTCGCCAGATCCGCCACTTGCGGGCGCAGGATTGCAGCGCGCAGGTTGTCCATCCGCCCCGAGATATTGGGCGTTTCGTATTTGATCTGATCGAACACTTCGGCAGGAGGCGCGGCGCGGTGACGTTCGAACAGCATATAGCTGCCCGACAGCATGATAGCGCGGGCGGCGATCTGCGGATCATCGGTGATCAGGAACCCGCCCTCGCCCGAATTGACATGTTTATAGGTCTGGCAGGAAAAACACCCCACTGCACCGTAACGCCCCGACGGCACGCCGTTCCACGCGGCTCCCATCGTATGCGCGCAGTCCTCGATCACGGTGACACCGGCGGCGTCGCACATGGCCATCAACCTGTCCATGTCGCAGATATGCCCGCGCATATGGCTCAGCAGCAGCACTTTGGCCTGATCCAGCTTGGTCGCCAGATCGTCCAGATCAATTGTCAGCCCCTCGGTCACGCCGACAAAGACGGGCACCGCCCCCAGCGACGCAATCGCGCCCGGTACAGGGGCAAGGGTGAACGCGTTGGATAGTACCTTGTCCCCTGCCCGCACGCCAACGGCCCGCAAGGCGGTCGCCATCGCATAGCCGCCAGAGGCGACCGCGAGACAGTATTTCGCTCCGACGCTTGCTGCGAATTCCTCTTCCAGCAGTGCGGTTTCCGAGATTTCGCCCGCCGCCGTGTTGTAACGGTGCAGACGACCATGGCGCAAAACAGCAAGGGCCGCGTCGATGCCCGCTTCGGGGATCGGGTCTTGCTGGGTGAAACTGCCGGTGAAACGTTCGCTCATCGCTCTGTTGTGCTGTGGCGCGCGGGCGGCGTCAATGCGGCGTTGTGTGCCGTTCGCGTCATCGAGGCAACAAAGCGGCCACCACGGACGGCAGGGCGGCGTAATCGTCCAGCAGCGCCTCGGGTTCCAGCGCGGCCATGTCCTCACCCGAGGGGCCGAACGTGACCAGAACGCATGGCACGCCACCGGCAAGGGCGGTGTTGCGGTCGGTATCACTGTCCCCGATCAACACACAGCTGCGCTCGTCCACCCCAAGGCGGCGCACCGCCTCGAACAGGGGTTCACAATTGGGCTTGCGCACCGGCAGGGTGTCAGCGCCGACAAGGCTGCCGAATGCATCCCGCACACCCAGATCAAGCAACAGCTGATGGGCCAGCGCCTCGGGCTTGTTGGTGCAGATGCCCACCGCATGGCCACGCGATTTCAGCACCTCGATCGCCTCCATCGCGCCGGGGTACAGGCGGGTATGGGCACTGATCGCGCCGCTATAAGCCTCGAGCAGCACTGGGTAATATTGATCCACAACGGTCTCGTCAAACCGCTCGGCACGGCTTAGGCCTACGCGCAGCATCGCGCGCCCGCCACGCAACGCCACACCGGCATCGCCCGCGTGCAGAACATCGCCCAGCCCCATGTCGCGAAAGCATACATTCGCCGCCGCCAGCAGATCACCGCTGGTATCGGCCAATGTCCCGTCGAGATCGAAAATTACCGCCGTCATCCCAGCCCCTCTTATGGCGGATCGCCGCCGCAGTTGTTGCAAGCCGCAATTTAGATTGATGGGCGGCATGCTTGCGCATATGGCCCAACAGGCTAAAGAGGGCAAAATAAAAAGACAAAGAGAAGTGTTTATGAGTGTCGCATTGATCATCCTCGCTGCCGGTAAGGGCACGCGTATGAATTCGGACCTGCCCAAGGTTCTGCATCCGATTGGCGGCGCGCCCATGCTGCACCACGCGATGCAGGCTGGCGCGGCGCTGGCCCCTGCCCATACTGTCGTGGTGGCCGGTTTTGGCGCGGAACTGGTGACAAGTGCGGCACTGGCCTATGACGATGAGGCGCAAGTGGTCGAACAGACCGAACAGCTTGGCACCGCGCACGCCACCGCACAGGCCCGCGACGCGCTTGAGGGGTTCGAGGGGCGCGCCATCGTGGTCTTTGGCGACACGCCGTTCGTGCGCCCAGAAACGCTCGAGGCGCTGGCCGCATCCGATGCGGACGTGACTGTTCTGGGGTTCGAGGCGGCAGATCCCGCCCGCTATGGCCGCCTTGTGATGGATGGCGACCAGTTGCAGCGCATCGTCGAATTCAAGGACGCGACCGAGGAGGAGCGCGCAATCACCCTGTGCAATTCCGGCGTGCTGGCCGCGCCCGCGCCGCTGTTGTTCGACCTGATCTCGCAGGTCGACAACAACAACGCGCAGGACGAATACTATCTGACCGACCTGCCCCGCCTTGCCCGCGAGCGTGGCCTGAAAGTTGCCGTGACCCGCTGTGACGAGGCCGAAACCCTTGGCATCAACAGCCGCGCGGAACTGGCCATGGCCGAAAAGCTGTTCCAGACCCGCGCTCGTGAGGAACTGCTTGAGGACGGTGTAACCCTTTATGCACCGGACACGGTGTTCCTGTCGCTGGACACCAATGTGGGCCGCGACACGGTAATCGAACCAAACGTCGTCTTCGGCCCCGGTGTGACGATAGAATCCGGTGCCACGATCCGCGCCTTTTCGCATCTTGAAGGGTGCCACGTGTCGCGCGGTGCGGTCGTCGGCCCCTATGCGCGCCTGCGTCCCGGTGCGGAACTGGCCGAAAACGTGCGCGTCGGCAACTTTGTCGAGATCAAGAATGCCGAGATCGCCGCAGGGGCCAAGGTGAACCACCTGTCCTATATCGGCGACGCCTTCATCGGCGAGGCGAGCAACATCGGCGCTGGCACAATCACCTGCAATTATGACGGCGTGATGAAGCACCACACCCATATCGGGGCGCGGGCCTTCATCGGATCCAACACCATGCTGGTCGCCCCCGTGTCCATCGGGGACGAGGCGATGACCGGATCGGGGTCCGTGATCACGTCGGACGTTGAGGCAGGCGCATTGGCGCTGGCCCGCGCACCGCAGGTCGAAAAACCCGGCATGGCCCGCAAATTGTTCGATATGTTAAAGGCCAAGAAGGCCAAACTGAGTAGAGGTAGCTAATCATGTGCGGAATTGTTGGGGTACTTGGCAGTCACGAAGTCGCACCGATCCTTGTCGAAGCGCTGAAACGGCTTGAATATCGCGGCTATGACAGCGCCGGTATCGCCACCGTCAATGACGGTGTGCTGGACCGCCGCCGCGCCGTGGGCAAACTGGTCAACCTGTCCGACAAACTGGTGCACGAGCCGCTGCCGGGCAAGTCGGGCATCGGCCACACCCGCTGGGCCACCCATGGCGCACCCAGCGAAGTGAACGCGCACCCGCACCAGTCCGGCCCCGTGGCCGTGGTGCATAACGGTATCATCGAGAACTACCGCGAATTGCGCGCCGAACTGACAGCGGCGGGCCTGAATTTCCAGACCGAGACCGACACCGAAACCGTCGCCCTGCTGACCGAACATTACATGACCACAGGTCTGGGGCCTGTCGATGCCGCCTTTGCCGCGCTGAACCGGTTGGAAGGTGCTTTTGCGCTGGCCTTCCTGTTCCACGGCGAAGAAGACTTGATCGTCGCGGCGCGCAAGGGCTCCCCTCTGGCAATTGGCCATGGCGAGGGCGAGATGTTTGTTGGGTCCGACGCGATTGCGCTGGCCCCGATGACCGACCGCATCACCTATCTTGAGGAAGGCGACCGCGCCGTTCTGACCCGCGCAGGCGTCGAAATCCGCGATATCGAAGGCACCGTGGTCGAACGCCCCGTGCGCCAGATCCAGATCGACGCCGCCCGCGTCGACAAGGCCGGTCACAAGCACTTCATGGCCAAGGAAATCGCCGAACAGCCCGTTGTGCTGGCCAACACGCTGTCCAACTATATCGACAGCAATGGCGATATCGTCCTGCCCGACACCGGCATCGACTTTGCCGCCATCGACCGCCTGACCATGGTCGCCTGTGGCACGGCCTATTACGCCTGTCTGACGGCGAAATACTGGTTCGAACAGATCGCCCGCCTGCCCGTCGATATCGATGTGGCGTCGGAATTCCGCTATCGCGAGCCGCCCGTGACACCGCGCACCATGGCCCTGTTCGTCAGCCAGTCTGGCGAGACGGCGGACACCCTTGCCGCCCTTCGCTATTGCGAAGGCAAGGCGGACAAGATCGTGTCCGTGGTCAACGTCCCCGAAAGTTCCATCGCGCGGGAAAGCGATCTGGCCCTGCCGATCTTTGCCGGTGTCGAGGTCGGCGTTGCCTCGACCAAGGCCTTTACCTGCCAGTTGACCGTGCTCCTGTTGCTGGCCCTGAAGGCGGCGCACCAGCGCAGCGAGATGACCGCCGACGCACTGCGCGACAACATCACTTCGCTCAACGCATTGCCCGGTCTGATCAACCTCGCCATCCAGCAAAGTTCGACAATCCAGTCCGCCGCACGCAAGCTGGCCGAGGCCCGCGACATCCTGTTTCTGGGCCGCGGTTCCATGTTCCCGCTGGCCCATGAAGGTGCGCTGAAACTCAAGGAAATCAGCTACATCCACGCCGAAGCTTATGCGGCAGGTGAACTGAAACACGGCCCCATCGCCCTGATCGACAAACACGTGCCGGTGGTCGTCATGGCCCATAAGGACGCGCTGTTCGACAAGACCGTGTCCAACATGCAAGAGGTCATGGCGCGCAAAGGCAAGGTGGTTCTGATCTCGAACGCCGAAGGGCTGGCCGAAGCCGGACAGGACGTGTGGTCGAAGATCGCGATGCCCGACTGCCCCGACATTCTGGCGCCGATCGTTTACGCGGTCCCAGCCCAACTGCTTGCCTATCACACCGCCGTTGCCAAGGGCACGGATGTGGACCAGCCGCGAAACCTTGCCAAATCGGTCACAGTAGAATGACGCCCGAGGACGCGCTGGCCGCGATCACCGCCCATGGCGACGCGGCGCGCGCAGCGGATGCCAAGGCCTATCACAAGTCCAAGCGCGTGCATCTTGGCGTGCCCAATCCGGTGCTGAATGATCTGACCCAAAACTGGCGTCAGGAACTGGACGTCGCAGCCCGCGTCGAACTGGCGGACGGTCTGTGGCACAGCGATATTTTCGAGGCCCGCATCGCCGCGGCCAAGCTGCTGACGCAGGCCCGTATGCGCCCTGACGATGCCGCATGGGATCTGATCGTGTCGTGGGTGCCGCAATTTGACGGCTGGGCCATTGCCGATCACGCCTGCCTGGCCGGACAGCGCCGCCTGATTGCGGACCCCGCACGCATTGACCAGCTTGAGGCGTGGACAACATCGGACCATCTTTGGACCCGTCGTGCCGCACTGGTGATGACACTGCCGTGGACCAAGCAGAACTTTCCCAAACCCGAAGAGGTCGCCGTGCGCGAACGCGTGCTTGGCTGGGCCGCGCTCTATGTGGACGACCAGCAATGGTTCATCCAGAAGGCCATCGCTTGGTGGGTGCGTGAGCTGGGCAAACATGACGCGCCGCGCGCGCAGGCCTTCCTTGATGCGCATGGCGCAGCGATGAAGCCCTTTGCCGCCACCGAAGCCGCCAAGTACCTGCCCGCCGCATAACGCACACGCACCAGCGCGTCAGGCGGTCAGGAACCGAACACGTCCACTTCGACCAGATCGGTCAGCGATGCGCCAATGGCCTGCATCGCGGCCAGTGACATCCGGCTACCTGCGGTGCGCTCCCCCTCAATCGGGATCAGGGTGACGGCGACGCTTTGGCCGGTCTTGGGGTTGTGCACCTTGCCCGTCCGTTCTGCGGCGACCAGCGGCGTTTTCAGCCACAGGCCAGGCTCCGCCGCGTTACCCAGTGATGCGACAGTCCGCCCCAGCGTGCCAATCGACATTTCGGGCGTCGGGGCCCCAACCTCTTCGGGCTGATCAGAGGGGCGCGCTTGCGGTCGTGTCTGCACATCCCCCTCCTCATTTTCGGCCACGATTTCAGGCGCCTGCCCGCGATTTGCCCGCTCGGGCAGAACGCCGCAAGCCGAAACAACTAGAAAACTGAGGATCATCCAACGCATGTCGCACACCATAACCTGATCGAAATGACACGCAATGCCCCTTGCGGCGCGGCGCGCTCCCTCCTACCAATTACGCCATGAATGCACCTTTGATCGATCCTTTCGCGCGCGCCATCACCTATTTGCGGGTCTCTGTTACGGACCGCTGTGATTTCCGCTGTGTCTATTGCATGTCGGAAAACATGACCTTTCTGCCGAAGAAAGAGTTGCTGACCCTCGAAGAACTGGACCGCATGTGCTCAACCTTTATCGGGCTGGGCGTTGAAAAGCTGCGGATCACGGGTGGGGAGCCTTTGGTCCGTCGTGACATCATGACGTTTTTCAACGCCATGGGCCGTCATCTCGAGGCTGGAACGCTCAAGGAACTGACCCTCACCACCAATGGCAGCCAGCTCGAACGCTTTGCAAAAGACCTGTATGCAGCCGGTGTGCGGCGGGTGAACATCAGCCTTGATACGATCGACGAACAGAAATTTGCCGACATCACCCGCTGGGGCCGCCTGCCCCAAGTGATGCGCGGTGTGGATGCGGCACTGGCGGCAGGCCTCAAGGTCAAGATTAACGCCGTGGCCCTCAAAGGGTTTAACGAGGACGAACTCGACACCCTGACCCGCTGGTGCGCCGAACGGTCGATGGACCTGACATGGATCGAGGTGATGCCCATGGGCGATCTTGGCAACGAGGACCGTCTGGGCCAGTACTGGTCCCTCAAGGATGTGCGCGCTGCCTATGCCGAACACTATACCGTCACCGATCTGGCCGAACGCACGGGCGGGCCTGCCCGCTATGTCCGGCTAGAAGAAACGGGCCAGAAGATCGGCTTTATCACGCCGCTCAGCCATAATTTCTGCGAAAGTTGCAACCGTGTGCGCCTGACCTGCACGGGTGAATTGTACATGTGTCTGGGACAGGAAGACATGGCCGACCTGCGCGCGCCCATGCGCGACCACCCCGACAGCGACGCCCCGCTTGAGGCCGCAATCCGCGCCGCCATCGCGGGCAAGCCCAAGGGCCATGATTTCGACTATTCCCGCCAGCGCGCCGACGGGCAGATGCCCCGCCACATGAGCCACACAGGCGGGTAACGCGGATGCGACCCACTGCGCTGTTCCGGCTGTACCGGATCGCCACCACGCTTGCCTTGCCGTTTCTGGCGCGCCGCGCCATTGCCAAGCTGCGCAAGGGCGGTATCGATGTGGACCGTGCCCATGAACGGCTGGGCCATGCCACGGCCGAACGGCGTGCCGGCCCGTTGATCTGGGTGCATGGCGCCTCCGTGGGCGAGGCGAAGTCGACCCTGTCCCTGATGGCGCGCATTGCTGCCGATCACCCCGATGCCACGCTCTTGCTGACCTCCGGCACGGCCACTTCGGCCCAAGCGGTGGCGCAGCGCCTGCCCGATGGCGCGGTGCACCAGTTCGCCCCGCTTGACGGGGCTGGCCCGATCCGGCGCTTTCTGCGGCACTGGCGGCCCGATCTGTGCGTGCTGGTGGAATCCGAGCTGTGGCCAAACCTGCTGGACGCCTGCGCTCGGGCACAAATTCCCGTGGCACTTCTGAACGCGCGGCTGTCGGACAGCAGCGCGCAAGGTTGGAAACGCTTTCCCGACACGGCGCGCTATCTTCTGCGTGGGATCGTGATGGCCCATTGTCAGGACCGGCGCAGCCGCGACCATCTGCGCGCCATGGGGCTGGACATGGCCCAGCAAGGCGCGAACCTGAAATCCATGATCGGCCCGCCACTGCTGAGCAAAGAGGCGATTGATACCACCCGCGCGGCCCTGTCGGGGCGTCCGGTCTGGGTTGCCGCCTCCACCCACGAGGGAGAGGAAGACCCCGTGCTGAAGGCGCATGCGCAGCTTTTGGCGGACCACCCCGATCTGTGCCTGATCCTTGTTCCGCGCCACCCCGAACGCGCGCCGGACGTCCTGTCCCTGATCCGCGATGCGGGCCTGTCGGTGGCGCAGCGCAGTGCGGGCGACGGGTTGGACACGGGCGCGCAGGTCTATCTGGCCGACACGATGGGCGAAACCGACCTGTGGTATGCGCTCAGCCCGATTGTGTTCCTGGGCGGCTCCTTCGCGACTGTGGGCGGGCATACGCCGTTCGAACCCGCCGCCGCCCATTGCGCCATTGTGCACGGACCGCACTATGCCAATTTCGAGGAAACCTATGCCACCTTCCTGTACAATGATGCGAGCGTCGAGGTGAATGATGACGCGGCCTTGGCCGAAGCGCTCCATCACCTGCTGACCCATCCCAGCCGTGCGGCGCAACTGGCCGCCAATGCGCGCCCGCTTGCCCAATCCGGCGATGCGGAACTGGGTGCCTTGGCGGGCGAACTCTTCTCTTTGGCCGACCGGCACGCTATGGAACTGCATGACTGATCTGCGCTCCATCGACGTAATCGCCCCGAATTTTAAACGGCGGCTGTCCGGCGTCACCTCGACCGTGATCCGGCTTGTCCCGCTTCAGGCCAAGTCCATGGCGATCACCGCCTGCGCTCCCCTGATGCCCGACCATGTGCCGAATGTGCGCTGGACGCGCCTGCTAACCATGCCGCGCAAGGGGCCGCATGGCGCGCGCGTCTGGCACGCACGGCGCAATGTCGAGATGATCGCGGGGCTGGCGCTCAAACACATCCTGCGTAAACGACTGAAACTACTGTTCACCTCGGCCAGCCAACGCCAGCACACGGGCCTGACCAAGGCGCTGATCGCACGCATGGATGCGGTGATTGCCACCTCGGCCAAAACAGCCGCCTATCTTGAGCGTCCCGCGACGGTGATCCACCACGGTATCGACACAGACACGTTCGCCCCCCACCCCGACAAGGCCAGCTTGCGCCGCACGCTTGGCCTGCCTGAAACGGGGCCGCTTCTGGGGTGTTTCGGGCGTATCCGCACGTCCAAAGGCACGGACATATTTGTCGGCGCGATGATCGAAGTGCTGGCCCGCCATCCCGACGCCACAGCCATCGTGATGGGCCGCGCGGTGGACAAGGACAGTGCGTTCCTTGCCGCGCTGAAATCACAGGTGCAGGCCGCGGGCCTATCGGACCGCCTGCGGTTCCTGCCCGAAGTGCCGGTGTGGGAGACGCCGAAATTCTATCAGGCGCTGGATATCTACGTGGCCCCGCAACGCTGGGAAGGGTTCGGCCTGACCCCGCTTGAGGCGATGGCCTGTGGCGCGCCTGTCGTGGCCACCAGGGTCGGCGCGTTCGAAGAACTGATAACCGAGGGCAAGACAGGTACGCTGATCGCCACCGCAGATACCGGCCAGATGGTGCGTGCTTGCGAGGCGCTGCTGTCCGACCCCGCCAAACTGGCCGCATGGTCGCAAAATGCGCGCAAAGACATGGTGGACCGCTTCCAGTTGCAACAGGAAGCGGACGCAATCATGGCCATCTACAAGGATCTGCTAAAAGGCTAAGGGACGGCGGGTGGGGCGACCTGCCACAGGCAGGAGCGTCACACACCGTCCCCCACGCGTCAGGAGGCCAGCGGCATCCGCTGTTCGACGATCTCGGCCCACCACGAACAGCCTGCGGGGATCGCCTCGTCATTAAAGTTGTATTCGGGGTGGTGCACCATCGCCGTATCGCCGTTGCCCACCAGAATATAGGCGCCGGGGCGTTCTTCGAGCATAAAGGCGAAATCCTCGCCCCCCATGACCAAAGGTGCCTCGTCGCACTGGCCCGACACGCTGCGCGCCACGTCGGCGGCGAATTCGGTCTGTTCGTCGTGGTTGACCATCACCGGATAGTTGCGCTGGTAATCCACCCGCGCCACACCGCCAAAGGCTGTTGCCACACCTTCACAGATTTCGGCCACCCGCTTTTCCGCCAGATCGCGCATTTCGGCGGACATGGTGCGCACTGTGCCCATGATCTGCACCTTTTGCGGGATGACGTTGAACGCTTTGGACGATGTCTCGAACGAGGTGATCGACACCACAATCCGGTCCACGGGGTCGGCATTGCGGCTGACGATGGATTGCAGCGCGGTGACCGCGTGGCTCGCCATCAGGGTCGTGTCGATGGTCTCGTGCGGCTTGGCCGCGTGCCCGCCAAGGCCCTCGAACTCGATGCTCAGCAGGTCGGTCGCGGCAAAGAACGGCCCCGTGCGGATCGAAAATTCGCCAACCGGACGGCCCGGCCAGTTGTGCATGCCGTAGACTTCGTCGATGCTCCAGCGTTCCATCATGCCGTCGTTGCACATCTCGCGCCCGCCGCCGCCGCCTTCTTCGGCGGGTTGGAAGATGACCACGACCGTGCCGTCGAAATTGCGGGTTTCGGCCAGATACTGTGCCGCGCCCAGCAACATGGCCGTGTGCCCGTCATGGCCGCAGGCATGCATCGCATCGGGCGTTTTGGAGGCATAGTCGAGCCCTGTCTGTTCATGGATCGGCAGCGCGTCCATATCCGCACGCAGACCGATCGTCTTGCCCGATGTTGTGTTGCGGCCCTTGATCACACCGACCACGCCGGTGCGCCCGATGCCTGTCACCACCTCGTCACAGCCGAACGCCTCCAGCTTTTCGGCCACCAGCGCGCTGGTGCGGTGGGTTTCGAACAGGATTTCGGGATGTTCGTGCAAATCGCGGCGCCATGCGGTGATGTCGGCCTGCATCTCTGCGAAACGGTTCTTGATGGGCATGCTATGTCCTTCTTTGGGTCGTTGAATGCTCGGGGTTTATAACGTGTTACTGCGCTGGCATGCGTTGTTCCACCAGTTCGACAAACCAGCTGCACCCCGCAGGGATCGCCCCGTCGTCGAAACGGTATTGCGGGTGGTGCAACGTGCCGTTGTCGCCATTGCCCAGCATGATGTAGGCACCGGGCCGCGATTCCAGCATGTAGGAGAAATCCTCGGCCGCCATGACCGGCGGCGTGTCCATATCGACATCGCCCGCCACGGCGCGCGCGGCAGCGGCGGCATGTTCGGTCTGGTCGGGGTGGTTGATCGTCACCGGATAACCAAGGCGGTAATCCACCTCGGCAACGCAGTCATAGGCAAGGGCCGTGGCGGTGGCGATGGCCGTGACGCGGGCCTGCGCCTGCGCGCGCACCGCCGGATCAAGGGCGCGTACCGTGCCGGTCATGCGCGTTGTCTGCGGGATGACGTTATGCGTATCGACATCCGAATGCAGCGCGCAAACCGACACCACAACCGAGTGCAGCGGATCAACCGTGCGGCTGGCAATGCTTTGCAGGCCCAGAATGATATGCGCCGCCGTCACATTCGGGTCGAGGGATTCGTGCGGCGCCGCCGCATGGCCCCCCTTGCCCGTCACCGTGATGTAGAATTCATCCGCCGAGGCCAGCAGCGCCCCGTGCCGGATTGCGAACTGCCCCGTGGGCAGGCCGGGCATGTTGTGCAGGCCATAGACTTCCTGCACGCCCCAACGGTCCATGACGCCTTCGTTCACCATCTCGCGCCCCCCGCCGCCGCCTTCTTCGGCAGGTTGGAACAGCAGAACGACCGTGCCGTCGAAATTGCGCGTCTCGGCCAGATATTGCGCCGCCCCCAGCAGGATCGAGGTGTGCCCGTCATGGCCGCAGGCATGCATCACCCCGCTGTTTTGCGAGGGGTACGTCACACCGCTGTCTTCCAAGATCGGCAGCGCGTCCATATCGGCGCGCAGGGCGATCACGCGCCCCTTGGTATCGCTGCGCCCCTTGATTACCCCCACAACGCCGGTCTGGGCCACGCCGGTGACAATCTCGTCAACACCAAAGCCCTTGAGCTGCTCGGCAACAAAGGCGGCGGTTTCATGTTCCTCGAACCCAAGCTCGGGATTGGCATGAAGGTGCTGTCGCCACTCGGTGATCTGGGCGTGCGTTTCGGCAAGGCGATTCCTGATCGGCATCACATGTCCTTTCGAAGGGTCAGACAGACGGCCCGACGCGCATCGGCGTACCGTCGGCAAATCGGCTCAATCGGAACCGTGACAGATCATGGCCCACGTTGTCGCCCGTGACCAGAGCGGCAAGCACCTTTCCCATGCCCGGACCGATGCCAAAACCGTGACCGCTCATCCCTGTGCCGACGGTCAGCCCCGGCAAGGCCGCAACGCGGTCCACCACGGGCACCACATCGGGCATGGTGTCGATCATGCCTGCCCATGCGGACTTGATACGCACAGGGCCAAGGTCGGGAAACAGCGCGGCAAAGTCGCGGGTCAGTGCCTTGACCTTGCCCGCATTGGGCGCGGGATCCAGCACGCGCATGGCCTCGAACGGCGATGGCGTATCCGCGTCCCAGTGGCGCGGCGTGCCCCACGCATCGGGAAAGCCCCGCGGCGCGGCAGGCAGGAACCGCGTGCCGAACGGGTCAGCGCGCAACTGGGCCAGATATTTCGGAAAGGACCGGAACGCATCGGGGCCGATGAACAGTTCGTGAAAGCCGCCCGCCGCAAGGGAATAGCCGCCATCGGCGCGCGGACGGAAGGCGATACTGTCCTCTGCCGCGCCACCGGGATAGACCTGCGGCAAGGGTTCCGTCGCTGCCACCGTGGCGCGCACCGACAGTTGCGGCAGGGCCACCCCGTGACGACGCAGGAACAGCGCCGACCACGCGCCACCCGCCAACACAACCTCGGGCGCGGCGATGCGGCCCTGTTCCGTCACCACACCCGCAACCGCCCCTGCGGCCATATCAAGCGCACGGGCCGCGCAGTTTTCGACAATCTGCACCCCTGCCCGCGCGGCAATCCCCGCCAGCGCAGGCACCGCGACCCAAGGTTCTGCGCGCATGTCGCTGGGCGTATAAAGCGCGCCCTTGTACCGCCGCGCCATGTTCGGGATCAGTGCGGCCACCTGATCGGCGTCCAGCAGGCGGCTGTCCAACCCGTGCGCCTGCGCATGGGGCAGCCATGCCGCGTAATCGGCCATCTCGCTGTCCTTGCGCGCAAGATAGGTCACGCCGCCGGTGGTCAGGCCAATATCTTCGTTGGTTTCTGCGGCCAGTTCCCGCCACAGGCGGTTGGCCTCGATCATAATACCCAATTCGTCAGGGTCACGGCCCTGCTGGCGGATCCAGCCCCAATTCCGCGAGGATTGTTCGCCCGCGATGCGCCCTTTTTCCAGCAGGATCACCCGCTTGCCCCTGCGGGCCAGAAACAGCGCGGTACACACGCCAATGACGCCGCCGCCAATCACCACCACATCTGCGGTGTCCCCGTGCGGGCCACGCCATGTCACGGGCAAGCCCGCATGGATCGGAAAGGGTGTCATGCGCGCACCTTACCGCTCGGCGGGCGGGCGCCTTTCGGGCGCAGCTCGAAACAGAGCCGCGCGCCGGTCATGACAGACGCGCCACCAGATCGCGCATAAAGGCATGGCCCGCCTCGAACTGTGCCACGGTGATATATTCGTTTGGCTGGTGGGCCTGCGCGATATCGCCGGGGCCGCAGACAACGGCGCTATAGCCTGCCGCCTGAAACTGCCCTGCCTCGGTGCCATAGCTGACCACATGGCCCGCGTTGTCGCCCGTGATCGCCCGCACCAGCGTTTCCGCCGCGCCATCGGTTTCGGGCTTCAGCGGCGGCACATTGAACCGTGGGCTGACGTCGATCCGCGTGTCGGGATGGATCGCCTGCATACCCTTTTCGATCTGCGCCACATGGGCCAGATAGGCCTCTTTCAACGCCACCACGTCATCCCCCGGCACCGCACGGAAATCCATGGAGAACCGGCAATCCTTGGCGGTGATGTTATGAGCTGTCCCGCCCGACACCTGCCCCACATGCCATGTGGTAAAGGGCGGGTCGAACATCGCGGCCAGCGTCGTCGGCGTCGCGGCCATATTCTCGGCATTGCGGTGGTTGGCAAAGTCGATGACCTTGGCCCCCTCAAGAATGGCGCTAACGCCGGTGGGCAACAGGGACGAGTGCACCTCGAACCCGATCACATGGGTGTCAAAGCCCTGCCCGCCCTTATGGCCAGTCACCGCCTTCATCATCGACGGCTCGCCCACGATCACGGGGCCGCCCTTGGGCACCACGCCTTGCATCGCCTCGATCATCGGCGGCGCGCCGAGGCAGCCGATTTCCTCGTCAAAGCTGAGCGCGAGTTGCAAGGGCGTTTTTACACCCGCAACATGCGCCTCGACCAGCGCCCAGATCGCCAGCGCGTCGAACCCTTTCATGTCGCACGTACCGCGCCCGTAATACTTGCCATCCCGTTCGCTGACCACAAACGGGTCCGTATCCCACGGCTGGCCATCCACCGGCACCACATCTGTATGGCCCGACAGCACCACCGCGCCTTCGACCTCGGGGCCAACATGGGCAAACAGCGCCGCCTTGGGCTGGTCGGGATGGTAATAGCGGTGGCAGGTAATACCGTGGCTGTTCAGATATTCCTCGACCCAGTCCACCAGCGGCAGGTTCGTGTCGCGACTGACCGTGGGAAAGCTGACGAGTTTCGTCATCAGTTCCAGCGGTGTCATTCTGTCAGTCATGGCCTGTCATCTCCGAAAGCGGTCCGCGCAGGCCCGAGGGCACCATAGCGCGGTCTGTGAAAAGTTGCCCCACCCCATCGGCCAATTCCGCAGCAGTGTCCATGCCGCGCTGCGCACCTGCGCCCTTGCGCCGCTCACCGCCCGCAAAACGGGCCGGCAAGCGCACAAAGAAGGCGCGCAGATCAGTACCCGCTGTCTGTTGTCAGGACAAAATGCCCCGTCTCGACCTCGTTATAGACCGATGGTTCGGCCACATAGCTGGTAGGGTGGATCGGCGACGGAATGGGTTTGAAGTTCAGGTCTTTTTCACTTTTGCGCTGGCGCGGGTCGGCAATCGGCACCGCCTTCATCAACGCCTGCGTATAGGGGTGCTGCGGGTTTTCAAAGACGCGCGCGCGCGGCCCCATTTCCACGATCCGGCCCAGATACATCACACCCACATGGTGGCTGACCCGTTCGACCACCGCCATGTCGTGGCTGATGAACAGGAAGGACAGGTCAAGCTCGGCCTGAAGCTCCATCATCAGGTTGAGCACCTGCGCCTGCACCGACACGTCCAGCGCCGACACCGCCTCGTCCGCGATGATCAGCTTGGGGTTCAGCGCAAGGGCGCGGGCAATGGCGACGCGCTGGCGCTGGCCACCGGACAGTTCATGCGGATAGCGGCGGGTAAAGCTGCGCGGCAACTCGACACGGTCAAACAGCATTTCGACACGTTTGGTGCCCTCAGCGCCCTTGAACATGCCATAGTTGCGCATCGGTTCGGCCACCTGATCGCCCAACTGCATCTGCGGGTTGAGCGAGGCGAACGGGTCTTGGAAAATCATCTGCATATCAAGACGCGCCTGCCGCAAATCGCGGTCATTCAGCGCCATGATGTCCTTGCCATCCAGACGGATTTCGCCCGACTGCGGTTCGACCAGCCGCAGGATCGACCGCCCTGCCGAGGATTTGCCGCAGCCTGATTCACCGACCAGCGACAGGGTCTGGCCCTTGTTGATGGTAAAGGACAGATCCTCGACCGCGTGCACATTGGCCACCAGACGGCGGAAGAACCCGCCGCGCACCGGAAAACGGGTGGTAAGGTTGCGCACTTCAAGCAAGGGTTCGCTGCTGCCGATGATCGGTTTGATCTCGCCTTGCGCGCGGCCCATCAGCTTCATCGGCTCGGGCGCGGCCTTGCCCCGCATCTCGCCCAGCTTGGGCACAGCGGCCAGCAGCGCCTTTGTATAGGGGTGTTGCGGGTTCTCGAAGATTTCCTCGACCGTGCCTTCCTCGACCTTGTTGCCGCGGAACATGACAACCACGCGGTCGGCCATCTGCGCCACAACCGCCATGTCGTGGGTGATGAACATGACGGCAGTGCCGGTTTCACGCTTGAGCCGATCGATCAGCGCCAGAATTTCGGCCTGAATGGTCACATCCAGCGCCGTGGTGGGTTCGTCCGCAATCAACAGGCGCGGCTCGCAAGCCAGCGCCATGGCGATCACGACCCGCTGGCGCATCCCGCCGGACAATTCGTGCGGATATTGCTTCAGGCGGCGTTCGGGTTCGGGGATGCGAACCTGTTGCAGCAGTTCCAGCGCGCGCGCTTCGGCCTGCGCTCTGGACATGTTGCGGTGCAGGCGCAACCCTTCGGTCAACTGCCGCCCGATGGTGAACACGGGGTTCAGCGCGGTCATCGGCTCTTGGAAGATCATTCCGATCTCGTTGCCGCGAATCGTGCGCATCAAATCCTGTTCGGTCTGGGCCAGATCGACGGGTTCGGCATCCTTGCGATTAAAAATGAGGCGGCCGCCCTCGATATGACCACCGCCGAATTCCACCAGACGCATGAGCGACAGCGACGACACCGATTTCCCCGAACCGGATTCGCCTACCACACAGACGGTTTCGCCCGAATTGATCGAGAACGACACGTCCTCGACCCCTAGTACGGGACCGTCTTTGGTCTGGAACGCAACGCGCAGTTCCTTGATTTCGGCAATCGGCTCTTGGCCAGTTTCGTCCAGCATACATACCCCCGTGCGGACCTATTTCGTCCGGATTGTAAAAGAGTGGGCGAAGGTTCCGGCACTGTCAAATGCAAGATGGCCCAAATGGACAGTTGACCGCACGCAAGGCTTGCAATTTCGGCAAAGTCTGTTTCGATGTCGCAATGAGCTTGGGGGACAAGCACGCAAAAACATTGTTTAAACCGTATCTTAGACGGTCGTATTGAAGCGTGTGGCCGTATGGAATCCTACAAGTTCAAGATAATTGCGGCCCGTGAACGGGTTGCTCGACTGACGTGCAGAACCAACTGCCGTCCAACATGGAGTAGACTATGACATTGAAAACCCTCCTTATGGGTGCTGTGGCGACCACTGCACTTGCGCCGGCGGCGTTCGCCGAGCGCGGTGCAGACGGCGAAGTCAGCATCCTTTATTGGCAAGCCCCTTCGATCATGAACCCGTACCTTTCGGGCGGCACCAAAGACATCGAAGCAGCCAGCCTGACCATCGAACCCCTCGCACGTTATGACGACACCGGCGTGATGGTGCCGTTTCTGGCAGCAGACATCCCCACAGTCGCCAATGGCGGCGTGAGCGAAGACCTGACCTCGATCACATGGAAGATTGCCGAAGGCATGATGTGGTCCGACGGCACGCCGGTGACATCCGCAGACGTGAAATTCACCGCTGAATACTGTATGCACCCCGAAGGCGGTTGCGCGCAGGCGTCCTTCTTTGACGGCGTTGAAACTGTTGAGGCAATTGACGACATGACCGTCAAGGTCACGTTCAATCAGCCCAAGCCGAACCCCTATGGCCCGTTTGTCGGTGGCCAGTCGCCTATTATTCAGGCAGCACAATTTGCCGACTGTCTGGGTGCCAAAGCCCCCGAATGCACCGAGGCGAACTTTAACCCGATCGGCACCGGCCCCTTTGTGGTTGACGATTTCCGTCCCAATGACGTGATCCAGTTTTCGGCCAACGAAAACTACCGTGATCCGGCCAAACCGGCCTTTGCCAAAGTGACGTTCAAAGGCGGCGGCGATGCGGCTGCGGCTGGCCGTTCCGTTCTGGAAACCGGCGAATACGACTATGCTTGGAACCTGCAACTTGCGCCCGACGTCATCGCGCGCATGGAATCGGCAGGCAAAGGCAAGGCCATCGCAGGCTTTGGCCCGCTGGTCGAGCGTATCGAGATGAACCTGACGAACCCGTCGCCGGACCTGCCACCAGAGACACGTTCCACAGTGGCCGAACCACACCCGATCCTCAGCGACATCCGCGTGCGCAAAGCGCTGTCCATGGCCATCGACCGCGCGCTGCTGGTCGAAGTCGGTTACGGTCAGGCGGGCAAAGTGACCTGCGATCTGGTTCCTGCGCCTGAAATGTTCGCCTCGGGCGACATGCACTGCGCCGAACAGGATCTCGAAGGGGCCGCTGCCCTGCTGGACGAAGCCGGCTGGACCGACAGCGACGGTGACGGCATCCGCGACAAGGACGGTATGAAGCTGTCGCTTCTGTACCAGACATCCACAAACGCCGTACGTCAGGATTTCCAGGCCCTGATCAAGGCATGGTGGGAAGAGATCGGTGTTGAAACCGAACTGCGCAACCTTGATTCGTCGGTCTTCTTCGGCGGTGATCCCGGTTCGCCAGACACGTTCCAGAAGTTCTATGCAGACGTTGAAATGTACGCCAACACCTTCAACGGCACAGACCCCCAGCAATATCTGGCGGCCTATCGTTGCGGCGGCGAACCCAAGCCCGACAGCCAGTGGCAGGGTGAGAACATCAACCGCTTCTGTGATCCCGAATATGACGCACTGATCGATGAACTGGCCCGCACAGGCGACATCGACAAACGCGCCGAAATCGCGATCAAGATGAACAACATGGTCACCAAAGACACCTTCACCATCGTGCCGCTGGTGCACCGTGGTCGTGTCTCTGCCCACGCGAACAGCCTTGGCGGTGTCAAGCTGAACGTCTGGGACAGCGAACTGTGGAACGTGGCCGATTGGTACCGTATCGACTAAAACGGCAAGGCGGGCAAAATGTCCGCCTTACCTTTCTTCGGCGCATCGTGTTAACGCCTGCGCCGAGGTTCACACCAGCCAATAAAGCGGATGCGTCATCCGCAAGCGCCGGTGAAACCAAGACCTGTGCAAAAGGACTGGCGCCTACATGCTGACCTTCACCATTCGCAGACTTGTGCTGTCGATCCCCACGCTTTTGTTCATCAGCCTTGTGATTTTCCTGCTGTTGCAACTGGCACCGGGTGATCCGATGGCCCAAGTGCCGCTGACCGTCCCCCCCGAAGTCAAAGAAAAGATGCGCGAGGCCCTTGGCCTTGGTGCTCCGATCCATGTCCAGTACTGGAAATGGATTGTGCAATTCTTCTGGATCGAACCGCAGGTGCTGTTTGACCACTGGTTCGGCACCTCCTTTGCCGAAGGCAAGCTGCGCGTAATCTCGTGGCAGACCCGCAGCCCCGTGATGGACATCGTCGTCCAGCGTATTCCCCAGACGCTCTGGGTGGTTGGCCTGTCCTATGTCGTGGGCATCCTGATCGCGCTGCCCATCGGTATCTATTCGGCTTACAAACAATATTCGGTCTTTGACCAGTCCGGCACGTTCATCACGATGATCGGCTTTTCGATCCCGCCCTTCTTTACCGGCCCGCTGCTGATCGTGTTGTTCTCGGTGCAACTGGGCTGGCTGCCGTCGATCTATGACACCACCCATGTGGTCAACGACTGGGAAAGCTTCAAAGTACAGTTCATGCAGATGGTCATGCCCGTCATGGTGCTGGCGCTGCAAACCACGGCGCAGATCTCGCGCTATATGCGCTCATCCATGCTCGACAACCTCGGGCAGGACTATGTGCGCACCGCGCGCGCCAAAGGCCTGCGTGAAGGCGTGGTGGTCATGCAGCACGTTCTGCGCAACTCGATGATCCCCGTGATCACCGTGATCGCACTGGGCATTCCGGCCATCTTCGGCGGTGCCATCATCACCGAGAACGTGTTCAAGGTGAACGGCATCGGGCAATTGCTGCTGACGGCGCTGTTTGCCAACGACATCCCGATGGTGATGACCCTGACCTTTATCTTTGCGATCCTGATCGTGCTGTTCAACCTGATTGCCGACGTGCTTTACGGCGTGCTCGACCCGAGGATCCGCTATGACTGATCAACCCGTGCCCGCAGGCCCCGACATGGAAATCGAAGCCATCGCGGCCCTGCAAGACAAAGAACCGCCCAAAGCCCCCCGCAGCCAGTGGAAGGACGTCTGGGACCAGTTCAAACACCACAAAGGCGCGCTGTTCGGCGGCGGGTTTCTGGTGTTCATCACGCTGGCGGTCCTGCTGGGGCCCTATATCTGGCAGGTCGATCCGCAAAAGCTGGATATCCGCAACAAGGACATGCGCCCGATCTATACCGCGCTGTGGGACAGCACGGCCAAGGTCGGCTGGTTCCGCCCGCTGGGCACGGACAACCTTGGCCGCGACATCCTTGCCAACCTGATCGCGGGCGGACGAGCGTCCATGGCCGTGGGCTGGGCCGCGATGATCCTTGCGCTGCTGATCGGCACCGCTGTGGGCGTCATCTCGGGCTATTTCAAAAAGGCCGACTTCTGGCTGATGCGCTTTACCGATCTGGTGCTGTCCTTGCCGATCCTGCCGCTGTTGCTGGTTGCTGTGACCCTGTTCCGCCAACCCCTGCGCGCCAATTTCGGACCCGAGGGCGGCATGTTCATCCTGATCGTCGGGGTGATCGGCCTGACCTCGTGGATGCAGACAGCGCGGATTGTGCGTGGTGATATCTTGGCGCTGAAAGAGCGCGAGTTCATCCTTGCCGCCCGTTCCATCGGCACCACGTCGGGCTCGATCATCATGCGCCACCTGCTGCCCAACGTGATCTCGCCGATCATGGTGTCGGCGACACTGGGCCTTGCCACGGCGATCATCACCGAAAGTGCCCTGTCCTTCCTTGGCGTCGGCTTTCCGTCGGACTTCCCCACATGGGGCAAACTGCTGGCCGACAGCGTGCAACGGATGGAGCAATACCCCGAACGCGTGATCCTGCCCGGTATCCTGATCTCGCTGACCGTGCTGGGGGTGAACTACCTTGGCGACGGCCTGCGCGACGCGCTTGACCCGCGCATCAGGGGGCGGTGAACAACCGCCCTCCTCCTCCCCCTCCTCTTGGCCTGAGCCTTACTTGACCGCACCTGCCGCAGTGGCTTTGCCGTCCTTGAGGGTGATGGTGATTGTGCCCTTATCTGTGTCGATGGGGGTGGTGAGGACAACGTCGAACTTCACAGTGCCCGATGGTCCCTTTGCGGATTGGGATAGCTGTACCTGACAGGTCGAGGACACCGTCATTTTCATCGCAAAGGCCGCAGGCGTGTTGAACATCAGCGCACAGGTGGGTGTTAGATCCTTTATGAACGTCTGCGTCAGATATTCATGTTCGACCAAAGTGTAGCTGACCCCGCAGGACAGCTTGACGTCGAACCCCTTGGTTTCGGTGATCCCCAGCTTTTCAAAGATACTGCGCGCAAGACTGTCCCAGACAAGGGCTGTGGCGGCGGTTTTCTTGGTCTCTTTGATCTTGCCTGTGTTTTCCTTGGTGTCCGGCAGGATAGCGCCAAACGCCTTGCCCTTGGGCACCGTGTTCTTGTTGGCGTTCTGTAGCAGCTTTTGCGTGCCCGACAGTGCGCCGGTGAATTTCAGCTTGCGCAATTCCTCGGCCTTTTCGGTCGCCTCACGCCTGGCCTTTTCCGCCTCGGCCGCTTTGACATAGGGCGCAAGGGCGCTTTTCCACGTTCCGCCTTCGAAGCCTTTGTTGATCTTGTACCCTTCGAGCCGCGTAATGTTGGCGTATTCCTCAAGACACTTGGCGACTTTGGGATCATTGCGCGGCACTTTCGATTCCGGTAATTCCACATGGGGTTGGTCCCACGAACACCACGCCACCTTGCCTTCGGCATTGACCAATGTGTTCTTTTTCATCAGCGCGACCCATTTTGTGGTCAACTCGCTTTCGGTCGCCACATGGTGGTCCTTGCCGCCAAACGCTTTGCTGATCCCCCAGACCAGCGACGCCTTCTTGCCCGGAGCGCCGTAATACAGGTTCAGGTGCCGCGCCATGTCAATCATATGCGCGCTGGCGCAGGTCTTGCTGGTCCCCTTGGAAATTAACTCGGCCTGAACACGCGGTGTCCTGTTCTGATCCACCGGATTTTTGGAATAGGTAAAATGCACCGTGGACATCTTGGCATCGTATTCGGCCAGAACCTTTTTATCCTTGGCGTCTTTCTTGTCCTTCTTGATCCATGCCGCGATCCGCGTGGCACGTTTGTCAGTCAGATATTTGTTGATGTCTGTTTCAAGTTTTTTTGCGCTTTTGGTAATTTCATTTGCTGCGGAAACCATGTTGCACTCCGGAATTCATAAAATATCCCGAAGCTTGCAGCTAGGGCCGAACCAAATCAACCCTGAATTGAAGGCCGACACCCCGTCCCTACTCGTCCGCCTCGCGGCGCAGGCGGTGTATCAGCAGCCAGACCAGCCCGACCACGGGCAGGGTCACCAGTGCCGTCAGCAGGTTCTTGGACAGGCCCGTGGGTTCTTGCAGCGGGTAAAGCAGGTAGGACACCAGCGACACCGCGTAATAGCTGATCGCGACCACCGACAGCCCCTCGACCGTGCGTTGCAGGCGCAGTTGCAGATCGGCGCGGCGGTCCATGCTTTCCAGCAGGTTCTGGTTCTGGGCCGAACGTTCCACATCCACCCGTGTGCGCAAAAGATTGGCGGCGCGCACGCCGCGCGCGCTCATCGCGTCCAGCCGTTCCTGAGCGGAGCGCACCGTGCGCATCGCGGGCTGATAGCGGCGGACCATGAATTCGCGGAAGGTCTGGCGCCCGCCATAGCGCGCCTCGCGCAGGGCCGCGATACGTTCGGTCACAATCGCCTCATAGGCCCACGTGGCACCAAAGCGGAAGGAACATTGCGCCGACAAGGTTTCAAGCTCGGCAGAAATTTCAAGCAGCGCGTGCAGTGTATCCTCGGCGCGCGAGCCCTCTTGCGACATGCTTTCCACCAGTTCGGTGAGGCGGGTGTCGAGCGCGCCCAATTGCGCCCCCATGCCCCGCACGCGGGCAAAGCCGAGCATGGACATGGATTTGTAGGTCTCGATCTCGCACAGGCGCTGCACGATGCGCCCGATACGGCGCGGGCCAGTGTCGTCCGAGGCGAACAGCGCGAAGCGCATGTGCCCCGCCTGATCAATGCGGAAATCGCCAGCCATCACGGCGGCGTCCTCCAGCACTGAACTGACGGCAAGGCTTTCTGGCACGAACCAGTCGCGCAGGCGTGTCTTGATCTCTTCAGGGCTGACGCGGTTTTCGATGCGGATCAGGATCGAGGTCACGCGCTGCCCCGGGGCCTCAGCCAGCCAGTCCTGCGGGAACGGATCAAAGGCGCGCGGATCGAACGGGCGTTGCTCCACCCCTTCGGAAAAGATCGTGTAGGTCACGAACTCGGTGTGCTGTTCCCATTTCAGCCAATAGCGCCCGATCTGCCCGTAATAATGCGTGGCATCGGGTTGCGGGTGCGGCGCGCCGTGGCGGTCCAGCAGCTTGTGCAGGTGCGCCACATCGGCGGATCGGTCACGGTTCGCCGCCATCTCGGGCTGTTTGAACGCGACATAGGCGGCAGCGCAAGGCGCTTGCATCGACGGGAACGGGCGCGCGTGCAATTCGTTTGCCAGTTGATAGCGCAGCGGATGATCTTCGACGGCTGTCATGGTGGATATTCCGGTCCCTTTTCCCCCGAATAATCGCAAACCGCGAAAACTCAAAGCATTTATTATTTTATTTCAACGCCTTATCGGAATACAACGGTATGCAGCCGACATGGGCGCCGGTTTCACGGCGTCACGCGCGCCCGCAGTTTGTCATTCAGGGGCAGCGTATCGGACTGCAAAATGCGGCGCACGAGGTCCGAGTGGCCAGTCTTGTTCGCCCGTTCCAGCAGATCGCGCACGAACACGGGATCACTATGCCGCTTGCGCAAAAGCTGGTGGAATTTGCGCGGGTTCAGCCCGCCCTTGATGGCGCGGCTGGCGATGGTCGACAGCAGGCCCATGGACTTGAGGTGCTGCGGCACGCGGTGCCCCATGAAAGCGGCGTGATAATGCTGTACCTGCGGGCCAGCAAGGCGGGCGGCATGGGCGGCGTCGGCCTCCCAGAACGGGTCATAGATCAGCTTGACGCTGGCGGCATCCGCGATGGTGCGCGCCCCGTCGACCCATGGCCCCGACCACTGGCCCAGCTTGCGCCCGTTGGGAAAGCGCGTCTCGAACGGGGCGATAGATTTGCGCAGCGTGGATTGGGGAGAGATCGCCACCACCCGCGCCCCCGGATGCACGACAGAAAACGCGCAAGCCGCATAGCCGCCCATGGACGCGCCGTAAAAGACGACCTCGTCAAAGCCTTCGAAAAAGGCGGTGTCGCGCAATTCGCGGTACAGCGCGAACATGTCCTTGTGGCGGAACCAGTCGTTCTGCTTGGTCATGTTGCCCAGATGCGACCAGCCCATTTGCGCGGCCAAACCGTGCCCCCATGGCAGGCGCGGCGGTTCGGAATGGATCGACCCGTAATGGTCGAACGTCACCAGCAGTTTGGAAGATCGCGGCATGAACACGACGCAATGGCGCGGCATGTTGCGGATAAACCCCTGCCGCCCCGACTGGACCGAGGCCGCGACTATTTCTTTCAACAGGGACACGCGGGCACAGACCATCCATTAAGTACGCAGACGGATGCCATCCTAGCCCATTTCCCGCAAAGGGCCAGCCTGACGCAAAAACACCGCCCCGAGGGTTCGGGACGGTGTCTGTACTTGTGTGAACCGGCAGGGCCGCCCCTGCCGACTGCGCGTTCTGATCAGTCGATCATCGGCAGCAGTTTGTCGATGGACGCCTTGGCATCGCCGTAGAACATGCGCGTGTTCTCTTTGAAGAACAGCGGGTTCTCGATACCGGAATAGCCTGTGCCCTGCCCGCGCTTGGACACAAAGACCTGCTTGGCCTTCCAGCATTCCAGCACCGGCATACCGGCGATGGGGCTGTTGGGATCGTCCTGTGCGGCGGGGTTCACGATGTCATTGGACCCGATTACGATGGCAACATCCGTGTCCGGGAAGTCGTCGTTGATCTCGTCCATTTCCAGCACGATGTCATAAGGCACTTTGGCCTCGGCCAGCAGCACGTTCATGTGACCGGGCAAACGGCCTGCCACGGGGTGGATGGCGAAACGCACGGTCTTGCCTGCTGCGCGCAGCTTGCGCGTCAGTTCGGCCACGCCTTGCTGTGCCTGCGCCACGGCCATGCCATAGCCCGGAATGATGACCACGCTGTCGGCCTCGTTCAGGGCGGTGGCAACACCGTCGGCTTCGATGGCAATCTGTTCGCCCTCGACCGCCATCTGTTCACCCGCAGGGCCGCCAAAGCCGCCAAGGATCACGCTGACAAAGCTGCGGTTCATCGCCTTACACATGATGTAGGACAGGATCGCACCCGAAGAGCCGACCAGCGCACCGACCACGATCAACAGATCGTTGCCAAGGCTGAAGCCGATCGCCGCCGCCGCCCAGCCGGAATAGCTGTTCAGCATGGACACAACCACGGGCATGTCCGCACCGCCAATGCCCATGATCAGGTGATAGCCGATGAACAGCGCCGCCAGTGTCATCACGAACAGCGGGAAGAACCCGCCGGTGTTGAAGTACCAGATCAGGCACAGCAGCGACAAACCCGCAGCACCCGCGTTCAGCAGGTGACCGCCTGGCAGTTTGGTGGCCGCCGAGTCGACCTTGCCCGCCAGTTTGCCATAGGCAATGACAGAGCCGGTGAACGTCACGGCACCGATGAAGATACCGAGGAACAGTTCGACCCGCAGGATCGAGATTTCGACGCCGTCCTTCTTGGCCAGCAATGCGGCAAAGCCTTCAAGCGCCTTACGCTCCATATCGTCCATGGCCAGCACGCGGCCCAGTTCGACATGCGCAATCAGCCCGACAAACACAGCCGCCAGACCGACAAGGCTGTGCATCGCGGCAACCAGTTCGGGCATTTGCGTCATCTGCACCTTGGTGGCCAGTTGATACCCGATGGCCCCGCCCATCCCGATCAGGATCACCGACAACAGCCAATAACCCGATCCCGGTCCGATCAGCGTTGCCAGCACGGCCAGCGCCATGCCGACAATGCCATACCACACGGCGCGCTTTGCGCTTTCCTGACCGGACAGACCGCCGAGGCTGAGAATGAAAAGAATTGCTGCGACCACATAAGCCGCTGTAGTGAAACCAAATTCCATGATCCCGCCCCCTTAAGATTTCTGGAACATGGCAAGCATGCGCCGTGTGACCAGAAAGCCGCCGAAAATGTTGATGCCGGTCATAAAGACCGCCAGCGCCGCCATCAGAATGACAAGGCCGGACCCCGACCCGATCTGCGTCAGCGCGCCCAGAATGATGATCGACGAAATCGCGTTCGTGACCGCCATCAGCGGGGTGTGCAGGCTGTGCGCCACACCCCAGATGACCTGAAAGCCGACAAAGACCGCCAGAACAAACACGATGAAGTGCTGCATAAAGCTTGCAGGGGCCACCAGACCCACTGCCAGCAACAGCGCCCCGCCAATGGCCAGCAGGCCGACCTGCGTCTGGGTCTGTTTCTTGAACGCAGCCGTTTCGGCGGCGCGTTTTTCCTCGTGGGTCAGTTCCTTGACCGCCGGCTTTTTCGGCGCGGCGGCAATGGCCGCGATCTTGGGCGGTGGCGGTGGGAAGGTGACCTCTTTGCCATGGGCGATGGTCGCGCCACGGATCACGTCATCTTCCATGTTGTGATTGATCACGCCGTCTTTTTCCGGCGTCAGGTCCGTCATCAGGTGGCGGATGTTCGTCGCATAGAGGCTCGACGATTGCGTCGCCATACGGCTTGGGAAGTCGGTGTAGCCGATGATTGTGACGCCGTTCTCGGTCACGATCTTCTCGTCCATCACGGTCAGCTTGCAGTTGCCGCCCTTTTCCGCCGCCAGATCTACAACCACCGAACCGGGCTTCATGGCCGCAACCATGTCCTCGGTCCACAGCTCGGGCGCTTCGCGGTTGGGGATCAGCGCCGTCGTGATGACGATATCGACCTCGGGGGCCAGTTCGCGGAACTTGGCTAACTGCGCCTCGCGGAATTCCGGTGACGAAACAGAAGCATAGCCACCCGTCGCCGCGCCGTCTGTCTGTTCTTCCTCAAAGTCGAGGTAGACAAACTCGGCCCCCATCGATTCAACCTGCTCGGCCACTTCGGGGCGCACGTCGAAGGCGTAGGTGATCGCGCCCAGCGATGTGGACGTGCCAATCGCGGCCAATCCCGCAACGCCCGCGCCAACCACCAGAACTTTCGCAGGGGGCACCTTGCCCGCCGCGGTGATCTGTCCGGTAAAGAAGCGGCCAAAGTTGTTGCCCGCCTCGATCACGGCGCGGTAGCCCGCGATATTCGCCATTGAGGACAGCGCGTCCATCTTCTGGGCGCGGCTGATCCGCGGGATCATTTCCATCGCGATGACGGTCGCGCCTTTCTTGGCGGCGGACTTCATCTTGGCCTCGTCCGCGACGGGGCTGAAGAACGAGATCAGCGTTTGCCCTTCGCGCAGGCGCTTGAATTCTGTTTCGTCCGGCACGCGGACCTTGGCGACCACATCGGCGGCCTTCCACAAGGCGGCGGCGGTTTTCACCACCTCGACGCCCGCTTTTTCATAGGCCTCGTCGGAAAATCCGGCTTCCAGCCCTGCGCCTGTTTCGATCAGGCAGGTATGGCCCAGCTTTTGCAGGGCCGTTGCGCTTTCCGGCGTCATCGCAACGCGGCGCTCTCCGGCAAAGGTCTCTTTAGGTGTTCCGATCTTCATCCGGTGCGCTCCTCCTAGCTGTCATGGCGGTCATTCGGCGGCAAAACCAGAGTGCAGAATGGCAGGTGCCGCGGGAGTGTCCACTACATTTACACTCGCGGATATACAAGACAGCCATACGCCCACTTACAGTAATAAATGCAAAGCTGTGGGCGAGATGGCGCAGTTTTCGGTCGCAAGCCGCCGCGCAGGGCGCAAGTTAGGGTCTGCTGCAGTGCAAGGGGCGGCCCCGATACGGCGCTCGCTGATGCAGGCGGAACAGCCCACTGTTCACCGGCTTCGGGCGCAAAACCCCTTTGCGCTTGGCCCTGTCCGCCCACCCATTCAGCGCAAGGCACCGACCATCGCTGCCTATCTGCCCACACCATACGCGATGCGCTTCAAAACCGGCACCCTACTGCCAACCCACCGAAACCGTTTGAATATTTTGCGCCGCCCGCGCACAATCTTTAGGCGCTTCCACCCAAAAGGACACCCAAGATGCAACACGACACCTCTCTTGACGGCAAACACGCCCTTGTCACAGGCGGCGGTACAGGCATCGGTCTGGCCATCGCCCGCGCCCTTGCCGAGCGTGGCGCACAGGTGACCATCACAGGGCGCCGCCAGTCCGTGCTGGACGATCTAAGCGGCAACGGCCTGTTCGGCATGGCGATGGATGTGCGCGACGAAGCCTCGGTTTGTGATGTCATCGCAAATGCGACTGACCTGCGCGGGCCGGTGCAAATCTGTGTGCCCAACGCGGGCATCGCCGAAGGACGCGCCGTTCACAAGACGGATATGGAGTTCTGGCGCAACATGATGGCCACCAACCTTGATGGCGCGTTCCTGACCATCCGTGAATGTCTTGGCAGCATGCGCACGACCGATTGGGGGCGGGTGATCGCCGTGTCTTCCATCGCGGGTCTGCGCGGCCTGCCCGGTGCGGCGGCCTATGCCGCGTCCAAACACGGGCTGATCGGTCTGATCCGCTCGCTGTCCGAAGATTACATGGGCCAGCCCTATACGTTCAACGCCCTCTGCCCCGGCTATGTGGACACGCCCATTGTCGAACGCAATCAAAGCGCCATTGCCAAACGCACAGGGATGAGCGCCAAAGATGCGCGCAAGGTCATGGTGGATGCTAACCGGCACCAACGCCTGCTTGAGGTCGAGGAAGTCGCCGCCGCGGCGCTCTGGCTCACCGGCCCCGGATCTCAAAGCATCAACGGCCAGAGCATCCAGATCTCTGGCGGTCAAACAGTATAAAGTCAGAAAAGAAGGGCACAGGCGCGCAGAACCACGCGCCCGTCCCCGAACAGCCTAAGCTCAGGCGGAACGCAGCATCGGTCGCGCCCGCCGCGCCTCGGCCCAATCACGGCAAGCCGCGCCAAAGGCTTCGAACAGGGGACGCGATACCGCATCATCCTTGGCGTTCCACTCAGGATGCCATTGCACCGACAGGGTGAACCCCGGTGCGTCCTCGATATAGATCGCCTCGGCCGTGCCATCGGGCGCATGCCCGTCCACCACCACACGTGGTCCAGGTGTTTTGATCCCCTGCCCGTGCAGCGTGTTGGTCAGAACCGACCGTTCCCCCATCAAGCGGTGGAACACCCCCCCGTCCGAGAATGTCACGTGATGGCGCAGGGCGAACTTTTCCTCCAGCGTGCCGTCGGGCGGCATGCGGTGGTTGTCACGGCCCGGCAGGTCGCGGATCTCGGGATACAGCGTGCCCCCCATCGCGACGTTCACTTCCTGAAAGCCGCGGCAAATCCCCATCAGGGGTTGGCCCCGCTCTACCAATGCGCGGATCAGCGGCAGGGTCAGGTTGTCACGATTGCGGTCAAACGACCCGTGGGCGGGGGTCTCTTCCTCGCCATATTCCTCGGGATGCACATTGGCGCGGCCGCCCGTGAACACAAACCCCGCGCAGCTTTCCAGCAGATCCTCCAGCGGCACCTTGTCCGGCTCGGCAGGCACCAGCAGCGGCAAACCTTCCGCCACATCCGCCACGGCCGAGATGTTGATCAGCCCAGCGGCCTGAACATCATACTCTTCGTTGATCGTGTGCAGGTTCGAAATAATGCCAATGACGGGACGGGCCATGTGATCCTCTTTATGCGCGCAACGAGGGTCTTCATAAACCCTCGCCCCGCATGTGCCTAGAGGGCCTCGCGCACAACACACTGTGCGCAAGACGCCTTTCGCGCCACTGCCTAGATTTCAGCCACAAGTCCGGTGGCGGCAATGCCCGCCTGCGCGGCGATGACGTCATTATCGGACGTATCCCCCGTCACACCCAGCGCACCGATCACCGCGCCACTGTCGTCACGGATCAGCACGCCGCCCGGCACCGGCACGACCTTGCCGCCATAAACGCCGTTCACCGCCGCCATGAAATAGGCCTGCGCATCGGCCCGCGCCATCTGCGCCCTGCCCGCCATGCCCAGCATGATCGACCCATAGGCCTTGCCCTGCGCGATCCCGAACCGTCCGGGCGATGCGCCGTCTTCCCGCTCAAAGGCCAGCACATGGCCCCCCGCATCCAGAACAATCGCCGACAAGGGCTTGAACCCCATCTCGCGGCCTTTTTCCAACGTCGCAGCAATCATCGTGCGCGCAAGATCCAGTGTCAGTCCCATCCGTTCTCTCCTCATGGTGCGAAACAAAAGGTCCATGACCTTCTCTGTTCCAAAAAATCCTCGGGGGAGCGCGAGGGGGCAGACAGCCCTCTCGCTCCCGTCCCTCGTAAATAGGATGCCCGCCCAGATGATGCAAAACCTTTACCGCCCGCCTCCGCGTGCCGGCTCCCCCTTGGCCTGCCCGCGACAGCGGCGCGAACAATAAAGGACCGTCTCCCAGTCCTTTTCCCACTTCTTGCGCCAGAAGAACGGGCGGTGACAGACGGGACAGACCTTTTGCGGCAGGTCCGACTTTTTGCGCATCTTTGCCATGCGACCGCTCCTCAGCGACTAACCATTCCGAATATGCTGTTCACCGCAGACCTAAACCGCGCGGCGCCTGTGCCAAGGTCTGCCGCCACCTTCCCCTAGTGCACCACAGGGAAGCTCCGCTTGCGGTCCAAGGGCGCGAACCCTACGTTCCGCAGTAACGCCCGCCCAGATATAAAGGCCATGCATATGCGCGACGCCGCACCCCAGACGATCTTCCTTCAGGACTACACCCCTTTCGGTTTCTCCGTGTCCGAGGTCCATCTGACCTTCGATCTCGCCCCCTCTGCCACGCGGGTCACGTCGCGCATTCGCTTTGTGCCGAACCGCGCCACGCCAGACCGCACCTTCTTCCTACATGGCGAGAACCTGACCCTCCTGTCCGCCAAGATCGACGGAGAGGCCGTGACACCGACCCTCACGGACGAGGGACTGACCTGCGACGTGCCCGACATGCCCTTTATCTGGGAGGCGGAGGTCAAGATCGACCCCGCCGCCAACACCGCGCTCGAAGGGTTGTACCTGTCGGGTGGCATGTACTGCACCCAGTGCGAGGCCGAAGGGTTCCGCAAGATCACCTATTATCCCGACCGCCCCGATGTGATGAGCACCTTCACCGTGCGCATCAACGGCCCGCACGGCACGCTCTTGTCCAACGGCAACCCCGTGGCCTCGGGCAATGGCTGGGCCGAATGGCACGACCCGTGGCCCAAGCCTGCCTACCTGTTTGCGCTCGTGGCCGGCGAACTGGTCGCCCATCGCGACACATTCACCACCTCCGAAGGGCGCAAGGTCGATCTGGCCCTCTACGTCCGCCAAGGCGACGAGGGCAAATGCGCCTTCGGGATGGAAGCGCTGAAAGCGTCGATGAAATGGGACGAAGAGGTCTATGGCCGCGCCTATGATCTGGATGTGTTCAACATCGTGGCGGTGGACGACTTCAACATGGGCGCGATGGAGAACAAGGGGCTGAACATCTTCAACGCCTCTGCCGTTCTCGCCAGCCCCGAAACCTCGACCGATGCCAATTTCGAACGGATCGAGGCGATCATTGCCCACGAATATTTCCACAACTGGACCGGCAACCGCATCACCTGCCGCGACTGGTTCCAGTTGTGCCTCAAGGAAGGACTAACCGTCTTCCGCGACAGCCAGTTTACCTCGGACATGCGTTCGGCCCCCGTCAAGCGGATCAGCGACGTGATCGACCTGCGCGCCCGCCAGTTCCCCGAGGATCAGGGTCCGCTGGCACATCCGGTGCGCCCCGACCGTTTCCAAGAAATCAACAACTTCTACACGGCCACCGTCTATGAAAAAGGGGCGGAGGTGATCCGCATGCTCAAGACGCTGGTGGGAGATGCCGCCTACGAAAAGGCGCTGGACCTCTATTTCGACCGCCATGACGGGCAGGCCTGCACGATCGAGGATTGGCTGGCCGTGTTCGAGGACGCCACAGGGCGCGACCTGTCCCAGTTCAAACGCTGGTATACCCAAGCGGGCACACCCCGCGTCGCGGTGCAGGATGATTTCAAGGACGACACCTATACGCTGACCTTCACCCAGACCCCGTCGCCCAGCGCCACCACCCCCGATCCGCAGCCACAGGTGATCCCTGTTGCCGTGGGTCTGCTGGACCCAGACGGCACCGAAGTGATGGGCACACAGGTGCTGGAACTGACCAAAGCCGATCAAAGCTTTTCCTTCACCGGACTGGCGGCCAAACCCACGGCGTCGATCCTGCGCGGCTTTTCCGCGCCGGTGGTGCTGGACTACGCGCCGGACAACGCGGCGCTGCTGGCCCATGACACCGATCCGTTCAACCGTTGGGAGGCAGGACAGAACCTTGCCCGCGCATCGCTGATGGCGACCGTGACCAAGGGCACCGCGCCCGACCCAGCGTGGTTGGCGGGTGTCGAGCGGGTGTTAACCGACGACACGCTTGATCCGGCCTACCGTGCCCTGATGCTCGACCTGCCGGGACAGTCGGAACTGGCCGCCGCATTGCACCGCGCGGGCCACACGCCCGACCCCGATGCGATCTGGTCGGCGGTTCAGGGCCTTAAACACGCGCTGTCCGATGCGATGGCCGACAAGCTGCCCGCGCTTTATGCCGCCAATCAGGTGCAGGAACCTTACAAGCCCGACGCCCGCCAATCCGGCATGCGCGCCCTTGCCAGCAGCGTGCTGACCCTGCTGACCCGTCAGGACGGCGGCGATCAGGCGCAGGCGCAATATGACGCGGCGGATAACATGACGCAGCAACTCGGCGCGCTGGCCAACCTGATCCGCGCAGGGCGCGGGGACGAGGCTCTGGCCCAGTTCGAGGCGCGCTGGAAAGATGACCGGCTGGTCATGGACAAATGGTTCGGGTTGCAAGTGATGACCGCCGAACCGGATGACGCTGCCGACACGGCCAAGGCGCTGACCCGTCACAGTGCATTCAACTGGAAGAACCCCAACCGCTTCCGCGCCACGCTCGGCGCGCTGGCGGGTCATCACGCGGGCTTTCACGCGCGCGACGGGTCGGGCTATTCCCTGCTGGCGGACTGGCTGATCAAGCTCGACCCCGTGAACCCGCAGACCACGGCGCGGATGTGTTCGGCCTTTCAAACGTGGCGGCGCTATGACGCGATCCGCCAGTCGATGATTAGCAAGGAACTGGACCGCATCGCCAGCACCCCAAACCTAAGCCGCGATACATCTGAAATGATCACCCGCATCCGAGAGGCGTAATTACCGCCCGATGCGTGCCGCCACGGCGCGCCTCGGGGTTTCCACACTATATACACGCATCCCAGAAAGGCCCCGAGACCATGACCCAACGCCCTGTTTGCCTGATCACCGGTGCCTCTGCCGGTATCGGGGCCGCCTGCGCCCGCCTTGCCGCACCGACCTATGATCTGGTGCTGAACTATCGCAGCGACACCAAGGGCGCCGAGGCGGTCAAGGCCGACGTTGAAGCCGCCGGTGGTAAGGCGGTTCTGGCACAGGGTGATGTGTCGGACCCCGCTGGCATCGCCGCTATCTACAAGGCGGTAGACGACCACTTTGGCCACATCGACGTGTTGATCAACAACGCGGGTATCGTGGCCCAAACCGCCAAGCTGACCGAGATGGATCATGCGCGCCTTGTGCAGATGATGCATGTCAACGTGATCGGCGCCATGCTGGTTGCGAAAGAGGCGGTGATACGTATGCAAGCGCAGGGCGAAGGCGGTGCGATCATCAACGTTTCCTCCGCCGCGGCGCGGCTGGGATCGGGCAACCAATATGTCGATTATGCCGCCTCGAAGGCGGCGATTGATACGTTCACTAAAGGGCTGTCGGACGAGGTCGCCGCCGACAATATCCGCGTCATGTCCCTGCGCCCCGGTCTGATCGACACCGGCATCCATGCCAAGGGCGGCGAACCCGGACGGGCGCAGCGTCTTGCCCATATGGTCCCGATGAAACGCGAGGGCACGGCCGAGGAAGTCGCCCGCGCCATCCTCTGGCTTGCCTCGCCCGAGGCAAGCTATGTCACCGGATCGACATTGGACGTCACTGGCGGACGCTAGGGCACGGATGACCCCCTATCGCTATGAAACCAATGGCAGAAATCTGAAAACCCTGTTCTGGGTCGCGCTGATTTGGGCGCTGGTCCTTGCCGCTGTCTACTGGCTTGAGGCGTCGCTGATCCTTGCGGGGCTGGTGGCGCTGTGCACCCTGCCTGCGATCTACGATCTGGCGGCGGGACGGCAAAGCGGTGTGACGCTGGAGCAAAGCGGCCTGCACTGGTTTGCCGGATCGCGTAGGGGCGAGGTTGCGTGGGACAAGATCGACCAAATCCGCCTGGACACGCGGCTGGACCTGTCCGTGCGCGCCAGTGCAGTGCTGACAAGCGGGCGCAAGCTGCGCCTGCCGCTTGAATGCACGCCGAACGCAGACGGCTTTGCCGAGGCCCTTGCCGCACGTGGCATCAGGGTCGAACGGCACCACTTTTCACTGCTGGGGTAGGTCGCCCGCATTGCGCACCAAACGGTCCGCAGGCCGCGCCCGTGGCCGGACCGAGGACGCCAGCGCGCAATAGGACTGCCGTTTAAGCCAGCCCGCCATCTCGGCCCGTTTTGCGCGCGACCGCATCGGCCCCCAATCCGCCGCCACCCCGCGCCCGTTCGGCCCGTAGATCACCCCGTCACGCGGCACGGTTACGGCCATGATGCGCACCGCACAGCTTAGGTTCGCCGCGCCACTTTTCAGGGCCGTGCCCGAACGCGCATTGCAGCCATAGCCGCGCGCCGTGGCGGGTAAAATCTGCAACAGCCCGTACCAGCGCCCGCCGCCACCCACCGCATTGGGGCGATAAGTGCTTTCGTATTTCGCCAGCGCTGACATGAAGCCGACCCAGAAACTGCGACGCTGCGCCTCGTTCGCCTCGGGATAGGCGGGGCACCAGTCGCGCACATCCGCAGGCACCATATCGACCAAGGGCTGCCCATGGGTCTTCAACGCACTCAGGGCGGCGCGATTCCACAGCATGTGACGCGGTTGATGGGTCCAGCGGGTCGCAGGCACATTGGCGTCCCGCGCCACGGGGCGCACCACTGCAACCCCGGCAGGCACCTGCCCCGTCAGCGGCACGTCCATCGAGGCGACCTCGCGCAGGGCCTCGTCACCTTGCGCCTGCGCGGCAAGCCACAGCGACAGCCACAGGCCCAAAGCGACAAAAAGGGGCCTGCGCCCCTGAAAAGACAGCATTCTTTCGATCATGGCGCGCAGTATGTGAGGCGCGCGCGCGCCCTGTCCAGCCTGCCGTGCCAAACCGCGCCATTTGGGCGCATTCCCCGCAACAATCGCACTGCCACCTCGCAATTGTCCCCGCCCCCTCGCGCAACCGCAAGAAATCTTCACCAAAGCAGCCCTAACATGTCTTGGCCTCGCCCTTTTTGTGACCCAATTCGCGGGCAATTTTAGCCCAGTAAACAGTTTCGGATTTTTGACATGGCTCTTGCAGAACGCATCTTCACTCCGATCGCGCAAATTCGGGCGCGCTTTTCCCTCTCCCGTCAGGTCGAAGCACATGATGGCGTGCTTCAGGATGCACCCGCCGCAGGCGACTGGCCCCGACAGGTGGCTGCAGCCCTCAAGGACGGGCTCACCATCCCCTGCCCCGACCCCACTGCCGAGGAACGCTGCCGCGATGCCCATCAGGTCCGTGGACTGAAACTGGCGCGGATCGAGGAATGGGAAGTTCTGAGCAAGGAAATCATCGCCGCCGACACGCAACGGCTCAAGACCCCCGGCGGGATGCCTGTGGCAGAATTGCTGGCCTTTGGCGCGCGTTCGGATGTGGTGAATGCCGCCGAACATGCGCTGTTGGATGGCCGTGCCGCCCGCGACGCGCCCTTGATGGCGGGGATCGAAGCCTTTGAAATCCTGCTAGAGGAAAGCCCTGACAATCACGCACTCGCCGCCATCGTGGCGCTGGCCCATATTGATCTGGGCTGGGCATGGCGCGGCACGGGCTGGGACATCGAAGTGCCCATGCGCAACCGCGAGGCCTTTGCCGCGCATTTCGACCGCGCCGCCAACATCATGGCCGATTTTGACGCCGCAATGTTGGATTCGCCGCTGCTTGCCGCGACCCAATGCGCCCTGTTCGCCGGTCAGGGCGGTTCGATGCGCCGCATCGCCGCGCAGTTCGAAACGTGGATCGACCTCGACCCGAAAAACCCGCGCGCCTATCGCTCGCTTGGGGCAAAGATGCTGCCGCGCTGGCACGGCAGCTATGCACGGCTCGAGCTTGAGGCCCGCCGCGCCGCAGGGCGCACCCACGACATCTGGGGGGCCGGTGCCTATACGTGGGTGATGTTCGACGCCATCGCCAGCGATCCGGTCGCCTGCGCCCAGGTCGATCTGGGTTTCTTCCTCGAAGGGTTGCACGACATCCTGCGCAACAGCCCCGACCAGCACACGGTCAACCTGTTGCTGGCCTATTGCGCCAACACGATGGGCGCCACACAGACGGGCAATAATGAAACAGACTATGTGCGCACACAAATCGCCGCCTCTGCCGACTGGATTGTGCGCGACCACCTGTCAGAGCTTCACCCGATGATCTGGGCCCATGCCGCCCGCGGGTTTGACAATGCGCTGCGCATCCGCTGCCCTGAAAAGTTCGCCGCGTCGGGCCATGCTGACGCTGTGCACTTCCTGACCGAACTTTACCGCCGCGAGCTGAGCGCGGGCAAACGGGTGATCTTTACCAAGAACGGGGCCGAGACGCGCACCGCGTGATCCGAATTAGACCGCCGCACTTTATCGCAATCGTCGCGCCGCCCCTGCCAGCAATGCGCGCGAATACATCTCGTGTGCGCCCTTGAGGCTGTGAAAGACGGGGCCAAGGGTCAGCGACCCGCCACGCCCCTGCACCGGCGTCACGACCGACCCGAACCGCACCACATCCGGCGCAACCTGCAGCCACGAACAGGTGCGCCCACCTTTCTGCATCATCACGATCTCGTCCTCTTGGCGGGTCGCAACGCGCCACACCGCCAGACTGTCCCCCGTGCCGTCCGCCAACGCGTTGACCTGCGCATCACTCGACGGCGCGCGCGCCAACAGGCGCAGCACCAGACGTTCCGCCCGAAACAGCGGCTGGGTGTAAAAGGCACGGATGAACTGCGGCAGGGTGACGGGCGTGGTCACACGTGCCTCGAAACAGTCGGTATAATGCCCTTCGCGCTGCGCATAGGCGGCGATCAGGCTGTCATCGGGCGGATCTGTCTTTTGAATGTCCATTGCCCTCGCAGCTTGGCACAAAATGCACCGCGTCACAGCCGCCCTGTTGTCGCGCCCCCTTGCAGCAACGGGGCCGCTGATCTATGCCCGCAAATGTGCCAAGACAACGCAGGATATCGCCATGCTGGACCTGACCTACGAGACCCCGAAAGTTAAAACCATTGCCGGTGCCAAACATGATTGGGAACTGGTGATCGGGATGGAAGTCCATGCGCAGATCAGCTCGAATGCGAAACTGTTTTCCGGTGCCTCGACCCAGTTCGGCAATGAACCCAACTCGAACGTGGCCTTTGTGGATGCAGCGATGCCCGGCATGTTGCCCGTCATCAACGAGTTCTGCGTCGAACAAGCGGTGCGCACGGGCCTCGGCCTCAAGGCAGCGATCAACCTGACATCGGCCTTTGACCGCAAGAACTATTTCTACCCCGACCTGCCGCAAGGCTACCAGATTTCCCAGCTGTACCACCCCATCGTGGGCGAAGGCGAAGTGCTGGTCGAAATGGGCCCCGGTCCCGAGCTTGGCAAAAAGCGTCTGGTGCGCATCGAACGCATCCACATGGAACAGGATGCGGGCAAATCCATTCACGACATGGACCCCAACATGTCCTTTGTCGATCTCAACCGCACCGGTGTGGCGCTAATGGAGATCGTCTCCCGCCCCGACATCCGTGGCCCCGAAGAGGCCGCCGCCTATATCACCAAGCTGCGCCAGATCCTGCGCTATCTGGGGACCTGCGACGGCAACATGCAGAACGGCAACCTGCGGGCGGACGTGAACGTGTCGATCTGCCTGCCCGGCCAGTACGAGAAATATCAGGAAACACAGGATTTCTCGCATCTCGGCACGCGCTGCGAGATCAAGAACATGAACTCCATGCGGTTCATCCAGCAGGCCATCGAGGTCGAGGCACGCCGCCAGATCGCCATCGTCGAAGGCGGCGGCGAGGTGGATCAGGAGACGCGTCTGTACGACCCCGACAAGGGCGAAACCCGCTCTATGCGCTCCAAAGAAGAAGCGCACGATTACCGCTATTTCCCCGATCCCGACCTGCTGCCGCTGGAAATCGAACAGGCATGGGTGGACGACATCGCCGCCAACCTGCCCGAACTGCCCGACGCCAAAAAGGCGCGATTCATGGGCGATTACGGCCTGACCGACTACGACGCATCGGTGCTGACCGCCGATCTGGACACCGCGGGTTATTTCGAGGCCGTGGCCGAAGGGCGCGACGGCAAACAGGCGGCAAACTGGGTCATCAACGAATTGTTCGGGCGTCTGAAGAAAGATGACCGCGACATCACCGATTCCCCCGTGTCCCCTGCCCAACTGGGCGGCATCGTCGATCTGATCGCCAAGGGCGACATCTCGGGCAAGATCGCCAAGGACCTGTTCGAAATCATCTATACCGAAGGCGGCGACCCCGCCGAGGTGGTCGAAGCGCGCGGCATGAAACAGGTGACCGACACCGGTGCCATCGAAGCCGCCGTGGACGAAATCATCGCCGCCAACCCCGATCAGGTGGAAAAAGCAAAGCTGAACCCGAAACTGGCAGGCTGGTTTGTCGGTCAGGTGATGAAGGCGACGGGCGGCAAGGCGAACCCTAAGGCGGTGAACGAACTGGTCGCGAAAAAGCTGAACGGCTGAAAAGTCTAAACGCGGTGCGGGCCAATGGCCCGCGCCTGCCCTATTGCTGCGCGCTACACCAGCAACCGCGAATAGTGCATCATGCCGGACGCGCACAGCGCCACTTCGACCTTCCCCCATACCTCTGACTCTGCCGCGCCGATCTGGGCCAGTGTGCGTCGTCCGTCGATCTGCGCGATCAGCGGGGCGGCCTCGGGCGGGGCGTCGAAGGTGAATGCCTCTCCGGCGGTGTCGATGGTGATCTTGCCCGTGCTGGCCACCAGCGTCGCCACATCTGCCGCCGAAGCACCGCGCAGATGGGGCACCGCGTCCGGCTGGCCGAAGGGTGGAGCCTGCACCTCTCCTACAGCGCGGGCATAGACCACGTGGGTCTTGAACGTGCCGCGCAGATCTTCGGCCAGTTGCATGGCCGCGACGCGGTCCATACCGTCCGCCAGCGCACCGGTTAGCGGCACCGGATCATAGAGCATCGGCTCGGGACAGCCCGCATAGTCCAGACCGGCGGCGGACAGGGCTGCCATCACCTCGGTGATCGTGAACGGACGGTCGCGTCCGTGCAGCAGCAGATCGTAAAACCCCGCATCGCCGTTTTCATGATCCACCACGCGGGTGTTGCGTTTGAACGGGTGCGCCTCTGGCAAGGCGCGATAGATCGCCTTGGCCTGTTTCAGCCGCTTTTCCGGCGCAAGCCCCTGCAACAGCGCGTTAAATGCCGATTGCAGCGGATAGACACCCGCGCGCCCGTGCGGCGCATAGACCATGAGGCCGATGCCGCCCTGCGGGGCCAACGCACGCGCCAGCGCGTCAAATCCGGCCTGCGGGTCTGCCAGATGGTGCAGCACGCCACAGCAGTCGATATAGTCGAAGGGGCCGTAGGCGTCCGCCTCCAGCAACGATCCGGTGACAAAGGTGATACCTGCCAGTTTGCGCACCTGCGCGCGTTTTTCCGCGATGCGCCGCGCCGCCTGCGACATGTCGAGATAGGTAATCTCATAGGGCCGCCCCGCATCCGTCAGCAACTGTGCCAACTGGATCAGCGCATCGCCCGTGCCGCCCCCCGCCACCAATACGCGCAGCGGCTGGGACCAGTCCCGCGCCCCGCCCCACAGCCAATGATCCATCTCGACCGGTAAGGAGGGCGAGCCGGTGACAAGGCGCTTGCGCTCGTCCGTGGGTTTGCGTTCGGGATAGGGATAAGCCTCGTACTGGGCCTCGACGTCGTGATCGCTCATGTCGCAAATATCCTCGCGGTGCGCAAAACTGTACCACGGCCCATAGGCTGTGCAATGGCGCTGGCCAAGGGCATGTGCGCCAGCCTAGACTAAACCGCAGATTTTCAGCGATAAAAGGCCGACTCCGTGACACAACCCGCCCCGTTCCGATCTTCTGTCATGACCGTGAAACCCGAGTGGATCGACTATAACGGCCATCTGAACATGGCATACTACAACGTATTGTTCGATCAGGGCGCGGACGAGATTTACGAGGAACTGGGGTTCGGGCCGGACTATCACAAGGCGACGGGCAACACGACTTATGTGGCGGAATTCCACCTTGCCTATGTGCGCGAGTTGCATGTGAACGACCCCGTGACGGTGACGTTCCAACTGGTCGATTATGACGCCAAACGCTTCCACTCCTATCAGGAAATCTGGCATCAGGACGGCTGGCTGGCCGCCACGGGCGAGGCGCTGACCTTGCATGTGGACCAGTCCGGCCCCCGTGTCGCGCCCATGCCGCAGGACGTGCTCGACAAGGTGGCGCGAGTGGCAGAGCGGCACGCGCAACTGCCCCGCCCCGACCGGATCGGCGCACAGATCGGCATTCGTCGGCGCAGCTAGGCCTGCGGCCCGTCACGCAGGCTTTTCACTGCGCGCGCGGGCCGCTATACGGCGCCAACACCGTGCGAAAGGGATCGTATGTCTGGTTGGGAATATAAAGTCGTACCCGCCCCCACAAAGGGCGTCAAAGGTCAGGGCATCAAAGGTCCGCAAGGGCGTTTTGCCAATGCGATCGAGCTGTTGATGAACGAAATGGCCCGCGACGGCTGGGAATACCAGCGCGCCGAAACGCTTCCTTCGGTCGAACGTTCGGGCCTGACGGGCAGTACGACGGAATGGCGCAACCTTCTGGTGTTCCGCCGCGCCACGACATCGGATCTGGAGGCGTTTGAACCCGAACTGCTGCCAGCCCCCGTTGACGCACCCATCGGGGCCGAGGCACCGCAGGACGCCGCCGCCGAAGACGAAGACAGCGCTGACATGCACAATGACGCACAAAGCGTTGAAGAACCGTATGAAAACGACGACGCGGAAGAGGTGCCGGACAATGGTGTCGAGGACACTGATGACATGTCTGATGTCACCGCGTCGCTGAAACGCCGCGCCATGCAGAAAAGTGACGGCGAAACAGCGGACTAACCCCGCGCCTAGACGTCGAGGTCAAGCGCCAGTGCGTGGATGCGACCAATCAGCTCAGGCCCCAGTGCGCCATGTACGGCGCGGTGGCGGGCAAGGCGGTTTTTCCCTTCGAAAACAGGGCTGCGCATCATCACGTTAAAGTGGCTTTCACCGGCAGCGGGCGCACCTGCATGGCCAGCATGGCTTGCACTATCGTCCACAACCACTATCTCGCGTGGATCGAAGGCTCCGCGCAGTGCATCTTCTATTTTCTGGCGTACCGACATTTTTTTCTTCGACCCCCTTCAATCCTCGTCCCCATATCCTAAACTGTGCCGCCTGAGTCGAAAAGGACCATCCCATGCGCAAGTCTGACCCATTTGGTTTTGATATGTCCGTTTCATCGGCAAAAAAGAAGAATCCGCGTGGCCGTCGCGGTATGTCCGGCGCGTCCGAGACCTCGACCCGCATCTGCGATCACGAGGGCTGCGACGAGGCGGGCAAGTTCCGCGCGCCAAAAGCGCCCGACGTGCTGGATGATTACTTCTGGTTTTGCCAGCAGCATGTGCGGGAATATAACCTGAAATGGAATTTCTTTGACGGCACCACCGAGGCCGAGATCAATGCCCAGCAGACCAAGGACAAGGTCTGGGAACGCACCACCAAGCCACTGGGCGATCCAGAGGCCCGCGCATGGGCGCGTCTTGGCATCGAGGATCCGCATCAGGTGCTGGGCAAGAACGCGACCCAGAACCCTGGCCGTGGTGGCAACGCCGCTGCACGCAAGCTGCCCCCCACCGAGAAACGCGCGATCGAGATTCTCGAAACCACGGCGGATGCGACCAAGGCCGAGATCCGCAAAGCCTACAAGGCGCTGATCAAGGTGCTGCACCCCGACATGAACGGCGGCGACCGCAGTCAGGAAGAACAGTTGCAAGAAGTTGTCTGGGCATGGGACCAGATCAAGGACAGCCGCAGCTTCAAGTAAGGGCGGACAGGGGGCTGCGGGCCATGCGCGCCGCGCAGTGCATCAGCAGCCCCGCCCCCAGCCAAATCGCCATCACCACAGGGCTGGTTGTCAGCCCGTCCATCAGTGCCATCATCCCCAGCGGCGCGGCCTCGCCGCCCGCCTGAACGCCGCCCTGACGGATCAGGCCGAACAGGCCCGCGCCCGCCACGCTGCCCAAGGCAGAGGCAATCAGCCACGCCAGCGCGCCGCACACCGCCCCCCAGACCCCGCGCCGTCCGCACAGATCGGCCAGCACCAAACCGGCCATCCCGCCGCCTAATGCGGCCATCACCGTCATCTCGGCCAATGTCGGCAGGAAACGCCCCATCGACCCCGGCCACAGCACCAGCGCCTGCCCCACGGCCCCGCCGGTGATGGCCATCAGGGCGGCAATGTGCAGGCGGGTCGTTAGGGGCAGGAATGTCATCGGGATCGTCCTTTCGGTTCTGTTCCGCCCCTTTGCTGCAAAACCATGTGCAGGCGGTGGCATAGTGCTTGTGCAGGGTCCGTGCATTTTTGCCTTACGGTTGCCCCTTCCCCTTGCCCTTGTCCGCGTTATGTTGCACGACGATGACCGCGCCCCTGAAGGGCGCGTTTTAGCTTTTGAAGGGATGGGCGAGATGGCTGACGGCGCGATGGATATCAATGCAAAACCGGACCAAGATATCTCTGTGCGCGAGGTCTTTGGCATTGATACCGACATGGTGGTCAAAGGGTTCGCCGAAGGCAGTGACCGTGTACCGGAGCTTGACCCCACCTATAAGTTCGATCCCGACACCACGTTGGCGATCCTTGCAGGGTTCGGCCATAACCGTCGTGTGATGGTCCAGGGCTATCACGGGACAGGCAAATCGACCCATATCGAACAGGTCGCCGCGCGCCTGAACTGGCCCACGGTCCGTGTGAACCTTGACAGCCACATCAGCCGTATCGACCTGATCGGTAAAGATGCGATCAAGCTGAAAGACGGCAAACAGGTCACCGATTTTCAGGAAGGCATCCTGCCATGGGCGCTGCGCAACCCCTGCGCCATCGTGTTCGACGAATACGACGCGGGCCGTGCCGACGTGATGTTCGTGATCCAGCGTGTGCTGGAAGTGGACGGCAAGCTGACCTTGCTGGACCAGAACACCGTGATCGAACCCCACCCCTATTTCCGCATCTTCGCGACGGCCAACACGGTTGGTCTGGGTGACACCACGGGCCTTTACCACGGCACGCAACAGATCAACCAAGGCCAGATGGACCGCTGGTCGCTGGTGGCCACGCTCAACTACCTGAGCATTGATGCCGAAACCGCCATCGTTCTGTCCAAGAACCCGCATTACAACACCGCCGAGGGCCGCAAGACGGTCAAGCAGATGGTGACTGTTGCCGACCTGACGCGCACCGCGTTCATGAACGGCGACCTGTCCACCGTGATGTCGCCGCGTACCGTGATCGCATGGGCCCAGAACGCCGAGATTTTCCGCAATGTCGGCTATGCGTTCCGCCTGTCCTTCCTGAACAAATGTGACGAGCTTGAGCGCCAGACCGTGGCCGAGTTCTACCAGCGTCTGTTTGACGAGGAACTGCCCGAAAGCGCGGCCAGCGTGAGCTTGGGATGATGCGTCTCGCAACGGCTGTGCTCGCCTCTAGCGCGATGCCTGCTTTTGCGGACACCGGCATGCAAGCCTTGCACTTTGCCGGATGTATCGGTCAGGCTGATGCCTATATCGACGCGGCGTCGGACTATGCGGATATGGGCGTCGTCACAGACGCGAATGCCGCGCAATACGCCGCAATCCTGCGGGTCATCAATGATCCGGCGGCGGCAACTTCCGCCCGCAAGGACGGCAGGCGCGCATGGAAAGCCCGTGCCGCCGCACTGACGGCAGCGGGCGGTCCGATGGAAGGCCCCCTGTGGGATGCGCAGGTCGAGGCGACATTGAAATGTGACGCATTGCGCAATGACCTTGTCGCGGCGGGCATATTGGAGGACGGTTGAGACATGAGCAAACCTAACGACAACCCCGCCGATCCGTTCAAAAAGGCGCTGGCCGAAGCGACCAAGGTCATGGCCAATGACCCCGAATTGAACGTCAGCTATTCGGTCGATCCATCCGGCACGTCGGGCGACTCCATGCGCTTGCCGCAAGTGAGCCGCCGCATGACCCGTGACGAAGTGATGCTGGCGCGTGGCACCGCCGATGCGCTCGCCCTGCACCGCCGCTATCACAACGGGCAGACCCATGCGCGCTATTCCCCGCAAGGCGAGATGGCCCGCGACCTTTACGAGGCGATGGAAACCGCGCGTTGCGAGGCGATGGGCGCGCGCGACATGCCTGGCACTGCGGGCAACATCGACGCCAAGATCGCCCATGACGCGATGCGCCGCGGCTACGAGCAGGTAAAACAGGCCAGCGATGTGCCTTTGGCCGCTGCTGCGGGATACCTTGTGCGCCATCTGGCCACGGGCCGCGACCTGCCCGCAGGGGCACAGAACGCGATGGACCTGTGGCGCGGCTTTATCGAGGATCAGGCCGGCGGCACGCTTGAGAACCTTGATAAAATTCTGGATGACCAGTCCGCCTTTGCCCGCTTTGCGCGGCAGGTGATCTCGGACCTTGGCTATGGCGACCAGTTGGGCGACGACCCTGACCAGCTTGACGAGGATCAGGAAGACGAGGCCGAGGAAGGCGCCGAAGAAGAACAGGATCCCGACAGCACAGGTCAGGACGACCAGAACGAAGAGGAAGAGGACGCAAGCCCCGAGTCCTCTCAGGAAGAACAGCAGGACGCGTCGCAGGCGCAGGTCTCCATGGATGACATGGCCGATCAGGAAATGGGCGAAGAGGCAGAGATGCCCGATGGCGAGGCCCCGCTTGAACCCCCTGCCCCGCAGCCCGTGTCGGAAGCCGATCCGAATTACGAAGTGTATCTAAGCGAGCATGACGAGGAAATCCGCGCCGAGGATCTGGCCGAGCCTGTCGAGTTGGAGCGTCTGCGCGCCTATCTGGACCAGCAGCTCGAGCCGCTGAAAGGGGCCGTGAGCCGTCTGGCGAACAAGCTGCAGCGCCGCCTGCAGGCCCAGCAGAACCGCAGTTGGGAATTCGACCTCGAGGAAGGCACGCTGGACGCCGGACGCCTTGCCCGCGTGGTGGCGAACCCGACCACGCCCCTGTCGTTCAAGGTCGAGAAGGACACCGAATTCCGCGACACCTGTGTGACGCTGCTGCTCGACAATTCCGGCTCCATGCGGGGCCGTCCGATCTCCATTGCCGCGATCTGTGCAGACGTTCTGGCCCGCACGCTGGAACGCTGCAATGTGAAGGTCGAAATCCTCGGCTTTACCACCCGCGCGTGGAAAGGCGGGCTGGCCCGCGAGGCTTGGCTGAACGATGGCCGCCCCGCCCAGCCGGGACGTCTGAATGATCTGCGCCACATCATCTACAAATCCGCCGATGCCCCGTGGCGTCGGGCGCGGGCCAATCTGGGCCTGATGATGAAAGAGGGTCTGCTAAAGGAAAACATCGACGGTGAGGCGCTGGAATGGGCGCACCGTCGCATGGCGGGCCGTCCCGAGGCGCGTAAAATCCTGATGGTGATTTCCGACGGCGCGCCGGTGGATGACAGTACGCTGTCGGTCAATCCGGCCAACTATCTTGAAAAGCACCTGCGCGACGTGATCGCCATGGTCGAGCGCAAGCGCGCGGTCGAGTTGCTTGCCATCGGGATCGGCCATGACGTGACCCGCTATTACGACCGCGCGGTGACGATCACGGATGTGGAACAGCTGGCCGGTGCGATGACCGAACAACTGGCCGCGCTGTTTGACAGCGATCCCCGTGCACGGGCGCGCGTCATGGGCATCAAGCGCGCCAGCTGACAGCGGCCCTCCGGGGGGGATTTTTTTAGAACAGAGAAGGGGTACGGGGATGTTTCAGAGTTTTGAGGTCACAGCCCGTCCCGAGCAGGGGCCACCACGGCTGGCTGCCTTGCGCAAAGTGATGCGCGCGGTCGGGCTGGACGGGTTTCTGGTGCCGCGTGCGGACGCCCATCAGGGGGAATATGTCTCGGCCCGTGACGAGCGGCTTGCATGGCTGACAGGCTTTACCGGATCGGCGGGTTTCTGTGCGGTGCTGAGCGATGTGGCAGGCGTGTTCATCGACGGGCGCTATCGCACGCAGGTGAAGGCGCAGGTGGCGGATGTCTATACCCCCGTGCCATGGCCCGAAGTATCGTTGGCCGACTGGCTGATCCAGCAATTGCCAGAGGGCGGGCGCGTCGGGTTTGATCCGTGGCTGCACACTACAGCGCAGATCGAACAGGCCGAGGCGGCGCTGGAGGGGCGCGGCATCGAACTGGTGCAAAGCGACAATCTGGTGGACCGGATCTGGGATGACCAACCCGCCCCCGCCGCCGAACCGGCCAAAGTGCACCCGATCGCCTTTGCCGGTGAAAGCCACGCCAGCAAACGTGCGCGGCTGGCAGAAGATCTGACGAAGGGCGGCGCGGCATCGGCCGTGATCACCCTGCCCGATTCACTGTGCTGGTTGCTGAACATCCGTGGCGCTGACATTCCGCGCAATCCGGTGGCGCAGGGCTTTGCCGTGCTGCACGGGTCTGGCGCCGTCGATCTGTTCATGGACAGCGCAAAGCTGGACGAGGTGCGCGACCATCTGGGCACCGACGTGACCTGCCACGCGCCTGACGGCTTTCTGGACGCGCTCGACGCATTAGAGGGGCCTGTGCGGGTCGAGAAATCCTCGGTCCCCGTCATTGTTGCCGACCGCTTGGGCGCGCGTGTGCAATGGGGCGCTGACCCTTGCGCCCTACCCAAAGCCTGCAAGAACAAGGCCGAGATCGAAGGCAGCGCCGAGGCGCATCTGCGCGACGGGGCGGCGGTTGTCGAACTGCTGGCGTGGCTTGACGGGCAAGAGGCGGGCGCCTTGCGCGAAAGCGACGTGGTGCGCCAGTTGGAAACCTACCGCCGACGCGACAACGCGCTGCAGGACATCAGTTTCGAAACCATCGCAGGCACCGGCCCGAACGGTGCGATCATGCACTACCGCGTGACCGAGGACACCGACAGCGTGCTTGAGGACGGGCATCTGATCGTGCTGGACAGTGGCGGGCAGTATCTGGACGGCACCACCGACATCACCCGCACCATCCCCATCGGCCCGCCCCCGCAAGAGGCCTGCGCCGCCTTTACCCGCGTGCTGGCGGGCATGATCGCCATGTCGCGCCTGATCTGGCCCAAGGGGCTGGCGGGCCGCGATATCGAGGCGATTGGCCGTGCGCCCTTGTGGTACGCCCATCAGGATTTCGACCATGGTCTGGGCCACGGGGTTGGCGCGTATCTTTCCGTGCATGAAGGGCCGCAACGCCTTAGCCGCGCCAGCACCGTACCACTTGAGACCGGTATGATCCTGTCGAACGAGCCGGGATATTACCGCGAGGGGGCGTTCGGCATCCGCCTCGAAAACCTGCTGGTCGTGCAACAGGCCAAGGCGCCTGCAACGGGGGACGCGCATCGCGACATGCTGTGCTGGCGCACGTTGACCTTCGCGCCCATCGACCGCCGCCTGATCCTGCCCGAGTTGCTGGACCAGCCGTCGCGCGACTGGCTTGACGCCTATCACGCACAGGTGCTGGAACAGATCGGGCCTCGGGTCTCAGGCCCCGCGCGCACGTGGTTAACGGCAGCGTGCCAACCACTCTAGCGGCGCTGTCGTCCATCTGTTACATCTCGCGTTCATCACTCGATGCAGCGCAGTCATAGGGAGGCTTTCATATGTCCGAATACATTACGATCCGCAAAGCAGAAGGCACTTGGACTGTGCGTGCAGGCGGCGCGGTGCTGGGCGAAAGCCAGAATGCGCTGGAACTGGTCGAGGGCGATTATCCCCCCGTCATCTACTTCCCCCGCGAAGACATTGCAGTCGCCTTTCTCGACAAGACCGACAAGACGACCCACTGCCCGCACAAGGGCGAGGCGAGCTATTATTCGGTGGTGACCAAGTCCCAAACGCTCGACAACGTGGTCTGGAGCTATGAGGCCCCGAAAGAAGGCACTGAGCGGATCAAGGACCACCTTGCGTTCTATACCGGCGACGGCGTCGCGGTCGAACATATCTAAGACAAACGGGTCGGCGGGCGGGCGCTTTTGCGCCGCAAACAGAGCCGCCCGACCGCGCTAGCTGTGCTCTTCCGCTGCGGTGGCGGCAAGGGCGCGGTTATAGGCCTTCAACGCATCCACATGGAACAACGCGCCTTTCAACTCGGGCGCGGCATCCTTGCCTGTCAGCGTGACCACGGGGATGAACGGCACCATGGTGCGGTCGAATACGGGCAAGGCCACTTCGAGCGTGGCCGACGCATCCACGTAGATCGCATCGGCAATCATGTCCCAGCATTGCGCCTCTTCCGCCGCGCGCGCGTCATCCATCGGGCGCATGACCGAACTGACCCTGAACATCGCCAGCAGATAGGCCTGCGGCCCTGCGGCAAGGTGCACGCCCTTACGCTCCAACTGGGTCAAGAAGAAGCTGCGGTCGACCAGCCGCGATGACAGCGCGGTCGAGATCGACACCGCCACCATCACGGCCAAACCCGTCTGCCAGTCGCCTGTCAATTCGAACACGATCAGCGTGGTGGAAATCGGCGCGCCCAGCACTGCCGCCGCCACCGCCCCCATGCCCGCCAGCGCATAAAGCGACACAGACCCCGATACATCCGGAAACACGCTGGTGGCGATCAGGCCAAAGAACAGGCCGGTCATCGCCCCGATCATCAGCGAGGGCGAAAACACCCCGCCGCCCATGCGACCGGCCATGGTGATCGCCACCGCCGCCGTTTTCAGGACGATGAACACCACCACTTCGTTCAGTGCCAGTTGTCCGGTCAGCGCCAGCGACGTAGTTTCGTACCCGACGCCAATGATGTGGGGATAGAATATCGCCAGCCCGCCCAGCAGTGCCCCAGCAATGGGCGGGCGCAGCCAGCGTGGTATGCCGGTGCGCGTCTGGAACAGCGTCCCCACATCATCCGCCCAGAAGATCGAGCGCATGAGCACCACCGCCACCAGACCGCAGACAAGGCCCAGCAACAGGAATGCCGGAAGCTCTTGGTAGAAGATCAACTCGTTGGTGTCGGGCGACATGAATTCGGTCACGCCGCCGAATTCCAGACGGTTGATAACCGTACCCGCGACCGAAGCGATGACAATCGGCGCAAAAGCATGCACCGCAAAGTGGCGCAGCACGACTTCGAGCGCGAACAACGCTCCCGCAATCGGCGCGTTAAAGCTGGCCGAGACTGCCGCCGCCACGGCACAGCCCAGCAGGTCGCGCCCCGTGATGCCATCCGCACTGATCCAGCGGCAGACCTTGGACGAGATTACCGCCGCCATGTGCACCACAGGCCCCTCGCGCCCCGTAGAGCCGCCGGAGGACAGGGTGATAAAGCTCGCCACAGCCGAGGCCATGCCTGCCCGCCTGCTCACCTGCCCGTCGCGCAGCGCAGCACCTTCGATCACGTCCGCAACGCTGCGCACGGTGCCGTCATCGGTGAATTTGTGCAGGATAAGGCCCGTGAACAGGCCGCCCACGATGGGGATCACAAGGATCAGATACCACGGCAGGGACGAGGCAAAGCTGTGCAGGTATTGCACGTCATCCGTGCCATAAAGCCACGCCTGCGTCGCCTCGATCCCCTTGCGGAAAAACAACGCGGCAAAGCCTGCGGCGATCCCGATGGCAAGGGCGATAAACCAGAACTGAATCTGGCTTGGCCCACGTTTGCGCAGCAATATCCACCCGTCACGGCACGCGTTCAGCGCCAGATCAATCTGCTGCGTGACAAAGGGGCGGGGCGGAGTGGCCATGGCTGGGATGCGCGTCGCAATTTGCAAGTGTTGACGTTGGGTCTAGGCCAATTGCCGACGCCCCGAAACCCCAAAGACCGGCGATTTTCCAAAGCGCGTTGCAGCGCGGCGCAAATGTCGCCCTAGCCTGCCAACAACGCCCGTGCCGCCGCGCGCGCCTGATCGGTGATCGTGTCGCCCGAGACCATGCGCGCGATCTCGTCCACGCGGTCATCCTGCGCCAATGGCACCACGGTTGATGTGGTCATGCCCTTGGCCACACGTTTTTCAACACGCCAGTGATGCGCGCCAAGGGCGGCCACCTGTGGCGAGTGTGTGACGACCAGCACCTGCGCGCCACTGGCCAGTTGCGCCAGCCTGCGCCCGACCGCATCCGCCGTTGCGCCCCCGACCCCACGGTCGATTTCGTCAAAGATAATGGTCAGCCCCGACTGTTCGCGGGTGAGGCACACTTTGAGCGCCAGCAAAAAGCGGCTGAGTTCACCGCCCGAGGCGATCTTGTTCAGTGGTCCCGCAGGTGCACCGGGGTTGGTGGCGACAGAGAACGCGACCGCGTCGCGCCCGTCGGGACCTGCCTCGTCCTCGGTGATCTGCGTGGTGAACACCGCACGTTCCATCTTGAGCGGGGCAAGCTCCGCCATCACCGCCTTGTCGAGCAACTTGGCCGCTTTGCTGCGCGCTGCGTGCAGCTTGTCAGCAGCCGCGTCATAGGCCGCGCGGGCGGCGGCCACTTCTCCCTCAAGGCGGCTCAGATCGGCGTCGCCTGCATCCAATGCCGCCAGTTTGGTGCGCAGGTCATCGGCAAAGGCGGGCAAGGCATCTGCCGCGATCCCGTGTTTGCGGGCCAAGGCGCGGATGGCGAACAGCCGCTCTTCGGTATGTTCAAGGTCCGAGGCGTCGAATTCCATCGCCTCAAGCGCGCGCACGATCCCGTCGCTGGCTTCGTCCAGTTCGACGAGGGCACGGCCCAATGCGGCCAAGGGTCCGTCCAACTGGCCGTCGGCGTTTTCCGCGACGCCATCCAGCCAGCGGATCGCATCGCCCAAGGCGCCTTCAGCCCCGTCATGGCCCAATATCTGATGGGCGCGCTGCACGTCCTCGCGGATACGCTCTGCGGCCTGCATCTGGCGGCGACGGGCGTCCAGTGCCGCCTCTTCCCCCGCTTGGGGGTCGAGCGCGTCACATTCGGCGACAGCATGGCGCAGGAACTCTTCCTCGGCGCGGATCGCGTCCATCGCGGCCTGCGCATCCGAAAGCGCCTTGCGCGCCTGCCCCCATGCGCGCCACGCAGTACGGGTGGCGGCACGGGCGCTGTCGGTGCGGGCGAATTCATCCAGAATGGCGCGGTGGCCTCGTGGGTTCAGCAACCCGCGATCATCATGCTGTCCATGCAGTTCGATCAACGTATCACTCAGCGCGCGCAGCACCTCGCCCGAACAGCGCCGGTCGTTGACCCAAGCGGTCTTGCGCCCGTCGGCAGTGTTCACACGGCGCAGGATCAGCTCGTCCGCGACGGGCAATCCCGCTTCTTCCAGAATGGCGATAGCCGGATGGCCCTCGGACAGATCGAAAGTGGCCGTGACCTCACCCTGCGCGGCCCCTTGGCGCACCAGTTCGGCCCGCCCGCGCCAGCCCAGAACAAAGCCGAGCGCATCCAGCAAAATGGATTTCCCCGCGCCCGTCTCACCGGTCAGCACGTTCAGACCGGGCTGGAACTCAAGCTCCAGCCGGTCGATGATCAACATGTCCGAGATATCAAGCCCGCGCAGCATCTCTATCAGCCCGTAGGGCGGGGATTAGCCCGCCACTGTTTACAGCCACCGGCCCTTGATCATCTGGCGATAGATTTTGGCCAGCCAGTTGTCGCCGCGCGACCGCATCTCAAGGCCCCGACCGGTCAGCAGCTTGTAGCTGTCCTGATACCATTCGGTGGACTGGTAGTTATAGCCAAGGATCGCACCGGCAGTCTGCGCCTCGTCCGTGAGGCCAAGGGACAGATAGGCCTCGACCAGGCGGTGCAGCGCCTCGGGGGTGTGGCTGGTGGTCTGGAAATCCTCGACCACCACACGGAAACGGTTGATCGCCGCCGAGAAATTGTCACGACGCAGGTAATAGCGCCCGATCTCCATCTCTTTGGCCGCGAGGTGGTCAAAGGCGAGGTCGAATTTCAGGATCGACGATTTGGCATATTCGCTGTCGGGATAGCGTTCGATCACTTCGCGCAGCGATTGCAGCGCCTGAAAGGTCAGCCCCTGATCGCGCCCGATCTCGTCGATCTGGTCATAATAGCTGAGCGCGAGGAGGTATTGCGCATAAGCCGCATCTTCGTCCGCTGGGTAGAAGTCGATGAACCGCTGTGCCGACGAACGCGAGTTCGGATAGTCGCGATCACGGTGATAGGCGAAGGCCTGCATGATCAACGCGCGCCGCGCCCAGTCAGAATAGGGATACAGGCGTTCGATCTCCGAGAAGTAGAACGCCGCCTCGGTCAGATCGTTGTTCTCAAGCTCGTATTCGCCACGCTCGAAAATCTGTTGCGCTGTGAATTCTTCCAGCGGCACTTCTTGCTGGTTGAAAAAGCCGCCCGTTGTCGGGCGCCCGCTGCCACCACATGCCGCAAGCGCGGCTGTTAGTGCCAAGACAGACGTTAGTCGCAAAATGGATGTTCTGCGGATCATGCTACCCCCAAGAGACGCTCAGCACCGCCCAGTTCCGGGCTGTTTGCCTGTCTCTAGCACAAAGCTTGCAAAGGTTGAAACGGCGATTTTACCGACCTTAGGCAACTTGGGGAATCTCGTCCCAGACAAGACCCGCACCAGGAAGCAGTGCGGCCATGTCTGCATCACATGTCACCATGCGTGTCGCACCCGGTGTGGCGAACAATTCGCGCAGCAATTGGTTGGTCAACGTGTGCCCGGCCCGCACGCCTGTATAGTGGCCCACAAGGGGCGCACCGGCCAGTGCGAGGTCGCCAAGCGCGTCGAGCATTTTGTGGCGCACAGGTTCGTCCGCGTGGCGCAAACCGCCGGGGCTTGCGACGCGATCACCGTCGAAGACGACGGCGTTTTCACCTGCGGTACCGCCAAGGGCCAGCCCGCTGGCTTGCATCTTTTCAACGTCGCCCTTGCGGCAGAACGTGCGGCTGTCGCTAAGTTCGCGGGCAAAGCTGCCGTTGGACATGTTCAGCGATTTGAACTGGTGACCGATGGCGGCGTCGTCGAAATCAATCTGGAAGTCGATACGCAGTACGGGCGACGGGGCGATGGTTGCCCGCGCGTCGCCGTTGGACACAGTCACGGTTTTCAGAACTTCGATGGCGCGCACACGGGCAGGCAAACGGCGCAAGCCGCGCTGCATGATGCCACGCACGAAAGGCACAGCAGAACCGTCAAGGATCGGCACTTCGGGGCCGTCGATTTCGATCAGCGCGTTGTGAACGCCACAACCGGACAGTGCCGCCATGACATGCTCAACGGTGCCGACGCTGACGCCTGCCTCGTTCACGAGGGTGGTGCAAAGGGGCGATTGGTGCACAACATCATAGCGCGCCGGAATCATCCGGTCGCCGGACTCGATGTCGGTCCGAGAGAACCAGATACCGTGCTCTGCCATCGCGGGACGAATGGTCAGACGTGCGGGTTTGCCGGAGTGAAGACCCCGCCCGATAAAGGTAACTGGTGATTTTACTGTCGCTTGCACTGGGTCCATCCCGTAACGCTTTTATGACAGGTAAACAGCTAGGGTGCGGGGTCTGAACACTCAACTCAATCTTTGTAACGGTCTGAAACATGGGCGTAACATTTGAGCGCTGCGGCGCGCACGACATTTCAACCCGTTGAATACGCAAAGAAAAAGGGCCGCCCAATGGCGACCCTCTAATTTAGTTCGTGACCTGAATTAGTTCGCTTGGCGACGCAGGAAGGCCGGAATTTCAATCCGTTCCTGATCGGGATCCACCGCTTCGGCAGGGCGTTGCGCCGGTGCGGGGGCCGCACCACGGCTTTGCACGGGCGGTTGCTGACGCGCGGGACGCTCGGCCTGCTGGCCACCTTCGGCGGTGCCGGTCATGCGGTTGATCAACGAGTTGATGCCAAAGCGGGGCTTCTCGCCGCCCTGCCCTTGCTGCTCTTCCGCGCGGCGGTGCTGGTCCTCGGCGCGGGGTGCTTGCTGCTGGCCACGGTTTGGTGCAGCTTTGGCGGTTGCGGCGCGCAGACGTGCCAGTGCTTCGGGCGATGGCGTGCCAGGTGCAGGGGCACGTGGCGCGACAAAAGTTTCCGGCTCTGGCGTGGGTTCGAACGCGGCCACCTGCGGCTGGTAGGCGGGTGGAGGCAGATCGTCGTCCTGTGCCTGATCGTCTTCGGCAAAGATGTCCTCGGCCATATCCTCGGCAGCGGCGCGATTCACGTCCAGTTCTTCGAACAGGGTGGGCTCTTCTGCGGCGGCTGCAACGGGGGCAGGCTCTGGCTTGCGCTCGGGCGCGCGCTCTGCTTCGGGCTGGTCAAATGCGGTTGGCAGTGGTGCGGCCATCGAACGGCGCGGCACAGGGATTTCTGTCTGCACGTCCACCGCGTCGATGCCGGTGGCGACAACGCTGACGCGCATCATGCCTTCCATCGCGGTATCGAGGGTCGAACCGACGATGATGTTCGCGTCTGGGTCCACCTCTTCGCGGATGCGGTTGGCGGCTTCGTCCAGTTCGAACAGGGTCAGGTCGTGGCTGCCAGTGATGTTAATCAGCACGCCCTTGGCACCACGCAGGCTGATTTCGTCCAGCAGCGGGTTGGCAATGGCTTTTTCGGCGGCTTGGATGGCGCGATCTTCGCCTTCTGCCTCGCCTGTGCCCATCATGGCTTTGCCCATCTCGTCCATCACGGCGCGCACGTCCGCAAAGTCGAGGTTGATCAGGCCGGGACGGACCATCAGGTCTGTCACACCTTTGACGCCCTGATACAGCACGTCGTCCGCCATCGAAAACGCCTCGGTGAAGGTGGTTTTTTCGTTGGCCAGACGGAACAGGTTCTGGTTGGGGATAATGATCAGTGTATCGACCATTTTTTGCAGGGCCTCGACACCGTCTTCGGCCTGCTTCATCCGCTTGGCACCTTCGAACTGGAAGGGCTTGGTCACAACACCGACGGTCAAAACGCCCAGTTCGCGGGCCGCTTGCGCGATGATCGGCGCGGCACCAGTCCCTGTGCCACCGCCCATACCGGCAGTGATAAAGCACATGTGCGAACCGGCGAGATGGTCAACGATCTGTTCAATCGATTCTTCGGCAGCGGCGGCACCAACGCTGGCGCGGGCACCGGCGCCAAGGCCTTCGGTCACCTTGATGCCCAACTGGACGCGGTTCTCGGCGGCGGATTGTTGCAGCGCCTGTGCGTCCGTGTTGGCGACGACGAAATCGACGCCATCAAGTTCTTTTTCAATCATATTGTTGACGGCGTTGCCACCTGCCCCGCCGACACCAAAGACGGTGATCCGCGGTTTCAACTCGTCATTTCCGGGCATCGAAAGGTTCAGTGTCATGGGTCAGCTCCGCCTGTCTGTTTGCCGCATTCGCGGGTGTTTTTGTGCCTAAATCGCCTTGATCTTACCCCCGAACAGCCCAGAGGTCACTCATAAAACGCAAAAATGCCGCAAAATATGGGCAAAAAATCGCTAATTCTTACTGCATATCTGCTGTTGGTCTAAATCTAGCTGTCACCAGTTGTCCCTAAACCATTTTACGGCGCGCCGCAGGGACCGTGAAGAGCTGCTGTCGCTGGGAATGTCAAAGTCCCACCATTCATCCTGCGGATGGGCCGCAAACAGCGCCAGACCGACCGCGCTGGCAAATCCGGGGCCTGTGGCGGCTTGTGGCAGGCCATGCACACGCAAGGGGCGTCCAAGGCGTACCTGCTGGCCTAAAATCTTGCTGGCCAGCCCGTCAAGGCCCGGAATCTGGCTGCCGCCGCCGGTCAGAACGATCTGCTGGCTCGGCAGGTGGTCAAAGCCTGCGGCATCAAGGCGGGCGCGGACTTCCTCGAGGATTTCCTCGACCCGCGGGCGCATGATGCCGATCAGTTCGGCGCGGCTGGCGGTGCGGCGGTCATGTTCATAATCGCCCGTATCGCCGCCGATCTCGATCATCTCGCGGTCATCCATGCCGGTGGCGTGTACGCCGCCATAAAACGTTTTGATCCGTTCGGCATTGGCCGTCGGCACCTGAAGGCCCAGCGAAATGTCCGAAGTGACGTGATCGCCGCCCATGCGCACCGCATCGGCATAGATCATGTGTTTCTTGATAAAGATCGACACGCCCGTGGTGCCGCCGCCCAGATCAATGCAGGCCGCGCCCAGTTCCTGTTCGTCTTCCACAAGGGCCGCAATGCCCGACACATAGGCCGACGATGCAATGCCCGCCAGTTCAAGGTCACAGCGTTTGATACAATGGGCCAAGTGCTGCACGGCAGCGGCATCGACCGTCAGCATGTGCATGTCCACCGCCAGTTCGTTGCCAAGCTGCCCGCGCGGGTCCGACAGGCCCGAACGGTGATCCAGCGCAAAGTTCACCGGCTGGGCGTGCAGAACCTCGCGCCCCTCGCCGTAGTCGGGCACATCGCAGCGCGCCAGCACCTGTGCCACATCCTGTTCGCTGACCACTTGCCCTTGCAGATCGACCTTTGCGTCCAGCCCATAGCTGCGCGGCTCGGCCCCTGCGAAACAGGCGATCACGTGATCGACGCGGATACCGGCCATCTTCTGGGCCGCTTGCAGGGCGGTGCGGATCGCACGCTCGGTTTCCTGCATGGCGCAGATTTCGCCAAAGCGCACACCGCGCGACCGCGTGGTTGCTGCGCCAATGACACGGAAGCCCGACTGACCGGCCAGCGATCCGATCTCGCCCTCTTCGCCCAGCTTGCTGGTGCCGTCAAAGCGCAACACAAGGCAGGCGATTTTCGAGCTGCCCACATCAAGGATAGCCACCACACCGCGCTGCATCGCAATCCGGCGCATGTTCCGCATCGCCCGTTGATTTTGATAAAGATCCGTCATGGCGTTCACTCGTTCCCTGCGTTCAACTGTCTTATTCTCCACCACTCTTCGGTGGCACTGGCATTCATCCGCACCGTGGGACGTTCGTTCAGGCGCAGATCGATACGGGCAATATCGCGGCCCAAAAGGTCGTCTACGCCGTTCAGCGCAATCGCCCGTTCCAGCGCGCGCACGGCGTCCTGCGCGGGCAGCATGATGCGTTGGTTGCGGTCCAGAACCACGTCCCAACGCCGCTCGCCCATCCGGACCAGACCACGCAAGCGATCCCCCAGCGGCGCGCCCGCCGAAACCAGCGCAAGCGCCTGATCCACGTGTTTGGAGGCCCCCTCCCCCGCGATCACGGGCAGTTCGGCGCGTTCGGCGCGACTGTCGATCGGGGCGACGGCGACACCGGCGGCATCAATCAGGGTCAGCCCCTCGGCCGTGCGCCAGATCGCAACCGGTTCGCGCGGCGTGATCTGTACGTGCAGCACACCACCGGGGCGGATGCGCACGCTGGCCTCTTTCACCGGGGGCATTTCGAGGATGCGGTCGCGCATCGCGGCAGGATCAAGATCAAAGGATGATACGGGGAACGACAGCGGCACTTGGGCGCGGATCGCCTCGTCCAGATCGGGGCCGACACCGTCGATGGCCATCAGGTTGACCATGAATTCGGGGCGTTGCTCCACTGCGGCGCGGGCTTCGGCCACGGTATCGCGGATCAGCGACTGGTTCTGCGGATCGGTCAGCCACCATGTCGCCGCCCCGAAGGTCAGCACAAAGGGCACGCCCACGCGCAGCCCCAAACGGAACAGCGGCGTCAGCATCAACCGCTGCATCCGCCACGACCAGCGCGACGGCGCCGGATCGGCGCGCATCGTGCGGCGATGGCCCGTCCCCGCGGCTGCCATGCGCTTTATCGCGGACATGAAGCATCCTCCACCATCCACGCGCAGAGTTCGGCAAAAGAGATGCCCGCCGCCTGTGCCTGTTCGGGCGACAGCGAGGTGGGCGTCATGCCGGGCTGGGTATTCGTCTCAAGAAGGATAAGGCCTTCGGCCCCTTTGGTGTCGTCCCAGCGGAAATCGGTGCGGCTGAGGCCGCGACAGCCAAGTGCGTTGTGCGCGCGCATTGCGTAATCAAGGCACAGCTCGGTGATCTCGGTCGGGACATTGGCGGGGATCACGTGGCGCGATCCGCCTTCCTTGTATTTCGCGTCGTAATCATACCAACCATCGGTCAGGATCTCGGTCACACCCAAAGTGCGCGTGCCCATCACGGTGGTCGTCAGCTCGCGCCCGGGGGCATAGGCCTCGACCATCACGGTTTCAGGCATCGCGTCGTCTAGTTGCGGCGGGCCATTGGCCGCGTCATGCACCAGATAGACGCCGACGCTCGATCCTTCATTGTTGGGTTTGACCACATAGGGCGGGGCCATCACGTGATGCTGCCGCACTTCGGCTGCGGCCACGATCACGCTGTCCACCACGGGCAAACCAGCGGCGCGGTACACGTCCTTGGTGCGCTGTTTGTCCATGGCCAGCGCCGAGGACAGAACGCCCGAATGGGAATAGGGAATGCCAAGCCATTCAAGCAGGCCTTGCACACAGCCGTCTTCGCCCCACCGCCCGTGCAGGCAATTGAGGACAACATCCGGTTTTTCGGAAATCAATACAGAGGCCAGATCGCGGTCCACATCGACCTCGACCACCTCGTAACCTGTGCTCCTCAGCGCGGCAGCGCAGGGTTTCCCACTGGCAAGTGACACTTCGCGTTCCGCCGACGCGCCACCCATCAATACCGCCACTTTCGGAGTCGTCCTGCTCGACTGACCCGCCATGTGCCTCTTGTCCCGGAGCCCTTTTGCGGGCCCTCGATTATTGTGCCAAAATCTCTATTCAGTTTTCGGCCTGCCTAGCGCTGGCACCTTATTCCGGTTCGCCTATGCGCATAATTTCCCATTCTAGCGTGATACCACTGGAATCGTAAACCTTTTTTCGCACGTCCTCGCCCAATCCTTCGAGATCTGCGGCCGTTGCCGCCCCCGTATTGATCAGAAAGTTGGAATGCATCTCGCTCATCTGGGCACCACCACGACGTGCACCGCGCATTCCAGCGTCGTCAATGACCTTCCACGCCTTCAGGTCATGCACATCATCGGCCTGCCCCGTCGATGAAAACCCCGCAGGATTGCGAAAAGTCGACCCCGCGCTGCGGTCCTTGGTGGGTTGGGTTGCATCGCGTTTGGCCAGTTGGTCGGTCATGCGCGCGTGCAGGGTTTCGGGGTCGCCCTCGGGGGCGCGCAGCGTGACACCTGTCAGCACTGCGCCCTCGGGCAGATCGCTTTGGCGATAGCGGAAGTTCAACGCCGCAGCATCCAGCGTTGTAACCGTGCCATCGCGCAGCACCACTTGGGCGCTTTCGAAGACGTCCGCCGTATAGCTGCCATAACAGCCCGCGTTCATGCGCACCGCGCCACCGATAGTACCCGGAATGGTGCGCAGGAACGTGAGGTCCACCCCCGCATCCGCCGCGCGGCGCGCAACATGCGCATCCAGTGCCGCCGCCCCTGCCCGCACCGTGGTGCCGTCCACCTCGATCCCGTTGAACCCGCGCCCCAACCGGATCACCACCGCACGCAAGCCCCCGTCGCGCACGATCAGGTTGCTGCCCACGCCCATGGGGAACACCGGCACCGACGGGTCCAACGCGGCAAGGAAAGTGCTTAGGTCTTCCACATCCGCAGGCTGGAACAGCCAGTCGGCCGGCCCGCCAACGCGCAACCAGGTAAGGGTGGACAAGTCTTTTTGCGCGGTCAGCGTGCCGCGCACGTCGGGAAGGTCATATGTCATGGCCAAGGGCAATGGCGCGCAGGCGCGGCGGCGTCAAGGGCGCGATGAACGCGGACGCAGCAGCCATGCAAACACCCCGCCCCCGAACAGGCCTGATGCCATTGGCGGCGCAATCAGGAACGCCGCGATCAGAATGGCGTACCCATCCCCGGGCAGCGTATCGGCGGGAACCAAGACCACAAAACAGATCAGCCCCACCAGCGCACAGATCAGCCCGACCAAAGTGCGCAACATAAACCGCCGTGCGAGGGTGAACCCAACAGCGATGCCAATGCACAAGGATGCCAGCGCAATCGGTATCATCGCGCAACGCGCCTCTTGATCCAGCGGGTCAGGTAGATGACGGGCCAGCGCAGCACGCTCATCCCCGCCGCAAGTACCAGCAAGCCGATCCAAGGTCCGTGCTGCCATGTCACATAGCCTACAATCGGTATGCCCACCGCAATCAGCGCATAGGCATTGGTCCAGTGGTTGTCCTTACTGGGGAACATCGCCAGCACATTGGCAACAAGCGCCCATAGGCAGGCAAGGATGATCGACAAGCTCATGGCTGCACCTCCGGTGGCAAGGATTGGGTTTGCTGCACCGCTGTTGGCAAGGGTGGGTTCTGGCCGCGCAATCTGGCCCAGAAATACCGCAGCGGGTTGCGGAACATCGACACGAAAGCCGCCAACGCCAGCAGGCCCGCCCACCATGCCACGGCAAGGCCGATCCACAGGATGATAAGCGGCGCGGCGATCAATAACGCCAGTCCGGGGGCATACTGGTGGCGCATGGGCAGCATCGCAACCACGGTTGCCGCCAAAACCCAGCCCACACTGATCCACAGCAGCATTACACCATGCCCCCCACCGAAAACAGCAAGGCCCCCGCCGCCAGCACTGCGCCGATCACGGGCGTTGCCATCGGCACCTTGAACGGTGCCTCGGGCAAGCGGCGTTTAAGCACGATCAGGGTGATGTTGATCACCACAAACACGCTCAACAATATGACCGAGGTCGCCCCCGCTAGCGTCGCGACCGGCAAGGCCAGCGCGCCCGCGATGATCGCGCCACCCACCAACACCGTGGCAAGGACAGGCGTGCCGAACCGGCGGTGCACCCGTTGCAACGGGGCAAAGGCGCGGCCCAGACGGCCCATGCCGAACAGCACGCGCGACGCCATGACGATCTGCGCGAGAATGCCGTTCAACGCCGCCACCACCGCAATGGCCGACAACAGGCGGGCATCGCGGGCGGCGTCTTCCCCGCTCCAGACCAAAGCAAGGGGTTGTTCCGATCCGGCCAGCAGGTCCGCAGGCACGGCGCGCACGGCGGCCCATGTGACCAGCGCATAGATTGCCGTGGTCAGCGCCAGCGATACGATGATCGCGATGGGCAGGGTGCGCGACGGATTGCGCGTTTCCTCGGCCATGTTCACGATGTCTTCGAACCCGATAAAGGCGAAAAAGGCGAGGACCGCCCCCACCCCGACAGCCGACCATGCAATCGCCGGTGGCGCGCTATAGGCAGCGACGGGTTCGGCCCACCAGCCTGCCCAGATCACCAGCCCCAGCCCCGCCAGTTCCACAGCCGTGAACACGGCGGCAACGCTCAGGCTTTCGACCGCGCCGATGATCGCCACAAGGGTTAGCAGCACGCCAAGCGCGATGATGGCCCAGACCGCAGGCACATCCATCACCACCTGCAAATAACCGACACCGCCGCGCAGAACGGCGGCGGCAGACACGATGCCCGCCAACACGATGGCCAGCCCTACGGCCATGGCAAGCCGGTCACTTTTCAGCCCCGTCGCCACATAGGCCGCCTCGCCCCCTGCTTCGGGGATGCGGGTGGACAGTTCGGCATAGCTGAGGGCGGTCGGGGCCGCGATCAGCCCTGCCAGAAGGAAAGATAAAGGGGCCCAGATGCCCGCCTGCGCCACCACGGCACCGACCAGCACGTAAATCCCCGCCCCCACCATCACACCGACACCGTAGGCCGTCAAAAGCCATGGCCCGATGCGCCGCTTCAGCGCGGAGGGGGCGGCGTCGGCAGTCATGCCGCGCTGTTTTTCAACCGGTCGGGCAAGGCGTTCGCCCAAGCCGAGATGGTCCCTGCCCCAAGGCACACAACCAGATCACCCGGACGGGCCTGTTCGCGCACCAAGCGCTCCAGATCATCCTCGCCCATCACGGCGCGCACATGGCGGTGGCCACTGCGGATCAGTCCGGCAACAAGGTCTTCCCGCGATGCGCCTTCGATGCGGTCTTCGCCAGCGGCAAAAATCTCGGTGATGCCCACCACGTCGGCATCGTTAAAACAGGAACAGAAGTCGTCGAAATGGTGGTGCAGACGGGTATAGCGGTGCGGCTGGTGCACGGCGATCACGCGGCCCGTAGTGGCCTGACGCGCAGCCTTCAGCACGGCGGCAATCTCGGTCGGGTGGTGGCCGTAATCGTCGATGATGGTCACGCCATCCACTTCGCCCACACGGGTAAAGCGGCGGTTCACGCCGCCGAAATTCGCAAGGGCCGAACGGATTTCGTCCGCTTTCATTCCCAGATGGCGCGCCACGGCAATGCCCGACAGTGCGTTCGATACGTTGTGATCCCCCGGCATGGGCAGGGAACAGCCTTCGATCACCATGTCCTCGGATTGCAGGGCAACGTCGAAATGCGCCACACCCGCCTCGTAGGTCAGGTTGATGGCGCGCACGTCGGCCTGCGCGTTGAATCCGTAGGTCACGACGCGGCGATCGGTGATCTTGCCGACCAGCGCCTGCACATCGGGATCATCGGTGCAGCATACGGCCAGCCCATAGAACGGAATGTTGGACACAAAGTCGTAAAAGCCCTGATGCAGCGCCTCTTCGGTGCCCCAGTGTTCCATATGTTCGGGGTCGATATTGGTGACGATGGCGATGGTGGCGGGCAAACGGTTGAACGTGCCGTCGCTCTCATCGGCCTCAACCACCATCCACTCGCCCTCGCCCTTGCGCGCGTTGGAGCCATAGGCGTGGATGATGCCGCCATTGACGACTGTGGGGTCAAACTTGCCCTCGTCCAGCAGGGCCGCGACCATCGTGGTGGTGGTCGTCTTGCCATGGGTGCCTGCGATGGCGATGTTGGATTTCAGACGCATCAGTTCGGCCAGCATCTCGGCACGGCGCACGATGGGCAGGCCACGGGCGCGCGCGGCGTCCAGTTCGGCATTGCCCGGCTTGATGGCCGAAGAAATAACCACCACTTCGGCGCTTTCGATATTCTCGGCGGATTGACCGACAAAGATATGCGCGCCCAGTTCCGCCAGACGGTCGGTAATCTTGGACGCCTTGAGGTCAGACCCCTGCACCACATAGCCGTGATTCAACAACACTTCGGCAATGCCGGACATGCCAATGCCACCGATCCCGACAAAATGGATGGGGCCCACGTCTCCGGGCAGTTTTGTAGCGGCGTTCATTTACGTCCCTTTCTGTGCGAGGGTTTCGACGAGTTCAACAAGGCTTTGTGTGGCTTCGGGTTTGCCCGCGCTGGCAGCAGCCCGCGCCATCTGCGCGGCGGCGTCCGGATTGTCCAGTATGGCCGAGATCTGTTCAGCCATAATCTCGACGCTCATCTGGCTTTCGGGGATCAGAATGGCGGCGTCGGCCTGTACCAGACCGCGTGCATTGGCCGTCTGGTGGTCGCCCGTGGCCGCCGCATAGGGGATCAGGATCGACGGACGCCCGATCACCGAAATGTCCGCCACCGACGACGCACCCGAACGCGAGATCACAAGCTGCGCCTCGGTCATGCGACGAGGGACATCGGTGAAAAACGGCTGCACATCGGCAGAAATGTTGTGTTCGTCATAAAAGGCGCGCACGCGCTCTTCGTCCTCGCCACGCGCCTGATGGCTGACACGCAGATTGCGCAAACGCTCCATCGGCAGGCTGGCAATGGCGGGCGGAATGATATCGGACAGGATGCGCGCCCCTTGCGAGCCGCCGATCACCAAAATCTCCATCGGATAATCGCCGGGTGGGATATACCCCGCCTCGGCGCGGCTTAGGATCGCGCTGCGCACAGGGTTGCCCACATGCAGTCCCTGGACCCCTTCGGGCAGGTCCGTGGGCCATGTCCCGCAGGCCACGATCTGCACACGTTTGGCCAGAATGCGATTGACGCGGCCCAGCACGCCATTCTGTTCATGGATCATACGGGGCAAGCGCAGAAGGGTCGCCGCCGCCATGGCCGGAATGGTGGGATAGCCGCCAAAGCCCACAACCACGTCAGGCCGGTCGCGCAGCATCTTGAACCCCGCGCCGATGACACCGGCGAGAATACGGAACGGCACCGCCGCCTTGGCCAGCACGCCGCCGCGCGCAAAGGTGGCCGACGAAATGTGTTCAATCTGGGTCGTATGCGGGAACCCGCCGGTATAGCGCGCGCCACGGGCATCCGTGCTCAGCTTTACCCGCCAGCCCTTGGCCAGCATCGCCTCGGCCAGTGCCTGCGCGGGGAACATGTGCCCGCCCGTGCCACCGGCTGCAATCAGTAACAATGGCTGTTTCACCGCCGCCCCCGGCTCAGGAAATCTGCAATCTCGCCCTGCGCGCGTGTGCGCGTAAAGGCCAGCAACATGCCCACGGCAATCCCGCTGGCAATGACCGAACTGCCGCCATAGCTGACAAAGGGCAAGGTCATGCCCTTGGCAGGCAACAGACGCACCGCAACGCCCATGTTGATCATCGCCTGCACCCCGAACATGCAGGCCAGACCCGTGCCCGCAAGGCGGATGAACGGATCACGCTCGCGCACCAACCGCATGAGCGAGCGCACAACAATCCCCGCATAAAGCAGGATGATGCACAGCACGAGGATCAGGCCGTATTCTTCGGCAGCCACGGCAATGATAAAGTCGGTATGCGCATCAGGCAGCGACCATTTCACCTGCCCCTCGCCCACGCCGACACCGAACAGCCCGCCCTCTTGGATCGCGTTGGTCGCGTATCCAAGCTGCGTGCGCGGATCGACATCTGGGCTTAGAAAGCCGTCAATCCGGCGCGCAAAGTGTTCGGAGTTGGAATAGGCAATCGTGCCGAAAAACACGACCGCACCGGCCATGCACACCAACAACAGCATCGGCGCACCGGCCACGAAATACATCACACCCCAGCCGAACAGGACAAGGCAGGCCTGTCCGAAATCGGGCTGCAAGGCCAGCATCAGCACAATCGCGACGCATAGGGAAAAGGACCACACCTTGCCCGGAGGGCCGTTGATCTCTTGGCTGGCGGCCATCATCCACGCCGCAGCCACCACAAAACCAGGTTTCAGGAATTCAGACGGCTGGATCGACGCAAAGCCAAGGCTGTACCAGCGCACCGCCCCTTTGCCGAAATCCGTGCCCAGAAACGGCAGCAGCGCCAACGCCACAAAGGCCACGAGGAACCCCAGCACCGCCAGACGGCGCACCAGAAGCGGCGTCATCATCGACGTCAGGATCATGGCAAGCAACGCGCCCGCCCCGAACACCGCCTGTCGTGTGACGTAGTGGAACGGCGCAAACCCGTTCTTTTCGGCCAGCGGCACCGATGCCGCCAAACCAAGCAAAAGTCCGATCGCAAACAGGATCAGAACGCAACTCAGCGACCATTTGTCGATGGTCCGCCACCATTTTGGAAGTATGGGTTCGCCGTCCCGTACCGGAACCGCGCCATAGACCATCTCTGTCATGATCTGCCGCCTTTACACTGCCTCGTTGCCCTTGGTTGATCCAAGGTACAAAGCGCAGCATAGCGGGAAAAACGCGCGCGGGCTAGCCCTTGTTGGACCGGCCCGCGCCAATATCAGGCGGGTTTATGCGTGCCGCGCACGGGGTAATCCTTGTCCCGCACAAAGGTGATGCCCCGCAGGGCCGCTTGCAGGTCGGGCCGCAGGAACGGCGCGTTCGAGAGATCGACCATCTGGATATTCCCTTGGCCGTTCACCACGTACATCCCCGGTTCGGGGAAGGGCCGGTCGGTTTCCTCTGGGCTGCGCGGATCCGAGATATAAAGTCCCAAGGCCTGCATCTGCGCAATCGACATGCCAAAGCCTATGGGCAGGGTCAGGGATTTCTCCGCTGCCATGGCGCTGGCTTTCTCTTCGGGATCGCCCGAGGCAACGACCACATCAACGCCGATGTCGTGGAAATCGCCCTGCATCTCTTCGAGTTCGGCCAGATACTTCTTGCACAGCGGGCAGTGCAGCCCGCGATAGATCACGACGAGTTGCCAGTCACGGCCCTGTTCGGGCACGCCAAGGGTGATCTTGCCGCCGCCCAGACGGTCCAGCTCTGTCTTGGGAAAAGGGCTGCCTGCGGTCGGTTTGGTCATGGGGTGTCTCCTGTTCGTTGCGGTTAAAGCTTGAAGAACAAGTAAGCGGCAAAGGCGCCCGAACAACCCATGGACCTTGACCAGACCTGTGCATTCCTGCACGGGGACGTCATGGATTACGACACGCTCGTCATAGGGGCCGGTGCTGCTGGCATGATGTGCGCCGCCCACGCGGGGGGCCGCGTTCTGGTGGTGGATCACGCCCGCGCCGCCGGAGAGAAAATCCGCATCTCGGGCGGCGGGCGCTGCAATTTCACCAACATGTATTGCGACGCGCACGCCTTCATCAGCGAGAACCCCCATTTCGCCAAATCCGCGCTGGCACGCTATACCCAATGGGATTTTGTCGCCCTTGTGGACCAGCACGGGATCAAGTGGCACGAAAAGACCCTTGGCCAGTTGTTCTGTGACGTGTCGGCCAAAGATATCGTGGCGATGCTGCGCAGTCTGATGCAACAGGCCGGTGTCGAACTGTCGTTGCAGACCGAGGTGACGCAATTCGGCAAATCCCCCGACGGGTTCAAGGCGACCATCGTACAGGACGGCCATACCCGCCATATCACCGCCGCCAATGCGGTGATCGCCACGGGCGGTATATCCATTCCGAAAATGGGCGCGACCGGCTTTGCCTATGATGTGGCGCGCAAATTCGGCCACCGCGTGACCGACCTTGACGCGGCCCTCGTCCCCTTCACCTTCCCCGACGGGCGCTTTGCCGCCATTTCGGGCGTGGCCTGCCCCGCACGGGTACAGGCGAACGGCCCCGCCTTTGACGAAGCCCTCCTGTTCACCCATCGCGGCCTGTCCGGTCCGGCAGTCCTGCAAGCGTCAAGCTATTGGCACGCGGGCCAGCCCATTACTGTGAACCTCTGCCCCGACACCGACTTTGCAGCCACGCTCAAAACCAAACGCCAAAGCGACGGGAAAAAGGCGCTGACCACCGAACTCGCCCGCCTGCTGCCATCACGGCTTGTGGATCACCTCAGCGGTGAATTCGACCTTAGCGGTCGCGTGGGCGATCTGTCCGATGCGCGGATCGAGGCACTGACCGACGCGCTGTCCAACTGGCAACTGACCCCGAACGGCACCGAAGGCTACCGTACCGCCGAAGTCACCCGTGGGGGCATCGACACCGCCACGCTCAGTTCCAAAACCATGGAATCCAAAACCACCCCCGGCCTCTATTTCATCGGCGAAGCTGTGGATGTGACAGGCTGGCTCGGCGGGTACAACTTTCAATGGGCGTGGTCCTCGGCCATGGCCGCCGCACGCGCCCTGTCGGACTGACATCTGTCTCGGAGCCGCCATCGGCTGCGCGCTGCCCGACAGATCACGCATACAGGTCCAAGGAAAATCGACGCGGGGCCCCGCTTGCGGGGATACGACGATTTTACTTGGGGCTGGGTGCGGGCTCTGTCAGGCCGGTCGCGGGGATGGTGCGCGCAGACAGATATCTGTCTTGGTGGGCCAGAAGCCTTTAATCCAAGAATGTCGTGCGCCCGCAAGGGCGCGCCGTTGGATCACAGCCGCTTCTGGACCTCTGCGACGAAATCATCGCCGCGCCGCTCGAAACTGTCATATTGATCAAAGCTGGCCGCCGCCGGTGCCAGCAGGATCACATCGCCCGGCTCGGCCTCTTCCATCGCGGCAGCGACAGCGGCGGACATGGTCGAACAGACCTGCGCGGTGACGTTCAACTGCATCGCGAATTGCGCCGCTTCGCGCCCGATCACATAGGCCTTTTTCACTGACCCCGAGGCCGCATTCACACCGTCAAGCCCGCCCTCTTTCTGCAAGCCGCCGCAAATCCAACGGATGCTGTCAAAGGCCGCAAGAGCCTTGGCCGCGCTGTCCACATTGGTTGCCTTGCTGTCGTTCACGAACCGCACGCCATTGGCTTCTGCGATGGTCTGGCTGCGATGCGGCAGGCCCGCAAAGCTGGCAAAGGCTGTCTCGATCACTTTGGGCGCGATGCCCACAGCGCGCGCAGCGGCATAGGCCGCGCAGGCGTTCTGATGGTTATGCGCACCCGGCAGGCCCGAAATTCCGCGCAGGTCGATGGAGGCAACCTGCCGCCCCTTGCGCACTTCCGACAGGAACCCCTTGCGCACAAAGACGGACCATCCCGGCCCGGACAACTTGCTGTCCGCCGAGACGCGGATCACGCGATCATCGGCGGGGCCTTCGCTCAGTTGGTTGGCGAGGTAGCGCCCCTCGTCCTCGTCCACGCCGATCACCGCACGGTCCGGTCCGCCCTCGGCAAACAGGCGGCGTTTCGCGGCGAAATATCCGCCCATGCCCGCGTGCCTGTCCAGATGGTCCGGCGTGAGGTTGGTGAACACCGCCACATCCGGCGTCAGGGCACGTGCCAGATCGGTCTGGTAGCTCGACAGTTCCAGCACGACCACCTCGCCATCATGGGGCGGGTCGATGTCCAGCACGCCGCGCCCGATATTGCCCGCCAACTGGCTGGGCCGCCGTGCGGCCTCCATAATGTGGTGGATCAGTGCCGACGTGGTGGACTTGCCATTCGATCCGGTCACGGCGATCACGCTGGGCGCGGTGTCGAAATTGTCCCATTCCGTGGTCGCGAAAGACTGGAAGAACAGCCCGATATCATTGTCCACCGGCACGCCGGCCGCCCACGCTGCCGCAACCACCGCGTTTGGCGAGGGGTAGAGGTGCGGGATACCGGGGGACAGGATCAGCCGCGCGATGTCGTCGAATGCGCCGGTTTTCTTGAAGTCGCGGCAAGTGAAGCCTTCGGCCTCGACCCGTGCGCGGGCATCCGGATTGTCGTCCCAGCAGATTGGCGTTGCGCCGCCTTCGGCCAGTGCACGCGCGGCGGAAAGCCCCGAACGGCCAAGGCCCAGCACGGCCACATTTGCCCCTGACAGGCCGCGCACGGGGATCATGCGGCAGCGCCTTTGGTCATCATCGGAGCGAGGGGCCAGCCCCTCGCGCTCCCCGCAGTATTTATGGCCAAAAGAACAGCGGTGTGGGTCATTCTAGCGTACCTTGAGTGTGGCGAGGCCGATCAGGGCGAGGATCAGCGCGATGATCCAGAAGCGGATCACGATCTGCGGTTCTGCCCAGCCTTTTTTCTCGTAATGGTGATGGATCGGGGCCATGAGGAACACACGTTTGCCGGTGCGTTTGAAGTAGATCACTTGGATCATCACGCTGAGCGCTTCGACCACGAAAATACCGCCCACAATGGCAAAGACGATTTCGTGCTTAGACGCGACCGCGATAGCACCAAGCGCCCCACCAAGGGCGAGGGAGCCTGTGTCGCCCATGAAGACAGCGGCAGGCGGTGCGTTATACCACAAAAAGCCCAAGCCGCCGCCGATCAGCCCCATGCAGAAAATCAGCAATTCGCCAGTGCCGGGTACATAGTGCAGGCCGAGGTCTTCGGTGAAGTCCACGCGGCCGACGAAGTAGGCGATGATACCCAGCGTGGCCGCGGCGATCATCACCGGCATGATGGCCAGCCCGTCCAGACCATCTGTGAGGTTCACCGCATTGGCCGAGCCCACGATCACGATGATGGAGAACGGGATGAACAACAGGCCGAGATTGACCAGAACATCCTTGAAAATCGGCACGGCCAGCTGGTTTTGCAGCCCTTCGGGGTGGGACACAGCAGCGAAATAGGCCGCGATGGCCGCGATCAGAAAGCCGAGCAACAGCCGCACCCGCCCCGGCACCCCTGCGGTGTTTTGCTTGGACACTTTGGCGTAGTCGTCCAGAAATCCGATCAGGCCGAAGGCAAGCGTCACGCCCAGCACGATCCACACAAACGGATTGTCGAGCCGCGCCCAAAGAAGCGTGGAGAACACCAGCGCGCCCACGATCAGCAGTCCGCCCATGGTCGGCGTGCCCGCTTTGACGAAATGCCCCTCGGGGCCGTCATCACGGATCGGCTGGCCCTTGCCCTGCCGTTTGCGCAGCACCGCGATCAGCGGTCGACCGAACACAAAGCCGAAGATCAGGGCCGTCAGAAACGCCCCGCCCGCCCGAAAGGTGATGTAGCGGAAAAGGTTGAAGAAATCCCCGCCATCCGAAAGTGCTGTCAACCAATAGAGCATGCGTGCCGGTCCCTACCCATTATCTTGTGGGCCAGTGCCCGTTGCGACCGGATGGCCCATTTTGCGGATCACGTCAACGATCACCCTCAACTTCATGCTGAGCGACCCCTTGACCAGCACAACGTCGCCACTGTCGAGCGACCGCACAACGCGGCTGGCCATATCGTCAGAGGTTTCGGCCCAGAAGCCGCGCTTGTCCTCAGGCAGAGCCGCATGCAAATTCTTCATCAGCGGGCCGATGCAGTGGACAGTGTCGATTGCGTCAACCGCGTCCAGTGCGGCGAGATCGGCGTGCATCCCTGCCCCGTCCGCGCCCAACTCCTTCATATCGCCCAGAAAGGCGATGCGCCGCCCCTTGCTGACGCGGCCTGTGTCGTGGGTGACTTGCGCGGCAGCCAGCACTTCAAGCGCGGCAGCCATCGAAGTCGGGTTGGCGTTATAGCTGTCGTCGATCAATTCCAGTGTCAGGTGCGTGTCCACCGCATCAAGGCAGATCACCTCGCGCGCGCCACGCCCTTCGAACGGCGACCAGCGGCCCAAGGATTGCGCGGCCAGCGCCAGATCGGCGCCCAACGCCTCGGCCGCGGCCAGCGCGCCCAGACCGTTCATCGCATAGTGCCGCCCCACCGCGCCGATCTTGAACAGCAGCGGCGCGTCATGGGCAGTGGCCTGCACGACCGTGGTATCGCGGCCCAGATCAAGGGAATTCAGCACAAAATCAAAGCCGTGTTCGCCAAAGCCCACATCGCGGCGCTTGGCGTCATGCGCCTTGGCCTGAAGGATGGCAGCTGTTGAACAGTCATTGTTGAGGATCGCCGTCCCGCCATATTCCAGCCCGTCAATGATCGACGCCTTTTCCACCGCGATGCCTTCGATATTCTCGAACGCTTCTAGGTGGGCGGGTGCGACGGTGGTGATCATGGCCACATGGGGGCGTGCCAGTTTGGCAAGTGGCGCGATCTCTCCGGGGTGGTTCATGCCGATTTCGATCACCGCATATTCGGTGTCCTGCGGCATGCGTGCCAAGGTCAGTGGCACGCCCCAGTGGTTATTGTAGCTGGCGACAGAGGCGTGGGTGCGGCCCTGATCGCCCAAAATGGCGCGCAGCATTTCCTTGGTCGAGGTTTTGCCGACCGATCCGGTGATCGCCACGACGCGCGCGTCGGTGCGGGCGCGGGCGGCGCTGCCCAGAGCCTCGAGCGCGGTCAGTACGTCGCTGACCATCAGGCATGGACAGTCCTCGTCCACGTCCGGAACGCGCGATACCAGCGCCGCCGCCGCCCCTTTTTCAAAGGCTTGGGCAACAAAGTCATGGCCATCGCGCACATCGCTGAGTGCGACGAACAGGTCGCCCGGTTGCAAGGTGCGGGTGTCGATGCTGATGCCTGTGCAGGTCCACTCGCGCGTGTTTACACCGCCCGTGGCGGCGGCAGCATCGGTCGAAGTCCAAAGCGTCATGTCAGTCGTCCTTCCAGTGCTGCCACGGCCACGCTGGCCTGTTCGGCGTCGTCAAAGGGCAGGATGTCATCGCCCACGATCTGGCCTGTTTCGTGCCCCTTGCCCGCGATCAATAGCGCATCGCCTGGCCCAAGGGCATCGACCGCGCGCAGGATCGCCTCGGCGCGGTCGGCGACCTCAATCGCCTCGGGGCAGCCTTCCATTACTGCCGCACGGATCAACGCAGGATCTTCGGAGCGGGGGTTGTCGTCGGTGACAAAGATGATGTCCGCATTCTGTGCCGCCGCCTGCCCCATCAACGGGCGCTTGCCCGCGTCGCGGTCACCGCCAGCGCCGATCACCGCCACAAGGCGGCCCATCACGTGCGGGCGCATGGCCGACAGCGCGGTCGCCACAGCATCGGGCGTGTGGGCGTAATCCACAAAGACCGCCGCGCCGTTTTCGCGGGTGGCCGCCAGCTGCATACGGCCCCGCACGGTGCCCATATGGGGCAAGGTTTCGAACACGCGCTCAGGCTCGGCCCCGCAGGCGATCACAAGGCCGCAGGCCAGCATCACATTGTCGGCCTGAAACCCGCCGATCAGCGGCAGGCGCGCGGTGTAGGATTTGCCGAGGTAGTCGAACCGCACATCCTGTCCGGTACTGTCGAACCGCTGGGCCGACAGATGCAGATCGCCGCCGTCGCGACCAACCGTCAGCACGGTCTGCCCCCGCGCACGGGCAATCGCGGCCATATCGACGCCGCGTGCGTCGTCCATATTGATTACGGCGGTGCCATCTTCGGGCAGGACGCGGGCGAACAGGCCCGCCTTGGCGTCGAAATACGCTTCGAACGTCTCGTGATAATCCAGATGATCCTGCGTGAAATTGGTGAAACCGGCGGCTTTCAGGGTCACGCCATCAAGGCGGCGCTGGTCGAGCCCGTGGCTTGATGCCTCCATCGCGGCGTGGGTGATGCCAGCGGCGCGGGCCTCGGCCAAGGTGCGGTGCAAGGTGATGGGTTCGGGCGTGGTATGGGCCAGCGGCGCGGTCCACGCGCCCTCGACCCCTGTGGTGCCGAGGTTGACCGCCGGCAAGTCCATCTCGATCCAGATCTGGCGCACAAATGTGGCGACCGAGGTTTTGCCGTTGGTGCCTGTCACGGCGACCATCGTGTCGGGTTGTCCGCCGAACCACAGCGCGCAGGTGCGCGACAGGGCGGCACGCGGATCGTCGGTCAGCACCACGGCGATCCCGTCCAGATGGTCGGCCGCAATTTCGGCCCCTGCACGGTCGGTCAGCACGGCCACCGCCCCCATGCGCACGGCGTATTGGATGAACTCCGCCCCGTGCACACGACTGCCGGGCATGGCGGCAAACAGGGTGCCGTCCACTACCTGACGGCTGTCCACCGCGATGTTTGTGATGTCTGGATTGGCTCCGCCTTGGGCGGTCAGGCCCAAAGATGAAAGAGGTCTTGCCTGCGCGCCCATGTGTATTCGGCCTTTTGGCTCAGTTGCTGCTGGTCAGCGTTATATCAGCCAATGGTTTGTGTTCAACGGTTGGACGCAGTCCCAGAAGCGGCGCAATGCGCCCGATCATTTCCGCCGCCACCGGAACAGCCGTCCAACCCGCCGTGCGGCGCGGTTTGTCGCCCGACGTCTCGACCGGTTCGTCCAGCGTGACGATCAGCACATATTTCGGATCATGGGCGGGGAACATGGTGGCAAAGGTGGCGATGACCTTGTCATCGTAATACCCGCCATTTGGCTTGGGCTTGTCCGCGGTACCGGTCTTGCCCGCCACGGCATAGCCTTCCACATCGCCCATGCTGGCGGTACCCTTGGACACCACGGCGCGCAGCATGTCGCGGGCGGCGCGGGCGGCCTCGGCGCTCATCACACGTTCGCCATAGCGGGGGCCGTTCTGTTTTAGGATCGTCGGACGCACCGCATAGCCACCATTGGCAATCGCCGCATAACCCGCCGCCAGATGCATGGGCGAAGAGGACAGGCCGTGGCCATAGCTGACTGTGACCGCGCTCAGGTCAGTCCAGCGTTTGGGCAGCAGCGGCTTGCCGGTTGCCGCCTCGACCAGTTCGAACGAGGTCGCCTCGAAAAAGCCGAGGCTTTGCAGGAAATCCTGCTGCCGCTTGATCCCGATTTCCAGCGCCATGCGCCCCGTGCCACGGTTCGAGGATTTGACGATAATGTCCGACACAGTCAGCACGCCGTAATTCTTGTTCTGGAATTCACCGATGCGGAAGCCGCCGACGCGCATCGGCCCCTTGGTGTCGATCACCGTGTCGGGCGTCACAATACCCAGATCAACCGCCTGCGCGGCGGTGAAAATCTTGAAAGTCGAGCCGAGTTCATACACGCCCTGCACCGAGCGGTTGAACAGCGGGCTGTCGGACTGGTCGCCCGTGATCGCGGGGCGCGGGCGGTTGTTGGGATCGAAATCCGGCAAAGACACGACCGACACAACCTCGCCCGTGTGCACATCCATCAGGACCGAGGTCGCGCCCTTGGCGTTCATGATCTTCATGCCACCATAAAGCACCCGTTCCGCCGCCGCCTGCACCGTCAGGTCCAGCGACAGTTCCAGCGGGCGCTGACCGTTGGCCGGATCGCGCAGATATTCGTCAAAGTATTTCTCGACACCCGCAACGCCGATCACCTCGGCAGCGTGCACGCCTTCCTTGCCGAAAGACGCACCGCCCAGCACGTGGGCCGCAAGCGAGCCATTGGGATAAAGGCGCATGTCACGCGGGCCGAACAACAGGCCCGGATCGCCAATTTCGTGCACGGCCTGCATCTGTTCGGGGCTGATCTTCTTCTTGATCCACAGGAACTTACGCTTGCCGGTGAAGTCCTCCAGCAGATCCTGTTCCTCAAGATCGGGGAAGATTTCGGCCAATTGCTTGGCGGCGGCCGCCTTGTCGATCATATGCGGCGGCTGCGCATAAAGGGCGTGGGTTTCGAAATTGGTGGCCAGCAGACGGCCCTTGCGGTCCACGATATCAGCGCGCGCCGCCGAGATGGCGGCCCCTTGCGCGCTGGCGCGGGGTTCGACGGGTTCGGACGTGGCAAGCATACCCATTCGCGCCCCGATCACGATAAAGGCACAGAAAAAGAATGCCCCCAGCACCAGCAACCGCCCTTCGGCACGCTGGCGGGCGCGGTCGCGCATTTCTTCGTGGCGCAGGGCAAGGTTTTCACGCTCGATCGCCTCGGGGTTCTGTCCGGCGGCACGGGCAGGCAGGATACGGGCAAGCGGGCGAAGCGGCGTGCGGATCATTCTGCGTCCTCCTCCTGCTCGATGGTGCCGATGACCTCGACACTATTTGTAATGTCCAGCAGGGGCGGCGCGGGATAGGCAACCTCGTCTGTGCGCCCGAACTGGTCGGGACGGAAGGGCAGCAGGCCCAGACGGTCAAAGTTGATGTCGGCCAGATCGCGCAGACGGTCGGGCCGGTTCAGATAGGCCCATTCGGCCCGCAGCACGGCCAGACGGGAATGCGCGGCGCGGATGTCGCGGTGCAACTGGTCCGTTTCGGCCAGCGATTCCTGCGTGGCATAGTTTTCGCGGTAGGCCCAGAAGGCCAGACCGATCACCGCCAGCGTTGTCAGAACATAAAGTACACTGCGCATCATAGTCCCCCTTTGACGTGCGGCATGCCCAAGGCTTTGGCCTCGATCTCTCCGGCGGGTGCGTCGGTACGCACCCCGACGCGCAGCTTGGCCGAGCGGCTGCGCGGATTGATGGCCAGCTCATCCGCATCCGGCGCGATGGCCTTGCGGCTTTTCAGCGTGAATTGCGCGGCGGCCTGCACTGTTTCGGGCGCATAGCGGTTGGCATTGGCCGCCCTGCCCCCGCGTGCGGTCAGGAACCGTTTGACCATCCGGTCCTCGACCGAATGAAAGGTGACGACCGCCAGCTTACCACCGGGTTTCAGTGCGCGCTCAGCGGCCATAAGGCCCTGATACAACTCGCCATATTCATTGTTCACCGCGATGCGCAGCGCCTGAAAGCTGCGCGTGGCGGGGTGCGACTGGCCCGGTTTGGGGCGCGGCAGGCATTTTTCGACAATGCTTGCCAGTTCCAGCGTTGTGGTGATGGGACGGGCAGCGATGATCGCGCGCGCAATGCGGCGGCTGGCGCGTTCCTCGCCATAATGGAACAGGATGTCGGCCAGCACGGTTTCGTCCGCCGTGTTCACCAGATCAGCTGCCGAATGGCCGTCCTGCGACATGCGCATGTCCAGCGGGCCGTCCTTCATAAAGGAAAATCCGCGCTCGGCCTGATCAAGCTGCATCGAGGACACGCCAAGGTCGAGCACGACGCCGTCAAGGTCGCTGGCATAATCGTCAAGTTTGGAAAATACGCCCTGCTGCATCACCAGCCGGTCGCCGTAATCAGGTGCCCAGTCGGCGGCCATGTCAAAGGCCAGCGGGTCACGATCCACACCGATCACCTTGGCAGCACCACCCTCGAGCAACGCACGGGTATAGCCACCCGCCCCGAACGTGCCGTCCAGCCATGTGCCTTCGATCGGGGCGCAATGCGACAGGATCGCGTCGATCAGAACTGGAATATGTGGCCCTTCAGACATCTTTTTGTGCCTTCGCCCTTACCGACATCTTAATCCATGTCCCCGTCGAGATAGACAGACGGATCCAGATCGGGGTCGAACCCGTCGTCATCCAGCGCCGCGATGCTGGCGTCATAGGCGTCAGGGTTCCAGATTTCGAATGTGTCCCCCGAGGAGACAAAGCGCGCCATGCCATCAAGGCCGATCTTCTCGCGCAGTTTGGCGGGCAGCACGATGCGGCCCGTGTCATCCACGACGGTCTCGATGGATTGCGCACTATACAGACGCTCCATCGCCTTGCGCTTGGCCGAGCCGCGCGGATGTTTGGAAATCTTTTCGTCGACCTCGTCCATGGCCTCGATGGTGAACCCTTCGAGGTAGTCACGCGTCGCGCCGCCATAGACCAAGATCACACGGGGCGGCAGGCCTTCGGTCCAGTCAGGGTCGCAGGATTCGATCACACGGCGAAACGAGGCGGGGATAGACACCCTGCCCTTCGCGTCCACCTTGTGGTCGCTTTCGCCTCTGAACCTGCGTGCCACTGTTCGGCCCGTCCCTTTTTGTCCCCGTTGTGCCGAACGCTTGATTTGTCCGGCCTTGAAAATGGAAACGGCGGGTTGATCTGCTGCCACTGATCAACCCGCCGCCCTCGTCCCGCTTGGCGGGATGTCCAGCTGCGCGCGCCACCTGGGGGGATGTCTGCTCGCTCGCGCGCCGGATCTCTGGTCTGATGAAAGCGAGGTGCCTGTATGAAACCTGCTAGAGTTTTTTGTATTGCTTGGGGTCGTTTGCTGCCCCGGGCTCGTTCTCATCTGATGCATTAGGGATGCCATGGGAATTGATGGGAAACAACAGTTTTTTATGGGCATGGCGGTCGCGAGATCGCGAAATCGAGAGGTCACGGACACATACTATATGCAGAAAGATGGCAAATTTCCGCCTATTCTGCGCTAAAACCGTAATCAGACACTATATGTAGTGCCACCCCTGCCCGTGCCAGCGCGGCCCATAAAATCCCAAAAAACTTTCGCCCATGCTCACTGACTAAGCGATGTTTATTCTTTGTTCCAAATCACAGCCCCGTGAATCACAGGACATCCCGCAAATTCGATTCGAAACCGGCGCGGATTTGCAGGCATTTCCCACAAATTCCCATGGGCCCTCCGACCACGCCTAAAATGAAAGTGGTATATATGTGTCGCAGGGCGCCCGCGCGGAGGCGGCGCGCCCTGCCGGAATTAAGGGGATCAGGCCATGCCGCCTTGGATCAACCCTTGGGCAATGCGGGCATAGGCCTCTGCCATCGGCCCGTCGCCTGCTGCAATCGGTGTACCGGCATCGCCTGCCAGTCGCGTGTCCAGATCAATGGGCAGCGCGCCCAGCAGCGGCACGCCCATCTTCTCGGCCTCGGCGGCGACACCGCCCTGCCCGAAGATCTTGTGCTCCGATCCGCAATCGGGACAGACAAACATCGACATATTCTCGATCAACCCCAGCACAGGCGTCTTGAGGGTCGCGAACATGTCTATCGCCTTGCGCGCATCAATCAATGCTACATCCTGCGGCGTGCTGACGACGATGGCGCCGCTCAACTCGGACTTGGTGCACAGCGTCAACTGCACATCCCCCGTTCCGGGCGGCAGATCGACCAGCAGCACGTCAAGCTCGCCCCACTCCACCTGCCCCAGCATCTGTTGCAACGCGCCCATCAACATCGGCCCGCGCCAGACCACCGCTTTGCCTTCTTCAAGCATGAAGCCGATCGACATCATCGTGACGCCGTGGGCATGCAGCGGGATGATCGTCTTGCCATCGGGCGATGCGGGGCGCTTGTTCACGCCCATCATGCGCGGCTGGCTGGGACCGTATATATCTGCATCCAGCAGCCCGACCTTGCGGCCCGCCCGCGCCAGCGCCACGGCAAGGTTCGAGGACACAGTGGATTTGCCCACACCGCCCTTACCCGAGCCGATCGCAAGAATGCGTTTGACCCCTGCGGGCTTGGTCGGACCCTCTTGCGGTTTGGGATGGCCACCGATCTTCAGGCTGGGTGGCGCGGCAGGTTTCGCCGCCGGACCATGGGCAGTCAGGGCAACGCGCACCTGCTCCACACCTTCTATGGCACGCACGGCAGCTTCGGCCGCGGCGCGCACAGGTTCCATTGTCGCCGCCAGCTCCGGTGTCGGCGCTTCGATCACGAACTGCACGGTAGAGCCGTCAATCTGCACCGCTCGAATCATATCCCTGCTGATCAGGGTCTCTTTGTCGGGCAATGCAATCCGGCCCAAGGCCGACATGATCTGGTCTTTGGTAAGGGGCATAAGGATGGTCCTTGCTGGGTTGCCGCAATAACTGGCAGAATTTGAACAGAGAGCAAGGGGCAGGCAGGATTCACGGCGAATCTGCCACCGTCTTAGGCAACATGCCTACTATTTCAACCTGAACCCCATGCATTTGCTGCATAGCAGCATTGCCGACACGACCATTGTGCATCTGCAGCATTCGCTTATGTTTGGGCTAACGAAACAAGAGCACGAGGCAATAAACATGGCCTACTACAATGACATAGCACGCAGCAACGATCTGGTTGAACGCGTACTCGCAAACGTCGCACGGTTCTTTGAAACCGCCGCAGAGCGTCACGCAACACGCCGCGTGTACCGTGACACACTGAATGAACTGGGCGCACTGTCCAGCCGCGAACTGGCCGATCTGGGCATCCACCGGTCCGAGCTGAAGCGGATCGCGTGGGAATCCGCGTACAAAGACACCACTCGCTAAGAACACCGAGATCAGATGCTCCTCTCCTCCTCCCTGGGGCATCTGTAATTAGCGGCGGCGCCCTCCTCCTCCCTGGCGTCGTCGCACCTTTTCTTCGCACCGAACGGTGCAAACGCATACATCGGTTGAGGTCCTCCTCCTCCCTGACCTGATCGATGTTGTAAGCACGGCGGCCCCTACCTCC